>CAVVZD010000001.1:0-561731 GCA_963752765.1 Vulcanimicrobiota bacterium
GCCGATCGATCCCAGCATTGCCGCACTCGGCTTTCAAGGTTACTCGCTCGGCTTTACTGACTTCGCGGTAAAGCCGGTGCTCGGCACATACGATTTGTACGTAGCCGTACCGCCGGCGTTCACGACGCCGGCCAATCCGACGCCCAGTCCGGATCCCAACGGCACGCCGACGCCGGCCCCCGGCGTCTTAGCCGCCAGGGAGCAGTCGCATCGTTAACGCCATTGCCGTCGCTGGCGACACCGTCGTTGCGTGCGAATGGGAAGGGAGGCGGAACGATCCGCGTTACCGTTCCCTCACAAGTGCGAGAAGCGATGGTCGTCGTGCGCGCGCTTGGGGGTAGCGGTGTCGGAGCGTGCGTTCTAGCGCATACGGCCGATGCGTTCTACACGGTGCTGACGCACGGCAAGGGCGCGCAGAATCTGGATCTTCCGGACTTACTCGGACCTCAAACGCAATCCGGAAAGCCGACGCCGTCGATTTGCCCGAAAGGGACATATCAAGTGTACGCTGTTGGAGCAGACTACCCGGCGTTTGAAGCCGCGTACCCGGGCAATCTCTCTGAAGTCCCGACGATTAGCGGTTCCAATGGACAAGCCGATGTGACGACGTCTGACCTTGCCACGGGAGCCTATCCGTGAACGCATCGCGCTGTCTGTCTGGGGTCCTTGCCGTTCTGTTATCCGCGAGCGTCGCCGGCTGTGGCGGAACGCCGAACACCCCCAACGGGCCAACAGTCGGAAGTCCCGGCGGTCCGGTGCCACCACCGCCCCAACTCGTTTCCGCACGTTTGGTCGTGACGCTGGCGCAACGTCACGGTAACGGCATACCCACCCGCAGGCCGGACTATCTTTCCCCAAATACGCGTTCGGTTTCGGTCGCGCTGGCGTCGGTCAACGGCACGAGCGCCAGTGGCGTTGCCGCCGCGATTGTGAACACCTATCCCGCCGCATCCGGCTGCGCACACACCGGTTCCAAGCTCGTCTGCTCTGCGACGATCCAGGCCTCCACTGGTCACGATGTTTTTAACGTAACCACGTATCAGTGGGCAAACGCTACCGGCGCGATTCTCTCGTCTGGTACAATCGCAGCGTCGATTGGTTCGGGCGGTGGTCCCGTCGCCCTCAGCAATGCGGTCTCGCTCTCCGTCGGCGGCGTGATTGCTACGCTGTCGCTCTCACTGGGTCAACGTTCGGTCGCTCGCGGGACCCCGGTACGTATCCCCGTCACGTTGCGCGCAGACGACGCCAGCGGAGCCGAAATTGTCGGTGCAAGCGCTTTCGTTTCCCCGATCACGCTCGCCATTGAGGGCAATGGCGTCGATGCATTTACCCTGCGCAATGGAACACAGTCGGGGCCGTCACTATCGATCGCTCGACCGCCGCAAATTTAACGTTGACCTATGACGGGAACCAACAGGCGAGCAACGTTACTTTGCAAGCGAGCGTTAACGAACCGAACTCGGCTAGCGCCAACGCCCCCTTCTCGGTGCGCGGATCGCCGCCGCCTCTTCCACCTGGAATGATCTACGCACTCAATGCTGGACCCCGCGCCGGCGCCGGCGCGACGGTGACAGTCTATAACGGTACGCTCAGCGGCAATAGCGCGCCGAAACGAACGCTGCAACTGAGCACCAAGCTCTACGCGCGCAGCATCGCCGTTGATGCGCAAGGGAATCTGTACGTCGGCTATCTCGACAATCAGCTCGGGTTTTCACCAGTAAACGGCACACCGGATACAGGCAACGTCGTCGCCGTCTTCGCGCCAAATGCCAGCGGCAACGCCAAACCAACGACTATGCTCAAAGCCGATCCGGTGACGCACAGCACGCTCTTTCCCATTGCGATGTCATTGGACTCCAGCGACAATCTGGTAACCTACGGAGCCACGAGCGTCGATGATAATACCGGTGACGCGGTGCTCGTCTATGTGAGTGGCAGTTCAGGCGCGGTCGCTCCGGCGCACGCCTGGGCGTTTGCTTCACCACAGATTCATTACGCAGGACCAACCGGCTTAGCATTAGATACCGCCGACAACTTCTACGTGAACGGCGCGCTGAAAACGGCCCTCGGGCCAAGCTACGGCGTCGTCGTCAACCCCGCGCAAAATGACAGCAATCCCAGTGCGACGCCCTCGCGTACGGTACCATGGGATGCGACGACGAAGCTCGTACCAGGTCAGGTCGGCGACATTGCACTCGACGCCTCGGGCGATGTCTACGTGGACAACTATACCGTGGGCCAATCCGGCGGCACGACGTCGTGTCAAGCACAGGCAAATGTCTTCGCCTCTGGAACGAGCGGAGGAACGACCGACGTTGCGCCATTGCGCGTGCTGATTTTCGGCGGAGTCTCGACCACGAACTCGCTTTGTTACTCTCCGAGCAATCCTCTCGCCGGCTATTATCCTTTTGTTTTCCTTTACGGGGCATCGGCGTTCGTCGCCGATGAATTTGGTGATGCAATCGACAAATTTCCGGCCGAGACAAACGGCATGGTTGCGGCCACCAAGCATATCGCCGGATCTTCCACCGGGTTGAGTGCGCCGATTGAGGTTCTTGTCACCGCGCCGTCAAACAAGAAGACAACGCAGTGAAGTTGCGATTGCTCACGGTTCTCGCCTTCGTCTTACTCCATGCATGCTCGGGAGGTGGTTCGCCATCGTCCTCTGCCGCGATACCGTCAACGCCGACGCAAAACCTGGTGCGATTCGTCGAGGGCTCGGCGCTGCTGGAAGCCGACGTCTCGGGTACGCCACTTGGGCTCGGAGCGTCATTTCTAACGGTTGACGGCACAACGCTCGCATCCTCATTTACCTACGGCACGATCACGCAATACGCTCCGCTGTCTTCGGGCGCGCACTCCATTGAGGTTTCCGATAGCCTTGGGTATTCCGTCGGACCCTTTAAGACGCCGCCTCTCGTGGGGGGCAAAAGCTATTCCATCGCGCTCATCGGAGGCTATCCGAAATATTCGTTGTTGACGTTCGAAGACAGCCCCGCCGGGAGCGGTGCAACGCTGCGCGTGTACGAAGCATCCCCGCACGTGGCTTCCGTAGATTTCGGACGCTTCCGCGCATCAACGAACTCCAACTATACGAAGCTCGGCGCGGTCAAGTTCGGTAGATTGGCAGGCGTTTCACTCGGCTCGGCGGTCAGCGATTTCGGCGCGTACGTCGGTACGGGCATTACACCGATGACCGGCGGCAGTGTAACGCTAAGAAGCATCAATTCTTTCGACGGGCGCAATGTGCTTCCGTTCCACAATGCTTCACGCTTGTCACTCTTCTTGCTCGACTCATCGCCCGGCGCTAGCGCGGGGCCCGTTTTCGGCGTTCTCGATGGTCAGAATGCGCCCAGCCTCGTACCGATGATACCGGTTGTGGGGAACACGCCATCGCCCCCGCCAACCCATCTTTACGTCGATCACAATGGCACGTTCTTCGCATACACACTTCCGTTATCGGAGTCGTCGAAACCGCTGCGCAGGCTCGTCGAAGATCCGGGCGCCGCGTTTCCGCCACAGCTCGCCGTCGATCCATTCGGTCGGGTCGCTATCGTAACCGCCGCAGAGATTCGATTTTTCTATCCGCCGATCAGGTCGTTTGAGCCATCGGCTGCGCGGTTAACCATCGAACTTTCGCCGGCGATCACGCAAATCGGTCCGTCGGGGGCGGACGTGATCGACGCGGAGTTCGATCCGAGCGATAATTTGTGGCTTTTCAGCGGTCTGGGTGGAGAAATCAGTGAGCTCGTTGCACCGTTTCGTCGAAGCAGTATTGCTTCAGTCGTCATTCCGTTCGGAGCGCCTGGCACGAAGACAGCCTCGTACGGAGTAGTGCAAGGGCGCTTTGACGTCTCTTCAAACCTGTACATTTACGCTGCGTCCGCGACGGGTGCGCAGCTCTTTAAGACAGGTTTCCCTTATGCTAAACCGCCGTCGCCGACCGGACTCAATGTCGAACAGGCTGATTTCCTCGACTCGAGCCAATATTTGAGCACCGACCCCGTACCGGCATCGCTTGTTCTCGGACAATACTTCGGTCCGCTTGGTCCGCATGCGCCGCAGAAGCCGCCGCCTCCGCCGGTAAACCGGCTGGCAGAGTTCGCGCAACCGCTCAATCCCGTGACCGGACTTTTCCCTAAAGCAACCGTGGACGACGTCGTTGGGGGGCTCGTCGCCGATGCGCCGGAGTTGCGCTTTTTCACGCTCGACGCATCCGAGGGCCGGCTGAATGCTTACAGCTTACCGCTGACGCCGCATGCGAAACCGAAGCTCATCTTCCGATGTCTCGCCGGTGTCAAGAACTGCGACGGCAAACCCGAGCACTTGTTTTTAGCGCCCTAGCTCGGCCGCGATTATAAGCTCTCCGCGAGACGGTCTTTGTGCGGTCCGACGTAGTCCCCGCGCTGAAATGGTAAGACATCGTCGGCTCAGGACCGCAACCAGCCGAGCGAGCGGCGGCGTACGACAATCTTACGACAATTCGCGCGGAAACTAGCGGAGAGCGCGAACGCTAGCGAACGAAAAATCGGCCTCGAAAAGGGCGGCGCAGCAAGGAAAAACAGCTATTTCTTGCGTTTCGTACGCAATCTAGGTTTTGAGAGGCGTTTACTTCGCATGTAAGTGGCCGGGGGTTCGAGTCCCCCCATCTCCACCATCGAAAACGCCCGATTCCTTTAGGGATTTCGGCGTTTTTGTTTTCGCGCAAACGAAGCAAAGCGCGGCGCTTACGGAAGCTGATCTCGCGTAACTGCGTTCCGGCAGCCGCGGTTAAAGATCAATCTGACTCCTTGCACGACATGTAAGGGGTCAGCGCTCGGACCCACCGCTCGGAATGCCCGATTTTGCAAGAAAACTTCTAACATTTTTCCGTGGCCCAGCGGCGCGATTACGACAGTCGCACGACAATTCGAGCTTACTCAGAACTAGGGCTAGGCAGTCAAAGAGCTTTAGGGGTCAGCAAGACGCTTCAGGAACAGAAGGTCCGCGCCCCTCAATGAGACGTTCGCCGGCGGCCGCTTTCAGATGATCTCAGGAGCGCAGACGGACGACGTAATTCTGGTCGGTAAGACCAGCAAAGTCTACTCGACCTGGTCATTTACCCGGGTCCAGTAGCGCCGCGCGCCTGCGCGGTCCACTTCGCTTCAATCTTTGCCATTGTACCGTCGAGACGAATCGCCGCGAGACCGGCATTCACACGCCGGATCAGTTCGGGCTGCTGTCCTTTGAGTATGGCAAGGACGAGTGATTCGCGCAGGAAAGGCGTCGCAGGCACGGATATTTTTCCCGCATACGATCGCGCGACCACTGAAGAACCCTCCTGAATATTCAGCGCAGCCGCATCCGCTTGTCCGGCGAGTACGCGATCGAGACTTTCCTGATAGCTCGCCGCAGCGACGACCTTGACGTTGGGAAAGTTCTCACGAATGTAACTAACGAAGGGCCCGAAACTTGGCGTCACCACCGTTTTGCCGGCTAACGAGCCCAGGTCCGCGGGCGCCGCATTCGGCGCGCGCACGAAGAGCCCGCCACCCGACGTCATCAACGTCTCCGTGAAGTCGTACTTCTGCAAGCCCGCCGAAGTAGCCAAGTACGGAGAAACACTTTTCGGTCGGCGCAAGGAGGAACTCCATGGCCACTCACCCAGCCGTCCAGTCTCATCTGCTCGCAGCCAAACACCACCGGTCCGCCGCTGACTATCATGAACTCGCCGCCAAGCGGTACGAGCTCGGCGATCACGCCCAAGCGGCCCACTTCGCGCTGCTGGCCCAGGCGCACGCGTTGCACGCTGGCGGCTTCACGTCACAGGCGGCGAAGATCCATGCTGAGCAGCACGGTGGAAACAAGCACGCCCACTCCTGAATCCTGCGAGGTAATTTTATATTTGGGAGCGCGTGGGGGTACTATGTCGCGTCGCGGAGGGCAAAGGGCCGACCCGGCCGCGAGTCACCCACGAAGTAAAACCAACCTCTTACCAACCGCAACGAACGGCGCCTTTGAGCGAGTCGCTCACGCGCGAAACGCAAGTTCCTTACACGAATCCCAAGGAACGAAAACGGGCCTTGAGTGATTCGACTCCCACCAGCTCCCCCGATCGCGGCGCGGGCTAAGATGGAAGCAAGCCTGTACCGAAAACCACCGTAGTGCTTCTCTTTAGAATATGTGAGGCGTCCTGATGAGTTTCCCGTCTACCTTCGTATGCTCGCGTGTTTCGATCGTAGTAATCTCAATCGCGCTGCTAGGCGGATGCGCCGGCGCCAGCGAGGGACGCTCCGGCAGCTTCGGCGCGGTGCCTGCAACGTCGTCGCAAACGAGACTCTTCAGGTTCGGGTCGAACGCACCGGTGCTGCAGACGCTCGACGTTCCGCTCGGCCAGTTTCCCAAGGCGGCCGGGACCCTTCTCACCGGTATCCGCGGCAACCTCATCACGGGCTTCATCGACAATCTAGACGGGTCGAACCTGGGCGTCGTCTACGATCGAAAAACGGGCGTCTGGACGCCGATTAAGTATCCCCGCTCGGCGAAGACCAGCGTGTACGGACCAGCCATCACGAAGACCGGCTATCGCGTCGTCGGCAGCTATCAAAAAAAGGGCCAGACGAACGCTGACGGCTTCGTCTACGACTCGACGACCAAGAAGTATCTCACGCTCGACGCTCCGGCGAACCTGTGCGCGCCCAAATCGTGCAACTATACGATCGTTCACAGCAACTACGGCAATGCCACCTACAAAGCCGTCGGAAATTACGATGCGGTGATGTCGGGCTCGATCCTTGCGCCTTCGGATACGTATCCGGCTTCGGGACATGCATTCATCTACGATTCAGCCACCACGAAGTTCTCGACGCTCGAATTTCCCGGCACCGTTAGCTCGACGGCCTACGGCATTTGGATGGACGGCAACACCGTCGCCATCGCCGGCGGCTACACCGACAAGAAAGGCACGCACGCGTACGTCCGCAACCTCGCCGGGACCAAAATGCTCGTCTACAACTGGCCAAAGTCGATCCTCACCCACTTCGAAGGAATCACCGGAGCGGGCGGACCCGGCAACTACAACGTGATCGGCGACTACTTCGATATCAAGAACAAAACCCTCGAGTATGCCCTCTTGCCGATTCGCAACTGGACCGCCGGTACTGCCACCGTCATCGGTCCCGTCAGCGCTAACTCGGTCTACCAACGCACCGTCATCGGCGTCTACGTCGGCGCCGGCCTAACCAACGGCTATATCACAACGATCCCGTAAAACGTGGGAGGTGCCGCTGATCTGGAGTACGCGGCGTCACTTGCGACGTAGTGCTTTGCGTTTGCGCGAGGCTCTGGTTTGCTATGCCGGTGCGAGCGAGGCGGCATACTGCTTGTCGGCATCGAGCCATTCGTCTTTGAGACCGCTGCGAGGCACATGGGCGGGGTACGTGCCCTTCGGATGCGCGGCCAGCCAGCCTTGCGCCGACACCGCGAGATATTCGAAATTATCCCAAAGCGCATCGCCTACGGTGCGCCGAGAGATTGCGGTGAACGGCGCGAGCCGCTCCCAAGTCTGCCTCACGATACTAGCCCACATTTCGAACACCAGGTCTGCATCGACGAGTCCGGTTTTGACGAGGATGCCCATACTCTCATAAAAATTTGCCTGCGCGGTAACCTTCCCGACGAGCGATCGCGTTTCGTCGGTCCTGGCCGATGGCACGTCGATTTGGGTAGCGAAACGCCGGATCTTGGAGCCTCACCGGCAGTTCTCTGAAAGCCGAGATTTGCGCCGCCCGAAATTCCGCCGACTCCATCGTCTCGCGCAGTTCGTTGAGGGCGACGATGTGATTGCTGCTGCGAGAATGGCGTAGTTGAACAAGGGCCGCTATAGCGGTTGCTGCGATAACCAAGAACGTGCCGAAGGTGGCCAGGCTGTTGATAAGCTCGAAAGACATATGGCCCCTCCAAAAGCGTGGTGCGTTTGCGAAGGGATTAAAGTGCGATGTGGCTTGTCCCTAGATCTGGCTGAACCGCCACGCCGCCGGGGGCGCCCCCGAGTCCCGTCATGGAACGCTGCGTTCCCAGGATGCGACGTCGATCCAGCGTCCAAACTTGTTGCCCACCTCGTGATAAACTCCGACGAGCTCGAAACCGTGCTTCTTATGGAGCGCGATGCTCGCGTCGTTTGGCAGCGCGATGCGCGCAAAAGCACGGTGAAAACTTCCACGCGAAGCGAGCTCGCGAAACAACGCATCGTAGAGCGCGGTGGCTATGCCCTTGCCCCGAGCCGGCTGATCGACGTAAACGCTCACGTCCACTGAACTCTCGTAAGCGGCTCGTTGCCGGTGCTGCGACCCGTACGCGTATGCCAAGACCGTATCGTTTTCCACGGCGACTAGCCAAGGATGCTGGCGCGTAACTCGCTCGATTCGACCTCGCATCTCGGCTGGATCCGGTGCCTCGAGTTCGAACGAAATGGTCGTGTTCTCAACGATCGGACGATAGATGTCGACGATGCCGGTGGCGTCCCCTGGCGATACGGGACGAATCGTCATCATCGTTGTTTAAGAAAGTCGATTTTCAACAAGGTTAATCCCTCCTTACCGGAACGATCGAACCATTCGCGCCTAGCCACCCCGCACCCGAGGGGCCTAGTTTTGCCGGCTTATCTCCCTTTCCCAGCGTGACGGTGACCGTTTCCAGCGGATGCCGCATTACTTTGACGATTCTACGCAGCGCCGACAGGCGTTAGCTGAACTGACAAGACAGAATTCCATCAGGCGTTGAGGCGGTGCTGGGTGCACCCGATTATGGGGTCCCCACAACTCAATGCGGCGCTCAAGAGCAATACGAAGGCCCGCGGAAGTCCTCTGGGTTTCGAAACCGACACATGCTGGCCGTGGAGGTATTCGAACCGATAAGCAAACTTCACGCGAGCCTAGTAGTACCGATCGACCGAAGGCCGATTGCATTAAGGAAATGCTCCGAATCTTTACGCGACGGCTGTGCGGTCGATTGTCGCCACTCCGAGCTGCTCGGTCGCCGGCGAGCGAAACGGCCGCGAGCGCCGGCACGCTGCGATACCGCACCATCGCGAGTGCGCACTGCGAAGCGCTCGGGGCGGACGAGATTTCGCGCACCAACCTCGACGATGTTTGAAAGCAGACCCTCTTCGCTGCCAATAACGATCGTGTCAGTTGTCGGATCGATGCGGGTGACCTAGCGCGCGCCATCCTTTCCCGTTTTAGGCTCTTCTCGTCGCGGGAAAAATCGAAATGAGGCATCTCTTCGCGCCTCGCGTGCTATACTAGGGCATCACTAAGGTTTCGAAGCCCGCATGGTTTACGTTTGACGTACTAGCGAGTCGAATCCGAACACAAATGCTGAGTTAGGAGACTCGCACATGTATCAAGACGAAACGCTGGCCTGCGTGGACTGCAGTCGTTCATTCACCTTCACAACGGGCGAGCAGGAGTTCTACGCACAGAAGGGCTTCACCAACAAGCCGACTCGCTGCACAGACTGCCGCGCCGCCCGCAAGGCCGACCGCTCCGGTGGCGCTGGGCGTGGTCGCAGCGGCGGTCAGCGCGAAATGTTCAAGGCTACGTGCAGTCAGTGCGGCGGCGTGGCGGAAGTACCGTTCCAGCCGCGGGCCGACAAGCCAGTCTACTGCCGCGACTGCTTCGCGTCACGCCCCAGCTATCGCTAAAACCCTAAGCAGGCAAAACCTTCGCATTCACCGACCACGCGCTAGGCGCACCGGTGAGGCATGCCCCGCGCGGGTTAGCGGACGATTCCCTGGACGCGTTTAGGGATGCATCGACGACATCGGGGTCGCGGTTGGAGTCGCGCAATCGCGATAAGCATTAGCGTTTGAAAGGCGTATAGCCGCTGATTCCGTAAGTTTTTTGGCTTAAAGTGCGATTAGTTGCATCATGCGTGAGGCGAGCATGAATGATAATGCATCTCGCGTACTCGGGTGAAGTTTCATACCTTTAGAACGATTCGATTGCGCGAATACACTGTCCGATTTCAACGATCTGGACGATGAGCTGACGCAGATCCGCGCTAGCTGATTCTGAGGCATCTTCGTACGCACGTTTGGCGCCCCCAGCAGACATGGAGCCGTCTTCGTACGGCTCGTCGGAGCCCAAGCGAAAGTCGAGGGTGTCTTTGTCGGCCAGCATGGCGTTGTAGCGGTCGCAGAGCGAACCTAACTCGTGACGCAACGCCCGTGATTTATCATTCATTGAACCTCAAGTTTAACACGCTACGGCGACGCCGGAGCATTCCGCGACGTTTTCGAGCGTAAACGGTGTGCGCATCATGCTAACCACATTTTTGCCGCGCCTCGCTCAGTGCAGCACAAAGAGAAGCCCTCCGAGGGGACCCAAGCCTTTAAGCGTGACCTCGAAACACGTCCACGATCACGGCGAATTCATCGTGCATGGAGATGCGTCGGTCGCCTGCCTGGTGCATATCGATGTTTTCTGGTCGAAAGGAGCGATCTAAGAAATGGCAACGGCAAGTATTGCGGTCGGCGCGAACACGGGGGGAGGTGCCCGTGAGTACGTCGCGGCCGCGCTCGACGTTCTCGATGAGATGGGGATTCACTACGAGCTTACGGCGATGGCGACTAATGTAGAAGGTGACGTCCAAACGATTTGCAACGCACTCGCTGCGATCCATAAACGTTGCCATGAGCTCGGAGCGCTGCGGGTGGAGAGCTTACTGAAGATCGATGACCGCGCCGACGTCGAGCAAACGCTCGAATCGAAGGTAAGACACGTGATCGGAGCCCGAAAGACATCCGGCACAGATCCTCTCTAGCATGTCACGTGTAAGACAGCATTGGTTTCGGCATCGCTCTCGTTCACTTTCTGAATCGCCTCTGAGGTGGGAAGCAGTACGAGCTCGACCTGCCGTTCCACCGCTTCACGCGCGACTTCGTCCATGACGGGGAGCGATCCGTATGCGCCGGTGCCGATGATAAGGCGCCGGCAATTCCAAGGAATATCTTCCCGTATCGATAGCGGTGTGTGCCCATACTGCTGCCGATAGGGCTTCGACGCCTTCTTCTTACGCTTGCTGATCTTACCGCGGTCAATCACGACGTCGTGCTTGTACTCGGTGCCGTCGATGCAAATGCTACCGAATAAGAAATGCTCAATCCTCATTGCTGCTGCGTGCCACCGGTGCGATCATCGGTCTTTCTCAGGAACGGCGTCAACAGATCGATGGGAATCGGAAAGACGGTCGTCGTGTGCTGCTCGGCGGCTATCTCCGTCAGTGCCTGCAAGTAACGCAGCTGCAGTGCTATCGGCTGAATCGCGATTTTCTCGGCAGCCATAACAAGTTTTTCCGCGGCTTGATACTCGCCCTCAGCATTGATGACTTTCGCGCGCCGCTCGCGTTCGACCTCAGCCTGCTTTGCCATCGCGCGCTTCATCGTTTCAGGTAAAGCGACGTCGCGCACCTCAACGAGCATAACCTTGATTCCCCAGGACTCCGAGCGCTCATCTATTACTTGCTGGAGTTTCTGGTTGATTCGGTCGCGCTGGCTCAGGAGTTCGTCCAACTCATGCTGACCGAGTACGCTGCGCAGGGTCGTCTGAGCGAGCATGAACGTCGCTTTTCCAAAGTGCTCGACCTTCACCACGGCATCTTCCGCGTTAATGACCCGGAAATATACCACGGCATCGACGCTAACGGGCACGTTGTCACGAGTCATGAGCTCCTGGCGCGGCACGTCGACCGTGATTAGTCGCAGATCGATTCTAACCATCCGATCAACGATCGGAATGAGAAAGATCACACCGGGTCCCTTGGCGCGCAGCAGCCGCCCTAGCCGAAAAACTACACCGCGTTCGTACTCGCGCAGGATCTTCACCGCGGACGAGAGCAACGCGAGCAGTGCGAGGATGACGACGATCGGAACAGAAATCGCGGAATACATCTTCGGGACCCTCGCTCAGTTCAATTGGGATTCATCTGATTTGCGCACGTCCAAGTGCAGCCCAGTTACGCGGAGGACGCGGACGTGCTCGCCTGCTGCGATCGGGTCGCCGATGCTTTTTGCGTTCCAGAACTCCCCTTGCAGGAAAACCGTGCCCGTCGGAGCGAGGTCGCTGCGCGCCACGCCAGTAGCGCCGATCAACGCTTCGTTCCCGGTCTGGACCTTCCGCGCTTGAGCGCGAATTCCGGCGCCAACCGCGAATATGAAGAACACCGCCGTCAGCGCGGCGACCGTCAGAATCAGCATCAGTGAGATGCGCAGAAATGGGGCCTGCTCGTGCGTCAGGAGCAAAGAGCCCGCGACAAACGACGCGATGCCGCCGGCCGTAAGGACTCCGTGGCTCGGTACTTTGATGTCGGTGATGAATAGAGCGATAGCGAACGCGATGAGCAATAGACCGGCAACATTGACTTCGATGACGGCGAACGACGCGAGTGCAAGGACGAGCGCAAGCCCGCCGATTACGCCAGGGAAGACCGCGCCGGGATTGCTGAGCTCGAAGATGAGGCCGTAGATCGCCAGCGTCATAAGGATGAAGCCGACGTTTGGGTCGCTCAGGAGCTGCATAAACCGTTCAGTGAGATCCATCGGGATGTCGGCGACGAGCGCATTGCGCGTCTCGAGCCGGCGCAAACCCAATCCTGTGTGAACGCTCCGACCGTTGATCTTCGTGAGCAGATCACGCGGAGTGTTCGCAACGACGTTGATAACGCCAAGGCGCAGCGCTTGCTCGTCGGTGATGGAGACGCTCTGCCGAACCGCCTGCTCCGCCCAGACCGCATTGCGGCCGTTCCGGATCGCAAATCCGCGGATTTCTGCGACCGCGTCGTTCGTGAGCTTGGTCATCTCGGTTTTCTCGACACCACCAGCGCCGGTGCCTGCGATACTAACCGGATGCGCCGCGCCGAGATGCGTCGTTGGCGCCATCGCTGCGATGGAGGCTGCGTACGTGACGAAGACGCCGGCCGACGCGGCGCGCGCTCCGCTTGGATAGACGTAGGCTATCGTCGGCACCGAAGATCCGAGCAAAGCCTTGGTGATGTCATCCATGGACTTCATCAAGCCACCGGGCGTGTCGATTTCGATGACAAGCGCCTGCGCTTTCTCGTGAGTTGTCTCGTCCAACGCTCGGAGTACGTATCTCGCCATTGCCGGGCCGATCACTCCGTCGAGCTGCACGACGTTCACCACCGGAGCCGTCGGCGCAGCCGGCGCCCGCGGCGTTGCAATCGCGAGCAACACGAGCGCGCCGGCGAGCCACATCCGCATCTTAATCGATATCCTCAGGCAACCGAGTTTTTCGACGACAGACTGCTGTTTCCCAGGCGTGAGGCCATTGCCGATTGCGAGAGCTCAAATGCACAAGGTCGATCGAGAAAGGGCGCTGGCATCGCAGTGGACAAATGGCGTTGTTTCTCGGGATCGATGTTTCGAAAGAGACTTTCCACGCGTGCGTTTTGAGCGTAGAACCCGGACGCGGCAAAATCTGGGCCATCCCTAGCGTTGTAATCCATAACCGGCGATCCCCATTGCCATGACCGTCTTTCCCGGCGAGCTCTACCAAGCGCCGCGGAGCTGGGCGGAGCAGGCGTATCCCAAACTCATCTATTACCACCGCGCCGACAAAGGCGGTCACTTCGCGGCCTGGGAGCAGCCGCAGCTCTTTTCAGAGGAGCTTCGCGCGGCCTTCACAGCGCTCCGCAATCAATCTTGAGGGAGGACGTTATCGACATCTGAGGGGAGTAAAATGGGGAGAAAGCGGCATAACAGGCCGAAAACTCTGATATAGCAACCTTTTGCTGAACCGGATTTGTTGCTTCGCATGTAAGGGGCCAGGGGTTCGAGTCCCTCATCTCACCAGTTCAAAACGCTTGCGACGTAAGGATTTGCGAGCTTTTTCGCTTGGGTGGTCGGAAGCTCAGCCGGCGCACAACAAGTGTTGCGGAAAGATTAATACCGCAAGCGTAGGCGCGCGACAAGTGTTCGGTTCGAGCGGTGCGTCATCGGGCGTGAGAGTGTCGCCTTTTGCTCGTTTCCAGATCCTCCGACGGCCGAATCGTAAAAGGGTCGAATGGCGGGTGAATGGCGGCCAATGGTTCGGGTTTTTCAGAGCGTCGATCATTCTCCGAAACGGCCCACGAAGCTAAGCCGTGGCAGGGGCGTGACGGGCCGTGAAATCAAAAAAGCCGCGTAGATTGACGTGGCTTTTTATTGGAGACCCTGGCCCGGAGAGTTGACTCTCGTTCAGGGCCGCTCGCACTTGAAGCGAGCCCATGTGTCCAGTACTGATTATAGCACATACATGAAGCGCGGGTGGAGTTGACGATGAGGAGACTTGCAACCTTTGATGCCACGACCGGCAAGCGCCGCGCCGGTTCAATCGATGACTTTGCCGTGCTTTTGCGCGCCATGCCACACGGCAGCGCACATGGGGCCGGTCGGAAGCTCACGCCTTGGACGGTAGAGGAACTGCGCCGATTCAGTCATCGTCGCTGGGCTCTAAATAGGATTTGGCCACATCAATGAGGTTGGTGAGCCGCTTCGCCCAGCATTTGTTCGGGCGAAGGCACTCCTTGGAGCGATTTGTTGGCGTTGCCACAAATGCGCTGTTTTCGAGTGACGCTCCGCGCACTGCTAACGTGTGACGAAGTACCTGCTTTTAGCAACTTATTTTTTCCCGCGAAACCGAACTCGACCTTTTGGGTTCGCAACCTATAGGAAGAAAACTCAAAATGAAAGTTGATTATTGTGGATCTCACAAAAACCTCGCCGCGTAGCGTCAGCACAAAGATGCTCGGCATCGTGCAGCTCGCCCGAACGACCGACAAGGCAAAGGCCGTAGTAGAAGGCCGCATTGGCGAGTACAAGTACGATTGCCCCATGGACCAAGGCCTCTTTGAGTACCTCGGCATGGACCCAAAGGCATTCCTCAGTATCGTGAAGGACGCGAAAGACGATCTCGAGATCGAGAAATATGCGAACACATTCGTCGCTAAGAAAGATCCGCGGTCTGTCGAGGCCTTCAATAAGAAGTGGCTCTCGGAAGCGCCGATCGGAGAATCGTTGAAGCACTTTAACGAACTGCGCTCTAAAATCGCTCCCAGTCGGACGGACGTAACGTCTTGGTCGGATCTACTCGATTTAGAAGAAGGCCGCACCGTTCCCAAACGCGAGACCGTCCACGCGTAGGTACCGGGAGGACACTTAAGAGCGCGATATACATCGCGCTCTTTTTACTGAGGATCAAGGAATCACCGTCCATTAGGGAGTGAGACACGTTTGACAATCCATGTGCACGGCGCCTACGAGGAACCTTGCTCATATTGTCGGTCACCTCATTGACGTTAGCGAACGTAGGGTTAGCGGCGTTATGATTAGGTCGGGCTATCCCAAACGCTGCGAATGTTCGGAATCAGCGTGTCGGAACCGTACGAACAGATCATCAACTGGGTCGTGGCTATTCTACGCGCTCGGCGCCGCCACGCTCTTCGTCCTTCGCCGTCGCGATGCGGCGCTACCGCGCCCCGGCACGATGGTTCCGGGCCATCCCTTCACAACGATCGGTTTTCTAGCGGTCTTGCTCGGCATCTTCATCGCGGAAGTCGCGACCTAATCCGCGCGACACGCTCTTCGCCGCAGGCGTCTTGGTGACGGGCGCGATCGCGTACTGGCTATGGCACCGATTCGCGCGCCGCCCAGTGTCTGCCTGAGCGTAGGCACGCAGCGCGTAGTCGAAGGACCCGCTCTTGTTCGGGCCGCCCTTCGTCGGCACAGCGTAGCGTTTGCTCGGGATACGCGGCAAGCGCAAGACTGCGTACGACAATCTTACGACAATCCGCGCGGAAGCTAGCGGAAAACGCGGACGCTAGCGAACGAAAATCGGCCTCAAAAACGCTCCCGCAATAAGGAAAATCTGCTATTTCTTGCGTTTCGTACGCAACCTGCGTTTCGAGCGGCGTTTACTTCGCATGTAAAGGGCCGGGGGTTCGAGTCCCCCCATCTCCACCATCGAAAACGCCTGATTCTGTAAGGAATTTTGGCGTTTTGACTTCCGCGGCAAAGCCGTAATCGGCGAGTACTTAGAATCCATGTAAGGGCTCGGGTCGATTTCCGATTGGAACGATCTGAAGGTAGGAGCCTCATATGGAGAATCCTGGCTTAGGTTAAGACATGTTGCGGCAGCTAGAGGTCGTTCGCGAGAACCTCGCTAATCTGCGGCGATTTCTCGAAGCTCTATTCGGTCAATCACTCAAGCCAAAGTCAAGGAGACACACGCGATGAGGAAGCTGGCGTCATTCCTATTTGTCTCGCTCGACGGAGTTGTCGAAGCGCCAAATAAATATGTGCGGGACGACGTGTTTGCGGACTTTCCTGAACTAATAGGCGTAACGGTGTCAGAACAGGACGCTGTGCTGTTAGGTCGCAAGACGTACGAGGAATGGTCACTCTACTGGCCCGCTTCAAACATTGAACCATTTGCCACGTTTATCAACAACACTCCAAAGTTCGTTGTAAGCAGCACCTTACGAGAAGTCAATTGGAAGTCGTCAACCCTGATAAATCATGACTTGACCGGAGCAATTGCGAAACTGAAAGCGCAATCCGGCAAGACGATCGGCGTGCACGGGAGCATTAGTCTGGCCCAATCCCTCCTGTTAGCCGGTGCGCTGGATGAGCTGCGCTTCATCCAAGTTCCGGTAATTGCCGGAAGCGGACGCCGCTTGCTCGAACACGGTGGATCACCAGTACAGTTAGACCTCCAATCGTCTCGCGCAACGCGATCCGGACTGCAATACCTAGTATATACACCGCGGCGGTGAAGTAAGCGACCGCCCCGGGAACCCCGCTCAGATCGCCTATTCGGCTCGTACACCGACTAACGACAAGAGGTGAACTATGGACGCGGTCGCAGAGCACATCCGCAATTTCGACGACCTCGATTTTCACGTTTTCTCGGATCAAGCGTGGAGTGAGCTTTCGAAGAGTCATGCGCAGGATATCATCGTCCATTGGCCCGACGGGCATACGGTGACGGGAATCAAACAGCACATCGACGACTTGAAAGCACTGTTTGTCTACGCGCCTGACACGCGGATCAAACAGCATCCCGTGAAGTTTGGTTCGGGCGAATGGACCTGCGTTATCGGCGTGATGGAAGGTACGTTCACCAAACCAATGCCCGTCGGCAGTGGCAAGACCATCCCTCCGACCGGCAAGTCTTTCAAACTTCCAATGTGCACGGTTGGACGTTGGAACGATGACGGTGTGATGGCCGAAGAATACCTCTTTTGGGATAATGCCACGTATATGAAACAACTCGGCATCCAGTGAACGTTTGTGCGCGTAGGCATTAGGCGTTAGTGGACGTTACTCGGACGAGCAACACCTGGGCGAACTGTTGAGCCCGCTAGGCCTTCTCGCTTCCAGAAAAGCGCTTTGATGCAAGGCTATTTATCAGTCGACTGCTAGCCGGCGGCGTGGTCGTCGAGCACCTGAATGCGCTTTTCAGCCAGTTCGCGCCCCGTCGCTTCCCATTGCCCGCGCAGTTGGGGAGTCTCACCTCGAAAGCGCGCGTTTATCGCCGCCAGATCGATGGCGCGCGATCGCACTGCCAACGACTCAAATGGAGTGTAGGCGTGAGGATAACGCCGGCGTAACAACTCAACGACGGGTGCGAGGCGGGCCCATGCGCGTATGCATGGTGAAGCGACGATAAAAACGATTGGATACTCGGCGACCATCTTGTTATGTACCAATAGTCCGAGTCCGTTAAAAAAGTGCATGACCACAAACTCGCGGTGAGACGCTGCAGTCGCTCTGCCTTCAGCTATTTCGCGAACGTAAGCCGGTTCCGTCAGTCGTAATTCGAGATCGTTGTAGACAAAATCAAGAGCGCCTGCGAACTGTTGCTCGTTGAATGTCTCAAAGATTCGCTGAATCAGCTCCGCTTCTTGTTGTCGGCGCAGACGATTTATCTCTTGGTATGCGAAGAAGGCGCCCACGGCTATGACGAATATCTGTCCGATCGCCGCTATCGCCGTGAGTTGCTCCCAGACTGACACTTAGTTAAACGCGCGTAGCGCTTATGGCGCCTGGATTTGCACAACAGGGCCGAGTTGAGTAGCTGTTCCGGAGACGATCACTAAATAGCGACGTTGCAGTCGGTCTTCGCCGCGCACCAATTGTCGGATCGGTCCGACGGCGTTGACGATTGCCGCTCCCGCTGGGTTTGTCATGAATGCGGACAAGGGTTCCAAAGCGCCACTGCCGTCGGCCCGGCGCGAAAGCGCAAGCACATACGGTTTCTTCGGCTCGAGTCCAGTGGCAGCGGCCTCCAAAACCTGCACGAGTCCCTGATCGAACAGCGACACGCTTGTCGACGGCTTTGCGACTACATCTCTCGACGTAGAGACAAGCGTGAGATGAGCGGCTTCACCTGCGAGGCCAAGCGGTTGTAGCCCCTGCGTTCCGTCTCCGGTAGGAATCGCATCCGGTACATAGACGATAGCTTGAGCGCCTTGGCCGATCGCCGCAGTGGCGATTACCGTGTTCGTGAGGGTGTCAATGGCTGTCATCCGGTCGTCGTTCTCTAACCCGACATACATACGTGTTCCGTCGCCGGAGGGCCAAACGCCGTGCGGCAATTTCCCAACGGAAATCGTTGCAACTTGGGTGAAGTCGCTGGTGCGGAATACTTTGACCTCGTTCAACCCGCCGATTGTTACGTACGCGAACGTGTCGTTGGCATTATGGGCAAAGTTGACATGGTTGGTGATCGGTCCGGTATAGACGGTTTTCAGTATTGAAAATGGCGGGCGAGCATCGAATACCTGGATCTTGCCGGTGTCCTTCAACGTGAACCAGACTTGCGTTCCGTCTGGTGTCGCCGCGATGTTCGGGCAAAAGGGGCTTGCCTGAGGAACGTGTCCGACAATCGTGTGGTCGGCCACGTTGATAACGACGGTTTCCGGCGTAAACGACGAGCACACATATCCGTACTTCCCGTCCGGCGAAAAGATCGTCATACCCGGCCCGTTTGGAACGGTGATGCGAATCTTCTCCACATACGTCGTGCCGTCAAGGACGGAAACGTAGTTCGTGCCGCGCACTGTCACCCATACCTCCGAGCCGTCGGGCGTGAAGAACGCTTCGTGCGGCGAGCGGCCGACGTAGGTCACATGCTTAACGCTGTTGGTTGCGGTGTCGATAAAGTTGACTGCGTTCGAGCCAATGGCAACGACCGCGATCGTATGATGATCGGGTGAGAAGCCCATGCCGTGCACGAGCAACTGCCCCGTATACAACGGACTCAAATTGGCCGGTAGCGGATCGCCTAAGCGAATGACACCCAAGAGCGTGTTGCTGACAGGATCGATAACGGACACGGTATTTGAAAATTGTTCCGCTGCATAGACCCTGTCGCTATGGCTGATTGGTATGTCCGGAGCGGCGGCCGAAGCCGGCGCCTGCCCCGCCAGTGCGGCCGCGCTCGTGACGAACGACAACGCGATCGGCAAGACCCCTGTAATGACGAGTCGTCTCATATTAACGCTCCAGTTCTTTCGGTGTTTGATCGGGAGCCGGTGCCGGCACCGGAAGCGACTCGCCGACGGCGAGCCGCATAGCGGCGATCTCCTGCTGCTGCGTCACGATGATTTCTTGGGCGATCCGCCGGAGTTGCTCATTGTGACCGTAGCGCAGCTCTGCCTCGGACATTTCGATCGCACCCTCGTGATGCGGCACCATCCTGTCGACAAAATCCTTATCGACGTCGCCGGATGGGCGAGCATTCATTGCGTTCATCATCTTCGTCATCGCTGCATCGATTTGAGCGACAAACGCTGCATCCGAAACTTTCGCCAGCACCGGGGATGCAGCGCACGCCAGAATCAAAACGAATAGCACGCAGAGCTTCATCTACGTAACGCCCGCGGTCAGCGTGTCGATTGCTCGATCCATGGCAGCAATGCGATCGTCCATTCCCGTAATACCGTAGCGCGCGGCAATCTCCGACATCGGCACGAACGCAACGCTAACGCCGCCGTTCTCTTGCCACACGAGCAACTTTAACGGAAGCTCGAGCGCGACCAGCGGAAAGGCCTCCATCAGCGGGGTGCCGCCCTTTGGATTTCCAAAGACGATGAGTGTCGTCGGGCGTAACGTAAGGCCGACACCTGCTGCCGCGGCAGATTGGTCGATTGTTGCAAAGATCGTAGCGCCTCCATCGATCATCGCCTTGGTGAGCTTTGCAATCGTGTCCGAATATGAATAACGGCTGCATTTCGTCATGATGCCGGTACCTCTAGAGTTCGTTCGGCAGCCGGTGGAACGGCTTGCCCGAGCATCCTCGGCTCATTTGAGTATCGATTCCCCGGCGGACGCCGAAAGTGCGAGGACCAAGCGTCGGCCAGCCTCATATTCTTTAGCCACTTTACGCGATGGCCTGCTACCGACGCAGCGACGAAGGGGCGCAGCGGACAGCTACGGCACTACGGCAGAATAGCAGCGTTCATCGCGAACGCAGGTAGAATAATCGTTATCCATCAGCTTTCGAAGCCTGATCCCACGCCCGCTATCCGAAAGGAAAACATAAATGTCTGAAATGCTCAAAGTCGTCGAGATACTTGCGGAGTCGAATAAGAGTTGGGAGGACGCCGCTCAAAATGCCGTCAACCGTGCGGCGGAGACGCTTAAGGATATTAAGTCGATTTACATTCAGAACTTCGAGGCGGCGGTCTCGAAAGACCAAATCACCAAGTATCGCATCAACGCAAAGATCTCGTTCTTGCTTGAAAAGAAATCTTAAGTAACCAGGGCCCATTTGGGGGAAAACGCGTCTCCTACGGCCGATTTCACGAAGGGGCGCTGTCCACCTTACGACACTCGTACGGCACTTGCGCCGGGTCGGTCAGGGAGCTATGATCGAGCGCGCCAAGCGTGAGTTTGAGCGAACCGACCCCACCGTCATCCGGCGCAGGATGCCGTGCTGGTCTTCGTAGTGCCGAAACCGCGCCGCTTTGCGGTTATGGGTGGTCTCGCGCTTCTCCTACTGTGTGCCAGCGCGCACGCAGTAGCGGATGAAGGCTTCACAATACCGCCGGCGCCGAATCACTACGTGACCGACAATGCGAGCGCGATGTCCCCGGGCGCGCGTGCCAAAGTCGAAAACAGCCTGCGAGGGTACGAGCGCGACACCGGTCATCAGGTGATCGTGTACATCGATCAAACGACCGGCGACATCCCGCTGGAAACGTACACGATTGAGACGTCCCACCGCTGGAGGATCGGCCGCCGTCTCACACATTCCGGCTTCCCGAGCACGTAGTTCCGCGACGATCACAGCCACGGCTGGGACCACACTCTCGCGCGGTTGGTCGCGTTCGTCACGGGAACGCCGATCTACCGGGCGTGACCCGAGACCGGTGGAGGGCTTCTATGCGCGGGTCGAGGCCTTTCCCCTAAGGAAACTTCAAGGCAATCGCCAAGAGAAGCGCCGCAACGACGACGGACAAGATGCAATCACCGCGACTTACGGATGATTGCGATCATCCGTGAACGAGCACGCTTCCGCGTCTTCCTCGGCCGCGCGCTTGGCGAATCGTGATATCAACATCCTGGCCTAGAGCCGTGAGCACGCGCATAAGTCGTTCGTATGAGAACTCCGTCGTATCTCCCCGCACTAGCCGGGAGACCTGGGGCTGAGTCAGGCCGACTAGCCGCCCTGCTTCCTGTTGGCTCAGATCTCGGCGTGCGAGCAGATCTGCGATCGTTTCGACAATACGCGCCTTTGCAATCGCTTCTTCTGGCTGGGCAATCCCGATATCGGCAAAGACATTGCCGCTACCACGTGTTACGCGTTCATCACTTTTTTTTCGCATAGTGTTCCTCATAATGCTTCTGGGCCGCCTTGAGGCGCCGCTCAATCAAATCTAGATCTGGTTTGGGGGACGCAATACCGGACTTTGCTTTCTTCTGGAAGGCGTGCAGGACGTAAACGACGTCGCCAATCGTCGTCGTGCACGTCGTCCTAAATGTCCGGTCACCGGAGTCATCGCTCACGGAAACCTCGATAACGTCTCGCAGGTTTCCCTTCATGCGCTTGGCGTCAGGATGGTTCTTGCCTCGCTGGATCTGGCGTAGTGCGTAGCCGGTCACGAACTTGACTTCCAGCGGAAATGAGGACAGATCGTCCTTTGACGAGCCGATAAACTCCAGCGGCCTGTCTGCTGGCCCCGCGGTCCGTCCGGACGCCACTATATTCTTATACCAGATTCGGTCTAATCCTACAACCGCTGGAACAGAACAACTTCCTTCGGCGGATTTTCCACCCGCTGCTCGAACGCGCCGAGCTCCCAGGATCAGGTTCCACAGCCTGCGGGGGCTCGCCGCAACGATGCTGGCAGAGTCAAACGTGAACCCGAAGGCACTCCAAGGACTCCTCGGTCACGCCGACATTCGCACGATGCAAAACCTGTATGTCCAAGTCACGAACAATCTTCGCGAACAAGCCAAGGCCGCCATGGAGACGATTCTTGACGCGGTCGCGCCTGGGGAGAAAAATGGGGAGAAGGCGGGGTAACAGGCCAAAAACCCTGATACTGCAAGCTCTTGCCGAACCGATCTACTTGCTTCGCATGTAAGGGGTCAGGGGTTCGAGTCCCCTCATCTCCACCATCGGAAACGCTTATACCGTAAGATACGGTGTTCGACGTCAAGGGCTCACATAGGTCGGATCAAAGAATCGGCCCGACTTGAGAACGCCGTAGGCCAAGGTCAAGAGTTTACGCATGACAGCGGTAATGATGGTCATGTTGGACTTACGGCGCTCGCGCAGTCGATCGGCAAAACGGCGAAGCAGTGGATTGTAACGCATTGCCGAGATCGCCGGAAAGTAGAGCGCGGTGCGCAGACTGGCGTTGCCGGTTTTGGCGATGCGGCTCGGCCAACGAATTGATCCCGACTCGTAGTGGCGAGGTGAGAGGCCAGCGTATGCGGCGACGGCTTTAACATCGCGAAACTCGGCGATGTTCGGCATCTCTCCCAAGATGCGAGCCGCTGTCGTCTCGCCGATTCCGGGAATCGACGTGAGCAGCTCACGCTGTCGGCGCAGTGGCGGATAGCGGTCGAAGAGTTGGTTGATTTCACGCTCAACCCTAGCGATTTCGCGATCCAGGTGAGCGAGCGTCGCTTCAATCGACGCCTTCACCACTGAAGCGATCATGGGCGCCTGGAGCCGATTTTGCTCTTCCGTCCGCATCTGGACCAAGCTCTGGTACCGCCGAATTAACCCTTGTAGGGCGCGGATTTCCGGCGCGGGTGGCGTCCACGGCTCTGGCGCGTGCGTGCGGCAGAACCGCGCAATGAGCGCAGCGTCAATGCGGTCGGTTTTTGTCCGCAGCATCTCACTCTTGGCGAATGCTTTGATGCGCATAGGGTTAACGAGGCTGACGACATGGCCGGCCTCGTGCAGCGCGAGCGCCAGATCTTCGCTCCAACCGCCAGTGGCCTCAAGACACGCGTGCACCCGTTCGGCTTTGCGATTGCGTAACCAACTCTGTAGCTGTTTGAACCCCGCCGCTGAATTGGAAACGCTCTTCGATGTTGCGCGATCGTCCTGCAGCAGAACCGCATGCATCTCGTGCTTTCCGACATCGATGCCTAGAATCTCCACGCTCACCTCACGCGCCGACAGGCTATCCCACGCGATCATCCTGATGCATACAGGCTTCGCGACGCACGCGGCCTAAGATACGGTCCGATCTCAAGGGATAGCAATTATCGGGTCGGCCATCGATCTTACAGGCGAGCTCGAAGCCCAAGGCTTTTTCGGATGTGCCGACCCGCCCTTTCGGGTTACAAGGGGCTGTTCAACGCGGCCCGCTCAGTAACATATCAGGGTTTACGAGCTTTTTCGTTTGGGATGTCGGGAAGCGCTCAGCTTTGACTCCAGTCCAGCGCGCGCGACGGTGCGATCGCCCGGCCGGATTCCGAAGTTCCACTTCCCTTGTGGCTAGCGATTTGCCGATCGTTGCCGCACGGATCCCTGACCATTCCGCGCCGACCTGCGTACGGCATATCGGCCGGCTCCTTAAGGCACACCGCGCCCGCTTCTAATGCGCGCTGGTAAGTCGCATCGACGTCGTCGACCTATAGGTGACGTATAGGTAAAGAAAAGCGGGCATCGGATCACGAGGCCCGACGCCGCTTACCATGACGATCGAGTCGCCGATTCTGATGACGGACGGTGGTGCACGGTAGCTCTCCTCTGACTCGAGCCTCGACGGCTTGTGGCACCATTCCGGCACTAAAGGCCTTTCCGATCGGTCATCCGCGCGCCTTTGGCGGGCGTAGCAGTGCCGTCCGCGGTCAAGATTTCCGCGGGACTGATTTAAGGAGAAGACATGCGACGTACCCCATTGTTTATCTTGTCGAGTGCGTTCATCGTCGCCGGCTGTTCGGGCGGCGCGGGAATTGCGACGAGCTCCACGGGGCCGCTCCCCAACGCTGCACAGCCGGCGCCGGCGGCGACGCACCCTCAAACCGAAGCGCATAGAAGAGCTGCAAGACTCGGCTCCGGCGCACTCTTCACGCTGAGCAACAGCTCTACCGGAAATAGCGTGTTACGTTTTTCGTCTCGCTACGGCATCCTCGATCACATCGACTCATTCAGTACCGGTGGCCTCGGCGACCCTTCAATCGCCGGCACGGTTCAAGGTGCTATTGCGATCAGCAGCGACGATCGCTTCCTTTTTGCCGTAAATGCCGGCAGCAACGAGATCACGAGTTTTCGCATCAATCCGTTTGGTCTGCAGTTTGCCAGGAAGATCGCATCCGGCGGCGTGCAGCCGGTCAGCCTCACCGTGCATCAGAATCTGCTCTATGTCCTAAATGCAGGTAGCAGCTCGATCTCAGGATTTCGCGTTGCTCCGGATGGCATGCTCGCAGCGATTCCTAACTCAACCGCGCCACTGAGCGGTACAGGAGTAGGCCCGGCCGAGATTTCATTTGACGGCAGCGGCAGCTCCTTAGTTGTAACTGAAAAAGGAACGAACAACATCGACACCTACAGCGTCACCGCAGGTATTCCCAACGGTCCTACGGTTCACGCCTCATCGGGTATGACGCCGTTCGGATTTGCATTCGTTCCCAATAGGGAGACATTGGTTGTCTCCGACGCATTCGGCGGAGCCGTGGGAGCCGGAGCCGTCTCCTCATACAAACTCGGGCTGCCTAGCACGCTAACGCCGATTTCAGCATCCGTTCCGGACGATAACGCGGCTCCGTGTTGGATTGCGATCACACGTAGCGGGCGGCTCGCCTTTGCGACGAACACGGCGAGCGACACGATCTCTGCCTATACTATTGGTGCGGGAGGAAACCTGACGCTTGCAACTCCAGGCGGGATTAGCGCACACACCGGCAGCACGCCAGGCGATGAAACCGTTGGATTCGGGGACCTTTTCCTCTTCGCGACTAATTTGAAGGGGGGTACTTTTGGCGTCTATTTCATCGAACCCGGTGGCAGACTCGCGAACGTCGCGAACGTGCCAGGCGTGCCTGCGACTGCCCTCGGATTAGCAGCGTTACCGTAGCTACAGAGTCGCACTACGCGACCCGTTCGTAACGAAAGAGGGCCCGCAGGTACGGGCTCTCTTTTGTGACCAGGCACAAATGTGATTCGAGCACGACCCGGGGAATTCGCTCGTCACGTAGACGCAGCCGTTGTGTAGCGCGAGGTCGAGCGGATCCAAGAGGGGATCGTCCACGAAGACGTTCGGGTTGAGTTTTCCATTAGCATCGTAGCAAAACAAGGCCCTGCGCCCCTCACCGCTCATTGGATTCGTGCCGCTTGCGACGATGAATCCACCATCGCTCAGCGGTGCAAAGCCGCGTGGAAACGCGATACCGTAGAGCGCGAGAGCGCGTCCGAGGTATCGCTGTGTCCCCAAATCGACTCGTTCGATAGAACGTTGTGAGCGCGAACCAACGTAAATACATATCGCCTGACCCAAAGGCCCCACCGCCCGGATCGAGTCCTGCGGTAGCTCGATTCGCGCGAATGCTTTTCCATCGAGTGCCAGGATCCAGACTCCGCCAAACGGCTCGATTACGACGAAAAACGGATCGTCTGCGCGCCGGCCCAATAGCTCTGCAAAGCGGTAGCCGATAGCAATCCCCGGCTCAAGGAACTCGACTTCGGACACATCGAGCATTTCGATAGGTTCCGCGATCATTAGCCCGGCGTTCCAACCGCGCCAGACCGCACTCGCGCTACCAACTGGAACCTGACCATCATTTGACCATCAATGGGGCGAATTCTGGCGTACTTTGACGAACCCTGGCGTACGGAAAGACTAACGAAATCGCTTTATTCTACCGCATTTTTTCCAGATCTCAGCAATGGAGTCCGACGGCATCAGTCTGCTTCGCATGTAAGGGGTCAGGGGTTCGAGTCCCCTCATCTCCACCATTGAAATCGCCTGATTTACAGGCGCTTTGCGTTCTGACGTTCGCGTCGCGGGCGCGTAGCGATTTCCAGCAAACCGAGAAAGCACAGCAGGATCCTCGCAACCGGGAGTTTGAGGCACTCGGGGCCACACCAAGATTCTTGTGCGCGAAGGCCGCAGATCGAAGCCTTTGTTCCTTGGCTCCCGGCTTCGGCCATCAGAGTATTACGATTGAGCGGGTTGCTCGTCCGCGAACTGCACGCCGGGAAGGTCGGGGCCGACAACCGTGAATCGCGGAGCCAGCGCATGCGCGAGCTCTTGCCTAAGCTCGACGCGTTCTCGCTCAAGGAAGTCGCAGATGCGACTACGTCATACTCACGTCTTCGCGCCAGCGCAAGGTGCGCCCGCGGCATTGGGAGGTCTTTTGCTTGCATTGTGGCAGAAAGCCTTAACACTAGTTAATCGTCGCAGTTCGCCGGAAAATCCGAGCATCAATTTCGCATTTTTCATGCCTCACAGGCTCGCTTACTTGACAAAGCAATGAAGTGCGGGCATGTTTATTTCCCGCTTTGTTCTGGTGAAAGAAGGTTCACGCGGGCCTCAGCTACCTCGCAATTACGGGCGGAGTTTTTATTCAAAATGGAACGGCGTCACTTCGTTCGCATGGCCACGACAGGTTTCTCTGGGGCGTATCTGTCGCTTGTTGCGTGCACTAATTCAAGGGCGACGAAAAGTCCTACTGAAGGGAGTTCACCGGTGACTACTATTGCACAAGAGACAGACAGCGGTACGACTGCTATTCGTCCGTTTCCTCACTTGAACGTTCCGGACGCGGAACTCGACGATTTGCGCCGGCGCATCAAAGCGACGCGGTGGCCCACAAAAGAGCTCGTCGCGGACCAGTCGCAAGGCGTGCAACTGGCGACGACGCAGGCGCTGGCGAGCTACTGGGCGACGGAATACGATTGGCGCAAGGTCGAGGCTCGGCTGAACGCGCTACCGCAGTTCGTCACCGAGATCGATGGCCAGGACATTGCGTTCATCCACGTCGTCTCGAAGCACGACAACGCGCTCCCGCTCATCATCACGCACGGCTGGCCCGGCTCGATCATCGAGCAGATGAAAGTGATCGGTCCGCTGACCGATCCCACAGCCCACGGTGCGAGCGCGTCAGACGCGTTCCATCTCGTGGTTCCCTCGATACCGGGCTATGGGTATTCCCCCGAGCCGACCACGCTGGGCTGGGATCCCATCCGCATTGCCAAAGCCTGGGTCGCGTTGATGAAGCGTCTTGGATACAACCAATTCGTTGCGCAAGGCGGCGATTGGGGCGCGTCCATCACGCAACAGCTGGCTTTGCTCGCACCAAAGAACGTGCTGGGCATTCACAGCAACATGCCCGGCACCGTTCCGGCCGACACCTTAGCGAAGGCAATTGCCAATGCTCCGCCGCCCGCCGGGCTCGCGGGCGACGAGCTGCACGCGTATCGGCAGCTAGCTGACTTCTACACGCATCACCTCGGGTACGCCGTCGAGATGGCGAACCGCCCGGAGACGCTCTACGGATTGATGGACTCGCCCATTGGCCTTGCGGCCTGGATTCTCGATCACGACAAGGACAGCTACGAGATGATCGCGCCGGCTTTCTTCGGGCACCCCGGCGGCCTTTCACGCGATGACGTGCTCGACAACATCACCATGTACTGGCTGACGAGGACGGCAATCTCCTCCGCGCGTCTCTATTGGGAAAATAAGCTCGGCTTCTTTAACGTCGTGGGCGTGAATATCCCGGTCGGCGTGAGCGCGTTTCCGCACGAGATCTACACGGCACCGCGAAGCTGGTCGGAGAAAGCATATCCCAAACTCGTGTATTACAAGAAGCACGACGTCGGCGGCCACTTTGCCGCTTGGGAACAGCCGCAACTCTTCTCTGAAGACGTTCGCGCAACGTTCCGATCCATCAGGACCTCATGATGAAACGTCTCTGAATCCAGCTCGTTGATGCAACCCATCATCCGATCGACGAGGGAACCGTCGAGTTTATCGTGCCCGCGCATTAAACTATAACTGCAATTGGAGAGAGCAATGGACGAAGTACAAGCAGAGCAGAAAAGCTATCAGATGCCACCGCACGAGGGGTTCACCGTCGCTCACTTCCTCACAGTAGCCGACCTCGAGCGATCCGCCGAATTCTACAAAACGGTCTTCGGAGGAGAAATTGTGAGCATGGGCGATGGAGACGCACCGCCGTACATCAAGATCGCAAACACGTGGCTCATAATCAACGTTGGGGGCGGTCCGACACCCGACAAACCAACGGTGACGCTCCGCCCCCCTCCCGACCCCAATGCGATCAGTAGCTTCATGAATATCCGTGTCGCAGATATTCAAGCGTGCTACAAGTTATGGAAGAGTCGGGGAGCGACGTTTCTCACTGAACCTCTGGACAAGTATGGTGAGACGCGCTGCTACATCCGCGATCCTGATGGTTACATCATCGAGGTCGGACAAAGCAAAGCTGGGGTCCTTTATGGATAAGAAGTGGCCAAGGACAAAATTGTAGTAATAACGGGTGCATCGGCGCAAGGTGTTCGAGGACCTATGGCGAGGCGTCGAGCACGCGCTCGTCCTGTCTGTTGCGTTGCCCTCGAACATTTGTCGCATGATCAATGCTGGGAGCAACCACGTTCGCGCGAGCTTCCGATCGCTTCGAAAAGGGAACGCGTGACGCTGTCCACACGCCCGTTTCATCTAAACGACACATGAAAGCATCTGTTGTGAGCGCGTACGGCGGCCCGGAAGTGATGAAATATCAAGACATGCCGGATCCGGAGCTGGGCGTGGGCGACGTCGTCGTCAAGGTGGCCGGTATCGGCATCAACCCGGAAGACATGCTCGAGCGCAACGGCGACTTGAAGGATCGGTGGCAGTTGCAATTTCCGGCGATCATCGGTCTGGACGTGTCGGGAACGGTGATCGCGACTGGTGACGGCGTCACCGACCTCAACGCCGGCGACCGTGTCTGCGGGTGGTCGTACCACACGTACGCTGAACTGGTCGCCGACAAAGCGACTCTTTTCGCCAAAGTGCCGGCAACCATGGACCTGGTCGACGCAGCCGCGATTCCGCTCGTGGGCCTCACGGGAAGCCAAATGGTGTCCGTCGCAAGCGGGTTACATCCCGGCCAGACGGTGCTGGTCTCCGGCGCGGCGGGCGCCGTCGGTCGTTGTGCCGTCTACATGGCGAAGGTATCGGGCGCGCGCGTGATCGCGGGGGTGCAGCGTTTTCAGCTCGACCAGGCGGATAGCATCGGCGCGGACGAAACGATCGCTCTCGACGACCCGCGGACCTTCGCGACGATTCGGCAAGTCGACATCGTGGCGAACACCCTCCGCGGGAAACCAGCGACGGATCTCCTCGCGAAGGTGAAGGGCGGCGGGACGTTTGTGTCGGTGACGGGAGAGCCCGTCGGCGCCATGGACTACCCGAAGGTGCGCGTCGTTTCGTTCCGCTCAAAGCAAGACCGAGCCGGCATTGCCTTCATCGCCGATGCCGTAAACGCCGGCAAGATGACGATCCCGATCGGCCGCCGCGAGGCGCTGAAGAACGCGGGCGCCGCGCAAGCCGTGTTCACGAAGGGCGGTATCGGTAAGGTGCTGCTCACCCCATGAGTAAGCCGCAGTTTTCTCTCATCAAATACTCTCTATCCGATTGGAGTCGTTAATGGACGAAGTACAAATCGAACAAAAGAGCTATGAGATGCCCCCGCGCGACGGGTTCACCGTCACACATTTCATCACCGCCGCCGACATCGACCGATCGGCTGATTTTTATGAAAAGGTCTTCGGCGGCCGCATTCTGAGCAGAGGCGACAGCAAGGGTGCGTCTGGGCACATTCAGATCGCGAATACTTGGCTGATTGTCAACGTCGGGGGCGGTCCGACCCCCGACAAACCATCGGTAACGCTCAGCGTCCCCGCCGACCCGAATAAGGTCAGCAGCTTCATGAATATCCGTGTCGCAGACATTCACGCGTGTTACGAGCTCTGGCGAAGTCGGGGAGCGACGTTTCTCACCGAACCCATAGACAAGTATGGCGAGATTCGCTGCTACATCCGCGATCCTGACGGTTATATTATCGAGGTTGGGCAAAGCAAACCGGACTTCGCGTACGATTAAGACCGATGTGGTCGACGAAAAAGTTGCGATAATCACCGGTGCTTCGCACGGTATCGGCGAGGGCTTAGTAGCCGCATACCGCAATGCCGGCTTCAAGGTGGTCGCGAGCGCGCTCTCAATCGGGCAGAGCACAGACCCGAATGTGCTTAACGTTGCCGGCGACATCAGTGACCCCAAGACCGCCGACCTCATTATGAGCGAGGGAGTTGATAGATTCGGCCGGCTCGACACACTAGTTAATAATGCAGGAGCCTACATTTCGAAACCATTCACAGAGTACACCTGGGCTGACTGTGACTTGATGCTCTCAACGAATCTCGCCGGATTTTTCCACATTACGCAGCGCTCGCTCAGTCGGATGGAGGCTCAAGGTTGGGGTCATATCGTCAACATCACGGCGACGGTTGCCGAACAACCCGTCAAAGGTGTTCCGGCGGCGCTAGCATCGTTGGCTAAAGGCGGCTTGAACTCAGTGACAAGGGCACTCGCGATCGAATATGCGTCGTGTGGCATCCGGGTGAATGCGGTCTCGCCCATACTCATCAGGACGCATCCGGAGGCATCGTACGCCGGGCTCGAATCGCAGATTCCGCTCGGGCGAATTGGCGAGATCCAAGACGTCGTCTCTGCCGTGATGTATCTGGAAAACGCTCCGTACGTAACTGGGGAGATTTCCCATGTAGATGGGGGTCAAAGCGCAGGCCACTGGTAGATCGGCGCGTCCCGCGGTTCTATCGCTTTGACGACGGTTCGTTTGACGGCGATGGCCCTAGCCCCGCCGGGGCTTCGCGCTCGCGAGGCCGTTGTGGCATTGCGGGCCTTGCTCAGCATTAACAGCTGTGTGGCACGGCCGGCAAAGCGATGCACACCGACGTCGCCGGGGCGCGATGAAGCTACATTTTCATGTCACAATGTTTCATGTCACCTGAGCCGTGATCGCGTTGCTGTGCGGCGAGCCAATCGTGGATCGCCGACACCATTGCACGATCGGCGCTGCTGAAGGTGATCGCAGCTCCTGTTGGCGTCTCAAAATAGCGAACGGATACTCGCGCTGCCCCAGACTCCAACTGAGCTAAACCCGGCATCGCCTTACCATGGATATAGGCGGGATCCGAGTAATCGCCGCGAGCGAACTTCGCCGCTTCTGCGAGCAAATGCGAACGTACAAGTGCGATCTGCGTTGGATCCATTTCGTGAACCATAACCTCGGCGACGCCGCCAGAAGAGCTCGGTAGAAACATATGCATAGCAGTGCGCATGTCGAAGGGCATAATCTGCGCACCTCGGGCCATGACCGCATTCTGATCCGTTGCCGGCGTATCCGCATAGGCGGGACTGGTCAAAGCTATCAAGGCGGCGATAGATAACAGTTCAATTTTCATTTAACACCTTGGAAAGAATCGACAGCGACTCGAGGACGGAGCCCTGCTGGTGCTCCGGTATTGCCGCAAAGACTTTGGAAAACTTCGCAGCGCGCGACGCGGCAAGATTCCGGGCTATCCTAGAACCAAGCGCCGTCAACCGTAAGCGCAAGATGCGGGAGTCGTCCTTGTCCCGTGTGCGTTCAAGCCACCCGTGATTCTCGAGAATGGCCGCGATTCGGCTGACGGTGCTCTTCTCCAAGCGAAGCCGCGCCGCCAAGCCATTTTGTGATATCCGCGGCTCACGTGACAGTTCAAGAACCGCCTGCGCCTCTGCAACGGAAATGGGTTGACCGCACGGCGTCTGGTCTGGTCGGTGCAACCCGAGGCTGCGTATAAGCGCAACGACCTCTTCCTGAAAGGAAACCGCTTGCTGGACAAGTTCTTTGCGATTAGTTCGAGACGGCAACGGTTGTAACGTACAACTTTCTCGATTGAGCCGTCAAGCAACCAAGCTCGCCGTATTGACAGACGTCGATATAGGCAAGTAACATTGAAGGATGTCAATGCAACACTGCCGCCCGCCGACCAAGATGGCGAACCTGGACCTCCAAAGCGAGGCAGCGCTCTTCAAGGCCATCGGCGACGCTCACCGTCTTAACATCCTCGCGACTCTTGCCCGCGTCGAGGGCGAGGTTTGCGTTTGCGACTTCACCGATGGCTTGCCGCTCAATCAGCCAACCGTTTCGCATCACCTCCGCATCCTGCGCGAAGCCGAGCTGGTCACGTGCGAACGCCGGGGCACCTGGGTCTACTACCGTCTGGCGGCAAGCGCGCACGAGCGGCTCGGCGATGCGCTGGCCTCCATCTTCCGACAGAAAGTGCTTGCATGAGGACGCACCTCAATCTCGCTACTATGGATCTCGCCAAGAGCGTGAAGTTCTACTCGACCTTGCTCGACGCAAAACCAACGAAGCTCCTCGGCGACTACGCGTTGTTCATCACGGATCAGCCCCGACTAGAGCTCGCCCTCGACCTAACCGATGAGGTGTCGCCAACCCGCGATGCGCATTACGGCGTGTACGTCGAGAGCGCGGAGGACGTGGAACGCGCGATCACGCGGCTGGAGCGGGCTAGTCTCGCCTCGTCCATCGAGCGCGAAGAAACGTGCTGCTACGCCAATCAAACCAAAGTTTGGACTATCGATCCGGAGGGTCGTCGTTGGGAAATCTACACCGTCCACGACGAGACGGAAAAGCGCGACGATGCCGAGACGACGTGCTGCTCCGTGGGTGACGAAACGCGCACGTGCTGCGTCCAATGAGTTTGCTCAGGCGAAGCGCGGCCGAGGCCTTGGGCTCGGCTTTCCTGCTCGCCGGCGTTGTCGGCTCCGGTATCATGGCCCAGCGGCTCGCCGGTGGCAACCTCGCCATCGCATTGCTCGCAAATACGCTGGCAACCGGCGGCGTCCTCATGTGTCTGATCGCCGCGCTTGGACCGATCTCCGGCGCGCATTTCAACCCGGCCGTGTCGCTTGCCGACGCCATGCGCGGTGGCCTGCCTTGGAGCGAAGTTCCCGCGTATGTCGGCGCGCAGATAGGCGGCGCAACTGCCGGAGTCGCAGCTGCGAATACGATGTTCGGCCTCCCGGTCTTCTTTGCGTCGCGTCATGCTCGCGTTGGCCCCACTCAATGGTTCGCCGAGTTCGTTGCGACGTTCGGTTTGCTCCTCGTGATTTGGGGATGCGTCCGCTTCCGTTCGGCCTTTACTCCATTCGCTGTCGCTAGCTATATCGTCGCCGCCTACTGGTTCACGTCGTCCACTTCGTTCGCCAATCCGGCCGTGACGATCGCGCGGTCGCTCTCGGATACGTTCGCAGGTATTCGCCCACAGGATACTCCGGAATTTGTTTTCACTCAGCTGCTCGGGGCTGTCTGCGCGACGGCGTCATTCCAATGGATTGCGCCGCTTAAACGGGGCGATGCCGAAGGGGTTCTTCTTCGCCATGGCGGGGGATCGGATGCAGCCGCGTAAGCTGACCGTCCTGTTCGTCTGCGTTCAGAACGCAGCGCGCAGCCAGATGGCGGAGGCATTGCTCAACGGCATCTGCCCCGACGACTTTGAAGCCGAAAGCGCGGGACTCGAACCTGGCGAACTAGACCCGCTCGCCGTCGAAGTTATGCGCGAGGTCGGCATTGATATCTCACACAACCAAACGAAGAGCGTGTTCGACTTGTTCAAGACCGGCAAGCTCTTCGCGTATGTCGTGACGGTCTGTGACGAAGCCAGCGCCGAGCGCTGCCCGATCTTTCCCGGCGTAGCCCAGCGCCTCCACTGGAGCTTCGCCGATCCAGCCGCCCTTCGAGGGTCGCGGGACGAGCGACTTGCGCAGGCGCGGTGCGATGAAATGTGCGCACGGCCACCTGTCTCCGCCTGAATACACTCAGCCTCGAGACCAAGCGAAAGATCTGTTATGGAGACGATCCTTAACGGGGTGCTAGATGGGGAAAAAAATGGGGAGAAAGTGGCTTAACGGTTCGAAAACCCTGATGCAGCAAGGGTCGTTCAAGTCGATCTTCTTGCTTCGCATGTAAGCGGCCGGGGGTTCGAGTCCCCCCATCTCCACCATCAAAAATACCCGATTCCTTAATGGATTTCGGCGTTTTTGTTTTCGCAAGACAACCGAAGCGCGGCGTCGCGCTTACAGCAGTTGGTCTTGCGTCGCGATCCGTAGGCGGAGTTTAAAGATCGATCCCGCCTCCTTGCAGAATCTGCAAGGGGTCAGGTTCGAGTCCCCTCATCTCGACCATTTGAAAAGCCCGAGTGTGGGGCTTTTTCTTCGCGTAGCTAGAAACAAGTCGGCACGGCAGACGGCCCCGACGTCATTTCTGCGCCGCGGTCTGCGAAGCGATATACGCGTCGATCTGCGGAAGCAGGCGCTCCTGCATCGCCTGTTGCGTGTTGACGACGTCCATCGCGCGCTTCACCTCCGGCGCCCCGTCGGCGGGTACGTGGGCCTTGAAAAAGGTCGCGATTTCGCCGGCGGGAACGAGCGTCGCGAATTGCTGACCGACGTCCGTTATTGTAGATACAATTCCGAACGTCGTTTGAGACGGAAACAGCTTATCGAAGTTGTCATTGAGGAATTTCCACGCGATTTGCGGTTGCGGACAATAATAAGCGACGAATACGACCATGTACGGCGCATACGACGCATATTCGGGCGGCAGCTGAAGGGCGAGCCGCAGGTTCTTTTCCGCCAGCGTCGGGTCGCTCGCGCGGAACACGTCGAAGAGCTCACGCCTCTGCTCCGGCGGATTGCGTTGCACCAATGCCATCGCGAGGAGCTGCTTGTGTATCGTCGAATCGGCGGCGATTCCGGCGACACCGAGGACCGCGGTCTTATTTAACGGCGAAAAGGCTCTGGGGTCTGCCACAAGTTTCGCAAAGCGGGCTTTCCCCTCGGCGAGTGTTTCCGCGTCGCCACAGCGCGCCAGCAGATCGAGTATCGCGTTGCGCGCGTAGAGCTGATCGTCGTTCATCCCGCTGCCGTCCCAACCACCGAAGGACGCAAGCATTGGCTTGACTTGCGAGAGCACGAACCGCTTCACCGCCGCCTCGCCGGGCTTGTCTTTCTCAAGGTCAAGGAAGCTATTATATTCATTGATGACGGCTTGGACCACGAGGGGATCCGTATCGCCTGCGTCGGCTTTTGCGTAGGCGAGATAATCGTCGATCTTGGCATGGCCCGCCGCCGCAAATGACTGCGCGTCCAAGAGCAGCGACAGACGATCGGCCGGCGCCAGTTTTAAAAACGAAGCCTGTTGTTGCGCGCGCGTCGCGTCGTCGTACTGCGTGCGATAGAATCCGACGTCGTTGCCGTTGATCACGAGCGGCGTATCGCACGATCCGCCGTCGATCATCATGAAGGGCTTGTCGAACAGCATCGGGTTTGTCGCTTTGCCGATCGCATCGGTTTGCACGTTCAGCGGAACCGACCACACCGTTGATCCGGTCGGCAACGTTGTATCGCTGAGATAGCGCCGCTGCGTCAGCGTCACGGTTCGCTTGCCGCCGGCGCAGGACGCGGTCGCCGTCACGAGCGGAAAGCCGGGCTCGTAGATCCAGCTCTTGACGAGGGCTGCGACGTCGGTGTGGCTCTGGGCGCCCATATCCGCCCAGAGGTCCTTCGCATTGAACGACGTGTACGAATGCGTCCGGTAATAGTGCTGCAACGCGGCTTGGAAATTCGCCGGCCCGACAAACTGCTCGAGCATGCGGAAAACGGCCGCTGCCTTCGTGTACGATTCGGAATCGAAGATGGCCGCGGCCTCGGTCTCGTTGTGAATCGGAGTATACATTGGGTGCGCCGTCACTTGAGCGTCGTCGCCCATCGCATCATCGACGTCGTCGGCATCCCCATTGCGATCACTCACGATGCGGAGATACATGTTCCACTCGGGATGGAAATGATCGGAAGCCTTCGTCTGCATCCAGGTGGCGAAGCCTTCCGCGAGCCAGACGTCGTCCCACCAGGCAAACGATGTTAAGTCGCCGTTCCACTGATGCGACTCTTCGTGAGCGATCCAGTTGAAAATATGCTCCTTATCGGATTCCGGCTGGACTTCGGGATTGAAGAGAATCCAAGTCTCGTCGTAGGTGATGCCGCCCCAGTTTTCCATCGCACCGGGGAAGCCGCCGGGAATCGCGATGGAATCGAGTTTACCGATCGGGAAGTGCACGCCGTAATAGGCATCGTAGTACGGCATCAAGTCTTTCATCACGCTGAGCGCATATTTTGCCTCGCCGGCTTTTCCACGTGTCGTATAGACCGAAAGCCTCACCCCGTCGACTTCGTCGGAGATCTTCTCGAAATCGCCGGCGCAGAGGACGACGAGATAGCTCTGCATCCGCGGCGTGGGCGCGAACGAGACCCGCTTAAGTTCCGGACTGACCGACGACGCCGACACGACCGGCGTATTCGAGACCGCCGTCCAATCCTTGGGCACGACGAAGCTCATGCGGTATGTCGAGCGGTACACCGGTTCGTCCCATCCGGGAAAGAGCCGGCGTGCGTCGGTCGCTTCAAGTTGCGTTCCATACATGAACGCCGGTTTGCCGTTCACATCGTGGTACGGCTGCTTGAAGAGGCCCTGCCCGCTGCTTTGCAACGTGGCCGTGTACGCGATGTCCAGCGTGTGCCTTCCCGCGGCAATCGTCGCCGGAGACGAAATCGTCGCCTGCTGCTTCGTCGTGTTCACCGTTACGTTGACACGCTTACCGTCCAGTAGCACCTTTTTAAAGGAAATTTGCAGCGCGTTGAGGACGATGCGGTTGGTCGCGGAGCGCACGACGATTGACACCGTCTCGTGCCCGGCGATCTTCATCGTCTTCGGGTTCGGTGCGACATCGATGACGTATGACGTGGGCACGACGTTCTTCGGCAGCTCGCCATAAGCCGCGTCGATGACGGCATAGTTAGCGGTCGAGGCGCTCGCGGCACTGAAGCGTAGCGTGACAATCAACCCGACCATCGAGCTGAAAGCAATGAATATCCGGACCTTGTTCATAAGGGTCCCTTGGCGGCTGAGTAACGCAGGAACCTTCAGGGTTGACCTGTTTTACAACCTTCGACGGCCCATCCGCGTGGCACCATTTCGGCACTACGGCTCGAAGGGAAAAGCTGCTCCTTTTTCAGCCTGGAGTGCCGCTGGTTATGCGCGGCTGGTGCTAACGGTCGAAACAACTGCGGTTCTTGCCGATAGGATCGTAACGCCAACGTACGTACGCATCGTGCAAGTTGCGCTTGCCGCGCATTGGCCTCCGACCACCGCAATGTAGGCTTCCCATGGCCTGCGGGGCCTTGCCGCAACCATACTGGCAGAGTCAAACCTGAACCCGAAGGCACTCCAAGGACTCCTCAGGCACGCCGACATTCGCACGACGCAAAACCTCTTTGTCCAATTCACGGACAACCTTCGCGAACAAGCCAAGGCGGCCATGGAGACGATCCTTAACGGGGTGCTAGATGGGGAAAAAAATGGGGAGAAAGTGGCTTAACAGCCCGAAAACCCTGATGCAGCAAGCGTCGTTCAAGTCGATCTTCTTGCTTCGCATGTAAGGGGCCGGGGGTTCGAGTCCCCCCATCTCCACCATCGAAAACGCCCGATTCCTTGAGGGATTTCGGCGTTTTTGTTTTCGCAGGGCAAACAAAGCAGCACGCCGCGCCGACGGCAATTGGTCTTGCGTCGCGATCCCAAGGCGGAGTTTAAAGACGATCCCGACTCCTTGCAGGACGTGTAAGGGGTCAGCGAGTCCCCTCACCTCCGCCAGTGAAAAAGCCTGATTCTGCAAGGAATTTACGGCACTTTTTCATGCGCAGCTTTCCTAAAGCGATCGGCTGCATTTACGGCGATCGGGTTCGATGGGCCGCGATGGTTCACGCGATCGGGATCTGGTAGTCCGATACGAAGGCAATTCAGGCTGTCAATGTAAGGGATCCCGTAGAAAGGAGTTCGTTTATGCGTTACATTCCTGTCGCGTTCTTCTTACTGCTTGCGGCGGTAGGCCTAACAGTTTTTGGACTCCACTCCGCTAAGGCCACGACCATTTCACCGGCGACCAACTGGACCATCCACATCGATGCGCTCAAACACTTTCCCGGTCATCCCGACGAGGTCGCGCATCATTGGTGCCGCTCGATCGGCAATGGGATGCTCGAGTGCCAAATCTATGCGAGCGACGATGCGAACGCCCCGCTCGTGGCGATTGAAACAATCGTTCCTACCGCCGTCTGGAAGACGTTCCCTCCGAGCGAACAGGCGCTCTGGCACTATCATCGCATCGAAATCCCGATGGTCAGCGCAACTATGCCCGACGTAAGCGCCGCCGAAGCAAAGAAGGTGGTCGCATCGTTGATGGAGACCTACGGAAAAATCTACATCCTCTGGAATCCGGCAGTCTCAAAGTACCCGATCGGCAAACCGACAGTTTACAATATGCAAACTAATTTGCAAACTCAGTAGAACCGCGTTGTTATGCAGCGCTGCTTGTAGCGCAAACGGACAGTCGAATCGGTTCACGCACGGTTGGCAACGGTCGCGCATGGGCGAAAAGCTAAGTAAAATCAGGCATTTTGTTTCGGCGCTGGTCGCGATCGGCATCAGCGGTTGCCAGAAGTCTTCTCGCCGGCGGAGCAAACGAAATGAGCAACATCAATCCTCTCCTTTTCCCCGCCCGAGAGTGCGGATGGAAGATCGAATCAGCGGCTCGCGGCGTTGCCGGCACGCTCGTACTCCTAAGTCTAGCCTTTTCGCGGTTGGATTCGCGATGCTTGTGGTTGACGGTGACCTTTCCGAGCGATCTGACGCGGTAAAGGGTCAGGGGTTCGAGTCGATTGGCCGCTGCGTTCGTAAAGACGAACTAATCGCGTTGATGAACAGCCCGGTGAAGCCCGCGAACAGCACGGAACCTGAAATGATGTCTGGGGACCACCATAGACCGCCCATTGTGGCTGCAAGAACGCCCAAAAGCACGGCCCAGTACACGGCTGGAACGCAAAAAGCAAAGCCGTTCCAGCGCGCTACTGAATCGGATTCTGGACCGACAGCGAAGAGTTCTCCACATACGCCGGCGGCGACGCTCGCCAGGACCACGGCCCAGAATTGGCCGGGATAGTTTGCGTGTGCCGCCGCAACGAAAACGTTGCCGACAACGAGCATTGTGACGAGACCACCGTGCGCGACGGGCAAGCGCCGCGATAGGTAGAGCGAGAAGCCAGCAATCAGGACGCTCTGAACCAAAACGGAAAGCAGGCCGATGCCTTGTTTGTAATACTGAATCGAAAGCAGCGTCAGCGTATCGTGGGGCAAACTCGTGGGCATCACCGGGGCGTTCATCCTTTCCGCGTTACTTAAAAAGACGAACTGCGTGCCCCAGTGAATGAGCTCCATCATCGACGCGACGGCCAGGATCATGGGCAGCTGTTCGACCAGTGTGCGCGGTGGAGTGTTGCGCAGCACGGCCGATCTTATCGGCCCCGTGATAATCAAGAACATACCCGCGCCGATTAATAGATGCGTCGGGCTCACCAGCGCATTGAAGCCTTGTTCGATTCCCCAGAGCGTATGCTTGATCATGTCAAGCACACCGCCAACCAGGGTGACGATAAGGCCGGCGATCGTCAACTCATATCCCGCGGGAAGCGCTCGGGCCAACGTGTAGCCCTGTCGGCGGTAGAACAGCACTGCCACACCCGTGAACAGATAGCTTGCGAGCAAGCCGGCATATAGGAGCGCGTGCGCGGGCTCGAAGAACGACTCGACCGTTTCGTGGAAATGATACCAGGCATCGATTAATATGCCGCCGGAGAGCCACAGGCTCACCGTGGCCATCAACCAGTCGTAGAGCGCACTCGGTGCCGGGCGTGCCGTTACCAAACCGGAGATTCCACAAAGCAAACGAATCCTTCCGTGAATGAACGCCGCGCGCTTCTTACTGATTGCGATCGCATTGGGGTTGTGTTGCGCGTGCTCCGCGCATGGCGGCGACAACGTCCTGAGGCCCGCGTCGGTGACCGCGATGCCCAATCCGTGGCCAACTGCAGCCGTCGCGGCACCGAACGCACAGCCGCGCATTCTTGCACTTTGGATGAACGAGACGAAGATTCCGAGCGGTTCGGATTGGCGCGGACGCGCGATCACGACTACGAACGTCGCAAGCCTCGAGGTTCGAACCGAATCGTTTTCCTTCATCGCTGAACGCCCGAACTTTGGCGATTTTCGTTTCCGTCAGCACGTGCTCGACATGGTGCCATACTACAAACGACACTACTTGCTGCATGTGATTGCACGCAACACTGCCGGCGATCGGGACGAATGGCTCGTCCCAATTGAGTTTCGATAGAATTGAAGTTAGACTGGCAAAGTACGTCATCGTTATCTCGTCGTAACCAAGAGTGGCGCCGTGTAGATCGTGTTGCCTCCGACGAACTGTAACCAAAAATCATAGTCTTGTTCACTCGGCGCGAGGATTTGAAACTCGAACTCACTCCCGATATTGAGATTGGGCGGCATCGGCGTCATGGCCATCATCATACTGTCGCCGCAATCGTTAGCGTCGCTCATGTCGAGCATTGCCTCAGTCATGCCGTGCGCGTGCATATAGGCCAAGTCCTTCGTGCCTATGAAGATGCCGTGCGCCATGACTCCCAAGTAGGGATGAAGATCGTTAGCCGCATGGCCGTTCTTTGTAATACGCACGGCCACCGTTGCGATTTCGCCAATGGGAACGGACGTGGGATCGATGGTCACGGTATATGGGCCGACGGTCACAGACGGACCTGCGTTGTGAAGGAAACGCACCGTCGCGGTAGCACTTGTCTCAACCGGCACGTCGAACCGAAAGACGTGGCGTCCGGCCCCATGCGGAAGCCCGTCGAGATAGATGTGGTAGAGGCCCCGTTCGGCAAGGTGAAGAGCAGTCGTGAAATGACCTCCGGGCCCCAGCGTAGGATGAACGTGCTGAAAGTCGCTCAGGTCGTCCGACACCACGATCATATGCATGAGCTTTGTCATGTCAACGTCGTAGGTTCGCACGACGCGTCCATGGTTGACTTCCCACATGTCAAAGCGGATGGTTCCGCCTGGCCCTTCAGTCTCCGACAAGAATGCTCGCATCGGCAGTGACCGTGGGAAGGTTATGTTTTGACCGGCAATCGTCTGGGCGGCGCGAGCGGCCCCTGCAAGAATCACGAGCGTCGTGCAGAATGCCGCCGCGGTTATCCAGCAAGGTTTTACTCTCATCATTGCGCCTCCTCAACGTTCTTGCGGCCGCGAAAGAGCACGATAGAACTGCGCCCATTGCGCGTCTGCGTTGCTGCGACGAAAACCGTGGCCTCATCTCTGGCAAGGATCTCCGGTTGCATAACGGTGAATCGCCCGTCGCTTAGCGGCTGAGGATCTGAGAATGCGCCGCCATCAGATGCTGCGAAGTATGCCCGCGACGCTCCCCAACCCGCATTCTGTTGCGGATCGCGCCCTTCGAACGTAAGCAACAGCGACGTCTTTGTCGCGACCAACCTCGGGTGGTTCGCGTCGAGAATATTTCGCGAGACGCGTTCAGGTGGTGAGAACGTGCGACCGTCGTCAACCGAGTAAGCGACACTGGCGATCTGTTCGCCCGCTGGCGTAACAGTATGCCATGCCACATAGAGGCGGTTTCGAAAAAAGGCGAGCGACGGGCCAGCCTCAGGACACCCTTTGATCGACCAACCATCGTCATGAACGCGGACGGGTTTGCCGAAGGTCATGCCGCCGTCGCGTGAAGCTGCAACCACGATATCGCGAACGTCTCCGGGGAAGACCCATCGCCAGGCGACGTACACGGTGTTGTCGGGGCCAACGAGCACGGCCGGGCGGCAGCACGGACACGAGGCGCTACTGACGCGCACATTGGCAAACCTCTTGCCTCCGTCGTGTAAGATCCCAAGATACACCGGGAATATGTCCTTGTCGTGCGGCGGGCGATCATCCAACCACGTAACGAATATCGTCCCGCCCGCGACGGCGACGCTTGGATATGCGCTTGTCGCCGGACGCTCATGGATTGGCACGGTGATCGCCGGATCGAATGCATTCCCCCAAAGCAGCATCTTGGACGCGACGAGTTCGTCACGCCCATCGCGCGTCTGTTGCCAGACGACGTGCTCGTAGTCGTCCCCTCCGACGGCGAATGCGGGGCTTGATTCGCCCCAGCCTTGAACGTCAGCATCCGAAGCGCTAACGTCGATCTTGTGCACGAACGTGTCACCGCCATCATGCGACATCAAGACGGCCAGTTGCGATCGTTCGGCGGTGCCATAGACTGCGAGTAACATCAGCATCCCAGTGGCGTCAATCGCCAGGCGTGGGCTGTGCGCGTTCGGCGCGAGGCGCACCGAGAGTGGACTGGCCTGAGGCGCAAAAACGTATTGAGGGGTGCCTTCCACCGCGCACCCGCCGAACGCCATCAGGGCAGCAATTGGAAGTAAGGAGCGTGTGTAGTGCGCCTGGCTAAGACGATACATGCGACACCTCCTTTGCGCCGGCGGCGCGCGCGTCGACTATCAGTTGATGCAAGGCGGTCTCACCCGATCGTACCGCTGTGACGTGCTTGGATGCGTTGATGAAAACGATCGTTGGAAACCCGCCTTGCAGATAGCTCTTTGCAACTCCGAGGTCGACATCATATGCAATCGGGTACTTGACGCCGAAGTATTGTGCGAAGGCCTTCACATCCTCAAGGGTTTCTGCCGATTGACGGTCTGCAGCGACGTCGCTTGCGGAAACGGCGATGATAGCCAACCGGTCTCCGAAACGCCGCTGAAGTTCGTTGATGGTCGCGGTCTCGTGTTGGCAGTGCGGACACCAGGTCGCAAATAGCTCCAACATGATCGGCCCAGCGAGTTGAGCCGAATCGATGCGCCTTCCGTCAATAGTGGTCGTCGCGAAGTGCGGCGCCAAGTCACCAACCTTAAGTGGGGCGTAAATTGGTGGTTGGCCAGGCGCTATGCTCGTGCGATTAATGAGGGCAATGACAACAATAATCGCAACAACCGCAATCGTTGCTAGCACAGCGGCGAGGCGCCCCATGGACGACCTGCTCGTCGCTTTATGCGATACGATGCGGCGGCTCTGGCGGACTTGCGCTCTGCCGCTCATGCGCGGATACGCCAAGGAAACGGCGGCGAACGCCGTGATAGATGAGACATGAGATTCTCCTCCCCGCTAGGGGCGACGATGAATGTAGAGCTGTGCGCTTAAGCGTGCGCGAGCGTTGTTGTCGTCGGGGGAGGACGCGCAAAGCGGCGCCGGGTCATCGGCGCCCGCCTTACGATAACAGGGAGTTCCGAAAAAACGATCCCAATGGGTTCGCGTGCGGCAAAGCGCGTTCGAACGATCGCGATCGCGAATTCCGCCAGAGTCTTCACGGCAGCTCGTGCAATCGCGCTCACAACCCAACTGGCGGCAAGTAGCACGAAGAGCGTTGTGATGATGCCTTGATCCACGTGCGGTGGCTCGAGCGATTCGCCTATCGCGAAAAACACAACGGAAGTTGGGAAGATTGCGCCCAGCCCGGGAAGGCGTTGGTTAAGGCGAACCCCGAGGACGCTTCCGTCAGCGGTCTGAGACGTTCCGGCCCAGGCAAGAGCCGCAAATGTGGTGAGTAGGCCCGTGCCGGCCGCAAAAACTAGGATCACGAGTGTGGCGTGAAACTCGCCACCCATCGCATGGTCGGTACCGAACAGGAGCGTGTGACCCAACAGCGAGGCAAGTAGACCCAGAGCTAGGGCGCCCGGCACCTTCCGTAGCATCACTAGGAAAGTTAGTTCTACAACGTGACTTGCAGTCCGTTTTGCCCTAACCAATGGCTTGCCGTGGTCGCTCGGCGATCTTGCAGTCCTTCTCGGGCTAGCATGAAGGGATTGGCGACTGCGGGGGCTCGTCGTAGCGATGCTGGCAGAGTCAAGCCTGAACCCGAAGGCACTCCAAGGACTCCTCCGTCACGCAGACATTAGCACCACGCAGAACCTCAATATCCGAACCGTGGACAATCTTTGCGATGAAACGAAAATCGCCATGGGGACGATTCTTAATGCGGTCCTGCGTGGGGAGAGAAATGGGGAGAAAGCGGCGTAACGGCCGAAAAACCCTGATACAGCAAGGGTCGGTCCAATCGTTCTCCCTGCTTCGCATGTAAGCGGCCGGGGGTTCGAGTCCCCCCATCTCCACCATCGAAAACGTCCGATTCCTTAAGGGATTTCGGCGTTTTTGTTTTTCGCGCAAGACGAAGCAGGGCGCCGCGCTTACGGAAGTTCGTCTTGCAGTAGCCGCGTTCCAGCTGCCGAGGCTACGGATCAATCTGACTCCTTGCACGATATGTAAGGGGTCGGGGGTTCGAGTCCCCCCCATCTCCACCAGTGAAAACGCCTTATTCTGTAAGGAGTTTGGCGTTTCGACTTCCGCGGAATTGTGTGGTGCTCGGCGCAATTTTAGAATCCATGTAAGGGGTCGCCGTGCAAGGCCGTCAATGTCCACCAGCGAAAACGTCCGGCCCTGTACGGAATTTGCGTTTTTGTTCGCGCGGAAAGGCGACACGATTCGCCGCATTTACGACAAATCGTACGACAATTGGGATAAGGCTGGCTGTGAAGATTTGATCCGCAGCCTTGGCAAGCGGCGTCAACGAGGCGCCAACAGCTGTTAGTTAGAGGGCCTTTTTGAGTACTATCCACTTTTAGCGCAATTTGGTCGGCGCGCAGAAGTCAAAGATGCGCTTAGGCTCTGCGCAACCCTCGTTAGCCTACCACTGAGGGAGCTAGGTGCGCTCCGATAGACTAGGATCAACTGCCCTTCCTTAACTGAGCTGCGTTCAGCCGACGCGCTCGCCTGAGGTTCAGCGCCTGCAGCGGCCTGCGCTGCGAGCGCTTGGCAAGTCGAATCGCGCGTAATCCGAGCTCGCGACGGGCTTTTGGCTTGCCATGCGGAAACATTGCGCCGCACCAGCATCGAGCTATTCAAACATCGAAAGGTTGTCCGGTGAACTCGAAATTAAAACCGAGCAATGCAATATTAGGAACAGGGACGCTTCCAGCGCAGGACGTGTTACCGTTCTCCCCTACGCCATCGGCGAGCATTGCGGGTCGCACGATGCAGGAGTCAGTCTATCACCAGCGCGTCACACCACATCGGTTGCTCGAGAACGCACCAAATATACTTATCGTCCTCATCGATGATGCTGGCCCGGGTCTGCCAACCCCATTGGGGGGCGACGTGCACACGCCTACGCTCGAACGCGTAATGAGATCGGGTATCGCCTACAATCGCTTCCACACAACGGCGATGTGTTCACCCACTCGAGCTTCGCTCTTGACTGGCCGCAACCATCACCATGTCAGCGCTGGGCAGATCGCGGAGTTTGCAAATGATTGGGACGGTTACGCGGGCATCCAACCCAAAAGCAGCGCCATGGTTCCCGAAGTGCTGAAAGACTACGGCTATAGTACGGCAGCCTTCGGGAAGTGGCACAACACCCCGGCCGATCAGACGACCGCGGCCGGCCCCTTCGAATATTGGCCGACTGGTTACGGCTTCGAGTATTTCTATGGCTTCCTCGCCGGCGAAGCGTCGCAATGGGAACCAAATCTCGTACGTAACACGACGCTCGTTGAGCCTCCGAAGACGCCGGAACAAGGCTATCACCTGAGCGAAGACTTGGCGGACGATGCTATTGACTGGTTGCGAATGCATAAAGCGTTCCAGCCCGATAAGCCATTCTTCATGTATTGGGCGACGGGCGCCGTTCATGGTCCGCACCACGTCGCAAAAGAATGGGCCGATAAGTATAAAGGTAAGTTCGACGACGGCTGGGACGCCTACCGCGAACGCGTCTTCGAGCGAGCGAAGGCACAAGGTTGGATACCGCCTGAAACCCAGCTCACGCCACGCCACCCATTAATGGCCGCCTGGGACAGTATCCCGGAAAGCGAGCGGCCGTTCCAGCGCCGCCTGATGGAAGTGTTCGCGGGGTTCGGGGAACACGCCGACACTCAAGCGGGCCGCGTTCTCGACGAGATCGATCGTCTCGGATACGGCGATAATACGCTCGTGTTTTACATCTGGGGCGACAACGGGTCTTCCGCGGAGGGACAGAACGGCACCATCAGCGAGCTCCTCGCTCAGAACAGCATTCCGACGACTGTTGAGCAACACATCAAGGCGTTGGACGAGCTTGGCGGCCTCGAGGTGCTAGGTTCGCCTAAAACGGACAACATGTATCACTCTGGTTGGGCTTGGGCCGGTAGCACACCATACCAGGCTACCAAACTCGTGGCGTCTCATTTCGGAGGCACGCGCAATCCGATGGCCGTCCAATGGCCGGCGAAGATCAAACCTGATGCAACGCCGCGACCGCAGTTTCATCACGTGAACGATCTGGTTCCAACCATCTACGAGATACTGGGCATTACCGCACCTCTCGTGGTTAATGGTATCCCACAGGATCGCATTGACGGCGTCAGCTTTGCGTACACCTTCGATGATGCGAAAGCGCCGGGTCGCTTGTTAACGCAGTATTTCGAAATCATGGGCAGTCGCGGCATCTACCACGATGGGTGGTTCGCGTCGGCCTTCGGTCCTCGCGTTCCCTGGGTGACCGGAGCGCCGAACCTTGCGACCTGGACGCCCGATGATGATAAGTGGGAACTTTACAATCTTGACGAGGACTGGTCGCAGGCCAACGACCTCGCCGCGGATATGCCGGACAAGCTCGCCCAGATGAAAGAAACGTTCGCTATCGAGTTTGCCCGCAATAATGGTTTTCCGGTCGGCGGCGGGCTTTGGGTCATGTTGCATCCCGAAGATCGCGTCGCAACACCATACACCGAGTGGACATTCCCGGGGCGCATCACGCGAATGCCCGAGTTCGCGGCACCACGGCTCGGAAGCCTACCAAACCTTGTGACGATCGACGCCGACGTTCCCGCGGACGCCAATGGTGTACTGTACTCGCTTGGAGCGTTTTCCGGCGGTCTGGCGTGCTACATGCAGAACGGCATTCTTTGCTATGAATACAACCTATTCGAGATCGCGCGAACCCACATCAAGGCGACCGAAAAGGTAGCAGAGGGCAAAGTGAAAATTGAAGTGCAGACAACCTACGCGAGCACTCCGAGACCTGGCAGCCCGCTGGACGTGACGCTCAAGATAAACGGCGTCGCAGTGGCGCAGGGTAAGGTGCCGGTTTCGGCTCCACTCACATTTACAGCTAACGGCTGCCTACATATTGGAAGCAATCTAGGCTCTCCCGTCTCTCTCGATTATTACGATCTGGCCCCGTTCCAGTTCAACGGCGTGATCAACCAGGTGGATGTGAAGTATATTTGAGATCGCCGACTACCGATTAGGCCGTTTGGGTCGCGTTGTTTTTGACGAAGGCCACCCAACACGAACTCATTACGCGTACCATTGCTCGATCAGCGGCAGTTTGCCGCCGGCCGACTCTCGTCGTGTCGCATGAGCGTTGCGGACGCGTTCAGCCAACAAACTAGCGGAAAGCGCGGACGCTAGCGATCGAAAAATAGGGCTCGAAAAGACTGACGCAGCAACGAAAATCGGCTATTTTTAGCGTTTCGTGCGCGAACGCCGTTTCAAGTGGCGTTTACTTCGCATTCAAGCGGCCGGGGGTTCGAGTCCCCCCATCTCCACCATCGAAAACGCCCGATTCCTTTAGGATTTCGGCGTTTTTGTTTTCCAGGACAAACGAAGCGCGGCCTCGCGCTTAAGGCAGTTGGTCTTCCGTCACGATCCCAAGGCGAAGTTTAAGATGACCCAGACTCCTTGCAGAATACGTAAGGGTCGGAGTTCGAGCCCTCCACCAAGACGCGTATCGGCATCTCCGAGGCTGCCAGCGATCGCGAGCGCATCGGCGAGGAAAGAGGAGCCAGGCGGCACTCGCTATTGTGACTGAAGAGTCAAATTGTCGACGTTCACTGCGTAGTTGCCGGCAGCGACGAGATGATTTGGATTTGCGCAAATGATGCCGAAGTTCGGCCCGTAGATCACAACCCGGCCAGGCGGCCCGCACGGCACTTGCTGCAGACCATAGTTTGACAGCAAGGTCGCACCTGGACTGCCGGTACTGAGACGATAGGACGTATATGTTTGATTCGCATAGACGATGGAACCCATGACCGCGGCCGTCGCAGCTCCGACTGCGAAGGGTCCCCAAAATCCACCGCCCCAATAGGTTCCGACGGGCGCCCAAACGACGCCGCGATTCCATCCCCAGGCAGGGTAGCGGACGGGGTTCACCACGACGCGGCCTGTGTAGTAGTAGCCGTTCTTGCCGCTACTGTTGTAATAGTACTTCGAGGTCGAGCCGGTGTTCTTATTATAGACCGTCATGTTGCCGGTGTTCTTGTTGTACACGGCGGCGTTGCCGGTATTTTTACTGTATGCGCCGGCGGAGTTGGGGCCATTGTAGGCGCCGCTGTTCCTATTGGACGTGGTGGAGTTGTTCGCATTCCTATTGTACTGCGTCGCGGTGTTCGTGGTCTTATTGTAGGTCGTAGCGGTGCCGGTGTTCCTATTATACGCGGCAGCATTGCCGGTGTTTTTGTTATAAGCGGCGGATCCGTTACTGCCCCTCACCGCCTGACTCGGCACGTCGTTGCTCAGGTTAAAGCCGCGACCCTGATTTGGCGCCGAGCGAAACGCGCCGCCGCCAGCCTGCTGTGCCGGGCGGGACGCGCCGCCTCCACCGCGCTGCTGCGCTGAGGCCACGAACGGCGCAGTCGTGATCGCGACCGCGAGGATTATCGAAAGGTTTCTCACTGTGCGGGCTCCTGGTCGAGCTTGCCGTTTCCGGTGATGTACGTCCCCTTCGCCGTCTGCACGGCGAAGATCACCGAGTGGGCAGGGATTTTTGTCGTCGAAAGCGGCAGCAGTTGATTTTGATCGGTTAGGTTGAAGTAGAACGTGGCCGTCTGGAACGGGACGGTGTGCCTCTTCCCGTCCTGAAGAAGCGAAAACCCACCGCCCGTACAACGAACAATAGCACCTTCATGAGCGCAGTCAGCACCGCTGATAACAACCGTTGAGACCTTGTCGGCCGATATCAACGTCAGCGACTTGTTCGCAGCTTTCAAGGTTACGCCGGTATACGTCTGAACGGAGCCGTCTCTCTGCTGGATGCTGACGGTCCCAGTCGCCGACGCAGGTGCACTCAAAGCGAACACTATCGCGATGACGATCAGTCCAACTGGTTTCATTGATTGAATCCTTCTCGTAGGCGCAAGGTGCTCGAGTGCCCGCGAGGCCGACTGCGTCCGAACGTATGTCAAGCTCTCGTTCGCCTAGGGTATTTCATCGTAGCACCCAGGCGTAAGTAGGGGAAGCCACCGCAGCTCAGGGCTCAGTTGCCAAAACACCGAATCGGCAGCCCCTCGTCGCTGCACGCTTGGAAAACTGTGGACAAGGGGTCGGAGTTTTTGATCCCCCTCTCTACCTCTAACGACGCCTCCTGTAAGGAGTTTTAGGCGGTTTTCATGCGCGGCGAAGCTACATCTTCATGTCACAATGTTTCATGTCACCTGAGCCGTGATCGCGTTGCTGTGCGGCGAGCCAATCGTGGATCGCCGACACCATTGCGCGATCGGAGCTGCTGAAGGTGATTGCGGTCCCCGTTGACGTTTCAAAATAACGAATGGATACCCGCGCCGCCCCAGACTCCAACTGAGCTAAACCCGGCATCGCCTTACCATGGATATAGGCCGGGTCCGAGTAATCGCCGCGAGCGAACTTCGCCGCTTCCGCGAGCAAATGCGAACGTACAAGTGTGATCTGCGTTGGATCCATGTCGTAAACCATGACCTCAACGACGCCGCCAGAAGAGCTCGGTAGAAACATATGCATAGCAGTGCGCATGTCGAAGGGCATGATCTGCGCACCTCGGGCCATGACCGTTTGCTGATCCGTCGCCGGCGTGTCCGCACAGGCAGGATTGGTCAAAGCGATCGAAGCTGCGATAGATAACAGTTCAATTTTCATTGAGCACCTCAGAAAGAATCGACAGCGACTCAAGGACGGCGGCTCGCTGGTGCTCCGGTATCGCCGCAAAGACTTTGGAGAACTTCGCAGCGCGCGATGCGGCAAGATTCCGCGCTATCCGAGAACCAAGCGCCGTCAACCGTAATCGCAAGATACGGGAGTCGGCCTTGTCCCGTGTGCGTTCAAGCCACCCGCGGCTCTCGAGAATGGCCGCGATTCGGCTGACCGTGCTCTTCTCTAAGCGAAGCCGCGCCGCCAAGCCATTTTGTGATATCCGCGACTCACGTGACAGTTCAAGAACGGCCTGCGCCTCTGCAACGGAAATGGGTTGACCGCACGGTGTCTGGTCTGGTCGGTGCAACCCGAGGCTGCGTATGAGCGCAACGATTTCTTCCTGAAAGGAGACCGCTTGCGGGACAATTTCTTTGCGATTAGTTCGAGGTGACAACGGTTGTACACTACAACTTTTCTTAGTGAACCGTCAAGCAACCAAGCTAACCGGATTGACAGGCGTCGATATAGGCAAGTAATATTGAAGAATGTCAATGCAACGGTGCTGCCCACCGACCAAGGTGCCCGACTTCGAGCTCGAAACCGAGGCAGCGCTCTTCAAAGCGATCGGCGACCCTCACCGCCTGACCATCCTCGCCACACTGGCCCGCGCCGACGGCGAGGTTTGCGTCTGCGACTTCACCGATGGCTTGCCGCTCAATCAGCCAACCGTTTCGCATCACCTCCGCATCCTGCGCGAAGCCGAGCTGGTCACGTGCGAACGCCGGGGCACCTGGGTCTACTACCGTCTTGCGGCAAGCGCGCACGAGCGGCTCGGCGATGCGCTGGCCTCCATCTTCCGACAGAAAGTGCTTGCATGAGGACGCACCTCAATCTCGCTACTATGGATCTCGCCAAGAGCGTGAAGTTCTACTCGACCTTGCTCGACGCAAAACCAACGAAGCTCCTCGGCGACTACGCGCTGTTTATCACGGATCAGCCCGGACTCGAGCTCGCCCTCGACCTAACGAATGAGGTTTCGCCAACCCGCGATGCGCATTACGGCGTGTCCGTCGAGAGCGCGGACGAAGTGGAACGCACGATCGCGCGACTCGAGCGCGCTAGTCTCGCCTCATCGATCGAGCGCGAAGAAACGTGCTGCTACGCGAATCAAACCAAAGTTTGGACTATCGATCCGGAGGGTCGTCGTTGGGAAATCTACACCGTCCACGACGAGACGGAAAAGCGCGACGATGCCGAGACGACGTGCTGCTCCGTGGGTGACGAAACGCGCACGTGCTGCGTCGAATGAGTTTGTTCAGGCGAAGCGCGGCCGAGGCCTTGCGCTCGGCTTTCCTGCTCGTCGGCGTTGTCAGCTCCGGTAACATGACCTAGCGGCTCGCCGGTGGCAACGTCGCCATCGCATTGCTCGGAGACGATTCTTGAGGCAGTCCTCTTAGGGGAGAAAAATGGGGAGAAAGCGGCCTAATGGGCCAAAAACCCTGATATAGCAAGCTTTTGCTGAACCGGATTCGTTGCTTCGCATGTAAGGGGTCAGGGGTTCGAGTCCCCTCATCTCCACCATTGAAATCGTGCGAAAAGCTCGATACCCTTGGCTTTTCGAGCACAAGTGCCGGAGAAGGACGAGGCCGTCTAACCTCGGGACAGCAGTCGATCACACCGCGACTGTCGTTCATTCTTATGGCTTCGTTACTCCCAACGCGCAGGGAAGCTCGCCCGATCCTCTGCTCTCAGCCCAAGCGTTGCAGACGACGCAGTGACCATCGGCGACGTGCATCGCTGCAATGTGCTCGCACAAGCCTCGCGGACAAGGACTCCGATCTATTCGATCGACGCGGCGGCTTCCCATACGCCTTGAATCGGTGGCTGATGTTGCAGGGTTTCATGCGCAACTCAACATCCTCGGCGCGTTGCATGGTTGGGGCCGACGCCCGTGCGCTCCGTCGATGGCGCAACTGATTGTGCCGCCTCAAAGACTAGAACAAAGCTAGTTCTGAAGGCCTTTGGTTCACGTCCCTGTGCACACTCCGCTGAGCGTGGAATCTGCGTGCGGCTTGGACAAGAGCCCTATCTACAGGCCGGCACTCTAACGCGCTACCGGCTTCCCGCCAGTGCCCACCAACAGGGGGCCTAACCCTCGCAAGAGCTCACAAAGATCTTGATGGATCGTTTCTCTTTCAGAGGATTTTGCCACGACAGAGAACATTTTTACTTGAAGGGGCTTTTGGGAGGACCTGCTCGTTGTGAATATGCAACGGCGCTTTGCGCTTTGGCTCTTTTTCATCGCCGTGGCTGTTGCCGGCTGCGCTGGCCATGGTGGTGGGTTCACTCCTTCCAACGATCTTTTCGCGCAGCGCCGCCTCCAGCACCATCCCGCGTTTCATCCAAATGCTAGTACGTCTTGGAAGGCCTGGTGCGGCGTTGTTCCGGGTTCGGCCGTCGGAGGCGGTGGTTCTGGGTTTAAGCACCGAGCCATTAGCTACCCGACGCAACCGATTGACGTGGCGTGTATTCTCCCCGCCGGCACCACCGGTACGGTAGATGTGAGGTATCCGGTAGATCAAGACGACTCCGAAGGACAATGCAGTAACGTTGTATGGAGTCTTGAGACGCCTACGCCGCAAAGCGGAATTTCACTCACGCTCAACGACAACAACACCTCCGGAGGAGCCTGCTCCCGCCTTGACCACGTCGTGCTACAGGTCACTCGCGATGCCGGTGAGCCGTTGCCATCGCCTTCGCCCGGTGCCATGCTTGTCGGGCCCCTACTCGAATGCGGTATGGATATTGAAACGCCCAAAGGAAGCGATACGGACGTCAATGAGATGCAATACATCCTGCTGTACGTGTTTGCTCCGCCACAGTTGCAAATCAGCGATTTGAACATCCCAACGGGCAGCCAGGTGATCAGTTCGCCGATGCCATCGCCTTCGCCGATTATGGTTGGGCAGCAGATCCAATTGCAAGCAAATGCGGCAGGTGGCCAGTTTACGACTGCAGCCGGTGCAACTCCGGGGTCGGTGACTTGGACGTTTGGCGGCGACAACGCGACAACGCCACCAAAGGCCGTTGGTGGCTATAATCCTTGCCAGTGCACGACCGTACCGGCGGCGTCACCTGTCGCACCACCTACCTCAGGCGCGAGTCCGTTCCCAATATACTATGTAACGGATGGAACACATAATATTGTGGCCACTGCCTATGTGCAGGTGCTAGACCCCTCAAGCAGTTTCGGCGTCGGGTCGCCGCAGCCGTTGACGGCGGAGGCGCACTATCCGATCAAGACGGTTACGTACAAGGCGAGCGCCACTACGGTGCCGGGTGGCACGGCGGTTTCATTATACGGACAGTCTTCTGGCAATGGTGCAGGCTTCAAATCGAATTGCGCAACACCGCCTCCGGCTGGAATAAGCTACGTCGAAGGACTTCATCTTGGCAACGAGTGCATTCCTCACGGTATCGACTGGTCGTACACGGTGACCGCCCCGACAATTGGAGTCGGTCAAATTGGTTTCGCTCAGCTAGTGAATTCGTCTCAGGCGTTCAGTAATGCGGTTTATAATTCTTCTTACAGCACAGGAGGCAGCGATCTAGATACGGTGTATCCGTATGGCGGTCTTACGAATCCGCAATGGACAACGATAGGTGGAGGCAAGAGTGCGAAGGTTGTTGGCGCTTTCGACGCTCCTATTCGCCCCCTGAGCGTAGCGGGCAATAACACGAGCAGCGGTACGTGCACTACCGTCACCAGAAACGATACGTTTGAAGACTATTTCCTGTATCAGCCAGCCTCTACAACTTCCCGTCCTTCGCCAATACCTGTCACCTTGGCGGCGATGGGCTGGGCTTGGGGCGGTACGGCGACGAGCACTGACGGCCTACAAACGTGGACGGGTAGTTCTTTCACGAGCCCGACAGCAGCGCCGACGTCCACACCGGCGGTGGATCTCCCCAACTGGCCAGCAAACATTACCTCGCTAATAGGCAGTATCCCGGCTGATCCGTGCGCCACGCCGACGCCAACTCCAACCCCCACGCCAACACCCGGACAGACGTAAGGAGTCCTCCATGAGACGCATAACGTCCGCAACCATCCTAGTAACGACTATATTGGCGCTCTCCGTCGTTGTTGCGTGGGCTGATTCTTCGCAGCCGAGGCTTGAACGTGAATCATTCAGCGCCTCGACAGCGCATGGGTGGATTGACTACTGCGGTTCCTATCGACGCGCGTCGCAGGACGACATAACGAATGCGCACTCGCCACGACCGGGCAGAAGATTCTGGTTGTATTTAAAGGTGCAAAAGCCGGCTGCACTCTGGAGCCTTGACTACCGAGACTTTAAGTTTGACTTGCAAAATAGCCTTGGAGCGCGGATCGCATTAGCGCCTCCGGCGGATTTATCGGGATCGGTTGCCCCGGAAGTGGGCTACGAGGGGGCTAACGGATACGCCGGCTTTCTACGACGAGACACGACCGTCGACTTTCTACTGGACGTGCTCTACCCTCATCTACTCCCAGGGGCATACACTTTGAAGATAACACTTGCTCCAAGAGATCGCGCGATCCCGTCGGTAAAACTCCCAGCGATATCGTTTCAGGTAACGCCTGATTAGGGAGTGTACTCGCCCACGTGTTCGGTGGAGTGCTTTGAAGCACATAATGCTTTCAACTCGTATAGTGAAGACCGCCCATCTCCTGCTCCTGCTCACGGTGTGTAATTGCGAAACACAAGCGCCACAGCAGGCAACTGATGTCACCGTTGCATCGCCGATTAATCATGAGGCTCCGGCGATCGCGTCACGAGCAGGCCAGCTGAAGATGACGCTCGATGCTGTTGCGAGATTCCCGTACCAGCCGACGTTTGCATATAAGGGAACGATTGGGGCGCCAACGCTGCACGTGCAACCCGGCGATACGATATTCCTAACGCTACACAATAGGTTACCGCGTGTGAGCTTTTTTAATGATGCGGTCAACCTACATTTCCATGGACTCAACGTACCGCCGGTCGCTCCCGCTGACGATGTGCTTGCGACACTCGCGCAACCCGGGCAAACACTACAGTACGTCCTGCATATACCAAAGACTCAACCACCCGGACTGTACTGGTACCATCCGCATTCACACGGTGAAGCATATTGGCAAGTGACCAGTGGGATGTCTGGCGCATTGATCGTGGAGGGACTCGGTCGTCAAGTTCCGGAGGTGGCCTCGCTGCGGCAGCATCTCTTAGTCTTGCGCGACGAGCAAGTCGTGCCTGATATCATGCGCGTTCCGTGGTATGCCCGTCAAAAGACACTACCGATGGAAGAAGCTTTGGCGCGCAGGGTCGGCATCAAGCGTTACTCCCCGGTCGACCCGGATGACGCCAAGCAACAGACGTGTGCGCCTGAGCGCGGATTCGCTGTCACCATCGAAGGCACGCATGACGGCGCACTTGCGATCGCACCGGGTGAGCGGCAACTCCTGCGCGTGCTTAACGCCTCCGGGGGGCGAGTCTTCGACCTCGAAGTTCCGGGCGAGCAACTCGGTCTTGTTGCGATGGACGGCTACCCGCTGAACATGTATCCTGGGACGCCAGACGTGCTCTGGATGGATCACATCGTCCTGCCACCCGGTAGTCGCGCGGAGTTTCTTGTCACGGGTCAGCAACAGCAATCTGTGCTACGGTCACGCTGTTACGATAGTGGCCCGGCTGGCGATCTTGATCCCGCCGTCATCCTCGCGCGACTCCAACCGAGCGACTACGAAGCCGCAAGAAGCGCAATGAATGCGCCCACCCGTGCGGCGACATTCGCGCAACCACGCGATCCCATCGCGCTTTCTCGACCCGCACAGCGGCGCACCATTTTATTTAGCGAGGACACGAATGGATACTACATCAATCATCGCCGCTTTGATATGCAGTCGATGGACCCGATGGTGACCGTCCGTTCAGGAACGGTTGAAGAGTGGACAGTCGAGAACAACACGGACGAAATTCATGCCTTCCACATCCACCAGGTGCATTTCGTCGTCGAGCGCCTTAATGGTCTGTCGCAAACGCCACGGTACTGGCGTGACACGGTGCTCATTCCGCCGCAGCGCCACACTGGGACACGAGTTGTTCCTGGCCGTGCAACGCTGCTCATAGACTTTCGCAATCCGGCGATCAAAGGGACGTTTCCATTCCACTGCCACATGCTTGATCACGAAGACGGCGGCATGATGGCGCTCGTCCGGGTCGTCTAACCTCGCTTTAGGGTCTCAACTTGCGGGCTGCAAAGCAACTTAGGCCGTAGCTTACGTGCCCACGCCGCAGGGCGCACTTTTCGCGGCTCCGAAGTTTAGTCCGGCACTGATCGAGATTTGAGACGTCACAAGGCTAAACCGTGGGCAGTTCTTATTGCACGTGACGTGCATCCCTGAGTTATGCCGCAGATAGCTGGAGAGGTAGCATGATTTGTAGCCCTCGAGCGAACTCCTCGGGGGTACGATTTTCGAGGGCTTGATGCGGTCGATCGGTGTTGTAGTCGATTCGCCAAGCTTCGATGATGAGGCGAGCCTGGCCGAGCGTGGCGAACTGGTGCTCGTTCAAGCATTCGTCACGAAAACGGCCGTTGAATGACCGTCTTTGTCAATTTTAGGCGGCAACAACTTCGCGTCCGGCGTTCGCTATAAGCGCCTGATAGTCGTCGGCGAGGCGATAATAGACAACCGTCGCTAGACGCCGCTTAAGCGATCGCAGTGCAGCAGTAGGCGACTTTCCCTCGCGCAACTTTTTCCGGTAGTAGTCCTGGCCGGGATGACCCGAGATCCGACGCTGCACCACCGCCATGGTGTGCAGCAAACGATTCAGTTGTCGATTGCCACCCTTGTTAAGGCGCATCCGGCCAGTTTTCCCGCTCGAACACGGCAGAGGTGCGGACCCGGTACGCATCGCAAATGCATCGGCGTTGCGAACGTTTCGAATGTCACCAGCATGGCCAACTATTCCCGCGACGACGATCGAGGACACGCCGGTAATGCCGAGCAGCCCAGAGAATTTGCTAGCTAAAGGGCGGATCGCCGATTCTACCTCCATAATTTGCTCGTTATAGAGTCGGATTGCCGCGATCGCAAACTCCAGCTCCTTTAGGACGACCGCTACAACCGGCGAGAAGGCCTTGATCCGGCGCGCCCGCAGTTCGACCAATTTGAGCGCTTTTTCCCGATAACAGTCCCGTGGCACTTCTCCCAGCTGAAGGCGAAAAATGGCTGTCCGCAGGCGATTTATGGCTTGTACGCGAGCGTGCACCAGCTGATCACGGTGGTCGTAGTGAAGACGCAGTTCCTCGTGGACGTCGTCGCCATAGTAGCGACCGAGCCGGTCTCGTTCTCTAAGAACGGCCTCCGCAATTGCACGTGCGTCAATTGGGTCAGACTTACCTGAGCGAGTTCCGAAAGAACGATGACGCTTCGTTAGCCGCCCCGGAACCTCGTAGACCACGAGTTTCGCGGCGCAAAGATAATCCGCGAAAAGCCGCCCATAGGCGCCGGTACCCTCGATTCCCCAGACCGCCTTACCGTGCCGACGAACTCTCTTAACCGCGACATCAAAGCTTGCAGCACGGTTGTCGATACAAAATCGATCGATCTCCTTCCCGACGGAATCGATGAGTACGATCGCTAGCGAATCCTTGTGCGAATCAACTCCTGCCACTAAACTCATGTTGCCTCGCTATCTCAACCGCGATTGGCAAGTCTTTACAGAGCGTCAAGCGTTCGTCTTTAAAGCCAAAACTCGCGGTCGCTCTTGTGCTCGCCAGCAGGTCATTCACAAGCCACTAAGGCGATTCGATGGAAAGCCAGAACGAGCAATTGCCATGTTACCATGTAAAGATTCGACGTACGCATTTTGTGTCGGCTTGCCGGGCTGGATGAAGTGAAGACGCACCTTCCGATCACGAGCCCAACACGCCATGGCGATACTGGTTAACTCTGTCCCGTTGTCCATCACGATGGTTTGTGGAAAGCCTCGTACGGAGCCGATCGCATCAAGGACACGCGCAACACGGTGCCCCGAAAGCGACGTATCGACTTCGATGGCAAGGCATTCCCGTGTGAAGTCGTCGACGATGTTGAGCGTTCTGATTCGTCGGCCACTTTCTAACGTATCGTGAACAAAATCCAGCGACCAGCGCTCGTTCATCGACACGGCCGCTGCAGCTAAATCGCCGCGTCCAATCGCAACGCGCCGTTTGAGGCGCTTGCGCACCTGCAGATTTGCCTCGCGATAGACCCGCAGGACCCGCTTGATGTTGACCTTCCAGCCATCTCGGCGCAGGAGCACGGCCAATCGCCGATAGCCGAACCGCCGCCGTTCCGCCGCCAGTTCTTCCAGACGAGTACGAAGTGGCACATCGTCTTTAGGAATGCTTACATAACGGATCATCCGGCGATTCGCTCGGACGTACCGACAGGCTTGGCGTTCACTGACGTCGAGCTGCTCCTGAGCCGCCTGTACGACTCGACGCTTCTGCACAGGCGTTAGAAGTTTCCCGAGGCGGCAATCTTGAGCGTGTCGATGTGGAGCGCCTGATCGGCGACAATTCGCTTTAAACGGCGGTTCTCGTCTTCAAGCGCACGCATCTTTGCGACGTCGCTGATTTCCATTCCGCCAAACTTGGCTTTCCACGCATAGAACGTCGCTGGACTAATCCCATGCCGTCGGCAAAGATCTTTCGTCGGTGTGCCGGCTTCATGTTCTTTGAGGACACCGACAATCTGGCTTTCGCTGAATCGAGACTTCTTCACGGTGGTCTCCTTTGAGGCCGAAGGCCCCAGGATTCTCCACCTATCGTTGGCTCACTTTACGGGATGCACGTCACCGGGACTGCTGGACTTGAGTAGTAAATGCCAGTCTCCCGACTCTGCACGCAGCCCCTTTTGCACGTGCCTACTCCAGTTTATCGAACCGTGTGCCTTGAGCACGGGAACTCAAAATCCTGCGGTATATTCCTTGTAGGCTGCTTCGACGGCCTCAACGCCGGAAGTGCCGCGACGCATCCAAAACCAACCGGCAATCCCCAACGGAATGCCTATCGGAGCCGTAATGATCATGATTGTAAAAACAACACCTCCCCAGAAACATATCATTCCGTTGAATTTTGTCTGCCGCGCCACCTTGAGCATGCCCTCCATCGCCGTATAAAGAATGTCCTTATCGTGTGATCCGGTGGCCTTTAGCACGCCGATGACTTCCTGCTTATTGAATGTTGTATATGGGCCGTATGCGTTTGTCATATTTTTGTCTCCACGTTGGTTTGTTGTTGGTTTAAGTGCGTACTTTGAGGTTTTAACTAAAATCTATTTGGGCGACCTACGCCGAACCTCAGCGAATGTATCTAGGAACGTTCGCAACGTGCCTTCGGGGATTTTTGGTCGAACCACTTTTTCCAAATAGTGCTCGGCGTAATCGCCTTGTTTTAAAGTTCGCATAGCGTGAAGCTCGCTAGCTAAGCTGGCGAACGCTACAAGCTGCCCTGCAGCTTCACGTTCTGGATTGTCTGGACCATAGTAAATCGATCTTACTGCTGCAACTGCTAGATTTGGGTCTCTAATTCGTTCCATTCCGTCGGCGAACTCCGTATCTGGTAGCGCCAACGGGAATCGAATCTGAATCCGACGATCCCGACGAGTAACGCGAAATACCGAAAAGTCCCGTGGAATATGCTCTTTGCCAATTTGGCTGACGGGTCTGGCTTTGCATCGTATCTTCATTTCCCGGCGAACGATCGTCGTTGTCGTCGCATGCAAGCCCCGACGTGTGAGCCATGAGCTCTCCGAGCGTGATCTGAGCTTTTCTCGGATCGGGGTTTGCAAATGGTCACAAATCTTGCAACAGCGTATACACGCGGGTCTCGGGCGAAATCGGAACTCCGCGCATCATCGCCGTGCCGACCATGACCGACGCGTAGGTCTTGCCGGCCGAGCGCATGTCATGCACCGTGTCGCTAGCGAATCCGAAGAAGTATTCCTCGAGCACGAGCTTGCCGTGGCGGGCAATCAGTAGCGAGTGAATCAACGCATAGTGTCGCACACGTGGATTGGGGTCGCTTAGTCGCCGAACCAAGTGCGCAAGCGCCCCTTCATCCATCCCCACGTCCGCGGCCGCGGCTGTCGGCCAGCCGTCACCGGTATCGGAAGGCTTCCGGTAAGCATATGTTGCTGTCCTCGGCGGCCGCGGATAGAAATCGACGATTTGGTCGGGCGTGCTGCGGGTTAGGACTATCTTGCGAGCGAGATCGGGCCACATCATCTCCAAGCGGTCGGGCGAGCCGCTGAACGTCGCAGAAAGCTTTATGTCGGGCTCTGCGGGATTGGTTTGTGCGGTCAGCTGTACGTCGTTGCCGGCGACGGACACGGTGAAATGCGATGCGCCACCGATCGAATTCATCTCCGGGTTTTCAAACGACGCCAACAGTACGCCGCTCGCATTTCGAGCGATATGGAGATACAGTGTGAGACGATCGTGCAAAGGGCGGACAGCTCCGTTCCAGGCGTTCGTGCCGGCTGCCTGGAGCACGAGTGGCGACGCATACGCTTGGCCCGAACCGCCAGGGTCTCGTGGGTCGCGCGTCACGCCTGGAGCTTGTATCCAGAAGCCTTGAAGTTCTTGCTGATTTCTGCTGAGCGTTCCTCGGAATTCGCCCTGACCGCCGTCAAACGCAAGCCAGACGCTCACTCCGTCAGCACGACCTGTCGCGACGTGGTTTGCAAGCTCCGCCTTCCAAATGGAACCATCACGTCTTACCGCGAGTTCACCTCGTAATGAGGGAACGTAGTCGATCGTGCACGACCAGATGCCTGCGAGGGCGTCTGCCTGTGTTTGCGATTCGGTGCGAGTGCCTGGAAGAAGCGCAAGCAGCACGAAAAAAAGTATCGCAGCGCTTTGACGAATCATCGCCTGCTCAACCAGGTGACGATGTCGGCGCGGCCACTTTGTAAGTTGCGCTTGAGCGCCGCGCAAGTTGCTAATGCGCTGAAGTCCCTGATCGACTTTCTGCGATACCATTTAAGAGTGTCGATGAAACGTTCAGGCATTTAAGCGTCGCCTGGCAAAAAGGGGCGACGCCACGGCGGCCGAGAAACAATCTAACGCGTGGTCGCTTAATTTGGAGGCTGTTTCATGAGAAAGTTCGCGTTGCCAGCGTGCCTGGCCATATGTCTTTCCGCTTGTTCTGCCCCTCCCTCCGCCCAAAATGGAATGCTACCCGGAGTCAATGTTCCTTCGGCACTCGCTCCGCAAGCGACCGTGGGGGGCTCAGGATTGCTCGTCATTCGCGCGACCGCGGACCGGACGCTCAGCAGAGCGCACTATCTCGGTCCTACGACGAAAGGCATGACCGTCGATATCACGGGACCGACGACGGTGAAGAAAACCGTCGGGTTGACCCTGGGGGCAAAGGGGTGCAAGAGCGCGTTGATGACGCAGGAGTGCACGCTGGAGGTGACGCTCAAAGCCTGTCCGACGAAGAAGCAGTGCTATACCGCCAGCGTTGCGACGTACGATGCCTTCTCCCACGGAAAAATTCCACCGGGCGCGCACGAGCTCTCCGCCGACCAGAAGTTCCGCTTCACGATCGGCGCGGCGCCTACGATCGTCCCCCTCGTGCTCTACGGAATACCGCATTCGGTAACGCTCACGCCGAGTTCGAGCTCGACGCTGATCGAGACGCCGTCCGGTTTCACCTTTCCGAAGTGCAGCGCGACAGCGCAAGACGTGAGCCTCATCGCCGCGGATGCCGACGGCAACTACATCGTCGGCGTCGGATCACCGAGCCTTTCGTTAGCCTCGGACAACACGGCCCAGCTTTCCGTCTCTGCCGGATCCTCAGCCAACGCGTTCGTCCTCTCTCCGCCGAGTTACACCGGTGGCTATCCCCACGGCGGGACGACGATCCAGCTCACCGCGCGTGCGGCCGCGCCCAAGGCGGGCGGCCGCCACGCTAAAGCAAGAGACGTGATCGACGTAACGTACAGTACGGCCGTTTGCGGCATCATCACGGAATTTTCCATTCCGACGAGCGCAGCTGAACCGGGCGGCATCACGGCCGGACCAGATGGGAATATGTGGTTCACCGAGATTGCTGCCGACAAGATCGGGCGCGCGACGACCGGAGGGACGATCACCGAGTTCACCGGTTTGTCGCCCGGCGCGGGACCGGCGCTCATCACCGTCGGAGCGGATCACAACCTGTGGTTCACCGAATGCCATGCGAGCAACATCGCAAAGATCACGACCGCGGGAGCGGTGACCGAATACCACACGATAACCCCTAGCGCGAACCCCCTCGACATCGCAGCCGGGCCTGACGGAAACATCTGGTTCGTCGAACGTAGTGCGAACAATATCGGCGTCTCCACCCTTGCAGGCACCGTCACCGAGTATCCGGTTCCAACGTCAAGTGCGGAAGTCGAGGGCATCGGCGCCGGTCCGGACGGTGCGTTGTGGTTTACCGAAGAAAACACCAGCGCCAACAAGATCGGCCGAATTACGACAACCGGCGGATTCAGCGAATACGCCATTCCGACGGCGAGTAGCATGCCGGTGGGCATCGTTACCGGATCCGATGGCGAGCTCTACTTTAGCGAAAATGCCGGTGACGCTATCGGCCGGCTACAAACCTCGTTAACAGCAACCGAATTCAATTCCGCTTTTCCGCTCCCCGAGAGCAGCAGCATGCCCGCTTTTCTGGCACTAGGCCCCGACGGAAACGTATGGTTCGCCGAACTCGCGGGCAATCGCATCGCATCGATTACCCCGGGCGGTAAGATCACCGAATACGCGGTTCCTACGGGAAGCGCGGATCCGATTGATGTCACCGCCGGACCCGACGGTGCGATCTGGTTCACCGAACTGGCTACCGGAAAAATCGGACGGTTGCGGTAATGGGCGTGGCACCGTCACCACGCCTCCCAATACGATCGCGCCTCAATCAGCCGCGTTGCGCGCGAGTCCGAGCATCGTCGGCAACGCGCGCGGGGCAAGGGGTTCATCGCGCGGTTACGTCTCGCACGGAGAGCCGTAACCAGCCGGTAAGTACGCAGTCGAAGACGAGGAAACCCCGAGCCTGACGTAGTCTTTCGCGTTCGTCGCGGAGTTGCATTTTCAAGATCCAGATCGCCGGGCATAATACGGTCCTTCCATGGGGAGAGCAATGGGGAGAAAGCAGCATAACAGGCCGAAAACCCTGATAGAGCAAGCTTTTGCCGAACTGGCCTTGTTGCTTCGCATGTAAGGGGTCAGGGGTTCGAGTCCCCTCATCTCCACCATCGGCAACGCCAGATTCTATTGAGAATTCTGTCGTCTTGACCTCCCCCGCAAACCCAAAAATGACGAGCACTTACAAATCGGATAAGGGGTCGGAGCTCCATCCCGACATCTGCGGCGCCGAAGAAACCCTATAGGACAAAAGCTTCTCCAAACGGCATTTGGCAACGTGTCGACCGCGTTTTGCAACAATCTTAGACGATGGCTCCAAAGTAACTCGGTCTGCACATGTATCCCCTCGAAATGAGGCCGTAGCCAGCGGCGCAGCAGATAACGAGTCGGCCGCGGTCGAATCAAGGGGTCCTTTCGCCCCCGGAGTAGCCCAGCGCATGTCAGCGGCCGGCTGGCGCCGACTCCTGGTTGGCCTCGGCGTCTTTGGATTTATCCAGCTCGGGATCATCATCTGGATGAACGTGTACGTGCACGGAGCCGACGCTGGAATCGCAACGGCGGCGACCTCGCCATTCAGCGTAACAGGCTCCGCCACGGAGACACCATTTGTCGATCGGCTCACCGTGGCGACCGGTAGCAGTTCTTATCGCGCCGGTCTTCGGACCGGCGATCGTGTAGATCTACGCCTGTTGTCACCGGCGGAGCGCTACCGCTGGTTTCAGGGATGGCGGCCACTCGGTCAGCGCATCGATCTCCCGGTCATGCGTGGCGACGCCGTGCATCGCGTCGTCCTCACGGCGAAGTTTATTCCGCTGAATTGGGACGTCTGGGTGGCCTTTTTCGGTGTTGGGTGGATGCTCGCATTCGGCATCTTGATTGCGTGGCGCCGCGCAGACAGCGTCGAAGGCCGCATTCTCGCGCTGCTGTTAATTCTTTGGAACATTGGGGCCAGTTTTTATCCAATCAATTGGACGACTCCGTGGGCGGCTGCCGACGCAGCTGCCGCCATCATTGGGACGCCTATCTGGTATGGCGGTTTGGCACTGTTTGCTACCTATGCAATGAGCTTCGCGCCGCCGCCCAGCTTGCTGCGGCGAGCTCTAGCGCTGCTGTCCTACGCGATGGTGGCTGTAGTGACAGTTTACGCAGTCGCATATGTCTTCGGCGTCTGGACCGCTATGGCCGATCCGACCCATGGATGGTACACGGGGATACTGCCTCAGATTGTGACCGGTGTGCTTCCCTATGTGTTTCCGCTTCTCTGCGTGGCCGCTACGATCGCGCGGACGCGTGGCGCGCCGCGGGCTCGCCTGGTGTGGGCAGGCGCTTCGCTTGGCTTAGTTTACGTCGTTTCCATAGCGATTGGCGCGGCAGTCGCTTTCGATCCACAGTTCGATGCCCGGCTGATCCTCTTTATCGCCAACGTCTCGACGATAATTGCGCCGCTGGGTTTAACGTACTCATTGCTGAGCCGGCGCGTGCTGGACATCGGGTTCGCATTGAATCGGGCGCTCGTATTTTCCGGTGTTTCCGTTGTCGTTGTTGGAATCTTCGTGCTCGTCGAGTGGATGCTCACGGAATGGCTCGGCAATACCGGCCATTCGGCGAATTTGGCGATCAGCGCTGCCTTAGCACTGCTATTGGGCCTATCGGTACGTGCGATTCATCATCACGTGGATCGCGTTCTGGACACCGTATTCTTCCGCAAGCGTCATGAGGACGAAAAGGCAATTCGAGATTTCGCACACGAAACTGCATACATTACCGACGCCAGAACGCTCGTCGCGCGGACAAAGCAAACCCTCGAACTCCATACCGGCGCAGCCTTCGTCAACCTTGCGTTAGACGACGGCGCCGGGCGCTACGGCGGCGTTAGTGAGAACGACCCGGCGATCGTCGCGCTGCGAGCCGGGAACAAAATTATCGATTTGCACGCGACGCGGTCCGATTTGCATGGGGAATTTGCCTATCCGATGATCGCGCGTGGCCACCTAGTTGGTGTACTGGTTATGGGGTCCAAACGTTCCGGTGAGTCGTACGCACCGGACGAATCGGATGCGATCGCGCAACTCGCACATGCGGTGGGCGGCGCCTTGGACGTTTTGATGCTCAAGGCCGGCGTCTCCCTAGAAACGCTCTCCGAACAGTTGCGCGAGTTGCGTGAGGCACTCATGGGAGAGCTCCGCGCAATGCGAGCTCCTTTATAAAAGGCCTTGCCACGTCCCCCCAGACACGTCGGGGCCGGTGCGCCAGAACCTCAGTTTCGGGCTTAACAGCGACGGGACAATGACACTTCGCAAGGCCGACCGAGAGCTTAGCGGGCCCAAGTTCGCCAGCGGCCGTCCCCGCAAAGTGGCCGGGCGTCCACGAGCAGGCCGATAGGCTTACGACAATTTTACGACAATTCGAGCGGAGACTAGCGGAAAGCGCGAACGCAAGCGGACGAAAATCCGACTTCGAAAGATCTCATGCAGCAAGGAAATGCGTTATTTCTTGCGTTTCGAGCGCGATTTGATTTTCGAGCGGCGTTTACTTCGCATGTAAGGGGCCGGGGGTTCGAGTCCCCCGATCTCCACCATCGAAAACGCCAGATTCTGTAAGGGATTTGGCTTTTGCTTTTTCGTGGAATGCCGAGGGATCGGCGAGCATTTAGAATCCGTGTAAGGGCTCGGGGTCGAGTTCCGATTGGAACGATCTGAAGATAGGAGCCTCATATGGGGAATCCTGGCTTAGGTTAAGACATGTTGCGGCAGCTAGAGGTTCTTCGGAACGGTTCGGCGCCGAGAGGGCGTCACCCACGCCCAGCATGAGTGCATAGGCAAAACACTTTCTCTAGCTGTCGCGTTACAGCGATGCGTCGGGCACTTCATCGAACGGACGGCGTTCGATCACACAGCGGCTGCCGTCCCTGTATAATGAAGAGCCACCAGAATTACTTGTGCGAGGCTCGGGTTTGCTATGCCGGTGCGAGCGATGCAGCATACTGCTTGTCGGCGTCGAGCCATTCGTCCTTGAGATCAATGCGCCGCACAATCGTCGGTTGAAATTACTTAAAGGCGATCCCTTGTGCGCCACCGATATTCGTGATCGTCGGTTTGATCTGTTGTCCCTTTGCGTTGTACGAGGTGATCTCGCCGCTTCCTTGATTGACGACGTAGATATCGCCGGACGTGCCGTCAGGACGGGAAGACGGCAAGCCGTCGTCCAAATGCTCCGCCATCCGGCGGATCCCGGTTGAGACGGATTTGTCCCAATCGGCAAAACTACGCCCGACTGGCACAACGTCCACTGGTATTCTCCTCATCTAAGAAAGAAGCTCACTTCATGCAAGCACTTCGCGTCCTCGCTCTCGCAGGCGTCCTCGGAGCCGCCGTTGCGCCGGTAGCTCTCGTTTCTACCACGACCGCGGCGATGGCCCAGTCGCAACCGCCCACTAAACAACAGTTAGAGACCGCCGTCAGAGCCGCAAACCCGACTATCGGCCAGCTCCGCCAGCTCAAAGCGCTCGAGCCGCACGTCAATAGCATGACCCCCGCGCAGCTCCAACAAGCGCTGGGCCAAATCTTCTCGGCCCAACAACTCGTTGAAATCCGCCAATCGCTCAAGGCGCAAGGCGTTTCAATCCCCGGCCACTAGCGGAGTCGCTGGCAGCGATTGACGACGGGGAGTTCACACTTAATTGCCTGAATGCCCTTGGGCACTTGAATCTGGCCCGGTGTTTGCCAAGGTCCCTTCGGTGTTTGCATAATGAAGAGCTACCAGAATTATTCTACGCCGGTGCGAGCGAGGCGGCATACTGCTTGTCGGCTTCGAGCCACTCGTCTTTGATTACGATGCGACGAACGCCGGCGGGATACGTACCCTTGGGATTCGCGGCCCTCCAGTCTTGCGACAGCACCGTCAGGTATTCGAAGTTCTCCCACAGCGCATCGCCTACGCTGCGTCGTCGTATTGCTGTTAATGGCGCGAGCCGGTTCCAAGCCCCGATTACGACATCGGACCACATTTCAATGACGAGGCTCTTGTCAACGAGTCCCGCCCTAATGAGCATTCCCATGCTTTCGTAGAAATTCCCGACTTTGCTTATCTTTGCGAGGAGCGCACGAGTTTCGTCGGTCCTCTTCGTGCCTGGCTGATATTGATACCGGAACGCCGGGTCTTCTACCTTTGCCGACACGTCCATGTTTACAAACTGTTGGGCGGCGATAAACTCCGGCGTCTCCATCGTTTCGCGCAGCTCGTTAAGCGCGGCAATCTGATTGCTCCCGCGAGCGTGGCGCAGTTGCACGATGGCGGCAATCGCGGTCGCGGCGATAACGAAGAATGTGCCGAAGGTGGCAAGTGTGTTGACAAGCTCCAAAGACATGAGGCCCCTCCCCAAAGCGCGGTGCATTTGCAAAGGGGTTAAAGTGCGCGGTGGGTTGTCCCTAGATTCAGCCGGATTGAGCCGGGTCTCGGCGTTGTGACGAGCGACGATCGCGTTTGCAGATGCCGCCGTATCGATGAGAGGCGCGACGATCGAGCCGTGCGCTGCGCCGATCGAGACCTGACCTGCGGTCGCGAAGATTTACAGTGGAGGAATTCTGGTCACCAAGCATCGTTGTTGAGCTCCGGCGATGTCAGACTTTCACGGCGGTTCTGCGGCTCCTGCGCTGGCCCGGAACTACGCCGGCGCGAGCGAGGCGGCGTACTGCTTGTCGGCTTCGAGCCACGGGTATTTCAGGCCGACGCGACGTACGCCGGCAGGATATGTACCATTGGAGTTCGCGACTTCCCAATCTTGCGACAAGACGGCTACGTACTCGAAGTTTTCCCAGATGGCGATTTTCCCCACTGATTGACGAACTATCGCAACGACCGGGGTAAGCATTTCCCAATTGTAGCTAACGCGGTCACAGAAAATTTCGAGCACGAGGTCTTTATCTGCCAACCCATTCTTGACGAGCGCACCCATGTTCTCGAAGAAATTGGCGACGCGCCGGATGTCGCCCCAAGACGACTGCGTTACAGCGGTCATGGCAGCTTGATTAGCCAACTGATAACGAAAGGCGGGGTCTTTCAGCTTCTCACTCAAGTCGTGACGAACAAATCGTTCCGCGGAGCGCATCTCGGGATTTTCGGTCCCCTCGCGAAGCTCGGCAAGTGCTTCGATCTGGTTGCTGCTGCGAGCGTGGCGGAGTTGGATGATAGCGGCAATCGCCGTTCCAGCGATGACAAAGAACGTGCCGAAGGTGGCAAGCGTATTGACAAGCTCCAAAGACATAAGGCCCCTCCCCAAAGCGTGGTGTGCTTGGCATAAGCCGGTCGACCTCGGGTCGCTTGAGGATTCGGTGCTGCGCGGCGAGTTCGCCTTTCCGATGGTCTCGCGCGGCACGCTCGTGGGCGTGCTCGTCTGTGCGGCAAAGCGCAACGGCGAAGCCTACGCACCCGATGAATCGGAGGCGCTGCTTGCACTCGCGCACGGAGTCGGTACGGCGCTCGACGTCCTTTCGACACAACGGGACCAATCCAACGAACTCGTGCTCCGCGAGCTGGCCGAGTTGCGTGAAGACGTGAAGCGAGACCGCCCTGGCGAACTCGTTCTTAGCAAACTGGACGAATTGCACGAGGACGTGAAGCGAATGTCGCACACATGAAACGAAGCCACACTGAATACGCTCTTGTATAGTGAGGTTTGTGCTTGGCCTAGAGCCAAAATGCGTTGAGCCATGGTCGTGTAGCGCCCAAGCGTAGTCTATGAGTTTGGCGAGGGACCCGGCCCTCGATCTCGCGAACGCGCTTACATGCTCAAATGGGCGCTGCGCGTGCTCATAGCGATCGTGGTGTTAGTCGTTGCCGCTGTGGCTGTGGTTTACGCGCTGGGCCAGTACAAGCTTTCGCGGAGTGTGACCGTCCCGCAAGGTGCGCTCGCGGAGCAGCTCGCGCAGGGCGACCCCAAGCGTGGCGCCCACCTTGTCACCGTCATCATGAGATGCACGACGTGCCACGCAGCGAATGGCGGCGGGGCGCTCCTTCTCCAAAACTTCGCTCTCGGGACAATCTATAGCGCGAACCTGACGCGTCGCCCCGGCGGTGCCAGGCAATTCAGTGACGCGGATTGGGTGCGCGCGCTCCGCTTCGGCAGCGCCCCAGACGGCCGCCCGCTGATCGTCATGCCCTCGCGCGATTTCGCGGAACTCAGCCATGGCGATCTGGCAGATACCGTCGCATACCTTCGCAGCCTGCCGCCCGTATCGAATACGGTTTCTTCTCCCCGCCTCGGCCCGTTAGCCGTGGCTGGAGTTGCGTTGGGCATATTCCAGCCTGACGCGGACGATATTCGCAAAGATGCTCCCACACCATCGAACGTGTCGCCTGCGGTAAGTGTAGCGTACGGCCGCTATCTCGCGCGCGTGGGCGGATGCATGGATTGCCACGGCGCGCACCTTTCCGGCGGCCACATGCCCAACGGTGCCATTGCGCCGAATCTCACACCCTCGGGCGATCTCGGCCACTGGACGTTCAAACAGTTCACGCGCACGCTTCGGACCGGACGGCGACCAGACGGCACGCCACTCGCCAAACAAATGCCCTGGCCGGAAGTCGGGCAGATGTCCGACGACGAGCTGCACGCGGTTTATCTGTTCTTGAGATCGACGCCGCCCGCGCCGAGCGGCACCCGATAGCCAAGAAAGCGGTCGCGACGCTGATCGAACAGCTGGGATTCGAGCCACTCGACGTTGGCGGCGCGGCGCAAGCGCTGCATCTCGAGCACATGACGCTGATGTGGGTGCGCATGGTGCGCTTCGACGCCCACGCCCCCGGCCTCGGCTGGGCCGCATTGAAACGCTAGCGTAAGGAGCCAACGATGCCGACGACCAAGGCCGAAACGTTCTCGGGATTCTCGCCGAAGGCGCTGCGGTTTCTGCGCGATCTAAAGAAGAACAACGAGCGCGCGTGGTTTCAGCCGCGAAAGGGAACCTACGAGAGCGAGCTGCTGGCGCCGCTTCAGGCCCTGAGCATCGACGTTACCAACGCGTTGCGCAAAGCCAAAATTCCGATTGCCGCCGATCCAAGACACGCGCATTTCCGAATCTACCGCGACATCCGTTTTTCCCGCGACAAGAGCCCGTATAAGACCAATCTCGGGACTTATCTACCGTACAAGGGAATTCGTGGAGCACCTGGCGGCTTGTACATCCACATCGAGCCCAAGGAATCGTTCATGGCGGTGGCATTCTATCAGCTCGACAAGCCGTTACTCCAGCGCTGGCGTGAGGCGATGGCCTCGGATCCAAAGCGGTTCCAAAGCGTGCTGCGTGCGCTGGACCGCAAAGGCGTGCGCATCGGAGAACAAGACGACGCGCTCAAGCGAATGCCGCGCGGATTCGAGGCGTTCGCGGAAAGCCCGATCACCGACTATTTCCGATATCCGAGCTTTACCGTGAGCGAGAAACTTTCCGAAGCGGATGTCTCGGACAAGCGGCTGGTCAAGCGCAGCGTCGATCTCGTCAAAAAGGCGAAGCCGCTCTTGGAGTACGGCTGGCGCGTACTAGACGGCTAGCCGTTCGTACCTCGCCTCGGCTTCGGCCTCGAGCTGCTGTAAGAGAACGATTCGGATCAGTTCCATTCCGGGCGACAGAAACGACCAGTACCGCCGGAATCGCGCGCGGCTGACCGCATCGGTCACCTGGACGCGCGTTTCGGTTTGGGCTATCGAGGAGTTCGGATCGAGCGGATCGACGAGCGCGTGAACGTAATCTTGGCATAGCCGGGTTCGCGGAAGCGTGCGAACTCCGCCTCGCCGTCGCAGCACGAAATGCCTGTGTCTCGTCGGACGGTAGGCTTACGACAATCTTACGACAATTCGCGCGGAAACCGGCGGAAAGCGCGGACGCTGGCGAACGAAAAATCGGCCTCGAAAAGGCTGGCGCAGCAAGGAAAATCGGCTATTTCTGAGGTTTCGTACGCAGTCTAGTTTTCGAGCGGCGTTTACTTCGCATGTAAGGGGCCCGGGGGTTCGAGTCCCCCCATCTCCACCATCGGAAACGCTTATTTTACAAGGCGTTTTGCGTTTTGACCTCGGCGCCGCGGGCTGAAATCGTGACCACTTACAATTCATGTAAGGGGTCAGCGTTCCGAACCCCTGGCCCGGCAGCATCGGAAAAGCCTTATACGACAAGGCTTCCGGAAGTGCCGATTCCGGAACGGATCAGCCACTCCTACGACAGTCTTACGACGATGGTTCTACGACGTAACCGCCCGCGCCGAACTCCAAAGCGCCCAGCCGGGGTTAACGCGGTTTGGATAGAGGCTCACGATCTCGTCGTAGAGTCTTGACTTGTCACCGTTTTTTCGGATCGCTTATGCGAAGCGACAATGGCGCGTTGGCCTGCTCGGCTGTCATGAAGGCGTCCACGAGCACCGCGCCCCCGCTCCCGTAGATGAGCGTCGCCGCCATCGCCGGAAATACTGTGCCGTGCACGCCTGGTGTCACGATCGGTATGCCCGCCGTCACGAAGACTTCCCAGTTCAGGTTTGTGTCAGCGGACGACTCTTTGAACGATCCCATAGGATCAACTTCGTACAGCGTGTTTTGGTGGTTCTACCGTCTTGAGACATCCAGCTATCGCGCACGCAGAAGGGGTTGTTCCCCGAACTCGCGCCCATTTGCCATTTGTGAACCGTCGATCGTGACCGATTCCATTGCTCAGGTCGCTTGCAATCGATGCTCCAGAGGCGCCTGCAACGCCAGTGCGCCTCCGAAGGCTGTGGCGAGTCCCGCGATTGCATCGGATTCATCGGGCGCGTACGGCTCGCCGGACCGCTTCGGTCCCAGAACGAGCACGCCGACGAGCCTTCCTCCGATCGCCATTGGGTAGGCAAACTCGCCGCAGAAAATACTGTCCACTCCGTGCAGGTCGACCGGCTTGTGGCGCGCCTGCAGAGCGAGGATTGCCGGATCGTCGGAGCCTGCGCTACCGTATCGTCCTCGACCGTCATCGAGGAAGAAAGATACGTGTTCCGCATCGGCGTGCTTCTCAAGCGTGGCGCTCGCACTTGTTAGCAACAAATCGGAGTCGCTAACGAAGGCGGCCTCGCGAGCGAATTCGCGAATTGCTAGCTCATCCTCGTGGCGCTTGCGGAAGAAGACTCTGTCCACGAGGCGATCGACCCGCAGATGAATCGCGCGGGTTGAAAATCCTAAGGTGACCACCAGCAGCGCGCTGACGACGATATTAGTGACGTGGCTTTGCGTGGCGAGCCAGCTCCCCATGAGCCACTCCGCGAGCATGAACGCGCCCACGATGATCACGGAGACGATGGTAAAGATCGTTGCGCGGTTCAGCGCATACCCGATGTCCAACAGCCGGCGATTGAGCACCGCGTACGTCAATCCCAGCGGAAACACGAAGTTCGCAACGTCAGGCGCGACTTTCATGACGATCGCATTCGTGGCGATCGCAGGTGACACGACGACGGCAACGTTCCGCCATACATATACGAGGTTCCACAAGCCCAGCGACGCCATCGCCCAACTCATCCGCGTGCGCTCCTCGCCGCGGGCTGGGACCAGCCCCGCGATTGCGCAAGCGAACACGGCCACCGTGGGGGCAAGTGCTTCGTTTGAGCGGTCTTAGCGGCTATTCCGAGTCGATGCCGAGGCGATTGGGAAGGGATATTACTGGCTCGATTTTTGATACTCGGCGATGAAACTTTATCTCGGTCTGAAGTAAACGTCGTTAAGGTCCTTGTTCCGGCGCGGCGGCAGCAGCGCACCCACGAGCACCGCTGGAATAATCGTCAGGAGAAATGTCAGGTGATACCACACGGGAAATTTGCTCCAAATGGCGATGTGCAAAGGCACGAACATTGCAAGCACCACGCTGCCAACGATCAACGGCGCCCAGCGGCTCGATGGGGATATCCAACGTGTTACGGCACCAGCCACCAGCGAGGTCACGATAGCCATCAAAAGGCGTGCCCACTTCATGCCCAGCGTGAACTGGAGTGTCTGCTCGGCAGTGGTGTAGTTCGGCAGGCCCAGGCGAAGCACGCGGTTGATCACCGTGACGACGACAATCCACGTGAGGAGTCCTACGAGGCAGGCGAGAGCAGAACGCTTCATCACACATCTCTCCTTTGATGTTAAATCCTTATGCGGGCGCGAGTGAGGCGGCATACTGCTTGTCGGCGTCGAGCCACTCGTCTTTGAGTCCAATGCGCCGCGTGTCAGCAGGATACGTACCCTTGGGATGCGCGGCCATCCAATCTTGCGATAACACGGTTAAATATTCGAAATTCTCCAAGAGCGCATCGCCTGCTGTGCGCCGACCTATCGCCGTCACCGGCGCGAGCTCGCCCCAAGCCCCAATTATGACATCGGACCACATTTCAACGACGAGGCTCTTGTCAATGAGCCCCGCCTTGACGAGCATCCCCATACCTTCGAAGAAATTCCCGACTTTACTCATCTTTGAGCGGAGTGCCCGGGTTTCGTCGGTCTTCTTCACGCGTGGCAGCAGTTGATACCGGAACGCCGGATCTTGCAGCTTTGACGACAGATCGATCATTACAAACGCTTCGGCAGCGATAAAATCTGCCGTTTCCATCGTCTCGCGCAGCTCGTTGAGGGCAGCGATGCGGTTGCTGCTGCGAGCGTGACGGAGTTGTATGATCGCGGCGATCGCTGTTGCGGCGATAACTAAAAACGTGCCGAAGGTTACAAGAGCGTTGACAAGCTCCAAAGACATAAGGCCCCTCCCAAAGCGCGGTGTGTTTTGGACGCGTTACGCTGCTGGAGGTTGCTCCGCCCTTTGACGAGCTGAGCCGCCAGGCCTACCTTTGCAACGCGGGCCAGGGCTACAACGGCCCGACCGGCTGGGGAACGCCGAAGAGCATAGCCGCGTTTTAAGCACCACGCGGCGACCGATGCCGCGGCACTAGCTCGCGGGGTCGCTTTCAGACGGTCTTCCTCTTACCTTGTGAGCATTCGCACGTTCTTACCGTCGGCATCCATGACCGCAATCCGTAGGCCCGCCCCCAACCGATCGGTTTGAAATGCGATATGCTTTCCATCCGGAGCCCAGGATGGCGTTTCATCGCGGCCGGCGCTCGAATGACGCGTCAGAAGCCGTTGTCCGCTTCCATCGATGTTGATCACGGCAATATTGCAGTCGAGCTTGCCACTCGCGTTTTGCTCGATAAAAAAGGCGAGACGCTTGGAATCGGGCGCCCAAGCGGGCCATTGATGCGATCCCGGACCGTGTGAAATGGCGTGACTGCGGCGATTCCGCAGATCCATGACGCAAATTCGCAGATCGCGCTCGCCGTCGCTCTTGCAGGCAAAGGCGACCTTCGAGCCGTCGGGCGACCACGCCGCCTGTATGTACTGCCCGTGCCCATCAGTAAGCACGCGCACCGTTAGCGACTTGAGCTCGAGCGTCTCGATGTCGATGCTTGGGTTACTTTGATACGCGCCGTGCTCTGCCTCGAAGACGAGCGTGTTGCCCGAAGGCGATGCAGCCGGCCGGTCCACGTTGATCCCCTGGTAGAGAATCGTCGGCTTCGTGCCGCTAACCGTCGAGGTAAGAAACCGAATTGCCGCCAAACCATTATCGGCGCCGGTTAAAGCCGCCTTTTCGTAGGTAGAGAACAAGAGGCTTCCGTTCGGAAACCAACTGACGCCCAAGTACTGTCCCGACACGGCTGGGTCGAAAACAGTTCTACGCACATTTGAACCATCCGAGCCCATGACGTATATCTGCCGCGTTCCGGTGCGGGTGGAACTAAAGGCGATCGCGCTCCCGTCGGGAGAATATCGCGGCCACGTGTCGTTCACAACCGGGTTTGGGGATTGCCCAAATGCCAACGCCGGAATGCTAAGCCCGAAGATCAAGTCGACGACAACGATGTTGCGCATCTTTACCGTTCCACTTGTCCCTCTACGAATCTCAGGCTCGGCTTCCTGTTTTGCTTAGCGCTTGATAATAATTGATATGGCTATGCAGCGCCGGGTTTTGGCGTAGCATGTGGAAAATCAAATTGTGCGCTGGATCGCGGCCTTTCGAATATACATTGGTCTTTTGTGGCTTGCATACGGGACTTCAAAGCTTAACTCGGAATGGGTTGCTCCTCGCGGTGACTTTTACGAGGCGGCAAAGTACGCGTCCGGTCATATACAGGGCCCTATGCACGATTTCATTGTCGGCATCGTTCTGCCGCACGAGAAGACATTTGCTCTTTTGGTAGCCGTCGGCGAGACATTAGTTGGCATCTCGTTGCTCCTTGGACTTCTCACACGCGCCGGGGCGGTCGGCGGCATGTTTCTTTCGTTCACCTACTATCTCGCGACGGGCAAGTATCAATTCTTGCTTGGCGTGGAATCGCTAGAATTACTGCTATTCATTTCGTGCCTGATGCTGCTCGTGCTCCCAAGCGGCCGTGCACTAAGCCTCGACGCGGTGGTCCATCGCCTCCGTAGCCACTCACGCGCGTAAGCCAGTACGCTATGGAACCTCGCGTTGCAGCGACCGGCGAATGATCTGCGCCATGCGTGCGCCGTTGGCCCGGTCCGAGCCCTCGAAATGCGTGTGCTCGGATTCCGGCGCGTAGGTTCGATCGATGCCGCTTAGTGACGAGAGCTGAGAGTTGAGTTCGTCGGGGGAAACTTCGTTGGGGCGCACATCGTACGTCGCCGGCTTCGGCTTGTCGGCGCACGCTTTCGAATACGGTGACCGTCGCGGTGAGACCATGCGTGTGTCGACGTGCCCTTGCGCACCCGAGCCGGCCGGTAGGCTTACGACAATCTTACGACAATCCGCGCGGAAGCTAGCGGAAAACGTGAACGCTAGCGGAAGGGAAATTCATTTCGAAAAGGCTCATGTAGCAGGAAAAATGGGCTATTTCTTGCGTTTCGTACACACTCTGCGTTTCGAGCGGCGTTTACTTCGCATGTAGGGGCCCGGGGGTTCGAGTCCCCCCATCTCCACCATCGAAAAACGCCCGATTCCTTGAGGGATTTCGGCGTTTTTTGTTTCGTGCAAGACGAAGGAGGGCGCGCTTACGAAAGTCAGCCTTGGATTGTCGCGTTCCAGCGGCCGAAGTTACGGGTCAATCTGACTACTTGCACAATACGTAAGAAGTCGGGGGTTCGAGTCCCGCCATCTCCACCAGAAGCTAGGACGGCGGCCCGAAAAGGTCGCCGCCTATTCATTCTTAGCGATGTAGGCCCCGCGTTACCAAGTTTCCATCTCTAGTTAGATTGGCAGCACGCAAAATGCGCCAGGTCAAAAGCACTCGCGAGCCCAGCCACAAGTACAATAAGCGCCTAGGTTTTCGTGCAGCTGTCTCGGCCGCCGATGACCGTTCCTTTTCCGTTCGTGTAACTGTACGATCCGGTGTACTTGGTGTCGCTAATCTTCTTCATCGTGTAGTTGCTGGTGGCGCTTTGGTCTTTGGTCGGAAAGAACGAACGTGCGGTCCAGACTGCCGCATCGCCTTTCCAGCCGGGCGTGGTGAAGAGGCCGTAGCCGCCGAGGTCGTCGTTGTATTCGTAGATCCAGAGCTTTGCGTCCGAGTCGTAGGTAATGCGCATCTGGCCCTTCGTTTCGTACGGGAACCATTTGACGGGCGGGTTGTCGGCCGTGCCCGTCATCCAGTAGCCGGTATCGTCCATGCCCCAGGTTGCGGTGGAGGTCGCTGGCCCCGGGCGATTGGCCTGTTTCGACGTGCACGACCAGTTTCCGACGAAGAATGCGAACGACGTAAAGTCGGGCTTCTTCGGCATTGGTGCGGGTGTGGACTCGATCGCCGGTGCGGCCGACGCGCTCGCGACGGCGAGCGCGAACAGTACCGCGAGAACGCAAGTAAAACGAGTCTTCATTGTGCGTATAGCTCCTTTTTGTCTTTAGCCCGGATGGGCTCCCATTCGTCGACCTGCCGCGAAGTCCTCAACGGTCGCGCCAGGACGTGCCACCCCTCCCGATTCTAGGTCCCGCCCGATCCTTTAGAGGCAGCGATGATTGTGCGAAGTATCTTATTTCGAACCGGTTCGCTCCAGTAAACTAGGTGCGCTAATGCTATTGTTTCCAAAGAGAGCATCGGAAAGCGATACGCATTTATGATGCAGCAATCGCCGTCGTGGAATACAATAGTCGAACACCTCTCATTAATGAGAGGCCGATCGGGAATGAGAGGCCGATCGGGCACCTCTGTGGGGAGAACAATGGGGAGAAAGTTGCTTAACGGCCCGGAAACCCTGACGGAGCAAGCGCTTTTCCAATCGATCTCATTGCTTCGCATGCAAGGGGCCGGGGGTTCGAGTCCCCCCCATCTGCACTATAGGAAACGCCTTATTCTGTAGGGGTTTTGGCATCTTCGTTTTGCCGAGATCGAGGGGCAATCGGCGGCATTTACAATACGTGTAAGGGGTCAGAAGGGTCGGATCTCCCTCATCTCCACTAAGAAAAACTGATCTCTAGGATTTTTCTTTTCGCAGCAAGCCAGTTCTACGCGGGGCTACGGCGATCGTCCGACAAATTGCATTGACGCGTCGTAACTTAAGTCTGCCGTGCTCAGCGGTTAGCCTTATCGCCGAGGAGCACTCCGCCTACCGCCTCGTTGGAATCGGGAAGTGCGGTCCATGACCTTGCGCATCGGCGTAAGCTTGGACCTAAGAATGCCAACTTTTTCTTGGTTTACGACCCTTTAGTCCCTAATGTAGACTAGCGTTTCATTAGCGAGAGGATTGAATTACATGGTCGCGTGACCCGTAATGACGTGTTGCACGCGATACAGGAGTACGATCGAGGCGGTTCCGGAGCATTTATTCCTAGGTATGGTTTCGCTCCGACCACGACTTATAAGCTGGTCTGTAACAAACGCCGTTACCCGCCGAAAGCAATCTTGGGCGCGGCTTATGAGCTGGCCACTGGCAAGCGACGATCACCCGATGCCGTTCCCGGCCTCGTCGACGAAGATCTCTCGGTCGCAACCGCCTTCGGGCTGGCGTACACGCTGCCCGAGTACTCGTCGGAACTGTACAAGAACGTGTTTTCAAACGACCTCTCGCTCGTCAACGCGAGCGGTACGTGACAGCTGCCGATTCCGGCTCGCTTCGTCATCGCGCTCGACGGAACGATCGTCGACGTGAAGACCGCCCCCGATTACCGGTATCGTCCCGACCCCAGCGAAACCCTCAGCGTGCTCAACCAGCTCTTGCGACAGTCAACATCATAAGCATCGGAACGGAGGGCAAGCTTGGCTCCTTTTGACACGTATAAGGATTCGTTTCCTCACGCAAAGCTCACACGCTCGTCGACCGGCGTACTCGAGGTCGTCTTACACACGAATGGCGATACGCTCGTCTTTAACGGGTATACGCACACGGAGTTCGTCGAACTCTTCCACAAAATCGGTGAAGATGCCGACAATCGCGTCGTTATCCTCACCGGCGCCGGTCGAGCCTTCATCGACAACATTGACCCGGAAGGCTTCGACTTCTTTACGCCTCGCGGCTTCGACAAGATCTATCGCGAAGGAAAGAAGGTGCTCTCCAATATCCTCGACATCTCGGCACCGCTGATTGCCGCGCTCAACGGACCTACGACCGTTCATTCGGAATATGCGTTGCTCGCCGACGTCGTTCTTGCAACGCCTGACACCATATTCCAAGATAAGCCGCATTTAAATTTCGGCATCGTGCCGGGCGACGGCGTCCATTCGCTGTGGCAGGAGGTCATCGGCCCGATTCGTGGCCGCACGTTCCTGCTCACCCAGCAGATCATCGGTGTCGACGAGGCCAAGACGCTTGGCGTCGTTAGCGAGATCGTTCCACGCGACAAGCTCATGGACCGCGCTCGCGAGATCGCGGAGCAACTTGCGAAGCTTCCGCCGCTCACGACCAGCTATGCTCGGGTCGCCCTCACCCAAAAGCTGCGCCGCATCGTCGATGAAAGCGTGGGCTACGGCCTCGCGCTCGAGGGCATCTCCGCCTTTGACGTCGCACGAATGAAAGCGTAATGGCTCGTCGCAACGACGCGAGCGCCTCACCGCACGGCACGAACATCCGGGGCGAATTGAATCCCTCACGGACGGTGTTTTTGCCGTCGCGATGACGCTGCGCGTCCTGCCTCGCCGCCACCGGTCGCGAAGAAGTCTACGCTCGAGATGCCGGCAACGACTTGTAGAAAGCGCTCGTCGTCGCCATAATCCTTGTGACGCTGCTCTGTGTTGTCTGCACCGCAAGCTCCCGCTTCTTCGTCGATGAGGAATAAATGCGCGCTTCGTTAGTCGTTTCTAGTGCATCTGGTATCGGCTACGGCACGCTGCGCTCTTTTGAGGGATCTGTCGGTTGGGCGGCTTTTGGACCACCCAGGATCAGGGATCCCCGTGGTGTCCGGCGGCGTGCGGAGGACGCATATTTCGTCGTTAACGAGCCGTCTGCAGGCATCTGGCTGATTAGCTTTGACGGAGCCGCCCTTGCGAGAATCGACCTTCCCGCGGGGCTCGATCCCGGAGGAGGCGCGTTTGCGCCCGACGGCATGTACTACGTCGGCTCGCGTTCACAACGTTCTATAGAGCAGGTCGATTTGGCGGCGCGGCGTTACTGTGGGCGAGCCGTCACGCTTGACGGGATTTCGTTTCCGCGCGGCTTCGCAGTTCTCGACGACGGTGGTTTCGTCGTTGCGAGCGGCACGCATCCTGTGCTCGGGGGCGGGCGCAGAGGCTTATGTCTTTACGATCGCAACGGAAGGATTGTAAAATGCCGCCTTCGTCGACGATCCCCTCTTGGACCCGCTCGACCTTGCGCTGCACGACGATTATCTTTACGTGACTAGTGAATTTCCTTTCGGAGCCGACAACGCCGTGGTGTCGTTGCGTCGCTACGATCTAGAAAGCGGCGCGCTCGGTGGTACGTGGTCGGCAGAGGATACTCCGGCGTTCGGCCGCATGCAAAAACCGCGCGGAATTACATTCGCCGATGACGGAATACTTTTGGTATGCGCACAGAATTGCGTTCTGGCCGTCGATGCTACGACCTTCGGCAGCGCGTGGCTCGTGGCCGAGGATGAACACCTCGCCGGCCAATCGTTGGCGCTCGGACCCGTAAAACTACAAAGGACGAAAGCGTTACCTCACTCGTCGCGCTGACTGCCTAGCCCTGTGTGGCCACCCCGTCGACTTCCCTTTGGCGCCGCCAAAGGGGCCGGCCCCCGCAAGGTGGTCGGCGTACGCGAGCTCTTCCGTAGCCTTTGACACGATCGAATCCTTACGACAATCGTTCGACAATTAGCTCGGAAACTAGCGGAAAACGCGAACGCTAGCGGACGCAAAAGACGCCGAAGAATGCCCGGCTTTGCAAGAGAATCGATCATTTCTCGCGTTTCGTGCGAGACCGAGATTTCGAGCGATTTTTACTTCGCATGTAAGGGGCCGGGGGTTCGAGTCCCCTCATCTCCACCACGCGCAAACCCGCACCGCATAAGGCTTTTGAGCACTTTTAAAGACAACGCCAGGGTTCGCGAAATGCGCAAATGTAGCGAACAATGTAGTTTGAGGATTTCGCCCTTAAAGGTGCAAAGGCCGATCTACCCCGTACTACAAGGGTACTTTAGCATTGCTACCCCATGCAATTGCGTAGCAGGCGCTAAGATAAGCGAAGATCCGAGCTTCCTTAGATGGCCCAGGAATCGAGTGCGCTTTTGAAGCCGCCTAATCTGGGTGGTTTAGCTTTAGACCAATGCTGCGGGCGGCCGGTTCCGTCTGGCTTGTCACAGCGTCCTGCGACCGCGCGTTAGGTCGATTCGGCGGCGCGCTTTACGTCGCATTCGAGGCCATAGTAATCTAGACTGCTTTAGGAGGCCCCCATGAAGAACGTCGCGTCTCTTGCTCTTGCCTCGTTGCTTGCGTCGTGCGCCGCTGCGTATGGCCAAGCGTCGCAGGCCGACCCGTATCCCAGGATGGCGCCGATCGCGAAGTATTTGATGCCGAGCGCTGCCGCCGAAATCGCCTTGGCTCGCACGGCAGGGCCGTCATCGATCTCCGCTCATGCCGAAGTGCTCGTCCTCACGAAGCAAGGCTACGTCGTCGGGGTCAACGGCACCAACGGCTGGGTCTGCCTTGTCGGACGCTCGTGGACGGCGGGTTTCGATGATCCCGAATTCTGGAACTGGCGGGGTCTCGGGCCAGGATGCCTCAATCCGCCGGCCGTGCGAAGTGTACTCCCGCAGTACCTTGCACGGACGAAGTGGGCGATCGCCGGCGATACTCGTGAAGAGATTGCGACGAAAGCGAAAGCCGCGTATGCCGACCACCAATTCACCGATCCCGCTCCCGGCTCGATTGCGCTCATGCTATCGAAAGAAGGCTACCTGCTCGGCGCCGACGGACCGTGGCGTCCGCATGTCATGCCGTTCATCGCGTACGACCAACTGGCCACGTGGGGCGCGGGCTTCAAGGGGTCGCCGATCCTCGGGCCTCCTCCATCGGCCGGGTTTCGCCCGTACGAGCCGTTGACGATCGCTATTCCGGTGTCCCACTGGTCCGACGGATCGCCCGCGCCGCACTAGAAGTCGAGGAGTATATATTCCGGATACACCGGATGGATGCTAAATGCACTCATCCCGGGTGCCCTCCGAGAGGACACGGGCGTACGGGAAAATCGCTACGACCGAAAACTCACTTGGAACCCGCACAAACCATCAAATAGCTAGGGGGAACAACGTGAGACGTAATGCTTGGATGGCTGGCGCTGTTTTGGTGCTGACATCTGCGGTCATTGCTCTAGTTACCCAGACACAGGTTCAGGCGCAGATCAACACGCCGAAACCAATTGTGGCGATCGACGACACCGGCGCGGTTTCAGGGCCGACGGTCCAGGGTGCCTTGAGCACAGAGGAGACAATCAATCAAGCAATATTAACAGGCGATGCCAACGCGTTAGCAGCCCTGCTGGCTGACGACTGGGTCGTCGTCAGTGGCTTTGGTGACATAGCCTCCAAAGCCGGTTTTGTCGAATTTATTCGACAATCCGGTCCGCGGAGAACCATGAGCCTTTCGGAACCGCGCGTTAGGCTGTACGGAGATACGGCTCTCGTAACGACGCGCCTGGACGCTGTAGGGCCTTTCTTTGCGAAGGAAAACGGAAAGGTCGTTCGCAAGTGCTTCGCTGCCCAAGAGCGCCAAACAGACATACTTGTTTGGAACAATGGAAGCTGGAAATCCGTTCTACTGCACGAGACCCTGATCCCACCGGAACCCAAGGTCACCGCTGAATCGTCCGCTTGTACCTAATGAGGACGTACTCACGGTGACACGCAAGGCATCGGCGATAAGCGGCGTTTAGCGCTCACATTTAACGTTCATTCCGCGCGTCGGTCAAACGCAGGTTCAAGCCCAGATAGAATCGCCGAAATCACAGTACGGCGCCTGAAAGGAACAACCCAAATGTCTGATATGCTCAAAGTCGTCGAAGTACTCGCGGAGTCGAATAAGAGTTGGGAGGACGCCGCTCAAAATGCCGTCAAGCGTGCGGCCGAGACGCTTAAGGATATTAAGTCGATTTACATTCAGAACTTCGAGGCGGCGGTCTCGAAAGACGAAATCACCAAGTATCGCATCAACGCAAAGATCTCGTTCTTGCTTGAAAAGAAACCTAAATAAGGGCATGGCCCCCGACTTCGGAGAACTCGAGTCTCCGGCGGCGCTCGATCGCACAAGGCCCTGCCAAGTATTGCGCACGGGCTAGATCTGGTAGGGCCCCGGCACCCAGATCTGGCAGTAGGGCAAGGAAAACTCTTCGGCGTCTTGTTGGAACGCGGTTGAATTAATTCCTGCGAACTGATTCTGCGGAGCTGGCGTACCTAATCCGATAGATCCGTACTGTTCTGCGGCGCCCGAAGCGCGCCAAAGAGCACCAACGTGCAGCTCGTCTCGCACGAAATGTTCGTGACGTAGTATACGTGCGCGCCCAGCGCCAGCGCCGTCAAGCCGTGGCCGAAGACTTCGTGCGCACCGACCTGCAGCAGCACGCAAACACACGCGATGCCTGCGACGGTTGGAACGTCAGTACGCATCGATTTCACGTCCGTCATGGCATCTAGCCCATATCCCCAGATGACCACACTACGACGCCGAGTAACTGCGTTCCGTCAACGTCGGTACTGCAGAGTGTGCGATCCGAGCGTAACGCCGCGCACTTTGGCCACTTGCAACGCGACTCTCGTGCGATTCGAGATCGCCTTTGCCTCGGGATCTAAAGCACAAGTGCCGTGATCGCGCGGCCCTTAATGCCGGCTTAAATTTGAAGAGGAGCGACTTGGAAATGATGCAATGATTCCACGGTCCTAGCACGCGCACGACGGAGGAAGGCAATGCCCGATCATAAAACCGCGGCGGAGCACCACAAGAACGCGGCCGAACACAGCCAGCATTCCGCGCGCCATCACGAGGAGGCCGCGAAGCATCACGAAGCCGGCGATCACGAGAAAGCCGCTCACCATGCTCACGTGGCACACCGCCACCATCTTTACGCGGAGCATCATCACCACGAAGCTGCAAGACACCACGCGAAGGAACACGGACACGGAGCGAAATGACATGCGTTTTTTGCGGGGCGGCTCCCATAAAGCAGCGAGAGGAGCGCTTCACTATCATCGAAACCTAAGGCGCTCCAATGGAGCAAAGGCTAGACATGAGAGATCGTGACACTGAGTTTAAATCACGACAGGAGGTGCTCGATGCTATCCTGGATGCGGGCGAAGTACAAGAGAACGCGTGGGAGGCTTGGTTTGCCGTCCGCGATGCAGATTCAGCCGAGTACGAGTCAGCGCGAGTTGCTTACATGGGAGCGAACGTACAACTAAACCGCCTGATCGAGATCGACAACCGTTTTCGTGGAAAATAATTGTAAGCGTGACGATCACTGGCTCGCGCAAGCGTGCTCAACGGTCGAAGTTGATCCCGCTACGGTCGCTCGACGCAGTATCGCCGTCGTGCCTTCGAGCGCCTCACTTGTTGCGTAGAGAGACGGCGGTGGCTAGGGCGATTTGGTAACACTTGGTAACCGAGTTCGCCGCCCTTTTCGGTGTAGCAGTGGCGAGCAAGACACACAGTGACGGCCGCGCGAGACTTTGACGACCATTCACCTCGGAAAAGCCTGGAAAATCACGCAAAATTCCGGAAAGCAACAAAATCGAAAACCCGAAAGTTATGGGGCTTTTTCTGTTGCGGCCCTTTTTGCCGGAGCCGCCTTTTGTCCAAGAATCAGTCCGCATGTAAGGGGCAGAGTTCGAGTCCCCTCATCCCCACAAGTCGCAAACCCGTCTCCTACATGGCGATCGCGGATTTTTCGAGGTTACGCCAACGCTCGGGAATTGCCCAAATGCAACAAATAATGTAGCTTAAGGGTTCGAAGTGGCCCAGTCCGGTTACCGCGGCCAGAATCCGGCTGTCGCTGTTTATCAAGCGGAATGCGGTGGGAAGCACTCGTCGCAGTAAGGAGCGTAAGATGAGACGTGGCCACGAACTCTTCCTCAAGCTCTTCCTCGTCACACTTTGCTGGCTCGGGTCATCAAGGGGGGTAGCTTACGCTTTCCCCGTCGACTTTGGTCCGGGCTTTACAACGCATGCCGTCAGTGTCGACGGTGCCGTCGTGAGCGTCACGGTGGGTGGCCGCGGGCCGGCGGTGGTTTTGTTGCACGGCTATGCGGAAGATTCGCGAATGTGGAAGCCCCTCGCAATTGCGCTGGCACCGCGTTTTACAGTGATCGCCCCCGATCTGCCGGGAATAGGGAACTCTTCAATCCCCTCGAGCGGATTGGATATGAAGACCTCGGCGAAACGCGTTCGCGACGCGGTCCACGCGCTCGGTTACAATAAAGTTCGGGTCGTCGGTCACGATATAGGTCTCATGGTTGCCTACGCCTATGCGACTATGTATCCGCACGAAGTCGAACGGCTCGCACTCATGGATGCGTTCTTGCCGGGCGTGGCTGGATGGGAGGCGATCTACAACAACCCAGATCTCTGGCACTTCCGGTTCCACGGACCGACACCGCTGGCGCTCGTTAGCGGCCGTGAGAACATATACTTTTCATACTTTTGGAATGACCTCGCCGCCAATAAGGACCACTCGCTTTCGCCGGAAAGCCGCCTGGAATACATCGCGGCCTATTCGAGGCCGGGGCGGATGGCAGCAGGGTGGGCTTACTTCGCATCATTTTCGAAAACCGCCACGGACTTTGCAGAGCTAGCAAGGACGAAGCTCTCCATTCCGGTGCTTTCGATCGGCGGGGATAAATCGCTCGGTGTGGCACTGGGCGTGCAAGCCAAACTTGTAGCGTCGGACGTGACCGTCGTGGTGATCAAAAACGCCGGCCATTGGATCATGGAGGAACAGCCCACGGCAACTATGGCCGCCCTGACGCAGTTCTTGGAAGGCGCTACACGGGGGACACCGTGAACCTCCAAGCGAGCTTCAAGTCTTGGCGAAGTGGGTCGGTTTGAAGCCGAGCCCCTCGATACGCCTAAAATGCGGACGTGGAAAAAGGTGAAGGTCGCGAACTACCGCCTTATGTGATAGTCCGGTGCATGCCAAATCCGCTGCACTTCATCTGTTGCAACTTCGCCCGCAAGCATCAGAGTATCAACACAACGCCACCGTTACGACACCAAAAGCGCGATGGCGGGCAGAATCATCAGTGATCGCGCCGGCTGAAAGCAATACGGCCGCCGGGAACACGTCGTTCGTCACCTGCAAAGTAACGGGGAGCCGACGCTTCGACCCTATTTTCCGACGGTCTCTTTCGCCAATGTTCAGCAGCGTGCTGAAGGCTTTCTCGCGGGACGGATTCCGATATAAAAAGATGCCCCGCCGTTGCGGGGCATCTTCTTTCACGGGGAGGCTAGTTGACGGACGCCTTCGGGCGGACTCGGGTTTTGAAGAACTCTAACAAGTCGGAATTCAGACGATCCTTTAGAGTCGTCGGTAATCCGTGTGGGGCGCCTTCGTAAATCTTCAGCTGTGCGTTGGGAACGATCTTTGATGACTTGAGCGCTGCGGCCACAATCGGTACGATCTGATCGTCATCGCCGTGTATGATGAGCGTGGGCACGTCGAATTTTTTCAAATCTTCGGTCGTATCCGTTTCAGAGAACACTTTAATGCAGTCGTAACAGGCAGGGAAGCCGGCGATCATGCCTTGGAGCCAGAATTCGTCGCGTACCCCTTGTGATACGGTCGAGCCAGGGCGGTTTGCACCGTAAAACGGCCCGCTGAGATCTTTGAAGAATTGCGAGCGATCCTTGCGCACGCCCTCCCGCAGTTGATCAAAGACTTCCATCGGTAAACCCTCGGGATTCGCAGGCGTCTTTAGCATGAGCGGGGGAATTGCGCTAACAAGGACTGCCGCTGCAACACGTTTCGTTCCATGTCGTCCAATGTAGCGAGCAACCTCACCTCCTCCGGTCGAATGCCCGACATGGATCGCATCGTGCAAGTCGAGAGCTTCAACGAGCGCAGCAAGATCGTCGGCGTAGGTGTCCAAATCGTTGCCGGTCCAAGGTTGGCTGGATCGACCGTTTCCGCGCCGGTCGTGAGCAATGCAGCGATACCCCCTCGATGCAAGAAAGAACATCTGATCTTCCCATGCATCAGCGTCCAGTGGCCAGCCGTGGCTAAATACCACGGGCTGTCCGGAGCCCCAATCCTTATAGTAAATTTCGGTATTGTCGCGCGTCCTGATGGTAGGCATCACAACCCCTTTCAGCGCATTGCGCCATCATTCGTGTGGGTAGCTATCCTAGCACACAAGTCAGAAGCAGTTGGCTGGCCCACACGAGCGAGCATCCACAGGATTACTCGCAGCTTTTCGGTTGTCGTAGTACGATGAAGAGGCTTCACGACGCCGTGGGTTCAACGCGAGGCGCACCCCGCACGTTCTCGGCCTTCGCTGCTGAGGAAGGAACCGCTAGAATGGACACTCTACCAAACATTGTCCTCGTTCACGGCGCGTGGGCCGACGGCTCCAGTTCATCGAACGCCTTCAAGCAGACGGCTACAACGTGATCGCGCCGCAGTTTCCAATGACCGCACTCGCAAACGATGTTGCGCGGCTGCGGCAGGTTTTGGCCCGGCAGAACGGCCCGACCATCGTGGCTGGTCACGCCTACGGGACTTGACGAGGGCGAATCGATCGGCGCGCTGCTGTCGCAGGGACCGGTGACTCCGGCGCTCGCGCACATGTTCATTGACGCGCAGGGCTCAGGCTGGCTATCAGAAGATGATTTCGTGAATCACTTTGCGGCTGACGTAGATCCGGTAAAGGCAAGGGTCATGTTCGCCGTCCAGCAGGCTCTGTCCGCATCTGCCCTAGGCGACGTGATGCGTAAGCCGGCGTGGAAATCATTGCGGTCCTGGTACATGGTCGCAAGTAAGGATCAGGCGATTCCGCCCGACGCCGAGCGTTTGTTCGCCAAACGCATGAATGCGACTACCGTCGAGGTACCGTCGAGCCACGTAGCTATGGTCTCCCACCCCGATGAGGTTGCGAAGCTCATCGAGACGGCTGCCAAAGCTCTGACGCCGATCGCTACGTGAGCGCTTCGCCGCGAACTAGAAAACGCGGCTGCGCTGGGCGCAGGCCTTTCTTGCGCGAACGCAGTCTGGCGGATTTTTCGTTCGCATGTAAGCGGCGGGGGTTCGAGCTACCCATCTCCACCAATGAAATCGGTGCCCAAGCGGGAGCGATAGCCGAAAACCGGATTTGTCGCAAAAAATCTGTAGCGTCGACGAAGCGCAAGATCCTCGCAGTTCGTCAGTCGCCCACTATCCTCTCGCCCGCGGCATGCTGCCGCTATTTTCGGCCTCGTAGATTGCGCGCTTTTCGCAATTGTCGGTGCGTGCACCCGCGAACAGGACGAGCGTTCGAATCTCAGAAAGGCCGCTGCAAATGCCACCGAGACCAGGCTCGCCATGGGCGCCGTTCCGGTACAAGATCTTCGCGATCGTTTGGACTGCTACGGTCCTTTCAAATATCGGCGGATGGATGTACAACGCCGCCGCCGGATGGCTGATGACGAGTCTTACTCGCGATGCCTTCGTCGTGTCCCTCGTCCAAGTGGCCAACACCCTGCCGCTGTTCATGTTTGCCCTCGCCGCGGGCGCCCTTTCAGATATCGTGGACAAGCGCCGTTTTCTCATCGCCGGCGAGGTCACCACTGCCGTCTTATCCGCGATATTTGCCGCGATGGTTTGGTTCAACTACGTTACCCCCGCCTCGCTGCTGGGGTTCACGTTTTTCATCGCCATTGCTAGTGCTTTCACCGCCCCCGCTTGGCAAGCCGTCGTTCCTGAGCTCGTTCCATGGAAAGCTCTTCCCGCCGCGATTACGGCGAACAGCGCCGGCGTCAACGTTAGTCGCGCCATAGGCCCGGCAGTTGCCGGCGCAATGGTCGGTCCGTTCGGGATCGCCTCGCCATTCGTCGTCAACGCGGTGAGCAATTTCGGCTCGATCGCAGCTCTCGTATGGTGGCGCGAGCCCAAAAACACGAAAAGTGCGTTACAGGCCGAACCTTTCGGAAGCGCGATTCGAATCGGCTTTCGTTACGCAGCCAATAGTCCGGGCTTGCGAGGAACGCTCATACGAGCCATCGCGTTCTTCTTCTTTGCCAGCGCCTACTGGGCGCTGCTTCCGCTCGTCGCGCGAAGCCGCGTTAGCGGCGGCCCCGAGATCTACGGCCTTCTCCTCGGGACGATCGGATTAGGTGCGGTTGCGGGTGCGTTTGTCATGCCTTCTTGGAAGGTGAGGATGGGGCCGGATCGGCTGGTCGCAGTTGCAAGTGTCGGCACCGCGGTCGCGTTAACGCTCTTCGGAATAGCGCGCGACGCACCCTTGGCTTTGTTGGCAAGCGTCATCGCGGGCGTCTCCTGGATCGCAGCGATCGCGACGATCAACGTGTCCGCGCAGGTTACTTTACCGGATTGGGTGCGAGGCCGCGGACTGGCAATGTACATGACGGCTCTCTTCGGATCGCTAACCCTCGGTAGCGCGGTCTGGGGCCAAGTCGCCGCTATGACCAACTTGTCCATCACGCATCTTGTGGCCGCTGCCGGCGTCCTTGTTGCAATCCCGCTCACCTGGCGGTGGAAGCTGCAAACCGGCGAGGGACTCGATCTCACGCCCTCGACGCAGTGGCCGGCCCCGATCCTATCGCATCCGGTCGAGGGCAGTGACGGACCGGTGCTCGTGACGATTGAATATCGCATCGCGCGCGAAAAAGACCGCGAACCTTTTCTGGCCGCCATGAATCGACTGCAACGCGAACGCCTGCGCGACGGTGCCTACCGGTGGGGCGTATTCGAAGATACCGCGGAGCGCGGAAGGTTCTTGGAAACGTTTCTAGTCGAGTCCTGGCTCGAGCATCTACGGCAGCACGAACGGGTGACCAACTCCGACCACGTGCTCCAGCAATCCATCTACGGGCTTCTCGAAAAGCAGCCCACCGTAACGCACTTCATTAGCGCCGATCGCGGCCGTTAGGATTTGCTTAGGCTGCTCTTTCCTGTTGCTTTTCCATCGAGACGACCTTTAACGCGGTCGTCGGTGGAGAATAAAATGGGGAGAAAGCAGCGTAGAAGGCCGAAAATCCTGATGCAGCAAGCTTTTTACAGACAACTAGACCAGCATAGGTCAGCGATACAAAGGTCATCGAGGCTGGCGTGCGATGATGCTTGTGGACTGTGCGCAGGCGTAGTTTTTTCTGTCAACGTCGATCAGCATCGCCTGTGCGACGATCACCGTCTTTCCGACGTGCAAGATAGAGGCTTCGACTTCCATCGTGCCGGTGGATTCGAGAATGGGCCGGAGGTACCGTACCGACAAATCAGTTGTGGCCACACCCGTAGCGTCGTCGTCCAACATGGAGATGGAAACGAGACCGAGAGCGATATCGAGGACAGTGCTGGCAAACCCTCCCTGCACGACTCCCAGGGGATTGTAGTGTTGAACCGAGGGCCGCGCAGCGACGCGGATGACGCCGCGTTCGGCATGCAGAAGCTCCAGCGCAAACAACTCGGCCATCGGCATGGGAACTTTGCCGATAAGCGCGCGCACGAAGGCGAGTCCGTCCAACGTTTCTTCCTACTATTCAAGCCGCCGGCAGCGACGGTCGCATCCGGGTTAGGCGCTGAGTTCCATCATGCCGAAGAAGTGGCCTTCGGTGCCGCTAGCGCGCAGTCTGTTCAAGGAGAGCGGTGCCCACCGGCTTTCGGAAGACATTGATATTCTCTGATATTAGGGTCGAGTAGCACGGGGTGGTCGTGACGCCTCACTGCCAAGCGCCAAGTCAGAGTTACGCGAAACTTCTACTGCTCCGGCGCTGTATAGCGTTCGACCTTGAATAAATCTTGGGATGTGGCCGATTGTCGGCGTGCTTGTGGCCGTTGGCATCACATCGACGATGGATGCAACCGGTACGTCTGCGTTCAGCTCGTTACCGCTGCTTCCGCTGCTCGCACTCTTCGGGTACCTGCAACGATTTTCGGCAAAGGACCTAGGATTCTCATGGGGTCGATCGCGCGCGCTGCGCTACTATGGCATCGCTGTACTGTACCCACTGGTCGTGATGGGCGTGATCGCAGGTGTCGCGGCCCTCACCGGGGCGCTGAATCCCGCTGGCGCCGCACACTACAAGCACAGCGTTTGGATCAATCTTCTCCTTGTCGCGGGAACGACGATCCCCATTGCCCTGCTCACCGAAGAAGGATTCTTTCGCGGTTGGCTTTGGGCTTCGCTAAAACGCGCCTGCCGAGAAAATGTTGTGATTCTGATCTTAACGAGCGTTGCGTTCGCTCTATGGCACCGGTCGTCGGTCATGCTGCCGACGGGATTTAACCCGCCGATCTCTCAAGTCCCGACCTTCATGCTCAATGCCGCCGTCCTGGGCGCGATTTGGGGAATGTTGCGCCTTCTTTCTGGCTCACTGGTCGTAGCAAGCATTAGCCACGGCATTTGGAATGGTCTCGCCTACGTACTCTTTGGTTTTGGAACTCACCTCGGCGCGCTTGGCATCTCGAATACCACCATTTATGGCCCTGAGATTGGGGTTCTCGGACTGCTGCTAAACCTCGTCGTTGCCGCTGCCATGTGGCGATGGTGCGCACGCGAGGGCCTGTTTACGACGTGACATCCCGCGCGACCGGGCGCGACCAGTAGCGTATTAGGATTCGCACGAATTGACGCCGCAGGGATATTGCCTCGTGCTGCAAGGATATGGGAGACACACCTTACCTCATCCGCGGAGGATTTTGCTATGTCTCTCGAGCTGTGGAATACCTTTGGAACCTTCGGCACCTTCGTCGTCATCGCGGCGACGGCTCTCGCCGCCCTCGTGCAGCTGCGTCATATGCGTGGAAGTAACCAGATCGCTGCGCTGAGCGACCTTTACGAAAAAGAACGGACTCCGGAGTATGCATCGGCGCTGCAATTTGTGTACCACGGCTTGCCCGCGAAGATGCAAGATCAGGCCTTTCGCTATCAAGTCATACATAGAGAGGCGCTTTCTGAAGAAAACGCTGTACTGAGAGCTAAGGTTCTCGCCGTGGGCAGTTATTACGAAGAAATGGGGATTTTTGCGAAGTCCGCCTTAGTTAACCAAAATTACCTGTTTGATATGCACAGTCAAACCATCGTAAACGCGTGGAATGCACTCAGCGAGTTCACGGCGATTGCGCGCGAACGCATCGGGCCCGCGGTATATGAGAATTTCGAGTACTTGACGGTCCTTGCGCTGGATTGGCGCGCAAAGCACCCAACCACGTACCCCGCAAACGTTCGTCGACTCGACGTGCCGAACAAGTGGCGTGCCGCCGACCTGGCATATGCGGCGTCACTTGCGACGTAATGCTTTGCGTTTGTGCGAGGCTCTGGTTCGCTACGCCGGTGCGAGCGAGGAGGCATACTGCTTGTCGGGTCGAGCCACTGGTCTTTGAGCTCGATGCGTCGGACGCCGGCAGGATAGGTGCCTTGCGGATGCGCAGCCCACTGCGCACAGCAACCGAATCAAAATCTTCTTGTCGCCCGACGTAGCTTTTCGATTCTGTCCGGAAGGATCGACGGAGCGTTGTCAGCTCTGCACGGTGTCATTACGAAGGCTATTGCTTGCGCTGCATGCGCTTGGAAGCTTTCAAACATTTCTGACGTTTTGGTAGCAAAGCGTGCTATACTGTTCTCACAGCGACTCTAGGCGCCTACGAAATAGCTGCCCACCGTTACTGCCGCACTCAAAGCGGTATCAAGACGGGACAGCTTCTTTTTATTGGCCGATCGACGGCGCTGAAGACATCTAAGGAGTAAAATGTTCTCTCGAATCGTCACCATGCGTCTAAAACCCAGCAGCGTTGACCAACTTACGAAGATAGTTGAAGACCAAGTCCTTCCTCTGCTTCGCAAACAGGAAGGTTTTAAGGACGAACTATTCTTCGTAAGCCCAGACGGAAGGGACGCGATCGGAATGAGTTTGTGGGATCGGAAAGAAAACGCCGAATCCTATAGTAACAGAGCTTATCCGCAAGTGATCCAGGCACTAACCAACCTGCTTGAGGGAAACCCGCAAGTCAAGCATTACGAGGTTTTCAGCTCGACCTTCCACAAGATTGCCGGTCCAATCAGCGTCTGAAGGCGATAGGGCTTCTCATTGGTAAAGGGCGGCCAGGCATAGGCCGCTCTCCCTTATTAGGTCGATGAACGCGCGACGCGGGGCTGATGAGGCAGAGTGAGCTGCTGCACCGGTACATGCAACGTCATTTTGGGACCCATCAGTCCGGAGGGGTTGGTGCACGGCGTTTACTCCGAAATCTAGCTAACTAGGTATCGCAATTGCGGTACAGGCCACGTACCTCTTTATATCGGCGCTGCTCTCGTGGACGTCGGTGACGTACTTGCCCTTGAGCAGGTCGCCGAGGCTGACGCCCGGTACCGTCGTCGTACTGCTCCCATTAACGATATTGGTCAGAGTATACGTGGGTACTGGGTTCAGCTTCGCACAGGTGCCTGTGTGGATATGAACGGGCTGCGTGCCGTTTTGACCGCCGGCCACTTTGACGACGGTCTTAACACCGCCGGGATCTGCTCGAGCGTTACCGTGCCGGTTTCACCTGGGCGATTCTGAGCGTACAGTTTCAACTTCAACGTGGACGGATAGGCTCCGGCCGCCACGCAGGCGATTGCGGCGACCGCCGCGGCGGCGAATGCCACGCGTAGGGCATACATGTTCACTCATCTACGGGCAAAACGATGCTGCTTCCTTCGCCAACCACGGCCACTGACTCACAAGTAATCATGATTATCTCGTAAATCATGGTTCACACTATACGGCTTGGACGTCGCCGGCTGTACGCTAAACCCACCACCAAAAGAAGGTTTTGAAGTGGGTATCATTGCGTGGATTGTTTTCGGCCTCATTCTTGGGATGTTGGCGAGTCGCATCGCGCCCAGTAGGGGTGGCACCTCGGGAGCCGTTCTCGTGGGAATCGTCGGCGCATGCGTCGGCGGATCGGTTTATGCGCTCTTTGGTCATGCCAGCGTGACCGGGTTCAACATTCCGAGTATGGGCTCCGCGTTGATTGGATCGGTGCTGTTGCTCTGGTTCTTGCGAGCGATTAGCAGCATGCGTTCTACTGCTTAGCGCGCGCGGGAATCTCCGCTAAACCTCAACTCCACTAGCGCTTCAAATATATGCTATAATGAGTACGGGACAGATAGGCTTGCTTCAAGTGCGAGCGGCCCTGAACGAGAGTCAACTCTCCGGGCCAGGGTCTCCAATAAAAAAGCCACGTCAAACTACGCGGCTTTTTTGATTTTCCGGCGTCGACGTGCAACCTCTGCCGCTTTTTGGCGATCCAAGGAGTGCCATGATAACTCCCTTGCCGGTTGCCGCCCTCGCTATTACAGGTGCTGTCAAAGGGATGAAGTGCTCGGAGCACTCCGAACCGGTCTACGGAGGCTATGCGAATGGACGCGGTGATATCGTATTGTTTGCGAAAGACCTGGCCTATCGTGTCAACTTCAAGAACCAGATCTTGAAGCAAGGGCCGCCATTGAATGTTGGTGCACAGGCGCGCTACGATGCGACTGAAGCTGGCGAGGATTTTGAATACGGTACCAAGACCTTCCGCCGCCTGAGCCGTAAGCAGATTTCCGACATATGCACTGCCGGCCACTTTAGGGTCGGCTCAAGATTCTAAATTCTCACGCCTCACCGTAGATCGTCCAATCATGAAAAGGACCTGGCATCGAAGCCGGGTCCATTACGCAGCGGGATTGCGTAGTCTCCGTGTCCGCGGCGGCCATATACTTATGGACTTATGGACGTATAGAACGCAACCGCTCCGCGATGCAGCGGATTGTTAAGAAACTACTTTGGGCGCGATAGCCCCTGGTTTTAGCTATACCGCGGTCTCGATCTTAGCTGTAAGCTTATTTAGGCCTTCTTGCCAGCTGTGTAGGCTAGCATCATGCTGGTCTTCAAACCGGCCATCGCCTCCGAAAGCGGCCGTTCATGCGCTCCTCTATGCCCGCAAGTCAGATCGATTCGCAATCGCCGTTCCGTATTCGGATTTGAGGTAATCTATCTAATGAAAAAGCAACAATCTAAGCCTATTCTGACCCTGCTGCTTGCTGCTTCGGTGGCTGCGTGCAGCGCCGGAAATTCTACTCCGTCGGTGCCCCTCCCAGGTCCGGCGCTACGCAGTTCTGCATCTCTGGGTCGCTCAGCGTCGGTAAGCCAGCTGGCAACGTCAATCGCAGTCGTACCTCTCCGAAGCGCTAAGTACTTCGCAATCCTCGCGGGCTCTACCGTGACGAGCACCGGACATACGAACATCACCGGTAATGTGGGAATCTTTCCCGGAACCGCGATAACCGGGTTTCCGCCCGGAGTGATCCACGGACATTTGCGCGCCGGCGATCCCGTCGCGAATCAAGCTGAGATGGATTTGACGACGGCATATAACGACGCCATGGGCCGGGTTCGCAAGCCTGTTACCGTGGCCGGCAATCTCGGCGGCCGGACGCTTAAACCCGGTCTCTACAAGTCGACTTCTTCGCTGGCCGTATCGTCGGGCGATCTGACGCTCGATGCCGGTGGAAACTCCAACGCTGTATTCCTGTTCCAAATGGCATCCACGCTTACGATGACGACGGGTCGCAAGGTTATCTTGACCCACGGCGCGCGTCCTCGCAACGTTTTTTGGGCGGTTGGCAGCTCGGCGACTTTAGGAACGGGCTGTTCCTTTTACGGTAACCTGCTCGTTTACAAATCGATAAGTATGGCCACCGGCACCGTCATGGCCGGCAGGGCGCTTGCCCGAGTGGGCGCGGTGACGATGCAGAGCAATACCGTAGTGAAGCCCGCTATCTAAAAGGAAGGTTTTATATGTTTCGAATCATGACCATCGCGCTGCTGCTGTCTGCGCAGACTATCACGGCCTCAGCGTCGACAGCGTGCGCTGGAGCTGACCCGGCGATCGCTTCGGTCGCCGTCAAGAGCGTGAACTCCGAGGGAGGCCTCAATCGGTACGAGTTGAGCGGCACGGTCGTCAACATGGGACGCACCGCGCAACCTTCGAACACCTTGCAATTCGTAGACATTTATAAGGGGAGCGCGAAATTGGACGCCAAGGGCATCCCTCCGCTCAAACCGGGCGAGTCGTACACGTTCTCGTACGTTTCCGTGCGATCGCGCGATGCCGGTACGGGGACGACGACGCTCGCATTCCGACTCGACGTCCGTCAACCGTCGACGCAAGACTGCAGCACCGGCAACGATCGCCATACGGTGACCTTTTAGTCAACGCCACATCAATACGCACTCAACGCTAGAACGGGTGAGCAGCGGCGGGCAGGACCAACGGTTGACGGCCTCGCGGAGCTTTGACGACCATTCGCTCGGAAAAGCCTGGAAAGTCGGGAAATTCTGGAAAGCAACACTGTCGAGGATCGCCCGACGGTTATAAGGCTTTTCGCCTGTTGCGGGCCTTTTTGCTAGAGCCGCCTTTTGCCCCCGAATCAGTTCGCATGTAAGGGGCCGGGGTTCGAGTCCCCCATCTCCACCATCGAAAACGCCCGATTCCTTCTGGGAATTTCGACCTTTTTGTTTCCGCAGGGCAAACGAAGCAGGACGCCGAGCTAACGGCACTTAGTCTTGCGTTGCGATCCCAAGGCGGAGTTTAAAGAACGATCCAGACTCCTTGTATCGCCTGCAAGGGGTCGGAGTTTTGAGTTCCCCATCTCTACTAATAAAAACGCCTGCTTCTGTAAGGGGTCTTGGCCGGTTTTTGATGCGCGGCGAAGCTACATCTTCATATCACAATGTTTCATATCACCTGAGCCGTGATCGCGTTGCTGTGCGGCGAGCCAATCGTGGATCGCCGACACCATTGCGCGATCGGAGCTGCTGAAGATGATTGCGGCCCCCGTTGGCGTTTCAAAATAACGAACGGATACTCGCGCCGCCCCAGACTCCAACTGAGCTAAACCCGGCATCGCAATACCATGGATATAGGCGGGGTCCGAGTAATCGCCGCGAGCGAACTTCGCCGCTTCCGCGAGCAAATGCGAACGTACAAGTGTGATCTGCGTTGGATCCATGTCGTGAACCATAACCTCAACGACGCCGCCAGAAGAGCTCGGTAGAAACATATGCATAGCAGTGCGCATGTCGAAGGGCATGATCTGCGCACCTCGGGCCATGACCATATTCTGATTCGTCGCCGGCGTGTCCGCATAGGCCGGACTGGTCAAAGCCATCAAAGCTGCGATAGATAACAGGTCAATCTTCATTCAACACCTCAGAAAGGATAGACAGCGACTCGAGGACAGCGGCCCGCTGGTGCTCTGGTATCGCCGCAAAGACTTTGGAGAACTTCGCAGCGCGCGATGCGGCAAGACTCCGCGCTATCCGAGAACCAAGCGGCGTCAACCGTAGCCGCAAGATGCGGGAGTCGTCCTTGTCCCGTGTGCGTTCAAGCCACCCGCGACTCTCGAGGATGGCAGCGATTCGGCTGACCGTACTCTTCTCTAAGCGAAGCCGCGTCGCCAAGCCATTTTGTGATATCCGCGGCTCATGTGACAGTTCAAGAACAGCCTGCGCCTCTGCAACGGAAATGGGTTGACCGCACGGTGTCTGGTCTGGTCTGTGCAACCCGAGGCTGCGTATGAGCGCAACGATTTCTTCCTGAAAGGAGACCGCTTGCGGGACAATTTCTTTGCGATTAGTTCGAGGTGACAACGGTTGTACGCTACAACTTTTCTTAGTGAACCGTCAAGCAACCAGCCTCACAGTATTGACAGGCGTCGATACAGTCGATAATATCGAAGGGTGCCAATGCAACGCTGCTGCCCGCCGACCAAGGTGCCGGACGTTCACCTTGAAACCGAGGCAGCGCTCTTCAAGGCCGTCGGCGACCCTCATCGCCTGACCATCCTCGCCACGCTTGCCCGCGTCGACGGTGAGGTTTGCGTCTGCGACTTCACCGATGGCTTGCCGCTCAATCAGCCAACCGTTTCGCATCACCTCCGCATCCTGCGCGAAGCCGAGCTGGTCACGTGCGAACGCCGGGGCACCTGGGTCTACTACCGTCTTGCGGCAAGCGCGCACGAGCGGCTCGGCGATGCGCTGGCCTCCATCTTCCGACAGAAAGTGCTTGCATGAGGACGCACCTCAATCTCGCTACTATGGATCTCGCCAAGAGCGTGAAGTTCTACTCGACCTTGCTCGACGCAAAACCAACGAAGCTCCTCGGCGACTACGCGCTGTTTATCACGGATCAGCCCGGACTCGAGCTCGCCCTCGACCTAACGAATGAGGTTTCGCCAACCCGCGATGCGCATTACGGCGTGTCCGTCGAGAGCGCGGACGAAGTGGAACGCACGATCGCGCGACTCGAGCGCGCTAGTCTCGCCTCATCCATCGAGCGCGAAGAAACGTGCTGCTACGCCAATCAAACCAAAGTTTGGACTATCGATCCGGAGGGTCGTCGTTGGGAAATCTACACCGTCCACGACGAGACGGAAAAGCGCGACGATGCCGAGACGACGTGCTGCTCCGTGGGTGACGAAACGCGCACGTGCTGCGTCCAATGAGTTTGCTCAGGCGAAGCGCGGCCGAGGCCTTGGGCTCGGCTTTCCTGCTCGCCGGCGTTGTCGGCTCCGGTATCATGGCCCAGCGGCTCGCCGGTGGCAACCTCGCCATCGCATTGCTCGCAAATACGCTGGCAACCGGCGGCGTCCTCATGTGTCTGATCGCCGCGCTTGGACCGATCTCCGGCGCGCATTTCAACCCGGCCGTGTCGCTTGCCGACGCCATGCGCGGTGGCCTGCCTTGGAGCGAAGTTCCCGCGTATGTCGGCGCGCAGATAGGCGGCGCAACTGCCGGAGTCGCAGCTGCGAATACGATGTTCGGCCTCCCGGTCTTCTTTGCGTCGCGTCATGCTCGCGTTGGCCCCACTCAATGGCTCGCCGAGTTCGTTGCGACGTTCGGTTTGCTCCTCGTGATTTGGGGATGCGTCCGCTTCCGTTCGGCCTTTACTCCATTCGCTGTCGCTAGCTATATCGTCGCCGCCTACTGGTTCACGTCGTCCACTTCGTTCGCCAATCCGGCCGTGACGATCGCGCGGTCGCTCTCGGATACGTTCGCAGGTATTCGCCCACAGGATACTCCGGAATTTGTTTTCGCTCAGCTGCTCGGGGCTGTCTGCGCGACGGCGTCATTCCAATGGATTGCGCCGCTTAAACGGGGCGATGCCGAAGGGGTTCTTCTTCGCCATGGCGGGGGATCGGATGCAGTCGCGTAAGCTGACCGTCCTATTCGTCTGCGTTCAGAACGCAGCGCGCAGCCAGATGGCGGAGGCATTTCTCAACGGCATCTGCCCCGACGACTTTGAAGCCGAAAGCGCGGGACTCGAACCTGGCGAACTAGACCCGCTCGCCGTCGAAGTTATGCGCGAGGTCGGCATTAATATCTCGCGCCACCAAACGAAGAGCGTGTTCGACTTGTTCAAGACCGGCAAGCTCTTCGCGTATGTCGTGACGGTCTGTGACGAAGCCAGCGCCGAGCGCTGCCCGATCTTTCCCGGCGTAGCCCAGTGCCTTCACTGGAGCTTCGCCGATCCAGCCGCCCTTCGAGGATCGTGGAACGAGCGACTTGGGCAGGCGCGAATCATCCGCGATCAGGTACGCGACCGGATAACCGTCTGGTGCGATGAAATGTGCGCACGGCCACCTGTCTCCGTCTGAATACACTCAACTAAAGTCATCCCGAGCGGAGTGCCGCGAAGCGCCGTAGTAACGTCATCCTGAGCGGAGCGCACGTAGTTCGGGGAAGAGGGACAGAGTGATCACCGGCATCCACGCGATCTTCTACACAAAGCACTCCAAGGAGATGTACGACTTCCTCAAGGACGTGCTCGACCTGCACTACGTCGACGCCGGCAACGGGCGGCTCTTCTTCGCCGCACCGCCGACGGAACTCGCCGTCCATGAGACGGAAGACGACCCCGAACACGAACTGTGGCTGATCTGCGACGACATCGCCGCGACAGTACGGCAGCTCGAGAAAAAGGGAATCAAAACGACACCGGTCGCCGACCGCGGCTGGGGTTTGGTGACGACGCTCGAACTCCCCGGCGGCGACAAGCTCGGCCTCTACGAACCAAAGCATCTCTCGCCGCTCACGTAGCTCGTTCTTGGGTGAGCCATCGCATGCGTATCGGCGTCGACGTCGTCGGAACGTTCACGGACTTAGTCGTGCTTGACGAAGAGAGCTCTATATTAGCATTCAATCCGGCCGTGTCGCTTTCCGACGCCATGCGCGGTGGCCTGCGGTGGAACGAGGTCCCCGTGTACGTTGGCGCGCAGATAGGCGGCGCAATTGCCGGAGTCGCAGCTGCGAATACGCTGTTTGGCGCCCCATGCAACTTCTAAGAACTCAAGCAGCTGGAAGTGCAAGAACTCGACGCAACCACACTGGGCAACCGACTATGCGCCTACGACGCATCTTCTGAACTGAACTGAGTCATCGAGGCCAGAGCTGGCGAAGCTTCGTTCTAGATAATTGGTCTGCGCTGTCTACGCGAGTTCGGGCCAGGTAACATCAATCTGCAATCGTGGCACGCCTTTCGGATATGCTCCGTTCGGATGTTGCGCATCCCATTCGCGCGCTTTGACGACGAGGTACTCAAAATTCTCCCACACGGCCGGTGCGCGCGTTCGCGCCAGCGGGACAATCCCTTCGATGATCTCCCACGCGCCGATGACGCGAGTCATATACACGTCGAGCAACGGCTCGGCGGGAATGAGGCCGTGCTTTACGAGACTCCCCACCCAATCGTACGAGTTCGCCAGGTTCAGCCACGGATTGTTCTTTCGCTCGAAAGTGCCGTCCAAGAGCGATTGCCGGTAGGTGGGATCATTTATGCGCGATTTCACGATCTGCCTCGCGCCGTCCACCCACTCGTTGAACTGTGGATCCTCAACCCGCGCCAGCACGGTGAGCAATCCGGTGAGCTGATTCTGTGCGCGCAAGTGGCGCAGTTGCACGACGGCGGCGATGGCGGTCGCTGCGATCACGATGAATGTTCCGACCGCGGCGACGGTACTTAAAGTCTCCTGCGACATGAATATAACCTCCAAATGGTTGGCGCAGAGGTTTTGAACGCCGTGGGTTTGTCCTATGCAGTTGGTCCTCTACGCAGCCAGCTCTAGAGACGACGAGGTACCCCGACCTCAGGGCGCCGGCAGCAAAGCCCGGGTCTGGCTGAGTACCCGGGCGAAGGCCCGAACGCTCATGGCGCACGACGTTTTCATTTGCCATTCGTCGCAGGATAAGACCGTTGCGGATGCGGCCTGTGCGGCCTTGGAACGGGCAGACATTACTTGCTGGATCGCTCCACGCAAGCCGGTGCCGGGATCCCCTACGGGCGCCAGATCATCGAGGCCGTCGTCAACGCGGGCGTCGTCCTGCTGATCCTCTCGGGCATGCCAATAGCTCCGAGCACGTCTCGCGCGAACTCGAGATTGCCGCTAACGCCAATCGTCCTTATTTTACAAGGGGTTCCGCGACACTTTCAGAGTCCGTGCAACAGCGGAGCCCTTTTCGTTACGCTGGACGGCGGTTCTCCTAGCGCCTCTTCAATGATGCGGGGTCACGAGCGCGTGCGTCATGATGAGCATCACTCCTGCGAGTACGATCAGGATCAAGATCACCATTGTTCCACCGCGCGTTGGCATGATTCCCACAATTCCCTACGTTGCCACCCCGCGCCTGCGCCATAACCTCTAACGCCCAAACTCTGCCATAACTCGTCCCTCGCCTTCTCCAAAATCTGCAGTTGTCTCTTCGGCAAATTCTTTCGCTCATATGGATTCACTACAGCCAGAAATGTGAATAGGATCGCATTCAGCATTATCACGGACTCCTGGCGATGGTTCGTTTGCAAGCGGTACGGCAGCGCCACGGTGACTCTCGCAGCAGGCCGCACGGCACGATGCCGGAGCTTCCGGCGGCGTATAAGCTTTCACCAGTCATGGTGGATGTCTGCGCTGATTAGTCGGTGGCGCCGGGTTACATTTGGCGGCGGCGGTGGCTAGCAGCACGGTTTCCAAGTATCGTCCGCGGTGAAGCGGCGGCTCGGGCGGCGTGCGCATGACGCGCACCCTTGACGCGATCGCCACCGTGCGCGGCTACCCCGAAACCATCGTTCTGGATAACGGGCCCGAAATGATTTCTTCGGCCATGCTGCGCTGGGCGGCCGATCGCGGTGTTCGCTTGCATCACATCGCTCCCGGCAAGCCGATCCAAAATGCATTCTGCGAGAGCTTCAACGGCCGGCTCGCGACGAATGCCTCAACGAGTACGACTTCGTTTCTCTGGCTCACGTCCACGAAATCCTCGGTCAGTGGCGTGAGCGTTGCAACCAACACCGACCGCACAAGGCTCTCGGCTGGCGAACGCCCGAGGAGGTTTGCCAACTCGTTCGCGACTACTACGAAAACTCTCCACCTGTCCTCGGTAGCGTGAATGGGTACTCATCACAGGCGGCAAGAAGCAGTCGTGAAGGCGGACGAAGGTATAACAACCATGCGCGGGCCAAACGGGAGAATCGTATGAGTAGCAACGGCTCTGCTGATTCGGGCGCACTTCAGTCCGGGGCACCGGCCAAGAGCCTCAGCGAGGACCGGCTCGGGCGAGACAAATGGGTTGCTAATCTCGTCGAACGCATAGAAGCATACCATGGCGGTGACAGTCTAACAATCGCAATATACGGGCGCTGGGGATGCGGAAAAACCTCGCTCCTGAACTTCGTGATAGAGGCACTCCAGACGGAACAAAGCCGGATTGTCGTCGGCCGCTTCAACCCGTGGAACTTCTCGCAACAGGACCGCCTGTTCTCGACGTTCTTCGCGACCATCGCTCGACTCCTTAAGAAGCTAAATAGGTCGAGTCAATCGCGGAAGTTGTCAAACACCCTTGACGCTCTTTCAGTAGCTACGGCTCCGGCTGCCCTTGCAAATCTTGGCTTCATTTCGACGGGCGTAAAGACTCTTTCGGATATGGCAAAGGACTATGCCGACGTTCTCGGCGACGTTGAGCGAGTTAAGGAAGAAACGTCAGAAATACTCAGGAAGTCGGAAAAATGGCTGGTTATCGTTATCGACGATATTGACCGACTAACACAAAGCGAAATCTGCCAGGTATTTCAGCTCATCAAATCGGTCGCAGATTTCCAAAACGTCGTTTATGTTCTCGCTTTTGACCATAACATGGTTGCGAAGGCGCTCGACGCCATAACGGGCGATGAGGGTCACGCTTACCTGGAGAAGATAACTAATGTTGTCCTGAGGGTCCCGCCCTTAACGGAGCGCCAGATACGAAAGCTCCTACTCGGTGAGCTTCAGAAGTATGCGGACCGCCAGCGTGAGTACGATTGGAACACGAAGAGGGTCCAAACCATCATCGAAGTGGCTCTGAAGAACTTCAAGACGCTTCGGCATATGCAACGCTTCTCAAACGCTCTCGTCGCCACCGAGGGACTCACTACGACCGATATTGACTTCGCAGACCACGTTGCGTTAACGCTATTGCACACGCTGGAGCCCGGCCTCTTTGACTTCGTTGCGGCGCATCCCGACTCGTTTGTCGATGACGTTCGTAATCGCTTGGCGCGAACGAAGGAACAAGCCGCCATTGACAAGGCGGCTATCGACGCCGAACTTGCCAAGCTAAAATCGATGACCGTTGAAGACGCGCGCGAGTTGCTTGAGGCGGTCTTTCCAAAGGTCGAGTCGCTCTATTCGCCTTATCGAAATGAATCCTGGGGAAAGGCGGAGTGGCGCACGCAAAGCAGGGCCTGCGCAAACTTGACGACATTCTCTCGCTACTTTGTCTTTGTGGTGGACGAAGGGGACCTCTCAAGCGCCGACAAGGACGAGTTTTGGCAGGCGGCGCAAGGCGTCGAGACTCTTGAAGCTTTCTTAAAGGGCCTTTCTGCGGAAAAGGTTTACAGCGTCTATGAGTATCTCGCCGACCTGGACGCATCCACCATAGACCAAGCGCAACTCCGAAGCATTATTACGGCAACGATTGACATTGGCGACGACTTTCAAGTCTTGCCTGGCCTCGATGACGTGTTCAAGGGAGCGTTCTTGCAAGCCGTGCGAGCGTTGAAAGTGTTGCTTGGGGGACTAACACAAGAGGTTAGGTTCGAGTTAGTCATTGAAGCCTTAGGTAAACCGCCCGCGAGCGTTCAGATGCCTTCGGATGTCGCGTTCGTTTTGGGGAAGCCAAAGCACGGTCTATTTACCGACCCCCAGAGCCGCGAGCTCGTCGACGCTTGTCGGGCTCTGTTCAAGGCGTCATGGGACAGCGGCTCCTTCGTCAAGCATCCGCGCTTCCTTGGGATGCTTCCGGATTGGCTAGGACGCGACGGCGAAACAACCGACGCGGCGGCGACGGTACGCACAACCTTGGCGGAGGACGATGAACGATTCTTAGAGCTACTAAGTCGTTACGAGAACGTCCAGCTCAGCCACTACGAACCCGACCGCTTCAATACAAAGTACCTTACGCAAATATATTCACTTGAGGAGCTGCGCGCGCGTCTTCAATCCATTTTAGAAAAAGCGGCATTTCAATCGCAGCGGACTAGGCTCGAAGAGCTTACGCAAGAGGTTGACAAACAGATTGCAGAACAGAGCGAGACAAGTGAAGTTATTCATGCCGTTGAGGTGTCGCAACCATACGCACAGGATGATGACCTTCCCCGTGGTTGGATAGCGAGGACTTCGTTTGGTAGCGAAAAAAAGCGGCCGTACGGTAAGTAGGCCCCGGCGAGGCTTTTCCGTATCGTTAGAGTTCCTATAGGGCTTTTTCGAGAACGAGGCGACCCTAGTCCGCGCAACCGCGTCCTGCCGAGATCTGTGGAGCTCTGGCTCGAGGCGGCTCCCGTGATCGCGGCTTGGGTGATTCGAGGGAATTAGAGGAGGTGAAAGGACGCACATCATCCTCAGCATCAGTAATATTGGGTGGGAGCGCTCCAGCTCGTTCGGTGTTTGCGCGTGTTCCGCCGGTCCTCGGTACTCTCGCGTGGTACTGTGCGCCATTCGCATATCTGCCGTCTGAAAAAAGAGTTAGACTGAAGCTTAGCGTGCCTCGGGAGATAATGAAATGACAAGTAGCGCGGCACAATCCCGTATTGGAGCACCCATGCGCGTCAGCGATTGGGCTCCCTGTACGAAATGCTCCGAAACCATTAAAACTGCCGTCGGTCTCTAATGACTGTGCCGATCCCGTCGTTACGCGCATGTTGACGAACTGCAACGCGAAAGTTCCCTCGCATGTCCTCCTATCGTTGTGCGCGATCTTGCCGCTCGTCGTTGCCCTCCGAATAACGACGCTTTTCTACCCGTCGCAAAAATGGGGAGTCGACGAAGGGCTCTTTCTCGTGATGGCCCGTGACCTTCTGCACGGCAATCTGCCCTACACGCTAACGTTCGACAACAAGCCTCCCGGTCTCTATCTCATTTACGCGCTCGCTTTGCTCGCATTTGGCGGATCCGCACGAGCCGTCTATCTCGCCGCTTGCTTCTCTATCTGGTTCGGTGCAGTCGGCATGTTCTTCTTGGTACGGCGCGCTACCGCAAGTCGGAACGACATGGCGATCGTTGCCGCGTTCGCTTTTGCACTCTTCTTCTGTCAATACAGAGCGCTCGGCGCGAAAGAGCAGCTATTTTTCGTTCCTCTCGACCTCGCCGCGCTCGCCCTAGTCTGGCCTTCTGGTCGGGAAACACGTCGGCCCTTGCCGCTGTTGTCGGCCGGGCTGATCATGGGATTCGCGTTGTGCGTCAAGCCCCTTGCCCTCGCCGACCTCATCGTCGCGCTGATCGCAATACGCATGTCGGAGGCACGTCAATGGGGACGTAAGCTAGGGACGTTTCTCATCGCGGTTCCAATCGCGCCGGTGCTGCTGACCCTTCCGTACGTGTTGACGGGCCAAGCTCGGCTGCTATACGACACACAAATTCGAGCGAACCTCGCACGTCTGGCACTGCACGAGCCTGTCCAAACCACCCTCGTGCTCGTTCTGCGTCAATTCGTTACGATGTTTCCATTGCTAGAGTTGCTCATGTTCGCGCCCCTCTATTTGCTGCGCGCTCCTGCAAGCGACACGATCTTCAAGCAATCGGTACGACTTGCCCTCGTTTGGGTCGGCATCGATCTGTTCTTCATCTTTCGCGTGGGCCTCGTACGTGACACGCTCTTACAGCAGATCGAGGCACCGCTGGTTGTTATCGGAACGATCGTGTTATGCCGCGGGATCGAGCTGCTGACAAACAAGTGGCCGTCCATAATCGCGAACGGGGTCGGCGCGCTCGCCATAATCGCAGTGACGGCCATCCTGATCGTAAGGCCATTACGAACGACCCTCACAACCGTCCACGCATACGCTTTGCACGGCCCGTCTAGTATTGACGACCAGGCATCCGTCGTAGCGCAGTACTTACAGAGGAAGCCTGGCTCCGACGCATTCTTGATCACCGCGTACTCCGACATGGAGTACTTCCTCGCCGGCAGGCAGCCGCTGACGCGATATGGCTATATCTATTACCTCGCCGATAAGGACTTCGTCACGATCTCCGGCGCCGATCCCACGCGAGAACTGAAAGAGATCTTCGAACACCCTCCGAGCCTGATTCTGCTTGATACCGCGCTGAAATTCGATCGCCCGCAACCAGTGTTCTTCCGAATCGTCAACCAGAGCCTTCGCCGCGCCTATAGCGGCCCGAAACGGATCGGCGGTAGCGTACTGGTTTTCCGAATGATCAGGAGGATGTGATCTCATCGGGGCAAGTGACTTTACACGGCTATGGTTAGATTGGTGAAGCAACGGATTGGGAGGTCTACCAATGCCGAAGTACTGCGGCGCCGCCGCTATGCTGCTTGTCGCAAAGGTCGGGCTTCGGCTGTTGCCCCTGCTTTGTGATAGTCTCAGCGAGCAGCACCGAACGAGCTCCGCCATGGATCCGTAGGCCATCCGCCTCGACGGCATTCCCTTAACGATCGAGAGTGAGTTCCATTAGGCGGAATCCGCTAGCCTCGATCGACACCGCAAGGCTTGTCAGCCCGTCCCCGCCGCGCATCACCGGTGCTTCCCAATCGCGCTTTTCGCTGTTGTAGAGGCGGAACTTGTAGCGCTGCGACAGATCGACGATGTCCTTGACGTTGATCGGTATGGAGACCGTGTTCTCCTCGGTATTTCCAAGGAGGATCACGATTCGCTCTTTGCCGGCGAGAGCGATGACGACGGCGGAGTCTGAGAACACGTGGAGACCGTCGGACACGTCGCGGTCAAAGAGCGAAACGTCGCACTCGCTCTCCAGCGGAGCGGTCGAGTAGATGGTCATCCGGCCGCCCCTTTGCCGCACGGCGAAGTACGAAAGGAACCCGTTATGGTAGCATAGCCGCCGGATGCCGACCCACGACCAATGCCCTGGGATGAGTGGATTGATTTGCGGTACACCGGAAGTAAGCATGAGGCCGCACACGCCTTCGATCGCCGCCCAGAAGAACCGCGGCGGCTCCCATGGTGAGAGCCGCATCCCTCCGTTCGTTAAGCTTTCCCCGTCGAACCATTCGCTGAACTGACCCGGAACGGTGCTGTTTCTCTTCGGGTCCGCAGCGTAGTGCTCGAACGACGACCGCAACGCTCGCACCATGAAATTCGGATGGTAACGCGCCGCTGCGAACGCGTACCACCATGTCAATCCCGGCCACACCCCACCCATCAGTCCCGCATAGTGCGACGGGTCGTAAAGCGGGTCGTTGCGTGAAACCGTTCGAAGCCCGGCTGTCGTCCAAAAGTCAGGTGCGTTGAGGCGGCTGATGATGCGAAAGCCCGTCTCTTCATCGCAAGCGCGAAAGATCACCGGGAAGATCTCATCGCCCGTTACATCGGTGTGCACGTTTCCGTCGACATCGATGTTTAAATAGTACAAGCCATTTTCGGGGTTGATCAGATATCTATCCATAGCTGCCTGAATGCGTTGCGCCGCACCGGCGAACTCTTGCTTTTCAGCGTCCGGTCGGCCAAGATTATCCACCAGGTGGGCAACTGCTCGGAGGGCGGCGACGCATTCTGAGTTGATCTCGGTGACCGCGCCGTTGATGGCATACAACTCGATAATGTTACGCCAGCTGGCAATTGACCAAACGTTTCCCCGGGGGTCGTTCGCCGAGCAAAAGATAAGACCGCGGTCGTCGATCTGAGCGACGATATACCGCGCTGCGGCCGCGACTTTCGGATACACCTTCTTCAACCACTGTACGTCGCCGGTGGAGCGAAAATGATGATTGACCGCGAGGATGTACAACGGCGTGTCGTCGTTGATGTTCAGACCGTCGTCTTCAACCCGACCGGTTACGGCATCGTAGTATTCGGGCAGCTTCCCGCTCTCGTACTGACGCGCTGCGACGCTTTCGAGCAGCGTACGCGAAAATTCCGGCATGAAGTGGTCGCAACCGTAGACGAACCAGGCGCTGTCTCGACCGACCACGTTTGTGTAATTCCCAGGATCGTTACTGAACGCAGGGCCCTCAGGGTACTTCGCCATCACCCGACGCATGTTGACTTTGCTCCAAAGCGCGCCCTGATTGATCAGCGAATCCGGCGTAAGTACCTGGCTGCGGCACAACACCTCTTCCAAGCATTTGATCGTTCGTTCGAATGCCGCCTGGTATTGAGGCGCGGCTGCATATGATTCCAGCGCGCTATCTTCGCCTTCTGCGAATACTCCCGCCGTGAAGCAGATCGTGCGTCCTTGGCCAGGCTCGAGCGCCAGATCGAGCTGCAACTGCCCCAAGACGTCGCCAACGCCCGCAACTTTGTCGCCCAGGGCGTGGACGTGCATCGGGTCATATACTCTGCCAAAGTCGAACGTGGTCTCAAACCGTGATGACGGTTCCGAAAGGCCAAACACGCGGACGGCTTGCGGCTGCGAAACGTTCCACGCTACCAGTGCGTGTCGGGCTAAGTCGAAGCGCGCTTGCACGTCCGGCCGCATACTGCCGCGCAAGCGTGCGCAACCGACGACGCGAATGAAATGCTCCACGTCGTCGGTGTTGCGCAGATGCACGACGATGTACGCTACCGGCGTGTCGTTGTCGTCCGACGCTGTGGCGTCTAGAGGGACGAACGTGGTTTCACTGATATCCACGACACCGCCAAGCGTAAATGAAACCCGTTGGTACGCGGGATGAATCTCGAAATTCCGACGCGTAGCGTCCGGGCGGAGCGCGATGTAAGGTGATCTCGACGAGCCGGCGCGATCTGCAAGCTTACCCGCCGGCAGCCCATGACCCCCATACCGCACCGCGATGGTTCCGATCAAGCTCTGAGCCAAGGCGTTCGAAAACACGCGTTCCACCGCGCCCGTGCTTTTGGTATTGATCCAGATCGCGCCATTGCCTAAACTCGCGCCCATGCCGAGTTCGGAATCGGTCAATCTAAATGTCGGCAAAGCCGCCCGTCCCGTCAGCCCGTAAACGCCGGAAAGCGCATCCATAAGGAACCTATACCAGGCGTTGGTCCGCAATCCCGCGCGCCAGCCGACCCAGAGCGGGCGCGCTCCTTGCGTTAGTAAGTACGTTAGCAAACTTCGGGTTTGCTAACAATCTCCCCGGGATAGGTCCCGCGATGGCTTTAGTGATTTTCAACCGTCACATTAAAACGGTTGACGGCCTCGCGGATTAAAATTGCCGCTTTTCGTTCCCGAATCAGTTCGCATGAAAGGGGTCAGGGGTTCGAGTCCCCTTATCTCCACCAGTAGTTTTCCTGAAGCGATCGGCCGCATTTACGACAATCGTTCGACAATTGGGTGACCAGGGCGAGGAAAATCTGGGTCGGTAAACTTTCATGAATACGTTGCTCCGCCTCAGCACGATGTGATCGGACCCAGTTTCCGCGTTCACACTGCGGTCGAATTCGCCTTATTCCAAACGGAAACACGTCTCAAAGCCGTGCGAATTTGACAGCGTCTTGAGCACAGCGATCGCAAGCTACCGTTTGCCTATAGAAAGAACATCATCGCGCAGGTCTCCGAACTGCTGATCGTAATGTAACCCAGCGTGATAATCGATCACGATGTCCTAGTCCTCGGCGCGGGCTTGGCCGGCATGCGTGCAGCGCTCGAAGCTGCTCGTAACGGCGCTGACGTAGTCGTGGTCACGAAGGTGCACCCGCTCCGCAGCCATTCGAATGCTGCCCAAGGCGGAATCAACGCTGCGATTGGCGAGAGCGATACCTGGGAATCGCACGCCTTTGACACGATCAGAGGCAGTGATTATCTTGCCGATCAGGACGCGGTTGAAATCATGTGCCGCGAGGCTCCTCGCGACATCATCGAGTTCGAACACATGGGTGTGATCTTCTACCGCGGGGATGACGGTAGGCTCGGCACGCGGGCATTCGGCGGAGCCTCGAAGGCGAGAACGTATTTCGTCGGCGACATCACGGGGCAGGCGTTGCTGGTGACGCTTTACGACCAAATCCTCAAGGCCGGCGTCAAAGTCTATGAAGAATGGTTCGCGACGACTCTCTACCTCGAGGATGGCGCCTGTCGCGGGATGATCGCGTTAGAGCTGATTACCGGAGAGCTCCATCTTCTGCGAGCCAAAGCCGTTATCGTTGCGGCGGGCGGTCTCGGGCGAGCGTACGAACCGAGCACGAATGCGCTCATTTGCACGGGCGACGGGTATTCGCTGGCCTATCGCGCGGGCGCATTCTTGGAAGACATGGAGATGGTGCAGTACCATCCGACGTGTCTTGCGGGCAGCGGATTCCTCATGACGGAAGCCGCGCGCGGTGAAGGCGCCTACCTGCTCAACAGCAACGGCGAGCGTTTTCTAAAAAGGTACGCACCAATCAAGATGGAGCTGGCCGCGCGTGATGTGATCTCCCGGGCAGAGACAATCGAAATTGCCGAGGGCAGGGGCATCGACGGCAACGTCTTGCTTGACTGCCGCCATTTGGGAGCTGAGGTCATTCTGAAGAAGCTGCCGCAAATCCATGAACTGGCGCTTGACTACCTCTCAATCGATATGATCAAAGAGCCGGTTCCGGTTCGTCCCGGGATGCATTATCAGATGGGCGGAGTAAAGACGAACACTGATGGCGCGACGCGCGTTCCCGGCCTGTATGCGGCAGGAGAAGTCGCTTGCGTCAGCGTGCACGGCGGCAATCGCCTTGGGGCGAATTCGTTGCTTGATACGATCGTCTTCGGTCGCCGTGCTGGCAAAGCGTCAGCCGCCTACGGCAAGAGCATAAGCGGAGCAAGGGGCGGCGAGGACGTGCTGCGCTCCGAACAGCAACGAATCAATGAACTTCTGGCCCGGCCCTATGCCGGGGAGACGCACGCGCGCTTGCGGCTCGAGCTCGCGACGACGATGGACAAGAGCGTGGGAGTCTATCGCAACGAAACAGGCCTGGAAGAAGCATTAACCAAGGTGGGGGAGTTGAAAAAGCGGTACGATCGAGTCTCTGTTGGTGACAAAGGACGCGTCTTCAACCAGGCCTTACAGTTTACGCTTGAGCTGGGATTTCTTTTCGATTGTGCCGAGAGCATCGTCCGCGGTGCGATCATCCGCAAAGAAAGCCGCGGCGCCCAAGCGCGAACCGACTATCCAGAACGCAACGATACCGAATGGCTCAAGCACGTTAATGTGTTGTACCGCGGTGACGCGGAGCCCGACGTCTCCTTTTCTCCCGTCACGATCACCCGGTGGAAGCCGGAAACGAGAACGTATTGATACGATTCACGATTGAGGTCGGTCGATATAACCCCGAAGGCAGATACGCGGAGCGTGCGGTCCAAGGCGAACCCTTTCCGCCCCCGTGGGAAAAATCTCCGCCGCGACGCTACCAGACCTATGACGTCGAGCTTCCCGAACATGCTGTGGTTCTCGATGCGCTTATCGCGATCCGCGAGTACCAGGACGACTCGGTGGCGGTCCGTTGCGCATGTCGCAGCGCAATCTGCGGTTCGTGCGCGATGTGGATCAATGGTCACGCACACCTCGCCTGCAAGAGCAAACTCAGCAAGTTTACGATAGACGGTAAGACGCGGGTGGAAGCCCCTCCGTCGATGCCGGTCATTCGCGATCTCGCCTGTGACATGTCCGCTTTCTGGGCAAAGCATCTCAAAGTCAAACCGTGGCTGAACGCAAGGCAGCCCGAACCTGGGCCGATGGAAGAGTGTCGCGTACCCAATGCGGCGATGGAAGAGCTGATCCAAGAGGTAAGCTGCATCAGCTGCGGCGCGTGCCTGATGGACTGCGAGTCCTTCGCCGTCAATCCGGATTTTCTCGGACCGCAAGCGCTCGCGCAGGCATACCGTTACGTCGCCGATCCGCGCGATTCGACGACGCGCGACCGCCTGGCCGACTACAGCGGTCCGGGCGGTATCTGGGACTGCACGCACTGTTACGAGTGCGTTACGCAGTGTCCGAAAGGCGTCGCGCCTCTCGAACAGATTCTCAAGCTTCGCAGGCTCGCCGTCGATGCTGGTTTCACGAACAATCCAGGCACGCGACACGCCGACGCTTTCGCCGCTTCAGTCAAACACAGCGGCCGGCTCAACGAGCTGACGCTTTTGCCTAAATCGGTCGGACTCTTTAACATTTTCGGGCAACTCAAGACGTTGCCGAGCGCGATTAACATGATCCGCGCCGGCAAGTTGCCCCCGATCATTCATAAGTCGATTCCCGGCGTCGGCCGGATCAAAGCGATCTTCGATCGGGTCGGAGGGAGATTCAAGTGAAAGTCGCGTTCTATCCCGGCTGCGTCTCAAAGGGCGCTTGCCCGGAGCTCTACGTTTCGGCGAAGGCGATCGCCGAGCCGTTAGGACTCCAACTCGAAGAGCTCACCGAGGCACCGTGCACCGGCGCCGGCGTGCTTAGCGAACAGAACCCAGAGCTGGCGGACTCCCTCAACGGCTTGACGCTCGCGATGGCCGAAGCTAAGGGCGCTGATCTCATGACGATCTGCAGCACGTGCCAGGGAGTGCTCTCGGGCGTCAGCTACCATCTTGCAAAGGACGAGAAGCGACTCGAGAGAGTGAATGCGACGATCGAACAGGGTGGCTTTCGATATAGCGGAAACACCAAGGTGAAGCACCTTTTGTGGATGTTGTTTGAAGACATCGGTCTGGAGCGTGTTCGCGCCGCAATCAAGCGCAAGCTCACGGGTTTGAAAATCGCTCCGTTTTATGGCTGCTACATTCTTCGCCCGAGCGAACAGCTGGGTTTGAACGAGCGCCCGGAACGTAAGACCTATCTCGAGCAGCTGATCGCGCTGCTGGGCGCCGAACCCGTTGAGTATCGCGGCGCAACGAAGTGCTGCGGCTTCCCGATGCTCACGTTCAATCGCGACAAGGCGCTCTCGATGGCCGGCAACCACATCATCGAGGCAAAGGATAAGGGTGCCGATTTGCTCGTGACGCCGTGTCCGCTATGCCACTTAAACCTTGACGGTCAGCAGCCCGATGCGGCAAACGTCTTGAAGAAGAGCATCGACGTCCCGATCCTCCATTTACCGCAGCTCCTCGGACTGGCGTTCGGATATAGCGCCGACGAGTTGCGGTTGAATCATCACGTCGTTCCGACAAAAGGTGCGCTCGACAAAATCGAGTTGAAGGTTTAGAGGTGAAGTTCAGATGGGGAATACTACTTCTCCAATCCGTTGCTGAGCCAGCGGCCGCACGCCATTGAGCACGAGGCGCTTGTAGTGGTCCGCCGCCATGTGAGCGTCTAGAGCCGCTCTGTCCCTATACTCTTCCCACAAGGCAAATACGTTTGGTTTTTCCTTGCTTCGGCCGATGTCAAAGCTGATCACGCCGTCCTCTTTGCGTGACTCGTCCCGCAGCTCTCGCAGGAAGCCCTCGGCTTTGTCCGCGTCTTCGGGAGCGAATGTGAAATGGATGGACTGAATGAGCATTGTCTACCTCTACTCGTGTTAAAACAGCGGCTTGTTCAGGCTACTTCGAAATCACGTCGAGCTCGACCGGCATCCCAAGCGGTAAACTCGCAACGCCGTACACGAGTCGAACAGGAATCCGATCGACGCCGAAGACGTCGCGATAACCTCCCGCGATCGAACGCCGCGCTAGTTACATCCTCCGGCAGCTTCCATAATGCTCTTCGAGGCGGCCGCTTCCGATGCGGCGATCGAGTGCTGATCGTTCTCTAAGGCTCGGGCGAAGGGTTCGTACGGATCGTAGAACGGTACCGAAGCTTCCTGGCCAGCTGCCCAGACGTCGTATTGTGCGTGCTCATCCTGGCCGTGCCCCGCCAACATCGCTTCCAGCGGGCTCAATCCCTGGGTCGCATTGGCTCCGCCCCACGACGGGCCGCGGTTGTACAGCGCCGCCAGTTCCGCTCCCTCGGCTTGTCCGGAGATGATGTTGACCGCGGTCCGCTGCTCGCCGACGACGGCGTTCAGTTGCGACTCGATCGATAAGAGCTTGGTGTTTTCGTCGCCCGCAGCAACGACGGCGAAGCGCTTCTTATCGGAGAGAATCGTTTCGATCGCTTCGATGTTGTCCTCGATGGTCTTCGCTAGCCGGCGCTGTCGGCTCTCAACCAGAAGGGTATCGCCCGACGACGGCGACAACTTTGGCGCGCTTCGTAGGCCGTCCGAAGGACTCTCGACGCCGCCGTGTTTTATTCGATCACCTGCGGCGACGAAGACGGAATGCCCGAGCTCGATCGACTGATCGTTTTGCATAAGCTCAGCGAGAGCGGGACGCACCGATTCTCGGAGTACAGTGCAGAACTGCAACGAATGCACGGTCACGATCGTCTTTAACGTCGGCTGCGGCGACGGGGACGGGGACGGCGATGACAGGACGACCGCTGCGACGACGAACGCGATGGAGAGCGGTGTCATGCTTTCCGAGCACCTCCTACTCGACTAGTACCGGGCAGCGCGCGCTCCATCCTTGGAACAGCCCGGGCAAACAACCGACCGAGCCCATGCGTGCAGCAACGCGATGCCCGCGCACATTGCCTGCCTTACGCCGGCCGGCGCCGACTGCAATTGGGAACGCAGCAGCCAGTCCCGCCGTGACTCCTACTTACACCCCGCCGTGCACGAGCGTGCGCACGGCCGCGCAAAACAAGGCCCCCGGTCCAATATTCGAAGGGAACGATCTCGAGATGCCCGCGCCCAGTCCGACACCATCACCATCACCATCGCCAACTCCAGTCATCACGGAGTATCCACTTCCAACGAGCTCGCCACCGAACGCTCGACATTCCTAATTCCGAGGCGTAAGTCCGCCATTTCTTAACGTTGCTCGAGACTCTTGATTTCGCGCGAGCTTCGCATGTTATGGAACGGCGTCAGCAAAATGTCACGGATGAGCACCGGAATTGAAGGAAAGCACCTGGAACCCGTTGGCTTCAATGAGCGCCTGCAAGAGTTCAAAAAGGCGTCGCGGCAGCGGTACGATCTCCGACCCATAGGTGAGCAATCCGCGCGCCGGGTCAAGGCGGAACGGACCGAACACGTAAACCCACGGCGAGTCGGCAAACAGCGCCGCAGTCGTTGACCTCTTCTTGGTCGCCTTAACTTCGGCACCCTCAAGAGAATTTGCAGCCAGCATGGTCTTGAAACTTATCTTATGACGTGCTCCGGTACAGTGAAGGAACTTGGTTTTCAATAACGCTGTTACAACGATTACCTTTGAGGGATTGTGACTCGGTTACCGGTCGCGCGTGCACCAAGCGCATTAGATTTGATTTGAAGTCAAATGCTGAAAACACGCTGGATTCTCAAACGTTATCAAAAGGGTGCTCGTTTAGCTTCCTGCTAAGTTCTTGTCCGTGTGCGGCAACGCTTTGCGGTGCCATGCAATTAAGAACATTTCCTAAGGAGTAGCAATGTGAAACGAGTTTGCCCTCGGCAAGTCGCAATCGCGCTCACACTGTTCGTCGCTTTCGTCTGCCAGGAAACACGGGCACTGGCGGGCACGACGGGCGGCCTCAGCGGTTACGTTCTCGATGCCGATACTTCGGCGCCGGTCGCGGGTGCGATGGTGACGGCGAGTGCGCCGACCGGAAGCGCTACGGTCACGAGCGACGCCGCCGGTCACTTTTCGTTCCTGACTCTTGGGCCGGACACGTACACCGTGACCGCATCCAAAACCGGTTATCAAACGGCCAGCGTACCGGGCCAGATTGTTTTCGCCGATACCGTTCAAACAGTAACGGTTCGGCTGACCGCCGCACTCAAGACGATCGCGCACGTCACCTCAGCCGGCGCGGGCGCGCTCGTGAAATCCGGTACGACGTCCGACGTCTATTCCGTCAATTCGTCCACCCAACAAAGCGTGGCCGCACTTGGCGGCGGCGGCAGCTTAAACCAGGCCTACTCGGCGATCGCCACGATGCCGGGTGCCAACGTCGTCCCGAACCAAAGCGGATACTTCGAAACCGTCTACATCCGTGGCGGGGACTACGATCAAGTTGGATATGAGTTCGACGGCGTTCCGGTCCTTCGTTCGTTCGACAACTATGGCTCGAGCTCGGCCAACTCGCTGGGCAACGCCGAGGTCCAGGTCTACACCGGTGCCACCCCGGCCAACTCGGAAAGCGCCGGTCTGTCGGGCTTCATCAACCAAGTCATCAAGTCCGGTACGTATCCGGGATACGCGCAGATCTCGGGCGGTATCGGTACGCCGGAGTTCTATCACCGCGCGGCCGTCGAGGCCGGCGGTGCGACACCGGACCGGCTCTTCTCGTACTACGTCGGGATCGCGGGCTCGAACCAAACGTTCAACTACGTCAACAACAACAATGGTTCGGAGTACCAACCCTGGCTGGGCTCTAACGCGCAGATAAGCAACTTCGCGCCCCCGTGCACGGCTACGGTTAAGTATTTTAGCTGCGCTCCGGGCCTTGCGAACTATCAGCCTATCTGCCTTCTCGGCAATCTCGCCTGCGTCGGACCGGGCGAAATGGCCCTGGCCCCGATTCAATACAGTGCCGTACAAGGCAACTTCTCGACGATCTATGCGCGCGACGTGGTTGCGAACTTCCACATCGGGATTCCGCACCGTAACGATGCGGGGCGCGACGACATCCAGATCCTCTACGACAACGAATCCTTGAACAACCAGCTCTACGAGTCGGGCGCCGATTTCGCCTCGCCGCAGTGCGGATCGCTGGGAGGCGTTGCTTGCGCAACGTATCTGTATGGTCCGCAACTGTTCCCCAACGTTCCCACGTGGAGCTGCCCGAGTAACATCGGTGGCACGTTCAGTAGCGCTGGGCTCAACGCACTCAAGAATTGTGTTACGAGCTACGGATATCCGAATGCCGTAAATCCGGGAACGTACACCAATCCCAACACGGCCCCGGGAACCGACCGAGATGCCACCCGCAATCAGACGGCCATCGGTAAGGTGCAATACACGAAGAACTTCGGTTCGACCGCGTTCCTGCGCGTCTACGGCTATACATTCTATAGCGCGTGGGACCTCGCCGGAACCTATGGCGGAGTTGATTGCAACTTCAACTGTTTGGTGCCTCCGGACTACGAGCTTGACACGCACACGCGCGGCGTGAGTGCCAACTTCCAGGATCAGATCAACGAGCAAAACCTCGTCAGCCTGCAAGGAAGCTTTACAACGGCGACGCTCACACGCATGAACAACCACTTCCTCAATGTGCCGGGCGAGCCGGCGGCGGTGATCGTGAACCCCAAAGATCCCTACAGCGGCTACTGCTACGGCGGTACACCTACGCCGGCCGGAGCGCTTCCAGTCGTAGACTGCGCGCTGACCGCCGGAAGCCCGACGACCTTCGGCTATCAAACCTTCGGTGCGATCGGCGCGGGAGCGCTTCCGAGCGTCTCGGCGCAGTCGTGCGCGATTCCCGGAAAGCCGCAGTATGGATCGGCGTGCAGCTACATGGTCGCCGAAAACGGCTCCAACGCGGAGATCACTCCGGGTTTGGTTCCCAACTTCTACGGCTGGTCGCTCACCGATCAATTCCGCCCGAGCGACCGGTGGCTCTTCAACATCGGCGCCCGCCTGGACACGTTCAACTTCGCCGGCGGCAACCAGGTGGTTCCGCCGGTCGGTGGAGGCGGTCCGCAGGCGCGGGCCTTCTGGTGGAACGCGTTCAACCTGGACAACTGCCAGAACACCAAGACCGGTTTCGTCTCTCCAAACCCGAGTCCGGGGAAGGTCTGCCCGGCCGGCTCGATCTCGACCTACTTGGAAAATCAGACGAACCAGAACTTCACCTACAACATCTGGCAGCCGCGTCTAGCCGGTACGTTCACGGCCGATCCCAACAACGTGATCCGTTTCTCGGCGGGACGGTACACGGAAGCCGCAAACACGGCGTTCGAGCAATACGGTACGTGGGAAGAAGACAGCGCCGATTTCATCGGTCCGACCTTCTTGCAGTACGGCCGCAACACGCCGGGTTATCCGATCGTACCGCAAACGTCGGACAACTACGACCTCTCATGGGAGCACCACATCAAAGGCACCGATTGGTCCTTCAAGGTCACGCCGTTCCTGCGGCAGACGCAGGATCAGCTCCAGCTGTTCTTCCTTAACGTAGTGGAACACTTCGTCTCCGCTCTCAACGCCGGCGACCAGCGCAGCCAAGGCTTCGAGCTCCAGGCGCAGAAGGGCGACTTTTCGCATAACGGAATCTCGGGCTTGCTCTCGTTTGCGTACACCAACGCGTACATCAAGTACGGCCCGGTAAACCCATTTGGAGGGACCGTGCTGGCGGGGGTTAACCAAGGGATCGCGCAGTACAACGCGTACACCGCGGCGTGCGCGCGTAATCCAACCAACCCGAACTGCGGAAGCACGTCGAACGGCTCACCGGCCAACGCGTGCTATACGACAACGGGGACGCCGGCCACGCCGGTGTCGGTCGTTGGAACGAAGATTAACTGTCACGCGGGCGACTTCGTCAACCCCTACTGGCTCGCGCCGATACAGTCGATCATCAACACGTCGCAGAACTTCTGGCCCTACGACCTCTTCCCGGGCACCACGGGCTTCCCGACTGCGTACTCGTCGTACCTCGCACCGTACGTCGCTTCTTTAGTGCTCAACTACAAGCGCGATAAGTTTGCGATTACGCCATCGTTCCAGTTCCAAGGTGGAACGAAGTACGGCTATCCGCTGTCGTCGGTGGGCATCGATCCGGCGGCATGCGCCGGCGTGCTTCCGGGGACGCAGCGGTACAACGCCGCTGCATGTCACGGCGTCGTCAACATCCCCGATCCGTACACGGGCGTGTTCGACAATCTCGGTACGTTCACGCAACCCAATATCTTCATGATGAACCTCCAGCTCAGCTACGACGTGAGTCCGCAGATTCAGCTCGTGGGAACGGTGGCGAACATCGTGAACTACTGCTTCGGCGGAACGCCGGAGCCGTGGACGGTGAACGACGGTAACATCTGCAGCTACGAAGCTCCGGACAACAGCGGTCTACTTGACCCCGTGGCGCCCTACGGAACGCCCGGAGCATACATCAACCCGCCAGGCTCGAAGGCAGGTGCATACATCGTCCAACCGGCCTTGAAGTACCCGTATGGCCCGGCGTTCGGACCGTACTTGTCGTCAGCGGCGAACGGTGATATGAAGACCCCACTCCAGTTCTATCTCACGGCGAACATCAGGTTGTAGCAACGCTACAAATCCCAAAAGGGGCCGCCTCGGTTCAAAACCTGAAGCGAGGCGCCCCTCGCAAAGCGGCTAGAATCCGACCGCGCGAAGCAGCGCTTTGAAGCGCCCGGACTTTGCGATCGGTGCAAACCAGCCGGCTGTTCGGAGTAACGGCATGCTTGCCTCTCGCTTGGCTACGCCGTTTTCGAGATGATCCAGCGCCTCGTCGTACAATCCGAGACCGACCGCGACGATTGCGAGATTCCACTGGACAACGAATTCCGTGCGGTCCATCTCGAGCAACGAATCGTAGATGAGCCTCGCTCGTTCGACGTCGCCGGTTTCGGCATAGGCGCGGCCCAGGAGCGGCAGCCGCGATGCAATGTCTTCGACTCGGTTCTCCGGCAGCAGCTGGAGATCCAAGATCGCATCGTTCGGCCGCCCATTGAGAATAAGCGCTTGCGCCCGATAGCGTCGCGCGAGTGCAAATTCCGGTCCCGTCTCGATCAAGTTCGAAAGGTGTGCAATGGCACGATCGAAGCGTCCAAGATGCGTCAAGACTCGGCCAAAGAGCATTTGAAGGCACGGCGCTGATGGTTCGATGAGCAGCGCATTCTGCATCTCCGCCATCGCTCGATCGTCGTCTCTGACGCATTGATGGAACCAGATCGCGTTGGTGAACACGGCGGGGCACTCTGGGTCCAGTCGCACCGCGGTATCGATTTCGCGCTTTGCCTCGCGCCAGTTCCATTCGCTGAACAGCATGATGTTCGATTGAACGGCGTGGGCCGCTGCGGAATTGGGCGCGATCTGAAGCGCGCGAATGATGGCCTCCTTCGCTTTCGGAAACGTCACGGAGGGTGGCGCGTAGAAGAGCTCGGCGAGGAAAGCCTGTGCGCGCGCCAACCCGATCAAAGCGGGCACGTAGTCTTGTTCGATGCTCAGGGCGGTATTAAAGTAGTCCACCGCAGCACGTAATGCGCTCGCGTTTCGTTGCTCTGCGAGGTAGCTGGCTCGGCTGTAACAATTGAAAGCGTCGAGATCTGCTTCCAAGACGTCGCCATTCGTGCCTCCGGCTACCTCCCTGGTGGACTCGGTTTCGGACGGCACGACCACGCTGATCGGTGCGGTAAAGCGGAAGCCCCTGTTGTGGGCCGTCATGACATAAAGCCGGTCGCGAGCGCGCTCGCCGAGAACCCGCCGCAGCATGTAGATGTGCTGCGAAAGATTGGCATCGCTCGACGCGCCCTCAGGCCAAATCAGGGCTGAGAGCGCCTCCCGGCCGACGACGTTACCGTTCGCCTGAATCAATGCCAACAACAAGGTGTAGAGTCGCTCCGGAAGCGGGATGGCCTCTGAACCGTATCTCAGGAGGCGTCGTATCGGATCCAGCTGGAACGCGCCGAACGAGTAAAGCCATTCAGGCGACGCCCGGCGCGGCTCAAAGATCTCCTTATCGAAGGTTACTTCTGCCGGTGATTCCATCTAGGCATTCCAACAGTTCTCGCTGGCGACTTGTGACAAACGCCGGTCAGAAAGTCTTGAAAACGCTAACTTCAATACTTATCAAAAACGTGCGCGCAGACCGCCGACTAATGTCAAGAATCGCACGGCAGTCACGCCACTTTTTGTCCCCGAATCAGTTCGCATGTAAGGGGTCAGGAGTCATATATGGTCTTTTGCGCGCAAGGCGTAGCCTTTGCTCCATTGAATTCATCGCCGAATGACGCTCAACCGGCGAGTCTTTCTCCGGCAAACTGCCGGACTCGCGATCGCCGGCGGCGCGAGCTACGGCCTGCTCTCCGCGTTCGGTTGCGGCTCGGTGAATGTAGCGCCGGCCGGACTGCCGTGGAACGCGCTGGCGCGCAGTCTGACCGGACGCCTCGTGCGTCCCGGCGACGCCGGTTTTGCGCGACTTGCACTGCCCAATAATCTCCGCTACGCGAACGTCCTTCCCGCCGGGATTGCGCTTTGTGCCAACGCCGCCGACGTGAGCACTTCCATCCTTTGGGCGCGCAACCATGGCGTTCCGATCGTAGCGCGCTCCGGCGGTCACTCGTACGCGGGCTATTCGACGACGATGGGCCTGATGATCGACGTGAGCGCGATGAATGGTTTTTCGTTCGATCGCGCAACCGGTATCGCAACGCTGGAGGGCGGCGCGCGCAACGGCGACGTTTACGCGCAGTGCCGCAAGCTAGGCGTTGCGATTACGCACGGCCGTTGTCTTCAGGTCGGCGTCGCGGGCCTCGTCCTTGGCGGCGGCGTCGGTTTCAACATGCGCACCCATGGGCTGACGTGCGATCAACTCGTGAGCAGCGACATTGTCACCGCCAACGGCCGCATGCATCAGCTCGTCGATGATCGCGACGACGACTTGCTGTGGGCGTGCCGCGGCGCCGGCGGCGGGAATTTCGGGATTAATACTTCGTTCCGTTTCCAGACGTTCGAAGTCGGCCCGATCACCGTGTACGATCTGTTCTGGGACGACGATACCGAGAACGTCTTCCTGGCGCTCGTAAACGCACTTGAAGCCGCTCCGCCGTCGCTCGGCTGCAAAGTGAGCGCGTCACTGCTGCACGGAGCGGCGCCAAACGTGACAGTTGAGGTGCTGGGGCAGATGTACGGAACGCCGGCCGAACTCCACGAGATCCTGCAATCCGTATATACGGTAGCCCGGCCAAGCAGCGGCTTCGTGAACTACACGGCGTACTGGCAGGGGCAAGATCTCATTTCCGAGCCCGGCTTACCCGAGTTCTATCAGGAACGCTCGCGATTTTTTGACGAAGCGATGAGCGGCGACGACGTCGCGACGATCTTTGCCTGGCTGCGCCGCTGGCCCGCAACGGTAAAATCGGCGGCATTCAAGATGTTTCAAACCGGCGGCCGCGTCAACGCAACTCCACCCGGCGCTACGGCGTTCGTCCATCGTAGCAGCCGTTGGCTGAGCTCGGTTTCCGTCAACTGGGAAGACGATACACCGGCTGGAGAGGTCGCGCGGAACCTCGATTGGCAGAGTGGCTTCTACGACGCCATCGTCCCACTAGCCAAGGGGGGCGCGTACCAGAACTTTATCGATCCCTCGCTGCGCGATTGGAAATCGGCGTACTACGGGAGCAATCTGGCGCGATTGGAAACGATCAAGCGCCGCGTCGACCCCGCTCACATCTTCACATTCCAGGAGGCGATTCCGTAAAAAGGAACGCTCTTCGGCACCACGTCAGCAGGTGGCAACAGCGCTTCGATCTTTCGCCCCCATAACGATCAGCCATAGCATGATCGCAACTTCGCCGAGCTGTAACGGGAATGCGATGTTCCCTACGATGCCCGCAAACTGCGGCAGCAGTACGCCGGTCAAGTTCTCCGCCAGATAGGCCACGCCGTTCAAGATAAGCCATACACCAAGAATGCGCGGAAGAAAACCTGACTTGTAGACGAGAAGACCGAACGGCAGAAGCCACAGCCCCCAAAAGACTTCGTTGACGACAGCCCCATAGTGGTGCAAATTGAGATAGACCATTACCATCGCGTCTCGCTGAGGTTGCCCGAATGCCGACACGAGATCGGTACCGCGCGCGAATAGGAGTGCCGCGAAGTCGTTCAATGTGTTGACGAAGTAAATCGGAACGTCGGCGATGCCCAAGACGACCATGATTGTAGCTAAAGTCCGGTCAACGCCGTTGAGCAAGCGGTACAGCGCAAGCAGAAGGAAGATCTCCATCGTCGCACAGAGGAGATCCGCGTAGATGCCGACGCGGAATAGGTGTTCGTGCGAAGCGATGTTGTGCGCCGTAGCGGACGCGTTTCCGGTCGCGAACAATACGCTTGGGATGTATATCAAACGAATGGGGCCAAGCAGGGCCACCGCTAGATAGAAAAGTCCGGCGATTCTCGCGTTCCTGCTGAGCCAACTCATGTGGCCTCCTTCTTTATGCCTCCAGCTCCAATGCACCGGACGGGACAGAGAAAGTTTCGTCGCGAATCGACATGCGCAAAGTGGCGAACGCGATTCTGGGAGCCGGTGGTCCGAAGGCAAACGAGCTCGCCGCAAAATAGGGCAGTCACCACAACGAAGCCCCGAGCATCAACGGGCAAACCAGCTTGACGAACGTAAACAGAGGATAGTCCATGGATGCTGTTACTGTCGATCGCCTTCAATTCGCCTTCACCGTCATGTTTCATTACCTCTTTCCGATTACGACGATGGGCCTAGCCCCATTCGTCGCGTTCTATACGATCAAGGCGGCGCGGGGTGACGCCGAGGCTGCAACCGCGGCAGCGTTTTGGACCAAGATCTTCGCGATCAGTTTTGCGATCGGTGTCGTAACCGGCATTCCGATGGAATTTCAGTTCGGCACGAACTGGGCCGGGTTTTCTGCCGCTAGCGGCGCGGTGATCGGCCAACCGCTCGTGATGGAGGGCGTCTACGCGTTTTTCCTGGAGTCAATCTTCCTCGGTGTGCTGCTTTACGGAAAGGGTAAGGTGCCCGGTTCGCTCCATGCTGGCTCCGCGGTCGTGGTGTGGTTTGGTTCGTGGCTTTCGGGATTCTTCATTGTGGCGACAAATGCTTGGATGCAGCACCCCGTCGGGTATCGAATGGTTGGCGGCCACATCGAGCTCACCAGCTTAATCGCCGTCCTCCTTTCGCCATTTGCATGGTTTCAATACGTTCATGTGCTCAGCGGCGCGATGGTTACTGGGGGCTTTATCATCGCGGGGATCGGTGCGTATTATCTGCTCTCGCAGCGCGAGCTCGCGCTTGGGCGCCGCTTTGTAGGAAGCGGAACGATAGTAGCCGTCATTTTCTCGCTGCTCGCGGTCTACCCGACCGGCGATCGGAACGGCGCGAACGTGACCGAGTACCAGCCGGTGAAGCTCGCAGCGATGGAGGGGCTCTTCAAATCTACTAAGGGCGCATCCCTGGCGATCATCGGTATGCCTGATGTCCAAAACCACACGCTAATCGACCCGATTTTCGCGCCCGATGTTCTAAGTTTTCTCGCCTATGGTAACTTCAGAGCAAACGTCAAAGGGCTTGATGCCTATGCGAGACCGCTATGGCCACCGGTCGACGTCACCTACTACGCCTATCACGTAATGGTAGGGCTCGGCACGATCTTCTGCGGTGTCGCGGTGTTGGCGGCATTTTTGCTCTGGCGCAAACGCTTGTACGAAACGCCCGCGGTGCTGTGGCTCCTGATGTTGACGATGCCCTTTCCGTATATCGCCAACGAAGCCGGTTGGGTGACGACCGAGGTTGGGCGACAGCCGTGGATCGTCTACGGGCTCATGAAGACCGCGCAAGCGAGTTCGCCAACGGTTGTGAGCGGCGAGGTCATTTTCACGCTGATCGGTTTTGCCGGCATGTACTTCATGCTTGGCGTTCTCTTCCTCTACTTGACGCTGCGCGAGATCGCGATTGGCCCGAGCCTTCAGAACGACACGCGCGACGCCGTGGAGGTGCCGGTATGAGCATCGCGGCTTTCGTTTTGATCGCGTTCATGCTCACGATGTACATACTCCTAGACGGATACGATCTGGGCGTCGCCGCCATCACGCCGCTGATCGCGCGCAGCGACCGCCAGCGCGAGGGATCGATGCGCAGCATCGGACCGTTCTGGAACGGCAACGAGGTCTGGCTGATCGCCGCGGGCGCCGCGCTCTTTGCGCTCTTTCCGCTGGCCTATGCCTCGTCATTTTCGGGCTTCTATCTGCCGTTCATCGTCGTGCTCTGGCTCTTAATGTTCCGCGGCGTCGCAATGGAATTGCGCTCGCACTTCCCAAGCGAAATTTGGCACCAGTTTTGGGACGCGTGTTTTGCCGGATCGAGCGCACTCTTGATCCTAGTTTTCGGCGTTGCACTCGGCAATCTGCTGCGCGGTCTGCCGCTTAATACGAACGGCTATTTCAATGGGACCTTCGCGTATTTACTCAACCCCTATGCGTTGCTCGTAGGCGTCTTCGCACTCGCCGTGCTCGCGCTGCACGGCGCGGCCTTCATCATGATCCGGATCGAAGGCGCCCCATCGGATCGTGCGCGAACCCTCTATGGCGGGCTGTGGACTGCCGCGCTCGTCCTGTTGCTCGCCGTCACCGTTGCAACGTTCTTTGTGCATGTTGGCCTGCGAACGATATCTTGGATCGATGGGGTAGGAGTACTTTCGCTGGTTTCCCTGGTGTGGTCTCGCGTAGCCGTCTCGCATGGCCGTGCAGTGCAGGCGTTTGCCGGCTCCTGCGCGTTCATTGCCGCGCTGCTTGTCAGTGCTGCTGGAACGCTCTACCCGTATTTAATTCCCGCCTATCCGGCCGGGCGCAGTGGTCTGTCAATCTTCGACGCCTCACCGTCACCAGGGGCACTTGTAACTGCCCTCGCAGTGATCATCGTAGGCCTGCTCGCGGTGATCGTCTACAGCTCGATGGTGTGGAAACAATTTACGACCAAGGTACGGATCGCTGAATGAAATATGTTGCGCGGTCCCCGCACGGATTACCGACGACGCTTAAGGATTGACTAAATTCCGATTTGTTGAATCAACAGCGGGCATCTTTGTTCGAGCGAGTTTTTGGGTTCCTAAACTACCGAGCGTATGGTTAGTTGAGCCGAGAGGCAAAAGCGACGCTTACAACGTAATGGCGCCGGGACCCGGGTTTTCACGAGGCCGTAATGGGTAGAGTGAATGCGCGATTGCCTATTGTAGGCGGGCTGCGAATTGCAGTTGCCGCCGTCAGTTTGCTACCGTGCGCCTGTAGCGCATCGTTCGGCGTCAACCCAACGCCCGGCACGCCATCGCAAGCGTTTGCGCCGTGGGAAAGCATTCCGAATGCAGTAGCGCCGCAGCGATCGAACGCGCGGCTCGAAGTCCAGCTTTCCATTCCATCGGAGCACCGACGCTCGGATCACGCCTCCCCGGCGACACGCTCGATGGTCATCGATGAAGGGCAGACGAAGGTCGGATCCTTTGATACCTCCCCTGGAGTGAAGGGCTGTAAGCGCGGCGCCGGCCGAGCGACGATCTGCACGTTCACCATGGCTGTGATTGCCGGCACGCATAAGATCTTCACCGTAAAGACATATAGCGCGCAACACGGCCGCGGTCATCCCAATGCGCAGGCCAGCGTCACGCAAACGATCGTGGCGAACAAACTCAATAAACTAAAACTGACACTGGACGACGTGGTGGCCTCGATCGAGATTTCGCTCGAAAACTCCGAACCGTTTACGGCGCGTCCGTCACTATACCCGTCACCGTGTCGGCTGAAGACGCATCCGGTGCCACGATCGTTGGTCCGGGCAAGTACATCCCGCGGATCACGCTAACCGATAGCGACACATCCGGCGCAACCCGTCTGTCGATCACCAAGGTGGTTGGTGCGTCAACACAGGTGACCCTTAGGTACGATGGCTCGCGCACGCTGACCAGCGCCACGATCTCGGCAACCGCACGCGGCATTGCGCGCGGGAAAATCACCCCTGTGACGCTGACGCCGTTTACCGCTGCGAAGATTACGACCGCGCTGCAAGGCGTCCAGTCGTATTATCTAACCTTGCCGCACAAATCGGTCTCCAGTGATTTGCAAGCCCTCGCTGCGCACATGACGGCCTCAGGCAAATTTGCGAGCGCGACCGTCGCGACTGGAGGCATCGATGCAACCTTCCCCAATGGCGCCGAAACGCTGATCTTCGCCGACAAGCCGGAAGACCTCGCAGGCTCATTTCAAAAGCGGCGCACAACGAGCGTCAGGCGTGCCCCGGTGCGGGCGCACGACGCGCCATTAAGTCCGCCGAACTCCCACGAGGTCGCGTTTCTCGTCAACGAATCGGGCGATCCCGCGTTCCACCCCGAGCGCCAACAAGCGTTTGCCACGGCTTTTGCCTTTGACGGATTTACTTCGGTAAACGGCTATGGTACCGACGCACTTGACGTCACCCTCGCGAACATCCAGGCGCTGAGCACGGGCCACCCGATCGATTTTCTCGACGTCGCCACGCATGGAATGGTGGATGACGGCGGCACATATTGGTGGACATCCACGACTGCACCTACCGACGTATCGCTCGCCATGTATGCCAAGGATTTGACGGCGGGCAACGTCGCCACGTCGACTGCCCTCAATGCCGTAGTTCCGTACGGGCCCTTCTTCGCGTTCAACGCCAACTTCTTGGCGAAGGACCTGACGTTCAACTCGGGCGCGATTATCGACAACCAATCCTGCCATGGGGAAAATAGACGTATCGTAAACGGTCCTGCGAAATTGAGCGCTCGCGGCGTCGGAAGGTATTACGGTTGGACTTTGGCGGTCGAGGAAGAAGACGCGGACGGTACGGATGCGTTCATGCTCGACCGATTGCTGGGCGAGCAGTCGCCAAGCGTGACCGGGCTCGACCAATATGCGCGGCAACGCATGCCGCCACAGCGGCCATTCCCGCTCGATCAAGTGTACGACGTGATGGAGACGGAAGGCCGTAGCGGCCCTCTCTCGGGATGGTCGCCCGGGCTTCCCTACAATATCTCCGAGGTCCGAAAAGGCTACGACTCAACTTTCATCTACACCGATTTTGGGGGCGAGTCCATCGCGCATCCGCCGATCGAATACGCCTTGCCGTCGATCGAGTATCTTGCGGTGAACGAGGATACTTCCACACTCGACGTCTTCGGCACGTTCCCCGCGGCAACGGGCGGCGTGGCGATCTCGAATCCCTCAGGTACCGCGACGCCGTCCCCGAGATCGTGGACGACCACCAAGGTCGAAGTGCCGATACCGGGCGCGGGCGCCGGGGCGTGGGGACTCGTCTCTGTCATCGACGGCGGCATCGAAAGTAATGCCGTCCCGTTGACGCTGTGGAGCGGAACGCTGGCGTATGGCGCAAAGGGGACGATCACGTCGGAAAGAGGCGATAGCGGAAGCGGATCGCTCAACGAGACGGCCACCTTCAACGTTAACGTCCGCGCGGACGTGCATCAGACCGTCGTGAACATCGACACGACGCCCGAACCACAGAACCTTGCTTTCAGCAATCTCGAGAACAACTCGAACGGTGTCGGCACAGCCTTCGACGAGACGTTTACCAGCTCTTACTCGTATTGCTCGGGGTGTACCGTTACCTACGGGCTGGCGTCCCCAGCGCCCACGATGGCTCCGTTTTCCACACTCGGTATGGGTCCGCAGAGTTCTTCGTCGAGCTCGTCGACTCCGGGACCAATGTGCAACGACGGGCTCGCCGGCCCACAGGGGACACCAATCCGAATGTGTTTTGTGGGGTCCTGAATTTTGAGAAGTTTCCTGGGGGCAGCACGTGTATCACAAACACATCGGACCCCGGATGGTGCGCGGGTTATGGCTACGGTTTTGGCAACTTTCCCGACAGCCTGATGCTCACGATGGATCCGATGACGTATGCGCTCACCGTCGACGCGACGCCTTTTCCGTTTACAGATTTCGGCGGGACCGCCACCGGCTCGGGAACTTCAAGGATTAGCGGCACATTCGCAGCACCCCTGTCAACGCCCGGTCCATCGACGCCGTCGCTGCGCAAGCGCCACAAGCGTTTAGCGGGACCGCACACCTCTACGCGCACGTAACCGAGATGTAGCGTCAAGCCGAAATCGCCGTACACCGTGAAAGGGCATTGCGAGATACCGCCTAAAGCGAACTGCGAACATGGAAGCCGGATGTTGTATCGCCGGCGGCGGCCCTGCAGGCGTGATGCTAGGATACTTACTCGCGCGGGCCGGCGTTCAAACCGTCGTGTTGGAAAAGCACGTCGATTTCTTTCGCGATTTTCGCGGTGACACGATCCATCCGTCGACATTGCAGATCTTGGACGAACTTGGACTCTTGGACGATTTTCTTAAAGTCAAGCACAACGAGGTTCGCGAGCTCTCGGTAAGGATTGGCGGCACGGAGCTGCGCGTCGCGGACTTTCGACTCATACCGGGCCGCTGCAAGTTCGTCGCATTGATGCCGCAATGGGACTTTTTGAACTTTCTCGCCGAGCGCGGCAGGCAACTTGCGACCTTTCGTCTCGAGATGCAAGCCGAGGTCACTGACCTTCTTTTCGACGGCGATACGATAGCTGGCGTGCAAGCGAAGACGCCGTCGGGGACGCTCGAGGTTCGGGCGCCGCTTGTCATCGCCGCCGACGGCAGAGGCTCGATCCTTCGCGAGCGAGCACAGATGCGGCCGCGCGAGTACGGTGTTCCCGTCGACGCGCTCTGGTTTCGCCTTCCGCGTCAACCGGGCGACCCTAATGACGCCTTTGGAAACATCACAGCGGGCGGCATCCTCGTCATGTTCGATCGTGGCGATTACTTTCAGTGCGCGTTCGTCATCCCAAAAGGCGGCTTCGACCGCATCCGCGAGCGTGGACTCGATGAGCTCCGGCGTCAAATCGTCGCGCTCTCGCCGTTTCTCGCCGATCGAGTCGGCGCATTGCGAACGTTCGACGATGTCAAGCTCCTGACGATCGCGGTCAATCGCTTGCCGGTGTGGTTTCGGCCAGGGCTGCTCTTCATCGGTGACTCGGCACACGCGATGTCTCCCGTGGGCGGTGTCGGCGTCAACCTCGCGATTCAGGATGCCGTCGCTGCCGCAAACCTCTTGGCTGAGCCCCTACGGACGGACACGTTGCGTCTGCTCGATCTCAGAGCCGTCCAGGGGCGCCGCGAATTTCCAACAAAGTTCATTCAAGGTCTTCAAATTTTCGTGCATCAGCACGTGCTGAGCGAGGTCTTGAACATGACTCAGCCGCTCACGCCGCCGCTAATCCTTCGGATTCTCAACGCCAGCGCATTGTTGCGGAACATTCCCGCATACATCATCGGGATCGGCCCCCGCCCCGAGCACGTTTCGCTACCGCGTGCAGTTGCTATCGAAGGTTAGCTGCTGCCCGTTTCCGGACAGGACTTGGTGCAAGGTAATGTTGCTGGCGCTCACCATGCCATACGTGCTTGTCACGTTCATGTTCGCCGGCCCCATAGAACTCGTTCCCGTGTAGGTTTTCCCGTCCGTGGACGTTGTGAAGCCGTGACCACCCTGATTGTCGGCGCTCGTGCTCCAGTACATCTTCATCTTAGAGGTATAGCCGAAATAATCGTCACCGGCGTATGTGCTGCCGGCCACGTGATCGTGGAGTACGTTGCCCGGCACCGCGTCAAAGGTGACCGTCACCTGGTCCGTATGCGCGGGCTGCCCCATCATGGCGGGCACCGCGGTCGTACAATGCCATGGTCCACCGACCAAAGAATTGCCGTAGGCCATTTCGGCGCTGAGTGCGCTGGCTTGCGCTTGAGCCGGACTCGATTGTCCGATAAGAGCTCCTATCGCTAGCATCGATACGAGAAGTATGCGCATGTTCCCAATTCCCTCCGAACGAGAAGTAACCCGAAAGCCGTCCTTCTTGGGCAGAGCGAACCATCCTTTACGATGATAGCTCATGGTACGGTGATTGAAATGCTTTTTTCGGCGCGTTCAATTAAACGCTGGCCGATTGTGGACCAGCGTGCCTGGGCTTTTCCACCTTTGCGTAGTTCATCAATCGTGAACCCGGTCGGCGCCAGGTCTTCGCTGTAGATGATCATGAGCTCTTTACGCTTGTTGTCCAGCAAGTGAACGAAACGCACTGACATCATCGCCGGCGGCAGTGTGTAGCCATTGGCACGAATGAGCGCAACGATGTGCTGGTTATCCGAACCGGTGTTGATGCCGTCAGGTACCGCGTATCCCTTACCGCGAATCCACGCTTCAAGCGCGAGCAAATCCTGCGACGAAACATCGGCAGAGTCGTTGGTGTCGAGCCATGTGTCGACGAAGAAATCCATGCCACCGAGCGTGGCGTGGCGAGTCGCTTCGTACTCGTGTTGCAGTCTTGGCATCGACGGAAGATAGCCCTCGAATTGCACCCAATAGAGCCGCTGCACGCGCTTTCGCGAGTCGGCCTGCACGAAGGCGAAGAGCTGACAGTTGGCGATTCCGAAAAGCACCCATCGATCCGAGCCTACATAGTGGACTGCTTGCGGTACTTGTATCTGTGCGTGCGGCTCCTGCGTCGACGTCACGACGTTTCCTTGGACGTTGCGCATCGGCGTGGCAATGACAGCAGCCAACAGCACGGCGAAGACCATCCTGCTTACCCTGTTGCGTAGTCGTTGCCGGCGTTCCAATCGCCGCGGGCGGACGGCAAGAGATCGAGGATGTGCCACGTTGCGCAGAGCTGATCGATGCCGCGGTGGCTACCGTCCGGGAACTCCGGATGTGCCGTGTAGACGTGGCGGATCGTGTCGCCGTCTTTTTCGAATACTAAAATCGTGGACTGCGGATCGCCTTTGTCATCTTCGGCCCCGGTATCGCGCGCGAGCGACGAATCGGCATCGGCTAAAACCCGAATCCTATTCCAATTTCGATGCGCCTTCCACGATTCCACCTTATCAATCGGTGCGAGGGAGGACGCGACGATATTTGCACGCTGCGCGACATGGTCGGCGATGCCGTTCCAGCCGTCCACCCACATCGAGCACATCGGGAAAAATTCCTGATCGTCTTGCCAATACATGATGTGGTAGACCACCAAGTACGGCTTTCCCGGCGCAAATAGTTCCGAAAGCTTCACGCATTCTGCGCCGTCGATAAACTCATAATTCCGAACCTCCGCGCCCGCTGGGAGCGTACGCCGCATCACTGCAAGGCGCTCGACATGGTCGCGCAATTCGCGCTCCGCGGTCAACAGCGCTTGGCGAGCAGCTTCGTACTCGCTGCTCGCTCCGGGCATCGAAAAACCCGTTTGTTTCATTGGCTAAAGTACTCATCGTGGCGGCGGTACCATGGGCTCTCAGTATCGTTGCGACCGAACGGTGCGCGGTCGAGCCACTGATACATGCCCCAGAGGCCGTCCACGCCGCGCGCGTACGCGGAATACGTGTGGTGTACCACGCCGTCTTCGAGCACGAAGGCGCTCACGCCGGGCCCTTCTCGGAAGTACGTTGCCGTGTCTACGCCGGAGCTCCTCGCGAACGCGCCGCCCCAGCTACCCTCGTCATCAGGGTCCGGCCGCATGTCCACCTCGCGATAGTTGTACTCAACGGCGCCCGACTGCTGCTCTTCCTTCGTATGCGACACATGGTAGTCGCCGTTGAAATCGCTGCCGAAGGACGACGCCCAGGGGAAGCTCCACCCCATTCGCCGCTTGTACGCCTGCAGCTTCGCAAGCGGAGCCTGGGACACTGCCCAGAGCATGACGTCGTGATTTGCGAGGTGGACGGCGAAGCCGTTGAAGCCGTCCGCGATCGACGAACACGACGGGCACCCTGCTTTGTAATCGGGCCCAAACATGAAGTGATAGATGAGGAGCTGCGAGCGTCCCCTGAAGAGGTCGGTCAGCGATGCCGGGCCCTCGTCGGTATCGAAGCGGTAGTCTTTGTCGATGCGAACCCAGGGCAGTTCTCGGCGCATCCGCGCCACCTCGTCGCTGCGACGCGTTAGCGCTTTCTCTTCCTTGAGCAGCTCAAGCCGCGCTGCAAGCCACTCTTCACGCGTTCCGGTCTTGTGCTTGGTCATCTCTTCTTCTCTCCTAACAGCGCACGTTCCAGTTTCATAAGAATGGCTCCCCAGCCGTCCGCGTGATTGTCGCGCTGCTGCACGTCGCGGAAGTTCTCGTGGGTGAGCGTCAGTTCGGTTTGAGAACCGCGCGGAGCGAACTCAAGCGTCAGCATCGTCTCGCGCTCGAGCGCCGGATCGTCCTCGTCCCACGACCACGTGCACACGATGCGCTCGTTGGGAACGAGCTCGCGGTATGTCCCACTCGCGGTGAACTTCTCACCGTCGGGCTGGACCATCACGATACGAAAACGTCCCCCGACACGCACGTCGGCCTCTGCCTCGGTACACGTGATCTCGCCCGGGCACATAAACTCGCGCATGATCTTTGGATCGGTCCAAGCCTGATAGACGTGCTGCGGCGACGTATTAAAGTTGTGCTTCATCGTCAACGTCGTCGGCGCGTTGGTCGTGTTATTCACGATCGTTTCTTCCTTTCAGATTTTTTTCGTGAGGTGCGTTCGAAGTAGGCGTCGAGCCGTTCGAAGGCGGCATTCCAGTAGCGCCGCTGCTCCTGGATCCACGTCGACGCAGCTTGCATGGCTTTCGGGTCGAGGCGGCAATGATGCACGCGCCCGTCGATCTCGCGCTCGAGCAGTCCCGAGCGTTCGAGCACCTTGAGGTGCTTGGAGATCGCCGGCTGTGAGAACGAAAACTCCGATGCGATCTCGCCCACGGTCAACGGTTTGCGAGCAAGCCGCTCGACGATCCGTCGCCGTGTGGGGTCGGAGAGCGCCGCGAAGACCGCGTCGAGCCTTCCAGCATTGTTAACCATTTGGTTATATATTAGACGAAGGCGCCCGCCGTGTCAAGCCGGCGACTCGCCGAGGCGTACCGTACCCCCGACTCAGAAAGGCTTCGCGATGAAATATGTATACTGCGGACTTCTTGCCTCGATCGTTTCGCTATCGAGCACCACCGGCGCCGGCGGCGCGGCGACGACCGCTCCACTTAGTGTCGAAACGCAAAACGCGATCGCCGTCGCCGTCAAGAAGGAGCTTGCGGCGTATGGTGGTCCACAGCCCGTCCCAGGCGTCGTCGTTGGCGTTTGGGTACCGGGGAAGGGCGAACTCACTCGAGGCTTTGGCTATTCGAATCTTTCGCCAAAGGAACCGATGGCGCTTGACGATCACTTTCGCATCGGCAGCAACACGAAAACGTTCGTCGCAACCGTGCTGCTTCAGCTCGTCGACGAAAGAAAGATCAGCCTCGACGACACGATCAGCCGCTTTGATCTCGGGCTCACGGTGCCGAACGAAAAACGTATCACGGTGCGCCAGTTAGCCGAAATGCGCAGTGGGATCATCGACGTGTACGCGATTCCGTGGGTGCAAAAGCAAAGTGATGCATGGTGGACGCGCCAGACGCCACGAGATTGGGTGACGCTCGCCGGCAAGCAGCCGCCGTTATTCGCGCCCGGAGCAAAGTATAACTACAGCAACACGAACTGGTTCTTAATCGGCCTCATCATCGAGAAGGTGGCCGGTCAAACGATCGAGGCTGGAATCCACGATCGCCTGCCGGCTAAAATGGGTCTGACGCAAACCTCTTTCCCAACGACCAACTGGGGAATGCCGGCGCCTTATGCGCACGGGTATTCCCTGAATCAAAAGAAACAGTGGATCGACGAATCGGCCGTGCTCGCCCCCTCGGTCTCGTGGGCGGCCGGAGCAATGATTTCCGATATGGCCGACATGAAAAAGTGGGTGAAAGCGTACGTGACCGGAACGACCAACAGCGCCACGACGCAACAGGCTCGGCTCACATGCCTGCCGACGGGTGAAGGAAACCTTTCGTTTGGCCTCGGCATTGGCTGTTCGGCCGGCTGGTACGGATATACCGGCGGCATCACCGGTTACAATACCGCTGCATATTACATGCCGGCCACCGGAACGACGATCATCGCCTTCGTCAACAGCCAGCAAGAGCATCCGTTCCCCGGAGTCGCAAACGCCATCTTTCGCGACATCGCGAAGATCGTTACGCCAAATAACGTCCCATTCGTAAAGTAGTATTACGGTCGTAAGTTATTGCTGGTTGATGAGTGGTTCAAATCGACGGTCGGGGACGAGCCACATGACGGCCACCGCCACGAGAATGATATCCGAGACGGTCGTGGAGATGAACGCGACTGCGATCGCCAGAATGTACAGTGCGATCGAGGCCGTACCTTTTACGTCGACGGCGACGGCATTTGCAAACGGGGTTGACTTTCCGTTCACCTGAAGCAAGGCACGCTGCAGCAAAGTGTAGGCGATGGCGTCCATCAGCAAGATGACGCCATAGAGCACCGTCGGCCCGACCGCCATCGGGTTTTTCCCCAGCCATGAGGTTGCGAACGGCACGAGCGACAACCAGAAGAGCAAATGCATATTCGCCCACATCGCGGCGCCGTTAATCCCCTTACTTGCTCGCAGCATATGGTGATGGTTGTTCCAGTAGATGCCGATGAACACGAAGCTCAAGGCGTACAGCGCGATGTTCGGAAGCACTTGGCTCAGCGAATGTAACGTATCGGAGCTCGGCGGCCGAAGCTCGAGGACCATGATCGTGATGATCACGGCAAGCACCCCGTCGCTGAACGCTTCCAGCCGGTCCGTGTCGGTCGAAAAGTTCCTCATCGATGCACACGCGTCTTCGGATTAAAGGGACGAATACATTGCTGCATGAACGCCGTCATCCTTTCTTGGAATTGGAGAAACTACGCGAATGACAGATAACACGGCACATGATACTGCCCCTCCATGGAACGATCTCGACGCGTCGCGCTGGGCGGGCACGAAACAGTCGCTCCATCTCTACGCGCAGATGCTCGGAAAGATCCGCGTCGCGCTGTCACCGCCGCAGCCAAACTGGATGCACACTGCACTCTACCTCGTGCCGCGCGGCCTAACCACGGGGTTTATTCCGAGCTCCGACGCCTCGATCGAAGGCATATTGGATGTCTTCGATTCAACGATTTCAATATCCAAAAGCGATGGGCGGTCGCGGAAAATCCCGTTTGCGCCGACACGAACCGTCGCTGACATATATGCCGATCTTTCGCGCGCGCTCGCTGAACTTGACGTCAGCTGCTATATCTCGCCGGTCCCACAGGAGATTCCCGATACAACCCCGCTCAACGAGGATCGGCGCGTGCGCGAGTACGATCGCGCGGCAGCGCTACACTGGCTTGAAACCTACACGGCTGTTGCCGGAATATTCGAGCGTTGGCGCAGCCGGTTTTTCGGGCGTTCGGGGATTCAAGTCTGGTGGGGCGCGTTTGACCTATCGATGATGCTGTTCAACGGCAAGCACGTCGCGCCGCCCACGGACCGCGGCTATCTCCTAAAGTACGATTTGGACGCCGAGTTGATGAACGTCGGATTCTATCCAGGCGAAGAAAAGAACGGCCCGATCTTCTACGGCTACATTTATCCAGAGCCCAAAGGAGCCGAATCGATGTCGCCCGAGCTGAAGGGCTCAACGTGGTCGCCGCAATTGCACGAGTGGGTGCTTCCCTACGACGTCGTGCGCCGGTCACCAAACCCGGGCGTCGTGCTGACGTCGTTCATTGATTGGATGTATCGTCAGTGTTTCGACGCTGCCGGATGGGATCGCAACGCTTTGACGTATACACCGCCAAAGTCGCCACAACATTAGCACCCCTCTAGCGCGAACGCACGCCCAGCCAATCAGCTATGTTACGAACGTAATCTTTAAAAATCTCGAACCGAACCGGATCGCGTTTTATTTCGTCGCCGGGTTTGTCGGTAACAAAACTTGGCGCGCCGCGATCGGTATCCCAATTGAGATCGACGAAGTGGTGGAAGGTCGAAACCGCGACCGCGCGACCCATGACTCCGCCATCGAACGGTTCACCCTCGACCGCGACGGCGAGATTGAAGCGCCGGCCGGTCACCGCGCTTGTGCCGGTCGCAATGACGCGTGCAAACGCGGTACCTTTGGGAACGCCAACCGCGCCCTCGTGTGGATGGGCGGGAAAATACTCGATCGCCGCGCCATTTGCTTTCGCACTTTTCAGGAGTGGATGGACGGGCGCGACCGCAGAGATCTTCTGATAGTTCCCGTTCGCACCGGAGTGGTAATTGGGATAAGAAATATTTGGATTATCTTGATCGTCGTTCTCGGTGCGGCCCGGCTCGAGGTTGTACGTGTGAAAGTGATTGAACTGACCGAGCGAGCCGAGATGACAGAGGCAGAGCCCCAGATCCTGGTGGTCCCGCGCGGTCAAAACGCCCCCACCCTGCTTGCGGAACTCGATGATCGCCTCGCTTTCCGCTTCAGTAAGACCGTCGCCGGTATCGACGGCCATCAACCACAGTTGATCGAAGTCTGAGTCAGGCAGTCGCATGACCAGACGATCGTTGCGGTTAGCATCCAGCTCTTCATCCCGCGCAACGACGTCATGCCCGTCGGCTGCAAGTGCCTCGCGCAAAAGCGAAAAGCGCGAAACATTCCAGTCATTCTCCACGAACGGAATCGTCGTTTGTAACAAAATCTTCGGCATTTCTCATTGTTCCCGCTCGGCATCACACCATGACGCCCGAGCTTCCCGCGCGGTTGCGCGTACCCCGACGTCGATTCGATTGAGGGATGCTTGCCTGCTTTAGTTCGCGCCGTTCCGCGCGAGCGACAGGCGGTAGGGGATTGGGTGTCCCACGGGAACCTTGAGTCACCCTTCGTCGTTGTTGGCTAGGAGTGGATTTTGTATCACTATTCTGCAGTCATTAACCGGTTGCGCGCCGGTACTACCGTCGTTCTGGTGTTTGCAATTGCCGCCTGCGCCGGAATGGGAAGCGTTCCATCGACGCGCTTCGTCGGAAGCGATCAGATCGCGCACCCGGCCAAATCTCTGAAGTGCAACGTTCGCACACCTTCGTCACACAAGAGCTTGTTCGTCGCTAACGACGGAGACGGCAATGTGTTGGAATTTGCGCCGCCCTTCAAATCGGCGCCGAAAGTGCTGACCTCGGTTCCGAATCCGGTAGGCGTCGCCTTCGACAGCAAGAAAGATCTGTTTGTCAGCGTCTACGGCGCCAACCAAGTAGAAGAGTTCAAGTCCCCCTACAAGAAGCCGTTTGCGAAAACGAAGTTTCCGCTTAGTCAACCCTACGGTATTGCCCTCGACGCCCACAACAATCTATTTGTCGCCGATTCCTCGCGAAATGAGGTGGAGGAATTCGCTCCTCCCTACACGCGAGCGCCGAAACTTATCATTACGAGCGGCATTTCAGATCCTAACAGTGTGGCATTTGACGACAAATGCGACCTGTTCGTTACGAACCAAGGAACGGATACGTTCCTCGAGTTCGCCCCGCCGTATAACAAAGCGCCGATTGCGAGCGGAGGATCGGGTATGCTCAATGCCCCGACGGGGATCGCCGTCGATGCTTCCAGAAACGTCTACATCGACAACTTCAATAGCGGCACCGTCCTTGAATTCAAACCTCCTTATAAAAAGGGCGCGAAGACAATCACGACGGCGACTGAACCTAACGGGATCGCTTTCGACCACGATTGGAATTTTTACAGCTGCAACTACGGGGACAACAACATCGCGGAATACGCGCGTCCGTATGGTAAGAAGCGCAAAGCCACAATATCCAACAGTTTGTCTCTTCCGGCGGGTATCGCGTTCGGTCCGTAGCACGCGATCGCAATGTGGTAGCAGCTTCAACGGAAGATTGCAGTGATTCATTGAGGCATCATGGAGCAAGACGAGCGGTTCGAGCCTAATAGCGAGCGCGATATCGGCGCATTTCGCGTGATTGGCCGAGCGCTCGTCGGCGCGGAACGAACCATCTTCACTGTCATCGGACTGTTGCTGTTTGTAGCGGCGATAGCGCTGGCGTGGCGATCAGTCGACACATTAGTGGCCCTCTTCAGCGGCCCCGCGGCATCGCTCATTGACACCGCCGCACAATTTCTCAACATCGTCCTGCTCATTCTCATGATCGCGGAATTGGTCTACACGGTGACTTTATCCGTGCGCGTCGGCGTCTTGAGCCCCGAACCATTTCTCATCGTCGGACTCATCGCCGTTATCCGGCGCATTTTGGTCATCACCGTTCAGGAAGTGGCTCCGCAGCCAGTGAGAGGAGCCGGGCTCGCCAACAGCAGCGTCGAGGTAGCATTGCTAACCTTAGTGGTGATCGCTTTTGTGTTCGCCGTCTACCTTTTGCGCCGATCGCGGCGATAGCGACCTCGCACGCAAAGGCGGTCATGGGGGGCCTTGAACTAAAACCTTAGTAGGTCACCTCAAAGCCGCGAGGCTTGCCGAGCCCGTTTCCAACTAAAGCGCGAGTCGGGCGCAGCCGATGTTAAGGTTTGGATGGTTCAACGTAAAGCCAACCTTAAGACGGTGGCAGGGTATGCGGCGGCGGCCTTCCTTATAGGTTGCGCAGGTCAAGGCGCCGGCTTTCTTCCCGGATCTGGCGGTGGGACTCCGGCGAGGCAAGCGCCGCCGGCGATTTTAGCCACCGGTATCGCAAGCTTCAGGATTGCCATCCCGAACCGGACTTCGACCGATTTCGTCTCGCTCAATACGCGCTCGGTTGCCATCGAGATGACTTCTCCCCGGAAGGTTCATGTCGCAACCATGAACCTGGGAACGCACGAGCATTGCGCTCGAAGAAAATCCGGGAGGGCGATCTGCGGGATCTCCACGACCGTCGTCGCCGCGCGAGATCATTTCCTCATCAAGACGTTCGACGGACCAAACGGCCACGGAAAGGCGCTGGCGGTTGCGCGTGCGGCGGCCGAGATTCTTCCGGGCAAATCGACCGCGGTGCCGCTCGCTCTCGACGGCGTCGTTGCTTCGGTCGAGCTCGAGTTGGAAAACCCGTCTCCGCAAGCAACGCCAACCGCGATTCCGGTGATCGTTGCGGCGAAAGACGCGTCGGGCGCGACCATCATCGGCGCCGGCGACTACGATAAGCCCATCACGCTTGTCGACGAAGACAAGTCGGGAGCGACCGAACTGACGACAAACCAAGCGGTATCGCCATCAACCGCCGTCGTCTTGGAGTACGACGGATCCCCGAAGCTCACGAAAGCAATTATCAGCGCGCAAGTTTCGGGCGTACCGCCGGCCGCGATTATTCCCGCAGAGCTCGTGCCCGTCCCCGACGGGTCTACTCCCGCGCCAGACGCCAGCCCTACGCCGACCTCGAGCCCTAGGCCGACCTCGAGCCCTAGGCCAACATTGAGCCCTAGGCCGACGTCGAGTCCAACAGCAGACCCCAGTTCTAGTTCGGAACCGACGACCGCGCCAAGCCCGACCTCGGCCCCGTCTCCGACGGCTAAGCCAACGCCCGCGCCAACGCCCGCGCCAACGCCCGCGCCAACGCCCGCGCCAACCCCCGCGCCAACACCGACACCCACCCCTGCACCGACGCCGACGTCGTCACGAACGCTGCCGCCGGAAGGTATGTTCAACTCCTGCGAGATCGACACGGCTCTGGCGATGTGTGAGCAAGAAGACGCCGCAATGAAGAGCCTTGGAATCACTTGGGAAACGAACTACATCGGGATCGCTGCAAACGCAACCGGCGCGAACTCATTGCAGGCGCTGTTCGCCTACGACGCTTCGATTGGGTTTAGCCAGGATATCGAGCTTAAGGCTGCGGTTAACGACCCGGTGAACGTCCTGACGGGCAACAGCCTCATAACAAACTTTGACAACAGCCTGGCGAACACGTGTCCTGCAACGAACAACGAGCAGATCGTCGCGTGTATCGCCAGGGTGGCCCAGAGCGTCCCAAACTTTCACTACATGTGGGATCTTTATGACGAGCCGGGTTGTCCGAATCAGTCGATCAGCTTCTGTGGGGGAACACAGGCCGGGGGGAACTACGCGAACGAACTGACCCTGGCAACGTATATTCATTCCATCGACCCGACCCATATCATCACAGGCGTGCAAGTCGGCGACTGTTGCGGCAACCCTAACGGAGGTTCCCAGCAGTCGGTTATCAATACGCTCTTTTCGTGGATCAGCACGGCACCGGAGTCGGGTACCGGCTTCGACTATTATCCAATCCCTGAGGGAGCGACGTTTGGTCAAATCGCCAACATCGGCACAGATGCAACGGATATTGCTGCCGAAATCCAAGCCAACAATCCGGGGATGCAAATGAACGTCACCCTTCAGGCGTTCTCTTGGTATCAGGAGGGCGGAAAGGGCTGTACGTCGATGACGGTCTGTCCCTATCCGACGGAATCACAAATGCAAGAAGAGCGCGATGAGGCGGTCTACTACGCAGCCCAAGCGCACCAGCCGATCTCGGTAATATTTTGGTACTATTGGCCCGACATTACCTGTAACGGCGCAACGGAAAATTACCCCGGATGTAGCGCCTCAGCGAATGAGGCGGCGCTCGAAAGCGCTATAAATGCACCCTTCCCGGCATCGGCACCGTCCCCATCGCTGCGTAAGCGACATCTGCCCAAGAAGCGCTAGGCTCGAGCAGCCTCAGGCCTAGCGTACGCATTATAGGTATAACCAAAGATTCCGGCGAGCGCGCCGAACCCGCGAGCCACGTCGCACAGCGAAATGACCGAACCTGCCGTCCCGCGCAAAAGCGCGTACGGCAAAAGGGTAATACAGCCACGCACAACGAGAACAGCGGCTTTGAGTGCGCGGGTGGCGACGGTCGCCGGTCCCTTGCTGAAGTACAAGTCGCACAGCGATAACGTGTTACCGCGGCGAAAATGCAGCTTAAGGATATAGGCAGCGGTCGCGCGCTCAGCATCGACCGTTTCCTCGGCGACAGCACGGGCGGCGTACGCAAGCGTTCCGCCTCGTTCAACCAGCTGGCGAAAGAATAACAAATCCTCGCCCCCGGCGAAATTAAGTGTTTCGTCGAATGCTATGCCGAGTCGTTGAATTGACTTCATTCGCAGTAGGCAGTTTCCGCTATAGCCGTCCCGGACGAGCGTCTGATCGGGATAGACCGGCGAGTCGAAGAAGTGCGTTCGACGCAGCCAAATCGGCGCGGCATCGGGCAGCACGCGCGGGACAGGACCGATGACTGCATCGGCCGCCGTAGCGGCCTGAACGTTGAGTAGCTCGAGGAGCCATTGACGCTGCGGGATTTCGTCGTCGTCGATCATTGCAAGGAAGTCGAATTGCCGCGCGCGAGTCAAACCGAAGTTCCGAACCGACGATAATCCCGGCTCCTCAACGTGAGCATACGAGAGCCGAAACGGAAAGCGTTCGGCGGTACGTACGACTAGATCGCGTGCTGTGGGCGTCGAATCGTTGTCCATCACGAGGACTTCAACTGCGCAGCCATGCGGCGCGGAGATGCCGGCGATCCCGCGCAAGAGCTGATTCAACATCGCCTCGCGGCGAAAGGTGGGTATGGCGATCAGGACGCGCGGCGAATCGCGCGAGTCCTCATTCATAGCGCAAGTCCAGCCCCCGGCGGGTGAGTTCGCTTCGCCACCAACCCTGAGCGGTAACGCGATTGAACATCTGCACTGAAGCCCGTGCCGGGGCGAGCAAGTTCAGGCCCGTCTTCGCAAAAAGCAGGCCGAGCGACGCTTTCGCACCGCCGCGTAAGTCGTTTACACGTACCTCGTCGAGCAACCGTCGCGCGTGCCGCGAAAATCCGTACGTCAAGAAGCGCAGATAGAGCCCGCGTAACACGTTGCGGCGTAATCGGCTTAATTCATCGCCCGAAAGCGTTGGGGCGAGTTCCTCGACAACTCCCAGCTCTTGCCTGAGTGCGAACGCGTAGTCGCCCAGGATCGCCCGGCATTTTCCGCTGGTCGTCTGGCGGTATACCGCGAGCCGCTGACCGGTGGGGTAGATCGGAAACAGCCGTGTGGCACGCAGAATGAACTCGTAATCTTCGTGAAAGCAACTTGGCGCGAACGTCCCGACGCGCTCGAAGATTCGCCGGTCGAACAAGCAGAGGCTGGGCATGAGGAAATCTTCGCCGTCAATGAGCACATCGAAGATCTGGCCGCCGTGCGTGCGCAGAGCAGCTGCGTGCAGCAGGCACCCCGCATCGTCTACGGCATAGTGGCAACTGTAAGCGATCGCAGGCTCCGTGCAACGCTCGAGTACTGCGAGTTCCGTTGCGATTTTCTCCGGAAACCACCGGTCATCGGCGTCGAGGAATGCAATGTAGCGGCCACGCGCGTGGCTGAGCGCAGCGTTGCGCGCGGTAGACGTTCCCGCATTGAGCTGTTCCAGGATGTGGAGGCGTGGATCGTCGATTGTTGCAAGCCGTTCGAGGGTCTTATCGGTGGAGCCGTCGTCGACTACCCAAATCTCGAGCGCAGAGTGCGTTTGCCGCAGTGCCGACCGAACTGCGCCGAGAATGAGACGCTCGCCTTGATAGACCGGGATGATCACGGAAACGAGCGACATCTCCTTGCGAGGCGACGGCGTCACCGGTATCGAGGTGATCACGAACGAGTCAACCGATGCGCGGCCGGCGAAAACGTGCTGACGTACGTTCGGAGGCCGCGCACGTGCGTGAGCGCGATGGCTCCGCCGTACACCGCGACGCCCACGATAATCGCTGACGCCAGGCCGACGACGGTCGATTTTCCCGGAATGAGCAGGAGCACCGCGACCATCGCGCCCGTCGCAACGCCCACTTTTGCCCAACTCGGCCAGGGAATCGGAATATGCATCACTCGATTTGCCCACGTAATGCTCACAATGAGGGCTACGGTTTCTGAGATCAGCACCGCAATGGCTGCACCGACGGCACCATATTTGCTGATGAGCCAGAAGCTTGGCGAAACGACGAGCACGAGGCGCAGGATAGTGTTGACCGCGATTGCCCTCGTCTGAAGCGCGATCTCGAACGCCTGCTCGAAATAACTGGCCCGCAGCCCCGACAAGAACATGACGGCCGCGGAGATCGCTATAACCAAACCTGCGTGAACGTGAAAACGCGGCCCTAGATAGGCATCCGAAAGCGGACCCGAAAGCACGATCAGGCCGGCGGTGGCGGGAAATCCTACTGCGAAGATCAGGCGAGCGTTGTTACGGAGCTGCTCGATCAACTCTTCACGCTTGCCGAGGTCGCGAGCCCGAAACGCCAGCGGCTGTCCCGCGATCGTCGCGGTTCCGATCAAAAGGCCGATGCTCTGCTGAGAAAAATCGCTCGCAGCGGCAAAGATACCGACTGCCGCACTGCCTCGGATCCCGTTCAATACGTAGCGCAGAAACGTGACCGACAAATTACTGATCGCGCCCGCGCTGACGGGCCACCCGAAGTGAAAGATCTGCTGCAGGAGCTTGGCGTTGAATCGGCCCGAGGCGGCGGCGTTACGCCAAATTCCCAGCGCTCCGAACCCCGCGCAATTCCCGATCACGAAACCGCCGAGCAGGGCGTTTGCCTTGAAGCCTGCCGCGATGAGCGCGAGCGAACCGATCAGCGCTAGGACGGCACGGCTCATCTGCAAGACGCTGTACGCCAGCACGCGCAAACGTGCTTGCATAATCGCGGCGTTGAGTTCAAACCAGCCGCTTGCGACCGCACAAGCCGCCGTCAATATCGCGGGTATCCAGCCCCAGCCGGGTTGGTAGAGCCGCACGATAAGGATGATGACCACGCTCACCGCGATCGACATTGCGATAAAGCCGAGGCCGATCGTCGCCATCAGGTTCGATCCGTCACGCGGCGCGACGCTCGCTAGCATCCGTAAGCTCGCCACGCGCAGCCACGTGAACGCGATGAGCCCGACGAAGAACGACGTGCTTAAGAGCAAGGCATAGATGCCGAAGCTCTCCGGGGTGAGCAAACGTGTGTAGAGCGCAACAGCGCAGAATCCAATCCCAGCTGGCAGGATGCGGCCAATGAAGTAGATTGGCCACTGCTTGAAGACTTGCATTAGGAAGGGTCTGGATCGCCCGGAAGGGCTTGCAGCCACCGTTCTAAGAGATCGCAGGTCGCGTTGTAGTCCCCGAGTTTGACTCCGGCAACGGCGACGCCGGCTCGCTCGAGGTCTTCGCCGCTGATGCCCTCGCTGATGGCACGAGGGGCCGTCCGTTCGAGGGACGGAAACTCGGCAGCGTCCCCGTCGACGATGAGCACGGCGCCCAAACGTCCTCGCTCGGCCCACGCCGACGTGGAGGGGACCAGCGTGGGATCAATGGCATAGAATGCGATTTCCCGCGGCGTCGAATACCACGGCGACGCCTCAATGGCACGCCGGTACGGGAGTGGCAATTCGTCCATGACCGAGAGCGTCGCATACAACGACTTGCGGGTTGCGTGTACCGTCAGCGTCGTCGGGTCGATCAGTACGTAGTCGCCGCCCAAGAAGCGCCAGCCTCGCGCGTGCAGATGCGCCGCAAGCACAACGCACGATTCCCAATCGTCGCCGAAGAATACGGCGGCGCGACCAGCGCGTTCGACGGCGGCGGCACGGCATACGTGTAGCCGCGCGGCCTCAGCGACGTCAGCGATCAGCGAGGAGACGACCGCGCCGCAGACCTGCGGCAGTGCGCTCGTCTTGCAAAGGAGTTTATGGCTATTCAGCGAGCTTCCACGGATGCGCCAAGCAAACTCGTCGTTAGAGACCTCGATCGTCGTCTTCACGAGCGCGCCGGAATGTGGTCTGCAGGCGTGCATCAGCGTACGGCTCAGTATGGAGAGCACCGGGCCGGGCGCTCGAATTAGCGCATCGATGTCGGCGACGCGCACGCACAGCGAATCGAGCTCCGTCCAATCAAGCGTCTGCACAAGTACTCCTAAGCGAACGCCACGCGATGTTCGCAAAACCAGTGGTACGTTGCGAACAAACCGTCCTCGAGCGAGGTCGAAGGCGACCAGCCCAGGGTCCGCGCGAGCGTGATGTCGGGACGGCGCCTCTGGGGATCTTGCTCGCGCGGAGGAAGACGGTCTACGGAATACTCAACGCCTGCAACCCTAGCCAGCGTTTTTGCAATCTCCTCGACGCTGCGCTCATCGTCGTTGCCGACGTTGACCGGAGCGAGCATTGCCGGCGTCCAGTCCATGACTTTCCCAATCAGATCGACGGCATCGCTAACATATGTCATCGAGCGCGTCTGCCTTCCGCTTCCATGGATTGGAAACGGCCTTCCCGCTTGAGCGGCTTCGATCAGAGCCGGAATCAAGCGGCCGTCTCCGTCCGACATGTATGGGCCGTAGCAGTTAAAGAGGCGAACGATGCGCCCGTCAAGGTTGCGAGCTCGCACTGCGGCTGCGACCACCGCTTCGCCGAAGCGCTTTCCTTCGTCGTAGCAGCTCCGCGGTCCGATCGGATCGACATTGCCGAAATACGATTCGGGCTGCGGATGAACCAACGGGTCGCCGTAAATCTCGGACGTGGAGGTGAACAGAAAACGGGAACCGTGATGGAGCGCGGTTTCGATCAGCGTCATCGTCCCCAGCCCATTGACTGCAAGCGTTCCCCAGGGATCGGCGCCGTACGCTTGGGGACTGGCAGGCGACGCAAGATGGTAGATGCGGTCGATCTTCGATGTCGTTGTGTCCGCGATAAGCTTGGCCATCTCGGAGTAGGGTACGGCAACGTCGGCGTACACGAAAGTCGCGCGGTCCGAGGACAACGCATATTCGAGATTGCGAACGTGGCCCGTCGATAGATTGTCGACGATGATGACTCGATCGCCATTGTCGACGAGCGCGTTCACGAGGTGGCTGCCGACGAATCCCGCGCCGCCTGTGATCAAATTGAGCATTGCAGAAAAGCCCTTTTTATCACAGCATGCGTTCCGCCCGGGCCGCCATTAAGGCCTGCGCGGAATTTTGTTCGGCGTCGCGCCGAGGTTGAAGTTGCGCAACCGCGGGAGTCTGCTCGCGCGCGCGCTCAAAGTCCGCTATGGGGTCGGCTTCAGTTGCCACAACGCCGACGACATTGCCGCCGAACTCCTCGAGGATACCGACGATAGACTCGTCGTCAGCGGTCGGAGCGCGTCCAATGCGAACTGCCACCAAAATGCCGTCGACCAGGCGGGCGAGTGACAATACGGTGTTGCTTTTTAGGAATGTTGCAGCGTCGATGACGGTGAAATCGTAATTCGAGCGCATCTTTTCGACGAACGCAGACAACCGTTCGTGCGAGGTTCCTTCTTCGTTCGGTATTTCCATAAGCGAGACGCGATGATTGTACTTTTCAAGAGACGCGGCGAGCAAATACGCCGTCAAGCTCTTGCCGTCACCCGCGCACGCCGAGGTGATCATTACGACGGCCGGTTTGGCGAGCTCAGCTTCGACGCGAGCGCTTAAGATTTGTGCTTGCTTGTTTAGTGCCGGGTCGCTCGCAACGTTGCCCGAGGTATGAGTGCCGTTATGATTGCTCATTTGGTTTCCCGGTGAGACGTTTTTGACCAGGTGTTCTCCCGAGTGTAGCGATGAGCGGCTTACCGTATAGCCCCTCAATCTGGGTAATGCGGCGGAGGCTCGGGTCGAGTTCATCGGCGAGGAACGCGCTGCCGAACGCTACAATCGAAATGACGAAAGCGGCGATGAGGGTAAGGCGAATCCGGCCCATCCCAGTCTGCGCTTCGCTCGGAATGGCGCGGTCGACAACCTCGACGGAACCCAGCGACAGCGCGTCGGCACGGTCCGCAAGCGACGTCGCGCGACGCGCAGCGACGGACTGATATTCATGAAACACTTGCTGGCGCTCTAGGCGGAGCTGTTCCAAAGGACTCGCAATGCTGTGTTTCTTGTTTTCCGCGGCGAGCTCTTCATCGAGCGCGATGACTTTCGCGCGATCGGTCTCAACAGACGCTTGAGCTTTGACCTCATCGGGCGAAGCGCTTCCGGCGTTATTCAGGGCTTTCGCCGATTCTTGCGCAATGGCTGCCTTCAGACTGTCGACACGGTTTTGAAGAGCGGATAATCCGGGATACTGCGATGTATAGCGTAAGCGCGCGTCGGCAAGATCTGCAGAGGCCTTGGTAAGGTCGGATTGCAGCTGCTGATATACGGGGTCGCCGAGCAGGATGTCGCGCTGAGCATCGCTCGTTGCCGCTTGCGCGTGCGCAATGTCGCCCTGGAGATCCGCGTACGCGAGCGTGCGCTGAGACTGGAGCGTACCAACTTGGCTGCTTGAAGAATCGCCACCCTGGTCGTCGTCGGTCGTCAGGCCTTCGCCGCCCTGCGCCTTCAGCTGCCTGTCGATGCTCTCGAGGCGCTGCTTTTGTCTGGAAATTTCAACATCCAGTGCGCGCAGATCATCGTCATAACGCGCCGTCGAAAGCTCAGTGTAATAGCTAGCCAACTCATCCGCAATGCCGTTGACGACTATCGCCGCGCGATCCCGGTCCGAGTCGGTGTATTGAATCCGCATGATTCCCGATCGGTATGCAGGCGGCTTGGCGACCAAACTCTTTTTCATCGACAGCAGTGGCGTTGTGATTCCCAACTTACGCTGGACGCGCTCGAGTACGGCCGTACTTCCAACGATGGATGGAAGATCGAGCGATGACAACGTGGGATCGTTGCGTGAGTTGCCGTTGACGACTAGGACGTTTGCCGTAGCCTGGTATGTTCGTGGCATCTTGCTGATGACGATGATGGAGACGGCCAATAGCACGAAAAAGACCGTGGCGATCAACAAGCTGTGACGTCGAATGACTCCGAAGGCGTTGCGGATGTTGCCGACGATTTGCTGAGATGGCGTCATGCAGGCTTTCCATTCACGGCCGCGGCGTAGGCCACGCGAGCAGTATGGGGTTTTGCAGCTCGGCCCACGCCGCGATAGGCGAGACCGGCTGACGCGATGCGCCGAGGATCGAGGATGTTGCAGCCGTCGACGACGACGCCGCGTCGCAGCATTTGCGCGAACGAAAGAGGATCGATCGAAGCAAACTCCGGCCAATCGGTTAGGACGATCAGCGCGTCGGCGTTTGCGGCCTCGAGAGCCGATCCAACGAGCCGGCTCCCGGCGGGCAGCGGTGCTACGTGAACGGCCGGATCGTAAGCGACGATTGTCGCCCCGCGCGCTGCTAACTCATCGATGATTCGAATGGCCAGCGAGGAGCGAACGTCATCCGTACCCGCTTTGAAGGCTAAGCCCCAAACGCCCACGACCACGCCGTCCAAGCTGCCGATCTCCCTTTCAAGTGCATGGATGACGCGCATCGGTTGGGCTTGGTTGACGCGCAGTGTTGCCGAGAAGAGCTCGGAGCTTGTCTCGAGCTGCATCGCAGCGTACCGGATGCTCTTGACATCCTTTTCGAAGCACGGGCCGCCGAAGCCGATGCCGGGGCGCAAGAAATCGCTGCCAATTCGCGGGTCGTAGCCCATGCCGCGGAGGACGTCGTCGGAGCATGCATCGAGGGCGTCGCACAGATTTGCGACTTCGTTTGCGTAGGTGATCTTCATCGCTAGAAACGCGTTGGAGCAGCACTTGACGAGCTCGGCGTTGCATAGCGAAGTGAAGACGACTGGCGTATTCAACCCTTCGAACAGGCGAAGGTACGGCACGGCAATTGAACCCTTGCGCGAGCCGACGACGATGCGGGCCGGCTTCAAGAAGTCGTCGACCGCCGAGCCCTCGCGGAGAAACTCCGGCGCAACGACGAGCTCGCCCCACTCTTCCACGAACGGCGCGACGCGATCGCAGGTACCGGGAGGTACGGTTGAGCGAATTACAATGGTCGGCCAAGTCGCAAAACGTAGGGTTGAAAGCGCTTTGAGCGCCGAGTCTAAGTACGAAAGGTCGGCCGATCCATCGTCGCGCGAGGGCGTATTGACCGTCACCAACACGATCTCAGTCTCGCGCGTTGCTTCGACTAGATCGTCGAAGAAATGCATTCGGCCGTTTGCGATGTGTTTTCGCAGTGCCTCGGTCATTCCGGGCTCGTAGTATGGCGGATTAGCTTTTCGTAGGCGCTCGATGCGATCGGACTCAATGTCGTACCCGTGGACAGTCCACCCGAGCTCGGCGAGGCCAGCCATGCACGCCATGCCAACGTAGCCGGTGCCGATGATGCACACAGGCCGATTCATCACGTCAGTATGCGCCACGTTGTAGTACAACAGAAAGGAATGTTCGAATCAAGAGCTCGACGTCGAGCATCGGCGAGGCGCGCCGAATGTAATTAATGTCGAGCGCCGTCGCTTCCGGATGGTTCAGTGGAATGCGCGAGCGGCACGTCGCTTGCCAGATGCACGTAATACCCGGAGTGACCAAATGCCTGAGGTGTTGCCAACGCGCGTAACCGCGAATGATGATCGGCATTTCTGGGCGCGGCCCGATGATTGTCATGTCGCCGCGCAGTACGTTAAAGAGTTGTGGAAGCTCGTCGATCGATGTCTTGCGCAGAAATCGGCCGGCGATGGTGATGCGCCGATCCGCGCCGTGCGTCGGCGACGGACCGTCTACGCAAAATTCTGCACGCATCGTGCGCAGCTTGTAGATCGTGAAGGTTCGCTCGAAGCGGCCGGCCCGCCGCTGGCTGAAGAAGACCGGTCTTCCGTCCTCGATTAGAATAGCCAGACACGCGAGCATCATGATCGGGGCGGTGAGGACGAGCAGTAACAGGGCTGCAAGAATGTCGACAGCACGCCGGATGCGGTAACGCATAAGGTTCGGCCGGTAGATAAGGGCCGGCACATCCGACAAAGCTGAGAACACACTCTCGTGCACGAGTAGGAGCCTCCTGCGAACCCGCGCCCCGTATTTGCGGTGCTGGGACCAGCCCCGCATTTGCGGTGCTGGGACCAAACTTTAACTCGAATACTCGGCCCGGCCAATAACCCAAAGTGGGCGAAGACAGGGTCATTCCAAGGAGCAAATCAAGCAAGTCCCCGTCCGCGCCGCGCGAGCGAAAGGCCTTGCGCGGGACCATGGTCTCTAGGCGCACCGCGCCTAGGGACCATGGTCCCTAGACGAACCGCGTCGCCGGGGCCATGGTCCCTAGGCGAACTGCGGCGCAAAGTTTATGATCTTTCTTGACAGCGGGCAAGCTCTGGGGTTGGCAGAGCAATCCGTTTGATTTTTGCAACCCCTTCCGAGGTGCATCGACGAATGCTTCCCAATGCCGCCCCTTCTGTCGTGGTCGTCGATTCGCGTTGCCGCATCCGGTACGCTTCGGAGGGTGGCCAAGGTGACACCGACCTCGAACGGATCATCATCAATCGGGTGAAGCTCCAACCGGACATCGAAGCGTTCGTGCGCGGATTGGCCGCAGCCGATCGAGATGAGCCGACGTTCCCGGTGCGCTTTAGCCTCTTGGAAGATTTTCGCATCTTGCGGGTCGTTCGCGTCTTCGGCGACGAAGGCACGGTGTTCATCCTGAGCATCGAAGAAGACCGTAACCGCAGCAGCCTCCTGCGAGCTGCGCGTCGTCACCAACTCACGCGCCGGGAAACCGAAGTGCTTGGACTGATTCTAGACGGCTCGAGTGCCAGCGAAATCGCCGAGGCGCTCGCGATTTCGGAGCATACCGTGCACGGGTATTACAAACGCCTTCTTTACAAAACCGCGGCGCGTAACCGGGTCTCCATGGTCGCCGGCATCTTGGACTGGAATCGCCCGATGCGCGCGTCTACGTCGATAACGGGGGAATGCGTTCCGGCCAAGGCGACGGACGTCATTTAATCCGCTTCGCGGACGCTAGTATTCCAGCGTCGCGCGATCCACTGGCGAGCTACGAGCGCGCAAAAAAACGCGTTGCCGACAAGGTAACGCTTCCACAACCGGCCGGGCTCAGCACCGAGACGATAGAACCACTCGAGGCCGGTACGCTGCATCCAGCGCGGCGCCCTCGGCACGATTCCGCCGACAAATTCGAAGCTTACCCCTATTCCTAGTGAGACCGGGACCCCGAGCTGCTCGCAGTTGCGATACATCCAGTATTCTTGCTTGGGTGCGCCCAAGCCGACGAAAAGGAGATGCGGACGAGCGTCGCTGATTGACGCCAGCACCCGGCTGCTTTCAGTTGCATTCTTCTCGAAGTTCATCGGCGGGCAGTGCACGCCGCAAATGTTCAGCGAGGGATGTCGCGCCGTAAGGCGAGCAGCAGCTGCGGCCGCTGCACCCTCGCGTCCGCCAAGCAAGAAAACGCGCAAACTCTGCCGCGCTGCACGTGCGCAGAGTGCTTCAAAGAGATCGGTACCGTTTACGCGCCCGGGGAGGTGCATGCCGAGCAACGTGGCCGCCCAAAGCAGCGGTACGCCATCCGGAACGACAAGAAATGCACGCTCGTAGGTCTCGCGCAGCAGAGCGTCCCGCTGAAGGAGGACGACATGATGGGCGTTCGGCGTGACCACATATGCGGGGGCGCCCCCGCGGGCCGCGTGGGCGACGATCGCTTCGACGACGTCATCGAATGCGAGAGCATCCAGACGGACACCGGCGATAGTTACGTTTCGGTGCTGCACTCCTCGAGCATAAGATGCCGCGCAAGAGTCGAACGGCCTATTCTGCCTTCAGCGCTTCATCGAGCCAGGATCGAATAACGGTTCCACGTTCAAGTGGCTCGTACAGTTGCGGCGCACGTTGATGCAGTGATAGGCTGCCCGAACGTCGCCGCGCGCGGCCCAAGCCCGAAGGAGCCGCTGTAGCTCGGGCGAGGGCCCGAGCGCAAACGCGTCGGTAAACGGACCGTGCGGCAGGATGTCGGTAGCGACTTTCTGAGGCGCGTGGTCGATGCACAAGTAGCACCGTGGCCGCAACACGACCTTTATATCCGGTCGCAGATAATTCGCGAGCACTAACGAGTAGAGCAGATAGTCGTCGCTGACGAGAACGGGTTTCCGGGTTTGGTTGACGACCTGAGCCACCGCAATTGAGTTGTCCCACTCCGTACTCCACCAGGTGACCGCCCTCGAGCTGACCGCGCACGAAACAAGGCGTGCAAGCAGCAGCGCACACAAGGCTACGTACCACGACCATGCACGAAGCCCGCTGCGAATGTCGGTCTTGGCCGCGAGTACGCCTACGATTAGGTAGTCTACGAACAGGTAGCATGGTATGAAGTAGCGCGCTTGATTGATCCGCTGCCCCGAAAACAGGACGTCGGCTAGCATGAAGGGCAATGTCGACAACAAAATCGGAACAAGCAGAAAGAGCCATCTCCGCCGTGACTCGTGCCGCATGACGAAGACGAGGGCATAGAAGATGACGACCAGCACGGCTGCAGTAGAGACGATTCCGAGCAGCGATGACGAAAAGATGCCGAGATCAACGAAATTCACCTTTAACAGTCCAGCGAACGCGCGCACGATTTCGAATAACGAGAGTTTGGCCTTGAGCACGCTCCCGAGTGAATTTTGCACCGCACGAAGATTGACGAAGATGACGACCAGCCAAGGCAAGTATGCTAGCAACGCCCCACCGAACGCCAAGCCGCATCGGGTCAGAACGGCACGCTCACGCCAGCGCGTCAGCAGCACAGACCCGGCGAACCCGGCTGCGACCGGTAGCGTCAGGGGATCGACGTAAAAAGCGACGGTCAGCAGGCTGCCCACAAGCCACCAGGATCGTACTCGGTCTAGCTGCAGCGCTCTCAGAGTCGCGGCGCCCGATGCCAAGAGGAGGGTGCTCCATAATGCGTATTCGCGCGCCTGTTGTGCGTAGGCAACTTGAACGGGTGAAACCGCGAACAAGGCGAGCGCGATCCAGCCTGCCTGTCGCGACCTGTAAAGCTCGAGGCCGAACCAATAAGCGCAGGGCAGCCCCAGCAGCCCGGCCACCACTGACATGCTACGGACGGCAGCGATCGAGTTGCCGAACAGACCCACCCATATGTGTCCGAGCTCGAAATAGAGGGGTGATTGTTGCGGCTCCTCGCGCGCAAGTGCGCGTATGACCGCAAGCGGACCATTCTCGCCGGCCGGCGGAGCGGGATGTAAAATCGCCCACAGCGAGCGGACATCATGCAGCCGAGGAGCTTCGCGAACGAGAGGAGCTTCCGCATCCCCGAGCATGCGGAGTGATGAATAGACCTCGTCACCGTTGTAGACTTTGCGATCGAGGTGATAGCAGCGAAAGAATGTTCCAAGCGCGACCGCGAGAATCGCGATCACAACGAGCGCCTTGCTCAAACCAAACCTTAGCTGCACTTCTCGAGCGTAAGATGCCCCCGCAAGGGTCGAACGGCCTATTCCGGCTTCAAACCAGTTTGGGGGATGTGAGCGACGACCGCTCTCCGGTAGAATTTCAACCATGGCGACGATCGGGCGGCCTCGCAGCGACGAATTCGCCCCGCTCTGGCTGTGCCTATGCGTTGCTTTCATCGTGGTTGTCGGGATCTTCTTCCGGTTCTACCACCTGGATCGCAAGGTGTTTTGGGAAGACGAGATACTGGGCGCGATCCACGCATTCGGATATACCGAGGCGGAAATCGTAGCCGCGTCGCCCCGCTTAACCGACGCGTCGGACGTGCAGCACTATCTCGAGCCGAGCGCTTCGCGCGGCGTAATGAAGACGATTAGCTCCCTCGCAGTCGAAGACCCCCAGCACACACCGGGCTACTACGTCGTCACCCACCTGTGGACTCAGCGGTTCGGCGGTTCGGTCGAAGCGCTGCGAACGCCCGCCGCGATCTTCGGCGTGCTCATCCTCCCATGTGTGTTTTGGCTGGCATTTGAGCTCTTTGGATCGCTCCCATCGGCGATCATTGCGGTAGCGCTCGTCGCGGTCTCTCCGTTTTACGTTCTTTATGCGCAAGAAGCGCGGGAGTACAGTATGTGGACGACGGCGATCGCGCTCGACGCGGTCGTTTTCTTGCGCGCGGTTCGCTCGGGTGCGCCTGCACTTTGGATCGCTTACAGCGTGGTCACCGCGGCTGCACTGTATGTTTATCCGCTTACCGGGTTGGTAGCGTTGGGATTCGCCGCATATCTATTGATTCGAGACAGGGGACGGCTCAGCCGGACGATGCTCGCGTGCATTTTAGCGACGATCGTGGCGCTCGCGCTCTTCGCGCCGTGGGTGAAGGCCATGGTGACGTCGACCGGCGTCGGACGTGGCATGTCAGCGATCTTCACGAGCAAACTTTCAGCGGCGCAGGTCGCCCGGATTTTTGCGCGCGATATCCGTCTCGTGTTCTTCGACATCGGAACTTTGCACCTGGGCCCGCTCGGTCATTCGGCGGTCGATGCGGCGCTTACGCTGATCACCGTTGGCCTATGCGCGTACGCAATAGTGGCACTGATTCGCAGCACGCCGTACGCCGTTTGGGGATTTGTCGTCATCGGACTCTGCCTTTCGATGATGCCGCTGCTACTGCGCGACCTGCTTGAGCGCGGCAACTTCGTTTACCAGGGCCGATACTTCTTACCGCTCCTGCTAGGCTTGCAACTCGCAGTAGCGGCGCTTTTCGGCCGCGTTCTCTTCGGCCGCGCGGCAGGAGGCGCCGCACGAACCGTCTGCGCCCTCATCCTGGTGGCCACTCTCGTCGGCGAAGTGTGCTCTTGTGCGGTTGCCTCCCAAGCAACGACCTGGTGGAACAAGGATTACGAGCGCGCGCCGGCGGTCGCAGCACTCGTGAATGGCGCGCGTAAACCAGTGGTAGTAAGCGATTATTTTACGCCAAGCATCTTGGAGCTGAGCCTCTATCTCAATTCCGCAATTCCAATGCGCCTCAATCTCAAATGCGCGCAATGCGAGTCGTATCCGCATGCCGACGTCACCTTTGCAACGGGCGGCTACCAAAATGTTTTCGCGCTGCAGGCGCCGGACGCTCCGAGATCTGCGCGCTACCGTTGGATCGATCCGACCCCATTCCCGCGGCAGATCAGTCCACTGAACATGTTCTCCAACGTCTCGCCGGCCCGCTAATTTCCGTTACGAATGTAGCGAACTTGTGAATTGCACATGAAATCACTCGATTCGGTGACGGCATCGCGCCCTCTAGCAGTTGTCCTCTACCACTGCAATTTGATTTAGCTTGAGCCGTCGCGCGCTCACGATTTTGAGAGTATTCACCTTCGTCCAATGCTCGCTGCTTTTCCCCGAGCCTAAGTTACGCGAAACATCCCGTAGCTGTAGACCCGTCCTCTGCCGCGAGTCTCTCCAGGCTACTGCTAGCGCACTCTTTGCGGCCCGCGCTTTTATAGCCTGTCGTTCCCCTTCCGGCCGTCAATGCGAGTAACGACCGTTACCGCGGTGAAACGCTGTAGTGGATAGACGATCGCCGCCACGAACAGAATCCATTCTAGGGTGTTGAAATCGAGATAGTAGGTTTCCGTAAAACTTGCGGTCGTGAGGAATAGAATGATCGCTAGCGGCCACATACTGACGAAGTTTCGTTCGCGAGCAAAGTAGCCAAGGGCTCTCGTGGCCGAGATTACCACTAGCGCGATCAGCGCTGCGAGTCCGACATAGCCGGCATCTAGCAGGGTCTGCAGGTAGCTGTTGTGAGCATGGTATGGGGTCCACCCGCCGGCTTGCACGACGTACTCGCTCAAATAGTCGGCGCCGGTCGATGATTGGAAAAAAGCATCGAAACCAAATCCCAGAAGCGGGCGGTCTGCGACCGCATCCTGGAGATAGCGCCAAAAATCGGTGCGGCCCGTGAGATCCGACCCGCGCCCCAGGGCGCTGAAGACGGAGTCAGGCGTGAGGCCGAAGATAACGACCGCCGCAATCGTAATCGCCGCGCCGAGAACCGTCGCGAAGCGCGCGAATCCACCGAATCTCGGAGATCGCCACACTGACGCCACGAGCATCGCCAAGATAACGACGGTGCAATTGGCGAAGGCGGTCGCAGAGTTCGACCCGATCAAAACAATCACCGAAAGCGTTATGGCCGCCGCAAGTAGCCAGCGTCCCCGCCCCTTTACGCTCGAAAAAAGAGCAACTTGCGAGATGATGACGAGCGATATCGCCGCGCCGAGGAGGTTTTTGTCCGGATAGATTCCTTGCCAAGGCCCCGCGCCCCAATCTGCACGGCCCGATCCTGGCTTGAAGAAAACGAGCAAAACGCTTAGAGCGGCAATTGTTGTGAACGTGACTGCGACGATCCGAAGGAACGTCGGCAGCGTAAACCTGGTGGCGATGTACAGTCCGATGAGCGTCGTCCCAAGCAGCTCGATGCTATCGATGATCGTTGTGCCCGGATCAACGGACCAAAGCGCCGTGACGAACATCAAGAGGAGAAGAGCCCAGAGCGCTGCGCAACGCCGAACGAGCGGCAGAACCTGCTTTCTCATAAGCACTAACTGCCAGCCGGCCATTGCGTAGGCGAGGCTCCAGAATACTTGGATGTCCGTCTGGTTTAACAGATGATACTTCTCTTGTAGTCCGGGAATGACGGCAGTCGCGAGAAGCACAACGTACACGTAGCGCGATTCTGCCTTGCTCGGCGCACCTGAATCAGTGGCGGCTTGCTCTTTGTAGGATCCCCTCGACAGACCAACGGGTCTGGTCGAGCTAACCCGTGTGCTCACGCTTTTGCTCTGACGGCGGACAGTTCGCGTACGACGTTCGCGATGGTTTTGCGGAGCGGAACAGCGGCTTGCATCACCATGGCTTTTACGGCGTCACGCGTTGGATGTGCGCCGGGAAGCGCGGGCCGCATGCCAAGCCTGCGCTGGTAATAGTTGAACGCACGCGTGCGCCCAAGCTCGCGTGAGGCATCGGTCTCAAACGAAATCGCGTACGAGATCGATCGCGAGCCCTGCGTTTGAACCCAGTGTGGCGAGTTCTGCGGCTGATGCATTCCTTTGCCCGCGGTCAACTCGAAAACGAACTCTCGGGCCGGGTCTCGCCCCCCGAGGTCGACCTGTCCGATGTTTACGATGCCCATCCAGTAAAAGCTCTCGAGCTCGGACTCGCTCAGAACCGCCGGCAAGTAGAGATGATAGTTCTTTAGGCCTTCGATTTGGAAAAAAAACGTGAATTCCGGATCGAAATGGAACGGCGTCGTCGTGGCAGCCGAGGTGATGAGGATGGACGAGTCCAGGCGGACGACGCGCTTTTTCTCCAACCCGCCGCACTGGCGCACGATCTGCTCGAAAAGTGCGTGCATCACATCGCGATAACGAGTGTCGTATTGCTCCGGCCGCTTGAGCAGCACGCGTTGACTCTCGGCATCGAGGCGCCGGAGCGCATCGTATGGCGAATGCGCGATGGAGCGCACCGAATAGAAGCGCTCGTCCGGCGCAGTTGCGCCGCCCGAAACGTAATAGTCGCGATCGTATTTGCGCGCGAGCGCGCAGAGCGCCTCGAAATCAAACAGGTCCAAGCCGCTCAGCGTATGGCCGAAGCCGTACGGTTTCCGGTTGAAGAGCGAAACGGCATCCTCGGGCACATCGGTAAAATATGCACCTTCGTATTTATGTTCGATCGTTCCAATCATCAGTTGCTACTCGTAAAGTAGAAGCCAGAGTAAGCACCGATCGAGTGCTCCGGGTGAAATGGGATTTGACAGGCGACGCCCGGCAGTCGCCATTCATCGACGAGGCGGTAGCCCAGCGTCTCGATTGCCCGCACGAGTTCAGACCTGTTAAAGAGATGATAGGGGCAGAACGCGGTTCCCATATTGTGCAGCGTAACGGCCGATGGCGACTGATAAACGGGTGCCTTGTTGACGATCAAATGTCGCGGAAGCCGTGGCTGACTGCGCAAGCCGGAAAATGGGTCGTCGATGAACTGCAGCACACCAGCCGCCAGTAAAACGTCGGCGTCCGCCATTCCGGTGAAGTCGGTCGTAAAGCGCAATGCCGTAGCGCGCTCGTCTCGTGCAATTTCGCGTCCCAGCTCTACGACAGCCGGCACCTCACCTACGAGCCACACGAAATCGTTCGCGTATTCGAGGTACGGGCGAAACGCGAAATATTTCAAGCCAACGCTTCCGCCCCAATCGAAAACCGTCTTGCTGCCCCGCAGCAGCTTCTCGAGCCAAAACAACACGGGATAATCGCTCGGATGCACGGCCAACCATTCGCTCATCATGCGCGTCGCCGAGACTGGATTATCGTAGCCCAAGGGACGTCCGCTCGGGATGTTGCGTGCCGCAACTTCAAAACTGGGAAAGACGCCGCGAAACAGCCGGACGTCTTCCCCGCGTGCGCCGTTGAAGTAGCGGCGATAAACGTCGGCAACTGCGCCTCCAAGCATCGGAACGTGGCGTGCCGTAGATACGAGGCGCCGGAAACCGCTGGCCATCGTTGCCATTATGTTCGACCCAAAAGGCGCCGGGTCGTTGCGCTTAGCATGCGGGCTGAACCGAACAGCGTACTCTTGATCGCATCGCGTGCAGCTGAGTTGCGCGGCTCTCCCGGTCGCAGACCGATGCGCCGAAGCCAATAGTTCGCGCGGTAAACGTCGGCCAGCAGCGCGTCTTTGTAATGAAAATTTATGCTCAGTGAGACTGAAACCTCGGGGCCGTTGCGGACCCAGTGCGGTGCATTAACTGGAATGTGTACGGCGCATCCCGGCGTTAGTTCGAACACGCGCGCCCGATCCTCGAGGTGAGGCTTGTAGACGGCGGCATTGTTGTCGACGGTCCAGAAACGCTCGATTTCCGTCTCCGACAGCACGTCCCGATCATCGCGGTCAAAGACGTGGACCGTCTTGCTTCCGCGTACTTGTAACAGGCAGTTGCACTCGCGGTCGATGTGATAGGAGCTGACGCGATTGGGCGAATTCACAAAAACGATCGCATTGCGCAGCTTGCTGACCCGCCGCAGATCGAAACCAGACAGCTTCTCGATCTCGTCCATGCAGGCATCCAGCAGCGCCGCATATTCTGGGTCTTTTTCTGCGTGGCGCAGGATCACCCATGCGCCTGCAGTCTCGATGCGGTTTAGCAGCACATCGATCGGAAGGTCGCAAGCGGGCGTCTGATCCCAGCGCTGATCGACACGTATCTCTCCCGCGTCGTAATAGACGTCGTGCGGATCCTTTGCCATCTGCTGGGCGAGTCGCAACAAACGCTCCGGGGCAAAGAGGGGATGGTCAGCTAAGCGATGCGCGAATGCGAACGCCTTGCGGTCGAAGTTTCCTGCAAAGACGTCGCTATCGGCGACTAACCAAGGCTCCTGTGCGATCAAGCGGCTTGACATAACATAGAAATCTCCGCGACGACCTCGGTTTCGAGCGTGTGAACGAAAAAGTGACCGGCCGCAAACTCAACATGTCGGTATGTTCGAGCGGTAAAATTGCGCCAGCCTTTGATCTGGTGACGCGGCACGATGCGGTCTTTCGCGCCACCGAAACTCACGATCGGCAAATCGACGATTTCCGCCGTGCCTCTCCATGCATCCGCGAGCTTGAGGTCGGCGCGCAGCGTGGGCTCCGTCAGCGCTCGCAGCTGTGGATCTGCCAAAACGTCGGCGGGTGTGCCGTCGATTTCTCCGAGCCACGTCCACAACGCGGCGCTAGGAGCGTCGTATGGCGCGCGCTGCTCCGGCCGCAGGAGCGGACAGCGGCAGCCGGAGACGATCAGGGCCCGCGGTTTTGGCGTCCCGTCGCCATCGAAGATGCGGGCGATCTCGTAGGCCACCATCCCGCCGAAGCTGTGGCCGAAGAGCACAAACGGCACGTCGAGCAGCGGGCTCAACGCCTCGGCAACGTCGTTCGTGAGCGTAGACCAGTCGGTATAATGTTGTTCCGCGAACCGCGACTCGCGCCCCGGCATGCGTACCGCGACGAGCTCGACGTCCGCCGGCAGCCGCGCGGCCCATGGCCGAAAGACGCCGGGCCAGCCTCCGGCATAGGGAAAGCAGAAGAGGCGAAGGCGCGGATCGACCACCACGCCCTTCGGACGATACCACCAACGGTTCATTGCGACATCACCGGTTCCCGACGGCAAGCGTCATCGCGGGTTGACCCCTCGTCCCGGCCGCCAGCCACGGTGACGGCGTCCCATGCAGTGCCTGATCGAAAAATGCGCGCGTATATTGCCTCAGCGCAGCAGTAATGCGCGGCGGATTGCTCCAACCAGCACGGAAGCGCTGCAAGGGCGCGTAGAGTGGAGCGTCGTCGAAGCTTGCGTGGCTGGTGCCGGCGACTTGAAGTTCGTATCCGCCGTGACGTAAGGCCGCACGCTGGCCGGTGGCGTCGCCGACAATGAGTTCGGACGTGTAGCGGACTGCGGGATCGTTCGATGCGAGTTCGGCAGGCGTGGGCGCCGGGTTCGTGTCCGAGACGACGAAATACGGAATCCTGCCGTCATAGTCGTCCGCCGCGCCGAACAAGAGACCGTCCATGTTCATTGCTGCCGAAAAGCGGCTGTCGCGGCGGCAGGTCTCGAGTGCAACGGCGCCGCCGAACGAGTATCCAAGAATCCCGACGTGGCGTAGATCGAAGCGACCGGTGAAACGGCCTTGCGGGTCGCCGGCATTCAGCTTCGCCAGATAATCGAGGACACGCGATGCCCGTTGGGCCTCGTACGCCAGCCGTCTGTGCGCGCGCGCGAGCGATGCGTGATACGCCCGCTCCGAGCCCACTTCGAATGCTCCTGCCAGCCGATCGAGGACCGGCGAATCACGCGTGACGTCATCGAACGCCGCGACGATGTAGCCGTGGCTGGCAAGCTCTTCGGCAAGGGCGGTGTTTTCGGTGCGTTGACCGCCCCACGCCGGGACATACATCAGAACAGAGGAGTTCCGGAACGCGGGAGGCGCGCCGGTTGCCGAGTGCGTGCGGACGAAGTGATGGTAGAGCCACGCCTTCGGCCCGCCCACGCCGGTCCCGTAGGGTGCCCGGTCATTGGAGGCCAGCGCGGGATACCACAGTTGAACGATGAACCGCCCGGCAGACGTTTCTCCAAGCTCGATCGGCCGATGCAGCGTAAACGAAATGGTCCCGACTGGGAAGCGGCCCGTTGGTGCGGGCAGCTGGAAGAGCGCGTGCGTCATCAACCCGCCGGCAACGAACGCGAACAGAACGACAACGACCGCCAACAACGCCCACGCCCTCAGTTGATTCCCGCTTTCCGCGGGCGGCCGTGCAGCAGAGACCGCATGCCGTCCAACCCTTCGAATGCGGCGACTTTGACCTCGTCGCGCCAGGCTGAAACGCCGGGAGAAGTCGGGTGAAAACCGGCTTTGCGCAGCCGATTGTTCATCTTATAGAGCTTGGCTAAGCGTGCCCCGGAGCGGAGATTGAAGTTCAAGCTCACGCCCACTGAGACGTCGTTCTGGTTTTGGGCCCAGTGCGGCCCATGAAGAGGAATGTGAATACCCCTGCCAGGCTCGAGCTGGTAGAGGCAGGCGTCGTATTCTCGCTCGGCCCTGTAGCGCGCCCCGTCATAGTCGCCGCCGTAAAAGGCCTCGAGTTCGGTCTCGCTCAGGATCGTGCAATCGTTCGAATCGAACACGTGCAGCAGCTTGTGCCCGCGGACCTGTAAAAGGAAATTCACTTCCGCATCGATGTGGTAAGGCGTCACGCGCAGGGGTGAACTGATGACAATGGTCGTTCGACCGACGTCGAGGTCGGCGCCGAGCGCATCGCCGGCGTGTTCGACCACTTCGCGCATCAGGGTTCGAAAGAGTTCCCCCCACCGGGGATCCTTTTCACAGTGTTTCAGAAGGACGAGAGAATTCGTCTCCCCTAGCAAGGCCATCGTCGCATCGAGCGAGGGGCGATCGCCGCCAAGACGCTTCCAGCCGTCGGCGACCGTGCTCTTCGCCGTCGAATAATAGGCGGGGTCAGGAAGGCGTTTTGCAAGCTCGCGAAGCCGCTCGAGATCGAACAGATCGAGCTCGTGCAGCGAGTGATCAAACGCGAAACTCGAGCGATTGTACGTCGTGGTGAACGTCGGCCGTTGCTCGGGCTTGAGGATCGACATTCCGGTGCTCCGAGGGATGCGCGCGGTGTGCGTAAGCATAGTGGGGCACCGCCAGGGCTGCAATCCCCCAAATTCGGCGTCGGGGCGTAGGGGCAAGCATTAGGCGATTTTGGGGGATTTGAGCTTGGCTCGCGCGCCGATACAATGTCCGCCTAGGAGGCAAGGCCGGCTGAATGTGACCATGACGACCGCGAACGAGGCGCTCACCCAGGATTGGCAAGAAGCGCTTACATTTGGAAACGGCCTGCGCACGTCGTACGAACGCGACCTCTCGATCGACGAAGTTTTCACCGGTGCGTCCCGAGCTTGGCCTCAGGCATGCGCGATCGCCGGCTTTGATTGCACGCTAACGTACGACGACGTCGAGCGCGGTTCAAATCGCATCGCCAACGCCCTGCTCTCCCTCGGCGTGAAACCCGGAGCGACTGTCGGCGTTGCATTCGAGCGCTCTACGAAACTTCCGCTCGTGCTGCTTGGTATCCTGAAGACCGGCGCAGCATACGTTCCGCTGGATTCCTCATATCCGCAAGAACGTATTGGATGGATGATTGAGGATGCCGCCGTTTCGCTCGCCGTCATCGACAACCTGCGCAGTTTGCCGGGGATTGCGGTCCGCCGCATCTCCGTCGCCGAGCTCCTCGATTGCAGGAATTTCGAACGCCCCGACCTCAAATCGGGCCCGTCGTCGCTTGCGTATGTGATGTATACGTCGGGCTCGACGGGGCGCCCCAAGGGCGTTGCCGTGGAGCATCGCGGCGTTGTGCGTTTGGTGCGCGGTGCGGACTACGTTACGATTGGACCGGACGACGCATTCTTGCACTTCGCGCCGCTTGCCTTCGACGCGTCCACTTTCGAGATTTGGGCACCGCTGCTGAACGGAGCCCGGTTGGCCGTTCCGAGGCCCGGCTTAGTGGCGATGGACGAACTTGCGGAAACGATCGACCGCTTCGGCGTCACGACGATGTTCCTGACCACGGCGCTCTTCCAGCGTCTTGTAGACGCACCGTCGGCGCGGCCCCGATCCTTGCACACGCTGTTGACCGGCGGTGAAGTCGCGTCACCGGCTCACATGGCGCGCTTCTTACAATCGTTTCCCCACTGCCGTCTCGTGGCCGTTTACGGCCCCACGGAGAACACGACGTTTAGCACCTGGTGCGATATCTCGCCAAGTGCTATCCTCGATTCCAACGTCCCGATCGGCAAACCGATCGCCAATTCGACTGCGTTCGTCCTCGACGCCGGTGGGCAGCCGCTGCCGGTCGGTGTTGAAGGTGAGCTGTGCCTCGGCGGGGATGGCGTCGCTCGCGGGTACGTGAATCGTCCCGACCTCACATCGCAGCAGTTCGTCAGCGATCCGTTCGCAGGCGACGCCGCAGCGCGGCTCTATCGTACCGGCGATCGCGCGCGTTGGCGTTCCGACGGTCTGATCGAATTTCTCGGACGCAATGACGATCAAGTCAAAGTTCGCGGCTTTCGGATCGAGCTGGGCGAGATCGAAGCGGCACTCCAAAAGCACGAAGCCGTCGGCGACGCTGCCGTCGTCGTCAACGAGCGCGAGGGCGAGAAAGAACTCGTTGCGCACGTCGTTCTTCGCTCCGGGAGATTGGCGGACGAGCACGAGCTGCGCGCGTGGCTGGGGCGCGACCTGCCATCGTTTATGATCCCGCACCGGATCGCCGTCCACAGCGAACTTCCGCTGACGCCGAGCGGGAAGGTGGATCGCATCGCGCTCGCGAGCGCTCCCGCCTCGTTCTCCGTTGCCGCGACGCGTTCAATTCCTGCGATCAAAACGAAGTGCACAAAGACCGAGCGTGCGATCGCGGAGATCTGGCGCGAGATACTTCGCTGCGATGCTGCACCGGGGCCCAATGGAAAATTTCTTCGATGCGGGTGGCGACTCGCTGCGGCTGCTTGCCGTGCATGCACGGCTTCGGGAGCAACTCGGGGCCGACGTGAGCGTGACCGATTTGTTCGAGCACTGCACCATTCGCAGGCTGGCCGCATTCGTCGGCCGCCTACCGTTATCAGGATGACGAGCGCCAACCTCGCACGCCCTTCTGCGCTTCTGGCGGAGCTCTTTCCGCTGGCCGTCGCTGCCTACGAGCTGCGAGGAACGGCAAATCCTGCGATGCTCATGCCCGAAGAGGCCGCGGCCTGCGGAGCATTTCGCGCCAAACGTTTGGAAGAGTTCACCGCCGGACGGTTGTGTGCGCGCGGCGCGCTCGGCGAGTTCGGCCTATCACGCTTTGCCGTGCGCAGAAACGCGGACCAGACACCGCATTGGCCCGAGGGCATCGTCGGCAGCATCACGCACACCATCGGTTTTTGCGGCGCGATTGCCGGCTGGCGCGAGCGCTTCGCCGGACTGGGTGTCGACGCCGAGATCGTTTCGCGAGTAACGCCCGACGTTTGGTCGCAGGCTCTCACACCGGAAGACATCGAGAGAATCTCGAGCCTCCATTCGACGGAACGCGAGCGCGCAGCCGCGATCATCTTCAGCGCAAAGGAAGCGTTTTACAAATCTCAGTCCCGCGTTACCGGTGCTTGGCTTGACTATAGCGACGTCAGCGTCGAGCTCAATTCCGAAGCACCCGACCGCGGAACGTTTCTCGTACGAGCCGCGACGTCGACGGGACGGCGCGTCATCGCCGATTTCGCGGCGCGCGGCCGTTACCGAATTGCAGATGCGCTCGTCTTTACCGGCGTCGCTCTGGTACCGGCCGACGTGGAAAAATTCACAGGATCGTGTCTGAGGGTCGCGTCATGACCTGTGCTATAGCCATCGTGGGCTGTGCAGGACGCTTTCCGGGCGCCCCCGATGTTGCAACTTTTTGGAAGAACCTGTGCGACGGCGTCGAGAGCGTCGGCACGTTCACCGATGGAGAGCTTGAAGACGCGTTTACACCCGACGTGCGCGCGCGGCGTGACTTCGTGCGAGCGCGCGCCGTTTTAGACCGCGTCGAGGAGTTCGATGCGGCGTTCTTCGGCATGCATGCGCGGGAAGCGGAACTGACCGACCCGCAACACCGGATCTTTTTGGAATGCTGCTGGCAGGCACTCGAGGATGCGGGTTACGATCCGGCAACGTCCGGCGGCCTCACCGGCGTTTACGCCGGATGCAGCATAAGTTCGTATCTCCTGCGCAATGTGCTTGCCGAACGGAGTGGCATCCAGCGATTCACGAGCGATTATCAGGTTGCGAGTTATCCCGAGTTGCTCGGCGGTGGTTACGACTTTCTTGCGACCCGCGTGGCGTACAAACTCGATCTGCGTGGACCGGCGATGACCTTGCAGTCAGCGTGCTCGACGTCGCTGCTCGCGGTGACGCAGGCCTGTCAAACGCTCATGTTGCGGCAGGCCGACATGATGCTCGCGGGCGGTGTCTCCATCTCGTTTCCGCAACGGCGTGGATACGTTTACCAAGAGGGCGGCATGGTCTCACGCGACGGTCATTGCCGCACCTTCGACGCGAGCGCAAACGGCACGATCTTCGGCGACGGTGCGGGCGTCGTCGTGCTGCGGCGCCTCGACGACGCGCTGCGCGACGGTGATTCGATTTACGCGATCATTCGCGGATTCGGCATCAACAACGACGGCTCGGACAAGGTCGGCTATACCGCGCCGAGCGCGCGGGGGCAAGCGGCTGCGCTACAAAGTGCATATGCGATGGCACAGGTCGAACCGAGCACGATCGGGCTCGTCGAATGTCACGGTACGGCAACGCCGCTCGGTGACCCGATCGAATTTGCCGCGCTCAGCCGGACGTTTTCGTCGAACGGCCACAAAAGCTGCGCGATCGGTTCGGTAAAAACCAACATCGGCCACCTCGACGTTGCATCGGGTGTAACGGGGCTCATCAAGGCCGCGCTCGCGGTCCGCTCCGGCGTGATTCCGCCGACGTTGCACTTCACGGCGCCGAACCCCCACATCGACTTGGCGTCGGGTCCGTTTTTTGTCAACACCGATTTAGTGCCGTGGCCGATCGAGGGTCCGACGCGCCGCGCCGCCGTGAGTTCCTTCGGTGTCGGGGGGACGAACGTCCACGTTGTCCTCGAATCGGCACCGCAAACCGCGGCCGAGGCCGAGACTGCCATGCCGCAATTGCTCGTCCTCTCTGCGCGCGGCGAGACGGCCTTGGAAACCGCTTGCCGGCAGCTCGCCGCACATCTGCGCAACGCCGATGGTCAACGGATGGAAGACATCACATACACGCTGCAATTGGGCCGCCGGCCGTTCTCTGCTCGCTGCGCCCTGGTGGCGTCCTCCCACGCCGAGGCGGCGGCGGCACTCGAACGTCCAGACCGGCTCATTCGAGCCGATGCCGGTAGCGGCGAACCGGTCGTCGGATTTCTCTTTCCGGGCCAAGGCGCGCAGTATCTCGGTATGGGACGCGATCTCTACGATCGTGCCGTCCCGTTTGCGGCGGCGATCGATCGCTGCGCGAAAACTTTGCTGCCGCTCATCGGCGCCGACCTGCGAGAATTCTCTACGCGCAGGGCGACGCCGAGCGGTTGACGTCGACGGAGATTGCGCAGCCCGCAATCTTCAGTGTCGAATACGCACTTGCAAACCTGCTTGGAGAGTACGGCATCGTGCCGGCCGCCGCGATCGGACACAGCATCGGCGAATTCGTCGCAGCGTGCATGGCGGGAATCTTCTCTTTGGAAGATGCGCTCGCCGTCGTTGCCGAACGTGGGCGCCTGATTCGTGCGCTGCCGCCCGGGGTGATGCTGGCGGTCAACGCCGGCGAGCGCGAACTGGAACCTTTGGTCGGCACGGGCGTCGATCTGGCAGCGGTAAACGCTCCGAATCGTACCGTCGTAGCGGGAACCGAAGAAGCGATGCGCCTCTGCGAACAGCGCCTGAACGATGCGGGCATCGGCTCGCGGCGCTTACGGACCTCGCACGCGTTCCATTCGTCAATGATGGAGCCGGCGATCGATCCGCTCGCAGCACGGATCGCTGCCGCCTTCCCTCGTGCGCCGAAGACTACGTACGTTTCGAGCGTGACGGGCAACTGGATCACCGAGCAAGAGGCGACCTCGCCGCACTATTGGGCGCAGCACTGCCGTAAACCGGTTCGCTTCGCGGACGCTTTGAAAACGCTGCTCGACTCCGGCGTCGACACGCTGATCGAAATCGGCCCCGGCGCGACGCTCGCAACGTTCGCTCTTCAAGGTGCTGCGAAAGGCAAAAGCGCGCGCGTAATTCCGACGTTGCCCGGCAGCGACCAAGAGCGCCCCGATCTCGAGGTCGTGCTTGAAGCGCTCGGCCGGCTCTGGACCCTCGGCGCAAAACCGACGTGGAGCGCGCTGCATGCAGGCGCCGTTCGCACGCGCGTCTCGCTGCCGACCTATCCCTTCGAACGCAACCGCTATTGGCTCGAGCCGGCGGCGACGGCACGAGCGGAAGACCTCGTTTCTGCCTCAATCGCGAGTACGAACGGAACTCAGATGCAGAACAGCAATCCACCACAGACCGGGCCGGTACGCACCGAAGCGCCGCATGTTGCAAGCGTGCAGAACGAACTTGTCTCCCTGCTGGAAGACCTTTCCGGGGAAACTTTGGACGGCGTCTCCACCAATGCGACGTTCCTCGAACTTGGATTCGATTCGCTTTCGCTGGGCCGTTTCGTACAGGCCGTTGGGTCGCGTTTCCGCGTGAACGTCACCTTCCGCCAGCTCCTCGGCGAGTTGCCTTCGGTCGCCGCACTTGCGGAATACATCGTCCCGCAGCTGCCTCCCCAGAAAATGAGCATCGTGCCGAGCAACGGCGCCCGGGTGGAGTCCGAGCACGCCGGAACCGCGTCGCATCCCGGCGGAACGAGCGCGATCGAAGCGCTGATGCGCGAACAGCTCCAGGCGATGCAGCAGCTGATGCAGCAGCAACTGCAAGCGCTTGCGGGCCTCGGCGTCGACGCGAAACCAGTGACGCAAGCCGAGCCGCAAGAATCCGAAACGCCGTCGCGCCTGGATGCCTTCCGCGTCGCCGGCGCTCCAAAGACCGACCTGACGCCGGCGCAGCGCGCGCACATCGACGATGTGATCGCGCGCACCGTCGGGCGCACCGCCGAATCGAAGCGCCTGACGCAGCGCTACCGTGCCGTCCTGGCCGATCCGCGCGTCGCCGCCGGATTTCGCAGCGAGTGGAAAGAGATGGTATACCCGATCACGTGCGTTCGCGCGAAGGGATCGCGCCTGTGGGACGTCGACGGTAACGAGTACATCGATCTGCTCAACGGCTTCGGGCAGACGGCGTTCGGTCACGCGCCTGATTTCGTGGTCGAGGCGGTCAATGCACAGTTGCAGCGCGGTTTCGCGATCGGACCGCAGACAGAACTCGCTGGTGAAGCGGCAGAGCTCTTCTGCGAGCTGACCGGAAACGAGCGCGTGACGTTTTGCAACACCGGCTCGGAAGCGGTGATGGCGGCGTTGCGCGTCGCGCGAACCGTGACCGGCCGCAACCGCATAGTCATGTTCGATGGCTCATACCACGGCCAGTTCGATGAAGTGCTCGTGAAGAGCGCGCGCAGCTCGCACCGTTCGCTGCCGGTGGCGCTCGGCATTCCTGACGAAGCGGTTGCGAACATAACGGTGCTGCCGTACGGCTCGCCCGAGAGTTTGGAATATGTTCGCGAGCATGCAAACGAACTTGCCGGCGTCATCGTCGAGTCGGTGCAGAGCCGGCACCCCGAGCTGCGTCCCAAAGAGTTTCTTGCCGAGCTTCGCGCGATCACGCAAGCGTCGGGGACCGCGTTGGTCTTCGATGAGGTCGTCACCGGATTTCGTATGCATTCGGGCGGCATGCAGGCCGTCTTTGGCATTCGCGCCGATCTGGCGACCTACGGCAAGGTCGTCGGCGGTGGTTTGCCGATTGGCATCCTCGCTGGCACTGCGCGCTTCATGGATGCGCTGGACGGCGGCATCTGGCAGTACGGCGACGATTCGTCGCCGCATGTCGCGCCGACATTTGTGGCGGGGACGTTCGTGCGGCATCCGCTCGTCATGGCGGCCGTGCTCGCCGTCTTGCGCCGTGTAAAGGCTCAAGGCCCTGCGTTGCAAGAAGCGATAAGCCGGCGCACGCAGCAACTCGTTGCGCGCCTTAACGCCGAACTCGAAATTCGCGGGATCGGAACGCGCATCGAAACGTACGGCAGCCTCTTCTACCTCAATTTCGCCGCCGAGGATCGTCTCGCAGGTCTGCTTTTTTATCACCTCCGCTTGCGGGGCATCTACGTGCAGGAAGGCTTCCCGAGCTTCTTGGGGACCGAGCACACCGACGCGGACTCCGACGCGATCGTCGAAGCTTTTGCGCAAAGCTTAGACGAGCTGCAGAGCGTCGGCATTCTGGCTGCGCGCTTCACCCCGCAAATGCCGGCCGAGGTTTCGCTGACGGAAGAACAGACTGAGATCTGGCTCTCGGCGCAAGTAAGCGACGAGGCCTCATGTGCTTTCAATGAATCAGTGACGCTGCACTTGCGAGGTTCGCTCGATGAGTTCGCGCTGCAGCGCGCACTCGATCGGATCGTAGCGCGGCACGATGCACTGCGCGCATCCTTTGGCGCGACAGGCGAGGCAATGCGCATCGCGGCGCCTGCACCGTTTCGAATCGAGCGTTGCGACCTTGCAGCGCACGAGTCGTTCGAGCGGGAACGCGCGCTGGGAGCGATCATTGATTCCGAGGCGCGCACCGCGTTCGATCTCGCGGCCGGCCCGCTTGCGCGCGGTCAGCTCGTCCGCTTACGGTCGAACGAACACGCGTTCGTCTTCACCGCGCACCACATCATCTGCGACGGCTGGTCGATGAATGTCATTCTCGACGAGTTGACGCAACTTTATGCGGCGTATTGCCGCAACGAAGAGCCAAATCTTCGCGAGCCGCTCGCGTTCTCGACGTACGCGCAGCGGCAACGCCGGCGCGATCCCGCCGACAAGGCGAAAATCCAAGCATACTGGCTCGATCAATTCCGCGAGCTGCCGCCGCTCCTGAATTTGCCGACCGACCGGGCGCGGCCGTCGGTCAAGACCTACGAAGGCGCGACGCGCACGATGCTGGTCGAGCGCGATTCGTATAACGAAATCAAAAAAGGCGGAGCGAAGCGCGGGTGCACGCTTTTCGTCACGCTGCTCGCTGCATTCCAAGTCCTCGTTGGCCGTCTCGCCGATCAAGACGATCTCGTCGTCGGCATTCCGACTGCCGGGCAGTCGTTGCTCGACGACGAGATCTTGGTCGGGCACTGCGTCGACTTTTTGCCGATTCGTTCGCGCGTAAACCGCGCGGGGACGCTTGCCAGCTTCTTAGCTGACGTAAAACGCTGCGTTCTGGATGCTTACGAGCATCAACAGTACACGCTCGGAACGCTCGTTCGCTCGTTGAAGCTGCCGCGCGATGCTGGCCGCGTCCCGCTGGCTGAGATCCAATTCAATTTGGAGCGGTTGGGAAACACTGCGCAACTGGGATCGCTCGATGCGAAAGTGGAGCCAAATCCCAAAGCATTCGTCAACTTCGATCTCTTCCTCAACGCCGTCGAATCCGAGGACGGCCTGCGCATCGATTGCGACTACAATACCAACCTCTTCGAGGCGTCCACGATCGACCGGTGGCTGACCTACTACCGCGCGATTCTCGACGGGATCGCTCGCGACTCCTCGCAGATCATCGGCGACGTCAACTTCCTGCTTGACGGCGAACGACGCGTACTGGCACAACTGAACGACACCAAATCCGACTACCCGAAGCAAACTATACACGAACTCGTTGCGTCGACCGCAGCCGCGCGCGGTGACGCACCCGCCGTGCGTTTCGGGGACGATGTGGTGACGTACGCAGCGCTCCAGCGTCGAGTACATCAGATGGCGAACTACCTCCTCAGTCGCGTTGGGCGGCCGGGCCTTCGCGTCGCCGTGTGCGTCGAGCGCTCGCCGGACCTTCTGGTCACGTTACTCGGAACGCTTGCGGCAGGGTGCAGTTACGTGCCGCTCGACGCGGCGCATCCGCCGGCGAGATTGAAGCGCATCATGGAAGATGCCGGCGTTGCCGCTGTGATCTGCGATACGTCAGCCGATCGTGCGGTCATTCCGAGCCGTGTCGAGACGATCGATCTGTGCGAGGCGGGCGCGGCGATCGCTTCGGCGTCACCGGCGAAACCAAAAATTGATGCGTCGCCTCATGACGCTGCGTACGTGATCTACACCTCCGGCAGCACCGGCGAACCCAAGGGCGTCGAGATCGCCCACGCTTCGGTCGTCAACCTTCTCACGTCGATGGCCAAGAAACCCGGCTTGCGTGAGAGCGACGTCCTCCTGGCGGTGACGACGATTTCGTTCGACATCGCGGCGCTCGAACTGTTCTTGCCGCTGGTCGTGGGAGCGACCGTCGCCATCGCATCGCGCGAAGATCTCGCCGACGGCGTTGCCCTTATGCATCGGCTGAGAAAGAGTGGGGCGACGGTCGTGCAAGCGACGCCATCGCTGTGGAGCGCGCTACTCGAGAGCGGATTCCGTTCGCACAAAGGTTTCAACATGCTTAGCGGCGGTGAAGCGCTCTCGCGCGAGTTGGCAGACCAGCTGCTCGCGGACGGCGGCGAACTGTGGAACGTCTACGGTCCCACGGAGACGACGATCTGGTCGTCCTGCGTCAAGATCGAGCGGGGTGACGAAGCGATCACGGTTGGCAAACCGATCGCCAACACACAATTCTACGTGCTCGACAGCAACGACGAGCCGGTGCCACTCGGCGTCGCAGGCCAGCTGCACATCGCGGGAGACGGCATCGCGTTGGGATATGTGGGACGTTCCGCACTGACGAGCGAGAAGTTCGTCGCAAACCCGTTCGGCGGCGGACGGATGTATCGCACCGGCGACCTCGCGCGGGTCACTTCCGATGGCCAGGTACAAATCATCGGACGCCTCGACCAGCAGGTCAAACTGCGCGGCTTCCGGATCGAACTCGGTGAGATCGAATCAGTGATACGCGCAAAGACGGGGCTCACTGAAGTCGCGGTCGTTGTTCGTGAAGATGCGCCCGGCGATCGGCGGCTGGCGTGCTATTACGCAAAAACGTCGGACGCGCACTACGATGCCGTCTCGCTGCGCGCGCTGGTCGCCGACACGTTGCCCGACTACATGATTCCCGCTGCGTGGGTATCCCTCGAACGAATGCCGCTGTCGGTCGCGGGCAAGGTCGACCGCAAGGCGCTGCCGGTCCCGCGTATCGAGTCTGATGCATCGGCCTTTCGTGCGCCGGCGACGCCCACCGAAATCACGCTTGCCCGAATCTGGGCGGACGTCTTGCATCTGGAACGCATAGGTTTGGACGACGATTTCTTTGCGTTAGGGGGCGACTCGATTCAACTCTTCCAGATCACGGCGCGAGCCAATCAAAGTGGGCTTCCCCTAAAAGCTAAAGAGTTGCTGCGCCAGCCGACTCTCGGAGCGCTGGCCGGCTATCTCGATGACGTGAGGACGACGTCGAACGTTCTCGTTACGGCAGCCCCGGCAGAAGTGGCGCTGCTACGCCCGATCGACGACGCGCGCGAGCACATTGGGGAGCTCGAAGCGGCGGAGTACCGGGAGCACGCGGCGCCGTGAACTCGTTGCACCCGTACGCCGAGGCTCTCGAACCGCGCGAATTGCGGAACGACGAACGAACGGGAATTCCGTGTTCGCAATCGCAGAAGCGCTTCTGGTTCGAGACGCTTCTCGATCCACACAACCCTGCCCTCAACGTAGCGGTGCGCTGGCGCCTCGAGGGCAAGGTGGTTCACGCTCATCTCGAGGAGGCTTGGCGCCTCATCGTCGCCCGACACGAAACGCTGCGAACGGCTTTCCTGACGATCGGCGGCGAGCCGCGTCAGTTCGTAGAACCCGTGGTTGCATTTCGCGTCCCACTCGTCGACTTAACGGAGATGTCCGACGAGGCCGCTGCCGCCGAGGCGGAACGCTTGGCGTCGCTCGAAGCGAAGAAGACCTTCGACGTTACGCAAGCACCGCTGATCCGCGTGACGCACGTTCGCATCCGTTCGGACCTCTCGATCATTTTGGTCACTGCGCATCATACGGCTTGCGACGGCTGGTCGGTGGGAATTCTCGCTGCCGAGATGGGCGAGATCTGCGCCGCGCTGAACGACGGTCGCGATCCCGTGCTTCCGGAGCTCTTCGTAACGTATGCCGATTATGCTGCGCGAGAGCGGGAATTGCTCGCCGCAGCCGGTGGGACATACCGGGAAGAGCTCGCACAGCGGTGGTCCGGATTTGAGCAGTTCGAGATCCTGCCGGACAAAGCGCGTCCTCCGATTCAAACGCCGAACGGAGATATCGTTTCACAACTACTTAACCGCGAACTCACGAATGCGCTCGGCGAGCTTGCCGGAAAAAACCGGTGCACGTTGTTTATGGTGGCGTACGCTGCGCTGCTCGCGCTCCTGCACCGCTACTCCGGCCAGACCGATATCACGATCGGCACGCAGTTCGCCGGCCGCGACGAGGTCGAATTCGAACGGCTCGTCGGTACATTCGTTAACACGGTGGCGCTGCGTACCGACGTTGGCGGCGATCCGACCTTCGGCGACCTGCTCGAACGCGCGCGCGATACCGTCACCGATGCCTATGAGCTGCGCTTCGTTCCTCTCGAAGAACTGATCGAAATCGTAAGTCCCAAGCGCGACTTGAGCCGCAACGCGCTGTTTTCGATCAACTTCGTCTTTCAGCGTTCTTTCATCAAGAACGAAACGTATGGTAGTTTCAGACTCATCGACCTTCCATCACGTTCGGCGGGACCGATCTGCGATCTGAACTTCTTCATGGTGGAGCGCCCGGAGGGCTGGCGAACGTCCTGCGAGTTCAACACGGATCTCTACCGCCGTGAAACCGTCGATCGTTTACTGCAACGCTGGATCATGATGCTGCGGGCCATCGCCCACGATCCCTCGAGCCCCGTGTCGGCATTGCCGCTGATGAGCGACGAGGAACGTCAAGCGATTTTAGCGCTCGGCCTCGGCGAAAGCAAGGCATACGAACGCGAAGCCGGTGTCCATGATGTCTTCCTGCAGCGCGTGGCCGAGACGCCGGACGCCATTGCGGTCGTCCACGATGCGGCAAACCTGACCTATGCCGAACTCGATCGTCGTGCGAATCAGCTGGCGCGCTATCTGCGAGCGGCGGGGATCGGTCCCGAAACGTCGGTGGGTGTTGCGCTCGAGCGCTCGCCCCTCGTCCCGGTGGCTCTGCTCGCCGTTCTCAAGGCCGGTGCCAGTTACGTTCCGCTCGACCCGTCCTATCCTCGTGAACGTCTGTCATTCATCGTCCGGGACGCGAACGTTGCCTTGATCCTCACTGAACGAGCGGTGCGCGAATGGATTCCCGATGAAGTCCCGATTATCGACCTGACCGAAACCGCGCCTGCGATTGCCGCGCAGAGTGAATCCGCGCTCGGCGAGTCCGGTCGGGCTGACGCGACGGCATACGTGATGTACACGTCGGGCTCGACTGGACGACCCAAAGGCGTCGCCGTGCCGCACCGCGCGATCGTGCGCCTGGTCCGCGCAACGAATTACGTCGACATCAACGCTGGCGACACGGTGCTGCAATACGCACCGCTGGCGTTCGACGCGTCGACGTTCGAGATTTGGGCGCCTTTGCTCAATGGTGGTCGGCTCGCGATTGCGTCAGCTGATTCGCTATCGCTTGCCGAACTCAAGCGAACGTTGAAGCGTTTCGGAGTGACGACGCTATGGTTGACGGCCGCCGTCTTTCGCGAAACGGTTGAAGGCGAGATAGGTGCATTGGACGGACTGCGCTATATGCTTACCGGTGGCGACGTAGTTTCGGCAATGCATGCCCAGCGCTTCATCGACACCTATCCGGATTGCCGGTTGATCAATGGTTACGGTCCGACTGAAAACACGACGTTCAGTTGCTGTTACGTCGTTCCATCCTCTGGCGCGATCGCCGAAAGGGTGCCGATCGGACGGCCGATCGCCAATTCGACGGCCTTTGTGCTCGATTCGCGCTTGCAGCCTGTCCCGTTCGGTGCCGTCGGCGACCTCTGCGTCGGGGGCGACGGTCTTGCGCTCGGGTATGTCAACTTGCCCGACCTCACGGCAGAGCGCTTTGTTAGCAATCCGTTCTCGTCGCAGTCGCGGCTTTACCGCACCGGCGACCGCGTTCGCTTGCGTGACGACGGAATCATCGAATTCCTTGGGCGCCTCGATGAGCAGGTGAAAATCCGCGGATTTAGGATCGAGCCGCGTGAGATCGAGGCGGCGCTGTCGCGCTATCCGCGCGTTCGCGATGTCGCAGTTGTCGTAGGAACCGAAGCTTCCGGCGACAAGGCGATCTGGGCATATGTCGTGCCGCGCGGCACGGCCCCGGACGCATTCGATGTCGGTGAGCTCCGCGCGTGGTTGAAAGACCATCTACCGGCGTTCATGGTTCCGACGGCGATCGTCGCCTTGCCGGCGCTTCCGCTATCGTCCAATGGCAAAATCGACCGCCGGGCGTTGCCGACGCCCGAACAGCAGGCGAAAGTTGCCGAACATCAAGGACTTTTGGAAGAGCGCATCGGCGATGTGCTCGCTGAACTGCTCGGCACGACGCGCGTCGATCGTGACGTCGACCTTTTCGCGCTGGGCTTTCATTCACTGCTCGCCGTGCGTTTCGCTGCGCGTGTGAAGGCGATGTTTGGATTTGAGCTTCCCCTGCGGGTCATTTTCGAGAATCCTACTCTTGCAGCGCTTGCGGCTCGCATCAGCGACTCTGCTCGCTCCGCCGACCACCCTGCGGCCCTGCCTCTCGTCACGCTGAATGCGGGCGGCTCGCGGCCGCCGTTCATCTTGTTTCACAGTGATCTTTTCGCTGACGGCTTATATGCTCGCCAGCTTGCAGCAGCTCTGGGCCCGGATCAGCCGGTTTGCTCCGTCGCGCCCCACGGCACGGCAGGGTTGCCATTGCTCCCGACGATCGAGGACATGGCACGTGATTACGTACCCTTAGTTCGTGCCGTTCAGCCGACGGGACCGTATCGGCTGGGAGGTTACTGCGCCGGCGGCCTCGTCGCGTATGAGCTCGCGCGGCTTCTACGGTTAGAGGGAGCGGTGGTGGATCGGCTCGTGCTGCTAAACTCGTCGCCGATGCCGACTCGCCGCATCGGCTTGTTCGATGTGCTCGTTCGCCGATTCGGCTTAGATCACGGTCTAGCCCCGCGTTTGCGCGACCGGCTCTGTTACAATCTCGCTCGACTGCACGCGGCGATCGTCATGGGGCCGCGTGCAACCATCGGCTTCATCGCCAAAGTGGTCCATGCACTTTTGGGCGGACGAACCCAAGCGTTCGCAAGCAAATTGCAGCCGCGATCGTTCGAAAAGCGCCGTGGCTTTCGCGAGACCGAAAACTCGCTCGCGCATCTGGTGGCGGCATTCACGTATCACCCGAAACCGCACGACGGAGACGCGACGCTCATCTGGGGCGACGAGCAAAAGACGACCTTTGACGATCCGACGAAAGGCTGGGGTACCCTGCTGCGGCAGGTCAATGTTGAGGTGATTGGCGGGGGGCACGTTGCAGCGATACACGAGCGCGTCGACGACCTTGCGCGCCTTCTCAAGACCGTGTTCGGAGATAAACCTAGATGAGCACCGGCGAGATCGCTATCGTCACGCCGAGCTTCGCGCGTGACTACGAGCTCTGCCGCGCGCTGAATGAAAGCGTCTTGCGCTTTGTGCCCGCTCCGGTGAAGCACTATATTTTCGTCGACCGTTGCGATCTCGGGCTGTTCCGAGGCCTTCAGGGGCCTCGCACCGTCATCGCTGCAATCGAAGAGATTCTCCCACCCGGCTTTTTCAGGGTGCCCTTTTCCAAGAAATGGTGGCTTTCGGTCTCCGCGCAGTATCCCGCCAAAGGTTGGCTGATACAGCAGTTGGCTAAAATATCGGCCCCGCACGTGCTCAAGGAGCACGTCGTCATCAATGTGGATTCTGATGTGCGTTTCATTCGCTCCGTCGACCTCGCGCTGTTTGAGAGTGATGGAAAGACGCGTATGTACCGCAAGCCCGGTGGGATCGTGGCGGGGATGGAGCACGTTGCATGGCACCGGAATGTCTGTCGTCTCTTGGACGTCAAGCCCGACGACCTTCCGATGGACGACTATGTCGGCAACGTCATTAGCTGGGACCGGCGAGTTGCACTCGACGCATGCGCGCGCGTGGAAGCGGTGACGGGTCTGCCGTGGCACGTCGCATACACTCGCGGTCGGAAGGTCGGCGAGCAACTCTTGTACGGGCTATATGTCGACAAAGTCGTCGGCCCGCGATCCGCCGGGGTGTGGATCGACGAACGTTCGTGGTGCCACACGTACTGGGGACCGCAACCCCTGCAGGAAGCGGACGTCGAGCCTTTCGTTGCTGCGCTGAAGCCCGACGACTTCGCGTTTTCAATCGCAGGGTACACGGGGACCGAGCAGCGCGTCCAGCAGGCGGCCCTGAGGCTTCTCGGCGAGCGCCTTGCTTCCACCGACGCAGTGAGCGTCGAGGTCTAACGTCCACGCATGGTGCGAATTGTGTTGCTGGTGACTGCCGTTGTATTGCTGGGAGCCGTGATGTTTGTCGTCATTTTCGTCGTACGAGAACATCAGCGCACCGTTCTATGGCACATCGTTCAGCTTTGCATTGCCGATCAAACAAAGCACGGCCGGCCGCGGCCGTGCACGTACGTCAGCCTTGCGGGCGGCACGCGCGGCGGCTACGTCGTGCTTGAAGACCCCCGAAGTCCGGCTCAATTTTTGGTGTCGCCGACGCGGCGCATTTCCGGAATAGAAAGTCCCGAGCTCCTGAGCGCCGACGCGCCGAACTATTGGCAAGCTGCGTGGCGATCGAGACGGTTCGTCTTTGCGCGGCTAGGTCGAAAACTTCCGCGCAATGCCGTTGGCCTCGCGGTGAACTCGGCGTCGGATCGGAGCCAAGATCAATTGCATATCCACGTGGATTGCCTCCAGCCGAGCGTGAGGCGACAGATCGACTCGAATGTCGAGGTTATCGGCAGCACGTGGAAGCAACTCGGCTTTTTACTCGCGGGGCGCCGTTACTTCGCCCGGCGCATCGAAGAGCCGAATCTGCGAGGGATCAATCCTTTTCGTCTGCTTGCGGATTGGGTGATGTCAAACGGCGGTGCGATGTGGCGTGAAACCCTCGTCGTGCTCGGCGTCACGTTCGGCGGTCACCACGACGGCTTTGTCCTATTGGCGGATTCGGCCGATCCGGCGCAGGGAAATCCCGGTCACGGTGAGGCCCTCTTAGATCACTCATGTGCTCTGGCAAAACAAGGAAGTTATGAAGTCAATCGCGAAAGTTGCTTTGACTGCGGTCATCTCGATGGGCTGTTCCCCGGCGCCGCCAGCGGCGGTGGAGACACGGGCGCCGTAAAGACGGCCCGCCCTGCCCTGCCGCCACTGGGCGTCTACACCTCTTGCGAGATCGGATACGGCCTTGACAACGATGTGCGAACAACAAGACCTGGCCATGGCAAGTGCGGGCACACAGTGGGAGGTCGACTACATTGGGCTCATGCAACAAAACCGGACCCGAGTCGTTACAGGCATGGTTTACATACGATGCGTCAATCGGTCATGAACCAGTCAATCGTCATCAAACACGCGATTAACGACCCGTGTTGACGTGCTCCGCGGCGCCAATCTGTGATTTAACGGCGACAGCAACTCTCGCTACGACTGTGGTGCAACGAACAACGAACAGATCATCTCGTGCATTTACTCGGTGGCGAGCAGCGTTCCGGGGTTTCACTATATGTGGTATATCTACGACGAACCGGGATGCCCGGATCGGTCGATCGGCTACTGTCAAGGCACACTTGCCGGTGGAAACTACAACAACGTGCGACATCTTGCAAACTACATCCACTCCATCGACCCGTCGCATCAGATCATCGGAACGCAAGTTGGCGACGTCGGAAACCAGACAGTAACCAACACTGAGTTCTCGTGGCTCATGACACCGCCCATGCCGTCAACAACGGCGACGGGCTTCGATCATTACCCCATTCCTTCCGGTGGGAACTTCGGTTCGATCGACGATATTGGCACGATCGCGGGGCAACTCGCAACCGCCGCCGCAACGTACAACGCGTCTAAGAATATCTACTTTGTCGGACAAGCGTTCTCGTGGTATCAGGAAAGAGGAAAGGGCTGCACGTCGGTTACGGTCTGTCCATATCCGACGACGGCGCAACTGCAAGATATGCGAGACCAAGCGCTCTACTATGCAGAGAAAGCCGGCCGGCCTGTCTCGATGATCTTCTGGTATTATTGGCCGGACATCACTTGTTTGAACACCTACGCCGGATGCAATGCCGCGGCGAATCGTTCGAGTCTCCGGTCTGCGGCGTTTGCGCCGTTCCCAGCGACCGCCCCACCCTAACGTTTTTCCCGGCGCGAACAAGTTTCGAACCCGCTATTACGGCGTGTCCCGACGAGAGCGGCAACGCGCGAGCAGCCGTGTCTAGCAGGAACCGCATGAAAGCCTCGCCACGTCGGCAAATGAAGGTATTGCCCTTGTAGAACGAGAGCAGACGCTGAGAAGACCTCCGTCGAGGTCGACGTCGGGCTCGTGGCACGACATTTCTTTTCGCGTCGTCAGCAGCTGCGGTTTGCAAGGTTATGCCGAACGCACGCGCGATGCGCTTCTTCGAACAGTGGGGTGCTCAAGGAGGCGTACGTCAAAGCGCTCCGTAAGGGATTAGGCGGTGTTCCCGAACGATTGACCGTCGAACAGGACGACGGTTCTGTTGTCGCTTCGGGCCGTCAATTTTCTATAAATTTGTCGACCGAGTGCCACGTCGCCGCGGCAGCGATCATTTCGGAACACCGCGCCGGTCCCGTTTCGATCGAATGGTTTCGGTCTATTGATTTATCTGGGAAGTCGTGACTCGATGGTTACCATATCGAGATCGTCGTTGTAGCGTATCTCGCCGATTTCGTATGGGAACCCCTGGTCGTCAAGAATGCACGCGGTCACATGAGGGGGCATCTTTCTCAGTTCCGCAACCAGATCTGCGGCGGTCAACTGAGCCGCCCACTGCGGTCTCGGTACGTCATGAGGTTCCGCTTGCTTCGGCGACCAACGAGATGAACCATTCGGCGACGGCCGAATCCTGGATCCGCGGCTGAGCAGCAGGTTTCTCACCGGGGCGGGGTCGCGTTCAAAATGCTCCTCGACGCGAGCCAACCGGTCTGCGTCCCGCACCCGGGATGCTCTTTTGGATCACAGTTGGTATCGTGCGGCGGCCCAGGGTGGTCAAGCGAACTCAAAACCTTGAGCTAACCCTAAAGTCGCCGGCCGTGCATATGTCGGAGATCTGCTGACGGCTCAGGCGGTGGAAGGTCTTGGTACCGTACTCAAACTCGTCGCCAGCTTCGCGGTCGCATCGTAGCGCGACTGTGCACCAACATTCAATGGCGGCCCTTCCTTCAAGATCTGCTTCTTGAAGTTGACGCGATAAGCCAGGTCTTTCGCAAACAATACGACGTCACCGCGTCCATTGGCATAGCCACCGTAGACTGGTTCGGAGTGCTCCGAGCACTTCAGCCCTTTGACACCACCCGTAATAGCGAGGGCGGCAACGGGCAAGGGACTTATCATCACCATATTAGACCGCCAAAAGGCAAAAGGGGTTGCGTAGACGTCATTTACGCTTAATGAGCCAGCTTGAGGAGCTGTTCGACTCGCTGCACGGCGGCCTCTGCAGCTGTGTCGCGTGAATTCGCAGCTAGTTGGTACCAGTGTAGCGCGCTCGCGTAGTCCCGCCGTACATGCTCGCCATATTCGTACATGTGACCGATCGAAATCTCGTCGGAGGTCTCAGGTTCGTCCTGGACCCACTGCATGTGGACTGTCACTTAGGTCTTTTTCAAGCGAGAACGAGATCTGGGTTCTTTAATCTCGAAGGTCTTATCTAACCCGCAGATCGAGAAGAGCTTTCGAAAGTGATCGTTGACATTGACGATCCGCAGCGGCGTTGCGTTGAGTTCGCGGCGGCAGTCTGCAACATGTTCAAAGACGCGAAGGATGCTAGCGTCGATAAATGTCGTTTGGGCCAGGTCGACCGTCATCGTTTGAGAAGCTATCCCCGACTCTAAGGCTGCAGAGAGTTGGGATTTATTGCAAAAATCGAAGTCACCGCGCGGCGAAAAATATGCCACCTTACACCAGGCCCAGTTTGATTGCGTGAACCGCGGCTTGCGTGCGCCCGGTAAAGTTCAGCTTCTCAAAGATTCTGCTGATGTGATTCTTAATCGTTTTTTCCGATAGATTCAATCGAGCGCTGATTTCCTTATTAGCAAGACCTTGGGCAATAAAAACGATCACTTCCGTCTCGCGTGACGATAGCTCGCTCCGATCCGATCGACCGTTGCCGAGAGTGCAACGCCGCAAGTATTCCCCGGCGACGCGTGCATCAACGAAGGTCTCACCCGCCGAAATCAGCCGAACTGCCCGCAGCAATTCAGATGGCGTTGTATCCTTGATGACAAAACCTTGAGCGCCTGCAGCAAGGCAACGGAGCATGATCTCCGGCTGCGGTCGCATCGAGAGCACGCAAATGAATGCCTTGGGAGCGGCTTCGCGACAAAGGGCGAGGTCTTCGCTCAGCCCGGCTTCGGATCCGTCAACATCTAGAAGGATGAAGGTTGGGAAGGCTTTGGCCAGTGCGGTTTCGGATACCGAACTCGACTCGCCGACGACTTTAATGTCTGGCTCGAGCGCAAACGCAGCGCAGAGCGCCTTCGCAAAGAGCCTCTGACCTTCAATAAAGTAAAGGCGCACGACGTTATCCATCGGCGCGATCACGGAGCAAGGCTCCCGTCACGGAACATTGGGTTTAGTATCTACCATCCGACCGCTTGGAGTCCGTACGTTTTGGTACCAGGAAGCGATTTCGCCCATGGGTAAGCATCTCGCGCATGAAAGGGCGAAAGGGGCGTGAGCGAGGTGAAGCTGCGTCGCGCACGGCGCTAGAGCGTAACACCATCCTCAGCGGCTTGTCCGAGTCCGCAATGACGAAGATCGTCACCGAAGGGACCCTCGTGCCTCTCGACACGCGGTCCGTCGTCTACAATGCGGAAGAAGTCATCCAGGAAGTGTTTTTCCCGATTGACTGTGTTTTATCAGTTGTAACGCACATGCGAGACGGTGCCTCAATCGAAGTTGGAACGATTGGCCGAGAGGGCGTTTCTGCCATTCCGCTGCTGCTTGGAGGAACGACGTCGGCGAACGAAAGCTACTGCCAGGTACCCGGGCATGCCTTTGTCATCGACGTCAAACGTTTCCAAGAACTGAGCTCTGCCAATGGCGTCTTCCGCCGGCGGTTGGATCGGTTTCTACAAGCGTACGTCAACATGCTCGGGCAACTTGCGGCCTGCAATGGAATTCATAACATCTGCGAGCGCACGGCACGCTGGCTGCTGATGACTCACGATCGGGTTGACTCCGACGAGATTCGTCTTACGCACGAATTCTTGTCGATGATGCTGGGCACGCGGCGGTCCGGTGTGACGATTGCCGCGGCGACTTTACAACAAGCCGGATTTATTCGATATGCCCACGGTCACATCGTGATCGTGAATCGGCCGGGCCTCGAAGATGCGGCGTGCGAATGTTACGACGTTGCGCGAGCACAGTTCTCGGGCTTATTGTCTCCCAAGACCCGATCGCGGGTGGATCCGGTGGCGTTTGCGTAGCGAGGGCGTCGACGACGTGTAGAACGTCGCAGCCTCAACAAGGCTGCTCGCCGGCAGGGTGAACGATCCGTCCCCGCCGGAGAGGTTCGTCGTCGAGGTCGAGCCGTCGGTGTTGAACGTCGTCAGTTTGACGCTCGACACCGCCGCCGGAACGTGAAGCGTCAGTGATTCGGAAATCGGCGCAATGTCGGTGCCCGAGTTCGACCACAGCTGCGTTGAACGCGGCAGCGGGAAGCGGAAGAAGGTGTGGCGGTCGCGGGCGCGCTTGGACTCGGCGACCGTTCGGCGGTCAGCGTCGGTGACGGCGACGGTGTTGGTGACGAAGAAGGACTCGGCGACGAAGGCGGCGGCGTGACGACCGAGGCAACGCGCCACGCGACCATTCCGCGCACGAACGTTCCCGCGCCGATCGTTCGAACGCTCTCTCCGGCCAGGGACCGACGGAAAACTGGCGGCTGGTTGCCTTCTTCCCGGGCCGAACAGATTTTTTCGCCGCCGACCCACTAGGAACCCAAACATTTGAGATGGTATAGTAGCAGGGCTGGTAGGGCCTCGGGATCACGGGTTACGACAAGCGTTCTACGGAACGTTTGTCCGATTTTACTGAACCAGTTCGGATAATCGGGCAAACGTGCTAAACGCAACGGAAATATCCCTGCTATTCAGGGGTGAACGTCTTCGTCGCACCTGTGATACCATTTACTTCTTTAGTATCTCTTGTCGAGGTTACTATGGCTTCGCATCCACTTGCTTCACGTTACCCAACGGGTGAGCTTTTTAATTCGCTGCTGAAGCAGCGGGCTCGACCATACGTCATCGTTGTCGACGTTCATCTCGAGGTCGCGCTTGCCGACCCGAATGCTCTGGAATTTTTAAGAGCGCAGTTTCAAATTAATGACGCGACTTCGATGCTGCCGGCCCCACTGCACGAACCCGTAGGTCACCTCATTCGCCAATGGAGTGAGAAGGGCGCACCGCTGGAGCAGCTGGTGGTTGCCGTTGGGGGTCTGGTATTGCGGGTAATACCGCTGCCGGGACCCCAAGAAAACCTCTACGCCGTTTTCATCGAGAAAAAAGTTTTGCGTGAGGACCTAATCGACGCGGTGGTTCGGTTTTCGTTTACGCCGCGTGAGGTAGAAGTATTGGACCTTATCCTCGGCGGAATGAAGGCCGCGGAGATCGCCGAGAGTCTCCACATTGCCGAAGTGACGGTCTTCGATCACTTCACGCACATCAGCGACAAGACCCAAGCCCGCAACCGAGCCGATATGCTGGCAAAAGTTTTTAACTGGCAAAAGCGCCAGAGCGGAGTCGCCTACACGAAAGAGGCCTCGAGCGCGTAGCATCCGCTGCGGGTGACCATTCGGACCGATCTCCTCGAAATCGCGTACGAGGATCGAGGAGGCCCTCGCACCGCGCCGCCGATACTCGTCTTGCACGGTTTGGCCCGACGACGTCCGCGCTTGGCGTGAGCCTGCATACGGTCGGGCCATCGCGCTGGCGCAGGATGCGATCGATCTTGCCGACGCGCTGGGTAGAGCAGTTCGCGACCGCAGGCCACGACTGGGGAGGGCGCGTGGGCTTATACGCTCGCCAGTCTATTCCCGAAACGGGTGACGGCATTCGTTTGACGAGGCGGACTTCGCGACCACCGCCAAGAGTTTTTCAAACCCGAACTGGCCGGCATTACGCTCAACACATATCGTGGTCGTTGGCTATCGACTCGGACCGTGGTGATCCACGGCGGCCCCGGCTGTGGCGAAGAACCCGCCTCCTTCGAAGGGCAAGAACGATACTTCACCGGCGGCTATCGCCGGGTTATGCTCGACGGCGTTGAGGCACTTCCCAGCCCGTGAAGCGCCGGTAGCCACGGCGGCGCCGGCTGTGGCGAAGAACCCGCCTCCTTCGAAGGGCAAGAACGATACTTCACCGGCGGCTATCGCCGGGTTATGCTCGACGGCGTTGAGGCACTTCCCAGCCCGTGAAGCGCCGGTAGCCGTTGGAAATGCGATCATTGGGCATCTAAGCGATTGAGGTCAACTTGGGAAGCGGACGTGGCTCTAAAGGTACATAACTTAGCGGCCGACCAGCTCTGCATGGAACGGAGAATAACGCGCCCCTTCGATTTTGATCTTTGACGAGGCTTCTTCGAGCGCGCGTACGTCGTCAGGCGTTAAGTCGATTTCCACCGCTCCCAGGTCTTCTTCCAGACGAGCGAGCTTCGTTGTGCCTGGGATCGGTACGATCCAGGGCCTCTTCGCAAGGAGCCACGCGAGCGCGATCTGCGCAGGCGTTGCATTCTTCTGTCGCGCAAAGGAGCTGATGATATCCACTAGAGCCTGGTTTGCCTTGCGATTCTCCCGGCTGAAACGCGGAACGGTGTTGCGGAAGTCCGACGCGTCGAACTTCGTATCTGCATCGATCTTGCCGGTAAGGAAGCCTTTCCCAAGTGGGCTAAACGGTACGAATCCAATTCCAAGCTCTTCAAGGGTTTGCATTACCGTCTGTTCCGGTTCTCTCCAAAACAGTGAATACTCGCTCTGAAGCGCGGTTACCGGCTGGACTGCGTGCGCACGACGGATGGTCTGCGCGCTCGCTTCAGAGAGACCGAAGTGCTTCACCTTGCCTTGCGCAATAAGTTCCTTTACGGCGCCAGCGACGTCTTCAATTGGCACGTTGAGATCGACGCGATGTTGGTAGAACAGGTCGATTGCATCGACCCGAAGGCGCTTGAGCGATGCTTCAGCGACTTGCTTGATGTGGTCGGGGTGACTGTCTAAAGCGCTCCACTTGCCGTCATCGTTAGGATTTGGCGCCCAGCCAAACTTTGTGGCGATCGCGACTCTTCCGCGATATGGTGCGAGCGCCTCACCCACGAGTTCCTCGTTCGCGAGCGGACCGTACACCTCGGCGGTATCAAAGAACGTGATGCCCTTTTCCACGGCAGCGTGGAGAAGCGAAATCATCTCTTGCTTGTCTTTGGGGGGACCATAGGACCAGCTCATGCCCATGCAACCGAGTCCAATCGCCGAGACCTCGAGGCCGCTCTTGCCAAGTGTGCGTTTCTTCATTTCTGTCCAACCTCATCAAATGCACGTTGAGCGATGCCTATCGCCGTGTTTGCCGTCGGCCAGCCTGAGTAGAAAGCGCCCCACACGCTGCCGAAGAGCACGTCGTCGGTGTACTCCGCGAGCGCAGGAGCGATATGGCCAAATGACTCGCGGGCGGTCGTCCCCCGATTGAGCATGATGTTCTCTTGTTAGGCAAGATATTGCTCGTCGCTCACCTTTTCCAGCCAGTTGACATTTTTGTCGTCAAGCTTCTCTTGGATGGCAATATGCGTCATCGCGGTCGTCGGTGTTGCGCCATGCCAGTGTTTTTCGTCAGGTGCAATCAAAACGATGTCGCCCGGACGGATTTCCTCAATCGGGCTTCCCCACCGCTGTACTCGTCCGCAGCCCGCCGTCACAATGAGCGTTTGGCCCAACGGATGCGTGTGCCATGCCGAGCGGGCGCACGGCTCGAACGTTACGATTCCACCGGTCACGCGCGCCGGATCGGTTCGATCGAACAACGGATCGATTCGCACGGTGCCGGTGAAATACTCAGCCGGTCCTTTCGCTGACGGTTGCGAACCGCTTCGTTTGATTTCCACGTAGCTATCCTCTTACGAAACGCGCAGGAGCGCCTTGATGGCGCGGCGTTCGTCCATCGCTGCATATAGGCGCGCACGGGTGCCGGCCGGTAACTCGGGTTGTACCCGCAATTACCCCGCTGCCCAATAACCTATGAATTACGATCAGCCCGTCGGTCGCCAGGCACCTTCGTTCCATCCAGGGATAAGGACGATTTTCATGTAGAGTCTCCAGCGTGCGGTTCAAGAAAAAGATTACCCGGCGCGATTTCGTCAATGGGGCACTGATTGGCGCCGGAGCTTCGCTGCTCGGCATGCCGGCACCGCTGCGCGCGCAAGGACTCACGCAAAGTTGGACGGGATTCGGTGGAGTTGGCGACTACGCCAACTCCAACGGAAATACGGCGGCCGTGGTCAATGCTGCCCACGGCCTCCGCGATGGTCGCTACGAACCGTTTATCCCGTCCGCGGCGGATGTCGATGCGCTGTACGACCTCGTCGTCGTGGGTGGCGGGTTCGCGGGACTCGCAGCAGCCTACGAGTTCAAGAAAGCTCGGCCAGACGGCTCGGTCTTGCTACTCGACAATCATCCGGTTCCGGGCGGCGAGGCCAAACAAAACGTGATCGAGATCGATGGCGTACAGCTTGTTGGTCCACAGGGTTCGAATGCCACGCTGGTGCCCGGTCCGCAATTCGGTCTCGCGCACGATTACTGGACCGAGCTCGGCATTCCCAAGACATTCGATTTCGTTCAACCGTCGGCGGCTGCCCGCGGGATCCGCTTTGCACGTGACAACTACGAATCGATGTTCTGGGACGAAAATCTGGCCAGCGTCGGCTGGTTTTTCGGCAAGACTTTCGTGCGCGATCCATTCGCAGACGCGTTGGCGCGCGTGCCGCTCGACGAATCAACAAAGCACGACTGGCTCGCCTGGCATACGACGAACGCGCCCGTGCCCGCGCCGCCTGGTGTCGACGTCGATCGCTGGCTCGACAGCATGACATACGGCCAGTACATTACCAACGTCATGAAATTAAACCCGAGCGTTTTCACGCTCGTCGATCCGCTCATGGCAGTGGGCGATTACGGCGTGAGCTGCACTGCGGTCTCCGCGTATGCCGCGAAACTCCTCGGCATGCCCGGCCCCGCCGGAACGCAGGGCATCGGCTACGACGAACGATTGATCTTTAGCTTCCCCGGCGGCAACGTGACGATCGCTCGGTACATTCTCAAGGCACTCCTGCGCCCCGCGATTCGCGGCGGAATAACATTAGGCGACGTCGCTAACGCACCGTTCGATTTCGACGCATTCGATCGGCCGGCTTCTACCATTCGCATCCGCCTTGCCTCGACTGCCGTGGCGGTGCGGCACGCGGGAAAGCCCGAAATTCTTCGCACATCAATGTCGTTTATGCGCGCAACGGCGTTTTGGAGCGCGTCGAAGCGAAAGCCGTCGTTATGGCGAGCGGGGGTTGGGTGACTAAGCGCGTTGTACGCGATCTGCCCGCCGAGTTTGTGCGAGCGTACGCGCAGTTTCATCACGGTGCGATTCTCGTCGCCAACGTCGGCTTGCGCAACTGGCGCGCGATGGCTTCGCTCGGCGTGTCGGCACTGCGGTGGTTCGACGGTCTTGGCTTCTTCGCAAACATTCGCCAGCCCATGAGCTTCGATGGGTACCATCCGCCGCTCGATCCGGAACGACCGGCGATTCTAACCCTCTACATCGGCTTTCCGCAGGCAGCGTTGTCGCTCACCGAACAGGCGACCTTGGGACGGATGCGGCTCTTTACCACGTCGTATGCGCAGTTCGAACGAGAGCTGCGCGAGCAGTTACAATCATTGCTTGGACCGTTCGGTTTTAATCACCAGCGCGATGTCGCCGCCATCGTGCTCAATCGATGGGGCCACGCATACATCGCTCCGCAACCAGGATTCTACTTTGGCGCCAATGGCGAACCGGCACCACCCGATGTCATTCGCCGCGGCTTTGGGCGCATTTCGTTCGGCCATTCCGAGCTGAGTGGGCGTCAGAATTGGCCGCATGCCATTGCTGAAGGCAAGCGCGCAACAATGCAGGCCCTTCGGTACGCGCTCTAACGCGCGCTCGCAGGAAAAATCGGGGCGCATCGTGCCACGTCCAGAAGCTCAGCGGCACGTCAGGGCGCAGGTAGCGTCGCTTCGATCCGCCTTCCGTCGCTCGCGCGTCCGCCGATCGTTGCGATCTCCTGCGGCACGCGTTCGTCGTACGTCGTGTTAATCTCCACCCTCAACCCGCCGGCGCTATGCGCCATAACGTTGCTCACCGTCACGATACCGGGCGCCCACGGCCAGCGCGCGTCCGCAATCGAGATACTTCCCGATACTTGCGTATCGGTCGAATACGCATAGCGCTCGAGATCGATTCGCTTGAGATTGCCCGAAGCACGAAACGCTCCACCGCGCAATCCGGGCCCGCAATAGCCGCTGCCGCAGTTTGGTCTATAACCGTTGTATGCGTAGGTTGCGGCTTGAATTGCATCGCCGACCGCTTCAACGGCGATTGCGGTGAGACGGAGGTCGTCGGCCGTCGCCATGTTACCCGCACGCGCTTGCGCCGGCGGCTGATCGGCCAACCGCAACGGAAACACGCCGACGGTTCGAACCTCGGGTATGCGCGCGCGGCACGACGTATCAACCGGCCCAGGCGTGCGTACGAACTCCACGACAATCGCCGATGGGCAGTCGAGTGGATCGAGCAATGCCGACGCGTGAATCTCGTTCGGCAAATCGACGAAAAATACCGACGGCCCCAGCGCAGCGGCGGCTTGACGGTTGTCGCCCGGTGACGTCGTTTCGTCGAGATCGCCGGAAAGGATGAGCACCGGCAATGTTGGAGGCACGAGCGGCGGCTGCTTTCTGATGATCGGGTCCACGATCGTCGGAGCGGGCCAGCCGACGCAGTTGTTGTACCACTCCGCCGGCGACGAAAAGACGTCGGCGTTGAGCAGCGGAAATCCAAACGAGGCGGGGAGCGCCGCGACCGCGCGCGCGTATTGTGCGTCGCGCTCGAGTAGTGGCGAGTGTATATCAAACGGCTGCTTGTACACGGTACAAATGTCGGCGACGTACATTCCTTCGGAAAACTCCCGGTAACCATAACCGGTAAACGCCGGGCCGTACGTCGTCCAATTGTCGAGCCGCAACAGCGGTACCGGATCGCCGTGACCAAGATAGGCACGGGTCGCTGCGTCGATATTGCGATACGGTCCAAAGTCGTCGCCGGCCGAGCTGAGGAGCGTCCAAATGTCGGGGCCCTTCATCCTCGTGCGAACCGGTCGCCCTTCCGGCGTCAAGGCGATACCGGTCAACGGACGTGCATCCAACGCGGCGTCCAGATGTGCAAGCCGCGCGAGCGGCGAGCCGGTCGTGTCGGCGCTGCAGGCAAGGCTGCGCCGGCACACCACGCGAAACCCGAAGCGAATTTCGGCTTGACCGGCGCGATCGAATGGATCTTGATGGACCGTGGGGTAGGTGCTGTCGAGGACGAGAGAGCGCAAGAGATGCGGATAGCGCGATGCAAAAACTTGACCGAAGAACGAACCGTACGAGTCGCCGTAGAAATCGACGGGCCCTTGTTGCAGCGCTGCTAAGACCGCCGCCAAGTCGCGCACCGCCTGACTCGTCCCAAAGAGGTCGCTTGCGTGCACGTAGTGTCCGTAAACATCACGATACGTGTGGTTCAACTGCCTACCGCACAACGCCACGGCTTTGTTGAACGGTACGGAGGTTGGGCCCGTGCCGCCCCAGGGCTGCAGCGCCGGGCAATAGATCGCCTCCGATCCGCCGGTGCCGCGCTGGTCCATCATTAAGAGGTTGTGGTCGCCGAGCAATGGTTCGAAGAGCGTGCGATACTCGTAGCCGGTGCCGGTGGTTGAATAGCCCGGGCCGCCTTCTTCCGCCACGATCGTGTGCGACGACGAACCACTGCGCGCGGGCAGCCACTGATATCTGATGACGATGTTGCCGTCGTTGGAATCGAGCCAGTTCAGCGGCACGGTAACGTGCCCGCAGTAGCCAGGCACGACCAGCTTGCAGCGTTGCAGTCGCTGCGTCCCGACCACAATCGACGGTCCCCCGACGCCCTCGCCGGTCACTTCTGCTGCCGGCAGCGGACGCTGACGCCACGGCAGAATCTGCTTCGGCGCCGGCCGCTGGGCGGCTGTCGACAATGAGGCGCCCTGGTGTTGCGCAGACGAAGCGTTTTCGCCCGACGATAGCCACGGCATAAGGCCAGGGACCGAGCCGCTGCACGCCACCAACATCAAAACCACTAATGTAGGGACTGTAAAACGCCGCATGGCTCTTAATTTTATGAGCGGCGGGACAAATCCATGCAGAGCGTCTTGCGCCCGACCAATTCTGCCGCACCGGCGGCCTCAAAAAAACGCTTCGCCGAATCGTTCCAATCCAAGACGTTCAATTCGACTCCAAATGCGCCGCTCTCGACGGCTGCGCGGAGAACGTGATCCAGGAGCGCCTTGCCGATGCCTCGTCCGCGACAACTCTCGCGGACATATAAGTCTTCTAGAAAAATGCCGCGACCGCGAAATGAAGAGTAGCAAGGGTAGAACAACGCGTATCCTGCCGCTTCGTCCCCCCAGTGCGCAAGGAAGACGCGAAACGACGGAGAGTCGCCGAAACCATCCGCGAGCATCTGCTCTTCGCTACGAAAGACCGGTAAGCGCTCGTGTTGACCCAGCTCTTCGATGAGACTCTTTAGCAGCGGCACGTCTGCGCGCGTTGCTTGGCGCACTTTCATTCGAACGATACCGCGGTGCTGTTGCCTCCGCTGACGACAACGCAGACGCGTTCACCTGCCGCCGGTGCGTAGCGTTTCGACAGCAAAGCCGCAGACGCAGCGGCTCCTCCCGGTTCGGCGACCGTTGTCAATACGCGCCATAAGGTCCGTTGCGCCTCGCGAATGTCGTCGTCGCTCACGAACACGACGCGCTCGACGTAGCGTCGGGCGATCGGAAAGACAATATCCCCGACACGCGCCGGCGCAAGTGAATCATTCGCAACGCTGTCTGCCTGCGCGTCGACCGGCCCCCCGGCCGCGAGCGCGCTCGCAAGCGTTGGCGCACTGTCAGGCTCGACACCAATGACGCGAACACCATTGCCCGCAAACCACGACGCGATCCCGGCGATTAGTCCGCCGCCCCCTACTGCGACCAAGGCGGTGCTGACGTCGGGCATCTGCGCTTCTATCTCGCGGCCGATCGTGGCGGTGCCAAGCAGTGTTTCGTATTGATCGAAGGCATGTATGTTTAGCGCTCCGCTTTGCGCAACATAGGCGTTGCAGGCGTCAATCGTGTCGCTATAGCGGTCGCCCGTAATCACGAGCTCTGCGCCGTAGGCGCGAATTCGGTCGACTTTGGTTTGTGTTGACACTCGTGGAACGAAGATTCGCGCCGGCACCCCGAGCCGCATCGCCGCATAGGCGACAGCTGCACCGTGGTTGCCACCCGAAGCGGCAGCAACGCCTGCGGCGGGAATCCCGCGCATCAGCATGTTCGCAAAGGCACCGCGCGCCTTAAACGAACCCGACGGTTGCATCGACTCCAACTTGAAGCCGACGCGCGCATCCAAACCGAGATCAATGCCCTCCACCTCGAGCAGCGGCGTGCGCCGCACATATGGGGCAATTACGTGAGGCAACCGCGTCGACGTCACCGCGTCTGATGCTCCGTTCCTTCGTCGCCATTATTGACATGCTACGTATTATTTAGCAAAATAGCAATATGCCAATGCGGAAGCCCCAGAAAGCGGTTCTGGCCGGCGCGCTGCGAGCTATTGCCAACGAGCGCCGGCTGCAAGTACTGGAGTGGCTCAAAGATCCGCGTAAGTACTTTCCGCCACAGATCGATGGCGACTTGGTCAAAGACGGCGTCTGCGGAAATTTTATCGCGGAGAAGCTCGGCGTCAGCCAGCCGACGGCGAGCGAGCACCTAAGAGTGCTGGTGTCCGCAGGCTTGCTGCGCGCCAAACGCATCAAGCAATGGACCTTCTACAAGCGCGACGAAGCACATATCAAGGAGATTGCGCGGTCGGTTGTTCGCGACGTTTGATCATTCGCTTCGTGCGGCGGTCACCGCGATTTCGATTTTGTACTGAGGCGCGGCGAGCCGACTTTCCACGGTGGTGGAAGCAGCGCCGGCACGCCAAATGTCGTTCGCTTTGCGATGTCCCAAACCGTTTCTGGCCCTGAGGCTTCCGCCGGCAGATCGTATTGTCGCTCGACCGGAGGCGTGTTGAAAGCGCGCGTCCCGTTTTACGACACGAACGGGTTTCCAAATCCGAAAACAAAGCCGCTTCAGCTCGCCGGTAGCGCTCTGTTTTGCCAGTATAACAATAAGTCGGATGCCTCAAGCGCCGCGCTCGCATACTACTTCGAGCCTCCGGTCCCGAAAAGCTGTGGTAACGGCGGTAATCCAGCCTCGTGTTACTGCTCGTCGTTAGGCGCATCGGATGCGTTCGGCGCGCTTCGGGCAGCGACGGCGCGTGGGTCTGGGTCTTCGGCCCGCTGAAAAAGGTTGATTAGCCAACGGCGTAATTCGTGGAATCGATCTGACCACCGTCTTGCGTTTTCACCCTAAAGGCTAGAACGCGATCGATCGCCTCTAATTACGTACGAGTGACACTTCAACGCGACGATTGAGTGCACGGCCGGCATCGGTAGAATTATCGGCGATAGGGCGCGTTAAGCCGTAACCCTCGGCCGCTAAACGATTCGCGGCAACGCCATGCTGCGTCAGCCACGCCACGACCGAGTGCGCACGCGCAAGTGAGAGCGCGAGGTTGTAGCCGGCGCCACCTTGATTGTCGGTATGGCCGGCGATGATCCAACGCGACGACGGCTCGCTCTTAATGAGCACGGCGATCTCATCAAGCGACGAAATGCTGTCCGGGCGCAGTGTCGCGGACGCTGTATCGAAGTGAATGCCGTAGATCGCGACCGTTCCGCTCTGCGCAATCTGTTGCTTCAAGTCGGCGACGGTTTCTTTGTGCCGTTTGAGCTGGAAGTTGGCTGTACCGTGCTTTCCGGCGGGAAGATCGAGCAGTTGCACGGCGCTGTCGTACCCGACGGCGCCGGCGTCGACCGAAACCAAGCCGGCCGGCACACCGCGCAGCTCGCAATTTCCGTTGGTGCCAGTCGCAGCGGTAACGGCTGCGGCAGCTACGCTCGCTCTGGCAATCGGCTTTTGCGTTCCGGCGTCAACGACGTTGCACGAGATCGTGACAGAATAACGCCAGGGGCGCGGATTGACTAAGACGCGCACGAAATTCACGGCATAGCCGTCGGGCGCACCGGTAGTCGGATCGTCGATCAAGAGATTGACGGTACCTTGTTTTAGGACCGGCCAGTACTCCGGCAGCAGCTCGAGCGTGACGAGTTTGCCGATTGGTCCGGTTTGATCGAGCTGATTGATCGTCTCTTCGAAGTTGGGAATGCGCGTGCCATTGAGGGTCACTTGAAAGTGCGAATGGAACGGCACCGGCTGGAAGTCGTCGAGAAACATCTGCAAGAACACCCGGTGAATTGCGTTGGGCAACGTACTGATCGCGAGCGGAATCGCTTGCGGAAGATTGTCGGGACGATGGCTACATCCCGAATAGCCGTCGCCGCGGCGCGTCTGAAGATCGTGCGCCGTCACGGCGGTGCCTAACTCACTGCGGTCGGTTCCAGGAGCGGACCCGGGGCGCGAATCGCATAGCCACGGATGATCCGGAGTCGATTCGCCCGAGAAGGGCGTGTAGTGCGGCGGCCAGCCAAATCCGAGATTATCGATCGCGCCGGTGCGCACGACGAGTTCGGCTTCCGGTCCGTTGACCGTCCGTTCGTACTGCTGCTCCCAGCCGCGCGGCAAACCGGGCGGCGGCGTGGGAACCGTCGGTTGCGGCGACGCGGAAGTCACCGGTGACGCGGCACTCGCTGGCGACTCGGAGCTCGCTGGCGACTCGGAACTCACTGGCGACTCGGAGCTCACTGGTGACGCCGAGCTCACCGGCGACTCGCTCATCGTGGGTGAGGCGGAGACCTGCACCGTTGCCGCTTCCGACGGTGCTTGCTGAGTCGTTTCGCTCGTCTTGGCACAGCCGGCAACAGATATCGCGAAGGCGAGCGTGATGAGAGGAACGATCGATCGCGTACGCATGCGCAAGAGTAATAGCGCTAGTTACCTCTAGGTGCCTTCTGGCGGCCGAGATTTTCGTCTGTTATTATCGAGGCGCTCACAAACGCCATCTCGGGAGCCGTATGAAGTCCGTCACCTTAGCCTCGATTTTCTTTTTGTTATGCTCGGTGGGAAATGCGCGAGGTGCGATCGTTCCAAGAGACGGCCAGCGCGACTTCGATTTCCATTTCGGCAACTGGAAGACGCATATCTCGCTACTCACCCGTCCGTCATCCGGGCCGGCAACCTGGGTGACGCTCGACGGGACCGTCGTCGTTCGAAAAATCTGGGACGGCCGTGCAAATCTCGAAGAGGTCGAAGCAGATGGGCCGATGGGGCACTTCGAAGATCTTGCGCTATTCGTCTACAATCCTCGGGCGCATCAATGGAGCATTCGATTCGCCAACAGCGAGGATGGGATTCTTAAGGACCCTCCATCGGTAGGCGAATTCAACAATGGCCGTGGCGAATTCTACGACCAAGAATTGTATCACGGCAAATCCGTGCTCGTTCGAATCACTTGGTCGAACATCACCACGAACTCTCATTGTTTCGAGCAAGCGATCTCGAGCGACGGCGGCCGCACGTGGGAGACGAATTTTACCGCATCGTTAACACGCATAACGGGGGCGGTTCAGAAACAACCGCGCGGCCCGCCACCGTAGGCGATCCGGACGGTCAGAATGCCTTCGATTTTTCGGAAGGCACGTGGAAGGAGCGCACGTCGCGCATGCTCCACCCCTTCACCGGCGATAAGATGTGGATACAAATGAGCGGTGTTTCAATCGACAAACCGATCTGGAACGGTCGTGCCAACCTCATCGAACTTGAGTCGGATGGGCCGACGGGTCATCTCGAATTGCTGTCCCTACGTTTATACGACCCAAAGACCCGTCAATGGAACCTGTACTTTGCGACGAGCCCCATCGGCATCGTGAGCGACGCGATGACCGGCGAGTTCAAGAACGGGCACGGCGAGTTTTTCAGTAACGACACGGTTAACGGCAGAACGATTCTCACGCGCTTCGAGTTCGACTCGTTCACGCGTAAGACGTCCCGATCGCAACAAGCGTTTTCCGACGACGGCGGAAGGACGTGGGAGGTGAACTGGATCAACGACTATACGCGGATTTAGTCGGAGCTACTCTCTCCGAAACGCTCGATGTGTGCACGTCCCCAGGCGCTGACGTTTTGGAGCAACGGCAGCACCGATCGCCCGTACTCGGTGAGTGAATAGATGACGGGAGCCGGAGGCGGACCGCTTTCAAATCGTTGCACGATCTCATCGGCAATGAGCTCGTTGAGCTGTTCGGTCAGAACTTTCTGCGAGACGTCCGGCATAAAATGTCTCAGTGCGGAAAAGTGGCGCGGCTCATCCCGCAAGCAGTTCACAATGATCAGTTTCCATTTCCCGCCCACTGCGGCGAGTGCCGCCGTGAGGGGGCAGTTGCTGATCGGATTGACTCGCCGCATACGGTTTGCAGTGGTGGACACGAGCTTATATTACGTCGGCCGGGTTGCGGCCCCTGCGCAACGAATAGGATCTGCGTCTAATGCGGTCTGCGCTAACCCACCTGGCGTGTTCTAGATGCAACGCAAGCTATGATGCCAACGCACCAGTTCACCTTTGTGCGTGCAGTGCACCGCTGCTGGCACGATACGATCTGAAGAAAGCGGCGCTAACATTCACACGCGAAGCGCTCGCAAGACGCGAGCAGACCCTGTGGCGTTACAGCGAACTGCTACCATTGCGCGATGCTGCCAATCGCGTTTCACTGCACGAGGCCACAACGCCGGTCTTACCGATGCAACGCATCGGTCGAGAACTCGGAATCGACGCGCTCTTCGTCAAGGACGAAGGTCTGTTGCCAACTGGTACGTTCAAGGCGCGAGGTGCCGCGGTTGGCGTTTCGCGAGCGAAAGAGCTTGGCGTCCACGCGTTTGCAATGCCGACGAACGGCAACGCCGGCGGTGCATGGGCTGCCTATGCAGCGCGCGCCGGCATGGAAGCCTACGTCGTTATGCCGCAAAGCGCCCCCACGATCAACCGCTTGGAGTGCGCGATGGCGGGCGCGCACCTTTCACTCGTCGATGGTCTCATTAGCGATGCCGGCCGTATTGTTGCGGCGGCGGTTACGCAGTTCGGCCTTTACGACGCCTCGACGCTCAAAGAGCCGTATCGCATCGAGGGGAAAAAGACGATGGGCTTCGAGCTCGCCGAGCAATTCGACTGGGACGTGCCCGACGTCATTCTCGCCCCGACCGGCGGCGGCGTCGGGATTATCGGCATGTATAAAGCGTTGCGCGAATTGCAAGCGCTACATCTGATCGGAAATCGCATGCCGCGCTTCGTGGCCGTGCAGGCACAAGGGTGCGCGCCAATCGTAGACGCCTGGAAAGCCCGCCGCCGCGAGTCGATCTTTTGGGAGGGCGCCCATACAATTGCGTTCGGCATTACCGTTCCCAAAGCACTTGGTGACTTTCTCGTGCTCGATGCGCTCTACGAAACGAACGGTGCTGCGATCGCGGTGGGCGATAGCGAGTTGCTCGCGATGCAGCGACTCGTTGGCTCGCGCGAGGGACTATTTGTCTGCCCCGAAGGCGCGGCAGCATTTGCCGCCGCGCTACGATTGCGCGAGGAAGGCTGGATTGCGGCAGGCGAGAGAGTACTGGTAATCAACACGGGCACGGGCCTTAAGTATCCGGACGTGCCGTACCCGCAGCCGCCGCTGCTGTCGCGCGATGCGACCCTGACGTTAGACGATAGATAACCGCTCCGAGCACCACGACAATTGCCGCCTGCACCGCGGGTTGCAACCAGAAGGCCTGAGCCGCAGACGTAAAGATCAACGAAACGGTAAACCAGAGTGAGAACGCCATGATCGCAGCGCCGAGGACGACACGACCCAGAGGTGCCGGGGGCTGGAACCGAAGCAAGCCAATGCCCATCAAGAAAAAGACGACCATCACCGACAGGACGCGCAGGCTGACGCCGAACACGTAGCCGGTCCAAATCGACTCCACTAGACTGAGCGATCCGAGCAGCGCGCTGATCGTCAACGCGAGCACGGGCGTTTTGAACCGTTCGTGCGTGAGCGCAAATGCGCTTGGAAGTATCCCGTCTTGAGCCCAGGCATATATCCACCGCGACTGCGCAAGGAAAAGCGGCAGAAACGTTTTTACGACGATGATTGCTACGAAGACATTCATTAGCGACGAAAGCCATGGTGGCATGACCAGCCCCAGCAATCCGACGGAAGTGGTGTACGTCGTGTACTTCAGTGCCGCGAGGCCCGCGATGTCTTGCCACGGTACCGCGTGATAGACCGCAAAGGCAAAGAGTGTGTAGACGGTGGTGACGATGCACACCGCGATGAGCACGCCTTGCGCGAGCTTGCGGCGTGCGTCGATCGCTTCGCCGCCGGTTTGCGTTGAGGTCGATAGACCCAGATAGCCGAAGAACAGCACCGGAAGCGCCATGCCCAATGCTGCGCCCCAGCTCACCACGTGCACGGGCGCGGCCGCGCGCACTTGCTGCGCCGTAAGGTGCAAATGCCCGTACAGTGCGGCTTCGAAATGCTCGGGCATCGTGGCGAATCCGCAGACAATAACCGTGCCCGCGACCAACAGTACGAAGACCATTGCGGTAACGGCAAGCGCCGCAGCAAGGCGCACGCCGCGAACGTGAATCCACCAGACGCCCCACAACAGCGCGAAACCACACGCCAGCGTCCCCGGGATCGAGGTAAGAACGCGTCCCGCGTCGGTAAAGCCGAGCGAGAAGCACGCGTTCGCCAAGAACCTCGGTGCGACGTACGAAAGCGTCCCGAGCGCGCCCGTCATGCCGAACCAGGCCAAGAACGTTGCGAGAAATGCACTTTGCCGGCCAACGGCTGCGCTGATGATGACATACTCGCCACCCGCGCCCACCAAACCGTGCGCGAAGAAGTAACGGTACGCAATCACCGTGAGGAGTGTAATAGCACCCCCGACGAGCATCAGCCACGGCACCAAATCCCCGACGCCGGGCGACGTCGCCTGAATTTGGGTTGACACAAAGAACAGTCCGGCAGCGATTTCGTTCGTCACCCCGAAGGCAACGACCGACCATAGCCCCAGAACTCGCTTGAGCGACACCGTTAGGGAACGTAAGGCTTGGCAGCCGCCCCTTCCTTCTGGTGGCGTTATGCGCTAGCGTAGATCGAAGAGATGCGTGCTTTGAGCGAAATCCTGCTGCAAAAGGTTTTGCAGCTATCGTTACTTGCGATTGCGGTGTATCTTGCGATCGCCGCCTATTACGGCTATGCCGTAGGGCAAGCCATGCACAACGTCGAGGCTTCTAATCCGATGATTGGGATCGCGGCGACGATGGTGGGTAGAAATGCCGCCGAACGCTTCGCGATACATCGGTCCGGTGTGCCGAGTTGGATCGTCCGTGCGCCGACGTTCTGGTTGGCGTTGCGGATAAACGAATAGCGCACCCTCTAAGGATACGTCAAGCTTCGCATGCTATACGTAAGGCAACTGTACCTAGGAGAAACGCAATCATGAGCTTTTCCCAGACTTTTCGGTCCTCAGTAGTCGTCGCTGGGGCGTTCTTGTACGCGGTAATGCTGAGCGCGTGCGCGGGGGGGACGGGGTCGCAGACTGCCGCTCAGGGTGCTGTGCCAAGTTTGGCGCAATCAAGCTCCGATCGGACGGAGCAATGGTCGCGATACGGCCACCGGCACTTCGCATTTGGATGGATGATGCGCGGTCTCAACCTGACCGATCAGCAACGCGCGAAGCTTCGCCAGCTTATGCAGCAGTATCGCCAAGCGCATCCGCGCGAGAGCGCGTTCGATCCAAAAGCCAGACAGCAACTGCATACCCAGATGCTCGCCGTGCTGACGCCGCAACAGCGCGCACAGCTCAAGCAAAACCTTCAGCGGATGCATCACCATTGGATGGCGAACCTGAATCTAAGCCAACAGCAGCGCGCCCAAATCCACGCGCTATTTCAGCAGTACCGTCAAACGCATCCAAGAGGCAGCGCTTTCGATCCGCAAGCGCGTAAGCAGCTCCGTGAGCACATCCTGAGCGTACTCACGCCGCAGCAGCGCGTACAGCTCAAGCAGGGTTTTAAGGATCGCTCGGCCTCGTAGAGCTGTCAGCTTGAAGCGACGAGCCTACAGCGACGCTGCAGCAGAGTGCAAAATGTTGCTTGCGTTGTGACCCACCAGCGCAATGACCGTAATGCACACCACGGAGATGAGAGCGAGCAGCAGCGCGTACTCAACGAGCGTAACTCCCAGTTCATTTTTCGACAGACGCTTCACAAGGGATCGTGTGGACATAGAACCGATCCTATCGAGTCCCGCGGTGAGGATGGCGCTCAGTGCTGGCGCCCAGGGCCCGAAGCAGCCAAACCAAGCGAAAGCTAGGTTCGCTGATGCTCTTGGAGAGCCTGCTTGTGTAGCCTCCCTGGATCGTGTCGAGGATTTGCGGCACGAGCGTCGTTTGGAATTGATGCCAAACCGGATACTGATTGTAGTTTGCAGCGGTGATCATCACGGCGACATCGAGATCAGGAAAACATACAGTAACTGCCCGCCGTTGCCGCCTGCATTGATGGCGTGAACATGCGCCCGTGGTACGCGTAATCGGCTAAGTGCCATCCATAACCGTAATCGCCGCCATCCTGCTCCATGTACGAGCGTTTCGTCGATACCTGCGTCAGCCATGCAGCATCGATCACCGGCATTCCATTCCAGCGACCGCCGCTGAGGAACAACTGACCGAACTTAAGGAAATCGCGCGGGCGAAAGAAATCGCCGCCTCCCATGTAGGCATCACTTATTGGTGGCGGCATGAGCAACATTCCATATTTCCCGAACTGCATTGGCTGAGCAAAAATCGTAGAAATCGCTCGGTAACCACTGGCGGGTTTCTCTTGCAGATTGCACCGAGCAGATTGATCTCGGCGCTACAATAGAGCGCTCGCGTTCCCGGTGCAAAGAGCATCGGAAGATCGAGCGTATAACGATACCAATCGACCTGCGCCGTTTGGGATTGCATTGTGTCTTCATTGCCGGGCGATGCATCGTCGTTGTCGTCGCAGGCATATCCGGCCGTCATCGACATGAGATTGCCCACCGTAACGGCTTCCTTGCGCGGATCGTCGTTGGCGAACGGCAGATAGTCCTTAAGGATCGATGCGATCCGAGTCTCGGGCGAGAAAGGCGCGCCGTCCTCGATGCTGCGCCCAATCATCAATGTCGTAACGCTCTTGCCCGCCGATCGAACGTCGTGTGGCCGATTGGCATCGAATCCATTGAAGTATTCGTCGAGCACGAGTTTTCCATGACGTGCGATCAGCAGGCTCTGGATGTAGGGGGAGCGCAAGCCTGGCGTTGTCCGCTCGATGCCGTCGACGATTCTCCGATTGCCGTTTCGTCGATTGATGCGGCCACAAGCGTGCCGAGCTTCCAGCCGTCGCCGTCGCTGGTCGGAGCACGATAGCGATACGGTGTCGGCGCCCGTGTCGGTTGTGCCCGCGTGAATGTGAGTCTTCCGGAGAATGCGGAATCGTCGAACGTGATGGCGTCGGGATTTCGCGACCTGGAACCGACGATGTCAGGACGGCCGGCGTGTTGCATGCGGATCGTATCTCCGCTCGAGACGACGGTCCGCAGCCCGATGAAAGCACCGGCGTTCTCTTCGGGATTGCGCACGAAGGCCGTAAGCGTGTCTCCAGGGGCTGCTTGAATGAACAACTCGAAATGCTGCACGTCTTGCTCAGGGGCGCCGTGCCATGCAATCGGCGAGGAATCGTCCGCATTGCCGGGTTGAACCAAATAGTCGCCATGTCGTACAGGGGACGACCCCGCCGGATACCTGCGCTGGGCGTCCCAGATGCCGACCAGCGATGCGGATGTTGGTGGTGCGGTTGCGATCGCCAATAGGAACACCAGCGTCATACGACGCTCTTTCTACTGCGCGAAGCTCTGTGCGCCTGGTTGACAAAGCCAATCAAGAGCCGTGTAATGATGTGACCCGGTTCCAGGCTGGTCGACGGTCCACGCCTGTTCGTCAAAGGAGAGCTCATGAGAGGTCATCTCTCAAGAACAGTGGTCGTCGCTCTTTTCGGAGCGTCGGCCGTCTTAGTCGCTTGCCAAGCGGCGACTCATCCGCCAATGCTCCCACAGGCGACACAGCAGACGCGAGACGTGCAAGTCAATGTGCGACTAAAGACCGCCCGTAGCGTCGTTTGTGTGCATCCTCGCACCTCGTCGCAGAAGGTTGCGCTGCCGTCGACCGGAGGCGTTTCTGGAACGGAGTCCTTCACTGCCTTTGCGGCCGCAGCGTCCGGCTGCGACTACGTAAAGATTGCCACGGGCAAGGATGCAGAAACCTCTGACACGAGCGAAGCTGCGAAACCATTGGGGATATCGATCTCGGTCGGCGAGGGCTTCGACGGCCATCCGATATTCGGAAGCAGTATGATCGTATCGGGCATGCAACTGATGGTCTCGCCGGATTTGAACTTCCCCGACGGAAAGTATTACGCAACAATCACAACGGCTTCAGGGCGAAGGAGTACCTTTTATGGCGTAATCGCGTTTACCGCCAAGGATGGTGTGCTCAAAGTCGCCAGCATTACGCTTCCGAACGGCAAGAGTTTTCCGCTGATCTTTACCGCGCATACGACGTCGATCATTACTCTCTATCCGCGGGGACGCGTGCCCCCGGAGCCAACCCCGTCGACGAGCCCGACGCCGACTGGAAGCCCAACGCCAAAGCCAACACCACTGCCGACGTTGAAGCCATGCAAAGGGTGCTATGGCGAACCGCCGCCTAAATATGGCGACGAGATCGGAACCTCCTCATACGACGTGCCTTCTCCGCCATGCACGGGTTCCTCAGTTGCGTGTAGCGGATCCTATCCGGTCGAACAGCAAGATAGCGGCGGTTCCATTGAAGTACCGGGAGGCATGTTTGGGACGATTTATTACGACACACGCATCGGGTACATGCGGCCGCTGCAAGTTACCAATGACTGTCCAAAAGAGTGGTTGATAGACGCCCAACTGAACGGTACCGGGGTGATCGTCATTCCCAAGAATGATCCATGGATTAATCACGTCTGCGAGATTACATATAGCACAATTCCGGTCAGGGGTGGCGACGGTTATTCCGAAACACTTTTCCTAACCGGCATCGAGTGAGACAACTCCAATTAGTCAGCCGAATCCCCGACGCGTAGTACGGACTCACATACACGTGTAGAACGCGCGTCCTCACCGAGGTCGGATAGAAAATCTTTTCCTTTCGTTCAAACGCTGCGATCGTTACTGCGGATGCGGTTTAGGCTGGTATTCCAAATCCTCCGGCGGGAAGCGGTGCTCGATCAGCTCGCCATCTTCTTTCTTGTAGCGGACCACAACGGTCCGGGTATCGGCCTCGATGACCTGCCCTTCGATGCCGAGGTTCTTGATGAACACGCGATCGCCACGCCGTAACTTCATGCGAGAAAAGCTTTCCCCGTGGCTGTGTCAACCCCATTTGCTTCCGACGGGAGAATAGATCCGTCGGGAAATAGATCCATGGGAGCTGCCCAGTCGTAAGGAGAAGAGGAAAAGACCCTGCACGTGCCGAGGAGGATGCCATGTTCGCACTCGCGTGCCGCTCCCTCGCTATCGCTGCCGTCGCCGCATTGCTCGCAGGCTGCTCGGCGTCGAACGCTTTTCCCGCCGCCCAAACGGTGATGCCTGCGGCACCGCAAGGCAACGCGGCGACGTCGACTCACAATTTTACGGTCGCGCCGGTGGCGCTCAACTTTACGACGAATCAGCAACTCAAGCTCACGGTGAGGGAAGCAAACTACAAAGGACCCTTTAGGATTAGCATATCGCCCTCAGGTGTCGTCAATTACAGTGCCGGGCGGTTTGTCGGCCCATCCTCGACGATCACGCTGAGCGCCGTTGCCACGGTCGCGAAGGCAATCCTGACCATCACCGACAATCGCGGAGTCTCCAGGAGCGTCCGAATCACCGTGACCCGCTGCTTCATCATCGCGCCCTAAGCGAAACAAGGGACGCTCCCGATCGGTACGGGAGCACATGAACTCTTTCCGCATTACCCTTGCGCTCCTCGCCGTGCTGCTCTCGGCTGCGCTTGCGCGTGCGGCGGCCGCCTCGCCCGACGAAAATAAGATCTCTGCGCTGCTAGCTGAGTCTCGGAAAGCGCTCGGCGGCGACGCGCTCGATCGCGCCGGCGTCGTCGAAACCGACGCGAAGCTCTCGGTTGGCGGGCTTACCGGCACGGGACGCTCGTGGGGCGAGATCGGCGGCGTTCGTTTCGCCGAGTCGTACTCGACGCCGCCACTCGAGGGTCGCGACGGATACGACGGGACCAACGCCTGGGACGGCGACGGAACCGGTTTGGTCTGGGTCGACGGCGGTCAAAGCGGTCGCTCCAGCGAGATCGACGAGGCATTCGCCAGCGACTACACGCTGTGGTCTGCGGCGCAGGGTGATGCAAAAATCGCGTGGGGCGCAACAAAGAGTGCCGGCGGCCGCCCGTACGACACGCTCGTTGTCACGCCCCCAAACTCTGCCGTACCGTACGAACTCTGGTTTGACCAAGCGACGCACCTGCCCGAACGCCTCGTCATTACGATCGGACCGGATTCCGAAACGACGACGTACGCCGACTATCGTCCTGTTGCGGGAATTTTGATTCCGTATTCGCAGCACACGATCGGAAGCGACGGCAATACGATCGACGGCACGGTCACGCGGGCTGTCGCCAATACGCCCGACGGCGCTGCGCATCTCGCAAAGCCGCAATTTAACGTTCATGACTTTTCCATCGCGCACGACATGTCGCAGACCACGATTCCGTTCGATCTCATCGAAAATCACGTCTACTTGTCCGTTATGCTCAACGGCAAGGGCCCATACCGATTCATCTTCGATACCGGAGGGCTCAACCTCATCGATCTTGCGGTCGCCAAGGAGATTGGCGCAACCGGCAACGGATCGCTTCAAGGCGGCGGCGTCGGCACGGCTACGGAATCCATCAGCTTCGCGAACGTTTCAACATTGCAGGTCGGCGACGCGACGGTCAAGGAATCAGCTCTTCTCGATTGCTCCCGTTCGCACTGGTTTTGGGATGACCACGGGACAACGAGTCGACGGGCTGATCGGCTTCGAAGTCCTCGAGCGCTTCGTCACGACCTTTGATTACGGCGCCAATCGTGTCGTCCTTCAACTACCTGGCGCTGCTTCTCCGGCAAACGCCGACATCGTGCCCTTCGTCCTTAACGGCAAGCAGCCCCAATTTCCGTGCAGCATTTCGGGCATTGCATCGCATTGCACGCTCGACACCGGCGCGCGCGATTCGATCACGTTGTTTTCGCCCTTTATTGCCGCGCATCCGCAGGTCGTGCCGGCGAATCTGACGGGCGTCGGCGTGACTGGCTTTGGATTCGGCGGAGCCGCTCTCGGGCGGCTCGGTCGTCTTGCGTCGCTTGAAATCGGCACGTTTAGCATTCCGAACGTCGTAGCGGATTTCACCGTGCAACAAAAGGGCGCGTTCGCGCAACCGTTTGTCGCTGCGAACGTCGGTGGCGGAATTTGGAAGCGCTTTTCCATGACGCTCGACTACGCGGCACAGACGATGGCTTTGCGCCCCGACGCTGCGTTTAACCAGCCCGATAGTTACGAGCGCGCAGGCCTCTTCCTCATTAACCACGGTGGAGCGTACGTTGTGATCGACTCGCGCCCCGGGACGCCCGCCGCTGCGGCCGGGATCGTCAAAGGCGATGTCCTGGCTACGATCGACGGTCAGCCAACGTCGTCGATGAGCCTCGAACAGGTGCGCCAATTCTTCTTTGGAGCTCCCGGCACCGTGCTACACCTTGGCCTCGTCGGCAAAGACGGAACCAAACGCATGATCACGCTCACGCTACGCGACTACGTCTGACCTGTTTCTCTAGCGCAGACGGCCGATGTTGTTGCCGCTTTGCTCCGTAAACCAAAGGGCGCCGTCCGGTCCCACGGTAATGGAAGCGGGCCGGCTGCTTGTCGTCGGCACGTCGTGCTCCGTGAAAGCGCCCCCAGTCGTAATCCGAGCGATGCGGTTGCCCGTCGCCTCCGTAAACCAGACGGCGCCGTCTGGTCCTTTTGTCGCGAAGGCAGGCGTACTGCCCGATTCCGGCAGTGGATATTCCGGGAAAATGGTGCCGGCGGTCGTGATCCGGCCAATGTTATTTGTCGCGCATTCTGCGAACCATACCGCACCGTCCGCCCCCATCACGATCCCAAAGGGTCTGCTGGAAGCGCCCGATGGAACGGGATACTCTGTGACTGCGCCCGCGGTCGTCACTTGGCCGATTTTTCCGGCGTCGAGTTCGGTGAACCACAGGTTGCCGTTTGGACCCGCGGTAATTCCGGCGGGGCCGCTGGACGCCGTCAGAGTGGGGTATTCGGCCATGGTTCCGCCCGTCGTGATCTTCGCGACGTTGCTGGCGCTGGCGTTAATTTCGGTAAACCAGAGATTGCCGTCCGGACCGGGGGTAATTTCGACGGGCCCGCTACCGGACGTCAAGGTTGGGTATTCGTCGACCAGCACTCCGCCCGTCGTCATCTTACCGATCTTGCTGTGGCCGGTCTCGGAGAACCACAGATTTCCGTCAGGACCGGTAACGATACCAGTCGGCGCAGCGCCCGAAGCCAGCGGGAACTCTGCGAACGTGCCGCCCAGACTGATTCGGCCGATCTTATCGCCCGCAAACTCCGTGAACCAAAGATTGCCGTCCGGGCCGGCGGCAATACCGAAGACGGGCGCGCTGGCTGCGGTGGGAACGGCAAACTCGGTAATGATTCCGCAGATGTCGCCGCTGTAGCTAACGTTGACGGTCGCGCTGCGACTCGTGCCGCCGCTCTTTGCGTTCGGCTTTGCCTTTACGGTCAAGTGCGTGGTAAAGTTACCGTACGCGTAGTGCGGTGAGCGTGGCGGGGTGAGCACGAACGTGTTGCCTGCGCTTCTCCGAACCGCAAGCTGGGCCGGGTCGCTCGATGTAAGCGATACTGCGGGGGCCCCGACTCCCAAAATGTAGTTGCCGTCAGCGTCAACGCCAACGACGGTAACGCTTTGTGCGCTATCCGTACATTTCGGCTCGACGTAACCGGTGTCTTGGGATCCGACGAGCGACGAATTCGCGCTCGGCAGAAACGCAATCGTCTTGGGAGCGCCAAACAGGATGACCGGGACGAACGTGTTTCCCGTGCCGATCGTGAACCCGAACTTCTGATCCGCGGAAAGAAGATGGGCGTGTTTCGGAATCTTGTTCTTTGCGGCATTGAAGGCGTCGTACGTCGCGACGGTCCCCGTATAGCAACTCTTCTTCGACGGGCAGACCGCCAGGCCGGGGACAATCAGATTGCATTGCAGGCTCATCAAAGAGCTTTTGCATCCCTTTGCTCCTACGGTCAGGCCCACTGTTCTCTTTAGGTTCGTCGGGCCTGTAATCTCGACCGTCATGCCTTTGGTCGACGGCGAGATAAAGTCTGGATGGAGCGGGACGCGCACACGGACAATCAACGTGCCGGACCCGATTCTGCCACTATTGTATCCGCCGTTGTTCACAGCGCCGGGAAGAAACGCGGATTGGCTATGTGGTACGCCGCCCGAGCAAGCCGCTAGCAACACCGTTGCGCAGCAAAGGGCGATTAAGCGAACGGTCAATGGGCACCTCATCACAACTCAATTATCGGCTGCCGAGGAAGCATTCGACAGCTCGAGCACACCGCCGATCGCAGCTCCGAGGGTGCAAGGGTTTGGCTGCGGAACAGCCCTGTTGTGTCCCCGGCGGTCCAGTCGCGGCCAACAGCGCTGCTTGCCAATCTCCAAGCCATCCGTGATGCCTGGAGTCAAAACGTTGCCAACGGCTGGCTCATGGGGATCATCTCGTTCCTTACGATTCTCGTTGCGGTTGTGACGGAGCTCGCCAAATGGAGCATTTGGCCCTCGGTCATTTTCGGCATCGTTATGCTGACGTGGTATATGGTCTCGATGTTGCTGGCCGCGGGTGGGGTTCTTCGAGCCAAGCAGGATGAAGTGGCCGAGCTTCGAGCCGCGCTCGATCAAGCGCGCGACAGTAAACTGCCGTCCCTTAAAGCACGCATCGATCGTCTTACGGTGCATGCCCCGGACGCGAAACCTTCGTCCAAGCCGCTCGTCCTCGCGATCGTGTCGATGTCCAATGACGGCTATCAAAGCGATGCCACGAATTGGGAAATGCTGATCGGCTCAAACGGCAGCGAGCGCAGCGTTCCGGAGGTCAAACTCGAGCCGTACAATTACGTGGAGGAGATCCCGAACGTCAATTGGGTAAGCAGCCCACCCGTAGCATTGCGCTGCAACGCCTACGATAACGAAGAGTACATCGGGCGCGTAACGTCAAGCGTCATCAAGAGGGGGCAGCGGCCTAAGGGGTTTTTCATCGGCCAGATTGCCGACGATACCATTACCGAAGAAGAATTGCACACGGTCAAGCTCCGCTGCGAAGATTTTAAAGGCACGGCTGTCTATACGAGACTGCCGGCGACAAATCTACAGATGGGGTTGGTAAGGATCGGCGAAAAAAGCCAAGACCTTTACCCACCGTACGGGTTCAAGCAATTGCCGGTCGATCCCAATCAAACCGTTATCAAACGCGACCGATAGCCCTTATCCCAGTGACTCTCGCAGGTCGTTCCGTTGGCGTGCAATACCACTGCGTCGAATTCGATAAGCGTGTTCTCATTGAAAGCCGCGAGCAGGGGCAAGCCGGTCCGAACGATTAGGCTTGCGTCGGGCTTTGGGCTGGGAGTTGCTCTCGACGGCAAGAACCATCTCTATGTTTCCGGACCCAACGGCATCGACATGTATGCCGCCGGCGCAAGCGTTCCGATCCACCACTTTCCAATGAGGAACTTCGACGGCATGCTCTCCAGCAGCGGCGTCGATGCGGACGGCGACATCGCATACGCCAACAGTGGCGTCGTGGGCGTCCTCTCTACCAACGGGACGACTCGCTCGATCAGCGGTGGACGGACGAAATTGTCGGATGCGCAGCTGGCGGCATTGGGACCGGCAGACTCGCTCTATGTTTGGAATGGTGAAACGTCGGCTGGAACAAACGTCATCTCGTCGATTCTCTCCTTCGCCAAGGGGGCCAAAGGCAACGCTCCGCCGGCCGCGGCGCTGACGCTCCTCAACTTCGTCACGGGGCTGGCCTTCGCAGACTAGGCCGTCCGCTCGCAGGAGCCCGGAAGCAACACGAGCGACCTTCCCTTGTTCAAAAAGGGAGGCGCATTGCGGAATGGGTTTGAGCCACGACGCACTAGAGCGATTCGGCTACCAGCAGCAACTGTCGAGAGTGCTTTCACTCTTCGACAACTTCTCGGTTGCGTTCAGCTACCTCAGCCCGATGGTCGGGATCTACTCGCTGTATACGTTAGGCCTCGGGACCGGTGGACCGCGCTACATCTGGACGATCCCAGTAGTCGTGGGTTGCATGCTGCTCGTCGCTCTCGTCTTCGGCGAGCTTTCCAGCGAGTATCCCCTTTCGGGTGCGCTTTACCAATACGGTAAGTTCACCGTCGGTCCGCGCTACGGCTGGTTCATTGGGTGGATCTACGGTTTTGCGCTGCTCGCCACGGTGGCGTCGGTCGATTCGGGCGCGGTCGGCTACGTGACATCGCTATCCAACATTTGGTTCAAAACCCAGTTGCAACCCGATAACCACGCGACAATCTTTGCGATCGCGGGCGGCATCATCGTTCTTTCGGCGATCCTCAACTCCGTCGGGGCGAAGATCATGGGGCAGGTTGCGCGTTTCGGCGTGTACGTGGAGAGCATCGGTACGTTTGGCGTCTTCGTTGCGCTCGCTATCTTTGGCTTCCATCAACATTTTGGCTTCGTCTTCTCGACTGCGGGTGTCGAGCATTTGAAAACCAACCCGCTGGCATTGAATTTCGGCGGCCATTGGTGGACCGCGGCGGCGTTAGTCGCGATTCTTGCCAACGTCTACATTTTTTACGGCTTCGAATCGGCCGGCGATATTTCGGAAGAGACGATCGACGCGGCGCGTCAAGTGCCCAAAGCCATGCGCAGCGCATTGCTCTACGGAGGAATCGCGTCGTTTGTCCTAGTGCTCGGGCTTCTGCTAGCGACACCACACAGCGGCATCGCCGGCGTCGTTACCGGCGGCATCAACACGATTCTCGGTGAACTCCCGGCCTGGCTGCAAGATTTTTTCCTAATCATGGTGATCGTCGCGTTCTTTAGCTGCGGCACCGCCGTGCAGGGCGCGGGTGCTCGCGTCGCGTTCGCCTTGGCGCGTGACGACGCTCTTCCCGGTAGCGCGGCGATCAAACGGATTTCACCGACGCATCATACGCCCGTCAATGCGATTCTCGTCGGAACAATCGTGCCGTTTCTCTTCCTCTTGCTCGTGGTCATCAACCCGAGCAAGCCGGTGCACATCCTATGGTTCGATTACCCCGCGAACGTCAACGCACTGTATGCGCTGGTATCGTTCGCGACGTCGGGGATCTATTTGGCGTTCTTCCTCACGGTGTTGGGCTCGCTGCTTGCGCGGCGACGCGGATGGACGCCAAGCGGCGTCTTCACGCTCGGCAGGTGGCGAACACCGGTCGCCATCGGCGGCGCACTCTATCTCTTGCTGATGCTGCTCAACATCGTGTGGCCCAGTTCGCTCAGCAGTGGGCGCGCGGTCTTCAACTACGGGTGGATAACGCTGCTAGTGATGGCGATCATCGTCGGCGCCGGCGCAATCTGCGAACGCCTCTGTCACCCCGAGCTTGCTCAGCACACGGATGCGCCAGTGCCGACTCCGAACATGGATCTGCATCGGACTCGGCGCGAAGGGCGCCTCAAAGACTAAAGCTGCGAGGCGTCCTTCGACTTCGGCTCAGGATGACACGTTTATACCGTGCTACGCGCGAAGGACGACGCGATTGGCGATGAACGTTCCGTTGCTGTAGTAGCCAACGACGGCGGCTCGTTCACCTTGGGTCGGCGTAGCGCCTTGCGGGAAGATGATCGTCCCGTTCTTGAGATCGATTGTCTCTTGCATGCCGTTGCGACGCTGAATCGTCAAGCGATACGGTGAGAAGTTGACGACGACACCGAGCTTCACGTGGCGTTTGTCGTATTGCCATTGATCCCAGGACGGCTGCCAGGTCGTATACGGCGGAATCCCATACGGATTCGCAACCGGCGGTGGCGGCTGATTGGGATACGACTGCGCTGAAGCCGGAACGAAGGACGATCCCGCTCCGATCAACGTAGCGAGCGCTGCGCCCGCTAGAACTGACGGTTTTCTCATTGGCGCGCTTTACCCGCGCCGCCGCATCGTCGAAACGACGAATAATCAGATTTTTATCGTGACAGCAACTGACGGCCCCGTTCGATGGTCGTTTGCAATTGAGCGAGGGCTTCATCGGTTTTCGCTGAAAGCTCGTTCCATACGGCGTATTGCGCAGCGGTCGGTTTCTCCCAAGCGAGATCGATGTCGGCCTTGAGATATGCGAGGTGGTCGTGCAGCTTCGTTTCCTTTAACAAGCTGCCCTCGCTAGAGCGAATGTTTAATTGAACGAGATCGCTGATTTGCGCATCGAGCGATGCGACAACTGCGGTAGCCTCTTTCACGCGCGCGAGCCGGTCGCGTACCGTCAGCGCATCGTTGATGGCGCGGTCGAGTTTGTCCAGTGCCGCCAGGATTTGCTGCTGCAAGGCCAGGCGCGCTTCAAGCGCGCCGGGAGCGGGATGCAGTCGCGGATCGAGTGCAACGGTCAGCGGCGCCGACGTTTTGTCGCCGCCGTAATCGAGCGCCACCGTGTAGGTTCCCGGGACGACCGTCGGTCCATCGACGGTATCTTCTTCTCCACCGGCCGCAATCGGTGGGTTGTATCCGTTGATCTCGGCGGCCGGTGTGTAGCGTAGATTCCACTGGAAACTGTTCATGCGCGGGGTGATCCCAGTGTGCAGCTCCTCGCGAATCTGCTGCCGCTTGGCAGGCTCGTAGGCAGCGCGCTGGACGTCGAAATCCTTCGGCGGCTTCGTCTTGTAGTGCAGATTGAACGTCCGCACGATGTTGCCGGCCGAATCAGAGATTGTCAGCGAGACCGGCGTCTTGCCATTATACGACTTGGGCACGTTAAAGAAAATCGTAGAGCCAAATGGCGGATTCTCGCCCGCAGCGCGATTGGAGTCTTCAAATGCGGGGCTTCCGTACGCGTGCGTCAGCCAAGCCGTTTGCGGCGAAAAGACTTGAGCCCCTCGTGGTGCGGCGCCCGACGATTTCGCGAGCTGTTCAAGTAACGCGAGATTGTCGAGCAACCAGAACGCCCGGCCGTGCGTTGCAACGGCAACGTCGCCCTGGCGCGCGTCGATCGCGATGTCGCGCACCTGGGCCTTCGGTAAATTAAGAGAGAGCGATTGCCAGTCCTGACCGCTGTCGAAACTCACGTAGACGGTGCTCTTCGTTCCGAGGAAGAGCAAGTTGGGAACGGTTGGATCCTGGCGAATCGCAAACGCGTATTGATTGCTCGGAACTCCGCCTGTCACGGCCATCCAGTGGACGCCGTAATCGTTCGTTTGATAGACGTACGGATGAAAGTCGTCCCACATGTACCGCGACGCCGTGAGATAAGCCATGCCCTTGACGAAATGCGACGGCTCGATCGAGCTGATTTGTGCGGTTTGCGGCAGCGCCGGCGGCGTGACGTCGTTCCAATGCGAACCGCCGTCGGTGGTCACATGGACCAAACCATCTCCCGAACCGGCCCAGATGAGATTGTTGTCGAGCGGCGAGATCGCAAGCGACGAAACGTCGGGATAGACTTCGGCACTAGTTTGGTCGAGATCGATCGGTCCGCCCGTCGGCTCTTCCGTGCTCTTGTCGTTGCGCGTCAGGTCGGGACTGATCGTTTGCCAGGTCTGTCCGTAGTCGTCGCTCTTCTGCACGTATTGTGACGCAACGAACAGTTCTTTGGGATTCGCCGGCGAGAAGAGGATCGGATGCGTCCATCCCCAGCGATACTTGAGCTCTTCGGACGCCGCGCCTTCTAGATAGTAGGGATAGGGGCTAACGCTGCGCAGTTGCCCCGTTGTGGCGTCGTACTGCAGGAAGATTGTGAAGTAACCGCTGCCGTACGTGATGTTTGGATTGTCGGGCTGCGGAGCAACGAAGGTACTCTCGCCATAGGCGGCCGGACGCCACTCGTCGCCGCCGATAGTGCCCGCGACAGATGCGCTCGGGCCCTCGGTTGAGCCTTCGTCTTGCTGCGCGCCGTAGATGTGGAACGGAAACTGGTTGTCGAGCGAGATGTGGTAAAACTGCCCCGTCGGCTGATTGTGAACGCTGCTCCATGACTTCCCGCCGTCGGTGGAAACGGTTGCGCCGCCGTCGTTGCCCTCCAAAAGAATCTTGGGATTGTGCGGGTTGATCCAGATAATGTGGTTGTCGCCGTGCGGTGTACGTACCGCGACGAAGCTCCTCCCGCCATCAGTCGACTTCCACACTGCTAAGACGTTCGGCACCCAGACCGTGTTGGGATTGGTCGGATCGACGAAGATGCACATGTAGTAGAACGCGCGCTGACGCAGCTCCATCTGATCGTTCATACGCTTCCAGGTTGCGCCGCCGTTATCGGAGCGAAAGACGCCGCCTTCTTTGGCCTGCACGATGGAGTAGACGATGCGCGGATTGCTCGCAGCGACCGCAACGCCTAAGCGCCCGAGCACGCCGCTGGGATAGCCGGGATTGTGCGTGAGGTTCGTCCAGCGTGCTCCGCCGTCGGTCGTTTTATAGAGCCCGCTTCCCGGGCCGCCGCTGAGGAGCTTCCAGGGATGGCGCTCTGCTTGCCACATCGCGGCGTACAACGTGCCGGGATGTTGCGGATCCATCGAGAGCCCAATTGCGCCGGTGTTCTCGTCGATGAATAAGACCTTCTTCCACGATCTGCCGCCGTCGACGCTCTTAAAGACGCCGCGCTCGGTGTTGCCTTTAAACACGTGTCCCATCGCGGAGACGTAAACGACGTTAGCGTTGCGCGGATCGATGGCGATGCCGCTGATCGCGTGCGTCTCGCTCAATCCGGCGGCTTGCCACGTCTTGCCCGAATCGGTCGACTTGAAGAGGCCGTCGCCGGTGATCACGTCGCCGCGAATATCGCTTTCACCGGTGCCGGCGTAGATCACGTTGGGATTCGATGGTGCGATCGCAATCGCACCGATGCTGTTGCTATCGCCGGGCAACGTGCCGTCGCTGATGTTTGTCCACTCGAGGCCGTAGTCGGTGCTCTTCCAAATGCCGCCGTCGACCGCACCCATATAAAAGAGATTCGATTCGCTGGGCACGCCGGCAACTGCGACGACCCGTCCGCCGACGTACGGTCCGACGCTTCGCCAGTGCAACGCACTCAAGAGCGTCTCTGGCGGATCGGATGCGGCGTAGGTCGACGCCGGAATCGTAACGGCCAGCGCAAGGCCCAAAAGGACGGCGGGAGTTTTCATGAGGCGTTTCTTGAAGGCTCAATTGCGTTGCTCCTCGCGCACCGAGCGGGAGTTAGCGCTAGCAATTAACCCTACGGTTGCTTCATCGAAAACGCAAGAGAACGCCGTTAGGCGACACAACGTAGTCTGCTATGAACGCGATGGCGCTTCGCGTCGGAATCGACGTTGGTGGAACGTTTACCGACCTCGAGGCGATCGACGCGGATGGCGTTGTCATTCGAATCAAGGTTCCCAGCACGCCCGACGCACCGGAGCGCGCCGTCGTAATCGCGCTCGACGAATTGCGCTCGCGCTTTGACGAGCCGCCCGCGATTGAGTTCTTCGGCCATTCAACGACGATAGCGACAAACGCATTATTGGGTCAGCAAGGCCTCGAGCTGCCGCGCGTCGCGCTTATTACTACGCAGGGCTTTCGCGACATCATCGAAATCGGCCGTCAAAACCGAAGTGAAGTCTACAACCTCTTCGTGCGGCGACCGCGACCGCTTGTGGAGCGCGAGGACCGCTTAACGGTAGTAGAGCGAATCGATCATCGCGGGCACGTGCTGCTGCCACTTGACGCAGCCTCGCTGTTACAGGTGGTCGCAACATTGCAAGAGCGGCGAGTGGATGCCGTAGCCATTTGCTTGCTGCATTCCTACGCCAACGATAGCCACGAGCGCCGAGTTGCGCAAGGCGTTGCTGCGGCGTTGCCGGGCATTGCAATTACCCGCTCCTCGGCGATCGATCCGGAGTACCGCGAATACGAACGCTTTTCGACCGCCGTCGTCAACGCGGCATTGATGCCGATCGTGCAACGCTATCTCGAACCGTTAGCAGCAACATGCCGCGTGTCGCAGCCGTACGTCATGCGCAGCGACGGCGGCTTGTCGGCCGTTTCGGCGATTGCCCCGCATCCCGCAGCGCTGCTTGAGAGTGGCCCGGCAGCCGGCGTCATTGCGGCAGCATCATTACCGATGTCGTTGCCTATGTTGCTCGCATTCGATATGGGCGGGACGACGGCCAAAGCGGGCGCGATCGTCAACGGCATCGTGCAACGTGCGACCGAGTTCGAAGCCGCGGGCCGAACGCACAGCGGACGAGGCGTCAAGGGGAGCGGGTATCCCGTTCGCTTTCCCTTTGTCGATCTTGCCGAGGTCAGCGCCGGAGGCGGAACGATTGCGTGGATCGATGATGCCGGCTCGCTTCGCGTCGGACCGTTGTCGGCCGGCGCCGTTCCGGGTCCTGCGTGTTACGGCAGTTCCTTGCAGGCAACGGTAACGGATGCTGACGTCGTTCTCGGCCGGCTAAACCAAACGCATTTGCTCGGCGGAACGTTTCCCATCGACGCGTCGCGCTCGCGTGAAGCAATCGATGCGCTGGCGAGAAGGTTGCAGATGAGTATCGAGCAGACCGCGGCCGGCATCATCACGCTCATCGACGCCGAGATGGCAAAGGTCTTGCGCATCGTCACGGTCGAGCGCGGCCTCGACCCGCGCGACTTCACGCTGGTTGCGTATGGCGGAGGCGGTCCATTACACGCATGCGCCCTGGCGGACCAACTTGGAATCGAACGCGTGCTCGTACCGAAACATCCTGGGACGTTCTCCGCGGCGGGCCTGCTCGTGGCGGACATCAGCGTACTCGGCGCTGTGCCGCTGCTGCGCGAGCTGGGTGACGTCGCATGGCCGGAGTTGGAGGTACTCTTCGAACGGCTGGAAGCTCGCGGCAAAGCCGAGCTGATTGCGCAAGGAGCCACCGACGACTGCGTTCGTTTTACGCGCACGTATGACGCGCGCTATCGAGGACAGAGCTTCGAAATCAGCATTGCACACGCTAGCACCACGCAAGAGCTCGCAGAGGCGTTTCACCACGAGCATCACGCGCGTTACGGTTACCACGTTCCAGACGAACGGATCGAACTGGTCAACGCCCGCTCCACGGTCTCGGGGCGGCTGCCTCAGCGCGTACATCGGACTCGGGGTATGGCTTCGTGTCACCCTGAGCAGAGCTTGCCCAGAGCGAACGAAGCGAGTCGAAGGGTCGAAGGGCGAAAATCATCGGTGCAACGTCGCGTGTGGATTGACGATTCCTGGGTCGACGTTCCAGTGTATCAGCGCGATGCGCTCCTCGACGGCATTATCGATGGTCCGGCAATCATCGAGCAATATGATGCGACGACGTATGTTCCACGCAACTGGTCGCTAAAGACAGCGGACGGATTGCTGAAGCTAGAGCCCTCTGCCGCCCTTCGACAAGGTCAGGATGACACGAAGCAATGAGCGTCGATCCGATTACTGTTGAAGTCATCAAAAGCGCGCTGGTGTATGCTAGTGAAGAGATGGGCATCGCGGTGCGCAACAGTGCCTACTCGCCCAACATCAAAGAGCGGCTCGATCACTCGTGCGCGCTGTTTGATCGGCGGCCGCGCTTGATCGCGCAAGCCGAGCACATCCCGGTGCACCTCGGCTCGTTGCCGTGGGGATTGCAGCGGATGATCATGAGCATCGAGCGCGAGTGCGGCGGTATGCGTGAAGGCGAGATGTGGGTCGCCAACGATCCGTACATTACCGGAACGCACCTCAACGATGTCACCGTCGTTCGGCCGGTTTTTTTATGCGGCGAAAAAGTCGGCTACGCGGCCAACAAAGCGCACCACACCGACGTGGGCGGTATCGCTCCGGGCTCAATGCCCATCGACGCGGTGGAACTATCGCAAGAAGGCTTGATCGTCGCGCCCACTAGACTGCTCGAGCACGACGAGCCCCTCGCGTCCACGATCGCCCTCTTTGAAAAGCACTCGCGCACGCCCGAGGCGCGCGCCGGCGATCTGCGCGCCCAAATCGCCGGCAACGTTACCGGCGAGCGGCGGTTGCTCGAGCTCTACGAACGCTACGGCGCGCAGACCGTGGAAGCGGCGATCGATCGAAGCTTGCGTGACAGCGAAATCCGCATGCGCACGGCTTTGCGCGCACTCGGTCAAGGCGCCTTCGAAAGTGTCGATTTCCTAGAAGATCGCGACGGTCACCCGTCGCTGCGGATCGAACTCAAACTCGAGCTGCGTTCCGACGGGAGCATCCGTTTCGATTACACCGGTACATCGCCGCAAGTACGGCTGCCGCTCAACGCGGTGCTGGGCGTAACGCTCTCCGGGATTCACTACGCGCTGCGCGCGGTAACCGATCCTACGATTCCAATGAACGAGGGGTGTTTTGTGCCGGTCGACGTTTTCGTGCCGGAGGGAACGCTGCTGAATCCGTTGCCACCGGCGCCCGTTTCCGGCGGAAACGTGGAAACGAGCACGCGCAATGCCGACGTGGTGCTGCAAACGCTTGCGAAAGCCGCGCCCGATCGCGTACCGGCGTGCAGCGGCGGAACGATGAGCAACGTCATGCTTGGCGGAACGCGCGTGGACGGCACGAGCTGGGCATTTTACGAAACGAACGGTTGCGGCATGGGAGCGCGACCAACCGCGGACGGCATCGACGGCATCCAATGCCACATGACCAACACGCTCAACACCCCGATCGAGGCAATCGAGCGCGACTACCCGCTCCGCGTGGTGTGTTACGAGTTTGCCCCAGGAACCGGCGGCAACGGAAAGTTTCGCGGAGGAGACGGCTTGATACGAGCAATCGAACTCACCGAGGGTTCCGCGCAAGCATCCCTCCTCGCCGACCGCCACACGCTGCAGCCGCCCGGAGCGTGCGGCGGCGAACCAGGATCGTGCGGAAAGCACGCGCTCATCCGTGGCGGCACACAACGAATGCTACCGGCCAAGACGACGATGCCGTTCGAGCCGGGCGACGTCTTGATCGTGCAAACGCCCGGCGGCGGCGGATACGGACCGGTGACCAAGGATTGAGCTTCGCATGACGTGCGAAAAGGCGCGGCGCATTCACGATGCCGGCTGCCCTAGCTGCGCAACGAACGGCCCACCTGGGCGAGCCGCTTACCGTTATCCGGCGCAGAATGCCGCGCTGCTCGCACTTTTCATACTTTGCGCGAGCGCGCGCGCCGCCGCGGACGAAGCTTTCATCATACCGCCGGCGCCGAAGCACTACGTGACTGACAATACGGGCGCGATGTCCCCAAACGCACGCGCCAAAGTCGAAAACACCCTACGAGCCTACGAGCGCCAGACGGGTCATCAAGTGATCGTGTACATCGATCAAACGACCGGCGGCATACCGCTCGAAACGTACACGACTGAAACTGCCCACCACTGGGGGATCGGCCGCCGGGGCTACGCGATGGGGCGGTGCTTTTTCTCTTCATGCACGACCACAGAGTCCGTATCGAGGTCGGATACGGGCTCGAGGGGCGGTTGACCGACGCCGATTCGATCCGCATCATCCACGACGAGATCGTGCCGCAAATGAAAGATGGTAACGTCGATGGCGCCGTCACCGGAGGCGTCGCGGCAATGCTCATGACGATTACGCCCGGTTATGCGAACGCGGCGCTCGCGCCGCCGACGCCTATTCCGATTTCCTCTGCCACGGTGCGATGGATGGCCAGGATGTTCGTGGCAGTCCTCTTCTGCATACCCTTGCTCTTCATTATCCTGATCGTACTCGTGAACTCGCGGCGCCCGGGACAGCGCGGCAGTGGCAGCAGCAGCTTTTGGAGCGGGAGCAACGACGGGAGTTCGTCCGCCGACAGCGACGACTTCTCGTCGGGTGGCGGCGATTTCGGTGGGGGCGGTGCGTCGGGCAGCTGGTGAAAACGATCGCGCACATCATCCTCGATATGAAAGAGTGAGCTCAATGTAACGGTCGATAGCTCCATAACAATGTTTTGTTCTTGACTGCTGGCTGCACCAGCATCGGCCTTTACTGATACTGAACGTCTCCCGCTTTCATGCAACGCTGGTCCTCTTCAACCGTTACCGGCTGTGAGCGTTGCCCTACGGGCACCGCTTCACACCGCATGTAGCGATCAAAGCCCGGAGCGTTAAAAGCGAAAACCAGCGAAATTGGCGCCTTACCATTGGGTTGCACCGAAACCCAGGTATCTCTGGGAATGAAAACTGTTGCTCCCGGACGTGCATCACCTACGAGAGAACCCACATGGACATGGGCGCTTCCTGAAACGATGTACAATACTTCGTCTTCGTGCAAATGCCGATGATAAGGAATTCCGGCTCCCACCGGTAATGTCTCCGTACCAAACCAAAAATCCGGTGAACCCCCGTTTTCCCTGTCAACCTTAATGATAAAGTGAGTGAGTTTATCGAGTTTCTGCTCAGCCGGCGATTCCGAGGCGAGGGGCCGCCAAACGCGAACCTCACCCTGACCTTGTTCAAGAATAAGCGGACGTTCTGTAGGTGGGGCACTTGCGGTTCGCTCGCGTGCTGAGGGAGTGCTGCACGCTAACAATTCAAGAGCGATGAAGACCGCGATGATAAGTCGATGCATGTTCTGTGCTCCTTGAGTGGCGCGCCTTTACACTGCGGTGCGCGCGCTGAACGGTGTTCATCATATGGTCCGCTACCTTGCGAACCATGGACATCACCGAACCAAGCGAGCGTATGGCAATGCACGACGATACGAACGACAATTCGCGCGGAGACTTGTGGAAAACGCGAATGCCAGTGGACACGCGGAACACCGAAAACTCGTGATTCTACAAGAGAAGCTGCCATGTCGCACGATGGACGAAGAGTGGTTGTTTTGAGATGATGTTACGACGAATATAGGGGGGAACGCTCGTCTGAATAGGAGTCGAATGTGCTTGATCTTGGCCTAGCCATTGGCCACCACCTGATTATCTTTGCTTTGTTCGGCGTCCTCGCCATGGAGCTTATTTTAGTCAGGTACGGCATGACGATCGACGGCGTTAAGAGGCTTACGCGCATCGATAGTTGGTACGGCGTGCTCGCCGGCGCAATCCTCGTAGTAGGGTTTTCTCGAGCGATATTTGCCGCCAAAGGCTGGGGCTACTACTTGCATAACGGCTTCTTCTGGGCGAAAATACTAACCTTTGTCGTAATAGCCGTTTTGTCGGTCCCGCCGACGATCCAATACATCAAGTGGCAACGCGCTGACGAAACGCCGAAGGTCCAGGACATTCGTCGCATGAGGCGTTTTTTACTTACGGAGACATTTCTGTTTGCATTTTTGTTGATCTTTGCCGCCTCAATGGCTCGGGGTTATGGTCAATTCTAGGGGAACGCCGGAACGAGGTTAGCTGGGTGGATTTTTACGTTCGCATGGCCGGATTCGCACTAACACTCGCGGTGCTGCTTAGCGTCGCGACACCCAACGTGAGCGCTGCCGCGACGTCTGGGACGCCGCGGCCGAGCAGCGGCACGTACACCGTTGCGCACTTCGTTTTTGCCGATGGCGAAGCACTCGACAACCTTCGCCTGCACTACGTGACGTACGGAACGCCGCGCATCGATAGCAGTGGCCGGACCACCAACGCCGTGCTCATCATTCACGGAACCGGCGGCTCGACGGCACAATTCACGCAGCCGAAGTTCGCGGGCGTGCTCTTTACGCCGGGCGGAGAACTCGACGCTGCCAATTATTTCATCATCATCCCAGACGAGATCGGCCATGGAGCGTCGAGCAAGCCGAGCGACGGATTGCGCGCCTCGTTTCCGCACTACGGCTATCACGATATGGTTCGCGCGACGCACACGCTGGTCGTTGACGGTCTTCACGTCAACCATCTGCGCCTGGTCATGGGCACGTCGATGGGCGGCATGCAAAGCTGGATGTGGGCGGAGATCTATCCGCAATTTATCGATGCCGCCATGCCGCTGGCTAGCCTGCCGATCGCCATTTCCGGACGTAACCGCATCTGGCGCGACATGATCGCCGACGCGATCGTGAGCGATCCGGCATACGACGGCGGAAACTACAGTTCCGAGCCGCTTACCGGCTTGAAGACCGCGGCAGATATTCTCTGGTTCGTCGGTAGCGCACCGCTGTACGATCAACAAATCATGCCGACCGGGGCGTCGACTGATGAATATTACCAGCGCACGCTTCCGAAGCTCATCTCGCAACTTGACGCCAACGACCTGCTCTATCAGATCCAGGCGTCGCGCGATTACGATCCGCAGCCGTTGCTTGGCTCGATCGTTGCACCGCTCTTGGCGATCAACTCGGCGGACGACCAGATCAATCCGCCCGAGTTAGGCATCCTGCAGCGAGAAATCATGAAGGTCAAGCGCGGCCGGTTCGTACTTCTGTCGATCACGAGCGCGACGCGCGGCCACGGAACGCACACGCTGCCGGCGATCTGGCATGGTTACTTGCGCGAGCTACTGATGGAAAGCCGATAGCGTCACAAGGCGATCGGGGCATTGCTGCGCGCCGGTGCTGGACGCTCGAGACCGAAGCGAGCCGCGCAAAGCAGATCGATCACCCGAATTGCGCTGCGCCGAGGAGAGAAGCGGCGAAGCGCGTCGGCAGCGGCAAGCGTTCCATAGTGCATCCGCTGGTCGGGGTCGCTCAAAAAGCGTGCAATGCAATCAGCGACTTTTCCAGTCTCCGCCATGAGCATAACGTCCGGCTTGAAGACGCTGCGCAACTCATCGCTCGCAATGGCGACGAGCGGAAGGCCGCCTTGCGCAAGCACCACGTTGCCGAAGGAGCATTCGTCGGTTAAACCCGCAGCAATGACGCAGGCCACATCGATCCTCGGCCTCGGGGCACCGAGAACGAAATCGACGATGGTCGCGCGTGGGTCCCAGCGGCGCGCGAGCTCTATTGCATCGCGGTCGCGCCCCAACACGACCAAGTTCAGCGCGGGGTTATGGTTCATCAAATGCTGAAGCGCGGTAAACAATTCGGCGCGGCGATACGGCGACACGGCGTTCATGCCGGCGACGGCAACCGTTGCGCACGCGGGATCGGTCGACCGCTGCACTGGAAGGCGCCGAGTGCGTTCCGGCGCCGCGCACGGTAGCCACGGCACCTGCAGTTCGGCGGCGCCACGTACGTTCATGATCGCGGGCGCTCCAACGCTCCCGTCGATCAGGACAGCGCGAGGCTGCGCTGGATCGCTAAACCAACCGAGTGCCGCCGCTCCGCGAAATTGCGGATCGAGCCGCTGTCGTGGCCGCAACCCCCCGCGCATGATCGGATGGCCGAACGCACGTAAGGCGATTTCGAGATGTTCTAATCCGGCCGCACAAAGCGGTGTCGACTTTGGGGCGACGTGGATTGAGATGGCGCGCACCTGGCCGCGCGCGGTTCGCTCAATCGTTGCAAAGCGCGAGGACCAGCGAGTGTAAAAGAGACGCTCGTTGTCGGCTTCACGGTTGAAGCGCCCGGCGGTTGCCGCTTCGTAGTGCGCAAAGCGCGCGTCCGCAACGTAACGTATGATCCGTTGTTGCTCACGCGCACGCATGCAAAGATCGACGTCCTCGAAACCATTGACGTACGTCTCGTCAAAGCCGCCGCTGCTGACGAACCATTCGGTCCGCACTACCATCGCCGCACCCGAAACGCCAATTGCATCGCGCGACGTGTTCACCGCATCCAGCGTAGGCGGCAGATTTCGGCACGAGTAATGCCAGTGTGCATTCGGGAGCACGACGAATCCGGCTCCTTGCGTCACGCCGTCCTCGAAGAAGAGCGCGCCGCCGGCAATCGCCACTTCCTCGCGATCGAAGGCCTGCACGAGCGGCGCGAGCGCATCGCCGAGCGGGAAGGCATCGTTATTGAGAAAGAGCACGAGCGGCGCTTGTGCGGTGCGCGCTCCCGTATTGCAGCCGCCGGCGAAGTTCGTATTGCGTTCCAAGCGAATGTAGCGGACCCATCCGAACCGTTTCATCTCTCGCGGCGTTTCATCCGGCGACGCATTATCGACCACGATCGTCTCGAAGGAGAGGGAATCGCGGCGCAAACGGTCCAGCGCGCGCAGCGTCCGCGCCGTCAGCCACCAATTGCCGTAGACCGGGATGACGACGCTTAGCTGGGGCTGCATTGAATTACCGCCGCACCGTCGATCGCATCGCTGCGCACGGCTTCCATCGCCGACGCAGTGTCGCGAAGTGGGAAGATGGTCGCTCGGGCGACGATTCGTTCGCGCGCCGCGAGCGCGATGAAGTCACGCGCATCCGTGCGCGTCATGTTCGTGACGCTGCGAATTTGGCGCTCTCCCCATAGCAGCGTATCGTAATCGAACTGCGGCATACAATCGAGGTGAATCGCGTTGATCGCGACGACACCCCCTTTGCGCAGCGAGGCGAGGGCGGCAACGACCACGCTGCCCGCGGGTGCAAAGGTTACCGCGCGATCGAGCGGCAGTGGCGGTTTGTCGAGTGCATCCCCGACCCACGCCGCTCCGAGCCGCTGCGCGAACGCACGGTGTTGGGCACCTCGAGTTGAAACGTATACCTCGCATTTCCATGCAAGCAAGACTTGCAATGCAAGGTGCGCCGACGATCCAAAACCGAAGAGGCCGACGCGTTCACCGGGTTCGATGCCCGCCACACGCAACGAGCGAAAGCCGATGATGCCGGCACAGAGAAGCGGCGCTGCTGCGGCGTCATCGAGTTCGCCGGGAAGCAGCTGGACGAAATCGGCGCGCGCGGTTGCATACTCGGCGTATCCGCCATCACGATCGTAGCCGGTATACGTCGGCACGTCGCAAAGGTTTTCACGGCCGGCGCGGCATTGCGCGCATGTACCGTCAACACCGCCCAACCAGGAAACGCCAACCCGCGCGCCCAGGATCTTCCTGTCGACACCGGAACCGGCGTCGATCACCTCACCGACTATTTGGTGCCCCGGAATGATGCGCTCGCGATGCGGCGCCAACGCGCCGTCGACGATGTGCAGATCGGTACGGCAAACCCCGCAGGCGTGCACGCGTACGAGCACTTCTCCGCTTGCGGCGACCGGCTGCGCCACCTCTTCGATGACGACACGTCCCGGCGGGTCTTGGGCGCGCCGCACGGCAGCCAGCATGACGCTACGCTACTTTGAGGGTCACGCGCTCGAGAAGCTCGCGCTTCGTTTCAGGGACCATCGAGCGCACGAAAAGTATCGTAACGATGCAAAGCAACGCGTACGTCCCGAAGGTAACCGACGTACCGAGCTTCTGAATCATTGTCAAGAAGAACTGCGAGACGAGGAAGTTCCCGACCCAATTCGCAAGCGTCGAAAGGGACATGCCGAGGCCGCGCGCCGGCAACGGAAAAATCTCGGAAATCAACAGCCAAACGATCGGCCCCAACGAAAACGCGAAGCATCCCACGTACAACATCATGCTGCCTAATGCGATGACGCTCAGCGAGCCGGAAAGGTGAGGCTGCGCAAAGGCGTACGCAAGCGCCGATAGCGAAACGAACATACCCGCGAGACCGGCATAGAGCAGCGGCTTGCGGCCGATGCGATCGACGAAGAAGATTGCGATCAGCGTCATGAGGCAGTTCACCGTGCCGACCAATGCTTCGGCTAAAATCGAGGCCGAGTTCGATCCGATCCCGGCCAACTTGAGAATTTGCGGCCCGTAATAGATGACCGTATTAATGCCGGTTACCTGCTGCAGCACGGCCAAGCTGACACCGATGAAGAGGGCCCTCCGTATCATCGGAGCGCGAAACGCCTCCAAGCCGACGGCGCGAACCTGCAAACTAGCGCGAATCGATTGCTCCTCGGCCGCGATTTCGGCCGAATCCTCGTACATACGCTCGAGTTCGTCGCGCGCTCCCGTATCGTTGCCGCTCTTGAAGAGGTAGCGGGGGCTTTCCGGCATCAACAGCATCCCCGCGACGAGCACCAACGAAGGAACGAATCCGAGACCGAGCATCCAGCGCCATTGGCCGCCGCCGGCGAAGGCGTAATCGACAACGTAGGCCGCGAGGATGCCGATCGTGATCGCAAATTGGTAGAGCGAAACGAGCGCTCCGCGAACGCCCGCTGGAGCAACTTCAGAAATGTAGAGCGGCGCAACCACCGAGCTGAACCCAATGGCGACGCCGACGATGGCACGGCCGAGGAGCAAAACGGTCTCATTCGGCGCTATTGCCGAGCCGAGCGCTCCGACGACAAAGACGATGCCAGCGGTAAACAGCGTCGAGCGACGCCCGATCCGGTCGGCGATGCCTCCAGAGATTGCGGCGCCTAGCATGCACCCCAAGAGGACGACGCTGATCGTGAACTCCTGAAGGTGCGTCGACAACGCAAAATCTTTGGTAATGAAAAGAACCGCGCCGGAGATAACGCCCGTATCGTAGCCGAAGAGCAATCCACCCAAAGCCGCGACCGACGCGACCAACAGCACAAACGGGCGCATGAAGGCGCTCTTGTAGCCGCCCCTCGAACGCCCCTGCCCATGGACGTCGGAGCGGCCCTTACCTACGCGCGCAAGCATGCGTTGCAAGCCGTCGTCGTATCACGAAACGGAGACGTCATCGCGCGCGAGTTCGACAACGGCTTTGCCCCGGACGCGGCGCATCCGCTCTTTAGCGGCACGAAGAGTTTTTGGGGTGTTGCGGCCGTTTATGCCGAGTGCGACGGCTTGTTGAACGTCGACGAGCTCGTCGCTGCAAGCATTGCATCGTGGCAAGACGATCCCTGGAAACGGCGCGTGACGCTGCGCATGTTGTTGTCGCTCACGTCGGGATTCGGATTTGGAGGATTGGGCAGCTCCGTGCCGACGTACGAGCGCGCGCTCGCGCTGCCGCTGAAGAACGAACCGGGAACCAGGTTCACCTACGGCGGGATTCCGCTGCAGGTTTTCGGCGCGGTATTCGCGCGCAAACTCCGCGAGCGCACGCAGACGCCGCTCGACTACTTGCAGGAACGCGTGCTGGCACCGGCCGGCGTACGCGTCGCCGCCTGGCGCAGCTTGGCAGACGGAACGCAGCCGTTGCCGACCGGCGCCTCACTCACCGCGAACGACTGGTTAGCTTACGGGACCTTCGTTCTGCGCGAGCGAGAAACGTTCGCTGCGTGCTTCGAAGGATCGGCCGCCAATCCGCGATACGGGTTGGGCTGGTGGTTAAGCACGCGCAACGCGCCGTCCGATCTCTTTTACGCGAGCGGTTCGGGCGGGCAAGCGATGTACGTCATTCCATCAGAACGCGTCGTGGCCGTTCACTTCGGCAAGAGTGCCTCGTACAAACACGACGCGTTCCTCAAGCGGCTATTCGCTTAGCCCTGTCGCTCAGCGCAAGAGGCGGTTAAAGAACAACCGATAGCGTTTCAGGGCAATGCGCAGATTCTCAGTGTCGGCCTCTTCACCGCGGTTCCATTCGCTTTCAAGCCCCGACCGCTCGCGAGAAAACGTCTCGGTAAGTTCGGTAACGAGTTTGGTGACAAGGCCGTGCGCTTGTTGCACTGCGGTTCGCGGATCGTCGACGAATTCGGCTTGAATATCGTTCCAGCGGGCACGGAGTTCTTCCATGCGGTCCTGCGGCAGAAAGGTATCGGCTGGCGAATCTCCATCCGTTACCTCACCGCGAACCGAACGTTCTTTCGTCTCGACTCGCCGCGGCGTCTCGGGGCGAGCCTCCGTCTCGTTTCTATCGGTGCGTTCGTCTTTGTCAGCGTCGGAACGTTCGTTCATGCTTTTTCCCTTTCGTCTGCTCGAACAAGATCGTCGAAGAGGCTGCGAAAGTGCTGCATCGCTTGACGTAAATCTTCGGTGGGGACTTCGCCTTTTTCGGTACGGACGACGACCCCGTGAGCGATGCGATAATCCTCGACCACCCGCGGATGGTCCGCAGAAATGTCGGCGGCCGCCTGCTCGAAGGAGGATACCGGGTACCCGCGATCGCGCAAGACCGACGTTACGAGGCGGTCTGCCTTGACGACGGCGTCGCGGGGTTCATCCACAAATCGAGTTTGGACGGTGCGCCACTCCTCGGTATAGCGCGCTCGTGCGCCCGGCGGTAGCTCCTCGATATGGAATCTCCGTACGCGCTCCTCGCGTGCGGCGAGCTCGCGTTCCGCGACCGTCTTATTGCCGCGGGCACGAATGACCCGGCGGTACTCGGGACCGAAGCGCTTTTCAAGCCGTTGTGAACGTGCCGTACGCACGGCGACGACGATCATTGTGACGACCGCAACCAGCGCGATCGCGCCGATAATGATTGGGAGTGTATACCCGGTTGTTGTCATGTGCGAGTGCTCCTAGGCGTTAGCCGTATACCCTAGGAGCACGGCCCCGTCACACCGGACGAGCGAGCGTTATTTCGCTGGCATCGGCGACGGAGACGGCAACGGTTTCATGCCTGCAGCTTTCAACGCATCGTTCGCCGGCGGCAGCGCCGTCTGCACGAAATCATTGTAGCGCGCTGCGCCCACGACGAACTTGGCGTCAATGCGCTTCAAGAAATCCGTGACCGGCGGCGTGATGAGACCCTGCGCCGCTCCAAAGGCGGTTAGCACGTCCTCGTGCAGCTTGCCCTCCTGCAAGGTGCCTTCGCCTTCGACGTCGATGGCCAGCGAGTCGTTGAGTGCCTTTCGGGCGGCGGACAGATCCGTAAGTTTGGCAACGAGGGCGGTATTGTTTGCCTTTTTTGCTGCATCGAGCGCGCTGTCGATCGCCTTCTTGAGATCGTCGAGGTTGTTCAGCATCGTATCGACTTGCGAAACGTGCCCCAGCTGGCGCATCGCCTCGTCAAAGGTTCGCTGATAGTCGGCCTGCGTAAAGGCCGAGCGCGGATCGGGCTCGACCTTGAAGTGCTGCATGTAGGTGTGCCCGGCGAGTCTGATACGCACCGCATAGGATCCCGGCACGACGCCTGGGCCTGTGTCAGGGCCTTTGGAGAATTCGCTCGTCGCGCCATTCCACTTCACCGGACCGTTAACGTTGAAATCCCACGTGTAACGATTGAGACCAACTTTGTTCGGGATATATGGGACGTCTTTGCCCTCGACCTTATGCGTCCCCGAAACGCTGCGAATAACGTGGCCGCCAGCATCAAGAATTTCGAGCGCGGGCGAAGTTTTTTGCGCGTCCCTTTGATAGAACGTAATCGTTTCGCCGTAGGGCGGGTTTGCCGCCGCAAAATCGGTGTACGTTCCTTCGTCGTTGGAATGGAGCGACCACTCGTAGCCGGTCTGCGGCGTAAAAAGCCACGATCCACGCTCGACCGCCTGCGGAAGATCTTGCACCGGCCGGACGTCGTCCATGATGTAGATGTCGCGGCCGTGCGTCGCGATCACGAGATCGTCGCACTGCGGCTGCATGCGAATGTCGTGCACCGAGACCGGCGGTAGATCGTTCTTGAAAGCTTGCCACGTACGTCCGCCGTCAAAGGAGAGCCAAATGCCCTCTTCGGTTCCAAGATAGACGAGATCGCGGTTGCGAATGTCGGGACGGATTGAACGCGCCCACTCGTCGCTCGGCAAGCCGTCGACGATCTTCGTCCACTGCTTTCCGAAGTCGTGCGTCACCCACGCGTACGGAGCGCTATCGCCCATTTCGTGTACGTCTTCGATCGCATAAGCCGTCCCGTCGACGAGCGTCGACGGGGCAACCGTGGCGAAGCGCCCAAACTCCGGCGCTTCGGGCGGGGTGACGTTGCGCCAGTGCTTGCCGCCGTCGCGCGTGAGCTGGATAAGCCCGTCGTCCGTTCCGACCCAAATCTCACCTTTAGAAAGCGGCGAGGCCTCGATATCTAAAATCGTGTCGCTGAATTCGGCGCCGGACACGTCGTTATAAATCGGACCGCCGGCGGTTTGTTGATGCGACTTCACGTTCCGCGTAAGATCGGGGCTGATCGCTCTCCAGCTTTTTCCGCGATCGGTCGTTTGGAAGACGACGTTGCCACCATACCAACCGATGACCTTACCGCCAGGCGCCCGCCACGGAGCAAACGCAATCGGCGATTCCCAGTTGAACCGATACTTGCTCTTTGCCGTTACCCACGATTCGTTGCCGGTTTGAAGATAGGGTTGCGCGCCCCATCCGTCCTGCGTGACGCGGTTATAAATGTTCAGCGAACCATCTTGGGAATCCGACCAAATCCAGTTCGGGTCGTCGGGCTCGGGAATGCCCCACGTGCCGTCGCCGCCCACCGTGACGATCCAATGCTTGTTGAGGATGCCGGAAGGATCGAGGGAATTCGACGGCCCGCACCAGCCGTTGTTATCTTGCAAACCACCGCAAACGGTGTATGGATTGTCGGTTCCCAAGCCGACGCGATAGACTTGTCCGATCGGCAAGTTTGCCGAGAAAAACCAGTCCTGGCCGCCGTCGAGCGTCAGCGCATACCCGCCGTCTTCACCGAGAATGATTCGCGACGGATCATTCGGCGCGATCCAAATCGCGTGGAAGTCCACGTGCACATCGTGTGCAATTGCCTTGAACGTTTTACCGCCGTCGGTGCTGCGCATCGTCTCGAATGAAATGGTGTACACGTGGTCAGGGTTCTTTGGGTCGACCGCAACGTGGGTGAAGTAGAACGGACGGGCATCGAGCATCTTATTGTTGCTGACCATCGTCCAGTTGACGCCACCGTCGTCGGAACGCCAAAGCACGCCTTCCTTCGATTCGATCAACGCGTAGACGCGGTTGCCGTTGCTTGGCGCCACGGCGACGCCGATGCGTCCAACCGGCGCAGCGGGCAAGCCGTGTCCCTCGAGTTTCGCCCAGGTCTCTCCGCCGTCGGTCGATTTATAGAGGCCGTCGTCGGTTCCACCGCTCGTAAAGGTCCACGGCCGGCGCTGGAATTGCCAGATTCCGGCGTAGATGACGCTCGGGTTCATCGGGCTCATCGCCAGGTCGGAAGCGCCGCTTTCCGAACCGGCGTACAGCGTTTGCTTCCACGTCTTGCCGCCGTCGTTCGTAATGTAGACGCCGCGTTCTCGACCGTCGGCAAAGACATCGCCGAGCGCGCCGACGATGACGTGATTGTGGTTGCGCGGATCGATTAAGATTTTAGAGATGTATTTCGTCTGCTTGAGGCCGGTGTTCGTCCAGGTGTCACCACCGTTGGTCGTCTTGTAAACGCCGTCACCGTAGCTAACATCGTTGCGCGGATTCGCTTCACCGGTTCCCACCCACACCGTCTGATCGTCGGTCGGATCGATCGTAATGGCGCCAATCGACGCAACGCCTTGCTTATCGAAGACGGGATCCCACGTTTGACCCGAGTTTGCCGATTTCCACACCCCGCCGCCGGCGGCACCAACGTAATAGAGTTTCGGATCGTTCGCCGAACCGGCGACGGCCGCAACGCGGCCGCCCGCGGCGGCGGGACCAATGCTACGCCAGCTCATGTTCGCAAACGGCGGACCAGGGGTAGGCGTCGGCGATGACGTTGGGTTAGGAGCTTTCAGTGGCATGGCGTGCGTTGACGACACGGGCGGGGACGGCGACGCTTCGGTGGTTTGAGCAACGGCGGGAACCGAAAAGAATGGAACCGCAACCACGGCCGCGGCCAAGACCAGCAAACGTCGCTTCACGGAAGAACCTCCTATCCGCGCCGGTCCAATAAAAGTGTGCACGACTCCTTTAGGAGCCACTAGCAATGGAGCCCGGCTGCGATGCGCTTTTCGCAGCTTGGAACGTTCTTGTGAATCGCCCACCATTGCGAGAGCGCAATCATGGCGCACATGAACGCGAAGGCGACGGTCAGCCCAATGGCCCATTTTCTGCGCGAGGCCTGCATTCGGGCACCTTTTGCCTTTCGAGCCCCCGTCCTGGCAGGCGTCCCGGCGGACGGCGCGAAACGGAAGCGCCCATGCGGAATACTCTCGCCCCTTACGTGGCGGCGTTTTTCCTTGCTGGCACCGTCGCCGTTCCCCCGACAGCTCAAGCCTCGCCGGAGCCCCTTCTCGCCACCGCGCAAACGATCGCCGTTTATGCGTCGGTCCTGCACCGTATTAATCCGCAAATGCCGAATTGGCAAAGCCGCGATCTGGCGCGCCGGGTGCTCGTCAATGCCGAGCGCTGGCGGCTCGATGCCAATATGCTCGTCGCGATCGTCACCGTCGAATCGCGCTGGCACACGCACGCCGTCTCGCGTGCGGGAGCGATCGGACTCGGGCAGCTGATGCCGGGAACGGCAATGATGCTCGGCGTGGATCCACGCAATCCGGGGCAGAACCTTTCGGGAGCCGCTCGATACTTGCGCGGTCTCATGGAACGGTTCGGCTCCAACCATTACGATTTGGTTCTGGCGGCATATAACGCCGGGCCGAAGGCGGTCGAAAGCTACGGCGGTATTCCGCCGTACGACGAAACGCAGCATTACGTCGTCAAAGTGATGAGCGCTTGGCATAACCTCGACGAGATGGTCCACGTTCCCACCTCGTTCGAAACCGCAGCAGTTCCGGTACGCGGTCCCGACGTCGATTATTGGCTCGACGGCGTCCAGCACTAATCCCTCCAAACGTTTGCGCCGTACTTTTCGATCGCGACGAAACTATCGTCGTCGACGTTCCTTTTAATAACGATCCCGATAAAGTACGACCGGTCACGGGCGCGCGCGAGCTCCTCGATCGCTTGCGTGCAGCAGGAATCCCATTAGCAGTCGTCAGCAATCAAAGCGGCATCGGCCGCGGTTTCGTTACCGCCGAGCAGGTTGATGCCGTCAATAGGCGGATCGACGAACTCCTCGGCCCGTTCGCAGGGTTCTTCGTTTGCCCGCACGCACCCGAAGACAATTGTGACTGCCGCAAACCCAAACCGAAACTCATCCTCGACGCGGCCCGCGCGCTCGGCGCCGATCCCGCCTGCTGCGTCATGGTCGGCGACCGCGAGAGCGACGTCGCCGCCGCGGTTAACGCTGGAGCGATTCCCATGCGCGTCGACGCCGATCACACATTACGGGACGTCGTCGACGCAATTCTCGCGATGCGCCCTTCGACAGGCTCAGGGTGACACGGCGCCAGGCGTTATCTCGGTTAACATTCCTTTTGGCCAAGCTCGCGAAGCGAGCGCAGTCCTAAGCGAGCGAAGCGAGGCGAAGGGTCAGGGTGATACGACGTAGACTTCGGCGCCGCTCTCTAAAAACTCGCGCGACTTCTCCTGCATGCCGCGTTCGGCATATTCGCGCACTTCTTGGGTAATCTTCATCGAACAGAAGTGCGGTCCGCACATCGAACAGAAATGGGCGATCTTCGCGCCGGGAGCCGGCAGCGTTTCGTCGTGGAACTCTCGCGCCGTCTCCGGATCGAGTGCAAGCTCGAACTGATCCTCCCATCGAAACTCGAAGCGCGCCTTTGAGAGCACGTCGTCCCAATGGTGCGCTCGCGGATGACCCTTCGCGAGATCGGCGGCGTGCGCTGCAATTTTATACGCAATAACGCCGTCTTTGACGTCTTTCTTATTAGGCAGCCCGAGATGCTCTTTGGGCGTGACGTAGCAAAGCATCGCGGTTCCGTACCACCCGATCATGGCCGCGCCAATTGCGCTCGTAATATGATCGTAGCCCGGCGCAATATCCGTTACCAGCGGCCCTAGCGTGTAAAACGGCGCCTCCCGGCAGATCTCGAGCTGCTTGCGCATGTTCTCTTCGATCAAATGCATCGGGACGTGTCCGGGACCCTCGATCATCACCTGTACGTCGTGTTTCCAAGCGATATCCGTCAGCTCGCCGAGTGTTTCGAGCTCCGAGAACTGCGCGGCGTCGTTGGCGTCGGCCGTGCAGCCCGGACGTAGCCCATCGCCGAGCGAGAAGGCAACGTCGTAGGCCTTCATGATTTCGCAAATCTCATTGAAATGCGTGTACAAGAAATTCTCTTGATGGTGCGCGAGGCACCACTTGGCAAGAATCGATCCGCCGCGCGAGACGATACCCGTGATGCGGTTGGCAGTCAGCGGCACGTAGCGCAGCAGCACTCCCGCGTGAATGGTGAAGTAGTCAACGCCCTGTTCGGCTTGTTCGATCAAGGTTTGCGCGTACAGGTCCCAGGTGAGCTCTTCGGCTTTTCCGCCCACTTTTTCCAACGCCTGATAGATCGGCACCGTGCCGATCGGCACCGGTGAGTTGCGCAGTATCCACTCCCGCGTTTCGTGGATGTTCTTTCCCGTTGAGAGATCCATCACCGTATCGGCGCCCCAGCGCGTCGCCCACGTCATCTTTTCGACCTCTTCTTCGATCGAGGAGGTGACGACCGAGTTGCCGATGTTGGCGTTGATTTTCACGAGAAAGTTGCGGCCGATGACCATCGGCTCGCTTTCGGGATGATTGACGTTCGAGGGCAAAATCGCTCGCCCGCGTGCGATCTCGTCACGCACCCTGATCGGATCGACGCCCTCCCGAAGGGCTGCGAACTCCATCTCGGGCGTAATCTCGCCGCGGCGCGCATAATGCATCTGCGTTACGTTGGCGCCCGGCTTCGCGCGGCGCGGTCTTCGCGAGCGTAAGAAGTTCACTTCCTCTAACTGCACGGTGTCACCACGCGCGCCAATCCATGCGTCGCGCAGGGGCGGCAAGCCGCGTGCAACGTCAACTGCAAACTCGCCGTCGGTGTACGGTCCGCTCGTATCGTAGACGACATGTGCCGTACCGTCGGTAAGCGTTATTTGGCGCGCCGGGACGCGAATTGACGCGTTAGAACCCTGGCGATAGACTTTCATCGTTTCCTCCCTTCGCCGGCATTATCCGGATCAGGTGCTTGCGGTCGGCGACATACTCTCGCCCTCTCAGCCCGCTGCGCGAGCTCCCGCTAGCATGACAATACGTCTAGAGAATGGCCGCAACCAGCCGAGCGATTGGACCGGTCCGGCCAAAAGGGAAACGCCCGCAACGCGGAATGCGTAGCAGCATGACGACGCCGTTGCTAGCCGACCCCGATCCGCAAGAGACCCGTGAATGGCTCGATGCAATGCGCGGCGTGCTACGGACCGAAGGACCCGACCGCGCTCGCGAGCTGATCGGGCTGCTTGTCGACGAAGCTCGGCGCGGCGGTGCGCTTGTCTCTCTTGGCTTGGTCACGCCCTACGTCAATACGATCCCGTTGGACGAGCAGCCGGCAATGCCGGGCGATCGCGAGTTGGAGCTCCAGCTGCGACACTTCGTGCGCTGGAACGCCATGGCGACCGTCGTGCGCTCAAACAAGGTGAGCTCCGAACTCGGCGGCCACGTTGCGAGCTTCGCCTCGGCGGCAACGCTGTACGACGTCGGCTTTAACCACTTCTTCCGCGCGCCGCGAGAGGACTTCGGCGGCGATCTCGTCTTCTTGCAGGGTCATTCTGCGCCCGGATTTTACGCTCGTGCGTTCCTCGAAGGGCGCATCACCGAGGATCAGCTCGATCATTTTCGCCAGGAAGTTGACGGCAAAGGACTCTCGTCATATCCGCACCCGTGGCTCATGCCGAATTTTTGGCAGTTTCCGACCGTATCGATGGGTCTGGGACCGATCATGTCGATCTACCAAGCGCGCTTCATGCGCTACTTGCACGATCGCGGGCTGCTCGATGCCACCGGTCGTAAGGTGTGGGCTTTTCACGGCGACGGCGAGATGGACGAGCCCGAATCGCTCGGCTCGATTTCGCTGGCGGGGCGAGAAAAGCTCGACAACCTCATCTGGGTGATTAACTGCAACCTGCAGCGCCTCGATGGCCCGGTTCGCGGCAACGGCAAGATTATCCAAGAACTCGAAGGCGCTTTCAAAGGCGCCGGTTGGAACGTCATCAAGGTCATCTGGGGAAGCCGCTGGGATGTATTGCTAAACGCCGATACCTCCGGCCGTTTGGTTCAACTAATGAGCGAATGCGTCGACGGCGATTATCAAACGTTCAAGTCACGCGACGGAAAGTACGTACGCGACGAGTTCTTCGGGCGTTATCCCGAGACGAAAGCTCTCGTTTCAAGCTGGAGCGACGACCAAATCTGGGCGCTCAATCGAGGCGGACACGACCCGGTGAAAGTCTACGCCGCGTACAAGAAAGCCGTCGAGCATCGCGGCGAGCCGACGGTCATTCTGGCAAAGACGATCAAGGGCTACGGCATGGGTGAAGCGGGCGAGGCGCGCAACATCGCCCATCAAGCCAAAAAAATGGAAGTCGAAGCAATGCGGGCCTTCCGTGACCGCTTCCTGATTCCGGTCAACGACGTCGATCTCGAAAAGATCCCGTTCTTGCGGCCGCCCGACGAAAGTCCGGCAATGGCGTATTTGCGCGAGCGCGTCCAAGCACTCGGACAAGTGCCGCAACGCAGGCAGAAGTCGGGTTCGCTAACGGTTCCTGAACTGTCGGTGTTTGGCCCGCAACTCACGGGGACAGGCGATCGTGAGATCTCAACCACGATGGCCTTCGTGCGCATCCTGAACACGATTGTCCGCGATCAAACGATCGGCCCGCGCGTCGTGCCGATCGTCGCCGACGAATCGCGCACGTTCGGCATGGAGGGCATGTTCCGACAACTTGGGATCTACTCGTCGGTTGGGCAGTTATATCATCCGCAAGACGCCGAGCAGTTGATGTGGTATCGCGAGGATAAGCTGGGACAGATTCTCCAGGAAGGCATAAACGAGGCGGGCGCGATCTCGTCTTGGATCGCAGCGGGAACGTCGTATTCCAACCACGATCTCCCAATGATTCCGTTTTACATCTTCTATTCGATGTTTGGTTTTCAGCGTGTCGGCGATCTCGCTTGGGCGGCAGGCGACAGCCGCACGCGCGGCTTTCTCCTTGGTGCAACCTCCGGACGCACGACGCTCAACGGTGAAGGATTGCAACACGAAGACGGCTCGAGCCAAGTCGCGGCTTCGTTCATCCCGAACTGCCGCAGCTACGATCCGACCTACGCCTACGAGCTCGCGGTCATCATCGCGGACGGCTTACGTCGCATGCTCACCGATCAAGAAGACGTTTACTATTACATCACGTTGCTCAATGAGAATTACGCGCATCCTGCGATGCCGGACGGAGTAGCCGACGGTATTTTGCGCGGGATGTATCTGCTTCGCGAAGGGCCCGATGCGGGCGGCGACCGTCCGCGCGTGCAGCTCTTTGGCTCCGGAGCCATTTTGCGCGAAGTGCTGGCCGCCGCCGAACTGTTGGAACACGAGTGGAACGTCGGCAGCGACGTGTGGAGCGTGACGAGCTTCAATGCGCTGCAACGAGACGGGGTCGATGCGCAACGCTGGAACCTCTTGCATCCACAAGATCCGCCGCGCCTCTCGTTCGTCGAAAGCTGCTTGAAGGACCGCAAGGGCCCCGGCATCGCAGCAACCGATTACATCCGAACCTTCGCCGAGCAAATTCATCCGTTTGTCGCGCGGCGCTACGTGACGCTTGGCACCGATGGTTACGGCCGAAGTGATTTTCGGCGCAAGCTGCGGCAGTTCTTCGAGGTGAATCGACATTTCGTAACCCTGTATGCGCTCAAGGCGCTCGCCGAAGAGGGAGCGATTGCACCGGCCACGGTAGCGAAGGCGCTCAAGAAATACGACATCGATCCAAACAAGCCCAATCCGGTTACCGTATGAGTGTGATTGACGTCCGTGTCCCCGACATCGGCGACTTCAAGGACGTTCCGGTGATCGAAGTGCTGGTCAAAGCCGGTGACACGATTGCCAAAGAAACGCCGCTGGTCGTGCTGGAAAGCGAAAAGGCATCGATGGAAGTTCCGTCGAGCGCCGCCGGAACGGTCTCCGACGTAAAAGTTAAACCGGGCGACAAGGTTTCGGAGGGCTCGGTTCTGCTTACCATCAGCAGCGATGCTGTCGCACCGAGTGTGTCGAGGGAGCAAAGTGTCACCCCGAGCTTGTCGAGGGGCGACGATAACGCTCAGCACGCGGCTACAACGCAAGAGCAACGTGTCACCCCGAGCTTGTCGAGGGGCGACGATAACGATCAGCGCGCGGACGCGACGCACGACACTACTGCCGCCCTTCGACAGGGTCAGGGTGACACGAGGGACACGGGTAGCACCGGCAACGGCGCGTTGGTGCATGCAAGTCCCGCGATTCGGCGCTTTGCGCGCGAACTCGGAGTCGATCTGCAGTCGATTGAGGGCAGCGGACCACGTGGGCGCGTAACGCGCGACGACGTCCAGAACTTCGTCAAATCTGCATTGCAAGGAGGCGCCCCTCGACAGGCTCGGGGTGACACGGGCGGGGTATTCGCGGGGTTACCGGCGTGGCCGAAGGTCGATTTTGCACAATACGGGCCGGTCGAACGCAAACCGCTATCACGCATCAAGAAGCTTTCCGGGCCGAACCTGCACCGCAATTGGTTGCAGATTCCGCACATCACCAACTACGACGAAGCCGACGTCACCGAGCTGGAAGCGTTTCGCAATGAGATCAACGCGGAGCAGTCCAAACGCGGCGAGGTCAAGTTGACGATGCTGGCATTTCTTGTAAAAGCAGCGGTCGCGACGCTGACGCGCTTCCCGGAATTCAACGCATCGCTCGACGGTGATGAGCTCATCTACAAAAAGTACTACAACATCGGATTTGCGGCCGATACGCCTAACGGCTTGATCGTCCCCGTCGTCAAGAACGCCGAGACGAAAGGCCTGCTCGCGGTGGCAGCGGAATCGGCGGAACTCGCGCGCAAGGCGCGCGAAGGGAAGCTCTCGCTGGGGGACATGCAAGGCGGCACGTTTACGATCTCATCGATCGGTGGCATCGGCGGTACCGCCTTCACGCAAATCGCCAACGCGCCGGAGGTCGCGATCTTGGGAGCCGTTCGGACGGCCACCAAGCCCATTTGGAACGGAACCGAGTTTGTGCCTAGACTCATGCTGCCGATCAGCGTCAGCTACGATCACCGCGTCATCGACGGCGCGGGAGCGGCGCGCTTTTTGGCCTACCTCGCAACCGTACTAGCCGACTTCAAGCGGGTTAGCTTGTAGATCAGACATCCGGAATAATCCTGTTCAGAACGCGGGGCAGAATAATTCGACCGAAGACAATCACCGCAACTCCTGCGGTCAACGCTGCGTAGGCAAGATTGACGCGGTGCGAAGCGGCGATCCCCGAGAACACCACGCAGCCCAGTAGGAGCACGCTGAGAGCGATAATCACAAGCCGCTGTACGCCCCATCTCAGGTCCGGCGCACCAAGCGCCCCGCGCCGAATAATCATGCCGGTCAGCATAAGAGCGCCGAGGAGCGTATAGAGTACGAGGTACGATCCAATCCAGAGCCGCAAGAAGAGTATCGCATCATACCCGGACGTCGTCGCGTGCAAGAAGCTCTGCATGAAATAGATCGACAGAACGAGACTAGCAAGCAACGCGAAATTCAATCCGATGGTTAGCGGCATCAACACGAAAAACGTGCTGAACGTGCGGTGATGGAACCACCACAGCACAGAGATGATGAAAAACGACACGAGGAAAAACTCGGCATTGGCCCAGAGCGACGTCAGATCGGACGACGTCTTAAGCAGAGCGAAATTCACACCCACTTGTGCCAGGCAGAACCCGATGACAATGTCGGAGAAGGCTTCGAGCCGGTGAATGGTGTGCCGGTCGCGCTCCTCGCTACGCACTATCGCGTAGTTGTCGGAGCACGTATTGCAAGATGCCGCCGTGACGATAGTACTCGGCTTCGTCGGGCGTGTCGATGCGCACGCGCACGGTAAACTCGATGGCCTTGCCGCTATTCGAATCGGTCGCTCTTACGGTTGCGTGCATGCGTGGCGTAACGCCCTCGGCGATGCCCGTAATATCGTAGATTTCTTCCCCGGTGAGGCCGTACGTCGATCGATCGGCACCGTCGACGTATTCCAGCGGCAGAACACCCATGCCGATGAGATTGCTGCGATGAATGCGCTCAAACGAGTCGGCGATCACGGCCTTCACGCCTAGCAAATACGGGCCTTTCGCGGCCCAATCACGCGACGAGCCGGCGCCGTAGTCGCGGCCGGCCAGCACGATCAGCGGCGTGCCGGTCGCCTGATACTTCACCGCGGCATCGAAGATCGCCATCTGTTCGTTGGTCGGCAAGTATCGCGTTACACCGCCTTCGACGCCAGGGACGAGGTGATTGCGCAAACGAACGTTGGCAAACGTTCCGCGGACCATCACCTCGTGATTGCCGCGCCGCGCGCCATAGGAGTTGAAGTCTTTCGGCTCAATTCCGCGTCCCATTAAGTATGCGGCAGCGGGGCTCGTGCGAGCGATGCTTCCAGCAGGCGAAATATGATCGGTCGTCACCGAATCGCCGAGCACGGCCAGCACGCGCGCGCCGTGTATGTCGCTCAGCGGAGCGGGCAGCGCCGGCATACCGTCAAAATAGGGCGGCTTCTTGACGTACTCCGATTGTGGATCCCACGCGTAGCGTTCGCTCGGGACGATCTCGAGCTTTGCCCAGTTGTCGTCGCCCGCAAAAACGTCGGAGTAGCGCGCCTTGAACATTTCGTCGTTGACGCAGCGGGCGACGATGGCTTCGATTTCGTCGTTGCTCGGCCAGAGATCTTTTAAGTAGACGGGTTTGCCGTCGCTGCCGGTGCCAAGCGGTTCGGTCGTAAGATCAAGGTCCATACGTCCGGCGAGTGCATACGCAACCACGAGCGGCGGTGATGCGAGATAGTTCGCCTGGACTTGCGGATGAATCCGGCCTTCGAAGTTGCGGTTGCCGGAAAGCACTGCCGCCACGACGAGCCGTTGATCGGCAACCGTTTCGGCAACGTCCGTCGGAAGCGGACCCGAATTGCCGATGCACGTCGTGCAACCATAGCCGACCACGTTGAAGCCGAGACGGTCGAGGAATTCCTGCAGTCCGGCTTTGGCCAAGTAATCCGTAACGACTTTGGATCCGGGCGCAAGCGAAGTCTTGACCCACGGCTGCGTGTGCAATCCGCGTTGCACCGCGTTACGCGCGAGTAAGCCTGCGCCGACGAGCACCGACGGATTCGACGTGTTCGTGCAACTCGTGATGGCCGCAATGACGACCGATCCATCGGCGACGTTCTTGGCAGTCTGCGCGAGGGTCGCCGTGCCGCCGCCGCCTTCGTCCTGAAACCGCGAGACGGCGCCGTTGTTCGTACGCTCGCGCGTTGCAGCCCACTCCTCCAACGCCTCGGTAAATGACCGCTTGACGTCGTGGAGCGGCACGCGATCTTGGGGACGCCGCGGCCCGGCCAGACTCGGCTCAACCGTCGAAAGGTCGAGCTCGAGGATGTCCGTATATTGGGGATCGGGCGTCTCGTCGGTGCGAAAGAGGCCTTGCGCTTTTGCATACGCTTCAACGAGTGCAATGCGTTGCTGCGTGCGTCCGGTCAGCCGTAAATATTCGAGCGTTCGAGTATCAATCGGAAAGATTGCGACCGTCGAACCGAATTCGGGCGACATGTTCCCGATGGTCGTGCGGTCGGCGACCGTCAGCGAAGAGAGCCCGCGCCCGAAAAACTCAACGAACTTGCCGACGACGCCCTTCTTGCGCAGCATCTCGGTTACGGTGAGCACCAAATCTGTTGCCGTCACGCCTTCGCGAAGCCGACCCTCCAAGCGAAAGCCAACCACTTCGGGAATGAGCATCGTTACCGGCTGCCCGAGCATTGCCGCCTCCGCTTCGATGCCACCAACGCCCCAGGCGAGCACACCAAGACCGTTTACCATCGTCGTATGCGAATCGGTACCGACTGCTGTATCGGGATACGCAACGGGAACGCCATCGAGCGTTGTCTCCTCCCCGAAGATCACGCGAGCAAGATACTCGATATTAACTTGATGAACGATGCCGGTGTCGGGGGGCACCGCGCGAAATCCGGCGAGCGCGGATTGTCCCCATTTCAGAAACGCATAGCGCTCGCGATTACGCTCGAATTCAATGGCCGCGTTCTTCGCCAACGCCTCCTTCGAACCAAAATAATCGATCTGCACGGAATGATCGATCACGAGCTCGACCGGTTGCAAGGGATTGATCGATCGCGGATTACCGCCCATGTCCGCCATGGCGTCACGCATCGCCGCCAGATCGACAACGCACGGAACGCCGGTAAAGTCTTGCAGTAAGACGCGGGCTGGACGGAACGCAATTTCCTTCTCGTGTCGTGCATGCGGTTTCCAGCCGCTGAGCGCCTCGATGTCTCCCTTGGTAACCGAGCGTCCATCCTCGAAGCGCAACAGGTTCTCGAGCAGAATTTTGATCGAATATGGCAACCGCGACAGCTCGGTCAGCCCTGCGCGCTCGAGCGCGCTCAACTGAAAATACGCATAGGAGCGATCTGCGACGTTGAGCGTTTCGAGGGAGTTGAAACTGTTAGCCGGTGCCATCATAGGAGAGCCGTATTTTGGGGTCACCATCGGCGTAGCCTTCGACGTGCAGTTCGGCGGAGCCCGAAACGAGTCGCCATAATGGATCGGCGACGAGCTCGAGGCGCCACGGCGTCAACGCCAGGACCTTCTCGAAGCTTGCGCGATCGCTGGGAGCTTCTCGTGCGAGGCGTTCGAGATCGGCCCGCGGCACGAGCAGACTGCCGGGAAGATCGGACTCGCGCGCGATTTCACCGACAACGACACCGAGCAGTGCGACGAGCGTATCTCGCGGTGACCCCAGCGGCCGCCTGGGCTTTTCGGGAAGCTGATCGTCCGGCAACGCTTGTCCGCGCGCGACGGCTTCGAGAATTTGCGCACCGAGCTGCCGTCGCGTTCCGGCATCGAACCGGCGCAGCTGGGCGAGATCGTCCAGCGTCTTTGGCTTGAGCGCTGCGAGGCCGGCAGCAACGTCGTCGGGGAAAACGTATTTGACCGGAACGTCTCTTCGTCGAGCGATGGCGTCGCGGAGCTTAACGATTTCGCTGAGAATTCCCAGCTCTCGCCGGCTCATCCGCATCGCGCCTGGAATACGCAAGTAGGCGCGCCGTTCGTCGATTCGATAGCGCTCGACATCGCCGAGTTGCGCACACTCCTCCCGGGCCCATTCGAAGCGACCCTTCTCGTGCAGGCGAGTACTCAACTCATCGAACATCGGCAAGAGATGCGCGACGTCGTCGACCAAATATTCGATCTGCGCGTTTGAAAACGGGCGCGCCGACCAGTCGCTGACGGTTTGCGATTTTGCCAGCTTGACGTGGCGAAGGTCGCGCACCAAGTCGGCGAGCGAGATTTGCATGCCGTAGCCGAGAAATGCCGCGAGAATCTGCGTATCGTAGACGCGCGAGGGCACTTCGTCAAAGCGGTCGGCCAAAATCTTGAGATCCGACGAGAGCGCGTGGCCAACGACCGTGACGCCGGCCAATGCATCGGCGAATGGCCGTAGATCCGGAATCGCCAGCGGGTCGATAACGGCGGCGCCGTCGTCGAAAGCGAGTTGAACGACCATGAGGCGCGGCGAATAGGTGCGCTCGGCATGAAATTCCGTATCGATCGCGATCCGTTCGGATGAGCGTACGCGCGCGCACAGCATTTCTAGCGAAGCCGCATCGCTTGCGATAAACGGCGTCATGGCGACGGTGACGCTCGATGATGGAATCGGAAATGTGGGCAGCGATGCGTTTCGCAGTAGTGTTCGGCTCGGTATTCCGTACGATGAATGAAGACGGTGACGCTATCGCCGAAAATCGCGAGCAGCGTACAGATCGGCACCGCAATCGCACACATCGTCCAAACGTGCACCCAAAGCGGCACGCGAAAGGCCGCGGCGCTGGCAGTCGCGACGGTTCCACCGAATCCGGGAATCACGCGGACCGCAAGCAAAAAGGCCGGCGAACCGGCCGGAAACCGTTTGACCCACGACGGCAGTCGCGCTAAGTAGTCCTGAAGATCGAGCAGGTGCGATGCACGCATGTTGATCCAATAGCCGAGCATTGCGGCAAAAACCAATCCGACGGCATTGACGAAGGAGCCTTCGACCGGCCCGAAGACGGCGCCGTTCATGATGGCCAGCGCATCGGTTACCGAAAACGGCGCTGCAGCGACGACGGCAAAAACGGCAACGGCCAACGGAAAAGCCATAAATCCGATGGTGCGGATCTCGTGTTCGACCCGCGGCTGGTATCGGATAACAAGAAAAGCCAGCAAAAATGAAGCGGCGAGAAGCCCAAGCGCCGCCAACCGCCGAACGACGCGGTTCACATGGCCCTGTTAGGAGCTATCACGTTGCTGTGCGGTGTTGGGCTCTACGCCTCGCTTTTCATGCTAGGCAAGACTTGGCGCGCCGAACGCGGCGAACTTCACGAGCCGAGCGTCGTCCAGACTCCGCGCGCTCGCCTCTACGGCGGCGTCCCTAACGCCCTCATCGGCGCGCTCTATTACCCCGCCGTCGCAGCGTCCGTTTGGCTGGTTCGCTCACCCGTTGCGGCGGACGTCGTCTTGGCCGCCGTGGCCTTTGCGGCGCTTACCTCGGCCGTGTTGGCCTACTCTTTACTCTTCGTGACGCGGCGCAGCTGTCCGTATTGCTGGACGGCGCATGCGGTAAACTGGGCGCTGCTCATCCTGTGGGCCTGGCTGTTCAAACTATCATATTGAGTGTCGCGGCGCTCTTTTGATAGAATCGGTGCTCTGGTTTGGAATGCGGCGCACAGCCAAGTTCCGCCGGAGATCGAGTAACCGGAAGCGTAGCGTTAGTTTCTACGGCCCGGCGAAGGGCAGAAGACAAGAGGGTAGTGCGATTGCACTACCCTCTCTGCTGTCATCGAACCGAATCTTTACATCGACGATTGCGGTTGGCCCATTGCGTTGAAGTGGTAGACGCTGGCGAGGTCTTCCATCGCTTGCGTGAGCACGGCGTGGTAATCGGCATCGGCGGCAAGACCATACTTGGCGTCGATGTCTTTCATGACTTGCTCGTGGATAGGATGCGAAACCGCGCGGTCAAGCATCACTTCTACGTTGAAGCCGTGCCCCGTCTGGCCGGCCGCCCATAGCGCACCGGCGAGCGCTTCGCCGTCCTTGGGATCGGGTTTCGGTGTCGACGGCAACTGCACGCCCTTTGCTTTGACGATAGCGAGCGAGTCTGATACGACGAAGTCGAACACCGTCACGAAGTTCGTGATTTTCTGCGCGCCGAATTTATCTTTAAGCGATGCGAGTTCCGCATCGGTTTTATCTCCAGCGAGCTTCTTGACGAGCGTCAGCGTTGAAAAGTTGCTCGGGCCGCCGCCTGCGATGATCATCGAAAGCGTCACCGGCAACGCCGGCGGACCGGTGTAAACGCCGGGACCGGAGAAACGTGACGGCTGATCGACGACGTTGGGAAGCCACATCGTCGCGGCAAGCAGCACCGACATAAATACGTTCATGAATACAAACCCTTTCTTACGGAGACGCTCGTGTAACGGAAGAGGGGTAGGTTTGGATTTAGCTTACCTGATCGATCATCGCACGATAGGTGGGGTCGGCCGTGGGTGTGCCCGCAAACCAGGCTTCCAGGATCTCCTGAGCAACTGCCGGCGCGGTCGATCGCAAGCTCAGGCAAAGCACGTTGGCATCGTTCCATTCGCGTGCGCCGCCGGCGGTAGCGGCGTCCACGCAGAGAGCTGCCCGTACGCCGGGAACCTTGTTGGCGGCAATGCTGACCCCGGTTCCGGTCCAACAGCAGAGAATGCCGGCAGCGTTCTCGCCGCTCGCCACCGATTCGCCGACGGCCCGAGCTACGGACGGCCATGCATCCTCCTCGCCCGCTCGCAGCGCGCCGAAATGCACGACTTCATGCCCGTGCGAATGCAGCCACCGCTCCACGAGCTCGGGCAACTCGCCGCCCATATCGCTTCCCAACGCAATCCGCATCGAACAAAGGATATTCTCGCTGCTCGTCGCGCATCCATCGAACGATGAGCGATCCACGGTTGGCCGCAAGCGTTATCGTCGCACGACCGGCTCGCACCGGATTCGAACTGTACATGACGCGCCGGAGTGCGGGCAGCGAGTTTGCTCCCGATGCGTTCGTTTTTCCAGGCGGCGCGGTGGAAGCGCAGGACGCGACCGACGCCGTCCAGGCGCGCACGCTCGGGATCGACGGCGAGCGCTTGATAGACCCGCGGGTCACGGTAGGTGCCGCACTGGGAATTGCTGCCCTCCGCGAGCTCTTCGAAGAGGCGGGCGTATTGATCGTACGCTCCACCGACGGATCGCCGGTCGCACACGAGAGACTGCTCGCCGAGGACGTTGCAACGGAACGAAAGCAGCTCTGCGACGGGACGCTTGCATTCGAGGATTTTTTGCGACGCCACGATTGGTATGCCGATGCACGGGCGCTGACGGTCTTCTCGCACTGGATCACGCCGCCAAGCGAGCCCCGTCGGTACGACACCTATTTTTTTCTTGCAATCGCGCCGCCCGACCAAACCGCGCAGGCCGATGCATTCGAAACGCACGAGGGAGTTTGGATTGCGCCGGCAGAGGCGCTGCGGCGGTCACGGTCCGGAACCTTTCATCTCGTCTTTCCGACCATCAAACATCTCGAACGCCTTGCCGCGTTTGATTCGCTGGAGAGTGCTCTCGAGTTCGCTCGCACCAAGCCGATTGTCACCATCATGCCGGCGGCATCGCGCGGAACCTTCGATTTGCCGGCCGAGCTGGAAAGCGCGTGGTAACGCTCGTTCGTGCGCCCAATCCGTCAGCGATGACGTTGTCGGGCACGAATTCGTATCTCGTCGATTGCGGCGCCGGAGCGGCGCTGGTGATTGATCCCGGACCACCGATCGAGCGACACATCGAGTCTCTCGTCGAACGTGCTCGCTCGCAAGGGTTGACCGTTCGCGCGATTGCGGTGACGCACGGGCATCCCGACCACGCGCCGGGTGCAAAGCTCCTCGCGAACGCGACCGGCGCTCCGGTGTACGCGCATCCCGCAAGCGCGGTCCCCCACGACCGCGATTTCGAGCTCGAACGTGATCTGCGCGTTGGCGATCGCGCGTTGCGCGTGATCGACGCGCCGGGACATACATTCGATCACGTCGTTTTCTATTTGAGCGAAGCGCGCGCGCTTTTCACCGGAGACGTGATCCTGGGCGAGGGCACGGTCGTCATCGCGCCGCCCGGCGGTGCCATGCGTCCCTACCAGGCGACGCTGCAACGGCTAGCCGACGAGTTCGCCGGCGCGCGTACGATCTACGGCGGACATGGACCGGTCGTCACCGGCGCGCAAGCGAAGATCGCAGAGTACATCGAGCACCGCCGCATGCGTGAACGGGAACTGCTCGACCAGCTAGCGGCCGGCCCGAAAACAATTCCCGAACTGGTACTTGTGATTTACGGTGAGGCGCGCCCCGTCTTATGGCCGGCGATGGCGCGCCAGATGCTCGCCTATCTCCTGGCACTCCAGAGCGAAGGCCGCGTTCGCGCCGAGCCGCTGGACCGACCGATGACCGAACGCGATACGTGGATCCTCAATCCTCCGCTCGAGGGCATTGTCGGCGCCGAACAGGCGGAGGTCATTCGCGCCGAGCTTGGATCGTCGATGCGTATTGACCGTTTGAATCTTTATACACTCATATAGCTTAACCAACCCGCAACACGATTTTGCCGAACTGTTCTCCGTGCTCCATGCGCTGCGCCGCAGCAACGGCGTCGTTCATTAGAAGGATGCTATCGACGACCGGCCGCAATTCGCCGGTGTCAAAGAGCGCGAGCATTGCTTCGAAATCTTGCGGGCTTCCCATCGACGTCCCGAGGATACTCACGTGCTTCCAAAACAATGGGAAGAGCTTGATCGTGGCGTCGCCGCTCGTACCGCCGTAGATTGCAATGCGACCACCGGGGCGAATCGCATCGAGCGCCTTCGCCAGGGTCTCCCCGCCCGACGAATCGACAACCAAATCGATCGGCCCCATCGAGCGCAACTGTTTGTGCCAATCCGGCGCCGTTTTGTAATTGAGCGCTTCGTCTGCACCAAGGGTTTTGGCTCGTGCGAGCTTTTCGTCACTTCCCGACGTCACGATTGCACGTGCGCCGACGTGTTTGGCAAAGAGCAGCACGAACGTTTGCACGCCGCCGCCGACGCCCGTAATCAATACCGTCTCACCCGGCCGTAGGCCGCCGCGGGTAAACGTCGCACGATAGGCCGTCAATCCGGCCAGCGGAATCGCGGCCGCTTCTTCCATCGTTAGCGACGCAGGCTTCGGGTAGACGTTTTCGGCCGGCACCGCGACGTATTGAGCAAGGGTGCCGTCGCGCGGCATTCCCAGCAGACTGCTCGCCCGCGCATCCCAGACGTGGCGGTCGCCGCCCCAGGCGAGCATCGGATCGATGACAACCTCGGCGCCAACCTTGAGCGCCGTGACATTCGAGCCAAGCTTTGCAACCTCTCCCGCGCCGTCGGAACCGAGAATTTTCGGCAGTTCGATTCCCGGATAGAGCCCTCGCGTGATAAAAACGTCACGATGATTCAGCGCGGCGGCACGAATGCGGACGAGAATTTCGCTTGCCGCGGGTTCCGGAATCGGAACGTCGTCGATGCGCAGGGTCTCCGGTCCGCCGATCTCGTGCAGGCGAACCGCACGCATCGATTCGCTCACTCGTGCACGGTCAAGATGAACTTCACCGAGGCCGGTTGGATGAAGAGCCGATCGGTGGGAAGATTCCCGGGACCGCTCGTCGTCAACCCATAGTAGGGAACGCCTGCATCGTAATAGGTGAACGGACCAGAGACCGCATTGAAGATATTCGTTCCCGCCAGCGTGAGATCGATGTGACCGAAATTCTTTCCAACTGCCAGGTCCGTAAGCGTGTACGGATCTTGGTCCAAGGTATTGTTTTTGCCCGCAAACGTGAACGCCGTCGACGCGTGCCAACCGTTGAGCGCCCAGGTGAAGACCGCGGATCCTTGTTGCTGTGGAACGCCGAGAAATTGCTCGTAGTCGTCTAGCGTGCCGCCCGAGGTCGGATTGGAAACGAATGGGCCAAGCGCATACGGATACGCGACATTGAGCCCATACGACAGCGTCGCCGTGAGATTCTGGCGCGGAAAGAGCTGCTTGTAGCGCGCTTCCACGCCCTCGTAGACGGCGTTACCGATATTGATCGGAATCTCGTAAGCGAAACCGTTGGGGCTATTCTTGCCGCAAAAGCTCACCGCCCCGCCTCCAGGATAATAGTTTTCGATCGTATCGCGCAAGTTGGAGCGATAGACGTTTACGTCGAGATTCGACGTGTTCGAAAAAAGATGCGAAAAGCCGAGCTCGTACTCGGTGGCGTGCTCCGGTTTTTCGTCGGGATTTCCGTTGAAGACGACGCAATTGGAATCGAGCGGACCGTCAGCCGGATTCGGCTGAAGCTTGCCATCCACGACGATGGGCGGAAAGAAATACTGCTCGAAGAGCAACGGCGGTCGAAATCCGGTTCCGACGGAAAAATGCACGTCGCTCGAGGTTCCGATATCTTGACTTAAACCAAGGCGCCAGTTCAGCGTGTTGCCAAACGTCGAGTAATTTGCGTCGTAGAGACCGCCCGAGAGGCGAAGGCCGCCGCTGAAACCTTGCGAGCCGCGAAAAAAGTACGAGTTAATGCTTTGCGAGAGCGTGCCGGTGACGATGCCCGGTTGCGCAAGCGTCTCTTGGCGTGCGTAACCGCCGAATGCAAACTCGCTGTCGTCGAACGTCCGTCCCCAGGACAGCCCTTCGTTGTACCGCGTGTCCGCATGTGAAACGTCGTACGGCGAAAGCGCGCCACCTTGAAAGTCGGCGTTGTTGTCGCTGACGTAAAAATCAGCGAGCAGCGAGCCGGATCCCAGAACGGAGCGCGAATAGACGTCGTACGAGCGGATGCTCTGCGCGAAGTTCGCGCTACCCGCTCCAACGTGATCGCCGTAGACGGGATTGGGGACGACGTTTGGCGAGTTGGCTGACGGCGGCGCAAACCCGCACGTCGGACCGGGTCCGCTAAAGACGCAGGTCTGATTCCCGGCAATACCGTTGAGTGCACTGGATTCGTCGCGCGTATCGCCGAGCGTGAAAATCCTGATGCCTGCGTCGGCCCGCTGAGAAAAAGAATAGTCGAGATTGACCATGCCGAGCATTGCCGCGATCGTTGAACCGAGATGCGTGTAGATCGGACAGTTTGGAGCTGGACTTGCCTTCGTCTGCGGTCCGCAGTAGATCGGCAAGTTGTTGGCCGGCACGACGAAGGCGTTTTGACTCACTTCCCCGGCCTGCTGGTAATCGTTGCCGGCTAGCGCATAGCCAAGTTTGCCGATCGTTCCGGTCGCATTGAGCCATGTCTGCGTCGTACCGTACGATCCGATCGAGCTCGAAAAATTAAGATGCTCTTGCTGCGTCGGGCGCAGCGAAACGAGATTGACCGCGCCACCGAAGGTATTGCTTCCCTCCGCATCGGTGGGGCCGAGACCTTCGGTAACGTTGATGCTGTTAAACGCGGGAACCGCGAATTCCGACAAATCGATGTCGCCGGTGTTGCCGTCGTTGAGCTGCTGACCGTCGAGCGTAATCATCGCCTCCGACGGATCGGGGCCGCGCAAGGAAACAACCGATGGTGCGGTCGGCGCGCCCGCGTCGGGATGCTGAATGATTGCCGACGGAACCTCCTGCAGACCTTCCAACACCTGTGCGTATCCAAGGGCGTCCATTTGCGCTCTGGACACATCCATTTCGGGAATGACGTTTCGGTCCAGCGTGAATTGCCCGTTGACGGTAACCTGACCAATCGTACGCAGTTTCGGCGAATCAACCGGTTCCAAAACGACGTTAACGCGCGCGTCTGCGGTAATGTTGCCGGTATTGACGGTGATGCTCGCATAGCCGCGCGCGCTGGCGGTTAAATTGTACCGCCCGGGAGGCAGGCTTACGGAAAACTCTCCCTTTGCATCGGTCGATATGCGCGCATCTTTGGGACCGGAGAAAACGACGCTCGCTTGCGCGATCGGCGCACCGGCGGGAGTGGTAACATGGCCACCGATCAGGCAACAGACAGCAAGCACGAGGCTAGGCATGGCCGCCCCGGATTCGCCAGGCCTCCGTCAGCGTCTTGCCGTACACTCAGCGTTCGCCATGAAGAACAGAGCAACCGCATTTCGAGCCGTTTTTCGCGGAATCGCGCGCCTGCAGAAAGCGTTTACCCTCGACCTTGGGCCCTTACGCGCTACCGGCGTACCAGCGATCCTGCTCGGCGTTACCGGCGTCGTGCTCGCGTCAGGAGTAACCGCTGCAGTTTCCAAGGCGGCCCCGCGTCTGCCGGAAACCTTGGGGGAGGCGCGCGGGTTGGTGGAAGCGATCACCGCGTCGCGACGCCTGAAGGCATGATCGACAACCACTCGCTGACCGAGTTGATTCGTTCAAAACTGCCGGATGCCGAGGTACGCATTGCTGATCGCACGGGCACGATGGATCACTTCAACGTTACGGTGAGCTCGCGAGAGTTCGCAGGCAAAACGCTGATCGAGCAGCATCAACTCGTGTACGGTGCGCTGAGCGGCGCACTACGGGACGGCCGCGTGCACGCCGTCGAGCTGAAGACGATCGTCCGGGAGAACTAAAATGTCCGACCATCTGAAAGAAGAAATTGCGCGCGAGATCGAGGCGAACGCGATCTGCGTCTACGGTAAAGGAACGAAGACGATGCCGCGCTGCGGCTTCACGCTGGAAACGATCGAGTTTTTCAATCGCTTCGGCTATCCGTTCGAGGTTATCGACGTCCTCGAGAACATGCCCAAGCGCGAAGCGCTGGCGAAGATGACCGATTGGCCGACGTTGCCCAAAGTCTTTATCAAGGGCAAGTTCTACGGCGACACCGACATTTTGGAGCCGATGGCCGAAAACGGTGAACTCGCGACGGTGCTCAAGGAAGCATTCGGCGGGGAAGAACCGCAGCCCAAACAAACGATCAACCTGCGATAGCGTGTTCAGCACGCTCATTTCCGCTCGAGAGTTGAACGAGCGGCTTGGCGATCCGAAGGTTGTTGTCATTGATTGCCGCCATTCGTTGCAAGATTTCACGCTTGGAGAGCGCCTCTACGACGAAGGCCACATTCCCGGCGCGTTTTTCGCATCGGTCGAAGACGATCTCGCCGGCAAGAAAACCGGCAAGAACGGCCGCCATCCGTTGCCCGACCCCGAAACGTTCGCGCGTTTCTTACGCGGGCTCGGTGTCGACGACAATTCCCAAATTGTTGCATACGACGCCGGCGGCGATATGTTTGCCGCCCGCTTGTGGTTGCTTTGCCGCTGGATCGGACACGACGCGGTCGCGGTGCTCGATGGCGGATTCGGCGCATGGAAGGTCGGCGGATATCCCGTTTCGGCGGCACCGTCCGAAGGCGATCGCGAAGGCAATTTGCGTGTTCGTCTGCATCCCGAGCTAATTGTCGATACCGGCCACGTGCACGCGCATTTGGAACGGTCCGAGATGCAGCTCGTCGACGCACGAGCCGCGGATCGCTTTGCAGGCCAAAACGAAACGATCGATCCCGTCGCCGGGCACATTCCGGGCGCCACGAATCATTGGTTTAAGAACAACTTCAACGAAGACGGAACGTTCAAGTCGCCAAAGCATCTGCGCGCCGCGTTTGGCCATCTCGATCCGAAACGAGTGGTGCATCAATGCGGCTCGGGCGTATCCTCGGCCGCAAATCAGTTGGCCATGGTGCACGCTGGACTGCACGGCTCACGCGTCTACGTCGGCTCCTGGAGCGAATGGATCGCCGACCCATCACGGCCGATACAAACCGGCTCAGACTAAATTGTGTCACGCTGAGCTTGTCGAAGCGGGGTTCTTTCTTTTGATCCGCGCCTCGACAAGCTCGGCGTGATACACTGCATCATGCCACGATATTGGCTTTTTAAGACCGAACCCAGCGGATATTCGTTCGACCAATTGCGCAAGGACAAGACGACGCCGTGGACGGGCGTGCGCAATTCCCAAGCGCGCAACAACATGATGGAAATGAAGGTTGGCGATTTGGGCCTCTTCTATCATTCCAGCATTGCGGAGCCAGCGGCAGTCGGCGTCTGCAAGGTCGTGCGCGAAGCCTATCCTGATTTTACGCAGTTCGATCGCAAGAGCGACTACTTCGACGGACGCGCCAAACCCGACAAGCCGATTTGGATGATGGTCGACGTCGAGTTCGGCGAGCCGTTCGCGCATTCGGTAACCCTCGCACAAATGCGCGCCGAGCCGCGTTTGGTCGGAATGGCGCTGCTGCGGCGCGGACAGCGCCTGTCGGTGCAGCCGGTCATGCCGCACGAGTGGAAGATCGTTTTAGAACTTTCCCGGGGCTAGTTTACAGCGACTGCGCCTGCGTTAAAAAAACGCGCTGCGCATCGATCGGCATTTCGCCGGGGCCGGGAGAAAGGCGCTCGTACGATCCGTTTTCCAACAGCTCGCGGCTCTTGACGTTGTCGGCGAGGAGCACCGAGAGGATCTGCGCGTAGATCGTCTCGGCGATGACCGGATCGAGCACGGGAGTGACCATCTCCACGCGGCCGTCGAGGTTGCGGCCCATCCAATCTGCGCTCGCAATGTAGACCTCACGGTCTCCGCCGTTTTCGAAGGTATAGATGCGCGAGTGCTCGAGGAAGCGCCCGACGATGCTGCGCACGCGAATGTGCTCGCTCACGCCGGGCACGCCGGGACGTAACTCGCACGTACCGCGCACGAGCATATCGATCGGAACACCGGCTTGCGAGGCGCGATAAAGTGCACGAATCACTTCGGTATCGCTAATATGGTTGAGCTTAACGCTAATTCCCGACGAGCGTCCGGCCCGCGCGTGCTCGGTTTCCCGTTCGATCATCGACATCAACTCGCGTCGCAGGGTTACCGGCGCGACCCACAAGTCTTCGTAATCCGTCACCTTCGAAAAGCCCGTGAGCGCGTTAAAAAGCTGCGTCACGTCGGTCCCTAAGTCAGCACGGCACGTGAGCAGGCTGAGATCGGTGTAGAGGCGCGCCGTTTTTTCGTTGTAGTTTCCGGTACCGACGTGCATGTACCGGCGCAGGCAATCCTCGTCCTCGCGCACGACGAGCAGCACCTTGGCGTGTACCTTGCGGTTCGCAAAACCGTAGACGACGTGGGCGCCCGCGCGCTCGAGGCGCTTGGCCCATTCAATATTATTTTCTTCATCGAAGCGCGCTTTTAGCTCGATGACCACCGCAACTTGTTTTTCGTTTTCTGCAGCGGTCAGCAGAGCGCGCACAATTGGTGAGTTCTTACCGGACGTGCGATAGAGGGTCGTCTTAATAGCCAGAACCTTCGGGTCTTCGGCGGCCTGCTGCACGAATTGCACCACCGGGTCGAACGACTCGTACGGATGGTGCAGCAGGATGTCGCCTTCCCGAATCTGCGCGAACAGATCGGTGGCACCGATGAGCCGCTTCGGTATCGCGGCTAAGAACGGCTTGTCGCGCAGGTGCTCGTAGTCGGGGAGATTGACGATCTGCCACAGGTCGTTGACAGCGATCATCCCATCGACTTCATAGCGCTCGACCGCCGACAACTCAAGCGCGTTACAGAGAAGATCGCGCATATATTCGGGCATGCCCCGTTCGATCTCGAGGCGAACGGGCTCGCCGAAACGGCGTCGCCGTAGCTCGGATTCGATAGCACGCAGCAAATCGTCCGCTTCGTCTTCTTGAAGATCCAAATCGGCGTCGCGCGTGACGCGGAAGAGATAGGCGTCGCGCACGTGCATCCCCGGGAACAGCCCGTCCAAATGGTGCGCGATGAGATCTTCGAGCAAAACGAAATGGCGCTCGCTCGGCGGTGCGGACTCGATGGCAACGAAACGGGGCAGCGTCGGGGGAATCTTGACCCGCGCGAAATGCAGCTCGACGCCGTCGCGTGTCGTCTCTTCTAGCTCGACCGCGAGTGAAAGCGATAGATTGGAAATGTACGGAAACGGGTGGCCACTGTCCACCGCAAGCGGCGTTAAAACCGGGAAAACCGTATCGTCAAACGTCCGCTCGAGCGCACTTTGCGTCTCGTCGTCGAGCTCCGCGATCCGGCGGATGCGAATGCCTTCTTTTTCGAGCGCGGGCAGCAGCTCGTCGTTGAGCAATCGAATTTGCGTTAGCAGCGAACTCCGCAGGCGTTCTGCAATCGAGGCCAAATTCTCGGCCGGTGAGCGACCGTCGTCGGAGCGGCGCACGACTTGCGCTTCAATTTGCTGCTTGATCGCCGCCACGCGAATCATAAAGAACTCGTCGAGGTTCGTGCCGTAGATCGCGACGAATTTCAGACGCTCGAGGAGCGGGTTTCGCGCGTCCAGCGCTTCCTCGAGAACGCGATCGTTGAATTCAAGCCACGAGAGCTCGCGGCTAATGTAGAGCGACGGGTCGTCGAGTGAGACGGTGGGAACTGCGGATTGAGCCAGTTGCGGCTTAGCGATCATTAAGGGGCATGGGTTCGCCACGGCCTCGCAAAACTCTAGGGACGCATGTGGACGGATTTGGCCGCACACGCAGCCCAGCACGTGGCCCTGGCCGCGTCTGCGCTGGGGCTAGCGGTCGCCGCAGGACTCCCTCTCGGAAGCTTTGCCGCGCAGTACGGACCGGTTCGCAGCATCGCCCTTGCACTCGCGGGTGTCGGCCGCACGCTTCCAAGTCTCGCAGTGCTTATGTTCCTGTTGCCCGTGATGGGCGTCGGCGCTTCACCCGCAATCGTCGCGCTCGCGTTGTTGGCGATACCGCCGATTCTTATTAGCGTCGACCTCGGCATTCGCGGCGTTTCAGCTGCTGCGCTGGAAGCGGCCGCGGGCATGGGGATGACCCCGCGACAACGCTTCATGCGAATCGTCGTACCACTCGCCCTTCCGGTTTCGTTTGCCGGCGTCCGAACTGCTGCAACCGAAACCATAGCCAGCGCAACGCTCGCAACGTTCATTGGCGCCGGCGGCTTAGGCGACGAAATCGTGAGAGGCCTGCAGACAAACGATTCGTCCTTGTTGTTTGCCGGCGCTGCAACCGTTGCGTTGCTGGCGCTTGGCGTCGAATTGCTGCTTGGAATGGTGGCTCGCGGCATCGAGGCACGAACGTGAACGTTACGCGGGCGCGGGCGCTCGCGCTGATCGCCAGTGCACCCGCGCTTACGCGCTGCAATCGAAGCTCGTCGGCGATTGCGGTGGGATCGAAGAACTTCACCGAGTCCTTCGTGATCGCCGAAGTCTACGCACAAGCACTTGATAAGGCCGGACTGCCGATCGAGCGGCGATTCAACTTGGGCTCGACGCAAATTGCCTTGGAAGCAATGCGTCGCGGCGACATCGATCTTTACCCGGAATACACCGCAACCGCGCTCATCGACGTGCTGCATCTTCCGCCCATGCACGATCCCCACGCCGTCTATGAAATCGTCGCCCGCGATTTTGCGCGACAGTACGATCTCATTTGGCTGCCTCCGTCACCGATGAACGACTCGCAAGCCCTAGCGACGACGACTGCCATCGCGGCGCGCTACCGACTGTCGACGCTTTCCGATCTTGCGCCCAAGGCCTCAATGCTGCGCCTTGCGACGATTCAAGAGTTCTTGAGCCGTACGGACGGATTGCCGGGATTGCAGCGCGTGTACGGCGGCTTCCGTTTTCGCGAAGTTCGTACCTATGATATTGCCCTGAAGTATCAAGCGTTGCTGAGCGGTCAGGCCGACGTCGCGACCGCGTTTACCACCGACGCCGCCGTCGCCACCGACCGGCTCGTTCTCTTGCGTGACGACAAGTATTTGTGGTCACCGTATAACGTCGCGCCGGTCGTTCGGCGGCAGACGCTTGCCCGTGAGCCGCGCATTGCACGAATTCTTGATGCCGTTTCACCGCGCATTACCGACAGCGCTGCGGCGCGTATGAACGCCGCCGTGGAAACGTTTCACCGCGATCCAGCCGACGTCGCAGCGGCTTTTCTCGCCGGGCAAGGCTATTGACGTCATCGGCCATCCTCTTCGATGGCGCGACGGTACGCTATTCGGGTGCCGACCGCGATGCGATCGAAGAGGTAAACTTGACGGTGGCACCGGGCGAGCTCGTCGTCTTACTCGGACCGTCGGGGTGCGGAAAATCGACGCTCCTGCGCACGGTGAACCGCCTCGTGCCCCTCACGGGCGGCCTAATCGAATTCTTTGGAGACGACGTTGCGACATTGGACGCGGTCGAGCTGCGGCGCAGCATCGGTTACGTGATCCAAGCCGTCGGCCTCTTCACGCACATGACGGTAGCGCAGAATATTGCGATCGTGCCTTCGCTGCTGGGTTGGCCACGCGATGAGATCGCGGCGCGTGTGGATGAGCTGCTTCTCCTCATTCATCTCGATCCGGCACGTTACCGCGATCGGCGGCCGCGCCAACTCTCCGGCGGAGAGGCGCAACGCGTAGGCGTTGCTCGCGCCCTCGCAGCTCGGCCTCGCGCGTTGCTCATGGATGAGCCGTTTGGAGCAGTCGACGCACTCGTGCGCAGGGAGCTGCAGCGCGAGCTTTCCCGAATCGTGGCGGAACTGCACACAACGACTTTATTCGTAACGCATGACGTTGAAGAAGCTTTACGGCTCGCCAACCGCATCGTGGTGATGCGGGAAGGCCGCATCGAGCAAGTTGCTGCGCCCGATGAGCTGCGTGCGCGCCCGGCAACGCCGTACGTTCGCGAGCTCATCAGTGCCGGAGACGAACGTTGAGTTATGCCATTGCCCATCCGGCGCGGATGATGTGGTTAACCGGTTGGCACGTCGAAATCGTCGTCACGGCACTCATCGTTGCGTTCGCGCTGGCATTTCCGCTCGGGCTCTACGCAGCCCGCCGACCCAGCCTTGCGCCTTGGCTGCTGGGCGCGCTCGGCGCACTCTATACGATTCCAAGTTTGGCTTTGCTCGCAGGCCTCGTTGAAATCTTAGGCTTAGGGCCGGCCCCTATCTTCGTTGCACTGGTCGTCTACGCGCAGTTCATGCTGGCGCGCAACGTCGTGGCCGGAATCAACGGCGTCGATCGCGCGCAAGTCGATGCAGCCCGCGGCCTCGGCATGTCGCCACGTGAGATCTTGATCCGTTTGGAGCTTCCGCAGGCCTTTCCGGTGATTTTGGGAGGTGTCCGTGTCGCAGCGATCGCGTTGATCGCCGTGGCAACGCTTGGCGGCTACGTCGGCAGCGGCGGCTTAGGCACGCTGATCTTCGACGGCTTGACCTTGCATCAATCCTCGATGATTGTCGCTGGAAGCTTGGGCGCATCGACGCTTGCGATTGTTGTCGATGCCTTCTTCCGCTTCACCGAACGGCGCGCCCGCGCCACGCTGAGCTGATCGTCAGAAACCAAGAAGAGCGCGGCTTGGAGATAGGCGAGCGTGCTCTCTGCCCCCATGTTCGGATTGAGTACCTGCGGTGTGATTGCGTCGTGACACGAACCCACCGTGACGTCGACGAGCGACGTTCCGGCGATATTGTTGCCGAGGAACCATTCGTACGCCACGCGCGCCTCGTTCCGGAACGACTCGTCGTGACATAACCGCGCCGCCGCTAAGAACATGTCGACCATGGCTGCAGCCTCGAGCGGCTGCTGATCGTAGACCGGACGGGTGCCGCCTTTGCGATACCACTGCGGGGCTCCGACGGGCATGAACATGCCCGACGCTTGCGTTACGCCCGCGAGAAACTTCGCAGCTTCGAGGCCTGTCTCACCGAAACTCGGCTCGCCTAGCGCCAGCGCTGCGCGCAGCATTGCTTCAGGTGCGCGCGCGACGTCGTACGTCAGGTCCGGCTCCCACCAGTTCCAGTCGGGCTCGGCATTGCGCAAGAATTCAAACCGCATGGCCCACGCCATGGCGGATAGTGTTTCGCGAGCCCATTTGACAACCTCGGAATCAGCGTCGGAATCCGGGACCGCATGCACGGGTGACGCCTCTCCGGCGTTGACGATCGCGGCCAGGCCGAGCATAGCGTAGGAGCGCGCGTGCAGCGTCGTCAACGCGCCGACGGCATGCGCGATAGCCGAAAGTTGCCGCCACGCAGCTCGTCGCCAGGTTTCTTCCGTGGAACACGTGGCGGTGACGCCAAGCGCCCAGATTAGGCGGCCGACCGATTCGGGTGACGCGCACTCGTCGATGAACCGGCCCTCACCGTCCATGACGTTGTGATAACAGGGTGCATCCCGTGATGCGTCAGCGAAAAACTTCAGCGCCGCGTTGCCCATCTCCAATGCAACCGGGTCGCTTGAACCGACACGCAGGTACGCCACCGCTACCAGCAATGCACGCGCATTATCGTCAAGACAAAAACCGGAGTCGAGATCGGGCACCCGGCCACGCGTGAACTGAATGATACCGTGATCGCGCAGCAGCCGGCTGCAATGCACGAGCGAAGGAACTGACAGCATCGACATGGCCCCTTCTTACCCTCGAATGCCTCGTCGCATGAATCAAGCAAGCCCTGGGGGAGGCGAGCGGGTATGCCGCCCGAGCGATTACCCTCCAGAACTAGCGAGGGCGGCATGCCCCGAGCCTCGTCCAAGGGTAAGTACGGGGGATGAAGGCTTGGGGTAGTATCGCGCTCGTCGCGGCTCTTGTGACCTCGTGTACGAATGCGCAGCAGCAGAAGGCCGTTCACAACGATGCCTACGTCACCATCGCCGTCAAGGCAAAGCTGGCAACGGTCGACGTCGACTCGACGACGGCAGTTCACGTCAGCGCCGCAAACGGCGCCGTCACGCTCACCGGTGAGGCGCGCACCCCGGCGGAACGGCTGGCCTATGTGCAGGCGGCGCGTTCGGTTGACGGGGTGACGTCGGTAACCGATCGCCTAGCGGTCAATCCACGTTTGCAAGGGCTGCGCGAACAAAGCGCGGATGCGACACTCGAAGCGCGGGTCTCGGCCGCCATTGCGGGCCAAGCCGGACTGAATGCCTTTCATATCAGCGTCACCGCGCGTAACGGCGTCGTCACCCTGAGCGGCACGGTGCCACAGGCGTCGATCGCGCGCACCGTTCGCGACACCGCTCGCAGTGTTTCCGGCGTCAGACAGCTCATCGACCACATTACCGTGCGCTCTTAGGATGATATAACTGATCGATCGTGCAGCGGCGCGGCGAGTGATCGGGCCGCCAGCGCAAGAGGCGCGAGCCGTGACGAAAACGCTGCCCCGTAACGTGATCGAACGAAACTTCCACGACGATGACGGGCTTGACCGGATACCATTCGCTTTGCTCGCCGCCTTTGTGCCAGCGGCTCGGGCCGCCCGGCGCATTGCCCGTAAAGCCGGGAGGCTCGACAATCGGGCACAGCAGCGTTGCAGCGCGCTTGCGCTCGGCCGCGCTCATGCTGCCGACGAATCCAACGTGGTCGAGTTTCCCCTCTTCGTTGTATAAGCCGAGCAGCAGCGACGCGATCGCGCCATCCTTGCTCTTGCGGAACCCGCCGACGACGCAATCCGCAGTATAACTGCGTTTGATCTTCACTGCTCCTTCGCGACTGCCGAATGCATACGCGAGGTTGGCGCGCTTGGCGATCACGCCATCGAGGCGTGCGACGTCACCCGAAAGCCACTGCTGCGCCGTCGTGAGATCGGCGGTCGAGGGCGACAACCCAATCGTGCCGTCGCGAACGAGATAGCGCGCGGCAAAAGCGTCCAGGCGCTCCCGCCGTTTGTCCAACGGGCGCTCGTAGATTGCGCCGTTACGCTCGTCGACAAGCAGATCGAACAGGACGTAGCGCGCCGGGGTCTGCTGGGAAAGGGTGCGGACACGACTCGCGGCAGGGTGAATGCGCTGCAAGAGCGCGTCAAAATCGAAGCCATTCTCTCCCTCGATGAACAGTTCGCCGTCCACGACGAATCGGGCGGCGGGCAGATCCAGTATCGCGCGTACGATCTCGGGAAAGTAGCGCGTGAGCGATTGGCCGGATTTCGATTCGAGCTCGACCTCGCCGTGGTCGCGAAATGCCACGCACCGGAAGCCGTCCCACTTCGGCTCGTAGAGCCACTCCGACCCGATTGGAATGGTCGTGACTTGGCGCGTTTCCATTGGTTCGATTGGCGGTTGTAAGGCCAGATTCTTAAATCTCGACATGCAAGTTTTTCGCTAGCGCCACGAGGTCGAAACGTCCGCGAGCACTTTTCAACGGCGCCCACAAATCACCGACTTCTTCCACGCGCTGCACCACGTTGAGCATAGTGAAATCGCCCGGCTCGCATCCGCGCTCGACCTCTTCCCACTCCAGCGGCGTTGAAACCATTGCAGCTTCGTTTGGCCGCACGGAATAAACCGATGCCAGCGTGCGCCCGAATGAGTTTTGGTTGTAGTCGAGCAAGACGCGCCCGCGCGGACGCTTTGCGACGCGGTACTCGACGATGAGCAAGTCCTTGTGCGCTTCCGCGATCGCGCGTGAAACCGCTTTGGCTACCGCCCAGACACCATGCTGTGAAAGTTCACGCCGGATCGCCACGTAGACGTGAATGCCTTTGCTGCCTGTCGTTTTCGCATGCGCCGTCATGCCAAGCGAGATGAAGACGTCGCGCACGATCAGCGCGGCTTCGCGCACGGCGTCGAAGGGTGCGTCGAACGGGTCGAGATCGATATGCAGGTAGTCGGGGCGCGTAAAATCGTCGCAGGGCGCATACCACGGATTGAGATCGATGCATCCGAGATTGATGAGCCACAGCAAAGACGATACGTCGTCGATGACCGGAAAGTTGATCACGTTGCCAGAGCTATGCTCGATCGCGCAGGTCCGAATCCATTGTGGCCGCGGCGACGGAGCACGCTTCATAAAGAAGAAATCGCCGGTTGCGCCATTGGGATAGCGCTTCATGACCATGGCCTTGCCGGCCACGTGCGGAAGCAGCGCCGGTGCGATGCGTGCGTAGTAGCGCATCAAGTCGCCTTTGGTCAGCGCAAGCTTCGGAAAAAAAATCTTATTAAGATTGGTCAGCGCGACGCAGCGTCCGTCAACGTGAACGGTCGCCGCGTTGGGGCCGGCCGGGACGAGCTCCGGCCCCGGCTTCAGTTCTTGACGAGCAGGTTGACGCTGAACAGGCGCGCGCGATCGTGCCACGTTGCCTTTAAAGTGAATCCAGCGGTCGCGGCGAGGTTGCTGATATCCTTCTCGGCAAACTTATAGGCTGACTCCGTGTGGATGCGCTCGCCGGCGGAAAATGGTACGCGCATGCCCAGCCGGCGCAATTGCGTGACGGCCGGCCGTTGGGCTTCCAGGTACGAATCGACACTGCCTCGCGCTTCGTCGTAGACGGCGCGATGTTGGAAGTTGCGCAAATCGAAGTCCGCGTCGAGCTCACGATTGATGCGCGCTAAGACGTTGCGGTTAAACGCGGCGGTGATTCCAACGGGATCGTCGTACGCCCGTTCCAGCGTCGCGCGGTCCTTCTTCAAATCGGCGCCCAGTAACAAGCCATCACCCGGGCGTAATGCATCACCAACGAGCGTGAGGATGCTTTTCGCTTCGTCCGGTTCGTAGTTGCCGATATTCGATCCCATAAACATCGCGAGCACGCGCCGGTCGAATGAGAGCGCTTTCGAGCGCAGTACGTCGAAGTAATCGCCTGCGTACGCACGGATCGATAGGCCGGGATACGCTTCCACCAAAGACGCCGACGCGTTGCGCAAGGCTTCGGTTGAGATGTCGATCGGGCTGTAGCGTAGACGACCCTGAACGCGCAGCGCATCATGGATGAGCAGCCGCGTCTTGATCGCGCTGCCGCTACCGAGTTCGAGAAAATCAATCGGCGAGTCGAGGACGCGCACGATTTGCCAGCCCCATTCGCGCAAAATCTCGGTTTCAGCCCGCGTGAGGTAATACTCGGGCAAAAACGTGATCGCGTCAAAGAGCGCAGACCCGACGTCGTCGTAGTGGTACTTTGCCGGCAGAAGCTTCGGGCTCGCGTTCAGCCCTGCCGAGACGTCCTGGGCAAACGAAGGCGCCCCCGCCGCGCGGGGAACCTCGATGAGCTCGAAACGGTCGCCGACCGCGGTTCCGACGGGACGCATCTCCACAACAATACCCAATCTAGGGCAGAAGTTTCATGCCGGAATCCGTTAAGGATCCGGTAGGCTGACCTTTAAGCGTGAATTCCTGAAACCGTACAGAGCGTAGACGCAGACGCCCACCAGGAACCAGATGCCGTAGCGTATCCAGGTAGCGACTTGTAGGCCCGTGATCAGGTAGAGGCACACAGCCGCCCCGGCGATCGAGAAAAACGGCAGCCACGGAGCTCGGAATGGCCGTTGCGCGGTTGGATTGATGATGCGCAAGACGAGCACACCGGCACAGACGATCGCAAAAGCGGCGAGTGTTCCAATATTCACGAGCGTTAGCAGATCGGTCAAGGGAAAGACGGCCGCGAAGACTGCCACGATGAGGCCGGTAATCACGGTCATGCGGGCGGGCGTTCGAAACACGTGGTGAATGCGCGCCACGCCGGGCGGCAACATTCGATCTCTCGCCATCACGTAGAAGATCCGCACTTGCCCGAGCAATGACGTCAGCATGACGGTCGTATTGCCAGCAATGCCCCCGAAGGCGACAATCCAATACAGCGCGTGATTCTTCGTCACCGATCCCAGTGCATCGAGCATCGCCGCGCCCTCGGAAAGCCGGTCGTAGCGCATGACGCCGACCGTGCAGAGCGTCAGCGCGACATAGAGAAAACCGCCGATGACGAGTGCGAGCACGATTCCGATTGGAACGTCGCGCTCGGGACGCTTTGATTCTTCGGATGCAACCGTGACGGTGTCGAAGCCGATGTAGGCAAAGAAGACGAGCGCCGTGCTCATCAAAATTCCGTGATAACCAAAGGGTGCGAACGGGTGGAGGTTTGCCGGATGAATCGCGTGCGCAACGACCGCGACGAAAACGAGCATTGAAGCAATCTGTAGGACGACGAGGATGCCGTTGACGCTAGCCGATTCGCGAATGCCGATCGTAACGAGCGCCGTGATCAGCAACGTGACGACGGCGGCTGGGACGTCAATCTGTGGATGCCCGGCAACGACGTGGGCGGTTTGCGCCCAGGCCGGAAACGTAAACCCTACGTTGCCCAGCATGTGCTGGAAATAGTCGGACAGCGATGAGGCAGTCGGCGCGAGCGAAAGACCGTATTCTAAAATGAGGTCCCACCCAATGACCCAAGCCACCAGTTCGCCCATTGTCGCGTAGGCGTACGTGTACGCGCTTCCCGCGACCGGGACCATCGATGCAAACTCCGCGTAACATAGCGCGACGCAAATGCTGACCAAACCCGACAGCACGTAGGCGAGAATGACGCCGGGCCCCGCTGCATGTGCGCCGGCACCAATCGTCGGAAAGATTCCCCCGAGCATCGTTCCTAGGCCGATCGCGGTAAGCGCCGGCCAGCCTAGGACGCGGCGCAAAGTCGGTCCCGCGGATTCCGACGCCGTCCAGCCCAATGGCTGCCGCGCAACGAGTTGGCGCAACCAGCTTGCTCTAACGCTCAACTCTTAGGTAGCCGAAGGTTTTGCGCAGAGCTCGTGGATCGCTGCGACGGCCTCGCCGTTCGGCACCGTCGAAACTGGATAAATGTACATTGCGAAATAGGTCGTGCCGTTGACGTTGGTCATGACCATACGCATGTCGGCTTCTTTCTGCGATTGATTGTTCGACGATGATGTCCCTTGACCGTAAAAGTAGATCGCGGGTTGGTTGTGGCAAATCTTGATCGGCTGCTGCCGCTGAATGCGCGTATCTTTTAACTTCGCGCTCGTGATGACCTGATCTGGATCGAGTTTCTTGGGCGACCGGAAGAGCATTATCACTTCGTCGCTGTTGGACGGCGCTCTCCAAAATTGCATGAACCCCATGATGCCTGGCGATGCGCGCCATCCGTTTGGCGGCGTAAACGTGAGACCGTCGGCCGGACTGCTCGTTAGGCCGCAACCCGCCAGGAGAATCGCGTATGCAATCGCGACAACACGCAGCCGCGAGGCGTTTACTATCCTCATCATACCTCCGTCGGGCGCCCTTCTTTTCTCACGTTAATTTGTCATCCTAGATTCGGGGGGACGCTCGTACGACGCGATCGCGGCCCAGCGATCGAAGATCAAATTTATGTATTCTTTGGTTTCGTGGTACGGTGGAACACCGCCGTAGCGCTCGACGGCCACGGGGCCTGCATTGTACGCCGCCAGCGCGGTCGAGTACGGGTCATCGTACGCGGTCCGGTACTGATTTACATATTGCCCGAGTAATGTAGCCGCTCCGCCGATGGCATCAAGCGGATCGTATGGATCGATGCCGACCTCGCTCGCTGTTTCGGGAATGAATTGCGCGATGCCGATGGCACCCGCAGACGAAAGCGCTTGCACGTCGTATGCGGACTCTTGCAACAGCGTCGCCGCTAAGAACTCAGGCGGCAATCCTTGTGCGCGCGCGTCTTGTGTCGTGACGACCGCGAGCAGCAGCGCAAGCGATGGCGTAATCCGCGAATTGGTATGCAAAACGGCTCGAGTGATGGCGAGCTCCGGCGCAGCCACCGGAGCGCCGTCGCGAAGGAGCATTGCGCCCTTCAGCGCATCGATATATGAGGGCGAGGGCCAGCTTAACGCGATGTTGCGCGCGCGTTGCACCTGCGCCGGCGCGACGAACCCCTCGCGCGCGTGGAACGTGAGAGGCGTGCATCCGCACCCCAGCGCGATCGACAGGCTTATGGTGAGTCGCGCGCCTCGCCAGGGAATCATTGGGTCATGCTGGTCGGCGATGGCGGCGCGGGGTTCCTGTGAAGGCTCCGCTGCGGGGGACTGTCCCTTTTGGGCCGCTCGACCAGGAGGGCGGCAGTACAAGCCTAACGGGAACACCGATGGCCAAACGGGCACTCTTTCTCATCTCCGATACCGGCGGGGGTCATCGCAGTGCTGCCAATGCGATCACCGCAGCCCTGGATGAGATCGTAACGCCCTATCCGTTCGAACATCGCGTCGAGGATGTGGCGGCACATTGTTCGTTTCCCCTCACCCAACTCAGTCTCGGCTACAGCATGGCGCTGCGGTACGCGCCCCCGGTGTATGGAGCGCTCTATCACGCGACCAATGGCCGGCGGCGGTATAAGGCCCTCGTTCGGTTCTGCGAGCCGCTCTATCGCGAGCGTCTGCGCGACCTCTTCATCAAGTATCAGCCCGACGTCATCGTCTCGGTGCACCCCCTGCTCAACCACGCGGCGCTGCGCGCCCGCGCCGACGCACAGATGCGGCACGTTCCGGTCGTGACGGTCATCACCGATCTCGGCAAAGTCCACGAATCGTGGCTCGTTGCTGAAGCCGACGCGGTCGCCGTTCCCGCGCGCGAGGTCTATCAGCGCGCGCTCTCACGCGGCGTGCGTCCGTCGCGGCTGCGTTTGTTGGGCCATCCGATCCATCCAAAGTTTGACGACGTTACCGGCTCGAAGGAAGAGTTGCGCAGCTCTCTCGGGCTGCCCGCCGACCGCCTCATCGTGATGTTGATGGCAGGGGGCGAGGGCGGCGGCAAGCTTCTCTCGACCGCGCTGGCGCTTGCGCGTGCACGGCTGCCGATCTATCTCGTCGTCGTCTGTGGGCGCAACGAGCATCTTGCGCAGAAACTCTCCGAAATGTCGCGAACGCTGCCGACGCCAATGCAGGTGCTCGGATTTACCGACAAAGTTCCTGAATATTTCCGTGCCGTCGATCTCCTCGTCACCAAAGCCGGTCCGGGAACGCTGGCCGAAGCCAACGCGGCGCAGCTTCCCGTCGTTGTCTACGACTTTATTCCGGGGCAAGAACGCGGCAACGTCGACTTCGTGCGCGACAACGGCGTTGGGGTCGTGGCCCTTCATGGTGCGTCCAAGGTCGTCAATGCCGTGCGCGGGCTTATTCGTGCACCGGAGCGGCTCGCTGCAATCCGGCACAATCAGGAGATGATTGCCCCGCGTCAAAGCTCGCGGCGGATTGCCGCGCTGATCGCCCAGGTTGCCAATACCGGAACGGTCCGTGAAGAGCTGCCGCTACAGCGCCTCTTGACCGTTCCAAACCGTGCCGCCGGGTAGAAGCTCCGGCACGCGTGGCGCCTGAGTAAAATCGAAGTCGGCGCGTAAGTCGCCGACGATCGCTTCGTCTTCGCGTACGTCAGGCCGTGGATCCGGACGGCCGTCCGTTCGCGGATCGATGCGCTCGCTGCCGAGAAAAACGTCTTCGATGAACTTGACGTAGGCGTCATGACTGAGGGTCTGATGATCGATGTATCCTCGGCGCGCGTATGGGCTAATCACGAGACCGGGGACGCGAATGCCGTAGCCGTTACCGTCGACAACCGGCGGCCGAACGTGATCGTAAAAGCCGCCCCAATCATCCCAGCTCACGAAAATAGCGGTGCTCTCCCAATCGGGGCTGCGCATGATCGCGTTGATGAGACCGGTGACGTAGCTCTGCCCAGCGCTGACCAACGCCGGCGGGTGTTCGCTATACTTGTGCGCCGGCGCGATCCAAACGACGCTTGGGAGCGAGCCGCTCGCAGCGGCACGATAAAAATCACGCAGATCGCGCACGTTCGCAAGCTCACCGTCTTGCTTCACCGTGTCGAACCCGGGAAGGACGTTCCATATGCCGAGGGTCTTGGCGGCTTGCGGCACGGCTGCGCACGATTCTTCGTCGTGCGCGCAGTCCGGTTCGGTTCCGCTCATGACGTAATAGCCCCAGCTCACGCCCTTGCGATGCAGCAAGTACGTCAGATCCGTCCACGCATAGTCGGGCCGGCCGGGTGGATGTACGCGCGCCACCTTGGGACGAAAATCCAACGGGTAGTCAGGATGCTCGGGCTCGTTGACGCAACTCATCGGATCGCGCAGCACCGGGCACTGCGCCGACCACTCCGAGACCATGAAGAGGTGCTGAGGCAAACTCCACGACGCAACCGGTTCGAAGAGATGATCCTGGAGTACGTAGTCGCGCGCGTAACGCCAGTAATTCGGAAGCTCGCGTTCGTCGTGATAGCTCATGACGTCGCTGCGTTCGACGTCGGTCGCGCAAGCGGGATCGCCGAGGGTGCGGCAGCGCCTGCGCGTGGCCGTTAACGCTTGCAGGAAGCCGTCCATCCGGCCGTTGGCGATATCGGTTCTGGCCGCAACGCTGTTATGCGGGCCGCCGCTATTGCGGTCGTTCCCGTCGTGGTACGGACGAATGCACGTCGCAGAATTCGGAAGCGGTACGCAAATCGTCGGGTGACCTCCACTCATTGGAATGCCGTCGGCGCCGGGATACGTGCCGAAATATTGATCGAATGACCGGTTCTCTTGCATGATGATGACGATGTGCCGAATCTTGTGAATCGGGTCGTTCGGCGGCGCTGCAGCCATGGCGCCGCCCGCGATGGCAAGTAAGGAGAATGCAGCCAGCGTTGTGCGAATCGTCATTTCCCCTCTACTTCTACTGCCTTTCGCGAAAACCAGAGCAACATGCGGCGAGGCGTAATGCGCGCCGATGCTTCGACGAACCAATTGAACGCCGGCCCTGGCACAACGACGAGTTTTCCGCGCTGCATGCCGCGATAGCCCGCCTTTGCCATCGCCGCCGCGTTCGCCACCGGCAAGCGATGAAGGAGCGTATCGCTCGTACCGGCACGTTTCGCAAATCCGGTCTGGGTTGCGCCCGGACAGAAGCAGGTCACGGTGACGCCGCGGCCGCGCACCTCTTCTGCGACCGCCTGCGAAAATGAGATAACATAGGCTTTACTCGCGTAGTACACCGCCATGAACGGTCCAGGAAGGAAACCGGCGGTTGAGGCGAGGTTGAGGATTCTTCCGTCGCCACGCTCGAGCATGCCCGGCAAATACTTACGGGTCACGCGTGTCAACGTTAAGACGTTAAGTACAACTTCTTGCTGGATGCATTCTTCATCGATTTGCTCGAAGCGACCGCTCGTGCCGAAGCCGGCGTTATTGATAAGCACGTCGCACTGCGGAATGCGCGACGCTAGCGCGTCGGCCGCGCCGGGTTGTGCCAAGTCGAGCGCAACCGGGGTCGCATCGATGGAATGGTCGCGTTGCAGTTCGGCAGCGATCTCGACGAGCTTGTCTTGCGAGCGGGCGACGAGCGCGAGATCGTAGCCATCTTTGGCCAGCAGCTGCGCGAACTCGTGGCCAAGACCGCCGGACGCGCCGGTAACGAGCGCGAGCTTACGCCGCGACGGCATCGGACGCGGTTAATCCACCGCGGAAGGCCATCGTAGCCGCCCCGACCTGACCGGCGTCGTTGCCGAGTTGCGCGACGACGATCTCGGTCGTTCCTTTCGGCACCATCGTCGTCAGCACGTCGACCGGAGCGCGCACCGCGTCGAGGATGAAATCGCCGGCGCTGGAAACACCACCGCCCAGCGCAATCACCTGCGGATTGACGAATGCGATAACGTTTGCCAAGCCAACGGCGAGATCGGCAGTATAGTTCTTCCACGCCGCGATCGCATGCGCGTCTCCGGCTTGCGCGGCTTTCCGAATTCGCTTCGAGCCGAGCTTATCGCGATCGATGTCGAGCAGCTTGCTGCGCGGAAACGACGGCGCTAGGGCATAGGCGTGGCGGATCAGTCCCGTGCCCGATGCTTGGGCCTCGAAACATCCGGTCTTGCCGCAAGAACAGATAAAGCCGTCGGTCGGGCGGATTTGATGATGGCCGATTTCGCCCGCTCCCCAGCTTTGCCCGAGAAGCAGCTCACCGCCGGCGACGATCCCACCGCCAATTCCGGTTCCGAGGGTAAGGAGCACGAAATCTCTCGTACCTTTTCCACTGCCCTGCTTGTATTCACCGAGCGTCGCGCAACGCGCGTCGTTGCCGACGAACACCGGCAGATTGAATTTTCGGCGAACCGTTTCGCCGAGCGGCACGTTGGTCCAGGCGAAGTTTGGGCTATAGAGTACGGCGCCGGTTTTCGCGTCGATGTTGCCGGGAGAACCAATGCCGATTCCGACAACCCCGTCGCCTGCGTCTTTGACGGCTGCGCCGATGGTGTCGGACAGCGCCGTGATGACCGCTTCAAACCGTAGGTCGTCGAGATCGATTTCGTGCTGCCCGAGGATGGCCCCATCGTCGGTGACGACCGCCGCCGTCACGTGAGAGCCGCCGAGGTCGACGCCGATAGCCGTTCGCATGGTCTTCCCTTTTCAATGGAAGCGCGCGCGGGACCCCGTTAGCCCGTCGTTAAAACAACAATGCCATGGAGACCATTGACCTCATCAACCTTCGCAGCTTCACGAAGCAAACGGGACAGCCGACCCATCCCGAGTTGTTGGACAGCCGCCCGCTCGAGCACGTCAACAAGATCGAGATTGACGAAGAGCATATCACGATCGAGTTTGACGAAAAAGTCGAGCGCTATTACAACACGACGGAGATTCGTCACCGGGAATGGGTGTATAAGTACAACGACAATCCCGAGTTCGTCAAAGCCGTCGCTCGCGTCATCGACTTGTCCCGCAAACGCCTCAAGGAGCTTCCGCAAAATCTCACCTGTCCGCCGGGATGCGCCGAATGCTGTAGCGGCTACGAGCCGTTCGTGAGTAAAGCTGACGTGCAGCGCATTGCCGATCATCTTGGCATGACCTACAACGACGTCATGCGCGAGTACGTGGTGGAACGCCCCTCCGCCGACGGTTATACCGTGGGCTGGCTGCGCAAGGTCACCGATGACGTCGCCGACAAATGCGTTTTCCTCATGGGATCGCGCAGCGGAAAGTACTACTGCGGCATCTACGAGGCGCGTCCAGGCGATTGTCGCGAGTTCTCGCCGATCGGTTGCGACGACGTCGACGACTCACTGCCGCGCAACGTCAATTGGAAAATCGGCCCCGCTTTCCAGCCGAAGCATCGCCGCCGCAACGGCCGCAGAAACGGTCGGAGGTTATAGCACGACAGCGACGCGTTACAAACGGAATGTCACGGTTAGCGGAAGGCGGCGGAGGTGTGTCGTACGCTAAGCGAACCTAAGGGAGGTCTCGCGTTGTCGCGTCGTTTCATCGCGTCATTTCTGCTCCTCGGAGTCGTCTCTACGTTCATGCCGAGCCCCGCGCGAGCACAAACCGTCGCGGTCTCGCTTTATCAATCGATGCGGTGGCGGAACATCGGGCCGATGCGAGCGGGTCGCACCGTTGCCGTCAGCGGTGTTGCGAGCGATCCATTTCTCTTCTACATTGCTGCGGTCAATGGCGGAATCTGGAAGAGCGACGACGCCGGACGCACGTGGGATCCAATCTTCGACAGCGAGCCGACCGGCTCGATCGGCGCGCTCGCGATCGCACCAAGCAATCCGAAGGTCATCTATGCCGGAAGTGGCGAGGGATTGCAGCGGCCCGACTTAGCGGTCGGAGACGGCATCTACAAGTCGACCGATGGCGGTTCGACGTGGACGAATCTTGGATTGCATGACGGACAGCAAATCGCCGGCATCGCCGTCGATCCACGCAATGCGGATCGCCTCTTCGTCGCCGCGCTCGGCCATCCGTACGGCCCGAACGACGAGCGCGGAATCTATCGCTCGAGCGACGGCGGCGCCACTTGGCAACGCGTCCTGTATGAAAATGAGAACGCCGGCGGCTTCGCGGTCGCCATCAATCCGCACGATTCCAATATCGTGTACGCGACGTTGTGGGCGGCACGCCAAGCGCCCTGGGAGATCGGCGCGTCGTTTGAAATCGCGGGGAGCGGGCTTTTCAAATCAACCGACGGCGGCTCGACGTGGACACAGCTTACGCAAGGCTTGCCACAGCGCATCGGGCGAACGGAAGTCGCTCCCGCGCCGAGCGACTCACGCACCGTGTACGTCTACGCGGACAGCGAGCAAAAGGGCAGCGATTCGGGAGCGGTCTATCGCAGCGACGACGCCGGAGCGCACTTCACGAAGCTCAGCGATGCGGCAAACATCGCGCAGCGTGGCGACGATCTCATTTCGATTGCGGTCGATCCGCGGGACGCCTACACCGTCTACCTAACAAATACCTCAACGTACCGCTCGACCGACGGAGGCCGGACGTTCGTCGCGATTAAAGGCGCGCCCGGCGGCGACGACTACCACAGCATCTGGATCAACCCCAACGACCCGAACGTCATTTTGCTCGGCAGCGATCAAGGCGCAACCATCTCATTCAATCATGGGCGCACGTGGAGCTCCTGGTACAACCAGCCGACGGCGCAGATGTATCACGCGTTCGCCGACGATGGCTTTCCCTATCTCGTCTGCAGCGGACAGCAGGAAAGCGGCTCGGCCTGCGTGCGCAGCCGCGGCAACTGGGGCGAAATTACCGAGCGTGATTGGTTTCCCGTTGGCGCGTTTGAGTACGGGTACGTCGTCGAAGACCCGCTGCACCCGGGTATTTTCTTCGGGGCGAAGGTCGAGAGGTTCAACGAGCGAACGGGCCAGACGCAAGAGGTCAATCCGGTAGCGCTGCCGTCGAAACGATTTCGCCAAGTGCGCACCGAGCCGCTGATCTTCGACCATTTCGACAAACACCGGCTGTACTCGGGGGCGAACGTTATCTTCGCTACCGAGGACGGCGGCCAGCATTGGCGTGCGATCAGTCCCGACCTCACGCGGCGCGAGCCTGCGGTTCCTGGCGTCATCAAAGCGTTCGAGAGCGACGATCCTGCGGGCGGAAAACATCGGGGCGTCGTGTATGCGCTTGCGCCGTCGTACCGGCGTGCGGGCACGATGTGGGCCGGCACCGACGATGGGCTCGTCTGGATCACGCGTAACGGCGGCACACATTGGAAGAACGTCACGCCGCCTGCACTCACGCCATGGAGCAAAATCGCGCAAATCGACGCTTCGCGTTTTAACGACGACACCGCATTCGTCGCCGTCAACCGTTTTCGGCTGGACGACTTGCATCCGTATGTCTACGTCACGCGCGACGGCGGATCGCATTGGCAACTCCTCGTCAATGGGCTGCCAAATCATCCGGTGAATGCCGTGCGGCAAGATCCGCTCGAACCGCGATTGCTCTATGCCGCGACCGAGAACGGCGTTGAGGTGTCATTCGACAGCGGTGCGAATTGGCAGTCGCTTCAGCTCAATCTGCCGCACACCTCGGTGCGCGACGTCATCGTGCACGACACGGATCTCGTCATCGGCACGCACGGTCGCGGGTTTTGGATCCTCGACGACGTCGAGCCGTTGCGCGAGCTCGCTCGCACGCCTACCCTCTATGCGACAAACGCAACGGAAACGCATCTCTTTGCGCCGGCGCCGGCGTACCGCGTCCATTGGAATACCAACACGGACACGCCGCTGCCGCCCGAAGAGCCCAGCGGGCAGAACCCGCCGGATGGCGCCATTTTGGACTACGCCTTAGCGCAGCCGGCCGCGCACGTTGCGATCTCAATCGAGGATTCGAACGGACGAGTCGTACGCAGATTTGCAAGCGACGACCTGGCGCCGCAACCAATTGCCGACTTAGACAAGGCGGCGTTCTGGGAACGCCCGTTCCGGCGGCCGGAGACCGAAGCCGGCATGCACCGTTTCGTCTGGACGTTACGTGAAGCGCCGCCGCACGCGAGCGCGCCGGATCTCTCGATGGGCGCCGTCGCCGGCCAAACACCGCGAACGCCGCGCGGCGTACTCGTCCTGCCAGGTCGCTACACCGTGCGCCTCGACGTTGACGGCCACGCTTCGCAGCAGTCCGTTCTGGTGATCCTCGATCCGCGGGTGCACGTTTCGGCCGAAGCCCTGCGAGCACAGTACACCATCTCGCATCGTCTTGCTGCGCTCATGAACCGCGCCTTTGCCGACGCGTCGGCTGCCAGGGCTGCACGACATGTGGACCGTGCCGACGCCTTCGTCGATCTCAACAACGCAATGTCGTTTCTGCTCCAAACAATCGACGGAGCAGACGTTGCTCCTACCTCGCAACAAATCGCGGCGACCAACACGTTGGAAGAACGCCTGGCCGCAGCAGAAAACCAACGCTAACGTGTCACGATCGTCACCGGCTTCACGCTTCGGGGAGCCCGCCGAGAGCGAGCTCCCCGACGATATTCGCGAGATCTACGAAGCGAATCGCAAGAAGCTCGGCTTTGTTCCCAACGTCTTTCGCGCCTACGCAAGTCGGCCCGAGCATTTCCGCGCCTTCATGAACTACCACGACGTGTTAATGAAAGGCGCAAGCGGATTGAGCCGAGCCGAACGCGAGGCGATCGTCGTTGCGGTTTCAGCCGAGAACGCGTGTCAATACTGCATGACGGCGCATGGTGCTGCCCTACGCATTCTCGGCAAAGATCCAATTCTTGCCGAACAAATCGCGAACAACTGGCGAACCGCCGACCTGACGCCGCGGTGGCGAACCATGCTCGCATTTGCCTCACGTGTGAACGAGCGCGGCTTCGCTGCCACCGACGACGAGATCGAGGCGCTCAAGACGGCGGGCTTCTCCGACGACGACATTTGGGACATTGCCGCGATCGCGGCGTTCTTTGGCTTTTCGAACCGCATGGCCGGCCTCATGGATATGCGGCCGAATCCGGAGTTTTACACGCTCGGCCGATAGGGAGCGTTCCCGCCGCTCAGGATCGCGCCGACGCGTTTGCCTTCCAGGCCGCGGATTCGCCGCGCAAGCAATGCGGCAATTGGTGCAGCACCACTCGGCTCGACGACGAGCTTGAGCCGTTCGAAGGCAAACTGTACGGCGTCGCGCAGCTCGTCGTCGCTGACGGTGACGATCGCGCTGACGTGTTCGCGTGCAATGGCAAAGGTCAGCACGCCGGGCGCCGTCGTTTGCAATCCGTCGGCGATTGTCTTTGGAACCGCAATTGTAACGCGTTCGCCGCGCGCAAGCGATTGCCCGAAATCGTCACCGGCGGCGGGCTCGACGCCGTAGATGGCAATCGATGCGTCAATCCCGTGCGCAGCAATGGCCGTGCCGCTCAGCAAACCGCCGCCTCCAACAGGGACGACGACTGCGTCGAGCGGACCGGCGTCTTCCAACAACTCGAGCGCTGCGGTTCCGGCACCGGCAACGATGCGCGGATCGTCGAACGGCGGAACGATCGTCGCTCCTCGCTCGGCCGCAATGCCCGCAGCAATCTCTTCCCGGTGTGAGGTCGCTCGTTCGTAGAGCACGACCTCGGCGCCATACTCGCGTGTGGCGTCGAGTTTAACCGGAGGTGCATCCGACGGCATGACGATCGTCGCGCGAATGCCGAGCAGCCGCGCGGCTAAGGCGACACCTTGCGCGTGGTTTCCGCTCGAAAACGCCACCACGCCGGCTTTTTTTTGTGTATCGTCCAGTTGCGATAGCAGATTGTAGGCCCCGCGGAACTTAAACGCGCCCATGCGCTGCAAATTCTCACATTTGAGAAAGAGCTTCGCACCGCTACGCGCATCGAGGGTCGCGGAAGTGATCACCGGCGTCCGGTGGACGATGCCCCGCAGCCGCCCGGCCGCGGCGAGCACGTCGTCGAAGCTAACGCCAGGAACTGCTACTGCGCGTTCGTCGGCGCCATGTGGAACCGCCAATCGGAGACCTTTCCGTTTTCGTCAAAGCGCATGTCTTCGATATAATCGTGCTTTGCGAATTTGACGTCAAAACAATGCCAGCCCGGCTCGCAGTTCGCCGTCGTTTCCTTTAGCGAAAGCAACTTTCCCTGCGCGTTGAGCTCGTCCGACCACTGCGCTACTTGCATGCGCGAGACCGTGACGCCTTTAGCGAGGTCATCTTGCACCGGGCCTAAATTGTTATCGAGCACCGCATGCGTGATCCGATCCGCTTCGCGCTCGTATCTGTTTTGAAACGAACAGGCGACGAGAATGGACGCGCACGCCAATGCTAGTACGATGCGACGATTCACGATGCGAGCGCTTCGGTTGAGGCATCGGCTGAAAAAGGCGTAAAGCTCAACTGAGGATTCCATTCGCGCGCCAATCGCACGCTCCATTCGCTTTCGAAGAGTGCGACCGGACGACCACCCCAGTCTTCCACCAGCTTGGCATTTGAGGGCAGCTGCGCACGTGAGAGATGCTCGCGGTCGCCCTGAACGTGGCGCACGATGGAAAACGGCAGCGTCGTAAAGGCGGTCTTCACGTTGTATTCGGATTCGAGCCGGTATTTCGCCACCTCAAACTGCAACTGGCCGACGACGGCGAAGATCGGCTCGTTTCGCGTTGACCCCCACGGATAGAAGACTTGCACCGCTCCCTCCTCGCGCAGTTGCGCAACGCCCTTGCCGAACGACTTGTAGCTCGACGTGTCGACACCGCGCACGGAGGCAAAGTGCTCTGGAGCGAAGGCGGGAATCGGCGCGAACTCAACCGGCGCGCCGTCGAACAACGCGTCGCCGATCGCGAAAACGCCCGGGTTCGCCATGCCGACCACGTCGCCGGCGTAAGCGACGTCGAGGGACTCGCGCTCGTCGGCAAAGAGCCGCATCGCGCGTGACAGGCGCACGAGATTTCCGGTGCGGCCGTTGCGGACGGTCATGTCACGCTCGAACTTTCCGGAGCAAACGCGAACGAACGCGACGCGATCGCGGTGGCGCGGATCCATATTGGCTTGGATCTTAAAAACGAAGCCGGTGAACTCGGTATCCGCCGGTACGACGGCCGATCGCGCGACCGGCGGCGGAGCCATGTCCACGAAGCTGTCGAGAAAAAGCTGCACGCCGAAATTCGTCACCGCGCTGCCGAAGAAAACCGGTGTAATCGAACCGCGCAGCATCGCGGCTGCGTCGAACGCTTCGCCCGCTCCCTCGAGCAGCTCGATTCCTTCCCGGAATTGTTCGTAGGTGTGTTCGTCGACGAGCGAGCGCAGCTGCTCATCGCGAATGTCCGTGACCTGCAGCGTTGCGCGGGCCGCGCCGTGGGCCGAGCGCTCAAACAGATGCACGGCGTGCGTTTGCCGATCGTAGACGCCGTGGAACTGCTCGCCATTTCCCAGCGGCCAGTTCATCGGGTAGGCGCCGATGCCTAACACCGTTTCGAGCTCGTCAAGCAACTCGAGCGGATCGCGACTCGGTCGATCGAGCTTGTTCATGAAGGTGAAGAGCGGAATGCCACGCTCCCGGCAGATCGCGAAGAGTTTTTTCGTTTGCGGTTCGACGCCTTTGGCTGCGTCGATGAGCATGACCGCGCTGTCGGCGGCGAGCAGCGTACGATAGGTGTCTTCGCCGAAATCTTGGTGTCCGGGCGTATCGAGTAAATTGACGACGTGACCTTGATACGGGAATTGCAAGACAGTCGAGGTAATGGATATGCCGCGCTCCCGCTCGAGCGCCATCCAGTCACTCGTTGCTTGGCGTTGGCGACGACGCGCCGATACTTGCCCCGCGACGTGGATCGCACCGCCGTAGAGCAGCAGCTTTTCGGTTAACGTCGTTTTGCCGGCGTCGGGGTGCGAGATGATCGCAAAGGTACGGCGCCGTGCAATTTCTTCTTCGAGGGTCACTTCTCTACTGGTTCGTAAACGCGAAGTTCCATTCCGCCCGATCCGACGTGCAGCAGCGAAAGGGTGGCACCGGTACGATAGAAATGCACGACGGGTGGAATGCGAAACAGATCGTGTCCGCGCCGCACGAAGGCTTGGTCACCGACCACCGAGATCGTGCAATTGCCGTAGGCAAGCGTGTCGGGTGGTGCCACGGCGACCGAACCGGCCGGCAAATGTCGCAGCACGTACGCCGGCGGTCCCGTCGTTTCGGATAACTGCGTTAAGCATTCCGGAAGTGCTGAGAGCGCCCACGGCGCATCGCCGCGAAGCGGCACCGCATTGCTCGTTTGGATTGGATTCGCAGGTGGAGCCGGCTTGGGCGGAACGGGAGCGTACACGGAAGCAATTTTGATGCGAATGAGATCCCGGTTCGTCCAGCCCGCCACGACTACCGCCACCGCGAGGACGATCACCGTCGACATCAATAGGTACTTAAGCAAGCATTGTTAGCCGAGCCAGAGTCGCGCCGCCCCGACCGAGTAATCTCCCATCCCATAATAGATGTCGAAGACGCGCTGTCCTAAGTCGGCGCGTACGTCGATCCCCGTCGGGAAGACGACGTTGTCAACGACGCCGACCCGTTCGCGCTCGTCGAGAGGCTCGAAAATGGGAGTCGGAGAGCGATAGAGGATACGGTCGGGACGTTCGAGATCGTGAATAACGATGCCGCTGCTGTAGCTGAGCGCGGGTTTGCCTTGAGGGCTCGTAATCGAGTCAACGCCATGAAAGATCGACATCCACCCTTCCGCGATGTGCACGGGCGGCGTCCCGGCTCCGATTTTGATCGATCCCCACCGACCGTCGGGGCAGAGCACTTGAATGCTTTCGCTCACCGTCAGCAGATTCGATCGATCCTTCAACACCGGTTCGAGCGCAATGTAGCCGATGCGAATCGATTCGCGATCTTCAAACGGCATACGTTCGATCAGTGGTATCGCCGCACGACCGTCGACGGTGGACAGATGCAGCATCGGCCGATGGTAGAACGCTAAGCTCTGTACGCCCGCCGGCGAGATGACCGGTTCGGGGAAGAAGGCTGCGTCTTTGTCGTCGCCGACCGCCATTCCGCCGCCTTCAAAACGAAGCAGCCCGACGCGTTCCCAGTGGTACGCGTCTTGCGAAACCGCGACCGCAACGCGCGGACCCAAAGGGCCGAACGCAGTGTACGCCATGACATACGATTTGAGCGCCGAGACGTAGGTCGCGCGCGGATCCTCGCACCCATAACCAGGATTTGGACGCAGTTCGTATTCAGCCGTTGGCTCCAGCGCGAATCCAAGCCGCTCCGTTTCAAAGCCGACGTCAACGCTGCGCGTGAGCACGATCCCGACGCGCGAAATATTGCCCAGTGCCACGCACCGCGGATAGAGTAACAGTTCGCCGCCGGGGGCGCGGGCCGCGGCGGGGTTGAGGATACCGCCGGCTTCGCTCGGATCGCCGTTGGGTTCTAAGACGAGTCCGAGCCGTTCGATTCGAACGTCGAGTTGCTCGATCGGCTGTGGGGCCGGACCTATTCGCCGCGGTGAAAGCACTGGTGAAGGTATCGTCCTATCGCGCCATGAGCTTTAATATACTTTAAGGAAGAAACGTCGTAGCGATGGGTGCGTCGCTCGGCGTGACGACGTCAACGCGGATCCCCCGGCGGTAGACCTTATTGGGCACGATCCACAGGGTGTAGGTGCGATAGCTTGGCGACGGCTCCCCCCCGTCGGCTGGTGCCTGTTCGAATGCAACGACGCGCACGCGCTGATCGTTGGCTCGAATCGATTCCACGATCTGCTTGTAGCCGCTTCGGTTATGTGGGCCCATCAGCAAAACCACCCCGAATTCACCGCGGAAGTGTACCGGCGCATGTATTCCCATCCGGGTCAAGTCGTCTGCGTCGCGGATGACAAGAATTTGGTTCCCACCGGGAACCATCGTCGTGCCCTGTGCTAACGTGTTCACGCGCACTTCTCGGCAACCGGCCAAGAGCACCATCGCTAGGATCGCGACCGTCGCCATTCGTAAGGACACGGCCCCCGGCTTCGCCGCAACCATCAAAGGTCATTGTCCGCACAGGTCATTTACCGCTACTCTCAAAGCGTCATCATGATGAAGAGCGTCTGGCGGCTGGCACTGGCAACCAATGCCGTCGCCCTCACCACCATTGTGCTGGGAAGTTGGACCCGCATCAACGGTGCAGGTCTTACCTGTCCCGACTGGCCGCTTTGCCAAGGCCGGCTACTTCCGTCGCTTTCTAACGGTACGCTCTTTGAGTGGCTGCACCGCATGTGTGCCTTTGCGGTCGCGCCACTCGTCGTGATGCTCCTCGTTTCGGCCTGGCGTAAACGCGATCGATCGCCATTCGTTATGCCGGCAATTACGCTCATTGCAGGCTTGTTCGCCGTCCAAGTTGTGCTTGGCGCGGCGACAGTGCGGCTGGCCAATGCTCCGCTCTCGGTCGTGCTCCATTGGGGGACGGCCATGGCCTTTATCGCGGCGGTTTCCGCGTTGGCAATTTTTGCAGCGGCTTCTGACGAGACGCAAACAACTTCATCGACCGTATCCCGCGCTGCCATCGCGCTGATCGGCATCCTCAGCACGACGTCCGTCGTTGCATTCGTGACGATGTGCATCGGCGCATACGTCAGCTCGAGCGGCGCCGGACTCGCGTGTCTGTCATTACCAGGATGTGCCGGTAACGTCGTGGTTCATTCGCAAGGTCAAAACGTGCAGATGTTCCATCGTCTTGCGGCCGCGGCAACGCTGCTCTGCGCGACAGGATCGTTCGCATTCACGTGGGCTCGGGCGACGAGCCTACGCGTCCGCGCTGCGGTGAGCGCCGGCTTAGGGCTTGTCGGCGTGCAAGTGCTGCTCGGCTTGCTCAACGTCGCGTTGCGGTTGCCGACCGATCTTCGGGAAGCACATGCGGTCAATGCCGCGCTCGTCTTCGTCGCATTCATCATCGCGACGAGCCTTGCCGCGCGAGATGCGGGCGTATTGACGGTGACGCGACAGGCGATTGCGCGACCATGAATGGGGCGCTGGGCACGCTGACCGACTATTACGCGCTCAGCAAGCCGCGCATTATTGCGTTGCTGCTCGTAACCACGGCGGCGGCGATGGCGATGGCGGCACGCGGACTTCCGCCGGTAGCCCTAATCTTTTGGACCTTGCTGGCGGGCGCGCTCTCCGCAGCGTCGGCGGGCGCGCTCAACTGCGTCTACGATGCGGACATCGATCGCATTATGGTCCGTACGCAACAGCGGCCGATTCCACAAGGGCGCATCTCACGGCGCGATGCGACCGTGTTTGCGCTCAGCGCCGGCATCTTGTCATTTGCGATCTTCTACTTCCTCGTCAATCCGCTGGCGGCGTGGCTCGCGCTAGCGGGCAACGTCTACTACGTCTTGATTTACACCATGTGGCTCAAGCGGATCACGCCGCTAAACATCGTCATCGGCGGCGCCGCAGGCGCTGTGCCTCCGTTAGTCGGCTGGGCAGCCGTTACTCACACGATCGGCGGCCCCGCGCTGGGATTGTTTGCCCTCATCTTCCTCTGGACTCCGCCGCACTTTTGGTCGCTCTCGTTGATGACCGAGCTCGATTACGCCAAAGCCAAGGTTCCCATGTTCCCCAACGTGTACGGTGAAGAACGCACGAAGCGCGAAATCGTCTATTACAGCGCGGTGCTCGTCATCGCATCGCTGGCGTTGTATCCGCTCCATGTGATGGGCGCACTCTATCTCGGCGCCGCAGCCGTGTTTGGCGGCATCTTTCTCCTTGACGCGATTCGGACGTGGCGCGAACGCGACGGAAAGCGATACGCGCGTCGGCTTTTCCGCTATTCGCTCCTCTACCTGGCGCTGATGTGCGCCGTTATGGTGATCGATCGCATCGTTCTTTCGTGAACCGCCTGCTTTTCACGCTCGGTCTCGGCGTTTTCGCAGGCGCTCTCGACTTGAGCGTTCTCTCACCGGCATTACCGGCGCTGGGACGAGACTTCAGCGTGGAAACCGGAGATCTCGCCTGGATCTTCACGCTCTATCTCTTAGTGAACGTCGTGGCGATTGCCGTGGCGAGCACGCTTGCCGATCGCTATGGGCGGCGCGTCGTTTATCTCGGTTGCGTCGGCCTTTTCGCCGCGGGAAGCGTGGTTGCAATCGCTGCGCCAACGTACGGCATCTTTCTGTTCGCGCGCGCGCTGCAGGCGCTGGGTGCAGGCGGCATCTTTCCGGTGGCAACCGCCGCCATTGGGGACGTCGTGCCGAGCGAGCGGCGTGGCACAGCCCTCGGAATCGTAGCGGCAACGTGGGGTCTCGCGGCCGTCATTGGGCCGCTGTTCGGCGGGCTCGTTACGCATTTTCTTTCGTGGCGATGGATCTTTGCCGCAAACGTTCCGCTCGCAGCCGTGGTCTTCGTGCTCGCGCGCACCACCGTCCCGTCCATCGCGCCGCGCACGCGTGAGCCGCTTGACGGCGTAGGCTTGGCGCTTCTGTGCACGGCCTTGCTTTGCATCATGGACGGATTGATCGCAACGCGTGCGGTGCTCGGCGTGCTGGGCGTCGGCTTGCTGGGCGGATTCGTCTTGTGGGAACGGCTCGCAGAGTATCCGGTCGTACCGTTGGCCGTTCTGCAGACGCCGCAACTGATCAAAACGTACGCCCTCGAAATTCTTATTGGGATCTTGGAAGGATCGCTCTTTTTTATTCCGACCGTCCTTGTCGCTGCACAGGGCGTCTCGTACGCGACGGCAGGTTTCGTTGCAGCCGTTGGCGCGCTGACGTTTGTTGCGGTGATTCCCGCCTCGGGTCGTGCGCTCGATCGCATCGGGAGCCGCGACGTTCTCTTGGCCGGTGCCGTTTGCACCGAACTCGGGCTTGCGATCTTCGCGCTCGGCTTCGAATCGTTCTGGTTGGCGTTGTTCGCCATGGTTGTTGCGGGAGCCGGATTTGGCGCACTTTTGGGTGCCCCGACGCGCTACATCGTTACGAAGGAAACTGACGAACGGCATCGCGCAACCGCGGTTGGCTTATTGAGTCAATGCCTTATCGTCGGCCAAATTCTCGGCAGTTCGCTTGCCGGCGGCTTGATCGTGATGACGGCGAGCGAGATCACCGGCTACCGGCACGCCTATTTGGCATTTTGCGCGATTGCATTCGTCGCGCTTATACTCGCCGCCACGCTGAAGCCGCGGGAGCGGCCCTCCGCCCCCGCAGCCGTGCGAATACCAACGTAACGTGCTAGGTGCGCGCGAGTTGCTTCGTGCCGAGTTGACGCAGCCGCTCTTCGACAGCAAGCTGGTCGGTCACCAACGTGCCCGTTTCGCTGCCTCCGTTGATCGTCGATTGGGCGAATTGCTGTTCCTCGGTACGCCCAAAGCCGTACGGAAGCGTTCCATATTCCGCCTGACCCGAAGGCGGGTGCCCGGCTTGCATCTGCGCCCCTTCGAATCCCGCCGTCGTTCCCACCGGCGCTTCTTGCACCACTGGAAACGGCTTGGCAAGCGTGATCGAGCACGGGCGATGATCGAGTAGTAGCGTGTAGGATCTTCCTAGAAGCGAGAACGCCGCTCGCAGTTTCAGGTCGAAGGTTACTAAACCGTTCTCGCGAGGCGGCTCGGGCGACGGCATCCAGCGATAGTTAACGAAATCGAAGATCAGCGAGATGTCAATCGTGCGAACCCAAGAGATCGGCACGGGGATATTCGTGAGGTGTACGACTTTAGAGTCGCTGTTCTGCAGTGGTTCTACGACCAGCGGCAACGATTTCATCGGGCCGGCACTCGCCATGCAAACAGCCTTGATGTACGGGCCGACCGGCGCCGGCTTGCCCGTTACCTCATAGATGTCGGTTATCATTCCGACTTGCGTGTCGATGATTGGAATCGTTTCGCTGTAGGAGTAGTGTTTGCGAAACACTTCTGACATGGGTTACCCCTTTCGTTTAAATGGGATTCTCTATGCAATCCTCAGCTGGGGCATCCACCATAATAGTCAACCACGATGCTGCCGTCATTGGTAAAGCGCTCAGGAAACAGGACCTGAATAGACCCTGAGCAATGATGCAAGCAGATGCCTACCCACGTGGTCGACAATCAGCCGCCACCGCTCGAAAACCATAACGTTTACGCCAGCGATCGCGCGCTCGTAGAAGCGTTCGAACGCGAAGCGCCGGCGGCGCCGCAGAACGAGTTGCTTGCGCTGGGCGAGTTGGCAGGGCGAGCGGAAACGATAGCGCTTGGCTTCGACGCCAACGAGCATCCGCCCGAACTGCGAACGCACGATCGCTTCGGCCATCGGATCGATGAAATCCGCTTTCATCCCGCGTGGCACCAGTTGATGCGGTATGCAACCGAGCATGGTTTGCACGCCGCGCCGTGGCGCGACCACGCTCCTTACGCGCACGTCCGTCGTGCCGCGAAATTTTTCGTCTGGTCGCAGGTTGAGTCGGGACACGGCTGTCCGATATCGATGACCTACTCTGCGATTCCGGCCATCTCGCTGGAACCGCAGACCGCCGCAACGTGGGTGCCGCGCTTTGCCGAGCGCTCGTACGATCCGCGATTGCTGCCGATTGCGTCCAAGGAGTCTGCGTTGTGCGGCATGGGCATGACCGAAAAGCAAGGTGGCTCGGACGTTCGAGCAAACACGACGCGCGCGGTTCCGCTGCACGCTCGAGGGCCCGGTCGCGAATATCTCCTGAGCGGACATAAATGGTTTTGCTCGGCACCGATGTGCGACGCGTTCTTGATGCTGGCGCAAGCCGCTGCCGGCATCTCGTGCTTCTTCGTTCCACGCGTGCTCGACGACGGCACCCGTAATGCGTTTGCCATCCAGCGCTTAAAGAACAAGCTCGGCAACCGCAGCAATGCCTCGAGCGAAATCGAGTTAGAAGGAACCCATGCCTGGCTGATCGGCGAGGAAGGCCGTGGCATACAGACGATCGTCGAGATGGTCAACTATACGCGCCTCGATTGCATCATCGGCTCGGCCGGCTTGCTGCGCGCGGCGCTTTCGCAAGCCATCCACCACTGCTCGTACCGCAAGACTTTCGGCTCGGCGCTGATCGACCGCCCCCTCATGCAGAACGTGCTTGCCGATATCGCGCTCGAATCGGAAGCTGCGACCGCGCTCTTCATGCGCATCGCGCGCACGATCGACGACGATGCTGCACCCCTCAAGCGCATTGGAACCGCACTCGGCAAGTACTATGTCTGCAAACGCACGCCTCTGATTGTCGGCGAAGCACTCGAGTGCTTGGGCGGGAACGGGTATGTCGAAGAGTCGATTCTTCCGCGCTTATACCGCGAGGCCCCACTGAACTCAATCTGGGAAGGGTCGGGAAATATCAACGCGCTGGACGTGCTGCGCATCATCGCTAAACAGCCGGAATCGCTGGAGGCGCTGCGCGCCGACATCGCGCCGGTGCTCGGTGAGCCGCGCGTTGCTGCAGAAGCCGCTTCGCTCGAACGCGATCTGCGCGATCGCGAGTCGCTTGAAACGCAAGCTCGCTCTATCGCCGAGCGTATGGCACTGCTTTGGCAAGCCGCATTGCTCGTTTCGCACGCACCAAATTTTGTCGCCGATGCCTTTGTCGCTAGCCGCCTTGGCAACCGATCAGGACATACGATCGGCACGCTGCCGCGGACTGCGCAGCTGCAGGCAATCGTTGAACGTGCCTCACCGCATGCTGAGGTCGTCCTCGCATGAAGAGCCGCGAATTCAACACGCGCTCGCGACTGCTCGCGCAGCGGCCGTGGTCTGTAAAAGAGCGCCGCATCGTTTGGCGCGGTCTGACCGGCCGTTTCGCGCTTGCGATCGAACCGCTCCTCGGCATGTTTTTCATGGCGTTTATCAGCCTTGGCATCGTTTGGCGGGCACACCACGTCGCAGCCGACGCAACGCTCATCAAGATCGCCTGGATCTTCGTCCTGGGGTTCCTCGCGTTTACAGGGTACTTCATCGGCGTGCTGCTGGCGCCGGTCACCGCATATTTGCAGACTTACAAGCCGATTTATTCACTCGACGGCTACGTGCGGTACCGCCAGCCGGACGAGCATTCTGAAGTCGATGCCTGTGGCTACGTCGCGGCTCTTTTCCCCGACAGGACGGTTGCGTGCGAATGGGAATGGCTGGGCAAGAACCGATTGCCCGATCTCACGATCCCCGCGATGATTGAGTTTTCCGTGTATGCGGGTTTGCACAGAATCGACGGAAAGCCGACCGGATTGCTGCCGGACGAAGAGCTTCCGCTTCTTGCGATCGGCATCGCCACCCGCCACGGCCGACAAGCAGATTTGTAAGCACGTTCCCGTGTCACCCTGAGCGTCGAAGGGCGCCACGATGCTAATGCTGTGAGTCGTCCTTCGACTTCGGCGCGGAGCTTGTACTGAGCAAGTCGAAGTGCGCCTTCGCTCAGGATGACACCACTAGTGGTGGTACGTTCCTAAGTTGACGCGGAGGGTTGTGTTCGAGGGCCAGTGATGCGCCCAGCCGGAGCTCATGACCGAGGCGCCGCCGACGGCAAAGATGCCGATGATGCCGAGGATGGCAATATAGTAGACCATGGGCGGCACGCCGCGGCTTTCAGGAACCTTGCTGAAATCCATGAATTCGTCGTCGCGTACGATCATCTTTTGCTTCCTTTACGCCTTTCCGAACTTGCCGAGGATGTTGAGGCCAGCCAGCAATGCAACGACCGCGCCTACTCCCAACAACAGCAACATGATCTTAAAAACGTGATTCTCAACCCCCGGCGTCTTCCAATCTTTCCATAGTGCATAAAACGCGACGACGCCGACGATGATACCGCCGATGACGGCACCCAGTCGTTCGATCACCGCTGGATTCATCGCGCTCCCCTTATATGAGATAGAAGATGGAAAAGAGTACGACCCAAATCACGTCAACGAAGTGCCAGTAGAGCGTTCCCGCAGTGATGCCGAAGAATTTCTGCCGCGTATAAACGCCGCCGGCCGACTGGAGCAACAGCACCGTGAGGTAGCAGACGCCCAGAAAAACGTGGAAGCCATGCATACCCGTGAGCGTGAAGAACGAGGCACCGAAGATGCCGCTGCCCCACCACGAGACGTGCTCTTGGTAGATCAAATGATGGTACTCGTACGCCTGGCCTCCCAGGAACATTGCCCCGAGGATGATGGTCGCAACCAGCATCCCCATGTACTTCATGAAGTTGCCGTGCTTCCAGTTCTCGAGCGCATAGTGCATGGTGGCACCCGAACCGAAGAGCACCACCGAGTTCCACGCCGCGAAGGCGACGTCAAGATGCTGAATGCCGGGCGGCGGCCAGCCCTGTCCGCTGTTGCGCATGTACAGATAGGCGAAGATGAACGACGAGAACAGCACGCAGTCGCTAATGAGAAACAGCAAAAAACCCTGCAGCCGCAGTTCGCGCGTTTCGACGTAGAGCTGGTCGACCTCGCCGTACGCGTCGTGGGGAATCGAAGCTACTGCCATCTACGAGCCTTTAATGCGCACCGGCGGGAACCGGCGGCGGCGCATCGGTGAGTTCGTCTTCCAGGCCCGTGTACGGCAGCGGCTGCGAATAATCGTACGGCAATCCATACACGGTCGGCACGTGCTTGAAGTTGTAGTAGTGCGGCGGCGAGGGGATCTGCCATTCCAGCGTGCGTCCGCCCCATGGATTCGGCCCGGCTTTCGGACCCTTGCGGATGCTATAGAGCACGTTTACGAAGAAGATCAGAATCGAGACGGTCATGATGTACGAGCCGATCGATTCGAAGCGATTCCATGATTGGAACTGCGGATCGTACGTCGCAACCCAGCGCGGCATCCCCATGAATCCCAGCCAGTGCATCGGCAAAAACGTCATGTTAAAGCCCGTAACAAAGAGCCAGAAGTGCCAGTGGCCGAGCACTTCATTGAGCAATCGCCCCGACATCTTTGCAAACCAGTAGTACATGCCGGCGAAGATACCCATCAAGCTGCCGCCGACGAGCACGTAGTGGAAGTGTCCGACGACGAAGTAGGTGCCGTGGAGGTCGAGATCGGTCGGGACGGCCGCCAGAAAGACTCCGGTTATCCCGCCGAAGGTAAAGAGTGCAACGAAGCCCATGGCAAACAGCATCGCGGTAGTGTAATGAATCTTTCCACCCCACAACGTCGCGATCCAGGAGAAGATCTTGATGCCGGTCGGAATCGCGATGGTAAACGTCAGTACCATGAAGAGAATCTGCAAGAACGGCGCCATGCCCGACGTAAACATATGGTGCCCCCACACCATGAAGCCCGCCAGCGCGATCGCCATCGAAGAAAAGGCGATCAGCTTATAGCCGAAGATCGGCTTGCGCGAAAACGTCGGCAGCACTTCGGAAATGATCCCGAAGAGGGGCAAGATCATGATGTAGACGGCGGGATGTGAGTAGAACCAGAACATGTGCTGCCACATGACCGGGCTCCCGCCTTTGGTTGGATCGTAGAACGGGACGCCGAACTGCCGCTCCATAAAGAGCGCGGCCAGCGCAGCCGCCAGCGCAGTCGTAGCGATCATCAGCAGCGGCGCGGTTGCAAACTGCCCCCACACGAAGAGCGGCATGCGCGTAAAGGTCATCCCAGGAGCGCGCATCTTGAGAATCGTCACCAAAAAGTTGATGCCCGTCATGGTGGAGCTGACGCCGACAAGAAAGATTGCCGCACACCACATCGAGGTACCGGGCGCACCTTGCAACGAAACAGGCGGGTACTCCGTCCAGCCCGCGGTCGGAGCGCCCATGAGAAACGACGAGAAGAGCATTAAGCCAGAGACTGGAAAGATCCAAAAGCTCAGCATGTTGAGCCATGGGAAGGCGACGTCTCGCGCGCCGATCATGAGAGGAAAGACGAGGTTGCCGAATCCGCCGGTTGCAATCGGTATGATCACCAGCCAGACCATGGCGCTTCCGTGCACGCTGTAGACTTCGTTGTACGTTTCGGGCGAAACGAAGCCGCCGCTGGCGTTGAACAACTGCGTCCGAATCGTTTCGGCAAGCAGACCCGATAGCATAAAAAAGACGAATCCCGTTATAATGTACTGGATTCCGATGATCTTGTGATCGAGCGAAAAAACGTAGCGCCGGACGAATCCTTGCGGTTCGGGATGAATGTGGTCGGCGATACCGCCCGCGTGTGCAACTGTTACTGACATATCTTCTCGTTGTGCCTCTTACTTGAGCGAATCCAGGAAGGCGACTAGGTTCGCAATGTCTTGGTTTGAGAGCCCATTGGTCGTTGCGTTCGGCATCGTTCCGATGCTTCCGGTATAGCCTTGCTGCAGAATCTTCGCGACGTTTTCCGGCGTCGCGGGATCCCCGTTGACCAGATTCGGATGCGACGGGTCGTGCAGGACGCCCCGCAATCCAGGGCCGACAATCCGCTGTGAAAACGGGCCGAGCGCGTGGCAAGCCGAGCATTTTTGCGAGAACAGCGCCTTTCCCGCCGCGGCATTGCCGCCGGTCAGCGCAATTCGTCCCGACGTCGACGGCAGCGCATTACTCAGGCCGGCGTTTTTGAGCTGGGTGTTGTGATACCACTTGTTAAACGAACTCTGATCTTCGATGACCAGTACTTGCTTGTTCATCTGGCTGTGCAAGACGCCGCAAAACTGCGCGCAGATAATCGGATAACGACCCGTCCGATATGGCGTGAACTTGATTTCGGTGACCATTCCGGGAATCGTGTCGTTCTTGAGCCTCATTGCCGGCACCCAGAACGAATGGATGACGTCAGAAGACGTGAGATTTAGCGTTACCGGTACGTTGACCGGCAGATGCATCTCGTCGGTGACTTCGCCGTTGATCTGCGGATAGCGGAAGGTGAAATTGAACTGGTGCCCGATCGCCTCGACGACGAGGCCGCTGGCCGGCTTGAGGATGATTTCCGACCAAATCCAAACGCTGACGATCGCAATGAGGACGACCGTAACGGTGGGCAGCACGGTCCACCAAAACTCGAGCTTACGGTTGTCGTGGATTTGAAAGCCAATCGCGTCGCGGGGGTCGTTCTTCTTCAGCCCGAATGCGAGCGCGAAATAGAGAATGTAACCGCAAACGAAAATGTAGAGCGCCGACCCAAGCGCGGCCAGAAACCGGAAGAAAACGTCGACTTGGTAAGCGGTCCGGATGACCGACGGAACCCAGCTTTCGATGGGAGCGTAGATCCAGTAGACCACCGACGCAACGGCGGCGGCGCTTAAGATCGCGGTGACGACCCAAAAACCGCGCTCAAGCCGGATGCCTTCCGCTTTGTGCTCAACCAATGAATGCTCTCTCCCTCGGCACTAGGGAGCCGCCTTATCGGCGGACCCTGCAAACTCCCGCACGAGCCAGTCTACATTAGTAATGGCGGATCCCACTACGACCGCGCTAGCACCCGCGTCCAGTGCTGCGCGCACGTGCTCGGGGCTGCGAACCCCACCTTCGCAGACAATGAAACGTTCGACGCCCGCCCGACGGAGGGAAGAGACCAGGTCGAGCGCAGGTAAGGAATGCCCGGAAGTTTGCGCCGTGTAGCCGCATAGCGTGGTCGCAACGATCTCTGCGCCGAGTTCCCACGCGCGCACGGCATCGTCGATCGTCGCGCAATCTGCCATTGCGATCCGGCCTGCGCTCTGTATCGCTTCGACGATGTGGCCAAGCGTCGTTCGGGAAGGCCGATTGCGCCCGGTGGCGTCAAACGCGACGATCTCCGCGCCGCACGCCACGATTGCAGCCACTTCGTCGATCGTCGGCGTGATGTACGGTTCGAAGCCTGGGTACGTTTGCTTGATCAAGCCAATCATTGGAATTTGAACGCGCGCCCGAACCGCAGTAAGGTTGTCAATTCCCTGGATTCGAACCGCGACCGCACCGCCTTCTTGCGCGGAACGCGCCATGGCTGCGATGATTGCCGGATCGTCGATGGCCGAACCCGGCCACGCCTGAACGGAAACGATCAGGCCGCCACGCAGGTCTTCGAGCGCATTCATTTCAACAGCGCCGGCTCCGGAATGCCCGCCTCGCGGTATGCAAGCAAGAGTGCGCCGACTGCCGGTTCGTGCGCAGGCTGAACGATCTCAACCGTCGGTCCAAACTCGGTAATGCGAGCGCACAGCCGTTGGTAGAATGGCGGATCGCCAAACATGCCGCCCACACAAGCGACTTTGGCCGGCGCGCCGGCGGCGATGGCATCGCGAATAAGCAACGCGAGACGATTCGTTCCTTGTTCGAGCAATCCGGCGGCAATCGGAAGGTGCAATGCGCGCGGCGCAAACGACGCCAGCCGTTCGCGGGAGATTTCGCCTGCATAGAATGCGCGCGCCAGATCGCGCAACGAGGGAACACCAAAGTAGTCACAGGTTTCGCGTGCTTCGCGCGAGCAGTCGGGTCCATTTTGGAGATCCTCCGCATGCATCAGCCGCGCCAGCGTTTCGCGAACGGTCCAAAACGCGCTCCCCTCGTCGCCGAACACGTATCCCCAGCCTCCGGCGGTGTGAGCGCGAGAACCATCGGTCGCGTAGACCACCGAACCCGTGCCGGCGATGATCACGACGCCTGGCTTACCGCCTAACGCACCGGCGTGCGCGATCGGAGCATCGTGCATCAACACGAAACGTTGTGTCGGCAGCTTCGGCATTCGTCCGCGAACACGGCCGGAGTAGCCGCTCACGCCGGCAACAACGGCAGCAAACTCCGTTCGCTCGTCAAGTCCGGCAGCGCTGCGTGCGGCCTCCAGCGCGCCGCGCAGCGCACTCTGCATGCGTGTCGAGTCGGCGCTCTCGCCGACTTCGTCGGCTGCGCTCGAAGCACCCCGACCGATGATGCGCCCGGCATCGTCACCGATTACGGCTGTCGTCGAGCTCTGTCCCCCATCGATGCCCGCGAAATAGGTCATGCTGGCTGTGCCCGCAAATCGCTCTCCAGCAATGCCCGCGCGTAACCATCGGCCGTGCGTTCGCGTTGCATGCGATCTGCGATCACGCGGACTTCGCCGATGCGTTCGCGATGGTGGTAGAGTTCGTGGCCGATCGCGAGCGCAACGAAGGTGCCGCTGTCGCTTGGTAGGAGCCGTCGCGCAACGCGAACGTTGAGACGAATCTCGGGAACGCGCGGGTCGTATTCGGAGAGAAGCTCGAGCGTGCCCCAATCCCCGAGGTCGGCAAAACGAATCGCAACGCCGTAGGACCGCGCGAGCGCCATCGCGTGGTTCATTCTCGCCTCAAGTCGACGCCGTCGGCGATCAATGTCTCGCGCAGTTCGCCGGCATCGAGATCGCCGACGCGAACGCGCCCCCGGCGCGAAAGCGCAGCCGCCGTGCCGGCGGCTTGGCCGAGCGTCATGACGGTCGGCGTCAAGCGCGTGGAGGCCAGTGCTTCGTGCGTCGTCGAGATGCAACGCCCCGCAACCAAGAGCTGCTCCCGATTGATCGGAATCAAGCAGCGGTACGGTATTTCATAGCTTTGACCGGGTGAAAGCCGTTGCGTTGTCGTGCCCTTTCCGGACGGGTTGTGGAGATCGATCGGATACGAGCTCCGCGCAACCGCATCGTCGAATCGCCGCGCCTGCAAGACGTCGTCGCGCGTGAGCGTATAGCGGCCCACGATGCGTCGGGATTCACGAATCCCAACTTGCGTACCGGTAGCCGCAAGACGCGCGTTTTCGAACCCCGGCACGCGGGTTCGAAAGAATTCGAGCAGCTGCATGACTTGCAAACGCGATTGAATCTCGGCCCGAGTGAGATCGCCCGGGTCGAGGGGATTGACGTCGACGACGCGCGTCATGTTAACGGTCACTTCGTCTGGATATGGCGAGATGAACAGCGACACCAGCTCGCGAGGAATGTCGACGACGCCCTCGCGGCGCGCCTCTTCCCACAACTCGTACAAGCCGGCCACGGCCGTTAGCGCCCCAGGCGTACGTTCGTGCGTCTTCAGCGAGGTGCGCATTTGATCGGGATGGGCACGCACATAGGTCGACAGCTTGCCGAGATCAACGTGGCTTAGACGAAACATCAGCGTTGCCGGCTGCACGCGTCCGCGCTCGTCGCCCTGCTGCGTTGGAACCCCGGCCGACGCCGCGACGAACGCATCGGCCGTGGAGTCGATAACGACCCGCCCTCCGAATTCGCGCATTCCACCCACCGTCGCGAACGTCGCACCACGCACCGTCTCGTCTTCGAGCACAGCAGAAATCACGTAGGCGTGCAAGAGCAGCGTAACGCCGGCTTCTTGCATCATCTCGAAGAGCAACGCCTTGTGCACTTCGGGATCGAACGGTGTAATAGTCGCAACGTAATCGGACGAATCGCGCAGGTGTCCGGGCGAAGCGCCTTTGCGCATCAATCGCTCGACGATCTCTTGAGCGATGCCGCCGACGATGCGCTCCTTGCCGGAGTGAAACGTCATCCACGGCCCGACCATCGATGCGGTGGCGGTGCCGCCCAGAAAACCGTACCGCTCGACGAGCAGCGTTCGAGCGCCGTGGCGAGCCGCCGCAATGGCGGCCGCACACCCCGCATTTCCGCCACCGACGACGAGCACGTCGAATTCAGCAGCCACCAAGCCGACCTTCGCCGCAGGCCGGTCTGGCCTTTCTCTCCAAGTTTGCAGCATGCAGATGCAACTGACGACCGAGGAGCGCAACTGGGCGATGGCGGCTCATCTGTCGGCACTCGTCGCGGTTGCGGGCGTGCCCTTCGGCCACGTCATCGGACCGCTGGTCGTCTATCTTGCTAGAGGCGCGCAATCGCCGTACGTCGCCGGACACGCGCGCGCCTCGCTCAACTATCAGCTGACGATCTCGATCGTCGGCCTCGTCGCAATCATCGTCGGCGCAATCTTCTTCTTCGGCTCGATGCTGGCAGCGATGCCTGCCGCGGAACATTCAAAGGCCGCCTCCGATGCGCTCGGCCTGAGCATTGCCTCCATAGGGCTCGTTGTCGGCCTTATCGTACTGCTCTGTCTTGTCATGTCGATCGTCTTCATTATCATGGGGACGATCGCGGCCGGCGAGGGCCGCCCGTTTACGTACCCGTTCGCGATTCGTTTCCTACGCTAAACGATTGAGGTGCCATGCTGTTATCACGAGTGAAGCCGCTCGCGCGCATACTGGCCGAAGGCGCAGATAAGGAACACGGGCTCAAGCGCTCGCTCGGGCCGTGGGCGCTGACCGCGATGGGCATCGGCGCGATCATCGGCACCGGCATCTTCGTGCTTACCGGCGTCGGCTCGGCGACGAGAGCGGGCCCGGCATTGGTGTTATCTTTCGTCGTCGCCGGCATCGTCAGCGCATTTGCGGCACTGTGCTATGCGGAGGTTGCGAGCAAAGTCCCGATTTCGGGAAGCGCTTACACGTACACGTATGCGACGCTCGGTGAGTTCTTCGCTTGGATCGTCGGTTGGGGATTGGTACTCGAATACGCGCTCGGCGCGTCGACGGTTAGCGTCGGGTGGTCGGGTTACTTCACCTTTATTCTGCATACGCTGCACATTTGGGACATTCCGCAAGCTTGGCAGCACAGCCATTGGGACATGACCCCAGGTTATGCAAATCTGCCGGCGGCAGCGATTATTTTCCTTATCACCGCGCTTTTGGTGAAGGGCACGAAAGAATCCGGCACGGTTAACTCGATTATCGTCACCATTAAAGTTGCGATCGTGCTGTTCTTTATCGCGCTGGGCGTCGGTCACATTGATCCCGCCAACTACCATCTGCCTCCCGGTCCGACGACGGGTCAAGGCGGATTCTTTCCATTTGGGTGGGGCGGCATGTTAGGCGGTGCCGCGTTTATGTTTTTCGCTTATATCGGTTTCGACGCGGTTTCCACCACCGCTGAGGAAGCGAAAAACCCAGGAAAAGACCTTCCATTCGGTATCATCATGAGTTTGGTGATCTGTACCATCCTTTACATCATCGTCGTGGCGATCCTCAATGGCATGGCGCCGTTCAACGAGCTCAACGTCGCCTTTCCGGTAGCCTTCGCGCTCAATCACGTCGGGCTGGCATGGGCGGCGGTCATTATTTCATTCGGCGCAATAGGTGGGTTAACGACCGTCTTACTGGTTATGATGTACGGACAAACGCGAGTCTTCTACGCGATGTCGCGCGACAATCTCATTCCTCCGGTCTTCGTTCGGCTGCATCCGGCCTGGCGCACGCCATGGATTTCCCAAATTCTTTTCGGAGTGTTGATAGCCGCCGCCGGCGCCCTATTCCCGATCGGAATTCTAGGCTCGCTGACAAACATGGGAACGCTGACGGCGTTCGTGCTCGTAGCCATTTCGGTTCCAGTGCTACGCAAACGGCATCCGGAATTCAGGGGTTCATTTGAGGTTCCGTGGGGTCCTTACGTCATTCCGGTGCTCTCCGCCGTGAGCGCACTGTTTCTGATCTTCTACTTGAAAAATGGCAACCCAGTGGTATGGGGATTCTTTCCGCTTGTGTGGCTCGGCTTTGTGATTTGGCTCGTGATCGGCCTCATATTCTACTTTTCGTACGGCCGGAACAAGAGCACGGTGGCGTTAGAGGAAGCCGAAGGTTTACCCATTCGGCAACCGCGGGTCAACTAAGGAATCCGTTGGGCCAAAAGGCCCAAGCCCGAGCACGGTCCGTCCTATGAAGACGCAGCGAGTCATGGGCGATACCTCTAATTAAGGGAGTACCTTACCATGGATCCGATGATCGTTTCTCTTTCGGGTGAATTTGGCGTCGAACGCCAACAGGAACTGCGAGAAATACTCGCGCCGGCGTACGCATATCCGTATGTCGTTATCGATCTGACCGCGCTCGACTATGCCGACTCGTCGTGCTTGTGCGAGTTCATGCGCATGCGCCAGGTTCGCACCTCAGCAGGCGCGCGGCCGGTGTGTTTTGTCCTCGACGAAGGGCGGTTCGGACGCTTGTTCCGCTTCCTCGGCCTCGACGAAGTCTTTCCGGTCATCACGAGCGATAAGGCGCTAGAGTACGAGCGTAAGCTTCCAAAAGCCAGCTAGCACAATAAGCGCGAAACCGGGGAATAGACAATGGTAAGATGCGTCTCCCCGGTTTGGCTGCTCTTGCGCTCTTCATCTTCCTAGCGGGAGCGGGGCAGCGCAGCTACGCGGGAAGCGGCGTCATCGCAAACATCGACGCTGAAAACGCGAATCTGCCGAACTACACGTTTCACGCCGACGTTGCGGTCGCCATGCACCACTTTCCGTGGCTGCACTTCCATCTGGCCGGCGACGGACTCTATCAGCGTGGCGATCGTTACGGCCTTCACTTTACGCAAATGCCGCGCTTCGCGTCGCAGATTCACGATATCGATCTTTCGATGCTCGATCCGTCGCTATGGCCCAAAGATTATCGCTATGTCGTCGCCGGAAGCGATGGTGCCGACACCATTTTTAACCTGCAAGCCCTACGCGATCCAACGCTGGCCAAGGCGCAGGTCGCACTTAACGATCAAGGCGCGGATTGGGTCGACGCCACCTACACCGACGGCATGCATATCCACATGAACGTCTCGTCGTCGGACGCGGGCGGATATCTCTTGCCGTCCAAGCTCGGCGTGACGATCGACTACCCGCACATGCCGCTCTCGGCCAACGCAACGTTCAGCAGCTATCAGTTCGCCGCCGTCGCCACGCGTTAAGCATCGTTACCCCCTAGGCTGGGCGGGCGATCGTAAAGAGCGCGACTTCTTCGCTCGGATCGCAGCCCTCGAGTTCTTCCTTCGCGAGCGAAATCGCTTGTTGCGTGCTAGCGAGGCCCTCGTACGCGGCCACTCGTTCGTTCCGCACGAGGTAGAGTGCCGGGAGCGACCGTCCAACGTCGCCGAAGCGCGTGGCCCGGTCAATAACTCGCTGCGCCGACGTCTCGATGTCGCCGGCCGTGGTACGCACGAGCACTGCGGCCCGTAGGATGAAACGCGCGACGCCCCGCCGATCCACCAAGCAAAAGTCCTGCGCGTACCGATACGCCACAAGCCGATTCGTGATTGCGATGCGATCGAGCTCGCCAGGCGATCGACGCAGCGATTTTGCCGCCGCGAGCCGGCGTTCATCTTCAGTATTGAGAGTAAGCGCGGCGCTCTCGGTCAGCTCGGTCGAACCTGAGGCGGTTGCTCGAACGGTGTTACGGGCGGTGTCGATCTCGACAACCACCTCGACTTGATCGGGCGCGGCGCCCGCAATCACGACGCGGTCGATTGCTTCCCGACGGATGCGAGCAATGTCAGCGGGCGTTGGGGACACGATGACGCGTTCGACCACATCGCGGACGAGCGCCAGCGCGACGCCGATCGGAGCGATCAATTCGGCATCACGGGCGATGCGAAACGGAAGTGCCATGAGGTTTGCCGTGTAGGGCACAATGGCGCCGGCACCACCACCTCCACCGACGAGCATCACGTGAGCTCTCTCGAGCCGGTAATCCTCAATTAATTCTTCGATCGCTGCGCGCAGCGTCGCGGCGGCGCGATCGACCACGGCCTTCGCAAGCGTCTGCCAATCGGTGCGCAGGTGTTCTGCCAGCAGTATGAACGCTTTGCGCGCAACGCGCGAGTTACCGCGGGCATACGCGGTGTCGGGAACGAGCTCGAGCGCGTTGGCCGCGCAGGTCGTCGTCAGCGCGACGCGACCACCGATCGTGCGCAACGTAACGTAATCTGCAGGATCACCCGGTGACGGGGCAATTGTTTCGATCGACGCGCCGTCTAGGGCGGCCTCGTCCGAGAAACAGGCGTACGTGCAGCCGGCAATATGCGCGCTGCGCGGGCCAACGCCGGAAATGCCGTCCGGTCCGATGCGCGCCATGCTTCCCCCAGCAATCCCCAGCGTGCGCACGTCGAGCGTACGCAACATCGTTCGATGTCCACCGATACGCGCGGGATGCATCTGCGGGCGGCCGGCGCGAATCGCTGAGAGATCCGAGCTCGTGCCGCCGACCTCGACGAAGATCCCGTCGGTGACGTTCTCGTAGAGCAGCGCTCCTGCAATTCCAGCTGCCGGGCCGGAAAGCAGCGTGAGGATGGGCCGCCGCTCGATTTCGCGGACGTCCATGACGCCGCCGTCACTGCGCATGATCATCAGGGGCGCGGGAATCTGCGCCTGCGCGACCGCGGCCGCCGTCATGCGAGACGTACGCAGCATGCGCGGGAGGATGGCGGCATTGAGCGCTGCCGTCCGCGTGCGCGCGCGCAAACCATACATCGAGCTCACGTCGTGACCGCACGTGGCATCGACGCGGTGCTGCCGCGCGTATGCAACAACCTCGGATTCGGCGCGCGGACGATCGACCCCGAAGGGTTGGCTCACCGCTACCGCCTGCGCGCCACCCGCAATCACTTGCTGAACGGCAGCACGGGCGAGCTCCGCATCGCCTGGATCGGCAAAGGCGAAATCGCAGACCAGCGGACAACCACGCGCGAGCATCACCGGCGCAAATCGCATCTGACGGCGCGCGAACCAACCCCCGCCAGCCGTTGCTAATCCGACGACGCCCACGCGCGCAACGTCTCCCTCCAAGAGCGCATTCGTGGCTTGCGTCGTCGAATGCGCGATGAAGCCAACGTCGCGTGCTTGCAACTGCGCACTCTGCAGCAACTGTGCAATCCCCGAGACGATTCCCGCCGCAACGCCATCGGGGGCATCGTGCGTGGTCGGAATCTTCACGCAGGCGACAAGTTCGCGGCTATACGCGTCAACGGCGACGACGTCGGTAAACGTTCCTCCGACGTCGATGCCGATCCGAAGCCGGTTCTGGGTCGCCGCGCCGGCGTTCACCAATCGGCGATAAGGACAAAAGTCGACTGCACAAGCTCGACCTTGCCGTCGCGCTGGAAGGTTTCAAAGATCGAGCGTAGATCACGCTGCAATGCAAGGGCATCGGGACCATCCGCGGGGAGATAGGATGCGGACGCCGCCCGTCCGAGGAGATCGTCGAGATCGCACGCGGTAGTCGACATCCACTCAGTCCGGCTGATGCGTGAGCTAGGAAAATGCGCGAAGATTTCCAAGGCTTCCCGTCGTTTCGTCTCGGTGTCGTCGCGCGCGTAGGCGCGTACGACGTCACCAAAGGCCTTCGTAAAACGATGGCGTTCGTCGCGCTCGTATTGCAGGATGGCTGCACGCCGGCGCGCGATTCTTCGCATCTCGCTCATTGCCGCCGGCGTCGCGAACCAATGAAAGGCCTGGCACGCGACCGCAACGTCGACGCTCGAGGTCGGAAGCTGCGTCTCCTCACCGGTGCCCACCAGCCAATCGATGCGTCGATGCTCGATCGCTGCATCGCGCATGGCAGCATTCGGCTCGATCGCAATAACGCGCGCTCCGCGATCGGCAAAGAGGCGCGCTGATATCCCGGTGCCCGCTCCAATGTCGGCGATAACGAGTCCGGCAGGATCGCCCAATCCACTGAGTACCGCATCGATTACTTCGCTAGGATACGAAGGGCGAAACGCCGCATACGCTCGCGCTCGCTCCGTGAATCGCTCGGTCGACCGCATGACGGAACGCTATTCCTCAGCCTGATGCGAGCTCGTCGTAGAGCGCCACCATCATCTTGATTCCTCCGAAGAACTGTTTGAGATTGAACTTTTCGTTCGGTGCGTGAATTCGATCGTCGGGGAGACCGACCCCGAGCAATACTTGCGGAAGGTGCAAGACCCGATCGAATGTCGCAACCGGCCCGATCGAGCCGCCCGTTCCGATGAAGACGGGGGCTTTTCCAAAGGCCGCCTGCATCGCGCGCGCGGCCGCAGATACGACGGGGTGATCGCGTTCGATGACAATCGGCCGAACGTCGCCGCCGTCCGAAACGATCACGCGCACGCCCGGCGGCGCGAGACGCTTCACGTACTCGTTGACGATCCGGCGCACGTGGAGGGGTTCTTGTTTGCCGACCAGCCGCGCCGAAATCTTGGCTTTTGCCCAGCTCGGAATAATCGTCTTGTAGCCGGGACCTTGATACCCGCCCCAGATACCGTTGCATTCCAGCGTAGGCCGGTACCACATGCGCTCCAGCGGCATGCGATCGCGTTCGCCGGATAACGCTGCGACGCCGAGTTCTGATGCCATCTTTGCTTCGTCGTACGGCAGCGCACGCAACTCTGCAATCAGGGACGGATCGAAATCGTCGGCACCGTCGTAAAAACCTGGAATGGTTACGCGGCCCGCATCATCCTTAAGTCGCGTAATAATTCCGGCCAACGCTTCGAGCGGGTTGCAAATCGCGCCGCCATAGTAGCCGGAGTGAAGGTCTTCGGACGGCCCTTCCACGGTGATCTCCCAATGTACGAGCCCGCGCACGGAAATCGTTAGCGACGGAACGTCTTCTGCATAGACCGATGTGTCGGAGATAACGGCAGCATCGGCGGTGAACTCCCGACGATAGCGCTCGACCGCCTTCTCGAAGCTCGGCGATCCGGTCTCCTCTTCTCCTTCCACGACCACCTTCACGTTGATCGGTAGGCGACCGCGGACGCGCAAGTGCGCCTCGATTGCCGCTAAATGCATCAATACTTGACCTTTATCGTCGACCGCACCGCGCCCGAAGATTTTTCCATCGCGCACCGTGCCTTCGAAAGGTGGGCTGCTCCAGAGCTCGATCGGGTCGACCGGTTGCACGTCATAGTGCCCGTAAATGAGGATCGTTGGTTTTCCCGGCGCACCGAGCCACTGCGCGTACGCCAGCGGGTTGCCGTCGGTTTCGAGCACCTGCGAGTCGAGGCCGAGCTCGCGCATTCGCTCTACGAGACGATTGCAGCAGTGACGAACGTCAGCGGAGCGTTGCGGATCGGCTGAGATCGACGGAATAGCGATCCAATCTTTGAGCTCGGCGATGCGCTCGGCTTCTCGCTCGTCGCAAAATTCCACCAGCTGCGGATCGATGGACTTAGGCATGAAAGGCTTCTCCCAACGTTAACTGCATTGTTGTCCCATTGCGCACGATCTCGAAGCTGTGTGGCTTTCCGTCATAGGCCCGCATTTCGGCTTGATAGGTTCCGTACTCCCACCAATACTTTCCATCGATCTTATTGACCACGTCCCCCGAGCGAAGGCCTGCAGCGTAGGCGGGCCCGCCGCCGCGCACGTAGGCGCGCAGATTGCCGTCGGGACTCTTGAAGAGGGAAAAGAAGGACGTTGGGGGATCCGCAGGCGCAAACGCAACGCCGACGCCGAAAAGATTCGCGCTTCGAACCGGATTCGTCCGTGCCCATCCTCGTAAACGCTCGACACCCGCCAGCGCGAGCTCGCGGGCATCCGCAACCGTCGGAGCACGAGGCAAGACGCGATCGTCGTGCCACTCGTCGACGATCCATCCACCGCAGTCCTCTAGACGCAGGCCAATGTCGAAATCGATGCCCTCGATTAGTGCAAACTGTGATTCGAGCAAATCGACGTACGCCGCGTACGGCTTGCGCGAACAATCGCTCGTATCGGGATCCGTCGAATCGGCAAACGCACGCAACGACGATGAATCGAGCGCGGTGACGGTCGCAGCTACCGCTGCTAGCCCGAGCTGTGTTTGGTCGCCGCCGACGGCAATGCGATCGTGCGACGACGGCGGTGCGTAGAAACCTTGCCACTGCGATGCGGCGTTCGCGTCGGCCCAAGCGGGCGGCGTTATCGACGCGAACGGGCGAAGTCCAAAGAGCGACGGTGCTGCGAACACGACGACTAGCGTTCCGGCAATCGCGACAACCATTTGGAATGCCAGCGTACGTTTCGTAATCGTGTCGATGCGCACGCCGGTAAAGTTCGCCACCCAAACGTTTGCGGTGTTGGTCGGATCGCACACGTTCTGCACCTGCACGACCGCCATGATTGCGGCCACGAGAACGACTGGCGGCAACGCGTGCGTACTCAACAAGACAGTGAAGACGGCGATACCGACGCCGAAGGGATTAAGGGGTCCGCGGTAGAGCGCAAGTGGGCTGGCAAGCCCAAAGACGGCGACGTAGGCAATTGGATTATGAACCCACGAACCCGCGACAAGCGTTCGCAGCGCTGCGGCAAATTGCGGCTCTTGCGTCGCGACGAACAGCATGCCGATACCCATAAACAGCAACAGGGCGGGAGCAACGTCTTCAACGCCGCGAATGGCGGCCGCTACCAGCGTTTGAACCACGTCGCGCGGCCGCGTCAACAGAGCACCAATGATCGCCGAGAGGAGGAACGCCGGAGCCGCATCGACCTGGAGCGCATAGTACAGTGCAATCGGCAACAGCGGAACGGCCATGGCAACCGCAGGTACTCGTTGTTCGGGCTCGTCGGGAATCGTTTGAACCGCCCAGGTCGCGTAGCCTCGCTCCCGCCGAAATGAGACCGCTGCATAGACGAGGAGCACGACGGCGTCGATCGCCGCGAGCACGAAGGCGTACGGCAGCATCTGCTCGCGCGTAACGTGAAAGTACGTCGTATAGAATTTCCAATTCGCAATGTTGAAAATGTAGCCGAGCGCAAACCCCATCAAGAACATGGTCGCGGCAATCGTTCGCGGCACGCCCGTGGTCAGGAGAATCGGGAGCACGATCGAGCCGATCATGATAATCGCACCAAGCCCGGAAAGCGACGTGAAGAGCAGGGCTACGATCGCGTTAACGGCTAATGCGAAGAGCAACGGCTGCTCGCCGGCGTATTCAGCCGCAAGGTTGACCATCGCACGCGCGATGCCGGTATCGAGCGTGACGCGCCCCAAGAGCGCGCCGAAGACCACGGCCACGTAGACGGGCGCCAGCGACGCCGAGCCGCCGACAACGATTGTGCCGAGCTCTGAAAAGGGAACGCCGGCCGCGATCGACATGACGATGGCCATCGCCGGCACTGCAACGAGCGCGGGGAGCCATCGCGCATACATCGTCGCCGCAAAGACCAAGAAGACGACGAGAACGAGCAGAGCGGTCATGGGCCGACGATCTCGCTCAACGACGGCAAGGTATGGTGACGCACGTAACCGTCGTACGTTGCCTTGTAAAAGGCATCCGCACGTTCGATCGCACGCTGCGCGGCAAGGTGATACCGTTCGAGATTGCTTGGGAGATGACCAGGGCGGTCTTCGTACCTCCACGCGCGCGCGTACAGGCGCGCAAGTTCTTCGTCGCTATCTCGCAGCTCCCACATCCAATACCGGCACGCAAACAAGTCGTGCAGCGCAGGGCCAGTCTCATCGCCGGCGTGGGTGACGGCGTCGGCATACATTTGGCGAACCTCGGATGCGATCTGAAATTTTCGAGCGAGTGCGTCGTAGCGACGGGCAGCCAAGAACATCACGAACGCCGCATTTGCGTGTAAGGGCGGCGCGGCCGCGTAGAGATGCTGCTCGACGGATTCCGCTGAGAGACGCACCGCCCGCAAATCGACGGCGTCCATCCGGCTTTCGGCCGCGTCGTCAAATGCGTCGGCCCAAAACAGCGCGTCGGTCGTATCGTACTTGGCCGCCGTCAGGCGCGAAAGCACGTTGCCCAGCGTCACGACGTCCGAACTATATGCCGGATCGTTCAGCCCGAAAAACGCGCTGGGAAAATCTGCCGCAAACTGCTCGGGCGCATCGCCCGCCTGCCACGCGGAGGCGGCCGCGTACACCACGGGATACCAGGTCGCTTCGAAGAGCGATTCTCCGTCGTCGTGCCAAACCGTTTCGAAGAGACCGTGCACGTGAGCAGCTTTTCCCTGCGCGATGAAGGCTCGCTCGTTCGCAATCGCGGCGTTCACGTTCGGAAAGACTTGATTCCAGTTGTTGGCGCCGGGCGCGACGAACTGATCGAAGCCGCCGCTTGCGACGAGGTCGATATACCTTCGGAAATCCTCTTGCGGGCCGTAATGCCAATCGACGATCACCGTACCGCGCGGGATCGCCTTCATCAGTTGCGGGTCTTTTTGGAGCGCGTCGTCCCACAGCATGAGCCGAGCACCAGTCGGCGCGACGATGTCGTTCATCGCCCGAACGTGAGCGGCAAAGGCCGCTGCATCGACCGACGGAACCTCGTCGGCGCCGATGTGAAAAAATGGCGGATACCCCACTGCTTCGAGTTCCTGACCGATGATGCGTCGTAGATACTCGGCGGCAAGCGGCGAGCCGGGCTCGAGGACAGAGCCATGGGGGGGTTGTGCGGCGGCGGCATACTGCTCGATGCGCAGCGTGCCGTGCATGTGTGCGAAGGTTTGTTGTTCGGGAATCAATGCGACGTGAAAGCTGGCGGCATAGCTAGCCAGCTCGCGAAGCTGGGCGGGCGTGATGCCGTCCAGCGGTGCCGGCAGCGGGTCGCTGGGGCTTACGAAGACGTGCTCCATGTACGGTGCGTAGCCATTCATCTTAAACGCCGCGATCGTACGAATGCGCTCCTCAAAATAGCGCATAGTGGGTAACGGCCCCCGCGAAACGTCATCGGAAAGAACGCGCCAGGGCAGTGCGGGATGATCCTCAATGCGAACGCACGGCATCGACCACGCACCTGCCGAGCGTTGCGGCAACTGCGCGAGCGTCATCGCACCGTAAAATGCACCGGCTTCGTTTGAGCTCTCGATCAGTGCATGCTCGTCGCGCACGGTTAGGCGGTAACCTTGCGGCGGCAGGTCCGCAGCGTGGCGCACGGTGATTTTCGGAGAGCTTCCGATCTGCAGGCGCTCCAGTCCTAATGCACTCCAGCGATCGTTGAGCTCGCGTAGTGCGGCAGGATCGAATGCCGCGGACACGCTATGCAACGCGAAGGCTTCGGAACGGCAGGCAAGACGTTCGACGCGAACCGGCTGCGGGATCAGATGCAATACCACGAGCGCCAGAAGCGTCACGCTTCGCGTTTAGTCGAAGCCCGGCCAGGTCCCCGCTGCGCCGGTGGGTAAACCCCCGCTCATGAATCGGCGCCTTGGATGTGGAGTGGCCGCGTGTGCGCTTGTTGCGGTCATCGGTACGGCGACCGCATTGCCGGCTGACGACAAGCAGCTGCAAAATGTCAAAGGCAGCGTTTCCTATCAGCTTCCCAAGCAGCCGGCGGTCCCAATCGGCCTCAATGCCGTTGTCGGCATCGCCGATCAATCGTACGCGATCACCGGAGCTCAGTCGCTCGGCGAGGTGATCCTCCCCGACAGCTCGCAAGTCATGGTGGGATCCCAGAGCAAGGTGCAATTGGCGTTCTTCAATCAATCCCAGATTGCGAACGCAAAGTTTGTCATCTACGACGGGCGCATTCGGTTCGAGGTACGCCACCCCAAAGGTGCACGCGCAAACTACGTGTTCTCAACGCCGACGGCAACGGTCGCCGTGCGCGGAACGCAAGGCGACATCGAACAAGACCCCAATGGCGCTGTGCGCGTGAACGTGTACGAAGTCTGCGATCCGAATCAACCCGTGCGCGTCACGACGAGTACCGGAGCAACGTACCAGGTCATCGCGGGCCAATCGTTTGCGGCGCAAATCGTCAACGGCGTCCTGCGTGCCGCGGTCGGGCAGCTCACGCAGCAGCTCATCAATCAGTTTTCTCCCGATTTCGGCGTTCCGACCAGCTGGGATGCAGCCAAAGGCGAGGTCATTTCGTATGCTAGCAACCAGGCCGCGGGCACGATCAACAACGCGGTACCGGGCGGTTACGGCAGCACGATCGTTTCGGGCGTGAGCGGCCTGTTCAAGAAGAAATCGACCCCGGCGCCCTCGGCCAAACCATCGCCGGCAACCTGCAGTTAGAACGCTTCCTCAAGCGCGGTGACGATGGCAGGTAATACCTCGGCTGCAGTCCCGCGGAGAACGCAATCGACGCGGTCGGTAATTGCAGTCGCCTCGGGATTAATTTCTGCAACGTACGCGGTGCCGCGCGCATTCGCTGCTAGCGCCGCGGCTGGATAGACGACAGCACTCGTACCCACCACCAAAATGACGTCGGCCTGCGACGCAGTCTCGGAGGCACGTTGCCATACGTGGTCCGGGAGCGGTTCGCCGAACCACACGATATCGGGTCGCATCCGTCCGCCGCAGGGATGTTCGATCAGTTCCATCGGCATACCGGTTGTATCGAGTGTACGCCGCGCACCGCAGTGATTGCAGCGCGCTTCACGGAGGTTGCCGTGCAGTTCGAGCAGATTGCGCGACCCGGCGCGCACGTGCAGTGAATCGACGTTCTGCGTTGCCAGCATAAATTGAGGGACGAGCGTTTCCAGCCGTGCCAGCGCGTAATGCCCGGCGTTCGGATGTGCCCGACGATGGGCGGCGTTGCGCTCGTTGTACCACGTCCACACGAGCACCGGATCGCGAGCGAAGCCGTCCGGAGACGCCAGCTTTTCCACCCGGTGCGTTCGCCACAACCCGCCCACCCCGCGAAAAGTCGGAAGACCACTTTCGGCGGAGATGCCGGAACCCGTCAACGCGAGGACCGAGCGGGCGGCGCGTAGCCTTACAACCAGTTCGTCCATCGCGTCGCTCTTCGCTTTTGGCACGAAAAAAGAATCTATTACCGCGCCGACATCGTTAAGGAAAGAGGCGGCAGCATCAAAGCGAACCCTATCGAGGTGATCGAGGACGCCGGTGCGCTCATGAGTCGGGTCAAAGGTCGTGACCCGCGGGCATTCGAGGCACTCTACGACGCACATCACCGTTTGGTGTACGGCGTCGCGTTTCGAATGCTCTCCGATCGTTCGGCGGCCGAAGACCTCACGCAAACCGTTTTCCTGAAAGTATGGAATGCACCCGATCTCTTCCGCGGCGGAAATCTCGCCGCATGGCTCGTGCGCGTGACGAGAAACGGCGCGCTCGACATCTTGCGCAGCCGCGCTTCGCGGTCCGAAGCCGAATTGCCCGAAGCGCTTCCCGAAGAGGAATCGCTCGAGGACGTCACGTTTGCGCGCATGGATGCGCAACGCGTACGAACGGCGCTGGCCGCACTGCCGGTGGAGCAACGGGAGCCGATCGAACTGGGGTTTTTTGGCGGCATTACGCATGAAGAGATTGCGCGCCGTTCCGGCGCGCCGCTTGGAACGGTGAAGACGCGCATTCGGTCGGGATTGCGCAAGCTTCGCAGCGCGCTCGCAGAGACAGTGACGGTATGAACGAGCAACATCAAGAAGCGTTGCTTGACGACGTTGCCGTTTACGCGCTTGGTGTGCTGCCTCCCGATGCAGCCGCCCGCGTGCGCGCGCATATGGCCACCTGCGGGCAATGCCGCGACGAATATGCGCGCCTGAAGACTGCAGCTGCATCGATCGGGTTTACCGCCGAAACGACGGCCGATGCCCGTGTAGCTCCCAGTCCACTTCTGCGCCAGCGCGTCATGCGGCAGGTTCACGGTTCGGTCGAGCGTCCGCGGCCGGAACGTCCGCCGGTGTGGCCGGCGTACTTGGTCGCGGCTGCGTGCGTTGCAATCGCCGTCATATCGTCAATCGGCGATATCATGCTGAACGCGCAGTTACGGCAGGCTCAGCTGCAAGTCGCTCGCAGCGCGCAACACGCCTCCGTATCGGCGCGCGATCTCGCCGCAACTCGCTCCATGCTCTTCGACATCGTTAGTAGCGATGCGAAACACTACGCGGTCTCAGGGGGAGAGGTCGTCACGCGCGGCGGCCGTTTATACATTGCCATGAACGCGTTACCGCAGCCGCCACGAGGACGGGTCTATCAAGCCTGGACGCTTGCCAAGGGCGCGAAAAAGGTCGCACCGTCCCTAACCTTCGTTCCCGATGCGCGCGGGGTCGCCGTCGTCGCCATTCCGGTCGACGCACGCGACACTGCTGCGGTTGCGGTCAGCGTCGAGCCCGATGGCGGAAGCAAACAGCCCACGACAAAACCAATCGCATTCGTTCCGCTGACGTGAGACCGATCTCTCCGGCCAACGAGCGGGCCGCGCTAGAGTATTTGGCACGGGCGCCCTATGTCAACGTCTTTCTCACCTATTTGATCCTCTACGACAGTGCGCCAACGACGCGGCGAAGGATCTTCATTGCGCTCGATGGGGACCGGATCTGCGGAGCAGCCTATTTTGGACGCCAGCTCGCGCTCGCCGGTGACGAGTCGGCGATAGTTGAAATCGCAGACGAAGCGCGGCGCCATCGCGGCGAACGCATGATTATCGGCGAGCGGGCAGCGGTTCGCAATTTTTGGAGCATCGTTCGAGAATGGCATCAAGCTCCGCGATTGGTGCGAGAACGCCAACTCGTGATGGCACTCGACAGAAAAAGCTTACAGCCGTACGAACCTACCGTGAAGGTGCGGACGGCCCGAATCGACGACTTACCAGCGGTCATCGCAAGCTCTGCCGCGTTAATCGAGCAAGAGTTGTCATACGACCCCCGCCGATCCGGAGGCGATTTTGCGGCGAACGTGCGAAGCATGATCGAGCGAGAACTTTGGTGGGTCGGAGAACACGAGGGCCGACTCTGTTTTTTTTGCAATGTCGGGCCGTGGTGTCGTCGCACCGCGCAGCTGCAAGGAATCTGGACGCCGCCGGACCTTCGCGGTAAGGGCTTAGCCACCGCGGCATTCGGAGCGATCTGCGAGCGACTGCTCGAGAGCACGCCCACGCTTTCGCTCTACGTGAACGACTTCAACGAGACCGCGATCGGGCTATACCATCGCATCGGTTTCGATCGCGTCGGCGACTTCCAAACAATTTTGTTCTAAGGTGCGGTGGCGCTTACTGCGAGGCGGCTTCGCCGGTTGTTACGGCGTGATCGATTCTGGCCATGACAACCTCGAGCTGTCTTTCACTCTCTGCCAAACTGCTGCTTCTTCCGCGTTGCACCTGCGCCTCAAAGGCGCTGCCGAGCTTTAGTCGTAGCTCGCGTTCGCGCTGTTTAATTTCGCCGACCGACGTCGACGGTCTGGGCAGGCGGTGCTTGGCGCGGAGCCCCTCCACGAATCCGAGAATTGCAGCGGCCGCTTCTGAGGCTCCGAAGTCGCACGCGAACAAGAAGCCGACCTCAAATACTCCAATGGCATTGCGAATCGTCGGCGCCGTCCGAATTTTTTCCCGCGCCGCAGCCAGCGACTCGCGCGCCAGCTCGGATTCACCAAGCAGAAGCCGCGCACGCGCAACTTGCAGCAATGCGGTTGCGGCTTGCAGATCGCTGCCTACACGCTCTGCGATCAGGAGGGCTTCGTTGCCGTAGACTGCTGCTTGTTGATACTGCCCTTGCGCGATTGATAGTCCCGCAAGCTCCGATAGCACGGCGCCCGTCTGAGCCCAGCACCCCTGTTCTCGAAAGAGCTTCAGCGCCTCGTTAAACAGTTTCCCGGCGGCTTGAAGATCGTTGACGCTCTGCGCGGTGAGCGATCCAAGGTTGCTCAGCACGGTGGCCACACCGACGTCGTCTTTTGCCTCCCGGTAGTACTTAAGAGCGCGCTGATAGAACCGCTTTGCGCTTTCCGTGTCGCCAAGGCGACACCGCGCGTTTCCGAGGCTGTTGAGGGCCTTCGCGAGCGATTGACCACCCCCGTTTGCCTCGTGATACGCAACGAGCTGTTCGGACAGATCGGCGAGTCGTTCGACGTCGCCGCCGCACTGCGCGATCGATGCGGCGACGTCCAACAGCTCGGCAAGCCGCGCGCCTTGCGGCAATCCGGAGGCTAAAGCAACGTCCGTCCAATGCCGGCCTTCGGCGAAGCGCCCGGTCCGAAGCCAGAACGTACGCAGTGCTAAAGCAATATCGACGCCAGTTGAGACGTCAACCCGACGATTGAGCGCGTATTGCAGTGCGCCTTCGATATTTTCGTACTCGGCACGAATATCGTCGACCGCGGCTTCTCCCCCGCCGTTTCCGATGCGAGCCGAAACCCTGCGTACTAAGGCGCAAAAATAACGGATATAGCGCGATTGAATCGCCGTCCGTTCGCTGCGTTCGCGCAAGAGTTCCCGTCCGAATGCCCGGGCATGATCGGCCAAAGCGTAACGAAGTGCTTCCCCCGACTCGAATCGTTTCACGAGATTCGCGAGGGTGAGCTCCTCGAGCGCATCGATGACGTCCCATGGCTCGAGCTCGCCGCCCGAACAAATATCGCGGGCAGCTTCAGCCCTAAAGAGCGACGGAAAGATCGAAAGGCGTTCGAAAAGTTGCCGACCTTTTTCAGTGAGCAACTCGTAGCTCCAAGCGACGGCACTGAGAATCGACGTCAGCGTGCTTTCACGCTCCAGCGTCGCAAGAATATTTTCTACCGGCACAGTTCGCACGCGCGCGGCGGCCAGCTCGATGGCGAGCGGAATATTTTCCAGCTTAGCGCAGACCCGTTCGATTGCCGGGCGTTCTTTTTCGGTCGCTTCAAATCGCTTGTCGGCTGCCTGTGCCCGGTCGATGAAGAGCGCCGTCGCATCCGCGAGCGACGGCTCGCGCAGCTCGAAGACTTCTTCGCCATTCGTAGCTAACGGGCGTTCCGAGGTTGCAAGGAGAACGACGCCGTCGGCCGCCGCAGCAATGGCCGAACTGAGATTGCTGACGTGCGAAGCGACCGACTCGCAATCGTCAAAGATGAGCAGCAAGTTCTTGTTGGCAAGAGCGCTGACGAGCGTGTCGCGCGGGGTGCGATCCTGATCCTGAGGAGTGCGCAACGTTGCCAAAACGACAGATTCGAGCATCGAACCGTCGGTCATGAGGCTGCAATCGATGACCCAAGCACCATCGCGGAACGTGTAGAGTCGCCGTTTTGCGGCAGCAAGCGCGACGCGGGTCTTTCCGATGCCGCTGCGACCGACCACCGTGATCACGCGCGATTGTTTGGTGGCCTCGGCAAGCGCTGCGATATCGCCCACGCGCCCTACGAGCGTGCTGCTTTGAGAACGGATGTTAGTGCGCGTTTCCGAATGCGTGAAGCTGGCCGGCGTTTCTCCTGACTCATCGGTGTGCATGCGATCTCTTCCGCCCGTCTTTGCGGCGTAGAGTGCGCGGTCCGCGGCTTTGATCAGCGTTTGCGGATCGACGATCGAGAGCGGCCTCGCGGCCGCGACTCCAATGCTCGTCGTAACGCGTCCCAAGGGAGATCCGGCGTGCGGAATTTCAAGAGCGCGTACTGCATTGAGAATTCTCTCGGCCACGACCCGCGCTCCCGCCACGTCGGTCTGCCAGAGAATCGCAGTAAACTCTTCGCCACCGTAACGCGCCAGCAGATCGCTCTCGCGAACGATGCACGATTGCGCAGCCTGCGCGACTCGGTTCAAGCAGGCGTCTCCCGCGACGTGCCCATACGCATCATTGAAGCGCTTGAACCAATCGACATCCATGACGATGACCGAGAGTACGCCGTCCTCTCGCTGCGCCTTGCTCCAGTCGTCCCGCAGTCGCTGATCGAAGGCGCGGCGGCTCGCGACCCCGGTAAGCGCGTCGCGTGACGCCACCGATTGCAACACTTCTTTCTCACCGCGCATCGTTTCGGCTTGAACCGCCACCGCGACGTAGAGCGCGCACGTTTCCAACAGCTGCAAGTCATCGGTCGAATAGGCTGACGCTTCGCTCGTCTGCACGGAGAGCACGCCAATCGTCTCGGTTCCAAACCGCAACGGAACAAACATTGCGCTCTGTGAATCGTCGAGCCGGAGGTCTTTGATCGGCACGATGGGGCCGCGAACTTCTTGCATCGTGCGGACATGAATTGGCATTCCGCTATCGATCACGCGCTGAGTTTGGGATTGAGGATCGATGCGGCGATGAGGATGCGAGCTTTCGCCGTGATCGTAAACAAAATCGAAGTACGTGCCCTCGCCTCTCTTGACCGCAATGAGGACGACTGAAGCCTCCATGAATTTGGCCAGCAACAGGCAAAAGCGCTCGAACGTCTCAGACAGCCCTGACGCGGATGATAGAATTTCGGCGGTTTGCCGCACAATTTCCAGATTGCGCTGGTTGCGGTTGGGAGACGTCATCTGAGTCTTATTATCGGCAGGCTAGCATCGCCCAAAGGACGCTATTACCGTCCCTTTACCGCCAGATGCCCTCCAATACCGAGCTTTGACATTCGCTGCCAATGCAACCCAGCCCGAACATCGCCTCGACCGTTCGCAGCACGCCGTAGTGGTCGACCGGGCGGCGATCGATCAGGCCCGCCTTAAGCATCGGACCGACCATCACCGTCGGGATGTGATTCGTTCCGTCGGAGTCCGGTTCGGCCTCGTCCCAGGTAACGATAAGTAAGCCTTCGTGGCCTGCGTTCCACGCGATGATGGGGCGAAGGTTGTCTGAAAGCCACGCGTCACCGCGACTCGTGCTGCAATCGTGCATGTCGTCACAGAGATTGGGCGTCACCCAACTCACCGACGGCATTGGCGTCACCGGCAACCGATGGTAGACGCGATTTGCTACAGCAGAGACGTTGGTGAAATCCACCCACGGGTCATGTTTACGCGCGTAGAGGCCGCCAAAGGAGCAACCCTCAAACCCGTTCGTCGGCATGGATTCCGCAAACCCGACGAACCGTCTTCCCGTCTGCGCGAGTTCCGACGCCAGGTTCGGCGAGGGAAATGAAGTCGGGCACGCATCGGAGACGACGCCGTGAGTCGATCCCGAAAAGAGCGCGAGATAGTTCGGTTCGCTTGGATGCGCGACGGCATGGCTGTTGGCCAGCAATACCCCCTGCGGAACGAGGACCTTATTAAAATAGGGTGCGTTACGATTGCCGACGATCGAATCGTAGTTTCGGTTCTCCATCACGACGATGGTAACGTGCGAAACGTAGGGTATCGTCGTTGCCACCGCAAGCATGTTACTTCAGCATCAGCGGACGGTAGCGCAGCCGGTGCGGTTTGGCGGCTTCCTCACCAAGACGCTTGCGCTTGTCGGCTTCATATGCTTGATAGTTTCCCTCGTGAAAATGAACGTATGAATCCCCTTCGAATGCGAGAATGTGCGTCGCAATCCGATCGAGGAACCAGCGATCGTGGCTAGTCACCAGCACCGTGCCCGCAAACTCCGTCAATGCATCCTCAAGGGCCCGCATCGTTTCGACGTCGAGGTCATTATTGGGTTCGTCGAGTAGCAATACGTTGGCACCGCTTCGCAGCGCTTTGGCGAGGTGCAACCGGCCGCGCTCGCCGCCCGAAAGGGCGTTGACCGGTTTTTGCTGATCCGCGCCTTTGAAGTTGAATCGCCCCAAGTACGCGCGTACGGGCATTTCAAACTTTCCCACGTTGATGAGATCGAGCCCGCCACTGATCTCGTCGAAGACCGTTTTCGCACCCTCAAGCGCTTCACGGCCTTGCTCAACGACGGCGAGCTGCACAGTCGGTCCCACAACGACGCGGCCGGCGTCGGCCGATTCGCTACCAGCGATCATGCGAAAGAGCGTGGTCTTGCCGGCGCCGTTCGGACCGATGATGCCGACGATAGCGCCGGCCGGAATAACCAGGGATAGACGGTCGATCAACAAACGGTCGCCGAACCCCTTGCTCACCTCGCGTAGCTCGACCACGCAATCGCCAAGGCGTTGTGCTACCGGAATGAAAATTTCTTGCGTTTCGTTACGGCGCTGATATTCGTAACTCGAAAGTTCCTCGAATCGGCTGATCCGGCTCTTGCTCTTTGCTTGGCGGCCTTTCGCGCCCGAGCGAACCCATTCGAGCTCGCGTTTGAGCGCACGCTGTCGCGCGGACTCCGCCGCTTCCTCCGCGGCCAACCGCGCTTGTTTTTGATCGAGCCAAGAGCTGTAGTTGCCCTTCCACGGAATTCCGCGTCCCCGGTCAAGCTCTAAGATCCACTCGGCGGCGTTATCGAGGAAGTACCGGTCGTGCGTGACGGCGACGACCGTGCCGGGAAACCGCGCCAGAAACTGCTCGAGCCACTCGACGCTTTCGGCATCGAGATGATTGGTCGGCTCGTCGAGCAAGAGCATGTCGGGCTTCGAGAGGAGTAAACGACAGAGCGCGACGCGGCGCTTTTCACCGCCCGAAAGCGTCGCGATGGTTGCATCCCACGGCGGCAGCCGCAATGCGTCGGCCGCGATCTCGAGCTGCGCTTCGAGATCGTCGGCGCCATGTGCAAAGAGAACGGCTTCGAGCTTTTGTTGTTCGTTCGCGAGCGCGTCGAGATCGGCCTCGGGCGCCCCATAGGCTTCAAAGACTTCGTCGAGCCGCTTGCGCGCTGCAAAAACTTCCGAGAGTCCCTCCTCGACCGTTTCTCGAACCGACTTTTGTGCGTCCAGCTGCGGCTCTTGTTCCAAGAAACCGATGGTGATGTTCGGCATCGGTTTGGCCTCGCCGTCAATCTCAGTATCGATGCCGGCCATAATGCGCAGCAACGTTGATTTCCCGGAGCCATTGAGCCCGAGAATGCCGATCTTTGCGCCGGGGAAAAAACTCAGCGAAATATCTTTGAGGATCTGACGCTTGGGCGGCACGGTCTTGCCGACCCGATACATGCTGTAAACGAACGACACAAAAATCTATATGATGAAAGCCGCTGTCATACTCCTGGTGGCCCCGTACGAGCGCTTTGCGCACCTACAGTGTTGAGCAGACATACGGTCTCGCGCACCTTCAGGCCGTTGGCGAGATCGTAGACGTGCTCTTGGCGCGAGGGGTGAATGAAGAACGTGCCCGGCAACGCTGCGAGGTTCACGCCGGTTTTGCTGCGTGTCGGAGACTTCGTAGGTTCCCAACCGCTCGCCGGAGCCGAAGGCGCGTGTCGTCAAACGGGAGTTTCTCTTGTGAGCCGTTCGGAGGGCGTAAGCGCGGTCTCGTCGGCCGCATGGCGCGTCGCCGCGAGGTCCTGTTCCGACGATCCAACCAAGTGGGTGTGCGCGAGGCGTCCGCCCAGGGTGCCGGCAACTCCCAATAGGACGATGCCCGCGGCAGTCAATACGTACGCCCATGCATTGCGTAGTGACAGATATTCGATCGCGAGCGCCGTTCCAAAGATGATGACGGTCGCTGTGTTGAGCGTCATGTGCCAGTTCGCGATGGTTCTTGCTTGTTCGGACATCGGCGCGCTCAAGTAATCGACAAAGCCGAAGAAGGCTGCGAAGAGCGAACCGGCGATCCCGAACGCAATCAGCCACATGCCCATGAGTTGCCAGAAGCCATTACGCGTGCCGGCATAGATGAGGTCGCAAATGGCGGCCGCGACGTAGCAACCGATCGGGAATGTCACCAACATGGGATGAATCGGGCTGCCGGCAACCGTCGCCTTGCCTTGCATAATCGAGCACCTCCCCGAATTTAGGCTTACCCGCACCCGGCATATGGGTACACAGAGAGTCGAATAATAAGGGAGGGCCAGGGTAGCATGCGGATTGCCGCTTTCGAAAACGAGCCAGAGGCCGCCGCCACGGCGACTATGTTGAAGGAGCGCGGGTACGACTCGAAGGTCGTCCCTCGCGACGCACAAGCGTATGAGACAACGCTGAAAGACTTTTTCGCGGGCAAGCCGCGCACGTACGAACCACACGCGTTCGTCATCTCGGAGAGTGCGGAGTTCGAACCATTCAGGCGCGCGGCCAATCGCCACTATGGTTTCGTCATACGCGACGACGCCGTTTGACGTCTTGCTCCGGCAGCATAGATAGCGACGCCGAACAACACCATCATCGCGGTAAGCGCAATAACCTTCGCGACCGCAAAAGGCTTGTTGGGTTCCTCGTCTGCCGGAAAGACCGCGAGAATCATTGCGATCACGGTGGTTGCCAGACCGATCGCGGCACAACCAAAGACGCTCGCTTTTCCGCCCGGAATGCGCACCACGCTGGGCATGGAAGGCTCGGCGTAAAGCTTGAAAGCCGAAGCAAAGAGAAAAACGAAGGGCACCATCGTGATCACGACGGTCGAGCTGACCAGAACGTCGTAAGCGCCGCGAACACTCGTGCCGGCTTGTCCGAGAAAGATGAAGACCGCGGCAAGACCTGATTGCGTCAGCAGCGCCGCGACGGGCGAACCCCAACGGGGGTGCATGCGCCCAAATGCCTCCGGCAGATACCGATCAACGCCGGCAACAAATGGGATTCGCGCCACCGCGCCGAGCCACGCGCCGCAACTGCCTAAACAACTGACGGTCACGAGTAGCGCGGCGGCGGGAATCAAGAACGCCCATCCAAACCGGCTAGCAGCCATCGCAACCGATTGCATCACGCCTGACGATGGGTTGACGGCCGACGGCGTGAGCGTCCACAAAACGCTCATCGTTCCCAAGATGTAAATAACGGCAATGGCCGGCGCTGCGATTGCTAAGCCAAAAGGAATCGAGCGGCGCGGATTCTTGATTTCGCCTGCCATGAACGGAAGCGACTCGGGTCCGGTCCATGCAAACGCGATAACGGACCAAAAAATAACGTCTTTAACGTGCAAGCCCGGCCGTATCGTCGAAACGTCGATGTGCGTGGCCGATCCAAACTTCCAGCAGACCAGCGCAGCAATGGCGATTAAGAGCAACGTAAAGACCCAACGGCTGACGGCGCCGACGTTGTTGAGCCATTTGCCCACGTCGAGGCCGAGAACGTTGACGATGGTTGCAATCGTCAGTCCGGCGAGCGCGACGGCGATGAAGTACCATGGTGAGGCGGAGAGCGAGCCGCCGTTGCCGCCGCTAATGAACAGTGCGTTTCCGGCCGCGAAATACAGCAGCGCCGAAAAGTACGGCAGATTGCTAACCCAATAGGTCCAGCCAGTAATAAATCCAGCGAAGGACCCGAAAGCGCGTTTGCTCCACACGTACATGCCGCCCTCGTCGGGATGATGCGACGATAGGTAAACGACCACAACGGCGATGGGTAAAAACATCGTGAGGCCGCCAATCACCCAAACGACGAGCGAGCTCGGGCCTGCGGCTGCGGCGGTCGCAACCCATTGCAAATTCGATCCGGCGATAACAAAGAACAGCGCGACATCGGCTAAGCCAAGACTACGCTTGAGGGCCGGTTCTTGCATGTGGATTGCGCGTTCAGCGCGTGGGTAGAAGGGCCCTATGAAAAATGTGCGGGATGTGAACGGCACCTTTTCCGTCTTGGAGACCAGTGACGGCATCCAAACTGCGGTGATGCGCCTCGAGCGCGGCGAGGAAAGTGGCCCGTTGGGAAACGAGCACGGCGGCAGCGTTCAAGTACTCCTTGTAATGAGCGGCGCAGTACAGGCGCAAATCGGTGACCGCCCGTTTCGCATGGAAGCCGGCGAAAGCGTCGTCGTTTCTAAGGGCGCCGCTCATCGCTTCGTCGGCGATTCCGACGACACCGCGATTACCTTTAATGTCTACGCGCCGCCGGCCTACTAAGACGATGCGCCCGCTTCCCGTAAAGCCGCGATCGGAAGTCAAGTTCAAGAACTGCGCGTCTCGCCCTTAGGCTCTAACCGACGCTGGCTGTCGCGGCTTCCTCTTAAATCGATCCTAACGCCAAGGGCTGCGGCCGGTTTTCGCCGATACCTAACGGTATGACGACACATACATTCCGTCGCGCGGCATTGGCGTTGGCTTTGACGGTTAGCGCCTGTTCTGGAAGCAATTCAAGCGTCGCTGGTGGGGGTGCAGCCATTCCCCTCGCGCCGTCGGCCATGCGCGGGGCCGATGCCATCTCGCTGTTTCGCCAACGGGCTGCCTTACATCCAGCCACATATCGTGCCGTCTGTCCGTGGATTCCGCGGCCGGGAGAGGCCCGATGTTTTGCGCTTATGCGCACAGATGTCGGCGCGCCTAGCCCGCACGGCTATCGCGGTCGGTATCTCGCGCCCCAATTCCTCAAAGAGTGTGAATCAGGGCTGTTCTTTTGTTACGAGCCTAAGGATCTTTGGAGTGCGTATAAACTGAAGAAATTTATCAGGCATGGTGAGGGCGTGCGCGTGGGTATCGTCGATTTCATGGACGATCCGAATGCTGAGACGGATCTTGCTACGTACCGCAACAAGTTCCATCTCGGTGCTTGTACGACTGCCAACGGGTGCTTCCGAAAGGTTAGCCAGACGGGGTCGGCAACGCACCTTCCGCGCAAGACCAGCGATACCGGCGAGACGTCGCTCGACCTTCAAATGGTGTCGGCCATTTGTCCGCGCTGCAAGATCGTCCTAGTGGAAACGAAAACCAGCAAATTTCACGACATCGACGTGGCGGAAGATGAGGCCGTAAGGCAAGGCGCAAAAATCATCAGCAACTCGTTCGGCGGCCCGCAAATGGAGCGCAGCGATCCCGCGTGGAGTCATCACGGCATCGTGCAGGTGGCCAGTGCGGGCGACTGGGGCTATCAGAACTGCGCGAGCGGGCACGGCTGCAGCGGTCCCAATCAGCCGGCCGCCTTCAGCACGGTCGTCGCGGTAGGCGGAACAACGCTGATACCACCCGGCTACGTGAGCGGCGCTACCGGCTGGTTCGAGGCGGCGTGGAACTGTTTCGACGATGAGTCGGGGTTTTCGGATCCGAGTGCCTGCGACATCTCGACGATCTTTGCGACCGGCAGCGGCTGCAGCGCTCTGACAACCAAACCGTCCTGGGAGACCGACGACGGTTGCACGTTCCGTTCGTACAACGACGTTGCGGCCGTCGCGGATCTGCTCACCGGCGTCATCGTCTACGACACAAACTCCGGAGGATGGACGGTGTTTGGCGGGACCAGCGTCGCCGCACCGATTATTTCTGGGGTCTTCGCGCTAGCGGGCAACGGTGCGACGCGTCACGGCGCCAAGGAGATTTGGGATGCGCAAGGCGCGCACCTCAACAACGTCATCGAGGGAAACGACGTCATTCCCGGCACGGAAACCTGCCCGACCGGCCAGGTCTACATTTGTAATGCGGGCAGCGGCTACAACGGCCCCACGGGATGGGGAACGCCCAAAGGCATCGACGCCTTTTAAGCGGTGTCGCCAGACCGTTAGGCGCTTCGACCTATATGTAGTTATCGCAATTGAGCGGATCGAGCGCGAAAAAACGTGATGCTCGGACCGGAAGTCCTTCTGGTGGGAGCGGTCATCGCGGTCGGAGCGCTCCACACGGTCGTTCCGGATCATTGGTTGCCAATCGCATTGCTCGCGCGACGGTCGGGTTGGTCTCGCTCGCAGACGGCGCGCGCCGCCCTCATCGCGGGTTTGGGACATTCGGTCTCAACGCTCGTTATCGCACTTGCGGTTTGGATCGCCGGGTTCGCGTTGGCGGTGCGATTCGGACATCTCGTTTCGTGGCTTTCAAGTGCGGCGTTAATCGCCTTCGGATTATGGACGTCGATCGGCTCCTTGCGGGAGATGCGCGGTCAGCGCCATGCAAATGGCAATACGGATGAGTCCGCATTTCGCGAACGCCCTAACGCGCGGGTGGCACTCCTCCTCATCCTTGGCTCATCGCCAATGGTGGAGGGCATTCCAGCGTTTTTCGCTGCAGCACGCTTTGGTCCTGAGCTCCTGGCCGCGATGGCCGTTTGCTTTTCTGCAAGCACGATTGCAACGTACGTCGCACTCTGCGTCTATTCGAGCGCAGCACTACAGAGTCTGCGACTGGGTGCTCTCGAGCGCTATGGCGAGGTACTTAGCGGTGCCGTTATCGCCATCGTCGGCATCGTCTTGGCGATCTGGCCGTTCGCGTGAAGGCCTTAACCACGATTGACGGTTTACGGCCAGACGTCAAAGGACTCTCAAACGTCCGGTTCCTCGATCTTGGGATCGGCGTCGGCGGGTGAGTGAGGCGGAGTGCTGCGCCTGCTCGCGCGACGAAATTCAACGCGCTTTCGAGTACCTGACGAATCAGCTGGTCGGCGCGGCAAGCTGGACTGACGACGCGCTCGCGAAGCCATCGTCATCACGACGAACGCTGTTCAGCGCAGCCGGCCGATTTTGTTTCCGTTGAGCTCGGTGAACCAAATGGCACCGTCAGGGCCAAGCGTAATTCCGAACGGCTGGGCGGCGCCGGTCGGAACCGCAAACTCCGTAATAGCGCCTGCGGCCGTGATGCGAGCGATACGATTGCCCGTTGATTCCGTAACCCATACGGCACCGTCGGGACCGGTGGCGGCAAACGTCGGAACGCTCGACGCCTCGGGCAGCCCGAACGCCGCGGGGAAGCTACCGCTCGTCGTCACGTCGGCAATCGTGTTCGCGCTAAACTCCGTGAACCAGAGCGCGCCGTTGGCACCCTTTGCTAGTGAGACAGGATGGCTCGAGGCAACCGGAAGGGCGTACGTTGAAAAGGATCCCGCCGTCGTAACCCGGCCGATATTGTTTCCATTGAATTCGGCAAACCAAAGGGCGCCGTCCGGACCAGCGGTGATGCCGATCGAATCGCTGCTGGAAGTCGGAATCGTATATTCGGTTACCGTGCCGGCGGTCGTGATGCTCGCAATTTTGTTCCCATTCTGTTCGGTAAACCACAGGTTGCCGTCGGGGCCGGCGGTGATGCCGAATGGAGCGGCAGCGGCTGTCGGCACGGGATACTCCGTCGCGACAACGCCACCGGTGGTGATCTTGCCGATCTTGTCGGCGGTGTGTTCGGAAAACCACAGGTTGCCGTCGGGTCCGGCGGTGATGCCGATTGGAGCGGCGGAGGCCGTCAGCACGGAGTATTCCGCGATGCTTCCGGCGGGCGTGATCCGCCCGATGTGGTTGCCAATTTCCTCGGTAAACCAGACGTTGCCGTCCGGGCCGCCGGTAATCCCGTAGGGGCCGCTGCCGGCGGTTGGCACCGCAAACTCGGTGACGACACCGCAGATGTTACCGCTGTACGCGACGTTGACCGCTGCGGTCTTCGTCACGCCGCCGCTCTTGTTCCCCGGCTTGACCGTGACGCTGAGGTGGATGGTGAAATTGCCGAAGGGGTAGCCGGGCGCACTCGGCGGGCGCAGAGAGAACGTGTTGGGCTCGGCGGCCTTCGCCACGGAGAGTTGCGCCGCGTCGCTGGACGCGATTGAGACCTTGGGAGCGCCGGCACCGAGAATGTAGTTGCCGTCGGCATCGACACCGAGCACGGTGACCTTCTGGGCGCTGGCGGTGCACTTCGGCTCGACGAAACCGCTGGTTTGCGTGCCGACCAGCGACGAGCTTGCATTCGGAATGAACGCGACCGAGGCCGGAATCCCTTCGAGCACGAGCGGAATCAAATTGTTGCCGCTCGTGATCGCGAACGCAAAGCTCTGCTCGGCGGAGAGTCGGTGCGCATGATGTGGGATCTTATTCCTGCTCGCGTTAAAGGCGTCGTAAGTCGCGACGGTGGCAGTATAACAGTGGTGATTGGTCGGGCAGGCGTCCAAGTTGGGGATCGTGAGCTGGCACGAGATCGTCATCAGCGAGCTCTTGCAGCCCTTTGCTGAAAGCGTCAGGCCTACCGCTTCTTTCACGTTGGTGGGCCCGGCGATTTGCACCGACATGCCCTTTGTTGACGGAGAAATGAAGTCTGGATGTGCCGGCACCCGCACGCGGATCACCAGCGTCCCGGTTTTACCGGCGGTACTCCGGGTACTGCCGGCGGAACTGCTTGTCATGCCGGGGAGAAAGGTGGACTGGCTTTGCTGCACTCGGCCGGCGCACGATGCCAGAAGTGCGACCACCGAAATTAAGGTAATAAAACGCAACCCCATCGCTGAAACCTCCAATTTCAACATACTAGCACTCGGCCGCGATCTAGGGAATCACCTCGGCTAAAACTTCGGTGCTCGGCGGCGATCGGCCGGCCCGCTTTGGGAACAGGCAGCGAGGAACGCGAAAACCAGAAGACTGCAAAGGGCACGGCGCTATATAGCATCATGATAATTCCTGTATCGGCCATTTCTTTACATAAAGTGAGCCCTTAACTCCGGCGCTGTCCAAGGGCCCGGAAACGCCTTATCGGGGTAACGCGTACGACCACGCCAGCAATTTGTTCGGTGGACGCCTTGCATTGAATGTGCCACGCCGAATAAACGAATTCGCACTATACCTAACGGTTGTAACTTGCACTATAACCGATGGGTTGTAACGTTTGACTCGAACGATTACGACTGATGTCGCAGCGAAACTCTTTCGTAACTTAGCGTGTAATTGCATATGGAACAATGTCAAAAATAGAGGAAGGGAGGAAAAAGTGAGTTTCCATAACGGCATACCGATCACGGTCGTTAGCGACATGCAGCGTATGTCTATGCCCACGGATTCAACGTCCCGGCGCCGCGCCGAAGAAGCAACGGGCCGCGATCGGAAAAATTGCGCTGCAAGGCACAATGAGCGGCCGTCTAATCGCGACTAAAATCGCGACCTGAAGGCTTGGCGGAAGCGTGTGGGAATCGAACCCACCAGCCGCCTTGCGACGGCTTCAGCGGTTTTGAAGACCGTGCGAGCCACCAGACCCGTACACTTCCATAGTAGCGAAAGGCCTTATTTCACGGGCCCTTTTTGAGCATCCCGTCGAGACTCCGTTTCCGTAATTCGCCGCCAGGTCACACTTGGGTCACACCGCTCAACCTGGAGGAGGGAATGTAGGCTTGTTTCCGCGTTTGCCCAGGGGTAATGCTTCCTCCGTTTCGCTGCCTGCCTCCGAGGCTGCAGTGGCGACTATCGACCCATAAGCTCCTTAGCGCGCCGCAGCTATCGGCAGGATGTTATGGAGCGCCGCGACAGCCCGCTTCTGATTGTCGACGGAGCCGTGGCAGTAGAGCCGAATCGTCGTCGCTGGCACGCTATGGCCGAGTTGATCCTGGAGCGTCTTCACGTCGCAGCCGTTCGTGAGAAGTAAGCTTTTGTTCGCCGCAAAAAGCGTGTGGCGGTGCCCGTTGGCGCCCGAGGGATGGGGGAACTCGCGCAGCACTCGACACTCATCGACCGTTCCGTCCCTGGCGAGATATGCAACCGCCTCGTAGACGCTGTTACCAAACGGGACGATGAGCGCCTGCGGCATTGCTGCGAGTGCCGGAGCCAAGAACCGCTCGATCATCTCGACGAAAAGCCGCTCACGCAGTATGGACCGTCCGCCGGAGTAGTTCTTCTTGCCTTTCTTGCTCTGGTGAAAGACGGGATAAAGTAAAGCCGACGTTACGTACAGGCGGTGCCACTGTTCCTCGAACAACTTGGCCGTTGAGGAAAGCCGAAGGTACCGGTGGAGCCCAAGTTCGTCGAGCATGGCGACCAGATTACTTCGCATCGAGCCAGCAAAGGCAACTTCCCGGCGAAGCGCACGCGCACGCTCCTTTCCCTTGAGGCCAACTTGCTCACGGATGATCCGTGTGGCGATCTGCAGCTGGGAATAGCCAGGGGTGAGCCCGAGGAAGATTACTTCGGCGTTGGGGTTCGGCGGGATGAAGAATGGGCCGTATACGACGGAATAACGTCCAGCCCGACCAATATGATGCGATCGTCAGCGAGGAGGTTCGCGTCGTTGGGCATAGGTGCTGCTTCAAGAGTCCGAATGCGCGCACTGTCGAGCAGCTCTATAAGCCTGTCCGGATTCGGGTCAAGTGCCCTCGAATCAGCTCTAGTCATATCGTTCCGATTCGGCCTCGTCGGTTTAGAGTCGGCCGCGGTTCGACTCCCCATTCGTGTTTCATGCTAGCGCAGGTGTCAGAAGCGAAAACAGTGGAGCCCTCGGAGTAGCCTTTGCGCTCGGGCGTGGGGCGCAGTAGAATCGTGGCACAGCCCAGCTAGGCCATTTGGAAGGTGGTACCATGCTCAGGCGTTTAGCTTTACTCGCAGCACTGTTTGCGCTTTCTTTGCCGGCCGCAGCTGCAACCGCCACTGTCGCGCAGCTCTTGGCTAACCCGTCAAGCTACGACGGATCGCACGTCGACATCACAGGAACGATTCAAAAGCTCGAGCAGAAGACGTCACACAAAGGAAATCCCTACGTCACGTTCTCGCTCTGCGCAAGTCAATGCATTCACGTCTTTGGTTTCGGGTCACCGAGCCTCAGCGACGGACAAACGATCACGGTGCACGGCACATTCGCAGCGGTAAAGCACGTGAGCGACTACACGTTCTACAACGAGATAGACGCCGACGGCGGATCGTTATGATCTTCGATCGACAGCACGGGCACCCATGGCTTCGACCTCGTGATCGCCAAAGAAACGAGCCGACGAGAACGACGATCCAGCTCTGCGCAATCGCGTTTCTGGCATTGGGCACACCAGCGTCGGCCAATCCCAGCCGTTATCCGATCTTGCCCTATTCTCCTGACGCAACATCGGCCGCGCAATGCAATATCCAGCCAGCACGGGAACAAGCTGTCCTTGCAAAACGTGCTCTCGACAGCGGCAAGAGTGATCGGGCTTATAGCCTCGCCGGATCTGCTTGGCTGTATCTCGGTGCCTGCCACCGTGGTCAGGGTGATGACAGGACCGCTGGTGATGCCATGTTCATTATTGCCACAGTCGAGGCAGAGCGTGGACAGGGTCATCTCGCGAGTACTGATGCCGGCATCGCGACTGCTGAATATCAGTTCTGCTACGAAAACCCTAGAGCGTCAAAAGAGGATGCCGAATATTGTCACGCGATGGAAGACAAGATTGACCGTCTTTGTCAATTTTAGGCGGCAACAACTTCGCGTCCGGCGTTCGCTATAAGCGCCTGATAGTCGTCGGCGAGGCGATAATAGACAACCGTCGCTAGACGCCGCTTAAGCGATCGCAGTGCAGCAGTAGGCGACTTTCCCTCGCGCAACTTTTTCCGGTAGTAGTCCTGGCCGGGATGACCCGAGATCCGACGCTGCACCACCGCCATGGTGTGCAACAAACGATTCAGTTGTCGATTGCCACCCTTGTTAAGGCGCATCCGGCCAGTTTTCCCGCTCGAACACGGCAGAGGTGCGGACCCGGTACGCATCGCAAATGCATCGGCGTTGCGAACGTTTCGAATGTCACCAGCATGGCCAACTATTCCCGCGACGACGATCGAGGACACGCCGGTAATGCCGAGCAGCCCAGAGAATTTGCTAGCTAAAGGGCGGATCGCCGATTCTACCTCCATAATTTGCTCGTTATAGAGTCGGATTGCCGCGATCGCAAACTCCAGCTCCTTTAGGACGACCGCTACAACCGGCGAGAAGGCCTTGATCCGGCGCGCCCGGAGTTCGACCAATTTGAGCGCTTTTTCCCGATAACAGTCCCGTGGCACTTCTCCCAGCTGAAGGCGAAAAATGGCTGTCCGCAGGCGATTTATGGCTTGTACGCGAGCGTGCACCAGCTGATCACGGTGGTCGTAGTGAAGACGCAGTTCCTCGTGGACGTCGTCGCCATAGTAGCGACCGAGCCGGTCTCGTTCTCTAAGAACGGCCTCCGCAATTGCACGTGCGTCAATTGGGTCAGACTTACCTGAGCGAGTTCCGAAAGAACGATGACGCTTCGTTAGCCGCCCCGGAACCTCGTAGACCACGAGTTTCGCGGCGCAAAGATAATCCGCGAAAAGCCGCCCATAGGCGCCGGTACCCTCGATTCCCCAGACCGCCTTACCGTGCCGACGAACTCTCTTAACCGCGACATCAAAGCTTGCAGCACGGTTGTCGATACAAAATCGATCGATCTCCTTCCCGACGGAATCGATGAGTACGATCGCTAGCGAATCCTTGTGCGAATCAACTCCTGCCACTAAACTCATGTTGCCTCGCTATCTCAACCGCGATTGGCAAGTCTTTACAGAGCGTCAAGCGTTCGTCTTTAAAGCCAAAACTCGCGGTCGCTCTTGTGCTCGCCGGCAGGTCATTCACAAGCCACTAAGGCGATTCGATGGAAAGCCAGAACGAGCAATTGCCATGTTACCATGTAAAGATTCGATGAGTCATTAGAGTCTTAAGCCGGCCGCGTTCGGTGTTTTCTTCTTAATAGCGATGATCGAGGCAGAAACGCACTATGAATTGGTTCAGCAAACTCATCTCCAAACCGAGCCCCAATAAGATTAGGTGGTGGATTGGTTCAGTCGGGTGCGATAATGATAAGGCGAATTTCCACGTTACGAGAAAGAACTGCCAGAACGAACTATTCGGAGAAGTCTTTCAAACACTATTCGGCGAACCCGCGGAACATAACGGCGAGATCGCGTTTCTGCTAGTTCACCTGCTCTCTGGCCGATGTGCCATACCGTTCGTACGTGAGTCGCTCCGAAGCGTAAACGAATCAAACTTGGATGAGGCCGACCGGATCTTCAAGACTGTCAGCACCGAACAGAAATCTCAGGTGAACGGTCTCGCCATGTTCTTGTGCTCATTAGAAGTAACAAACGAAACTCTCGAATCACACTACGAAAACGCTCTTTCAATCGCCGACTTCGGAGTGGAACGGTGGCCTGATGTCGGCGAATTATGGCGGCAACGCGGAGTTCTCAAAATCGCGCTTGGGCGATACTCCGACGCAGCCAGAGATTTGGCTCATGCAAAGTCGCTTAATCCCAGCATGCTGCAACTCGAAGAGCCAATCGAGTGCGCGACGAAACTTTCTGATTCCTGACTGCAACGCACCGGCATCCGGTTGGAATACTTCAACACAAGGGAATCGCAACGAGACTGATTGATGTCACCCCAGATCCTTTTAGTTAGCAACGTACTTTGCGGCCCAAGATGATCAATCAGATGACTGCGTTCTACAATCCTGAGAGTCGGAAGGATGGTGCTAAGATGGGGCTCTTCGGGCGATCGAAAGCCAAGGAAAAATCCAAGGCGATTGTGGATCTCGGCCGACTCACCGACATAGCGTACAAAGAGCGTCGCGTTAATCGAAGTGCGATTGTGGAACTAATCTCGCGGACCGCTGTACCAAATCTGACAGCAGAGATTGTATACACTGACTTATGGGCTGCTTATGCCGAGCTCTGGAAGGCGCCCAGTGAATTAATCTACGATCTGGCCTGCTTTATCGCGCATCTCCTGTCGCGAGAGCCGTACGCGCCTGATCACCCGAGAGCCGCAGCCCTCGTCGAGGCAATAACTGCGATTTACCTGCCATCCCTAAATGCGCGGAACGCGATCGAGCTCTATTTCTTTGTCTGTAGCGATCCAGACCAGTTGCGAAGCGCGCACCCCGGACTTTTCGTGGGTGATGCTTCCGACGCAAAGTGGGCACAGTTCGCGTTTCCGTTTGTTGTTAACAGGCTCGTTGGCGGCCCGACTCAGGGGCATGGCATTTCGGCTGACGAGCTGCATATGCTCTATAGTTGGCTGAAAGATGTGTACGACTTAGTTGTGCCGCCGATCCGCCGGGCGGTCGCGGAACTGGGTCCGCTGGGTTTTTAAGGGCCGTAGCAGCGAATACGCGCCAAAGACTTTAAACCGTGACGCTTGTGTGAGCGCCCTCCATGCCAATGAAGACAATCGGCGCCGCTGGGTTTTCATATCCGATGAAGTTCGCAACGCGCTCCCAATCGATCATCCCGCTGCGATTTCGGTTGCGGGAACCGATTACCCGCTATCGCTGCAGTCAACGAAACCGTGCAATCAGGCTACCGGGTTCACCACCCTGTGGGAAGCCGCCGCACCGATCGCATCGATTCGAAGTCCTTGCCCGCGAGGGTTGTGCGAGCATATCGCAGCGATGCACGTCGCCGAATGGTCACCGCGTTGTCTGCAATGCGTGGGCGGAGACCCGAGGATCTGAAGAGCTTCCTTGCGCACTGGCGGTAGCGAAACCACAGATTAAAACGGGAGCCAGCTAAACCGACCCCGTGCGTCGTCCAAGATAAGATGCTAGACTATGGCGAGTTTATACTTTGCTCCTCAAGTACTACGGCCCGAGGTGGAGGATGCCAAGTATGATGAGAAGGACAGCAGAGGTGGCTCCGGTTAACCGAACAGCCGCATAAGTGATGGTTCTGCTCACCCCGGGACGAAAAGTCCCTTATGGAAGGAGCAGATCTTGGCACGACGTTCTCGCCGGAACCACTCTCCGGCCTTCAAAGCGAAAGTGGCTGTCGCCGCCATCAAGGGCGACATGACGATCGCGGAACTCGCGAAGCGGTTCGACTTGCACGCGAACCAGATTACGCAATGGAAGACGCAACTGCTCGAGCAGGCGTCGACGGTCTTCAACGGCGGCAAACCTGCCGCTGATGCCGAGCCGAACATTCAGGAACTGCACGCAAAGATCGGCCAGCTGACGCTGGAGAACGATTTTTTAGAGAAGGCGCTCGGGCGCGTCGGCGGTCCGAGCGTAAAGCGATGATCGACCGCAAGCACGATCTCTCGCTGACGCGTCAAGCCGAACTTCTCAAGCTCTCTCGTGGCTCGTTGTACTACGAGCCGCAGCCGATTTCAGCTGCCGATCTGGAGCTGATGCGCGAGATCGATCACCTGCATTTGGATTACCCCTTCTCCGGCGCTCGGATGTTGCGCGACATGCTCAAAATCCGCGGCTATGGCGTCGGCCGCAGGCATGTCGCGCGGCTGATGCGTTTGATGGGTATCGAAGCCCTGTATCGCAAAAAGCGCACGAGCAAACGTAATCCCGACCATCCGGTCTTCCCATACCTGCTGCGTAACCTGACCATCGAGCGGCCCAATCAGGTTTGGTGCGCCGACATCACGTACATTCCGATGCGCCAGGGATTCCTGTACTTGTTCGTGGTGATGGATTGGGCGACACGCTACGTCCTTTCGTGGGGGCTCTCCAACAGCTTGACGACGGACTTTTGCATCGACGCTGTGCGAGAAGCCATCGCGAAGTACGGCAAACCGGAAATCTTCAATACCGACCAAGGTTCGCAGTTCACCGACGCGGACTTCGTGAAGCTCATTCGCGAGGAGCACAGCATCGCGTTGAGCATGGACGGCAAAGGCTGCTGGCGCGACAACGTGTTCATCGAGCGCTTCTGGCGCACGCTCAAGTACGAGGAGGTTTACTTGCACGCTTACGACAGCGTTTCCGAAGCCAAAGCCGGCATCCGGAAGCACATCGGGTTCTATAATGACTTGCGGCCACACTCGGCGCTCGACCGCCGCACGCCGGCTGCGGTATACTTCACTCAAGCTGCCCTGGTGGCGGCATAACTCAGCGGAGCCATCCACTTATCGAAACGCGACCTGCTGTTCAAAAAACCGAGGCCACCTCTAGCGCCGATCCCTGACACGCCCATCGCAATGAAGAGAAACCAGCGTGCCCGCCCTCCTTCCGCGCCCTTGTAATAAAATGCAACCCCAGCGAGGGCTAGCAGCAAAGCTATCATGATAAAACGGAGAAAATGGGTCGTCATGCAGCCTTCCGTCGCTTCTTTCTTGCGACCGTATCTTACCACGCAACGGCCCAAGGCGCTCACGATAAGATAAAGAGCCACCGGCTACATGATGGCTCTTCAGTTATATATAGGATGACGGCAGCCGTGGTGTGATCGACTGCTGTCCCATTCCATGTAATGCCCGGTGTGTCGCCGTAATGGGTCAAACATGGAGCGGCTCTACGGGATTCTTGAGTGCGTTATCCCCGACATGAAGATCAGGGTTAGAATCGACGAGATCAATAGCCCGAGGGCGATGTAGCCCAGAGACTTGAGAATCGACGGCTTCACGGTTCGCGTCTTGTCCGGAAGCTCTTCGACTTCAGGCACCTCTAAATTATAACATGCGATGCCAATGACACCCTTAAACACCGGATGTGCCGGCGGAGTAAGAGTGATTGTATTTGGGGCTAGATTGGCCCAGGAGGCCTTGCGAGATTAGCGTTGACCTAGAGCCTCGAAGTCAGCGTGAGGAGGCTTGTAGGCCGTTTTTCGACCGATGAGGATTCATTGCGCCACGTTGCACGTTTGATTGGTGCCCATTTCTTGCACGTGTGCACCGTGCCGTAATCGCTCTCGTCAGATCAGCACACATCTCCACGTGTCACGCAGCGTCTTCTGGTTCTTTGAAGCTCGTCAAATCCGGTCAATGACTGGGCGGCCCAGAGAAGTATCCGCGGGTACAGATCTTGGGTAACGAGGTTCCATCTGAAAATGGGTCCCATCGATAGGCAGGACCCAAGCGTTCATTAGCATCCCCCTGTGATCTCCGGTTCTGGATTTACAACGCCGGAATTTCTGCTCGAATCCTGAGGCGGGCGTCGCTCATTGCAACCCGAAGTCGAGAAGGCGAAGGCAACGTCGCACGTGTATCATGATTAAGAATGGCGGTGCGATCCTATCCGGAGCTCACGCAACTCCTCATCATCCTTGAAGGCGAGGATCGACCTTGGCGACGTGTTCACGTGTCGCCCTTCACAAAGCTCGGCGGGCTTCATCGTGTCATCCAGGCAATCATGGGCTGGGACAATCGCCTGCCGCACCGATTTGTCCTCTCCGGTGACGTCTATAACCGAGTCGGCCCGGGAGAGACGCTCAATCCCACGAGCGAGCGCAACTGGCGCCTGGATTCGGCCTTCTATCCTGAGAAGCTATTTTGGTACTGCTATGGCGCGCAAGGCGAATGGCAACACCGCATAATTTTTGAAGAGTACGTTACGGGTTCTCGGCATTGGCGTTATCCGCGGTGCGTAGAAGGCTGCGGCGCCTGCCCGCCAAAGGTCGGCGAAGCGTTCGACATTCGCGTAGCTAATCGACGGCTCTGGCGCGCACTGCGGAAGAACTGAAGCGACTCTACGAGTGTCCTTATCGCCACGGCTCGCTTCAAAATGGCCAGAAGAATCGCAGTTCCCACTACCCACGTCTTGAGCGCGGAGCAACGGACCCGCCCAGCCCATTCAAATAGGGCGGCAGCTTTCGAGTTTGCTTTCGATCAAAGTGACGGATACCTCATGACCAAGACCGGGTAACGAGCTTTCAATTGAAAATGGGGACCCCATAATCGAGGGGAGCCAGCACCGCCTCAATGCCTGATGGAATTCAGCCTTTGTCAGTTCGACCATCGGGCTAGCTCTGCCAGAAGGGCGTGAAGCAATCATGCATTTCGGGGTCGCCCAGACAAACAAGTAGCATGAAAATTTGGAAAGCGAGCGCCAGGACAAAAGCGCCCATGATTGAGGCGCAAACGAGGGCGAGCGGTCCAATTGCGCTGAGCCGAAGTATATACCGCACGGTCACGAAGCTGATGAGCAGCGAGCAGCCTAACCAGGTGGCTACAAAAGACAGCGTGGATGGGGGCGGGGCGAATAGCGACCGCCAATGAAAGCAATCGCGGCGGACATGATGAAAGCGATCGAGACCGCGATGATAAAAGCCGCGATTTTATTCGGGGCGGCGCGGGGAGCGAATACCTTGGCGACCAAGAAGATCGCCCCCGAAGCCAGGCCTAAGGGCAGCAGCGCCAGCAGGGCTAAGAGAGGGAACGGGTTCATTCATAAAGTCGTTCGCCTAGCGGACGCCCACACCCTGAAGCTGTGCTCTCGGGCTTCTTACTTAGCTTTCGCTTGATGGCGGAAAGCAGCTAAGGCTCCGCAAAACGAGCGCCCGGCGTGGTACGAGGCGCAGCCAAATCTAGGGACGAGCCACCGCGCACGTTAACCCCTTCGCAAACGCACCGCGCTCTTGGGAGGGGCCTTATGTCTTTGGAGCTTGTCAACAGCCTCGCCACTTTTGGGACGTTCTTGGTCATTGCCGGCACGGCGATCGCCGCTCTCGTACAACTGCGTCACGCTCGGGGAAGCAACCAGATCGCCGCACTCGATGAGCTGCGCACCGTCTTCCAGTCCAATGAATTTTCGGAAGCCGCGAGCTTTCTGAACACGCGACTTGGTGATCTCGTAAGGACACCAGCGTTTCGGTATCAGTGGGCATACCGCGACAAACGGACGGAGGAGTTCCGCGATGACATCCAGCGCGTTCGTCTCGTCGGAAATTATTACGAAGATGTTGGCGCTCTGATCGCCGACGGGTTGCTCGACGGTGACTTGACGTGTAAGATCTACGGTAACGATATTTCCGCTTGTTGGGACCAGTTGGAAGCGCTGACCGCCGTCGCTAGACGCGCTACCAGCAATGTTTGGGAAAACTTCGAGTACGCGGCGATGCTATCCAAAAAGTGGTTTGAGGCCCATCCCGAGGGTGATTACCCACGCGGTGCACCTCGTTTGCTGATCGTTGACGAGTGGCTCGAAGCCGACAAGCAGTATGCCGCCTCGCTCGCACCGGCGTAGCAAACAAGAGCCTCGCACAAGCGTAAAGCACTACGTCGCAAGTGACGCCGCATACGCCAGGTCGGCATCACGCCACTTGTTCGGCAGGTCGATGCGACGAACGTTCGCGGGATACGTGCCGGATGGGTGCTGTGCGAACCAATCCTGCGCAAGGACGGCGACGTATTCGAAATTCTCCCACAAGGCCTGCCCTAAACGTTCACGGAGAATCGCCGTGGCCTCGCCGAGCGCATCCCAAGAGGAAGTGATGTTACCGCTGTAGATCTCGAGGAAGAACTCGCGATCCACGAGGCCGCTCTTCACCAGCACTCCCGTTTCTTCGTAATAATTACCCACGGCATTAATCTTGGCGATTAGCAGAGCGTTCTCTTCGGTACGTGCCGCCCTATGTGCGAGTTGATAGCGAAACGCCGGATCTCGCATCTTCTCTGGCAAACCAGCAAACACGAAGTGCCTGGCGGACTCAAACTCGGAATCCCGCTGCTTTTCGTATAGATCGCTCAGTGCAGTGATCTGGTTGCTGCTGCGCATGTGGCGCAACTGGACGAGGGCGGCAAGTGCCGTTGCCGCAATGACGACAAATGTGCCAAAGGTGCCAAAGGTATTCAACAGCTCGAGAGACATAGCAAACCCCTTTACGGATGAGGTACGGTGTGTCTCTCGTTCTTGCAGCGATGAGGCGACTACGCCGTGCACTGCGATTCGCAGGCCGGCCAAGGTTACTGGATCGTGACTGTCATCGGTGCCGAGGTCGCATGGTCAGATCGTCCACGCGGCGCTAACGTAATCTGCAAAGAGTAGCTTCCGTGCCGCAGCCCTGGATAGAGGTCTGATAGGAGGACGCGACGTTCGGCTCGCGCCGTTTTCACAGTTTTGCACGCGTCGGGCGCTCCTGGGACGAAACCCGTCTCTGTCCCGGACGGGATATCTGAACCCATCTTCCACGGCTCTTTGTTGATTGGCACGACTTTACCCGACGAATCGCGGAGAACGTAGTGGACGTCTAGGTAACCCGACACGCAATACAGGCTGTGGTTCTGCGGATCGTCCGTGGAAAATTCTTCGAAAAGTACGGGCTTATTGTCGTAAGCCGTGTACGCTAGTGAGATCTGTACGGCCAGGTTAGGTACAGACACTATTTGGCTAACAGCCGTTTGCTGTGCGTTTGCCAGGTCGGAAGTGGAGATGACAAACAGCACGGCGCTAAAGGAGACCAGGGCTAGCGTTTTCATTCTAAACGAATCCCTAGGTTGGCCACTCGCCATCGACCGTACTTTGAACGATGTAGGGACCGACGATGACCCTACAGCGCGAAGGAAGCCGCGGTTGACCACGCAGCGATACCTCTATCACAAGATGAACCGTCCCAACGGGCAACGTCCCGTTCCACTGCCAACTCTCCCCGCGTCCTTCATCGCGAACCCTCACCTCGACGACGCGCTTCATTCGCGTTACTTTTCCCGAGCCATCGACGATAACAAAACCTGGAATCGTTACGTGTTGCTCCTGCTTCGGACTCTCGATTTCGACTTCGGCAACGGCAAATTCCGTTTCGTACCCGGATGGTAGTGGGCTCGGGACCTCCCCAATGCCGCCGTACCAGCACGACAGCAGTTTTGCATGACCTCCGTCCGAAGCGCTGCCGGCAATAGCGGGCGTCGAAAGGGCAATGCTTGACTCGGGTTTGCACGATAAAAGTATCGGTGATGACGCCAATGCGAAGACCATAGCGACCCGGCTCAAAGTGCAGGAGGAAAAGTCGGAAACCAACGCCGCGCACATTCATTGGTCGCTTGTGGAGTTCGTTCCAGCAACCACGCCCCGTATTCTGGAATAGGAAACCTACTTGAACCGGACCGAAATAGGGGCAAACGCCGATTCCGCCGTGTTGCCACCGCGTGGCGCCAACATTACCTGTAACGTGTAGGTCCCATGCGGAACATTGGGGTAAAGCGCTCGCAGCAAGACTCGAGACTGGTGGACCGGAGCTTTCACAGTTTTGCATGGATCAGGCGCTCCTGGGACGTAGCCACCCCCACCGTAAATGGGGTCGACGTTTGTCTTCCAGGCATCAGCATTCACGGGCATGACTTTACCCGATGCGTTTCGGAGAACATATCTGAGGTCGCGATAGGCATTGACGCAATAAACGCTATGGTGTTCTGGATCATTGGTCGAGAAGGTGACAAGGAGCACCGGCTGGGACCCGACCGGTAAGTAATCAAGTTGAAACGTTGCGGTTAAGAACGACGTAGAGGCCGCGTGAAGGGTTTCGTCGCCTGACCCAGTCCCTAAAGCCATAAGAGCCGTAAGCAGCGCGATTGTGGTCAATTGGGCGTTTTGTTTCATTATGGAGATCCTACGCAGGGAGGCAGTGTGAAGCCCGTGATGTTAGCGTTCCAAGAAGGCAACGTCGTAGCTGACGTGGCTGTGACGGTACCAGGATTTAAGGCAGACTTTTTGGACCAAGTACCATTTGCGCTTTGGATCGCAGTACCACCCCAGTTCCATTTCTGAGTTGCCGTCGTCACCCAAATGCTGGGTCGAGATGGGCCTGATGAAGATGGAGTTCCCTTAACCACCCAGATGAGACGGCTTCAAAAGCGCACGCAATTCCTGGGCCATCTAAAGGAAGCTTGGATTTTGGCCTATGCTACGTACCTGCTACACAATTGCATGGGGTATAGCATTCGGGCGGCACCGGCAGATGCACGATCGATTCGTTGGGAGGGCGGCGTTGTAATCTAGCTGCTAAGGAATGCCCGGGGAGACTACCTTTGATTTGGCAGCAACTAGGTCACACTTGGGTCACACCTACGACTGGAGTTGACCCGCTTTCGTGGAGAGGTTTGATTTGACATCAGGCCGCCTCAGCCATGCGGCGCTCGAAGTTGTTGGGCGAGAGATAGCCGAGAGCTGAATGTCGGCGATGCGGGTTGTACCATCCTTCAATGAAATCGAAGATCGCGGCTCCGGCGTCGCGCTGATTCTTGAAGCGATGAAACGCGAGCAGCTCGCATTCGAGCGTTGCGTTGAAGCTCTCGCACATCGCGTTATCGTAACAATCGCCAACTGATCCCATCGACGGTCGGATCCCGGCCTTCTCGCACTGCTTTCCAAACGCGATCGACGTATACTGGCAGCCTTGGTCTGAGTGATGAATCACGTTCCTGGGTCGTCGGCGGAAGACCGCCATGTTGAGGGCTTCGAGAACGAGTTCAGCGCGCAGATGATTTGCCATTGCCCAACCGACGACGCGCCGGCTGTAGACATCGAGAACGACGGCCAGGTACAGAAAGCCTGCCCACGTCGGAACGTACGTGATGTCGGCGACCCAAATCTCATCCGGACCATCGGCGCGGAACTTGCGGTCGACGAGATCGGGTGCCGGCCGAGCATCGCGATCGCGTATCGTCGTGATGATGCCCTTTCTGCGAGAAGCGCCTTTAACTCCGCGTTCACGCATCAACCGCGCGATCCGCTTGCCGGAGACGTTGATCCCTTCATCCCTGAGATCTGCATGGATGCGTGGCCTTCCATACGTGCGACGCGACGTTCGGAAGATCGACTCGATCCGATCACCAAGAACGACGTCGGCTTGTCGGCGCGCCGACGGCGGACGCTTGCACCATGCGTAGTAGCCGCTCGCGGAGACTTCGAGCACGCGGCACAGCATGGCAACGGTATACTTGGCCTGATACGCCTTCACGAATCCGAAGACTTGTTCGGAATGGCGTTGGTCTCCCGAGCGAACCAGGCCGCGGCTTTTGAAAGTATCTCGGCTTCGAGTTTCAGCCGCTTATTTTCACGACGTAGGAGCGTGAGCTCCTTGCGCTCATCGGTCGTTAGGCTGCCGTCGTCACGACGACCGGAATCGACATCATCCTGCTTGAGCCAATTCTTGATTGCTCCGCGCGAGATGTCGAACTCTTGGGCAACGGAGAGGACGTTTCGGCCCGATCGGACCAGCTCCAAAACTCTACGCCGGAACTCCGGCGGATAGGTGGGACGCTTTGCCATGTTGGACTCCTTCGCTGTGAGAACGAAAGTGTCCACGGAACCGGGTCAACTCCACCGCATACTCGATGTCGGCAACACGCCATTTGTTCGGCACGTCGATCCGACGAACGTTCGCAGGGTACGTGCCAGCTGGGTGTTTTGCGATCCAATCTTGCGCCAGGACCGTTAGATACTCGAGATTTTCCCATACGGCGGATCCATGGGCTTCACGCGAAATTGCCATGACCTCACTGAGTGCATTCCAGAGAGCAGTGATGCTCTCGCCGGGCATATCTAGCAATAGATCGCGGTCAACCACCGTGCTTTGCGAGCAGCCCCGTTTCTTCGTAAAAATTGCCAACGGCCGTCATCTTGGCGATCAGCGCAGCATTCTCTTCGGTACGTGCCGTCGTACTGCTTCTTGCCATACGTCGTAGACGTAGCGACAAAGGATCGCTTTACCGCATGCTCCAGCGTAATCGTAGCCTTCATGGTGATATTTTCACTGAGATTGAACAGCATGAAGGCATAACCGCCATGCTGCGTCGCGCCATACGCGCGTACGAGGTGGTTGGACGACTGCACGATGACTTGCGCTATACTCCTGCGACAGCTAGGCACTCAGAAGAACTTTGCGTAGGTATGGCCACTAAGGGTTATCAGAGCTGCTCTTGGAGATGTTCAAGAACGCATGGCCCTCCGACCTAATTATACCCCTGTGTGTCGGCCGAGTGCACGCCCTATTGAAACGGTCTGCACCGCATACGCTTTCCAGCTACCATGCCGGGAGGTTGGCGCAACGCCTTGCCTTAAGGAACGTATGCTGTACAGTTTCAAAGGCGGAATGGACGGCGCACAACCGTATGGGGGCCTGCTCGCGATGGATGGCAAGCTCTATGGCACCACAACCAGCGGTGGTGCAAGCAGCAACGGGACCGTCTTTGAAATGAGGGAGTCCGGTAAAGAACGGGTGTTCCACAGCTTCAAGGGTGAATCCGCGGACGGCTCCGGGCCGCAAGCGGGCCTAGCTGACCTCAACGGCAAGCTTTATGGCACTACGCAAAACGGTGGTACAAGCGACAACGGAACCATCTTTGAGCTTACGCCGTGATTCAATTTCGGGCAGTAACGACTTGTCGGGAACTATTCGATACCGCCTAAAGATTCCAAATCGCTAATTTTTAAAATTTCGCTGCTAGCCCCGCGATTGGCGCGTAGCCAAATGGTAGCCACACGGTATTTTCTAAGCTTTTCCAGGGTTTAGCGCGATTGCGTTTCGGGTGGACGGAAAGCTTGATTTGTGACTCGGTTTTTCGATGTTGCCGGGTTTTATTTTTGCCCCCTTTTCGGCATCTAAGACGGTCCTGAACCGTGCTTTCGGATTGTCTAATTCGCGCAAGACGAACGAAGCGGGATCGTACCATAGCGTGATGATTCCGTCGTCGAAATCAAATGCCGCGGCGCTATCTGTTACGGGAACCGCGCTCGGGCGAGGCGCGGTTGCTGGCACGATCGCCGCCGGTTTGACTTCGAAGCCATAAAAGCAGACACAGTAAACATTGAATGCGCTGTTGGTCGCGGCATGAATCATCGCGGGCATCGCGACGTACTCAACCACCAAGAAGTCGAAGACGATCGAAGGGCCGACGGTCGCAGGCGTTAGCGTCTTTGCATTCGCGCCGTCGCGCTGAGTTGCGGCCTTCGCGTTAATATCCATCGTATCGCTGGCGCCCTGGGACGTCATCGTATAGGCGAGCGTGCTAAACGTCGATGGGTCGAGCAGGCGGGTGCTCTCGATCGGCTCGTCGCTCAGGCTCGTGCTTTCGGCAATCTGAACCGAGCCGTTGACCTGAGTGACGTCAATCGAGCTGTGCCCGACCGCATTGCCTTGGTCGTAGGTCGTGCACTGGTACGTGCCGGACGGAAGGGCGGTTGCATTTTGCGGCATTGCCGGATGCGACGACGAGCCCCACCGCAAGCGCAATCACCTTCGAACGCCCTTCGACGTACGCAGAGGGAGGCCCGGCTCACTGTGGTGCTGTACAGGTCGCAGTCTAGAAAGGAGCCGTTCATGCGATATATTCCTGTCGTTGCCTTACTGCTACTGGCGGGCGGCCTGACGTTCTTAGGCTTTCACTCCGCGAAGGCCGCGAGCGTCTCGCCAGCCACCAACTGGACCATCCACATTGACGCACTCAAACACTTTCCCGGTCACCCCGATGAGGTCGCGCATCATTGGTGTCGATCGATCGGTGATGGAATGTTAGAATGTCAAATCTACACAAGTGATGACCCGAACGCGCCGCTCGTAGCAATCGAAACGATCGTTCCCACGGCGGTGTGGAAGACATTCCCGCCGAGCGAACAGGCGCTCTGGCATTATCACCGCGTCGAAATTCCGAAGGTCAGCGCGACAATGCCCGACGTGAGCGCCGACGAAGCGAAACAGGTCGTCGCATCCTTGATGGAAACCTACGGAAAGGTCTACATCCTTTGGAATCCGGTCGTCTCCAAGTACCCCGTTGGCCAGCCGACGGTCTATACGCTGCCGTAATGAAGTCGCAACGTCGTTTATGAAGGAGCAATCGATGAATAAGGCTCTTCTCTTGCTATTTTCCGTATTAGCTTTGGGCGGCCGCATGTCATCGCCCGATAGCGCGCCCGGCCCGCCGGCCGCGCAAGGCCAATCCAACTTCACGGCGCCACGCGCGTCATCTACGAAGTTCGTTGTAAAGTTCGTCGCAGCCGCGCCGTCTGGGAGTATTTCGTTTCGTGGACAAACGTAACGTTTACAGGTAACTGCAAACTTTCGTGGACAATCGCCGCGGGGAAAAGGCTCTTGACAGTTTTTCGAATGAAGCAAAAGGCTTATCGACCGGCCCGTACGCTGTACGGCTTTGACCGTAATCGCCCCAACTACTGGGGTTCGCAACGCTTACGGCAGACGTCACCTGCTCGGGCGCAGGCAAACAAACGGCCAGCGCTCCGATGATTTTTCAGTAACTACTCGTCGCACCGTCCTGCTCACCGTTTGAGCGGTGCAAGTCTTTGGTGCGAGGGGCGTAACCCATCGTGCTTTTCCATTCCTGCTCCATTGCCGCATAGCATTCGCAGGTTACCGACTCGAGCGCTAGCCTATTTCTAACGGTGATGTGGCCTCGTGAATACGAAATGAAGCCTGCCGCTTGCAACTCCGATGCAGCGATAGCGACGCTGGCGCGTCGCACGCCGAGCATTTGGCTCAAGAACTCTTGGGTCAAGAGTATCAGGCTACCGCCAACACGATCCTGCGCCATCAATAGCCAACGCGCGCATCGTTCGCTCGTCGGGTGCAGCGCGTTGCAGGCACCGAGTCGGCCCGATGCGATCAACACCGCTTGCGCATAGCGCAGCGTGTACGATTTAAGTTCCGGCTCACTTTCAAGAGCTGCCCGCAAGTCCTCGACCGGCATACACTTTGCGCCGTTAGGAATTTGAACGATGCTTCTCTGGTTCACGCTGGATTGACCAAGCGCGATTGCTAAGCCGGTCATGCCTTCGCATCCAATGATTCCAACCTCGGCAGTATCGCCGTTTGCCATGCCAAGGACAACCGAGATAACGCTGTTAATCGGAAACAGCACTCGCTCGGTGGGCGTCTGATCGTCGTTGATCAGCTCGCCGCTTTTTAGCGAAACATTCACAAGCGACGGCCGCAGAACGTTCATGACGCGGTCGGGTAGATGATCTAAGAACAAATTGCCGGTGAGCTGGCGCGCTGCGACCACGTCCGACATCGAGATTTCGCCTTTGCCGATTCATAGAAAACGGCGGCTTGAAATGTTCTCGATGAGGGCCAGCCGGAAGGTCTATGAGTAACCGGCCGACCGGCGCAAGTTATGCTACGAGATGCGGTCGAGTGCGATTGGCTTTCGGCGCTCCGCTGCGCTGTACCCGTGCGGGCGATCAGGGCGATGTGTACGCAAGCGTACATTGGGGTACAGTTCTTCCGCAGCGGAAGGCGGTCCCCATGGAGTGGTCCTTTCAGGCGGTCAACGCGCGCCAAGCGCTCTCGGTTCGGCGCGTCTTCGTGGCGTTTCTTCATACGTTATGCACAGCCGAATCCGACTGCGAGGGCGCTGAAATCATCTACGGCGAGCTCGTCAACAACGTCATCCTGCATACTAGGGGACCGATCGAAATCGTCGTGAAGGCACAATCGGGAAATGTGGTGACGATTGACGTTTCTGACACCGGGCCGAGCTTCTCAATCCCCTCCGCCCTCCCGCCGACCAACCACACTGGCGGGCGCGGCCTGTGTATCGTCTCACGGCTCTCGGCGAATCTGACCGTCGAACGCAGGGAAGACGGAAACAAGGTTAGCGCGGTGCTGCCGGTCAGGGCAAAGGCCGGGTCATTCTTCTGTCCACGGGAGCGGCCTGAAAGCGGCCCCGACGCGGTTCGTCCTCTATTCCAGGTAGCGTACAGAAAGCGCTAGGGTTCGGGCGCTAATTTAGGGTCTAAGGATTCCCTTCGAGGTCGAAAGGCGCTTGGTGAACTGCAACGGGCATCGTTCAGACGTCATCGTGATGGTTTTCACGGGCGAGTATGATCTCACGTGCAGAGATCAACTCCGTGCGGTACTCGACTCGCTTTCCGAAGCAGCAAGCATCGTCTTGGATCTCAGCGACGTGACGTACATCGACTCCACCGTCATCAACGAACTAGTACGGCTGCACAACGCTCGCTCGGCGCGAGGCTTGGAGCGCGCGACGTGTGTCATGCACAATGGGAATCTTCTCAGGCTGTTTGAGATACTTCGCCTTGGGGAGATCTTCCACGTCGTGGAAACGTTGGACGAGGCGGTTTATAAGAACGGCGAGGACGTGAGCGTGCAATACGCTTCCTCCTTCGCCGGTTCTTAGCACTCGCGCAGGGCAGTTACCGCGGCATCGTCGTGGCCGCGACCTCCTTCGAAAACGCGCTGCGCGATGACGCTCGCAAGGTTTGGCGCTGGACAATCGTATGCCGCTCGGCAGGCCTCGACAAGCTCGCCTTCACCGCGTACCACATCTCGATTATGTTCGGTGATCCCGTCGGTATATAACACGATGAGCGAATCGAGCGGAAGCGCAACGGCGTAGTCCGCGGCTCTATGCGTCGGAAAGATGCCTAGCGGCAAATCGCCGACCGCCTGGGCGAGAAATGCGTGTCGATATGGAGTGATCACCAGCGGCGGCGGGTGGCCGGCGTTCGCGAACGTTAGGGTCCGCAGCCTCCGATTGAACATCGCGACGATGGCAGTAACGATGACGCCACCATCTCGTCGTGAGTAGGCGACCGCATTTGCAATGGACAGAACCCGTGCCGGATCGGGATTCTCGTACATGCGCAAGAGAACCGTCGAGCGCACGATCTCCATCGTTTCAGCAGCAGACTCCCCATGACCGCATACGTCGCCGATTGTTAGGCCTACCACATCATCAGAGATTGTAAACGCGTCGCACCAATCTCCGCCGCAGCGCGCGCTGCCGGCAGGCGAATTCAGGAAGCTTACGTTCCAGGGCCGCGTCTTCTGTTTTGTGGAGAGCACGCCGTTACGCAGCGAATACCGGGTCGGTAAAACAGCCGGTCCGAATCGCTCGCTGCAACCCCAATATCAGGTGTGATTCGTCCGCCTCTTTGGAGAGGAGGCAGCTTGCGCCCGCGAGGTGGCATGCAAGGCTCCAAGAAGATTTTAGCGTTGCGGTATAGACAACGATGACGCACTCAGGTAAGACGAAACGGAGCTGGCGCAACATCTCGAGGGGGTCGACCTTTATTCGATCGATGTCAGCTATGAGGACGTCGGGCGCGATTTTCCCTAACCCGGCTACGTCGAGATGCGCAACGATCGTAAGGTGGGGTTCTCCGGCACCTTTGAGCGCGGCCGCGAGCAGCGGGATGTCATTGGTGTCGACTGCGGCCAAACAGCATATTCTGGCCATATTTCGTACGCTTTCACTGCGACGAAGAGTCCGCCGCGCCATCGAAGAAGAGGCATTTACCACCGTACCACTGGGACGAGAAACTGACCATCGTTAAAAAGCGCGATAGCGCCGGCCGAGTTTCGGCCAAAACAACGCTCCTAGCCAGTGTTCTGCCGGAATCGGATCCCGCATACCCGATCGTCTCGGCCATCCTTCGGGTTGTTCCAGCCTCGCGCTGGACATTTGCTCGCCTGCGGCCCGACGGGGAGCTAGAGGGCCTCCTCTTCGACTCCCAGGCGAACGGTGGAGAACTCTCGCGGCTCAAAACCGAATTCGCGCGCCAGCGCGAGAAGGCCAAGACCGGCCCTCGCATCGCCGCGACGCTCGGTCCTCTCGGTGATTTCGAGAGCGGCATCACGTTATTGTTTGCCGACGCCCACGCGAGCTTCGGAATCCTTACGCTCCTGCGGACGAGCGAACTGGGACCGTTCACCTCCAGCGAAATCAGCGTCCTGGCACTTTCGCTCGACGGCACTTCGGAGCGTCTTTCGGCACTCCGGCTGCATCCTGGTGAGAACGGACCAGGAGAGCGGCCCGACGCGGTCGATCGCACGGACGATGCGGTGCCGGCCGAGGGGTCAGGAGACTCGTTCTACGTCTTGGACCGCGACTTGCAGATCGTGCTGGCGTGGACGGCCAAGGAGCAACGGCGCATCGCGCTCACGGGGCTGCGCACCAGGATCGCAGATCACTTACCGGCGGTGCTTGAAGAAGCCGTGCGGGAGCTGATCGCCGGCTGGCGTGCTGAATTGGACACGCAGAATGTCGGCATCGCCCATCCGGTGCCGTTCTTAGTCGTGCGAACGCAGCCCATGTCCGGTCCGGCGGGACTATTCATTGGGGTACGGATCGACCGCTTTCCGCCCCCGAACGCACTCACCGGCCCGGCAGCGCGTTTTCATATCTCTCCGCGGGAATTGCAGGTGTTGGCCCTGTTACTCGACGGTGCGAAGCTCGAGGAAATTGGCAAGAAACTGCACATTGCCTCTTCGACCATTCAAGATCACATCAAAAGCATGGTCGACAAGACCGGCAGCCGCAACCGCACCGAACTGATCGCACGCGTTCTGGGCTGGGAGAGCGCCTCAGAAGGCCGCCGCGCTTAAGAATCCGGCTTTTCACTATCCTCCTCGCTTGCTCGTTCGCGATACACTGAAGGTTGCCCAAAGACAGAAAAGCCTTGGTGTTGCGAACTGCCTTAACGGAGCGTTTGAATATGAACCTGCATGCATCGGATTAACGGGGGCATTAAGGGCTTCGCACTACTGGGAATTCATATCGGTGCGCTCGCGGCTTTCTGGCCGGTTCTCTTTCAGTGGCGGGCTCTCGCCGCAGCCGCCGTGGTATCCTACGCCACCGTCGCTTTGGGGATTTCGCTGTGCTTCCACCGCACGCTCACGCATCGCAGTTTGCGCCTCTTCAAGCCGTTTGAATATCTATTCGCAATTTTTGGAACGCTCGCACTGCAGGGCGATCCGATCCGTTGGGTTGCGGTGCACCGCAAGCATCACGCGCACGCCGATCGCGAAGGCGATCCCCACAGTATCGGCCGCGGTTTCAAGTGGGCACACGTCGATTGGCTTTACAAACACAACATCGCGCTGCCGTCCGACGAGGAAGTGCGGCGCTTCGCACCCGACCTCTGCGCCGAACCATTTTATCGCGCGCTGCAGTACCTGAGCATTCCCCTTCAACTCGCGCTAGCTGCGGGATTGTTTGCACTCGGCGGCTGGCCCTGGGTGATCTGGGGCATTTTCGTCCGGCTTGCTCTTAGTTATCATTCGACGTGGCTCGTCAACAGCGCGTCCCATACGCTGGGCTATCGTACGTATAAGACTGCAGATCAATCGACCAACTGCTGGTGGGTCGCCCTCATCTCCTGGGGCGAGGGATGGCACAACAATCACCACGCGCTTCCGTTCTCGGCGCGGCACGGACTACGTTGGTTTGAGGTGGATGTGACGTGGTGGCACGTCAAGATCCTCGCATTTCTGCGACTTGCCGATCAAATCAAGGTCCCGAGCAAAGCAATGCAATCGCGACTCAGCGAATCTTTACGGTAACACTTCGACCAGCATTCGTTCGGGTGCCTCTTGGGTTCGCAACTTGCGATCGCATTGTGAACCGCACACCGCATTACCAATCGTCGTTCTTCAAGCGTTATGGTTCGCGGCGATTGGCTCTTTGTTGTTGCGTAGGCCCGAGGAGTCGGATCGAAGCAGAATCCATACAGACCCCTAACGAGATTGAAACACTAAGCGGCCAGCAACCGTAGCGGGCGAGAACCCTACGCCGAAGTTTCTTCATGCGTATGACGCACAAGGAGCTCGCCCGCGCGGCGCAACAGGCCGTGGCTTGTATTGACGACGGAACGAAACTCGCTGTCAACCCGCTTTTTCTTGTTTGCTCGCGATCGCCCGGCGAACTACGCGCAATCCTTGTGAGCGCCTTAGCGACAGTTGCCCCCAGCGAATTGTACGAAATCATCGTGCGGTGCGATCTTCGCGGTGAAACATCGAAAGACGTGGGCGCTGCGATGGGTCTTTCGCCACGACAATTCTGTCGCAAGCGGCGCTTCGCGCTTGCACAGTTGGGAAAAAACATCCGCCAATCGATCGATGCGGGCCGCGTTTCGGGGACCTACGAGGTCGCCGACCCGGGGATTCTACACCTTGAAGCGTTGCGTTCCACCGGACAATATGAAGCCGCATGGCGCCAGGCGTGTGCACTCGCCCAACAGAGCGCCGGCGAGGTACGCGAAGCCAAACTGTGGATCATTGCAAGCGAAGCGGCGCGGTATTTGTGCCGTCCCGACGATGCGGCACTGGCGCTTGCAAGAGCCCGAGAGGCGCAGCGTCCCCATCTCAATGGCGAGGAGGCGTATGGGCTCGTCCTGTGGCAAACGATCGGGGAGCTGAACCTGCGATGGGCAGACGCGGACCTTGACGGCGCCCGCGCCGTCTTTGACATTGCCGGAGGCCCCGACGAACCAGCGCTGTCGGGCGATAAAGCATCACTGTACGCGGTGATGCTGGGTTACGCCGCGCGAATGGAGTTCGACTCCGGCGACTGGGAACGAGCGCGCTCCCTGCTCGCGCGTACCTCTCGCTTAGCAGAACGCGTCGCGAACGACTTCAATCGCCGGTTTTCCATCGCGGGACAATCCTTGCTGCGGCTGCGTGCGGAGCTGGCACTCCGCGCAGACGGCGACGTTGAGCGGTCGTTGGTCGAGTATAAGGCCGCGTTGGAGTTGGACGAATCGTGCGGACAACGTGGCGGTATGGGGATGTCCGCCGCGGGCTATGCCTGCGCGTTGAATGAGATCGAGTCGCCGGCGGCACTGGGTTATGCCGAGTATGGATTGGATATCGTGCAGCGCTATTACCATGGCGACCGTTTGGCGAGGGTCACGCTCGATCTGCTGCCGCTTCTCGCGCGCGAGTGCGGGGTTGCAGGGGCCGTCATTGCGGTAGCGCAGCTGCGCCGCGACGGGCTCGGCTTGCGCGACCGGCTGCTCCTCGATCTCGCGGATGCGAAAATTGCAGCATATGCAGATTCGTGGGCGGCATCGATGGAACGCGCCGACGCCGTTGCCGACAGACTGACGGAACACGGGATGCATGCCTGGGCATGCGAAGCGCGACTCGTCGCTCTCGAGGCGTTGGTTCACCTCGGGGACCAGCATCGCTCGCGCAAGGACCTCGCACGATTACACGAGCGGCTCGATGCTGCAACCGCGCAAACGCGGACCCGCTTTCAAGCGCTTCAGACTTCCTTGCTGCGCTTAGCGTAGCTTCGAGGGTCGCGGACGAAGAGCCCGAACGTATTCGCGAACTTCTCTAGCGATGGAGGCGATCACTCATGAGGTTTCGGAGCACCGCGCTCGTGCTGCTGGCGACGGTAGCCGTTTTAGTGGCCTGTCATGGCACGTCGAACTACGTTCCGCAGAACGGCGCTATTTCCAGCGATTCCATTCCCGCAGCGGTCGGCAATCATGTGGAATTACCAGCGGCGACGACCCCAAACTATTGCCAGGTGCGGTTCGCACACGTCCCCGGAAAATACGTCGAAATGACGAGCGTTGGACACCTGAAGGGCTCGACGTTCAACGGGACGGGGGAATGGTTTCTCTCCAAGTATTCCCTTGGAACGCCATCACCGCACGAGACACCGACGCCCGGAGTAACCCCGACTCCAAACAAGAAGGAACCCCTCTATTATTACTACGGCAACTACACGCTGAAAAAGGAAAAGCAGACCGGTTGCGCCATTTTGGTGACAACGCAGAGCGGCAAAAACTTCAAAGGCCTCAAAGGGAAGAAATTCAACGCCTTCAACGATGAAGCGGTTTTGGTCAACGTCCCGAAACATAAGTCCTTGCACTCAACACCCACGATGTTTGGCACGGCGCAAGTCAGCATTTCGGGTATCTCGGCTACGAGCGGAACCGGTACCGCCGATCTGCTGACGAGTATGGGCAAAGCCTACGATACCGCGACAATTAAGATCCTTGGAAGGTTAGCGATTCCATAGCTCCAGAAAGAATCGACGTGCAAGTCGCACAGGATCGGTCTGCAAGCGGCGATCTCCTCGAACGTCTGCTCGCGATCACCCACGATATTTTGCAGGCGCAGGATATCACGCCACCGCTGGCCTCGATTGCGGAGTCGGTAGGAACGCTTTTTGGCTGGCGCTACGTGACGATCGTCGCCGCCGACGAGCCCGGAGGCGACCTTCATCGGCGCGTCTTGCTCGGTTGGCCGGAGCACATACTCGCCAGCCGCCTCGGCGAGCATATCTCACGCGAGGGTGTCAGGACGATCTTGCTGCCCGAGTTTGAAGTGCTTCCAAACTGCTTTTATAATCCGGCCGAGCGCGAAGTCTTCTGGGAGCGGGCGATCTACTTGGGCGAGGCTACCGGACAGGAACCGCGTATGGCGCCGGACGCGTGGCACGAACGCGATTCCCTGACGCTCGTGCTGCCGGATCGCGAAGGCCAGATGCAGGGTTACATCTCGGTCGACGGGCCAATCGACGGCAAAGTACCGTCGATTGACACGCTGCGGCAGATGCAACTGTTCGTCAACCTCGTCGGGTTGGCGCTCGCGAACGCTCGAGCCCACCAAACAGAAATCGACCGGCGAAAGCTGCTCGAAGAAAACGTGCAGATGCAAAACGAGTTCTTCGGAATGGTTTCGCACGAGGTGCGTTCGCCGCTCGCCGCCATTCGCGGTGCGACCTCGCTCCTAGAAACGCACTGGGAAACGATGGGGCGCGAGCGGCGCGAAGAACTCCTCAGCGTTCTGGCTAGCGCTACGACGCGACTTGCCACCATCTTCGAAGACTTCTTGCTGCTGTCGCGAATGGACGCCGGCCAGCTCTCGCTACGCATCACTAATGTGCCGCCGGTCGCCATCATCGAAGAATCGATCGCGCGCATGCGCAGCGAGCATCCCAATCGCGCCTTTAACGTCGCTTACGTCGAGCCAGTGCCTTCCGTTTTGGCCGATGAGGGCCGCTTCGTTCAAGTCGTCGCGAACTTGCTTTCCAACGCCGTGAAGTATTCGTATCCCGATAGCCCGATCAACGTCGACGTCAAAATGCTCGGCGACGTTGTTTCGGTTGCGGTGACGAACGAGGGCGTCGGCGTTCCTGAAACGGACTTGGAAAAGTTGTTCAAACGGTTTGGTCGCCTGTCATACGACAACGACTCGACCGGTTTGGGACTGTACATCTGCCGAGAACTAGTTGAAATGATGCGCGGGTCGATCGGCTTGGAAAGCGAGCCCGGCAAGAGAACGACGTTCTGGTTTACGCTGCCCCGCGCGGCCTAACAGTTTTATTAACTTTCATAAGCTGTCACGCCGAGCTTGGCCGCATCTCGCGCATCCGTGCGCTTCTGCGGCACTAGCACATCCTCTGCGTCGTCGAGGCGCAGCCGAAGTCTCTGCCACCCTTCGACAAGCTCAGGGTGACACGTGAATACCCGGCCCGATATCCGCAACGTAGCGATTATCGCTCACGTTGACCATGGCAAGACGACGCTCGTCGACGCGATGCTCAAACAAAGCGGCGTTTTCCGCGAGGGACAACACGTAGCGGCGCGGGTGCTTGATTCGAATCCACTCGAGCGGGAACGCGGAATCACGATCCTCGCAAAGAATACAGCGGTGCGTCACGGAGACGTCAAATTCAATATCGTCGATACGCCCGGCCATGCCGACTTCGGCGGCGAGGTCGAGCGCGTTCTGCAAATGGTCCAGGGCGTATTGCTCCTCGTCGATGCCGCCGAAGGCGTCATGCCTCAAACGCGTTTCGTTTTGCGCAAAGCGCTCGAGCTCGACCTGCGGGCGATCGTGGTGATCAACAAGATCGACCGCAAGGATGCGCGTCCGCGGGAAGTCGTCAACGAAACCTTCGATCTGTTCGTCGAGTTAGGCGCCAACGACGAACAGGCCGATTTTCCCGTGCTCTTCACCAATGCCAAAGCCGGGATCGCCAGGCGTAGCCCCGATGACGCCAGTGACTCCCTCGAACCGCTTTTCGAGACAATCGTCGACCGCATTCCCGAAGCGCCGTCCGAGGACGGGCCGTTTCAATTGTTGATTTCAGCGATCGACCACAACAAGTACGTCGGCCGCATCGGAATTCGGCGAATTTTCCGAGGCAGCTCACGCGTCAATGCGCCGATTGCGAAGGTGGCTCGCGACGGAAGCGTGGCGCTTGGGTTACGCTTAACGACCCTGCTGACGTTTATCGGACTCGAACGCATTGAGGTAGACGAAGCGTCGGCCGGAGACATCGTCTGTGTTTCGGGGATCGAAGATCTCAACATCGGCGATACGATAGCCGACGCATCCGCTCCGGAGGGTATTTTTGCAGTCTCAGTGGACGAGCCAACGGTATCAATGTTCTTCTCCGTCGATAATTCGCCGTTTGCGGGACGTGAAGGACGCTTCCTCACGTCGCGCCAGATTCGCTCGCGCCTCATGAGCGAGCTTGAATCAAACGTGGCCTTGCGCGTCGCCGATACCGACTCATCCGATACCTTCGAGGTGCGCGGGCGGGGCGAGCTGCATCTTTCGATCCTGATCGAAACAATGAGACGCGAAGGGTACGAGCTCGCCGTTTCGCGCCCGCACGTTATCCTCACCGAGCGCGACGGCAAAACGTGGGAGCCGGTCGAGTACGTCGTGGTTGACGTCCCCGAAGCCTATTCTGGTGTCGTCATCGAAGCGCTCGGCCGGCGCAAAGCGCTCATGTCAAATATGGTCAATGTCGGCGACTCGCGGCGGCTAGAGTACACAATGCCGACGCGTGCTATTTTCGGCCTGCGCGGCGAGCTGCTGACGCTCACGCGTGGAACCGCGGTGATGTCGCACACGTACTACGAGCATCGAGAATGGCTGGGCGAGCTGCCGAGTCGAAATGTGGGCGCGCTCGTTGCCAGCGACACAGGACGGACGACCGGCTACGCGTTGATGGGCCTCGAGCAACGCGGTCAGTTCTTCGTCGGGCCAGGGGTTCACGTCTACGAAGGCATGATTGTCGGCCGCGCTAACGACGCAAACGACATCGCGCTCAACGTCGTCCGAGAAAAGAAACTCACCAACATGCGAGCGGCGGGATCCGACGAGAACCTGAAGCTTTCGCCTCCGGACGAGCTATCGCTCGAGCGCGCGATCGAATTTATCGATGACGACGAACTGGTGGAAGTAACGCCAAAATCGATCCGCCTACGCAAGCGCCTGCTCGACGAAGGCGACCGCCTCAAACTCCGAAAGCGCGCAGCCGTGTTAGGGTGAGTCGGCCGTGGTGCTAAACCAATAAATCGTTGTGGATGCGAAGGTTTGACCCGGGCGCAGGACGGTGCTTGGAAAGTTTGGATGGTTGGGAGAATCGGGAAAATGCTGGGTTTCCAAGGCGAAGCCCCCAGGCTTTCCAGTGTAGAGCTGTAAACCGGGCTCCGTCGTCATCACCCGCAAGCGGCGCCCCGATGATTCGTCAACTGCCTCGGCAACGCTTCGCAAGGTACCGTCGAAATTATCGAGCACGAAGTTGCAATCGTACACGTGCGTTCCTATTCGGCGCAGCATGCGAAAGTCAGGCGAGGTCCCGCCAACCGGCTCGAGTACGCCGGAAGGAATCATGGCGCCGTCGACCGGCGTGTACGCTTGCGCATCAATCTGTAACCACTGCGTGGCAATGGGAGACGTTCCCGCGCTGAGATCGAAGTACGTGTGATTCGTCACATTGATCACCGTCGGCGCATCGGTGGTCGCAGTGTATCGGATGCCAAGACGGCCGTCGTCGTCAAAGTTGTAAACAACGCTGCACGCGAGATTGCCCGGAAAGCCTTGGTCGCCGTCGTCACTATGAAGCCTGAACTCGATGCTCGCGCTGCCATCGCCGGTACGAACGGAGCCTGCAACCCACGTTCGGGCCACGAATCCGTCGGGGCCGCCGTGCAGCGTATTGGGGCCTTCATTGGTGACGAGCTGATAGACGTGCCCATCAAGCGAAAAGCGCCCGTTTGCAATTCGGTTGGCGTATCGTCCGATCGTCTTTCCGGCGCTGCCGCCTTCGGAAACCGCGACGTTGCCGAGACGTCCGTCGCGATCGCGCACGAAGATGTCGGTGACGCCCGCCCCAACGGGCGAGAGCGCTACGCGCTCGCCGTAAGCGTTTTGAAGGTGCAATCGCTTACGACGAAACCGCTACTGCTTCTTTTTTCGCACCGACGCTGAACGTAAGGTCGCCGCGAACGTCGTCAAAACCGACGTCGACGGTGTCGCCGTCAGCAATCTCGCCGGCAAGAATTTTCCGTCCAAGCGGCGTCTCCAGCTCTTTTTGAATCGTGCGCTTGAGCGGGCGCGCGCCATAGTTTGGATCGTAACCGACGCGAACGATGTGGCGTTTTGCCGCCCCGGAAAGCACCAGGGTGATCCGGCGCTGGGCGAGGCGCTCCCGCAGGCGCTGCAGCTGAATTTCCACGATCTCTTCGAGCTGGGCTTCGCTAAGCGCATGGAAGACAATCACCTCATCGACTCGATTGAGGAATTCCGGGCGAAAATGCTGACGCATTTCGTCGAGCACGGTGGCGCGCATCACCGCGTACTCGGCCCCGTCGAAGGAGCCCTTGTAGTCGAGAATCCGATGGCTTCCGATATTCGACGTCATGATGACGATCGTGTTCTTGAAGTCGACGGTGCGGCCTTGACCATCGGTCAACCGCCCATCGTCGAGTATCTGTAACAGAACGTTGAACACGTCCGGATGGGCCTTTTCGATCTCATCGAAGAGAATCACGCAATACGGCCGCCGGCGCACGGCTTCGGTGAGCTGGCCGCCCTCTTCGAACCCGACGTATCCCGGAGGAGCTCCGAGCAACCGCGCCACGGTATGTTTTTCCTGATACTCCGACATGTCGATGCGAACCATCGCACGCTCGTCGTCGAAGAGATAGTCGGCCAGCGCGCGTGCCAGCTCGGTCTTGCCGACTCCGGTCGGACCAAGAAAGATGAACGAACCAATTGGGCGGTTCGGATCCGCGAGGCCTGAGCGCGAGCGTAAGACCGCTTCGGCTACCGCGGTAACGGCTTCGTCTTGTCCGATGACGCGCTTATGCAGTTCGTCCTCGAGGTGCAGCAACTTCTGTTTTTCGCCTTCGAGCAACTTTGACACCGGAATGCCGGTCCAGCGTGATATCACTTCCGCGATGTCGTCCTCGTCGACTTCTTCTTTCGAGAGGCGCGCGCCGTCTTTGCGCGACAACAACTGCTCCTCGGCAGTTAACTGCTTTTCGAGTTGGGTCAATTTACCATAGCGTAGCTCGGCGGCTCGGTTGAGATCGTATTGGCGCTCGGCCTGCTCGATCTGGATTTTCGTTTGCTCGATCTGTTCGCGCAGCGCGCGCATCTTGCTCACCGCCGCCTTTTCGGCATCCCACTGCACGCGCAGCTTTGTCTGTTGTTCGCGCAGGCCGCTGAGCTCGCGCTCGAGCTCTTCCAGTCGCTGTCGGCTGGCGTTGTCCTTTTCTTTGCGCAAGGCTTCGCGTTCGATTTCCAGCTGCATGACGCGGCGCGAAACTTCGTCGAGCTCCTGCGGCATCGAATCGATTTCCGTGCGTAGCTTCGCAGCGGCTTCGTCGACGAGATCGATTGCCTTATCGGGTAAGAATCGATCACTGATATATCGATCGCTCAGCGTTGCTGCGGCTACTAGCGCGCTGTCCTTGATACGAACGCCGTGGTGGGTTTCGTACTTTTCCTTCAAGCCACGCAGGATTGAGATGGTATCCTCAACGCTCGGCTGATCGACGAAAACCGGTTGGAACCGCCGTTCGAGGGCAGCATCTTTTTCGATGTACCTGCGGTATTCATCGAGGGTGGTCGCGCCGATCATGTGCAGTTCGCCACGCGCGAGCATCGGCTTGAGGAGGTTGCCTGCGTCCATCGAGCCCTCGGCCCTGCCCGCGCCTACAACCGTGTGCAGCTCATCAACGAAGAGCAAAATTTGCCCTTCGGAGTTGGCCACGTCTTTCAGGACGGCTTTCAGGCGCTCTTCAAACTCGCCGCGGTATTTCGCGCCGGCGATCAAAGCGCCCATATCAAGCGCGACAATGCGCTTATTCTTCAAACCTTCGGGCACGTCGCCCCGGACGATGCGCTGCGCCAAGCCCTCGACGATCGCTGTCTTGCCTACACCCGGGTCGCCAATAAGCACCGGATTGTTCTTGGTCCGCCGAGAGAGCACTTGAATGATACGACGAATTTCCTCATCGCGACCGATGACTGGATCGAGCTTTCCGCGTTCCGCCTCGAGCGTAAGATCGCGACCATAGCGCTCAAGCGCTTTGTACGTGCCTTCGGGATCCTTCGTGGTCACGCGCTGATTGCCGCGCACGTCGCGCAGCGCTTGCAACAGCTTGTCTTTGGTTACGCCAATCTCGCGAAAGAGGCGGCCGACGGCTCCCGGCGATTGCGCCATTGCAAGCAACACGTGTTCGACCGAGGTGTAGTCGTCTTGGAGCGCCTTGGCTTCATTTTCTGCCGCCGTCATCACGCGTGCCAACTCGGGCGAAAGTGTTACCTGCGCACTCTCGGCACCGGCACCGCTCAATCGAGGCAGACGCCCGATCGCCTCGTCCACGCTGCGGGTGAATGCTTTGGGATCCGCGCCGGCTTTCGCCAAAATATCGGGCGCGATGCCGCGCTCCTGTTCTAACAAAGCCGCCAGCATGTGCTCCGGAGTCGTTTGCGTATTATGCTCGTGAAGGGCGCGGCTATATGCGCCGTTAAGCGCGTCGGCAACGCGCTCCGTCATCTTCTCTACGTTCATCTTGGCCTTATATTACAGCGATTCGAAGCAAATGGTTGCAGGGATAACCTGCTATGGTAAGAGTTCAAAGGTAAACGACGCGGTATGGCTGACTTCAGGTATCGAGACCGTACCGCCCGCCGCGCGATTCATCGCAAAGGTTGCTAACGATCCCATCAACGAGGACAAATAGTCGCTGGGAACCGGTTGAACGTTGAGTAACCGGCCGAGGCGGCGCCCGTCAGCCACGGCGATTGCGCTCGCGCGCCGGCGCGCATCTGCGACGGCCGCAGCGTATGCCTGCAAATCGGCAGAGGTGGGATCGCGAGGTAAGAGCTTCGGCGAACCCGGCTCCTTCCAGTCGAGCTTCGCTAGCGCGGACCGAAGCGACTCGACAGCATCCACGGCGACGTGTACGCGCGCTACTGCGACCGGCCCAGTGTGCCGAAGTGGGTCGAAAGCCGCGCCGGCGCCCTCGTACTCCACCGTACCGGTAACCAAAGCATTACTCAATTCCAACGTGCCCAGCGTTGCGTCGAGTTTCGACAACGCCATGGCGCATGCGCTGAGCGCCGTCTTTCCGCTGTCCATCGGAGGAACATATCGCAGGTCCAATTCTTCGACCCAGTCCTTGACAGACACAGTTCCTGTCGCCACAACTGTAATACCTGGCGTATGTCCCTGATCGAAAGGTACGTTCTCTTGGATTTGCTGCGCTCCGGTCACAAGCGGCGCGCACGCAAGCGTGACAAAGATTGCGAGAATTCTTACCATCATAGGCATCGCTTCCCGAATCGCCTAAAGGCTCTCCTTCATGTTCGACATCGCCGACGGTGCCGTCCGCGCCTATTATCTCTTCGACGTCGCTGATACGATCGATCTCGGCCAGCTGAGCCTGTTGACCGGTGATCGCAGGGCACCGGCGCACCTGCCGTTGCGGCCACATGCATCGCCTGCATATCTGCAGTTTCCAGTTCCGCCGCTGGTCGTTCATCTCGGGGAAGAGAACGTCGGCGACGCGCAGTGCACGCTTCGTCTCAAACTCTACGATTATGGCGTGATGTCGTTGCGATTGACCTTCGATGCGCGGGGAAGCTGGGAGCAGTTCGCAGCGGTTGCGGATCGCGCCCGCACCGACGAGCGGGTTGCGCGTTTTGCAGAGTCGACGGTCTTACGTATCCGCGACGAGTACGCGCGCGCCTTTGACGATCCGCACCCTCCACTCGTCGAAGACTATCTTATGCTCGAGATCAACCGCTTTGCCGGAAGCGTCGACGCGCGGACGCTGTTGGACCAGCGCTTTGCCGATTTGGCAAGCTTGCTCTTGGGCGAGCGGCGCAAGCTCTCACCAAGCGAATCGGACGAAGCGCTTCGAACGCGCTTCTCGTACTATGACGACGACCTAACCATCGTGCAGTGGGACACCGCTTTTGTCTACGATCGTCCCGACAGCAGGCGCGCAATCGAAGACATTCTCGAGTTTGCCAATTCGCAGCTACTCGAGCTGCGTACGTACGATGCGTTGCTCGATCGCGAACTAGATGTCATCTACAAAATGCAGTCTGGCGCGGGCGCACCCTCGTTTCGCGGTCGCACCGAATCCGAGAAGGCGGCGGCGCTGCGTTATCTTATTGTCGACGTGCTCGAGCTAATCGACCGCTCGAGCAATGCACTCAAGGTGGTCGGCGACGCCTACTATGCGCGGATCTACCGGGCGGCGGCCAAGCGCCTCGGCCTGGCAGATTGGCAGCGGCAGATCGATGCAAAACTCGCCAGCGTCGGCGACGTGTACCGCTTTTTCAGCGACCAGGCTCGCAACAGCCGCGACCTGTTTTTGGAATGGATCGTGATCGCACTCATTGCGCTCGAGGTCGTCATCGGCGTCGCGACGCTGATCCATCATTAAAATCCGCTGCCCGCAACGGTTGAGCCCCCATTCGGTGGTAAGATTAAGGTTAGGAGTTTCCAGATGGTAGCAAAACGGTTCGCCGTAGGGTGCGGTATCGCGTTCGCGGGGCTGATGCTTGTCGCGCCGGGTGTTGCGCACGCTGACGCGGCGGGATCGCCTCACTTCACGGTCGTGCAGGGTTCGGTTGCAGTCCAAGGCGAGAGTGGCTCTGCCTCCGCCGCGAACGTCGACACGCCGCTGCACGATAGCGACTACGTTACCACGCAACCAGCGGCGCGCGCCGAAATCCAGTTCGATGCCGCGACGCTTCTTCGGCTAGCCGGAGGCGTTTCGGTGCGCCTAACGCGCAGCAGTGCGAACGACCGCCAGCTTCAGCTCGCCGCCGGCACCGTCGAAGTTGCTATGCTTCGCGACGGTACCAAGACGGTCAGCGTCGACACGCCGTCCGTAACCGTGCGCGCTAACAACGAGGGAGACTACCGCATCACGGTTGCGGCGGATGGTCAAAGCTTTGTAACGGCACGGCACGGACACGCCGTCGTCGTAACACCAAGCGAAACCTACTTCGTCGACCCCGGCAAGACGCTGGTCGCGAGCGGTGCTGCCACCCATCCGTCGATTCGTTACGCCGCAGAAGTAGCGACGGATTCGTTTGACGAGTTCAACACGACACGCGACAACGCGCTCGAAGTCGCGCTCGTACAAGACGCATCCAGTTATGATGGCACGGGCGCATCGTACTGGTCGGGCCAGCAGCCTCTGCTCACGACAGCGCCTGCGTGTCCATACGCGCCATTCGGTTCAACCTACTATAGTCTGGGATGGAGTTATGCACCCGGCTTCGGCGGTGGCTGTCCATCGTATGGCGGATGGTACGCCCCGTATGGCGGAGGGTGGCCATACTACAACGTTGCTTACTGGCCATGGTATCCGATCTGGTATCCGTACCCGCCGCGCCGCCATCGCCCGCTGCCGCTGCCGCCGCCGCTCCGTCATCCGTTCTCGGCCTGGGATCGGTTCGAGCAAATTCGCGGACACGTCGTCGCACCTCCGATCGCCGGCATACACCCCGTACCCCCGCCGATCAGCGTCATGCGTGGCGCGCAGCCTACCATCGGCGGCGTGCATGGAGTACCGCCGCCTACCATCGGCGGCGTGCATGGAGTACCGCCGATAACCGGCGTACATGCGGTGCCGATCGTCAGCGCGCCGCACGTCAGCACCGCCACGAGCGTTTCGCACGCAGCGACGAGCAGCGGAAGCAGTGCCCATGGGGGTGGGCGACCGCCGCAACGCTAGGCCGCCCTTCGTCGGGGTCTTCGACAAGCTCAGACTGACATTGCTCAGGGTGACACGTTAAGCTCCTTCTCGTACTTGCGATAGATCGTAACGTAACTCGCTGCGATGAAGGCGATCGCGAAGGCGAGCAATGCGTCGCCGACGACGAGCGCCAGATTTCCTCGAGCGGGCATCAGCGCACGCGCGCCGTAGCGCAACGCAAATGCTGCCGCGAAAATCGCAATGGTGATCCAGGAAGAGCCGAGGTACATCACGCCTCGGCGCTCGGTCGGGCGGACGTCGGTATGGATGCCGCGCAGGATGCCGAACGGAACGCCGGCTGCGGCTCCGATCACTAATCCAAGTGCAATCTCGAGCGGAGGCACCGGATTGATCGCTGCGCCGGCATAAATCAACATCGCCGTAATCGCGCACAAGACGATCGGCGCGATCCACATCCGCGTCACGCTGATGCGTTGGGGCCGCAGAAGGCGAACGGCTAAGATCACCACCAGAATAACGAGGGGCAGGAAGCGCGCCCAGCCCGGCGCGGTGCTATACAACGCTGCCGAACGCATCGACTTCGTCGAAATACGCCTTCTTCGCCGAATCGCTGATAAACGACGCTTCGAACGAGTTGCGTGCCAGCGTTACGATTTCCGCGTCACTGAGATCGAGCGCTTCGCGAGCTTGCTCCAAATTCTCCGCCACGTAGCCGCCGAAGTACGCCGGATCGTCAGAGTTACAGGTTGCGAGCAAACCCGCGTCGAGCATTCTTTTCAGCGGGTGCTCTCGCATCGAGGGCACGACCTTCAGCCGAACGTTCGAGAGCGGGCAAACCGTTAGCGCAACGCGCTGACGGCGCAATCGTTCGACGAGCGCCGAATCCTCCAAACTGCGCACGCCGTGGTCGATACGCGAAACCTTGAGCAGATCCAACGCCTGCCAGACGTATTCGGGCGGACCTTCTTCACCCGCATGGCAAACGGTCAGAAGCCCGTTGGCACGCGCCCGATCGAACAATCCGAAGAATCTCACTGGCGGGTTCCCCGCCTCGGCCGAATCCAACCCCACGCCGACGATGCGATCTTGAAATTCCAGTACGGCGTCGAGCGTTTCCGTCGCCGATTCCATCGGCCGATCGCGCAAAAAGCACGCGATTAAATGCGCGCTCATCCCGAGCGTCTGCCGCCCTTCCTCAATCGCCGACCAGATCCCGTCTATGACGGTCTCAAAAGAAATCCCACGTTCGGTGTGCGCTTGTGGATCGAAAAACATTTCGGCGTGACGCACGTTCTGCGCGTGCGCACGCTTGAGATACTCGAGCGTCAACTCGTAAAAGTCACGTTCCTTACGCAACACGCTCATGGCCGCATAGTAGAGTTTGAGGAACGATTCCAAACCACTGAAACGATATGCCGCTTCCAAGCTCGCAACATCTGCATATTCGAGCGGCACGCGATTTCTTTTTGCAATCTTGAAGATCAGCTCGGGCTCGAACGTGCCCTCAATATGCAGATGCAGCTCGGCTTTGGGCAACGCGAACGCGTCGATCATTGCTTCATCTTCCTCAGCGTTCGCTGATCTCCGCTCCGCAGCGTGATGCCGCGCACGTCGAGCCACTCCAGCAGCGGGACGGCGTACTTGCGTGACGTTCCCAAGAGATCGCGAAACTCGGCAGCCGTCATCCGGTCGTGCCGGCGAAAGAACTCTTCTAGCCTTCCGCGAATTTTCGCGATCTGCGATCCGCGGTAGAGGGAATCGCCAACTTTTACGAAGACGCCGCGTGCAAGGAGTGTCTCAAAGGCGATATTTGCTCCAGGCAGATCGGCACTCTTCGCGGTGCGAACCGCATCATCAAACGGTATTGGAATGAACGGCTGCCGCTCGTCGACGGGGACGAGCTGCTCGAAAAACGATTGTTGTTCTTCGGTAAGCGACGGTGAAAAGTCGAGCGCAGCATAAAACCCCGACCGAACAGCCAAACGGCCTTGCTCGACGAAGGTCGCGAGAATTCTCACCAGCAGCGGCTCTCCAAGGTTCAGCACGCGCGCAAGCGCAATCGAGGTCAACCCCATCGCCCACGGCGTTGAGCGATGAAAGGATTCGAGAAGCTCGAGAACGCGCGACAGCAATGCGCCTGCGCTGGTCGCATCGACGTACGCTTGCGGACGAGCAACGCAAAGAATCTCGGCGCGATCGGCAAGTTCGTCAACGACTGGGCGAACGATGTCTTCGCGGGCGTTTGCGGCAGCTGCGATCTCTCCGATTTCGACGGCCGCCAGTCCCCGTTGCGAGAGAACCGCCAGCACGGATGCTTCTACCGGCGATGCACCGCCTCGGTCCGGCAGCGTTTCAGATTCAATGCCCTCGACGTAGCCGCCGCCAAGTAGCGTTCGCGGCGATGGCCTGCGCACGACGAAACGCAAGCCGGCAAAGGCGACCACCCGCGTACGCAACAGCAACTCGCCGCGCACCTCTTGCAGCTGCGCCGGGACTTCGTCAAGCACCAGCGTGGCAAGCACTTCAGCCGAGCCGAGATACGCGTGCACGCTCGTACGGCGCCGCAGCAGTGTCAGCGCGCCGGGAAGCGGCGTGAAGCGTACGGCAACGCGATCGCGCGCGACAAACTCGGAGCCGACGACCGCTTCCCCGCGCTTAACGGCATGCCGGTCGAGCGCGGGCACGTTGAGCGCAACCCGAGAACCAGCTTCGACGCTTTGACGCGACGTACCAAAGACATGCAGGCTGCGAACTCGGGCCTCTCGCGCGCTCGGCTGAAACGTGACGACCTCGCCGACCGAGAGCCGGCCTTGCATGAGCGTTCCGGTGACGATCGTTCCGAGTCCGGCGAGCGTAAAAACGCGGTCGATCGGAAGATAGAGCGGAGCGCCGGCATCGCGCGGCGGCAATGCGCGCAATTCTTCGGCAATGAGCGCGCGTAACTCCGCGAGGCCGGCACCCGTTACGCTCGAGACGCCCACGATTGCGGCGTTCTCGGCGACCGTGCCGGTGAGCCGCGCAACGACGTTGCCCCGTGCGGTTTCGAACTCTTGTTGCGATACGGTATCGATTTTCGTCAGGACGACGATCGTGCGGCGCACGTTGAGATACTTGAGAATCTCCAAATGCTCGACGGTCTGGGTTCTGACGCCTTCGTTGACGTCGACGACGAGCAGCAATACGTCCATGCCCGCCGCACCGGCGAGCATGTTGTGCAAAAATCGCTCGTGACCCGGAACGTCGATGATGCCGGCCTCGAGATCCGGCTCGATCGCGAGGTGCGCGAAGCCAAGATCCAGCGTCATGCCGCGCAACTGTTCCTCGATCCAGCGATCCGGGTTTGTTCCGGTGAGCGCGGCGACGAGCGCAGACTTGCCGTGGTCGACATGCCCGGCGGTTCCAATAATATGCACGCCGGAGCTGTATTAGCTGCCTACGTTGCTGCCTTCTGCTTTATCCGGTAGTCGGCGAGTATTTCGTTGGCAGCGCGAAATCCCGACTCGGCGCCGCCTTCCATGAACCCCTGATTGGCAAGCGAGGTATGCTCGCCTGCGAAATGTACGCGGCCCTGCGGCGTCGCTTCGTGACCGGCAACCGTGGTGTACTGACCGACGAGCCAGCACGAATAGCTCGCGAGAACGTTCGGGTCGGCTTGCGCATTTCCGAAGGTTGCTTTGCCGTTCCACGAGGGCGCAACGCCGGGCCAAATACGATCCAGCTGCTCGAAGAACGAGCGAACGTGACGACGCACCGCCGGTGAATCGCCAATACGAGCGTACGGCTGCGGCGGTGTGTCGAGCATTGCCGGTCCGGCGCCGGTGAAGGCTTCGATCAATCCGTCGCTCCCCGATTGTCCGAGCGAGAAGTCCAGCGCGCTCTGTACGGGAAGCGTCGTCCAGATTTGCCCCGTCGTCGGCTCGGGCCACGGATGTTGCGCGCGCATCCATGCGCGCCGGTCAAACTGGAGATGCAACTTCGTGTGATAGCCGTAGCCGAGCGTATTGATTGCGTTGACCTTTGCTGCGTCGAATTGTGCACCCGAAAAGTCAAGCCCACGCAAGACGATAAAAGGAATTGCCATGACAATGCGATCGGCGTAGACACTCTCTGCTTTGCCGCCCGTGTCGAAGCGAAGTTCGTACGCTCCGCGCGGGAGCCGCCGTAGTGACTCCAAGCGATAGCCGTATTGGATCGATCCTGCCGGCAACGCCGCGGCGATCGCCTCGGGCAACGCCTGACTGCCATCTTTAAAGATAAACTTCTGATCGGAATAGCCCAGCACGTTCATCTCGTGATTCTGCGCGTAGTGGCGCTGCGTCCCCAACTGCATGACAAGGTTGAGCGCGCTAAGTTCTTCGATTTCGCGTCCGTATTCGTTGCGATAGGCTTCTTTTATGAGCTGCCCGAGCTGCGAATCGAGTCCACCGGAAACGTATCGTACGATCCAGTCGTGCATGCTCATCGCATCGACGCGCCTGGCTTCCGGGGTTGCGTTCCTGTAGTCCGGCAACGCATTGATCTTGCTCAGCTGGGACTGCATCGTTGGATAGATCTTTGCAAAATCGCGATCGGCATCTGCCATCGCATAATACCGGCCGTCAAGGTAACAGGTATCGCGAGCGTGCGGCGGCCGTGCGGCATACGTGTCGAGCAATGGCAAGCTAAAACGCCGCGCGAGCCGGTGCATGCTCACGTGCAGCGAGTCGACCATTGCCCCGCACCATTCGGTGTGTTGGCCGTCGTTCCAATAGCTGCGCTCAGAATGCATGCGACCGCCGACGCGCGAGGAAGACTCATAGATGACGGAGTCGATGCCGGCATCGTGCAGCTGTAAGGCCGTTACCAAGCCGGCAATTCCAGCCCCGACGATGACCACGCGCTCGCGCCCAGCCGACTGCGAGCTCGCGCACGCGGTAAACTCTGGGATGAGCGCGGCGCCGGCTACCGCCATCCCAAGACGACGTAGAAACTCGGAACGCGAAGTAACGGCATAGCCTGACGCGACGCCGTGCAGCGCGCGCATTAAGGGGCTTCTCGACATCAGGGAGCCTCTGAGGAAGTCGCTGTGCCGATCGCAGCTTGCATTTTCGCCGCAGATCGAGGCGCGACCGAGGGAGCATAGCAAAGCGCTCTGTGACCGAGGTTGCAACGAAGAGCTGCCGCGAAAATGCCGCTGCCCGAAGGGTTTGAGCGCAAAGCCGCCATCTGCGTCGTCGCCGGCCCGGTCACATACCGCTGCGGGTATGCTGCGTCGCCGTCTTCTCGCATCTGGCGGCTTTGCGGCTCAAACGATCGGCACACGGACTTCCTCAGAGGCTCCCTAAAGTTTCACGTTGATGCTGGCGAAGAAATTGAATGGCTGAGTGACCGAAGAGATTCCGACTTCGGTCACGTTGAAGAACGTCCCATACGGGTACTTCAGCTGCACCGGCGGATTCGCTACGAAGTTACCTGCGGGCGGCAGAATGTTCGACGGCAGGCTCGAGTAGACGCACGTTTCGGGATTGTCCCAGGCGTAACCGCGCTGGAAGCACGTATTGTAAAGGTTGACCGCCTGAAGCTGGAGTGAGACGCGCGGCGAGACATCGTAACTCATTTGTAGGTTGAGCGAAAGTTCCGATGGTTCGCGTAGCGCACCAAGATTGTCGAACGTACCCGTGTACGGATCCGGAAGGAAGATTGCCCCGGTGCTCACGCCGTTTACGGTCGTGCCCGGGCAGTTGGCCCCGGGCGTCAACGGCGTTGCCGACGGTACCTTCGTGCACGACTGCGGAACGTATCCTGGCCAGACGAGCGGCGAACCGTAGAACGAGCCGTCGACGTAATGCAACGACGGCGTGACCGCGAGCTTACCGTGCCTATAGTTGAGAATGAGCGAGACGACGTTGGGAACCTCATAGCCATTGGCGGCATTAAACGGGCTCGGAATGACGTCGTACGGCTGGTACCACCCGTTGGGATCGAGCAGCGCCTGGGGTGCTTCATGGTAGTACGGATTTGATACGTGTAACGTGCAATGCGGTCCGCAGGGGTTGGCGAATACCGGCTGCGCATTTCCGCTATCCCGACCCGCTCCGCACGCTTGCCAATTGGGCGAACTCGACGTAACGCCGGCGCAAGCCGCCGTGTAGGAGTTGTATTGTTGGATCGAAGAGTTCAGGGTATCGATGACGCTTTGGCCGTTAATCTTGGCAAACTGCACGCGATTCCCAGTGTACGTGTAGGAGAACAGCGCCGAGAGCCCGTTGCGGTTGAAATCGCCATATTGCATCGAGAACTCAACGCCATACGATTCCTGCGTGCCGATGTTGAGCCCGGCCAGCGTTCCCTGAGCCGGATCGATCGCGACGTACTCTAATTGATTTTGCGTGTCGCGATAGAACGGCGTGATCTTAAATGACAGCTGCGTCCCTCTAATATGCTTCTCCAGCGACAGGTCAAAGTTGTTGGACGTGTCCGGAGAGATATTGTGATCCGGAGTGTGATATCCGTAGGCATAGAATTGGGCGATGAATGAGGCCAGATTCTGCTGATACGTGTTGTACTGATAGTACGACGAGGCTTCGGCGCGCGCATACTTACCGTACGAGCCGCGAATGACCGTATCAGGATTGAGCGTGTACGTAAATGAAAGGCGCGGCTGAAAAACGTTTGACACGTCCAAGCCAGGGCCGACGTTATACAGGCCGTTGCCCGGATTGGTCAGCGGCGCGAGTCCCGTGGGGCACGAGTTGAATCCGTTGCCGTTCCAGGTCCATACCGGATACGAACCGAGCGCGCCGCAATGTTCGCGATTGTAGGCGTTGAACCAAAACTGACGCGCCGGATAGCCGCTCTCCAAATCATTGGTTGCATAGGCAAAGTGATCCAGTCGCGCGCCGAGATTCACGATGAGCTTGTCGTTGGGCTGCCATAGATCGGCCACGGAGTATGACGTAAAGTACGGCGTAACGTTATCAACTTGAGCGGACTGGCCGTTCTCCGTGACCACCCAGTGCGCGCCCGCACGCGACGCGGGCGAACCCGGCGGAGCGTTGCCCGGCGTTAAGTTAAAGTCATAGGCCGAGCCGGGATAGCAGCCGCCGCTGCTCTGATTGTACGGGGTCAGCAGACATCCGCCTTGGCTGCCTGCATCGAAACAGCTCCACTGTGCTCCCGTCGTGTAGTTATAGCAGAGTCCATTCTTGCCGACGTAGCTCGAAAGCACCGAGCCCAGGCCGGTTGGCAGCAAACTATTCGTCGTCGCGTCGGTCGAACTAAACATCGCGTTGTACGTCTGCAGCTTCTGCGTCATGAACGTCGTTTGAGCGGTCAGTAAATTCTTCGACGACAGCTGGTTGGAATAGACGAGCCCGGCGCCGTTAATGTGCGCGAGGACCTCGTAATCGGCTGGATCGGAGCCGAAGTACAGCTGCGCGGAATCGGGCCCGTTGATGAACCAATCCGAATATTCGCTGTACGCAAGAAATCGCAAGTACGAGCGCTCGTCGAAACTCTTTTGGTACTGGAGTTTTTCGATCGCGTAATCGTTGTCGTTGGTGTCCCGAAAATTGACGTCGATTGGGCCGGCGATGGGCCGGTCGGTGGGGCTACTCGGAAAGAAGCTGACCGCGACGTCATGCGGATTAGGCGCCTGCATTAGCGAACCGTTGTAGTCGAGCGAATCGAGATATGACAACGGATACGGCACGCCTTGGGCTCGTGCCGCGGGAGAGTTGAGCCAGACTTCGTTTGCCGAACTAATGTACTCTGACCGAATGCCGCCGACGATGTACAGCAGCTGCACGTCGTCGCGCAGTCCCGAGCTGTGGTGAGGTATCGCGAAGTGGAAGTTCGCCACGTTTTCACGATCGAAGTTCGTGCCCTGCGCGTAGGCGGCGCCGGGCGAAAAGACCGCACCGTAACTCGGTGCCGAACACGTTGGATGCTTCGTGACCGCGCAGCTTCCGTCGAGAATCGGGTACTGGATGTTACTCGACGGGATCGACAACGGATAAGAGTAGAGCGGATAGGCAACCCCGTTGAATTGATCGGCATACCGATAATCTTGATCGGTTCCGCTGAAACCAACGTAATACGAGAAGAGACGGTCGGGCGTCGCGCCGCCGGCCTCCACCGTTGCTTCGTGGTAGAACGCCGGCGTACCGACGCCGAGATCGGCATCGGCATAACCGGGGAACGTTCCGGCCTTGATGACTTGATTGATGTAGCCCGCGAGGCCCGACGAGTTCGATGTCGCGGGCGTGCCGCCGGTATAGACTTGTACTTCCTGACTACCGAGTGACGTTAGCGTTCCAACCGGAGCCAAATCCGATTGGCGTGTCAGCGGAAGGCCGTCGAGCTCGTAGGCAACCTGATCGATGTCGCCGCCGCGCACGTACACGCCCTGGTACCAACCTTGCTGATTGGATGGAATGTTGACGCCCGGCGCGCTCGCAATCGCTCCGTAGGCTTGCGTCAGCGAACCGCTGCCCGACAACGTCGAAGCTGCTTTCTGCCCGGCCGGGTTCACGGAGTACACGTCGCTGGTGACGCCGGCGTGCACCAAGCTTTGCACGGAGCGGGACGTCGTATGCGCGATCGTCTTGAGCAGCTTCACCAACGTCACGTCCACCCGCGCGGACTGGTCGGCGAAAATCCCGACTCCGGCCTGGGACTGCGGCTCGTATCCGGTCTTGTCGACGCTGACCGTGTACGTATCGGGAGCCAATGAGATGAAGGCAAAGCTCCCGGTGGCGTCGGTGAGGGCCGTCGCATTCTGGGAAGGTGAGTTCGCAACCACGGTCGCGCCCGCGATGGGCACGCCGGTTCCGGCCTCGGTCACGCGGCCGCGCAACGTGCCGGTGTTGCTGGCAGACGCAATGTGTGGAAACGCCACCAGAGCGAGGGCGGCAATTGCCGCGGTTAGCCTTACCAAAGAACGCACTCCTATAAGGATAGTGGTATCAGTGTACTTTTGGCTAATGCGCCCCTGCTATGGGCGCCACTGACAAATTCGGCGGCTCCGACTGTCTCGAACCTACAAAATCACGCGCATCCCCCGTTGAGTCCTCGAATTCCAAGAGACGCCCGACGAGTTGCAGCTCGAATCGCACGTCCGGATCGTCGAAGCGAATGGCCAGGATCTCCGACGCGCGATTGAGGCGGTAGCGCAGGGTGTTGGGATGGATGCCAAGGGCATCCGCCGTCTCTCTCATCCGAAAGCCGTTGCGGGCCAGCGCGAGGATCGCCGCCGCGAGCGCCTTCCCTCCGCGTTGGGCAAGCAGTGGTTCCAGGATGTCCCCGACGAACGTACGCCGAGCTTCGGCGTCGCCGCTGATCACGCGCGGAACGAGAACGTCGTCAAAGGCGCAAACCGTCCGCTGGGTGCGATAGCGCAAGAGCGAAAGCGCCTCGCGGTAGCTTGCGCGCGCCCCTTCCGCGCCGCGGTGAGGCCGGCCAGCCACCACCTTCACGTCCGCATCGCCTAACGATCGAGCAAACGATTCGAGCTCGATGCCGTCGGGCGCCAGAAACGGGACGCGGTTGAGCACGACGGAGACCAGCTGTTCGGCGCCGTGTGCGCGCAAGGCATCACGAACCCGCGACGCGATACGATCGCGTCGCATGAAGCCTTCGCGATCGAGCGGCATCTCTTCGGGAAGCACGATCATGACGGCGCGGTACGCTTTATCGGGATCGAATCCGAGCAACCGAACGCGTTCGGCAGCTGCCGGCGTCAGCTCGTTCTCCGATTCCAACAGCGAAAGCAACGATGCATAGCCGAGCGTCGCTTCCAGTGACGCCAGCTCGCGCTGATGCGCAATGTGGATCGCCGCGACCAGCGCCGCGTACTCGGCCGCACGATGATCTAGCTCGGAAAACGGCTCGTCGCCTTCAATAATCCAAACGGCTCCCACGAACTCGGCGCCGAGGCGGATTGGACACGCTACGCGCGCGGCGAGACCGATCTCGGGCATCGCGGGAACGCGGATTGGCTTTTCGCTCGCGCGCAAACGGCGTGCCAATCCAGACGATTCGAGTACGTTGAGCATCGCCGAGGGCGTCTGCTCTCGTTCCAGCGTTTCGCGTCGAATTGCGTCCTCGTGCTCGCCGATCGAACAGTTCGCCAACAGCCTTCCTCGGGGATCTTCAAACGTGACCGAGCGTCCGATGAGCGGGGCGAGTGTGCGCGCGAGGTCGCCAAGCGTCGACTCCCGCGACGCGGCGCGCATCAAGGCGTGATGGATTTGTTCCGATCGCTCGATGATTCGGTAGGGCTCGGCCATGATTGCGCGATGCAGCTCCTCCGTGATTCGCGCAAACGGAATTTCGAACGGAATTTCGACGAGCGGAAGAAAAGCGCGGTCGGCCGCATCGCGCTCGGCGTCCGAAAAGGCGTTGACGTATCGCGGGACTGCAAGACCAAGACCCGCAACACCGCCGTTCGCGAGCGCCTCAATGAGCTCGCGCTGGGCCGAAGGTTCCTTGGGCCAGCTATAGCCGGTGGTCAACAAGAAGTAGCCTGCCGGAACCCAAGGGGCCGGATCGGGCATGTCCACCACGTGCGACCAGAGTACCGGGCGATCGAGCCCCGCCTCTCCGGCGACCAAGCAAGCACGGTCGAGCACGGCCAAGGCGAGCACGTCTCGCACCGTCAGGGCGCTGGCTTTTTTGGTGTCCTGCGCCAAAAACGGCGGTAAAATTGTGCCGGACATACCTGGCATGACTCCAGGAGGCAGTTTACACTCGGAAAAGACCCCATCCTTGCCCAGCCACGGGGTCAAAGAACGAGGTCCTCTTTGTCAGTACTCTCCGGCACAAACCTATTGGCGCGCCGCGAAGCGAGCGTTCCCCGAGGCGTCTCGGTCGCACATCCGATCGCCGTGACTCGGGGCGAAGGAGCGCGCGTTTGGGACGACGGTGGTCGTTCCTATCTCGACTTCGTGGGCGGAATCGGCGTCCTCAACGTCGGTCACGCACACCCCAAGGTTGTCGCGGCGATCGCCGAGCAGGCCCAGCGCTTAACGCATGCCTGTTTCCAAGTCACGACGTACGAGCCGTACGTCGCCGTCGCCGAAGAACTGAATCGGCGCGCTCCGGGTCCATCTCCAAAGAAAAGCCTGCTCCTTTCAACCGGCGCCGAGGCGACGGAGAATGCCATCAAAATCGCTCGCGAGTACACGCGACGGCCGGGCGTCATCGCTTTTTCACATGGTTATCACGGCCGCACGCTGCTGGCGCTCTCAATGACGGGAAAGAACGCACCGTACAAGCAGCACTTCGGACCGTTTTGCACCGAGATCTATCATGCGCCGTTTCCGTATGAGCATCACGGCGTGACGACGGAGCGCGCGTTGTCGGCGCTTGACGACGTGTTCGAAGGAACCATCGCGCCCGATCGGGTGGCCGCAATCATCATCGAGCCGGTGCTGGGCGAAGGCGGATTCGTCCCCGCACCGGTGCAGTTCTTGCGCGAACTGCACGCGATCGCCCAAAGGTATGGCATCGTTTTTGTCGCCGACGAAATTCAAACCGGCTTTGGGCGAACCGGCGCGCTCTTTGCGTGCGAGCACTATGGCATCGAGCCGGATCTGATGACGGTTGCGAAATCGATTGCCGGAGGGTTGCCGCTTGCAGCGGTGGTCGGGAAATCGGAGATCATGGATGCGCCCGCACCGGGCGGTTTGGGCGGAACCTATGCCGGCAATCCGGTGGCATGTGCAGCCGCACTTGCGGCTCTCGAGCTCATGGACGACGCCTACTTGGCGCGCGCTAGAGAGATCGGCGCCCGAATCGCAGCCGCGCTGCATTCGCTGCAGTCGCGCTTTGCAGAGATTGAGGACGTGCGAGGCCTTGGGGCAATGATGGCGATGGAACTATCCTCCGGGGCCGAGCGGATCGTCGAGGAGGCGCGGACGCGTGGCTTGCTGTTAATGCTCGCCGGAAAGCGCAACGTCATTCGCATTCTTGTACCGTTGGTGATCAACGACGCCGATCTCGACGAAGGCTTGAGCATCTTAGCACAGAGCGCCGAACGGGTGCTCGGTTGACACCATGAATGAAAAAGAGCGTAAGGTTTACGAGTATACGCAAACCGTATTGGACCTGATCGAGACGCGTCAAATCACGACCGAGGACGCGGCATGGATCACCCGCGAAACCGTTGAGAACTTTCGCAATCACGTCAATCCGGGGTTTCTCGAGTACCGCAAAGCGACGAATTCCGATCGCGCGCAAGCAGTGGTCGAGTGGGCCGATGCCGGACCCAACTCGTACCGGGACGTTACCGGCCGGGAGTACATTGACTGCTTGGGCGGATTCGGCATTTTCAACGTCGGGCACCGCCATCCCAAGGTCGTCAAGGCCGTTACGGATCAGCTGCGTCGTCAACCCCTGCACAGCCAAGACTTGCTCGATCCGTTGCGTGCGATGCTCGCCAAAACGCTCGCAATGCTCACGCCCGACGGCCTGGAGTTTGCCTTCTTCTGCAACAGCGGAACGGAAGCGGTGGAAGGGGCACTCAAGCTCGCTCGCGCGTACGATCCGACTCGGCAAACGATCGTTGCGGCGACGCGCGGCTTTCACGGGAAGAGCTATGGCTCTCTTTCCGCCAGCGCCAAAGCGGAGTTCCGCCGTCCCTTCGGGCCGATGCTGCCCAACATCGAACACGTCCCGTTTAACGACCTGCTCGCGCTGCGGGATATGATGACGTCCTGTAAAGCGGTTGGCGAAGACGTTGGCGCAGTGCTGCTCGAACCGATTCAAGGTGAGGGCGGCGTGAATATTCCGTCCGACGATTATTTGCCCGGCGTGCGCGAACTCTGCAATGAGTTCGGAGCTCTCCTTATCCTCGACGAAGTCCAAACCGGAATGGGACGAACCGGCAAGATGTTTTGCTGCGAGCATTGGAACGTTGCACCCGATCTCATGTGTTTGGCCAAGGCCTTCGGCGGGGGCGTGATGCCGGCCGGCGCCGTCGTCGGGCGGCGCGAAGTCTTCTCGCGCCTCTTCGACAACCCGTTCCTGCACACGTCGACGTTCGGTGGTAATCCACTGGCCTGCGCCGCAGCCCTCGCGACGATCAACGTGTTGATAGAAGAACGGCTTTCGGAACGCGCTGCTGCGATGGGCGAACGCATGCTTGCCGGAATGCGCGAAGCGGTTGCCCCGCACGGCGGAATGGTAGCAGACGTGCGGGGCAAGGGGTTGCTCATGGCCTTAGAATTTAACGACAACGCGACCGGCTTCGAGTTCGGAAAGCGAATGCTCGAGCGCGGCGTGCTGGTCTCCGGAACGCTCGTGAACGCGCGAACGATTCGCATCGAGCCGCCACTGACCATCACGGAGGAACAAGCCGACTACGTGTGCCAAGCCATCGCCGAAAGCCTCAACGCGTTGTGTCTCCCTGAGCAGCCAAATATTGCAAAGGCAAACTAGTAACATGCAGACGATTGAAAACCAAACGAAACCACGGGCCGAAGAGATTCTGCGCACCCTCCCGCGCATGGGTGGCGTCATTCCAATGTACGTCGACGGCCGCTGGAAACTTGCCGCAAACGGCGCAACGCGGGAGCTGCTCAACCCGGCCAACGGCGAGTGCATTGCAGTTGTTGCCGAGGGTGCGGAAAAGGACGCCGAGGAAGCGATTCGCGCTGCGCGCACTGCGTTCGATCACGGCCCGTGGGGCACGATCAGTGCCGCCGAGCGCGCCGCCCTGCTCTTTAAGCTCGCCGATCGGATCGATGGATGTCGCGAGGAATTCACGCGAATCGACACCCTGAACAACGGCAAGCCGTTGCGGGAAGCCGAGTACGACGCGATCGACGCTGCCAATTGCTTCCGTTACTATGCAGGGTTAGCCACCAAGCCGCATGGCCAGACCTTCGACGTTCCGGCAGCGTCGCAAACATTTACCGTCCGCGAACCAATCGGCGTCTGCGGGCAGATCGTACCGTGGAACTATCCGCTGCTCATGGGGGTGTGGAAACTAGCGCCCGCATTGGCAGCCGGAAACGTGTGCGTCCTTAAACCCGCAGAGCTGACGCCGCTTTCCACCTTACGCCTTGCGGCGCTCTTCGAAGAGCTCGATTTTCCCCCCGGCGTTGTCAACGTCGTCACCGGGCCTGGAGCCACGGTCGGCCACGCGATCGCGCAGAGCCATTTGGTCGACAAAATCGCGTTTACGGGCGGCACCAAGACCGGTCGCAGCATCATGCAAGCTGCAACCTCGAACCTCAAGAAAATTTCGCTTGAGCTCGGCGGTAAATCGCCCAACGTCGTCTTCGCCGATGCCGACTTCGACACGGCAATCGATTACGCGCTTTTCGGCATCTTTGCCAACGCAGGACAAGTCTGTTCAGCCGGCTCCCGGCTGATTCTCGAGCGTTCCCTGCACGATCGGTTCATGGACCGTCTCGTCGACCGCGCGCAAAAGATTCGCGTCGGTGACGGATTCGATCCGCAGACGGAGATGGGTCCGATCATTTCGCCCGTGCACTGCGAGCGCGTGGAAAGCTATATCAAGGCCGGACACGAGGAGGGCGCGCGACTGCTCTGCGGCGGTAATCGCCTCGGCGGCGCGCTTTCAAAAGGAAACTTCATCGCTCCGACGATCTTCGACCGCACCGAGCCGTCGATGCGCATCGTGCAAGAGGAAATTTTCGGTCCGGTCCTGGCCGTGCAGACATTCGAGAACGAAGCCGAGGCGATCGCACTCGCCAACGACACCGTCTACGGGCTAGCCGGCGCCGTCTTTACGCAGGATGTTGGGAAAGCACATCGCGTGATTCGAAAACTGCGCGCCGGCATTACGTGGATCAACACGTACCATCCGACCTACAACGAAGCACCGTGGGGAGGCTACAAACAATCCGGGATCGGGCGCGAGCTCGGAACGTACGGCTACGACGCCTACACCGAAGTCAAGCAGATCAACGTCAACTTAGACGTTGCGCCTTCAGGCTGGTTTTCCGAATAGAGTCCCCGTGTCACCCTGACCCTTCGACTCGCTGCGCTCGCTCAGGACTGCGCTCGCTTCGCGAGCTTGGCCCAAAGGAATGTCCAAAGAGGTGACGTCTAACCGTGTCACCCTTAGCAATGTCAGTCTGAGCTCGTCGAAGACTCGTCGAAGGGCGGCAGTGATTTGGGCTGCGCCTCGCGCCGACTCCAACGCACATCCCATATGCTTGTGACACTTCGGACAAATAGCCGAGGCCATGTCTGCTCACAAGCGCGAGCAGGCGTGTAAAAGACGTATTCAATACTCAATCCTCCAAAGAAGTCCGCGCTACTTCTCGGGCGGCGCCTTCTTTCCGCTACATCAATTTATGAACGGTTTATGCTGCGACCTTAATAACTCAGATTAATGAATGTGCTGGGCAATGAAGTCGATCCAATAGTGATAGACGTCGACTGTGCGCACCGGATCGTTGGGGAAGTGCCCGTAGATCGGCCAGACCCTTAGCGTTGCGTCTTTATGATTGTCGCGCAAGGCGCGCCAGTACATTGACGACGTTGCAAAGGGATCGCGGTTGTCCCCGATGTCGGACAGAATGAGGACAGGGGTCGTTACCGATGAGGCATACTCGATCGCCGAGGCGCGCCGCCACTCGCCCGCGTTGTCGCCGACGAAGGGGGAGCCGTGAAAGAGGTCCGCGTCCGCGAGACTATCGTCCGCAGTTCCGTAGTCAGTAATCCAGTCGTTGACCGAGGCCCCCGAAACCGCGGCTTTCCAGATGTGATACTTGGAAATCATCCAGGCCGTCATAATGCCGCCGTACGACCAGCCGCAGACCGCAATGCGCGAATCGTCGACGATGCCTTGCGCCCGCACCGCGTCGAGCGCGGCCATGATGTCTTTGCCGGGGCCATCTTCTGGATCGTAGAGCACCGCCCGCTGATAAGGAAGTCCGAGGTCGTCGCTGCCGCGATAATTCGGACGCAACACCAACCAGCCGCGCGCAGCCATCACCTGCGCCCAGAAGTCAAACGCAACCGTTGAAGACGACGTCGGACCACCATGAATGTACACCACGAGCGGATAGGCGTGTCCGGCGGTAAACCCAGGCGGCCGATAGAGCACTCCGTCACCGGCGATTCCAATTGACGTTGGAAAGGTAATCCGCTCCGCGGACGCAAGATCAAAGGCTGCGATCGTCGCGTTGAAGTCGGTAAGCTTCGTCAGCACGCCGGTTGGCGATCGTTTATAGACTTCCGGTGGTTGGTGCGTCGTGCTCGCGACAAAGACCATCGTGCCGTCGGACGCGATTGCATCGCGAAGGGAGGAGGCGACGACGGCGCCGGTCGTCATGCCGGGAATGCCTTCGGTAACGTTGCCGAGGTTGATTCTCTCGGGCGCGCCACCGAGAAAAGCGCGATAGATTGCCGTCGTCGTGCGATCCGGGACCGCAAAATAGAGGCTCTTTGAATCGCGCGCCCATGCACTATCGGCGACCGAGCGGTTCACCGGTGCCGAAATCGCGGATCCCGTACCGCCGGACACTTTCGTTACGTAGAGCTGCGTGAGGTTGACCTGATTATCGCCACCCGAATACGTGTAGGCGACGTGTTCGCCGTCGGGTGAAATGAGCGGATCGGCTTCCCACGCCGTATGCGGCGTCAGCGCGCGCACGGCGCGCGTTTCGACGTCGACGAGCGCCGCGTGAGAGTACGATTCGTCATTCAAAATCGCGTTCGGCGCGATTGTAAAGGCGATCGTCTTGCCGTCAGGCGACCATGAAAGCGTCGATTCCGCTTCGCCGGTAGCAGCGCTTTGCGTGCCGAAGTTCAGCTGCGTCGTTACGTCGCTGGAAAGTCTTACAGCATACACGTACGCAGGGCGCGGCGCTTCGCGTGCGACGATGGGCTCAGTCGTAAAGAGGAAACTGTCGCGAAAGCGATCGGGGCCCTTACGTTCCGGCGCAGCCTGCGTGGCGACGAATGCCAAGGCTGCTCCGTCGGGACGCCAAGCGAACTGCTCGACGCCTTCTTTTGCGTGCGTGACCGGCTTTGCATCGCCGCCATCGAGCGGCATGACAAAGACTTGCGACCGGGCTTCGTCACCGCTGCCCTCGTCGGCGATGAATGCTAGTCGGGTTCCGTCAGGCGAGAAAGCCGGATCGGAGAGCCCACGACGATGGTAGGTCAGCGTACGCTGAGCGTGGGTAGCGAGATCGATGAGCACGAGCTCCGCGTCATACCGGTCCTCACCCCACGCGGCGCGCGCGACAATCACGACCGCTCGTTTCCCATCGGGAGAAATAACCGGCGAGCGAAGGTCGACCAGCCGCTGATAGTCGTCCTCGCTTAGCGTTGCCGCCGTCGCCGCATGGGCAGGCATTGCCACGAATCCCAAGAGCAAAATTGTAGCTAAGAACCGCAGAGCCATGGACTATCAATCTGGAGAAATCCTAGGAAATCCTCTATACTGAGAGTATGGCTCAGGCAACCCTCCCCGAGGTCCCATCCGATCTCCGTCGCCTCTCTCCGACCGCGGTGCGCGCTTTCGAGCGTCTCGCGGACGCCTGGGAGCTCTCCGCCGACGAACGCCGCAAGCTGCTGGGCGATCTCCCCTCTTCAACCTACTTTAAGTATCGCCGCACGCCAAACGCGGCACGCTTGACGCGCGATACGCTCGAGCGCATCTCACATCTCCTCGGGATTTTTAAGTCGATCAACGTCTTGTTGCCGCGGCGGGAGGCGGCCGACGTGTGGATCCGCCGTCCGAACGCAGCGCCGCTCTTCAAGGGCCGCAGTGCCCTCGACTATATGCTTTCGGGAGATTTTGCCGCCCTCGTCGACGTTCGCCGTTACCTCGACGCACAACGCGGATGGTAGCGGCGCGCGCACGGTTGCGCGCACAAGCGATTTACCGGCTCATCGCCTCGATCTATCCAACCGTGAGTGTGTACGACCGCATCGTCGATACCGCGCACTTCGCCGAGCTGCTGGAGATCGAAGCGTTGACCAATCCGCGCGTTCGTGAGGAAGCCGGCGATTTTCGTAAGGTTCGCGCGAAGGATGCCGTCAGCGGTCCCGGTACGACGCCGATCATGGCGTCCTTTGCATATACTGGCGCTAGCCGTTTCTCCGACGGCAGCTACGGCGTCTACTACGGCTCGCGCGACGAAGCCACCGCGTTAGCCGAAACACTCCATCATCGAACTGCTTTTCTGAGAGGCACGCACGAGCCGAGCATCGATCTCGACGAGCGCATGTACCGTGCCGAGGTCACGGGGAACTTCGACGATATCCGTAGCCGCTCGACGCGCTCGAAGCTCTACGACCCGAACGACTATTCAAGCTCGCAACGATACGCCGCGCGCTTATACGGCGCCGATGTGGTCGACGGGATTCTCTACCGCAGCGTTCGGCGCACCGAAGGAGCATGCGTCGCAGTTTTTCGCCCGCGCTGCGTCGCGCACTGTCGCGTGCACAAATATCTGCGCCTGCGCTGGGACGGCACCGCGATCGTTAACGTCGCCGTGCTCACGACACTGTAAATCTTGTCATCCTGAGCGAAGCGAGCTCCGCGAGCGACGAAGGACGACTAAAACGCCATTATTGCGTTCGCCCTTCGACAAGTCTTCGACAAGCTCAGACCGACATTGCTCAGGGTGACACGGAAGCAAGTACTTCTCTGATGATCGCGATGAGCGCGGCATCTTCTTCGGGGGCGATCGTGCGCAGATCGAAGAGCAGCCGTCCATTATCGATGCGCGCAACAACTGCGGGCGAGGAGCGGCGCAAACGGTCGGCGACCCGATCCGGATTTGACGCCGACACGGCAATAGCGATCGATGCGAGCTGAGCTTGGGGTAGGGAACCTCCTCCGACGTACGCTTGGGTTTCGACGACGCTCGAGCCGGAAATCGCGGCAAGATACGGCGCGGCGCGCGCGCGTAATCCGTCAATCGTCAGCGCGAGCATGCGAAAAATCGGGATGCGATCGCGCTCGGCACGATTCCGATACGCGCGCAGCGTGGCGTCCAACGCGGCAATCGTGAGTTTGTCCACGCGAAGCGCCCGCAACAAGGGGTTAGCCCGCAATCGGGCTACGAGTTGCTCTTTTCCGACGATAATCCCGGCTTGCGGGCCGCCCAGCAACTTATCTCCGGAAAACGTCACGAGGTCCATCCCGTCGGCGAGGGCTTCTTGTACCGTTCGTTCGTGCGGCAGTCCATAATCGGCGAGGTCGACCAGCGCCCCGCTCCCAAGGTCTTCGGCCACCGGCACGCCCACGTTGCGACCGAGCTCGGCCAGCTCCGCGCCGCTGACGTCGCTCGTAAATCCCTCAATGCGGTAATTCGACGGGTGCGTGCGCAGCAGCATGACGGTGCGCGGTGAAAGCGCGCGCCGAAAGTCTTCGATGTACACGCGGTTGGTCGTGCCAACTTCGATTAATGTTGCTCCGCTGCGCTCGAGCACGTCGGGAATGCGAAAACCTCCCCCGATCTCAACGAGCTGATTGCGCGCGACAACGACTTCCCAGCCTTTGGCAAACGTGTCGAGTATTAGTAATACGGCCGCGGCACAGTTGTTGACAACCAGCGCCCCCGCTGCGCCGGTGACCTCTCTGAGCCCATCGGTGAGTTTGTCGTAGCGCGATCCGCGCGCGCCGGCGACGAGGTCGTATTCGAGATTTGAGTACCCGGCGCCGATGCTATCGATCGCTTCGAGTGCTGCGCCTTCGAGTGGCGCGCGGCCGAGATTGGTGTGCACGATAACGCCGGTTGCGTTAATTGCCGGAACGATAGAGCGCAATCGGATTTCCTCGAGCCGCTCGGAGACGGAAGCAACGATTCCCTCGTACGAAGGCGCCAGGCCGGAAGCACGCGCGCGGTCGAGTATTTGCTCCACCGCGCGTTTAATGGTTTCGTGTCCTAGCGTCTGCTCGTATTGCTGGACGGCGGGTTCGTCGAGCACGCGGTGCACAGCCGGGATTTCCCCAAAATGCACGGAGTCATGCGCTCGCTATGCCGCTAAATGCTTGCTGAGCATCGACGTAATCACGTGCTCCGGAACGTAACCGACGATTCGGTCCACCGGCTGTCCGCCTTTGAAGAGAATCAAGCACGGAATGCCCGAAACTTGATACTGCCCGGCCAGGCTTGGGTTGTCGTCGGTGTTGAGCTTGACGAACTTGGCCTTGCCGACATTGGCGCCGGCAACCTTCTCGACGACGGGCCCGAGCATTTTGCACGGGCCGCACCAAGGCGCCCAAAAATCCACCAATACGGGCTCAGTGCTTTGCAGGACTTCCTTATCGAAGTCAGTCGACGAGACGTTGGAAAGTGCGCTCATGAAATTCGCCTTTCGTGTTGCTCTTAGAGCTCCTCTTGTTGCGGCTCGCCGGTGATGTCGGTGATCTGCTTGGCCTGTTTGCCCAGATTCGTGATCGCAATCACCTCGTCGCCGTCGCCGAGACGCTGCAGGCGGACGCCTTTTGCGTCGCGGCCGGTCTTACGAATATCGTGAACCTTCAAACGAATCACTTGGTTGCCGGAGGTGATCATCAAGACCTGATCGTCTGGCGCCACCAACATTTGGTCGACGACTTGACCGATGTCGTCGCGCTGGCGCGCAAACGCCTTGACGCCCTTGCCACCGCGCTGCGTGTGACGGTACTCTTCGATCGGCGTTCGCTTGCCGAAGGCCAGCGAAGTGACCAGCAGCACCTCTCGGCGCTGGTCCTCAATGACGTCCATGGCAACGATCGTGTCGCCGCTTTCGAGGGTCATGGCCTTGACGCCGCGGGCGTTGCGACCCATCGGGCGCACGTCTTTTTCGTTGAAGTGCACGGCCATGCCGCGTGTCGACGCGAGAATGATATCGCGCGAGCCGTCCGACAGATCGACGGATAGCAACTCGTCGCCTTCGTCGAGGTTGATCGCGAGCAATCCGTTCCGGCGCACGTTGGCGAATTCTTCGAGCTTCGTTTTCTTGATGACGCCCTGCTTGGTCACCATGACGAGGTATTTCTCGCCGGTAAACTTGTCGATCGGAAAGACGGCGCTCACTTCTTCGCCGGGGGGAAGCGTCAGCAGATTGACCAAAGCCGTGCCGCGCGCTTGCCGGGTGGTATCCGGAATTTCGTATCCGCGCAACCGATAGACACGGCCTTTGTTGGTAAAGAAGAGCACGTGATCGTGCGTCTTCGTTACGAAAAAGTTACGCACGACGTCTTCGCGCTTGAGATTCGAGATGCCGGTGACGCCGCGGCCGCCGCGGTTTTGCGTACGGAAAGTGTCGACGGAGACCCGCTTGATGTAGCCGCCGACCGTATATGTAACGACCACGTCGATGTTCGGGACGAGCTGCTCCATCGACATTTCATCTTCGGCTGCCTCGATGCTCGTGCGACGATCGTCGCCAAAGCGTTTGCGTAGCTCGAGCGATTCGCTTTTAACGATGCCAGCTATTCGGCGCGGGCTCTTGAGAATGTCTTGCAGCTCCGCAATGGTCTTGATGAGCTCCGCGTACTCGTCTTCGATCTTCTGCCGTTCCAGCCCGACGAGCGTGCGCAGCCGCATGTCGACGATGGCCTGCGCCTGCACGTCACTAAGCGAAAAGCGATCGGAGAGACGGGCTTTGGCTTCGTCGGTCGTTTGACTGCCGCGAACGATCTCGATGACCTCGTCGATGTTATCGAGCGCAATTCGATAGCCCTCGAGAAGGTGAGCGCGTTCCTCGGCTTTGCGGAGGTCGTAGCGCGTGCGGCGGGTGACGACGTCCTTGCGGTGGGCAATAAAGTGCTGCAAGAGCTGCTTGAGCGTGAGCACTTGCGGCTCGAGCGCAGATCGGCCGCCGCGATCCCCCTCGACCGGCACGAGGGCCAGCATGTTGAAGCCGAAGCTGGCTTGTAACGGCGTATGCTTGAAGAGTTGATTGAGCACGACTTTGGGCGTAGCGCTCTTCTGCAGCTCGACCACGACGCGCATGCCTTTGCGATTCGATTCATCGTCGAGACGCGCGATGCCGACGATGCGCTTTTCCGAGTGCGCCTCCGCAATCGCTTCCACAATTCGGCCTTTGTACACCTGATAAGGAATCTCGGTAATGATGATGCGATACTTGCCGCGCTCTTCGACGATTTCGGCCTTCCCGCGAATCGTAATCGACCCGCGGCCCGTCTTATAGGCTTCGCGAATGGCTTCTTGGCCAAGGATCGTGCCGCCGGTCGGGAAATCAGGCCCTTTCACGATGTCGCACAGCGTATCGTCGCTGACGTTCGGATCATCGATGACCGCCACGATCGCGTCGACAATCTCTCGTAGGTTGTGCGGCGGAATATTCGTTGCCATTCCAACCGCGATGCCGCTGGAACCGTTAAGCAACAACTGCGGGAGTTTGCCCGGGAGCACGCTGGGTTCGACGGTTTGGTTATCGTAGTTAGGAACGAACTGGACCGTTTCTTTGTCGATGTCGGTCAGCAGTTCGATGGCCGCGCGCGACAGGCGCGCTTCGGTGTACCGCTGTGCGGCGGGCGGATCGGGATCGATGGAACCGAAATTTCCATGGCCGTCGACGAGCGGATAGCGCAGCGTAAAATCCTGCGCCATCCGAACCAATGCGTCGTAGACCGATGAGTCGCCGTGGGGATGGAGATCCCGTAAGACCTGGCCGGTAATGCCGGCGCACTTGCGGTGCTGCTTTCCGGGGTCCAGACCCATCTCGCGCATGGCGTAGAGTATGCGGCGCTGCACCGGCTTGAGTCCGTCGCGCACGTCTGGAAGAGCACGCGAGGCAATAACCGACATCGCATACGAGAGATAGCTCTCTCGCATTTCGTCTTCGACATTAACCTGCGATATGACGTCCTTATTCAAGCCGGTGGTGGATTTTATCCGAAAAACGGAATACCTTCTCCACCCAGCGGCGAATGAGCGCTTATGAACGAGGACGAATTCGAGGCGTTCGCTGCCGATTTTGCGCGCCGCTTGCGTCCGGGAGACGTGGTCGCGCTGTCGGGTCCGCTTGGATCGGGAAAAACAACGTTCGTGCGCGCGGTGGTTCGCGCTCTACACGGCAGCGATCAAACCTCGAGTCCGACCTTTACCTTCTGGCATCGGTATGCCGGTGAGCCGCCTATCGATCACCTCGATTTCTATCGCATCGAGGATGCGGCCGATATCGCCGAGCTCGGCCTTGACGACGCGTTCGACGGCACGTCGGTCGTGCTGGCCGAGTGGTGGGAAAACGCGCCGGGGCTGCTTCCCACCCGGCGCTATGAAATTGAAATCGAAGGCGCCGGCGATTTGCCGCGCACGGTGAAATGCGCGCAGACGCGGTGACGATTCTCGGCATCGACGGCGCGCTCGGGGCCTTCTCCGTTTCGATCGTGCGCGGCGAGCGCGTCGTGCGAAGTGCAATCGCGACGGGAAACGTAGCGCTAGAAGCGGGTCTTTCCATGCTCGCTGATACCTTAAAGGAAGCCGACGTGCGCCCCGCGGCAATCGATCGACTTGCCGTCGGCTGTGGGCCGGGAACGTTCACGGGGCTGCGCATCGCGATCGCGTATGCGAAGTCGCTTGCGCAGGCATGGCAGCTTCCGCTCGTGCCGATTAACTCGTTCGACTCACTCGAGCACGGTCAGCAATTCGACCGCATTCTGACCGTCGTCGTGGGGCGACCGGGCGTCATCTCCGCGCGGTTTCGCCACGGGCCGCAAACGCGTCGGGCGTCGGGGTTGATCGAGGACGTACTGGCGGAACTCGGGTGCGACGCGAGCACGCCTCTGCCGGTATTGGGGGCGTCGAAGGACGTACTCGCGGCACTTGCCGAACGCGGTACGGTGGTCCGCCCTGTCGACCCACTAGTAACGCCCGCCGCCGCGGCAGCGGCTTTGGCCGCGGGCTCGCGCGCGCCGGCCCGCAGCCTCCACGACGTGCGTGCGGACTACGGTGAACGTCCCGCCGCGAAGATCCCCGGTCGCTTGCACTCATGAAACTCGCGCTCGATCCGCGCGACGCTAATTGGCCGCATCGCATGTCGATTGCACCGATGGCAGCCTGCGACATTCCCGTCGTGACGCGCATCGAGCGGGCCTCGTTCGCGACGATGTGGCCTTCGGATGCGTTCTACAATGAACTGAATACAAATAAACTCGCGCACTATTTTGTCGGGCGGCTTGCCGACCGCGTCGTAGCGTACGGCGGCATTTGGGTCATTCTCGAAGACTCACACATCACGACGCTGGCCGTCGATCCTGAGTGCCGAGGCAAAGGCTTGGGTGAAGTCATGCTATTACGCCTCATCGACGAAGCGATTGAACGCGGTGCGGCTTGGATGACGCTTGAGGTTCGTGAAAGCAATCACGTCGCTCAGCAGCTGTATCGCAAGTACGGCTTTACCACGGTTACGATGCGGCGCGGTTATTACAGTGACGACAACGAGAGCGCGATGGTGATGTGGGCAGGCAACCTCAAGAGTGCACTGTATCGAAATCGCATTGCGGCCTTGCGCAAACAATGCGAAGGAGCCGATTGACGATCGACTCACCAAGGAAGCCGCTCTGACGTACGCCGAGCTCGCACAGCTCGTCCGCGCGCAGATTGGACAGCAACACCGTTACGCGCATTCGGTCCGCGTAGCGCGTTGCGCGGAATTGCTCGCTCGCGCGCACGCGCTCGACACGAGGCGAGCCCGTCTGGCGGGCATGCTGCACGACTTGGCTCGTCTCTATTCCGGCCCGCAACTCATTGCCGAATGCGAGAAACGCGCAATGCCGATCGATCCGTTCGAGCGCTCTAATCCTTTGCTGCTGCACGCCCGCGTAAGCGCGGCGATTGCCGCCGAGCGCTTCGGGGTAGACGATTCGCAGGTGCTTTCCGCGATTTGCAAGCACACGACAGCTGCTGCCGAAATGTCGCCCCTGGATTGCGCGATCTACCTGGCGGATTCGCTGGAGCCCGAACGCACTTTTCCAGGGCGAGCCGATTTATGGAGACTGGCAACGCACGACTTACGGCAAGCAATGCGTCAGACGTTGCTAGCCTCGTTCGACTACCTCCGCCGAAAACAACTTCCAATCGCACCGCAAAGCCTTGCCGCTGCTGCGGCGTTCGGGCTAGAACCACAGGAGGCTCAGGCATCGACGAATTGATTGACGTCGTACGCAACGCTGCGCTCGACAAGAAAGGAATTGATTTCACCGCGCTGGACGTGAGCGGGCGAACGATTTTGGCAGATACCTTTGCAATCGTCACGGGCCGTTCGAAAATTCAAACGCGCGCGATCGCCGACGCAATCGCCGAGGCAGTCAAAAAGAGCGGTCACGCGATATCGCGCATAGAGGGTCACGCTGATGGAGGCTGGATCCTCATCGACGTAGGCGCTCTCATCGTGCACGTCTTCACGCCCGAGCAGCGAACGTTTTACAATCTGGAGCGCCTGTGGGCGGAGCCCCCGGCGCTGCGGACCGGCACGCCGTGAGAGGACGGCGGCCTACCCATCACACGCGCGCGGCGCGGGCACGCAAAGACTTCTTGAAGCGGCTAGGCGTCTGGATCTTCATCCTCTTCTTCGCACTGAGCGTCGCGGGCGGACTCATCGTCGTGGGGACGGAGATCGCCGGGAAGCATTAACCGTTAGAAAGGCACAATTGTCGACAATGTGCAATCCGAGACTCTCATGGATGCATTGACGGAGGACCTCGCCGAGCTCCACGCGCGCTACGTCCTGACGCCCTGGGTCACCCAGGGCGGGCGGCGCCCTCCCACGATCGTGCGGGGCGATGGCTCCTACCTCTATGATGACCGCGGAACGCGCTATGTCGATTTCTCGGCCGGTCTGGTCGCGGTCAACTTGGGTCACGCCCACCCGGGCGTCGCCCAAGCGATCGGAGAGCAAGCGGCTCGGCTGGCGTATGCTGCGCCGAGCCTCGGCAACGATCGTCGCGCAGAACTGGCCCAAGCGATCGTCGCGATCGGACCCTGGAACGAAGGCGGCCGAATCTTCTTCACGACCGGTGGCGGCGAAGCCAACGAGGATGCGGTAAAGCTCGCGCGAGCCCTCACCAGCCGCCCGAAAATATTGACCGCATACCGCTCGTTTCACGGTTCGGCTCCCGGTGCGGGTACGTTGAGCGGCGAGAATCGGCGCTGGCCCAACGAACCCGGCATTCCTGGCGTCGTGCGCTTCTTTACGCCCTTTCCGTACCGCAGTCCATTTTTCACCCGCGATCCTTCTGAAGAAGCCGATCGGGCGATCGCACACTTGGAAGAAGTCGTGCGCTATGAAAATGCCGAGCGCATCGCGGCGCTCCTGATCGAACCCGTCGTCGGTTCGAATGGAGTCATCGTCTATCCCGACGGTTACCTTGCACGCGTTCGGGAACTCTGCGACCGCTACGGTATCTTGCTGATTTTCGACGAGGTCATGACCGGCTTCGGACGCACCGGCGAAGCATTTGCGTCGCAACGATTCGGCGTCGTTCCCGATCTTTTTACCTTCGCCAAAGGCGTTACGTCGGCGTACGTACCGCTTGGAGGCGTCGCGGTGCGCGAATCTCTCGCATCTCACTTTGACACGCATCCGCTGCCAAGCGGCCATACGTTCAGCGGACATCCGCTCGCCGTCGCAGCCGGCGTCGCAACGTTGCGCGCGTATCGGGAGGAACGGATCTTCGAACGCGCGCGTTCGCTTGAATCCCCACTTCGCACGCGCCTTGATGAACTGCAGCGCCGCCATCGCATTATCGGTGAGGTGCGCGGTCTCGGCGCATTCTTCGCACTCGAGCTCGTCGCCGATCGATCGGCGCGCGAACCGTTGGTGCCATGGCAGGGCAGCCAAACGCTGCAAGCATTCTTCAACGATCTTTTGGCGCGCGGGCTCTACGTATTGGGACGCTATAACGTCATCATCGTGGCGCCGCCGCTGGTGATCGGCGATGCTGAAATCGACGAGGCCGTCGCGATTCTGGATGACGCATTGAGGCGTTTGGAGGGCTAGGATGCAACTCGCGGTTACGGATCCGGCAACGAGCGCAATCATCGGCGAGGTGCCGGTAGCGCAGGCGGCAGACGTCGGAAGAGCCGTTGCCGCAGCGCGCGCGGCGTTTTCCACGTGGTCGGCCGTACCGGTGGTAGAACGTGCGCGGTTGTTATTCCGCTACGCCGACGCCCTGGAACGGCGGCGGGACGAAATTGCGCGCAGCGTCTCGCGCGAAAACGGCAAGACGATCGGCGACGCCCGAGCCGAAGTGCGCCGCGGAATTGAGGCGGTCGAGTTCGCGTGCGGAATGCCATCGCTCATGATGGGCGACGCACTGCCGAATGTCTCGCGTGGGATCGATTGCACCTCAATGCGCTACCCGTTAGGCGTGTGCGTTGGAATCACGCCGTTTAACTTTCCCGCGATGATTCCGCTGTGGATGTTTCCGCTGGCGCTGGCCGCCGGAAATACGTTCGTGCTCAAACCTTCACCACAAACGCCGCTGACCTCGCAGCTGCTCGCGGCGATCGCCCGGGAATGCGAATTCCCGGATGGCATTTTGAGCGTCGTCCACGGCGGCGCCGATACGGTCGAAGCGCTCATCGACCATTCCGACGTCGACGCCGTCTCGTTCGTTGGTTCGTCGACCGTCGCGCGTTCGATCGCGGAACGCGCAGTGCGCGCCCACAAACGCGTGCAAGCTTTGGGCGGCGCGAAGAACTACCTCATCGTGATGCCCGACGCCGTCACGCAGCCAACGGTGGACGCCGTCATCTCGTCCGCTTTCGGGGGCGCCGGCCAGCGCTGTCTTGCCGGTTCCGTCGTGGTGGCGGTCGGCGAAGCGGGTGAAACGTTTCCGCCGCTCATCGTCGACGCGGCCAAACGCTTGCGACTAGGGCCCGGTTTGGACGAGCAGGTCGACATGGGTCCGGTCGTCAGCGACGCGGCGCTCCAGCGCATCAGCGGATACGTCGCGCGCGCAAGGCAAAGCGGCGCGTCAATGCTGTTGGGGCCGTCGCACGGTAACGGGCACGTGCCGAGCTCAGGCTCGTTCCTCTCGCCCGTCATTTTCGACCGCGTCGATCCGCGGAGCGAACTCGCGAAAGAAGAAATTTTCGGACCGGTACTCGCGATCGTGCGCGCCCCAGCCCTCGAGGACGCGATCGCAATCGCCAATTCGTCGCGCTACGGAAACGCCTCCTCAATCTTCACCGCGAGCGGCGGAGCAGCGCGGGAGTTTGCCTCGCGGATTGCCGTGGGGATGGTCGGGGTCAATATCGGCGTCGCTGCGCCGATGGCATTCTTTCCGTTCGGCGGAGTCAAGGATTCGATCTTCGGCGACCTCCGCTGCCACGGCAAGGACGCCGTTTCGTTCTACACGCAACAGCGGGTCGTCATCAGCCGCTGGCCTTAGCTAGAGGAGCAACCGGCCGGTTAGCGAATTTGCCTCCCTCCCACGACACTGAAAGCGAGAGGCTAATGATTGGTTTTCTTCGTCATTTTGGCGTGACGGCTATTGCTTCGTTCGCGCTTTTCTCGGTTGCGACGAGCACCGCGCCGGCTGCATCGATGATGTCGTCCATGATGACGCCGCAGGCGACGGTCGCGTCATTTGTTGGAACCTGGTCGTGCGTCACGCACACGAGCGACAACAAGACGTATCACGAAACCGACGTCGATACGACGTACGGTAAGTGGCTGAAGATCAGCTTTAGCTCCCCGGCGCAAACAGGTCAGCCCGCCTCCATGGGGACCGCATTTTTGGGTTACGATTCCAAGATGGGGCGTTGGTACTTTACGAACGTCGACACCCTCGGCAACTACGGTTCGGCGTACAGCACGTCGAAGAATTTTGGTGGATCCACGTGGCACGACGGCTACCCCGATAACCACGGCAGCGCTACGATCAGCTGGTCGAAGAACCAATACACCGTCGACGGCAAAGGCCCCAACGAAAAAGGGCAGATGACAACGTCGCACGAGGTCTGCACCAAAACGTAACTGCGGCTCGCAATCAGCGGTGTCATTCAGAGCGCAGCGAGTGCGTAGCGCGAGCGGAGTCAAAGACCAACTCGCAGGCGTGCTTTCGTCACGGCAATGATTTGAGTCGCCCTTCGACAAGCTCAGGGTGACACAATTCGTCAGCTACCAGCCGTGCATGATGTGCGCGTCGAGTAACTCTCTCGCCGCCGACGCGTCGCGAAGTTCGATCGCACGAAGCAATGCATCGTGCTCGTCGGCGAGATCTTCGGGTCGCGCGTAGCGCGCGGTGGTCACGTCGATGTACAGCCGAATCTGCGCGAGCACGCCTTCGTAGGCGCGTTGCAGCAGAGCATTGCCCGAAGCGGCAACCATTGTTCGATGGGCTGCCAAGTCTTCGTCCACTGCCCGCTGCCGGTCGCCTTTGCGCGTTGCCGCGCGAATGGCAACGACGTTTCTGCGGAGCGCGTCGAGCGTCGACGTATCGTCTCGTTGCACCAAGCGGTCGAGTGCAAAATGTTCGAGTGCCAAACGAAACTCGAGCAGTTCCGCCAATCGCTCGCGCTGCAACGGCGCGACGATCGCACCGCGATAGGGCACAATTGCTACCAGCCCCTCCTCGGCGAGCTTGAGCAGAGCTTCACGCACCGGGCTTCGGCTTACGCCCAATTCGCGCGAGATCTCAAGCTCGACGACCCGCGATCCGGGAGCGAGTTCGCCCTTGGCGATGCGCTCGCGTAGGACGCCGGCGACACGTGTGGCCGTCGAAGAGCGCTCCAATCGCCGTTGTTCCATTACGTGGCTTCGCCGCGACGGGCGAGCGTAAACCACGCCCACCCGGCGCAGAGAAATGCCAGGAAATAGTAGCCGAAATAGCGCTGCGGCGGTGCCGGAATGGGATAGAAGAGCGTCGCCGCCGCGATCATGAGAAAGATGACGGCGAAAACCGTCACTGCAACGTCGCCGGCGCGCCGTTCGCCTAGCCGCTTCACGTAAACGGCAGCGGCAATCGAAATCAGCGCATAGACGAGAATAAATCCGAACGAGCTCAGCGTCCCGCAGTTGTTGAAGACGTCGATCGGCGCGACGCCCGCAACCAGTGCGGCTCCTGCAGTCACGAGCGTGAGCACCGTTACGACGGTGACTGCGACGTTCGGGGTATCGTGCCGCGGCTCAATAGCGGCAAATGGCGCGGGGAGCAGCTTGACCGAAGCCATCGCGTATGCGATGCGGCCCGCCGTGGTGATGCAAGCGAGGCAAACCGAAAAGGCGCTGCAGAGCGCGCCGATCGTGATCGGAATGCGCAAGTACGGAACGTGATAGAGATCCACGAGCGTTCCGAGCGGAAAAGTCTGTTGATCCAACGGCTTGGCACTTTGATGCATGCCGAGGATTTCCGCATACGTCGCAATGATAAAGAAGGCGGTGGCAAAGATCACGCTGCCAATGACCGCGCGTGGTATGTTCACCAGCGCTTGCTTCGCTTCCGCGCCAAATGCGGTCGCACTCTCGAAACCGACGTAACTAAACATCGCAAAAGCAATCGCCAAGCCAACGCCTCCTGGAAAGCCGCCTTTGATCGTGAGCTGCGCGGTATCAAGAATACCGTGCTTGATAAAGACGATGGCAACGATGAGACAGATGATGCTCACCGAAACGAGCTCCAGCACGAGCATCAAGATTGCGGAGACTTGGACGCCTCGGTATGCGGCCTGCCACGCGATCGCGGCGATAACAATGACCGAAACGACGGCGGGAACGTGAATGCCGAAATCGGCGAGTAAGAGACCGGCAAAGAGCGCCATCGCGCCGAGAACGGCGGCCGCGACCAATCCATATGCCCAAAGAAGAGCCCAGCCCGCCAGCGCGCCGATCGTTGGTCCAAGATTGTCGGCGACGTAACCGTACATCGAGCCGGCCGAGCTCGAGCGCCGCGCAAACTGATTGATGTTCAGCGCAACGAAGATGAGCATCGCGCCGCCGAAGACGTAGGCCAGCCACGTTCCGTTGCCCGCCAGCGCGAACATATACGGCGCAATGAGAATCGGCGTCATGCTCGGGCCGACCAGCGCGATCGAGGTTGCCAAGACCTCAATAAAGGAGAGCGATCCGGCCTTGAGCTGGGCTGGCTGGTTCATGGCTGGTCTCTGCGAGCCAAGCAAGGGAGTATCCTATCCTCTGCAGGGGAAACCTCAACCCCGCGGCCGCAGTAGAACCGTCTCGTGGGGAGTGTACGGATTCAAATGAGCAGGATCGCCGCCTTTACTCTCAGTTTAACCGCGCTGTTACCGGTTGCAGCCGCGGCGCGAGATTTCGTGCACGACCAAGCGGGCATGTTTTCCGCCGCCACCGTCGCGCAGCTAAACGAACGCATCGGAAACTTCAACGTGCAAACGGGCAAAGAGGTCGTCGTCGTCACGGTTCCCTCGCTCGGAACCGCTACGTTGCAGAGTGCGGCGGCGACCGCTTTTTCCGCGCAGAGCGTCAACGGTGTGTTGATCTTCATTGCCCGTGACGATCGCCGCGACATCATCGTTCCCGATCGCGCCGGCGCGAGCTGGTTCACCGCCGACGTGCTGCGCGACATCCGCGAATCGATGGAGTCGCAATTCCGCAGCGAGAATTACGATGCGGGGATCATGGGCGCGGTCAACGGAATTCTCAACGTTTATCGCGCGCATCTCGGAAGCATGCAGCACGGCAGCTCGAACGCTGCCGGCGCACCGATGACCGCACCCGTGTCGTCCGTCAACGGAGGAATACACATTTCCATGGTTTGGTGGATCATTCTCTTCATCGTTGGTTTCTTGGTCTTGCGTTCGATTCTGCGCGCCATGTCGGGGCCGCGGTACTATGGCGGAGCGGGCGGACCCGGCGCACCAGGCAGCATGCCGCCCGCCGGATACGGCCCCGGATACGGAGGTTACGGCTACGGTGGCGGCGGCAGTTTTTGGAGCGGCCTCTTAGGTGGTTTGGGCGGAGCGTGGCTGGGCAACGAGCTGTTCGGGGGACGCGGCGCAGGGATGATCGCGCCCGGCGATTCCGGCCAAGTTGCCGGCGGAATTGGCGGCGATGCAAGCGGATGGCAAGGTGACGCTGGACAGGCCGACATGAGCGGGGCCAGCACAGGCGATTGGAGCGGCGGCGGTTTCGGGGGCGATGGCGGATTCGGCGGCGGTGACGGCGGGGGCGGGGGCGACGCTGGCGGCGGCTGGTGAAATTTGCCGCCGCTTCAACATTCGTAATTGCGTTGGCCGGCGGCGGAGCGAACCCGATTGCGACGATTGCGCCGGCACACACCGCAGCCGACGTGCTCGCGCGCGTCGCCGGAACGCAAATGCCCTTGCAGAGCTATCAGGTCCCGGTCGTCATCGGCGGCAGCGTGAAGGTCTCATTCCTGTCGGTGCCGTTTACGGTGCACGGCATGCAATATTTCAAGGCGCCGGATAAGCAGGCCATGCATCTGTCCGACGCTCCGAGCCTCGCGCACGGCTTTCAAGACGCGGTAAGCACGCTCGGAACGCCGCAAACGTGGGAGTACGCCTATGACATCACGCTGCAGGGCACGCAATCCCGCCACAAACACTTCGCCTACGTATTGGTTGGGATTCCGAAGGCGCACGGGAACGTAAAGTCATTCACGATGCTGGTCGGCGAAAAAAGCAACGCCATCGAAGCGGTCGATTTCGCCTACAATAACGGAGCTTCGCTGGAGATCGAATTCGGGCATCACCACGCCCACCCGTACCACCTTCCGTCGAGCGCGTTGATCGTCGCGCACTTCCCGCAATACAGTGGCACTGCCACGGTAAGCTACGGCATCTATACGCTCAACGAGCCGATTCCCGACTCGGTCTTCCAAAAGCAGTAGTTTCCGGCCCGGCAAGAGTACATCGCGCTCATGCAACGTTTCTTGAGCGCCCTTCTCGCGTATTCCATCTGCCTCTCGAGCGGCGCCGCCGCAGCGCGTGCGACGACGGTCTCGGTCGATGCTTCTTATTTCACGAACCTGCAGTGGAGAATGATCGGACCGTTTCGCGGAGGGCGTGCGTTGGCCGTCACCGGCGTTCTCGGTCAACCCGAGCATTTTTATTTCGGAGCGGTTGACGGCGGCATTTGGGAAACCTTGGATGCCGGACGCACGTGGAATCCGATTTTCGACGCGGAAACGGTGGCGTCGATCGGCTCGATTGCCGTAGGCCCGAGCGATCCCCAAATAATCTACGTCGGTACCGGTGAAGCCGACATGCGCTCGGACATCGCCTACGGAAACGGCATGTACAAGTCAACGGATGGCGGCAAGACGTGGCAGCATCTCGGCCTCGACGATACCCGTCAGATCGGTGCCGTCGCGATCGATCCGCACGATGCAAACGTCGTCTACGTCGCGGCCCTCGGTCATCAATACGGGCCCAATGCAGGGCGCGGAGTCTTTAAGACCGTTGACGGCGGCAAGACGTGGACGAAGGTGCTCTACAAAGACGAGAACACCGGCGCGACGACGCTCGCGCTCGATCCAAGCAACGCAAACGTTGTATACGCCGCGCTCTGGCAAACGCGTCGCCCGCCGTGGAACGTCTATCCGCCTTCGAACGGCCCGGGCAGCGGCCTCTACAAATCAACCGACGGCGGAAAAACCTGGACGCAACTGCATGGCGGCTTGCCCGAACGCATCGGCAGAATCGGCCTTTCAATTTCAGCCGCCGCTCCGCAACGCATCTACGCGAACGTCGACAGCGATCCGGCGCATGGCGGCATCTATCGCTCGGATGACGCGGGTGCCACCTGGACGCACACCGACGGTGAACGCCGCATTTGGCAGCGCGGCTGGTACTTCAGCGGCATCACCGCCGATCCGCGCCAGCCCGACGTAGTGTACGTGATGAATACGTCAACGTACCGGTCAACGGACGGTGGGAAGAGCTTCAATGCGCTCATCGGCGATCCGACCGGTCCCGACTTTCACACGGCGTGGGTCGATCCGGCCGATTCCAATCGCATCATCTTAGGCAGCGATCAAGGCGTGATCGTCTCGGTCAACTACGGCAAGAGCTGGAGTACGTGGTACAACCAACCGACGGGACAGTTTTATCACGTAATCACCGACAACGCGTTCCCGTATTTCGTTTACGGCGCGCAGCAAGATTCGGGCGCCGACATGGAGCCGAGCGCAACGAAATACCTCACCATCTCTCAACAGGATTTTCGTCCGATCGACGTTGGCGGCGAGAATGGGTACCTTGCACCCGATCCTCGTCATTCCGGCGGGATGTACGGTCCCGAATCGTTGATCTTCGGCGGAACGGTTACGCGCGAGATTCCGGCCACCGGCTGGGAGCAAGTGATCGATCCGACGCTCGACCAGCCGAGCACGGTTTGGCGCAACACGTGGACGTTACCGCTCGTTTTCTCACTTGCCGACCGTCATTCGCTCTACTTCGGGCATCAACAAATCTTTCGCTCGCGCAATGGCGGGGAAACGTGGAAGATCGTTAGCCCGGATCTGTCTCGCCGCGACGAAGGCACGCCGCCGAATCTCGACAATTCCACAATCGCCGACGACAACAATGTCAAGCGTCACGGCGTCGTGTATGCAATCGCGCCCTCGCCGATTCGCGCCAGCGAGGTGTGGGCGGGAACCGACGACGGCTACGTTTGGATTAGCCGCGACGATAGCGCCCGCTGGCAAAACGTCACGCCGCCCGAGCTCACGCCGTGGAGCAAGGTTGGAATCATCGAAGCATCGCGCTTCGATCCCGACGTCGCGTACATTGCCGTCGACCGGCATCGCCTCGACGACTACAAACCGTACATCTACCGGACGCGCGATGGCGGCCGCCATTGGGACGCAATTGCCACCGGTATTCCCGACGGCTCGTTCGTCAACGTCGTGCGCGAGGATTCGCAACGGCGCAGTCTGCTCTACGCCGGTACCGAAAAAGGCATGTACGTCTCGTTCGACGATGGCGATCACTGGCAATCGCTGCAGTTGAACTTACCGGTCAGTTCAGTCCGCGACATTGCCGTGCACGGCGACGATCTGGTGATCGCGACCCACGGCCGCGCCTTTTGGGTGCTCGACGACATCGTGTCGCTCCGCCAGATGGACGATGCGCTGACGGAAGCGGGTAGTTACTTGTTCGCACCTGCGTTGGCCTATCGTCTCCGGCCGGGAAGCCAGGAGGGTACACCGTTGCCGCTCGACGAGGCGCAAGCGAGTAATCCCGCTGTCGGCGTGAACATCGAATATCATCTCGCCGACGTTGCACGCACGCCCGTGGTGCTCGACGTTCTCGATGCCAGCGGTCGCGTCGTACGCCATTGGTCGAGTGCCGAGAAGCCAAAGCCGGTCGACCCGAAATCGGTCGACTACACGCCGCATTGGATTACGGCGCAACCCGTTCCCGAGACCACGGCGGGATCCCACCGGTTCCTGTGGGACTTTCACGAGACCAGTCCGACCGGTCTCTTGGTACCGCCCGGCCGATACACGATTCGTTTGAACGTCAACGGCAAGAGTTACACGCGTCGTGCAATCGTTTGGCGCGACCCGCGCGCTCCCGCCACCGCCGCCGACCTGCGCGTCCAATACGACCTCGCGCGCGAGGTGCAAGCCCTCCAGAGTAACGTGCGCAACGAACGCCGCCGCGCACAACGCGCGGCGCGTACGGTAGCACCCTCGGTCGCACACGAGTTTGCAACCGACGTTTTCGGCCAACCCTTACCCGATAACCCTGACGATTCGGTTGGCGCCTACTCGCACGACCTCGTCAGCTTCCTCTTCCTCGACACCGCTCTCGAAAACTTAATTACCGCCATCGAAAGCGCCGACGCTGCGCCGACACCGGAGATGCGTTCCGCCTACAACAAACTGGACGCGATTTACCGTCGAACCCTCGCCCGCGAGCGCGCCTTAGAGATGATGCGGTAGCGGAGGGAGTGGCTGGTATCGTGTCAACCTGAGCAATGTCAGTCTGAGCTTGTCGAAGACCTGTCGAAGGGCGACACTGAAATTCAGTGGTGGAGTACTTCGGAATACCACCGCTCGAGGTCGTCGTGGAACTGCGATAGCGCCGCTGGGTGGAGATACACCATGTGCCCCGATTCATAAAAGCCGTAGGTAATGTGGCTTTGGATGTCGGGCGGCAGATTGAGATGGTTCAGGGTGTAGACCGTTGCGAGGAACGGCGTCGCAAAGTCGTAGTAGCCGTTGGCCGAGAAGACGCGTAAGCCTGAGTTGAAGACCATGGCGTGTGCCAGATCCTCGGCCGTGTTGGTCGGCACGCTGCCGTCGTGTTTCCAATCCCACTGCGGAAAAACTCGATTGCTTAACACGATGTAGTCGAGCGTTGTATTGTAGTGCAGCAGTTGCCGAACGTAATAATTACCGGCGCCGGTAAACGCGGCGTCGATCGCGGAGTCGGTTGGGTCGAACTGCGGGCGATCCGCAATGCGATCGAGCGTGTACGACGTGTATCGCGCATCGTAACGCCCAAGGGCTTGGCCGGAATTGCGCAGCAGCTCGGTCGTGTAGCGCCAGTACGGAATGCGCAGGTTTGACAGGCGGATGTAACGTTCCGACAAGCCCGTATATTCATGCAGTTTCGCAGCGACGTCGTCGTAGGTCGCCGGCGAAAGTCTGTCACCTTGCGCAAGCGCATTGAGATACTCGCCCATCGCGAACTGCTCGACCTGCGGAAGCAGCGTTTGTAGCGCCGGCTGCGGTCCGGGTAGTGCGTTGTGATACCAAGAGGCCGCCGCTTCCGTCGGAAGATAGAGTGGGAAGGCCCAATCGCCCCCGCCGATCGCGGCTGGCGCGAAGTTCACGTCCCAATCAAGACTGAAATCGAGCACCGACGAAAGCAAGACGACGCCGTTGATGCCGATGCCCTTGCCTTGAAGGTAATTCACAAGCACGGCGGTACGCGGCGTTCCGTAGGACTCGCCGAAAAGAAACTTCGGCGAGTTCCAGCGGCTGTACGTGCTGATGTAGCGCGAGACGAACTGGCCGAAGGCCCGCATGTCTTGATCGACGCCCAAAAATTGATTCGGCTTACCCGCGCCGATAATTCGGCTGAAACCCGTCTCCGGCGCGTCGACGAAGACCATGTCGGTGCGATCGAGCAGCGAGTATTGATTCGGCACGAGATCGAACGGCGCGTTCAGCGAGGTCGCGGCGTCGGGAATCTGCACGCGCATCGGCCCAAACGACCCCATTCGCAGCCAAATCGTCGAACTGCCCGGGCCGCCGTTATAGAAGAACGTGACCGGACGCGCGCTCGGATCGGCGCCGTCAAGCGTAAATGCCGTGAAGAACATCCGGCACGTCGGCTGGCCCTGGTCGTTTTGAAGCGTTATCGTTCCGGCGCGCGCGCTATACGGATAGGTCCTTCCGCCCAACGTCAATGTGTGCTGACTGACCGCATCGGACGCCGTGGCAGATGCGGGCTGCGCCGGCGCTGGTGACGGCAAGGGTGACGCGGCAGCGCCTAACAGTAATGCTGCTAGAGCTGGGAGACTGCGCTTCGCTCCGACTCCAGCGCACCTCCATGTGCTGAGTCGGCACTGGCGCATCCATGCGCTGAGCAAGCTCAGCGTGACACGAAGCATGACGGGAAACACCTATTTCGCTCCTAAGGTCGAAGCGTACCAGCGTTCCAAGTCGGCGTGAAACGCCGCCAGCGCCGCTGGATGGAGATAGACCATGTGTCCCGACTGGTAGAAGCCGTAGGTGATGTTTCGCTGCAGCGCTGGTGCAAGGTACATATGGTTGAGAACGTACACCGTTTCAAAGAACGGCGTGGCAAAATCGAAATATCCATTGGCGGAAAAAACGCGCAGTCTCGGATTGTACGTCATCGTTTGAGCGAGATCGGGAGCAACGTTAAAGGTCTGCGGATCGTTGCCATGGCTATTGTCCCACGTGTTGTCGTCGGCGTAGATGAGATCGTAGATTTCAGCCCGGTACAGCAACGGGGGGTTATACTTGAGCATCTGACGCAAATACATGTTAGCAGTGTCGACGAAAGCCGAATCAATCGCGGCATCGGTCGCATCCCAATCGGGTTCGATTGCCGGCTTGTCAAGAACGTAGGTCTGAAAACGCGAGTCTAAGCGGCCCAGCGTAGCGCCGCGCTCGCGCGCGAGCTCGTTTTCGAAGCGGTCATACGGAACGCGCAGGTTCGAGTTTCGGATATACTGCTCCGAAAGCCCCGTGAAGCGGTGAAGCTTTGCCACGATATCGTCGTACCGTTGCGTCGAAAGCCGCGAGCCCTGCGCCAGGCCGTCCAGATATTCCGTCAGCGCAAAGTTTTCCGATTGTGCGAGAACGTCGTTCAGCGGCACGTCTCCGATGGCGTGATGGTACCACGCCGTCGCCACCTCCGTCGGCAAATACAAAATGTAGCCCCAATCGCCGCCGCCGATCGGTGCACCCGGAGCGGAATCCAAGTCGACCATGGAATTGAGATATGACGAGAGCAGCACAATCCCGTTAAGCGCGATGCCGCGGTCGGTCAAAATCTTCGACAATACGGCCGAGCGCGTCGTTCCGTACGACTCGCCGAAAAGAAACCTTGGAGAATTCCAACGGTTGAAGTTCGAGATGTACCGCTCGATAAATTGCGCGAATGCGTTGGCGTCTTGATCGACGCCCCAAAGGTTCTTCGGCGTACCTGCCCCGATAAGACGGCCGAATCCACTGCCCGGCATGTCGATGAAGACCATATCCGTGCGGTCGAGCAGCGTGTACGGATTATCGACCAGGCGATATGGCGGTGGCCCCGTTACCGTTCCGTCCGCCGTAATCACGCGCACCGGTCCGAACGAACCCATACGCAGCCAAATCGTCGAGCTGCCGGGGCCTCCGTTATAGAAGAACGTCACCGGGCGCGCCGAAGCTGACGCGCCGTCCAGCGTGAACGCCGTGTAAAAGACGCGCGCCAGCGGCTGCTCGTCTTGGTTGCGTATCGTGATCGTGCCGGCCCGCACGGTATATGCCAGGGTCTTCCCGCCTACCACGATCGTATGATGCGTCACCGCATCCGGCGTCGCCGCGGGAATCGAGCGCGCAGCGAACGCCGGCGCAGCCGAAATCGACAACGCGAACAAGGCGAGAACGAGAACACGCAGCGACGCGCAGCGCAATCCTAAGGCCTCCCAAAACGTCAGGGTTCGCCCTTCAATTATGGTCGCGCGCACGGGTCCCTGCTATGCGATGGCCGTAGGGCTTTCCTCAGCCAAAAGATCTTCGCAGCCGTGTCACGCCGGGCTTCTCGAGGCGCAGCCCGAGCCTCTTGCTGCCCTTCGACTGCTCGCTGCGCTCGCGCTCAGGGTGATACGGCACAACTGCGTCGCTACGGAGTGCGGTCGTAGAGCTCGTTCTTGAGGCGCTTTACGGCGCGTTCGATCGACTCGAGATAGGGCGCCATCGAGCTCTTGATGCGCTTGAGGCGTTCCTTCCCTTCGGGCGTTATCGTGTAAACGCGTCGCGAGCGCTTGGTCGGGTGATCCCACGATGCGGTGACGAACCCGCGCTCTTCCAGACGGCGCAGCAGCGGATAGACCTTATTCGTATTGACCGCCACCAAGTCGCCGCAGGCGTCGGCGATGCGTTGCATGAGGCCGTAACCGTGATCGGGCTGCTGACTGATCAAATGGAGGATCAAGACGGGAAAGACCGTCTTGCTCTTGATCGGACCGCGGATAACCTCATCTATGCGCCGTGACATCGCAGGCAACGATCTATACCGCCGACGGCGCGCGAGAATCGGCGTTGTACAACCCATTGATCTCGGCGGCGTAGCGATCCTCGACGACACGCCGCTTGATTTTCATTGCAGGTGAAAGCTCGCCGCTTTCGACGCTGAACTCGTGCGCCAGCACGATGATGCGGCGAATCTGTTCGTACGTCGCTAAATCGTGCGTTTGTTTGCGGACTTCGACCGTTAGAAATTCCACAACGTCGTCGCGCGCAGCGAGCTGCTCGGCGGGAGTGGTTGCCGGAAGCTCGAGTTTGACCCGCAAGAGATCCCAGTTCGGACAAATCAGCGCCGCGGGATGGGGGCGACCATTGCCGATGACCATGGCTTGCGAGACGTACATCGATCGCTTGATCGCCGCTTCAATCCGCGACGGAGAAATCCACTTTCCGGTATCGGTCTTGAAGACTTCACGTTTGCGGTCGGTAATGCGCAGAAAGCCCCTCGCATCGATTTCACCGATGTCGCCGGTGTGCAGCCAGCCGTCCTCCAACGTGGCGGCGGTGGCTTCCGGATCGCGGTAATAGCCGTGCATGACGTGACGCCCGCGGGTGAGGATTTCGCCGTCGCTCGCGATATGGATCTCGACGCCCGGAATCGGTCGCCCGACTGCTCCGTACTCGTTATCTTCGGTGCGGCTTGCCGTAATGACCGGCGAGGTTTCCGTCAAACCGTACCCCTGCATAATCGGGATGCCCAAACCCAAAAATGTCATTGCTGTATCGACGTGCAGCGCCGCGCTCCCGCTGGTCATAAACCGAATGCGATCGAGGCCGAGCCGCTGGCGAATCTTCCCGAGCACGAGCGCTTTCGCCAGTATGTACTGCAACGCCAGCGCCGATGCAGCGGCTCCGCCGAACGCTTGGGCATACGCGTATCGCCGCGCCACGGATAACGCCCAAGGAACGAGCTTGGCTTGCGCGCCGCCATGCTTGAGCGCCTGACCCTTAATACCTGCCAGCACGCGATCGAAAATGCGCGGGACCGATGTCATCATCGCCGGCCGTGCGTCGCGCAGATCCTCGAGCAGTTCAACGGGATCGTGACAGATATAGCAGCGGATGCCGGCTAATATATAGATGTAGCCAAACGTGTGCTCGTAGATGTGCGAATACGGCAGGACCGAGAGCGCCGACTCGCTCGGCTCGGCGGCTCTGATGTCGTTACCGAACTCGAGCGTCGCTCGCACGTTAAACCCGACGTTATCGTGTGACAGCATAACGCCCTTGGGGTTTCCGGTTGTCCCAGAGGTATAGATCAGCACCGCAAGGTCATCGGGGAGCAACGTTGCCTCGTATGCGCCGGGAAGTTCGGCATGGCTTGCATGTACGGCCGCGCCGCGTGCTTCGAAAGCCGCCAGCGCGTTGGAATCGGCGGAATCAAACACCACGACCTGCGGTAACGCGACGGCGCTTTCTCTCAGTCGCCCGAGCGTCGCTTGCGTATCGACAAAAATCAATTTGGCTCCCGAATGCCCGAGGATGTAGGCCATGTGATCGAGCGCCTGGGTCGGATACACGGGAACGACGACGCAGCCTGCAATAAGCGTTGCAACATCGCAAACAATCCAATCGACGCAATTGTGTGCGATCAGCGCGACGCGATCGCCGGCGGCAAGTCCCGCATCGCGAATTGCACAGGCCAGGTCCTCGGCACGTTCCAGCAGGCCGGCGCTCGAGGTTGGCGTCCAGGCTCCGTTGCGGCGTTCTACCAGCACGTCATCGCGCGGCGTCGCCAGCGCCCGACGCATCAAGTGCGGCAGCGTTTCCTTTTCGGACAGCTCCACGAGGCTGGAATTGCCTTTGTGGCGACGAGCCCCTCCTGCGCGCTTACCGGTGGCCGGGCGTCGTGAGATATGGGCGGGCGCGCTCGAGGCGCGTATCGGTCATCCCGGCGACGTCCAACAGCTCGTCGAGCGAATCGAACGATCCAACACGTTCGCGCATTTCGACGATCCGCTGCGCCACGGCACGTCCGATGCCAGGCACCGTCGCGAGCTCGTCAGCACTCGCTGCGTTCACGTCGAGTGCACCCGACCCAAGCGAGCGCGCATGCCGCTTGCGCGTGCGATGGACAGACGTGCGGGCCGCCCGTCCTTGACCGATCGCTGGAACGATCAACTCGTCGCCGTCATGTATAAACGCAGCCAAATTCACGCCAACGCGGTCGGCCTGTCGGGATAACCCGCCGGCCGCGGTGACGGCATCGACGGCGCGCGCATTGCCGGAAAGATGATACAAACCCGGCCTGGCAACCGCTCCAACGACGTACACCGTCGCCGTGAGAAGACCGAATGAGTGCCGGCGTGCGTCGCGACCTTCTTGGGCCGGAGAGAAGGGCGTCGCTGCAGCGCCCAGCGGGACGGATTGCAAGGCGGGGGGCGGGGCGGGATGACGGAGGGCCAACGCAACCAGTGCCAAGATAATGACGCCTAGCGTAATGCGAACGATCACCTTCCTCGATCACGTGTTGCTTGTCGCACGTCAAGGCGTGTAGGATAACTCTTTATGGCCGAAACGTACGACTATCGGGCGATCGAACGCAAGTGGCAAGAGCGCTGGGAAAGCACGGGCATCTACCGAGCCAGCGACGGAGACGCGCGCCCCAAGTACTACGTGCTCGAGATGCTTCCATATCCGTCGGGCGATCTGCACGTCGGTCACGCGAAGAACTACACGATAGGCGATGCGATCGCGCGGATGATGCGCATGCTCGGGTACAACGTGCTGCACCCGATGGGCTGGGACGCGTTCGGTCTTCCGGCAGAAAATGCCGCCATCGCCCGAGGCGTCGACCCGGCGCGCTGGACCGCCGACAACATCGCTAACATGCGGCGCCAAATTCGGTTAATGGGTGCGAGCTACGACTGGTCGCGCGAGATAACAACGTGCTCGCCGGAATACTATCGCTGGAATCAATGGCTCTTCTTGCGATTGTACGAACACGGCTTGGCCTACAAACGTGAAGCGCCGGTAAACTGGTGTCCGCACGACCGCACGGTGCTGGCGAACGAGCAGGTCGTCGACGGTCGCTGCTGGCGCTGCAATCATCTGGTCGAGCGCCGCAATCTTTCGCAGTGGTTTCTTCGGATCACCGAATATGCGCAGCGGCTGCTCGCCGACCTCGAGCGGCTCGACGGCTGGCCCGAGCGCACCAAGATGATGCAGCGAAACTGGATCGGCCGCAGCGAAGGCGTTGAGTTCGCCTTTGCAGTCGAAGGCCTTGATGCGAGAATCGACGTCTTCACCACGCGCGTCGATACGATCTACGGCGCGACCTTCGTCGCGGTTGCGGCCGAGCATCCGGTCAATGCTGCTCTCAAGACGATCGTGTCGAAAAGGAATGCGGCGGCAATCGGCGCCTTTGCCGAAAGCCTCGGCTCGAAGTCGGAGCTCGAGCGGACGAGCCTGATGGAAAAGCAAGGGCTTTTCACCGGAGCGTATGCGATCAACCCGTTGTCGCACGAGCGAATCCCGATTTGGGTCACCAACTACGTGCTGGCCGAGTACGGCACGGGCGCAGTCATGGGCGTTCCGGCTCACGACGCGCGCGACTTCGAGTTTGCCAAACGCTACGGTCTTCCCATCGCGCAGGTTATCATGTCGCCCGATAGCGAGCCGGATGCTCCGCTCGAGGCAGCGTACCTTGACGATGGGCGATTGATTGCAAGCGACGATTTTTCAGGAATGTCGAGTGCGCGTGCGCGCGTCGCGATCGGCGATCGTTTATTGGCCCTCGGCGCCGGCCGAAGAAGCGTGACGACGCGCTTACGCGACTGGCTCGTTTCTCGCCAGCGCTACTGGGGTACGCCAATTCCCATTATCTATTGCGATGCGTGCGGGGAGGTACCGGTTCCGGACGATCAGTTACCGATTCTCTTACCGCCTCACGCTCGCTTTACCGGCGAAGGATCGCCGCTGGCGGAAATCGCGGATTTTGTGCAGACGGCCTGCCCCAAGTGCGGCGGACCGGCGCGGCGCGAGACCGACACGATGGATACGTTCTTTGAATCGTCGTGGTACTACCTGCGCTATCTCTCTCCGCACGACGAACGCGTACCCTGGGAAGGCGGCGCGGCCGCGTACTGGATGAACGTCGATCAATACATCGGCGGCGCCGAACACGCCGTGCTGCATCTGCTCTACTCGCGGTTCTTTTATAAATTCTTTCACGATCGCGGCTGGGTCACTGGTAGCGACGAGCCGTTCGAGCGGCTCTTCCATCAGGGTTTCGTGCTGCACGATGGCGAGAAGATGTCGAAATCACGTGGCAACGTGGTCGGCATCGATGAAACGGCTGAGCGCAACGGCGTTGATGCAATGCGTCTCTTCCTGCTGTACGTTACGCCGCCGGAAGAGACGAGCGACTGGACCGACGAGGGAATTAGCGGGCGGGTTCGGTTCATCAACCGCGTGTGGCGCGCCTGCGAACCGTTTTTTCACACGCCTTCGAGTGATTTGAGTTTACCGCAAGCGACGACTCCGCAGGAACAATCGCTTCTGCGCGCGGTTCACGTCGCCGCCAAATCGACCATCGATGAAACGCTCTCGCGCCGTTTTCACTACAATGCAACGATCGCGCGCCTCGACGAACTCGTGAACGAGCTGACCGTCGCCAATCAACAGATGCCCGGATCCGAGGTCACGCGCTATGCCGCCGAAGCGCTGCCGATCGTGATCGCGCCGTTCGCGCCGCACATCGCCGAAGAGATTTGGGAGCGGCTCGGACACACCGAATCGGTCCACCTCAACCGCTACCTTCAGCCCGACCCGCGGGCGCTGGCGGTGGAAGAAATCACGCTCGTCGTGCAAGTCAACGGTAAGCTTCGAGCGCGAATATCAACCACTCCAGGACTTTCAGAAGAGGACGCGCTCGCGCTTGCAATGCGCGAAGACAACGTACGCGCGCAGACCGACGGCAAAGAGATCCGCAAACGGATTTATGTTGCCGATAAACTCCTTAACCTGGTTACGGCGTAGAGGCATCCCGCGCGCATATGCCGCGCGGCGCGCTTGCCACCCATCGCAGCCTGTAATGGCCATGATGCCTGGGGCACAGCTCGGGAATAGTAACAACGTAATGGCCTCAAGAGCAACGGCGATAACGAAAAGCCAACAAGGCACGCTGATCATCCGCATCAAAGTTCCAAAAAGTAAGCAACGTCACCATGGCATCCCGGCGGCGTACGTTTCGCGATCGACGGAAGGCATGACGGTTTTCTTCTCCGGTCCGACGCCCACGACCGCGACGATTGACTTGAAGCCAAAATCACCAAACTGCTCGACCAGCGCGAGCGGCACGGAGTGCAGCGAGCGCTATACTTGCGTTAGAGCCCTTTGAAATACTCGTACGTTGCGCGCATTCCATCGGCTAGCGTGGTACTCGCATTCCAGCCGAGTGCTTTGCGTGCGCCCGATGCATCGAATTGGGCATCGCGCGCGTCGCCCGGCCGCTGGGGAGCTTTGGTGATCGGTGCCTCGAAGCCGGTAATCTGGACGAGCGTGCGGTAGATCGCGTTGACGCTCGTTTTAACGCCGGTCCCAACCACGAAACAGCCGCCCGAACCACGCTCGAGGGCTTCCACGTTCGCTCGCGCGACGTCGCCAACGTAGACGTAGTCGCGGGTTTGCTCGCCGTCCCAATCGATGCGCACCGGTTGGTGGGCTAAGAACTTGCCGATGAAAATCGAGACGACGCCCGCTTCGCCGTTGGGATCTTGACGCGGCCCGTAGACGTTCCCATAACGCAAGGCGGTAAAGTCCAGGCCTTTTTCGTTTTTGTAAAAGCGTAAGTAGTGCTCGATCACCATTTTCGTGATGCCGTACGGCGAGGTTGGCTGCCGCGGCGTTTCGTCGTTAATCGGTAAGCGCTCGGGATTACCGAAAATCGCGCCGCTCGAAGCAAAGATCACCTTTCGCACGCCCGACTTCACGGCGTTTTCTAAGACGTTGAGCGTTCCTACCACGTTGACCGAGGCGTCGTAGATCGGCTCGCGCGCAGAGATCGCCACCGAGTGCTGCGCTGCGTGATGACTGATCACATCAGGCTTGAACTCGGCAAAGATCCCGCTCACCCCCTCGTCGCGGATATCCATTTGCACGAACTGGGCACCAGCCGGCACGTTGGCGCGACGGCCGCCGCCATGCTCCCAAAGCGAGTCCAAAACGAGCACGTCGTGACCCGCGGCGACATACGCGTCGGCGGTATGTGAGCCGATAAATCCCGCTCCGCCGGTCACCACAATGCGCATTGAGGGACCTATGCGCAATCGTAGCGAGCAGCCCCTCTCGTCGCAGATGTCTTGTCATGCCGCCGTTTGGGTTGACGCTTTGCGCCCTTGGCGCATTGCTCGCGACACTGGTGCTAGCGCCTTCGCTTCCGGACGACGAACGTATCCTCGTCGCGTTCGGCCTGGCAGGAGTCGGTGCGTTCGTGTGCGCGGGTGGCGAGAAGGCGTGGGCATTGCGCACGATCTTGCTCGTGGTTGTTGTGGCCGCCGGATTCAATGCATGGTACCGCGGCCCCGACGTAAGTCCATCTAGCGAGCTTCGAACCGCACGCTATCACGGCGCGGTCATCGATCGCTCTAGCGACCAGCAAGATGAAGGCTCGACGACGCTGGTCCGGCTCGCCGACGGATTGCGCGTCCAAGCACGGCTTCGCGCTGACGCTCCGCCAATTGGGTCGCAGGTCATCGTGCGCGGACGGTTCGCTCCGTTTGACGAGCCGCGTAATCCCGGCGAACCGAGCGAACGCGACATGCAGCGCGAACGCGGTATCGACGCGCAGCTCGAAAACGCGACGGTGCTCGGTCTGGATCACGAGCGTTCCATGAGCGCTAGTACTAAACTGCAAGTCTGGCTGGCGCGAGCGCATGAGTGGGCGCGAGCGCATGAGTGGGCGCGAGCGCATGAGTGGGCGCGAGCGCAACTGGAGCAGCGCCTCGGCGAACCGAGCGCGTCGGTTCTCGCAGGAGAACTGTGGGGTGAGCGCTCGGCCCTACCGCCGGATCTGCGGACGGAGTTTCAAGAGACCGGCACCGTGCACGTCTTGGTGACGGCCGGCCTGCATGTGGGCGCTGTGGCGGCGCTTTGTGCCGCGCTTCTCTCGTTCTGCTCGCTGCCACGCTGGCTGACCTGTGCGCTAACGGCTCTTGCCGTTTGGGGATTCGCGCTCTGGAGCGGCGCGGCACTTCCGGCGGTTCGTGCAGCGACAATGGCGAGCGCCGCGCTCACGGCGCGTGCCTGCGGGCGCGCTACGTTTTCCTGGAATGCGATCGCACTGGCGGCGTTAGTGCTACTCTTCGCGCGACCGCAGGACGCCAGCAGCGCATCCTTTGCGCTTTCATTTTCCTGCGTTAGCGCGATTGTGGCCTGCTCGCCCTCCATCGAACGCGCCATCGATTTGCACGTTGCGTTACCCGGACGCGTGCGCGAAGCACTCGTTCTTTCGCTAGCAACACAATTGGGAACGTGGCCATTAACTGCGGCCGTCTTCCTACAGTTTGGGCCCTACGCAGTACTTGCCAACCTCGCGGTTGTGCCGTGCGTCGCCGCGACGATGGCGCTCGGCGCAGCGCAGCTGACGTTGGCCTGGTGCACGCCGCTGGCGCAAGCGTGCGCGAATCTCAACTCATGGCTGCTCGCCTGGATGCTCGGCGCGGTGCGCACCTTTGCGTCATTGCCTGAAGCAACCGTCGTCATGAGTCCCGCGCCGGCCTGGTGCATCGTGGCGTACGACGCAGCCATTCTCGCTGCGCCCGCGCTCTGGCGGAGGGGTGCTCGCAGCGCGGCAATTGCGGCTGTAGCAATGGCGGTCGGACTCGTGCTGTGGCCGCCGCAATTGCCGGATGGTCGCCTGCGAATCACGGTCTTAGACGTGGGTCAAGCCGATGCCATCGTCGTGCAAACGCCGCGCGGACACGCATTCGTAATCGACGCGGGCGGGCGCCTCGAGCGCGGACCTGCGGGCGACGAATCCGTAGCCGAACGAATCGGCGAGCGCATCGTGGTGCCGTTCTTGCTGCGCCACGGCATGCACGCGCTCGACGCGATGATTCTGTCGCATCCGCACGGCGATCACGCCGGCGGCATGGCACCGGTACTGCGCAGGCTTCGCGTCGGGGAGGTCGCCGACAGCGGTCAACGTTACGGCGGGCACGCATATCAAGACGCGATCGCTACCGCGCGCGGCCAAAGCGTGCCCATCGTTTATCCCCAAGCGGGAACGGATTGGCGCAGCGACGACGGACTAATGCTGCACTTCCTCGGCCCGTCGCTGCCATTGATCGCCAACTCGCGCAACGATATTAACGAGAACTCAATTGCATTCATTTTGCGCTATCGCTCGTTCTGCATGCTCTTCACTGGCGACGCCGGCGCCGCTGCCGAGGCACGCTTTCTCGCACAACGCGTCGATATGCGTTGCGCGGTGCTCAAGGTGGGCCACCACGGCTCCGCTTACGGATCGACGCCGGCTTTCATCGCCGCAGTGCATCCGCTCGACGCGATCATTTCGGTCGGCCGTCATAACGTCTTCGGACACCCCGCGCCCCAAACACTCGCCGTGCTACACCGTATTGGGGCGAGGGTTTTTCGCACGGACGAAAACGGCGCCATCTCGATCCTCAGCGACGGTCGCGCGTATACGGTCACAACAAACGTTTCTGATGCGCTGTAATTGAAAATCTTCTCCACGCACTGAGGTGTCGCATGAAGGGCATAATATCGATTGCCGTTCTCTTTCTCATACTCGTTTCAACGGGTCGGACAGTTGCCGAGCCGCCCGAGCGTACGAGCACAGTCGCCGACCGCGAGCTCGTCAACGTGACGATCTATAATGGCGGTTCGGCGCTCATTCACGACCGGCGGCGGGTTAACCTCGATCAGGGGCTCAACCGCATTGCCTGGCGCGACGTCAGTGCCAACATCGACGCCACCTCAGCGCTTCTCGAAGACCTGACCTCGCGTGATGCCATTCGGATTCTCGAGCAGAATTTCGACTACGATCTGCTCAGCCCGTCAGCACTGTTGGAGAAATACGTGGGGCGCGACGTGGTCGTCGTCCACGATCCGCGGTTTGCAGGCGAGCGCGAAACGCGTGAGACCGCCCGTATTTTGAGCGCGACGGAGAGTGGGGTCATTCTTCAATATCGGGAGGGCATCGAGACAGACGTGCGCGGACACATCCTGTTCCCAACGTCCACCGGTAACTTCCGAGATGAACCGACCCTAGTTTTGGACATCGCCAGTGTCAGAAGCGGATCCCAAGTTCTCGACTTGAGCTATCTTTCGAGCGGCCTCAGCTGGGAAGCCGATTATGTGGGGACGCTTTCACCAGACGAACAGCACTTGACCTTAACGGGCTTAGTCACACTCTCGAATACGAGCGGCGTTTCGTATGAGAATGCTCATCTTCAGCTTGTCGCTGGGAACGTCAACGTCGTTCAGCCGCTCAAGGTAAATCTCGCGAAGGTAAGCTCTTCTGCGGCCAGCACGGGCGAAGACGTCGAGCCGACACCCGTACAGCAGGAAAATTATTTCGAGTACCACCTTTATACGTTTCCGCGAGCGACCACGATCGCGCAGAACCAGACGAAGCAGCTGACGTTACTGAGCGCGCACGGGATCCCGGTTCGTAAAACGCTGGAACTACGCGGCTCGCCTGATTATTACCGCAACTCCGAGCCCGATCTCGGCGATCATCTCAAGGTCGGCGTCTACGTCAGTTTTGAAAATAAGGGCGGCGACCTTGGAATTCCGCTTCCAGGCGGCATCGTTCGTCTTTATAAGAACGACTCGCGCGGTCTTTCGCAGTTCCTGGGTTCGGACACGATCGATCACTCACCGAAGAACGAAACCGTTCGCTTGCATCTCGGTGAATCGTTCGACATCACCGCTCGCAAAAGGCAAAGCGACTTTCGAAATACGAATGCCTGCTCAAGCGAGAGCTCCTATCAGATCCTCCTTGCCAACGCGAAATCGATCCCGCAAGACGTGCTCGTGGTCGAGCAAATCCCCGGCCAATGGAAGATCGTCGGCGAAAACATCCCGCATACGAAGACATCTGCGACAACCGCTAACTGGCTAGTGAGCGTTCCTGCTGACGGCCGGGCGACATTAACCTATACGGCAAACGTTACGTGGTGCGATCGGTAGCGCTCGGCTCGAACTTCCGCTGGCGCATGAAATCGTCGCCCTCTTGCGAGTCGACGTCCTCCTCGAGATTATCGTTGTGCGCCGCGTCCTCGCGGTCACGCGGATCGGCGGTATGATCCTCGCCTAAGTCGTCTTGAAAGATTTCGCCCTTGCGGTCGCGGGGAAAGGCTTGCTTGTTCTTGTCGTCCATGAGCGGTACCCAACCAAATGTCCTATCCGCGAATCGTAGCAGCTTCTTCTCGGTCCTGGCGGTCGAGGTTTTCGGTTCGCTCGCAGCGCAGCCACTCGTTTGCCGCTCGAATCTTTTCCTGGCTAACGTGGGAGTGCAGCCACTGTGCGATCGCGTCGTCCGTTGAATACTTGGCAATGGCGTCGTCAAAATCGTCGGAGGTAATGCCCCACCGCGAGAAAACCCCAAGGTCCATCGGGCACGGATAAATATAATCGAACAAGGTTCCGGCGGCAGAAGCGCGGGCTTTGTCAAAGACGCGCAACAGCCACATTGCACCGCTGGCCTCCTCGCGCCCACGACGCGGAAACGTCTTTCCATCGCGAAAATCGGTTGGCATGGTAGTTCTCCTACGCGCTTACGTGTTCGAAGAGTGCGTTGGTCTGACGATAGTCGACATTGTGTGCGGAGAGGACGGCGTCGCTGCTTCCATTTCGGAGGAACGCTACCGCAGCGTCACGCGCCGTGCCGTATGCCATCGCCGCCAGCGACTCACCCGCGCTCAAGCGCCGGACGCCGATGTTGAAGAGCTCGTTAGCATCCGGTAAGCCCGGGACCGCAAACACGCTCAACGGAATCGGGCATGCGCGCGCGATTGCGGTCATTGCCTGGCGTTCGCAAAGGCTGGGAACGAACAGGCCATCGGCGCCGGCAGCAGCATATCGGCGTCCGCGCGCAATCGTTTCACGCACGGCTTCATCGCCACGTGCAAGCTCGCGAAGGTACACGTCGGCGCGCGCATTCACGAAGATGTCTTTCCCGTCTGGTCGCAACCGCGCGATCGCTTCGATTTTCGCGGCCAGCACGGACGGATCACCGCCTTTGTCCTCGAGATTGATTCCCGCGCCACCGGCGTCGATTAGGCGTTCGACCAGCTGCGCAACCAAATCTGGATTGTCGGAGTAGCCGGCTTCAATATCGACCGAAAGCGGAACTCCATGACTCACGCGCCGGATTCGGTCGACGGCCGAAAGCAAGACCTCTGTCGGAAGCGCGTCGCCGTCAGGATATCCGCACGACCACGCCAAGCCGGCGCTCGTCGTCGCTATCGCTTGGGCACCGGCCGCGCGAAACAGCGCTGCCGATCCCGCATCCCAGACATTCGGCAACAGCAGCATGACGCGCGGTTGGGCGTGGAGTGCGCGAAAGGCCGCGCTGCCCTCTAACGCAGTCACCTCAGGGGACGATTCGCGCGGTCTTGATGTAATCCAGCTTCGGAAACTGGGAGTTTAAGTAGGCGTTCCCCGACTGCGCGATGCGATTCTGGTCCGGCTTTTCGTCGTAGCCGGCATAAATTCGGTCGACGTTATTCATTCCGGAAACAACTTTACCGATCGGTGCGAAGCCGAGTGAATCCAATCGTCCGTTATCGGCCAAGTTGATGAACATATGGGTGGTCCGGCTATTCGGCTCGCTGCTTGCCGCAAAGGTAATCGTGCCACGAAGGTTCGACGTTTTCACCGGATCGTCTGGAATCGTCACGTCCCACTTCTTGGTGACGCCGGGGTCGGCTGCCGCGCCCCACTGAACGACAAAGTGAGGAACGACGCGATAAAAGCGCGATCCGTTAACATATTTCGCTTTGACGAGCTCGTAGAAGCGTTCCGAGCCATTTGGAGCGAGCGCGCGTTCGATTTCCACCAGCACCGGACCGCGCGACGTCTGCATGAGAACGTGATACACGGGCGCAGGCGTGGCATTGCCGCCCTGCGAGGGTTTGCTTGCGGCACAGGCGGTGAGCGTCGCGAAGAGCAGAAGCGCAAACGACAGCTTCCGTGTCAATGTCTCCACCATGGGCCCGACGTTCTCGTCGGGTTTCTTCACGTCCTAGATGGGAGGGAGTATTAGCGCGATGGACGGTTTAGCAGCGCGGTCCAGCGATACAGGCCGAAAACGACCAGCACGAATGCAACCACGCCCAAGATCGTGGAAGGTGTCGCAAACGCGTCGCCCACGACCGCCAGTGGCGTTGCGTGACCGCTGGCCACGATGATGCCGGCATACAGAACACCGAAGAGGCTTTCGCCGACGATCAATCCAGACGCCACCAACACGCCCAACTGTTTAATTTTGTCGGCATTGGGGCGCGCATTCGCCCAGCGGTTGTAAAACCACCCGATGATCGCCCCCAAGACGATTGGCGCGGTCGTCGACGGCGGAAGATAGATGCCCAGGCCGACGGCGAGCGGTGGAAGATGAAACGTTCCGCGGCGGCGTAAGGCTTCGTCGGCGATAATCGCGCCGACGCCGACGACGGCCCCGGTACCGATCAGACTCCAATCGATCTGTCCCTGGATGACGCCGCGTGCGAGCGCCGTGATCAGCGTCGCTTGCGGCGCCGGCAACGGCTGCGAGCCCGCAGCAACGTGTGCGTTGGCCGCGCCCATAAAACCATACGCGTGATTGAGCAAGTCGAGGATTGGCGGAATCACGGCCGCGCCCATGAAAACGCCCGCGACCAGCGACACTTGCTGACGCCATGGTGTCGCATCGACGAGCTGCCCCGTCTTGAGATCCTGCAAGTTGTCGTTCGAAATCGTTGCCACACCGAGCAGCACCGCCGTCACGAAGAGCGCGTAAGCCACGAGCGCCGTGCCCGCGCTCTGCGAAACGTGACCAGCGACGCCCAAGAGCAAGAGCGATGCTCCGATGACCGACAAGATCGCAAGCCCCGACACGGGACTGTTCGTCGAACCGATGAGGCCCGCCATGTATCCGCATGCCGCGGCAACAAAGAATCCGGCTACGACGATGTACAGCAGCGCTGCAAGGGTCAACGGGACAACGAGACCGGCAAATGCGCCGCCGGAAAGAAACGTCGTTAGCAACACCGCTAACGGAATCAAGCACACGACGCTGACCGCAGCCACGATGCCGATGGGAATATCACGCTCGGTGCGCGGCAGGGCCGAACCGCCAACACGCGAGCGACGTCGGGACGCGGCGATCGCGGAGCTTACGCCGGTCCAGACCGGCACGGCCAGTCTTACCAGCGTCCAAATCGCGGCGATACCAATCGTTCCGGCACCCAAGAACCGTACTTTATGCGCCCAGATCGCGATTGCAACGTCGGCGGCGGCGCCCGCGGTCGGATGGAGTGCTGCAAGAATAGGCGTGGCAAACGCCCAGGCGATAACGAGTCCGGTAAAGATCGCCATACCGACAGCCAAGCCGATGAGGTGGCCGGCACCGACTAACGCGAACGACAAACCAAAAGCGAATCCCGTCGCGCTCGTTCCGATCCGAACGTACCCGGCGAGCTGGCCCGCAAAGACGCGCGTGGCTACGATGAGCGCAAACACCGCCGATACGATCGCACCAGCAACCAGCGCGAGAACGCCGGCGCGGTTATGCTCGACGCGAGCGTGGCTGCCGCCTCGCGTACCAACCTTCAACACTTCGGCCGCGGCAACGCCTTCGGGATAGGGTAAGTCCGATTGCGTGACGAGTGCCCGTCGCAAGGGCACGCTATACATAACCCCAAGCGTGCCGCCAATCGCACAAACGCTAAATGCCTCCCAGAACGGAAAGCCGTTCCACCAACCGATCATCACCAGCCCCGGCAAGACGAAAATAATGGAGGAGAGCGTTCCGGCGGCCGACGCGACGGTTTGAACGATGTTGTTCTCGAAGATCGACGAGTTGCGAAATGCTCGCAAAACGGCCATGGAGATGACCGCCGCGGGAATGGTCGACGCAAACGTGAGCCCGACCTTGAGACCCAAATACACGTTCGCGGCCGTAAAGACCAGCGTAATGGCGCCACCGAGGACGATGGCGCGCAGTGTCAGCTCAACGCGATCCCGGTCGTCTCGTCCGAGCTCTTTGCGCACGAGGCCTTTCTTCCTTATGAATTGTAGCAAAGCCCGTTGCCGTGAGGCCCCGGGCTTCGCTGTGTCTCCGGCCATTCTCGCCTGTTTGAGATCGTTTCCAATCTCCGACTGACGTTTCGTTCCGGTTCGATCGACCCACTCAGATTCACGCTTGCACGCAAACCGTCAACATGTTTGGATCGCGGCTTCCTACGTTCCGCCCTTCGTTGTTAACCGAAGTGTTTGCATGGTATCAAAGCAAAAATGTACTTGCAAGACGCTTTGCTCGAACTCCACAACGTCTCCACAAGAAACTTCGATTACTCACAACTTATCTACCGATGATCACCGTTTGAGAGTGCTCGCCGGTTGTTGCGTTATGGGTGCATCGTTGCCGAAGGTGACGGCATCGGCGAGGCGCTAGGCGAAGGCATCGGTTGCGTCTGTGCACTGGCGGCGCCAATGCCCGCGACGAGAGCCGCGATCAACGCAAAACCAGCAAACCAATGTTTCATGAGAAGGGTATCCTTTCTAACATGTTAGTGAGGTGGATTCTTGCCGCTCGTACCCAAGCAAGGGAAGCCTTACGCGACGACCGCTCTCTAGCTTACGCCGTCTTGAGGAGGCCCTTGCCGGGCTTTCATTCCGCCGGGCAGAGGCCACCCCGTTTGCCATCGCCGCAAGCATGCGAAGCGTTTCCTCCATGCTACGGCCGACGTTATCATCGCTGCGCGGCACCGGTTTTCTTATCGAGAACGCCGTAGGCGCTGCTCAGGGTGACACGAGTATAGTTCCGTAGCCGCAGCCCCAAGGCGCGCTCGACGTGTTATAAACAGGGGTCCAAGGCCGCTTGGCCGCAACCCGTACGACGCAACTATGACCGTTATCGAGCTTCCCTACACTGCCGAAATCGCCGCCGAAACGGAGGCAATTTTTGCCCGTGCCGGCGGGGTGATCCCGGCGGTGGAATGGCCGCTGCACGCGCCCTACGTCGCGGCGATCAACCGGCTCAAACGTGAGCGGAACGCGATCATCCTCGCGCACAACTATCAGGTTCCGGAGATCTTCTACACGGTCGCGGATATCGTCGGTGATTCGCTGGCCCTGGCAATGGAGGCGGCCAAGACCGAGGCCGACGTGATCGTCATGTGCGGCGTCCATTTCATGGCCGAAACTGCGAAGCTCGTCAATCCCGACAAGACGGTGCTCGTTCCCGACCTAAAAGCGGGCTGTTCGCTCGCAGAGTCGATTACGGCTGCTGACGTACGCATGCTGCGGCAAACGTATCCTGGGGTGCCGGTCGTCACCTACGTCAATACATCGGCGGAAGTGAAAGCAGAATCGGACGTTTGCGTCACCAGCGGCAACGCCGTTGCGATCGTCGAAGCGCTGGGCGCGCCGCGCGTCATCTTTCTGCCCGACGAATATCTCGCGAAATACGTCGCCTCTAAAACCAACGTCGACATCATCGCCTGGAAGGGACATTGTGAAGTCCACGAGCGGTTTACCGGCAAGGACATCGTTCGCTTTCGACGCGACGATCCCGGATTGATCGTCATCGCGCATCCCGAGTGCCCACCCGACGTTCTGGCGCAAGCCGACTACGTCGGTTCCACGCAGGGCATGATTGAGTACGTCGGTGCGCTTGAAGATCGTCAAGGGCGACCGCGGATGTTGATGCTCACCGAGTGTTCGATGGCAGACAACGTCGCCGGACGCTATCCGAACGTCGATTTCGTACGGCCCTGCAATCTCTGCCCGCACATGAAGCGAAACACGCTTCCGAAAGTGCTGCATTCGCTAGAAGCGATGGAATACGAAGTGACGATCGCGCCCGCGGTCGCCGGCCGCGCACGCGCTGCGGTCGAACGCATGCTCGCCTTTAGCGGCAAACCTCGCGACTAAGGAGCGTCCTGTGCAACAGTATCGCAGCGACGTCATCATCGTCGGCGCCGGCATTGCCGGCTTAATGGCCGCGCTCAAACTCGCGCCGCTGAAGGTAACCGTGCTCTGCAAGACCCGGCTCGGAATCGGTTCGGCCACCGATTGGGCTCAAGGCGGCATCGCGGCAGCTATGGGGAAGGACGATTCCCCGAGCCTGCATGCCATCGACACGCAACGGGCCGGCGCCGGTATCAGCGATCAGACGATCGTGGAAATTCTCACCGCAGACGCGCCGGCGCGAATTGAGGAGCTGCTCGAGCTTGGCGCAGCGTTCGACCGGGACGACGAAGGTGAGCTCCTGTTGGGACGCGAGGCCGCGCATCAGCGCCGCCGCATTGTAAAAGCCGGCGGCGATGCGACCGGCCACGAAATCCTCAAAACGCTGATCGAAGCGGTCGCAGCACATCCGTCGATCGAAATAGCGGAGAACGTCAGCGCGGACGATCTCATCGTCGCGGACGATCGCGTCTACGGCGTGTACGCGCATCACAATGCGAGCGGCGAAGCTGTCGTCTTTTTGGCCGATGCCCTTATTCTCGCCACGGGCGGAATCGGGCGCCTCTACCGCTACACCACCAACCCCGTGCAGGCGACCGGCGACGGCATTGCCATGGCGGCTCGCGCCGGAGCGATGCTGGCCGACATGGAGTTCGTGCAGTTCCACCCGACGGCGCTGGCGATCGGACAGGATCCAATGCCGCTCGTCAGTGAAGCGGTCCGTGGCGAGGGAGCCGTCCTCGTCAACGATTTAGGCGAGCACTTCATGCACGGACGTCATCCCGATGCCGACCTTGCCCCGCGCGATATCGTGGCGCGCGCTGTTTTCGAGCAACTCGCCGCGGGCCGCAGCGTCGGATTGGATGCGCGTGCCGCGATTGGCGTGAGCTTCCCGCAACAGTTTCCGACCGTTTTCGCTTCGTGCATGTCGGCCGGCATCGACCCACGCGTTCAGAACATTCCGATCGCGCCGGCAGCGCACTACCATATGGGCGGCATTGCCGTCGATGAGTGGGGACGCGCCTCATTGGGCCGTTTGTGGGCTTGCGGAGAATCGAGCGCAACGGGCGTCCACGGTGCCAACCGGCTCGCCAGCAACTCGTTGCTCGAGGCCCTTGTCTATGCGACGCGCGTTGCCATCGACGTCAAGAATTCGCCGGTTCCCCCTGCGAGCGTGCCGCTGCGTGCGCACCGGGCGCCCATTGCAGCAGCGCCGGCGGAGCTGCAAGCCATTAGCGATCTGCGCAACGTGATGTATTCCAACGTTGGACTCGTTCGCAACGAACGGGGACTGCGCGAAGCGCTGCTGCGCATTAGCGAGCTCGGCGGCGGGTTTGGGCGAGCTGCAAACGAACTGCGCAACCTGCTCGTGGTTGGGCGTCTCGTCGCCGAGGCGGCGCTCGCGAGGCCCGAAAGCCGAGGGAGCCACTATCGCAGCGATTATCCTCAGACGGAGGCCGCCTTTGCCAAACGCTCCTTTACGCGGCTACGCACCGTCGCTTAACGCTCCCGCACGCTTTGCCGTCGAGGCGATCGTGCGTAGCGCGTTGCTCGAAGATATCGGCCACGGTCACGACCTTACCACCGATGCAATCGTGCCGCCGGATTGTCAGAGCCGTGCGTCGATCGTTGCGCGCAAAGCGGGGGTGCTGTGCGGCATCGATGCCGCGACGTTCGCCTTTCGCTTCCTCGATCCAGCTGTTGAGGTATCCGTCTACGTATCCGACGGCGCAAGCCCACGGGCCGGAGAATCCATCGCCGCGGTGCGCGGGAGCGCACGCGCGATCCTCACCGCCGAACGTACTGCGCTCAACCTGCTCTGCCATCTTTCGGGGATCGCAACGCTGACGCGCGCGATGGTCGATGGCGTTAGCGGGACGAACGCTAAAATTGCCGATACGCGCAAGACGACGCCCGGCTTGCGGCTGCTCGAAAAATACGCGGTGCGGTGCGGCGGCGGTGTGAACCATCGATTCGGGCTCGACGACGCGGTCCTCATCAAGGATAACCACCGCGCACTTGCGGGGTCGATCGCGGACGCGGTGGCTGCGGCGCGATCCGCGGTCGGGCATCTCGTGAAGGTCGAAATTGAGGTAGATACGCTCGAGCAACTGCGCGAGGCGCTGGAAACACCGGTCGATGCAGTGTTGCTCGACAACATGACGCCCGCTCAATTGCGCGATGCAGTCCAGCTCGTCGGCAGGCGCGTTATCACCGAAGCAAGCGGTGGCGTGACGGCCGCAAACGTTTTAGAGATCGCGCGCAGCGGCGTCGACGTCATCAGTATCGGCGCACTGACGCACAGTGCGCCTGCGCTCGATATAGGATTGGACTTCGAAGCGTGAGGGTACCGCTCGTTGCGGCTCTTCTCACCCTCTCGATCCACCTGCTCGCCAACCCGCACTACGGCTTTTTCCGTGACGAGCTGTACTTTATCGTTTGTGGATTCCACCCGGCCTGGGGTTACGTTGACCAGCCTCCGCTCGTTCCGTTGCTGGCGGCCGGCTCGCAGCTCTTTGGCATGTCGCTGTTTTTGCTGCGCGCACTGCCGGCGCTGTTCGCGGCTGGTGCGGTCTACGTCACCTGCTTGTTCGTCATTGAAATCGGCGGCGGCAAATTCGCGCAGATCTTCGCCGCCCTGCTCACGGCGATGGTTCCGGTTCTCAACGCTTTCGGCACTAAGGTCTCCACCGACATGCCTGGGCTCCTTCTTTGGCCGCTCGTTGCGCTGCTCGTCGCGCGCATGATCAACGGCGCCAGCCCGGTGTTGTGGCTGTGGGCGGGGGCTGCGTTCGGCTTGGCGAGCGAAGCGAAATATACGGTTTTTTTCTACGGCGCGGCCATGCTGGTCGCGCTTGCGCTCGGCAAGCAGCGCCGCATCTTGGCCTCGCCCTGGTTCGTCGGCGGAATGTTTATCGGGTCGGCCATCGCCCTGCCGAGCCTGTTTTGGCAAATCGGACATGGGTGGCCGTTCGTCGACATGATTCATGCACAGCAGGACGGCGAGATCATTCTCAATTCGCCCATCGGATACATGGTGCAGCAAATCATGTTGACCAACCCTATTCTGGCGCCGATATGGATCGTGGGAATTTTCTACGCGTTTTCCGATGCGAAGCTGCGCTGGATCGGCTGGACGTACGTCCTGCTCATCGTCGCGATGATCGGCCTGCACGGACGAAACTACTATCCGGGCGCCGTCTATACGCTGCCCTTTGCGACCGGTGCGGTAGCGATCGAACGCAGCGCTCTCTTGCGACGCTGGCGCGGCGCGATCGTCGCGAGCGTTGCGGTTGTCTCGCTGCTGACCCTGCCCTTTATCTATCCAATTCTTCCCGAAGAGCGCCTAGCCGCGATCATTGCCATAAGCCAGCGGTTCGTACCGGTGAATTTGGCGCCCGATCGTAAGGGCTACGCACCCATAACACAAAATTTTGCCGACATGGAGGGCTGGCCACAACTTGCCGCAACGGTCGCGCGCGTTTATGAGGCTCTTCCGCCGGAGCAACGCGCGCGTGCAGCAATTTTGGCGAGCAACTTCGGAGAAGCCGGCGCGATCGATCTCTACGGGCGATCGTACGACCTTCCTCCGGTGCTTTCCGGACATAACAATTACTGGATCTGGGGAACGCACGGTTACAACGGCAGCGTCGTCATCGAGGTTGACGGCGTTTGCGGCCAGGAGTTCCCAAGGGGGCGCGTCGTCGCGCACTTTTACGACCGCTGGGCAATGCCGAACGAAAATGGAATCCCGATCTCCGTCTGCTACGGTCTCAAGGAGCCATTAGCGCTCTACTGGCCTCGACTACGCCGTTTTATTTAAAGCGCTTTCAACGATACGACAGCAGGCCGAACGCGACGATCAAGCCCACCACCGCAACAAACACCGAAATCACGTGGCCCGCGCTTGCGGAGAGCGTGACCGTCTCGCCTCGCCGCAGGCCGCGATCGGTTGCCGCATACCGCCATGCGCCCAGCAACCCAACCAGCACGCCGAAGATCGCCATGGCCGTTCCAAACGCTACCGACACGCTGCCCGTCGCCGTACTCTGGTGCACGAAGGCTGAGAACTCGCGAGCAAAGAGCGAAAAGCGTGCGATAACAAAACCGAAGCCGATGAACGCCAGCGCGGTTCTCACGTAGGCCAAATAGGTGCGTTCGTTGGCAAGGGTATCGCTTGCACGAATGTCTCGCTCCTCGATCTTGCTCTGCATCTAGGCGTGAACGAACCTTGAGGACACGGGCTTGACTTAGGCGAATCGTGAGAGGAACCATGTCTATGCACCACACCCCCGAGCGCGACGCCGCAGGCGCAGCGACCGCCCACGATCCCGATACGCCAGCTGCGCTCGTTGATTTCATGGCGACCGGCTGGATCGAACGACCGCTCAGCGCAGCCGTTCACCCGCAGTTGGAACGGCTCCGCGAGCGGCGAGCGGCGCTGTCGCAAGCTTTCCCGGGAACGCATCTGCTCGTGCCGGCCGGTCGCGAACACGTCCGTGCCAACGACACCTATTTTCGATTTCGGCCTGGAAGCGATTTCGCATATCTCATGGGCGGCGGCGAACCCGGTGCGGTGCTGGTGCTGCAGCCGGAAGGGAGCGAACACCGCACGCTGCTCTTCGCGCGCGAGCACAATCGTGGGCGCAAAGAGTTTTTCACCGATCGAATCGCGGGCGAACTCTGGGTGGGCCGGCATCGCGGCGTCGATGAAAGTCAGCTTTACTACGGCGTTGACGCGTGCCGCCCGCTTTCCGCGCTGCCGGCATTTCTCGACGAGCTCGCGCGAGACGGCGGTCGAGTTCGTCTGATGCGCGGAAACAATGACGCGATCGACCGCCGGTTCGACGAAACCGAAAACGATCGCGAACTCGCCGAATTCCTTTCGGAAATGCGGCTCATCAAAGACGACTACGAACTGGCGGAGCTGCGCAAAGCGTGCGCAATTTCCAAACGCGGATTCGAAGACGCGATCGCGGCGATGTCGGACCGCGCAACGGAGCGCGTGATTGAAGCCGCCTTCTCGGGCCGCGCACGCATCGAGGCGAACGATGTTGGATATCTGACGATCGCCGCTTCCGGGGAACACGGCTGCACCTTGCACTGGACGCACAACGACGGCTCGATGTCAGCCGGTTCGCTCTTGCTCCTCGATGCCGGCGCCGAGTGCGATTCTTTATACACCGCGGACATTACGCGCACGTTGCCGGTATCGGGACGCTTTTCGGCCGAGCAGCGCACGGTGTACGATCTCGTGTGGGAGGCGCAGCGGGCCGGCATTGAGGCGGTACGGCCAGGAAACGATTTCCTCGAGCCAAACCGCCGCGCAATGCGCGTGCTCGCCGAAGGACTGATCGAGCTTCGGATTCTGCGCACCTCGTTAGATGAGGCACTCGATCCGCAACGCCAATACTACCGCCGCTACACGTTGCATAACGTCAGCCACATGCTCGGGCTCGACGTGCACGATTGTGCGAAAGCTCGCGCTCAAAACTATCGGTACGGAAAGCTGCGCGCAGGCATGGTGCTTACGGTTGAACCAGGCCTCTATTTCCAGCCCGACGACGAAACCGTCCCCGCCGCGTTTCGCGGCATCGGCGTGCGCATCGAAGACGACGTCGCCGTTACTACGGGCGCCGCAGAAAACCTATCGGAGAGTCTTCCCTCTCAGAGCGCCGACGTCGAAACCTGGATCGCGAAAGTTAAGAGCTAGCCCGCGTCACCCTGACGCGCAGCGCGAGACGTTTAAAGCGAGCTACATAATAGACGTGCCGGGTGGTGGCGCAGCCGAGGGACGAACGCCTTGAAGCGCCGCTAGTTGGTCTTCGATCGGCCAGCGCCCGAATGCGAGAATGACGATGCAAATGAGCGGCCCAATTCCCGGTACGAAGTTTAAAAGAGAGAGTGCGCCGCTGAAGCCGGCCTTGGCGAAAATTCGCCAATACATCCACACCATGAAGGCCATGATCGCGAGCAGCACCAGAAGATAGACGCCGATGAGCGTCCCGACAATGCCGGCAGCCGCCGGGTTTGAATAGTCAGTGTTCATCTAAACCTCCGGAGCAATGTTGAGGGGCCTGTGCGTGGCCGTAGCCAATACCTCCTGCTCGATGCTGGTCGCGCGATATCTCCGTAAAGAGTTTGGCAGCGTGGTTGCCGTACGCAATGTCAGCTTTTCCATTGAGGAAGGCACGACGTTCGGTTTGATTGGCCCCAACGGCGCGGGCAAGACGACGATCATGCGCATGATTCTCGGCATTCTCACCCCCGAAGATGGCTACATTGAATGGAAGGGCGAACCGGTCAGGCCCTCGATGCGACGGTTGTTCGGATATTTACCTGAGGAACGCGGTCTCTACGGCAAGATGACCGTGCGCGAGCAAATTCGCTATTTTGGGCGTTTACACGGGCTTGGGGATTCTCGAGCGGCGCAAGCCTGTAGTGAATGGATCGACCGCATGGAGCTCGACGCCCTCGCAGACCGGCCGTGCGCAGAGCTCTCAAAAGGCAATCAGCAGAAAGTTCAGGTTGCCTGTGCGGCGGTCCACGATCCAGAGCTCCTCATTTTGGACGAAGCGTTTTCCGGCCTCGATCCAATCAATGCCGAAATGCTGCTTTCCGTGCTGAGCGAGTTGCGTGCGCGGGGCGCAACGCTCGTCCTGTCAAGCCATCAGATGTGGCAGTTGGAAGATCTGTGCAGCGCTTTTTGCATCATCTCCGGTGGTGAAAACCGTGCCAGCGGAACGCTGGCGGAGCTGCGCGAGCACTTTCCCAATCGCATCGTGCGAGTCGCTCCGCCGTCGAACGGGGCACGCGCAATTCTCGAAGCCATTTCCAACGTGCGCGCGCTGCGCAATCAAGACGGTATGCTTCAATACGAACTGCCGGCCGACGCGCCGTTTTCCGACATTCTCCGGCGAATCGTCGAGGTCGAGCCGTTGACCCATTTCGAAGTCGTCGAACCATCGCTGCACGACATTTACATTCACGCCGTCGAGAGCGGCGAAGATCATCGGGCGGAGTATGTTGTTCCGTGACTTTCTAACGGTCTATCGCGGCGAGGTCAGCCGCCGGATTCGCTCGCGGCCGTTTCTCATTGGATTGGCGATCGGTGCGATCGGCATCGTGTTCCTCGCGAAACTGCCATCGTTTCTGACCGACCGCGTGGGCGGCCAACAAGGTCGCATCATCGTGGCCGGGGATCCGGCGCTGCTTCGGCGAGCCCGAACGCTTCTTTCGAGCGATTACACGGTCGTCGCACTCCAAGCCTCGAGCGCAAGACCATCGCTGGCCCGTCTTAATGCGGAGAAAGCCGGACGGCTTATCGTCCTACGCCGCGATAAGGGCGATCTCTCGGTTCTCGTCTATTCCACCGATCCGGGCACCGTCGATACGCGGCGCATTGCACGCCTGCTGCTGCCATTGAAGTTGGAGTTGGTCACACACCTCGATCCGCGCGCCGCCGCACGCTTGGCGACGGTGCCCGTTGCGGTGCGGCCCGTTGGCGCGCGTACCAATTCCGCCGAGCAAGCCGAGATCCAGCACGGCGTGGCGTTCACGCTCATTTTTTTGCTCTACCTGTTGGTAATTCTCAACAGCCAGCTCACGATGGCCGGCATCATCGAAGAGAAGACCAATCGCATCGCCGAATTATTGATTGCGGCAGTCGACCCGGTCGCGCTGCTGTATGGCAAAATCCTGGCCGGCGTAACCCTCGGTTTCGTGCAGATGCTCGTGTGGGTCGCGAGCGCGGTCATTGCCGGCGCAACCTCGATGCATTCGGCCGTTTCGGCTGCCGCTGCACCGGCAACGACGAATACGCTCAATCTGGCAGCGGCAATGCGAGGCGCGCTTCCACCGGACGTTGCGCTGGCCTTCGTCTTCTTTCTCATCGTTGGACTGCTTCAGTTCTCGACGCTGTTTGCGGGCCTGGCGTCGCTCATCAGCCGACCCGAAGATCTCGGCAGCATTAGCGCGGTCATGGTCTTGCCGGTGATTGCCGCGTTCTTCATCGCGATCGTTGCGCTGGATGCACCCGAGTCTCCGCTCGTCCTCATCACGAGCTTTGTGCCATTGCTCGCGCCGTTCACGATGTTCGCGCGCATTGCCGTGTCGCAGCCGCCGTTTTGGCAAGTCCTCGCGTCTTCAGTGCTCAACGTGGTGGCGATCTACGCGGTCGCCCAAGCCGCTGGACGGCTTTATCGCGTCGGCATGCTCATGTATGGCCGGCTTCCGACGCTACGACAAGTGTGGAATACCGTTCGCGGCTAATGCGCGGTGCCGTTGAGCACGTAGGTGCGGCAACAACGGTCCAGCGGCGCTAATGCGACCCACTGGGGGCGCCGGCGAAGCGCGCGGTCGAGCCGATCTCCTCTCTTGACGACGACGGTATTCGCGCCGTCTCGCACGAGGCGTGCATCCCAGCCGCGGCTAGCGAAGCGAATGGTGTTAAAGTCGTTCCACACCCATAGCGGATATGCGTCGGCGCGCCCATCGATGAACACGCGAAGATTCGGATACTGCAGCGCGATCGAGCAGGCAGCAAAGTCATAACAGAAGATCCGGCGACCTCCCGGCATTTGCGCGAGATACCGAAACGTGGCCAGGGGCGGGTTCCAATAATCCTTCGGCGGCGGCTGACGCACGCTGATAACGAGCACGAGCACCGACGCCAGGATAGCGCCCGCCATGGCAAACACTCGTAATCCACGGGTGCGCAACAACTCCAACGGCCACCACGAAAAGCGCGCCATAATCACGTCGATCGCGCGTGCACAGAGGGGCGCAAGCGCGATGCCGAGCAATGCGGCGTTGCGCGCAGCCTCAACCGTCATGACAAGCAACACCGCGACCCAGAGAAGATCGCGCGGGCGCTCGCGCCACAACGTACGCAGGCAAATGAGGACAACCACCAGCATCGGCACCGCGCCAATCCAAAAGAACGAGTGACTCCACGCGATTGGCTGCCACTCGTCGATCCAGTGCCGAATGGGACTGCGAAAGAGCGTCCACGCGAAGATCGGGAGTTGAATTCCCAGCGGCGTCGCCAGCGTCGCGAGCGGAACCAGCGCAGCGAGCGCGAGCCGCCGGCGTGTATCGGCATTCGCCAACCCGCGCTTGACGATCGCGACCGCCGTGTCGATCCAGACCAATGGTATCGCCAAGACAACGCTGCCGTGCACGTTGGCCCAAATCACGACCATCGCAACGGCGAGGAAGACCGACGAGCCGGTCAGATCGAGGCTGGCAAGCAGACCGGCGAGCGGCACCCATGCGAAGACCTGCGCGCGGATGCCGAACGAACCTTCGAGGTCGATCGCGACTAAGACAACGCTCAGCGCAACGGCAATTCCCGAGGCCCCGAATCCACGCGCCCGATACGCGCACAGCAGCAGAACGCCCGCTAACGCGAGATCGGCAGCGACCGCGAGCAGCCACATCTTACCGCTTGCCATCGCAAGATGCGTGGCAATGCCGAGCAGCCACTCTTGCGCCGTCCACGGCGCGCCCGGCACCGTAAACGTTTCATTTCCGAGCGCGTGCGGCAATGCATGATGCGCCAAGACGTACGCGCCCAATGGGCCTTGCCAGAAGAGATCGCCATCGCCGAACGGCCGCGCCACCAGCCTGCCGGTGAACGACGAACAGACGATGACGATGATTACGTACGCGAGTCCCATCGTACCTCGAGCTGCATCCCCGGCGTGATGCCGACCCGCTCGCAGGCGCCGCCGGCAAGCTCGAGGACGTTGCGCGCGCGGCGCGCTCCGATCCACGGAAGCCACGGCTTCGCGCACCGCACTACACGTATCACCGTTGCATCATTATCCAAGAAGAGGACGTCGATCGGCATCCGCATACCGAGCGTGTGGATTGCGGAACACGAATCGAACCAGAGTGCTTCGTCGTCATCCATCTTCGAGCGTCCGAGCAGACCGATGGTGCGAGCGATTGGGCCGATGGCGCGGACGACTCGAGAAAGCAACACGCGCTGCGTTCCGGTGTCGCGCAGTTCGCCGGTCACCGTTGTCAGCGCCGCTTCACCGCGCTTGCAGGGCAAGAGAAATAGCAATCGCCGCAACAAGGTAGGGGGCAAAGGCGATCGGCACGGGCTTGGACCGATGTTGCACCGACGCGATGCCGACCGCGATCAACGATGCGACGCCGAAGGCAAAATAGGCCACAAAGATACCGAGCAGCGCGCCTCCTAACGCCGCCAGCTTTGCATCACCCCAGCCCATACCCCGTCCGTGCGAAAGCAGCGCGGCTCCGGCAAATGGAGCGAAGACGACCAGCGCTGACACGGGAACGAGCCACTCGTGGTTAATAATGCCGAAGGCGACGCAGACGCCGAGGGGTATGAGCGTGAAGAGATCCGGAACGATGCCTGTACGCGCGTCACAATACCAGATGGCGACGAGAGCTATCGTCACGAACGCTCCAAGAACAAACTCTATCGGCGAAGCGCGGTGCCAAGCCATGATTGCGCCGAGTACGCCCGCACCGGCAATAAGGACGGCCGGATGGATCTCAAACGGAGGCGGCCCGTCTTCGAAACGCTGCAGTTTCGGCAATATGGCTACCGCGGCGAGAACACCGCACGTCGCGGCGGCGACAAAAATCAACGCACCGACGAGTGCCGCAGCAAATAGCATTAAGGAACCCTACTTACCTGAAATAGTGCGCGAAAACTGAGCCGAAGATGAGGATGACGAGCGCCGGCAACATGCAAAAGACCATCGGGAAGACCATCTTGACCGGCAACGTTCCGGCAATTTCTTCCGCGCGCATCATCCGTCGTTCGCGCGCTTCACCGGCTAGCGCCTGAAGCACCTCGGAAATGTTGCCGCCCAGCCGGTCGGCTTGGACGATCGCCGTGATTGACGTCGTTAGGTCGGGCTCGCGAACGCGATGCGCCATGGCAGCCAGCGCCTCGGAGCGCGAACGCCCAAGCCGGATATCGTCGTTGACGAGCTTGAGTTCGGTACGCAGCGGGCCGAAAATGGCGTCCATTGCGATGTTGAGCGCTTGCGAAAGGGCGGTTCCGGCTTCAACCGCGGTCGAAACCATGTCGAGGAAGTTGGGAAGCTCGCGTTGGACGGCCTTCTTGCGCGCGCCGATCGCGCGGTCGAGCATCGCATTCGGGAACAATATGCCGCACACGGCGAGAATGACGAAAACCAGAACGGTCATGTTGTCGAACCGTCCGCGCGCGATCCCGAGAAGGACGCCGCCAGCGGCACCGATGCCAACGCCGACGAGCATGTAGCCAAACATCTGTACGGGGGTGACGTTGTACCAGCCGGCTTCGCTGAGACGGCGCGCAAGCGTGCGCGATTGCTGTGACTCGTCGAGCAGCTTGTGAATCGCGACCTCGCCTCTCCCCGCCTCGGACTGACGGTCGAGGTTCAGCTCCGCGAGTCGGCGGTGCACGTCGCTGCCTTGATAGGTGTAGTAAATATAGGTCAAGGCTCCGCCGATGACGAGCAGCGCCAAACCAAAAATCAGAACCGGACTCATACGTCGACCTTCGCCATCGACGCCATAATATAAAGAGCGAGCGCGTCCAAGCAAAAGGTGACGATGATTATGACTCGCCCGAACCACGTTCCCAGGAGATCGCCACGCATCTCCGGCTCGAATAATAGGATGGTCACGAGCGGAAGGAGCGGCAACGCGGCGATAATGTACGACGAGAAGCGCGCCTCCGACGTGACGGCTTTCACTTTGCGGTCGATGCGGCGCCGCTGTTTGATCGTCTCCGCCAGCGTTTCTAGCGTCCGGCCTAAGTTGCCGCCGGTCTTGGACTGAATTCGGATCGAGCGCGTGAGCATCAGCATTTCAGGGCTCGGCATGCGCTCGTTGAATTGATCGAGCGCGTCGTAAAGGCTGACGCCGATTGACGTTTGATTGAGGACGCGATTAAATTCAACGCGAATCGGATCGGGCATCTCGCTGACGACCACGATCATCGCTTGGCGCAAGCCGAGGCCTGCGCGCAGTCCGCTCGTCATCAGCCGCAACGCGACTTCGAGCTGATCGTTGAACTTCGCCAGCCGCTGGCCCGTCTTGATCTTGATCCAAGAGCCGGTGCCGTAAAACGTGATCGCGAAGCTGGCCGGAAGTGCGAGCATCGCAAGCCACGCCGGCGGCCGGATAGAATAGATGTAGATGCCCCAAGCGACGATTGCAATCGCTAAGATTCGAAACGCGAGATCGGTCGGCTCGGTCCGAATTCCAGCTCGCTCGAGTCTTGATTGGAACGGTTCGGTAAATGGCGCAACAAATCGCACCGCAGTGTCCCACGATTGCCAGCCGAAATAACCGACGGCACCCGCCACCGCGGCAACGATCAGATACGGTCCAAAAGTCGCTACCATTTGACGGCGGCTGTCATCTCAGACAGGCCGCGAATATCGTACGAGATACCGTACTCGTCAAATTTCTGCGTGCAGTTCGGCTGAACGCCGCTGTACACGAAATCGCCGAGCACCTTACCTTCTTTATCCAGGCCATGCTGATCGTAGGTCACGATATCTTGCGTCGTCACCGTGTCGCCTTCCATGCCGACCACTTCGGTGATGGCGATGATCTTACGGCTACCGTCGCGCAGACGCGCGACTTGCACGATGAGATCGATCGCATTGGAGACTTGTTCGCGAATGGCGCGCGACGGAAGGTCGAAACCGGCCATCATGACCATCGTTTCGATACGCGACAGACAATCGCGCGGTGAGTTAGCGTGGATCGTGGTGAGCGATCCGTCGTGGCCGGTGTTCATCGCCTGCAACATGTCGAGCGCCTCGCCGCCGCGGCACTCGCCGACCAGAATCCGATCCGGTCGCATGCGCAGCGCGTTACGGACGAGGTCACGAATGCGAATTTCGCCGCGGCCTTCTAGGTTCGGTGGGCGAGCCTCGAGGCGAACGACGTGCTCCTGTTGCAGTTTGAGTTCGGCCGCGTCTTCGATGGTGATGATGCGGTCGGATTCCGGGATGTATCCGGAGAGAATGTTGAGCAGCGTCGTCTTACCCGAGCCGGTTCCGCCGCTGACCACGATATTGAGCCGGCCTTCGACGCAGGCGCGTAGGAAGTCGACCATGGCGGGCGTGAGCGAGCGTTTCTCAAGCAGCTGACGCACCTGCAAGCGTTCGGTACCGAAACGGCGGATCGTCAACGTTGCACCGCTGATCGCCAGCGGCTCGATGATCGCATTAATACGTGAACCGTCCGGCAGGCGGCCGTCGACCATCGGCGTCGACTCGTCGATGCGCCGGCCGATCGGCGCAATCATGCGCTCGATGACGAGGCGCAACTGGCGGTCGTTTGTGAAGTGCTTGGCGGAAAGTTGCAGCTTACCGAGCCGCTCTACATAGATATAATCCGGCCCGTTAGCCATGATTTCGGTCACTTCGGGATCGCGCAGCAGATCCTCGAGCGGACCATATCCCAACGCTTCGTCGATGACTTCTTGGCGCAGCTGCGCCACTTCTTCTGCCGAGCCGACGGTATCGTCGGTAATCAACTCATTGACGATGCTCTGAACTTCTTTTTGCAGTTCCTCGACCTTCAACGGGTCGGAGCGATCCTTCGAGGCCGCCAAATCGATGCGCTTGGTCAGCGCGTCGTGCGTGCTGGCTTTGATTTTTTCGATTTTATCGAAATCGATACCACTCGCGGTGCGACCTTCCATCCCAGGTTGCAAGCGCGTCGGTGCGCGCAGTTTCTGCAATCGGCGGTCGCCGAGCGGCGAACGAATCGACGGCCCGAGATCGAGGCTTTCCTCGGATTGCTTGACCCACGTGCCAACGTATTCCACGAGTTGTTCGATCGCTTTGCCGTAACGGCGATCGTTCTTCGGTGGAACCTCGACAACGAGTTTTACGCCGAGCGCGCGCTCGATGTCGGCGCGCGGAATCTCCGCTCGCGCATCGCGTTGAACCGAAATTGCCGCGATCTGATTTTGCGAAATTCCGAACTTCAGCATTTCGGCGACCATCGCCTTACCGCCGGCCATCCCGAGCAGCGTCGGCTCAACGACCAAGACGAACTTGGCACTGCGGACGATGAACGGACGGATCGCCGCGGCAAACGGCTGCGGCGTATCGACGATCGCAGGCGTGCCCGCTTGCGAAAAGTTCTGGACGAGCGACTCAACCTTGTCGGGTTTAAGCGTAAAACCCGCATGAATGCTGTGCGCGAGCTCCACGGCCGTGATGCCGTCGCGCAAGCTCACGAACGAAAGGTTATTCGATTCGTCGCGCGCTTCGTCGAGCTCTTTGACGCAGTTCAGCAGGAGCGCGACCGTCCGTCGACCGCCGAAATCTCCGTCGACCAATGCGATACGACCGCGTTTTGAAAGCGCGGTCGCGAGCTCGTGGGCAATCGTCGTTGCTCCGACGCCGCCCTTACCACCTACGATGGTTATGACTGAAAATGACATTATGGTTGTACCGATAAGACAGTATCGCCCGCGATAACTGGAATGCCGCGCGGCGACCCTTGTGGCTGTGGTTGTGATGCGGGAGTGGCCCATTCAATGGGCTCGGCCGCGAGCGAACGCGCTGGTTCGTGCGGTGAGCGCAAGGCAAGGCGTAATGTGGTGTTGAGATCGGCGGCGAGAATAGTGTTCGCTTGTTGCGGCGTGATGAGTAACGTGGCAGTGACCGGCGCCGGCACCGGAGTCTGCGACGGACCAGGCGTTGCCGTTCCCGGCATCGGAGTCGGCGCAAGCATCTGTCCGACTGCGAGCACGCGAGCATCACGGACGATCGCGAATGCATATGCAGGTCCGTTCTGTCTGGGGGGAGAGGCCAGCACGTCGACGTGATCGCCGGGTTGCAACAACCCTGCGATGCCTTTGACGTTGTCGATTGGAATCGTAATCGCGCGCAAACCGACGGCGACTTGCAGTCCTTGCGGCGGCAACGCGGGTTGCGCGATCTGCATCGGACTAATCTGTGCGCCTTGCGGAATTTCGCTCGTTGCGACCATGCCAATTACATCGGCCGGATCTGCCAGTGCACCCGGCTCGACTTGATCCGCCGGTTTCTGTGCGGTCGACACCATCGCTCCGACGATGTGTGCGTGAGCCGGAATCGTCATTGCGGCAACGACGACGCTGCGCGGCGGTGCGGCCTCTTTATGCGGCGCCGTGAGAACGCCATAGACGACGAGGGCGACGCCCAGTGCAAGCACGCAGATGACGGCAATCGTAATGTTGCGCCTATTCATAAGGTCATGTGTTCGGGCTGCAGGGCAGTGATTCTTTGCGGCTTTACCAGGCGAATTTTAAGAATGGGAAAACGGTGTGGGCCAGAGCCAAAACGGCTACCCCGCCGGCTATGGCACAGGCGTATGGCACGGTGATCGGTTCCGGCCTGCGATTCAACCGCCGGTAGAGCATGACACATAGCGCAACTACCCCGCCTATAATGGCGGTGTAGAGCAGAAGCGGCACGATCTGGGACAGTCCGAATACACATGCGCAGGCTGCTAAAAGCTTCACATCGCCGCCGCCGAGTGCCCCGAGGGCAAACGGCAGCGTTCCGACGATGAGAACCAGTAACCCCGCTGTACCGGCGGACAGCGCCACGCGCCATCCGCCGAACGCGTTAAACGCCACCCCAAATATAGCGAGTGCCAGCGGGATCGCGTTTGGGATCTTCCTCGTGCGCACATCGCTGACGGCCGCAGCCGCACAGGCGACTAAGGAGCACCCGAAAGGAAGAAGCGTCGGGGTCGTTTTTTAGGCTACAGGCTGCTTGCAGCGGTGCTGAGGATGTTGCTCGCGCTCTTTCCGAGCGTCGTGATTACGACGATGCAAACGATCGCAATCAGGGCAAGGAGCAGTGCGTACTCAACGAGTGTTACGCCATCTTCTGATTTGCCACGAAGTTTGGCGTATTTGGATTTTAGGATCTGAATCATGGGTAAGTGCGTGCCTCCAAGAGAGCCGACCGTTTTAGTGATTCGGGACGTCGTCGGCCGGTAATACGACGCCCGGGTTGGGAAGGGTCACGACTGTTTGCACGGTTGCCGCCGCCGTCGCGGACGACGAGCTGGCGGAAATCGTGAGAATGCTCCCGCGCCAGTAATCTGGACCGATCGGCACCACCGCGGAAAAATGACCGTCGGCGTCGGCAAAGACGTCCCGGCGATTCAGATACACGGAGGGCAGGTCGCGCGAGAAGGTTGCGTGCAGGATCACCACTACCGGCGCCATTGCGGGCGCCGTGCCTGAGACCGTAATGGCCTCGGAGCCGACCACCGGAGCCACCGAAACGCTCATCTGACCGTTCACTGAAACGGGCACGGGAGCGCTCGGGGCCGAGGCTGCTGCCGGCAACGCCGAGGACGCAGCGATTAGAATCGCCGCTACAAAAAATTTGTAAAGCACCTGGCCCCAAAAATACAAGCTCTCTGGCAATTAGGCAAGGGGTCGAAAGAAAAATTCTCTTTACGTGCGGCCGGGAGCTTCGTGCAGGAACGTAACCGGGCATGCGGAAGCGCGGTTGCGTATGACGAGCTTCTCTGTGCGCGTTCTCGCTGCGCTGTTTTTTGCCGCAGGCCTGTGTTGGTTTTCGCCTCTTGCAAGGGCCGCCGACTCCGACGTTATCGTGCTCGAAACCGGGCAATCGACCGTCGTTGATGCCCCGGGGGTAAACCGGGTCGCGACGGGCGACGCGACGGTTGCCGGCGTTGTCCCCCTGGGAAGCGGGCAGGTCGTCATCAATGGCAAGGGCCCTGGCCGGACCACCGTCTACATCTGGTCGAGCTACGGCTATCCGCAGAAGTACGACGTCTACGTGTCGGGCCAGCTGCCCAACGATTTGGCCAAGATGGTCCGAGCGGCGCTCAACCTTCCATCGGTTCAGGTGGTCAGCTTCCGCAATGCGGTCGTCGTTCGGGGCACGGTCAGCGATCAAGGCGTTTCTGACTACATCGACTCCGTGCTCAAGCGTTTCCAAGAGCTTGCGTCGTCGCAACATCAAACGCTTGTCAACACCGTCTACGTTCCGCATCCGCTAGGTGCCATCGAAGAAGAGCTGTCGCACATACCGGGAGCGTCGAACATTCATCTCGACTACGACCAAAGCGCGGGCGGCATCGGCAACATCATCGTCAGCGGTGAAGTGCGCGATCGCCAGCAAGCCGAGCTCGTGCTGGGCAAGGCTCGCGGGCTGGCCGGACGGTTCTTAGGTACCAATGCTAAAGTCGTCGACCGGCTCGCCGTCGATCTTGCGAGCCAAGTCGACATCAAAGTGTATGTCCTGGAAATGGACACGACTGGTTTATCCGAGTTAGGGGTCAACTTCCAAGGCGGCTATCCGAACCCATCGAACCCGTCGCAATACTTGCCGGTCCCCCCGTCATTTCCAATCGCCGAAAGCAACGCGGCATCCGCCCCGGGCAAAGCGTTTACGATCGGCGCCTTCTTCCGCTCGGTCTTCCTGTTGCCGACGCTGGATTTGGTGCTCCAATCCGGACACGGGCGCGTTCTGTCGTCACCGGACCTCGTGACGCTGCCGGGACAAGACGCGAAATTCTTAGTGGGCGGCTCGATTCCGTACACGTACTCCTCGGGTTTCGGAACTGTCAGCGTGCAGTTCCAGCAGTATGGCGTGCAGCTCGACGTGACGCCGACGATTTTGGGCGACGGAAAGATTGAATGTAAGATCGCACCAACGGTCTCGGACCTCGATTACTCAAACTCCGTCTCGCTCAACGGAACGACGGTCCCCGGGCTCACGATCAGCCAGCTCTCGACGGACGTTATCACCAGCGAGGGCGAGGCGGTCGTCATGGGCGGCATGCTGCGTCATCTCGAGCAGAAGACGATCTATAAGGTTCCGGGCCTTAGCGCGATTCCAATCCTTGGTCAACTTTTCCAATCGGTCCATTACACGAACAACGAAACGAACGTTGTCTTCGTTATGTTACCGACGGTAATCAACCAATGATCTGCCTCCTCCGACGGTTGCTGCGCGACCAATCGGGGGGCCCGATCTTAGAATATGCGCTGGTCACGGCACTCTTCGGGCTGGCGTGCATCGTCGGATTCGGCGTCGTTTCTACCAGTGCGAACGGCTCTTATAATAAGAGCACGAGTGGAATGATGAGCATTCAAGAAAGCCCTTTACCGACGTGCGCCCCCAGCGGGTGCCCCTAAGCCATGATTGAGTATACGTCTGCACGCAGAATGCGCGGATCGGCATTGCCGGAAACCGCAGTCATGGTGAGCTTCGTGCTGATCATGCTCGTCGGCATGTTACAGCTCGGGCTGGTCGGCTACTACCAAATCTCAGGCGACGCTGCGGTCTTCTTCGCGGCCCACGAATTATCGATCTATACAAATCCCGCGAACATCACCTCCGCGGAAGCGACGGCGTTTCCGCACGTTGTGGCCGCGGCCGTGACGACCCAACCGACGTCGCCGCCGAACGTTAACGCCACGCTTTACAGCAACGTCTACGGGTGCAACGAGAACGGCTCTTGCCAGAACGCGCGCTATTCCGGATCCGAGGTCGTTCGCCCGCAGAATTTCCAAGCGTACCTGATACAGGGACCGGGCGGGGCGATCTTCCACGGCATTTACGGATTCAATAACTTGCCGATCAGCTCGGGCGCCGTCGAGCCGCTCTATTTGATCGCCAACACCGTCTGGGACAACACCGGCACCGGGCCGAACTCGTCGTTGGGCACCAACTACCTCAACGAGGCCGATGCCAGCCCGTTCCTAAACGGCGCCAGCAACAACAACATGAACGTCCCGCCGTACTATTCCACGGCGTCGGTGAATCAGTACTTTTGCTCCGACCCATGGGCCGGCGGGCATTATACGAACAGCGACACGTGCGGAGGCCCGACGCCTTGGTACCTCGGCTTGGGAGAGTACCTCAACAACAATAACTATGGAGCGAATACCTCGGGGGTCGGGCTCAATCAGGTCTTCCAGGCGATGGCCTGCCACCAGCGCGTCTACGCCGACCTCGTCCAGGCGTTTCCGCCAATCCCGAATGCCACCGGCACGAGCACGGTAGTGAATCAATTTCAGAACGCTTTCCAAACAACCGGCCAGATGGCTCGTAGCTCCGGAACACTAGGCCCCGCGGGAACGCCCTGGAGTTCCATTGCGATGGATTACTACGACGAACTTGCGATGTACGAACAAGGCGTCAAGTCGATGGGCAATAATTTTAACATCGGCCAGACCTACTTCCGGAATACGTCCGGTACGCCCGACGCCAAAGTTACCATCGATTCCGCCGGCGCTGCGATCGGGCCGTATCAGTGGAGCGCAACGCCCACGGTAACGACGGCTGACGGCGCGTCGTTTGCGCTCGTCTTTCAGTGGGACCAGCCCAACAACGACGGCAATCTCGATGCCGCGAATAATTTCAGCCCGCTCGTGGGATGCACGTCTCAAGGCGAGCCGGGGTATTAGGCGATGAACGGACAACGCGGACAAACGCTTCCGGTATGGGCCTTCGGCCTGCTCACGTCGCTCATGCTCACGCTGATGATCTTCGACTATGCCAACGCGCTGCGCTGGCAGATCCGCGCGCAGAACGCCGCCGACGCGGTCGCGCAGAGCCTCGTCAGCGTGCAGAGCCAGCACTACGACAAGATGTTGATGCAGTTGCATGCCGCGGCCGTCGAAGAGTGGCGCATCCGCAAAACGATGACCGCGCTCTTGAGCGTGATGCAGGGCACGGGAGGCTGCGGCACGGGAGCCCACCAGGCCGGCACCAGTTGTGATCTCGTTTACAATAGCCTGCGCGCCAATTACATCGCCGACGTCGCGCGCTACTCGCAAGACGTGCAGAACATGGCCGCGCTTACGGAGTATACCTCTAGCGAGCAGCAGACCGACATGGAGCAAATCGCAAAGGGATACAACCAAACGAACTGTAGCGGAAGCGGCGCTACGCAGGCCGACTGCGCCCTGACCTACACCGTAGCGTCTCCGGCCCCGCGCTGTAGCGCTCAAGGAGCGTTGTCAGGCGTAACCAACGACACCTACGGCGACGAAGTGGGCGGAAGCTCGACGCTACCAAGCGGCTTCAACTGCAGCAGCAGCGATCTTTCACCCCTGGAAGTCGAGGTCGACACCTGTGCCAAGATCGACCCGCTGGTCGGGTCGTTCTTCAAGCTCAACGGCTTATCGTACTATGCCATCGGACGCGCTGCCGCGACCAGCGCAATGGTCGAGCAAGAGTGGATCAATCCGGGCAAACTCACCAATCCAAACAACCAAAATCTGCCGTTCCAGCAGAACGAGTTCCCCGAAGACGCGGGCGGCACCGCGCCGTCATGCTGTGCGTCCGGCAGCAGCGGCTCGAATTTTTGTAACAACGGCAGCGGCGCATACGACTGGTATGCGGTGCACTTTCAGTGCGGGAACAGCTGGATGGCCCACACAACCGGTGGCCCGGGCCATCCGGGCGGTTACACCGCAGCCGTCGCTCAGGATGAGTTTTCCCTCGACACGGGGTTCTGGAGTGCACTGCCGGTGCCACCCTACAACGGCACCTTCACGCCGACCACGGCGAACTGTCAAACCGAGGCGTGGAGCTCATGAGGAGATATAGCCGCGCGCAGGCGATCGCCGAATCGATCCTCTTTCTTCCGCTGGGGCTGCTTACGCTCTGGGCCATCATGTGGGCGGCACAATACGGCCTGCAGGCCGAACGGGTTCAGAGCGCGCTTCGCTACAGCGGGTTGGTTGCCAATGACACCGACCCCTTCGAGCAATACTCGATGTACGTCATGTACAACAGCTTGGGCGTAGGCAACTCGCCCACGCCGCTCCCGTCGGGAACCTGCAATCCGCCGAGCACCGATGCGCTCACGAACAGCAACAGCTATCCCGGGCCGACGATGGCGCCGTACTGGTTGAGTTCTCCGGCGCCGCCGACGACCCAGTGCGCCAACGGCGGGAACACTGCGGAAGGCAGCTATCAAACCGTTGCCGGCGTCACGCTGACGAATCCGTCGCTCGTCCTCTCCAACATTCCGCAAATCACCACCAACGTGAGAGTACCGATGTTTTTGCGGCCCTTGTTCGGCGGCGCGACGAAGCTCCCCGCGGCCGCCGCCCTTAATTTCATGAAGCCGGCCGATTTGGGAACGACGTTGAACTGTTTTGCGGGGTTGCAGTCGTCGATCGCCGCCTCGGTTGCTCCCACGCCGCAAACGACCTCGCCCGCGACGACCCCGATTCCATTCCCCGAACCGATACCCTCGCCGACGTACATTCCGATCAGCAGCAACTGCTGACGCCTTTTCGGGCTACGGAACGTCGATCGTCTTAACGGTCGACTCTTGACCTTGCCCACGATCGTAGGTTGAAATCAGAACGATGCGCCCGTGCGTTCCCGCCGGCGCATCGATGCTCGCGGTCGTCGCGCCGTCCGGCACGAACTCCGATGCGAGCGTTCTTCCGTCGTTGGTTTCCAGCGCAATTCGGACGTTGGTAGCGCCGGCGGCGATCGTCGTGTGCACGGTATAGCCGCTGGCATCGCTGCCCTGCACCGTTACCGATTGACGCACCGCCGGCGGTGGGACCGGCTCGACCGGATCGCTTTGCGCGCTTGCATTCGTAACGACCGGCTTCAGGGCTTGAGCGGCTACGGCTTGCGCTGCAGCGGGATGTGCTGCGGGCGCAACGACTTGCAATCCCAGTGACGACAACGCGTGAAGATCGCCGCGCGAAACCGAGAGCGCAACGCGCAGTTCTTTGTCGTGACCGAAGTGCGGCAGCGGTAAAACGCTAATACCGTCGCGCGAAATCTTTGTTTGCGCCCACACCGTGTCTTGCGCGTCCTTGATGGCGACAGTGCCGCTCGTGGCGCTGGTTCGATAGCGCACCGTCACGCTGCCGCCATCGGGAATCTGCCACGAATCGATCGCGAGCGAATCGATCAGCGCGCCCGACGCGCCGGTCATCGGCGGCGCTGGTTCCGGCAATGCCGTTACCGGTTCGGCGCGTTCGGCTCGGCCGAGCGCACCCTCATCGCGCAGCTGCACGATGTACGTTTGCGTGCGTTGTGCGGCCGGAAGCGTAAACGCCAGCGTACCTTCGCGCCGCTTCAGCTTCGCCGAACGCAGCGTGACGCCGCGATCGTCGATGAGCGCATACGATGAAACGCCGGCGCCGCCGGTCCGATACGGAACGCGCAACAGCGAGTTCGCGACGCCGATCGGCGGAACGGCAAACACGTCGATGCGCGGCTGCGCGAAGATAAACGCCGCCGCCACGCCCGCCACCGCGAAACCGCCGACGAGCGCACCGATAATTCCGGCCGGGCCGGGCAGCGGCGCCACGAGCTCGTGAATCTGCGCGTTGACCAGCCGCACGACGAGCGATCCGCCGGCGTATGCGAGACGGGTAGGGACGTCGAGGGTCAAGTCCGCGTGCGCGTGCGGGTCGATCCAAAACTCCCCCGGCGGAAGCCGCCGTTCCATGTCACCGCGCCGGATGCGCAGCGTCACCATGAGGTGCAGCGGCGAGTCATTGCCGAGCGTTAAGCTGTAGCGGGCGCGCCACCCGCGCAGCCGGCGCAGCTCTCCCCCAAGCCGAGAGCCGTTCCCCTCTACCAGCAGGCTCGATGCCGGCAGCTCCCGCATGACCAACGCCGCCGCGTGGACGGGAACGGGCAGGTGACTATTCTCGACGCTCACCGACCGGTGCGCTTCAGTGAACGGTTCAGCCGCGTGGCGGTGAACCCCAGCCGGATTGGACGTACGTGCCGTCGATCACGATCGCCGGCACCGTCGGATTGCTGCCCGTGTAGGCGAACATGCGCTCGCGCTGAGCACGGTCGTTCTGCGCGTCGTGCACGACGTATGGCGTGCCCACGCGGTCGTAATGCGCCATCGCTTGGGCGCAATAGGGACACGAGGGTGAGATGTAGAGCTCGACCGTTGCCCCCGCCGGAACGCGCTCGACGTCGACCTTATGCGTCATCTTTCCTATAGTTTTCGGACCGAGGCGCGGGCGAGCCTAGCAGCAAAGGAAGTCGGCGATGCCCCTCATCTTCGTTCCAACGCCGCTGGGCAACTTGCGCGACGTCACGCTGCGCGCGCTCGACGTCCTGCGCGAGGCCGAGCTCATCGTCGCGGAGGACACCCGCGTGGCGCGCAAGCTCCTGTCGGCGCTCGGCATTCGCGGGCGGGAGATCTGGAGCTATCGCGAGCAGAACGCGGCCGCGGTGACCGGCGCAATTCTCGAACGAGCCCGGGTCGGGCAGGTCGCCGTGACCAGCGACGCCGGCATGCCGGGCATCTCCGACCCCGGAACCGAGCTCGTCGCAGCGGCCCGCGAGGCAAACGTCCCGGTCGAGGTGTTGCCCGGGCCGAGCGCCGCGTTCGCCGTGGCCGTCCTGGCGGGCTTTCCGTTACGCCGGTTCGTCTTCGAAGGCTTCGTCCACCCGAAGGCGGGAGCGCGCCGCCGCCAGTTCGAGGAAGCGCTGCGGGCGCAAGCAACCACCATTTGGTATGAGTCGCCCACGCGCATTGAGGCCGCACTGAACGATCTCGCCGCGCTCGCCCCGGACGCACGCGTCTTCCTCGTGCGCGAGCTGAGCAAACGGCACGAGCAGCAGCTCCATGGCATTCCCGCCGAGGTTGCGCGGCGCCTCGAGCAACCCGTCCGCGGCGAAATCGCCTTTGCGATCGCGCCGTACGCGATCGCTCCAGCTGCCGATAGCGCAAGCGATGCCGAGATCGACGCGCTCCTCGCGCGCGGCGAGCGGGTCGGGGATGTCGCCCGAGCGCTCTCGCGTCAAGGCCGCGGCGATCGTCAAAAACTCTACGCTCGCGCTAGCCGGCGCAAACGCGCATCAGCAGAGAGCTGATGAATCGCCCGTTTTACGTAACCACGCCGATTTACTACATCAGCGGCGAGCCGCACATTGGCCACGCCTATACGACGGTCGTTGCCGACGTGCTGGCGCGGACCGCGCGCACGTGTGGACAAACGTTCTTCCTCACCGGCACCGACGAACACGGGCAGAAGGTCGCCAACGCCGCCGCCGAGCACGGTAAGACGCCGCAAGAATGGTCCGACGACCTCGTCCCACGCTGGAAAGAACTCTTCGCCGCCTATCACGTCTCCTACGACGATTTCATCCGCACCACCCAACCGCGGCACGAGCGGCGCGTTCAAGCCATTTTCGAGCGGCTGCGCGAAAACGGCGACGTCTACCTCGGTGAGTACCAGGGCTGGTACTGCGTCCAGGACGAGACGTTCTGGCTGGAATCGAAACTCGTCAACGGGCGTTGCCCGACCTGCGGCCGCGAAGTGCAGTGGATCTCGGAGAACGACTGGTTCTTTCGTCTCTCGAAATATCGCGACCGGCTCATCGAACATTTTCGTACGCATCCTCAGTGGGTTCGCCCGAAGAGCGTTTATAATGAAATGATGGCGCTGCTCGAGGTGGGATTGGACGATCTCTCCATCTCACGCACCAACCTCGAGTGGGGCGTGCCGATTCCGGGCGGCGGCGGCGTGATCTACGTCTGGTTCGACGCGTTGCTGAACTACATCACCGCGCTGGGCTGGCCGGACGATCCCAAGTTTGCGACGTTTTGGCCCGCGTCGGTGCAGCTCGTCGGTAAAGAGATCGCGCGCTTTCACACGATCATTTGGCCGGCCCTGCTCTGGTCGATCGGCGAAGCGGCGCCGGAGCTCGTTTTCGCCCACGGCTGGATCACCGTCGAAGGGCAAAAAATCGGCAAGAGCCTCGGTAATGCCGTCGATCCCTTTGCGCTGGCGAAGCAGTTTGGCGCCGATTCACTGCGCTATTTCTTGCTCCGCGAAGCACCCTTCGGCAGCGACTTCTCCTATTCGGAAACGAAAATCGCGCAACGTCACAATGGCGATCTCGGCAACGATTTAGGCAATCTGCTGCAACGAACGCTTTCAATGGTTGAGAAATATCGCGATCGAGTCGTTCCAAAATCTCACGCTGACGGCAGCGAATTTTCGAGCCGCTTTGCCGCGCTGCCGGCCACCGTTCGCTCGCAAATTTTCGACCTGCGCCTTCGCGATGCGCTGGAGAGCGCGTGGGAACTCGTCACCGCACTCAATCGCTCCATCGACGAACGCAAACCATGGGTCCTGCGCAAAGAAGGGCGCGACGAAGAACTTGATGCGCTCCTCTACGATCTTTGCGAAGGGCTGCGCTGGCTGGCAATGCTGCTGCATCCGTTCATGCCCGAGCGCATGGAAGAGATGTGGCGTCAGCTTGGGGCGAGCGATTCGATTTCGGCCGATTGGTCGACGGCATTGAATCGTTGGGGTGGTTTGCCTGCGGGAACCGTGACCAACGGCGGAACCGCGCTCTTTCCGCGGATCGAGTTCGCTTCGGCGTGACCACGCAGCGACGGCACGCGATTCATTCCATGGCAAGCATCGCGCTGTTCGCGGTTGCGGCAGCGAGCCTCGCGATCGCATTGCCCTTGACGCATCATCTGTGGACGCTGACCAACGCTATGCTCGCCGTCGCAGGAGCGATCGTCATCGCGGTGATTGCCGTCAACGGTCTACCGGTGCGCGGATTGCGTTTGCGCCGCGGAGATTTCGCGGCGGAGGCACTCTTCGAAGATGCGCCCGTGGAGATTGCGCTTTTCGCGTTGGTGAATCCCGAGACGGCAGCAGTGGCGGCATTGGGCGGTTTCACGCTGGCCGCAGTTGTGCGGCCCGCGCCCGGCCGTCTCGATCTGTTGCGTCAGGGAGCGGTGCGTGCGCTGCTCATTCTCGCGCTGGCCCCAGCGCGTGCGCAGCTCGTGCAGCTGGCGCTGGCACCCACGCTCGCGGGCGGCATTTGGTTCGTCGTCTTTGCTCTCTGTGCGATGCTCTCCGTCACCGGTGCGGGCTCGATTCTCTTTGTCGCGTTGCGCACGAACCTCCCGATCGGTGTCGTCGGCGAGCGTTTCGCGCGCGATCGGCGGTTCTGGTCCGGACTTGCAGTAACGGTCGCGTGGAGTTACGTCATCGTGCGCCTCTTTCCAAAAGGCGCACCGGCGAGCCTGATCGCGCTGTGGCTGCCGATTGTGAGTTATGCGCTGCTCATGCGCCGCATCGACAACCAAGGCGTTGAGCTCCATCGCCTGCGTTTAGTGCGCGACGCGGTGCAAGCCATGCTCGGCGCGCGCGATCCGCTGCCACAGATCAACGCGATTCTCGATTCCGTCCATGGCACGCTCACTGACGAAACGATTGCCATCGTTGCGGCCAGTGCGACAGCGGTCGAACACTGGAAAGTCGTCGCATCGCTTGGGCAGCCGCTCACCGCTGCCGATGCCGAGCTGCGCCGCCGAACGCTGTCGCGGTTGAAGTTTGCGGGCATGCCGTCGGTGATGCTCCAAGACGATCAGACCACGATGCATGCCTTTGCCATTCGGCTGAGCGACGGCGGCGCGTTGCTCGGCGCTTTGCTGGTACGCCGCGCGGGCGATCCGATTCCGGAACCAGCGCAACGACAGTACCTGCTGGCTGCGCGCGAGATCGCACCGCTATTGCGCGACATCCGCTCCATTGCCGCCCAGCAAAGCGCGGCGACGACGGATGCGCTGACCGGTCTAAAAAACCGAGCGGCAATTTTCGAGCGCTTGCGTGCCGTGCTCGACAACGTCGTGCGCCACGGCGCCGTGCTGCTGCTCGATCTCGATCACTTCAAACAGATCAACGATCAGCTCGGGCACGCAACCGGCGACGCCTGTCTGAAACGCGTCGCCGAGATTGCCTCCGAATCCGTTCGCGCCGGCGATTCGGTCGGGCGGATTGGGGGCGAAGAGTTTCTCATCGTGCTCCCTGGAGCGACCTCCGAATCGGCGATGATGCTTGGCGAACGGTTGCGCCTGTGCATCGCGCGCAGCGGATTGCGGCACGCCAACGGCGAGCCCGTCACGGCGAGCTTAGGTGCGGCGATGGCCACAATCGGCGATACGCCCGAAACGTTAGTGGCGCGCGCCGATGCCGCACTCTACGAAGCAAAGCGCAGCGGACGCAATCGCATCGTTGAAGGCGTTGCCGAAACGGCTTGATCGACACTCACTGTCACCTGCACGACCACCAATTCGATACCGACCGTGAAGCGGCGGTTACGAGGGCACGCGACGCCGGTGTGACCGGACTGCTCACCATCGGCTGCGACCTCGAAGACTCAGAACGGGCGATTGCGGTTGCCCAGCGCTTGCGCTTGCGGGCGTCGGTCGGCGTTCATCCGCACGAGGCAAAAGACGCTCCCGCCGACCTCGCCGAAGCGTTCAATCCGTTGCTCGCCGAGGACCGCGTCGTCGCCATCGGTGAGACCGGACTGGACTACTACTACGACCATAGCCCGCGTGATGCCCAAGCGGACGTTCTGCGCAAGCAGCTTCGCATCGCGCGCGAGCGCAAGCTTCCCGTCATCTTTCACCAACGCGACGCATTTGAGGATTTCGTTGCAATCCTACGTGACGAGTACGATCGCGCGCAGATGCGAAGCGTCGTTCATTGCTTTACCGGCAACGCTGCGCAGGCACGCATGTTGGTAAACGAGTTCGGCGTGCTGCTCGGCATCGGCGGCGTAGTGACGTTTGCCAACGCGCAGCCCTTGCGCGACGCCGTCAAAGAAGTCGGGCTCGATGCGATCGTGCTCGAGACGGATTGTCCGTATCTCGCGCCCGTTCCGGTGCGCGGCCGGCGTAACGAGCCGGCCTTCGTCAAACATACGGCCACGAAGCTCGGTGAAGTGCTCGGCGTTCGTCTCGACGACGTCGTTGCGACGACCGACCGCAACGCAATTAATTTGTTTGGAACGTTTTAGCGGAAGACCAGTGCGCTTCGATGCGCGCACGGACCGCGGCGACGATGACGGGATCGCTCGTGCGCACGCCCCAATCGGTCATGTTGCTCTCGCCAAACGCGACGGTTGCATTGGCGGAGCCGATCCACGCGCGCGTGCCGGCGAGCGCAAGCTTTTCAGAAAACGAGCACACCCGCACCTCGACGCCCTGCGCGACGAGCGCTCGAAGTGTCGCCCGCTCCTTGGGATTTGCATGTAAGTCGCGCTCGTTGACGAGCAGGCGCGGTCGCTTCCCTGCGCGGGCGAGCGCTTCAAGCGCCGACCACACCGAATTGCAACAGCTAAATGATTCGTTTGAACGATTGCGTCGCCATTGCCGGCTTCACGCAGGAGCGCGGCTTCTTGGGCAAGCGCTTCATTCTTACACATGGGAATGGTGTTGACGTCGGAAGGCTCGTCGTCGCGCAGCACCAAGTCGTGCATGCCCCAGTTTTGGTCGTCGAAGAACAACGAGCCATCGGCAGAAATTTTCTTCGCGTGCAGCTGATGACCGAGCGTCGCGTCGGCGTCGGCGGCGCGTAATGCGCTGACCACGCGGCGGTTTTCCCGTGCCAACCGCGGGTTGTCGAACGGCTGCGCTTCCAAATGAACGGTCACGCGAGCGCCACGCTGGGCCGCCTCTTCCAAGGCTACAAGGACGCGGCCGTGCATCGTGTACGCCTCGGCTTCGATCGTTCGCGCGTGCCGCAGCGCTAAGAGCACGTCCTGCGTCGAGCTGAGCCGCAACGTCGAGGCAAGCAATCCCGACAAAGATACCTAGCCGCAAGTGTCGTAAGCTCCGAGCACATGACAGAGACCCCTGTCCTCCCGCAGCAAGGCGCTGGAAAGGGTGCGTTCGTGCGCGAGATGTTCGCCCGAATCGCCCCTCGTTACGATCTCACCAACCGCGTCTTGACGGCCGGCTTAGACGAGCTTTGGCGACGGCGGGCAATCGCGCTGCTCGACGCTCCTCGCGGGGGCAGAATCGTCGACCTGTGCTGCGGCACGGGCGATTTGGTCTTTCATTTGCTGCGCTCCGACCCGCAATGCGAGGTCACCGGCGTCGACTTCTGCGAACCCATGCTCGCGCGCGCACGCGACCGCGCACGCACGGCGGCGCGACGCAAGTTCGCGTTCGTCGAAGCCGACGTGCTCGCGCTGCCGTTCGATGCCGACAGCTTCGATGGCGCCACGATGGGCTTTTCGTTACGCAACGTCGTCGACGTCGACGGGGTCTTGCGCGAAATTCTCAGAGTGCTACGGTCCGGAGCGCGTTTCGTGAATCTCGACGTGAGCAAAGCGCCGAACCGGCTGTGGAAGCGCGCTTTCGATGCGTATTTTTACGGTGTCGTGCCGCTCGTCGGCGGCCTCGTCGGCGGATCGCGTCAAGCCTACGCCTATCTTCCGAGCTCGCTCACGCATCATCCCGGCGCGATTGAACTGCGCGATCGCTTCTCACGCGCAGGATTCGCAGATGCCGGATATCGCGGCTTGATGGGCGGTGCGATCGCCATACATTACGGGGCGAAACCGTGATCCTCAATTCGCAGCACGGCCGGGTGGACGAGGACCTTCACGCGCTCGTTGAGACGTTCTTCCGCTCGACGTTTTCGACCGACAGCGCGATCATTACCGAAGCCGTCAAACGCATGTTGCACGCCGGCGGCAAACGCCTGCGCCCGCGGATTACCCTGCTCGCCGCGGAAGCGTGCGGCGGAAGCGCCGTCGATCACTTGCCCTTGGCTGCGTACATGGAGCTCATTCACGTCGCGACGCTCATTCACGACGACGTCGTCGACAACGCACAGACCCGCCGCGGCGTGAACGCCACGGCGGTCGATTATGGGAATCGCGTGAGCGTGCTTGCCGGCGATTACCTCTTTGCCTGGATCTTCAAAAATCTCACCTCGAACTATCCGCATCCGATCCCTAACGTGCTCTCCGCGACGCTCGCCGATATCTGCGACGGCGAAGTTCTGCAACTCCAAGCCACCGGCGATCTCGGTTTAACGTTCGATGCGTACGTCGAGATCGCACGCAAGAAGACGGCTTCGCTCTTTGCGGCGTCTGCGCAGTGCGGTGCGATTGTCGGCGGAGGCAACCCCCGACAGATCGAGGGATTACGCGCGTTCGGTGATTTCTTCGGCGTCGCATTTCAGATGAAGGACGATCTGCTTGACATTTACGCGGACGAACGCTCGCTCGGCAAACCGGTCGGCAACGACTTGACCGAGCGCAAGGTGACCCTACCGCTCATCGAGGCGCTCGCGCGCGGCAACGGCACGTTTCGAGAAGACGTCGAACACTTTTACGACGGTGCCGCAAACGACGCAATCCCGTCGATCGCGCGCGACATCGGCCGTGAGGGCGGCCTAACGGCGACCTTTGCCCACATCGCGACGTTTGTCGAACGGGCAAAGTCGGCTTTGGAGCCTATCGGCGACGTTACGCCGAAGGAAGAGCTGATGCAGCTCGCCGACGCGCTGCTCACCGAGTAGATGTAAGGAGAACACCATGGCCATTCACCCGCTTCTGGCATTCATCGATGCGCCGATCATCATCGGCATCCTCGTCGTCGGCGCGCTGCTGTTCGGCGCGGAGAAGCTGCCGAAGCTCGCGCGCAGCGCAGGCCAGGCAAAAAAAGAATTCATGATGGGCCAAGCGGAGGCCGACGAGGCTGCGGCCAAGGCGCGCGAACAGGCTCGCCTGCGCGCGCAAGAACAGCACACCGACGTCATGGACAACGTCGAATCGGGCTCTATCTCGGGTGAATCCGTGCCTCCACCAACCCCCGGAAAAGGAACGCAGAGTTCGTAGTGGAGCTGCCGATGGGCTGCTGAGAAACGTCTGACTTTTTCGGCAGAACGAAGTAGCGATGTGTCATCCTGAGCGAAGCGAACGGAGCGAGCGCAGTCGAAGGACGACTCGCCCCTTTAGCTTTTCGCCACCCTTCGCGCCGACTCCAGCGCCCATCCTGTGCTGAGTCGGCACTGGCGCATCCATGCGCTTAGCAAGCTCGGGGTGACACGAACTTGCTAGTCGAGCGGGAAAACCAGGTCGAAGAAACGGCGTGGGATCACAAAGAGATGCCGTTTACGGAGCACTTACGCGAGCTTCGTACACGTCTGCTGATTTCACTTTCGACCGTCGGCGTCATCGCGATCGCGCTGTTCTGGCCTTCGCAGTTTGCCATTCGTTGGATGATGAACGCCTATTTCCACGGCATCCAGCTGCACGCGTTCGGGCCCGCCGACGTCATCTTTACCGAGTTTAAGTTTTCGGTCGTCGGTGGAATCGTTTTGGGATTGCCAATTCTGCTGCAGCAGTTATGGCTTTTCGTCGTGCCGGCGATTCATCCGCGCACGCGCCGCCTCGTCTACGCATTCATCATTCCGTCGATGCTGCTCGCCCTTACCGGGTTGGCCTTCGCGCACTTCGTCGTCATTCCGAGGGTGGTATCGGCACTGCTGAACATTACGAATGCTGTCGCGGAGCCGACGTTCGGCGTTGCGTCGACCCTCAACTTCGTCATCATCCTTCTGGCATTGTTTGCGATCATCTTTCAAACGCCGATCGTGCTGATCGGCTTGGCACGGCTAGGGATCGTTAACGCGAAATCGCTCGCGCACTATCGGCGCCACGCGCTCTTCGGATTCTTCATCGCCGGCGGCCTGGCAGCACCCGACGGCAATCCGCTCACGATGGCGCTTCTCGCGTTGCCGATGTACGTGCTGTACGAAATCTCCATTTGGATGATACTTCTGCTCGGTCGAACGTGGCAACGGACGTAACCGTCTCCGCGGCGGGCGCGGTGCGTGCGCTGTACGCCGATTTCGTGCGGACCTTCGGCAACGTGCTCTTTGCCGTATCGCTCTTCGTCGTTTGGGGCCTCCTAACGCTGGTTGGCGTCGTCGTGGATCAGGGAAAGGACCCGTCTACGTATTTCGACGAGTACGCGGCGCCGATCGCGCGAGCGATCCTGCGTTTGAACTTCGACAACATCTATCATTCGCCGTGGTATGTGGGCATCATCGGATTGATTCTGCTCTCGCTTGCGGTCTGCACGTTCAAGCGCGTGATCCCCGCACGCCTTCCCGCGTTGCGGCCGGTCAAAATAGACCGCATCCCACTGCACGCTTCATTTGAAACCGCGGGCAATCCCGTTGAGATACGCGCGCGGATCGCTCAAACGTTTGCATCCAGCGGCTGGCTGGCGCGCGAACGCATTTTCGACGGAGTCGAGTGGACGTTTGCAGACAAGCATAACTGGGCCCGACGCGGCGTTCTGATCGCTCATCTGGGATTCGTCATCATAGCGCTTGGAACCACGATTTACTGGGCGCGCGGATTTTCGGGTGAAACTGCCGTACTCACCGGAAAGGCCGTAACCATACCACAGACGCATGCCGTCATTCGCCTCGATCGCTTCACCTATAAGATCGAGCCGATCATGACCAAGAGCGGCATGGTCTATCAGCCGATCGATTACGTCTCCTCCGTTACGGTCACAGGAAACGACGCTGTCGCTAAACACGAGATCATCCGCGTGAATCATCCGATCGATGTGGACGGCACGCTCTACTACCAGTCCAGCTACGGCTTCGGAATGCGCTTTGCGTTGGCGCACGAGGGCAAGATCGCGGGCCCACACTTCGAGCGCACGCTGTTGGAGGGTGATTCGTTCGACATCCCCGGGACACAACGAAGCGTCGTCTACGAGCGATTCGTTCCAACCGTCGATGCCGCGTCCGGTCTGCCCTCGGCGGATCCGCGGGTCAACGATCCGGGCGTCATTGTCGAGGTCACGCAAGCCGGCAGCTCGCTGGGCGAAGTCCTTACGCCGTTGCGTGCGCCGATCGATCTTGGCGGCGGCTGGCGCCTGACGCCGCAGCGGTACGTCCTCTACAGCGGCCTTCAATACCGTTACGATCCCGGAATACCGCTGGTCGGCATCGGTGCCTTCGTGCTCTTGACCGGGCTTATCATCTCGTTCTACTTGCTTCCGGCTCGCCTCTTCGTGCGTGTCGACGAGGCCGACGAAGGTCGCTCACGCGTCGGGGTCGCGGCGACAACCGTCAAAGGTTACGACGTTTTCGAGAACGAGTTTTCGCGCCTCGTGGTAGCGTTGAAGGGGAGACTAGGAAATGATGCCGCTCGATGAAGTCCTGATGGTCACTGCCTTGAGCTGCTACGTGTTGGCGGCGCTGGCGCTATTAGGTTACTTCTTCTCGCGCGCCCCCTGGCTGTGCACGTTCGGTGCGCCCCTGGCCGTGCTGGGCTGCTGCGCTCAGTTTGCGCAGTTGATCGCCCGCTTCGCGCTGACCGGTATTTGGCCGCTGCTGAACTTGTACGGCTCCCTTTCGCTCTTCGCGGCAATGGCCGTCGCAATTTTTCTCGGCTTTGCGTTTCGCTACAAAGCCTGGTACGCAGGCGGTTTCGTCATGGCGCTGGCGGCGCTGTTCCTGGCGTATGGCGTGACGTGGAATGAAGGAACGATGCCGCCGGTTCCGTCGCTGCAATCGTACTGGGCGAAGATCCACGTGCCGCTCGTCGTTTCATCCTACGCCGCGTTCATGGTGTCGTTTGTCTTTTCGTGCATCTACTTATTGAAATACTACGCCGAACGCAGTTTTGAAGGCAAGCGGACTCTCGCGGCTGTTGGATCCGATCTCGGTTCGACCGTTGCAGCGGGCCAGGTCGCGTCCAATCCTTTTTACAGTGCTGTCGCCGACGCGGTCGGCATCGATTTCTCCGAGAGCGTCTTGCGTGACACGCCCGCAATTACAACTGCCGCTGCGAGCGGCAATTCGGTCGCACAGTGGCTGGCGACGCTGCCGAGCCTAGCGCAACTCGATACAATCGTCTACCGCGCCGTTGCCATCGGTTTGCCGCTCATCTCAATCGGCATCATCACCGGTGCGATGTGGGCCAAAGAATCGTGGGGCGCCTATTGGCAATGGGATCCGAAGGAAACCGCTGCGCTCTTTTCGTGGATCGTCTACCTTGCGTACATGCACTTGCACACGCGTCACGCGTGGCGCGGGCTGCGCACGAATTGGGTGAGCGTGCTGGGCTTTTTATCAATACTCTTTTGCTACTTTGGCGTGAACCTGTGGATTTCCGGACTACACAGCTACAAGGTTTAGAGCGCGGGCGAGTAAAAAGGGCTCGCAGGAGGAGCGATTCTTGTCGAACCAGATGACGGGCGGCGTCTCAGAAGGCGCTCAACGAAAAATTCTGACGGCATACGATATGCCTGAGACCTCGGAGGACGTTACTCGTCGCAAGTTCATGGCGAATGCGGCCATAACCATCGGCGGTATCATCGGCGTCGTGCTCGCGATTCCAATCGTCGGATCCTTGATTCCTACCGGCGGCGGAAGCAAGGGCACGTGGTCGCCGCTCACTGCGCAAGAATGGGAATCGCTGCAAAAGGCGACTGACACGCCGGTCAAACTCGAGTTCACGATGAAAACGAAGGACTCGTATCTTCCCGAACAGCCCTTCGGCGACTACGTTTGGGGCATCAAGGTCGAGCCGGCGAAGTTCGCAGCGGCACGTCCCGACCTTTCCCCGAAGCTTCCGTACGCCGACGGCACGTACGACGTCGTCAGCCTGGGCTTCGTGATCCTCAGCCCGATCTGCCCGCATTTGGGATGCCGGCCCATCTGGAGCGGAGACGCGAAGCGGTTCCAGTGCCCGTGCCACGGCTCGCAGTTTAATATCGACGGCGAACATCTCGCCGGACCGGCCCCGCGAGGAATGGATCCGTTGCCGTTGCGCGAGCAGAGCGGCACGGCGGAAGTCATGTGGATTCGCTACCAATCGTCGGTTCCCAATCGCGTCATCCTCTCGTATCAGTCGTAAGGACGGTTTCGCGCAGCATGCTCAACTGGATCGAGAAACGCACCGGCTTCATTTCGCTGACGCAGGAGTTCCTCACCGAGGACGTTCCCGGAGGAGCGAGTTATTGGTACGTCTTCGGAAGTGCGACGCTCTTTGCGATGATCGTGCAGATCACGACCGGAATTTTCCTGACGTTTTTCTACGCACCGTCGGCTGCGACGGCGTGGGAATCAACGCGCGCAATCTACCTCAACCCATGGACGCACTTTCTGTTGTCGGTCCACTATTGGGGCGCATCGGCGATGATTGCGCTTGTCTTCTTGCACCTGCTGCAAGTGCTGATTTTTGGCGCTTACAAAGCGCCTCGCGAACTCCAATGGGCCGTGGGCGTGCTTCTGCTGCTCATCACGCTCGTGCTCGGCCTTACCGGCTATCTGTTGCCTTGGGACATGGACGCGTATTTCGCGTCCCAAGTCTCTTTGAACATCACCGGCCTGGCACCGATCGCGGGCCCCCTGCTGCAATACGCCGCTCAGGGCGGCACCGTCATGGGCACGAACACGATCAACCGGTTCTTCGGCTTGCACGTGTGGCTGATGCCGGCGGCGCTCGTGGCACTCGTCGGTGCGCACCTGGCCATCTTCCGCCACAACGGATCGGCCGGTCCGGTTGCCGACGACCCGCGCAAGCTCAAACCGGGGCGCTTCTGGCCCGATCAGCTGTTCATGGACGGCGCGTTTTCCTTCATCGTCTTCGTCATCATCGTCTTTCTCGCGTTTGTCGCGCCGCCGTATCTCGACATGAAAGCCGATCCCACCAACGGCATGTTCGTACCGTATCCGGCGTGGTATTTTCTCTTTCTCTTCGGCGTGCTCAATCTTGTCCCAATCTTCCTCGGGAACGGACCCTTTCCAGAGCTGCTTGCCGCGATCATCGTACCGACGATCGCGTTGATCGTCGTGTTGCTCCTCCCGTGGCTGGATCGCAGCACGACGCGCAGTTTTTCATCGCGCGGAGGCATTCTGTGGGCAACGACGATCATCGTCATCGCGATTGTGGGGCTGTCCGTTTACGCGCAGATAGGGATCTTGCAAAAGCAAGCCGCGGCGCCGCCGTCGCCCCCCGAATCGGTCGTTCTCGGCAAGGCGGAAGCGGCAACGACGAGCTCGAGCGGCGGCACGTCGGGAACCCTCGCGGCCGCCGCACCGGCGAACGCTAACGGCGCAAAGGTCTTCTCAACGAATTGCTCGTCATGTCACGGTGCAACGGGTCAGGGTTTGCCGGGCGCCTTCCCGCCGCTCGCGAACAATCCAACCGTCACCGGCGATCCGAACAAAGTCATCGGCATCGTCCTCCACGGACTCAAAGGTACGATCAGCATCAATGGCCAGACGTACAACGGGCAGATGCCGGCTTGGAAAGGCACGCTCTCGAACAGCGACATTGCGGACGTCATCACGTACATCCGCGGCTCGCTTGGAAACAATCATGCCTCAGCGGTGACAACCGCTCGGGTCGCCGGCTACAAACCGTAGCGTCTTTATGCACACGTGTGTGGGGCAGGGTCGCCTCGAAAACGCTCGTTGCGGCACCTCGTGTGGCGCTCCTGCTCGGCTGCTTTTTTGGCGCAGCAAGCGTTGAAGTTCACCTCCGTGTGAAGGCCAAAAAAGTCAGAAGTTTCTCGGCGACCCTGCCCCACACACGTGCGTACAGCAAACCGGTTTGAAGACCGCTTCTCCGCTACGACGAGCGCTTTTGAAGCGGCCCATCGGTTGGAGGTAGGCGTGAATTCTCGTCCCACCCCATGATATTTACCGTTTATTACCTTGCTGCTTTAGTGCTGGTTGGTGCTGAAGCACTGGGGCGATTGCGCAAAGCGCGCATTCCGGTGGAGCGACGGCCCGCGTCGTTGTGGGTTTACCTTTTGGTAGCAAGTTATGCGATGCAGATTGCACTGACGTTGCTGCTTGCGCGGCCCGGGCCGTGGCCGTTCGCCCTCGTCATTTGGCAACCGGGAAAGACGCTGATTATCGTCAGCCTGCTGTTATTGGGATTGGCACAGTGTTACGCGTTGCTGGCGCTCCTACGGACCGGCATTTCCGCGACGCTTGTGTATGCGGGGTGCGCGGTCATGTTGCTGCTTTCGTTCGTCGCTCCGGTGCTGAGCAACGCCGATTTGTACGCGTACGTCGGAAATGCATTGCTCGGTCTGGGCGCGTACGCTCCGCCACATGCGCGCTTTGCCGGGGAGTTCGGCGCGATCAATGCGTTCTGGGGTGCGCCGATGGTACCGACGACGTACGGACCGCTTTGGATTGCGGTCGTGCGGCTCATAACGTCAGCGGTGCCGACTCTCGTTCTGAAGCTCTTCGCGCTGCGCGCGTTTGCGGTCGCGCTGTTTGTCGCGCTCCTGCTGCTGTTGCGTGCCTACGGCCTTTCGACGCGCATGCTCGCATTGGTGGCGCTCAATCCAGCGCTTCACTTCGAGTTCGTACTCAACGCGCACAACGATTTGCTTCCGGTGACGATCGTCGTTGGCGCAGCAATCGTGGCCACCGCTGCGCCGATGATTGCTGCGGCGCTCGTCACGATGGCAGCGCTGATCAAAGTGCCGTACATTTTGATCTCGCTGCCGGTTCTGGCACGCATTCGCTCGATGCCGGCACGAGTTGCCGCGGCTGCCGCGGCGATCGTCGCCGCGCTAGCGTTTTCGTGGCTCGGCGGAGGCGCGCCCTACGTGCGTTCGCTGAGCCAGCACGTCTACGGATCGCACCTCGAGACCTTCGTGCACGCGATCGCTATTCTCGTTGCCGCGGCGATGATGGTGAGTGCATTTGCGGGCTTACGCCGGCTCCGCACCGCGGTCTGGCTCGCCCCGATGATCGGCGCGTATACCGCATCGTGGTATGCGATTTGGGGTTTTCCTTACGCGCTCGGAGCGCGCCGCGTGCTCGCGTACTTTCTGCTCTGGCTTCCGTTCGTCGCGCTGGTGAGCGAGCCGTCGTTCACACGGCCATGGAGCCTTGAAGTGGTGTTGCCCGCAGTGGTCATTCTTTCGTTAGCCATTCCGCCGCGTAAAAGGAACCTCTAGCACGGCGGCCCATCGTAAAGGAAGAGCGCCGCCTTTTCGTCGACGGCGATCAAGCGCCGGCGTCGACCATACGTCGGATCGAACGGCGGTCGCTGCGCCGGCGCAACGAGCCACGTCCGTTGCGAACCGCAGATGGCTACGCGCGGATCGATACCGTCGCTCGACGGATCGCCCCCATCCGGCGGTGCCAGCACGTCGATGCTCGGACGCGTATAGAACAGCAGGGCGTTGCCGCCGGAGATGTTTTGGATCGCGACCGTATCGTACGGCTGCCGCTCGCGGTTGATGATCGCAGCCAAGTGCGGAATCGGCTTCACAGCATCCGTGCGCGGCAAGACGGCGATCGTAAGAACGTCCACCCCGACGAGCATTGCAACGCCCAGCGCATACGGAGCTGCTCCTACCAGCGACGGTCGAGAAACCATGACGGCCGTTAAGAGCGATCCGGCAAAGATCGCGGCCCCGAGTCCGATCAAACCCGGAACGACGTCCGTCACCAGGCCGCCAAGCTTGTTGGCATGCATGAACACCGTCGCAGCCGCCGCCACCAGACCAATCGTGAGCGGAACGAGCGAAGCGCAGACGACCGCCGAACGCGCACCGCCGCGCCGAACGACCGCGTCGAAGTAGAGCGCGGTTAATAGGGCGAGTGCCGGAAATTCCAACGCCAAGTAGTTTGGCAGCTTTGTGCCGGCAAAGCTGAAGAAAACGAAGGGAACGGTGCTCCACAGAAGTGCAAGCCGTATAAGGCGGTCATTCGCGCCCGTACGTTCCGGGGATCGAAGCTTGCCGATTGCGTGCGCGATGGCCATTGGGAGAAACGCAATCCACGGAAAAAACCCGAGGAAGATTACCGGTATGTAATACCAGATCGGGCCCGATTGGTTTTCGATAACGCCGGTGTAGCGCTCAATCGTATACACGCCGAAGAGTTGGTGGACAAAGAAACCATCGTAGCGCATGTAGAGGGCAATGGGCCACGGAAGTGCGATCGCTGCGAACGCCGCCAAACTGAAGATCCAAGCACGCGGGCTCGGCGGATGTGTCGGCTCGCAACGGCGGTTCCAAAAAAAGAATGGAATGATGACGAGCAACGGCACGACCGGAGCAACGAGGCCTTTCGCGAGGAAGCCGAATCCGGCCGCCAGCCAACCGTAGACGAAGTACCGGTCGCGACCGGTCTGCAACCCACGAAACCACCAAAAGATCGTTAGCGCGACCGCGAGATCGAGAAGCGCATCCATAATTGCTAACCGACCGATCACGGCCTGCATCAAGCAGCTCGACAGGATCACGCTGGTGTAAATACCGACGCGCGTTCCCGCTTGCCGTGCCACCGCATATCCCACCATCGCGCCCAACACAATCGTCGCCAGTGCCGATGGAAAGCGCAGCGCAAATGATGTCGGTCCCCACAAGAATGCAAAGACGCCGCCAAGCCAAAAGTAGAGCGGCGGCTGGACGAAATAGGGGACCGCGTTGAAGTGCATGACCAGCCAGTTGTGCGTGAGAAGAATCTCACGGGCGACCTCGCCGTAGGCGGTCTCGCTGTTATCCCAAAGCGTGCCCGAGCCAAGTCCGGGCAGCGTGATCAGCGCCGCAACGCTCGCACCGACAAAAGCCGCACGAACCGGCCTTTCCATTCGACCGCAAGCTTTTGGCGGTCGAGTGCGGAACTCTTTTGCACAACCCATGCTTCCCATCGCATTGCGCCCGAACGGGCGTCGCGCCGTGATCGTCGGCGGCGGCAGCGTCGCCTTGCGAAAGGCCCAATCGCTCGCGGCTGCCGGATTTCCAATCGTCGTCGTCGCGCCGGACATCGATGCATCGCTCGGTGCCCTGTTAGCGTCGTGCGGCGGCACGCATGCCCAACGGAAGTATACATCGAGCGACCTCGATGGTGCGGCGCTGGTTATCGCCGCGACGAATGACGATGCGGTCAACGCGCGTGTCGTTTCGGATGCTCGCACGGCAAACGTTTTCGTCTGCGACGCAAGCGACGGCCGCCGTGGGACGTTCACCATGCCGGCCGTCCTGCGGGCCGGCGACGTTACGGTTAGCGTGGATTCGGGCGGCGGCGCTCCGGCCTTTTCGAAGCGCTTGATTCGCGAACTGGCAAAAACAATTGGGCCGCAACACGGCAGAGCAGCCGAGACGGTTGCAAAAATGCGGCTCTATCTGCATAGCGTGCTGCCTTCTGGAGAACGAGCGAAGGTGTTGCAATCGCTCGCCGCGCTTCCGATTGAGGCGCTCGCTTCGATGAACGACGCGCAAGCCGAGCACGAAGTCGATGCCGCCATCGCCGCCTTGCGCCAGAAGGAACGCTCGCCGGAGACGCGCGCACTGACCTGCGCTTCGCGCGCCAGCGCGCTGGCGATCGAGCAGTCGCGCACGGTCGCTGCCCGGTTGGCCGAACGCGGTCTCGCCACCACCATCGTCACAGTCCAGACGACGGGCGACATCGTACGCGATCGGCCGATCGACCGCTTGGGCACCGGCGTGTTCGTCAAAGAACTCGAAATCGCTTTGCGAGAAGGCCGTGCGGACTACGCCGTTCATTCATGTAAGGATTTACCGAGCGAGCTTCCTGACGATATGCAGATCGTCGCGGTTTCGCAACGTGAAGATGCACGCGACGCCTATTGCAGCGAACGCTATGAGTCTTTCGAATCGCTGCCGCCCGGAGCGCTCGTTGGCACGTCCAGCCCTCGCCGCCGTGTCGCTCTCGCGCAACTTCGGCCCGACCTGCGCTACGAGGAAATTCGGGGCAATGTCGACACGCGTTTGCGAAAGCTGCGTGAAGGGAAGTACGATGCAATCGTTCTTGCGATGGCCGGATTGAAACGTCTCGGCGCCTCCGCGACCTACCTCCGTCCCTTTTCGCCCGACGTTCTCGTGCCGGCGGTCGGGCAGGGCGCGCTGGCAATTGAAATGAGAGCGGGAGAAGATCGGCTCGCGGACGTCTTGCGCGCAGCCGTAAACGATGCGCAAACCGAGTTGTGCATTACCTGCGAACGGGCAGCCTTGCAACGTCTTCGCGCAGGCTGCAGCGTGCCGGTCGGCATCTATGCGCGCAGCGTCGAAGACGGTCTGCTCGTCGAGGGATTTTTCGGCAGCGACGGCCGCTCGCCGCAACGAGCGCATCTGCGCGCACGGGCACAGAGCCTAGAGGAAGCACGGCAGCTCGGAATTCGGCTAGCCGACCTGCTCTTGCCGCTTGCCGGGCGCGTCGTGCTTCTCCCGCGGACGCAAGAGCGGCCGAGCCGAATCGCGGGAGCGCTACGCGAGCTGGGCGCCGAGGTAATCGAGCTGGCCGCGGGAGATGACGGGCCCGACCCCGCCGAAGGCATTCCCGACATGCTCATCTTCCCTTCGAGCGGTTCCGTCACGGCTGCCGGTCGCTATCTCGAACGGTTGCGCCAAATCCCGCGCCTCCCGCTGGTTGCGGCGATGGGTCCGCACTCGCGCCAAGCGGCGTGCGCTGCGGGCTTTGTTCCCGACGCGATGGTCGAGGAGGCCTCGGTTGAAGCAATGGTCGCGCTCGCGCGCGGGTGCCTGAGCGGAACGGTGAGAAGCCGGTGATCGCGATCCGTCCGCGTCGGTTGCGGCGTAGTGAAGTGGTGCGAAGCCTGGTACGCGAGCATCACGTGCGCGTCGATCAATTGATCGCGCCGCTCTTCGTCGCCGAGCGTAGCGAGGATGCCGGACCGATTGCTTCGATGCCGGGGCTGCACCGTCTAACGCGCGATGAAGCCCTCCGCGAGACGCGCGAGCTGTTCGCGCTGGGGATCAAGAGCGTGCTGCTCTTCGGTATTCCCGCGCATAAGGATGCGATTGCGACGAGTAACTACGATCCAAACGGCATCGTTGCGCGCACCACGTGCGACATTAAGGAAGCCCTGCCCGACGTCGTCGTCGTTGCCGACGTCTGCAATTGCGAGTACACCGATCACGGCCACTGTGGAATCCTCGACGCGCGCGGCGACGTGGACAACGACAAGACGATCGAGCTTCTCGTGCGCACGTCGGTCGCATACGCCGAGGCCGGCGTCGACGTCGTTGCCCCCTCCGACATGATGGACGGACGCGTCGAAGCGATTCGGTCGGCGCTCGACGCTCGCGGACAGACCGGCGTTGCGATTATGGCGTACAGTGCGAAATACGCGTCGGCATTTTACGGGCCGTTTCGCGAAGCAGCGGGCTCTGCACCGCAGTCAGGCGACCGTCGCAGCTATCAAATGGATCCGTCCAACGCGCGTGAGGCGTTACGCGAGATAGCGCTCGACGTTGAAGAAGGCGCCGACATCGTCATGATCAAGCCAGGACTGCCGTATCTCGACATCGTTCGCGCCGCTCGAGACACGTTCGACGTTCCGATTGCCGTCTATAACGTCAGCGGTGAGTACGCGATGCTCAAGGCCGCCGCTGCCAACGGCTGGCTCGACGGCGATCGCGCCGTCGACGAAACGCTAACGTCGTTCGTTCGCGCTGGTGCGGACATCATCATCACGTACTTCGCCAAGGAGTTCGCGCAGCGCCATGCCTGACGAGATTGCGATTGTGATCCTTGCCGGCGGCCAGGCGACGCGCTTTCCCGGAAAACTGGAGCTGCTCGTCGGGGGAGAACCGTTACTGTTACGCATTTACCACCAAGCGCGCGCGACGAGCTGGCCGGTTGTCGTAGCGGCGCGCGGATCCCTGGGATCGAAACTCGACGATGCACTCGACTGTCCGGTAACGATCGATCGCTGGCCCGGAAGCGGGCCGCTGGGCGCTCTCGCATCGGCATGCGGTACGCTCGCGTGTCAGCGAGTCTTCGCCCTCGCCGCAGACATGCCGTACATTGAGTCCGCCGTGCTCGCGCAGATCGCGGCCGCGTGGCGGCCCGGCGACGAAGCGGTCGTTCCGGCACACGTTCATGGCATCGAACCCCTCGCCGCGCTCTACGATCGGTCGGCGGTCCTGCGCGAAGCCTTCGAATTGCTCGATCAAAAAAGATTCGCTCTGCGCGCACTCGTCGATCGTTTGGTAACGCGCCGTATCGAGCTTCCAGAGCGCTATTTCGTCAACGTGAATACGCCCGCCGATGCAGCCTCCTTGAAACCTTTTTCGGAGCGAACGGCGTGAGCTTCGAACGCTCGATCTCCGCCTTTGCTCGCGCTCGAAAGAGCATCGCCGGCGGCGTGAACTCGCCCGTCCGCGCGTTTCGGGCGGTTGGATTGTCGCCGCTGTTCATGAAGAGCGGCTCGGGAGCGATGCTTACCGACCTCGATGGCCGGCAATACATCGATTACCTGTTGTCGTGGGGTCCGTTGCTCCTCGGCCACGCGCATCCAGCGGTTGTCAAGGCGATTACGACCGCCGCATTGCGCGGCGTCTCCTTCGGAACGCCGACCGAGGCTGAAACGGATCTTGCTGAAACGATAGCGTCGATGATGCCGTTCATCGAGCGACTGCGCTTCGTCTCGAGTGGAACGGAAGCGGCGATGAGCGCGGCTCGCCTAGCACGTGGCTACACGCGCCGGCCGAAAATCATAAAATTTGCCGGCTGCTATCACGGTCATGCCGACGCATTCCTTATTGCGGCGGGCTCGGGTGCGCTGACGAACGGCGTTCCCACATCGCCCGGCGTCACGGAAGGCACCGCGCGCGACACCGTCGTGCTGCCGTTCAACGACATCGGCGCGGTCCGAGGAGCGTTCGCCGCACACGCCGACAGCATCGCCGCAGTCATCGTTGAGCCGTATCCCGGGAACATGGGACTGGTCTTACCGAAACTCGGCTACTTGCGCGGTTTGCGCGAGCTCTGCACGCAGCACGGCGCGTTGTTGATTTTCGACGAAGTCATATCGGGCTTTCGCGTCGCTCGCGGCGGCGCAGCCGCGCGCGAGGAAGTTACGCCCGATTTAACCGTACTCGGAAAGGTCATCGGCGGCGGATTGCCCGTGGGCGCGTTCGGTGGGCGCAGCGACGTCATGGCGTACATCTCGCCGGAAGGGCCAGTCTACCAAGCCGGAACCTTGTCGGGCAACCCTCTTGCCATGGCGGCCGGTCTAGCGACATTGCGCATCGTGCGCGACGACGCGACGCTATACGATCGGCTTGAGATCTTGACTCGCCTCATGGTCGAAGGTGTACACGAAATTATGAACAAGCACGGCATTGCCCACTGTGCCTACGCCGTCGGCTCCCTGTTTGGCATCTTCTTCACCGAAGGGCCCGTGACCGATTTGGAGAGCGCTCAAACGTCGGATACGGAGTTCTTTGCGAAGTTCTATGCCGGCATGATCGATCGCGGCGTCTACATGGCGCCCTCGCAGTTCGAAGCCGGGTTCGTCTCGACAGCTCATACAACGCGTCATATCGAACAGACGCTTGCCGCAATCGATGGGGCGGTCGATCGCGCCGCACGCGAAAAAGCGACGGTAAGTAGCTAATGCCCATTGTTTGCGTTGGCTTGTCGCATCGCACCGCACCGATCGAAGTGCGGGAGCGCCACGCGTTTCCGCGTTCGCGAATGAGCGAAGCCCTCGTGGCGCTACGCGATTACCGCGAGATCGCGGAGGCTACGATGCTGCAAACCTGCGGCCGGCTCGAAATCTATGCCGACGTCGACGACTACGAAACCGGGATTGCGGCTATCAAGACTTTCTTGAGCAACTTTGGTCACGCCTCGACAGGCTACGACATCGAGTCTTTTCTCTACACACATCTGGGGCAGCACGCCGTCGAACATCTGTTTCGCGTCTCCACCGGACTTGACTCGATGCTCATCGGCGAAGCCGAAATCCTCGGGCAGGTAAAAGAAGCCTACGTCACCGCTCAGCAAACGCAGTCAATTGGAAAGATTCTGCACCGGCTCTTTCGCGAAGCGCTCAACGCTGGAAAAACGGCTCGCTCGCAAACGGGCATCGGGCGCGATTCGATCTCGGTAGCGACCGCGGCGATCGAAGCCGCCAAGGCGCGGCTTGGAAGCCTCGCGCACAAATCGATCCTCGTCGTCGGCGCGGGAAAGATGGGGCGCACGGCCGTGCGACGGCTTCGCGAAGAAGGTGCCGCCCAAGTCATCGTCACCAATCGCACGATGTCGCGCGCGCGCGAGCTGATCACGGACGCCGGTTTTGGCGAAGCGGTCGAGCTCCCGGGACTCACCGAAGCGTTGGCCGCCGCAGACGTCGTCGTCGCGTCTACCGGCGCGCCGCGTTTCGTTCTCGGGACGGAGCTCGTGCGCGAAGCAATGGCCAAGCGCCCCGATCGGCCGTTGTTCGTCGTCGATATCGCCGTGCCGCGCGACGCCGACCCGGCGATCGCCGAGGTTGCCAACGTTTCGCTCATCGATATCGACGGATTGAAGTCGGCGGTCGAGCAGCGGTTGGACGCACGCCGCGATGCAATCGCCGACGTTGAGGAGATCGTCGCTGAGTATCTCGACCGTTTCGCGCGCTGGTACCATTCGCGCATCGCCGTCCCGGTGATCGCGATGCTCACGCAAAAAGCCGACGCGATACGTGAAGCCGAGCTCGAGCGCCTGTTCGCGCGCTGCCCGGAGCTCACCGAACGGGAACGCATGCTCATTACCGGCGCAACGATGACGATCGTTTCAAAAATGCTTCATTCGGTCATTTCGAAGATTCGCGAAAAGGCAACGCTCGACCGAGCTGAAGCGCTCTCGCACGCGCGCGTTCTCGACGAGCTCTTCGAACTCAATCTCACCGAGCATATTGCCGGTCTTCTGCCGCAAACCGTCGCCGCCGATGCCGGCCCGTAATGGCGGCTGCGTCTTCCTCGTCGGCGCAGGCCCGGGCGACCCGGGCCTGCTCACGTTACGCGCTGCCGACGTCATTGCCACGGCCGACGCTCTTCTGTACGACGCTCTCGTTACCGATGCAATCGTAGCGATCGCGCCTCCGCCCTGCGAACGCATTTTCGTCGGAAAACGCGGCGGGCGGCACGCGATGCCACAGGACGACATCGAATCCTTGATGATCGAACGAGCCCGATCCGGAAAACGCGTCGTGCGTCTTAAAGGCGGAGACCCGTTCGTCTTCGGACGCGGCGGCGAAGAAGCGCAATCGCTTGTCGCGGCCGGCATTCCATTCGAAATCGTCCCCGGCATCACGTCGGCGATTGCAGCTCCAGCCTACGCCGGAATTCCTGTCACCCATCGTGATTACGCTTCGGCATTTACGGTTGCGACTGGACGCGAATCTCAGTCAAGAGCGGCGTCGTCGCTCGATTGGGAAAAGCTTGCCGACGCGCGGCGCACGTTACTCTTCCTGATGGCCGGGGAGAGTCTGGCCCTCGTCGCGACGCAGCTGATTGAAAATGGCCTGGCCGCTTCGACCCCCGCTGCGGTCGTCCAAGACGGAACGCTTGCGCGGCAAAAAACCGCTGTCGGAACGCTATCGACGATTGCCGAGATCGCCGCAAACGATCGCATTGGATCCCCCTGCGTGCTCATCGTCGGCAGCGTCGTGACGTTGCGCGACCGCATTGCCTGGTTCGATCGCAGACCGCTCTTTGGAAAACGCATCCTGATTACCCGCGCGGCCGCGCAAGGCACCGAATTCGCGCGTTGCGTCGCGGGGCGCGGTGGCGAAGCGATTCTCGCCCCGACCATCGTCATCGGACCGCCCGACGACGAGATCGGCGCTCGGCGCACGGTTGAAGAATTGCGTCAGTACCGCTGGATTGTCTTTACGTCGCGCAACGGCGTCGACACGTTTTTCGCGCAACTCGCAGCCTTGCAGGCCGACGCGCGCCGGCTCGCCGATATCAAGGTTGCCGCCATCGGCTCTGCAACGGCCGAACGGCTCGCACACTACGGAATCCGCGCCGACGTCGTGCCAAGGCAATTTATTGGCGAAGAGCTCGCGCGCGCGTTGATCGGAGCGGCAAACGCAGGCGATCGCGTGTTGATCTATCGCGCTCAAGAGGCTCGCGATGCTCTTCCCAACATGTTGACCGCCGGCGGTCTTCACCCGACGGTCGTCGGCGCGTATAAAACGACGACGGCCGCAGACCCGCACTTTGCAGAAAAGCTCGAGCGCGCCGATGCCGTCATCTTCACGAGCTCGAGCACGGTGGCCGGCTTCTGCACGCTGCTCGGCGGCGACGTGCGTGCGGCGGCAGCACTCGGCGGCAAGATCGTTGCGTGTATTGGGCCGATAACGGCGCAAACCGCACGCAATCGGGGGCTACCGGTCGCCGTCGTCGCCGATACGTTCACCGCAAGCGGCGTCCTCGACGCGCTCGAAAGCCATTTCGCATACGCCGCTCCCGCGTATCAATGACGCAGCTTGCCTTCGGCGCGGCGCTGGCTGCCGCGGTCGCGGCGTTTGCTTACCGCCTTCGAGCGCTGACCGCCGATGGAGCCGTCGCTGCCTTCGTTATTGGAACGATTGTCTTCGGCGGAGGCGGCTGGCGCGCGGCAGCCGTGCTTTTTGCCTTCTTTCTTTCCTCGATTGCCCTCTCACGATTGGGCCGCTCGAGCAAACGCGCGCTGGTCGACGTCGCCAAGCAAGGTGCGCGTGATGCCTGGCAAGTGCTCGCAAACGGCGGTGTCGCAGCTGCATGCGTTTTGGTCGCTTTACGAGGGTATGCACCCTTTGCGGTTGCGTTCGCCGGCGCATTCGCAGCCGCCGCCGGCGATACGTGGGGAACCGAAATTGGCACGCTCGCGCGCAGTGCGCCGCGTTCAATTCTCACGCTGCGTCCATTGCAACGCGGTCTATCCGGCGGCGTGACCTTTCCGGGCACGCTTGCGACATTCGCGGGCGCCGGCCTCGTCGCGGCGGTTGCGGCGCTGTTGCACCTCGCTCCATTTTGGCCGGTTGCTCTTGGCGGCATCGCCGGAGCCTTTCTCGATTCGCTTCTCGGAGCGAGTGCGCAAGCCTTACGATGGTGCCCGGTTTGCGCGCGTGAGTGCGAGACCGATCCTCATCGCTGCGGTTCTCCGACGATGCCGCGCCGAGGCTTTGCGTGGCTGGGGAACGACGCCGTCAATTTCGCCGCTACGCTTTGCGGCGCGACCGTTGCAGGTCTGCTTTCATAGTCCCCCACGACGTCCAACCGCGTGCCGGTTCACGGGCAAAGAGCTCGATCTTCGAGCGGTCGCCGCACAGACGCTCGATCATCGTTCGAAACACCGCGGGTTTTCGGCTATGCTCTTCTCGCGGATGAAGCACGACTTGTGCCTGTGCCAAGTCGAGCAGCGGAAATGGTCTTCCCGTCGGCATCGTCGTTGCGGCTAGCACAAATTCGGTCGTGGGCTTTGTAAACGTCGGCGGAACGCCCTGACCGCAAATGATCTTTCCGTGACGGTTTGTCTTCACCCAGACGTAAAGAACGCCGCGAAAGTGGAGCCGCCAGTCGCGCATCAGGTCGATTGCCAAATGGAGGCGCGGGCCGGTCGCCCAGAGGAAAAGCGCCGCACGCTTGGCCATGATCTCGCGAACGGGTAAGCTTGCCAATGCTTCCTGTGACATGAGCGGGTAGTGTTTTGCCGCCGCGGCGTCCTTGATCGGGCTTCCGTAATGAAACCAAGGCGGGTCGGCATAGACAATTTCAAACGTCCCACGTGGAAATGGCGGCACGCGCGCGGGCAGCGTCGCGGGAGATCGCCGCGCCAGACGCGCCAGCTGTGCAAGATTTTTTGTTGAGTATGCCTTCATTAGCGCGCGTTGGCGTACGTATGCTCAAGGTAGTCGACGATCGCATCGTCGTCGTCGGCAATCTTCACCCTGCCGTCGGTCATCGACGGGACGCCGGTGGTACCGAAAATCTCTTTGAGTTTCGTGCGATGTTGGTGTTCGTCGGGCACGTTGACGATCTCGTACTGCAGCCCGAGCCGATCGAGCTCCTCTCGGACCCGCGCGCAATACGGGCACCAATCGGTTTGGTAAAGAACGATGTTCGGCTTCGTCATGCCACCCCCAACGCGGTCACGCGCGGGAGCGGTTGCGCGTTCGAATATCGAAGAGACGTTTGGAGGAGCTTCATGACGGGTTGGGCCCAATTGAGACCTATGGCGGGTAGCTCGCTTGCCTCGTTGCTGATGCACGTCGGCGTTGCCATGCTCATCCCGGCTTTCGCGTGGCTACCGTCCAGCGCGCCGCCCATCGAGACGATCAGCTTCGTCCACATTTCGCACATCGAAATTAACGAACGACCCGCTCCTCATCCGCAGCCGCGCCCCGTGGCGCGAACGTTCCGTCCGGTGCCGGTGATCAACCTGGCCACGCACGTTGAGCTAGCGCGCCTCGAGCGACATCGTAAGGCCTCGCCTCCTCCCGCCGTCCCACGGGAAATCTCGGCCGCGCCCGCGGTCGCGGACGACCAGCAGATCGGCCATGGCACGAGTAGCGGGGAGCCCGCGCCGCAGGCGACGGATTCGCCCGCTGCGCGCGCCGTCGCGAGCGTCGGCACCCATGACGTCGGCGGATATCTCCCGTTTGGCGCCGAGCAGCCCGATCCGGTACTCGATCCCGGCATTCGCAAGCAGCTCACTGCTTTGGGCGTGCACGTTACGCTTGTCGTCACCGTCAACGAAAACGGCAAAACCCAAAACATCGCAATCGACCCGCCCGTCGATCCGCAAACGCGCAAACAAATCGAATCGCTACTCGCAGATGCGAGTTGGGATCCGGCCGTTTGCGGTGGTGGAATTGCCTGCGAAGGCCGCGCCGTAATTAGACTTTAGCAAACGCTACAGCAACGGTATCACGCCGAAACGTGCCATCCTAAGCCTGTCGAAGGACGACACGCAGGTCTGCTTTCGTCGTGGAAATCAATGGTTGGAGTTGCCCTTCGACTTCGCTCAGGGTGACACGTTACAAAATTGATTTGCCGAGGCCGGAGCAGATCAATCCCACCGCGAGAGAAGCTGTTTGGTTTCGATCGTCCAAGATGGGATTGATTTCAACCATCTCAATCGAGCCAAGCTGTCCGCTCTCGTGCAGCATCTCCATGATGAGATGCGCCTCGCGATAGCTTAAGCCGCCTTTGACAGGCGTTCCGGTTCCCGGCGCTTCGCTTGGGTCAATCCCATCCATGTCGAAGGACACGTGAATCGGGCGCCCGTCCGCACCCGCAATCGAAAGTGTTTCCTCCATAACGTGCATCATGCCGAGTTTGTCGACGTCCGTCATGCTGTATGCTTTCACGCCCAATTCGCGCAGCATACGTTTTTCTCCGGGGTCGACGTCGCGCAATCCGATTTGCACGGTGCGCTCCGCGACCGCTACGCCGTTGTGAAGCGCAAACCAAAGCGGCATTCCATGTACATTTCCCGAGGACGAGCTCTGCGGACTATTGATGTCCGCGTGAGCGTCGATCCACACCAGACCGGCGGGCTCGCCGCGCGCGCGCATGAGTCCCGACAGCGTTCCCATCGCGATCGAGTGATCGCCTCCCAGAACGATCGGAAGACCGCCTTCCCGCACCGCCGCTTCCACGACGCCCGCGAGCCGCGCGCACACTTCACTGATCACGCTAAAGTATTTGGCACTGCTATCGTCGACGGCAGCCGACTCTCGAATCGGAACCTGAAGGTTCCCGTGATCGACGATTGATGCAACGCCGAGCCCGCGCAACTTGTCATGCAGGCGCGCGTATCGAACCGCGGAAGGGCCCATGTCGACGCCACGGCGGCTGGCGCCCAAATCCATCGGGACGCCGACGACGTCAACGCGGCGTGTCGCTGCAATCGTCACGGTTGCGGATTCTCTTCGGGCAGCGCAAACACCCGCAAAGCGATTACGCGCAAGACGCCTACGACCGGTATTGCAATCAGAGCTCCGATCAAACCCGCCAACTCGGCACCAATGAGCACCGAAATCAACACCGCGAAAGGACTAAGCGCGAGGGTCTTACTGATGATATTGGGCGCAATCAAATGCCCTTCTGCTTGATAGATGGCGATGAATGCAGCGATCACGATCAACGCGTTGACGATTCCGTTCGTTAGCAAAGCGGAGATGAACGCCGGGATCGACGCAACCACTGCGCCGACGTACGGAATCAAATCCCCGACAGCCGCGAGGAGTCCGAGCAAGAATGCATACGGGACGTGCAGGACCAACAGGGCCAGCGTAACGAGAAGCCCCACCGATAGTGCGACGAGCAGCTGTCCGCGCACGAAGCCTCCGATGACGCGATCCATGTCCGAGAATAAGGAGACCATGTCGTGCCAGCGCCGTTCCGGAACCACGGAAGCGATGCTTCGCTTGAGGTTTTCGAGATCGAGCAGCAGATACGCCGTGATCATTGGAATGACGATGAACGTCGCTACGACCGCAAACGTTCCGGCGATGACGAACAGCACGTGACCGAACGCCTCTAGGCCGTGCAACCTGATCCAGACGATGATTTGCGCCGGAATGATCGCGAGCTCGTGACGAATGAACGGCGGCAACCGAGATGTTACCGGGTCGTTTGGATCGTTGATCAACGCGTCAATGCGATTGCTGATCTCGGGATAGTGCTGTACGAGCATACCCGTCTCATCAAAGAGTCGAGGCAAGACGAACGAACCGACGCTAATTAGTAACCCGGCGATGGTAATGTACACCAGAATGATGGCGAGGACGAGCGGCATTCGGCGATTCAGCCAATGAACCGCCGGATAGATCAAGTACGCGAAGAAAATTGCCCCGATCAAAACGTAGACGACGGCACGAATGCTTGCGATGAAGTCGAGTACGAAGCCTCCCAGATAGATCACGAGCGCAATCACCAGGAGAATTTTGAGCGCGTAGGTGACGCGTTGCTCGGTCATCCAGCGCCATGGATCGAACCGTCCTCTCACCTCGTTCCCTCAGTGACGCCGGGCCACAACCGTTTGGCGGTGCGAGAGATACCATTCGCTATCGCGTGGATTGGGCCACGAAACCATCGTGAACCGCAATACCCGTCATCGACGTCGAGGAACCACAGAAAGAGCCGGTGCTTTCGCTCGAGCTCGGCGCTCCAGACCCGAGCCCGCTCGATGGCGCCCTGGTCGCGCGCCGAAAGCGCAGCGACAACGCCTTGGTCGTCTGCGGCGGCCTCAACCAGCGTGAGAAAAGCGCGGTGACCCAAACCGAGAGCGCGTAAGAGCGCGCGATCCGTCGGGCTCTGCCCGAACAAATAATCGCCGAGCGATCCAGAGGCCGCCGCGCGTGCCTTATCGATCAACCGCGGAAGCCAATAGACCCCCGCGAGCTGCCCGCTCCAGCGCCTGGGCGGCATTATGCGTAAATTCTTTGCCTCCATGCCCCCGCGCGTTCGCCGCTTCGACCGCGCTTGCCCCCGTTTGAAAAGGAGCCGGCCGCGGATGCTGAGAACGCGTTTTCATGTTGCGCCGCTTGGCGATCGTCGCCGCGATTGCTTTACTAGCCGTCGCCGCTTGGACGCGTGCTGCACGCGCCGAGATTCCGACTCCCCTTATGACGATGGCGCACGATGTGAGAACCCTCGCGGTTCGTTTGCGGGCGTCAAACGCACTCGACGTCGTCGATTTGAGCACCGGGTTCCAAACCGGCTTCAATGCTACCGAAAGCATGCCGGCCGCATCCACCATAAAAATTCCGGTCATGGTCGAAGTCTTTGCGCAGTTGCAAGAAGGTCGCTTCGTTCTTAGCCGGCGCATGACGCTGCAAGCTCGCGATAAAGACTGGGGATCCGGCGATCTCTGCGACGCTCCCGTCGGATCGACGTATGCCGTCTCCGAGCTTTTGGAAAAGATGATCGATGTCAGCGACAACACCGCCTCGAACATGCTGATCAGACTCGTCGGTCGCTCGAACATCAATGCGTCGATGCATCGCTTGGGATTACGAAGGACGCATCTTGCGGGCGACATTCGCACCGCCGGATGGTCGATTCGACAAACGCTGCGCACCTCGCCGCACGATCTCGCAATGTTGCTCGCACTGATGGCGCGTCGCAAATTGATCGACGAATGGTCGTCAAACGAAATGATTTCGATCCTCGAAGACGATCAATTCAACACCTTGCTTCCGGCGCCGCTGCCCGAAGACGTAACGATCGCGCACAAGACGGGGTCGCTCTTCGATACGCTCAACGACGCGGGGATTATTTACGCCGACGACGCTCCGTACGTCATAGCCGTCATGACGACGGGATTGCCTTCCCAAGACCTGGGCCGCGCGTTCATTCACTCACTGTCGCGTTTGGTCTATGACGACGAGCGTCATTTCGCACGCTGGCGCCAAGTAACGGGATTTTCCTCACCGGCCTTCCCGATGAGTGCGCCGACCGGCAATCTCTCGCCCGACCTGCGCTACTGGAGCACCGGGTTAACGGACTCCGTCGGTGGCGGCGGCTAATTCGGACCGCGACGAGGCATACGTTCCGGTAATCCAATGGCTGTAGCGAGGCTCGCGGCCCGTAACAATACGCTCGTAAAAGTCCGCTAGCCGTCGCGTTATCGGCCCCATTGTACCGTCACCAACGATGCGACGATCGATCGATGCAACGTATCCAACGCCCGCTGCCGTGCCGGTAAAAAAGACTTCGTCGGCGGAATAGAGCTCGCCGCGGTCGACCGAACGCTCGACGACCTCAAGGCCGAACTCTTGCCGAGCGACATCCATGATCGCGCGACGCGTGCAGCCTTCGAGCACGTTCTGCGAAGGATCCGGCGTGTACAGGACGCCGCGTCGGACGAGGAAGACGTTCTCGGCCGAGCCTTCGGCAACGTGCCCGTCGTGCGAGAGGAGAATCGCTTCATCATAACCGTTTTCGATCGCTTCGCTCTTGGCGAGCGCAGAGTTGACGTAAAGACCGGTGATCTTCGCGCGCGGCGGCGCCATCGTATCGTCGGCTCGGCGCCAGGAGCTCACGCAAACGTGCAGCCCGCGACTGGTATCGAGGTAGGGTGTAAACGGAATGGGAACGATGGCGAACGCGTCGGGCACGTTGTGCAAGCGTACTCCCACGTCTTCGGCCGCCTTATACACGAACGGCCGAACGTAGACGTTGCTCTGGAAGCGATTGCGCACGCAGAGCTCGAGCGTGATCTGCATAAGCTCGTCAACGCTGTTTGGAAGGACCATCGTAAGGATTTTCGCCGACGTGGCTAGGCGCTCGAAGTGATCGCGAAGGAGAACGAGATAGAGCTCCTCGTCGTCGGGGACCCAATAGCCGCGAATACCCTCAAAGCAACCCGTTCCATATTGCAGGCCATGCGTGAGGAGTCCGACCTTGGCATCGCCATATCGGCAAAAATCGCCCTGCGCGTATACGATCGTGTTTGAAAGGTCCATGGCAGCCATCTCCTCCGTGCCACCCTTAGCGGCTTGCTCGCCCTATTCCGTTCCTCTTCAGCGTTGCCTCCGGACATCAGTTCGAACGCCGGCACGCGCCTACGGCCCGTTGTCACAGTATGCCCACCGGCACATTAGGAACAGGCACCGAAGCGGCCGAATGACTCAAACGTCAGGGGGATGGGATGAAACCGTATGCCAGATTGACCGAGCCGCTCGTACGCGAAGGCGGCGCTCTGCGCGTTGCGACGTGGGACGAGGCGCTCGATCGCGCCGCAGCAGCGATCGCGGATGCGCGAGCGCGCGACGGCACGCGCAGATACGGAATGTTCAGCTGCTCGAAGGCGACCAACGAAGTCAACTACACCGCTCAGAAATTTTCGCGAGTCGTCGCCGCGAGCAACAACATCGACAGCTGCAACCGAACGTGACATGCGCCGAGCGTCGTCGGTCTGACGACGGTCTTCGGTGCCGGCGGCGGCACGAGCTCTTACGAAGAAGCCGAACACGCCGACACGATCGTTCTTTGGGGATCGAACGCGCGCGAAACGCACCCGATCTTCTTTCACCACGTCCTTAAAGGGATTCACAACGGCGCCAAACTCTACGTCGTCGATCCGCGCCGCACTGCGTCAGCTCAATGGGGTCATTGGCTTCCGCTCGACGTCGGTTCAGATATCGCGCTCGCAAACGCCGTTGCGCGCGAGATCATCGCGGCGGGATTGGAGAACCGCGAATTCATCGCTCGCGCGACGATCGGTTTCGAAGCCTACCGTGACTGCGTGGAACCCTACACGCTCGAGTACGCCGAGCGCGTCACCGGCGTTCCGAGGGCAAGCATCACCGAGTTCGCGCACGCGTACGCTCGCGCCGATCGCGCGCAGCTCTGTTGGACGCTGGGAATCACCGAACACCACAACGCGGTTGACAACGTGCGCGCGCTGATTAACCTCGCGCTGCTTTGCGGCCACGTGGGCCGCTACGGGTCCGGTGTGTGTCCGCTGCGCGGTCAGAACAACGTGCAAGGCGGCGGCGACATGGGTGCTTTGCCGGATAAATATCCGGGAGGTCAGAACGTTGAAGATCCCGCGCAGCGCGCCAAATTCGAACGCGCATGGCAATCCTCTCTGCCCCCGAAACGAGGCTGGAACTTAACGGGCATGTTTGAGGCAATCGGCGCCGGCGAGTTAGATACGCTCTACGTTATCGGCGAGAACCCGGCGCAATCGGAAGCGGACCAGCACCACGCGATCGCACTGCTCGACAAACTGAAATGCCTCATCGTTCAAGACATTTTTCTTACCAAGACCGGAGAGCTCGCGGACGTCGTACTGCCGGCCTCGTCGAGCTGGTGCGAAGCCGAAGGAACCGTGACGAGCAGTGAACGCCGCGTGCAGCGCGTGCGCAAAGCCCTCAATCCTCCGGGGCAAGCGCGCGACGATTCACAAATCATCTTCGATCTTGCCGCCCGTCTCGGTCACAATTGGGGTACGGCCAATGCCGAAGCGATCTGGGACGAATGCAGAACGCTCTCTCCTTGGCATGCTGGGATGAGCTATTCGCGATTGGAGGCGATGGGCGGCATACCGTGGCCGTGCTACGACGAAAACCATCCTGGTGAGAAATATCTTCACGCCCGCCTTTGGGAAAAACCGATCGGCGGTCCGCCTGCGCCGTTTGCCGTGGTCGAGCACGATCCACCCGTCGAGGCGCTCGACGAAGAGTTTCCTCTTCGCTTAACGACCGGACGCCGCTTGGACTCGTTCAATACCGGCGTTCAAAGCCGCGGGTACACGTCCCCACTGCGGCGGGGAGAGAGCCTCGACATTTCGCCCGAAGACGCCGAGCGTTATGGTCTCACGAACGGAACGGTCGTGCGCGTTCGCTCGCGCCGCGGCTCGGTCACCGTTCCGGTCCGCATCGACAAAGGTTTGCGCGCAGGGCTCGTTTTTACGACGTTGCACTTCAACGACGACGTTCCAACCAACGTCTTGACCATCGACGCAACCGACCCTAAGTCCGGCACGGCGGAGTTCAAAGCGGCAGCCGTTTGCATCGAGCGCATCTAGAATTGGACCTGCATTTCACCGCTGCCACCGCTACACCCGAAGAACGCGCTGCCATCGACGAAGCGCTAGCGTCGTCGGAAGCCGCTCGCGATCTGCTTTTGCCGCTCCTTCACGCAATCTCCGGCCGCATCGGTTGGATCAGCGAAGGAGCCCTCAACTACGCCTGCGAGCGCCTCGTGATTCCGCCGGCGGAGGCCTATGGGGTTGCGACGTTCTACGCGTTGTTTTCCACCCAACCACGTCCACCCATCGTCGTCCACGTCTGCGACGACATTGCTTGCGCCTATGCGGGAGCGACAGAGCTTTGCCGCGTTCTCGAGACCCGCTGCGGTCCCGCCGGCGACGGCGCAAGCGACTCGCAAGCGATGTGGGTTCGCAGTCCTTGTCTCGGGTTGTGCGATCGCGCTCCAGCCGCTCTAGTGACCGCCGCCGGCCGCTCTCCGATTGCCTACGCGCTCGCTCCCGCGACAAGCCAACAGCTCACGCAGACCTTGTCCAGTGGTCAACTTCATGCCGATGCGGCTCTCGGCGAACGCGTCCCGGTTTCGATTGGCGGCTCCGACCTCCGGCTGCTCGCCCGCGTCGGGAGCATCGATCCCAACAGTCTTGCAGCGTATCGCGATCGCGGCGGTTATCGGGCTTTGCGCAAAGCACTCGAGATCGGCCCGAAAGGCGTCGTGGAAGAAACCATCGCAGCGCGTCTGATGGGGCGCGGCGGTGCGGCCTTTCCGACCGGAAAGAAAATGGAAGCGGTCGCAGCAGCGAGCGCGCAGCCCCACTACATCGTGTGCAACGCCGACGAATCAGAACCCGGCACGTTCAAGGACCGCGTGCTGATGGAGCACGATCCGTTCTCGGTGATCGAGGGAATGTGCATTGCGGCTTTTGCTTCCGGGTGCGAGCGCGGGTTTATCTACGTGCGCGGCGAGTACCCGATGGCAGCACGGCGCCTGCAACACGCACTCGAGACGGCGTGCGCGGCTAGCTTGCTCGGCGGCAATATCATGGGCAGCGGCTGGCGTTTCGACATCGAGCTGCGCCGTGGCGCCGGAGCATACATTTGCGGTGAAGAAACGGCGCTCTTCAATTCCATCGAAGGCAAGCGCGGTGAACCGCGAAACAAGCCTCCTTTTCCCGCACAGGTGGGATTGTTCGGAAAGCCCACCCTCGTCAATAACATTGAAACGCTCGTCAACCTGATACCAATCGTCCTCGACGGAGGCACGGCATATGCTGCCGTCGGCACGCAGGGATCGACGGGTACGCGTTTGTTCTCTCTCTCAGGCGCCGTGCAGCGGCCCGGCGTTTACGAGGTGGCGCACGGCACAACGCTGGGAGCGCTGCTCGAAATGGCCGGCGGCGTTCGCGAAGGGCGAACGTTGCAAGCCGTACTGCTGGGCGGCGCGGCGGGCTCGTTCGTTTCCCCCGAAGCGCTTTCGTTGCCGTTGAGTTTCGAAGCGGTTCGCACGGCGGGCGCGACGCTCGGCTCGGGAGCCGTGATTCTCTTTGACGACTCGATCGCGTTAATGCCGGTGCTGTTGCGCATTGCACGCTTCTTCCGCGAAGAGTCGTGCGGTCAATGTGTCCCGTGCCGAATCGGCACGGTGCGCCAGGAAGAAGTCTTGCACCGGTTGTCGGATACGGCAAGCCATGCGGACATCGCTCTGCTCAACGACATCGGCCGCGCGATGAAAGATGCCTCGATCTGCGGGTTGGGGCAAACCGCAGCTAATGCGGTCGCGTCGGCGATAGGGCTTGTTACGTGAGCGCCTCGGTCGAGCTGCAGATAGACGGTCGCCCAATAAGCGTACCGGAGGGGTCAACGATACTAGAAGCGTGCACCCGTCTGGGCATCGATACCCCGACGCTGTGCTTTTTGCAAACGCTCACCCCCGTGAACGCGTGCCGCGTTTGCGTGGTCGAGTTGGAAGGGTCGCGTGCGTTGGTTCCCGCTTGTGCGCGAAGGGCGGAAACGGGGATGGTCGTCTCGACCGATTCCGAGCGGGTGCGCCACAGCCGCAAGATGGTCATTGAGTTCCTCGCTTCTTCCGTCGATCTCTCGACCGCGCCCAGCGCACAGGAATACGCGCGCCGGTATGGTGCCGACCCGAAGCGCTACGGCGAGCAGGTTGCTACCGTCGCACAGCCGGCGAAAGTCGACAACAACCTCTACGTGCGAGACTACTCCAAGTGTATTCTCTGTTATAAGTGCGTCGAAGCGTGCGGTACCGACGCCCAAAACACGTTTGCAATCGCGACGGCCGGACGCGGCTTCGACGCTCGCATCTCCACCGAATACGACGTTGGCCTGCCCGATTCGGCGTGCGTCTATTGCGGCAACTGCATCGCCGTCTGTCCGACCGGCGCTTTGATGTTTAGTTCGGAGCACGAGATGCGTGCGGAAGGGAGCTGGGACGAAACCCGCCAGACGCAGACGGACACGATCTGTCCGTATTGCGGTGTCGGCTGCACGCTGCGCTTAACCGTTCAGGAGAACAACATCGTTAAGGTCACGTCGCCGTTGGAGACCGAGGTAACGCGCGGCAACCTCTGCGTTAAAGGCCGTTTCGGGACCGTCTACGTGAACGATGACCGATGAAACACGGGTGCGACCGGGACGCACCGTCGAGCTCGACGTCACCGTGCTCGACGGCGTGCGACGAACGCGCCGGCGCGACGTCACCGTTACCGAGGAACCGTTAGAGCTGCGTTTGGCAACCCCGAGCGAAACCAAGACGCTAGCGATCACGATGCGTACGCCCGGCAATGACTTCGAGCTAGCAGCCGGCTTCGTTTACGACGAAGGCATCGTGCGCCGGCGTGATGAGATTGCGCACCTAACCTATTGCATCGATCCTTCGATCGATGCCGATCAGCGATACAACATCGTCAACATCGAACTCGCCGGCAAGTTGCCCGATCTCCAGCGATTCGAACGGCACTTCACGATCGGCAGCGCGTGCGGCGTCTGTGGACGCGCTCAGTTGCAGGCGCTGCGCGATCTCGGCGTGCAGCCCTTGGAGGACGAATTCCGCGTCTCGGCCGAGCTGTTGTACTCATTGCCGCCGCGCATGCGCGAGGCGCAGCGGATTTTCGAGTCAACCGGCGGATTGCACGCCGCTGCGCTCTTCGATGAAGACGGTAACCTCCTCGCCATACGCGAGGACGTCGGTCGCCACAATGCGGTCGATAAGCTGATCGGGTGGGGACTCTTGGAGGCTCGTCTCCCGTTTGCGCGCTCGGTTCTCGTCGTCAGCGGCCGTGCCGGCTACGAGATCGTTCAAAAGAGTGCGGTCGGCCGAATTCCGGTGGTCTGCTCGGTCTCGGCGCCAAGTAGCTTAGCGGTCGATTTGGCGCGCGAATTCAATGTTACGCTCGTCGGATTCGTGCGCGGACAACGCGCCAACGTCTACGCCTGCGGCGAACGAATTCTACCGGCTCGTCTGTAGCGCGAGCGGGCGGAGGCGTTCGAGCACAGCCAAGACGTCACCGGCAATCACCGGCTTGGGAACGGTTGCGGCTGCGCCTAATCTTCGGCCACCGGTCGTACCGATCGCGACGATCGGAACCGCACGATCTCGGCTGAACGCGCGAAGTTTCGCAGCTTCTTCGCTGCCGAGCTCTGCTTCATCCGGATTGACGATCACGGCGTCGAGGCCTTCCGCGTCGCAAATTGCCAGCATTTCGTCAACGGTGGCCGCCGTGCGTACGCGGTAACCGCCTTCGCGCAATCCGTAGGCCAGGAACGAGCCGTCGCGCTCTTGATCGAAGACAACGACCGTGCGCGGCACGACCGATCGAGCAATGCGCCGAGGAAGAGTGACGACGAACGTACTTCCCTCCCCTTGGCGGCTTTCCACCGCGATCGTACCGCCGTGCAGCTGCACGAGTTGTTTGGTCAGGAACAGTCCGAAACCGGTGCCGGAAATACCGAGCGTACGCGCGTTGCTCGCACGCGAGAACCGGTCGAAGATCGTCGAGAGCTCTCCCGCTGGAATGCCGATGCCGCGGTCGCGGAAGCGCACCATCACGTCATCGCGCGTCGGCAGAATTTCGACCGTCGGCGATTCAATCCCGGGTGAATATTTGATCGCGTTGTCGATGAGATTTGAGAAGACCTGACGCAACCGGTCTTCGTCGCCCATAATACGCGCATCGCCGTCGCCGTGTAATTCGACGCGCCGCCGGGCGGCATACTGCTCGGCCACCGAACGCGCCAACGCATTCAAGTCTACTTCGGCGAACTGCAAACCAACTTCGTTTCGCTCCAGACGCGAAAGGGTCAGCGTATCGGTCGCAAGGTCCGAAAGCTGCCGCAACGAGCGCTTAATGAAATCCAGGAACTCGGTTTGCTCGGGGTTGAGCGTTCCCGTTTCGCCGATGAGGTCGGCATAACCGGCAACTGAAGTCAACGGTCCGCGAAAATCGTGGGCGAGCATCGCGATTAGATCGCTCTTGGTTTGATTGAGCTCGAGCACCGCGCTGCGCCGCTCGTCGAGCTCGTGATAGAGGGCAACGTTACGCGCGGCCACCGAGAAGTACTCCGCAATCAAATCCAAGACGAACAGATCGGTGTTCCTCAATCGGCGAGCCCCCCCGACCGAGACGTCGAGAACGTACCGATCGTCTCCGTATTGGCCCGCATAGGCAACCGCGCGTCTCCCGCTCTCGTCCACCACCCGACCCTTGTTAGCAAGCGCGCGCGTCACACGCTCGTCCCCCTCGGTTGCGCACGCGGGCTCGCGTCCCAAGCGCTCGACGTCGACGATGACGCCCGCGGGATTGGCCGCCAGGACGCGCGCTTTCACTCCCAAGAGCTCATGCGTCACCGCGATGACCGCGGCGACGAGCTCGCTCGCATCAAAAGCCGTAAAGAGCCGCCGGGCGGCGCGCACGAGCGCCAGTAATCGGTCGTGCTCTTCGGCCAGCGCGGAGGTCCGTTCGACCTCCGAACTGATATCACGCTCGATCGACACCCAATGGGTGATCTGGCCGTCCTCGACAATGGGCTGAACGGCAACCTCGTTCCAAAACGAGGAACCGTCTTTCCGATAGCTGACGAGCTCCGCCGTGCACGGTTCCGCTTTTTCGAACGCGGTGCGGATCGCTCGCACGCCGTCGTCGTCGGGCATGGCCAGACGGAACGCATCGATCTCGCGGCCGATTGCTTCCTCTCGCGTGTATCCGGTTAGCTCGGTATACGCGTCGTTAACGTAGGCGAGAAGAAGTTTTTTCGTCTGCGGATCGACCCGATAAACCAATACTGCGTCGCCGCGAGCATTGATCGCCCGCATCAAGACATCGACGGGAACGCTCATCGATCGGTTCACGTCGCAGCGACTCCTGCGGAGAGAAAACTGCGAAGCAGCCCGTTGAAGCGGCCGGGTGCATCCGCGTTCGCAACATGCCCGGCGCCGCCGACAACCGCGAACCGCGCCCCTGGAATGCCGTCGGCGATCTCTTGCGAGAGGCCGATAGGCGCAACCGAGTCGTTCTCGCCGCAGAGGACGAGGACGGGAACTGTAACGGTCGGCAACACTGCGCGGTAATCGCCCGTCCACGTCGCTCGCGAAGAGGCCAGATAACAACTCACCGATTTACACGCCATTTGCTCGATCGTTTCGGCCAGACGTTCGGGTGGCAGTCCAAGTGCGCGCGCGCGTCTTTCCGCAAAGACGCGCATGCTCTTGGCCTCGAGTACGGCCGAGGAAACGCCGGCAGCGTACCTTTCCGCGTTTGGATAACGCGCAAAGCTTCCGACGATAACCATCGCGCCAACTCGCTCGGGAACACGTTGCCAAAGCTCGAATGCGACGACGCCCCCTAGGCTGCAGCCGACGGCCATGAAGCGATCGAAACCGAGGGCGTCGCAAACGGCAATCACATCGAGTGCAAAACCTTCACGGGTAATCAGCGACGGATCCGGATCCTCGAATACGCCGTTGCCGCGCAGTTCGATCGCGGCACAGCGAAACTCACTGCCCAAGGCGTTGAGCTGCTCGTCCCAAATCGAGGCCGTCGAACCAACGCCATGAACGAACACGAGAGCATGCCCGAACTCACCCGCACGGCGCGCTCCGGTAACGGCGCCGTCGACCGCGGGTACGCGTATCGTCTCGATCATCTCGCACGACCTCGCTTTTTTTCGACGAATGCCAGCACCGCTTCCAGCGGGCGGGCATTGAGCACGTCATCCTTAGTGAGACCGGCCCTGCGTGCCTGTCCTATCGCGAGCTCGGCATGGGCCAAATCCCCGGTTCGGTGGGCATCGCTGTCGGCCGTAAACGTGACGCCGAAACTTTTCGCCTTCCGAACCAATGGCGCGGGCAAGTCGAGCCGGTTCGATTGACCGTCGATTTCGAGCGCCGTTCCCGTGCGCGCGGCCGCCGCAAAAACCGCGTCGTAATCGAACTCGTAGCCGGCCGAGGCGTCGAAGCGGCGGCCGGTCGGATGACCGACGATGGTAAGATAGGGATTCTCACAGGCGCGAATGAGGCGCGCCGTCATTTCTTCGCGCGTCTGATGCGTTGCGCTATGAACTGAGCCGACGACGATGTCCAGCTCGGCCAGCAAGTCGTCGTCGTAGTCGAGCCTGCCGTCGGGCAAGATGTCTACCTCGCTTGAACAAAGCGTGCGAATTCCATAACGCTTGCCCAATTGCTCGATTTCTGTTCGCTGTTCGCGGATGCGTTCCGGGGTCAAACCGAAACGGCCGCGGCCTTGTGAATGATCGCTAATCGAATGATACTCATACCCGCGCGCTGCGGCGGAAGCGATCATGGCCTCGAGCGAATCGTCTCCGTCGCTCCACGTCGTGTGCATGTGAAAATCGCCGCGTAAGTCGCGGGGCTCGAGCAGTGCCGGAACAGCATTGGCGAGAGCAAGCTCGATCTCGTCTAAGCCGCTGCGCAGCTCTGCCGGAATGAACTGCATTCCGAGTGCCTCATAGACGCCTTCTTCTTCAGAGCACGTGATGGCCTCGCCGGTTGCCAGATCGAGAATCCCGTTCTCGCTGACGCGCAGCCCTTTTCGCACGGCATACTCGCGCAGTTTGATGTTATGCTCGCGGGAGCCGGTAAAATGTTGTAATAAGTTGCCGTAGAGATGATCGGGCAATACTCTCAAATCGATTTGCAATCCGCCTGGTAGCCAAATACTTGCCTTTGTCGATCCCTCCGCGAGCACGGCTTCCGCGCGACCCCACGTGGTGAAGTGTGCGGTCACGTCTGCCGCATGTGCCGAGGTGCAGATCAAATCGATGTCGCCGACGGTCACTTCTTGGCGACGCAGGCTCCCGGCAGTTGTAAGCCGTTCGAGCGCGGGGCCTTCGAGCAAGAAGTCCATCGCTTCGTGCGCCATCACCAGTGCCAAGGCCAGAGGCGTCCGGTGGCGCCGACCCTTGTACGCGAGTATTCCGCGCTTCCAATTATCGATTGTCTTTCGGCCAAGGCGCGGTACGCCGTCGAGCGCGCCGCGGGCGATTGCGCCCTCCAAGTCAGCGAGCGATGCAATCCCGAACTCTGCAAAGAGCATTGCCGTCGTCTTGACGCCGATTCCGCTGACCGAGAGCACCTCCATAATCGACGGCGGAAAGCGTTGGTGCAACTCGTCGAGCGCGTCGGCTTTTCCCGTGCGGATGAGCTGCTCGACCACGGCTCCGATTGACTTTCCGATTCCGGGGAGTTTTAGGTGCTCGCCGGTTGCAACCAAGTCGGCTAGCGGCGGCGCGTTCTCGACCGATGCGGCCGCCTTCTCGAACGCCATGTATTTATAAAACGATTGACCGCCTAACTCCATGAGCGTCCGAATCTCGATCAGCTTCGCGGCAACGTCTGCGTTCGATAACATTACGGAACCTCTGAAGAAGTCGCTGCACCGATCGCAGCGTGCATTTTCGCCGCAGATCGAGGCGCGGGTGAGGGCACGCTCCTGCACATCCTGTGCTCGCGTGCATTGCGGACCTCAGTGTCCGGAAGAGCATAGTAAAGCGCTCTGTGACCGAGGACGCGACGAAGAGATGCGGCGAAAATGCCGCTGCCCGAAGGGTTTGAGCGCAAAGCCGCCATCTGCGTCGTCGATGGTTCGGTCACATACCACTGTGGGTATGCTTCCTCGCCATCTTCTCGCATTTGGCGGCTTTGCGGCTCAAACGATCGGTACATGGACTTCTTCAAAGGTTCCTAAAGCTTCTTTGGCCAGCGGGAGCGAACGGTACTGCATGGCGGTCCTGCGCATGCGCGATGCGGGCTTCGCTGCTGCCGGCGACCCAGTCGGGCCTATCACGGTGGAGGTCTCGGCGGGGGAGCGCGTGGCGCGCATGTGTGCAACCGCAAGAGAAGCCTCGATAACGGCACTGCTGGCGGCGGGCATCGTCAAGGCCGGCAGCGGCATCGTCCTCATCGAAGAATACGATCCACGCGTGCAACCGGCACATTGCAAGCGCATCGTCGGCTTCGTTCCGCACGCTCCGCTGTCGATGAACGAATCTGAATTCCAATGCTATATTCGCTACCGCGCAGCGTTGTGGAACGTCGACCCGATTCGGGCGCTCGCACACGCAAAACTTGCGCTCGAACGGCTCGATGGACTGCACGAAGCTTTTGCCTATCCGGTTGCGGCTGCGCTGATTTCTTCGCCACGGCTTTTGGTTCTCGACCGACCTCAGCTCGAGCATGCGCAACGCATCGCCGCCGCCGCCGGGCCGCGTTCCATCTTTTCAACCCACCAGAGTGCAGATTCGGCTAAGGCCTTTTCGACACTGCTCCAACAGCGGCAGGCCGTGTTGCGATGAGGGCGCGCACTATTGCGGCAATCGTGAGCGCACGATTGCGCCCCGAACGACGAACGATTGCCCTATGCTGCGCCGCGGCCGTGCTCGGTGGATACGCTCACACGTCTGGATCGGCTGATGCGATCTTCATTTGCGCCGCCGCCGGCATCATCGTGGCCTTGCTCCAAGGCCGAGGACGCCACATGCATTTGGATCTCTGCGAGCAGAGCGCGCCGCTCTTCGGCCGAGAACTCGCCCGCGCTAAAGCATTGACGCCGTGCGTAGCCGCCGCTGCTGCAACCTTGGCATATGGAGCGGGCGTAGCAGCCGTACACGGCACCGACGCGTTTGGCGTGATTGCGGTCGCGCTGCCCGCCGTCATTGCCAGCACGCTCGTTGCGTTACTGGCGACAATTCGAAGCGGCTCGTCGCGCATACTCTACGTGGCTCTGGCATGCGCGAGCGCGGTCGTAGCCTACGCCGTTATAAGCGTCGCCGGGTCAGTTGCCGGCGAGCTGATGTTCTGCGCGGTGGTTTCCTTCTTAGCGCTGCGGCAATACGGCGAAGGTCTAGCCCGGTACGATCCGGTTGAGAATCCCGCGTCTACACCGGCTGCGGAGGAGCCGACGTGGCGAGCTTTTCGAGCATCGCGCGGTTAAACTGCCCCATGTCGTCGCCGCCCCGCGTCGAGACCCAGTTCGAGTCGCTCACCGTCGGCTGATCGCGATACAAACCGCCGGCATTGCGAATGTCGTCGGCAATCGAATGCGCGCCGGTGACTTGCCGGCTACGCACCAGCTGCGAGGAAATAAGCACTTGTGCGCCGTGTCCGATTGAGAACATCGGCTTCTTCGCAGCGTCGAATTCGCGCACGAACCGGTGGACTTCACGATCCGTGCGAACGCGATCGGGCGACGTGCCGCCGGGAATGAGCAGAGCGTCAAAATCCTCAGCCGTACAATCGGCGACAAGCTCTTCGGCGCGCGCGTTTTGCCCGTCGTCTAATCCTCGCTTGCCGCGAATTCGCTGACGCGAGCGTTCGTCGACTCCGACAATTGTCACGACCGCTCCCGCTTCTTCGAGCGCCCGCCGGGGTTCCATGAGATCGCTTTCCTCAAAGCCGTCGCCGATGAGGGCGGCGACCCGTTTCCCGTCCACTCCTTGCATATCCGGCCCGTGATTCGCGCCTTCGGCTAGGGAGCCTCTGAAGAAGTCGGAGGCTCCCTACAGGGCGCCGCCCGTTTCCTGAACCGCCGCACGCAAGAGGTAGGCGAGCTCCACTTCGATTTTGCCTTGCGCGTCGAGCAACTCGTCTTCGCTGATTGCCCGCAGCGTAACGTTCCTGCGCGTCATGTCTGCTTCCGGAACGCGGTGGCGCGGGTTGATCTCACGCATGTAGATGCGTGCGTCGTAACGGAGGGGACCTTCCGGAAGAAAGTACAGTGGATCCAATCCGAACGCATACGTTTCCAGCGACAACATCTGCGTGCGTTGTAAGAACTCAATCGGACGAAGTCGCAGCGCTGCAGCGAAGCAGGCGAGGGCGCTAATACCGACGCGGCGTTCGCCGGATAACACGGCGTCAAGCTCGTCGGCCTCCAATCCCGCTGATCGTGCAAGCGTTTCCCGTTCGACGCTGCGTTCGCGAGCGACCGCATTCAAGGCCGCACCGAAGGCGGTTCCTCCCGCCGTTCCTAGCCGACCGTCCCATACCGCGTTCGCGCTCATCGCTCGCTTTCGAGCGGTTCCGTCGAGACGAACAGTTCGTCGTTGTCGACGTACACGCCGAAACGCCGCAGGCGTGCAAAGTTGCCGAGCGTCAACGATCCCGTTCGCAAATCGAAGCACCACGCGTGCCAAGGACACGTTACCGTCGCACCTTCGATGGTACCCTCGGCGACCGGCCCTCCTTGGTGCGGACAGGTGTTTTCATAGGCAACAAAGCTGTCGCCAAGATTGAAGACGGCGACCTCGTAGTTGCCGACCTTCTGCACGAGAGCGCTGCCGCGCACAACCGCAACGCGCGTGCCAAAAAACACGTACTCGATTTCGTTCCGATGCCTCATCCAAAGAGGCCGCGCGTCAAACCGCCGTCAATCGAAATGGTCTGCGCCGTAACATACCGCGCTTGTTCGCTGCACAAGAATGCAACCAGCGGCGCGAACTCTTCGGGGGTGGCGATACGTTTCATTGGAATTTCCGAAGCGGCGGCTCGTTGCAACTCCTCTTCGCTCTGGAAGAGCACTCGCAACCTGTCCGTATCGATACGGCCGGTCGCGATACAGTTGACCGTGATCCCCTCGGCGGCAACTTCGTTAGCAAGCGTTCGCAGTGCCGCGACGAGGGCCGTTCGAAACGCGTTGGACAAAACGAGCGCGTCGATCGGCTGTTTCACCGACGTCGAGGTCAGTGCGACGATGCGTCCCCAGCGTTTTGCGCGCATCGCGGGCAAAGCAGCCGAAACGATCGACAACATGCTCCGCAGCACCAGGTGATAGCCGGCATCCCAGTCCGCAATCGACATCTCGCCAAACCGGCCGGCCTTCGGCCCTCCACCATTGAGAACGAGGATGTCGATGCCGTCCATCTGCTTCCCGATCGATTCGATGGTAGCCGCGACGGATTCATCGGCAAGGTCGAGACGATACGTACGTGCATCGGCGGCACCGCCGGCTTCGGCCTGCCGCGCAACGTCGCCGAGCCGATCGGTCCGTCGCGCAGCCACGGCAAGGCGCACGCCCTCGCGCGCGAGCGCGAGCGCAACTGCTGCACCGATCCCGCTGCTTGCACCAAGAACCAATGCGGCCCGTCCGCGTATTCCGAGATCCATCGTCAGCGAATCCTCACACCGACCCCTTGGCGCAAGCGCCCCTTGCGCCCCGCCAGGGGCGTCTGATATGGTATCCCGGTCGCCGAGGCGGACCAACGCAGCCTGTACTCGAGCGAGACCATCCTGCATAAGGAGCTCTTTCGTGCCGCTAACTAAAGAACAAAAAGCAGAAATCGCCGCCAAGTACGGCCGCGGGTCGAACGATACCGGTTCGGCCGAAGTCCAAATCGCAGTTCTCACGGCTTCGATCAATCAGCTGACCGAGCACTTGAAGGTTCACAAGAAGGACCATCACAGTCGCCGCGGCTTGCTCCTGCAAGTCGGCCAGCGCCGCCGTCTGCTCAATTATCTGCAAGCCAAAGACTTGGAACGCTACCGTTCGCTGATCTCCGATCTCGGACTACGTCGATAAACTCGGAACGGGAGTTTTCGTTAGGAAATTACGTCCCCAGTACCGCTCGGGCGTGGGTGCCGCCGCCAAGATCGCGCGAAATCGTAAATTCACGCGTTAGCTCGGAGACGATGAACAGCCCGCGTCCGCCTTCGCTAAACAGATCGGGACGTTTCGGGCTGCGATCGCATCCCTTTCCTTTGTCGACCACGTGCAAAACCGGCGCGGAGCCCGTCATGTCGACGACGATCTGTATGGCACCGGGTGCGTGTCGAGCGACATTGGCAACCAGTTCGCCGAGAACGAGCTTAGCGCGCTCGACGGCGTCGGGCTGCAGGCCGTGCTGCACGAGCACGTGCTCCAAACGGTCGCGTAAGCCCGAAAGGATGTCCGGATCGACTGATTCGTACGTCCAACAATAGAGGCGCCGGGTCGTCTCCGGGGCAGTATCGTTTGCGTGCGTTCGAAGCACCAGAATAGCGACGTCGTCGCGTGCCCCGCCGCGCAACATTCGCGAGCGTATGTACTTGGCCGGATTGACCGAGTTATAGAGGTCGCGCGAGCTCAGCAACGACTCAAGCGACGTGATGCCCGCTACGATGTCGTGTGACGCCTCGATCAAACCATCGGTGTAAAAAATGACCATCGATCCGGGCGACAATTGCAGCGTTGCCGCATAGCGAAGATTGCGTTCCCGCAGTCCAAGAGGCAAATCGTCGAACGTCAGCGCCACATAGCGGCCTTCAGGGGCCCGCAGATACGGCGGCGGATGGCCCGCACTTGCATACGACATCGTCTGCAACTCGGGATCGATCACCGCTACACAAGCGGTGACGTAGTGTTCGAAATCCTCCAAGCGCAAGGCGCTGTCCGCCGCATCGAGCATCAATACCGGATCGGCCTGGAGCTGAGCCGTACCACGAATGACTTGCCGCATGTTGCTCATCGTTACCGCCGCGTCGACGCCGCTTCCGACGACATCCCCGATGGAGATCACCAGACGGCCGTCCCTCAATTGGAACGCATCGTACCAATCGCCGCCGATTTGCGCTTCGCTCTGGCCTGGAACGTAGATCGCGTGCATGTCGATCGTCGAGAGCTTTGGCAGCTTTCGGGGCAAGGAAGCGGACTGCATCGCATGCGCAACACGATGTTCGCGCCCGAAGATCTGCGCGTTGTCGATGGCAAGGGCGGCTCGCGATGCGAACTCTTCGAGCGCGGGGAGATCGCTTTCGGAATACGGGTTCATCGGATCGGAACGCATGAAGACGATCCAACCGAGTATCCGTTCGCGTGAGAATAAGGGCACGATGACGCTCGAAGCAATCCCTGCAAGATTGTAGAGAGCGAGCGCCTTGGGATCGCGTACGACCGCTGCGCTCATTTCATCCAACACGAAGCGCGTGAGCAGCGTCCTGCCGGCGCGTAATGCCGATTCGATTCTTTCGTACTGCTCGGTCGGATTGGAATCGTGGATACGACCGACGAGCGGCCGCAACCGCTCCTCGAGCTCCGAATCGGCATGCGCGAAAGCCCGCGTGACGTTTCCTTCGCGGCCGAAAAGGTCGATCTCGCACCAATCCGCGAGCGCGGAAACGGCACGGCGCGCGACCGCTCGCAGCGTCTGCTCCAAGTTCAGCGAAGCGTTGATCGTGCGCGACGCTTCAGACATAAACGCTTGCCGCTCTTCAAGCACCCGGCGATCGTGTACGTCGACCGCGGTGCCGACCCGATAGATCGGATTGCCATCGGAAGCATTAACGTACAGCCACCGCACGAGGTGCCATCGGTAGACACCGTCTGCCGCACGGCGCACTCGCACCTCGCATTCGGAGAGCCGCTCGTTCAATGCGCGCCGCAATGCGTGGCGATCGTCCGGGTGAACGATGCCGAGACGTTGCTCGGGGCCAGCACCGATTCTCAGTCCGACGTAGTCGTTCCAGGCACGATTTACGAAGGTCAGCCGTTCGCGCTCATCGATCAGCCAGATCAAATGCGGCAACGCATCGGCGAACGCTCGTATATCGCTGAGCGCCGAAATGCCATCCCCGTCGCTCGAGGCGGCGGTAGGGAGCATGCTCTATTCTTCGGCTACGCCGGCCGTTAGGGCTTTTTTTTCCGCCGGTAGGCCCGACGGACCGCCTCTTTTATGCTGTCGACGCCCATGCCGTAGTACTCGATGAGCTCCAGCGGGTCGCCGGACTGGCCGAACCGGTCGTCGACCCCAACGAATTCGATGGGTACCGGGGTGCGTTGGGCGAGGATCTCGGCCACGCGCGAGCCCATCCCCCCATGCTTCTGATGCTCCTCGACGGTAACGACCGTACCGCAGGACGACGCAACTCGAACGACCGCTTCCTCGTCCATCGGCTTGACCGTGTGGTTATTGAGCACAAGGCATTCGATGCCGTCTTGCGCGGCAAGTTGATCGGCGGCCACTAACGCATTATAGACCAGTATCCCGCAAGCAATCACCGCAACGTCACCGCCGTCGCGAAACGTTTGCGCCTTTCCAATTTCAAACGGCGTCGCGTCGGTCGTAATCACCGGCGACTTTTCGCGCCCAAAGCGCAAGTACGCAGGGCCCCACGTTTGCGTCAATGCCAGCGTCGCCTTCTTGGTCTGGACCGAATCGCAGGGCACGACGACCATCATGTGCGGTATGACGCGCATGATCGCGATATCTTCAATCGCTTGGTGCGTCGCGCCATCGGGACCAACCGACACCCCCGCGTGCGCGCCCGCAATCTTTACGTTCGTTTCGTTCAGCGCCATGATCGTGCGCACTTGCTCCCACGAACGCCCCGGATTGAACATGGCGTAGCTGGCGATCCATGGAATTTTCCCAACCGCCGCCAATCCGCCGGCCATTGCGACCAATAATTGCTCGGAGACGCCAATTTCCACGTACTGCGCCGGATGCGCTTTCTTAAAGGCTTCGAAGCGCGTTGATTCGGAGAGGTCCGCACAGATTCCGATGACGTCCCGATTGCGGTTGCCCGCCTCGACGACTCCCTCGCCAAAGCCGTTTCGCGTGGCGACCTGTTTGAGGTCCGGACTACGATAATCGAGCAGATTCATTGCGCGAGAATTCTTTCGCGCTCGGCCCGGAGCTCACGCAACGCTTCTTGCGCCTGTTGCGCGTTCGGCGGCTTGCCGTGCCACGTGTAGTCGCCCTCCATGTACGAAACGCCTTTTCCGGGAATGGTGTGCGCGATGATGACTTGCGGCTTATCCTTGATCGCTCGCGCGCGGTCCGCCGTTTCGATCAGCTCTGCCATGTCATTTCCGTCGCATTCGAAGACTTCCCAATTGAAGGCACGATATTTGTCGACCAGCGGCTGGAGCGGCATGACCGTTTCAGTGCTGCCATCGATCTGAATGAAATTCCGATCGATGATGCAGGTGAGGTTGTCGAGCGCGAATTTGGCGGCGGTCAGCACCGCCTCCCAATGCAATCCGCACTGATGCTCCGCGTCGGAGGTCACGACCCATACTCGAAATGCTTTTCCGTCCATCTTCGCGCCCAGCGCCATCCCGACGCCTTGCGCCAGCCCTTCGCCCAGCGGACCCGACGTCGTTTCGAGCCCGGGCAGCCGAATGCGCTCCGGATGTCCCTGGAGCCGCGTGCCGAATTTTCGCAGCGTCAGCAGCTCTTCGATCGGAAAATATCCGAAGTTCGCCATTGCGGAATAGCGTACCGGGGCTATGTGTCCGCACGAGAGCAGCAAACGGTCGCGATCTTCCCACTCGGGACGCTTCGGATCGTGACGTAACACGTGCCCGTAGAGCGCGGTAAAAACATCCGACATGTCGAGAGGACCGGCTGAATGTCCCGAGCCGGCGGCGAGCAGCGATCGAATGATGCCTTGACGCACGTCGTTCGCTTTGAGCTTGAGTTCTTTGAGGCGATCGGCCGTCAATGTCGGCATAGGCCCGTTATACACGTTTCAATATCCTAAGGCCTGTCCGGATAAGCGGCGGCGATCGGTACCACCAAAGAGTTCGCCGGTCGACGTGTCCACGACGATCGCTTGCGCAGATCCCCATTGAGAAACCTCGCGTAGCGTATATCCCATCGATTGCAGTCGGCGCCTGACGGCTCCTGACAATGCGCCGCGCTCATATTCCAGTTGATCCGGAAGCCACTGCATGTGCGTGCGCGGCGCATCGACTGCTGCTTGCACATCCATGTGGTAGTCGAGCACGTTGAGAATCGTTTCGAGGACGGTCGTGATGATGCGGGAACCGCCCGGGCTTCCTGTCACCATGGCCAGCTTGCCGTTGCGCGTAAGAATCGTCGGCGCCATCGACGAGAGCGGCCGCTTCCCCGGCGCGATTTCGTTAGGTGTCCCTTGAACCAAACCGTACATGTTCGCGACACCAGGTTTGGCCGTGAAATCGTCCATCTCGTCGTTGAGGAAGAAACCGGTATCGCCCGCGATGACGCTTGCGCCGAACCAATCGTTGAGCGTGTACGTAACGGCGACGGCGTTTCCCCAGCGGTCGACGATCGAATAATGCGTCGTCTGCCCGTTTTCCGGCAACGACTGTTCTGCTGCCGCGACTAAACCCGGCTTGACCTCATCGGAAGGCGTCGCGCGCTCCGGATCGATCTCGGTGCGTAGTTTTGCGGCGTACGATGGGGCGAGCAGTTGTGCGACCGGATCGTTCACGAAGTCGGGATCGCCCAAATAGGCGTTGCGATCGGCGAATGCGCGGCGTTCGGCTTCGCTAACGTAGTGCAGCGAGCGCGCGCTATGCCATCCCCAAGCATTCAGAGGATACGGTGCGATAACGTTGAGAATTTCGCACAGCGTTACGGCCCCCGAGCTGGGCGGGGGAGCAGAGATGACCTCGTACCCATGATAGCCGCAATGCAGCGGCGGCGATTCTTCGACCCGATACCGTGCGAAATCGTCAAGCGTCAGGATGCCGCCGCCGGAATTGCTCGCCATCACGATCGAACGCGCAATGGGTCCCTGATAAAACGCTTTGCTCCCCCCTCGCGCGATCAGTTCTAGCGTCTTTGCAAGCTGCGGCTGCACGAACACCGTTCGCGGTTTTGGGAACTCTCCGTGGGGCAAGAAGATCGCTGCGACGTTGGACTGCTCGGCGAAGTTGTACTCGCCCGTGTACCCTTCCGTTGCTGCACCGGTAAACGGCACGAGATCTCCACTCGAAACCACGAAACCGTCTCGCGCCAGGGCGATCGCAGGTGACATCAGCGCTGCGCGCGTCATCGTTGCGAACTCGCGGCGAGCCCTCTCCATGCCGGCGACGGTACCGGGTACGCCGACCGCGAGCCAACCCTTACGCGATGCAAATGCGCTGACGCGGCCCTCTTTGTCGAGAAACATATCTCGCGTCGCGCGCAGCGGCGCTTTTTCACGAAAGTCGATGAACCGTTCGCGTCCGTCGTGCATGCGAATCAGCATGAATCCGCCGCCGCCGAGGTTGCCGCAGCACGGATCGACTACGGCGAGCGCATACGCGACGGCAATAGCGGCATCGACGGCATTGCCGCCGGAACGGAGAACGGCGACGCCGGCCTGCGTTGCGTAGTGCTGTTCGCTGACGACCATCGCGTGCGCAGCGGTTGCCGGCGCGCGCCCGAAGGCGGTACCGCCGGATGCGACGAGTAAGCCGAGCGCGAACAGCCCGGCCGTTAGCCGCAACCGTTTACGGTTTTTTGACGAGCGTGAGGGTCATCGGCCCCATTCCACTTATCTGAACGATTGTCGCGGTCGTAGCCGTTACAAAGTGATGCACTCCCGCCGCCACCTCGATGTAGGAGCCGGCCGGCAGCGCCGTCGTCCCGGCGCCCATCGTGTCGCCCGTACCGAACTCGACGCTCCCGGAAAGAACGGTGACGTACTCCGCGCTCTGATGAAAGTGCGGCGGAAACGAAGCGCCGGCGGGAAGGCTGAGGCGAACTGTGTACCAGCCCGACGTGTTGGGATCGCCGGCGATCACCGCCATCTTTGCACCGGCGGGCAGCTGGCTATTCGACTGCCACTGAATCTGCGACGGCGTCACCATGGTGACATCCGTCGCGGCAGCGACCGGCATCGCCAGAGCGAACACTAGGGAAAGCACCGTTGCCAGGGTGAGAAACTTCATCTTGTTGGCCTCCTTCGTGCTGGCGGAGTCCGCCACTCAATCGTCGGGTTCCTGGACGAGCCCAGAGGTTTCCACCCGCCGGCTCCCGAAACGCGCGCGGTTCAAAAAAGTAAAATACAAAAAAGTAAACTAAAAGAGAATGTAGGAGTTACCGTGCCCGAATCCGTGACCTTAACGGTCGGCGGGCGCACGATGGTCATCGAGACCGGCGAACTCGCGAAGCAAGCAAACGGCTCCGCAGTGATTCGTTATGGCGATCAAAATGTCGTGCTCTGCGCCGTTACCGCCTCCGACAAGCCTCGTGAAGGCATCGACTTTTTCCCGCTCACCTGTGATTTTGAAGAAAGGATGTACGCCGCCGGAAAAATTCCTGGTGGTTTCATCAAGCGCGAGGGACGGCCGCCCGAGCACGCCGTGATCAGTTCGCGGCAAATCGATCGGCCGATTCGCCCACTTTTCCCAGCCGGCTTTCGTAACGACGTTCAGGTCGTCGCCACCGTGCTCTCGATCGATCCCGAGCTCGACGCCGACGTCCTCGGCGTTTGCGCCGCAGGCGCCGCCCTTGCAATCAGCGACATTCCCTTCGAAAAGACGGTCGCTGCGGTTCGCGTCGGTCGCGACGAAAGCGGCAACTACGTTTGCAATCCGCCGCTACCTCAATATGAGACCGGCGGCATGGACATCGTCGTTGCCGGAACGGCCGACGCGGTGATGATGGTTGAAGGCAGCGGCAATGAGATTGGCGAGCAGGATTTCCTCGGCGCGGTCGAGTTCGCACACGCTGAAATCCGTAAGATCGTCAAAGCGATCGATCAGCTTGCCAAGAAGGCCGGCAAGAAAAAGCGTGAGTTTCCGGTCGCGTCGGTCAATAGCGACCTCGACAAGTGGGTTCGCAAGAGCTTTGCAAAGGACGTTGCCAATGCGATGCGCATTGTCGACAAGCAACAGCGCGAAGAAGCATTCGCCGCGTTCACGGTAGACGAGGCGATCGATCGCTGCGGCCACAAGAACGCCGACGTTCGCGCACTTCTCGAAGATTCGGTTACCGCAAAAGAGTTCGACCGAATCATTAAGTACATGATGGAGGAGGAACTACGAGCGATGGTCGTGGACGAAAAAATTCGTCCCGACGGGCGCAAACCCGACGAAGTTCGGCCCATCTGGTGCAAGGTGCACTTCGTTCCGCGAGTGCACGGGTCCGGAATTTTTACACGCGGCCAAACGCAAGTTTTCACCGCCGCAACGCTGGGCTCCACGAGCGATGCGCAGCGCCTCGACGGCATCGTCGATCTCGAAGATAAGCGCTACATGCACTTCTACAACTTCCCGCCGTATTCGGTCGGCGAAACGCGCCCAATGCGCGGGCCCGGACGACGCGAAATCGGTCATGGCAACTTAGCGGAGCGGGCGCTGCTGCCGGTGTTGCCGCCCAAAGAGGAGTTTCCATACACGCTGCGCCTGATGAGCGAAGTACTTGAATCAAACGGCTCTTCTTCGATGGCTTCGGTCTGCGCTTCGACCTTGGCCCTGATGGATGCGGGAGTCCCAATTCGCTCGCACGTTGCCGGCGTTGCCATGGGACTTATCCTCAAGGGTGACAAGTATGCCGTTCTGACCGACATCCAGGGGTTGGAAGATTCTCTCGGTGAGATGGACTTTAAGGTCGCGGGAACGCGTAAAGGCATTACCGCGATCCAAATGGACATCAAGGTACAGGGCATCACGATCGCGATCATGCGCGAAGCGATGGATCAAGCGCTCAAATCGCGTTCTTTCATCATCGACAAACTTGCCGAGACGATCGAGAAACCAAACGCCGAGCTGTCGAAGTACGCTCCGCGGATGATCGTCTTGAAGATCGATCCCGCCAAGATCAAAGACGTGATCGGCCCTGGCGGAAAGGTTATCAACAAGATCATCGCCGACACCGGCGTCGAGAAGATCGACATCGAAGACGACGGCTCCGTCTTTATCACGTCGCTCGACGGCGAGTCGGGCGAGAAAGCGAAGCAGATCGTCGAGAACATCACGAAGGAGGTCGTGGTCGGCGAAACCTATGTCGGCACGGTCACGCGCATCATCAATATCGGCGCGTTCGTGCAGATTCTGCCCGGCAAGGAAGGCCTCGTGCACATTAGCCAGCTCGCACCGACGCGCGTCGAGCGGGTGGACGACGTCGTTAAGGTCGGCGACGAGATCATGGTGAAAGTCATGGAAATCGACGGTCAAGGACGGATCAACCTGTCGCGTAAGGCGCTGCTGGGGGGCGTCTCTGCCAACGGCGGACAGGATCACGGCTTTGCGGGCCGGCCGCCACGGGAAAGAGAGCCGCGCGACACGTCGGCAGCCGGCGCAGCCGGGGCACCGCCGACGCGGCGCCGTCGCCGCCCGCAGGGTCGCCGCGACGACTAACTCGTTCGTGTCTCGTGACACGGTGCCGTCACTGCGCGAAGCGTAATCCGACGTCGAGGTGCCGCACCAGTAAGCGGTCCTCGACGCCGGCGTACCAGCGCAAGCCTCGTACGATCGGCCCGGAAAGGTCACCATCGACGTGGTAAAACGGGCGCCCGTTTAACCAGTCCTTGCGGTAAATCACGTCGGCGCGTACGGCGTCGCCGTTTTCATACGTCGCCCAAAACGCGTTGACGTTTGGTTGCGTGCCGGCGTACACGTACGGAACTTGACCTGACGGTGTCGTTGCGTCACTGGCAAGCAACGTCCACGCTCGCAACGCAATCGTCGGCGCAACTTGCCATTGCAGCGACGCACCGCTGGAACTCACCGTACCGTTGGTAAACCCATGAACGTCTTGCGACGCTTCTTCCAGCGAAAGGCGCACGCGCGACCAATCGGTATACGATAGCGCACCGGCAAACAGCGACGCGCGATCGTAGGTCACCGTATCGTAATTCGAGTTATAATCGTACTGCTCCCAGAGCGTCGGCAGATAGAACGAGTCGCTCGCCTCCAGCGTCGCGCTCCATTGCGAGTTTGGAAAGAGAACTAGCTGAAGCGACGGTGTCGCAAGCCGGCCGCTTGACGGCGCGGAAACGCCACCGGTGCCGCCTCCGTATGAAAAGCCGAAGAGACCAATGCCGGCGGTAACGTCATAATCGGGCCCGATCGCGTTGACGCCGGCGTCGATTCGGTTCTGTTCGAGGACTGCACCAATCGATGCTACGTCGTAGCCGGTCGCATTGTAGATGCCGGTTGACAAACGTTCGGAGATGTCGCCAAAGACTTGTACTGGCCCGCGCGTGCGAAAGCCAGCGGTAAAATCCGCATCCGACCACACGTCGCTCTGCGACACGCTGTTGGCCGTCGCGTCGTAACCGCCGCGATCGTAGGTAAAAGACGCCCGCGCGTCAATCGACGGCTGCCCGTCATCGAACGAAACGTTTGCAAACGAGAAACTTCCGGCGAGCGTTGCAGTGGGATTGCCATACTCGCGACCTTGTTCGGTTCCGGTGGTGACCGAGAAACTCTGCGCCGAGGAAAGCGGTATGAGCGTCTGCGCGTCAGCGCGTTGCCGCGATTCGTCGGAATCGCTAAAGCTTCCGACGGCTACTCGCGCGCCGTTCGATCCGGTTTGTAAACGCAATATCGACTCACTCCCCAGCAGCGCGACGTCGGTGGCGTCACCGCTCAATGGATCGAGCGTCACGATGCCGGATCCGGCTTGATCGCCATAGAGAAACGCGTTGGAAGCCGGGACAATCTGCGCCGCTTGCTCGTAATCGGCAGGAATCAGTGAGTACGGCGAATCGCCAAACACAACGTCGTAATTCGGAACGCCGGCGTCGACGAGCAAAGCATTGGCGGGTTGCAATCCGCGATCGCTCAACTCGGACCCCGGATAGACCGCGGTCGTCTGGCGCAACAGTGAAAATGGTTGCAGCGATACTGCCGACTCGACATGCGCGTACGGTAAGGACGCGAGATCGCTTGAGGAAGGCGACGACAGCGCCAGGGCGTCGTACCGCCGGACAATCGCCACGACCGGTTGACCCGCGGTGACGGCAAAGGAAGCCGGAGCACAATATCGGCACGCGACAGCAATCGACGTGACGCCTTGGGCCGGGAGCGCGAAGGTCCCGTCGGTTGCCGTCAGGACGGCCCGGACCCCCGAGCGGGTCCCGGCCGTGACGCGCGCTCCCACGATCGCCGCACCGTGCTGATCGCGCACCGAGCCCACGACCAGAGCAACCTGCGCTTGGGCCATCTGCATCGTCAGGCCGCCAAGCACCATCACCGCCGCGAGCGCGCGATTCACGGATTCTTTAGACCTTCGACTATAATCAAATCTATGGCCCGACCCTTCGTGCTCGGCATTTTCCTCGCCGGCGTTCTCCTCTGCGGCGGCCTCGCGCTCGCAGACGCCGCCGGAATCGAGGATCAGCTGGCCGGCCAACTGATTCCCTCGGCAGCTCCGGGTCTGCTCGGCCCGATCACATCGGCCGGCCGCACCGGCTGGGCGTGTAAACCGGAACGAGCCGCAGCCGCGTTGGACCGACATGAGGCGGAGCTTCCGGCAGATCTACCCGGTCGGTAAGAAGCCTGTGCGGGTCTCGCTCCTCGCGACCCTGCTCGCTACGCTTTCGACGAGCGCGGTCGCGGCGCAAAGCTATCCGACCAACGCTCCCGTGCCGAGAACCACATCGGCTCCGGTCTTGCGCGATCTCGCCACAAAGCGGGAGATCGAGGAACGGTTTACCCTGGGGCTTGACGCACTCGCGCGCGGCCAGTGGGAGGCAGCTGCTGCGGAGTTCGAGCGCATCGTCGCCCTTCGCCCGCCCGAACCCAAAGGGTCGACCGCACACTACGACCTTGCGATCGCATACGCAAATCTCGAACGGAACGACGATGCCGCGAGCCAATTGCGAGCCGCTATCGCTCTAGATTCCGGGTTCTTGGCTGCCATGGCTAACCTCATTGCGATCGATCTTGCACGCAACGATCTGACCGAGGCGCGCAGCGTGGCTGACCGCTTCCTCGCAATTGCGCCCGATTCGGCGCGCGCACTCTACTCGCGCGGCATTGTCGCCCTTCACAGTGGTGACGCCGCGACCGCGCGCGACGATTTCGGAAAACTGCTGCATTCCAATCCGAGCTATGCGGTCGCGCATTACGATTTGGCACTTGCCGAAGAGCGGCTGGCGCAGCTGGACGCGGCGGAACGCGAGCTGCGGACCGCGCTCTCACTTTCCCCGACGTATGCCCGTGCTCAGTTTGCGCTTGGCGTGGTCCTGCTGCGCGAAGGACGCCGTCGCGAGGCTCGGGAGGCCTTTGCAGCGACCCTCAAGGACGCGTCGGCAGATCCGGCCCTGCAGAATATTGCCGCCGCCATGAAAGATTCGATCGCGATTTAGACTTTTTTCATCCGGCCTCGATAGGCTAAGGAACAATCCACCATTCTTTCGGAGAGGTTATGCTTAGAAAGTTATCAGTACTAGGACTCGCCCTCGTCGCCGCAGGCTTAGTCGCGTGCGGTGGCGGCGTGCACCAAAACGCCGCGGGCAACGGCTCGTCCTTCCTGCTTCCATCCATTGACGGCGATCTCGCCGTGACTGCCGCCCTGCCAAAGCATTCGATTGGCGAGGAACTTCCCTCCGAAGGTTTGGGAAGAATCAGAATGAACTCGTGGCATGCGACCGTTGGCGGCTACACGCAAATGTCGCGATCGCAAGTCCTCGCGTTTCCGCCGGGAACGACGATTACGATTCGTAATCTGTCGAAGACGCTGCAACACACGCTCGACGTCGTCAAGGTTGTCACCGGTCACGTCGCCGACTTCCCGAGCGTCAATCCGCCGATAGGTGCACACGGCCACGGCAAACTCAAAGCCGGATACGCTAGCGGCGTCATCAACCCCGGCAAATCGGTGACGGTTCACCTCGACAAGGAAGGAACATACCTCATCGGCTGCGCCTTCCACTATAACTACGCACCGTCCCCAATGCGCGACGTCTTGATCGTCTCCAAGCATTTCAAGCCGGGCCCGCAAGCGACCACGGATCCAACATCCCGCCCAACCTCGTCTCCGAGCACCATGCCGACACACACCGGCGGCGGGGGCGGCGGCTGGTAAACCAAAGTCCGCTAGACTACGCGACCTCAGAGAAGAGAACGGGCGCCTCGTGACGCCCGTTCTCTGTAACGCACGACGAGGAACCATGAGATGAGATCCATTGCGCTTGGCGCGATAACCCTAGCAGTATTGCTGACGCAGTGCACGCCTAATGGCGTGGGACCGAGCAGCGGCAATGGCGGAAGCAGCGGTGGAGTGATGCACGTTGTCGACATCAATCTCACGCTTAGCCAGCCCGGTGCGTCGACGTACGGACAAACCGGCGGCTTCACGCCACCGGTTATCAACGTGAAAGTCGGCGACACGATCGTCTTTAAGAATACCGATTCGTTCGGACACACGTCCTCAGTAATTCCCACGTCGAAGACAAACAACGAAACGAAGTTCCCGTCGGCATATCCGTTCAGCGGCATTCAGCAATCGCCGGCCGGCTCAACGCTTTCGGGCGGGTGGACGAGCGGCGTCGTTCAGGCCGGCGCAACGTCGCAGGTCATTCACGTGGACAAGGCGGGTACGTATCTGTATGGGTGCGAGATCCATTACGGCGCTCCGATGCGGGGTGCGATCGTTGCACAGTAAGAGACTGGCGTTTGGCGCCACGTTCGCGCTCGCGACATCATTCGTGCTTGCCTGCACCTCTGACGCTCGCGCGATCCCGATCTTCGCCCAACGCTACCACTTCCGGTGCACGCAATGCCACAGCGTGCTGCCCGAGCTCAACGCGTTCGGAAACTACTTCCGCCAACACGGATATCGCTTGCCACTTCCAAAGCACGGAACGACGATGCTGGCATTGCGCTATCAAATGTCATATACGCAGAACCCCGCCTCGGGTTCGCCACGCTGGACTCCGGGGGGTATCGTGTTGGGCAACGCCGACGTCGGGAAGATCTCGCTCTTCCTTCACTATAGCCTCGGCGCACAAGGCGGTCCCGGCGGCCTTTACTTAGGATTCCTCACCGACTACAACGAGCAAACGAACTCGGAATACCGTTTTGGGCTCTTCGAGTTGCCGCTGTTGCAATCGCCGGGAGAGCGTCTCGACGATTTACAGCAATACGGTTATTACGGAGCGCACGTCGGTCTGAATGATCTTCCGCTATCATCGCCGCGCTGGGGGATTTGGGATGAGCGACAGGTCGGCATGCTGCGGGTGGATCTAACGGTTGCGATTAGCGATTTCAAGGGCGCGGCGTACGGCGGAAAACCGGTTCCCACTGGCGAGACGACGTCGCCTGCGATTCCGGAAGCCGGCCTGTGGCTGGATCAAACCATCGTCCAGAGCAACGCTACCGAGTTCGACGTGGGCGGTGAAGCGCTCAACGGTTCACAACACATCTTGCTGACCGGAACCACGGCGTTCGACGACCCGTATCAGCGGTACGGCCTGCTCGCGCATGCATCGCTGTGGAAATTCGACCTGCAAGCCGAGCAATGGTGGGGTCAAGACCACAACGCCGACGGTAACGGGGTCGATCAGGCATCGAGCGGTGGCTACGCCCGCTTCAAGTTTTATCCCATACCGCACGCCTACGTCGGCATCCGGTACGACACGCAAGCCAATCCTGCGGTAACGCGCGATTTTACGTATTACGCAGCCGGCATGATCGGGCCGGCACGGTTGCTCGTTGAGGAAGTCGCTCCGATCAATGCTCCCGGGCAGGAACCGACCTTGGGCGGCGCGCTTACCCTTGCGCTTCCCGGTCCCTTGAAGTATTGATTCGCTCCCCTTCGAACTCTCGACATAATGCGAATTCTAGTAGTCGAGGACAACGTCTCGATCGCTCGAGCGATTGCGACCATGCTCGAGGGGCAGCGATTCGCAGCGAATATCGTCAATGACGGGCCGGCTGGGCTCGAGCATTTGCTCCGTCAGAGCTATGATGCCGCCATCGTTGACGTTGGGTTGCCGGATATGGATGGGTTCAGCGTCGCGCGCAAGGCTCGGGCGGAAGGCGTGCAAACGCCAATCCTTATGCTCACGGCTCGGGACGCGGTTGAAGACCGCGTGCACGGCCTCGACTGTGGTGCCGACGATTATTTAGTCAAGCCGTTCGTTCAAGAAGAGCTAATCGCACGACTGCGCGCCATTTTGCGGCGCGGCGATCGTCCCCTCGTTAACATCATTAGCGCCGGAAAGCTGCTCGTCGACGTCGGGGCGCGCACTGCTGCGTACGACGGTAAGGCGATGGAACTGGGCGGCACCGAATTCCGGCTGCTCGAATTTCTTGTACGCAACGCCGGCATCGCACTCTCGCGCCTGCAAATCCTCGAGCGGATTTGGGACTATGATTTTGAGGGATCCAGCAACATCGTCGACGTGTACGTGAGTCAGCTGCGGCGCAAACTCCGCAAGCTTGGCGCCGACCGTATGATCGAGACCGTCTGGGGCGTAGGATACCGATTGCGCCATTGATCGCTCGCACAACCTTCTTCTACCTGCTGATCTTCGTTGGCGTGCTGCTCGCACTCGACGTCGGCGCGTACGCTTTCGTTCAACGTGAGTATGCTTCGCTGCTCGGCCCTTCACTTGGGACACCTGAGGCGAACCGGGGCATGTCCATCGCGATGCGTCACGTGCTGCTCACCATTGTGGTCATCGATCTCCCGTTGATTCTTTTGGTCGGGGCGGCCTCATGGATGCTGGCGCGATCTACGATCGCTCCGCTCACCGCCGCACGCGAGCGCGAGCGCATCTTCGCCGCCGATGCCGCGCACGAGCTGCGCTCGCCGCTCGCCACCATCACAAGCGTGGCGCAAGCTGCGCGCGCGCGAGCGGATAGCGAAAGTCGCGTAGCACTGGAAAGTATCTCGCAGACCGCCCTCGAGGCATCCGCCATCGTCAGCGATCTCTTAACGCTGGCGCGCACGCCGCGCCGCAGCGCGCTGCAGTGCGAGCCGGTCGATCTGGCCGCCGTCGTTGCCGCCTGCGCGCGCGATCTGGCGGCGAAAGCCGCAGCCCGAAAGGTTCGAATCGAAACCAAGACGTCGAGCGCAATCGTCGACGGCGATGCGCGGCGGTTGCGGGAACTTGGACGTAATCTCCTAGAGAACGCGATCCGGCACGCCCGCAGTTACGTCTCGATCGCATCCGAAGCGAATGGCCGCGCGTGCCGCATCGTGGTTGAAGACGACGGCGACGGCGTGCCGCCGGAAGATCGCGAGCGCATCTTCGAGCGATTCTATCGCCGCTCTCAAGACGGCACGGGCACCGGATTAGGCCTGGCGATCGTTGCCTGGATCGCGCACGCGCATCATGGCAGCGTCACCATCGAACGCGCGCCAGAGGGTGGTGCGCGTTTCGTGGCTTCTATTCCAGCTCGGTTGCCGTTACAATAACCGATAGCATGCCGTTTTCGTCTCTACGAGCCTTCGTCGACGCGCTGCGAGACGCCGGCGAACTTCACCTGATTGAAGCGAGCGTCGATCCTCGGCTCGAGATTGGCGAAATTAGCGATCGCATCGTGAAGGCCGGCGGTCCGGCGCTTCTGTTTACCAACGTCAAAGGGTCCGCGTTTCCGGTGTTGACGAATCAATTCGGCACGCGCCGGCGCATGGCGATGGCGTTGGATGCCGAGAATCTCGATGAGGTCGGCGCACGCGTACGCTCGACGATCGACCTTTCTCCACCTGGTTCTTCTTTCGCCGACAAGATCGCCGCGCTCGCGCGATTGAAGCCGCTTGCAAATGCCATTCCACGAACCGTGCGCGGAGCGGGCGTTCAGGACGTCGTCATGCGCGATCCCGATCTTACGAAGTTGCCGATTCTCACGACCTGGCCGCTCGACGCGGGGCCGTTCATCACGCTGCCTCTCGTGATCACGAAAGATCCGCAGACGAATCGCTATAACGTCGGCCTCTATCGCATGCAGCTCTACGACAAGCGCGAAACCGGCATGCACTGGCAGCGTCACAAACAGGGTCGAGCGCATGCCCAAGCATGGGGGAAAAAAATTCCCGTCGCGGTGGCGATCGGGACCGATCCAGTGCTCACCTACGCCGCGAGTGCACCCCTACCGCCGATTCTGGATGAGTTTGCGTTTGCTGGATTGCTGCGCGGCGCACCCGTCGAGCTCGTGCGCGCAAAAACCGTCGACTTGAGCGTGCCGGCCGAAGCGGAGTTCGTGCTCGAGGGTTACGTCGATAACGAAGACCTGCGCGTCGAGGGTCCGTTTGGCGATCATACCGGCGTCTACAGTCTCGCCGACACGTATCCAACCTTTCACGTCACGTGCATCACCCATCAACGCAATCCGATCTATCCAGCGACGGTCGTGGGGAAGCCCCCGATGGAAGACGCATGGCTGGGCAAAGCCACCGAACGGATTTTCCTCCCGCTGCTTCAAATGGTGCTCCCCGAAGTCGTCGACATGAATCTTCCAGTCGAGGGAGGTTTTCATAACTTGGCGATCGTCTCGATTCGCAAATCCTATCCGGGCCAAGGAAAGAAGGTCATGAACGCGCTCTGGGGACTGGGGCACATGATGATGCTAACGCGCGTGCTGGTGATCGTCGACAGTGACGTCGACGTGCAGGACACGCGCAGCGTCGCCTGGTTCGTCCTCAACAATCTCGCGCCCGATCGGGACGTCGTGATGATGCCTGGGCCAGTCGACGACCTCGATCACGGCTCGTACACAGTTGCGTATGGTACGAAGATCGGCATCGATGCAACGCGCAAAGGATCGTCTGAGGGGTACACGCGTGAATGGCCACCCGATATGATCATGGATCGCGCTACGCAGGAGCAGGTAAGCAAGCGCTGGCGCGAATACGGCTTGGACCGCATCGCAGCGGCGCTGCGCTCCGACGACTGGTCGGGGCAAGGGCCGTCAGCGTACAACCGCCTTTTGAAATGAAGGCCGCGCTCTTTCTGCGCGAGATACGCATCGAGCATACGCTCTTCGCGCTGCCTTTCGCGTACGTCGGCGCGCTACTGGCGGCGCAGGGAAAGCCTTCGTGGGCAGCGCTGGGATGGATCACCCTGGCCGTGCTGGGAGCGCGCACCGCCGCGATGGCGGCGAATCGGTATTTCGACCGTACCATCGACGCACGCAATCCGCGCACCGCGCGTCGTGCGGTTGCGACCGGCGCACTTTCGTCGGCATCGATGCTCTGGGCAATGGCGATCGGTCTGGTTATTCTCCTCGCCGCTGCGTGGATGCTCAATCCGCTCTGCGTCAAGCTCATGCCGATCGCCGCCGTCCTCGTGTTGCTCTATCCATTTTGCAAGCGCTTTACGTGGCTGACGCACTTTGTGCTCGGCGCCGTCGACGCGCTCGCGCCGCTGGGAGCCTACATCGGCATCGCCGGCACCGTCAGCTGGCCGGCGTTCCTGTTGTTCTTTGCCGTCACGCTGTGGGTTGCCGGATTTGACATCATCTACGCGCTCATGGACCTCAACGTCGATCGCGCGCAAGGCCTATACTCGCTGCCCGCGCGCTTTGGCGAATCGAGCGCTCGCGTACTTCCGATTGCGCTCCATCTTCTGATGCTTGCGCTCCTTGCAATTGCCGGCGTCCTCGCCCACGCCGGTCAGCTCTATTACCTCGGCGTCGCCGCGGCGGGCGTGCTCATCCTCTACGAAGATCGATTGCTAGCGCTGTCGGAGAACGCGTTTGTCCTCAACGAACGCGTTTTTCTCGCCAACATGCTCTTCTCGCTCGTGTTCCTCTTGGCGACGGCAATCAGCTACGTGCCCTTGAGGATAACACCATGAAGCGGCGCCGATTCTTAATTGGGACCGGCGCCGCCGCTGGGGCTGTTGCTGCGAGCACAATCGTCCCGGCTCGCGCCCAAGTGCCGCTTCCGCCAAATCAGCAGTTCTTGAGGCAACTAACGATCGGCGTCAATGTGACGCTTTCCGGACCGTTGCAAAAATACGGGGAAGAAGTCGTGCGCGGCGTTCAATCCGCCGTCGACGAACAAAACCGGTATATGCCCTCGGCATCCTACGTGTGGGGCTGGCGATCGTTTGACGATCGCAACGACGTAGCACTTGCGCCCACCAACGCCAGCGCCGCAGCTTCAGATCCCAGCATCGTTGCGATGGTCGGCAACCTTACGGCTGCAATGACGCTCGCGTCACTCTCGCGCTATGCTAACGTCAACTTCGCTGTAATTGTTCCGACCGTGACCGCCGATGCGGTGACCCGGCGGGGCTATCACAACGTCTACCGCCTGCCGGCCAACGATACGACCTCCGGCCAGCTCTTTGCCGTGGGTGTCTTGCCCGAAAAGAAAGGTGCTTCGACGATCGCGGTGGCGTTTGACGGCGACTATGGGTACGACGTGGCGCACGGTTTCGTGCAACAAGCCAAGAACGACCACCATAGCTCCGACGTGCTGCTCTTTCCGCAGGGCCAAACCGATCCGGCAGCGGCGGCCCGCACGGTGCTCGATCGCAAACCCGATTACGTTTTCTTAGCTGGGAAAACGGCCGATTTGGGTCCGATCGCGGAAGCGCTGCGCTTGGCTGGCTATACCGGAGATTTCGGCGCAAGCGATGGCTTCTATAATACCGACACGATCGCGAAGTACGAACGAATCCTCGATGGCGCTTATGTTGCGTCGCCGATGCCGCCAGTCGAGCGCATTCCGAGCGCCGTCTACCTTCTTAACGATTTCCAGCGCGAGGTCGGTCAGATCACCGCGTTCTCAGCCTACGGCTATGCTGCAGCGCAGCTCATCTTTGCCGCCCAGCAGCGCTCGAACGCCAGCACGCGCTTCTCGCTGCTCACGTCGATGCAGCAAGGCGGTACGTTCACGACGCTCGTCGGCCAGTTCCGATTCAACATCAGCGGCGACCCGCTCATTCCCGACATCTATCTGTATAAGGTGGAAAAGGGCGGCTTCAAATACGCGCGGCCCGCAATCCGCACCGGTTTCGCCTTCTAGGCTTCGACGCGGCGCCACTGGAGAATCGCGAGCACGCTGTAGAGGAGCGACAAGACCGCCAGCATAAGCACCTGCGCGCTGCGGGATGAGTAGACCGCTGCGTTCTGACCGTTTATCGTTACGTGCTGGTCTCCGCCAAAGTTCATATATGCGACCGGATCGATGTAACTCAAGGTTCGAGCAACGCCGTGAATGATCGCGAGCAATGCGTTGCCCTCGGCGGGAACTAAGCTCAAGGCGACGACAACTGCCGCTACCGGCCACGCGAATCCAACGATCGCGCCGTATCCGCGCTTCATCGACGCGGTCGCCGCCGTCAGCATCGCGTACCACGCAATCGGAGCCAGGATTCCGACCGCGAGTGTAAATGCGTCCCTGCTTCCAAAGGTAATCCAAGGGATGTCGAAGAGCGCGCTCGTCGCGATTGCAAATACTACACCGATAGCAAGCGAGGCGACGATGCCGGCAACGTCGGTCCCGATGGTTTGCAGGGCCAAGGCTTCTCGGCCGACAGGTTTCGTTAGCGAAATTTCCAGGTGACCGTCATTCTCGCGCGCGAACGGCGCGCCGAGGATGGTAGCCACAATGAGCGCGAGAAACGCGCCGACCTTCACAAAGTCAACCAGCGGTGTCGCGTGCGGCTGACCAGTATCGATCACAGCGAGAGTGCCGCCGGACCTGCGAAATGTTTGCGCCGATCCATGCGTAACGTTACTGCACGTGTAACACACGTGCGACCCGCTGCGATCCAGAATCTCGATGTGCCTACCCAACGATCCGCGATCGTCGATGACGGCGTGAACCTTCTTAAGCGGGTCATCGATAACGGTGCGATGCGTCCCGTCGGGCAGGATTGTAGCACTGACCTTCGTGCCCGGATCGGATTTCATTCTCTCTACTAGCCGTTCGCCATTGTATCCGATGCTGAGTGCGATCCGAAGTATCGCGACGATCAGGAACAATATGCCCAATACAATCGCGCACAACTTCAGGCATCCGCGAACTCGAAGCCATTCAACGTAAACCATCAGCGCACATACTCATCTTCGGGCACGACGCGCATGCGATGCGGTGCGCGCTGCCTTCCCGGCGGCTGCTCGTCGGTATCTTCGATCGCCAGCACGAAACGCAAGCGCCAGGCTCCCAGCGAGATCGTAAAGTTGGTTCCAACGATTTCCATGGTAATTAAGCCTCCACGCGCCGCCACTGCCAGATGGCGAGCGCTGCGTAAACGAAAGCGAGAACGGCAAGAATGGGTACGTCGTACGAGAGATAGGTGGCGGAGGCCGCACCAGTCGCGGTCCCAGCGACGGAGTTAGAAACGAACAGCCGTCCAAAATGCAGGTAGGAAAGCGGATTGAGCCACCCGAGTGCCGCGGTCACCGCCCCAACGAGCTGTGCAAGCGGCCCGTTGCCGAGCTTAGCAACGGCCGTTGGCCATGCCTGGACTCCCAAGGCAACCGGCCACGCGACGCCGAGTACGGCACCGTAAGAGCGCTTCATCGAGGTGGTGGACGCGCACAACAAGCTGTACCAGGCGAACGCTGAGAGCAGACCGACAGCGATGACGACGCTATCGGAAGGACCGTAGACGTAGTTCGGTGCCTCGAAAATCGTGTGCCCCACGATTAACGCCACGACGGTCATTATCCAGGCCGAAACGATTCCGGCGAGGTCGAGAGCCACGGTATGGAGAGCGAGCCTTTCGCGTGATATTGGCTTCGTGAGCGTAATTTCCAGATGCCCGTCGTTTTCGCGAGCGAAGGGTGCACCCAGCACAGTTGCCACGATCAACGCTACGAAGGTCGCCAGTATGAAATAGTAATTGAGATCTTCAGGTGCCGCTGGACCAAGGTCGATTCTTACCAGGCTTCCACTCGGAAGGATGACGCGCTGAAAGTGGAGATCGCCGAAGTTTATCTGTCTTGCCCTAACGCCGGCGGGGGCCTTTCTTTCGAAGATCTCGACGTGCTTACCCCAGTAACCGCGATCGTTTATGGTAACGCGAATACGTTCGCGTGGGTTATAGATCACTGTTTGCAACGTGCCATCGGGAAGTTTCGATTGCGTTTGCGTGGATTCGTGCTCGAACTGTGCAAGTGTTTCATCACCGATCTGAACGCCGGAAATCGCGGCGCTGTGCGGTTTGATGTCTAGATACGTAAATCGCCCGAAGAGCAACACGGCGACCCCGACGACCAGAACGATCGCCGTCCACTTCAGACATCCGCGGACACGCAGCCACTCAACGTACGTCACCGCGCGCTCTCCTGCGCAACGACATCGGCCGTGGCGTCGGCCGGCGAAACGGCATAGAGGAAGATGTCTTCCAGGTTGAGATCGACGACGCGCACGCCGGTCGCGCCGGCCTTCGTCAACAACGCTGCGACGTTGTCGGCCTGCTCACGGACCAGCAGCCGTACGACGCGCTCCGTGCGGTCCGCACGCAAGACGCGAACGTCGTTCGCAATCCCGTTGAGCGTGTAGCTCGCGTCGGGGAAAACGCCCTCGACGATCTTGCGATCGGACTTGAGATCGTCGACCGCTCCCTGCAAAATCAAGTGGCCCTTGTCGATGACCGCGATTTGCTCGGCGGCGCGCTCGACTTGTCCGATTTGATGCGAAGAAAAAATGATAGAGCACCCGCGAGCCGCCTCGCTGATGATCAAGCTTAGGACGTGACGCTGATTGACCGGATCCAAACCGCTGGTCGGTTCGTCGAGGATGAGAATTTCAGCGCTGCGCGCAAAGGCGATGGCCACCATGACGGCCGTGCGCATGCCCTTTGAGAGCGCGCGAGCACGTTTGCGGGGATCGACGTCGAAGGCGGAGAGCAGCTCGAGCGCTCGTCCGGGTTTAAACTCCTTAAACGCTCGGCGCGTCATCTCGACGTGCTCGGCAACCGTCATCCAGTCGTATAAGACGCTGCGCTCGGGAACGTAGGCGATACGCTCGAAAGTTTCAGGCTTCAGCGGCTGTCCGTCGTACAAGACGGTACCGGCGTTCGGGCGTGCTAAGGCGAGCATACACTTGAACGTCGTCGTCTTGCCGGCGCCGTTGGGACCGAGCAGACCGAAGACCGTTCCACTCGGAATCTCGAGCGAGAAATCGTCGATCGCGGCAAACGCGCCGTAGGTCTTACGCAAGTGCGAAATCTGGATCGTGCTCATGAACGTTATTGCTCCTCTGGAAACCAACGGTCGATTGCAGCATCGACGAGTTCACGCACGTCAGCGCGCGCAAGACCGACCGATTTGGCCTCACGTAGCGCAGCGTCGACAGCACCTCGGGCAACGTCGGCAGCTGCGGTCTTAACCGACGTCGTTGCTCCGTTACCGCTAATGAAGGATCCGCGTCCCGCGAAGGTCTCGATAACGCTCTCGCGTTCGAGCTCGCGATAAGCTTTCGCAACCGTATTCGGGTTGACGGTCAGGTCGAGCGCAAGTTGCTTGACGGTTGGGAGCTGCTCGCCTGCCTGTAGGATCCCAAGGGCGACAGACCGCTTCACCTGCTCGATGATTTGCAGGTAGATTGGCACGCCGCTTCGCGGATCGACCGTAAGTACGGCCGGCATGTCTCGTCGGTTACCTTAGAACTTCGGGCCCCAGCCTTGAAAGAGGGCTGCGCTCATCTGGTCGGGTAGGCGCACCGGCGTGCGGGTCTCGCGCGCAACCTCGGGCTCGGGGCGGTTCGTCGTAAAACTGGTCATTGGGTTTTCCTTTCCTGGCGACTCGTACGTATCTGCTGTCGTACTAGTACACTAGTACAATAGAACGTTAATCGCCGGTTGTCAAGGGCTTCCCCGCGTCACCCCTGAGCTTGCTGCGCGCATGGATGCGCCAGTGCCGACCCCAGCACATGGAGGTGCGCTCGGGTCGGCGCGAGGCGCAGCTCGGGTCGCTGCCGCCCTTCGACAGGCTCAGGGTGACACAAGGCCAAGCACCGTCCTCGTGGCTATGCCCCTGTTCGAGGGCCCCGGGTCCCTGCGCGATCCCTCCGAGCGATTGGCGTTCTGGGCCACGGCCATCTTCGCGCTACCGGCGGCGCTGCTCATCGGATATTTGCTGCACGAATCGATCGGCGCGTCACAGGTCGCGCTCTTGATCGTCGTCGCCATGATTTACGTGACGCTGGCACGCGGGCGCCTCGTGGGATCGAGCGTGCGCATTCACCAGACGCAGTATCCGCGTGTTTTTGAGATCGCGAAGGAGGCTTGCGCGGCGTTGGAAATTCCGATGCCGCTCATCTTCGTGCGTGAAGACAACCTCGTTCCGGTTGCCGCGCTAGGCTTTGGGGAACCGTACGCGCTCGTGCTCTCGAGCCGGTGGATCGAAGTCTTTCGTGATGATGAGCTTACCTTTGCGATCGGGCGCGAGCTCGGACACATCGCCGCGGGGCACACACGGTTTCTCTCGTTGTTGAGCGTCAACGGCAACGAGAATCCGCTCATCTCGCTGATCTTCGGAGCATGGCTTCGCCGTTGCACCACGAGCTGCGACAAAGTCGGCTTGCTCTGTTGCGGATCGCTCGACGCGGCCATTCGATCGATTGGCGTTGCATCGTTTCACGAGTTTGGACGGCGCGTCGATTACGATGTCTTTGCCGAGCAGTACGCCGAGATTCAAGCAGATTCGGTGCTGCGGTGGGGTTCGTGGCTCGGAAGCGAACCGTACGCGACCGCTCGCATCGCATCGCTGCGCCGATTTATCGCATCTCAGGCCTACGAAGACGCCAACCGCTGGTTCGTGCGCGAGCGGCGCGAAGAGCCGCCGGCGCTGACCGCGCCCGGCTCGACGCGGGTCGACGACAAAGACTGTGCCGGTTGGTGGCGACGCTTCGCTGCGTATGCAATCGACGTTATCGTCGTGGCCGCGGTCATCACGTCGTTTGGCGGCAGCGTCGTCAAGACCCATCACGACGCCGATACCGTTGCCGTTGCGCCCGGCGAAGTTAACGTCGCGTTTCCTTGGGGCGGCACATTCCACGTCACCGGCAAGAAGCACGCGCGTGCGGGCGCACTTCCGACGGCGTCGCCATCTCCGTCGCCAAAACCGACCGAGCAGCCCAGAATCGGGCCGTTTCTCTTTGCCGATAACAGCGTCAGCCTCGATGCCGGTGGCGGCAACGCGATACCACTAAACGCGGATACGTTCACGGCTCCGATCCGGGATATAAGCTTCTCCTTTTGGTTTCCGCTCTATCTTATCGTGCTGGTCATCGTCGCGGGTCAATCGTTCGGCATGATGATCGCCGGCCTGCGCGTCGTGACGACCGACTACGGCAAGCCGGGAATCGTTCGAACGCTGCTCCGCTACGCCATTGTCTTCTTCTTGTGGTGGCTCATCATACCGCTGAGCTTCTTTTGGCATCGCGTGCTGCTCCACGATCGCTGGACGGGAACGCGCTTGGTCAAGGTCGAGCGCGTCGTCGCGCGCGCCACCGGTACGGCCTAGGCGAGATACGGCTCGTTCGCACGCACGGGGTCGAGGATGCGATTCATTTCTTCGAAGACGCGCGGGTCGACGTCGAGATCGGCCGCGGCAACGTTTTCGCGCACATGCTCGACTTTCGTCGCGCCCACGATTGCGCTGCTGATCTCCGGCAAGCGCAAGCACCATGCGAGAGAAAGCTGCGTTAGCGTGCAGCCTGCCTTTTTCGCGAGCGGCACGAGCCGCTGCACGGCCTCAAGCACCGGCTCCGTCAGATAGTCCTCCATCATCTCCCTGGAGGCACCGGCGGCGCGCGTCCCCGCCGGCGGGTGCGCGACGTCGGTGTACTTTCCGCTCAGAATGCCCATCGCAAGCGGCGACCATACGACGTTGCCAAGCCCGTACCGGCGGCACGTGGGCAAGACGCGCTCCTCGATGCGCCGCCACAGCGCGCTATACTGAGGCTGATTGCTTACCGGCACAGCCCAGCGATGCGCGACGCAGAGGCTCGCCGCCGCGGCGATCTGGTCGGCGTTCCATTCCGACACGCCCCAGTAGAGAATTTTTCCGCCGCGCACCAAGTCGTTCATGGCAACGCACGTTTCTTCCAACGGCGTCGACGTGTCGAAACGATGGCATTGGTAGAGATCGATATACTCCACTCGCAAACGCCGGAGCGAGCGATCGACTTGATCGCGAATGTGCTTTCGCGACAATCCGCGCTCGTTTATCGCGTCGCCTATTGGAAAATACACCTTCGTGGCAAGCACGAGCGCGCCGCGCTCGAGCTCCGGGATGATCGATCCGAGCACCTCTTCGGCCGCGCCGCGCGCGTAAACGTTTGCGGTGTCGATGAAGTTTACGCCGCGCTCCCACGCAGCAAGCACGCAATCGCGCGTTACCATCTTATCGACCGTACTTCCGAACGTGAGCCACGATCCAAGTCCGATGGTCGAAACCTTAAGGCCAGAGTTCCCGAGGGATCGGTATCGCATGACAGCTTACTCCGGCACGAAGACGTGCAACGCCTTTGGCAAGACTTCGAAGGTCGCCGGCGTCGTTCCGGCGGGCTCGCCGTCGGCCCGAATGTGATGGCGGCGCCGAGTCCGCACGTGAAAACGCGTCGAGCGAAACGTGCGCAAACCCAGCGCGCCCATTCGTCGGCCGCGGAGTATCGCGCCGGCTACGCTTAGAGCTTCGATTGGGTTCTCAATTTCAATCGAGTAGAGATCCAACCACCCGTCGTCGATGGCGGCGTCGGCAACGTTGAACAATCCACCGAAGCGATGGCTATTCGCGACCGTCAGCTGGATCGTCTTAAAGCACTCATCGCGCCCATCGAAGGAAACCTCGACGCGCATTGGCCGCACGTATCGAAAAGCTTGCAACGTGGTGATGATGACCGCGAGGATACCGAAGCGTTGCTTGTCGGCGGGGCGTTGACTGCGCGCAATGCGACTTGAGACACCAATGCTGGCCTCACTTAAGTAGTACACGCCGTTGACGCGGGCGACATCCACGAGGCGAGCATGAGCTCGCACCACGATGTCGCAGGCTTGAGCTAGGTCGAACGGGATATTCAGCGTTCGCGCGAGGTCGTTGAACGTGCCAAAGGGCAGAACGCCAATAGGCACGTTCCACCGCAATGCCTGAGGAATCGTGCGCGTTATCGTGCCGTCGCCGCCGGCGACGACGATACAATCCACGGCGGGCGCCGCGTCGGCCAGTTGCGGTGCCGAAACCTCGACAACGTCGATGCCGCGGGCGCGCAGCTCGCCCGGTACCTGCTGTGGCGCTTCGCGGCCGCGACGGGATTCCCGATTGCAAACGAGCATTGCTCGCACGGTCGCTGCTCAGGCGCCTTTCTTCGCGCGCCACCATGTCGTGAGAAGTTTCGTCGCGGCCCAGAGGGCGAGGATGGCGAGAACTGAGGTTCCACCCACCATCATAAGGTAGCTAAACGCAATGCCCATTTGCGCGGTCGAATCGACGTAACCGACTGCGGCCGCGGCCTGCGTGAGACCGGAATAGACAGAGTGAAAGACTACCCACACCAAAATGGCCGAGATTGCAGCACACGCAAAAATGACCAAGTATCGGGCCGCCTGTTCGCGTCGCTCCATTATGCCTAGCTGCCCCGGCAGGCGGCGGCATCCCTTTTCGCAAGAGCCATCGGGCAAGCCGACGAATGGCGCGGCATGAATACGACGTCGGAAGAACTCTATGACATTCCACTTCGCACGATTGACGGCGCAACGACCTCGTTGCGCGACCATGCCGGCGAGGCGTTACTCGTCGTCAATGTCGCGTCGAAGTGCGGCCTCACCCCGCAATACGAAGGTCTGCAACGTTTGTACGATGAGTACAAAGAGGATGGATTCACCGTGCTCGGTTTCCCGTGCAATCAGTTTGGCGCTCAAGAGCCCGGCTCGAACGAGCAGATCAGCCAATTTTGCTCGACAACGTACGGTGTGACGTTCCCGCTTTTTGACAAAATCGAGGTGAATGGGCCAGGCCGTCATCCGCTCTACCGAACGCTCATCGGCTCGGGCGACGACATCGCTTGGAACTTCGAAAAATTCCTCATCGGACGAACGGGACGTGTCGAAGAACGCTTTTCGCCGAAGACAACGCCCGACGATCCGGCGCTGCGTGACCGCATTGAAGACGCACTAAAGACCTAAGACCTTTCTGAGGAATTCCACGCCCGTGCGAACGCGTCCCCGGCCTCACAACCCGATGCCGGAGTCGCGCTATGAAGTGTTGGCGCTCTTCACGGGCGCGATGGTGGGTGCATCCATCTTCGTAATGGCGACCGGAACGCTGCTGCCGTTTCTGGAGTCGGCCTTTGGCTTAGGACAAACGCAGTTAGGCCTCATTCTCTCCGTTCAAATCGCCGGCGCGGTGTTGATGACCGCGGTTGCCGGCATCTTGACCGATCGTTTTGGCGACAAGTCCGTCGTCCTTTGGACGGGGCTGATCATGGGCCTGTCGCTGATTGCGGCAGCAGCCGTTCACAATTTTTCGTGGTTACTCTTTTGGCTGTTCATATACGGCCTCGGGTTTGCCGCCGTCACGCCCTCGGGAAGCCATGCCATCGTCTTCTTTTTCAAAAAAGAGGAACGTGGGATCGCTATGGGCGTGCGCCAGTGCGGCGTGCCACTAGCGGGCGTCATCGGTTCGGTGTTGTTACCGGCGATCGCTGCGCATTTTCATTACCAATGGGCACTGATCGCAGCCGGCGTCATTACGCTTGTCTCCTGTGGCCTGGCATCGTTACTCTACCGGGAGCCGCACGAGCTCGAAGGCGAACGCGTTTCGGTGAGGTCCATGCTGGGCGAAATGCTCGTCATTGCCCGCGACGTGCGCTTGATCTTCTTAACGTTGGCGTCGATGGCACTCGTCTGTTCGCAGCTCGCCTTAATGGCCTTCTTGACGCTTACGCTCGTGCGCGAGGCACGGTATTCCATTACGATTGCGGTCGCCATGTTCACGCTTTCTCAGGTCGCAGCCATTGCCGGACGCGTCTCTTGGGGTTGGTCGAGCGATCGCATCTTCGGCGGCAGCCGTGCGCTGCCGCTGGCCATCGTTTGCGGTGTCACGGCCGTCGTCGCAACCGCTACGTCATACTTCTCTCCCTCGACCCCGGGATGGATGGTTGCGCTGGTATGCGCAGCGCTTGGATTCTCGGCCGAAGGCTGGTTCGGCGTGGCCGTCATCGGTTTTGCGGAAATCGGCGGCGAGGAACACGCCGGGACGTCACTCGGCGTCGCGCTTACCTGCGTCTTTCTTGCCGGATTCGTTGCGCCGACGCTGTTCGGTGCGCTCGCCGAGGCTCACGGCTATCCTTTCGCATGGCGCAGTTTAGCATTTCTCGAACTGCTCGCCATCGTCCCGGCGATTCTGGCCTCAGCTTTCATGCGCCAGCTCACCGCCGCCGCGAAGGCGGCGTAATGCAACGCTTTACACACGCGATTGCGCGGACGCCTGCCGCGACCTTTGCATCCGGAATCACGACCGCGGCGCTTGGAATGCCCCTGCTCCAAAAAACAATCGCACAACACGCGGCGTATTGCGATGCAATTTGCTCCGCGGGGATCGATGTGATGGTACTGGCGGCCGATGCTAAGCATCCCGACTCAACCTTTGTCGAAGACGCCGCGGTTGTCAGCCGCGGTCGCGCAATGCTCACGCGCCCCGGCGCGATAAGCCGTCAAGGCGAGGTAGCGACGATGCGGGATGCACTCTCGCGGTTTTTTGACGAACTCGACCAGATTGAAGAACCCGGCACGCTCGATGGCGGCGACGTCTGCGAGGCGGACGATCGCGTGTATATCGGTCTCTCACAGCGAACGAACCACCAAGGTGCCGCTCAGCTTTCAACGTGGTTCGGGCGGCACGGCAAGGCGGTCAGTATCGTCGACATGCGCGATCTATCGGTCCTGCACCTCAAGAGCGCGATGTCGTACGTTGGCGACGGCACGTTCGTCGTGATCGAATCGTTGCTCTCGCGCCTTGACCTTGTCGATATGAGGGTGATTACGCCGCAACCCGGCGAGGAATATGGTGCAAACTGCGTGCGCGTCAACGACGTCCTCATGTTGCCGTCGGACCATCCGCACTTATCCGACGCGCTTGACACACGCGGCTTCGCAACACTTGTGCTCGATGTTTCCGAGTTTCGCAAGATGGACGGCGGCCTCAGCTGCCTCTCGATACGATTCTAGGCGCCAGCCGTGTGGGGCCGGGCTCCGTTCTCCCGGCGCTGAAACATCAAACCCAATCGGACGTATCTAGGTCAACGTTGCACCGAGGAGTTTGGCTATGGCCGCAATCTCAGCGCCGGTGGTACCGGGGACGTCTGGACTCTCGATGCTCCAGTTATATCTGTTGCGCGGAACGTATGCGCTGATCTTGGTCTTCTTAGTGACGAGCATCTGGCCCGGCGTGATTCACCACGACAAGCTGGCTCTAATGCACGGCGTCGCGCGCAGCCTGTTGGCGGCGATGGCGCCGCTCATGCTGGTGGGCCTTCGCTATCCCCTCAAGATGTTGCCGGCGCTCTTCTTCGAGCTGGCCTGGAAGACGATCTGGCTGCTCTTCTTCGCACTGCCGCTATGGACGGCGCATCAAGTCGATCCCGATACATGGGAGACCATCAAAGCCTGCGCGATGGTTTGGGTAATCTTCCCGTTCACGATTCCGTGGCGCTACGTCTTTGAAACATACGTCAAGGCGCCCGGAGATCGATGGAAGTAATCGGACGACCTGGCCGTCAGTGAACAAGCGCTAGTCCAGAAAGGCTTTTAAGCAGAAGACGCTGCCGCCAGCTTTCTCAAACTCCGAGGTGTCGACAATGCAGGGCTGCAGTCCCTCGCCTTCTACGATTTCAGCAAGGGCGTCGGAAAGATGCGCGACGATAAAACGCCCGTTCACCGCGACCCCGTTGCAGACGAAGCGATATGCATCCTCGCGGGAAACGTCATGGACGCGCGGCCAATACCGTCGCAGCGCCGCGAGAGATGTCGGCGAAAAAGCCGGCGGATAGACGAGCCCGGACTCGGCGTTTAGCGGCGCGAGGCAGGTATCGAGATGGTAGAATGTGGCGTCGACCAGTTCTAGCGGCATCACTTCAACGTTTTCGTTTTTCATCGCGGACGAAAAACGTGCGACGCCTTCGCGCGAAGAGCGAATGCCATAGCCGGCCCACACGCGTGCATACCCTGGATGGACGAGCAGATCACCGTGCCCTTCGAGGTATTCGTCCGCCGCTGCGTCAAGACCAAGGTCGACAACCTCGAAGCCGCGGTCACGAAACCATGCGATGAAATATGGCACCTCTCGCTCGCGCGAAGCAAAGCGCATCCGGCTAGGAACGATAAACTGCCGGCGGACCGCGCTGCCGACAAAGACCTGATTTGCGGCGAAGACCATATCTTCGAGATCCTCAACCGGATCGATCGTCGACACAGCAACGCCGGCTTGCTCGAACGTTGTCCGCAGTGCCTCCCATTGCGCCGCTGCTAACGCAGGATCGACGGGAATGTCACCACGCATAAATGGGTTCTTCGTGTCGCGCACGGTGAAATGCACCGGCGGGCACATCAAGGCTGCGCGGTGCGAAATCATACGATCGGAACGTGCGGCGCAGTATCCCTCGACAACAGTCCCGTGAGTCGCGGATCGTCGGCGATTTCAATCTGGCGTTTGTACGGCCGAAATCCGGAGCGAAGGTAGAATGCCACCGCGTCGGGATGGTCGAGCGTGCACGTACGAACGCGGAACACTCGAATTGATCGGCTCCACGCACGTTCGATCGCGCGGTTCATGAGCCAGCGTCCAACGCCTTTGCCGATCGCACCCTCAGCTAATCCAAAAAAGCGGAGCTCGCACTCGCCGGGCGTGAAGTCGAGCTCCATCACCCCAATCTCGTCGCCGCGTTCGCGCACGAGATAGAGTTCGATGTCGGGATCGTTCAAGATCGCCCCTAATTCGTCGTCATTGCATTCTAAACGCGAAAACCACAGGTATGGCCCGCCAATGCGCCGGAAGATTTCCCGATACCATGAAAGATCGGGAGCGGAACAGCGTACGAGCTCGAGCACGGGCAGATCGGGCTCGGCCCGTTTCGGCGGCGGGTCGGACATTGCCAAACACGTCACAACGTTTGCAAGCTTGCCCGGCGGAAGATCGGAGAAGCCCTCGGGCAAGGTCGGTCCGGGCGCGCTCATCGCTTCACCTTACTGCCGGCTCGCGTGCCGATTCCTGTTTGGCTAGGAGCCGATGACTCGCGTGATACCCGAGCGCATGCGCGCGGTTCAGATCCAGGCCTACGACGGTTTGCCGGAAAGCCTTGCTGTCGCCGAAGTACCGGTGCCTCGCCCCGGAGTTGGCGAGGTGCTCGTTCGAATACACACCGCGCCGATCAATCCGTCGGACCTTGCGTTCATCCGCGGACGTTACGGCTTCAAAAAAGCGCTCCCGGCAATTCCGGGATTTGAAGGCAGCGGTACCGTCGTGGCGATCGGCCCGGGGGTACTGCCGTGGATCATGCGCGACCGGCGCGTTGCGTGCGCGCTCGCCGAGCCGCGACACGCAAGCGGCACTTGGGCCGAGTACGCGGTTGCTCCGGCCCATCGGTGCGCTCCGCTGCGACGCAGCGTCGATCTCGAACAGGCGGCAATGATGTTCGTTAATCCGCTCATGGCGTGGGTGCTCGTTCATGAAGCCCGCAGAGGACGACATAAGGCGGTCGTTCAGAACGCTGCCGCGAGCGCGCTTGGAAAAATGGTGGCGCGCCTGGCGCGCCGATTTTCAGTACCGGTCCTCAACATCGTGCGACGACCGCAGCAAGCCGCAGATTTGCGGGCGCTTGGAGCCGATCGCGTGCTTGATAGTACTGAAACGTCATTCGACCGCGACCTCCGCACGCTCTGCCGCGAGCTCGGGGCAACGATTGCGTTTGACGCAGTCACCGGCGAGATCAGCGGCCGAATGCTGCTCGCGATGCCCACGGGAAGCCGCCTTATCGTCTACGGAAGCCTTTCTGAATCGGCCGTGCAGCTCGATCCGCGCTCGCTCATCTTCGAAGAGAAGGCGGTCTGTGGACTCTGGCTCAGCCGTTGGATGGGCAAGCGGAACTTTTTAGCGCAACTCTCGGTGATTGAAAGGGTGCAATCGCTCCTGTCAACCGATCTCAAGAGCGATATCCAAGCTCGCTTCCGTTTAGAAGACGTTTCACAGGCCCTCGAACAATACACCTCGAACATGAGCGCAGGTAAGGTCTTGCTCGTGTGTCACCCTGAGCAATGTCAGTGAGCTTGTCGAAGACCTGTCGAAGGGCGACGAAAATCACAGGCGTAATTCCATAAAGGTCGGGCAGGCGTAGCTGACGCTTTCATACGCTACGCAATCGACAAACCCGAGCGAGCGATAGAGCGCGTACGCCGCCGGCAATCGGGCGGCGTGCGTATCGAGGACAACGCGCTCGCATTCGCCGGCTCGCGCGTAGTCCAGCGCACCTTGGACGAGCGCTCGCCCCGCGCCCAGTCCACGATGCTCGGGCTTGGTATAGAGCCGCTGGATGACACCAGTCGACCGGTCGCGACGGATCAGCCCAACGCAGCCGATGCTCTCGTCTCCGCCGTGGGCGAGAAATGCTGCATTCGGCTCGGTATAGGTTTGCCGCACCTGTTCCAACTCGGGCTCGACACCATGGCGCAAATCGGGCGGCAAGCTTCGTTCGTACTCGACGAGCAGTTCACGCAGCTTTGCAAATGCCTCATCAGTTCGAACTCGTGCTATTGCTACCGACATCCTTCGCCCTCGCGTGTACGACCGCAAGATTTAGATATCGTCGCGGCTACGCCTGGGTTACAATTCGGCCGTGAACGCTTCCGTCTCTAGCGCAGTGCTCAACGTCGTTGCGATTCCGACCGAGGTCGCTCAAGCCGCCCGTGACTTGCGCACGGACGCGTTCGGGCACGACTTGACGGTCAAAACGACGATTGCCCCATGTCGGCACTGCCTGCGCATCCCGAAGCAACCCGAGGAGATGATCCTCCTCTCGTATCAGGTGCTGCCCGATACCAGCCCGTACGCAGAAGTAGGTCCCATCTTTATCCACGTGTACGCCTGCGAGCGGTACGCGGACGTCGAGACCCTTCCCCAAGACTTCGCATCGCGCACTCTGGTTCTTCGCGCCTACAACCATGACGGCGAGATTGCCGATGCGGTGGTATCTGCACCTGGCGACGCTGAACGTAACGCACGTGCCTTTATCGAGAATCCGTCGATCGCGGAGGTACACGTGCGACACGTTTCCTACACGTGTTTCGATTTCAAAATCGTCAGCGCACGTAACTTCCGCCGTTGAGGTCAATCGTCGCGCCGCTGGCGTAGTCGCCTTTGGCTGAAGCAAAGAATGCGATTACTTCGCCGACGTCCTCGGCGGAGCCGATGTACCCGAGGGGGACCTCCGCTTCGAGTTCCTTACGCCGGGTCGAAAGATCCGGCTGCGCCATTTCCGTCTCGATGAACCCCGGTGCGATCGCAATTGCCTTAATACCGTACGGACCGCACGATCGCGCGATCGATTTGGTAAGGTTGACCAAACCCGCCTTGCTCGCGCCGTAATCGGCAACGGTGAGCTCGCCACGATGCGCCGAGCGCGAAGCAACGTTGATAATCTTTCCGGAACGCTGCGCGCGCATGTGCTGCAGGACGAGATAGGTCAAGTTCGCGGTGCCAAAGAGATTGACCGCAAACGTCCTCGCCCATCCCCGGCGCCACGACGCATAATCGTTATCGGCAAAGGGATTGTTCTCGAAAATCGCGCCGTTATTCACCAAGACATCGATGCGACCGTAGCGATCCAGGCACGCTTCAACGATCGCGGGAAGCGAATCGTGATCGGCAAGGTCGCAGTGAACCGTCCATGCGCGGTCGCCGAGTTCGTGCGCCAACGCTTCCGCGCCCTCTTTATCGCTCGCGTACGTGAAAGCGACGGTTGCACCGTCGCGATGGAGCGCGCGTACCGCTGCCGCCCCGATTCCACGCGATCCACCGGTAAGCAAGACAATCATGCTTTTAGCTTCTACTCCAAACTAACTAGTACGAAGACATTGGCACGCCACCGCAGAGTTTCCATTTCGCTTTCGGATTGAAGCGAAGGCTTGAGAAGAATGCGACGGCATTTGTGTTATAGGCCGGACACGCGACCCACTGTGGATCGTTATGCGGATCGAGCCGAACGAGCGGATTGACGGCGGCTACGGCCCATACCCCCTCGTCGTGTCTCCGCAAAAGTATCGGCACCCTCGTTTCTCGCACCGCAACTGCCTGTTCATAGGCGTGCCAGTCGACGATGAACGGCCAGCGCCCCGGTCGCAGCGCCGTATCGTTGAAAACAAACAATATAACAAAGACTGCGCACGGCACCATCCAGCGCGCTAATTCTGGCCGGCTGCGAATTCCGAAGGCCGCTGCGATCGCCGTACATGCCAGCAAAGGTGCCGTATAATGTGAACCAATGCGGCTCGGCTCGTACGAGTATTTTTGCGCGAACATTATCTCTGCGAGCAGTGGAGCGGCTAACAACAGCCAGCGCCCCACAAGAACGGGCGCGAATGCGAACGGTGCTAACAGGAGCGCGACCAAGGTGAATCGCCCGCTAGCATCTTCAATCGAGAATGCGTAGGCCGGCGAAATCGGGCGACTTCCTAGATACTGTTCGATGCTCCAAAACGTGAGGCCATTGATCACGGCGAGCGATAATGCGGCGATTCCGAGTCGTCTATCCCAAAACAGCGAACACGCAACGGCAAACCACGCCACGAACAGAATCTCATCTTCCTTCAGCCCCATGAGCACCTGAGCACCTAACAGCGCGAGCACGAAAAGCCGGCGTCGAACCGCTAACGCCGTGCTGAAGATGACAAACGGCACAAAGACGTTCTCGGAAAAATTGTCGTACGTAAAGCCCTGTGCGGACGGTGTCAGCAAATAGGTGATGCCGAGCAGATTTGCAGCTTTTGGCGAGGCGCCGATGTCTCGGGCGAAGAGCACCAGAGGGATAGCCGCAGCCGCCACAACGCACACCTGAACGACAATCAATGTTTCGGCCTGCGGAAATAAGGCGATGAGCGGAGCCAGGGCAAACAGCGCCCACGAATCGTGCACGAGCAAATGCGGGTGCCATTCCGCATAGTTCCACGACGACCCGTGGCGCATGTTGGAGATTGTTTGCAGAAACGTACCGAAATCGGCACCGTAGCGCAGCGCGTAGAGCTTATTGAGGTCTAACGCGAGATAGACGAGAATGAAGATCGCGATAGCCCAATAGACCGGGCGCAATGTGATCGCCGCCTTCGGTGCTTTCACAACTGCGGAAACAGACACTAGCGACCATTTCGCGCCGACTCGGGAGGTCCATGCGGACGAACGGAAGTACATGACGGCAGCAGCTTCGCCCCGACGAGCCGAAATCGAGCCGCGCCCGTTTCGGCGAATCCCGCCGCGACGGCGCACAATATCTTGGCGCAACTTTTTCGCTGGAAGCAGGCTGAATTTTCTTCGCACTAACTAGGCGATCCGCGCTCGGCTGTGACGCAGCGGTGTTGCGCGCTGCGCTGCCTTGAATCCGTAAGATTGCCCAGAAAGGGACTCGAACCCCCACGGTGTTGCCACCACTGGTACCTGAAACCAGCGCGTCTACCAATTCCGCCATCTGGGCACGCGGGCGAAGGTGCGGCCCACCGATTCGCGCCGCACGGCGGGCCCCCTGCCGCACGCAACCGGTAACGAAACTCCCGGTTTGGAAGAGCGTATGCACCTCTCGTTGCTCGCCGACGGACGTCCGGCGATCCTCGATCCGTATTCGGCTGCCGTCACCGCTGCCGCGGAGCGAGTGAGCCCGGCGGTCGTTTGCATTGAGGTTCGCAATGGCCGCAGCGGTGGAAACGGATCGGGCTTCATTTTTACTCCCGACGGATTCATCCTGACGAACAGTCACGTCGTTCACGGCGCCGACCGAATCTCGGTTAGCCTTTTAGATGGACGAGAGTTGGAAGCACGAGCGATCGGGGACGATCCGCATTCGGACCTAGCGGTGTTGCGCGTTGATGCGCCAAACCTGGAACACGCAACGCTGGGCGATTCCTCCGGGCTACGCCCCGGGCAGCTCGTCGTTGCCGTCGGAAATCCATATGGCTTAGCGTACACCGTCACCGCCGGCGTCGTCAGCGCGCTTGGACGAACGCTGCGATCGCAATCCGGACGAATGATGGACAACATCATTCAAACCGATGCAGCCCTCAATCCCGGCAACTCCGGCGGTCCGCTCGTCGATGCGAACGGCGAGGTTATCGGCGTCAATACCGCGGTGCTACCGGGGCAAGGCCTCTGCTTTGCCATCGCGATTAACACGTCCAAGCGGGTCGCGGCGCTGCTCATCCGCGACGGCAAGGTGCGCCGCGGATACATCGGTATTGCGGCGCAAGACATCGTTCTCGCACGGCAAGCCGCCCGCCGGCTCAATCTGCATGATCCGCGGGCGATTCTCGTTGACTCCGTCGAGCCGGGCAGCCCGGCCGATACCGCGCGGCTCAAAGCCGGCGACGTTCTGATTGCGTTGGAAGATCAACGCTTAACGGGCGTGGATGCTCTCCACAAGCTCCTCACGAGCATCGATCTCAGCCGTCCTTATAAGATCGACGTCGTACGCAAGAACGAGCGACTCTCACCGATTATTCTGCCGGTCGAGTCGCCTCAGTGATACGCAAGCTCTTACCGATCCTCGGCATCACCTTCATCGACATTGTCGGTTTCAGCATGCTGATACCAATACTGCCGTATTTCGTCACGCATTTTGGTGCGTCGGCTTTCATCGTGGGAGTGCTGTTCGCGACGTTTTCCTTCTGCCAGTTCGTCTCGGCCCCGCTTTGGGGCAATCTTTCCGACCGGCTCGGGCGCAAGATGGTGCTCATCATCAGTCAAATCGGAGCGACAATCGGTTGGGGAACGATGGCTTTCGTTCCCAATCTCGCGCTGTACTTCGGCATTCCGGCAATCGCCGTCATCTTCGTCGCTCGTATTGTTGAGGGCATTTCGGGCGGCAACATCAGCATCACGCAAGCCTACGTCGCCGATTTGGTCGAAGCGAAAGACCGTTCGCGTGCGTTCGGATTGATTGGAGCCATGTTCGGTGCCGGGATGGTCTTCGGACCCTTTGGCGGCGGATTACTTTTTGCGCGCTACGGCTTCGCGGCTCCGTTCCTCGCGGCCGCCTTTCTGCAGTTCGTCACGCTCATTTTGACGATAACGATGCTTCCCGAGTCCCGCTCCCGTTCGGAACTACAAGAACGAGTCGGCGTTCGCGTGATCTTGGCAACGTTCCGGCGGCCGAAACTCGCACGTATTCTCGGTCAAAAACTCGCGATCTCGCTGGGCCTCTATGGATGGTTCGCCGTCTTCGCTTTGTATCTGCAGCGGCAACTCGGCTTTTCTCTGATCGACACCGACTATCTGTTCTCCGGTTTTGCGGCGTTTAACGTTTTCTGCAACGCTTTTTTGGTTGGACGAGTATCGGCGGCGATCGGCGATCGAGCCATGTCGAATTTCGGACTCGCCCTGCTGGTGACGGGATTTGCTTGCGTTCCTTTTGTCCACGGCATTCCATTATTAGCTCCCGTGATGCTACTCTTTTCGTGCGGAATGGCGCTAACGAACACAGGGATTACAGCCCTGATCAGCAACGCGGCATCCGATCGCGAACAAGGGACGGTGCTCGGCTCGAGTTCGTCGCTCGACTCGCTCTCCGGGATCGTCGCACCGCCCGTCTCAACCGGACTGCTCGCAGCTTACGGACCGCGCTTGGCTGGCACCGAGCCAATTGCGATGACGCTCGTCGCGTTGCTCATGGGGTTGGCTCAAGCGCGCGCCGAACAACGGCCGTCCACGCTTAAGGAGGCGCCGCAGTGAAAACCAAGATCACCGGAACAACGCTGCCGGTTCTCGAGGTCGGTCTCGAGCCGGGCGATAGGATCGTCGCCGAGCCCGGCGAGTTTTCGTGGATGACCCAAAACGTTCAATTGAAGACGACCACGATGACCGCGGGCGCGAAAGGGCTCCTCGGCGTGTTGGGACGCGCAATGTCCGGCAGCGGTCTCTTCATGACCGAATACAGCGTACCATCCGACAACGGCCTCATTGCATTCGCGGCCAAGGTCCCGGGACAAATCATGCCGGTCGACGTTTCGCCTGGCCACGGTTTCATGATTCATCGCCACGGATTTCTTTGCGCGACCGAAGGCGTCGAACTCTCGATGGGCTTTCAAAAGTCACTTGGCGCCGGAATCTTTGGCGGAAACGGTTTCGTCTTGCAACATTTAGCCGGCACGTGCAGCGCGTGGGTCGAGCTCGGCGGCGAAATCGTCACCTACGATCTGCAGCCGGGTGAAGCAATCCAAGTGCATCCGGGCCACATCGGCATGTTCGAAGACAGCATCACGTTCGACATGCGGTTCATGCGTGGAATCACCAACGCGCTCTTCGGCGCCGACGGCCTCTTCATCGCACACCTGGCCGGCCCCGGCAAGGTGTGGCTCCAAACGCTGACCTTGCCGAACCTCGCGCATGCGCTCGCGCCGTATCTCGGGAAAGAAACCGTGCAGCAGACGGCGCAAGCCGGAATCGCCGGCGGCGTGGCCGGCGCCGTCCTACGCGATATGTTCGGACAATAAAAGCGGCGCCGCCGCGGCTAGGTTACGCGGCGGTCTTCTTACGCCGCTTTGGCGCAGGCTTGTCCTGTGATGCGGAGCGACGTTTCTTGCTCTGTTCGAGACTTTGCGCGAGCACGTCCATAAGGTTGACCACCTTGGACGGACGCGTCGCCTTCTTTGGCTTCGGCAGTTCTTTTCCGGCCGCACGTGCTTCGATCATTGCGAGCAGCTCGTCGTGATACTTGTTGGTGAACTTTTCCGCCTCGAATTCGGCGACCGTCATCGTGTCGATAAGCATTTTAGCCATCTTCATCTCGGCTTCGGGCAACTTCTCGCGCCCCGGCAAGTCGAGCGTTGACGATTCAACGATCTCTCCGGCCCAATGCATGAGCTCAAGGACAAGAGCGTGATCGATCGGCTTGACCGCAGCGATATATTCTTTGGTGCGGATAACAACGCGCGCGATTGCCACGCGACCGCTCGCTGTCAGCGCTTCGCGCAACAACGCATAGGCGTGCCGCCCCTGTTTCGTCGGCTCGAGGTAGTAGGGCTTGTCGAAGTACATCGGGTTGATCGTGTCGAGGTCGACGAACTCGAGGATGTCGACGGACTGCGTTGCCTCCGGATTGACGCGCTTGAAGTCTTCGTCCGTTAGCACCACATACTGTCCCTTTTCGTACTCGTAGCCTTTGACGATCTCGTCCCAAGGAACCGTCTTGCCGTCAACCGAGCAAATTCGCTCGTACTTGATGCGGCCCTCGTCTTTTGCGTGCAAGAGATTGAATGAGAGCTCGTCGGTCTTTACTGCCGTAAAGAGTTTCACCGGGATGGTGACGAGCCCAAAGTTGATTGAACCGGACCAAATTGCATGCGCCATAGTGCATCTATCTTACCCGCTTGAATGGTGCTCCGCCTCCGGCTGCGCGCTCGTCAAGACCATAATTTCTGGGCCTTAGTGATGGCTGGCTCCAGGCGCTGCTTTTTCCACGCCTTTCCAGCCCAGAGATCGCCACCGGATTTCAAGCGCTTGGGCGCGGTGCGCATCGTGAACTTGGCAAACTCGTCCCAGGGAGCAATGCTTGCGCGCTTGCGTGCGAATGCTTCCACTTCCGCCCAGCGCAGCGGCATCGAGACCGGCGCTCCGTCGCGTGCGCGAACCGAGTAGGCGACGACATACGTCTTCCCCCGCCCGACCTGCTGGAAATCGAGGTACACCGCTGCTGGGTTACGTTTCTTGATCGCGCGTTCCAACGTCACGAGATCGCCGCGACCGGATGCGACGCGGCGCGCGGTTAGCTCTGCGAACAGCTTAACGCTCTCGTACGTATATCCTTCGGTCAGCGGAACGAAGACGTGCAATCCCATTCCGCCTGAGGTTTTGACGAGAGGTTCCATTCCGATGCCTGCCAGCGCCTCGCGCATCGCCAGTGCCACGGTCGCAAGCGTGCGCAGGGAGCACTTTTCTCCCGGATCTAAATCGAAAAAGACGAAGTCGGGTTCGTCAAGTGAGTCGACTCGCGAAGTCCAGGCGTGCAAGACGATTGACGCCAGGTTGGCTACATATAACAACGTCGGCTCGTCATTGCACACAACGTACGTGATCTTTCGTCCGTTCTCGGCGCCGGTTGTCGTAACACGATCTACCCAATCAGGAACGCCTTTGGGCAAGCGTTTTTCGAAGAACGACTCGCCATCGATGCCGTTGGGATAACGCTGCAGCGTCAGCGGCCGGTCCCGGAGATGCGGTAGGATGAACTCGGCGACCGAGCGATAGTACTCGATCAGATCGCCTTTGGTGTACCCGTCCCTCGGCCATAAAACTTTGTCGAGATTCGAGAGCGATAAGGTGCGCGATCCGACCTTGACGGAGACTCTCTCGGCGGCGCTCATGCGCGCTTTCTATGCACCGGAAGCTCGAGCATTACTTCACGCGCCGGCTTATCGGGACGAAGTCCCAAATATGCCGGCTGACGCAATAACAGATCCCGCGTCCACTCGGTGAAGCGTACTTCTGCCACGAGTTCGGGTTTCGTCCAGTGGGCTTTGACGCTCGCCTCGACCGGCGTATCGAAAGGCGAAGACGTACGCTCCAAGCGCAACAGTTTTGCATGAAGCTCACGTAGTACTTTCTGCGAAAAACCCGTGCCCACGTGTCCCACGTAGCGAAACCGGTCGCCGTCGTAGGCTCCAAGCAAGAGCGCTCCAAAACCGGTCCGGCTTCCGCGCGGCTCGGTCCACCCGCCGATGACAAACTCTTGCTCCAGCTGCGCCTTGATCTTTACCCAGTCGCGGCTTCGCCGCTCTTGGTACAGCGAATCGCGCCGTTTACCCACGATTCCCTCGAGATGGCGCCGCTGTGCCTCGGCAAAGAGCGCCTTTCCTTTACCGATGACATGTTTGGAATAGACGACGGCCTCCTCGTCGCGAATCAGACGTTCGAGCAGCACCTTACGCTCTTCCAACGGCGTCTTTCGCAGGTCGCGTCCGTCGGCGTAGATTACGTCGAAAGCGACATAGGTTAGGAGGGTATTCTTTTTCTGCGATTCTTGCAGCCGCTGAAACTCTGAACGCCCTTCCGGGTCGAGCGAAACGATTTCGCCGTCGACGATGATCGGTATGCTGCTGAACGCGTCTGCGAGATCGTCGAGCACCGGAAACCGTGCGAGCATGTCCAGACCATTTCGAGAAACAAGGGTCAGCGACTTCTTCTCATCGATCGTGCAAATGGCGCGGTAGCCGTCCCACTTTACTTCAAAAAGCCATCCTTCATCGTCAAATGGCTCGTCGACCAGCGTTGCCAACATAACCGAGGTGAGATGCGGCAAGGGATCGCGCTTTGCGGCTCGTGCCAATGCCGGCGCCGAGGCGTGGCGCGCGCTACGCTTCGACTGCCAGGTTTTCGACCGGGGATTTCGCGCAACGTCGTCGAGAGTTTTTCCCGTCTTCACCGATTCCGGATGATCTGCAGGATCGTACTTCGGGTCGGCGTGCTCATCACGGTCTTTGATCAGCAGCCATGGGTCGCCGTGCTCGCCCTCTCGCCCCTTAATTCGGACAAGGGTGAATTCACCTTGTAATTTTTTACCATGCAAGATGAACTTGATCTTTCCGTTGCCGATCTCGGCGGCCGGATCGTCACCTTCCGCAAGCTCGTACGTCCCGCGATCCCACACGATGACGCTCCCGGCACCATATTGCCCTTCGGGAATGTTGCCTTCAAAATCTCGATAATCGAGCGGGTGATCTTCCACATGCATTGCGAGCCGGCGATCGCCGGGAGCCAACGTCGGCCCTTTCGGCACCGCCCACGAGGCGAGCACGCCGCCGGCTTCGAGGCGAAAGTCATAGTGCAGCCGACTGGCGTGATGCATCTGCACCACGAATCGGAGCTGCTTGGAAGCAGCGGCCTTTTCCCCGCTCGGTTCGGGCGTTTGCTTGAAGTCGCGTTTCTTCTGATACGTTTCGAGCGAACCGGGAGGCCGGCTCGCTCGAGAACGATTTGCTCCTGACGGCATTACCAGCCGCGTTCGACGGTCGAGTCGGCTTATACCCTGGCTCCCCGGCCACTCAGAAGGTTGACGATGAGCAAAATCACCGCCACGAGTAGGACGAGATGAATCAGCCCGCCTCCCAGATGTATCACGAATCCGATGAGCCAGAAGATGAAGAGCAGTACGATGATTGCCCAAAGTATCCCCATAAGTTCTTTTTACCTCGTTAGGTTGGCGACGTCGTCGTTGATTTTTGCTGTGTTGTTGACGACCCCTGACCGGGATTTCCCGGCGCGGTGATGGTGGTTGTCGACTTCGATGTGGTGGTCGTAGACCACGGATGCCATACGAAAAGTGCAACGAGCACGGCGACGATGACGATTGCCACGATCGCGATGCTGGTGGAACTTCCGCTATCACGTTCGACGATGACCGGATCTCGTTGTGCCATGGTATAGGTTCTTCCCCGTCGAAACGTCCGTACAAACTCATGTGGAGCTTCTTAGGGCTTGCGCTCGCACTCGTTGTCGCGGCCGCAGCGTGGCGCCGAAGCGCGACTCGCGGCGGATACTACGATGAAGAGCTCTACGCAATGACGTCTCGGACCCATCGCCGTTATGCGCTTACCAGCCTAGCGTTTGCCGCCTGTTTCGCGCTTGCATACGCTCTTCGGATTGAAGCCATCGGCATCGCCGCACTCACGGTCTATGCAGTAATCGCAGCGCTGTACGGCTCGTCGTTCTTGCGCGGTGCGGCTGATTACCATGAGTGATTTTCGCTTCTCCCCGCGGCCAAATCGGGCAGGCGAAATAGGGTGGATGCCATGGAGCGCTGAGGCATTCGAACGGGCGCGCAGCGAGGACAAACCGGTGTTGCTTTCGATTTCAGCCGTCTGGTGTCACTGGTGTCACGTCATGGACGAAACGTCGTATTCGGATGCTGCAGTTATCGATGCGATCAACCGGGAGTTCGTCCCGATCCGCGTCGACAACGATCGCCGCCCCGATATCAACGCACGATACAACATGGGCGGGTGGCCGACCACCGCGTTTCTGGCTCCTGACGGATCGACGCTCACCGGAGCAACGTATCTTCCTCCCGAGCAAATGCGGCGAGCTTTGGACGAGATTGCAGAATTTTACCGTCAGCACAAAACTGAAATCGAGCAACGCGCCCAGCAATCACGAGAACGGCGCGCTTCACCGAAGGCCGGATCGCGAGACGAGCTTCGCGAGAGCATGGTAATTCGTCTCGTCGAAGAGATCGCCGACGGGTACGACGAAGAGTTCGGCGGATTCGGCACCGCACCGAAGTTTCCTCAGCCAGACGTCCTTGAGTTCTTGCTCAGCGAATGGCGACTCTCCGGTGACCATCGCTTATACGAGATGGTTGCCAAGAGCATGATCGGGATGTCTCATGGCGGCATGTACGATCACGTTGAAGGCGGCTTCTTCCGGTATTCGACGACGCGCGATTGGTCGGTACCGCATTTCGAAAAGATGGCCGAGGATCATGCGGGTCTCATACGAGTTCTTGCACAGCTCGTGCTCGTTTCCGAAAACAAAGAGTTCCGCGCGACACTTCGATCGGCCAAGGAGTACGTTCGCACCGTGCTTCGCGATCCGCGGGGCGGCTTGTATGCGGGGAGTCAGGACGCCGACGAAGAGTATTTTGCCCTTCCGCTCGACGAACGTCGCCAACGCGAAGCGCCGTACGTCGATCGCACGTCCTATAGCAACTGGACGTGCGCATTAGCCGGGAGCCTGCTGCTGGCCGGACGCGCCCTCGATGACGACGAGCTCGTGAGAGAAAACCTCGCGACCCTCGATTACGTTGCCGAAGTGCTGCCCGATGACGAAGGCCTGCTCTATCACGTGCTCGCGCCGGGCGATGCGCCGTCGATCCGCGGATTGCTCGCCGATCAGGTCGCCTACCTGAGAGCGCTGGTCGATGCGCATGAAATCTCCGGCGCGCAACGCTTTCTCGAGCGCGCGCGCGACCTGGCGGATCGCGTGCGGAGCCGGTTCGAGTCCGAGGATGGTGGGTTTTACGATCGCATCCCGCTGGAACGTCCGATCGGCCGGCTGGAGATCTCGGACCGTCCCATCGGCGATAACGGAACCCTTGCCGATACCTTGCTGCGCCTTGCCGTCCTAACGAATACCGACAATTATCGTCGCTCCGCAGAGCGCGCGCTGGCGTTGTACGCTCGCAGTTACGGCTCGGCAGGTGCATTTGCGTCGACGTACGGGCGTGCCGTTCGGCGTTTTCTTTCGGCCGAGGTTGCCGTGCGCATCGTCGGCGCCCCCGAATCGACGGACGCGTTTCGCGAGGTGGCTTTTCGGCTGCCGACCCCGTTGACGGTAATCCGGACCGTCGAGCCCGCAGCCGCCGAAACGCTCGACCTACCCGCCGAGCCCGAACCCGCCGCCTATCTCTGCAGCGGCTCCGCCTGCGCTGCCCCGGCCACCGGCCCAGAACGCGTCCGGGCCGCTTACGACTCCCTCTTGCGCCTTGAAACACCGGCGCCCGTGCCGCGTACCTAGAAGCGAGGAGAAGACCCGTGACACCGTACGCACAAATGATCGCCGCTCGCATGCCGGCGCATACGCAAGCAACCTTTGCTTACGAATACCAGCGCTACGCTAAAGATCCGAACTTGGCACTGGCGCTGACCATCCTTTTGGGGATCGTCGGCGGCGAATCGTATTACATCGGTAACTACGTGCGCGGCATTCTCATGTCGATTGCGCTCTTCACCGGAATCGGCGTTCTGGTAACGATACCAATGTGGATCGTTCGTTGCTTCACGATTCAGGGAGAGTGCGAAACGTACAACGACTACGTCGCCTATGCGCTTGCCCTTCGCTACGGAAGTTTTGAAAACGAGAGTTGGCAGGCTCCGCCGCCTCCGGAAGCACCGCGTACTCAATCGCGGGTTCGTCCCAACATCGGCGGCGTGCCGGTTCCGGTCAGGTCGCGCTAACTCCCGCTCCTAATGAATGTGTTCCAGTACCAGCATCCCCACAGGCCGACGGCGCAGGAATAAGCGACTAAGACATAGCCCCAGGCGGGGAAACGGTCGCGCACGGCGAGCATCATGAGCGCAACCAAGAAGGGCTCGAAATCGAGTGCATGTCGCATCCCGAACTGCGCGTATCCGTTGACATAGTACAAAAAGCTCGGCGCAGCCACGAGGATCGCGAGTACCCAAAGCGCTACCACCCAACGCATTGGCCTGCGCGCTAAAAACGACAGGATCAGTGCCGGCGACGTCCATGTGAGCGCAACCCCTGAAATCTCGGGGCGCAAGAGCGGAAATTCGGTCAGCCGCGTGGGCTCTTGGACGAAGAACGACCAGAGCTGATACGGAAGATAACCGAAGCGAAACGGCGATCCGGTAGGCATCCCCGCTTGATCCTGGTGGTACCAGGTGGTGTAGCCTATATCGGTCCAGGTTCCCCAGCGCGCACGGTTGTACAAGAGCCACATCACAACGACTGGTCCAATGACGATCGCCAGTGATTGCAGGCGATCTCGCCACTGCGGAACGAGCACAAGCCCCCGCTGGGGATCCGCAACGAGCAGATATGCATACACCGGCAACGCCAGGACGAGCGAAAAACGCGATTCAGCCGCACAGGCCGCCCAAAGCGCGACTAACCAGCCCCGACGCTTTCCGGCCAGCTCGACAAGGGCGAGCAGCGTGAAACACACCGCGCTGGTATGCGCAATAAACCACACGTCGCCGAGCATCGAGCACCATAGCAAATCCGTGCCCGCCAGCAGGAACGCACAGATCCCGAGATTGCTCTTCCATGCAAGCCCGAAACGCTCGCCCAGTTCCCAGGCCGCCCCGACGGCCACACCAGCCAGGACCACCGAAAGCACCGTTTGATTGGCATGGAATCCGAATACTTCCACTAGCGGCAAAAGCAGCAATGCCGGCAACGGGGCTTCAATGACGTAATACCGATCGTGGTAGCGCAGCGCGTCGATAAACGGTCCAGGCCAGTCGATCCACGTGTGACCCTGCAAGAGCGCCTGTGCGAGGAGAACATAGTTGTCGTACGGGGTCGCTCGCACGCCGCCGACCAATGCCGTCACGACAAGCGCTGCCAATCCTGCAACGAACGCCGGCCTCAAACGCGACAACTTTGCGTCTTACCGCTACATCGGCGGAGGTGTTGCGTGCGACAATGGTTTAGGCGGGACAAAAGCCGACGCTGGTAACGAGTCCGGGAAGCGGTAGTCGCTCCAGATGATCCGTTCGCGGGCCACCTTTCCGCCGACAACGGCACTGACTTCGGCGACCACCGGCATCCAATATTTTCCGAATGGAGCGTACTCGATCCGCGCGTTGCCCTTTGCATCGCCGTTTTGTGTCGTAAAGTAGACGATTCTGGGCAAGTACCTGGCGCCGTCAATCGCGACCCGGTCGATCGTAACGTCGGCCGAATGGAGCAGTCCGCTCACATCGTAAAGATAATCAACGCGTCGGCCGTCTTTGAGCGTGCGCAGAAAAAGCATCTCGTAATCGGTGGTTCGCGGAGCAATGCGCAGGATCGAATAACGATCTTCGCGATGCGAAAAACGGACGACCTTATGTACGAGCGCTACGCCGTCGACGGCCAGCGTTTCGTCGCGAACGTCCGAGCCGCTGCGATAGATCTCGTGCCGCTGCTCGATGTTCGTCGGGCCGGCCTGCGAGACGGTATAGGTGAAAACGACCGCCTTGGGTTGGACGACCGAGTCAATCGCGAGCATATAGCGCTGCAACACGTACTGAGAATCGAGCTGAAGCGGCGAGGCTCCAAGCAACAGCAGAATAAGAACGCTCTTAAAAAGATTACGCTTCACGACGGGCCGAGAACAGCATCGCACATCGCGCGCACGGCTGCATCGGCGCCACGCACGTTCTTTCCACCGCCTTGGGCTTGAGCCGGCTGACCGCCACCTTTGCCGTCAACGAGCGGTGCGGCCAACTTGACGAGTTGACCCGCAAGAATGCCTTGCGAGACGAGGTCGTCACTCACGCTTACGAAGAGGCTGACGCTGTCGTTATCGATGCCGGCGAGCGCGATAACACCGGAAGGCATGTGCCGCCGAATAGCTTGACTGAGATGACGCAGCGCTTCGCTGTTTGCTTCCCGTACGACGGCTCCGACGAATGCGCGGTCACCGCGTCGCTCGGCCCGTTCGGCGTAGGCCTGCGCGTCGGCGGCTGCCAACCGCGTCTTGAGCTGCCCGAGCGACGTCTGCAAATCCTTGACCTCACGTTGCAGCTTCGTGATTCGATCGGCGAGTTCGTCGGGAGTCGTCGTCAAGGTCGTCGAAAGCGTGCTGACAAGCTCGCTCTGACGCGAGACGAACTCCTCAGCGGCCTCCGACACACAGGACTCGATTCGCCGAATTCCGCTACCGATCGAAAACTCCGACAGAATCACGAACATGCCGAGCTCGCCAGTGGTGTGCGAGTGTGTTCCACCGCAGAACTCCAAAGATGGGCCGGCCTGCACCACCCGGATGAGATCCCCGTACTTCTCGCCGGCCATCCAAATCGCACCGCTCTCCTTCGCCTGATCGGACGGCAATACACGAGTTACCAAGTGAGAATCGTCGCGTATCATTTCGTTGACCCGATGAGCGATCGAGCGTTTCTGTTGCGGCGTTAAGGCTCCGCCCGGCCAGCGAAAGTCGAAGCGCATCCGGTCGATCCCTACCCACGAACCTGCTTGCGCAACGTCGTCGCCAAGCTCGTCCTTAAGGGCACGCTGCAAGAGATGCGCTGAAGTGTGATGACGGCGAATTTCCCGGCGCCACCAATCGTGTACCGCGGTGCTGACGTGCTCGCCTACGGAAATTTCACCACTGGTCACCACGCCGTGATGAGCGATCGCCTCGCCCAAATACTGGGTGTCTTGGACGTCGAAGGCACCGCTGGGGCTGCTCATGACTCCGCGGTCGCCGATCTGTCCGCCGCGTTCGGCGTAGAATGACGAACGATCGAGCACGATGACGCCGCTATCGCCGGAACGAAGCGTTTGAACCGGCTTATCGTTGCGAAGAATTGCGACGACCTCGCCTTCGTTCGTGAGGCCGTCGTACCCGGTGAACTCGCTCTTGACCGCCGGAAGCTCCGCAAGCGTTACGACGACTTTCTTGGCGGCGGCGTCGCTGCGCGCCCGCTCACGCTGCTCTTCCATTAATTGCTCGAAGCCGGCCGTATCGACGGCAACGCCCCGCTCTTCGGCGACTTCTCGCGTCAACTCAACCGGAAAACCGTACGTATCGTGCAACACAAACGCATCCTGACCGCTGATCAACAGCGAACAATGCTCGACCGCATCGTTCACGAGCTGATCAAGCATCGCGATTCCGCGCTCCAACGTGCGATCGAAGGCCTGCTCCTCGGCACGTAGCGTCGATTGTATCCGGGTCACGTTCCGACGCAGCTCCGGATAGCCGGATTCCAGTGATTTCACCACCGCAGGCACGATCTCGGCGAGAAAACCGTTCGGATACCCAAGCAGCTTGCCGTTACGAATGGCGCGACGGGTTAAGAAACGCAAAACGTACCCACGATCGGTATTGGAGGGATAAACGCCGTCGTTTATGAGGAACGTCACCGCGCGCGCATGATCGGCGATAATGTAGAGGCGAACGTCGCGCTGTTGCAAGGAAAGCGCGGTTTTGCCTACCTTCGGCAACGCGGATACGATATCGCCGAACAGGTCGGTCTCGTACATCGACGCGCGACCGTTGCAAATCGCGAGCATACGTTCCAAACCGGCACCCGTGTCGATTGACTTACGCGGAAGCTCGGTAATGCTGCCGTCGAATGACCGGTTGTACTGTTGGAAGACGATATTCCAAAACTCAACGTATCGAGCGCCCTTGTTGGGGCCGGTGTCCTCGGGCCCGGTCGCGTGCTCGGCACCGGTGTCGTAGAAGAGTTCGGTGCAGGGACCGCACGGACCGGTGGCGCCCATCGTCCAGAAATTCTCTTCGTCGAAGCGCGTGATGCGCGACGCTTCGAGCCCGGTCTCGTCAATCCAGATTCGCTCCGCTTCGTCGTCCCCGCGATGGACCGTAACATAGAGCCGCGCGGGGTCCAGTTTGAGAATGGCGGTAGAAAATTCCCATGCCAACCGAATCGCTTCACGCTTGTAATAGTCACCGAAGCTGAAGTTGCCAAGCATCTCCAGGAACGTTCCGTGGCGACCGGTACGGCCGACGTTTTCGATGTCGCTCTTTGCCCCTGCGACGCGCAAACATCGCTGTACGGTGACGGCTCTGGGTGCGGGCGGCGACTGCTCGCCGAGGAAGACCCCGACAAACTGCTCCATCCCGGCGATCGTGAAGAGCGTCGTCGACATGTGATCGGGGATAAGCGTGGCGGGGGGCAACAGCTTATGCCCCTTCGACTCAAAAAAATCGATCCAAGCCTGCCGAAGTTCCTGCGATTTCATGTGCTCAATCCGACATGATAGCAGATTGACCGCCCCGCCTCCTACTGCTCCGCTAGTACTGTTCTCAGCTTCTCTAGGGCTTTAGCTTGTAGGCGAGAGACGTGCATTTGTGAGACGTTCAGGCGCTTAGCGATTTCGGTTTGCGAGATTGATTCGTAGAATCGCAAGTAGATAATGACACGTTCGCGCCCGGTGAGCACGTGGAACGCGCGCTCGAGATTTGCGCGATCTTCTAGCAGTTCAAGGCCGGCATCGGTGACGCCCACCGTGTCGGCAAGGGTTTGCGACTTTTTCTCCGCCTCGCCCGAGACTTCGCTATCTAAGGATAGCAAGTTGTAGGCTTGTCCGAGCTCTTGCGCCTCGAGGATCTCTTCTTCGGTGGCTTTGAGATGCTCGGCTAGCTCGCCGACGGTGGGGCTGCGACCCAGCTCGATTGCGAGTTTGTCTCCGGCGCGATTCACGGCAAGATTAAGTTCCTGCAAACGGCGTGGAACCTTTACCGCCCAGCCCTTATCACGAAAGTAGCGTTTGATCTCACCAACAATCGTGGGCGTTGCGTACGTCGTAAACTCTACGCCGCGATTGAGTTCGAAGCGATCGATCGCCTTGAGCAATCCTACCGTGCCGACTTGGACCAAGTCATCGAGCGGCTCACCGCGGTTTGCAAATTTGACCGCCAGGAAGCGGACCAAATTGAGATGCGCAACAACGAGCTCGTTGCGCAATGCCTCATAGTCGGGATAGGGCTTATCGGGCTGGCGAAGATGACGCGACCGCGCACGCGTGAAACGCGCAAATAACGCACGCGTCCGTTCGCGATCCGGACGCGAATCGTCTCGTTCGAGCATGGGCGCCCTACGCTATGCCGGCCGCCCGGGCAGCCTCTTGACCATCAGCAGATCTGTTCCGAGTTCGGGGTGGACGTCGTAGGTAACTTCGTCCATAAGCGTGCGAATCAAAAACACGCCGAGCCCGGCAATCCGCGCCTCATCTAAATCCAAGGAATGGCCGTCCTTGTGGGGCGCTTCCTGCCGTCCGGCATCGCGAACCCTTACCCGTAACGAATCCGCAAACGTCTCACAGGTGAGATCGATGAACTCACCATGGCGCTCGTGTTGAATGACCGCCGTACAGGCTTCCGCCACGGCGAGCTTGATGTCTTCTATATCTTCGATAGAGAGCCGCAAACGATTGGCGACGGCGGCTGCGGCGAGACGCGCGAGTGCAACCCACTCTGCCCGACACGGAATCCGCAGTTCGACGAAGTCTGGGCTCACCTGCTCCGCGGCCTGATTCACACTAAGGCCTTCGTTGCTGCCTCTTCGCTATCGAATATGCCGAAAATCTTAACGAGGCCTGTTATGTCGAAGATTTTCTTGATTTGTGGATGCGTACAGACAAGGTTCACCGACCCGCCGTGTTCGCGCACGCGCTTGAGCCCTCCGATGAGCACACCCAGTCCTGTCGAATCGATATAGCGCACTTTCTCGAGGTTGATGACCAAGTGATAGACGCCGCGATCGATAAGATCGCCAATCGCATCCTTCACCTTGGGTGATGTGTAGACGTCGATTTCGCCGCTGAGATCAACCACGTAGCAGTCGCCAGGGGCCTCGCGTACGGTTACCTTGATGTCCACGATGCTATCCCCCGGTCTGTCGTTCGAGCTCGCTCCGAGTATCCTCGGCGGTACTGCGCGCATCAGTCACGGCGGCGTCGATCGTACTGCGCGCGTTCTCGACGACTTGACGTCCACGTTCGTACAGTTCCGAAGCATTGGACTGCACGGCCGATGCAACGTCACCGACCTTCCCGCGCAAATCTTCGGTCGCATCCTTGGCGATATTTCCAGCTTCGCGCACCTTCCCGACGAACAAATCGCGCGTCTCGTCCTGCGAAAGCAGAACGGCCGCAACGCCGCCAATAATCGCACCGACGAGGAATCCGGCGAAGAACCCACTTCCTCCGCCACTACCGTTGCTCATAATAAACCTACTCCTAGCTTAGGGTTGGTCCGTTGACTTCTTTCCCGTAACCAAGCGTCGTAAACCAGCGCTTACGCCCGTGACCGCGGCCCCGACGTTGACGATCGCGGGCGTCAGGGCATTCTTGGCGAGCGTCGCGGTTTCCGAGACGTTGTTCGCGACGTCCTCCAAGCTTCCGACGACACCGCCCAAACGCGCAAGCGTTTGATCTGCGGTGTTTGCGATTCCGTCAACGTGCGTCAGCGTTTTTGCAACCGGCGGCCCCAGGTTCTCGAGCTGCCGGTCAACGCCGTCAAGGGTCGCGTTTAGGCGACGAAGCGTCTTTGCCAGCGCGACCATAGCAATGAACACGCCGAGGCCCAGTAAGAACACGCCGACGCCGACTAGCACGTCTCGGATTAAGCTGCTGTACTCTGCGGTCACGCTTGGTCACCCTCCAGTAAAAGCCCGGCGGTCCGGCCGCGGTTCGGGTCGACCCTCCTTTATCCCCTTCTGTAGGGCTTTTTACGCCGGGCTCTTTACGCGCAATTCCTCTACCACTTTTGGCACGAGGGCTATCACGCGTTCGATCTCGCCCCTCGCCGTCGTGGGACCGAGTGAGAACCGCAGCGCGCCGGTTTGCCATTGCACCTCGAGGCCGAGAGCTGCCAACACGTGGCTGGGCTCGAGCACGCCCGAGGTGCATGCACTTCCAGCGGACACCGCGAGTCCGCCCAGATCGAGCCGCATGAGCAGCGCGTCCGATCCTACCCCCGCGAAACTGAGGTTGGAAATGTTCGGCAAACGCGGCGCTCCGGCACCGTTAACGCGTACTCCACCGATCGATGCTTGCAGCCTCTGCTCGAGCCGATCGCGCAGCGCCGCCGCATGCCGCGCCACGCCGTCGCGCTCGTCTGCGGCCAGCTCGAGCGCGCGGGCTAGCCCGACGATTCCCGCTACGTTCTCGGTTCCAGAGCGGCGGCCGAATTCTTGACCGCCGCCATGGAGGATCGGCGCGATCGCGAGGCCATTGCGAACGTAGAGCGCGCCGATCCCCTTTGGGCCGCCAAACTTGTGCGCCGAAAGCGAAAGCAGATCGACGCCTAGCTCAGCCACGTTCATCGACAACCAAGAGGGCGCCTGAACGGCGTCGGTGTGGAAGACGACGCCCCGTGCGCGAGCGCTGCCGGCAAGTTCGGCGATGGGTTGGATCGTGCCGATCTCGTTATTTGCGTACATGATCGACGCCAGCAGCGTATCGTCGCGCAGCCCGTCCGCGAAAGCGGCCGGCGCGACGGTTCCGCGCTCATCAACCCCGAGCAGCGTAACGTCAAAGCTTTGCTCGCGCAAAGCGTCTATCGCGTGCAACACCGCGTGATGCTCGATGACGCTACTGAGGACGTGGCGCCGGCCCGTCGTCGCTCGAAGGGCGCGTGCAACGCCGAAAATCGCAAGATTGTCGGCCTCAGTGCCCCCGCTAGTGAAAAGAATTTCCTTACGGGACGCGCCTAAGACCGACGCGACGCGTTCGCGCGCCTCGTCGATCAATGCGCGCGCCGCACGGCCTTCGGCGTGAAGTGAACTTGGGTTATATGGTCCGGCGCGGAGCGCACGATCCATTGCGTCGCGGACTTCGGGTCGAACGCACGTCGTCGCAGCGTTGTCGAGATAAATTCGTTCACGCCCTGCGTAATTCACAGGTCGCTCCCAGCGTCGGATTCTACGATAATGCTCGTGCGAAGCTCCATCGCACGGCTCCGAGAAGTAGCAACGGGAAACTGGCGGTTCGACATCAATCGGACCGCCTTTTTTGTTGCTTCCGGCGTCCAGGCTTGTCATTTTCTCCGGGCTCGTAATACGTGCGCCCGCGTAGGTTCTCAGGCAAGTTTTCCTGGACGACGTCGTAATCATCGTGCGCGTAATGGTATCCCTCGCCGTAGCCGAGCTTGCGCATTAAACCGGTGGGCGCGTTTCGCAAATGCAGCGGTACCGGATCGTTGCGCGTCTCCTCGACGTCGGTCAAGGCCGCACCATACGCACGACCAACGCTGTTGCTCTTCGGTGCGGTTGCAAGATAGAGCGTCGCATGAGCGAGAGGAAAAAATCCTTCCGGCATTCCAACGAACGCAACGGCCTGCTGCGCCGCCACCGCAACCTGCAATCCGGCCGAGTCCGCGAGACCAACGTCTTCCGATGCGAGAATCACCAAACGTCGCGCGATGAACGACGGATCCTCGCCGCCGTCGATCATTCGCGCCAGCCAATAGAGCGACGCGTCGGGGTCACTGGCGCGAATCGATTTGATGAAGGCGCTGATCGTGTTGTAATGGGTTTCTCCACCCTTATCGTAGGTCGACCCGCGGCGCTGCATCGCCTCGGAAACGAGGGCCTTGGTGACGACTTTCTCCGTGTCACGGACGAGCGCCGAGGCTGCTGCAAACTCTAACGCATTGAGCGCCACGCGTGCGTCCCCGTTGGCGAGGCCGACGAGCGCATCGCGTGCATCCTCCTCGAGCCGTACCCGTTGTGCGCCGAGGCCGCGCTCCGTATCGGCAAGCGCACGTTCGACAATGGTCCGCACCTCGTCATCGCTGAGCTGCCGCAAGACGAAAACGCGGGCGCGCGAAAGCAGCGCGGAGTTGACTTCGAAGGACGGGTTTTCGGTGGTCGCGCCGATGAGCGTGAGCGTCCCGTTCTCGACGTAGGGCAGCACCGCGTCTTGCTGGGCTTTGTTGAAGCGGTGGATTTCGTCAACGAACAGGACGGTACGGCGGCCAACGCGCGACCGGGCTTGGGCTTGGGCAGCCACGCGCCGCAAGTCCGCAACGCCGGCACTGACCGCCGATAGGCGCTCGAAATTCGCTCCGGTCGAACGCGCGATGATTTCTGCTAAGGTCGTCTTTCCCGTTCCCGGCGGACTCCAGAGTATCATCGAGGGAACCGCGTCGCCCTCGATTGCGCGGCGCAAGGCGCGCCCAGCCCCTAGGAGATCCTCTTGTCCGACAAACTCGTCGAGCGTTCTCGGGCGCATCCTCGCCGCCAGCGGCATCTCGGATGATGACGCAAACAACGACGGAGCGTCGCTCGACATTTAGGGAGTATCCCTACGGCGCGGCGGTGCCGACGGGTTGCGTGATTGGGTTCTTCGGAATTCGTAGCGGCTTTGGCGTCGCAAGTCCTCGGTGAAGCTGACCCGGAAACTCCATCGTCACGTTGCCTTCCGCGTGCGCTTTGCCCGTAATCGTGTTGTAGAGGACGCTGTCGGCATTAACTTTGCGAGCACCCTGAGTAATGCGCACGTTTCCTTGCAAGAAGAGGTCGTGCGTGGCATCGTTGAGCGTACCGGTGTCGGAGTCGACGACCGTATCGGTTTGGACGTAGTGCACGTTGCCGATCGCCTTATAGATTTTCGCGGTACCGTCGATCTCGGCTTTGTCTGCCGTGAGCGTCGACGGACCGTTCGACTTTGCAGCAGCACCGCTGGCAAGGCCGCCGTAGTTTCCGCTCGTATCGTGCATGACGACGTTTCCGACGAGGTACACGGTCTGCTTTTTATAATTTCCGTTGGCCTTGTCAGCAGTTACGTCGCCGCCCGCACGTGTCATGATCACTTTCGCGGGCGTGCTGAAGTCGCCGTTCTTAAAGTTAGCGTCGACCGAGCTGGCATGGACGGTCCAAACCCCGAGATCGAGTGCGGCTCCGCCGCTTGGCAGCGCGATCGGAGCGGGTGAGCTCGTGCGAGGCATCGGGTGATGTGGCAGAAATGGTAGCGGCCGTGGCGCGGGTGTCGCTAGTGCCAGCGTGATCGCAAGCGTCGAGATGGTTCGAATCATGATGGCGGCGTGCGCACCTTTACTGAAGGACGTTCGATCGGGCCCAACAACTCCGATAGGCGGTTTTCCCGGAGTACGCCCTCGCGAAGTAAACGCGGTTGTAAGCCGGTAAGATCGATGATCGTCGATTCGCTTTCGTAGCGGGTCGGTCCGTGCTTCACGAGCAAATCAGCCGCGGGCAAGGCATCCTGCTCGTCGTCACCGAGATAGCGCCTTCCCCTTTGCTGGTGAACGGTCGTCCCTGCCAGCGGCCCGCAACGATCGAGCAAAGCTTGCGCGAGAGCATCGTCCGGAACCCGAAATGCGACCGTCCGGAGACCCGCCGTGAGCTCGTCACCAAGGAAGGCAGGTTTGCGTATGAGCATGATGAGCGGGCCCGGTAGCAGACGCCTAGCAACCAACATAGCACGTTGATTGTCGCGGGCGTATTCGAGAAACTCCTGAGCGGTCGCGACGTGGATGGTCAGCGGGCGGATATCGGGACGGCCGACCGCGGCATAGACACGATCGATCGCGTCGCTGCGATATGGATCGCAACCAATGGCGTAGCTCGTGTCGGTTGGGAAGATGACCGTGCCGCCTGCAAACACCGTTCGCGCGACCTCCTCCACGACGTCTACGAGCCGTTCTACCGTCGCGTCAACCACCCGCCCAATACTCACCGTCTTTCCTTAGACGTGAACTCTCGCGCCCGTACCCAAGGCAACGCACGAGAGCGGATCGTCCGCAACGATCGCAGGCACGCCGCTGACCTCCGACAGCAGTTTATCGAGGCCGCGCAACAGCGCGCCGCCGCCGGTCAGAATGATACCGCGATCGATGATGTCGGAAGCGAGTTCCGGCGGCGTTTTTTCCAGCACCGATTTCACCGCTTCGACGATCGCGCCAATCGGCTCGTTGAGTGCTTCGCGGATCTCCTCGCTTGTGATCTTGACCGTCTTTGGAAGGCCATTGATCAGGTCGCGGCCGCGAATTTCCATCGCCAATTCTTGCTCGAGCTTGTATGCCGAGCCGATCTTGATTTTAATTTCCTCGGCGGTGCGCTCGCCGATCATCAGGTTGTAGACGCGACGAATGTAACGGACGATGGCGTCGTCCTGTTTGTTGCCGGCGACTCGCATCGATTGCGAAACGACGATGCCGCCGAGCGAAATGACGGCAACGTCCGTCGTACCGCCTCCGATATCGACAACCATACTGCCGGACGGCCCGTCGATTGGCAAACCTGCGCCAATGGCAGCCGCCATCGGTTCCTCGACGATTTCGACGGTGCGCGCGCCGGCCAATTTAGCCGCATCTTTCACGGCGCGCTCTTCGACGCTCGTGATCTCAGCCGGAACGCAAATGGTCACGTGCGGCTTCGGCTTGAAGAACGATGACCACCAGGATCGGTCCTGCGTTACCTTTTTGATGAAATAGGACAGCATCGCTTCCGTTACTTCGAAGTCAGCGATAACCCCGTCGCGCAACGGTCGAATTGCTTGGATGTGAGCCGGCGTCTTGCCGAGCATCTGCCGCGCTTCCTCGCCGACGGCAAGGATCCGGCCGGTATTCATGTCTTTGGCAACGACGGAAGGCTCGCGCAAGACGATGCCTCTTCCCTTCACGTGTACGAGCACATTTGCCGTACCGAGATCAATACCGATATCCAAAAAAAAAGACTCCTGTTCTTCTAACTAACCTGCGGCGGAGACTCGCGGGTATACACTCGTTTCGAAGAAACCGGCTGGTTCCACGAGCGGCGTCACGCCGCTGCTGCGCTGAACCTGACCGCCGAGATCCGAAAGCAGTTCCTCCAAACGTTCGTAACCGCGATCGATGTACTCCAACCCGATGATTTCCGTCTCTCCGGCTGCTGCCAGACCGGCGATCACGAGACCAGCACCGGCACGAATGTCCGGCGCCTCGACCGGTGCGCCCGAAAGTTCCCGGACACCTTTGATCACGGCCGCATTGCTCTCCATGGTCACCTTGACGTCGGCACCCATGCGAGCAAGCTCGTTGACGTACGAAAAGCGCGCGTTAAAGATCGATTCTTCGACGACGCTGGTTCCCGGACAGGTGCATAAGAATGCTACCATCTGCGGTTGCAAATCGGTGGGGAAACCAGGATGTGGTGCCGTCAGAATATCGGTCCCGCCCGTGATCCCATCGGCTTTGACCCGAATCCAATCGTCGCCGGTCATCGTAATGACTCCGCACTCAACCAATTTCTCGAGCGTCGCGCGCAAGTGATCCGGACGGCATCCGGTAACCGTGACGTCGCCTCGCGTCACGGCTCCTGCCAGCAGCAGCGTTCCCGCAACGATACGATCGGAAATGATCTCGTACTCCACGCCGTGCAGTTCCTCGACACCGTCGATAACGATGACGTCGGTGCCGTGACCGGCAATCTTCGCTCCCATTGCGTTGAGGAAGTTTGCGAGGTCCACCACCTCGGGCTCCATTGCAACGTTCTTGAGCGACGTCGTTCCTTCGGCGAGAACGGCAGCCAGCATCGCGTTCTTCGTCGCGCCCACACTGGGCATGCGAAACTCGATCGTCGCTCCCTGCAAGCGTGGATGCATCGCTTCGGCGATTAGATAGCCGTGTTCGTTTCGAACCTTACAGCCGAGGCTGACGAAGGCGTACTCGTGCAGATCCGTCGCGCGGGTGCCGAGCACGCAACCGCCGGGTAACGGTACTTCGGCGCGGCCGAAACGCCCGAGAAGCGCGCCGACGACATCAAAAGACGCGGCTAATTTACGTACGAGCGCGTATGGCGCCCGATACGAGGCAACGTTGCCGGCGTCGATCGTCACGGTATCTTCACCTTCATAACGAACGCGAGCGCCAAGTGCTTCGAGCAGCAATGCCATGACCGAGACGTCAGTGATGTGTGGAACTCGATGCAGCGTGACGGGCCCCTTGGCCAACATGCTTGCGGCCATAATAGGAAGCGCGGCGTTCTTCGCGCCATGCGTTGCCACCGAACCTTCTAGTCGCACGCCGCCTTTAACGCGCAGCGCAGTCTCCAGCCGATCGAGCATGTGTCGCTGCTTTTCTGTTCAGCGGGGGTTCCCGCCTGGGTGAGGAGCCTCTGGTCTAGTGTCCCGTCAAGCGCAGTTTTGCACGCGCAAAATCGATGATCGTTTGCTCCCGGGCAAACGCAGCCGATTCGATAGATTCCGCTTTTTGCCGTTCCTGTGCCGCGGCGAGCTCCTCGCGAGAGGCCGATACGTCGACGTCTTCAAAGCGCAGCGCCTCGTCGACAAGCACCGTAACGCGATCTGGAAGCGCTTGCATGAACCCTTCACCGGTAGCCAGTTCCAGCCGCGACCCTGCGCCTTCCGAGGTGACTTCAGCGCGTAATACGCCGGGCTTGAGCGCTGCCAAAAAGGGCGCGTGTTTGGGCAGGATGCCCTCTTCGCCTTCGGTCGTCACGCCGATGACGAGTGCGGCCTCTCCCTCATACGCGATACGCGACGGGGTGATGAGCTTAAAGGGGACAGTCGTAGCCATGCGTCCTCACGTCGCCGCGCTCATCTTTTCGGCGTTCTCTTTCACCTCGTCAATCGTGCCCGCGTAGAAAAACGCCGCTTCAGGAAGCGAGTCAACTTTTCCATCGAGAATCTCTTTGAACGACGCGATCGTCTCCGATAGCTTTACGTATTTCCCGGGTCGGCCCGTGAACTGCTCGGCGACGAAGAACGGCTGCGAGAAGAACCGCTGAATCCTGCGCGCCCGGCCGACGACGATTTTGTCGTCCTCGGAAAGTTCTTCAACGCCGAGGATCGCGATGATGTCTTGCAGATCCTTGTAGCGCTGAAGTGTTTCTTGCACCCGACGCGTGACATCGTAGTGGTCTTCGCCGATGATCTGCGGATCGAGGATGCGCGAGCTCGATGCGAGTGGATCGACTGCAGGATAGATACCGAGCTCCGAAATGGGACGTGAGAGCGCAGTCGTTGCATCGAGATGGGCAAAGGTGACGGCGACCGCCGGATCCGTGTAGTCGTCAGCGGGGACGTACACGGCTTGCACCGATGTAATCGATCCCTTTTTCGTCGACGTAATTCGCTCCTCGAGCATCCCGACGTCGGTGCTGAGCGTCGGCTGATATCCCACCGCCGACGGCATGCGTCCCATAAGCGCCGATACTTCTGAACCCGCTTGCAAATACCGAAAGATGTTATCCATGAAGAGCAATACGTCGGCGCCAAGCTCGTCGCGAAAGTATTCCGCCATCGTCACACCGGTTTGAGCGACGCGAAAGCGCACGCCCGGCGGCTCGTCCATTTGGCCGAAGACGAGCGTCGTCTGCGCTAAGACGCCCGACTCTTTCATCTCGAGCCAGAGGTCGTTGCCTTCACGGGTGCGCTCGCCGACGCCGGTAAACACCGAGAAGCCTTTGTGCACGTAAGCAATATTGCGAATGAGCTCCTGGATCAACACCGTCTTGCCGACACCGGCACCACCGAAGAGCCCGACTTTGCCGCCGCGCGTGTACGGTGCCATCAGGTCGATTACCTTGATTCCCGTTTCAAAAATGCGCGGGGTCGGATCTTGATACTTAAACTCGGGCGCCGGACGGTGTATCGGCCAGTGCGCGCTCGCCTTGATGGGTGCGTCGCTATCGATCGTCTCACCGAGAACGTTGAAAATCCGTCCGAGGGTGCCCTCGCCAACGGGAACGGTAATCGGGCCGCCTAACGACGTGACGGCCGCGCCGCGAACCAACCCGTCGGTGGATCCGAGAGCGAGGCAACGCACTTGATCGTTGCCGAGTTCGTCTTGCACTTCCAGCGTCAGCTCGCGCGCCTGCATCGCGGTACCGCCAAGCTCGATGTTCGACGTTTTGGCACCGTTACCGGCGGCGTGCGTGTCTTCGTTGACCCGCACGTGGAGCGCATCGTTGATTTTTGGCAGCGTTTCGGGCGTGAACTCGACGTCCACGACGTTCCCGAGCACTTGAACGACTTTACCGGTGGCGGCCATGGTTGGTGGCGTTCCTTTCACTCGACACCGAGCGCCTCTGCGCCGGCGACGATTTCGAGCAATTCTTTGGTAATCGCGGCTTGGCGGGCATTATTCATTTCGATGGTGAGATCGTCGATGAGCTTCGATGCATTATCCGTGGCATTGGTCATCGCGAGCAACTGGGCAGCAAAAAACGCAGCCTCCGTCTCGAGCATGGCCGAAAAGATCGTAAACTCGAGGTATTTCGGCAACAGTCGCGACAGCACAAACTCCGGCGAACCGGCAAATTCTACGGAGCCGCGCGGTTTTGTCTTCTCCTCATTGGCGCCCAGCGAGTCAAGATTTTTCGCGACGATCGGCACGAGCTCGCGCACCTCAGGCTTCTGCGACAGCATCGAGACAAGCTTCGAAGAGACGAGCACGATTTCGGAGATTTCACCACCGACGAAATCCGAGGTGACGCGCGCGGACAGCTCGCGCGCCACGTCCAGCTTTGACGACGCGCCCAACGGCCACGACGGGCGATCCGTGCGCCCCAGACGGCGTACTGCATTGCGGGCTTTGACGCCGACCGTATACCAGCGCGCGTCCGGCCGAGTTTGTGCAAACTGTTCGCCCGCACGAATGACGTTGGAATTAAAGGCGCCTGCCAATCCTTTGTCCGCCGTCATGAGGACGACTCCGGGTGGCGCACCCGCTTTGCCCTCCTTCATGAACGGGTGATCGACGGCGGAGACCGCCCGCAACAAATCGCGAAGCATCTCGGCGAGCGTGTCCGCATAGGGACGGGCTTGTTTTCGCGCCACTTCTGCACGCCGAATCTTCGCCGCAGCCACCTGCTTCATCGCCTTGGTGATTTGCTGCGTGTTCTTGAGCGACTTGATGCGATCTCGAAGATCGCGGACGGTCGGCATCAGGGAGCCTCTGAAGAAGTCGCTGCACCGATCGCAGCGAGCATTTTCGCCGCAGATCGAGGCACGGCTGAGGGCACGCTCTCGCCCTCTTCTCGCATTTGGCGGCTTTGCGCCTCAAACGATCGGTACATGGACTTCTTCAGAGGCTCCCTAAAAGCTCTTATTAAATTCCGTCAGTGCCGCGTCGAGCTGCTTTTTCACGTCGTCGGAAACTTGGCCGCTCTGGGCGATCGCTTTTGGAATATCGGAATGCTTGGCGTGCAAGAAGTCAATAAATCCGGCTGCCCATGCCTGCAGCCGCACCGTCGGCACGTCGTTGACGAAGCCTTTGGTAGCGCCATAAATGATCGCGACTTGATCCTCCATCGCCTGTGGCTGGTACTGAGGCTGCTTGAGCAGCTCGGTCATCTTCTCGCCGCGCAACAGTTGCATTTGCGTTGTCTTGTCCAGGTCGCTAGAGAGTTTTGCGAATGCCGCCAGGTCGCGGTACTGTGCCAGCTCGAGCTTGAGCTGACCGGCGACCGATTTCATCGCTTTCGTTTGGGCCGCGCCGCCGACGCGCGACACCGAGAGCCCAACGTCGACAGCCGGCCGGATGCCTTGAAAGAACAGCTCCGGCGTGAGATAGATCTGGCCGTCCGTGATCGAGATGACATTCGTGGGAATGTAGGCCGAGAAGTCGCCGGCCTGCGTTTCGATGATCGGCAGCGCGGTCAGCGAACCACCACCCATTTCGTCCGATAGCTTCGCGGCGCGTTCCAACAGTCGTGAGTGCAGGAAGAAGACGTCGCCCGGATACGCTTCGCGTCCCGGCGGACGCCGAAGCAAGAGCGACATCTCGCGATACGATTGCGCGTGCTTCGTGAGATCGTCGTAGACGATGAGAACGTCCTTGCCCGCGTACATGAGCTCTTCCGCCATCGCGCAGCCGGCGAACGGTGCCATCCAACGCAGCGCAGCCGCTTCGGACGGCCCCACGGCGACGATCGTCGTGTACTCCATCGCGCCCTTTTGCTCGAGCACCTGAGCTATCGCGGCGACCGTCGAATTCTTTTGACCGATCGCAACGTAGATGCAATAGACGCCGCGTCCCTTTTGATTGATGATCGTGTCGATCGCGATGGCGGTCTTCCCCGTCGAGCGATCGCCGATGATTAACTCGCGCTGTCCGCGACCGATGGGAATGAGCGCATCGATGGCTCGAATGCCGGTCTGCAACGGCTGCTTCACCGGCTGACGCGCAACGACCGACGGCGCGATATTTTCGACCGTGCGGTAACGCCGCGTTTCGATCGCGCCTTTTCCGTCGAGCGGCTGCCCCAATGCATCGACGACTCGCCCCAGCAGCGCTTCGCCGACGGGCACCGACGCGATTCGGCCGGTACGACGGACCTTGTCGCCCTCGCGAATATCGTTGTCGGGGCCCAAGATGACGACGCCGACATTGTCTTCCTCTAAGTTAAGGGCAACGGCTTGCAAGCCGTTCGAAAACTCGACCAGCTCCGAGGAGCGAACCCCGCCTAATCCGTAAATACGTGCGAGATTTGCGCCAACCTCGATCACGGTGCCGATTTCGTCTTCCTGCAGATCGCCTTTGAAACTCTCAATTTGTTGCTTGAGAATGCCGGCGATTTCGTCAGCGTTTATCATCTCTCTCTCCCCTGGGGCGCCGACACATTAATCGCCGGCATATAGGGTTCTTGCAAGTGACTCAAGCCGACCGGAAACTGTTGCATCGATGCGACGGTCGCCCATGAGAATGCGTACGCCGCCGATTACGTTGGGATCGACGACTTGTTTGGTATCAAACGATTTTCCGTAGACGTGCTGTAGCCGATCGACCAGCGCACGAAGTTCGCCGGCATCGAGCGGGCGCGCCGACGTAATGGTTAGGACTTCGGCGCCGCGCGCGTCGAGCTGTAGCTTACGATACTCTGCGACAATCGCTCCCAGCAGCGATTCCCGGCGTTTACGTACTAACAGCAGAAGGGCGTGCAACGCAACGTCGTTCACTTTTCCCGAGAACGCAGCCAAGAGAACGCGCTCCTTCTCCTGACGTGCAATAATCGGCGCCACAAAAAAGCGTTGTGCCAGCGCGTCACCCTCGATTGCTGCCGCAATCCTCGCTAAATCGTTGCCGACGCGCTCTTCTACGTGCCGATCGCGCGCCAGCGAAAAGATCGCCGTGGCATACCGCCGAGCCAGCGTTTCATTTACCATCGCTAGCGCGACCCCAGCGAGGTGACGAATTGATCGACCAGACGCGAGTTTGTCGCGGGATCGATTCGATCGCTTGCAATCGCACGCGCCTGTTCGAGCGCCTGCGAAAGAATTTCATCGCGTAGGCGGTGCGTTGCTGCAGCACGCGCTCGTCCCAGTTCACCGCGGGCGTTCTCGAGCGACCGTTCTCCGCTTTCGCGCGCTTCTCCAAGGGAGGCTTCGTACTCACGCGCGGCCTGCGCAGACGCTCGCTCTCGAATCAGCGCCGCATCGCGTGAGGCGCCTTCGATTTCGCTGCGGAGCAGGTCGAGCATTGCCTTCGCTTCGTCTCGATGGCGCTCGGTTTCGGCGATCTGCCGGTTGTAGCGCTCCTGCGCCGCCAGAATCGCCGGTTGGAAGTACCGCACCCACAACCAGACCAGCACGCCCATGAAAAGAATCGACGCGATCACTTGGCTCCAGAGCGCTGCCTGGAGGTAAAACTGGTTGCCGCTCATCTAACCGTCTCTGTCAGAGCGCGGTCGACCATAAGGTTCGCCAACTGGAGGACAACCTGTTTTGCATTAGCGCGCGCCCCCGCGAGCTCGCCGGCAACCTCGTGGTTTGCCTCTTCCACTACCTGCTGCACCATTGCCGCATAACGGCCGGCCAGCTCGGCCGTAGCGTTCGACGCCTCGGCTCGCGCCTTTGCAATCGCCTGCTGCGCCTCGCGCCGGGCTTGCGCGCGCAGACGTTCGCTTTGCTCGCGCAACGTCTTCGCTTCCGTTTGATACCGTTCGTAATCCGAGGTTACGCCGTTGATATATTCACGCCGCTTTCGAATTGCGCGCCCGACGGGATGCAAGAACAACACGTTGAGCAACGCGAAGAAAATCGCGAAGTTCACGAGCTGAACGAAAAACGTTCCGTCGAGCGATAGAAACATAGCTCTCTTAGTGGCCGGCCATCTTCGCAATCAGGTTCGGAAGGTTTGCCAATCCGTACAGCATGTAAAATGCCATTCCCAGCGCAATGATCGGAAATGCCTCAAGCACGCCGACGCCCAAGAACATGAACGTCATGATGTTGGGACGCGCCTCCGGCTGGCGCGCGATGGATTCGACTGCCTTGCTCGCGACGATGCCGTCGCCGACGGCCGAACCAAACGCAACCGCAGCGACGATGATCCCAAAAGCAAGAAGTGTAAAGGCGGCTACCAACGCTTCAGAATTCAAGGACGTACCCTTTCCATGACGACTAGTGTTGTTCGCCGATTGACAGCGATAGATACACTATTGCGAGCAACGTAAAGACGAACGCTTGGACCGTTCCAACGAAAAAGTTGAAAAACTGAATGAAAAACGGGACGACCGTAACGGCCAGCGACAGATCCAGCGGTCCAATCTTTACGTGCTGGCCGATAAGCGACGCGACGATGAGGAAGAGCAACTCGCCGACAAAGATGTTGAAAAATAAACGAGCTGCCAGCGTTACAGGACGTACTGCCTCCTCAAGGCTATTGATGGGAAATAGCCACCAGTATGGTCTGAACAAGTGAGAGAATTGTCTAATTCCGTTCATCCTAAAGCCGGCGATCCACGTCATGAAGAACACGAGCAGCGCTAGCGGGACCGTCGTATTGAGGTCGGCGGTGGGCGACCCACCGAAGGGTAGCCCCAGCGGCTTGAACGGGAGCATGCCGAATTGATTCATCAGGAAGATGAAGACGAAGAGTGCGATAAAAAAAGGAACAAACGGTTCGCCGCGCGGGCCTAGCGTGCTCGTCGCAAGATCGGCGATGTAGTTGACAACGCTCTCCACCGCGACCTGGCGCTTCATTTGATATGTCGAACGGTAGCTCGCGCCGACCCAGGAAAAAAAGACAAGCGACAGTGCCATGACAAGCCACGTCGTCACGATCGTATCGGCGTGCACTGCACCCAGCACGGGCCAATGCCACAGGATGTGCTCTCCGAGTTTTTCTTGCATCTACGCTACCGAGGTTCTCCGCATTCCTATCTTCGCTCGACTGTCCGCCACGCTCCAACCGCAAACATCGTCAACGGGAGGAAAAAACCGGCGAAATACCAGGCCATCGACCACCAGGAGCCGTGCACGGCAAAGGCCACCGGGACTATACCGAAGACCCCGATTCGCAGCAAACTGCCAAAGACGAAGAATCCCATGCCGCGGGTATCGAGTAGCCGTTCGTTACCGCTTGCGGTTAGCAGGGCATTGAAGACCCCACAGACTCCGCCGGTCGCAAGCGCTAACGCCGCGAGGGGCGACCACCCAACCAAAAGCAGCGCAACGACGGCGACCAAGAAAAGGCTTCGAGCGCAGGTCCATCGCTTCAGCGCGCGATACGCCGCTAGGCCGGCCGCCGTTTCTGCGTCGCTGTAGCTACGCCTGTCACTCCCTTCCTCCTGCACGCGACCCGCCGGCTCCACTACGGTGACCGCGTGAAAAGCCGGAATGCGGAATAGGCACCGACTCCCATTCCGGCCAGAAGACCCCCGAATACCCACAGGCCCTGTCCCGTACGTTGAGACAGCCAAATGCCCCCGAGAAGTCCCACGAGCGCGCAGCCGGCGAATGCGCCGCCCGCGGCGATCACCGGACTCACACGCTCACGATCCGTACGGTGCGGGGTACGGGGCGTCGCGGAGGCGAGCCAGTAGCCAGGCGACGATCCGCTCGGCGGCGCGCCCGTCCCCGTACGGGTTCACCGCACGAGCCATCCGCGAATATTCGGCCTTGTCGGTGAGGAGACGTTGCGCCGCGTCGATGATTCGCTTGCGGCGATGACCGACGAGCATGAGCGTTCCCGCGTCGATTCCCTCAGGTCGCTCCGTTTCGTCGCGCATGACGATTACCGGTTTGCCAAGGCACGGCGCTTCCTCTTGTAATCCGCCCGAATCGGTGAGTACGAACGTCGAGCCCTTGATCGCCATCACCATCTGGGCGTAGTCGATCGGCTCGACGAGAACGACGCCCGGCAAACCGTCGAGAATTTCGTGCGCCACCGGCGCGACGCGCGGAGACGGGTGCACTGGCCAGTACAGCTGCGGGCCCATCGGGAGGCTTGCGATCTCGCGCATCGCTTCACACATCTCGCGCATATGCGGTTGATTTTCTCGCCGGTGGGCCGTGATGGCAATGATCGGTCTTCCGGAGTCGAGTTCGTTCCATCTTGGCGGCGGCGAGAGATCCTCGCGCCCGGCCGTTTCCAGGAACGCATCGATGACCGTATTGCCGGTGACGATGATGTCTTCGTCATCGACGTTTTCTGCTCGCAAATGCTGTGCGGAGAGCGCCGTCGGGGCGAAATGGTAGGATGCGATCGTACCGGTGATTCGGCGATTCATCTCTTCGGGGTACGGCAACCATCGATCGCTCGTCCGCAGGCCAGCCTCGACGTGGCCGACGGGAATCTGCTGGTAAAACGCGGCCAGCGCCGCCGAACTGCTCGTCGTCGTGTCGCCATGGACGAGCACGACGTCGGGACGCGCATCTTGCAGCACGGGCTCTAAGCCGCGCAGGACGCGTGTGGTAATCTCGGTCAAACTTTGGTCTTCGGTCATGATATCCAAATCGTAATCCGGATCGATCTCAAAGAGCGCCAGCAGATCGTCGAGCATCTGCCTGTGCTGCGCGGTGACGCAGACCAAATCGTCAATAGCCGCGTGCTTTCGAAGCTCGTGCACGACTGGCGCCATTTTAATCGTGTCCGGCCGCGTTCCGAAGACCGTCATCACCTTTAGCTTCGCCAACATACGAGCGATCTAGATTCGAAAGACGTGCGTGAATTCGCCGGAAAGCGCGAGCGCGACCGCGCCGAGCACGAAGCACACGGCGTAAATCAGCAATACGGCCTGACGAACGTTGAGGCCAAAGCGAAAAATCAACTGATGGTGAAAGTGGCCGCGATCAGCCTCCGTAATGCGCTTTCCGGCCGTTGCCCGCCGAACGATTGCGGCAACGGTATCGGCAATCGGGAGCGCCAGGACGAGTACCGGAACGATAAGGCTAACGGCGATGGCCGTCTTGCTCGCCCCGAGTATTGAGACCGTTGCGAAGACGTAGCCGATGAACAACGAGCCGGCGTCGCCTAAGAATATCCGCGCCGGATTGAAGTTGAACGGCAGAAATCCAAGCGCGGCTCCGGCGAGCGCGATCACGACGAGAGCGACCACCGGATCGGCGTGGATAACGGAGATGACGAACAGAAACAGGCTCGATATCGCGGCAACGCCCGCAAGCAAACCATCGAGACCGTCGAGGAAGTTGATCGCGTTCATCAGTCCAACGTACCAGAGGAGCGTCAGCGGAACGCCGACCCAGAGCGGAAACTCGATCCAGTTCGTTGTTGCATTGTGATCGAATGGGTTAGTACTTCCCGGGATAACGAATCCGTAGAGCATTGACGCCAGCGCCACGACAATCTGCGCGAGGAACTTATTGCGCGGAACCATTCCCATCACGTCGTCCCAGATGCCGACGCCGAGAACCAACAGGCTGCCAAAGAGCAGTCCGACGAGCTTGTGAACCGTCTCGAACTGATCGGTGAGGACTACGATCTGCCGCGCGTGAGCGGCGTGCAGCGCCGAGGGCAAGAGCGCAAAAGGCGATGCGAGGCCGAACCCAAGTACGGCAAACAAGGCAACCGCAAATCCAAAGAATACGGCGATGCCGCCGATGCGCGGCGTGGGCACATCATGTACGCGCCGCGCTTGGTCGATGGGATCGATAACGCCGAGGTGCGTCGCCAGACGAACGATGAGGGGCGTCGATGCCGCGGTTACCACCCCCGCGATTGCAAAGGTTGCGGCGTAGATGAGAATGGCGCTCCAGGAAAGCGGGTTCATAATCGCGTGCTTTCCAGCGCCCCGAAGGCGATCAGCGCCACGCCGGCTTCGGCCAGCAGGCTCGCTGCGACCGGATCGGGATACGCGTTTTCGTAGACGATTTTTCTAACACCGGCACTAATGAACAGTTTGGAGCAGTTGACGCAGGGCTGATGCGTGCAATAGGCTGTCGCGCTTTCCAAGCTTACGCCATGCAGTGCACCTTGGACGATGGCGTTCGCTTCGGCATGCGTTGCCCGCATGCAGTGGTCGTTCACGAGCATGCAGCCGACCTCGGTACAGTGCGCAACCCCGCGGGGGGCGCCGTTATATCCGCTCGTCAGAATGCGATGCTCGCGCACGAGCACGCAACCGACGGAAGCCCGCGGACAAGTCGCGCGCGTTCCGACGGTGCGCGCGATCTCCATGAAGTATTCATCCCAGCCGGGCCGCATTACTAATTACGGTACGTCGAAGTGCATCGTCAGCTCGTGCACCCGATCGCGCAACGGCTCAATCTTTGCACGCGCATCGATATCGCTGAGGGCATCGCAGATGATTCGCGCCACCTCGCGACAGTCGTCGGCTTCAAAACCGCGTGATGTAATCGCCGGCGTTCCAATGCGAATGCCGCTGGCAACCATCGGCTTCTGCTTGTCGAAAGGAATCGCGTTCTTGTTGACCGTGATGCCGATTTCGTCAAGATACGTCTCGACCGCTTTTCCGGTGAGGCCCTTCACCGAGACGTCGACGAGCATAAGGTGGGTGTCCGTTCCTCCTCCAACGAGACGAAGCCCGGCACGCGAGAATTCGTCGGCCATCGACCGGGCGTTCTCGACGACGTGTTGCTGATACGTCTTGAACTCCGGACGAAGCGCTTCTCCGAACGCAACGGCCTTCGCCGCAATCGTGTGCATGAGCGGGCCGCCTTGAATGCCCGGGAAGATACTCTTGTCGATTGCTTGCGCCCAGCGTTGCGTGCAAAGAATAAATCCACCGCGCGGACCGCGCAGCGTCTTGTGCGTCGTTGAAGTGACGAAATCGGCGACCGGCACCGGTGAGGGATGCAGTCCGACGGCGACCAGGCCGGCGATATGTGCCATGTCGACGAGCAGCGTGGCCCCGACTTCGTCCGCGATCTCCCGGAAGGTCGCGAAATCGAGGGTGCGCGGATACGCACTTGCACCGGCAATAATCATCTTTGGCTCGTGCTCGCGCGCTAGCGAACGAACCTCATCGAAGTCTACTAACTCCGTGTCGCTGCGAACGCCATACGCGAGCGCGTTGTAGAGCTTGCCGGAGAAACTAACCTTCGTGCCGTGCGTGAGGTGGCCACCGTGCGCGAGCGACATGCCGAGAACGGTGTCGCCGGGTTGAAGGTGCGCCATGAAGACCGCCATGTTGGCTTGGGCTCCAGCGTGCGCTTGCACGTTGGCATGATCTGCTGCGAAGAGCTCTTTGAGGCGGTCGATTGCAAGCACCTCGGCCTCGTCGACGTATTCGCAGCCGCCGTAATACCGTTTCCCCGGATAACCTTCCGCGTACTTGTTGGTCATGACGCAGGCCATCGCTTCACGAACTGCACGGCTAGCGTAGTTTTCAGAGGCGATCAGCTCCAGATTATTCTTCTGCCGCCGCTCCTCGCCGGCGATTGCGGCGAATACCTCGGGATCCTTTCCTTCAAGGGTGCTGCGCGAAAGAATGTCCACGGTTTCCTGCCTTACGAACTTGGAATGAGATTCTTGGGCGTTTGTGCGTCGGTGACTTGCTCGCGCTCGATCGCCTTTAGCGTGCGTTCGCGCTGCGCGTCGCCGAATTCGAACAGCTGCGCGATTCGGTGGGCATGCCGCCCTCCATCGAATGGAGTGGCGAGATAAACGTCGAGCATCCGCTCGATCATCTCCCAGCCCGTGAGGCGTTGCGAAAATGCGATGACGTTACAATCGTTGTGACGGCGTGCGAGCTCGGCTGAATATGGCTCGGAAACGGGACAGGCGCGTACACCGGGCACCTTGTTTGCAGCGATTGCAATTCCGAGGCTCGATCCGCACACGAGCACGCCGCGATCGGCTTGGCCGCTTGCGACGGCTTCGCCGACGGCGTAGCCGTACTGCGGGTAATCGACCGGGGTTGGATCGTGCGTACCGTAGTCGAGCACTTCGTACCCTTTGTCGCGCAAGATTTGGGCGATGTCGTCCTTGTATTGAAATCCGGCGTGATCCGCCGCAACCGCTATTCGCATGCACCCGACCTTCGCTCGCCGAAGTCCCGGAACATGCCTACTCGACGTTCGGGGGTTCCCTCACCATTAAGGTAGCCTGTGCAAGCAGTGCCTTGGCGCGCACGATCGAGCGCGGCGACCTCACACAGCTCGAATTTGTCGACGTGTGCGCGCGGGACTTTGGTTGCGACGGCGTTGCGTTAGACGTCCGGCACTTCCCGCGTATCGACGACGACTATCTCGCTCAAATCAAGAAAATGGCAACCGATCGCGGCATGAACGTTGCCGCGTTGCTCGATAGACGGTTTTTTGGTGCAAACGAGGACGACATGCGCGAAACGATGCGTCAGGCCGTTGCCGCCGGAGCCCCGCTGGTCGCCGCACCCCTCGTGCAAGAAACCACGACGAGCTGGAGCGAGCAGCTTGCGCGGCTCGGGGTCGCGACGTCGCTGGCGAAAAGCTGCAACGTTACGCTTGCCGTTCGCAATGCGCCGCAGACGTTTGCAGCGAGCACGCACGATTGCAAGCGGGTCGCAAAGGAAGCGGACTCGGCTTGGCTTCGCTTCGGGCCTGAACCCGCCGTTCTCGACGCGGCGAGCGATCCTTCGGACCTCGCACCGAACACCGTGTTGCTCTGGAGCAACGTCGGTGACGAGACCGAACGCTCGGTGGCAACTATCCTGCGGGATTTCGCGCCGTTTCGCGGACACGTGGTGCTCGACGAGCAATCCGGCGAGGCAAGCGTCGCCGATCTCAGAACCGCGGTGCGCTCTTGGCAGATCGCGCTGGCTTCTTTGACGCTCGACCGCACGTAGCGTCTGCCGCGCGGGTATGCGAACCTGCGTTCTCGCAGGTGGGTGCGGCCCGGGCGCCGGGCCTCCCGGCCCGTCGTATCCGGAGCTGATGCTCCCTAGGTCATTCAAGTCGGTTCGGCACCGCAACGCGGTACGCGCCATGCGCAGTCGAGCTTCTCTACCGTATCACTGCTCGTCAAGAGCACTCTGGACTAGCCGTCGTTGCAAAGGGCGTGATCGACGCACGTCATGTACGTCCATCACGGCTCTTTGCGCGTCTCGCGCGCGGCCGAAGCCTCCTACAAACGGGCTAAGTCGTATCTCGACGCAGACCGCAAAGAGCGTTCGCTCTTCTACCATCTCGAACACGCCAAGACGCGCGAGTATCACCTCGTCCTCAACCGGCATAATGACGATTACTTCGATCCCTCCAGCGACACGATCGGCTGGGATCCGCATTCCGCATTGCACACCACCGACGGCGGCCGTCAATCGCCCGCACTCGGACTTGGCCATGAAATTGACCACGCCGTCGAATCGCGTCGCCGAGAGCTTCGTTTGAGCGAGCGTCAAAGCCGGGGTTACGACACGATGGAGGAGCGCCGCGTCATTACCGGTTCCGAACGTGACGCGGCTCGCACGCTGGGCGAATCCGTGCGTCGCGACCACGGCGGGCGTTGTTACCGCGTGAGCTCTCCGATCTCTCGCTAGTCTCCCTCGGGAGACTAGGAGCCCACGATACGAGATGGAATGCGAAGCCGCATGTCGGCGCTATCGCTTTCCGTCACACCGCTCGACCTGCCGCTCGTCCATCCCTTCAAAATCGCGCGCGGCGAAGAGCGCGTGGCTCACTCGGTGCTGGTGCGAGCGAGTTATGGCGATCTCCAAGGCATTGGCGAGGCCACGCCGATCGAGCGCTATAGCGAAAACGTTGAGAGTGTCGTGCAGTATTTCGGCACGCATGCCCTCGCCTGCGACGATCCGTATCGCCTCGAAACGTTGTTGCACGACGACATTCCCGCCGCAGCAAAGGCCGGGCTGGATATCGCGCTGCACGACCTCATCGGAAAAGATCTTGGTAAACCGCTCTACGCATTGCTCGGACTCGACCCTTCCCGCACCCCGGTAACGTCATTTACGATCGGCATCGCCGATCCGCAAACAACGCTGCGTAAGCTTGCAGAGATCGGCGATCACCCGATTCTGAAAGTAAAGCTCGGCATTGGCACGCCGGCTGCGCAGGTCGAAACGATCGCGCTCATCCGGGAACGGTACGGGGGCCTCATTCGCATCGATGCGAACGAAGGCTGGGACGCAGAAACGGCGGTAACGATTCTTCACGATTTACGGCGGTTCGACATCGAGTTCTGCGAGCAGCCGATACCTGCCGGCAATCCCGGCATGCTGCGAACGATTCGCGAGCGTGTTTCAATTCCGATCGTCAGCGATGAAGATTCCCTGACCGCACGAGATCTACCGCGTCTGTATGAATGCGTCGACGGCGTCAACGTGAAGCTGGCCAAGACTGGCGGAATCCGCGGAGCACTCGCCATGATTGCGACCGCGCGAGCGATGGGCATGCGCATCATGCTGGGCTGCATGGTCGAAAGCGCGGTCGCCGCCACCGCCGCCGCTCATCTCTCGCCGCTGGTTGATTGGGCCGACCTCGACGGACCGTTCTTAACCGCGCGTGACCCGTTTGCCGGCGTGACCTACGACCACGGCAAGCTAGTCTTGCCCGATGCTCCCGGACTCGGCGTGAAGGACGTTGTGCTCGAGGAAGCCTGAGTGAAACGCCGCTACGCCATTCTGGCACCCGACCGTTTCGTTTCCGACGCAAAAACCGCGCACGGCGTCATTGCCTATGGAAGCGACGACGTCGTCGCAATCATCGACTCAGCTTGCGCCGGAATGACGGTAGAACGCGTCTTACCCTACCTTCATAGCGACGCGCCGATTGTCAGCACCGTGTCCGAAGCGCTCGAGTACAAACCAAACGCGTTGCTGATCGGAACCGCGCCTAAGGGCGGCGCGCTTCCGCCGCAATGGCGTTCGTCGATTCTCGAAGCCATCGCGGCGAATCTCGAAATCGTCAGTGGACTTCACGAGATGCTCGACGAGGACGGCGAGTTTCACGCGGCTGCACTGCGAGCAGGCACCACCATTTGGGACGTGCGAAAGCCTCCCGACGTACAGCTCTTCAGCGGACGCGTCTACGACGTCAAGGCGCCGATCGTGTTGATGATCGGCAACGATTGCGCCGTCGGCAAAATGACCGTTGCCCTGGAACTCGTGCAAGCGGCAACGGCTGCCGGACGAAATGCACGCTTTGTTCCCACCGGCCAGACCGGGATCATGATCGCCGGGTGGGGCATTTCGGTCGATCGCGTCATCGCCGACTTTGCGCCGGGAGCGACCGAACAACTGGTCCTCTATGCGGCCCACGAAGGCGCCGATCTCATCGTCGTCGAGGGTCAGGGGGCAATCAATCATCCGGCATATGCGCCGGTAACGCTCGCACTGATGACGGGAGCGGCTCCCGATGCACTGATTCTCGTCTGTGACCCGCAACGCACGCATATCGAAGGCTACGACACGCCGGTTCTGAATTATCGCACGCTGATTCGCTTGCACGAAGAGCTCTTGGCGCCGATCAAACCGGCGCAAGTCGTCGGCATCGCCTTGAACACGCGCAGCCTTACCGAAGAACGGGCGCGCGCGGAAATCGAACGCGCACGCGCCGAGACGCTGCTTCCGGCGGACGACGTGGTACGCTTTGGTTCTTCGCGTCTCTACGAACAAATCGCGCTGCGCATCGTCAAACGACCGCTGGTGAGTTCCAAGAGCGCGTGATGCGTCATTTGGCAGCCGCCGCGCTGATGGCCGTCATGGCAAGTAGCGCTTGTTCGCGGCAGGCTGCCACGAACGCGGGCATACGGAATCTTTGGACGATTCCCGGCGTTTTGCGCCTTGGCGAAGACGAAGAACCCGATAGCCTCAACTTGATGTTCGGTCACAACGCGGCGACCGATACGGTGACCGCTCTCGTGTACTCGTTCTTGCTGCGGTACGATGACAAAGGGAACTACATTCCGGATCTCGCGACAGCAGTGCCAACCACCCGCAACGGTGGGATCAGCTCAGATGGCAAGACCATCGTTCTTCATCTGCGTAAGGGCGCCGTCTGGTCGGACGGTACACCGATCACCGCAGCCGACTGGCTCTTCACCTATCACGCGGTGATGAATTCGGCGAATAACGTCAAGACGCGCTATGGGTGGGATCTCATTGCGTCGGCGAGTGCGCCTGACCCGTACACAATTGTCATTCGGCTGAAACGCCCGAGCGTGGAAGTGCTCGGCGATCTCGCGATGGCGGGCGCTGCGTATCCACCGATGCCGGCGCATCTACTCGCTAAACTTTCCAACCTGAACACTGCCGAGATCAACAGCCATCCGCTGTCCAGCGGGCCGTATCTCCTCAAGGCGTGGAATCACGGCGCATCCTTGATCTTCGTCCCCAACCCACGGTACTTTCGCGGTCCTCCCAAACTCAAGGAATTGATTTGGAAGTTCGTGCCGGACGTCAACACGCTCTTTAACGAGCTGCAAACCCATGAAGTCGACGTCTATCCAAGCGTCGACCCAAACTCCGTCGCGCGATTGAAGGGCATCGCCGGCATCGCCGTCGACGAGCGATTGGTCGCCAACTGGCGGCACCTCGGCATGAATCTGGGCCGTCCGCAGCTCGCCGACGTCCGGGTGCGCCGCGCAATTGCAGAAGCCATCGATTTCAACCGTATCATTTCAACGGTGTACCACGGTTTGGACGAACCGGCGGTGTCAGATATCTTTCCGCAATCCTGGGCAGCCCCGAGCTTGCCGCCCTATCGGTACAACCCGACCGATGCGCGGCGACTCTTCGCGCAAGCCGGCTGGACGGCGGGTTCGGATGGCGTGCTTCGTAAGGGCGGCCTCACCATGCACCTTTCGTTATATGCGACGATCGGTCACGAAGAGAACACGCAATCCCAAGTGATGATTCAATCGATGCTGCGGCCCGTCGGCATTGACGTCGAAGTGCGCAATTATCCTGGGAGCTACCTTTTTGCAACGGACGGCCCGCTCTACACCGGCAAGTACGACATGGAGTGGTCGTTTGAAACCAACGGTCCCGACCCGGACAATTCCGGTGATTGGAACGGCGCCTTCATTCCACCCAACGGCGCAAACACGTCGTGGCTCAACGACCCGATCGTCAACGCAACCAGCGCCGCCGCCGCGTCAACGTTCGATCAAGAGCGCCGGCGAGCGCTCTATCAGCGCGAGGAGGAGCGATTGCGGGAGTTGGTCCCGGCCGTATTCGTCGACTGGCAACGAAGCTTCACCGCGATGAACACCGACGTGAAAGGGTACGTTCCCGCCGCCTATCTCGCAGACTCCTGGAACGCTTGGCAATGGAGCATCTAGGATGGGTTTCGTTCACGTGCTGGACGCGCAAGAATCTGCACGCTTGCAATTCGAGCCGGTTCGCGGCGGAGTGCTCAGTTGGAATACCTTAGCCGCTTCCGGAGGGATCGAGTTTCGTTTGCTGCGCGCGGGCGTTCCGGATACGCCGTGGTTGGACTACGCCGAGTGGCATCCCAGCGGTTCCAAATCGTTCAGCCCCGATCAGGACGGCATTCACGTGGAGGTCGATACGATTTCGGCGGAGCCATTGTTCGACGGCATCGACGTGCGCGCTCGCGACGTGTATTTCGCAATGGTCGCCTTTTCATCGCCGAGCCAGCCGCGCCCATCGCTGCCGTTCGCCCGCAGCCCCGTGATTCTCGACGTTCCCGTGCGTTCGCAATACGTTACCGAAAACGAACGCGGCTGGTGCAGTCCGGCGTCGCTTTCCATGATCCATGCCTACTATGGTCTTGACGTCTCGGTTGAAGAAACGGCTCGTGCCGTCTTCGATCGCGCGTACAACGGAACCGGAAACTGGTCGTTCAATGTCGCGTTTAGCGGAAGCCTTGGCCTGCGCGGCGTGGTCGGACATTTGCGCAATCTCGACCATGCGCAGCGCCTGATCGAACGTAACGTCCCGATTGCGATCTCGTACTCATGGCGGGACGGCGAGCTTCCCGGTGCGCCGTTAGAGCGTTCTGACGGTCATCTCGCGGTCCTCTGCGGCTTCACGGCAAACGGCGACTGCGTCCTCAATGACCCTGCGGCGCGCAGCGTTCGTGCCGTCTATCCGCGCGCGGCGATTGAAGCCATCTGGCAACGCAATGCCGGCGTAGCATACGTCATCGCACCGGTCGGCATCGAGTATGCGGACGTGCTGCGAACGTGAAACTCTCCGAAATCGAGGGCGCCGTCGTGCGCTGCATTCGTTGTCCCGAGCTGCGCGCGTACACCGCGGAAATCGCGCGTGAAAAAAAGCGCGCGCATCGCGACTGCGTCTATTGGGGAAAACCGGTGCCCGCGTTCGGTTCCCCGACGGCGCGCGTCATGCTCGTTGGTCTTGCGCCGGGAGCCCACGGCAGCAATCGCACCGGACGGCCCTTTACCGGCGACGCCTCGGGCGATTTTCTCTATCCCGCGCTTTATCGCGCCGGCTTTGCTTCAATGCCGCAAGCCGTCGACCGCGATGACGGCCTACGTTTGTACGATTGCTTGATTACCGCCGCGCTTCGTTGCGCACCCCCGCAGAACAAACCCACGCGCCGAGAACTTGGGAATTGCTTTCCGTACTTGCTGCAAGAGTTCGACACGCTCGTGCGGCTGCGGGTGATGGTCGGGCTTGGATCGATCGGATTCGCTGCTATATTGCGCGTGTTGCGCGAGCGCGGCTTTGCGCTTGAGCCCTCGAAGCCACGCTTCGCTCACGGCGCCGAGGTGACGGCAACAAAGAAAAAGCGAACGATCGTTGCGATCGCGTCCTATCATCCGAGCCGGCAAAACACGAACACCGGCGTGCTGACGGTGCCGATGTTCGACCGCATCTTCACCCGCGCGCGCGGCCTCCTAGCGGGAGGGCAGCGGCACCGGCCGGCCGCACGGATCGGTCAGCGTCGCTAATCCCCACTTCGACTGGCGCGCAACCACGTGGCTGTCGCGCCGCACCGGCCCGAAAGCGTGCACAGCGTCATCGATCGCCCTCGTTCCCGCCGCGAGATTCGGCTCGTTAACGATCTCCACCGATGCCAGGCTACCGTCGACGTTCGCGGTCACTACGATTTCCGCGCCGTCAACGGTCATGACGCGCGTTTCACACGACACCAGCACCGACGGAGAGGCACTCGGTGACTGCGGGGCGTGGTGTGACGACGTGCACGCGCCGAGCGCCACGACGAGCACCGCCACGCCAAGCAGCCTCATTTTAACTGCCCGTCTCGCTTGAGGTGCAGATCGCGCAGCAGATCGTCGGGGACCGGGGTCGGCGCATCCATCATCAGGTCGCGGGCGCCTTGGTTCTTCGGAAACGCGACCACCTCACGCAGGTTCTCCTCGCCGCTCGCGATCATGACAATGCGATCGAGGCCGAGCGCCATGCCACCGTGCGGTGGCGCACCATAGTCGAGCGCGCGCACGAAGAACCCAAACCGCGCCTCGACATCCGCCGCGCTCAGCCCGAGCATCTCAAATATTTTCCGTTGCCGCTCCGCCTTGTGAATGCGAATCGAGCCGGAGCCGAGCTCCCAGCCATTGAGGACCATGTCGTAATGCTGCGCGCGCATGCGCATCGGGTCGCTTTCGATAAGCGCCCAATCCTCTTCGATCGGTGCGGTGAACGGATGGTGGGCGGGCACCGGTTTTCCGGTCGCTTCGTCGATCTCGAGATACGGAAAGTCCGTCACCCAGCAAAAGGCAAACGTTTGGGGATCTCGCAACCCGCAACGCTCGCCAACCTCGTTGCGCATCCTTCCCGCAAATGCAAATGCCCGTTCGCGTGCGTCCGCAAAGAGCAGCACGGCGTCGCCGGTTTGGGCGCCGACCGCCGCGCGCACCGCTGCGGTCGACGATTCCGACAAGAACTTGGCGACCGGCGACTTTAGGCCGTCTTGCGCGAACGCGATCCACACCATCCCCTGCGCGCCATACGTTTTTGCAAGCTCGGTGAGCGCGTCGAAATCGCGCCGGGAAAGTGACGCGCCGCCGGGATAGCGCAACGCCACAACGGCCCCGCCGGTTTTTAGCGCGTGACGAAAAACGCCGAACTCGGAATCTTTGAAAATCTCGCCGCACTCGGCTAGCTCGAGCCCAAAGCGCAAGTCGGGCTTGTCAACGCCGTACCTTTCGATGGCTTCCTCGTGATGCAAATGAGGAAACGGCGCAAGGTCGATTCCGAGCACGGTGCGCCAGACGTATCGCATGCACGATTCCATCACTTCGAGTACGTCGTCTTGCGTGCAAAACGATATTTCGACGTCGAGCTGGGTGAACTCCGGCAGTCGATCGGCTCGCAAGTCTTCATCGCGCATGCAACGAGCCATTTGCATGTACCGTCCGAAGCCGCCGATCATGAGAATCTGTTTGAGCAGCTGCGGAGACTGAGGCAGCGCGTAGAAAGCTCCGGGATAGAGACGGCTGGGGACCAGGTAGTCGCGTGCACCCTCGGGGGTCGATTTCATGAGCATCGGCGTTTCGATTTCCACGAAATCGCGCGTATCGAAGAAGTCGCGCATCGCTTTGACAATGCGATGACGTAGTCGAAGATTTCGCTGCATTCGCGGGCGGCGCAGGTCTAGGTAGCGGTATTCGAGACGTAAGCTCTCGTCGACGGGCTCGTCCGCATTGACCGGGAAGGGCGGCACTTGCGAACGATTGAGGATCTCCAATTCGTCGACGGCAAGCTCGACGTCGCCGGTCGGCAGCCGTGGATTCTCGGTGCCGACCGGGCGGCGGCGGACGATACCGCTCACGGACACGACGTCTTCGTTGCGCAGGTGCTCGGCATGCGCGAAACTCGCGTGCGACGGATCGAAGACAACCTGTGTGATGCCTTCGTAGTCGCGAATGTCGACGAAAATGAGACCGCCATGGTCGCGACGACGGTTGACCCAACCGTTGAGTTCGGCACGAGTCCCTTCGTCGGCGACGCGCAAGGCGCCGCATGAGACCTTTCCTTTATTCATCGTCGGCTATTCATTGTCGGCAAGAGCTTCTTTAATCCCGGAAACGTAGTAGTACTGCTGCACGAGGTCGCGCGCGAATTTCGAGCGTTGTGCGCGGCGGTCGAAGTATCCTAGAAGGAGCGGCATGCGCGCGAGCACGGAATGTAATCCCAACGAGACCCCCGTCATTCCGAGATTCAGTTTTACTGCGAGATCCGGATGCTTGCGGTAGAATCGCACGGTTGAGCGGCCGGCGAGCTTCATTTTTTGCTTTTGATCGATAAAGCCGATCTCTTGACAATGATAGTTCACCGCCTTGGGCTCGTACACGATCTCAACTCCAGCTTGCTGCAAGCGGTAGCCGAGCTCGAGATCCTCGTGCCCATATCCGGTGAATGTCTCGTCGAAGCATCCGATTCGTTGTAGGTCGTCGCGCGCAACCGAAGCGTTTCCGGTGAGAAAGTAGAGCCAAGAAAGGCGCTTGCGCCCCGGCGGGTGGAGGTGTCCGCGCGCCTGCGGGTGGTCGCGCTTGTACGCGTAGTCGTCGAGGTTTTTGACCTGCACTTCCCAGCCTACGACCGCAACGTCCGATCGTTGTTCGTGCCGGCGTAGATGCTGTGCAATGAGGTCCGGCGACGCTAAAATGTCGGCATCGTTAAAGAGTACGATCGAGCCTTTCGCGGCAGCGATGCCCGCATTGCGGGCAGCCGCGCGGCCCGTGTAACTTCCGGGCAAGTGCCGAAGATTGCGCGCTTGGGCGGAGATCGAAGACAGAAACGCTGCGGTACCGTCGGTGGAATTGGAATCGCATACGAGGACTTCGAAGCGATCGCGCGGGAGGTCTTGCGCGAGCAGCGTCGGGATGACGTGCTCTAATGTCTCGAGCCGGTTGTAGGTCGGTACGACGACCGAAACGTCAAGCATTGCTCATCAGTCTATTGACACCGCTTAAGATCTCGTCGCGAAAAAGCGCGAGTGATGCTTCGTCCGGGAAGGCGGGTTTCTGGACCAACGCGTGCGGAACGCCGTAGGGCGCCCACTCCTGTGAGTTGAGTCTAAAATAGCGGTGTTCGAACGCGACGACTAGGGGCCTTCGAACCGCGCTCGCAACGTGGGTCGCACCCGTGTCTACCGTAACGACGACCCGTGACCGTTCGAAGACGGCCGCCCACTGATGGAAGGGCAATCGGTACAACACCCCCGCAACGCAACCGGTTCGCTCGAAAATCGCAGCCATCTCCTCACATTCCCGCGAGCACGTAACGACGAGCGGTGCGATCGCCGCAAGCTCGCGCACCAGCGTCAGCGTGCTTTCCAGCGTACTGCCACTCTGAAACCAGCGCAGGCCCAGATGAAAGGCGACGAATTCCTTCGGCAGACTTCGGGCTGCAAGGCGATCCTCGTCATTGACATCCAGCCGCAGCCGCTCGACGCGATGATGCGCTCCCGCTAAGCCTACGAGATCGAGCAGCTGCACCACTTCGTGGCGCACGATTCGCTGCGGAAAGCGATCGCACAGGTCCGGGTCGGCTTCCGAGACCATCAGCGAGTTGACGAAGAACGGTGCCGTCACGCGCGCCAGCCATCTCCGCTCGTAGGTATATCCGACGCGCAGCGGGGCGCGCGTCGCGCCGACGAGTTGCCAGTCGATCGTTCTCGGTGCAAGCGCAATCGCGATGTCGTAGCCGTGCAGCCGCGCACCGAACGACGCCGGTTTAATTTCGCGGGGCAGTACGAGCAGCTCGTCAACATCGTCGTTACGTTCCATGACGACTTCATTGTACGGGCTTGCGACCATCCCGACGAAAGCGTCGGGAAACGAACGCCGCACGGTGGCGATTGCCGGCGTGGAAAGAATGAGATCGCCGATCCGATCGGTACGCGAGAGGAGAATTCTCAAGGATTCGCGTCTGGGCCCAGTGCGCGCTCGAGCTCTTCGAAGTACACCTCGCTGAACAGGACGCCGGCCGCGCGCGCTTCGCGATCGGTGAGCTCACGGTCGACCGAGACGTCGCCGAGACGTCGCAGCGCGCGCTCCGCGAGACCGAACCGCCTTGTTGCAACGTGAAGGCGCCGCTGAACCGAGTTGATGCCGGTCGCAAGGTAGGTTCGAAGCTGCGGATGCAATCGTGCAAGTTTGACTGCGGTTCTCGCCTGCGCACGCGTCCGTTGAAGAGCGCTGCCGAGATTCGTGGTACGAAGACGCGGCTTGTAGTGATAGACAAGAGCCTTGGGGTTGAAAACCGCCTTAACGCCTCGCGCCCGCAAGCGTAAGCCGACATCAATATCCTCCCACCCGTATTCGGAAAAACTCTCGTTGAAGCCGCCGATGGAGCAGATTGTTTCCAGCGGCAGAGAAACATTGGTCGTCCAGAAGTAGTTGCCGCTATAATTTCTGA
>CAVVZD010000002.1:0-10464 GCA_963752765.1 Vulcanimicrobiota bacterium
GACTAGAGCGCTAATGCGGTATCTTGCCTGCGGCGACAGGAAGTGCGGGCACTCCCGAGTGCTGTTAGTCAATCAGAACGGGGCGCCAATGAACCGCCGTCATGCGCACCAAACGATTGTACGGCTCGGGCGCCGAGCGAATGTCCGGGAGAAGCGTTGCAGTCCTAAGACATTGCGGCACACATCTGCGTTGTTCTTCCTTCGGCGCGGGGGTGACGTATTGAGCTTGCGTAGGTCTGAGCGGCCCCAAACCAGGCTGAACCATTAAGCAAGATCTTCAGGCGCGTCCAGACGACACCGGCGTACTCGAGGTTTGACTTGCACTGATTGACCTTGCCGGATGCTGCGCCGCCTGACGATACGCGCGCAGGTACAACTCGGCAGACAAGGCCGGCGACAAGGCATCCGCAATGTACGCGCGCGGTTCGTACCTGTTGAACCTGGCGCGGAAATGGTCGAGCGACTGATCAAAATCCTCGAGATCGCGGAATCGCTCGCCGCAAGTTTCGGAGAAATAGGGTACTGAACTGGCCTTTATGGGCTGCGCTTCCCAAAGCGTGCGGTTCGGATCGAGCCAATAGCCTTGGTCCCACGCAAGGACAGGAACGTTGCTCGCCAGCGCTTCCTGGTACGCCATGCCCTGCGTTTCGTGTTCGCAAAGGAACAACATCGCACGACTGCGCCTTAGCAGCGTCCGGTACTGCCCGAGGGTGTACCTGCCATAACGGACGATTTTAAAGCTGAGGCCTCGGCCAGTCAGCTTGGCCAGCAGCGGCTGCTGAAAGTCGGGAACGAGACGGTCACGATGCCAACGAATCTTGTCGTATACGAGAAAATCCCAATCCTTGTGTGAGTCTCGTGCATCTGGCCAGTCAGCCACGTCGATGCCGCCAAACCACGTCACAAGCGCCTCCGCATCCCACTCGGACGAGTATAGATCGCGCATCCAATCGCAGAGTACGATATACGATCGAAAGCGCGGGTCGTGGAGGAGGGTCAGGTTCTGCTTCGGATGATCGTAGAGTCCAGGCCCAAGCACGGCCGGATTCGGGAGTCTCCAATCATTCAGAACGTGGCCGTATCCAATGATGCCGACCGGAAATTCCGGATTGGCCCGGGCTAAGGCGAAGTCGTTGATCCTGACGTTCTGACACACGCTCGCCAGGGCGTTCTTTAAGAGGCAAAACGACATCTCGAATCCTGACACTCGCTGCCTGTTTGGCCGTGCCAGCCCCACCGTCTTGCGCAACAGTCGTCGGAGGCGCCGATCGCCTCGTATGAAAGTGTCGCGGTCGCGGTCTTCGAAGAACAGCAAGACGTCGCGACCGAGCTCGAGCTTCGCTCGGCGTTTTCCATTAAATACGCGTGGGTACCGCATCGTCAGCTCGCGCGGAACCATGCCGACGGCAGCGACCAGAGATTACGCAGGGTGTCAGGCACGTTCGAGGACGCGCTAGCCGGCGGCAAATCGTTAAAAACTCGGTTTACGATGAATTGCGGATCGCGTCGCAGACAACCCGAATCGAATACCAACTCGATAAAGCTGTTGCGCCTGAGAATGCCGGCAATTACATCTCGGTCGATGGCGAGGCCGCTATACGGGAACGCAAATGGCACGCGTTCCTGCTTTGTGATCTCGCTAACGGCCAGACAGGACGCCACCATCTCCTGCTCGATCTCCTGAACCGATAGGTGCTCGAGCGGCCGATGGTTGAGGCCGTGCGCGCCGACGGTAAAGCCGTCCAACGCGAGTTGTCGAACCTGATCACGTGTCATGAAAATTGGATTCGCCCGCGCATAATCGATCGGATCGACGCCGAGTTGCGAGCATATTTCCGCGATATTTGGTCCGCCGCCGAAGTGAATCGAACGAAGCCATTCGACGATAGCAATCCTTGCGCGGTGGCCGTCCAAGGCGGTTCCAAGCCCTGACGGACCTCCAATGTCCATTGGAACGGCGAAGTATTCGGCGACTTGAAGGATCCGAGCGGTCGGCAGTACGCGCGATGCGGCTATGCAAAGCGACAGCTCGCACTCACTAAAAATCTCGCGATTATCTATAAACGACGTCGAAACGAAGAAAACGCCGTCCACCTTATTCTCGAGCAAAATCGGCCGAACGACGTCATAGCACTGCGCAAATCCATCGTCAAAAGTAAAAAGCAAACTATTTCGCGGTAATGCCTCGCCTGAAACCCGGCTCCGCACGACCGCATCATACGTTACGGCCCACGGTCTTGCGAAGACAACGTCGGCTCGAAACTGCGCGGGCGTCTTAAATGGGTACAGTTGCACGTGCGGCAAATCGGCGTCGCTCACCATGTGATAGCAGAGGGCGACCAGATCCTTAGGAAATACGCATTGCCAAAGCTCGAGGGGAATGCCGGACAGCGTCGTTCTCGCGACGGCGTTTGCCCACCGTCGAAGGCCGCGGTTGCCAATCATAGTTTTAGCGCCATGAGCTCGGAAAAGAGTCCGTCAATGGCACTTGGGAGGATGTTTTCGTGTGCCGGCCGATACAAGCGCCTCGTTTGACGTCGAAATGAAAATCGTGGTTTTAGGTCGCCCGCAAATCGCTTGTCGATCGCGATTCCGACGGCCCCCATGGAGCTCATGAAAGCGGCGTGTGCGAGGAGACGATGCTGCCAGAAAAAAGATGGGTTGCCGACGTACTGAATTTCGGCAAACGTCAGTCGCTTCTTACGATTCGATGTGGCGATGAGAAAGCACGACTCTTTGCCGTGCCGTAGAAACACTCGCACCGCTCGCGGATTTGACTTAACTTGTTCCGATAATTCGCGCTCGACCGGCGATAACTCCGCGTCGAGCGTCACAGCGTCCGTATAAAATTTCCCCTTCAAGCTATTGACAGAGCCATAAGGCGCGAGCAGGAACTGTTCCGATTCCAACTGCTTAAACCCTAACCGCTCGAAGATTGTATACGAACTGGCCGTTGGCGTAAGATTCACGATCGTACAATCCGGCAGCGAAAGAACGGGCTTGAGCAGCATAATGCTCGCACTGCGAAACTCTTTCAAGACGATCCACGACGAGGTATTACAGAGAATCTCCGGGCGCCCACGAATAATGCGGCGACTGAATATCGTACCGAGAAAGCCGACGGCGACCCCGTTGGAATACAGAGCAAAGCCTCGATTATCGCCGAGCCACCACGAATACCCAAACAGCATTTGGAACCAGTCGGAGTGAGACATTTTCCTATTATTGAACAGTTTCAACAGCGGGTAGATTTCGTCGAACGACGACGCACCAACCGGCCGGACTTCGAGGGTAGGGGCGGTCGTTACCATCTGACGCCGTGCCCCGAGAGTACCGCCTTGATTCTGTCGACGCTCGTCATGCTCAAGGCTTCCTCGGGCGAGAACGAGACGCCGTACGCCGCTTCAAGTTCGATGAGAAGAGTAAAATGTCCAAGTGAATCCCACTCGGTTAACGAATCAGGCGAGGAAGCTTCATTGATTTCCGCGGCGTCTCGGTTGAACGCGCGGGCTACGACGGACTCAGGCGTCATCTATGCTTACCTTCACCCAGTCGGGAAAATCCGGTGCGCCGGCAAGGTCAAGATGCCAATTTTGAACTCCATCCGTCGCGTCACGTTCGCTGAAACCGTGACGCATGAAGAGATCGACGGCGGGCGCATTTTTTGCGGTGCGAATAAACTCACCAACAAGTGCATTTGCACCGGCTGCATGCGCGGCGCCGGCAATATGTGCCAGCATCGTCGTTTCGATCCCGTAGCCGATGACCCGACAGCTCATCAAAAAGCTGTCGATCGTCCACTGTCTTGATTCCTTACGCGCAAGGGCCACCGCAACCAATCCATGATCTCCGAATCGATCTCGTGAGAAAAGCACTCGCAAAAAGTAGTTCGGATCGGTCGCAAAGCCGACGATATCCTCGGTGCCGTAGCGCCGCGTCGTCGTGTTTATTTGGTTAGTCCGCGCAAAAAGCTGAGCGACCCTAGCAACGCGTTCGTCCCTGCATGGCATAATATCGACGGCGATCTCCAGGGACCTTAAATATTCGTCCAGGGTGGCCGCTTTGACCCTCGTCTCCTGTCGCAGCCGCGCCGTGTGATATGTCGTTAGCCGCGTACGATCCTCATCGGTAATCTCCAACGATTGAAGCTGCGGGAGAGCTTCCAGCGTCGATCGGTACAGCGTGGGATCCCTGGGCAACTCGACCGTAAGAACGTCCGGCAAGAGCTGTCTCATCCGTTCGCGCTCCCCGGGGTCGTCGTCGACAAAAACCAGCGAGTCGGTGCCGATGTTGAGTTCTGCGGCAATGCTGGCGACGTTTTCGGGCTTGGGCTTCCAGTTGATGCGCATTGCGCTGAAGTCGGATTCGCGAAGCACCATCGACTCGTGGCTGCGAATAACCTCCAATGCGTCGGCCTCGTTGTTTTTGGAGCACACCGCGAGCAAAATACCGCGACTTGTAAGCGAGCGCAGAAAGTGTTGAAACTCGATGAACTCCGATCCGGGCGAGGTGTGGCCAAGGCGGATGCCGTGTTTGCCATCCTCGCCGACCACGCCGCCCCAAAGGGTGTTGTCGAGATCCAAAACAACGCATTTTCGCGTAAGGCGCTTGTGGGCTGCGACGTACTTCGCATATTCGTCTGCGATGCCGGCAAGGCATTGCGGCGGGAGCCGCATAGCGGCCATATGGCGCAACTTGCTGCGGTCAGTAAGCGCAGCACCACGGCTCGCCGCGACGGCTGCAACATCCAGAAGATAACTCGATGGCAAGGCTCTCAGCTCGGTTGCAAGTCGGGCGTTCACTTCGGCGATCCAAAGCGAGCGAGAGGGCGCGGCGCGGCTCTCCAAGATTCCGAACGGTCCTGGGAAGGCTGAATGAAAGCTATGTACCACAAGCGGAACGGTCGGAGCCCACTCGCTGAAATGTCGCGCCGCATCGACGAGACGCTCGATCGCTGCATTGCCCACGCGTTCGAGCTCATCGGCCGGAAGATATTCAGCGAGGCGTGGCGCGAGGTCGTCGATTGATATCTGCATGAAAACGAGTTCAGGTTCGAACTTGCGCAGACCGGAATCGCGGTCCAGCATCTCGCGAGTCCACGAGTTGAAGGGCGCAATGTACAAATCCGGGGTGATGCCGATCGCGCGACAGCTGAGATCGACAAATTCCGCGAGCTGGTCGACTGTGAACGAACTTACGAGAGCAATCCTCACGGTGGCCGTCGAGACGGGACTCGCGCGTCGGGACCGCTTGACAAACGTCACCGCACTTGGGGATCGGTCAGCAAGGCCAAGTCGGGTAAGTAGCTCGTCCAGCGTCCCATCATCTCGCCGTTGCGCAACCTGAACGGCCACCCGTAGGATGACCGGATCCGCGGGGAAGCGCCTCAAAACCGTGTCGACAAGCGAGCGCCGCATCGACAACATTTCTGTACCGATCTTGCCAAACAATAGCTGAAGCGCTTGCAGCGAAAGCACGTTGGCCAAGCGATCGGCGATGCCGAGTGCAAGTTCAGCGGCGCGTGCGGGCTCGACGTCGAGAAAATCGAATGCTTGAAGAATGAAGGGTGAGAAGTCATCGGGGTGGCGCGTCCCCGTTTTAGCGCCATCGGTCTTGCCGATGTACTCAAGGTATCGATCGGGCACTAAAGTCGCTAAGGCCATGTGAAGGGCTCGCGTCGGGCCGGCCGGGAGCGACATGGAGAGCGACGCGCTCTTCGCAAGTTCTGCCAGGTCTGCGTCGTTATCAACGAGTTGTTGTTTCAGGGCGTTACTCACTTGGATGCTCATCGTCTAGTCTCGGCTTATGAGCTCGATCATTGTAAGATTAGGCAGGAGATGGAAGCTCACGAGCCGACCGCCAAAAGCTACCGCCGGGACAGGCGCAGCAACCTCCTTTGCTCCAGCCGCGGCCAGTTGACGGCTCGATGCCGCAATATCAAGCGTTTCGTACGCGAGATGATATAGCCGTATGCCTTTTTGAAGCCAGGTAGTCAAAACCCCCGGTTCCGTATGGTTACGCAGGAGCTCGAGGCGCGGACCGCCGCCAACGAGGAACCGGATATGCACGCCCTGGATCGGGTCAAAGACGTCGCTCGATTCCGAACGATAGCCTAACGATGCGAAATTCCTTTCTTCGGATTCGAAATCACGGCACGCAACACCAATATGGTGAAACTGTAGCGTTCCCTCAGCGAGGATGGGAGCTGTGTCTGTTGCCTGCATGCGAAGCTCCCTTACGATCGCGGCGGCATTGCCGGGAACGGCGCGGTCATAGCGCCTTTGAGAGCCGCTTGGTTTGCCGTAGAACTGCATCCCGGGTAGGTGTTCTCACAAACGATGTCGGGCCAGTAATACCACCACAGCACCGAGATCGGCTGATGAGCTTGGGCTGCGTAATAGAGCACGTGGTCGCGCTCGGATTGCATCTGCCTCAGCGTTGGATAAGGACAGAGCGCGATCGAGGTGCAACCCTTGGCAGTTTCCTGAAGCCAAGAGAATGCCTGAAGGGTGACGTTCATTTGCATCCCTGGGTTGTGAGCTTGGATAACATGAGCGATGCCCGCCGCGTTCGTGCCGATATTGGCAGTTTCGCCAAACTGCGAGCCCTCGGGAATCGGATAGTAGTCGAAGCCCGTACTCGTGGCGGGTGGCGCAGCGAGCCATGAATACAGGTTCTTGAAAACCGTAGTCTGACCCGTGACGCAACAGTCGCCGACGTTCACACCGAATATCCCATGCATCGGGTCGATGGAGTGGATATACCTTGCAAGAGTCGCTACGTTGTTGTAGTTTCCACCGGCAAGTGAGCCTGCACAGTAGCCGATGGACCGATCCGGGCATCCCGGTTCGTCGTAGATATCCCACATATAGTGAAACCCCGGAACGCGGCTCGCGACCGAGTAAATGCACGAGACGATCTGTTCGTTGTTCGTTGCGCCGCAGTCCGTAGCGAGGGTTTTGCTGAAGTCCTTAATTAGATTGTCGCCGCGGAGCACGTCAACCGGGTCGTTAATCGCGTGTTTGATGACGATTGCCTGGTTCATACCGATTGACGCATCGTATGTAAACCATGCCTGTAACGACTCGGGTCCGGTTTTATGCGCAGCAATTCCAATAAAATCGGCCTCCCATGTGAGGCCGATTTGCCTCATGGCCAGATCTTGTTGTTCGCAGCTCGTCGTAAGGGCGGCGTCGATCTCACAAGAGGTGAATACCCCCATCGGAGGCAGGGGAGGAGCGTCTTTTGCTCCACTTGCGCTCGCATCGCCGGGGCAACAGCCTATCGAGATGACCGCGGTCAAAGCAACTTTCGCGATTGACTTCATTGTTTTGCCAGAGCGCATGAGTGATCTAAGAGGGCCTCACCGTGACCGGGATTTCCCTGCGCCGGATCGGCCGAATCCGCCAATAGGACAAAGCCGTCGTGGTGACCGCCGAACGTGACGCCGAGCACGACGAGGGTTTCACGCCACATCGCACCGCCGTTTGACATCACCCAATCCGCAAGCAGACGAAAAGGATTGATCCCTCGCAGATTCGGCTCTTCGATGCGCCGGGCGAAGTAACGGCGCCCCGCGAGTAAAAAGCCGAGTTGCTTCCACGTGCTGCCGATAACCTCGACATTCGAGTCGATCTGTCGCCTCACGCTCGGCTGGAGGCAATCCACGTGGATATGCAATTGATCTTGGCTCCGATCCGACGCCGAGTTCACCGCGAGGCCAACGGCATTGCGCGGAAGTTTTCGACCTAGCCGCGCAAAGACGAACCGTCTCGATCGCCACGCAGCTTGCCAATAGTTCGGCGCGTCGGCGCTCAGGAGCTCGGGACTTTCTATTCCGGAAATGCGCCGCGTCGGCGACACCAAAAATTGAGCCGGACTTCGGGGGTCTTCAAGCACGACGTAGCCGCCGCGCGTGCCGCCCGCAAGGCTGACGTACGTGCACGGCCGCGGCCGGCCGTGCTTTGTTTGATCGGCAATGCAAAGCTGAACGATGTGCCATAGAACGGTGCGCTGATGTTCTCGTACGACGAAAATGACGACAAACATCACGGCTCCCAGCAATACAACGGCAGTCACCAGCAACACAATTCGCACCATGCGTGGACGTTAGACCTCGACGCTCACTGCGTCGGTGGAAGCAAGGCGCTCGCCGAGAAGCCTCAGGGCCGCCTGCTGGACGCGCTGCTCGGTCCCCGTGTACCCTGCGATTGAAAACGCGAAGTCGTCGGGCTTCAGCGCAGCAACGAAAGGCTCGACGTCCGCTTCCTGCAGGGGTTGCGGTCCCCAGTACGTGTGGCACCACGAACGTTCGTCGATCCACACCCCGGCGGATCGCGGGCCGACGACTTTGTCGACATATAGCCCGTACAAGAGTTGCTCGCCGACCTTCCGACCGCGAGTGTATGCGACGTGCCACGGCAGACCCGTCACCGCTTCCACGCGCGCGCATGCGTCGAGTGCAACTCGCCGGTCCCAGCTAATGACGTTGCCGACATAGTCGTCCATCGGAAGGTCGTCGGGCTTGACGTCCAAGAGACGACAGACATTCCGGTGCCATGCAACGTGCTCCATCCCCGCCACGATCCCACCGGGCTTGCGGTACATACGCGTCTTTCCATCACTCTCAAACAGCGCGAGGTCGACGGAGCGAATGAAACGCACATCAGAATCCACATTGATGACGACGTGCTCCTTGAGCACGTGCGGGGCCGATATTTTAGCCAACTGCTGTATCAGCCAACCTTTGGCGGGATACTGCGCGGAGACCGAAAGCCACCATTTCTTGGAAAAGGGCACCCTGAAAAAGCCGGGTGGGAGAATCTCTTCGATTGCAGCGATGACGGTGCGAGGCCCCTGAAGGCCTCGGAACAGCCCGAGATCGCAACGGTCGACGAAAATATAGTGCTTCACCGGAGCGGGCACAAAGCGCAAGACGCTTTCATTCAGCGCGCGGCAGAGCTCGTAGTCACGCGCGAAGCTCGGCGTGACGATAGCGATCTCGCCGGTGCTCATCTAGGTTTATCTCCGAACACGGTCTTGAGAAGGCGCGCAAGGTCGTCGACGCGCTCGTGTATCGCTGCAACGTGCCCCCCGCCAATCACCTCAACATTGACCTGCCGCAGCAGGGTACCCCAGCCTTTCGTCGGATCGTCAAAGGTCGTCTTTTGCTCGTCGCCCCAGATGAGCGTCGCGTCTCCGTCGTGCGGTTTCGGGTGATACGTGAATGCCGCCACCAGATGCGCGAGCGAGTTTTCGGTCTCGCGAAAGCCACGGCGCTTTTCGAACGATCGCGGCTGCAATTTGCTTGCGAACGCTTGGGTTCGTCCGCCCAAAAGTGCATGGACCACTTTGGCGATGAAGCCGATGGTTGCACGCGGCCCCATGACGATCGCCGCGTGCAGTCGAGCGAGATTGTAACAGAGCCGGTCGCGCAAACGCGGGGCTAGACCGTGATCTAAGCCGAATCGGCGAACGAGCACATCGAACAAGCCGATGCGGCGAGTCGGCATCGGCGACGAGTTTAGCAGCACGAGCCGATCCACCACCGCTCCCTCTAACCGTAGAAGCCGCGCGAGCTCATACGCGACGAGGCCGCCGGCGCAGTAACCTCCCAGCCGATACGGTCCCGTCGGCTGAACGGCACGAACTAAGGGTACGTAATCACGTGCCATGTCCTCGATCGTCGGGAGCAATGGCAACCCTGCCGTGCCGTGGGGCGCGACGGAGCAAACCGGCTGATCCGGGCCCAGAGCTGCTGCAAGCTGGCGAGCATATAAGCCGTCAGCGAAAAGATCACTGTGAAACAAGATGAACGGCGGCCGCGAGCCGCCCGCATTCAGCGTGACGAGAGGCAGGGCCGCAGGGTGGTCGGCGGAGCGAGCAGAGTCGCTGATGCGAGCCGCAAGCGCTGCAAGAGTAGGATTCTCGAAAATGACCCGCAGGGGAAGCTCAAATCCAAACATCGCCTTCACACGCGCAGCGAAACGCACGGCGAGCAGTGAATGAAAGCCCAGCGCGAAAAGGTCGACGTCACGATCGACGCGCGTCGTGCCGAGCAGTTCAGCGAGCACATCGCCGATGCGCTCTTCCAAAAGTCCTTGATGTTCGGCAACTTTCGCCTGCTGTTCGGGCGTCGGCAACGCCCGGCGGTCGATTTTGCCATTGGACGATAGCGGAAGCGCCGGCAAGGCGACGATCGCCGTCGGAACCATGAACGCCGGTAGATGGTCTTTCAACCACGCGCGGAGCTCACCGACATCGAATGCGTCCGGGGCCGTGCCGCGCGGCACGACATATGCCCAGATCGCCTTGTCGCCGGAAGCTTCGGTTCCTACGACAACTGCGACATCGCGAACGCGCGGATAGCGCGACAGCGCCGCCTCGATCTCACGCGGCTCGATCCTAAATCCGCGGATTTTCACCTGCTCATCGAGGCGCCCAAGGAATTCGATGATTCCGTCG
>CAVVZD010000003.1:0-296939 GCA_963752765.1 Vulcanimicrobiota bacterium
GTAGCGCCAACGGGAATCGAACCCGTCTTTCCGCCTTGAAAGGGCGATGTCCTAACCGATAGACGATGGCGCCGTGGGCGTTCGATAGTCTTCTGATATCACGGGCGTTTTCCTCATGAAGCGCTCGAAGGGCAGATCTCCTGCGCGCACCCCGCTAAGGGTATGCCAACGGCTCATAGGTTGCGGGTGGAACTAAGAGATCGCCGAACAGCCGTCAGTCGGAGCGTATCAACGAAATTTAAGGAAAGGATTTGAATCGATGAAATTCTTCTCGTCGCTATGTATCGGATTACTGCTCACGGCCAGCGCGGCATTTGCCGCGATGACAGCGTCTCCCATTGTCTTGACGCCGGACAATCTTCATTGGGTCGCCGGCACCGGTCCCGCGAAGGGCTCGTCTTCGGCGATCTTGGTCGGCGACCCGAACAAATCGGGTACCTCGGTCATCCGCGTCAAGATGCCGGACGGCTACACCAACCAGCCACACTACCATTCGCATCCCGAACACATCACTGTCTTGCAGGGTACGCTGCTATTTGGCGTCGGCGATACCATCGACAAGGCGAACGCGAAGGTACTGCCGGCCGGTTCGTTCATCATGGTTCCCGCTGGCGTCCACCATTGGTCGGTCGCTCAAGGCGAAACCATCGAGCAGGTCGGTGGCGAAGGGCCGTTGACCAATATTCCGATCAAACACGCGATGTAACGTAAGGCTGGTGGGCCTGGTAGGATTCGAACCTACGCGCAACCAGTTATGAGCCGGCCGCTCTACCGCTGAGCTACAGGCCCTCGGCAGCCGGCTCAACGCGCCGGCGCAGGCCTCTTCCAGGCGTTTGTTACGTCTTCCCCGGTGGGCGCATAATGACACTCAAATTGGCGATGTAGCTCATCACACGAACGTTGTCTTGGTTGATCGTATAGATTTGAGCGCGCATGCGCCCTCGTCGTTTGCCCGCAGCGTCCGCAATGAGATCTACAACCTCGCCCTCGACGTGGAGCGTATCGCCGGGATAGACTGGCGCGAGCCAGCGAAGGTCATCTATTCCGATTCCCAGCACTCCGGGACCGCGTAAAAATCCCGATCGGACGATGAGGCCCATCGTGATGGCGGCGGTCTGCCAACCGCTCGCGGCGAGTTTCCGAAACATGCTCGATTCAGCCGCGGCGTTCTCGAGATGAAATGGTTGCGGGTCGTAAACCCTTGCAAACTGAAGACATTCCTCTCGGCTCAAGCTTACAGGTCCGGTCGTGAAGCGGTCACCAACCCGAAAGTCCTCGAAGTACCGATCGGGATATGTTTCCACTTAGAGTTTTGCTAGGATCTCCTCGACGGTGCCGATCTCGCCAATTCGAGGAAAAATGATTCGCACGGCACGGTCGTGTGCTTCGGCATTAGTATCCGTCATCGCATCTTCGGCAAAGGTGAGGTTATAGGAACGCTCCCACGCATCCCGAGCCGTCGATTCGACGCCGATGCTCGTCGAGATGCCGCAGAGCACGATATTCGTTACGCCGCGGCGACGGAGTTGCAAGTCCAGGTCCGTGCCGTAGAACGCGCCCCACTGCCGTTTGAGAATCAAGACATCGCGTGAAGGATCGGCGTGAAGCTCGTCGGCATACTCGGAAAAATTCGCCGGGCGTTCCCGCGACAACGGCCCCGATTGATTGCGCGATTTGATTGCATCGGCGCCGCTCGCTAACCATCCCACGTGAACGAGCACGACCGGACGGTTTTTCGCTCGAAAAGCATCGACAAGCCGCACTACCTTCGCCAGCACGTCTGCCGCCGGACGAATCGTTGGTGCTGCCACTATGCCCTTTTGCATATCGATGACGACCAGCGCCGTGTTCGGGTCAAGCGTTGATACCGGCATCTAATGCGCGACTGCGGTTGCTAAGAATAGCGGACCGCGAGGCTTACCTTCCGCCGCTGCCTTTAGGCGAAACATCAGCTCGCCCCAGGTCGTGTTGCACGATACGAAGTACTCGCTTTCACGGGGCCAGTCCCAATGCGTGAAATGTAAAACGCATCTGTCGTCGCTCTCGGAACATTCGAAGATCAGGCGAGTCTCGTCCCATTCTGCGTCGGCTCGTACCGACCAGCGAGCCACGTGCGGTTTCTCGATCGTCTCCAGTCGCAAGTGAAAGACCATCCCGCGATTGAAGAATCCAATATCGACATCGCCGGAGGGCTTAGTGACGACGTCGGCGGCCCACCACTGCTGGAAGCCGTCGGGCGTCGCAACGAGCGGGAAGACGGCCTCGAGCGACGCGTCGATTTCCACCGAGTGCCTGATATCAGGCATGGAAGGCTCCTTTACCAGCGTAGCGCGCTGCTGAGCCGAGCTCGTCTTCAATCGCCATCAAGCGATTGTACTTGGCAATACGATCGCTGCGTGAGAGCGATCCGGTTTTGATCTGACCGGCGCTTGATGCCACAGCAATATCGGCGATGGTCGAATCTTCCGTTTCGCCCGACCGATGCGAGATCACGGTGGTGTAACCGGCTTGATGCGCCAGCTCGATGCAATCCAGCGTTTCCGTCAGGGTTCCGATTTGATTCACTTTTATCAGAATCGAGTTGGCCACGCCTTCGGCGATGCCGCGCTGCAAGAAGGCGACATTAGTGACAAAGATGTCGTCGCCGACGAGTTGCACGCGATCGCCGAGCGCCTGCGTGAGCTTGGACCAACCGCTCCAATCGTCTTCTGCCAAGCCGTCCTCGATAGACACGATAGGGTACGCTTCGCACAGCTCGCGATAGAGCGCGATCATTTCCTCGACGGCAAGGCCGCGATCTTTCGAAAGCGCATAGTACTTGCCGTCTTGATGGAATTCGCTCGAAGCCGGATCGAGCGCAATCGCGACGTCAGAACCCGCTTTGTATCCGGCGACGTCGATTGCCGCAACAATAAGATCGAGCGCTTCTTGGGGAGTGTGCAGCGGTGGCGCGTACCCGCCTTCATCGCCCACGAGCGTTGGAAGGTGCCGATCGTGCAGCAAGCGGCCTAGCGCGTGAAAGACCTCGGCGCCCCAGCGAATCGCTTCCGATTCAGTGCTTGCACCGATGGGCACGATCATGCACTCTTGAAATTGCAGTGCGCCTTGCGCATGTTTGCCGCCGTTCACGACGTTCATCATCGGCACGGGGAGCAGCGATGCCGAGGGACCGCCGAGATAGCGGAAGAGCGGGAGAGAGAAGCTGGCGGCAGCGGCGCGAGCGATTGCAAGCGACGTGCCCAAGAGGGCATTGGCGCCGAGATTGCCCTTGTTCGGGCTTCCGTCGAGTTCGAGAAGCTTCTGATCGATTTCACGCTGCGCGCTCGCGTCGAGGCCCTCCAACGCTGGGCCGAGCACGTCGTTGACGTTGGCAACCGCTCGCAGCACGCCCTTACCGCCATAGCGTGCTGTATCGCCGTCACGCAGTTCGACCGCTTCGTTCGCACCCGTAGACGCGCCGGACGGTACCATTGCCTCTTCGACCGCGCCAAAACTGGTTGCGACTGAAACGGCGATCGTCGGATTGCCGCGTGAGTCGAGGATCTCGCGCGCATGAATGCCCTCGATGAGCGGCCGTCCTCCGGCGCGTAGCGATTCGAGCGACATTTATTCCTTGATCCAGCGTTCGAGGTCGTGACGACGCGAGACGAAGTCGTTGTCCGCAAAGAAGATGCCCAGTTCGCGCTCGGCGCTCGCCTTGCTGTCGCTGCCGTGTACGAGATTGCGACCAATCATTTGCGCAAAGTCACCGCGAATCGAGCCGGGAGCTGCGCTCAAGGGATCGGTCGCGCCGATGAGTTGGCGGCAACCGTCGATCACGCCGCTGCCTTCCACCGCCAAGGCCACCAGCGGACCGGTCGTAATGAAGCGGACGAGTTCTCCGAAGAACGGCTTGCCGGAGTGCTCAGCATAGTGTTCTCGGGCGCGATCGCCGTCAAGCTGCATGAGCCTCATCGCGCTAATGACGTAACCGCGCCGTTCGATGCGCGTAAGGATCTCACCGACTAATCCGCGCGATACGGCATCGGGCTTGCAGAGGAGTAACGTTCGTTCGGTAGCCATAGGACCGCGCAATACGGCCCGCCAAACCGCTAAGCCTCCATGATATCAGCCGGGCCGTACAACGCGGTGGCACGAGAGCTCGCGGGAACGGCGTTTTCAACAATCCGCCACGTGAGCGTGACCGGAAGCACGAATGCTGATGCGGCTGCTCTGCTGGGGGATGAGCAATTTTCAGGTCTTACGATTGTGGCCGAGTACCAGACGCATGGAACGGGACGAAAGGGTAGATCGTGGTCGGCAGCGCCGGGCTCGTCGCTTCTCTTTACGACGATCCTTCCAATGATGATTCCCGCGCGCGACCTGTGGATCGTGCCGTTTTGGACGGCACTCGCCGTTGGAAAAGCCTTAGCCGACTGCGGAATCGAGGCGACGCTGGTCTGGCCGAACGACCTCGTCGTCAATGGAGCAAAACTCGCTGGGATTCTGTGCACGTCGCGAGTGTCGGGAAACAATGCGTGGAGCGCATGCGGCGTCGGCATCAACGTTCATCGGAATAGGGAAACAAAGCATAGCATCGAACCAACGCCGGCCTTCTGCGATGACGTAGCTCCCGTGGAACGCTCCGCATTGCTGCGAAGTATTCTACTCGAGTACGAAGCAGCACGTGAAGTAGTAAACAACCCGCAACACGTCGCGCGGCTATGGGAACGGCGCGCGGGCCTTCCGCGGCGCCGTTACCGAATTCTCAAAGACGGCGAAAGCTTGCCGTTCGACGCCGTTGCTCTTTCCTTAGCAACAGGCGGCGGCCTCGTTGTCCGACATCCCGACGGCGTGAGCGAAACCATTGCTTTGGCCGACGCTCGCGTTTTGCGTTAGCTGCGTTCCCTGACGTAGCCGTCAGCTTCTTTAACAACGCCGCCCAAGACAACGCCGGCCGTAGAAAGCGCCGTCTTTGCGCGGATTTCTGATGAGGCGTCAATGGTCAGGCAGAGGTTTGACGTTGTCGCGACGTTAGCCGGCCTCGGAATCATCCTGGCCGTTACGCCCGCATCCTTGAGCGTTTTCGTCGCAATCATCGCATCAGCATTACTGCCAAAGAACAAGATGACGCCTCTCACCTACGGAGAGTCTCCACTGACGAGCCGATCGAGGCCCGTAGCGACGTCATTCAGCTCTTCAACACGAGCCGCTGCGTGCTTTATCCGATTATTCATTTCTTCGGTCAGCGTGTCGATAACCGCGATATCACTGCGCAACTCGTCGTTAAGATTCCGAAGCTCACCCATCGCATTGAGATCGCCCCCCGCAACCTGCTCGATGACTTTGCCGCTTCGATCGACGGCGGCTTTTGTAGCTGCGACGTGATCGCCCGAGACTTCCGCGCCGACGACGATAACGCTGAGCTCTTGTGCAGCCTCGCGAACCTGGCGGCTGCGGCGTGCAAGCGTTGTGGAGAGCGATTGCACGATCGGAATCGCCACGGCCAACGCGATGATCATCGCCACGAATCCCCACAGGAGTAAGGTGAGCGTCATATGGTTGATGATGTTCTTGATCTGCGCGACCGGGATGCCGTACCACAAAGCCCCGATGATGTTGTTGCGATCGTCCGTAATCGGATCGATGCGCACGACGTATGCAGTGCCACCTTGCGTATCGGTACCGGTGTATGGCTGACCGGATTTAATCACGGCACCGGCTGGGGCGGCCACCAAATCGACGGCTCGCGTTCCATCGGGTTGCTCGATGGTGCTCGAAACAATCGCGTCGCCGTCAAGCAATGCCGACGATCCCCCGAGCGCTCGCGTGGCTTGATCCACGAGATCGTAGTAGTGGTTCATTAACAGCCCACCGTAAATCGCCCCGATCGTTCGCTCGCCCTGATCGTTGACCGGAGTCGCGGCGACCAAGGCTAACCCTTTATCGACGCTCTCAACGAGCTTGCCGCCGGCTCCCTTGATTTGCGATTGCGCTTGCGGTCCCAGACCTTCTCCAGCCAGAAACGATGGATCCAAGAGCGTCGCCGTGCTGACGGTTTCGCCCGAAAGGGCGCGTTGGACGAGCGCATTGCTCGCAAGCGAACCGCGTTGCGATCCGTTCGCTCGCGCGATAACGTTGCCTCGCGAATCGACGACGGTCAGGAATGAAAGCCCGGAGGCTCGAGCGACATTCGAGAGTTGATCTTGCAGAACCGCGACGTTATTGGATTGTATCGCGCGGCGCAGCGTACCGGAGACGGCGTCAAGCGCGACGAGAAGCCGGATCTGATCCTTGCGTGCATCCCAATAGCCTGCAAAGGCACTACCACCGTTGGTGACCTCGATTTTACCTAAAGCATCCAAATCGCGCTGCAAGACTAATCGGGCAGCGATCAGACTGATCAAAAAGAACAACACGATCGCGCCCACGATCGTCCCGAGCAAACGGCGGCGCAGGCTCATTCTCACGCGCCAATCTCCTCTGTTCCGGAGTTGCTTACCTTGAACTCGCGAAGGCGGTTGTCGATCTGCTTGGCGAGATCGTTCATCTGCTCGACGGAAGTGAGCATCCGCGTAGCCGCATCGGTGACCTCCTTGTTGACGTACGTGAGCACCTCGACCGACGAGGCGTTCTCCTGTGAAATGGAGGCAATCTCTGCAAACGCTTTGTTGACTTCGTCGGAGTGACGGGTCATCTGTTGCGTGGCCGCCATGTTGTCGGCAACGGATTTCGTGATCTCTTCGATCGAGCGTATAACCTGATATGAGTTGGCGCTCATCGCTCGCGCCACCGAGCTGATGCCGCCGATTTGCTGATTGGCGGCCAAAACGGCGGAGACGATCTCTTGCAGCGCACCCGAAGCCGACGTCGTGCCGGAGGCTCCCTCTTCGACGCGTTCGGTGAGCCGCTCCATTGCCATCACGACATCGCGGATGACCGCCTGCGTGGAGGTAATATGTGCCGCAATTTCCTTCGTCGCTTGCACGCTTCCGTCGGCAAGCTTTCGAATCTCGCTCGCAACGACCGCGAAACCACGTCCGTGCTCGCCCGCGCGCGCGGCCTCGATTGCCGCGTTAAGGGCCAGTAAATTTGTTTGCTCCGCTATACGGTCGATCACCTTAACAATATCGCCGATTTGGTCTGAATTGCTTCCCAGCTGAGTGATGTCGCCGGCGAGGTCTGCAATCGTCGAGCGAATGGTGTGCATGCCGTCGACGATCGTGCCAATCGCGCTTCCGCCGCGTTCTGCCGTCCGAGATGTTTCGGTAGAGATGGACGAGAGCGAATCGACTTGCGCGGCAACTTCTTCGATCGAGCTTGCCATGTTTGACACCGCAAGCGCGGTTTCGTCGAGGCTGCGCGTCTGCTGTTCGGCTGCCGCAGCAATCGAGACGATGGTTTCGCTGAGCGATCGTACCTTTGCCACCGCTCCGTCGACAATCTTCGATTGTTCCTCAACGCCGTCATCGAGCTGTCCGTGCGCAACCGCAGCCCCCTCGATCACGGCCAGCGCGGTCGATGCCGTCGAATGCAGGTCGGTGCCGGCGACCCCAAGTTGACCGGCCCGGTCGTGTAGCTGCGCGAGAAAGTCACGGATGCTGAGAATGAGCTTGTTGAGGGCTGCAGCCAAATCTGCCAATGCTGCATCCGAAACCGAGATGTTCTTCGTGAAGTCGCCTTGCGAGAGTTCGCGGATGCCCGCGGCCAGCGATGCCAGGCTGGTGTGCAGATTTGCGATGCTGTCTCCGCGAGGCAACGCCACGCGGCTCGAGCCGAGCAGCGTTACTTGGCCCGGTTCGAGATCGAGCCACTCCTCGTAGGGCGGCACCTCGCCGTGGAACAGCGCTGCCGCAGCGAGCCCGACGAGCAACAGCACTGGGGCTACCATCAGGGCGCCGGGGAGTTGATGTTCGGCACGTGCCCAGTAATCGGCTGCCGTCGCGACCACGGCGACCATAGCGCCCATTGGGTAACCGGACAGCGCTGCAGCAACGGCGACGAACGCCAGCAATATCAGTTCGATCGCAGCGCTGCTGCCGTACCAGGCTAAACCATACCACGCCACTGCGGTGCACAGGGCTGCCGCGATGACGGCCACGACGACGCGAGCGGGAAGCGAGAGACGCGCTCGTAAGCCGGCAAAGTAAGCGTAGATCACGCTTAGGCTTATTAGTCGGTCAAGGGGAGAACTCCGTCAGGAGCGTTCGTTGCGGGTGCGAGCCATACGACGGTCGCAAACCTCGCAGAAATGCGGCATTTTATTGTCGGTTTCGAAGATCGAGTTCGAGTTGTACATCGCGCAACGCGCGTTGTAGCAATGCTTTAAGCCGAACGCATGTCCCAGCTCGTGGACCGCTTCCTTGAGAGCGCGCTGAAAGAGCAGATTGGCATCGGGTTCCTCGCCATAGAACTCCGACCGCAACCGGTGCAACGATACGGCGGCTACGCCTTGCCCTTCGTCACCGTCACCAAAGATAAACCGATGCGAGGTCTTGTACAGGTCGTAATCGGTGACGGCCAGCAGGATGCCGTCGTCTTCCGGAAACGCACGCCGTACTTTCGCGGTGAGCGTCGCGAGAAAAAGCTGCTGACGCGGTGCATTGAGTGCGCTACGCGGGACGACGAGCGATCGCTCGATCCGGACGGTCGCCAGAAAACGCTCCTCCAAACACAGCGCGAAGCGGTCCAAGAACATGGCGTCGATCGTGTTGATCGGTATAACGTGAACTCCGGCATGCATGTCGGGCAACGCTTCGACCCGGACCGCAAAGCACCCCCGTTCGAGGATGACAACAAACGTTTCGTTAAGAAGTGTTATCGTAGATGATCCTTGGTATTGGAATCGACCTAGCCGACGTCGAACGGTATCGCTTCGACGAACGCAAGCTCGCATGGTTTGCACGCAAAGTGTATACGGACGACGAGATGTCCTACGCGATGCGCAAACGTAACTGGGCGGAACGCCTTGCTGGATTCTTCGCGGCAAAGGAAGCAACGCGCAAGGCTTTCGGACATGCAATACCGTGGCGCTGGGTCGGCGTTAGGCATGCACGCAGCGGTAAGCCGTCGATCGAGCTCTATGGCGATGCTGCGGGCCTGATTGAGTCGCGCGCGGTCCGAGCGATTCACGTAACGATCACGCACACCGCGTCGATGGCGGCTGCGGTGGTTGTCTTGGAGAGTTAGGCGGCTCAGGCATGATCTTCGTCCTCATCCCGGAGCAGATGCGCGCAGCCGACTCGGCCGCCATTGCGGCGTGCGGAGAAGATGCACTCATGCGCAACGCGGGCTCGCAGATCGCGGAGCGCCTGCGCGCCATGGTCCCCATCGGTGGACGAGTGATGGCCTTCGCGGGCCCAGGTAACAACGGCGGCGATGCGTTTGCGGCGCTGGCCGAGCTCGCACCGGAGTACCATTGTACCGTTTGCGCCGAAGCGACCGCTCAGCCATCGGAGGCTCGCATCAAGGCCGAAGAGCGTGCGCGCACTGCCGGCGTATCGGTTCGCGCGTTGCCCGAAACCGAAGCCGGCGCTCGCGCTCTGCTCGAGGGCGCAATCGGCGTCGATGGTTTGTTTGGAACAGGTTCTCGGCTGCCGCTGCCGGACCGGTATCGCCCGCTAGCGCGCGCTCTCGACGCACGCCGCCGTCCGGTGTTAGCAATCGATATTCCCTCCGGCATCGACGCAAGCACTGGAAGCGTCAGCGAAGACGCAGTGCACGCATCCGTGACCGTCACGCTCGGTGCGGCTAAGCCGGGACTCTTCCTCGATCCAGCTCGCGACCACACGGGCGAATTGTGGCACGCCGACATCGGTATCGACCCCTCGATCCTCGCCGAACAGGCGCGTACGTTTGCAGCGCTCGACGACGACGCGTTTTGCCGCATCTTGCCGAGCCGACCCGCGCAAGCCGATAAACGAAGCGCCGGCGCTCCGCTGATCATCGCGGGCTCGTCGCAGTTTCCCGGCGCCGCAATTCTGTGCGCGCGAGCGGCGGCTCGCGCAGGCGCCGGCTATGTGACGGTTGCGACTCCGCGCAGCGCCGCCAGCACCTTGCGCGCGCATTTGATCGAGCAAGTCGTCGTCGAGATCGACGAGGATCTTTCGCCCTCCGCCGCCGTTGACGAATTGCTCGAGAATTCCAAACGAAATGGTTCGGTCGGCATCGGCCCGGGTTTGGGATTGAACAATTGGACCGGCTCCGTCGTGAGCAAATTTTGGCCCGGAATTCACTCCCCGCCGTGATCGATGCGAGCGCGCTCTTTCATCTCTCGAAACGGCTGGACGTTCTGAGAGGCAAGGCATGCGTCATCACCCCGCATTCCGGGGAGTTCGCCCGCCTTTCGGGAAAAGGTTCTCTTGTGGCAACCGAACGCCTAGCCCGTGTCCGCGAGTTCGTCGAGCGCACGGGCATTACGACCTTGCTCAAGGGACGCGACACAATCGTGGACGACGGTCGAACCGTGCACCTCAATGCAACCGGCACGAGCGCGTTGGCCACTGCCGGCACGGGCGACGTTTTGACTGGAATCACAGCGACGCTATTAGCGCAGGGCTTGGCGCCGGTTGACGCGGCAAGCGCCGGCGCATACTGGCACGGCCTCGCCGGACAGTTTGCGCAGCGACAGCGTGCGAAAGGCGTCGTTGCCAGCGATGTCATCGACGCGCTCGCGGCTGCGTTGCCGAACGTCGACGTCGATGCCCGCCACGACTACCGGCGGCACGATCGCGATGCTTCATGGCGCATCTATTAGTGAGAAACGTTCTTGCCGTCCTGTTGCTCGCACTTGCGACGGCCTCTGCGCCGGAGCCCAACCCCACGCTGCGCTCGACGGGCGTCGTCGTTCCTCTGTATGTCTCTCCGGGAAGGATTTGGGACGAGGCCATTGCCGGCAAGTACGCCCACCCGCTCGTGCCCGTCGTGGTTGTCGCGAACGTCGATAACGGTCCCGGCGCCATGAGAGATCAGATCTATGTAAACTACATCAAGAAAGCGCAAGAGGCCGGCATCGACGTGCTTGGATACGTCTATACGAAATACGGCAAGCGTTCGCAAGGCGAGGTCGAAGCGCAAATGCTGCGGTGGTACGACTTCTACCACACCGACGGCATCTTTCTCGACCAAATGGCCGATGGAAACGCGGCCTACTATCAAGCTGCAACGGCGTTCGCACACGCCCACTCATTATGGTTCGTGATGGGCAACCCGGGCGTGAACGTTTCGGGCAATTCAGGTCCGGACGTAATTAATTTCTACGAACAGCGCGGCTATCCGCCGTTGGCGTTACTGCGCGGCTCGGGCCACGCGAGCTTCGGGAAGGCCCGCTGGAGCTACCTCGCGGATGACGTGCCATTTAACGAGCGCAAAATCAGAGCCAGCATAAACTACGTCGGTTACCTCTACGCGACCGATGGTACCGAACCGGAATGCTACTGCAAGCTCCCCCAGTACTACTCGCAGCTTCTCGCCCTACTCGATAAAGATTAACCGAGGAGTTTGCGTAAGCCGGGTTCGTCGAGGATCGTAATGCCGAGCTGCTGCGCTTTATCGTACTTCGAGCCGGGCTGATCTCCGGCGACGACGTAATCGGTTTTCTTGCTCACCGATCCGGTGACTTTCCCCCCGGCCGCAACGATCATTTGGCTGGCTTCCTCGCGCGTGAGATGCGGCAGCGTTCCGGTAAGTACGAAGATCTTTCCGCGCAGAACGCCCGCGCTGCGAGCGCGTTTGGGGGACGTGACGTCGACCCCCGCGGCGCGAAGCCGTTCGATCATCTCGAGGTTGGCTTGCTGGCGAAAGAATAAGCGTACGCTGCCAGCTACTTCCGGCCCGATCCCTTCGCTCTCCCGCAACTCAGTTTCCGTCGCGGCTGCGATCGCATCGATCGAGCCAAAGTCGTTGGCTAAGATCGTTGCGGTCTGTTCGCCCACAAAACGTATGCCAAGTGCATGAAGCAGTCGCGCCAACCCTCTCCGCTTAGAGTTTTCGATTGAAGCCAAGAGATTAGCGGCGCTTTTCTTTCCCATTCTCGGAACGCGCAGCACCGTTTCGAGGTCGAGCGTGTAGAGATCGGCAATGTCCGCGACGAATCCGCCCTGCGTCAGCTGCTCGGCTAGCACGTTGCCCAGGCCTTCGATGTCCATCGCGCCGCGCGATGCGTAATGGCGCACTCGTTCGTAGACTTGCGCCGGGCATGAGGCGTTGGTACAGCGCGACATCGCTTCGCCGGGCGGATGGTCGACGGCCGAACCACAAACCGGACAGCGATCCGGCATTCTAAAGACCCGTTCTTTACCGGTTCGCTCTGACGGAACCGGGCCGACGACGCGGGGGATGACGTCGCCGGCGCGCGTTACCATCACCACGTCTCCGATTCGGATATCGTTGCTTTTGATGTAATCGGCGTTGTGCAGCGTGGCGCTTCTTACGCTAACCCCGCCGATCTGCACCGGCTCGAGGACGGCATTGGGGTTCAGCGTGCCCGTTCGACCGACCGACACGACGATGTCCTTCAAGCGCGTGCGCGCTTCACGAGGCTTGAACTTAAACGCGATCGCCCAGCGCGGATCGCGTGCGACGATGCCAAGGCGCTCCTGGAGAGCAAGGTCGTTGACCTTCACCACGACGCCGTCGATCTCATAGTCCAAGTCGTCGCGATTTTTCTCCCAGTGGCGGAAGTACGCGACGACGTCCTCGACGGTCGTGGCGGCTCGAATGTGAGGATTGACCGGAAATCCAAGGCGCTTGATGAGCTCCAGCGATTCTAGTTGCGTTTTGGGCGCCGTCTCGTTGGTTCGTGCCGCCACTTGGTACGCAAAAAAGGATAGGTGCCTTTCGGCGGTCATCTTTGGATCGAGCTGGCGAACGCCGCCTGAGGCTGCATTCCTTGGATTTGCAAAGAGTGGAAGCCCTTTACGCTCGCGCGCGGCGTTGAGGCGCTCGAAGTCGCGACGACCGAGAAAGACTTCCCCACGAACCTCGAGGAAGCGCGGCGGCGCCGTCGCTGGACGCAACCGCAGAGGAATGGTCTTTATCGTGCGCAGATTCTGCGTAACGTCTTCGCCGACGCGGCCATCGCCTCGCGTACCACCACGCAGCAGCAATCCGTCCGCATAATCGACGGCGATTGCGAGGCCGTCAAATTTCAATTCGCAAACGTAATCAACGCAACCGCCGGCGAGCTTGCGCGCCCGATCGTCAAACGCGCGCAGCTCTTCCTCTGAGAATGCATTCGCTAGGCTGAGCATTGGACGCGCGTGTTCGTAGGGCGCGAACCGTTCCGAGGCCGGTGCGCCGACGCGCTGGGTCGGCGAGTCGGACGTTTGAATTTCGGGATGCGTGCGCTCGAGTTCGAGGAGCTCGCGCAACAATGCGTCGTACTCGGCGTCCGTAATGGCCGGATCGTCTTGCACGTAATAGCGATAGTTGGCTTCTTCGATCTGGCGACGAAGCTCTTCAGCGCGAGCTTCCGGTTTTTGCGGGCGCTTCATGCTTCGATGGCGACGCGATCTCCTTTGGCCAAGTCGTCGAGGACGGCACGGTTCTCGCGCTGGAGCCGCTCGAGTTCGACCGCATCCGGCACGTGATGCCCAACGGCGCGCTGGTCTCCGAGAACCGGCGCCAGATACTGTCCGGTATAAGAAGATTCGTAGCGCGCGACTTCTTCCGGCACGCCGGTCGCAATCACCAAACCGCCGCGTTCGCCTCCCTCGGGGCCAAGGTCGATCAGATAGTCGGCGGTTTTTACGACGTCGAGATTATGTTCGATTACCAGCACCGTATTGCCCAATTGCACGAGCCGTTGGAGCACGTCGAGCAATTTATGAATATCGGCAAAGTGCAACCCCGTCGTTGGTTCGTCCAAAACGTAGAAGGTTCGACCGGTCGAGCGGCGTGAAAGCTCGGTTGCAAGCTTGACGCGTTGTGCTTCGCCGCCGGAGAGCGTCGTCGCCGGCTGTCCCATCTTGATGTACCCTAGGCCAACGTCGCAAATTGTCTTGAGCTTGTTGCGAATCCGGGGGATGTTCTCGAAAAAATTGTTGGCTTCGTCAACGCGCATTTCGAGAACGTCGGAAATCGTCTTTCCTTTGTACTTGACTTCAAGCGTTTGGGCATTATAGCGTTTCCCTTTGCAGACTTCGCACGGAACATAGACGTCCGGCAAAAAATGCATTTCAATCTTGATGATGCCGTCGCCCTGACAGGCCTCGCAGCGCCCGCCCTTAACGTTGAAAGAAAATCTTCCCGGTGTGTATCCGCGCATCCGCGCTTCGGGTACCATCGAGAACAGCTCTCGCACCTGATCGAAAGCGCCGGTATACGTCGCCGGATTGCTGCGAGGAGTGCGGCCGATCGGCGATTGGTCGATGACGACGAGTTTGTCGAGTTGACCTGCCCCCTTCACGGTGCCGTACGTACCGCTCGGAGGCTGCCCGTGCAAATGCTGGTTGAGCGCACGCACGAGCACCTCATTCACCAGCGTCGACTTACCGCTGCCGCTCACGCCGGTGACACAACAAAAGGTCCCCAACGGAATGTGTACGTCAAGGCCGCGGATGTTATTGGCGCAGGCGTTACGCACGTCGAGCCAGCCGCGCGGGGCGCGCCGGCGCAGTGGAATCGGAATGAACTTCCGCCCGGAAAGATACGCACCGGTTTCGGAGATTGGATTCGCGACGACGTCGGCCAGACTACCGGCGGAGAGAATCTCACCACCTTCTGCGCCTGCACCGGGGCCGATATCAACCACGACGTCGGCCATCCGCATCGTATCCTCGTCGTGTTCGATAACGATGAGCGTGTTGCCCAGATCGCGAAGCGTGGCCAGCGTTGCCAGCAAACGGTCGTTGTCACGCTGATGCAATCCGATCGACGGTTCGTCGAGAATGTACAGCACGCCCACGAGTGCGCTGCCGATTTGCGTGGCGAGCCGAATTCGTTGCGATTCGCCGCCGGAGAGCGTCGTTGCCGATCGCGCCAGCGTTAGGTACGTCAAGCCCACGTTACTCAAGAATCCGAGCCGCGCGCGGATCTCTTTGACGATTTGATGCGCGATCTGTTCTTGTCGCGGCGTCAGCTCGAGACCCGCAAAGAAGTCTTCCAGGCGCTCGACCGACATGCGGGTGACTTCGTTGATGTTCTTCCCGCCGACCGTCACCGCTAAGGCCTCCGGCTTTAGACGAGCCCCTCGGCAAGCCGGACAGGTCGACGCCGACATGTACTTTTCAATGTCCTCTTTAACATATTCGCTGGATGTTTCAGCGTAGCGCCGCTGAAGATTGTTCACGACGCCTTCGAACGAAGACCGATACTCCCACGTCTTGCCGCCACGCGAGGTGTATTCGAACGTTTGCTCCCGGTCGGTGCCATAGAGAATCACGTCGACGACTTCGTCCGACATTTGCTCGACGGGCGTCGTCATCTTGACGCGATAGCGACGCAGTACTCGCTCGAGCTGCTGCATGTAGTAGGGATTCATTGACGGATACTTGCCGGTTCCTAGGCTGCGGCTCCAAGGAACGATCGCGCCGTTCGCAAGCGATTTGCTGCGATCCGGAATCACCTTCCAGGGGTCGATTTCAATCTTCTCGCCCAACCCGCTGCACGTCGGGCATGCACCGTAGGGAGAATTAAATGAAAACAGCCGCGGCGCAAGTTCTTCGAACGACAAACCGCAGTAAACGCATGCAAAGGCCTCGCTAAACGTTAACTCGCGATCCTCCATGAGAACCGTTACAATACCAGTCGACAAGCGCAGCGTCGTTTCAACGGAATCCGTAAGGCGCTTTCGTACGTCCGGTTTCATCACCAGGCGGTCGACGACGACCTCGATATTATGTTTGCGTTTTTTGTCGAGAACGATCTTGTCGCGCAGCTCGCGCGTTTCGCCGTCGACGCGCACGCGAGCAAACCCCTCTTTGGCGATTTCTTCGAACAGCTTAGCATATTCACCCTTGCGCCCGCGAACCAAAGGTGCAAGCAGCTGGATACGCGTGCCTTCGGGAAGTTCCATGATCGAGTCCACGATTTGCTCGCTCGACTGCGTGCTGATCTGGCGGCCGCACTTGTAGCAATGCGGCGTTCCAACCCGCGCGTAGAGCAAGCGCAGGTAGTCGTAGATTTCGGTGACCGTGCCAACCGTGGATCGAGGATTGCGAGAGGTCGACTTCTGATCGATGGAAATGGCCGGCGATAGTCCCTCGATGTAATCGACGTCGGGCTTTTCCATTTGGCCGAGAAACTGCCGCGCGTACGAAGAAAGCGATTCAACATATCGCCGCTGACCCTCAGCGTAAATCGTATCGAAGGCAAGCGAAGACTTCCCCGAGCCCGACAGGCCGGTTACAACGATCAGCTTGTTGCGCGGCAAGCAGAGGTCTACGTTCTTGAGGTTGTGCTCCCGCGCGCCCTTAATTACGATCGAATCTAGCGGCATGCCACCGACACCATACGAACCCTAAGAGACCCAGTTGGAAGCGGGCGGGTTGCCGCAAAGCACCGCTGCGACCTCTGCAATCGAGGTACAGGTCGCGTCGGGAGGCGTGCAACCAGCGGGAAGTCTTTCATCGCGAACGCGCAGCCAGACGGTAAACAAGCCGGCCTCGCTCGCTCCGCGGATGTCCCTGTCGTACCGGTCGCCGACCATTGCGGTGTATTCCGGCGGGCTCCCGAGCGTCGTGCAGGCATGAGCGAAGAGGAGCGGATCGGGCTTGATCATCCCCACTTCGTCAGCGATGAAGATCGCGTCGAAAAACTCCCCTACGCTCAAGATGGCAATTTTTTCTCGGTGCGTCTCGGCAAGACCGTTGGTCAACAATCCGAGCTTTTTTCCGGCATCGCGAAGGGAGCGAAGCAAGTCGACCGTGCCGGGGAAGAGCGCATAATACTTCTTACGGTAATCGTTGTATCGCTGCGCCGAGCGCTGCACGACGTCCTCGCCCTCGACGCCGACGGTGGCCAATGCAGCACGCCAGAGGCGCGATCGCACCGCGGCAAGCTTCGTTTGCAGCGTATCGACGGAAAAACGCTTCCAGAAACCTTCGGCTTGCGCAACGTAAGCGGCCTTCAGTGCTAGGGCATCGATGCCATGCTCGACCGCGATTTCGCGAGCCACTTCTTCGGCGGCGTTCTGATAGGCCGAGGTGTCGTCGTGCAGCGTGTCGTCTAAATCGAAGAGGACCGCATCAATCCTTCGCACGTCGGAAGGCTCTCGCTAAAACCGGACGCGGAACGAGCGCAGTGCGAAACCGCCGATGTCCGCAACCAGCAACTCGCCCTCAATTCCGACGGTTCCTGCCGTCGCTCGTTCGAGGGCATCGATTGGGTGAGCCTCGCGCATGCGACCGCCGCAGCGCACGGCAAAGGATCGGGCAACACCGTTGCATTCGCGCACGCGTACGATAACACCATCGCCGTCTTCGGCCGGCTTGCACGCAACGACAAGAACCGAAGGCTCTTCACTCTCGAACAGCCGCACGCCCGAACGACCGGCAACCCATTCCCACAGTCGTTCGACGCCGGCAACGGTGGAGTCGCGCAACGGAGCATAGGCCCACGATAGTTGCTGTTCGCCGCGGTCGGCGCCTGGATCGGGCCACGTCGTTGCGCGCAAGAGCGAATGACCGAGACGGACAGCCCCATCCACGATGCGCGCGCTCCATCCATACGTATCCAGCGCGAAACATGCGAAACCGCCGGCATCGTCGGCCGCGCGAAGCAGGGCGAACCGCTGTCCGGGCACTTCAAAGCGCGCGCGACCCTGCGGGTTGGCGGCTCGTGCGCTGCGTTCGACGACGCCGTGCGGCGCACCGTAAAGCACTGACTCGGCGCAACCCACAAGGTCGTTTTCCTGACGCAGGAGTTTGCGGCGCTCGCACCACTCGATCGCCAAATGAACGCGCAAGAACGGTTCGCCCGAACGTAGTTCCAGCCGCATCGTCGCGGCCGATCGTCCGACGTCGAATGGAATCTCGAGACCCCCGTCGCTGACACGCGGTCGATGCGCGACGGGCAGACGACGAGAGCGTTCGTAGCCCGCATCGATATTCCATGCCTCCCAGCGTTTCGGGCGATCGTCATAGAATGCAAGCACATTCGCAATGCGAACGAGATTGCGGGAATTGTCGCGCAGCGTGAGCTGTGTTATCGTTCCGGTCGGCGTGACCACTGCTCGCACAACTTCGTTCTCAAAAAGATAGCGATCGCCGGCATCCACCGGGTCACACGACAGTGGCGGCACAGGACCCTGCGCGGGCCGTGGCAGCATCGCGTTCAGCTGCGTCTCCGCACGATCGAGCAATGCGTGCGCGGTTGCATACTCTTCGCGAGCATCGGCATACACGGCCGCAATCGACGTTCCAGGCAACACGTCGTGAAATTGGTTGCGCAGGACGATCGTCCACGTTTGGCGCAGAGCGGCGAGCGCAGGAGCAAACGCTTGAGCCGGCGCGCGCACCGCGACGCACCAGGCGGCCTGCTCTTCGAGATCGCGTAAGCGGCGCTCGAGCGCCGCATTGTGCGATTTGACGTCGTGATGCGTCGTGTAGACGCCGCGGTGGTATTCGAGATAGAGTTCGTCATCGTGCACGGGCAGCGACGAGCGCATCGCCGCGACGCGCTCGAACCAACGGCGAGGCCGCTCCCATTTCCCAATGGAAGCCGCGGCCGCGAGCTGAGATGCGGTCGGGCCTCCGCCTCCGTCGCCGTATCCAACCACGAGCGGTTCGCGGCGCCGCCGAGCGATTGAACGCCGGATGGTACCGCAGCCGCCGTCCATGTGATCGATGCACGCAGCGATGACCTCGGAACCGTCGGGCCCCCGCCACAAGAACTGCGGGTGCGGGAATCGTGTGGTGTCGTTCCACTGCAACTTCGTCGTTGCGAAGTAGCCTATTCCAGCATGCGCCAGCAAAGTCGGCAACGTTCGCGCAAAGCCGAATGTGTCGGGCAGCCACGCAATCACCGGTTCGCTTCCAAATCGTTCGAGACAGAACCGGTGTGCCGCCAGCATTTGGCGCAGCAGCGATTCACCGGAGGGAAGGTTGCAATCGGATTCCACCCACAACGCCGCAACGTCGGCATCGAAGCGGCCCTCGCGCGCAAGGACCTCGACGCGCTCAAAGAGTTCGTTATCTTGCTCGCGCACGAATTCATACAGCTGCGGCTGACTTTGCATGAACACGAATGACGGGTGCGTTTCGAGCAACGATACCGCGTTAGCAAACGTGCGCGTCGCCTTGCGCCGTGTGTCGGCATACGTCCAAAGCCACGCAACGTCGAGGTGACTGTGGCCCCACAGCACGACAGGGTTGTCCGGTGGAGCTGCAGGCGCATTTGCACTGCCGTGCAGCTCGACCCGTAAGCGGTCGGATGGGCGCGCGCGAGCACGCCGATTGATCCAATCCCACCGCAGACCGGGACCCGCGGGCAGCAAATTGGTTGGGAGGCTGAAGCGCTCCACTTCCAGCGTGAGCATTCGTTCGCGCAGGGCTGGCGGCACGACGACTTCGCAGTGCTCGCGATCGAAAGCACCTCGCGCGAGACCGTCGACACGGAGCAGCGCGCCGGTGCGGCTGCGGTAACCGACGGTAACCTCCCGCGCCGATGGGGGCAGCAGCGTGCTATAGACCGCGGTTGCTTCGCTCAGCTCGCTCAGCGTCAACCCAAGTTGCATGGACGTCGTTGGCCGCTCCCTCGCAGGTGATCCGATCGCTCGCATGACATTTTCCCGTATATGTTCGCGCCGGCAATCGCCGCCGCAACCCTCCTCGCGCTCGGCTCGCCCGACCTTCGCATCGCCGTGATGCGCGACCGCCTCGTCGCGGAATCGCCGATGATTCGCGCGCTGGGGGTCAACCCCGAAGATTTTGTCTTTCGGCTCGATTACCTTACCGGACGATTGACCTCGGCAAACCCCGGTGCCGATCCCTCGTTGCGCGCCGATCTCGAAGAAGAAGTCGGGCTCGAACTCAAGCTCGATGCCGAGCTGCTCGTTAACCTCTGCCCCGTCTTTGCGGTCGTGCACGGAATCGACGAAAGCTTTTACAACGACAATCCGGCGCTGCCTCCCGACCCAGTCGCCTTTTACGTTCCTCGTCCCGATAAGGACGGACGCTACGCGCTCGTCGTTTTGCTGCACGGCCGCACGCAAACCGAAACCGACGTGGTTTCGCATGCCGCGCTGCGCGAGCTTGCAGATCGCGATCATGCAATCTTGGTTGCGCCCTGGGGCGTGGGAGGCACGTTGTGGGGCGGCGCGGCGACCTCGGAAGTCCTCGCCATCGTTGCCGAAATGGAGCGTGGATTCCACGTCGATGCGCGCCGCGTTTTCCTTGTGGGCTTGGGTCTAGGCGGCTCGAGCAGTTTTCGTATCGTAGCCGAACATCCAGGGACGTTTGACGCGCTCCTCAGCATCGCCGGTCCAATGCCCGAAGCAGACGTTTTCGCCATTACGGTTTTACGTAATCGCGACGTGTATTTGGTCGGCGAAGACGACACCTATCAGGCCCTAGCCAGTGCTTGCGTTCCGGTTTCGTTTTATCAGGCAAGTAGCGAGGCCGCCATTTCCCAGGTCGGCACGCAGATCGATCAGGCTTGGAGCGACATGTTCGACGGCGTGGTTCGTAACGGTTACACGCGCGATTGCGCCCGCCCGTAATCGGCCGGAGGGTTAAGGAATATTGGGAAGATGCTGGCGTACCGTCAACCAACCATCGTCCGAAATGGTCACCGAACCGCTGAACGGATGGTCGAATTCGTCGATCACCACGAAGAGCACGGCAATTAGTCCGGTGAGAATGGCGGTCATGACGAGTTGCGCCGCACGGTTTTCAACGCCGAAAAGATACGCAAACGCCAGCATCGCGCCGGCGCCTACAAACAAGGCCAGCCACAAAACGGCCGGAACGGTCGGCGCCATTTCGATAAGTCGCTCTCGCCTAGCGTCGAAGAGCCGCACGCGTTGCGTCATTGCCATCTGTTGGGCATTGGATTCGGCTTGGTTTCGTGGCTGATACTGGTCGACGATTCGCGCCATGTTTTCGAGTAAGTCGACGTCCGCCGCCGGATTGACGCGGTCGCGCATTTGCGGCCACTCGACGTTGATGACGTCGTCGACGTATGCCCGCAAATCACTTCGGATCTGATCGCGCTCCGGCTCGCTATAGCCTCCGACCGCTCGATAGAGATCCGAAACCGCCGCAATCTCCTGATCGACGTTGTGGATCGTGGCGTCGTATCTCTCCCAGACGACCACCACGACGAAACCGAGCACCACCGCATAAATCACGCCGACCGCAGAAAACAAATAACCCGCAACATCGTTGTGGCGGCGCAAGACTTCGCTCTTGAAGCGCCGTTGCAGCAACGCGTGAAGCGCGACGGTAAGGCAAATGACGATCGCAATGACGAGCAGCTCGAGCGACGCTCCGGACATTTGAACCTCCGTTAGTCCGAAGACGACGATGCAGCGATCAACTCCTGCAGGGCGCGGTCGAAAATCTTTGGAGCCTTTCCTCCAAACAGAATACCTTCGTTGCCGCCGATTTGCTTGCGAACCTCGATCAGCTCGTCGCGCAGCGCAGCGGCTTTTTCGAACTCGAGATTAGCTGCGCACTCGCGCATTTTTCGTTCCAGCTCCGCGACGGTCTTGAGCGCCACGTCCCGCGGAAGGTGCTCGAGCTTGCGTTTTGTGCCCGTCTCCTCGGTAGCGGCCACCATGCTCAGAATGTCCCGTACTTCCTTGCGAACCGAGCGCGGCTCGATGCCGTGCTCGGCATTGTATCCAAGCTGCATCTCGCGCCGACGTCGCGTTTCGCCGATCGCGCGCGCCATAGACTCGGTTACCGCGTCAGCGTACATGATAACCTTGCCCTCGACGTTTCTGGCTGCTCGCCCAATGGTCTGAATCAACGACGTTCCGCTTCGTAAATAACCCTCTTTGTCCGCGTCCAAGATGCCGACTAGCGAAACTTCCGGTAGATCGAGCCCTTCGCGAAGCAGATTGATCCCGACGAGAACGTCGAATACGCCCAGACGAAGATCGCGTAGGATCGCGACGCGTTCCAGCGTGTCGACCTCGCTGTGCAAATATCGCACGCGTATGCCCATCTCAAGCAGAAAATCGGTCAGGTCTTCTGCCATCTTTTTCGTCAATGTCGTAACCAGCACGCGCTCTTTGCGTTCGCTCCTTTGCCGAATTTCTTCCATCAGATCGTCGATCTGATTCCGTGTTGGGCGAACTTCGACTTCCGGATCGACGAGGCCGGTCGGCCGAATGATCATCTCGACGATTTGTTCGCTGCGCCCCAATTCGTACGTGCCGGGCGTTGCCGAGACATAAATGGCCCGGCGAATATGATCGTCGAATTCTTCATACGTCAGCGGGCGGTTGTCGAGAGCGCTCGGCAGACGGAAGCCATGCTCGACGAGTACTTGTTTACGCGAGCGATCGCCGGCGTACATGCCGTGTACTTGAGGAAGCGTCACGTGCGACTCGTCCACGAACAGCAGCCAATCTTTGGGGAAGAAGTCGATCAAACACCACGGCGTCGAACCCGGTTCACGTCCGGTGAGATGGCGTGAATAGTTCTCGATTCCGTTGCAGTAGCCCACCTCCCGCAGCATATCAAGATCGTACCGCGTGCGCATCTCCAAGCGTTGCGCCTCAAGCAGCTTTCCATGAGCTCTGAAGTAATTGAGCCTCTCGTCCAGCTCGGCTTCGATCGACGAAATGGCCCGGCGTAGTTTCTCTTCGGGCGTAATGAAGTGTTTGGCCGGGAAGATCAACAGCTCGTTCTTGCTTTCGACGTATTCGCCGGTGAGCATGTTGACGACATTGATCCGCTCGATCTCGTCGCCGAAAAATTCAAGGCGATGGACTAACTCCTCGTCGACGCTCACGAACTCCAACACGTCTCCTCGCACCCGAAACGTTCCGCGCACGAGGTTGAGATCGTTGCGACGATACTGCATATCGATGAGCTTGCGCAGAAGAAGATCGCGGTCCATCTCCTCGCCCACCCGAACACGAACGGACATCTCCAAATAGTCGGAAGGTGAGCCCAAACCGAAGATGCACGAGACCGAGGCAACGATCAGCGTGTCGCTCCGGGTGAGCAGCGATTGCGTGGCCGAATGACGCAGGCGCTCGATCTCTTCGTTAATCGAGCTGTCTTTCTCGATGTACGTGTCGGTCGACGGAACGTACGCTTCGGGCTGGTAGTAATCGAAGTACGAAACGAAATACTCGACCGCGTTGCTCGGAAAGAATTCACGGAACTCGGCGCAGAGCTGCGCGGCAAGCGTCTTGTTGTGGCAAAGAACCAGCGTGGGCTTCTGCACGAGCTCAATCGTGCGCGCCATCGCCATCGTTTTGCCGCTTCCCGTCACGCCGAGCAAGGTCTGGGCGCGGTCGCCCCGGCGAACGCCGTCAGCCAGTGCCCGGGTTGCCTTCGGCTGATCGCCTGCCAGCGCGAACGGCGAGACCAGTTTGAATCGTTGGGCCACGAGTCCTCAAACAGCCGGGGGCGCGATCCGTATGCGGCAGGACGGTCATTCAAGGACCTGACCGGCGTTCGCGGAAGTTTGCGACGCCTGCTTGCGAGTGCAAAGCAAGGACGCTTCGGGAGAGTAGACGTGACGCACAATCCGCTACTGTTTAGCGGAAACTCCAACCCAGCGCTGGCCGATGAGATTGCCAAGCGCTTGAAGCTTCACGTCGGCAAAGCTCTGGTAACGGAGTTTAAGAACGAGGAAACGCGCGTCGAAATCGGCGAGAACGTGCGCGGCTCCGAGGTCTTCGTCGTCCAGTCGATTAGTAAGATGCCCAACGGCAAGAGCGTCAACGACGCGATGATGGAGCTCTTGCTCATGATCGACGCGTTACGCCGCGCGTCGGCGGCGCGCATCACCGCCGTGATTCCCTATTACGGTTATGCTAAGCAAGACAAGAAGACGAAAGGCCGCGAACCGATCTCGGCCAAAGTCGTCGCAAATCTCATTAAGATCAGCGGAGCGAAACGCATCGTTACGATGGATCTGCACGCCGCGCAAATCCAAGGCTTCTTCGACATCCCGGTCGATAACCTGATGGCCATGCCGGTGCTCTGCAACTACTTGAAAAAGGAGGGGCTCTACGACGATCGTATCGTGGTCGTCTCGCCCGACGCCGGCGGCGTGCATCGCGCTGAGTTTTTTGCCAAGCGTTTGAACAGCTCGCTCGCCATCGTTTTCAAGCGCCGTCCCGAGCCAGACGTTTCCGAAGTGACCGACATCGTCGGCGATGTCTCAGGAAAGATTGCCGTGGTCGTCGACGACATGATCTCGACCGGTGGAACCTTGGCCAAAGCCGCCGAGGCGATCAAGGCCCACGGCGCAACGCGAGTTCTGACGGTCGCGACGCATGGTATTTTTGCCGGCGACGCGGTCGAGGTGCTCGACCGCTCGGAAATCGAGAAGGTGGTCGTTACCAATACGATCTCTTTGCCCGACATCGAGAAGCACCCTAAGTTCGTGCAGCTCTCGATCGCGCAAACATTTGCCGACGCAATCAGCCGAATCACGACCAATCGTTCGGTCTCGGAGCTTTTTGCGACGGGTGACGAGAGCCCGAAGATCGACCCATCGGCACTTCTTCCCGAACCCGTCGGATGAGAAGGAACATCTAGGATCTCATGGCCGCCAAAGAGTTACGACTCACGACAGAGCCGCGCCGAAAGCTTGGAACGACTGGTGCCGGCGTGCTGCGCAAGGAGGGCAAGATTCCGGCCGTGGTCTACGGACACGGCACCGCGCCCGAGCACATTGCGATTGATGCACGTGCGTTTGCCGACATTTTGCACAGGAGCGGCCGCAACGCCATCATTACGCTGGCGGATGGCAGAAAGAGGGGCGAAACCGCACTCGTCCGCGACGTGCAAATCGATCCGGTGACTCGACGCGTGATTCACGCCGATTTGCAGCGCGTTTCCGCTGACGAAACCATCAGCGCGAAGTTGCAGGTCGTCACGTCGGGCGTCGCGCGCGGAGTCCGAGAATTTGGCGGCGTCATGGACGTTGTCACGCATTCCATAGAGATCGAAGGACCCGCAAGCCGCATTCCGGAGCACCTTGAGATTGACGTCTCGGAACTCGGCATTCACGATCACGTTAATGCCGGAGACATTCCGCTGCCGGAGGGGTTCGTGCTCCTCACCCCGCCTGAAACCACCGTCGTTTCCATCGAACCGTCGCGCACTGAACGCGAGCTCGAAGAGGCTGCGGCAGGGCCGGTGGAGGCGGCAGAGCCGGAAATCGTGGGGACGGAGCCGACGGCGGCGGAAGGCTCGGAGTAACGGCTGCCCGGTCTGCGCGATCGCACGCCGAAGCTCGTTGTCGGACTCGGCAATCCAGGAAAAGAATACGTCGCGACCCGGCACAATGCGGGCTACATGGTCATCGACGAAGTTGCGCGCCGTTACGGGATTGAGAAGTGGAGGAAAAAGGATAGCGCGCAACAAGCATTTGATGCAACGCACGGCGTCGTCTTCGTAAAACCCACGTCCTTTATGAATCTCTCCGGCACGCCGGTTCGCTTGATTTCGTCCTGGTATCGCACGCCGCCCGAAGGCGTGCTCGTGCTGGTTGACGACATGGACTTGCCGTTCGGAAAACTCCGTATGCGCCTCTTTGGCGGGCATGGCGGTCATAATGGGCTGCGCTCGGTCATTGCAACCATCGGCGAAGGCTTTGCGCGGTTGCGCATCGGCGTCGGACGACCGCAGAGTGGCGAGCGCGATCCGATCGATCACGTTTTGGCTCCGTTCGATTTGCAAGAAAAGAGGGACTGGCCGGCTATCGCTGCCGCGGCTGCCGACGGCGTCGAGCTTTGGCTTACGGGTGACGCCGATCGCGCGATGCACTTTACGAACTCGTGGGAAGAGCCGAAAACATGAGTATGTTCGCTGGAAGATCGCTAGTCGTCCGGCTGGACGAGGCCAGCGCACGCGCAGCGTCGACCTTTCTGGACGACTTGCAGGTGCTGACCACCGCTGGGGTTCGGCCCGTCGTCGTGGCACCCGAAGTCACTGCCGCGCGTGCGATCGTACGCATCATCAACCGGAGCGCGAATAGTGCGGTCGCTTTAAGCGGGTCGGATGCCGCGATGCTGCCGCATGCTTCCGGCGGAATCGGCCGCGTGCAGCCCGGCATTCTCTGCACGCTCTTAGACGCCGGCTATATTCCGGTGGTCGAACCGACCGCGTTTTCCGTTTTTTCACCCGGTGACGCGCCGCTAGCCGCGGACGACGTCTGTGCTGCGATCGCGACCGCAATCGAAGCAGTGCGCGCCATCTTCTTCCACGCCGCAGGCGGAGTGACGGATCCGGATACGGACGCATTGATCGAAGAACTCACGCCCAGCGAGGCGCTGGCCATCGCCGACGACGCTCGTTTTTCCGAAGACTTGCGTCGGGCCATTCGCGCGGCGGCGATCGGCGTTCGCGGCGGCGTCGCGGCCGCGCAAATCGTCGATGGGCGCATTCCACATGCCGCCGTCATCGAATTGCTTACGGCACAGCACGTTGGAACGCAGGTAACGGGCAGTATTCGAACCGCTGCCTAACGATTCTTACGGGCAGCGCGGAGGCACGCCATTGATAGCTTGCACCCGAGCGGCCGGGCTTGGGTGGCTGTAGAGGAAGAACGCGGCGAGCATCTCGGGGCAGACCTCTTCGATGTGCTGGTCCGCCTGCCTGACGAGTGCGCGAATTGCGGCCGGCCGGTTCGCGGTGAGCCGAACGGCGTAACGATCGGCGTCGAGGTCGTACGACCGCAAGGACGCGTTGCGCACCGGAACCGCAACGAGATAGACGATCGCCAGCAGCGAGCCGACTAACGCCAGTCGCGAAAGCGGATCGTCGTCCCGGCGAAACCCAACACGATCGGCAATGACGACGGCAAGCGCCGAAAAAACGATAACGATACCGCCCTCGATCAGCGCGATAGAGACTGGATTCCCCAGTGCAATTTGTCCGACGGCATCAGCTGCCAAGAACAATGTTTCCGCTTGCATGTTTCCCGCAATGAGTGTGTCGGTTAAGATCAGCCGTCTCGAAGCTCCCAGGCCAACGACGACCGCCCGGTCGACGTGAGGGTTCCCCGACTCCTGCACGTAAACGGGTAGGCCCGCGAGATCTGCGCGCGCGAGCAACAATTGCATCTGGTTTGCGAGTTCGCCGCTCACCGGCGCGAGCGTCCGTGAGCCCGGAAGCTCGAAGTAAGGGCTCGCAAACGTCCAGCCTAGGCTGGCTGCCAGAATCACCAAGATGGCGAAAACGTACCACTGGTGCGTGCGATCGACGAGCCAAAGCACGAGCGCCGCCAGCAGTCCGGCAACGAGCATCGCGAGCATCGTGTGCGCCAGCCACAAGAGCGCCCAAAAGCGGGTAAGCTCGTCGGAGAGTTGCATCACGCGCTCGACGCGATACAAGTAGAAGGACGGAACCAGCGCAGCGAGGCGCGCGATCAATCCGAGCGCCGCACCAAAGGCGAAGCGTACGTACGTCTCCGAACGCAATTTCCGGCGCAGTCGGTCGCGCAGCAGAGCCGCGTTTCCCGAATTCCAAAAATACGCGAGAGCAACGAATTCGCAGAGTGCCATCAGCACCCACCCGGGCAGCGTTAGCTTCACGAGCATCACGGCGGCTTGCTGGCGGGCGGGGTCGACAAGCGCGATCGCTGGCTGCGTCAAGAGCGCTTGAGCTGGGATGGCATCGACCGCGCGGTCAAGCTCGTTCGGCCGGCCGGCCGCAGCCCACACCGTACCGCTGACAAGCAGTAGGAGCGTGAGGCCAATCCAGATGTGGAAAATGCGCCGGCATGCGACCGGCATTACGTCTTCTTCTTTCGCGGCAACGGGCGAGCCGGATTGCCCGCTACCCGTTCGCCGGGCGGGACGTCGTGCGTTACGACCGAGCCGGCCCCCGTTAAGGCGCCGTCGCCGATCGATACCGGTGCAACGATCGAAGAGTTGGATCCGATCGATACCTGGCTGCCGATACGGGTCTCGTTCTTCTGCTCGCCGTCAAAGTTGCAGGTAATCGTGCCGGCACCGATATTCGTGTCCTCGCCGACGACGGAATCACCCAAGTACGAGAGGTGGCTCACCTTGGCATTTCGCGCCAGGTTCGATTTCTTGATCTCAACGAAGTTACCGACGCGAACGTCTGTGCCGAGCACCGTGTCGCCGCGCAGATGCGCGAACGGCCCAACGCTGGAACCGTTACCAATCGTCGAGTCGATGACGACGCTTTCTCGCACCGTCACGCGCGCGCCGAGCTTGGCATTCGAAAGTCTGGTGTTCGGCCCGATGACGCAGTCTTCGCCGATATCGCTCAAGAGAGCAATAGAGGTATTGGGATAGATCACCGTGTCTGCGCCGATGGTCAGCTCAGGCTCGAGAGAGGTTGTATCGGGATCGAGTATGGTCACGCCAGCGCGCATATGCTGACGGCAAAGTCGGGCATTCATCTCCTTGCGGGCGAGCGCGAGCTCGACCCGATCGTTGATACCGAGCGCGTGCGACTGATCTTCGCACGTCACGGGTAGAACGCGCCAGCCTCGGCCGACGAAATCGGCGACGGTGTCGGTCAGATAATACTCCTTTTGCGCGTTGTCATTGCCGATTAGCTCGATCGCCTCGCGCAACGCAGCCTCGTCAAATGCATAAATTCCGGCATTCATTTCGTCGATTGCCATTTCTTCGCTGGAAGCATCGCGCACTTCGACGATTCGCACGACGTCGTCCCCTCGTCGAACGATCCGTCCGAAGTTTGAAGGCAACGGCATTTTCACCGTAACCAGCGCCATCTTGGCAGCTTGGGCCTCTGCGTCCAAGGCGCGGGCGATGTCGCGAAACATTTCCTCACCGACCAGCGGCATGTCGCCGCTGGCTACGACGATGCGACCGTTGGGAATTGTTGGCAGTGCGTGCAGGGCCACCTTAACGGCATGTGCCGTTCCCAATTGCTCCCGCTGCACTACGCCGGTAACCGCGAACTGAGCGATATGGGTCTGAAGATCGTCGCTGGTTACCACGAGGACGTCGTCGATATCGGCCTGACGTAAAGAGCGCAGAACGTACCATAAAATCGGTCGACCGCACAACTCGTGGAGCACTTTGGGACGCCGGCTTTTCATGCGCGTCCCTTTCCCAGCCGCGAGAACGATCGCCCGAACGTGCGTGCCGCGCGCCGCCACTAACCGAAGGCCTCGAGGGCAATCCGCAAGCGGCGCAATGATTCGGTCTTTCCCAACAGCTCCATTGCGTCGAAGAGCGGGACCGAAGTCGGGCTTCCGGTAACGGCGACATAGTACAGACGCGCTACGTCACGGAAGCGCCACTGACAATTCGTTGCTGCACCTTGCAAGCAGCGGCCAATTTCCGTTTCTCGCCAGTGCGAATCCGCAAGGGCCGTTAAACACTCGGAGGCAACCTCTAAGGCTCGCTTGACGACGTCGCCGGAAAGCATACTCGCCTCGAGGTCGGATTTCTTGAGTTCCGGCCGCTCGGCAAAAAACGCTACCAACGGAGCAAAATCGGCCAGCGTGGCAATTCTTGGGCGCGCAAGTCTCACGATACGTTCGCGTTGATCTTCGGGAATTGTTTTCGGCCACCGGTAACCGAATTCGCTGAGGGTCCGCATGAATTGCTCGTCGCTGAGAAGAGGGCTTCGCAGGTGCTGGCCGTTAAGCCAGGTGAGCTTCTCGAGATCGAAAACTGGGCCCCCGAGCGAGATGCGGTCTAATTCGAAGTGCTCGCACATCACGTCGCGCAGCTGCACCGTACTCAATCCAATGAGGTTCGCATCATCATTTCGCGAGTCGATGAACGTCCCGAGAAACTGCAATAGCGCTTGGGGTAGGAACCCTCGCTCGCGGTAGTACAGGATGCTCGTCGGATTCTTGCGTTTGCTCAGTTTGCTTTTATCCGGATTACGCAGAAGCGGCAGATGACAGAGCAGCGGGGGATCCCAGCCGAAGTATTGGTAGAGCAAGAGGTGCTTGGGCGCCGAGCTAATCCATTCTTCTCCACGAATGACGTGGGTAATACCCATGTCATGATCGTCGACCACGTTGGCCAGATGGTAGGTTGGGAATCCGTCCGACTTCATGAGAACCTGCATGTCGACGTCTTTCCATTCGATTACAATGCGGCCTCGAAGCAAATCTTGAAAGACGCACGTTCCCTCGGAGGGAACCTTCATGCGAATGACGGCCGGGATGCCGGCAGCAATCTTCGCTTCAATTTCTTCCTTCGATAGGGCAAGACAATGCCCGTCGTAGCGAGGAGGTTTTCCGGCGGCACGCTGGGCAACGCGCATTTCCTCCAAACGCTCGGCACTGCAAAAACAGCGAAAGGCGTGGCCGCTTTGAAGCAGCGAGTCTACGCGACGCTGATAAAGCTCCGATCGCTCGCTCTGGCGGATCGGGTCGCCGCTCCACTCAAACGAAAGCCAGCGCAGCGATCGTAAAATCGCCTCTTCGGATTCTTGCGTGCTTCGCACGCGGTCGGTATCCTCGATCCGCAGCAGAAACTCGCCATCGTATTTCTTCGCGAAACAATAGTTGACCAAAGCAACGTAGGCCGTGCCGACGTGCGGATCGCCTGTCGGCGACGGCGCGATTCGGGTTCTGACGTGCATGCGAGTCTATAGTTAGCCGACGAGTTCACGGTGCCCGCCGCACTCTCTCTGCACGAAATCAACGATCTCTTGCAAGGGTGCGCCGGGCGTAAAGATTGCGCGCACGCCTGCCCGTTTGAGCGCTTGAGCGTCTTCCACCGGAATGGTTCCACCGCCAAAGAAGACGATGTCGTCCGCGCCCCGTGCCTTTAGTTGCTCCACGACGAGCGGGAAAAGCGTCATGTGAGCTCCCGAAAGAATAGAGAGGCCGATGCCGTCTGCGTCTTCCTGGATCGCGGTCTGCACGATCTCTTCGGGCGTTTGAAAGAGACCGGTATAGATCACTTCCATACCAGCGTCACGCAGCGCACGCGCGATCACCTTGGCACCGCGATCGTGGCCGTCGAGGCCGGCCTTAGCGATGACGATGCGCAGCGGTCGGTTGGGCATTCTTCGGTTCGATTCGCAGAGAGTTCGGCAGCCGAAGGCTTAAGACGAGGGCTTCCTCAAGCTTCCGTTTGACCTCGAAAAGCGTACGGCGCACTCGAAAGCGCTCGATATCGGTTTTCCGCGGCACGTCAAAACACCGACCGTTCTTTGTAGCGGCCGAAAACCTCGACCATGGCACCGACGATCTCTCCTTCCGTGCAGTACGCATTCGCGCAATCGATAAGGTGGGGCATCAAATTCTCTTTCGTATCCCGACACGCTTTTTGCAGGCGCTCGAGCGAGGACTGGGCGGCTACAGCGTCGCGATTCGCACGGACCGCTTGCACGGCGCTAGCTTGGCCGCGCTCCATTTCCTCCGTAATCTTCAATAAGTCGATGTCCTGCGTTTCGTCGGTCTTCTCGAAAGCATTGACGCCGACGATGACGCGCTCCTTGCTCTCGATTGATCGCTGATAGCGGTAACTGGCTTCGGCGATTTCCTTTTGAAAGAATCCGGCTTCGATCGCTTCGACCACGCCGCCGTATTCCGCGATTTGGTCGAAATACGCTTCAGCTTGGCGTTCCATCTCGTCGGTGAGCGCTTCGACAAAGTACGAGCCGCCCAGGGGGTCGACGACGTTCGTGACATTCGTTTCGTACGCCAGGACCTGTTGGGTTCGCAGCGCTATCTCGACCGATTTTTGGCTGGGCAGCGCCAGTACTTCGTCCATTGAATTCGTATGCAACGATTGCGTTCCGCCCAGCACCGCCGCCATGGCTTCGTACGCAACGCGGACGATATTATTTTCCGGCTGTTGTGCGGTGGCACTACACCCCGCCGTTTGGGTGTGAAATCGCAGCTTCCACGAGCGGGGGTCCTGCGCGCCGTACTTCTCGCGCATGCGGCGCGCGTAGATTCGGCGTGCTGCGCGAAACTTCGCGATTTCCTCAAAAAAGTCGACGTGCGAATTGAAGAAAAATGATAATCTAGGCGCAAAATCGTCGACGTTCATCCCTGCGGCCATGCACGCTTCCACGTAAGCAAAACCGTCGGCTAGCGTGAACGCGAGCTCTTGCGCTGCCGTCGAGCCTGCCTCTCGGATATGATAGCCCGAGATCGATATCGTATTCCACCTCGGCATTTCGCGCGTGCAAAATTCGATCATGTCGACGATGATGCGCATATGCGGCCGCGGCGGAAATATCCACTCTTTTTGTGCGATGTACTCTTTGAGGATGTCGGCCTGAATCGTGCCGCCCAAACGCTTGCGCGAAATCCCCTTCTTTTCAGCGGCCGCAATGTATTGCGCGAGTGCGATCGCGGCCGGTCCGTTGATCGTCATCGACGTCGTGATGTCGCCCATGTCGATTCCGTCGAAGAGCACTTCCATGTCGGCCAGCGAATCGATTGCAACGCCGCACCTTCCGACCTCACCGCGGGCTTGCGGTGCATCGGAATCGTATCCCATGAGCGTCGGCATATCGAACGCGACCGAGAGGCCGTGCTGTCCTTGTTCGAGCAAGAAATGATAGCGCTCGTTGGTTTGTTTGGCCGTCCCAAAGCCCGCAAACTGACGCATCGTCCAAAGGCGGTCCCGATAACCATTAGGATGGATCCCACGCAAGTAAGGGTACTCGCCGGGCCAGGCCACATCGCGTGCGAGATCGAGGTCCTCAACGTCCTTGGGGCCGTACACCGTCTTTAAAGGAACGTCGGAAATCGTGCGGTCGACCGCGCCGGAGCCGGGCCCCTTGCGAGGCCTTCCCTGAGCTGAGGCTTCCTCCCAGCGGCGCTCCTGGGCCTCGAATTCGGACTCCGCCGTCGGCACTAGATTCTTCATACGCAGAACCGCGCTGATTCGACGGCTACGCTCGATTCTCCCCAAACGCCGTTACGAGCGGGCGGATGCCCGGTGTGAAACGGTCGATTACTCTTCTACGAGGAAGCGTTTTCCGGCCGCCGGCATCGGTTGGGTCGGTGCCTGCGGAGCGAGCGGAACAATGTAGGAAGACGGGCCGTGCGCGAAAGTGATTCGCTACGTTTGCACAGCGGGACCGGGTTGCAATGGTCCGGCGGGCTGGCGAACGCCCAACGGCGTAAGCGCATTGTAAGCGATCACGTCAGCCCTTTCACCGTCGGACGCGCGTGAGGCGTAGGGTGCGCGTGATCAGCACCCTCTTCGGCAGGCGTTCCGAATGCTTGAAGAACGCGATCCGCGGCTTCGTATGGATCGATGCGCTCGACCTTCTCGCGCTGCAGCTCCCGATCGAGCCGTTTTTCCAAACGGCCGAGTGCGAGCTGGCGCACCTGGTGCAGGAACGCTTGCCGGCGTTTTTCGACGATCTCTCCGCTTTCATTGAGATATGCGGTATGCCGCTCGATGGCCGCCCATAAGTCGCCGATTCCGTCGCCCGCGAGAGCCTGCGTCATCACGAGTTCCGGAATCCACCCCGGAAACTGCAGCATGTCCATCATCAATCGAATTTCGCGGCGCAACTGGTTGGCCATCGGATGATCGGATTTGTTTACCACGAAGATGTCCGCGATTTCCATAATCCCAGCCTTGAGCGCCTGAAATTGAGTCGCCGCTTCCAGGCTGTAATGCAACCAGCGTTGTTTGTGCCAGCTCCGCAATCTCGATCTCGCTCTGTCCGACTCCGACCGTCTCGATGATAACTACATCGAGCCCGAATGCATCCATGAGCAATACCGCGTCAGCCGTCGCACCGGCGAGCCCCCCAAGGTGCCCGCGACTCGCCATCGATCGAATGAAGACGCCGTCGTCGGTAAAATGCTCCGACAAGCGGATGCGATCACCGAGCAGCGCGCCATGCGAGAACGGCGAACTCGGATCCACCGACACGACGCCGACAGACTTGCCGAGATCGCGCACCTTTCGCACTAATGCCGATGACAGCGTCGACTTTCCAACGCCGGGCGGCCCCGTCAATCCGATCGTTAGCGCACGCCCGGTTCGAGGATAGATGCGCGCGATGAGTTCTGCTGCTCGTCCGGACTCGCCCCATGAGATCGCTCGCGCGAGCGCGCGTGGTTCGTGTCGATCGAAGTCACGCAGCAGCGCATCGAATGTCTTTTGACTAGCCAAAGCAGCAGAAGATTGGCGGCGCCGACCAGCGAAGCCTTTGACGTGTTCTGATGCCAGCACTTCTCGCAGCATTAATCGCGCTCTCACGAGCGCAGATCGCCGGAATCGACGCGATCGCGGCGACGGTCATGCAGCAGCATCACATCGATGGACTTTCCTTAGGTATCGCGCGCAATGGTTCGCCGCTCTACCTGCGCGGCTACGGTTATCGTGATGCGAACCGCAGGCTGCCGGCCGATGGTTACACCGTGTACGCCGTCGGCTCCGTCGCAAAGCAGTTTACCGCCGCTCTCGTCTTGCAGCAGGTAGCGCAAGGCCGGCTTACGCTGGATTCGGGCGAACCATCGGTTCGCAGCCTCTTGAATCAAACTGCAGGCGGCCAATGGCGCTATCGAAACGAAAATTATACAGAGCTCGGCACAATGTTGGAGCGAGAGACCGGCACAACGTACTGCGCACTTCTGCACAGCCGAATCGTGCGGCCCTTGCACCTTATTTCGACGTCGTGCGAGCCGCCGGCATCATGGAATCTCGCCGCGGCGCCGATGGTTGCGGAGCAAACCCTCGCGCCGGCAGCCGGCGGCCTGTGGTCAAACGCGCCGGACCTCTTACGCTGGCTGGCAGCGCTTCAAAACGGAGCGGTCGTGCCGCGTTCGCTCTTCGACGCTATGACGACTTCCGCCACGTTGCTCGACGGTACCCCAGCGAACTACGGCTTCGGCTTCTTCGTCAATGATTGGTACGGATACCGAGTCGCACATCACAGCGGATTTGTTGCGGGGTTTTCCAGTGTTGACGCGCTCGTGCTCGGCGATGGAATCGAGATCGCCCTCTTAAGCAGTGGTCAAACGGTCGATCTCGATCCGCTTGCAAAAAGTATCCTCGCACTCCTCGTTCCGCCTTTGGACCGCAACCTGTATGCCTTACCCTCGCAACCGCCCGAGAATGAAAACCATCAGATCACGTCGGCGCTGGCGGCGCTCCTGCAAACGCCGGGGTTCGCTGCGTTGGGAAGGCTCCAATCCCTCGAATTCATCGAGCGCAATCGTCGCGGCCAAACGATTGATGACAAGTATCGCGCGACGTTTTCAGACGCCCGAGCGTGGGTCTTCGTCGATTATGACGACCGAAACACTATTGAATCGCTGACGGTAACGCCGATCGAGTGAAGATCCTTGCACTCGTCCTCATCCTAGTCTTGTTTTTTCCCGAAGCAGGCGCCGCACAGACCCTCGTCCTTCCCATGACCGGAAAGCGTGTGCGCAGCATCCAGACAGCGCAGTTGTTTCACACGCTCTTTAACGACTTCTTCCTAGAAGATGATAATACGACGTACGTGCAGACCGGCGATATTCCCGCGATGTGGTTGCGCGACTCGGCCGCCGAGACGATCCCGTACGTACGCTATCAACGAGCCTTTCCCGCGCTGAGAGCGCGCTTTGCGGGCGTCGTCGAGCGCGACGCTCGCAACATTCTCACGGATGCCTATGCGAATGCCTTCCAAAGCGATTACCACGTCTGGGAACGAAAGTGGGAAGTCGATTCGTTGGCGTGGCCGGTCGTGCTTGCTTGGGTTTACTGGCGAGTTACGGCGGACCGGACGATGTTTTCTCCAGAGCTTCACGTCGCATTGCGTCAGATCGTATTTACCTACTCGTGCGAAGAGCACCACGAGCGCTGCGATCGATATGAGTATCCCTATCGCGTTTACACCAGCGATGCGTACAACGACGATACCGGGATGATTTGGGGCGCTTTTCGGCCATCGGACGATCCCGTGCAGTATCGATTCAACATTCCCCAAAACGCTTTCGCCGTCGTCGCGTTACGAGACATCGCGCAGCTCGCAAGAATCGGATATGGCGATGCCGCGCTTGCTTCCAGCGCGACGTCGCTGGCCGACGCGGTGGAACGGGGAGTGTTACAATACGGCCTCTTCTTCAATCCCGTGCGCCGTGTATGGATGTATGCCTACGAAGTCGACGGCTTGGGGCGTTACAACCTCATGGACGATGCGAACATACCGAATCTCACGACGATGCCGTATATCGACTGGTGTTCGGCATTCGATCCAGGCTATCTCAACACGCGGGCATTCACGCTGAGCATGGACAACCCGTTCTACTTCGCCGGCCGGTATGCGCAAGGGCTTGGCAGCCCGCACACGCCTTACGGCTACGTCTGGCCGTTGGGTATCATCGGTCGTGCTTTGACGGCGACGTCGTCGCTCGAGGTCGCGGTCGCGATAACGACGCTGGCCGAAACCGACGGCGAAAGCGGATTGATTCACGAAAGCTTCTATCCGGATGCCTACTGGCGCTACACGCGTTCGGAGTTCGGATGGGCGAACGCGTTAGGTGCCGAGCTTCTCTTCCGAAGCGTTGCCGGTGAAGGGGCGACGGAGTTTGCCGCCGGGGGTCCGGTGCTCCCCTTTGAATCGAGAACGCGTACCCCGACCCTCGTGCCGCCTTCCATTCAATTGATCAACGCTGGAGAGCTCAACGCCACGCTGATGCGGCTGCTGCGCGCCGGAGGCGCTCTGCCGCACGGCCCCTAACCTCCCGTTCTCGACGATGAACCAAGGATATTACCGCTACCCGACAATCGCCGGCGACTTCATCGTGTTCGTCTGTGAAGACGACCTGTGGAGCGCTGGGGTCAATGGCGGAGCCGCCACCAGGCTCACGACCAGTTTCGGCACGTGCACGTTTCCGCGACTCTCGCCCGATGCGCGCCGGATCGCCTTCATTTCTACCGATGAGGGCAACCCCGAAGTCTACGTCATGCCCACGCAGGGCGGTGAGCCACGGCGGCTGACCTTCCTTGGCTCAACTCAAGCAGCGGTCTGCGGCTGGAGCGAGGCCGGCAACGAGATTTATTTCACGGCAAATCCGGTCGCGTGGTTCGAAGGTGAGACGCGCCTTTTCGCCGTGAGCGCGCAGCCCAATGGAGCCGCGCGAGAACTGCGTCTCGGCCACGCGCGCGCCGTTACTTTTGGACCGCAAGGGCGCATGGCAATCGGTCGCAACGCCTACGACCCGGCCCGCTGGAAGCGTTACCGCGGCGGCACGGCGGGGGAGATTTGGATCGATACAACGGGCGGCGGAGTCTTCAGCCGCTTGCCGCTGTCGAATGGAAATCCGTGCTGGCCGATGTGGATTGGGGACCGAATCTTTTTCTTGTCCGATCACGAAGGCATCGGCAACGTGTATTCATGCACGCTTGACGGTAGCGGTGTTGAGCGCCATACGCAGGAAACCGAGCACTACGCGCGTTTTCCATCTACCGATGGCCGGCGAATCGTTTACTCCGCGGGTGGAGAGATTGCATGCTTCGACGTCGCGGAACAGCGCGGCCGGCGAGTCAAGATTGAAACGCATTCATCAGCCCCGCAGGCGGCTCGCCGGTTCGAAAATGCATCCGAATCGCTCGAACACTTCGCCCTTCATCCTGATGGAACCCGACTCGTCTTCGTTGCCCGAGGACAAGCATTTACGATGCCGCTTTTCGAGGGGGCCGTGCTGCACCACGGGTTGGGCAGTCGCGAGCGCGTGCGCCTAACGCAATGGCTGCATGACGGCAGCCGGTTCGTTTGCGTCACCGACGCGAACGGCTACGAGCAGATTGCCGTGTACTCCGCGGGGCTTTCGGAGGAGCCGAAGCTCCTTACCAGCGGCGACATCGGACGTGTCACCGATCTTGCCTGTTCGCCCACCGCCGACGTCGTCGCGTTCGCGAATCATAGGCACGAGTTATGCTTGCTCGACGTCGCCGACGAAAAAGTCCGAACCATCGACACGTGCCCATCCCACCGAATTGGAGACTTGGTCTTTTCGCCGGATGGACGTTATCTCGCCTACGTTTGGTGGCCGGCGCATGGCACGTCCATGATTCGGATTGCGAAGGTGCGATCGGGCAAAGTGCACGACGTGACCCCGGCGTTACGCACCGATCAGTCCCCGGCATGGGATCCCGACGGAAAGTACCTCTACTTCATATCATCTCGCGATTTCAATCCCGTCTACGATGCGCTGTCGTTTGACATGAGTTTCCCGCAAGCCAGCCGCCCGTTCGTCGTAACGCTGCGCAGCGACGTCCCGTCGCCGTTCGTTCCTCCGCCCAAGCCGATTCATCGCGATCACGAGCGGGAACGCAGTGACGACAGGAAAGTCAAAAAGCACGTCGAGGTTGAGATCGATTTCGACGGCATCAGCGGCCGCGTGCTCGGGTTTCCGGTCGAGGAGGGCGAGTACGATCAAATTGTCGCAACGCGCGATCGAGTGCTCTTCACGCGCTTTCCCGTCAAGGGGATTAAACCCGTGCGCCGCGAGGATCGCGAAGACGACGTGCATGGAATACTGCAGGCCTTCGACTTCGAACAGCAACGCCTCGCCACCATTGCATCGGAGTGCGACGAGATCCACATCGGCAACGACGTGCGTACGCTCGTGTATCGCTTCGAGGGCCGCTTGCGCGCAATCGATGCTCTCATGGATCTTCCCGAAGAAGGCGAGGAGCAGAAACCGAACAACGAACCGGGCCGTAAGAGCGGCTGGATCGATCTCGATAGGGCGAGCGTTGAAATCTTTCCGCGCGACGAATGGGCGCAAATGTATCGCGAGGCGTGGCGACTGCAAACCGAGCAGTTCTGGGTCGAAGATATGAACGCCGTCGACTGGAATCGCGTCTACGAGCGCTACAAGTCGGTTTTGCCCCGCGTGCGCACCCGCGGCGAGCTCTCGGACATCATTTGGGAGATGCAGGGTGAGCTGGGCACCTCGCACGCGTACGAATACGGCGGCGACTATCGCGTTCCACCACAGTACCAGCGCGGATTTCTCGGCGCGGACCTTGTCTGGGACTCGAAACGAGACGGCTACCGGATCGAGCGCATCTATCGCGGCGACTCGTGGAATCGCGACAGCGATTCTCCGCTCGCGGAGCCTGGAAACGACGTGCGAGAGGGTGACGTGATCGTGGCGATCGGCGGGAGGCGGCTGTCAGAGGACGTATCGCCCGAACATCTGCTGGTGAACACGTCCGGTCGCGACGTCTCCATTACCTTAATCGCTCGAAACGGCGAAGAGCGGACCATTTTGGTAAAAGCGCTCGAGAGCGAGGCAGCGTTGCGTTATCGTGCGTGGGTCGAAGCGAACCGTCGCTACGTTCACGAGCATTCCGGAGAACGCGTCGGCTATTTGCACGTTCCCGACATGGGCCCTTGGGGTTTTTCCGAGTTCCACCGCGGTTACTTAAGCGAGTTCGACCGCAAAGGTCTCATTGTGGACGTTCGCTACAACCGCGGCGGCCATGTTTCGCCGCTGCTCCTCGAGAAGCTGGTTCGTAAGCGAGTTGGCTACGACGCGCCTCGATACGGCGCGCCGATTCCATACCCTCCGGAATCGGTCGGCGGCCCCATCGTCGCGGTGACGAATCAATTTGCGGGTTCCGACGGCGACATCTTCAGCCATTGCTTCAAGCTGTATAAACTTGGACCGCTCGTTGGAAAGCGCACCTGGGGAGGCGTCATCGGAATCGATCCCTACCATCATTTGGTTGACGGCACGCTTACGACCCAACCGGAGTACTCGTTCTGGTTCACCGACGTCGGCTGGGGTGTCGAAAACTACGGAACCGACCCGGACTATGACATCGACGTCGCGCCTCACGACTATCGCGACAACAAAGATCCGCAGCTTGACTTCGCCTTGCAATTGATGGAGCGCGCGATCGAGAACTATGTCGACGTGCGGCCTGACCTCTCGACGCGTCCGCCTCTACCACAATCAACCTTGGTATGACGCGCGCAGCGCGTATTGCGGCCGCGCTTTGCGACGTCGCGTCTTTTCTCATCCCGTTTGCGGTCTACATCGCGAGCGTGTCACACGAGCCGGGCTCGTGGGACACGGCCGAGTTCCAAGGGGTTCCGTACATCTTAGGCATCTGTCACCCAACCGGTTTTCCGTTCTTTGTTTTGCTGGGTTTCGTGTGGTCGCACGTCGTCGCCGTCGATTCGGTGGCCTTTCGCATGAATGCGTTCAGCGGACTCACGATTGCGCTGGCAGCAACAACCGCATACGCCGTGGCCCTCGAACTCGGTGCCGCGCGGCTCGTCGCGCTTTTTGCCACGCTATGGTACGCCTTCACGCAAGATGTTTGGTCGCATGCAAGCCGCGCCGAAGCTCAAGACCTTGCGGTGGCATTCGAAGCGTTCGCGATCTATGCGTTTGTGCGGTGGATGAAGGGCGGCGCCGGAGGATGGTTCGCCGCAGCATTTGCGCTGTACGGGCTTGCTTTGGCGGCTCATCCTAACGCGGTCTGGTTATTGCCCGGCTTCGCCGTGGGCACAATCGTAGCGAAACGAAGACCACCGTTGCGCCTCGTAGCGAGTTCCCTCGCATTAACTGCCCTCGGGCTGGCCCTTTACCTTTACCTGCCGCTGCGATCGGCGTACATCCTCGCACACCACTTGGATCCAACGGTGGCGCTGGGCAGCAACGGTGGAATTTTTTGGAACTACCATAATCCGAGCACGCCGGGCGGGTTGTTGCTCGATCTCACCGGCGGCGAATTTGACGCCCCACACTATTTCCTCGCATCGATGAACCCCGTGCACGTCCAAGACGCGCTCTGGGCATTTCTCAATGGCCTCCACGAACAATTCGGTGCGTTCGTGCTCGTTTTGGCTCTCGCCGGCGTCGCACAGGCGTGGAGGCGCGATTGGCGCATTACGCTCTTCCTCTGCATCGCTTGTACCACGGCTCTCGCCTTTTCAGTGACGTATCCGAACGAGAGCGATGTCGGCCGGTACCGGCTTTTGGCCCTGTGGCTCACGGTTCCACTACTCGGAGCGCTCGCTCCGCGCGACGCTGCTGGCTGGCGAGCGCTGTTGCTGCAAACGGCCCTTATCGCATTTCTCGCTGCCGGAACGGCATTTGCAATCGCGGCAAATACGGGGGCCTTTTACCATCCGCCCAACGAAGGGGGGCGCTGGATCATCAACGGCGTACGGCGTTACGTTCCGCCGGGCAGCATCGTGCTCGTCACCTGGCTCGACGCCACGTCGCTCGCATACGGTGCATACGTGGACGGCTCGCTCGCGCAACGGATCATCGTCTCGGGTTGGGACGACGCGCATTTGCCGCAATACCTGCAATGGGCCAAAACTCGTCCCGTCTTCATCCTCGCCGATCCACACGACGAAGCAGCTATTCCTACAACGCGAAAAGTCGCCAAACTCGATGAATACCATGTAATATTTGAAGTGAAGGAATAGGAGGAGCGCATGGAACGCCATTATCGCCTTTTCCGACTCGCATTAATTACTGGACTGCTTGTGATGAGCGTCGCTTGTGCGGGAGGGCGAACAACGCTTCCGCCAGCGTATTCGCCGGCGGCTGCGTTTTACGCGCCGCGCGCTCCGTCGTGCACGTGGACTCCCGCACAAATCGAAGACGAGCGACCGGGTTCAGGGTTTTTCACGATTGCAGTCGGCGACGATTACGACAGCTCAAGCTCCTCGTACTCATACGACGATGAGTACGCTTGGGCGGCCGGCTACGAAAAAGGCGGAACCGAGCCGTACATGCTGCGCTGGAATCCCGAAGGACATGATTGGCGCGAAACACCCTTTCCGGTAGTGAGCAACATTTCCGAAGATGTCGTAGCCATCGGCCCGTACTCGCGTACGGATGCATGGGCCGTCGGCTATTACGCAGCCTCTCAGAGCATGGTGCAGCCATTGATCAGCCACTGGAACGGCATGAAGTGGAGCATCGTCAAGAGTCCGACGTTTCCACACGGCGCCCTTCTGTCGAGCGTAGCCGCGTACTCGACGACCTACGCGACTGCAGTTGGCCGGATATTCGATGCGAACGACAACCCTCTCAGCCTGATCGAAAACTGGGACGGCAAGAAGTGGACGCCGGAAAGTCCGGGGCGTTATGGTCTGTGCGGACCGGACAGCAAGCACTGCACCCTTTCCGCCGTCGCCTTCTTGAGCGCCCCGGTCAACCCGCCAATGACATACATCATGGATAATCGCGACGTGCTTCACGTGGAGATAACGGACTTACTCGTGCGCCAGGACACGAAGGCGCCATGGACGTACGTGAAAACGGAAAAGCCCCAGGGCGCGACAACCACGATCCTCAATAGCTTCAGCTTCGCAGGGAAGGATCTACTCGGCATAGGCTTCAGCCAGGTCGGAACCAGCTCCGACCAATCGTTGATCGAGCACTATGATGGGAAATCGTTTTCGATTCAGTCCACTCCGCATCTCGGCAAGGAATCGTTCCTCACTGGCGTCGCGTATTCGCCCAAAGCCGGTGCTATCGCGGTCGGGGGCTACTTGGATACGAATAACGTCGAGTCGCCGTACGCGTTGGGATACAACGGTGTCGGCTGGACCAAGATGCGACCGCCGAATCTCGGCAAGGGCAGCATCGGCCTCGATGCGATTGCTGCTCTCCAGGGAACGAGCGACTTCTGGGTCGCGGGTAACTACATGCCGGTCGGAAAGCCCAAGCTCAGCAAAGGCTTCATCGATCTCGTGAAATGTAAATTGTGATCCGAGCCACGAGCAGGAGCGCAACAGGATGTTGCGCGACGAGCGATCCCGGTTGACAAGTTGATACAAGGGAAGCTATACAGGGTATAGACCATCCAACGGTTTTAAATGACCCATCCAATGCATCGGTCCAATGATGGTGCCAGACCGATCCATCCTCCGGAGGAGTTCAAACGTGAGCAGGAACGATCGCACCCAGCGTCTTTCGCAGGCGTGGGCTTCGGACGCTCGTTGGAAGGGGATCCAGCGACCGTACCAGCCAGAAGACGTCAAACGCGTCGCGGGGAGCGTGGTGGTCGAGCAGACGCTGGCGCGCATGGGTGCGCAACGCTTGTGGGATCTGTTGCAGCAGCCGAAGCCGACGACCGCATTGGGAACGCTGACGGGAAATCAAGCGGTGCAAGCCGCGCGTGCGGGGCTCAAGGCAACTTATTGCAGCGGATGGCAGGTCGCAGCCGATGCCAACTCCGCCGGTCAGGTATATCCCGATCAAAGCCTTTATCCCGTCAACAGCGTGCCGATGCTCGTCGAACGCATCAACAATGCGTTCGCGCGTTTGGATCAAATCGAGTCGCTCGAAGGACGCGGCGGAGCGCATTGGTATTTGCCGATCGTCGCCGACATGGAAGCCGGATTTGGCGGCCCGCTCAACGTCTTCGAGTTGATGAAGTCAATGATCAAAGCCGGCGCGGCCGGAGTTCACCTCGAAGATCAGCTCAGCTCCGAGAAAAAATGCGGACACCTTGGCGGAAAAGTGCTCATTCCGACGCAACAAGCCGTGCGTCACCTGCTGGCTGCTAGACTTGCCGCCGACGCTCTCGACGTTCCGACGATCGTCATCGCCCGCACCGACGCGAATGCCGCAACGCTCATCACGAGCGACGTCGATCCGGTAGATCGCGAATTCATCACGGGCGAGCGAACGGCTGAAGGATTCTTCGTTACGCGCAAGGGCATCGAGCCGTGCATCGCGCGAGGCCTTGCCTATGCGCCGTATGCGGATCTCATCTGGATGGAGACCTCTGAGCCCAGCCTCGAAGAAGCACGCCGCTTCGCCGAAGCGATACGCGCGGCATTTCCTGGAAAACTCCTCGCCTACAATTGTTCGCCCTCGTTCAACTGGAAGAAGAAGCTTGACGAACGATCGATCGCAACCTTTCGCGAAGAGCTTGGCGCGATGGGCTACAAGTTCCAATTCATTACATTGGCCGGGTTTCACGCGCTCAACTACAGCTTCTTCACGCTGGCGCAGGACTTCCAGGAGCGCGGCATGAGCGCGTACGCCGATTTCCAGGAGCACGAGTTTGCGGGCGAGCTGCTCGGGTACACGGCGACGCGCCACCAGCGTGAAGTCGGAACCGGCTATTTCGACGAAGTCGCAAACATCGTCAGCGAGGGTCGCGCTTCGACGACCGCGCTGAAAGGATCAACCGAAGCCGAACAGTTTTACGAAAACGGTAAAGCGCAGCACACCGCGGTGGTGTAGCGCGTGAACGTCGCACCGGCCGGATTTGCGCTCGCGCGCGATTTACCGAGCGGTTTTGCCGAGTTCTACCGACCGCTGCACGAACGTTTTACGCAAGAACAGCAACGCCTCGCACGCATCCGAGCCAAGCGCCTTGCGCGCGCTCATCAAGGATACATGCCGTCGTATTTGCCGCCGTCGGCGGCGACGACCACGCATTGGGGAATCGAGTTGCCGTCATGGTGTCGGGATCAACGCAATCAGATGACCGGTCCGGCCGACGATGCGGAGCTGGTTGTGAAGATGCTGAATTCGGGCGCGCCCGGGGTCATGCTCGACCTCGAAGACTCGATGGCCAACACCTGGGAACACTTGATGCTCGGCCACGAGAACATCGTCGCGGCGCTGTACGGCGCACTGACCTATCAAGATGATAAGCGAGGCGCGGCGGTCGGCATCCGCCCGAGCGAGACGGTGGTGTGGAACCGCGTTCGCGGGCTGCATCTTTCGCAAGGTGGAGTGGTTGACGAGCAGCTCACCAGCGCGTCGCTATTCGACGTCGCGCTGCTTGCCTTTCGCATCGATTATGACCGCCTCAAACATCCATTGTGCATCTACATTCCAAAATCGGAATCAGCCGAAGAAGCACTGTGGTGGAAAGAGGTCTTCGATTCCCTCGTTTCCGCGAAGGGCTGGCAAAGCGACTCAATCAAAGCGATGGCGCTCGTCGAATCGCATCCCGTCGCTTACGAGATGGAAGAGTTCCTCTTCAATCTCCGCGATTACATCCTGGGACTGAATCTCGGGCGCTGGGACTACATGGCAAGCCTCATCCACTTCAACCTCAACGACTCCGACTGGCTGCTGCCCGATCGCAACACGATTCCAATTGACGTGCCCTTCTTTCAACGCGTGCGCACGCTCTTGCCGGAGATCACGCACAAGCACGGTGCGCTCGCGATTGGCGGGATGACCGCGCTCTATCCGAGCCGTGAGGATCCCGAACTCAACGCGCGCGCACTTTCCGTGCTCGAACGCGATAAGAAAAACGAAGCGGCGTGCTTGATGGACGGCGCGTGGACCGGTCATCCGGACCAGAATGCGGTGACGGTCGCGCAGTTTCCATACCCGAATCAGCTGGAGAACCGCCCCACGTTAACCGATCTTCATCCAGATTTGCGACCCTCGCCCAAAGGCGTGGGAGCGACGTCACTGGAGGGAACCCGCGCTGCCGTGCGCACCGTGATCCGGTATCGAAAGGGCGTGTTGGACGGTAAGGGCGCGAGCCTGCTCGACGGCTACATGGAAGATCTTGCGACCGATCGCATCTACCGCCTGATGATCGCACAGCGCCTGCGCTATCCAGGGCCGTATACGCCGTCTTCGATCGGCGCGATGTTCGACGAAGAGCTCGATCGTATTCTCCGCGAGTTGCCGCCGGAGAGCTCCGATACGGAACGCGAGCGGTATCGCAGAGCGCGCGAGCTTTCCGAGCAGATGATTCTCACCGGCGCCTTCGACCCAACCTAGCGACGGCAGGCCCGCTTAGCGGGCGAATCAAAGACTTGCTAAATGAACGCGACAAGCGACGCCGGTTCCGACGCCGTCACCGTAACGTGTCAAGCCTCGCTCCAGGAATTGCGGGCTGCAACGTCCTGGCTGTACATACACGATCGGAAGTCCCAAGGAGCGATGCTCTTTGGAATCGTTGTGCCGGCCATTATAATTTTTCTGCTGTTCGATCAGATCGCCGATCACTGGAGCGGCTTCATCCATCAGCGATGGAATTATCTGTCGGGACGCGGCGTCGGTGCTATGGTCTGGGTGGTAGGCTTCATCATCCATAGGGCCTGGCTGCTGTCAACCTTGCCCGGTCGTGCGTGGCGACGAACTCAGGCAGCGGGTCCGACGACCCTCACCGTCTCGTCTACCGGCTTGTCCTGGTATAATTCGGCACAACGAAAAGAAGTTAGCTGGGACCAATACGATGGTTACGTCGTGCTTCCAGAGGTGCTCATCTTCCTTTCGAAAATGCCGTTCATCGTACCGCGATCGACGGTCAGCTCGATCGACTTCGAGCGTGTGCTCACCATTGTCAAACGGCATCTACAGCCCGTGAAGTGGTTCGACTCCGGCACCGGGAGAATCTCACCAGCATCGGCAGTTCGCTGAAACTAAAGGTCCCGATTGCTGCCGCGCTTGTCACGCTGGTGGTGCATTTAATCGGCAACCCGCATTACGGGTTCTTCCGCGATGAGCTCTACTTCATCATTTGCGGTTTCCATCCGGCGTGGGGATACGTCGATCAGCCTCCGATTACGCCGCTGCTCGCGGCGGGATCGCAGCTCTTCGGACACTCCCTCTTCCTGCTGCGTGCGATTCCGGCACTCTTTGCCGCCGCCGGTGCATACGTTACCTGTCTGCTCGTTCTCGAGCTCGGTGGAGGCACGTTCGCCGAAATCGTCGCGTTTCTGACGTACCTCTTCGCCAGCGTCCTGATGGCGTTCGGTGCGAAGGTCGGGCCCGACATGGTCGGCTTGGCGTTGTGGCCGTTCGTCGCGCTTTGCGTCTTGTGGATCGTCAAAGGTGAGTGCCCGCGCCTTTGGCTCGTGGCCGGAGCAACGATCGGCGTCAGTCTCGAGAGCAAATACAGCGTCTTGTTCTTCGCGGCCGCTCTGGTAGCGGGACTATTGCTGACGCCACAGCGGCGAGTCATGCGTACGCCTTGGTTTGCAGGCGGGGTCGCGCTCGCGGTGGCGATCGCGCTGCCGAACTTCGCTTGGCAAGCGAGTCACGGATTTCCGATGTACGAGCTGCTCCGAAACGGGCAAAACGGAAAGAACGTCATCGTGGGTCCGGGCCTCTATCTCTTTCAGCAACTGCTCGTGACCAATCTCTTTCTCTCGCCGATCTGGATCGTCGGCTTGATCGAACTATTGCGCAATGCCACGACGCGTTTTTTAGGCTACACGTATCTCATCCTTATTGGGCTGATGATTGTGACGCACGGAAAGCATTACTATCCCGGCGACGTCTATCCTATCCTAATTGCCGCCGGGGGCGTCGCGATCGAACGCTGGACGCAGCCTGCAAGGTTCGTGCGAGCAGCACTCGTTCCGCTGATGATCGCGGCGGGCCTATTCTTCCTTCCCTTTACGTTGCCGATCTTAGGCGAGCAACAAATGGTCGATTACACCACGTGGGTAAGCGAGGTCTTGCACATCGGCAAATCCACGATGGCGACCGAACACAATCAGAGCGCCGCTTTGCCCACGGATTGGGCGGACATGCACGGCTGGCCGGAGCTGGCGGCAACCGTCGCTCGCGTCTATGATGGACTTCCACCCGGCCAACGCGCGCAAGCGGCTATCGTCACGAACAACTACGGCGAAGCGGCTGCGATCGATTTCTTCGGCAAGTCGTACGGGCTGCCGCCGGCGCTCTCGGGACATAACAACTACTGGCTTTGGGGTACGCACGGCTACAGCGGCAACGTCGTCATCGACGTTCACGGTGATTGTGGAGCTTCGGAGCATCTCTTCAGGTCGTCGCGGCTCGCCGCACGCTTCGATCCGCCATGGGTAATTTCGTTCGAGCAGAATGTCCCGATCATGGTATGCACCGGCATTCGCATGCCGCTGGCGGCCCTGTGGCCGCAGCTCAAGCACTACATTTAGTCGTGCGTTAGGACCATCCGAAAACGCGCCGCGCCGCTGAGCATTCGCTCGTACGCGTCCGTCGCGCGCTCTAACGGCATCGTTTCAATCATCGGCCGAACGCCGGCGAGCACGCTAAAGTTCATCGTGTCTTCGGAATCGACGCAGGTTCCCGACGCCCACGCCCTGACCGCATTGCGACCGCCGATCATCGCCGCCGTGTTGAGCGGTAAGGGTTCGTGCGACGCTCCGAGCACGATCAGCTCCCCATCAATTGCAAGACCGTTCATCACCGGCGCCATCGCCTGCGCGGAAGTAACCGTCGACAACACAACCGTTGCTCCGCCCATCTTCTTGAGCTCCGCGCCGACGTCGGCGGCATTGCTATCGATGTAATGCGCGGCGCCGAGTTCGCGCGCGATCGGTTCTTTGTCCCGACCGCGGGCGATTGCAACGGTATTGAAACCCATCTTCGCGGCGTACTGAACGCCAAGGTGTCCGAGGCCTCCGACGCCGAGCACCGCAACGAGATCGCCGGCACGTGCCCTGCTATGACGCAGCGAGTTGAAGGTAGTGACGCCGGCGCACATGAGGGGAGCCGCTTCCGCCGCCGTCAGCGCAGCGGGAATGCGCGCGAGCACCGATGCCGGTGCAACGATGTATTCCGCGTAACCGCCGTCGAAGGCCATTCCCGGAACTCGCAAGTAGCGGCAGGTCAGAAAATCACCGCGGCGGCAACGATCGCAATGACCGCAATGCCCGCCATGCCATCCCACGCCGACGCGGTCGCCGACGGTCCATCCAACAACCCCGTCGGTTACCGCGTCGATCGTGCCCGCGATTTCATGGCCCGGCGCGCGGGGATACGTGACGACCGGCCACGACGCGGTAACGGTTATCGAATCGCTATGACAGATGCCGCAGGCCTCCACGCGTATGCGTACCGAGCCGGGCGGCGGTTCGGGTAACTCGAGCTCAACGAGTCCCAGCCGGTGATCGGTTGCGGATGGCACGCGCGCCGCCCGCATCTTCCTTTTGGTGTTCACGACAGGCTCAACGCCTCCAAGAGCTTCGGATAGACCAGCTGAGTGCGAGCCAGCGGGTTCTGCGGGTCTATAATGTCGTGATTTTCTGGAAGGTTGCGCAGCTCGACGTATCTCGATTCAACGCCGTTCCAGCTGGTCCACTCGGCGCAAACCTCTGCGGTGACCTCGTTGTTGACGGCCCCATCGCAGCGATTGACGATCGTGATGATGCGCGCTGCCAATGGCTTACGGGTTTTCGCAGCCGCGTGCACGTCGTCACCAACGCGCAACGTTTGCATCAGCGCGTGGGTGGGGCACCGCGGATATGCCGTCAATGGTCGCTGGGCGCCGCGCGTACGCGGATCCCACCAAAAAAAGACGTTCGGCAGCATTCTGAAGATCGACGCAAAGAGGCGGCTGACGCCGTAGGGCAGCTGTAACAACGCAAAATCGGGAGCCACGGGTACGGCAATGCGCACCGAACGATATTGCGCAAAATACGCTGCTAACGAGCCGCCCATCGAGATGCCGAGCACGGCGACGGCTTCTCCCAATCCAAAAGCGATATCGACGGCCTCGTTAGCACTGGCCAGCAACGTCTCCGCGGTCAGTCCCGCAAGACGATCCGTCATGCGATCGCGATCGCCGTGCTCTGGCATCCGGGGCACGAAAATGTTTGCACCCTTCTCATGCACCATCGGTGCTAGCAACTCGTACTGCACCGGATTGTTGGTGATACCGTGAAAAAGCACGACCGCAAGCGACGTGCGAGCGCCGTGGTCCAGGAGTTTCGTTCGCGCGCGTGGCATGATGGAGTCGTCGTCGAGCGCCATGAACGCGCGAGCGCGTTTTAACGCATCCGCGTATTCGCTCGCCGGATGGCTAGCGGGTAACGCGATCATGCCACGCACATGAAAGAACGTGATCGTTCACCATGCCGACGGCCTGCATGAACGCGTAGCAAATCGTCGGCCCGACGAAGGAAAATCCGAGCCGGCGCAACTCCTTGCTCATTGCTACGGAGCGCGCGGTCGAGGCGGGAACTTGCTTTGCAGACCGCCACCGATTGACGATCGGTTTTCCGTCGACGAACCGCCATAAGAATCGGTCGAAACTGCCAAACTCGTTTTGCACCGCTGCAACCGATCGGGCATTGTTGATCGCCGACGCGATCTTTGCACGATTGCGGACGATGCCCTCATCCCGCATCAACGTTTGCACGTTGCGTTTGGTCATACGCGCGACCCTACTTGGATCAAACGAGAGGAAAGCTTTGCGATATGCCGGCCGTTTGCGCAGGATCGTCGTCCAGCTCAAACCGGCTTGTGCTCCCTCGAGCACGAGCATCTCAAAGAGATGCCGGTCATCGTGCGAAGGGCGTCCCCATTCCTCATCGTGATAGGCAATCATTTCGACCGATACTGCCCAGGGGCAACGATTGACGCTCATTCGACGGCGGATTCCGGATCGATGGCACTCAACAAGAACGGATAGGCGCGATTAGCCAAGTCACGGTAATGCAATGGCTCGACGATGTCGTGTGATCGCGGCAACCCTTCGAGCATGACGAATTCGATCGACTGCGGCGCGTTCGTTCGCCAGGCACGGTAGAGACGCGCGATCGCACGGTTATCGACCGTCGATTCGGCTGAGTTTGCAACGAGGACGACTTCGCGCGCGAGAGGTGCCGCCTGGTGCGCGTCGCGCAATACCTGGCTTGCAAGCCGAAAAGCGTGTGCCACCGCGTGGGTTGAGTACCGTGGGTAACCGTGCGCCGGCAGCTGTTTCTCGCGCAGAAGCGGATCCCACCAATGGAAACGGTTGGGAAGGCGAAGCAGAGCTTCCGCGACCGCCGTTATAAAACGTCCCGGAACCCACGCTACGCCTAAGAGGGGAGCGATCACCACCGCACGATCGACCTCATGATGCTGAGCAATCCAAGCTGCCAGCAAACCGCCAAACGAGAATCCGGCCACCGTCACACGTTCGCCCAACTCACGTGCGATCTCAACGTAGTTTGCGCCGGCTGCGTAGAGATCGCTGGGCCGAAGACGTTCCAGAGCCGGCGACAAGCGATCCGCGTGGCCGTGCCGCGGCAAGCGCGGAACGAGCACGTTGTGACCGCGCTCGAAAAGCTCGCTCGCGAACCGGTCGAATTGCGCGGGGCTAGCGGTCATCCCGTGCAGCAAAACGATGGCACGGGGACGCCGCTCGGCGTGCACGCGCGCAATCGTGCGTCCTTTGTCGCCGACGCGATCGTGATCGCGAGCCAAGAGCTGCGCCAAACCCTGCGAAAAGGTAGTCAAGCGAGGCGTCCTTAAGGCAGGACGGATGCAAGACCTTTCGCAACGGACCCGCGAGCTCATCGCGACCGAGGAACGCTACGGGGCACATAACTATCACCCGCTCGATCTCGTCGTTGAGCGAGCGGAACGAGTTTGGCTATGGGACACGGATGGAAATCGATTCCTCGACTGCGTTAGTGCCTACTCCGCGGTCAACCAAGGCCACTGCCATCCGCGGATTGCCGCCGCGCTCGCGCAACAGGCGAAAAGGGTCACGCTAACGTCGCGCGCGATGCGCAACGATCGTTTGCCGGGCTTCCTTGAAAAACTTACGCGACTGTGCGGATATTCCGTTGCACTACCGATGAACACCGGCGTCGAGGCGGTTGAAACGGCAATAAAACTCGCGCGCCGCTGGGCCTATGAAGTCAAACACGTGCCGGCCGACGCTGCGGAAATCATCGTGTTCGACCACAACTTCCACGGTCGCACGATGTCGGCAATCAGTGCGAGCACGACGCCGGAGTATCGCAAGGATTTCGGGCCGTTCACGCCGGGATTCGTTGCGATCCCGTTCGGCGACGCCGAGGCACTAGCACGGTCCGTCAACGCGAACACGTGCGCCGTGCTCGTCGAACCAATCCAGGGTGAAGGTGGCGTCAACGTGCCGCCGCCGGGCTTTCTACGACGCGTGCGTGCGCTATGTCGCGAAAACAACGTCCTGTTCGTTGCCGACGAGATTCAAACCGGGCTGGGCCGAACCGGCGATCTCTTTGCATGCGACCACGACGGAATCAAACCGGACGTCCTCATCGTCGGCAAAGCGTTGGGCGGCGGGTATTATCCGGTTTCTGCCTGTCTTGCCAACGAAGAGCTGATGAACCTTTTTCGGCCGGGCGATCACGGCAGTACGTTTGGGGGGAACCCCCTTGCAAGCGCGGTGGCCGAAGCGGCGATCGACGTCATCGTTGACGAAAAGCTTCCCGCGCGCGCTCGCTCTGCCGGCGGTAAAGTCATGGAGGGTTTGCAATCGATTGCGTCACCGCTGATCGAAGAGGTGCGGGGACGAGGATTACTCATCGGCGTACAACTCGCGGTGCCGGCACGCCGCCTCTCGCAGGCTCTGCTCGAACGCGGAGTTGCTGCGAAGGATACGCGCGAGAGCGTTTTGCGCATAGCGCCGCCGCTTGTCATTAATGACGAGGAAATCGAGTTTCTTCTGACGCGCTTTGAGGACGCCATCGCTCACCTGCAGACTCCGGTCGCTCATTGACGTTCCGATGGCTCCTTGACACTCCCCCTCCCCGCTGTGATATGGTTTGCGAGCCGAAGTAGCGAGGCCGGGACGGCCGGCGTCGCTCACCGGATGCCTGCGGGCGATCCGGTTCTTCACTGGAGGGCCCGACGGCAGGGTTGCGCGCAGTGGGGTTGCTTCGGCAACGCCATTTTTTGTTTTAGGAGGATAAGCCATAGCACGACCGCTCCGCGTCAACGATCAGATTCGCATTCGCTCGGTTCGCGTCATCGACGAGAACGGCGAGCAGCTCGGTATCCTGCCGACGGAAGACGCCCTTTCGCGGGCGCGGAGTGCCGGACTGGATCTGATCGAAGTCTCACCCACGGCGCAGCCGCCGGTTTGTAAGATCGCCGACTACGGCCGCTTAAAATACGAGCAATCGAAGAAAGACAAGGACGCTCGCAAGAAACAGCGTCACTTTGAGCTCAAGGAAGTTAAGCTGCGTCCCAAGATCGAGACTCACGACTACGAGACGAAAGCGCGTATGGCAGAACGGTTGTTGCTGGACGGTAGCAAGATAAAGGTCACGATTATGTTCCGCGGACGAGAAATCACGTACACCGCTTTTGGGCGGCGCCTGCTCGACCGAATGGCCGAGGACATGGCCCCGCTGGCTACGATCGAGCGCGAGCCGCGACTGGAAGGCAAGAACATGTTCATGATTTTGGCGCCGCGCGCGACGCCGACGGGTCCACCGAAGTTCACCATTGCAAAGGAGCGAGCCAGTGCCTAAAATACGAACCCATCGTGGAACCGCCAAGCGCGTCAAAGTAACGGCGACCGGAAAAGTGCTGCACCGTCATCAATTCGACGGGTGCGGCCATATCTTGAGTAAGAAGACACGCAAGCGCAAGCGCAAGTTTCGCAAAGATCAACCGACGTTCAAAGGCGATCTCAAGCGCCTAGCGCCGACGATTCCGTATTTGGTATAGGGAGAGCTTCGCACCATGGCAAGAATCAAACGTGGAGTCCAGGGAATCAAGCACCGCCGCAAGGTGATGAAGCTTGCAAAAGGTTTTCGCGCGGCGCGCCGGCGCAACTATCGGGTGGCTAATGAAGCGCTCCTCAAATCGCTGGCGTACGCGTTTCGCGATCGGCGCGTTCGCAAACGAGATTTCCGCTCGCTGTGGATCAGCCGCATCAATGCGGCAGCCCGGCGTGAGGGCTTGTCGTACTCGCTCTTCATGAACGGTTTGAAGAAGTCGGGCGTCAACCTCAACCGCAAGGCCCTGGCCGAGCTCGCCGTCGGCGACCAAAAGGCCTTTGGCACCCTGCTCACCATCGCAAAAGAGGCCGTAGGTAAGTAGTTAGCACCCCTACATCATGAAGACGTTGAACTCGACGAACTTATCGCTGCCGTCGTAGAAGATGACGTTGCACGTGCTCGATCCGCTGTAATTCTCGTTGCGCGGCCCGTCATCGGTGATCGTAATGTGGGCCGACGGACCACCATGCCGCGACGGCGAGCCCGTTTAGTTCGTGCTTGTAGCGGACGAACGAGCAGTTATCCTTGACTTTGATCGAGGGAGTGCCGTCGACGAGCGTGTCGCACAGAGGGTGGGACTTGGACCGGGGCCGCTGCAAATGCTTTTACGTTCATGCAGATTTCATATCACGCTCATCCGAACGGAGCCGCGCATCGTACCTAGTCCGAGGTTCAGAGGTGATTGCGTGTTTGCCCCGTCGAACGTCTGCGTTCATGGCCGAATCGACCGAAGGCGCCGACGAGGCTCTCTCTGCCGGCTTCGCAGCCCATCAACGTTGGGCTTTCGAAGAAGCATACAACCGTTACGGTTCGCTGTTGTATTCGACGGCGTTTAACGTGCTCGGCAATGCGGAGGAAGCGGCCGATTGCGTTCACGATGCGCTCGCACGTCTTTGGCGTTCCACCGGCGCCTACTCGCGGTCGCGCGGCGCGGTGCGTAGCTTCTTGGTGGTTTGCGTTCGCAATGAAGCGGTTTCGCGTCAGCGATCGCAGGCGCGCCGTTTGCGCCTCGCCACACGTTTGGCGGCCGAGCCTGCGCGCCACGAGGAGCTTGAGGTGGGAGATCCCATCGAACGCGACCGCTTGCGACGCGCGATGGCCCAACTGCCGGCCGATCAGCGCCGGCCGCTGGAGCTTAGCTACTACGAAGGCAAAACGCATACGGAAATTGCGCGAGACTTGCAAGCGCCGCTGGGCACGATCAAAAGCAGGATTGCGATGGGGCTGAGAAAGCTCGCCGCCGCTTTAGGTGATTCGGGATGAGCGAGACGCAGCACCTGGGCGATTTCGCCGAGCTCTACGCGCTTGGTTCGCTCGAATCAGCCGAACGGACGGGCGTAGAGCGGCACGTGTCCAGCTGCGCTGCTTGCGCGCAACATCTCGTTCAGGCCGAACGGAGCGTCGCGCTCATGGCCTCTTTAGAACCGCAGTATGACGCGCCGGCGCAATTGCAAACGCGTGTGATGCGAACGCTGCGCCCGCGAACACCTTGGCCCACATCGGCTTTAGCGATTGCGGCTGCGATCGCCGTGGCTGTTTTGCCGGGCGCGTATTTTTGGCAGGAGAATCAAGCCATGCACGTCGCGCTCTCCACCGACGGCCAAGCCCTCAGCCAAATCGCAAACGCCCCGCATCGCTTAGCTAACTTCTCACCAATGACGAATGGCTCGATGGCGTGCGTGATGTACGGACACGATGGATCGTGGTACGTCATCCTCGTAGAGCATGCGACGAAAGCAGTCGAAGTGGCCTGGATGCACGATGGGCGTCGAACGATGCTCGGGACGGCAGTCCCGCACGGGGACGTGGCACTGCTCTACCTGCCGCGCAGCCATCGGATGGACCGGCTCGCCCTCATGGATGGCCACGCGGTGGTAGCCGAGGCACAACTCGCCTACTAGTCTAATCCTGAAGCCATGAACCGCTGGGCCTGTGTACTGGCCGCCGTCCTTGCTATCCCCGCCCCGGCCGCCGCCCAGCGGCGCCCGAGCGAACCGGCATTCACCTCCGCGATGTCCGACTGGATCGATCGCCTGGGCGCATATGAAATCCAAGCTGGGCGAACGCCCGGCCTGGCCATCGGCGTCATCGAAGACGGTCGAATCGTCTACAGCCGAGGTTTCGGCTACGCGAATCTCGCCGAGCACATCACCGTCGATCCGGATACCGAGTTTTCCATCGGCGCTCTCTCGATGCAGTTCACGGCCGCCGCGGTATTGATGCTCCAGCAAGACGGTAAACTCAAGCTCAGCGACAAGATCGTGCGGTTCGTGCCCGAGATCAGCGCGGTCGCAAGCGACGTGACCATCAGCGAGCTGTTGTCCCAAACGTCGGGGCTGCCGGATTACACCAAGGCTCCCGACATCCCGACCGATCAGACGCGTCCGGTCAAAGTTGACGATCTGCTGGCGGCCGTCAATAAGATGAAGCCGAGCGCGCCCGCTGGTTCGACATACGCTAACAACGATCTCAACTACATCGTTGCAGGACTCATCGTTGAGAGGGCGAGCGGCGTTCCGCTCTCCGACTACCTCCAACAGGAGATCTTCCTTCCGCTCGTCATGGATCACACGTTCGTTTCGGGCGACAGCGGGATTTCGGCGTCCCACGCGCTGGGGTACACGTACGACACGCGATCGAATCGTTTCGAACCGGTGCGCCCGCTCGATCGCACGTGGCTTTTCGGTGGACGCGGCATCGTTTCGTCGATTTACGACCTCGCGAAGTGGGATATCGAGATGCCGATACTGCTGCGCGTCGATGCGGTGAGGGCAATGTTCGCTCCTAGCGGCGTCGCCGGACCAACGCAATACGGAATGGGCTGGGTGATCGACCGGCGCGGCGGTAAACTTTACACTTGGTACAACAGCGACATGAACGGGTACCGGGCGATGAACGCGATCTTGCCCGACGACCACCTGGCCGTCATCGTGCTGTCCAGCGCCGATGGCTCGCACGACGACCGAATCGCCGTGCCGGGAGTGATTGCAACGCGCATCCTCGACCTGATCGCTCCGCCGGCGAGGGCCCGACTCGACAACGCGATCGTGGCACGAGCCAAAGAATGGCTCGGCCGTCTGGCCAGCCGCGACATCGATCGGACGCAATTAACGCCCGACTTCAGTGCGTATCTAACCGATAAGCTGATCGCGCGCGAGGATTTTGCGGCTTTGGGAAAATTACAAGCGATCGTGCCTATATCCAGCACGAGCAATCGAAACGACACGTTATACGAGTTCTTGGTGCGCTTTCCTCACGACGTGCAATATCACTACAAGTTCGGCGTCACCAAGGAGAACAAGATCGACGAGATCCTCCTCGTCGATTAATTACTAGTCGTCGCCGTCTGCGATACGGCGACCGGTGGCTTCGACCACCTTTCCTAACATCGTGATTGCTTCGGCGCGTGTTGCGTTGCTGAACATGTAACGCAAACGCTCGTCTGCATCTTCAACGATGAGCACCGCTCTGCGCCCCGATCGAATGGACGTTATCAACGAGTTCAAATACGCCTCGTCTTCGGGGGCGAGCATTGACTGATCCCCGCCATCCATAGGCGGATCGAGCAATCTTTTAAGCACGGCGTCGATGTCGCGCGGTATTTCCACGACTCCCTCCAAGGCCAATCCCCCGCGTTTGTAGGTTTCTCTACCTACGCGGTGGCAACAACCCGTAAACTAACTATCGACCGAAGTGCCCTCCAACTTCACCTCGTTTGCTTTCCATCCATAGCAGCGCCAGGACGGTTTTCATATCACCGATCTCTCGGCTAGCGACCAAGCGCCAAGCCGCATCCAGGGTGAAGGCCTCGACCTCAATGCGCTCGTCCTCATCAAGCATTTGTTCACCCTGCGTTAAGCCGTCCGCGACAAAAAAGTTCATCGTCTCGGTGCAAAAGCCCGGAGTGGCAAACAACATGCCGATCGACGTCAGGCGCTCGGCCCTTAGACCGGTTTCTTCCCGCAGCTCACGCGCGGCCCCCGTCTCGGGGACTTCGCCGGGTTCAGCGCAACCGGCGGGCAACTCCCAGAGTGTCGCGCTAGCCGCGTGCCGGTACTGGCGAACCAGCACGAGACTGCCGCGCGACGGCATCGCGATGATTGCAAAAGAACCGGGATGCTCGATGACGTCACATCGATGTTGCGAACCGTCGGGGTAGCGCAATCGGTCGACGCGAACGCTGAAAACGGGGCCCTCGAAAACGCGCTGCGAGCTTTCCACCTGTGGCCGATCGTCCATGCGTGCCCGGATTAGCGGAACCGCTGCTTCGTGCCTCGTAGCTACAGGTTGAATTTGGAACCAACGTTATGAACCGTAAGACGTCGATTCTCGCCGAAGTCGGTTGGCTCGCGTACTTCTTGACGGTTTTTGTTGCGCTTGTTGTCGCGTTCAACGAACTGATCGTTCCTCACCACTTCAATGCGATGATCGCCATCGTTTTCGCGGCGTTCCTCGCCGCGATTATCATGATTGCAACGCGCGCTTGGTGGCGGACGCGCACGGGCTAAAGGATCGAAGGCGTTGGCCGTACGTTTAGGCATCCACGCTGAGAGGCTCACGGCGATTCGCGCATTGTTGACACCCAAAGGACGAAGGCAAACCGGACGCTTTGCCTTCGAAGGGCCAACGCTGTTGGCCGAGGCGCACCAAAGCGGTACGCATATCGAGGAAGTCTACGCGACGCAGGTTGCCTATGATGCCGAGCCGCTCGTGCGCGAGCTGGACGAATTGGGGGTTCCCACGTTTATCGTGCACGCGCGCAGCGCGACGAAGATCTCCGACCTCGAATCGCCCAGCGGGATCGTCGGCATCGCGTCGCTGGCGATCGCGGATCTTTCGCAACTCTTTTCAAGCGACGGGATCGTCCTCGCGCTGGCCGACCTTAACGATCCGGGAAATGTCGGTACCCTCGTGCGTTCGGCCTGGGCGTTTGGCGCGAGGGGGGTGGTCGTGGGGAGGCTTGGCGCAGACCCGTACCATCCGAAGGCAGTGCGGGCGGCCATGGGCGCACTTTTTCGGATCCCGGTAGCCTTAGCCGACCCCAATGAGCTGGCGAAGGCAGCCCACGCCGGCCGCTACGCGCTCGTCGGTCTAGCCGCTGATGGAAGCGCCCTCTCGCAGTGGAATCGCCCCCCGCGGTGCGTGGTGGTCGTCGGTCAGGAGCGTGGCGGCCTGGGCCACTGGGAGGCGGTTTGCGGGCAGCGGCTGGCAATCCCCATGCAGCCGAGCGCGGAAAGCCTTAATGCCGCCGTGGCGGGCTCGATCGTTCTATACGAGGCGCAAAAAGCGAGCGGCCGCTGACGCCTCTGGGGGGTCCTGTCAAGACAGTATCCACAAGCCAAAAAGTCAAGACTACCGGTCGCAAAAGTCGCATGTTATACTCACGGCATTCCCGAGACGGGCCGCCCTCCGCCACGACGTTGGAGGGGGACGACGGCCCAGAAGGAGACCGAGCGTACATGACCTCCGAGTTCTTCTGGAAGCTCTTCGCCCAAACGGGCTCCATCGACGCATATCTCGCCTACCGACGGTTGCATCCCGTCGCGAGTACGACCTGAACGCGGAAAGTCCACGTTTTTATCGCCAAGCGCCCGGTATAGTAGAGACCGGGCGTCTTCATTTGTCCGGGCGTTACGTCTTGTAAAGAATATGAACGAACTCGCTGGGAAGCTCGACGAACTCCATCGCCGATTCGGGACCGCTATTGCGGCGGCCGCTGACGAACGCGCGCTTGATGCGGTCCGCGTTGCGTACTTGGGCCGCAACGGAGAGGTGACCGCGCTTCGCCGGACGGTCGGTTCGCTTTCCGAACGCGAGCGACCAACGGCAGGCAAGAGCATCAATGACATCGTGGCAAAGATGGAAGAGGAGCTCGCTGCCGCTCGTACACGCATGGACGAACGCGCCTTCGAGGACGAGCTCGCGCAAGCCATCGACGTCACGTTTCCCGCTATCGAGCCGCCATTAGGGACGATCAACCCGATTCGGCGAATTATCCGAGAGATCGGCGCATATTTTTCGTCGCTCGGATTCGCCATCGTGGTTGGCCCGGAGATCGAGCCGGACTACTACACCTTCGACGCCCTGAACATTCCCAGCGATCACCCCTCTCGCGAAAGCTTCGACTCGTTTTGGCTGACGAAGACCTTGCTGCTTCGTCCACACACATCGCCGATGCAGATTCGCACGATGCAGCAACACCGTCCACCGGTTGCCATCTTGGCACCGGGGAAATGTTATCGGCGAGATGCCGTCGACGCACGTCACCTCTTTCAGTTTCATCAGGTCGAAGGGTTGCTCGTCTCGACGGACGCGCACTTCGGGCACCTCAAAGGAGTGCTCACCGGTGTATGCCGCGCGCTCTTCGGTGAAGAACAGAACGTGCGCTTCCGCCCGTCGTTCTTTCCGTTTACCGAGCCGAGCGCGGAGGTCGATACGACGTGCCCGCGCTGCAAAGGATTTCAGCGCCAGTGCGGGATGTGCGGAGGCTCGGGCTGGATTGAGCTAGGCGGCGCCGGAATGGTACACCCGAACGTCCTACGCGAGGTCGACTACGATCCGGAGCGCTATTCGGGCTGGGCCTTCGGATTCGGAGTCGAGCGCATTGGCTTACCCCTCTATGAAGTCGACGATATTCGGCGCTTCGTCAACAGCGATCCCGACTTCTTGCACCAGCTGCAGTAGCGATGCGCGTTCCAATCTCCTGGTTGCGTCAGTACGTCGATCTTCCGCATGATACGCAGGCAATCGCGCGGCAATTGGCCATGCTTGGCTTTCCGGTCGAAGACGTGGAGGAACGTCCGGCAATCACCGGCGTTGTCGTCGGAAGAATTCTCGAGCTCGAGAGGCACCCGAACGCCGAACGCCTTCTCGTTGGTAGAATCGATGTCGGCAATGTAAAGCCGCTGACGATTGCAACGGCGGCCACCAACGTCGCCGCCGGTCAAGTGATTGCGGTTGCGACCGTGGGAGCGCAGCTGCCGAAACTGACGATCGAACCGCGCAAAATGCGCGGGATCGCATCCGAAGGCATGATGATCTCTGCCGAGGAGCTCGCGTTGCCGCCGGAGTGGTTCGAAGACGGCATCTTGCAACTCGATTCAAACGGCGCGCTTGGGCACGACGTCGTGGCCGAGTACGGGCTGAACGACGACGTTTTGGAAGTGGAAGTGACGAGCAATCGCGTCGATGCGATGTGCATGATCGGCCTGGCGCGCGAGCTGGCGGCATCGTTTGAGGTTCCCCTGCGGTTACCGCCGACGTCCAGCCCGGCCACCGCTGATGAACCGGAGGATCGCAGGCTGCGCGTCGATCTCCAGTCCCTAGATTGTCACCGCTTTGTCGGGGCGCGGTTCGATGGGATCGAAATCGGCCCGGCCCCAACTTGGATGCGTATTCGCCTGGCGCTTGCCGGCCAGCGACCAATCAATACCGTCGTCGATGTTTCGAACTACGTCATGCTCGAAACGGGACAGCCGCTGCACTTCTACGATGCGGCTCGAATCGAAAACGAGCATTTGATCGTTCGCGACGCCCGCGAGGGCGAGCGAATTGTTACCCTCGACGGCGTGGAGCGCTCGCTCTCACCGCAGTCGCTCGTCATCGCCGACGAACGCCAATGCCTCTGCTTAGCCGGCCTGATGGGTGCGACTGCGGGAGAGGTGAGCCCATCGACAACGAGCATCGTCCTGGAGGCCGCAAATTTCAACGGCGCGCGCGTTCGCCGCATGAGTGCTGCGCTGGGCCTGCGCAGCGAAGCATCGTCGCGCCACGAAAAGAATCTCGCGCCGGCGCTCACCGATCTCGGCGCTGCGCGCGCGGCGCAACTGCTCGTCGAAACGGGTGCGACGGCGTACCGAGCCCACGCCTTTGGGGCGGCCGTCGCCGCACCGAGGCCGATCGCGCTACGAGTCAGTGAAGTCGAGCGTTTGCTGGGCCTCGCGCTCGCGCCGTCGCGTATCGCAGCGCACCTCACGGCTCTCGGATGCGCCGTCGAGCGAGATGACGAGATTTTTCAGGTGACGCCGCCGCCATGGCGACAAGATCTTACCGTTTCCGCCGACTTGATCGAAGAAGTTGCACGCATGGAGGGATACGACAACATTCCCGACGCCATGCCATCAGTTGCCGCGCACAACGTTTCGAGCGCTGAATACGAGCTAGAGAATCGCGTCGCCGACGTGCTGGCAGGCCTCGGATACGACGAGATCGTCAGCTACTCGCTGGTCGGCCGGCGTCAAACGGCGAGTCCGGAAGTGCTCAATCCGCTTTCCGAGGATCAGCGCTACTTGCGCACATCGCTGCTGCCCGCGATGATCGACTACCTTGCCCGTCACGGCCACGCGCGCGTATTCGAGATCGGGCACGTTTTCAGGCGGGAGAACTCGCACGTTGAGGAGTATCCGCTCGCTACGTTCGGCTTCGCTGCGGCCTCGTCCGAAGATCTACCGTGGCGTGATTCTTCGTTCTTACGATTAAAGGGGGACTGCGAAACGCTCATCCGTCGCGTGACGGGGCGCTATCCAGAAACGCTGCGGGATACGCGGGCTGGATTCCACCCGGGGAAAACCGCCGTGATGATGCTCGACGGCCGCGAGGTCGCGCACTTGGGAGAACTCGATCCGCGCCTCACTCGTTCTGCCGAGGTTCGCGAGCCGGCCTACGCGTGCACCGTACTTCTCGATCGCCTCCCCGATTACGTCGTTCCCCATTACGTTCCACCGACGAAGTTTCCATCGACCTATCGCGATCTTGCCCTCATCGTCGACCTCGACGAAGCCGCAAGCGAAATCGAACGTGCGATTGCACATACGCTAGGCTCAATGTGCACGCAGGTGCGCGTTTTTGACGAATACCGCGGGCCGCAAGTCGGTGAAAATCGCAAGAGCCTCGCGGTTCGGTTCACCCTCCAGCGCTTCGACAGGACGATCACCGACGCGGAGGCCGATGAAGCCGTCAGCCGAGTGCTAGCGGGACTGCGCGAACGAGGAGCGGTGATTCGGCAATGAGCGGTTCGTGGGTCGACATTGCAGCGCTCGCCGTCGTCGCGTTTACGACCACACGCGGGTACGGCCGGGGGCTCGTGCGAGAGCTCGCAGGCATCGTCGCGCTCGCCGCGGCCATCATCGTGCCATGGTTCTATAACGGCGCGCTGGACGCCCCGATTGCGCGCGGCACCGGAGTGGACCCCGCGCTCGCGCACTTTATTGGCACCATGGCATTGGCGGTGATCGCCTACGTTGCCGTCTTGCTCCTCGCGACGCTCTTCGGACGAGTGCGAAGGGTTCCAATTCTCGGGGTTGGGAACGCCATCGGCGGCGCGATCGTGGGCTTCGTCAAAGGCGCAATCCTGGTTTGGCTCATCGTTTACGTCGCGCTATTTTTCCCGCTCACGCCGCAACTCCGCGAGAGCCTGCATGCATCGCGAACCGCTATGGTCCTCGATAGTTACAATCGCACCGTCGATAGCCGAGTCCAAGCGACGATTCCGCCGTGGGCCTTGCCGTGGTTTGCGCCGTATTTCAAGCGCCACCACGTCTAAGCGCTGCAGATCATGCACCATCCGCTCCGGTACGTCATTCCTCCGCTCGTTGTGCTCGCCGCGATTGCGCTGGTCTACTTCCCGCACCGCCGTCATGCAGTCGCGCAGCGCGAACGCCCGCACGACAACGCGCACAAGCCGCTCGCAAAGGGCACGTTTGTCGGCGTGATCGCCGCAGGACTGATTGTCGCCTTCATCGCAGCATTCATCCTGCCATAAAGCGTAGCGAAAACGTAATACAGTTCAATAGAATCGTCTCACGCTCTCATTCCACCAGGGCCAATCGTGGCCGAAGACTCCCGGCCAGATCTCACAGTGATTCGGAACGCCCTTCTGCTCGAGGAGTTCGGAGAACTGTCTATTCGGCGCAACGAGTGAATCGTACTCGCCGGTGGCAATCGTCCAGAAGACCGCCCTCAATCGGTTCACCCAGTCCTCGTTCATATTAGCGATGTACGCGGTCGGGCAATGATAGTAACAGTTGTCGTCCCAATAACCGGCGACGAAGCGGTGAATATCGTAGAGTCCAGACATGCAGACCACTTTAGTCACGATGTCGGGATAGCGGGCGGCAAAATTCGCAGCGTGATAGGCTCCAAAGCTGCATCCGTACACGCCGATGTCTCCACGACCAGCTTCGTGCTGAACGAAAGGAACAAACTCGTCGCGGAGGTAGGCATCGTACTGGGCGTGACGTGCGGCGCGATACGCGGGAGGTGCGCCCTCGTTGTACCAGCTTTCCGCGTCCACCGAATCAACGCAGAAGAGCTGGATATACCCAGCCTCGATTTTGTCGCTTAGGTACTCGACGGTGTTCATGTCTTCGTATTGATGGAAGCTCCCCATCGAGGTAGGAAAGCAAACGACCGGAAATCCCCGATCGCCGAAGCGCAAGAATTCCATCGATCGCGAAAGTGCAGCACTCACCCACGCCCCGTGTCGACGCAGCATGGGTCGCTCGATTCGGCGGGGCATGTCAACGAGCCCCTGGAATCACCCTCACCCGGCATTGAAGCCCATTGCGAAAGGAGCGGTCCGCGATGCAGCCGCGCAAGAGAAAGGTCGGCGTCCTCTTCGGGATGGAGGATACGTTCCCGTGGGCCGTGATGAAGGCGATTACGTCGCTCTCCGGCGGTGAATTTGAGGGATGCCCGGTGGAGATATCGTATCTGCGGGACCGGCAACAGTTTGACTATGCCGCGATCCTCGACCGCATTAGCCACGATGTGAAGTTTTATCGCGTATATCTCAAGTGCGCTGCAGCGCGCGGGACCGTCGTCGTGAACAATCCGTATTGGTGGACCGCCGACGACAAGTTTTTCAACAACCTCGTCGCCGATTCGGTCGGCGTCGCGGTGCCGAAAACCATCCTGCTTCCACCGAAGGAGCATCCGCCCGGCACGGAAGCGACGTCTTTTCGCAACATGCGCTTCGTGCAATGGAATGAAGTATTCGATTACTTAGGATTTCCGATTTTCATGAAGCCGGCCGACGGCGGTGGGTGGCGAGACGTACATCGCTGCAACACCCCTGAGGAGTTTTTTGCAGCATACGACTCGTCGCGCGATCTCTGTATGATGGCTCAGGAAGCGATACTTTTCACCGAATACTACCGCCTTTACGTCCTGGGCCGCTCGCACGTGCGCATCATGCGCTACGATCCAGGCGCTCCCCATTACGAGCGGTACGTCAAGAACGCTCCGTCGCCCGCGCCGCCCCTCGAAGAGCGTCTGCGCCGCGACGGTATCGCGCTATGCGAAGCTCTCGGATACGATATGAACACGGTTGAATTTGCGGTTCGAGACGGAATTCCATATGCCATCGACTTCATGAATCCGGCACCCGATGCCGATCGCGGCTCGGTCGGTGAAGAGAACTTTGAGTGGGTCGTCAATACCATGGCTGAAGTCCTGATCGATCGCGTGCGCTGGCCGCGGCCATTCGAAACGACTGGCCAATGGCCAAGAACGCTTGTCGACAACGGCTCACCGGCCGTTTCGATTATTAGTTTCTAGACATGCAGGCTGGAGCAGCTCCAAGCTTTACGCTCGGCATCGAAGAAGAATTCCAAGTCATCGACCCGCAAACACGTGAGCTTCGATCGCACCTCGCGGAGATGTTCGCTCAGGGCGAAGAGCGCATGGGCGAGCAGATCAAACGCGAGATGCACCAATCCGTCATTGAAGTGGGAACGACCGTCTGTGCCGACATACGCCAAGCGCGTGCAGAAGTAACGAAGCTGCGAACTGAACTCGTTCGGTTGGTGCGCGGTAACGGCTTGCGCATTGCAGCCGCCGGAACGCACCCATTTACACATTGGTCGACCGTTCCGATCACCGAACACGAGCGCTATGCCCGCTTAATTTACGACCTGCAGATGGTAGCACGAGCGAATCTCATCTTCGGCTTGCACGTTCATGTAGCCGTTGAAGAACCCGACACGCGAATTCATATCATGAACGCGGTCCGTTATTTCCTGCCCCACGTTTTTGCACTATCCGTCAACTCACCATTCTGGTGTGGCACGAATACGGGCTGGAAGAGCTATCGCTCCAAAGTCTTCGAACGTTTTCCGCGTACCGGATTGCCCGATTACTTCGGTTCCGGAGCGGAGTTCGACGAGTTCGTGAAGACGCTCGTGGCGACCGGATGCATCGACGACGGCAAGAAGATCTGGTGGGACGTGCGCCCGCATCCGTATTTCCCCACCCTCGAGTACCGAATTTGCGACGTACCGATGCGAATCGATGAAACGATTTGCTTTGCGGCGCTCTTTCAAGCGCTCACGTACAAGCTCTACCAGCTCTACAGCCGCAATCAGGGATGGCGTCTTTACCGCCGATCCCTCATCGCCGAAAATAAGCAGCGTGCGGCCCGTTGGGGAATCGACGGAAAGCTGATCGACTTGGGAAAGCGAGTGGAAGTCCCAACCGAGGCGCTGCTTCCCGAGCTCCTCGGCTTCATTGACGACGTGCTCGACGATTTAGGCTCGCGCAACGAAGTCAACTACGTGCACGAAATTCTTCGCCATCGGACGGGTGCGGATCGTCAACTCGAGGTGTACGAACGGACCCAGAGCTTGCCGGCGGTCGTCGACTACATTGTCTCCGAAACCGAGCGGGGGCTTCCGCTGTGAGCGCTTTGCCCATGCTCTACGTGCGACCGCGCAGCCCCAGCGAAATTCCATCTCCCGGCGATCGCTTTATCGACGTCGTCCTGCTTGACATGAACCACGCGTGGCCGAACGCCGGGCACGACTCGATCGTCGCGATGGTAAGCACGCTGGCGAACGACCTGGCGCCTCGTCTCGAGACGAACGCGTTGACGCTTCGCGTCATTTCTCTCAACGTTCGCGAACTGTTCATTCTCCCGCAGGCGCCGCAGCAGGCTGCACTCTTTATCGGAACGGGCGGTCCCGGACATCTCGATCCTAGGCTCAACTGTCGCGATGCGGTTGACGAAGGCGAGATCGCCGAGTGCGCCGATTGGGAGGAACCATTGTTCGCTCTCTTCGATGCCATCGATGCAAACGAGCGCGCAATGCTCTACGGCCTCTGTCACTCGTTCGGTCTCCTCTGCCGGTGGTCCGGAGCGGCCGACCCCGTACCGCGCGGGCCCGACAAGGGCGGCGCGAGTATCGGTATCACGCAAAACGTTCTCACGCCTCAAGCGCTCGAACATCCCTGGTTCGCTCGTCTGGCACGCCATCTTCCCAACGGGCGCCACTTCCCGGTAGTCGACTCGCGGCACTACGATCTCATTCCGCGGCGCTCGAGCTTTCGGCGCGACATCACGCCAATTGCCTACGAAACGCTCGGCGATGGCTCCCCCGGCCCGGCGCTGACGATGTGCGAGTTTGCGCGCAAGACTAATGGCGTTCCACGTATTTTTGCCGCCAACCACCATCCCGAGATTCCAAACGCGTCAGAGATTGCCGCATTGCTGGAGCGTAAGCTCGAGTTAGGAGAAGTGAGCCGCGAGTGGTTCGAGAGCCGTGCCGAGCTCGTGGCTGCGCTCACGCGCGACGATCACAGCGAGCCGGCGCGTCTTCTGGCCGCGGGATACGCCTTTACGTTCCTCGTGCGCGACGGCATCAAGGAGCTGATCGAGGAACGCGGGCGAGGGCGTGGACGCACGGTATCGAGCGCGCTATAACGCCGCCTACAGCGATCAGCTTTACCGGCGATATCTAGCCGACTTCTTTGCGCGCTGCGGGTGCGCGACCGACATGCAGATCGCGCAGACGCCCGTCTTCTTGCCCCAAACGTTGCGGCAGCGCTGCGAGCGCGCGGGCGAGCAGATCTTAGCCCAGCTTTGCGAACCACAACGGATCGACCGCATGCGAAGCGCGATACCAAAACGTTGGAACGCACCAGGGGAGAGCTCCCTTCCGACCTTCGCTGCGTTGGACTTCGCAATCGTGGCAGACGCTGACGGCGATCTTGAGCCGAAGCTGATCGAGCTGCAAGGCTTCCCCACGCTCATTGCCTACGAAACGATGCAGCGCGACGCGTGGAACGACGCGTTACAGAGCGTGGCCGGGTTGGAACTCGACTGGACGTGCTGGTTTTCCGGTCTGAGCCGCGATGACTTTTTGGCACTCGCGCGACGCGTGATCCTAGGAAATCACGAATCACGCGACGTCGTCTTGATGGATCTCGATCCGACGCGGCAAAAGACCTATCCCGACTTCACCGCAACCTGTCGGCTGTTCGGGGTGGACGCGGTTTGCCCGACTTCATTGATCAAGCGGGGGCGCAAGCTCTTTCGCCGTGACTCGGAAAACCGGGAAATCGCGGTCGAGCGCATTTACAACCGTTTGATCGTTGACGAAATCGAACGCAAGAACGTTTCGCTACCGTTCGATTTTCGCGACGAACTCGAGGTCGAATGGACGCCTCATCCAAATTGGTTTTGGACGTGGTCGAAGTACTCGCTCCCCTTTCTGGATCACCCGGCCGTACCGCATTCGACGTTCTTGTCGCAGCTCGACGACCTGCCGGCAAACGTCACCGAAGAGTTCGTGACCGAAGGCTACGTGCTCAAACCATTGTTCTCGTTCGCCGGATCGGGCGTCAACGTTGCCCCGACCGTGCAAGACGTGGCCGCCATTCCGCTCGATCAGCGTTCGGCGTGGTGCCTCCAAGAGAAAGTCGCGTACGCACCCGCGTTGCGGGCCGCCGACGGCGGCGGGGTAAAGGTCGAAATGCGCTTGATCTACCTGCGGCCCGACGACGCGCCGGCATTCACACTCGCGCAGAATCTCTGCCGTCTCTCACGCGGAGAAATGATGGGCGTCGACCACAACAAACACCATACCTGGGTTGGTTCCTCTATCGGCTTATGGCCAGCGGGTTCAGCGTGACACAGCCACGCGCGCAGATAAGCTTTCGAGGGCGGCGCGCGTACCCGAACCGATATCGACCGGCGCATTCAAATCGGCGAGTGCGAGCTCGACCGCGCCGATCGCGCCGATCAAGTCGCTTTCGGTGAAGTCACCCATCGTGCCGACGCGCACGATCTTGCCCGCAAGTTCGCCTTGACCGCCGGAAAGAACGATCGCGTACCGGTCGCGCAAACGCTTGACGAGCGCCGCGACATCGACGCCCTCGGGCGGATAGGCGGCGACGACCGTGACCGAGTGCGCGTCGGGTTTCGAAAGAATTCGAAAGCCCAGCGCTTCCAGCGCGCCACGTACCGCGGCCGCGCACCGCGCGTGACGCTCGAACGCCGCCTTCATTCCTACCTCGTGGTAACGCGCGAGCGCTACCTCAAGCGCGAAAACGACAGAGATCGGTGGCGTCCAGGGTGTCTGCCCTGAGCGCGCCGACTCTCGCGCGCGCCGCAAATCGAAATAGAAACGCGGAATCGTGCTGCGCTCGATTCGGTTCCATGCGCGCGCGCTTGTGCCGAGCATCGCCACGCCGGGTGGGGCGGCGAAGACTTTCTGGGATGCGGTGACGACGACGTCGTATCCCCATTCGTCCATACGAAACTCAGACGCTCCGAGCCCACTGACCGAATCAACGATCGTGACAGCTCCGTGGTCGCGCAGAATCGATGACAGAGCTGCCATATCATTTTGGACACCGGTGGAGGTTTCGTTATGAGTCAAAAGTACGCCGGCGAACGTGCGCGCTGCATCGGCGCTCAAGCGCGCTTGCAACGCGTCGGCATCGAGAGCGGAGCCTAGCGGGGTCTCGAGCGTCTCTACGACACAGCCGTACGCCTGCGCGATCGCCGCAAGCCGCTTACCGAAAACTCCTACCGGACACGAGAGCACGCGCTCGCCGGGCGAAAAGAGATTAACCACAGCTGCCTCAAGCCCACCCGTACCCGACGCACCGAGAACGAAGACGTCGTGTTGCGTGTTGAAGATCGGCTTGAGTGCGCGCTCGGTTCGTGCGAGCGTCTCGGCAAACTCCGCGCCGCGATGGTTGATCATGGGACGGGCCATTGCAGCCAGGACGGGCTGCGCGACGGGTACCGGCCCGGGAAGGAGCACGAGCTCCTTGGTCATCGCTTGCGCACGCCGATTCGTCGTTTGCGTTCGCTGGCGCTGCGTTTGATAACGCCGTTACGCCGGCGAACCTGCCGTAACGGCACGACGTTGCTGACTTCTTCGTGATGTTCGCCGAGCGGAACGGGCGTGATGAGCCGTTTGCCCAGCGCATGGTGCAACACTTCGGACAATTCCTCGACCGTGACAAACGTCATCGAATCGCCTACTTCCTTCGGGATGTCCTCGAGGTCGCTCTCGTTGCGTTTGGGCAGAAGCACTTTCGCAATTCCGGCGCGCTTCGCACCCAGCACCTTCTCCTTAAGGCCGCCAATTGGCAGAACCTGGCCGGTCAACGTAATCTCGCCGGTCATTGCAAGGTTGGGATCCACTTTGATGCCGGTCAATGTCGATGCAATCGCGGTCGCAAGCGCAATTCCGGCAGACGGCCCGTCCTTCGGCTGTGCCCCCGCGGGTACGTGCACGTGGATATCGTGCTTGGCGAAATACTCGTCGGGCAAGCCAAGTTCGTTGGAACGCGAGCGCAAGAACGAAACCGCCGCTTGAGCACTTTCCTTCATAACGTCCCCTAGCTGGCCGGTTAGAACGAGTTTTCCGGTGCCGGGCATCGCTTGAGTTTCGATGAAGAGGATGTCGCCGCCGACCGGCGTCCAGAACATTCCGGTGGAAACGCCTACCGACGCCGTCCGCTTGCGGACTTCGTTGTAGAAGCGTGGCCGGCTCAAATACTCGACTAAGTTCTCCGGCTTTACTCTTGCCTTGTAGCGCGGGTTCTCGGCAATCTTGCGAGCGATTTTCCGAAACACCGTGCCGATCTCACGTTCCAAATTCCGCACGCCGGCCTCGCGCGTATAATCGACGATGATGGCGCGCACCGCTGCATCGGAAAGCTGCGCTTGAGTCTCCTTGAGGCCATTGGCTTTGCGCTGCTTCTTGATTAGGTACCGCTTGGCAATCTGAAGCTTTTCGAGCTCGGTGTAACCGGTGAGCTGAATAATCTCCATCCGGTCGCGCAACGGAGGCGAAATCGTGTCCAGGCTATTCGCGGTGCAAATGAAGAGCACGGACGATAAGTCGAACGGCAGATCCAGGTAGTGATCGCGGAAGTTATTGTTTTGCTCGGGATCGAGTACTTCGAGCATCGCCGACTGAGGATCGCCGCGAAAATCCGCGCCGACCTTGTCGATCTCGTCAATCATCATCACCGGATTGCGAGTACCGGCGTCACGAATGGCGCGCACAATGGTCCCGGGCATCGCGCCGATATACGTGCGTCGATGGCCGCGGATTTCGGCCTCGTCGCGAACGCCGCCGACGGAGAGGCGCACGAACTTGCGGCCCATCGCTCGTGCGATCGATTGACCGAGCGACGTCTTCCCGACGCCCGGCGGCCCGACAAAGCACAAGATTGGCCCCGTCAGCTTCTTCTTTAATTTGCCAACCGCGAGATATTCAATAATGCGGTCTTTGATTTTTTCGAGATCGTAATGATCCTCGTCGAGAATGCGGCGTGCCTCGGGAATGTCGATGTGATCGGCGGTTTCGCTGTTCCAGGGCAACGTCACCAACCAATCGAGATACGTACGAATGACGCTGTACTCGGGACTCGCTTGCGGCACGCGCGACAGACGGTCGAGCTCCCGCTCGGCGGCCTTCTTGACTTCTTCCGGCATTTGCGCCGCCGCGATCTTTTCGCGCAGCTCGTTGGTCTCGGCTTGCTGCGGATCGACCTCCCCGAGCTCTTCCTGAATCGCGCGGAGCTGTTGGCGCAAATAAAATTCCCGTTGATTTTTCTCCATTTCGCGCTGAATGTCGCTTTGGATCTTATGTCCTAGCTCGACAACTTCGAGCTCGCGGGTGAGCAAGAGGGTCAGCTTGCGCATTCGCTTTGCGGTGTCGCGCTCTTCGAGCAGCGCTTGCCTATCCGCGGTATCCAGGCGCATGGTGGAGGCAACGAAGTACGTCAAAACCGCCGGATCGGTGATGTTCTGAACTTCCATCTCCATTTCGCGCGGCGCCTGCGGCAGATACGAGAGCAGCTTTTGGAACAAGCCCGCCAGGTTGCGCTGCATCGCGACGAGCTGCTCGTTTTCGACCGTCACGTCGGGAAGGTCGACGTAGGCCGCCGCCATATACGGTGTAACTTGCGTGAACTCTTCGATCTTGAAGGCCTGCTGCCCGGCGACGATGCATCGCAATGTGCCGTCGGGGACCTTCAGCATTTTCTGAATAATGCCGATCGTGCCCACACGAACGATGTCGTCGGGACCGGGATTTTCAACTTCGCGGTCTTTGAGGACGACCAAGCCGATCGGCTTGCCCTCTCGTAACGCCTCTTCAACGAGCGCAATGCCGGGCTTCTTGACGACGGCGAGCGGAATCACCGTGTGCGGAAAAAGCACCGCTTCTTGAAGCGGCAGAATGCCGATCAAGTTCGGAGGCGCGCTTTTTGGTTCTCTCTTTTCGGGCATGTAGGTTAGATCGACGTCCTCGTTACTAAAATGTGCAGGTCGGTGCGCGCGGTCGCACGATAGGCGGTTGCGGCAATGGGCAGTGCGATGACCAGCAATCCGTTGTCGTAGCCGGCGGCAGCGCCGTCATGCTCGACCGCGACGGGCAGCGCAATGCGCTTGGCAAACTCGCCGTAAGCGATTTCTTTCTGAACGAACGATCCGCCGCGGACGCGGGTGGCTTCGGCCCGGCGCCCCGTGACCATCAAATAGCGCTCCTCGATCCGAACACGCACGCTTTCGGCATCGGCGCCCGCCACTTCAATGACGGCGACAACGCGACTGCTGTCCTCGTCGACAAAGACGTCCGCGTTGGGCTCAAAGCAACCCAGCTGGCTGCGCAACACGAATTCCTAGACCCCTTTCCCTAGCACTCGGATTCGCACTCTGCTAAAACTGCGGCAAAACCTACATTTCGGGGTCGGGAAGCGGCCGACCGGCCGGCCATACGACGCACGGCTCGAGCTCGATCCGGAGGGTCGTCAATGCGGCGGGCACGATTTGCACCTTGAAGAACTGTTGGTACTTGGTCGCTACGCCGTGCTCGGTTTGCGGTGGAAATTTCGTGGCGCTGACCCCGGGGCCGTGGGTGGAAGCAAGGACCTCGTTAACTTGCTCCGCCGCGGCTGCGGACATGTAGCTTTCGGTCCGCTGCCCCAGCCACGTCGAGCCGTCCCGGAGCGTATAGAGAAAGCCAATGACTTCACCCGGCATCATCGAGGCCGTCGAAGCGACTTTGTCGATCCGGACGATTTGATTTCCTCGCGCGGGCGGGGGTTGAAGCAGACGCGGGACGGGACGCGGGGAATCCAAGCACGCACCTGCCGCGAGAGGCTCGAAGGCAGCCGCTGGTGCTCCGGCCTGCACCGGTTGCACTTGCGCAAGTAACACGATCGAGAGAAGCGCTGCAAACATGGGTCGTCTCATTCGCAGCCGCCATCGCCAACTCCGGGTTGTGACGGAAGGAGCCCCGATGCCAAAGCTTCTGCGACGTCTGGGTGCGCGCGACGCCGCATTGATCGTCATGGGGGGCATCGTCGGTTCGGGGATCTTTAGAAATCCCTCCGTCGTCGCGAAGTTCGCGCCCAATCCGGTGCTGATTATGGCGATTTGGACACTGGGCGGTGCGATTGCATTGCTTGGTGGGGGCGTCTTCGCTGAGCTTGCCGCTCGCCGCCCCAGCGACGGCGGCCTGTACGCGTATCTGCGCGAAGCGTTACATCCAGCGCTCGCATTCATGTATGGCTGGACCTTGTTGCTGGTCTCGCAGAGCGGAGGGATGGCGGCTGCTGCCGTTACTTTTGCAGGATACGTCGCGCCCTGGACTGGCCATTCGCTGAGCACCGTCGAGTTGGAACGCGTCCTCGCAATCGCGGCGATTGCGCTGTTTACGTTGGTTAACGCGCTCGGCGTGCGTCAAGGCGCAAACACGCAGAACCTGTTCATGATCATTAAGGTCGTTGCGATCGCCGGATTTGTCGCTGTCGGTCTTTTTGCGCCGCACGCAACTGCGGCAGTGGCAGCCACGCCGCCGTTTGCCGGCGGAAACGCGATTGCCGCGATGGGCTTAGCAATGGTGCCCGTGCTGTTTGCATATAGCGGTTGGCAGACGTCGAGCTTCATGTCGGCAGAGCTCAAGGAGCCGCAAACCGCGCTGCCCCGAGGTCTGCTTTGGGGTGTGCTGACCGTAGTCGCGCTCTATTTGGCGGTCAATGCAGTTTCACTCCGCGCTCTGGGCGTGGCGAATCTCGCTGCCACCGATGCGCCGGCGTCGGCGATTGCCCGGCTGGCGTTCGGGCCAGCCGGAGCCGGCATCATTACGGTGGTCGTCGCGCTCTCGACGCTCGGTTTTTTGAGCAATCAAATCTTGACGTCGCCGCGCGTTTACTTTCAAATGGCAGCCGACGGCTTGTTCTTCAAGCAACTGGCATGGATACACCCGCGCACCCATGTACCGTTCGTTGCGATCCTGCTGCAAGGCGCGGTGGCGATCGTGATTGCGCTCTCGGGCGCTTACGATCAGATTCTCAACTATGTCACGAGCGTCGATTACGTCTTCTTCGGTTTTTCGGCATTGGCGCTCATCGTCTTCCGCTATCGCGACGCGCGCGACCCAGCAGCGCCCCAGCCGTTTTATACGCTGCCCGGTCATCCGTGGACGACACTGCTCTTTCTGGCCGTCGCTTGGAGCATTGTGGGAGACGTCCTCATCAAGTCTCCCCGCGAAACCTCAATTGGTTTGGGCATTCTGCTGACGGGCTTGCCGGTCTATTTCCTCTTCGCAATGCGTCATCGGCCAACGGCGCGCAATGCGTAACTCGCTGCGGATCGCAATCGTCGTAACGATTGGCCTGTTGGAGCTGAGCGCGTGCCTGACCGCGGTGGCGCAATACGACGTTCCCATCGGCGGTTATGGTTTCATTGTCGGAAAGGATCACGTCACCGTCGAGTCGGTTGCGCCGAACTCACCGGCCGCACGAGCCGGCGTCGTACCCAACGACAAATTGGTCTATCGCACGCTTTCGCTACGAGCCCGGCGCTATGTCGTTTTCGAAGAAGAGGTGCCCGCCGGCGCGACGGTCACGTTCAGGTTGGTTCACGGCGCTCACGTGCGGTCAGTTTTCTTGCAAGCCGAAGCCGCCCCCGGCCCCGTCGCCCGAATCGAGACCCTAACCTACGCATTGGCCGGATTGACGATGGGAATCGTGGGCCTCGCGCTCGTCCTGTTGCGTCCGAGCCGCATGACGTGGGCATTTGCGCTGATCGCTCCACCGCTGATTCTTCCATGGTCGTGGATTTTTTGGGCGCAAAACGCCAACGGCATAGCCGCCGCCCTTTTCGACGTCCTGGTGGTGTTCCTATACGGCATGCAAACAACTGGGATGATGATGTTTGCGAGTCGGTTTCCGGACGATCGGCCCCGCGGCATCACGAGAATCATCGATCGGTTGAGCCTGCCGGCCGGTACCGCCGTCACTGCGTTCTTTTGCTATGGCTACTTGGCCGTCCGCTTCGGCGCAGCGCCTCCTCTACAAACAACTGCAGGCGACGCGTTCATCGTGCTTCCGACCCTTGCGGCGCTGTTCGCACTCGTCTCGACGTTCGCTACCGCCCCGGGAGGCATTCGGACGCGGCTCCTGCCGGTACTCGCTAGTTTCCTCACGCTTATACTTTCCGCAGCACTTCAACAACTGGTCGGTGAGCGCACGACTAGTGGCATTGCGCTGCTCGTGGTGACGATGGCCTACTCGTTGTCACCAGCTTTGGTCGCGGCTGCGGTCGCCTATGGCGTGATCCGCCATCGGGTGATGGACGTCGGCTTCATCGTGAGCCGCACGCTGGTCTACACCATTCTTACCATAACCGCCGTTGCAATCTTTGCCGTGATCGAATACGTCTTTGGACGCCTGCTGGAACGCCAAGGGATTGCCCTGGTCTTGGAAATTGCGGCCGCAATTGGCCTGGGGCTGTCCCTGAATGCCTTGCATAGCCGCCTCGACCGCTTCATCGATCTCGTGCTGTTCCGCAAACGTCATCTCGCCGAGAAGAGGCTGGCGCAGGCCGCTGGGACGCTCCCGAACGCAACGACAGCGAAGCTCGTCGATAACGTCTTAACCGACGACCCTGCCGCTGCATTTGCCCTTGCGTCGGCAGCGGTTTTCCGTCGAAACGAGACGCACTACGAACGAGTCGCGGCCAATGGATGGGAGGAGAACGAAACCATGTCACTTGAGGACGACGATCGTCTGGTCATTGGGTTACGCACCGACCTTCGTCCCATCGTGACCACCGATTTGGGCTGGCCTCGCGGCGATCTCCCAACCGGCAATCGGCAAGTTATCTATGCGATACCCGTCGTTATCGGTCATACGGTCGAAGCGATCGCGCTCTACGGAGGACACACCGGAGGCGAAGACCTCGATCCCGACGAGCGGCAAAGTCTGCGCGATCTCGCCCAAGCCGCCGCCGTCGGTTACGACCGCGTGCATTCGAAGGAACTCCGCGAGCGGCTGGAGCGCGCCGAGGCCGAAAATGCGTCGCTCCACTCCGTCGAGAAAAAGCTCACCGAACTGCTGAATCGACATCTGTCGTAACGTTTGCGTTGTAAGTTAACCACGCGTCGGATGCGTCCGAGCGTGGCGTCGGATACCCTTGCGCCATGGGGGCGAGTGCCGGCGATACTGCCTGGGTACTAGCGAGCGCGGCGCTGGTGATGCTGATGACACCGGCGCTCGGTTTTTTCTACGGCGGGTTGGTTCGGCGCAAGAACGTCCTGTCAACGCTCATGCACAGTTTCATTGCGCTCTGCATCATTTCCGTGCAGTGGGTTTTGTGGGGATATACCCTAGCTTTCGGTCCGGACTGGCACGGCCTTATCGGAACGCTTGCGTGGATCGGGTTCGCGCACGTCGGCGCCGCTCCGAACGCCGATTATGCGCCCACGATTCCGCATGCGGCGTACGCTCTGTTTCAAATGATGTTTGCCGCGATTACGCCCGCGTTGATTACGGGGGCCTTCGCCGAGCGCAAGCGTTTTGGCGCGTTCATGATCTTCATCGTGCTGTGGGCGACGTTCGTTTACGATCCGATCGCGCACTGGGTCTGGGGACACGGCGGGTGGCTCGCGCGCCTTGGAACGCTGGATTTTGCCGGCGGAACGGTGGTTCACATTTCTTCAGGCGTCGCTGCGCTCGTCGCGGCGTGGGTGCTCGGTCCTCGCCTTGCCGGCAGCCACCAACAGGAGCCGCACGATCGGACGATGATGCTGCTGGGTGCGGCGCTGTTGTGGTTTGGGTGGTTTGGATTTAACTCGGGCAGCGCGCTCGCCGCGAACGGACTGGCTGCGATCGCATTCGTGAATACCAACGTTGCGGCGGCGATGGGCGCGCTGGTGTGGATGACGATCGCTTGGTATCGTGAGCACGCGCCCAACACGGTGGGAGCTGCCGCCGGCGCGGTCGCGGGCTTGGTCGCCGTTACGCCTGCGGCCGGTTTCGTAACGCCGGCGGCGGCAATCGTCGTGGGGGGCATAGCGGCCGCCGTATGCTATGCCGCCGTTAAACTACGCGAGCGAATGCGCGTAGACGACGCGCTGGACGTGTTCCCGGTCCATGGCGTTGGGGGAACCGTCGGCGCGCTACTCACCGGGATCTTTGCGACGACCGCAATTAACGCCGCGGGCTCCAACGGTCTGTTCTACGGCAATCCAAAACAGTTTCTCGTCCAATGCCTGGCCGTCGTGGCGTCGTGGGCCTATAGTGCGGTAGCGACGTTCTTCATTCTCAAGCTCGTCATGTTGCTGGTGCCGCTGCGCGTAACCGAGCGTGAGGAAGCGCTTGGCCTCGACGTGACGCAGCATGCCGAAGCCGCATACGTGCACTAAAAGGAGGTTATGGATGGACATTTCGCTCGCGTTTGGTTGCTTTGCTGCACTACTCGCGTCGTGGGCGATAGCCGCTCGGCGCAATCGGGTGCATCTTGCGGCGACAACGCTCAGGCCCGGCGAGCCAGGCTTTCTACGCCGCCTTGCCTCGTAGCCGAGCCTCGTTGTGACGAATTAGGGCGACGACTTCACTTTCGCGAGAAAGTTGAAGAGCCGGCCTTGCCAGCTAGCGGTTCCAGAGATCGTGCCGCTGTTATCGATGCTTCCGTTGAGCATCGTCAGCGATGCGATGTGCAAGATCACGTTGCCCTTGCTCACCGTTCCCGTGACGTTGATCATCCGCCCGTACATCGGATCGGGGCGAACCGATGTCGACTCATACATCCCGCTGATATACTGGTGATCGAACTTGAGCTTCATGATGCCGGAGTACGGAACGCCTTGGTGGCCGAACTGCGGCTGAAACACGGCGACGTACGTAGCGGTCCAAACGGGACCGTGGCCTAAGATCGCCCGGCCGGGCGCAGTTGACAGAAGCGCCGCCACGACGAGCGCGATCGCGAACGAACAATATTTTTTCACCGTTTCTCCTTGTTTCTCACCTAGGTCGCCATAAGTTTTTCCCACTCGTCCCGGCCAATACGCAACTCTTCTTCGCCGAGCCGAGCCAGCGGCGTATCGATGAGCCGTTCGCGCTCGCAGAGGTCTTGTTGCGTGGTATCCACATAGAGCAAACCGGTGGCGAATTCGCCGCGGACGGTGGTCTCGTGAATCGTCTTGAGAGCGCTGATCGCGTCGGTCGGGTCGTAATCGGTGTCGAGCTTACGCAGAAGGAGATGAGACCCGTCTTCCAGCTCGACGTCGCGCACGCTGCCGGGCTCGTAGTCAACGGTAACTTCCTTTTTGCCGCCGGCAATATAGTCGGCGGTGTGCAGAACGACGTCGTGGTCTTTGACGTATGTATAGCTCTTGGTCGAACCTTCGTGGTCGTTAAAGGTGACGCACGGGCTGATGACGTCGATCACCGCCGTTCCGCGATGGGAGAAGGCGGCTTGCAGCAGCGGAATGAGTTGCTTTCCGTCGCCGGAAAAGGAGCGTGCCACGAATGTTGCTCCAAGCTCTATCGCCAGGCCGCAGACATCGATGGTCGCGTACTCGTTGACTTTTCCGCCCTTCTGCTTCGATCCGACGTCGGCGGTTGCCGAGAACTGCCCCTTGGTTAATCCATAGCAACCATTATTTTCAATGAGGTACGTGCAGTCGAGATTGCGGCGCACCATATGGCAGAATTGTCCAAGGCCGATACTGGCCGTGTCCCCATCACCGCTGATCCCGAGCACGAGAAGCTCTCGATTCGCAAGCTTTGCGCCCGTGGCGGCGGACGGCATGCGGCCATGCAAACCGTTAAACCCATGCGCTTGCTCGACGAAGTAGGCCGGAGTTTTCGAAGAGCATCCGATACCGCTCATCTTCGCCAAGTTGTGCGGCTCGACGCCGTATTCAAAAAGCGCCTTAATGAGATGGTTCGTGATGGAGTTGTGTCCGCACCCGGCACAGAGTGTGGTCGGCAGCCCTTTATAGACTTCGCGAGCGAGACCGACGATGTTTACGTTTGCCGTCATGATTACTCCGCAACGACCGCCGGTTCACGTTCGGCGGCAAAAAGAGGGTCGAATACGGCGTGCGCGTCGATCGGCACGCCGTTATAGTGGCAGATGGATTCCAAGCGTCCGATCAAATGCGTCGGCAGCTCGGTACGCAAGATACCGTGCAACTGCGCGTCGCGATTTTGCTCGACGACGTAAACACGATCGTGTCGCTTGACGAAGGTTGCGACCTCCGGGGAAAGCGGCAAGGCGCGAACTCGCATGTAATCCACATCGATTCCGGCATCGTGTAAGAGGTCGCGCGCCTCAACAACGGCATGATGCGTCGTCCCGTAGGCGAGAATCGCGACTTTGTTGCCTTTCTCATCGACAATGGGCGCGGGAACGGTCGTCCGCGCGGTTTCGAGCTTGCGCAAAAGCCGATCGAGGTTGCGCTGCCAGACTTCGGGCTGTTCGGAATACCGAGCTTCTTCGTCGTGTCCGGTACCGCGCGTAAAGAAGCCGGCATTGGGATGTTTTGTACCGGGAAGCGTGCGGTACGGAATGCCGTCTTTGTCGACGTCGCGGTAGCGCCCCCACGTCTTCATCGAGGCCAAGTCGTCGGCGCTCAATACCTTCCCTCGATCGAAGGGTTTTTTCGGATATGCCAGCGGCTTGGTAAGCCAGGAATTCATGCCGAGGTCGAGATCCGACAGCACGAAGACCGGCGTTTGAAGGCGGTCCGCAAGATCGAAAGCCTCCATAGCAAATTCGTAACACTCGCGTACGGTTGCCGGCAACAGAACGATATGCTTGGTATCGCCGTGCGACAACGTATACGCAAACGCAACGTCGCCTTGCATGGTGCGCGTCGGCAATCCCGTCGACGGGCCTGCGCGCTGAATGTCAAAAATGACGCCGGGCAGCTCGGCAAAGTATCCATAACCGGCGTATTCGGCCATCAGCGAAATGCCGGGGCCCGAGGTCGACGTCATCGCACGAGCGCCGGCCCACGCCGCTCCGAAAACGATTCCCGCGGCGGCCAGCTCGTCTTCGGCTTGCACGATGGCGGTTGTACGCTTGTCCCCGTCGCCGGCCCGATAGCGGTCGCAGTACGCAATGAAGTATTCGCAGAGCGACGACGACGGCGTAATCGGATACCAGGCCGCGACCGTGCAACCACCCATCACGCAACCGAGTGCGGCGGCGCGGTTGCCTTCCATGAACATGTAGCCCTCGGTTTTTCCGGTCATTTTCTCGAGGTAGTAGTGATCGCGCTTCTCGAGATTGGCTTTCGCGTAGTCGATGCCCACCCGCACCGCGTTCATGTTTAATTCGACTGCAGCTGCTTTGGTTCGAAACTGCGCGCGTAACCCTTCCTCTACGACCTCGGGTGGAATTCCCAGAAGCGAAGCGACGACACCAACGTAGATCATGTTCATCAAGTACTTGCGCAGGTCGCCCTTGTCGGCAAAATGCTCCTTCGCCAGCGCCGCAAACGGAACGGCGTAATACGTCAAATCGTCACGCTGCGTTTGACCCGTCAAGGGGTACGTCGATTCGTGAACGACCGCGCCTCCAGGTTTGACGCTTGCAACGTCTTGTTGCCAGGTCGCTGCGTTGAGCGCCACGAGGAGGTCGACGTCGCGCGTGCGGCAACGGTAGCCTTGCGCGGTTACGCGCACGTCAAACCACGTCGGCAGCCCCTCGATATTCGAAGGAAAGACGTTCTTGGGCGCAACCGGTATCCCCAGACGGAAAATGGCATTGGTCAGCACAAGGTTGGAAGACTGGCTCCCCGAACCGTTGACCGTCGCGACTCGAATCGTAAAATCGTTGACCGCGCGTGATGCCATACGTGGTTGTTATTCGCCGTCGAGAGGGTTCCCCGTAGGGCCCTCCTCAAAAAGCGGCCCAAGCGAGCCCGGGCATCGTTGCCCGGACGGCGAATGCGTCCCTCATGCTGGCTCTTGCGCATGCAATTCTCCACGTCGGCTTTTGCGCCGCCATCAACCGGCTTTCATCGCAATCGTCCGTTAGCGTGCGCGTCCGCGTAACGGACCGAATCGGAAGAACCCAGTTGGATCGCACTTATCGCGTCGAGCGCGGCGATGGTTCTGAAGCCATTATTGAATTCGATAGCAGCTTCGGCATCTATCGGCTCGACGTCGAGACCCCAAAATACGGCTGTTCCGCCACCGACTTTCTCGTTTTCATGCCGGATCATACGCGGAGCATTTATGAAACGCTTGCGAGCGTGCCGGCACAACGGCCGGTACCGATGTTGCTCTCGGGCACCGCGCCGCAGACGCTCTTATATGCCAGCCCGACCTTCGTTTTATTCGACAAGAGCGCGGCCGTATGCGGAAAGCCGATACCGTCGTTGCTTCCGACGCATATCGATGTCGAGAACGATCAGGATGCGTACTACGCGTGGCTGTACAACGACGACCAAACGAGGGCGCCCGGCTCGGAGTTGCTGGCGTTGCGGCTTCAGACTCCCACGCATCAGCACCATTACGTCCGCATTCCGCTGTCGTTCCCCGCGCCTCAAACCCCATGGCCGCAGAGCTTACAGCTCAACGTTACTGAAGACATGATGGACGAACTCGCAACCGAAGCCGTTGATACGTTGCTCTGTCCAAAAATGTGGCGAACGTCGGCCGGATGAAGGAGGTCTTTGTGCTGTTACGCATGCTCCCGGCTGTTACCGTTATGGCAATCCTGGTACCCGGAGCGAGCCAAGCCGTTGCGGCACAGGTTGTTCCGCCACCCCTGCCGGTCGCGGTTACACTCCAGAGTGACTTAAACGTTTACCTGAAGCAGCGGCATGCGCTCGAGCATCTTTCGGCCGCATCGCTCACCATAAGCCTTGCCAATCGAAAGATGATTGATGTAACCGCGGGCACCACGGAGTACGGCGGCCACACTGCGGTCACGCCCCAATACCTGTTTCAGATCGGAAGTAACACCAAGGCCTTCACCGGCGTGCTGGCGCTCATGCTCCAAAGCCGAGGCAGGCTGACGCTCGGCCAGACCATCGGCGATTGGTTACCGCAATATCCGTCCTGGAAACAGATCACGATTCGTCAACTTCTCGACATGACGAGCGGCATCGCGACGTATGACGGCAAGGAAGCGATGCAGGCCGCGATGAGCCAAAACCCTTATCGCTTCTTTACCGCAGCAGAGCTTATCGGGTACGTAAGCCAGCACGATCCGTTGACGCGCGGCTGGCTGTATTCGAATACTGGATATCTCTTGACGCAGCTCATCCTCGAAAAGGCGTCGAAGGGTTCCTACACCGACCTGTTGAGAACCGACGTTATCGCTCCGACCGCAATCCGCGATGTGTATTACTATCCGAGCATCTATCCGGCGCAGCTTCGCGCGCGCACCGTTGCCGGCTACTACGAGAATACCACACCCGAAGATAAGGGCTTAGCACCGCTGCTGGGCAAGAATGTGCGCGATTACAGCCTCTCGTGGACACAAGCAGCCGGAGGGGTCGTTGCCACGCCGCACGCGGTCGCCCTATGGGCGCGCGACCTGTATCAGGGAACGATTCTTACCGCAAAACAACGCGCCGAAATGGAGTCGCTCGTTTCGACGAAGACCGCGAATCCAATCGAAGAGGTGAGCGCGAACGATCCGCGCGGTTTTGGCTTGGGCGTATCCAGAATGTACAAGCCCGGCTTGGGGGCATTCTGGTTTTATGAAGGCATAACGCTCGGCTATCGCATGGTTCATGCATACTTTCCGAAGCAGGACCTCGTCATTGCGGTAGGCTTGAACAGCCAACCAGTACCGCAGCAAGACCACGTCGGAGAGCTCCTAGAAGCGATCGTTAAGACGCTGCAGGCCAACCGCTTGTTTTAAGCTCCGGTAACCTCAGATGATCGGATACAGCTGCCAACCGCGTTCCAATGCGAGCTGCACTGCGGCCACGCCCGACGGAACGACGAGAAAGCCCGGTAGCACGCCGCGAACGAACTCGTCGAGGGCCGCTGCCGGGGAGGTCCCGGCCTTTTGCGAGAGCAGCGCGGCAACCGCGGTCATTGCGTTATGGCAAACCATGAACGCACCACCACGATGCATGACGGCCTGGGCGCTCCAGTCCTGGTAGATCGTGACGGGATCGTCGGGCGGTCCCGATTCTTGCAGGCTTGATGCTTTGTAATAGACGTTCGTCGGCGCAAGATTGAACGCCGCGCCAATGCCGTACTTACGCCAAACGTCATCGTTGAGCGCGTAGGCGATCGAGGGTCCGGTCAAGACAGCCAGCGTTGCCAAACTGCCCCGGCCCATTCCATAGGAAAATTCGAACGCATTCAGCGAGTTTTGCATGTGCAAATACAGGCTTGGTACTCCGGCGACGGTCAGTGCGCCGACGGATTGAAAGACCTGTTTGTTGTTCTTGCTCGATTCGATTGCCGCAAGCATGGCGGCACGATCGTATTCGCCGGCTCGTAATACGTGGAAGTGAAGCGGCGACGGTTCGGCCGATGCGACCGAGTCGTCATTGAGGGCAGCCACCGTGATGCCCAGCGCCGTTGCGGTTACGAAATGCTTCCTTGAAATCGTCAAGAGAACGCCTCCCCCCAAGAGTCGAGTATCCGCAAGTGTTTTATTCGAGGCCACGAAGAATCCCACCATGGCGCGCCCGCGAACCATTGCGGCTCTGCTTCTTACCGTTTCCGCGGCACTGCTGATCCTCACCGAGGCGGCATCCTGGGCGAAGAGCGCGCGATTCGGCCCACTTTCCGCAACGACCTTCGCCTGCTCGATCCGGCTCGACGCCTTGAGCCCGGCCGACCGCGCTAGCGGTCTTACGATCGGCGATGACGTGCTTCTGCCGGAAATGAACGTCTCATCGCGCACGGCTGGGGTCTTCCACTATACCCCGACTCAGGCCGGCACGGCCGGCGAAGCGGTTCGAGTGGCGGTGCAGCGCCAGAGCGGGACGGTTATCGTTTCGTACTTGCTCCGACAGGACGAGTCACCAGTGACGTTCGCCGCTCAGGTCGCCTTCAAAGTCATTGTCTTTGCAATCGCGATGCTGCTGCTGTGGCGCGGAGCAGATTCGGCGTCGATGATTCTCGGCGCCTGGTGTGTGGCCGTCGGCGTCGGATTGCCCGACGCGTGGTGGGGTGGGCTGCCCGTCGCCGCCCGCATCGGTGGCGGTTTACTGAGCGCCCTGCTTTGGACGTGTGCGCCGTTTCTGCTCTATTTGGTCATCGACGCCGTTGCCAGCGGCGTTTCCATCCGCGCTCGCATCGTGTGCCGCACGCTTATGGTCGTGCTCATGCTGCCGGCTCTCATCCTCTACAGCATCGACGCGACCGCGCAAGCGATTAGCGGCTGCTGGCTCATTCCCGTCGTGCCCTGGCTGGCTAACGCAGCATTCATCGCTTCGCAGTTGGTTATCGTCGCTTTTTTCGTCTTGAGTTATGCCCGCACGCGCGGCCTGGAAAAGCAACGCGTCCGGTGGGTGTTTTGGGCCTTCATTCTCAGCCGCAGTGGCGTGCTGCTCAATCTGATGAACCGTCTCTCGGTCCACCCACTGCACCTCTCAGGATTCGAATGGGCGACGGTGCTCATCTTTCCGATTGGATGCACTTACGCGATTTTGCGCCATCGCATCATCAACGTCAACTTTGTACTGAATCGTACGCTCGTCTATACAATCCTCACGACGCTCGTGGTCGGCATCTTTATCCTCATCGAGAACCTACTGGGAAAGTTAGCCGTCGGCCGGATCGGCATCGCCGTCGACGTCGCTGCCGCACTTATCATCGGATTCTCCTTCAACGCTCTGCACCGATACGTCGAGACGGTGATCGAGCGGGCACTCTTTCGCGCGAAGCACGAAGCCGTCAGCGCTCTTCGGCGCCTTGCGGAAGAAGCGCCATTCATGGAAAACGCCGAGGCGCTGCTGGAACGCGCCGCACGTGAGATCCGAACGAACTCCGGAGCGGCCGGTACGGCAATCTACGAGCGCGTGGAGCATTCCTATCGTCTGACGGCCGCGGCCGGCGAACGTTTTGCGCCCGAAATCGTCGACGTCGACGATCCAGCGTTCGTGCGTTTGCGAAAGTCGCGCGGTAACGTGCGCCTCAGCGAGCTCGACAGCGCGCTCGGGAAGAGCGGTATTGCATTCGCTTTCGCCGTTCGCGGCCAACTCTCGGGCGCGCTCGTTTGCCGCCGGCGCGCCGACGGCGAGGCGTATGCCCCCGACGAAGTGGCTTTACTCGGCAGCGTCGCCCATGAGATCGGAGCCGAAGTGTTCGCGATTCGGGCACGAGAGCAAGCTGCGCTCCTCGACAAGCTGCTCGCGGGTTCGCTCGACCTCCATGAAGCGCGAGCGCAGCTAAAAGGCTTCGCATAAGAACGAAAAATGAAAAAAAGACCCGGCAGATACTGCCGGGCCTGTAGTGCGTGCTCTCTTGCGAGAGACTACATCATGTCGTAGCCACCCATGCCGCCGCCAGGTACGCCTACCGGATCTTTCTTCGGTTCGGGCTTGTCGGCAACGAGCGTCTCCGTCGTGAGGATCATCGCGCCGATCGAGGCCGCGTTTTGCAACGCTGCTCGCGTCACCTTGAGCGGATCGATGATTCCGGCCGTGAACATGTCGACGATTTCGCCGGTCATCGCGTCAAAGCCGAACGGCGCATTCTTCGAGCGAACGTTATTCACTTGAACCGAGCCCTCGAAGCCGGCATTCTCGGCGATCTGACGGAGCGGCTCTTCCAACGCTTTGCGCACGATTTGAATGCCGATCTTCTCATCGGCCCACGTCGAGGCGTGACCGTTGGCCTTGGGCGGTTCGTACTTGTCGATCGCCTTGACCGCGTGCACGAGCGACGCGCCGCCACCGGGAATCATGCCTTCCTGCACGGCCGCACGGGTGGCGCTCAGGGCGTCTTCGATGCGGTGCTTCTTTTCTTTGAGCTCCGTCTCGGTCGCTGCGCCGACTTGGATCACCGCTACGCCGCCCGAAAGCTTGGCAAGACGCTCTTGCAGCTTTTCGCGATCGAAGTCGGAGTCCGTGTCCTCGATCTGCTTTTTGATCATTTCAATGCGACCCTTGATCGCATCGCGCTTTCCGGAACCGTCGACGATGGTGGTCTCTTCCTTGGTAACCGTGACGCGCTTGGCGCGCCCTAGCTGCTCCGTCGTCACTTTGTCGAGCTTGAGGCCAAGCTCTTCCGAGATGACGGTCGCGCCCGTAAGGGTCGCAATGTCTTTGAGCATTTCCTTACGGCGGTCCCCGAAGCCAGGCGCTTTGACGGCCACGCTGGTAAACGTGCCCCGCAGTTTGTTGACGACGAGCGTCGCCAGCGCCTCACCTTCGACGTCCTCGGCAATGATGAGGAGCGGACGCTGCATCTGGACGACCTTCTCGAGCAGCGGAAGGATATCGGCGATCGCCGAGATCTTCCGTTCCGTAACGAGAATGTACGGGTCGTCGAGCACTGCTTCCATGCGCTCGGAATCCGTCACCATGTACGGCGAAATGTAGCCCTTGTCGAACTGCATGCCGTCCTTGGTCTCGACCTCGGTTTTGAGGGTCTTAGATTCCTCGACGGTGATAACTCCGTCTTTACCGACCTTCTCCATCGCGTCGGCAATAAATTCACCAATCTCTGTATCGTTGGCCGAGATCGATGCGACCTGAGCGATCTTCTCTTTGGTGTCGACGTTCTTCTTGAACGACTCCATCTCGTTGACCGCGATCTCGACGGCCTTTTCAATGCCGCGTTTGATCTGCAGCGGGTTGCTGCCCGCGGTCACGTTGCGGAGACCTTCACGAATGATCGCTTGCGCGAGCACCGTTGCAGTCGTCGTCCCGTCGCCGGCGACGTCGTTGGTCTTGGATGCGACCTCTTTGACGAGTTGAGCGCCCATATTTTCGAAAACATCGGGCAGCTCAATCTCTTTGGCAATGGTCACGCCGTCGTTGGTGATCGTCGGCGAACCGAACTTCTTGTCGAGCACGACGTTGCGGCCTTTCGGACCGAGCGTGACTCTAACGGCGTCGCACAAAATGTTCGCGCCGCGCTCAAGCGCGCGCCGCGCGCTTTCATCGAATACGAGTTGCTTTGCAGCCATAATAAAGTTTCAAAACTCCTTAAACGCCGGCCGGAACTTTGTCGACGATGGCGAGGATATCTTTTTCGGGGATAATGAGGTACTCGGTGCCGTCAATCTTGACTTCGCTGCCCGAGTACTTGCGATAGAGCACGCGATCGCCTACCTTGACATTCATCGCGAGTTTGGTGCCGCTGTCGAGCACCCGGCCGTCGCCGACGGCACGGATCATACCCTCTTGGGGCTTTTCCTTCGCAGTATCCGGAAGGAAGACGCCTCCCGACGTCTTGTCGTCTTGCTCGACGTGCTCGATAACCACGTTATCGTGCAAAGGCTTGAGATTCACGGACAACCTCCAACAGCAGTCTCTGTACACGCATTAGCACTCTCAGCGCGAGAGCGCCAGCCGTGCTATATTAGCAGACTCTGCTGGTGAGTGCAAGCACTACGCTTGCTTGCTCTACGGAAGTAGCTGCGCGAACGCCAGCGGGCCGATGACGTACGAGAGGACGAGCATCACCGCGGCTATGTAGAGGAAGGCACGCAGCAGCGGATGCCGGACTCGAATCGCAAAGAGCACCGTCGCTGAGCCGAGCGTCCCGACCAGGACGAAGCCCGTGCGGTATTCGACGAACCGGTGGAGGCCGCTCCAGACGACAAACGACAACCCCGCGCCCGCCAGAAGAGCGAGCAGCGTCCAGGTCGTCCAAATTATATAATCCGTCGCCTCTTTGGCAGAGCGATCGCTGATCACCCCACCATCATACCTCTCCTTGCCCTAATGAATACTTAAAAGGTCGTTATTTGCTTGCTTGCCTTTCTTCGAGGCGGAGCCCACGGCTAGGCGAATGCTGGGCCTCATGTCATTAAAGGCCATCGCGTGATCGGTGGGATTGCGGTTTCGCTTGGCGCGCTGCGCCATAACGCTGGCCTCTTGCGAGAGCTCGTTGGGGCCGGCCACGCGGCCTTCGTCGTCAAGAGCAACGCCTACGGTCACGGCTTAGTCGAAACGGCGCTGGCAATCGAACCGTTCGCCGCCCGCATCTGCGTCTACGCGCCCGAAGAAGCGCTCGCCCTGCGCGACGGGGGTATCACGGGGCCGATCTTGGTGCTTGGTCCGATTCGGCCGAAGTTGCTCGCCGATGCGCTCGCCGCTGAGGTCGAACTCGCGCTCTGGGATACCAAGGAGTTCGTGCGGACATTGGCCGCTGCCGCGCGCCAGCGCGAAACGCAAGCGCGCGTGCACGTGAAAGTAAACACCGATTTGAACCGGTTGGGCCTCGAACCGCACGAGCTGTGCGATGCCCTCGAAGACTATCTCCACGTGCCGCAACTTGCGATCGCCGGAGTATTCTCGCATCTCGCATCAGCCGAAGAGATCGACTCGCCGTATACGATGCACCAGCTCGATGCTTTCGAGCGCAGCCTCGCGCAATCGAAAGCCCTGCTCGACGAACATCAGCTGACCCCCATTCGTCACATTGCCGCGTCGGCGGCGGCCATGCTATGGCCGCAAACGCGTCTGGACATGTCGCGCTTCGGCATCGCCCTGTACGGCCTATGGCCATCGCCGCAAACGAAGGCGGCGATTTCCGCACCGCTCGATCTTCAGCCCGCGCTTTCGTACGCCTCGCAGATTGTCGTGGATCGCCGCGTTCCCGCCGGCGCATCGGTGGGCTACGGGGGAGCATTTCACGCTCCGCGCGACATGCGCATCGGCGTCGTTGCTGCCGGCTACGCCGACGGTATCCCGCGCGCGCTTTCGAACAAGGGCGCATTCGCGGTAGACGGACAGCTGTGCCCCATCGTCGGACGCGTGGCGATGAACATGACGGAGATCGATCTCACGCCCGCGCCCAACGCGCGCGTCGGTACGAAGGTGACACTGATAGGGAATGATGGCAAAGTTTCGGTGAGTGCCGACGACTGGGCCCACTGGTGCGACACGATTAATTACGAAATCGTCGCACGCTTACCCGCCGAGATTCCGCGCGAATACGTCGATTAGAAGCTCTTAGTTCACGGCTTCAATCGCGGCTCGAAGTTCGATCGTCCCTTTATAGAGCGCGCTGCCGACAACGCACGAATCGACCGTCAGCGGTACGGAGCGCTTGAGCAACAGCAAATCGTCGATGTTGCGCGCGCCGCCGCTAGCCGTAATGCGTATCTCGGCTGCATTCGCGACTTCGTTGAGCGCCTCGATATCGTAACCCTCGCCCATGCCGTCGCGCCGTATCTCGGTGAAGAGAATGCGTCCGACGCCCCATTGCGCGACACGCTTGACCAAGGCGTCGCGATTGACCGGCGTCCGTTCTTGCCAGCCGTGTGTCGCGACCTCTTGTCCGCGAGCGTCGATTGCCGCGATTACCTTTTCGGGAAAGCGCCCAATGATGTGACGAGCCATGCGCTCGTCGTCGACGAGGATCGTTCCGACCACGATCTCGCTCGCCCCGGCATTGAATGCGGCTTCGGCTTGTTTAACGGCGCGAATGCCTCCGCCGACCTGAACGGGAATCCCCACCGCACCGCAGATTGCCTCAACCGCCGCTTGGTTTTCGCCGGAGCCGAGCGCGCCGTCGAGGTCGACGACGTGCAAGCGCCGCGCGCCGTCTTGTACGAACGCTTTCGCACGATCGACTGGATCGCCGTCGTAGACCGTCGACGTTTCCAAGATCCCTTGCTCCATGCGGACGCATTTTCCGCCGCGCAGATCGATCGCCGGGATGACCTGCATAGGTCGCCTCCTTTAGGGAACCTCTTCCCTCAACTTCGTGCTCCATTGGCGGGTCGCTTATCGAGCGGAACGTACGGTCCAGGCGCCGGACCATCATAGGTAGCTTGAGGTCGAATTAAACGATTGTCGGCAAGCTGTTCGAGGACGTGCGCGGTCCAGCCGGCGATGCGTCCACACGCGAACAGACACGTAAACTCGTCGCCGGGAATATCGAGATCGGCCAGCACCGGTGCGGTGTAGAAGTCGACGTTGGCATAGATGGTATTATCCGGTTTGCGTTCTTGTAAGACTTTGCGGCTCGCCTCCTCGAGTGCGTGCGCGGTCTCATACCAGCGGCTCTTGCCGACATGGTCGGAAAGCTTGCGCGCCATCGCTTCGAGATGGCGCGCCCGCGGATCGCGCACCTTGTACTCGCGATGGCCCATTCCCATGATCCGATCACCGCGCTCGAGCGTATCGCGAACGTACTGCTCGGCCCGCTCGGGGCTGCCAACTTGCGTTAGCGTGTAATAGGCGGCGCTGGCCGCTCCGCCGTGAAGATCTCCCTGCAGCGTCGCCAGCGCTGCCGTGATCGCCGCATACACGTCGGCCCGGGTAGAGGCGGTTACGCGCGCGGCAAACGTCGAGGCATTGTACGAATGGTCGGCAAGCAAAACGAAATACGTGTCGAGCGCGTGTTCTTCGATGGAATGCGGCACCTTACCGGAGCGCATATAGAGGAAGTTTCCTGCCTGCGAGAGGTCGGCGCGCGGCTCGACCGGATTGAGACCGCGCCGAATGCGGTCCCACGCGGCGACGATCGTCGGCATTTTCGCGATCAGCTCGATCGCAGTGTGCACGTCCGAAAGGTGCTCGCCGTGGGCGTTGACGGGAGAGAAGAGTGCCAGTCCGCTCACGATCGTTCTTAGTACGTCCATCGGCCACGCAGTCTTGGGAACGTTTTGCATCGCATTGAGCAACGGCTCGGGTAAGGAACGGCGAGCGCCCAGCTCGCGCTTGATGACATCAAGCTCATGATGGCTCGGCAAGTGGCCGTACAACAGCAGATGGACGATCTCTTCGAACGTCGCATTTGGCGCTAGGTCATCGATGTCATAGCCTCGATAGGTCAGGCGTCCGATGGCACCTTCGACATTACTGAGCTGGGTGGATCCGACAACGACACCTTCAAGGCCGCGATCGACAACGGTTGGCAACGATACCTCCTGGGAATCCGCATGCGGAAAAGCAAGGAAAACGCGCGGTTTTTCGGCGACGGGGAGGGGGTGTCATCCTAGCGCCAAGAGGGTAGAGACCTTTGAAGGAGTCCTTGTAGGATGGATGCTCTCGATCTCACCGTCCGGCCGCCACGCAGCCCGCGCGATCTGCTCGGCGACCTCGAGCTTCTCATGATGGCTCGCACGGTCGACAAGCTACGAGCAACGTTACCGGGCGGAAAGTTGGGTTCGTACCGCATCTTCGGATTTAGTTCGCGGATGTTGGAGGTGTTAGGCATATCCGAAGAGGCGCTGCGAAACGCGGTCGCTGCGGCGCGCTCCGATGCTGACGTCGCCGCCTGGATTCGGCAGCACACCGATTCCTCCCAATATGCGGCCATCAATGCGGAACTCGGAGCGCGAACGATCCGCGAGCGCCTTGACGACCCGGAGTTCGTCGAGCGCTATCCGATCGTACGGACACTTCCACCGGACACGCCGCGTCTCGATATGCTCGTCGCCGACGATGCGGAAATGTTTGCCGAACGGGGGGCGAATTCGTGAACGAAGGCATCGTCGTCCAATCCGAAGCGCAAGTCGGCCACATTCGAATCTCGCGTTCCAAGAAGAAAAACGCGCTGACCACGGCGATGTACGCCGACATGGCCGCCGCGCTCGAGTGGATTGCGGAAGACGACGCGATTCGGGTTGCCCTCATTAGCGGCGGCGCGGATTTCACCGCCGGTAACGACCTGCGCGATTTCTTGACTGCGTCGTCGAGTGGACGCCCCTTCCAGGAACTTCCGGTGCTGCATTTTCTGGGACGTCTGCGCGATTTTCCCAAGCCCGTCGTCGCGGCCGTTCGGGGACATGCAATCGGAATCGGCACGACCATGCTTCTGCATTGCGATGCCGTCGTTGCCGCTTCAGACGCGCGGTTTCGCCTACCGTTCGTACCGCTAGGGCTCGTTCCTGAGGCCGGTTCAACGCTGTTGCTGCCGCTCGCGACCGGCACGATGCGCGCCAATTGGCTGCTCATGTCCGGCGAGTACTTTTATGCCGACGAGGCATTCGCGATGGGATTGATCACGAAAATGGTCGACGACGAAGCCGTCGATTCGACGGCCGCCGAACTTGCCGGTAAGCTTGCACTCATGCCACCACAAGCGATCCGCGAGACGAAACGGCTGTTGCGCTTAGCATTTGCCACGCAAGTTACGGCCCAGATGGAAGAAGAGGCGCAGGCCTTCTCCAAGCGGTTGACGTCGCCCGAGTTCCGCGACGCCGCCGCCAAAGTCTTGTCGACTTAGCTGCTAAGCGACGGCGTCGCGGGCTTCGCTGCGATCCAATGCGTAGCTGACGAGGCGGTCGACGAGCGCTTCAAAACCGATTCCGATCGACGCGCATGCGTCGGGAAACAGACTCGTCGGAGTGAGACCAGGCAACGAATTGATCTCGAGTATATACGGCCGGCCGTCACGGCTGACGATGAAGTCCGTGCGCGAACAATCCCGCAGCCCGAGCAATCGGTGCGCCGACAGCGCCAGCATCTGCAAACGGGCCGCCAAGTCAGCGTCGATCTGCGCGGGAACGATGTGCGTGCTGCCGCCCGGCTCGTATTTGGCCTCAAACGTGTAGAAATCGTCTCGGTTCGGAACGATCTCGACGATCGGTAATGCTTCCTCACCGAGAATGCCTGACGTCATCTCGCGCCCCTCGATATACTCTTCCGCCAGAACCTGCGCGTAGGTTTTCGATGCGGTTAACATGGCATTCGTCCACTGCTCGTGCGTCCGCACGATCGTCACGCCGATCGCCGACCCTTGGAAACGTGGCTTGACGACCAGTGGAAGGTCGAGCGAACCGGGAAGCAGTGGAAGCGTACCGCCGGCCAGCTCGAACAGATCCCAGGCCGGCGTGGGCAGACCTTCGGCTGCGAGAAGCTTCTTCGTAAGGTGCTTATCCATCGATAATGCGGCCGCTTCCATTGCGCTGCCGGTATATGCGACCGAGAGATACTCGAGCACGGCCTGCACGTGACCGTCCTCGCCGCCGGGGCCGTGCAACGCGTTGAAGACGACGTCCGGCTTGAGCTCGCGAATAGCGTCGATAAAGCGTTCGTCGTAATCGACCGATCTCGCGTCGTAACCAAGCGACTGGAGAGCGCGCAACACCATCGCACCGCTCCGAATCGAAATCTCCCGCTCTGCACTGCTGCCGCCCATGGCAACGACGACTTTGGCTTTACGTTTCATGATCGACGAACACTCCAGCGAAATGAACTTCTAGTTGCAGCTCCACGCCGAATTCATCATGCACGGCTCGCCGCACGCGGGCGAGCAATGTCGCGACGTCTTTGGCGGTTGCTCGATCGACGTTATTGATGAAGTTGGCGTGCAATGGCGACACTTCCGCGCCACCTTCCCGCCATCCCTTAGCGCCGACAGCTTCGATCAGACGCGCGGCCTTTGCGCCGGGCGGATTACGAAAGCACGATCCCGCGTTGGGAACCGCAACCGGCTGCGTGCGTTTGCGCCGAACGAGGCGATCGTGCATTTCGTCGCGGACTTTCCGTGGATCCGATTTCGAAAAGGCCAGCGTCACACGCGAAACGATCGCGTCCCGCGCCAGCGTGGAGTGGCGGTAGAAGTACTGCACGGTCACTGGATGCGGATCGGGCTTTCCCGGCGACTGGATCCAGACGTTGCGCACGAAATCACCTAGCTCGCGGTCTGTGCCGGCATTCATTCGAAGCGAGCCGCCGACCGTTCCGGGGATGCCGGAGAGCGAGCCGATCCCGACCGCTCCGGCCGAGGCGGCTCGCGCGGTGACCGCCGCCATCGCAGCCGCGGCGCCGGCGTCGACAATGACCTCACCCTCGTGCTCGCGCACCGTCACCCGCGAGAACCATCCACCCAAGCGGATGACGATTCCCCGCACCCCGCCGTCGCCGACCAGAATGTTGCTTCCGCTGCCGATGACAAACCACGGCAGCTTGCGCCGAAAACAGAAGCGCATCAGGGCGGAGAGGGCGTCTTCGCTTCCGATCAGAATGAGCGCGTCGGCTGGTCCGCCGATTTTCCAGGAGGTGTACGACGCTAGTGGCTCGTCAAAAAACACGGCCGCGATGTCGCCCTGAGCGTGGCTCAGAACGACAATCTCCTGCAGCTCTTTCTTGGTAGCCACGGTGAGGAGGCTGTTTTGCGCTTGCGCGGTGGTTAAACTCATCTATCCGGATTGAGTGGAGCTCGCGGTGACGCCGATTTGCGCCGCCAAGCGGGCAGCGACGTCAGTGATGTTGCCGGCTCCGAGCATCAGCACCAACGCGCCGTAAGGCACTTCGTCGAGGATACGGTCTTGCAGGTCATCGACCTGCGCCACATATCGAACATCGCCGCCCGAAGCCTCGAGCGCATCGCCGATCGAACGTTCGCTCACGGTGGGCATGGGCGGCTCGGACGCTGCGTAGATGGGCGTGAGATAAACGCGGTCCGCGTCGCGCAAGGCGTCGGCAAAATCGCGCGCGAGAAAGGCCGTACGGGTGTAGCGGTGCGGTTGAAAAGCCACGATGACGGGGCCGTCGCGATACTGGCGAGCCGCCAGGATCGTGGCGCGCACCGCCGTGGGGTGATGTGCGTAGTCGTCGACGACGGTCATTCGGGGCGTGCACGCAAGAATGTCAAAACGACGGCGCACGCCGCGGAAGGCGCCTAACGCCGTCGCGACCGAGGAAAATGGAATCTCGAGATGACGGGCGGTCGCGATCGCAGCCAGTGCGTTTTGGACGTTCATGGCTCCGGGAACGCGCAGCTCGACCGTGCCCAGCACCGCGTCACCGGCGATGACGTCGAACAACGAGCCAAGTCCTCGGAATCGCAGGTTGGTGGCACGAACGTCCGCGAGTACGTGCGTTCCAAACGTAATGACCGTCGGCCGCAAGTCGTGTTCGAGCAACGATGCGGAGAGCTCGTTGTCGAGGCCGATGACGGCCGCACCGCTTTCCGGCAGTTTGCCGAGAAACTCGCCAAACGCGCGCACGAGTTGCGGCAGCTCGTCGTCGCTGGTCAGGTGGTCGTTTTCGATGTTGGTAACGATCGCGATCTCGGGTTCGAGCAACGCGAAAGACCCGTCCGATTCGTCGGCCTCGGTGACAAACCAGGGAGACCTTCCATCATGGGCGTTCGTTTGCGTTACGGCATCGATTCCGCCCAGGACGAGGCTGGCATCAATTCCACAGAGACGAAGTACCGCGTGCGTCATCGCGGTAGTCGTCGTCTTCCCGTGCGTTCCGCAGACGGCAATCCCGCGTTGGCCGGAGAGCAACTGCGCGAGAAGCTCACCGCGATGCAATATCGGAATGCTCAAACGCTGGGCTGCGACATATTCCGGATTTCGCCGTTCTATCGCCGAACTGACAACGACGGTGTGCGCGCCGCGCACGTTGGCAGCGTCGTGGCCGATTGCAACGCCAATACCTTCTTCGCGCAATTCTTCGATCAACGCCGTCTCCTTCACGTCGGAACCGGAGACCGCTTGACCCCTCGCATGCAAGATCCGTGCGATCGCGCTCATTCCGATGCCGCCGACGCCGACGAAGTGAATGCTCACGACGCCTTCTTTCTCGTCACGAGTGCGTCGACCCGGGCAAGGATCGTTGCCAGCGGATCGGCCGGCGTGAGCTGTGACGCAGCCTCCAGGAGCTCGGCGAATCGCGTTGGTGCGGTCGCCTCGGCAAGCATCGCTCCCAGACGTCCGGTCGCCAAATCGCGATCGCTAGCGACCAGCGCCGCACCGCTCGCTCCGAAGCGCGCGGCGTTCGCGGTTTGGTGTCCGTCGGTTGCATGCGGGTAGGGAACGAGAATGGCAGCCTTTTTCACCGCTGCAAGCTCACCCAGCGTCGATGCGCCCGCCCGCGCCAGCACGAAATCGGCTGCTGCATACGCATCGGCGAGATCGCTCAGGTACGGACGTAGTACTATGTCACTTCTTGAACCGATGGCGGAATGGACGCGCTCGTAATCGCGCTCGCCCGTTACGTGCAAGACTTGCCATCCTTGCGGCAGGCCATCGCTGGAAATCACCGCGATGAGCGCTTCGTTAATCGGGCGCGCGCCTTGACTTCCACCCATCACGAGAAGCGTCTTGCGTTCAGGGCTCAAACCGAAATGGGCGATCGCCTGCGCTCGCGACGGCAAAGCACGCAGCGACGCGCGAACCGGGATGCCCGTTTGCACGTACTTAGCTGCAACGCCAACATCACCGGCGCTCATTACGGTCCACACTTCATCGACGAGCGGCGTCAACAACCGATTCGTTCGGCCCGGGCGCGCATTTGGCTCGAGCAAGGCGATCGGACCATCGAACAGACGCAATCCACGCAATACCCGTGCGGCTACAACAACGGGAAAACAAACGTATCCGCCGGTCGCGATCACCATGTCGGGTCGAAACCTGCGAAGCAATTGCACGCTCTTAACCGTCGCGGCCGCATTAGCATAGAGCGTAAGAAGAACTTCCAAGGACGGCCTAGCGGGCAACGGACGGCTTGCGATCGTAGACAGAGCATAACCAGCTTCCGGAACGATCCTTGCTTCGAGGCGGTCGGCGGTTCCGATGAAGTGCGCGATCACGCCGCGTTCCCGAAGAGCCGTCGCAATCGCTATCGCCGGGTAGAGATGACCACCGGTGCCTCCACCGGCGAAAACCACGCTTCGCAATGCCGAGTCGGTCGTCAAAATGAATGCGAGCCTTACGGCGTCGCGCGCGTAGCGTACGTCGAAGCGAGGCGGCGTGCGCGGCCCACATTTGCGATCAGCGCAACCGCGACCAAGTTAGCGATGAGCGAGCTGCCGCCAAACGATATGAATGGCAGAGGAACACCGGTCACCGGCCACGACGACGTCACGACGCCGATGTTAATGAAGGCTTGAATGACGATCATTGCGGTACACCCGACGGCGACGAAGAAGCCGAAACGGTCGGGAGCCGCCAAAGCGATGCGTATCGAGCGATACGCGAAGATGACGAACAAGACCACCACTGCGAGCGCGCCGATGAAGCCCAACTCCTCACCGAGGACTGAGAAGATGAAGTCAGTATACTGCTCGGGCAAGTAAAAAAATTTCGCGCGCGAGGCACCCAGTCCGACTCCGAAAATGCCTCCGCTGCCGAGTGCCAATAGCGATTGCACGATGTGAAAGCCGGTGTTCTGCGGATCCTTCCACGGATCGAGAAACGCAAAGATTCGCGATCTTCGGTACGGGCTGGCAAGGATCGTCATGGCCGCAATCGGTACCGTCGCGCATGCAATTGAAAACAAATGCACGAGGCGCGCCCCGGCAGTAAAAAACATCGCAAAGGCCGTGAAGACGAGAAGGCTCGCGGTTCCCATGTCCGGCTCCCTGAGCACGAGCAACGCGAGGATCGCCACCGGTACGCAGAGCGGCGCGATGCCGCGGACCAGTGACGTAATGCGCTCGGTACGCACGGAAAGTGAGGCCGACAGATAAATAATCAACGCGAGCTTCGCAAACTCCGATGGTTGGAAGCTCAAAGCCGAAACGCCGACCCATCGCCGTCCGCCATTGACGCCCAAGCCAATGTGCGGCACGAAGACGAGCAGCAATCCAACAACTGCGGCAAGCAGAAGGTACGGAGCGGAGCGCCGCACGTAGGTGAGATCCAAGCGATAGACCGTATACGCGGCAAGCAAACCACCGGTCAGCCACAGCAGCTGACGTTTGACGTAATACGCAATATCGCCGTGCTGCGCGTACGCGGTAGCGCTCGACGCAGAAAAAATCATGACCAGCCCGATGCTGACGAGGGCGGCAACCGTTGCGAAGAGCACCGTGTCGGGCGGAACGGTTACGAACGAACGCACCGGCGCTGCGCTGTGGACCGGAGCTGGGTTACGCACCGGCCGGCTCGCGCAATCCTATGACCGCGGCGCTAAACCGTTCGCCTCGGTCTTCCGCCGAACCAAACATATCGAACGACGCACAGCCCGGCGAAAGCAGGACGACGTCACCCCTTTGCGCGTGGTCACGCGCACGGCGGACGGCATCCTCCAGCGACGTTGCGCGTACGGCACGTTGCTCGTCGCTGGCACCAATGATCTCGTCCGCCGCCTCGCCGATTGCAATCAACGCTTTGGCTCGTTTCCGAATTGCTTCGCCTAGCTCATCAAAACGCGTGCCTTTCGACCGGCCGCCGGCGATGAGAATCACCGGGCGATCGAAAGAATCCAGCGCGGCCATCACCGCGCCCGGATTGGTCGCCTTGGAATCATCGACGTAGAGCACGCCATCGATTTCGGCAACGGTCTCGAGACGATGCCGCATTGGCGCAAACGCTCCGACCGCTCCCCGCAAGGCGCGCGGATCGCACCCGACCGCAAGCGCCGCCAGCAACGCGGCCATGACGTTGGCAACGTTGTGACTTCCGGCCAGGCCGATCGCTTCGCGGGCAACGATTGGAACCGGCCGCGGGTCGCCGGTGACCGGTGCGTAGAGCAGCATGCCGTTGCGAACGTACATCGTTGCGTGATCGTGGTGATCGCCCAATGTGAACCAGAGCTGGCGAGCTTGCACGCGCGTAGCACCATGGCGCCAGTGTAACCGAGCGATGCGCGCATCGTCGAGGTTGCCGACGAAAAAATCGCTCATCGACTGATTCGCAAAGATACGATACTTTGCCTCAGCGTACTCGTCCATCGAATGATAACGGTCGAGGTGATCGGCTGCAACGTTTAAGAGTACGGCAACAACAGGCCGAAACGAGCGAATGGTCTCGAGCTGAAACGACGACACCTCAGCAACGACCCAGTCGGTCGAATCGAGGCCGAGTACTTCCTTGACGAGCGGCTCGCCGATGTTTCCGCCGACGCGAACGTGGCGCCCGCACGCACGCAGCAAGTGACCGATGAGCGCCGTGGTCGTCGATTTTCCCTTCGTTCCGGTGACCGCAATTATGGGAGCCTTGCACAGACGGTAGGCAATTTCGATCTCACCGAGCACCGGCACGTTGGCGCGTGCTACAAGCTGCACGACCGGTGAATTCGGACCAACTCCCGGGGAAAGAACCGCCGACGTGAACCGGCTCATCAGCGGCTCAAGGTCGGCCGGCGGGACGAATGCGGCACCCGCCGATTCCAGCGCTGCGATCTCGCGAGCTAGTTCGGCCGGCGCCCTTTCGTCGGTCGCAAGCACCGTCACGCCGCGGGCGCGCAGTACCTCGACGCTCGCGAGACCGCTCTTACCCAGGCCGATGACGAGCATCGTCTCGCGCGAATCGAATTGAAACATCTCCGTCACCGCACCACCGCCCACCCAACGAGCGAGCACACGAGCGACGCGAGCCAGAAACGCGCGGTCACCTTAGTTTCCGGCCAGCCGCCCAATTCGTAATGATGATGGAGAGGGCTCATGCGTAAGATGCGCTTCCCGTTCGTTGCCTTGAAATACACGACTTGCAGCATGACCGACAGCGCTTCGGCAACGAAGACGCCGCCGACGAGGAGCAACAGCAACATTTCGCCGGTAGCGATCGCAACGCCGGAGAGCAGCGCGCCCAGCGCAAGCGATCCCGTATCGCCCATGAACATATGCGCCGGATATCGGTTTAATGGGAGGAACGCCAAGCATGCCCCAATCGTCGCGGAAGCAACAATCGCGGCCCCTAGTGCACCCATCCGCGTTGCAATAAGCACCATGACGACGAGCGGAGGAATCATCGTTCCGGTGGCAAGACCGTCGAGCCCATCGGTCAGATTGACCGCGTGGACGGTGCCGGTAATCGCCAAGATTCCCACTAGCAGCCACAGCCAGTGGGGTACGACCAACGCAAAGGTTCCCGCTGCAAAGAGGGTGTCACGCGGAAAAAACTCGTACGATCCGTCGATAACACGAAGGAAGATAACAGCCACCAAGGCAGTTGCCAAAAGCTTCGTGCGCGCGCGCAGTCCCTGATTGCTGCCTTGCCGAATCGCCAAATAGTCGTCGAGAAATCCAATCGTACCGCACGCAATGACGAGGTAGACCAGCGGCGCCAGCAAAGGCCCGTGTGCAAAAGGCAACAACGCAGCAACGGTCGCGAGGAACACGAGACCACCCATGGTCGGCGTTCCGGTCTTGCTTTGATGGGTTTGTGGAGCATCTTCATATGCACGTTGTCGAATTTGCAATCGTCGCAAAGCCGTAAGCAGGATCACGCCGGTGACGCCTCCCACGGCCAAACCAAACAGCATCCACAGAAGCATCGAGGACAACATCCCAGTCAGCATAACGGGTTGAGGCCTTCGCCGCGCCACTTCAGCACGACAATCGGAGTCTGTTCGTCGCCATTGCCGTGCGGATTGTCGAGAAGCGCACGCTCGACGACCTCGCGCTGCACGCCTGCCGACGCACCGAGGACGACCGCCTTTTTCAAATCGTTCGCATCGACGACCGCAGCGCCGACACCCGTGCGGTGGCAGACTGATACGCAGAATGCGGACGGGTCTCGCGGTGCAAATACGATGGCCCGCTCGTAGGGCGGCATCGTTCCGGTGTATCCGTCCATCGCCGAAATGGCCTCGCCGAGGACGTCGTAAAAAGCGCCTCGGCGCCCCTGCAGGCGACCCAGCAGATGCGCTGCGACCGCGGTAATGACTTTCCAAGGTCCAGTACGATCGATCACGAGTTGCATCGACTCAGGTTGATTGACCGTCGCAAGTGCACCCGCACGCCGGGACAGCAAATATGCTAAACGCGACGGACGGACGAATTCGGCCGGTACGAACTCACCCTGAGCGATTGCAAGGGCGGTTTCCGACACGGCGATGACGTCACCCGCGCGCGCGATGCCGGATACCGCTTCGGCCACCAGGGTTACGAGGTCGTCCCCGGCGCGTACGAGGCGTGTGCGCACCGGGATGGCGATCAAGCCGCGTGGAGCTTCCGGCCTCACGACCTGCAAACTTCGGCTCGCAATACTCATCTCTGGGCTACGGCCTGCAACCGCTCGATGATTTCTTCGAGTCGGTATTTGCGCGATGCTTTGAGCAACACAACATCGCCGGGGCGCGCGTTTGCCTGCAGCCAATCGGCCGCCTCTGCGTTGCTTGCAACCTTCGCGAGCAGCCCCGCTTCAAACCCAGCTTCGCGAGCTCCGCGGGCGAGCGCATCCGAAAACTCTCCGGCAACGAGCAGCACGTCAACGCGGGCGGCCGCGTGCGCGCCGACGCGTTCGTGCAGCTGCGCTGATTCGTCGCCTAGTTCGGCCATGCTTCCCAGCACGGCGATTGCGCGTTGCGCCTTCTCCATCGCGAAAGCATCGAGTGCGGCGACCATTCCGCTTGCATTTGCGTTATACGCATCGAAGATAATTCGCCATCCGCCCGGCATAGCGAATGACTCGAAACGCCCTTCCGGCATCTGAAGTCGCGGGATCGTATCGATGACGGCCTCGAGCTCAACACCCAGCTCCAGCGCTCCCGCGACGGCTGCCGCGAGATTGGCGAGATTGTGCGCGCCGGGTACGCTCACGTCGACCACGACTTCGGTCACGCGATCGCGATCGGCATCGATCAGGCGGTTGCGACCGAGCAGGAGCGTTGTACGGGTGTGGGGATCGATGTCCCAACCGCGGTCGCGTGCGGCAAACCAATGCGGCCGACCAGCTAACGTCGAGGCGCGCTCGAGCGACACCGCGTCGTCGGCGTTAAGGACGGCGTGTGCTCCATGCGAAAACAATGCCCACTTCGTTTCGGCAAGGCGCTGTCGCGATCCCATGATTTCTACGTGCGCGTCGCCGACGTTTGTCAAAATGCCGACGTGAGGCTTCGCGCACGCGACGAGCGTCGCAATGTCGCCGGCCCGGCGCGCTCCCATCTCGACAACGATTGCTTCGTGATCCTCATTAGTAGCCGACAACAGCAGCTTGCTTACCCCGATTTCATTATTCTCGTTGCCGGGCGCCGCGATCGCACGCCCGCCGTATCGCGCGCTCAACAGCTGCGCGAGAAAGGCTTTCGTCGTCGTCTTCCCGGCGCTTCCGGTTATGGCGATCACACGTCCGGCAAAACGTTCGCGCGCGGCGCCCGCCAGCTCGAGGTAAGCACGCAGCGTCGCCGGCACGAGCATTGTTGCCGTTCCGGCCACACGCGCGCGCGAGTCGTCGACGATGAGCAAAGACGCGCCGCGACGTACGGCTTCGTTCGTGTAGTCGTGCCCGTCGTAGCGCTCCCCGCGCAGCGCAAGGAACGTATTGCCGGGTTCGATCGTGCGGGTGTCAGTACTAACGCGCAGTTCCGCCGGCGCGGCCTCGGGATCGAAGATCGTTGGCGACAAGGCAGCAATTGCGGCCTGGATGGGGATCTTCATGGCGTCGCCGGACGACGAGTGAGTGCTTCGCGCGCCACCGCGAGATCGTCGAAATCGACGATGCGCTCGCCGAAAATCTGATACGTTTCGTGACCTTTACCTGCGACGAGCACGACGTCGCCGGCGCGGGCTTCGGCAATCGCTCGCTCGATGGCGCGCCGGCGATCGAGTTCGATCGCCCACGGGTTTTTACCGATGCCTCCGACAATCTCCGCTGCGATCGACGCCGGTTCTTCGGTTCGCGGATTGTCGGTGGTCACGTAGACCCGATCGGCATATCGCGCGGCAACCGCTCCCATCTCCGGCCGCTTCCCGCGATCGCGATCGCCGCCGCAGCCAAAGACGACCGATAGCGTTCCAGTGGTCGTTTCGCGCAACGCTCGCAGCGCATGCTCGAGGGCGTCCGGCGTGTGCGCGTAATCGACGACGACCTCGACGCCGCCGGCCCGAACGTGCTCCATCCGACCCGGAATCTGCGCGATGCCGGCCAATCCGCGCGCGCTTACGGCGTCGTCAACGCCGAGAATACGCGCGACCCCAATTGCAGCGGTAGCGTTCCAAACATTAAAGCGACCGGGAATCCTGAGGTGGTAGACAAGCCTGTCGATCGTAAACCGGCTTCCGTCGGCCGTCACCTCGACGTTCGTCGGCACGATGCTTGCCGCATTGCCTTGACCGTAGGTGGTGACGTCCGCGCCACCGGCACTGCGCTCCGCGGCCCAACGTGCACCGTACGCATCATCGACGTTCATCACGCACGTTTGTGCCATCGTGAACAGTTTGTACTTCGTCTGCGCGTATGACTCGAGGGTGTGATGGAAATCCAGATGATCGCGAGCGACATTGGTCAGCACCGCAATGCGAAATGTAACGTCTTCGACCCGCTCGAGCGCCAGCGCGTGCGAACTGACCTCCATCGCAACCGCCGTCGCACCTTCGTCGCGCATCGCCGCGAGCAACCGGTGTAACTCCGGCGGCAGCGGCGTCGTATTAGAAACATTCCAGGCTCTCGTGCCAAGCGCAGCACCAACCGTTCCAATCACGCCGCACGGCTGAGCACCCTCGTTGAGGATTGCCGCGATCATCTGCGTCGTGGTCGTCTTTCCGTTCGTTCCGGTTACGCCGACGACGTCGAGTGCGGTGGACGGATCGCCGTAGAATGCCGACGCTAACCTAGAAAGCGCCCGGCGTGATTCGGTGACGCGAACGACGGTCGCATGTGACGCCGCCAACGCGTCCTTTCCCTCAACGACCACCGCGGCCGCACCGTTGGCGATCGCTTGGGCGACGAACGCGTGCCCGTCGGCGTGCTCACCGTGCAAAGCCACGAACAACGCTCCTGGTTGGACTGCGCGCGAGTCAATCTCAATACTCGCAATCGCGCGGGCCGCGTCGCCCTCAACGATCGTGCTCGGTGGGAGACGGCGCAGCAAGGTGGTCAGGTTGACCGGCTGCTCCATCGCGTTATGGGGCCGCTGGACGGCGGACAGCAATGGCGGAGCTAGGCAATACCCCTGCGTGGAGCATCGCGTCGCGCGCGATCTCGGCAAAAGCCGGCGCCGCGACGATGCTGCCGTAGTAGGAGCCGACAGGGCGCTCGACTTTCACGTAGATGAGGTATCGGGGGCGTTCGTAGGGCACCATTCCAATAAACGAAGCAGCGTAGTAGCCGGAGCGATACTCTCCGTCAACGACCATCTGCGCTGTACCGGTTTTTCCAGCGGTCGTATAGCCGGGAACTTGCGCGGTCGGGTCGCCGGTTCCGTGCAACACGACCAAGCGCAGGAACGAGCGCAACACCGCGGCTATGCTTGGGGAAAAGACACGGCGCACGACCTTTGGCGCAAAGCTGCGCAGCAGTTTGCCCTGCTGGTCGTAGATCGCGCGAACGATATGCGGCTCCATGAGGAGTCCGCCGTTGGCGATCGCAGCATAATACCGCGCCATGGCAATCGGTGTTACCGAAACGCCTTGTCCAAATGACATCGTCGCCAGCGACGGTGCGCTCCATTCTGGAGGCGGTGGAATGATTCCCGGATTCTCGCCGGAAAGCCCGAGGCCGGTCGGATCGCCAAAACCGGCTCGTCGCTCCATCGCATAAAACGTGGAATTTCCGATCGACATACCCACCTCGGCCGCTCCGACGTTGTGTGAGTATTCGACGATTTGCGAAAGCGTTTCGGTGCTGCCGCGTAGCGGCATATCGTCCTCGGCGTTGTGAAGAACGCGGCCGCCGACTTCGATCTCGTTGCGCGCCGGAAAGCGCGTCGCGAGCGTGACTTTATGTGACTCCAGCGCCGCCGCCGCGGTTATCAATTTATAGGTCGATCCAGGCTCGTATGCATCCTCCACCGCGCGATCGCGCCGCTGATCGTCGTCGTACGTCCAGAACCGGTTGGGGTCGAAATCGGGAACATTGGCCATCGCCAGTACTTCACCCGACCACGGATCCATGATGATTGCGGTGCCGTCGAGCGCGTGAAACGCCTTGACTTGTTTCTCCAGCGCACGCTCCGCGGCAAACTGCAAATACGAATCGATCGTCAGCACGATGTTGGATCCCGGCTGAGCCGGCTTCACGACGCGTTCGCGGCCGAATGGGATCGGGCGACCGAATTCGTCGGCTTCGAGCATAATCTGTCCCGACCGACCGCGGAGAACGTCATCGTAGGCGTACTCGACGCCGTCTAGCCCATTCTCGTCGGTACCGACGAACCCGAGTACGGTCGATGCCATTTTGCCGCTCGTGTCGACGCGCAGACCGGTATCCTCTTCCTTGAGTGCAATGCCATCAATGCCGAGCGCGCGAGCTCGTTGTGCGAGGTCGTGAGGTACCTTTCTTGCAATCCAAACGAACCACAACCGCTTGTCGTGCAGGGCGGTAACGGTTCCACTTCCGAGCTTGCCGAAAATTTTTTCCAGGTGCGCAACGGTAGCGTCTGCATCGGTAAGATCGCGCGGCACGGCGTAGACGCTTTCGGAAGGCAGCGACCGTACCAGCACGTTCCCATCGCGGTCAAGAATGCTGCCGCGACGGGCAAAGACTTCTACCGTATCGGAGCGCTGGTTCAGTGCCTCGCGTGCATAGAGCGGACCGTTGCGGACTTGAACGTCGACCAGACGCCAGACTAAATACGCTGCAGCCAACATGCAGCTGTAGAAGAACAGCTTGGCACGCATCGGGGCGACGCGCGCAAAGGTTCGATGATGCACGCTACGCCGGGGCCGGTTTTACCGTGGCCGCGCCACCGCCGGCATGAACATCCCGGCCAGCGAAGAGAGCGTCGCGACGTGCTGATCTTCGCCGGATGGGCGCAGTCGAGGGAGGGTGACGACCGCAAATTGCTGGGCCTCGTGCATATTCATACGTGCTGCCAGCATTTCGAGGCGATCCGACGAACGCAGCGCCGCGATTCGGTCGTCGAGGCGCATCGTTTCGCCCTGTAAATCGGCACGTTCGCGCTGAGCACTGCCCACCGCGTAGGCCAAACCGGTAAGGTTGGAGGTAAGGACGACGTAGCCCATGAGAAGCACCAGCACTGCGAGCAATACGCCCGAGATGCGGATGACTCCGGCATAGCGTGCTCGCGATTTTTGGTCGATGCGACGATGGGTAGCCGTCCGCGCCGCGCGCGGATTAGCAATGCGTTTTGGATTTTGCAGCTGACGGGCTTCAACCACTAGTGTGTACCTTTCGTTTTGCAGCGCGTAGCTTGGCACCGCGCGAGCGAAAATTGTGGGCGATTTCGTGCTCGGTCGGAACGAGCGGCTTGCGAGTGAGGTCTTCGAGCCGCTCGTCCGCACGAAACGTCTGCTTGACGATGCGGTCCTCGAGCGAGTGAAAGCTGATGACGACGATCCGGCCGGCGGCACGCAGCCGGCCGATCGCCGCATCCAGTCCGTCGCGCAGCGCGGTCAGCTCATCGTTGACCGAAATGCGCAACGCTTGAAAGACTCGCGTTGCGGGATGAATGCGCTCCCGGTGACCCGGCCGGTGCAGCACGCCCGAAACGAGCGCGGCGAACTCGGTGGTCGTCCTCGGCAGCGTTCCGCTCGACCGGCGCTCTACGACGGCGCGAGCAATGTGCCGCGCCGCACGCTCTTCGCCGTACTGAAAGAAGATGTCGGCAAGTTCGCGTTCGCTCGCGGTGGCAAGAATATCGTAGGCGGTACGTTTGGCATACGGGTTCATGCGCATGTCGAGCAGTGCCGGCTTCCCGATCGAAAAGCCGCGCTCCGGATCGTCAAACTGCATCGATGACACTCCCAAGTCGAACAGAACACCATCGATCGACGCAATCCCGCGGCGATCGAGCTGTTCCGAGAACTCCCGAAAATTCGCGCCGATAAACTCCAACCGTGGATCCGCGACGGTTTGCGCGCATCGCGCGGCTGCCGGATCGACGTCGAAAGCGAGAACGCGGCCAGTGGTTAAGCGCTCCAAGATCGCCGTCGAATGACCACCCGCACCGAAGGTCGCATCGACATAGATCCCATCCGGGCGGATCGCCAGGTAATCCAGGGCCGGGCCCAAGAGGACTGGGACGTGCTTCATATACACACGTCATTAGCTCAATCCGAGGTCAGCCAGAAAATCGGCCACCTCGCTCCCCGAGACCTCGGCGACCGAATACCGTTCCTCGGCCCAAATCTCGATGCGCGTGAGCAATCCGACCGAAACGACGTCGCGCGCGATACCGGCGTGGGCGCGAAGCGGCGCGGGAATGAGCACTCGCCCCTGGTTGTCGCACGACACTTCCTCGGTGTTGGCAAAGATGTAGCGCAACATGCGGCGGTATTTCTCGCGGTCTTGTTTGAGGGGCGGAGCCTCCAGCCGGCGGCAATATTCGATCCAGGTAACGGTCGGATACAAACAAAGGCAGGGCTCGGGTTGACCGATGGTTAGGACGAAACGGTCTCCCAACCGCTCGCGAAACCGCGCGGGAACGATAAGCCGCCCTTTGCTATCGAGGGCGTGCTGCTCTGACCCAGCGAAGCGCGGTAAGTCCGCCTGCACTCAAGCCCTCCAGAAGCACCACTAGGCACTACTTTGCTCCACTATACGCCCCAAGCGAGGCGGAGGCAAGCTGACTCCTTTGTGAACGCGAGAGGAAGAATGGACTCGACAGAAGCTGAGACCCTCTAGAAGCACATCGGAACCCGATGCGATCCATCCGAACACTTGTTCGGCTAATTTTGGCAGCGATTGAGTAGGCTCAATCGCACTTCCGATTGATGAGGTGATCCTATTGGCGAGCGAACCGTGGTATGCAAACATGCGGCCGACCTTATTCATGACCATGCCATTGGAACAGGCAGAAACGTCAAACGCTCAAGTATCGGATAGCGGCTTTGGAGGGCTCGCATCAGCCAGTCATATGATGCGCGAGGGCCGGAGGGATGAGGCTGAGGCTGTGCTCGAGGCTATCTGGCGCCGAGATGCGGAAGACCCTCGAATCCGACTCTGGGCGGCAAATGCGCTTCGCTCAGTGGGCGGCTCCATTCCACACGAATCGGCATCGCGCACTGTCCTTGGCGTCGTGTTGGAGATTCCGGTTCGTGGTGGCATTGACACCGTTGCTGCCTATCGGGATGGAACGTTTCGCTATTACAACGCCGTGCGTGGAGCGGTTGTCGTTGAGCCCGGTGGCGCTTCTATCGTAAACGAAGCAGCAAAAGACTTAGTGTCGGCCGCGGCCGGCTCGGAACCGGCGTCAGTCAAACCGCATGGCACGAAGATCAGCTTTTTGACGCCGGCGGGTGTGATTACGATCGACGACTCAACCAATATAGGGACGACCCTCTCCCTAAAAGCTCTCAAACTTGTCCAGACCTGCATGCACCTGCGCGATAGCGGTTCAGCTGCGGGCGAGCCGCCGGACAAATGAAGTCCACCACGCTGCGCAATTGCTGCGGCGAGTGACCCTAAGCGGTTCCCGTCCGGCGCTCACGGACGAACGACGTACGTCAAACGAAACGTGCGCTTCTGCGAAGGGTGGAAGTGATAATCCGGTATGCCGGCGCCGCCCAAAGCGGGATTGATTGCTGGATTGCGGCCATACGCCGGATTAGCGGCGTCCTGCGGCAGCCAGGAATTATAGTAGTACTCCACGTCGTCACTCTGCGCGTTGAACAGATTGAAAACGTCGCCCACCAGATCGTAACCGCGATGCGTTTTCCACGTTAACTGCGTATCGTAGGTAACCGAGGCCGCCGATACCGCGGTGCCTTGCTGGTCGAGGACGCGCGGTCCGAAGTATCGCAAGCGCAAGCTGGCAGCATAATTGGGACGGTTGATGGTCGCACCGATTGCGGTGACTGCATTGATCGATTCGGGAACGTAGGTTCCAAGATTCTCCGGATCGGTCAGGAAGCGCGCGCTCGACGTTGCGACGTCCGCGTCCAGCGTGAGCCAGGGCGTCGCCTCAAAGAGATTCGCAAACTCGATGCCGCGTCGCAGCGTTGGGCCGCCAGCATACGTCGTTCCGCTATCGCCGTCAAAAACGAGCTCCGAATTCAGGTGCAGTTGCCACAATGCGACGGTGCTGTTGAGCTTGCCCCGAGAGTACCGGTAGCCGATCTCTTCGCCGGCGGCGCGGACTAATGGCGAGACCTGCTGCACCGGAACCCCGAGGGCATTGTAGGGGACGTGCGTTTGAGGATCGACCGTTTCAAAGAGACCGCGCGCATCGTTGCTGTGAAAGCCTTCGCCAAAGTCGGCGTACAGTTCGGCGTGCCGCGAGAGCGCGTAGGCCGCCGTTAACTTAGGACCGACCATTGCTTGGCCCACGATGCCGGAGCCGACGCCGGTTTGCGCGGCGACGTCGAAGTGGTAGAGGTCGGCGCGCAGTCCGGGCACGAGCCGAAGCTTTCCGGAAACGGTCGACGTCTGAACCCAGCCGAAGACGTCGCGCTCGACAACGTGCGCTAAGCTCAGCGTCCCGTTCGGATAAGCAACGCCGTCGTGGCTTATAAAAAGGCCGACCGTGCTGATGTTGTCGTTGCGCACCCCGATTCCGGCGCTCGTCGTCGATGCTCCGTGCGACGCGAAATCGCGCACGATGCCGGCGCCGCTGACGAAGCGCTTGTCGAGCTGTTCGCGCTGATCGCCGCAGGCAAAGACGAAGGAAACCGGCGCAACCGAATGGACGGGCGCAGTCGACGCGCCGGCTACGTTATTCGCCGGACAGTATGACGTGTAGCCGCTGACGTGTCCACCGCCGGGCGTGCAGGTCGTATATGCGACCGTACACGTGATCGGATTGCGCGTAACGTTGTAATAGTCGGTCGCATCGTCGAGATCATACGTAAAGTCGGAAAACAGGTTCAGATATTGCTCGAAGCCATACGCGTTGACACTGCTAGTGCCGGCATCGTCGGTGTGGCGCCATTGGCTCGAAAGAGCGTAGCGATAGGTCGTGCCGCCGTCGTACGGATCGATCAGGCCGTACGGGTTGAGCGACCCGTCGGCAACGAGCCGCTCCGGAATCTGGTCGCTCGATTGGAACGTGCCGTGGTATCCCATTGCAGTGACGTTGAAATCTGAGGTCGGAGTCGATCTGCTCCAGCGCAAAACGCCGTTAAACTTCGCGTACTCATCGGGCCGTACGAACGAGCCGTTGTCGTGAAAGACTTGGAATGCATAGAGCAAATTGCCGGACCCGACCCGAGGCGAGGCGGCAACCAACGCGTTTTCATAGCCGTACGATCCGACGCCGATCTCCGAAACCGGTGTGGGCAGCGCGTCCACGTACGAGATTGCATACTCCCCGGCAGCCGAAAAATCGCCGGCATCCGCATAATACGGACCCTTGCGAAACTCAACGTAATTGACGAGCTCGGGAATGAGCCAGTTGATGTCGCTGTAGCCTTGGCCGTGCGCGTGAGTTGGCAGGTTGACCGGAACGCCGTTGATGGTGCTCGAGAGATCGGTACCGTGGTCGAGCTGAAATCCTCGTAAGTAGTATTGGTTGGCTTTCCCTTCCCCGCTGTGCTGGCTAATGAGGAGACCGGGAATGACCTCGAGGATTTCGCCGCTGCGCAGGACGGGCCGGGTTGCGATCTGCTTTCGATCGATCGTGCCGACCGAAGCTGCCATTGCCTTTCCGACAAGGTTGACGTTTCGGCCGCGCGCGACAACGTGCGCGATTTCGTGCGTCGGTTTCGCCGACGGGTGCGGCGACGGCACGACGATCGTAGCGAGAACACAGACGAGGGCAATCATTGCTCAACGGGACGGCGAACCGAGTGACGCGAGGCGACGGCGCGCGTCGTCGGCATAAAACGCATCGAAACTGGGATTGAAACGCAGGGCCGCTTCGAGTCGTTCACGGCCTTCCGTCGGATGACCGGTTTGCATAGCGATGACGCCTGTATGATATTGCACGAGCGAGTCCTGGGTGCCCAAACGCGTGGCGCGCACGGCGTAGGTACGAGCCTGCGACCAGCGTCCCATCGCAGCGAGAACCCATGCCATCGTGTCGTCGGCGTAAATCTCGTCGCCGCGACGGACAAAATCGGCGCGCGCCATCCGCAGCGCGTCGTCGAGATGGATTGCGCGACCGGCGTAATAGAGGGCAAACTCGCGATCGTTGACGCCCTGCGCGTTATACAGGTGCCGCTCGACGTCGATGAGCGCGTCGGTCGCGGCTGCCGCGCGCTCCTCGCCGAGCGCGCGTTGCGCATCCGCTTCGTAGCCAAGCGTCGCCGGCAACGGATAGAGCTGCGCGCTTCGCGATGCGGCCGCAAGCGCATCAGGCCAGTCGTGGTTTGCGCGATAGAGCTTGGCGAGCGAGAAGAGTGCCGCGGCGTTATCCGGATAGATTCGAAGCGCTTCGTCGAACTGGTCCTCCGCACTTTGAGTGTCGCCGGCTTCGAAAGCAAGCTGGCCGTCGCGCATGTGGAACCACGACCGAGAGTACGCGGAAATCGAAATCATCCGATCGGCGCGCGCGGTGGCACGGTCGAGTTGCATGCGAGCCCCGGCGAGATCGCCGGTCACTTCATCGTATCGGGCACCAACGGCCAGCCACGTAATGCTTGGCGTTTCATCGTGCGGATGCGTGAGGATCGAAGAGGCCTCGCCGTAGCCACCGCGTTCCATCACAATTGAAGCGAGCTGCGCGCGCGCAGCATCGCTGGAGGGCAGTGCCTCGATGGCTTCCCGTTCAGCACGCTGCGCTTGTGCGAATCGATGGAAAGCTAGGTCCGCCGAAGCCAACACGCCTAAGGCCGCGGCGTTTCCCCGAGTTTGCAGCTGCAGCGAACGCTCCGCCAGCGCGGCTGCGCGCGCTGCGTCGGCGGGATCGCCGGTCTCGCGATACCGCTGCACGTATTCGCCGGCAAGGATGGTTGCAAAGATCTGATCCTGTGGGTCATGTCGCAGCTCGCGTTCGTAGAACGCGACGCGCCGATCGCGCAATCGGTAATCATTGTAGACCGGGGCTGCTTGCGCCGTGGCCTGCGCCGTGCGTGCGGTAACAAACCACGGCCATGCAGCCCCGGCGGCGACCGCCGCGGTGAACGCGACGATCGCCGGGATGGTGCTTTTCACGAAGTTCCCTTACAGCGGCTTCTGAATGTAGGGAAACGTTTTGGTGCTCTTGCTTTGATAGGAGACGTTGTCGGTGGTGAGACACGGCAGCTCTTTATGATCGTCGGCGACGCCGAGATACGAAAGCGTGTTGCCAAAGATCGCTCCCAGCGAGAGCGTGATGATGTCGTCGTCGAGCGCGCGGCCCCCGAACTTGCTGCCGGTTGCACCGCCGCTTTCGACGCCGAGGTAAGCCGCGGTCGTCGTGTTTTGCGACAGGTCGACTTTCATTTCATTGGGATAAAGAATCGACTGCAAGGCGCCGGCGATCGTCTTGGAACGGAAGTTCTCGGTGAACGATCCAATCTGCGACTGCAGCGTGGGATCCTTAAACGGTTCTCTCCGATCGGTTTTCGAGTGGTCGGCAAACGTCTCGAACGCCTCTTTGACTGCTGGCCGCGCGAGGAGCTCGATTTGTGTGTAGGTGGTGCCTGTGGTGTGAGGCAGGTCTGCGCGTTGAGGCGTCGTGCCGTTTGATAAGAACCCGGGCATGAGCTTTCCTCCGGCTCCCGAGCTGCAGCCTCCGATAACGATGCCGAGAAGCGCGGCCGCAACGATGCTGTACGTAAAACGATTTCGCATGAGTGATATTCTCCTTAGTTGACGTTGCCGTCGGGAGTTGATGCCGTCGCCCAGAGCCCGATGACGCCTAGCGAACCGCCGGAGGGGACGAGCATCGACTTGGGAAGCTCGACGACGATAGACAGCACGTCGAAGTCGGCCAAAAGATCGTTGGGAGGATTGATGATGCATCCGAGCTTGCCCGCGGTGCCGTAGCTCTTACCGAGGATGTCCTTCACCTGCATCTTCTTGGAGGAGAAGTTGAAGGAAGAGGCCGATCCCGGCGGCGGGTGCGGCTGATTTTGATAGTTTCGATCCGGCACGATTTTGAAGAACTGCGCTAGATCGAAGAAGAACGGGTCACGCCGCGGCCCAACGAAGACTTTGATCTTGCCGCCGTCGAGCGACGTGACTTTGTTAAAGGCTACGGTGCCCGTCGCTCCAACCAGCGTGTTCTTGGTGCCGATTTTGTTAGGCTTAGCCGGACCGTACAAGGTGACGTGCTGCGACGCTCCGCTCGTGTCGGCAAGGAACTGCAGCACCATGCTTTCCTTGTAGTTGTTGCTCGGGACGCCATTGGCAATCTTGAGCTGGTAGAGCACGTTTGGGTCGAGCGCTTGATCCGCGAACATTCCTGCCGGAATCAGCGGATCGACGTCAATATCGAGGACGACGTTATTGGCATTACGCGGATCGGGGAAGGCGAAGACGTCGGTAATGCTCGCGAGGGGATTTTCAACGACGGTTGGTGAGTCTTGGTGATTTGAGCCCCGCGCCGCGCCGAATGAATAGAGTGAGATGGCAAACGCGAGAACAAATACCGAAGCAAGCACCCCGGCGTTCCGAAGGATGTTCATGAGTCTTGTTGCTCCTGTTGTTGAGTAGTAAACGCAGAGAAAAACCACGAGAAGAATGGCGACGAGTCCGCCGCTCATGAAGAGCTCGGTTCCGGCCGGAACGTAACCCGCCACTTGTCCGATTTCATAGCCTGCAACCGCCAGCGCACAGAGCGTCACGGATGCGATCCACAACCGCATGATCGTGGGTAGTCGCTCTGACCGATACGTGACCATCCGCTGCACGAGGACGGAGTCCAGCAGATCGGTCGTAATCATGCCGAGGCAAAACATGGCTCCGACGAGCACCGCTCCTACCACGCCACCGTGCGCGCTAAAGGCAGCGGCGTAAGCGCCGATCTGACTTGACGTTTCGAATCCAAATCCGAAGAGCAGCCCGACCACGGCCGCAAGCCATGGGTTTCCGCTCTCGCGCAAAGCTCGAGGCAAGAGGCGCAGGCGTGCACCCGCGATCCGATCGCTTTCGCCCCGCACCAACTGTCGAATGTTGAGCGCGGCGAGCACGAGGAGAACGGCAATCGAGATCCACGTTCCGATGAGCTCGATGAGATCTCCATGCGTCGCAAAGTGCGTTCCGAGCAATCCCACCAGTGCGGCAATCGCTATGACCATCACCGTGTGACCGCCGGCGAAGAGCGCGCCGACAAAGCGGCTAGCGCGCGGCGAACGCACCACGGCGTTGCGCGTCATCGCGTCGATTGCCGCGAGGTGATCGGGATCGGCGCCGTGGCGCAAACCCAGCGCGTAGACGGTAAATGCGCCGGCCAGGATCATGCCGCGGCGCTCCGGTGCTGGTGACGCGGAAGACACGCGTAGCCGGCAATTGCAGCCAGTGCGAGAGCTGCGATGACAACCGGCGAAGCAGCAATGCCCTGTGCAACGAATCCTTGCGCCAGCATGATCGAGCCGAGAACCGAGATGATCGTTGCGGTCAAGAGCGGCGTACATCGTGCAAATCGGTCGAAACCGGCTCTCGCGATCAGCCAAGACGAACCTCGAACGACCGCCATGCCGAGGACGATCAACACTGCCGCGATGCCGAGACTAAAGACGACGATCAGCGCGATGCCGTAGCCGATACGATGAAGCCGCAGCGCCGCGAGCAAGACGACAATGGCTGCTGGGCATGGGGCAACACCGCCGCTCATCGCGGCGATCACGGCGCTGGAAAACGTTAACGGCCGCGCCCCCCCGAAGGGCCGCGCGTGATCGTGGTTGGACCGCGCGTGAGCGATCGCGCCGGAGAGTGTGCGAGCTCCGACGGCCGCAACCGCTGCTCCGGAGAGTAGCGTGATCCAGCCGAAAATCGATTCCGATGCAAAGTCCGATAGCGAGAAGAGCGCCAGCCCAAGAAGCAGCACGGCAAAGGTATGTGCAAAGGTGAGTGAAGCTGCAAGAATACAGGCCTGCTTGACGCTAGCGCGCGCACCAACGAGCGTGAAGGCGAGCAATGCCTTTCCGTGGCCCGGTTCGAGACCGTGCAACGCCCCTAACCCGAAGGCTACCAATGCGGTCAGAACGATAAGCCACGGCGAGGCATTCGGTCGGGCAAAGAGCGTCGTCAGGTAGCTCGATCGAGCGAGCGATGACGTCCCCGCGGTGACCACCGCGCCGTCGGCAACCACGTCGATCCGCGACGCGTCTCCCGACGCGAGCATGACGAAGCTTGCCGCGTCGTTGCGACGCGGAGCACCGATCGAGGCAGCCGGATACGACGTGAGCCGGCGGGTGGGATCAACCTGGGGAGCAACGACCACGTCTTTCCAGCCGATGCGATGATCGGCGTAGACGGCATCCTTGATCCGAACTCGATGCGCTATCCCTTCCTTCACCGGCGTGGTAAATGTTGCCGTCCAATATAATGTTGGAAGACCGCCAGCGCCCGGCCGAAGCCGAGCTTGCACCTCGCGTGCGATAAGGGACGCGTCTGCTCCGTCAACGGTTAGGCGCAACCCCGATACGACAACGGACGTTTCCGCCAGCGCCCAGCGGTGCAGTTGTGCCGCATCCCACGGTCCGCTCGCGGCGCGCATGATTTGAAACGTTGGAATCTCGGCGATGTCGAGCGTGTAGCGCAGTGCGATGGTCCCACGCGACGTCTGGACGCCTGCGAGGTGGTTAATGGTGAAGTTGCCTAGCGGATGCGCTAAGGCCAATCCCGTGGACAGAACCAGCCAAAGTCCGGCAGCTCCAAAGCGGCCTAACCACGACAGCATGGGCGGCGATACCTGTGTGCCGGCCTTTGTCAGCCCGACACCGACGAGTTATTGCCGTTTCAACGGCGAACTCGTGCCGTTGGATGTAAGCGCCAACGGTTTTTCCTCCGGAGGACTCTCTTTACTATAGAATGCCGGCGCAAGACGAAATTCCCAGCACGCTCATCGACGCTGCCCGCCAGGGTGGGTCCACTTCGGTCGACCGCCTTGTCGCGCAGGCGTGGCCGCACGCGTTTCGCATCGCTCACGGCGTCGTTCGCGATCGCGCGCTCGCCGAAGACGCAGCGCAGGAAGCCTGTGCGATCCTCTATCGAAAGATTCGTCAGCTGCGTCAGGCGGCCGCCTTCCGCGTGTGGTTCTACCGCATCGTCATGCGCGAAGCGTTACGGCTTGCTCGCAGGGAGACGATTGCGCGTTCCTCCGAGGGCGGCGGCGGCCGCTGCGACAGCGTGGACGGCTGCGTCGCTCGGATTGACGTCGCGCGAGCGCTCCGCGCGCTTTCCCACGTACAGCGTGCGGTTGTTGTCCTGCACTTCTATGCCGGCATGACCAGCTCCGAAATCGCAGCAGTTCTACGGATGCCGCCTGCGTCGGTTCGCTTTCATCTCATGCGTGCCCGGCGCATTCTCGTGCGGCTGCTCGACGATCGCGTATTGCCGGCGCACCACGGATTACTGGGGGCGTACGCAAGTGTTTGATGTCGGTAACGCCGTATGCGAGAGCCTCGACGTTCGGGCGCCCGCACCTCCGATCGATGCGATCCGCAAACGCGCGCATACCATGACGGTGCGCTCGATTGCCCGCCGGCGGATGATGGCTGCAGCTGCACTGGCGCTGACGCTCGCCGGTTTAGGCGTCGCCGTGGCCGATCGCAGTTCGTCGGGATCGCCGCCGGTGCCGATTCCGGTCGCCTCCGTGACGCCCGCGCCCGCCGTCACGTAGCCTCCGTCAGTCTTTCGAAAATTTCTCCCAACCCTCAGGAAGCGACCAGCGTGCCCGGGGTACCATGGGGAATCAACTTTTGGACTGCCTCGTGGGAACCGGGCGGAAAGAGTAGGCGCCAGGCCCGGTTCTGACGATACAAGAAAGCGTAGTTCTTTGCGAGGAACGATGCAGCGACTGATCGGAATTTTCGGCCTTCTAAGCCTGCTCTACGGATGTAGCGGTTCGGGCTATCTCCCCTACGCACCCCATGCCCTCAATCCGGCCGAACTTCATGCGCTCGTATCCGGCGCCTCGCAATCCAGCGGCGTGCCCGAGGGGCTCGTCCACGCGATACTCATGAGCGAATCAGCAGGCGATCCCTCGGCTATTAGCAGCGCCGGCGCTCAGGGCCTCATGCAGCTCATGCCCGGTACCGCAGCCTCATGCGGCATCGTCAATCCGTTCGATCCGGTGGAGAACGTCACGTGCGGCGCTGGGTATTTACGAGCGATGCTCGATCGTTACCACAATAACGTCATGCTAGCCGTTGCGGCGTACAATGCAGGTCCTGGAGCAGTCGATCGCTATCGCGGTGTTCCTCCCTATGCCGAGACGCAAGCTTACGTGACGCGCGTGCTTGCAGCATACCGGGACTACTAACCCGCTCAGACGTCGATGGCGACGCTGATTCATAGACAGCCGCTTCCCCGCATCGGCTCAGCCTGGCTGCGCATACCGATTCTCGATGCGTATCTCTTGCGCGAAATGCTTGGGCCGTTTCTCTTTGCGTTTGGCGCCTTTTTGCTTTTTTGGGCGCTTAACATCTTCTTTCTCGCCGCAGATTACATCATCAATCAGCACGCGCCGTTCTTCCTCGTGCTTCGTTTTGTCGTCTTTCGCATACCACAAGCAATCCCGATGGCGTTTCCTTTTGCGTGCCTCTTTGCGGCGTTGTTGGCAATGGGGCGTGTCATGGGCGACAACGAAGTGACCGCAATGCGCACGGCCGGAATCCCGGTCTTACGGATCGCGCTCGCGCCGCTGCTCTTCGGGTTTGCGATGTTTCTCGTCGCCTATGCCATGAACGAGTGGATCGCGCCCGCATCGGTTGACCTGTCGACGCGCACGTTTTACCAAATCATCTACCATACCGACGCGCTGCCGGTCGAGCCGCAATTCTTCCGGAAGGACCAAGACACGGGCAACGTCTTCTACGTCGGGCAGGTTGGGCCCGACAACAAGACAATGCTGGACGTGCAGATTTTTAAACCGGCGCGATACGGTCCGTGGAACCAAACGCTGCAAGCGAAAGAGGCCACTGTGGTGGGGAGCGCGCTCTTGCTTCACGACGTCATCGAGACACGCTACAACAACGACGGTTTTATGACCAATCAGCAACGCGTCAAGCAGGCTTCCATCGGTTTACCGCTGGGAGAAACGGTGTCGCAGTTCGTCAGCAATGTCAACAATGACCCCTGGACCATGAGCAGCAAGTCTCTTCGCGCCCAAGTAAACGCGCTCGAAACGCAAGGCATCGGGGGAACGGCTCTCGGAAACTTGCAGCTCAACCTCGCAGACAAGCTGGCCTGGCCGTTTGCATGTTTTATCGGCGTATTGCTCGCGTTGCCGCTGGCCCTGCGCTTTGGCAAGCGTGGGCGCACGCTTGGAATAGCAATGGCGATCATTGCGTTTTTCGTCTACTATCTCATGACGTCGGCGGCCGCAGCGTTCGGTCGCAATGGAGCAATAAACCCATACGTCGCGGCCTGGCTTCCAAACGCCATCATGGGCCTTGCGGGTACGACCTTGCTTTGGTTGGAAGAGCGCTAATTAGGTGTTTGCGTTCCGTAGAAACGGTCGCGGCGTCGCCGCGGTCACCTGTTTCGTTGTCGCTGTAACGGCCGTACCGGCTTGGGGCGACGCACCAAACAACGACGATCGAAGCGAATCGCTCGCGCTCTTGCTCTTTAGCACGCAGTCATGCGCGCATCACTACGCGGCGGAGGTTCAGGATCCGGTCACGCTCGCGCAAGCCACGCCCCTCGAATCGCCGACCCCAATTTTCAGCTCAACCCCCGGCGCATCGCCGTCGCCCGTGACGACGCCGGGACTGCCGGGGACACTGCCCGGCGCGAAAAACGGCACCTTCCAACTCTATGCGACGCCGCGTCCTGCGCCAGGACAATCGGCCACGGTTTCGCCGCCTCCCGTTCCGACGCCGACACCCAACCCCAGCGGCTCACCGGTCACGATTTTTCTCGAGCGGGGCGGTGAGACGCCGCCTCCGATCACACCCGCCGGCAGAGCAACCCCGGCGCCGACGCCCGAGCCGAGCGGGATTCCAACGCTGCCGCCAGGCAACGTCGCCGTGATTTCGGATCGCGTCGTCGGGGGGACCAAACAAGGCGAGCCGGCCGACGCGATCGGCAACGTTCACATCTACTACAGCGTGGAAGAAATCGTCGGCGACAAAGCTCACTTCGACGGTAAGCGCACGATCACGATCACCGGCCATCCGTTTCTGATCAACCATCAGCACGATTCCATTTTGACCGCGGATGAAATCGACTTCGACACCATCGCGGAAACCGCTAAGCTCTTCAACGGCAATGGAAAGAGCGCCGAGGGTGTTGCGATCGGCTTCGTACACTTTAAAGCCACGGATCTTCACACCGATCCCGACGGAACCGCGCACGGGCTCGACCCCAACGTCACGACCTGTGAAAATCCGCGGGCCGGGTATCACGTCACCGGAAAGACGATCGACGTCATTCCCGGCGACCGGATTGTGATCAACAAAGCGATCTTATGGCTCGGCGCCGCCGCCGTTTTTTATCTTCCCAAGCTCATCATCCCGCTGCGCACCGTCAGCGACCAGCGCGCCAAGCCGCAGTTCTTTCCCGAGGTCGGATACGATCAGTACGAGGGTGCCTGGGTCAAGATGCGCCTTCCCTTCGGCAAAGACCAATACTATTACGGCTATTACATCGTCAACTATTTCACGAAGGCCGGTCTTGGCTTAGGGTACGTCGGCTTCTATGCGAGCCATCGTGGGCGGCGCACCGTCAGTATCAACATTTACGAGCAGACCGATCCCATCGAAGGCGGGAAGACCTATAACGCAGCCATCACCGAGCAAGAAAACTTTTCGCAGCATCTGCGCGGCAATTTCCAGTTCGGGTATCAGTCGAACTACGGCGCGCTGACGAACATTCCACCCAACGAAACGCTCACCGGAGCGATCGTGCACCAGACCGAGCACACCTCGCAGAACTACTCGTTCAACCACACGTCGGTCGGGACCCAATCGAGCAGCAATAGCTTCTCATTTACCGACACGCGTCAGTTCAACCAATTCCTCAACCAAGCGGTCAGCCTCAACATTTCGGATTCTTCCACGAACTTCATCGAGTCGTCCTTTACGCACTCAACGGAGTTCGATTATCTGCTTCACTACACGACCACCGGCGCCGACTATCAAATGGAGTATAATAAGACGCTCACCGATCAGGGCTTCGGGATCAACAAGATTCCCGAGTTCCAGGTTCGTCCGTACGACTTCTTTCAGCACTTTATCTTCCCGGTTTCGGCGCAGTTGACGTTTGGTGAGTACAGCGAACCGTCTGGCACCGGCGAACCAACGAGTTTGGCGACTTGGCGCGCGGACGCGGGGCTCGTGCTCGGCCCCGCGCTGGCGAAAGTCTTCGGCAGCGATTTTCAAGCCACGGTCAACGTCGATCAGTACGCCTACGGCACCGGCGACCTCAAGGCGGCGATTACGCAAGATCTCTCGCTAACGACGCCGATCGGCTCGCACATCGTCAACTCGATTACCTACAACGAAGCAAACTATAACGGTCCGGCGCTCGTTCCGTTTCAATATCTCGATCAGCAGCCGACGATGAATACGTCCAACGCCCAAGACTTGCTGCGCATCTTTAACGACGACGTCTATTCGGTGGCGCTGGGCTGGGCGACGAACTTCCCGCTCAATATGAACGCGCAACCGGTTACGTATCAGATTACGGCGCGTCCCTCCGCGCGTTCGGTGGTGCTGCTTTCGGGCGCCTTTACCCCCGGCCCGGGACTCGGCTTCGATACGACCAACCTACAGCTTTCCACGCCTTTCGGGCGCGACGCTGCATTGCAATTCGTGTCAAACATTCAATGGAAAGGCCCGGAGTTTTTCGCCGACAAGATCTTCTACTACACGAAAGTCATCGGCAATTGTTACCAAGTGCGCGTGCTCTACAGCGAAGCTTCTCGGGCCCTCAACGTGGGCTTGAGTCTGCTTTCATTTCCGAATCAGGAAGCGACGTTTGCGATCGGCCAGCCACAAGGCATCGTTCCGAGCACATTTAACTTCTAATTCACGTCGCAGGGCGGATGGCCGCAACCGCACGTATCCGATTCGATCGCATTCTCGGCAGCGCCGCGGCAGAAGTTACTGCAATACGTCTCGCCCGACGCGGGGGAGCCGCTTGCCAAACAGACGCAAGGCTCGTGGCTGCATTCGATGCCTCGCTCTTGCACGGCCGAATCCACTACGGCGGACACGGTATGTTGGATCCGTTATTGGCAATCTCAACGCTGGCGATCTGCGCAGACGGATCCGAAGGCGGACTGATGTCCGCCAGCTTGTAGTAGACTTGGTCGAAGCTCGTGCATACCGTGCCGAGCGGCGGCGAATCCGTCCACGTCGTATCGGTCGCTCCACCGACCCCCATTGAATCGACGAAGATCAGTTGGTTCTGAGCGTTGGCCTGCGTCACGAAGGCATTGAACGTCCATTGCCGGGAGTACGGCGGTGGACTGCCCGTGGGCGTCGGGCTCGGTCCCGGTGTCGGCGTGGCTAAGTTTGCGAAGATTCCTCTCTGAAACAGGACGGTAAACTCGGTACCGGTGCCGTTGCTGTTGGGAACGTACTGCACTTGCGCCGGACCTGCGTTGAGCGGCTGAAAGTGTGGCGGGATCGCCGGATTCGTTGGGTTCTTGATGAACTGAATAGCGTTGGCGAACGTTCCCCCTCCGGCTCCGCCGACTTCGATTGCATCGGAGAATGCCGCCCAGTTGTTTTGCCCCGGGTTGGTCAACGGCGTCAATCCGTTATTCGTCGTGTTAAAGACAACCCAATACTGATAGGCGGAAAAGTTGAATGGTCCGTTGACGTCAAACTTCACGACCATGAAACCCGGGGGCGCGCCCCCCGATCCCAATCCGGGCGGATTGGGCGTCACTTGCCGGCCGCACGCCGCGACGATGAACGCGGCTGTGACCAAGAGAAACCATCCGAGCTTTCGCATCATCCTGTCTTCGGCACAGGTTTGTGCCCCCTTCTCAGCATTCCCGCAGACTTGGCTCGCGAACCCGGCTCGGTTACGAAAAGTCGGAAAAGTTGAACGGTGCGTTGATGTCAAACTTCACGATCATGAACGCCGTTAGCGGGACGAGGGAGAAAGCAAATTTGCGAATCACGCCTGCATCGTTGTGGCGCGATGTGGGCGTCATTGCATGTGCAGCCGTTGCTCTTGCCGCCGGGTTTCCGAAGATCGGCGCGGCTTGGCTCGTTCCACTCGGAGCAGCGGCGCTGTTCTGGGCGTGGCAGGGCGCTTCCTGGAAACGCGCTGCGCTGCTCGGCTGGTTAGCGGGGATGATCTTTTTTTCGATCGACTTCGATTGGATCGGACACACCGTCGGCAATTACATCGGCGCCTATGGACCGTTCTTGATGTTTGCGCCGGCGTTGTTCGAAGCGCCATACTTCGCGCTCGCCGCAGCGCTCTGCGTTATCGCCTATCGTTACATTCACGCACCGTTCGCTCCGCTCGCTGCGGCCGCTGCGTTCACCGTCTGCGAATGGCTGCGTTCGATCGGGCTCCTCGCGGTGCCGTTCGACCAGCTTGGATACACGCAGTCTGACGGACCCCTGCGCGCGATAGCGGCGTACGCCGGAACGTACGGCATTACGTTCGTGCTCTGCGTGATCGGTGCGTACCTCGCTGACGCGGTGCGCCGGCGAACGTTTGCTGCATTCGCGACCGCCATTGCAGCCGTCGCCCTCTGCACCATCGCCGCGTGGCTCGCATGGCCCGCTCGCCGTACGCCGCCGCCGACCATTCCGGTCGCTGCGGTTCAGGGTGATATCGCACAGTCGCTCAAATGGAACAGCCTGGGATTGGCGATCGGGCGATATTCGATGCTGACGCGCGTCGCCGCCGCGCATAAACCCAGACTCATCGTTTGGCCGGAAACGGTGATTACGACGTATTTGAGCCTCGACCGCGCGCTGTTGAACGACTTCCTCAGGCTCAGCTCAGCGGTGCACGCGACCATCGTCGTCGGAAGCGTCGACATCGTCAATCGTACGCCATACAATGCGCTCTTCATTCTTCAGCCAAACGGGACGTATGCGGTCTACCACAAGCGACAACTCGTTCCGTTTGCGGAGTCTTTCCCTGGGCAATCGTTCTTATCGTGGCTGCCCTACGTCGGCGAGTTGAGCGGACACTTCGGCTCGGGAACGTCCGACGGCGTCTATGCAACCACCGCGCTTCCCATCGCGCCACTCATCTGTTGGGAGTCGGCTTTTGCCAACCTTGCGTACGCCCAAGTCCGCGGCGGTGCCCAAATTCTGGTCGTCAGCACGGACGATGCATGGTTTGGAACGACGTCCGGCCCGTACATGCACGCTCAAATCTCGCAGCTGCGCGCAATTGAAAGCGGGGCCTACGTCATTCGCGCGGCTGCGACCGGAGTGAGCGGCATCATCAATCCCGACGGCACGTGGCAATCGCGCACTCGGATGGAAGAGCTCACGACCGTCTACGGCAGAGTCGGACCTCCGCTACGCACTGTGTTTTCGCGCGTTGGCCCTACAGCCATCGCTATCGCTTTGGTCGTACTCTACGTAGGCTCGCTAACGGTGAGTGTCGCCCTTCGGCGAAGTGACACGTGAAGCGGCGCAAGCTCGTTTGGAAACGCATTGCCATCGTTGCTGGGGCACTCTTCGTCATTTGGGTCGTAGTCGAGATCGCGCTTGCCGGCGGCGGAGCGCCGCCACCACCCCCATCGTCGGTATCGATGAATTTGCACGGCGGGCACGTCGTGACGAACCGAATATCGACGAAATCCTGGACGTTCGACTACGAGCGCGCCCAGCTTTCACCCGATGGGTTGACGGGCAGCGTCGACAGCGTGCGCAACGGAATCGTTTTCCGCAAAGGAAAACCTTATCTGCGGATCTCCGCCGAACACGTGCAGGTCGACGTCGGAAATCTGGATTTTACTGCTGTCGGCAAAGTTCACGTCGAGCGCATCAATGACCCGGACCGACGCTCGTTCGACACCGACTTGGTGAGCTGGACCAACAACGCACAGCTGCTCCACATGGATCACCCGGTGTACGTTCACTCCGGCAATCAAACGTTGCGAATCGACGGGCTAACCGTGGATTTCGACGCGAACACGATCCACTTCGGCAAGGTAGCCGGTGGGCTCGAGTTCCAACACTAGCTCGGCGCAACGTGTCACGCCGGTCTAGCGTTTGCGCTCCTCGCCGCCGAGCTTTTTCTTTGCTTCGGCGATCAATTTCTTGACCTTCTGTCCGCCTTTGTGGCCAATTTCTTCGTAGAAATCGGAGCCGTACTTTTCTTTAACGACCTTTCCACCTTTTTGACCGATGGACTCGTAAAATTCGACGCCGTGCCGATCGCGCGTCGCTTTTCCACCCTTGCGCCCGATGTCTTCATAAAAAGTCGAACCGTAACGATCGCGTACGGTGTCTCCGCCTTTTTTGCCGGCTTCGCGTACCGACATTTCGCGCTTTGCCGCGTCGTTCGTTCTCTCAGCCATTGGTCCTTAGTAACAGCGGGCGTGGGGTCGTTTGGGAATCGCGTGGAATTCTACGTCGGCGCAGTCTTACGTTTCGGGCGCTGCCCGCCTTTTTGTCCGATGACCTCGTAGAACGACGGACCGTACTTGCTCTTGGTGGCCTCGCCGCCTTTGCGGCCGATTTCTTCATAGAATTCCGAACCGTACTTGGCCTTGACTCGTTCACCGCCGCGGCGCCCGGCCTCGCGAACGCTCATACCACCGCCGGCGGCTCCAGGGTCTTGCATTGCCATTTTTAGGACCTCATTCTTCTGCAGGGGGAAGGATACAGGGGATACTCTTTCCCATCCAAGCGCTTGGTAAACTCTCGCATCTCCCAGGAATCGACCTTTTGCACTCATTCCCCGGCAGCCCTCGCATCTCTCGCCTAGCCAGAGCTCCGCAAAAGTTGGAGGCAGATCCGAGCCCGGTCTGCTAGGCGAGCAGCTCTTCGTACAGCGCGCGCGCCCGGGAGCGCAGCTGTCCCATGTCGCCGTCGTTTTCAATGACGTAGTCCGCCCGGCGCCGGGCTTCTTCGGGAGCGATTTGGGCCGCCATGCGCATACGGACGTCCCGCTCTTGCACGCGATCGCGCGTGACGATGCGCGCTATCCGGAGGTCTTCGGGTGCGACCACCAACACGCTCTTGTCCACGACCGCCTCATAGCCGGTCTCGAAGAGCAACGGCACAACGTGCACGATGAGCTGTCCGAGTTTGGCGCGTGTTTCGCGCTCGGCTGCCAACCGGCGGACGTGCGGATGGACGATGGTATTCAGGCGCTCGCGGGCGACGGGATCGTTGAAAATGATCTCCGCCAGGGCCGTGCGATCCAGCGCTCCCGAGCGAACGACTTGCGGCCAGACCCGAGCGATTTCCCTCAGGCCGTCGCTGTTTGCGGCGACCGCCTCACGAGCAAGAACGTCGGTATCGATAATGAAGGCTCCGAGGTCCTCGAGGGCGGCTGCGACAGCGCTCTTTCCCGCGCCGATCCCGCCCGTGAGACCGACTCGCAACTACGGAACGTCGGGCGGTGGAACGACGTCGATCTCCTCAACCACCAGTTGATCGATCTCTTCCGGCGGCACGTCGGCGACGTGTTGGATCGAAGCGGTGATACGCCGCGTCGTGTGATTGATCGAGAGCAGCGTCACTTCGATTTCTTGGCCCGGGCTGTACTGTGCGGAGGCATCGAACTCGCCTTTGGGAACCATTGCCAAAATACCGGGAATGATTTCAACCAGTAGATAGTTCGGCGTTACTTTGACGACGCCGGCCATCACCTTGTTGGTTTCGTAGAGCTTGGCGGCGTGCTCGTCCCAAGGATCGGGCAACGCGTGCTTGAGCGAGAGGCTGACCTTCTTTGCGTCCGCGTCGAATTTCATGATTTCAACGTGGACAACGTCGCCGATCTTGACGACTTCGGATGGATGTTTGATGCGAGCGTACGAAAGTTCGCTATTGTGGATCAAGCCGTCGATGCCGCCGAGATCGACGAACGCTCCGAAATCGGCAAGCCGTACGACGACGCCTTCGCGGATCTGACCGACTTCAAGCGTATCGAGCAGTTCTTGCTTTTTGGCTTGCAGCTCTTCCTCGAGAACCAAGCGCTGCGACAGCACCACGCGATGGCGTTTGTGATCGAGGTCGATAACCTTTAGGCGCAGTCGTTGCCCGACGAGCTCGTCAAGATTGCCCACAGGCTGGCGGCGAATTTGCGACGCCGGCACGAATCCACGCATACCAAGATCGACGAGCACGCCGCCCTTGACGACTTGAGTCACGGTTGCCTCAATGACCTCGTCTCGGTCGTGGGCTTCGATAACTTTTTCCCATGTCTTGAGAGCGCGGGCGCGGCGCTCCGATAAAAAGAGCGTTCCATCCATCTCGTCGATCCGGTGGATCATGACTTCAAGCGTGTCACCCACCTTGATGAGCTTCGGATCGATGGCGAGCGAAAGCTCGCGGAACGGAAGGACGCCTTCGGATTTACCGCCGACGTCGACAAGCAGTTCGTCCTTATCTTTTTGGACGACCATGCCGGAGAGCACTTGGCCCTCATCGAGAACTTTGAGCGACTCCTCGTAGAGACGCTGTTCGAGTGCGAGTTGATCTTCCTCGAGATGAGCGGGGGCGATTTCAGTCGTAGTTATCTTGCTTTCCTACCTTAATTGTATATTGTTTACCGTTGGCACGTGCGGCACCACCAGGTTCCACGCTGTGCCAACACCGTTCGCACGATCGGGCTTCCGCACCGTTTGCACGGCTGTCCGAGTTTGCCGTAGACCGAGAGAACATTTTGAAATTCTCCCCTACTGCCGTCGGCATCCACATAGTCGTCGACGCTCGATCCTCGCAACGTAATCGCTCGGCTCAAAACGGTGACGATGGCCTCGTGCAACCGGCGCATCGCTGCTTTGGTCAGCGTTCGCGCGGGACGGCTCGGACGAACCCGGGCCTCCCAGAGCGCCTCGCACGCGTAGATGTTTCCGATGCCTGCGATGCGGCGCTGATCGAGCAGCAAAGCCTTGACCGGCGTCGGCCGCCCCGACAGCATACCGATAAAGGCTTCGTGTGTAAAGCCTGAGGATAACGGTTCGATACCGAGGTCCCGGTCCCACGCTTCCTGAGGCTCGACCAAGCGCATGCGTCCAAACGTACGGAGATCGGCGAAGCTCAAACGAGTTCCGTCTGCGAAACGGAGGACCACATGTGTCGCGCGCTCCTCGGGTTGCCCCAGAGAACCCACGACAAGTCTGCCAGTCATTCTAAGGCTGGTGATCAGGGCGCGGCCCGAGCCCAGCTCGATAACCGCATATTTTCCTCGCCGGCCAATCCCGGCGATTTCTTCTCCGGCAACCGCGCGCTCGAACGAGACTTGCGGCGGTGCCACTGCCATTTTCGGAAGGCGAATCTCTGCCCGTTCTATCCGTTTTCCTACGATGCTGCGGCGGAGACCGCGAACGATCGTCTCAATCTCTGGAAGCTCGGGCACCCGCCCCTACATACTTTTCGCGGCGCTGCTCAGCAAGTTCGAGGTATTGGTTCCGACAAGCTTGATGGACAGAATGCAGACGACGGCGATGAGAGAAACGAGAAGCGCGTACTCGATGAGAGTAGCTCCGTCATTGTCTTCCAACATCGCCCGCAGATAATGAAACATGAACGCTCCTTCTTCACTTCGGTGTAAAGCCGATGTAAAGATTGTGGGTGATCGTGATTATGAACGGTTAGTTCGCCGCAGGCACCGAGAACCTCCTATAGACGTCCGCCAGATCAAGCTTTGTTCCGGTAAAAATTTCGTCTCGCGCGGCCTCTCGCGCCGGGAGTTCGATCACGTACTTTGCGACGCCCGGCTCGAGCGGGATCCGATCGTCGGGGAGCGTGCTCGGCACGGTAGCGACGTTGGCGTAGACCGTTCGAACGGTGCCGTCTGCAGCCACGAAAACCATATCCAGCGGTACCAATGTGTTCTTCATCCAGAACTCCAACGGCGCGTCCGCAGCAAACACGAAAAGCATTCCGGTGTGTTCGGGCAAGGACGTTCGATACATCAAGCCGCATTCGCGCTGCGCGCCCGTGCTTGCAACTTCCAGGTGAAGTTGCGCGCTGGGAGCGCTCACGACGACCACCGGCAAGCCCGTATTTTGTGTAATGCAGCCCGTTGCCGCGAGCAAGAGTGCAACGAAGAAGCTAGACACGTTCGAATTGGTCCTCGTCAATTGTTTGGGCGTCGTACCAGTTAGAGCCCGATTTCAGCGTAACGGCCAAGGGAACGGAAAGGGCCATTGCACCCTCCATGTGTTCGCGCACGACGGACGCAACCCGATTGAGCTGCGTGGCGCGCACTTCGAAGATCAATTCGTCGTGGATTTGCAGCAACATGTCGGCCTCGACGTCGGCCTCCCGTAACGCGCGGTCGATTCGCACCATGGCAACCTTCATGAGATCCGCGGCGCTGCCCTGAAGCGGAGCGTTGGTAGCCTCGCGCTCAGCCGCCGCTCGCAGCATGTAGTTTCCCGACGTCAAACCCGGCATATACCGGCGCCGCCCGAGAATGGTTGAGACGTATCCGTCGCGGCGGCCTTCTTCGATCGTCCGCTCGATATACGCTCGGACCGAAGGAAAACGCGCAAAGTAGGCCCGAGTGATTTCTTTGGCCTCGGCGCGGCCGATTTCTAGGCGCGCAGCGAGACCGAAATCTGACATCCCATAGAGCAGTCCAAAATTGACGCTCTTGGCCATGCGGCGTTGGTTTGGGTCGACGTCGTGACCAGAGGCGACGTTGAAAAGCTGGCGCGCGGTAAAGTCGTGAATGTCCTGACCTTCCTGAAAAGCGCGGCGCATCGCCTCGTCGCCGGAAAGATGCGCCATGAAGCGCAGTTCGATTTGGCTGTAGTCGGCCGCAAGCAGAACGTACTCGTCGCTGCGTGAAACGAAGGCCTTGCGAATGCGGCGTCCCAGCTCGCCGCGCACCGGCACGTTTTGCAGGTTCGGATTGGTCGACGACAGTCGCCCGGTAGCCGTCGCGGTTTGGTTAAACACCGTGTGCAGGCGTCCGTCGCGCGAATCGATCAACTGCGGGATGACGTCGACGTACGTGTTCTTGAGTTTGGTAACCTCGCGCCAGTCCAGGACCAGCGCGCAAATCGGGTACTCGCGAGCCAGCGCTTGAAGAACTTCCACGCCCGTCGCCCACCCGGTCTTCGTTTTCTTGCCGCTCGGAATCTGGAGCTTGCCGAAGAGGATCTTTCCAAGCTGCTGCGGGGAGCCGATGTTGAACTCCTCGCCGGCAAAGTCGTAAATTCTTTGCTGCAAGCGGCGCGTCGCGGCGTCGATCTCTTTTCCGATGATTTGCAGCTCACGCGGGTCGATCGAGATCCCCGACGACTCCATGCGCGCCAGCACCGGCGCGAGCGACAGCTCCACGTCCTCGTAGAGCCGAAGCTGGCCGCGCTCCTCGAGCAGCGCGCGTTGCACCGAGATGAGCTGAAGCGTTGCATCGGCATGCGCGGCCGCATCCGCGTTTACGCCGGCATGCAGAAACTGCGCAGCGGCATCTTCGAGATCGGCAAAACCGCGCGCCGGATCTAAGAGATGCGCAGCGATCATCGTGTCGTCGGCGAAGCGCGCCTTCGAAATGTCTCGCTCCGAAAGGAGGCGCAGGAAACGTTTGGTATCGTGGGCCGCAGCGCTTCCGTGCACCAAGAGCGCGTCGATCGCAGTGCGTACCGGCTCGTACGCTAGCGCGCCTATTGCCAAGACAAGGCCCGTTCCAGCGCTGCCGCTCAGCCCAATAGCATCGTCCAGTACGGCGAACGCAACCTGTTTCGAGCCTTCGAGCGCTCGAATTTCTTTGCCCAAGCGCGCGAACTCAGGTGGGTCGACCGAAGCGACGTAACTGCGGTAAGTTCCGTCGAGTTTTTTCTCCACGTCAAACAACGGCAGGCCGCTGGGCGCTTGAAGTTTGGCGAGAAGCGATTTAAACTCGAGTTCGCTATACAGCGGAAAGAGCTGCGCGTCAGACGGTCGAGCGTAACGGCTGGTGTCCCAGTCGACGTGCAGCGGCAAGTCGCGGCGGACGGCTGAAACGGCACGGCAAAGACAGGCTTGCTGCCCGAACTCTTCGACCAGTTTGGCAAGTTTCGGATTTCCCGCAAGTTCGGGCTTTGCAACGAGCGCGTCGAGTGATCCCGCGTTCTGCAGCAGTTTGATTGCCGTCTTTTCGCCGACCCCCGGAATCCCCGGCAAGTTGTCCGAGGGATCGCCTTTGAGGCCGCGATAATCGGGCAACTGCGACGGTTCTAAAGCGAAGCGCTCCCGGACGCCGGCTGGATCGTAGCGCCCCAACTCAGTGATTCCGCGGCGCGTCACGAGCACCGTCGTGCGCTCGTCTACGATCTGCAGCAAATCGAGATCCCCGGTAACGACAATGGTTTGCTCTCCCGACTCTTCCGCTCGTAGCGCCAACGTCGCGATGACGTCGTCTGCTTCCTGACCTTCGACTTCCACGATGGGAATGCGATGAACGTCGAGGATGCGCCGCACGAGCGCGAACTGACTGCGCAACTCGTCGGGCATTGCACGGCGCTGCGCCTTATATTCTTTGAAGAGCGCAACGCGCTCGACCGGCATCCCTTTGTCAAAAGCCGCGATAACGTGGGTTGGCTTCTCGTCGGCAATAAGTTTGTTGAGCATCATCGTGAAGCCGTAGGCTGCGTTGATGGGGACGCCTTTGCTCGTTGTTAGTCCCGGCAATGCAAAAAAAGCACGATAAACGAGACCGTACGTGTCGAGCAGCATGAGGCTCACGGCGATATCGTTACCGTCTGAGAACCCGCGCTAACGCTGCCGTCGTCGGCAATGTCGAGGACCGATAGGATATAGTGCCCGCTTTGCGCCGGCATCTGCACCGGTATTCTTTCCTCGCTCGCGCGCGAGACGACCCAACACAGCGTCTGCGTTTGCGCCTCGGCCAGCTCGACGCCTTGCGGCGGCTGCGTACGTTGTACGAAACCCAACACTTGTGCGTGATTGCCCGTCGAGTCGACCCATGGATGCCAGGTTACGGCTGAGGGCGCGCTCGCCTGCGTGGTTGCCACACCGATCTCTAAGAGCGAGGGCGCCGAGTCGAAGAGCGCGCTGCCCGACGGGATTCCACGGCTAATGCGCACGACTTGCGTGCTCTCGCCGTGCGGTTGACCGTGAAAACCGACACTGGCCGTTTCACCCGGCGAAAATTGCGTTCGCTGGAGTGCAAGTTGAGTGTTGTCGGCACGTCCTGGTGCATCCAAAGCGAGCGCAACGCTTCGCCAGTCGATCGTTCCGTCGCGAACGAACGCCGCACCGGCGCGTAACTCTCCGGTGGCGTCGGCAACATGAAAGCGCGCGACAACGTGACCGTTACTCGTTGCCGTAACCGCCGTCTGTACGCCCAGAGCGCTCTCCAGCGTCACGAATGCTTCGCCTTGCGCCCCCGAAGCGTCCGCATCGACGACGACGTCGTCACCGCTATGATAGACGTCCCGATCGAGGGAAAGATGGACGTCCGTGCTTCCCTGGTCGATGGCTTGCGAGACCGCCTGCGTCACGACTTGAACTTGCGCCGCATCCATTGAGGCGCGAGTCCCAACGCTTGCGAAGAGCAAGTTCGTCCCAAGCGGCGGAGGTGAGAAGGTGCCCCGCGCATGCCCTGCTTCGTCGAGAACAAGCTGTTGGCGATTGACGGACGTGCCATGCACCAACTCGACGGTCGCCGTTTGGTGTGCCAGCGCCTTGCCGCTCGTAACGTCGTACGCATAGACGTCGAATTCAATTGGCGTCCCGAGCGTCTGCTCGTCGCGATCCAGCTGCAACCGCACCGCAGCAGAGCCTCTGGGTACGACGACACGGGTATCGGCCGTCGCGCCTCCCGATTCGACGTGCACGCCGTACGTCGAGCTGAGCTCATCGCTGGGATGAGGGATCGCAACCGTGGCGTTTCCGTCGGCACCGGTTCGAATCGTTTCGTCAAGCCAAGTGGTCGTCGCCCAAGGCGTTCGATCGGGTGTGTAACCGATATAGACGTGCGGCGAGCGGACCACCGTGAGGTGCACGGCGACGTCCCCACGCGAAGCGTGCACGAGCAATGGAACGTCGTCGTTCGGATCGCAGCTCTCCCCGCACGGTGCCGCAACTTGCAACGATAACCCGGCTGCATTCGCATCGACATGCAGCGTTGCGCCTCCGGTTCCCCCACCGGCCTCGGCGAGCACTGCATAATCGCCGGTCTGCGCGGAATCCGGCACCGCAAAGCTCGCAGTGAACGCCCCCGCGGCGTCAAGCGCCACGCGTTGTTCACCGATTAAGGTTGCGCCGAGGCGCAGAGAAACCGTTGCGTCGCCGTGCGTCGGGCGGAACACGGCTGCGTCGCGCGTACGAGCGAAGCCGACGACCCGAACGTTTTCGCCGGCATGCACCACCGCTGATTCGGTGCGAACACCGACGACGGTTGACGGCAGCGGTGCTTGCGGCAGTAAGCTAAGGAAAGCGTAGCTGCTTCCCCACTGCGCCAACGCAAAAACGGGCCTGGGAAATCGGTTCCAGCGTGCGATGCCGTGCGCATCGGTCATCAGCGTGACGAAGCGACTATTGACGACGAGCGCGACGCGCATGCGCGCCTGCGCGCGACCGGTTCCTAAATCGGTACCGTAGAGGACGATCTCTCCCGCCGTTTGTTTCGAAATCAAGCCGATGCGCGATCGATTGATCCAGACTTGCTCGCCGACGTCGCCGCGCCGAGCTTCGACCACGAAAAAGCCCTCCCGCGATCCGAGCTGCACGTCAATTTCATTTGATTGGAATTGATATCCGCCCGGTGGTGTAAATTCAAAGGACGCGATTGCGCGACGGTTGCGTGTTACGATCGCGCGCGGCCGCGCGTTCGATCCCGCGGTGAGGACATCGGCCGGATCGACTTGGTACACCGAGAATGCAACCGGCGCGCTCGAATAGGTGTCCAGCCGAACCGTGGTCGGTTTCCATGGAACGCTTGAGTCGCCGGCAAAAAGGGCGAAATACGCATCGAGACGATGAAGGTCGACAATCGGACGCTCCGCACGAACTGGCAGTACGGTACACGCGAATGCGAGCAGGATAAACGCGACGGTGCGGTGGGTCAGCATGTGCCGCTCAAAGCTTCGCCAAGACTGCGTCCTAAGGCCTAGGTTCCGCAGCAGGTTGAGACCACGCATACGCGTAAGGCAGCGGCGTGGCCGAGCAAGCTCCCGAGGGCAATCCTACTTCCACCCGATGCCGATTCTGCGGCTGTGAGGAGGATGCGATTACTGCGGAAGCGGTGCGCGCGAAGAGCCACATTCAAGTCGTCGTCGCCTGCGGCTCGTGCGGACATCCGTTCGCAGTCCTTTCGCGCAATTAGCGCCTTCACGCGATTGAAGAAACCGCTATGAGAACGCTCGGCAGCAGTGCTGCAGCGCTCGTCTTGCTGTTGGCCGTGGTTCCTTTGTTTGCCGCTGCCGCTACAACGGCGCCAAGCCCAGCGCCGCACGCGTCGCGCATCGTCATCCATCTTCCGAAAGTTCCGATGCACGCTGAATATGTCGTGGAGGTGAACAAACTCGGACAGGTCGTACGCGTCAAATCGAGTAAACCGACGAAGTCCAACACATTCAACGTTCAGACATATGGCAATGCGCTGCAAATGTGGATTCGCAAGGCCGATGGTAGTGCCACGGTCGGGCTCTTTAGGGTAAGCTACGACTACGATCCGAAAACGAACTTTGTCCACCGCACTGTTGCGCTCATTTCTACGGGCGGAACGTGGGCAAACGACGAAGGCGCTGCCGATAGGATGATGGATACCGCCAAAAAGGAGGCGTTGGAGGCGAAAAAGCGCGCTGATGCTCAAAGCTCCTCGCTTCCGTCGCTCAATGAAATAACCGGGAAGTCCCCCAAGCCCAGCGCCTCACCGTAGCCTGCGAGCGTTCGATGCGCTTTGTCACGTACCGTACCCGCGCCGGCAGCGTGCATCCCGGCGTGCTGGAGGGAGACGTGATACGGACCATTTCAATGCCGACACTGCGCGATTATGTCGCGTTGGGCGCGCATGACCGCGAAGCCACGCACGCCGCTAACGCGGTACAGTTCGATAGCGTCGCGCTCGAAGCCCCGATCGTTCCGGCACGCAACGTTTTTTGCGTGGGCCGCAACTACCTCGAGCACGCCAAAGAGGGCGCACGTGCGCTCGGACGCGCGCTGAAGCTCCCCAGCGTGCCAACCTTCTTTACCAAAGCGCCGAGCGCAATCGCCGCACCGAACGCGACCCTCCATTTTTCCTCGCGTGTCTCCAGCGAGTACGACTACGAGGCCGAGCTTGCGGTCGTCATCGGTACGCGCTGTAAAGACGTCCTCGAAAACGATGCTCCTAACGTGGTTTTCGGGTACACCGCGCTCAACGACCTGACCGCACGCGATCTGCAGCGCGAACACGGCCAGTGGTTTAAAGGAAAGAGCTTGGACGAAGCCTGTCCGCTCGGCCCGTGGATCGTCACGCGGGACGAAGTCGGAAATCCGCAATCGCTCGACATCCGCTTCCGCCGCAACGGAGAAGAAAAGCAGCATAGCAATACGTCGCAGATGATCTTTAGCATCGCGCGGCTGATTGCGGAGCTCAGCAAAGGCATGACGCTCTTACCCGGCGACGTGATCGCGACTGGCACGCCCGAAGGCGTCGGCTTCGCGCGAACGCCGCCCGAATTTCTCGCAGACGGTGACGTGATGGAGGTTGAGATCGAAAGGATCGGCGTCCTGCGCAACGTCGTATCGATCCAGTAGCATCGAGCAAAGCGCCGAAAGGGCACCACTAGCCACGAGCCGTATGCCCTGGCCCTATGATTCTCGCCGTTCCCCGCGAGGCTGCTTCAAAGGAGCGCCGGGTTGCACTCGTGCCCGAAACGGTCGCGAAGTTCGCTGCGGCCGGTATTGCGGCGCGCATCGAGCGCGGTGCCGGAACCGCCGCTGCCTTTCCCGACGATCTCTACGAACGCGCCGGCGCCACGCTGGTCGAAGGCGCCCCTGCGCTCGTCGATGGGGCCGATGCGGTTGTCACCGTCGGCCGTCCTGCGCCTGCGTTGCTTGCAGCGATGCAAAAAGGCACCGTCGTCGTCGGCTTTCTCAATCCGCTTGGAGATCCGGAGTACGTACAGGAGCTTGCACGCGCCGGCGTGACCGCACTCGCCATGGAGATGATCCCTCGCATCACGCGAGCGCAATCGATGGACGCGTTATCGTCGCAGAGCAACATCGCGGGATACAAGGCGGTTCTATTGGCCGCAACGACACTGCCGAAGTTTTTTCCAATGCTCACGACTGCTGCCGGAACGATTCGACCGGCAAAGGTACTCGTGTTGGGTGCAGGCGTTGCGGGGCTGCAAGCGATTGCCACGGCGAGGCGTCTCGGAGCGGTGGTTAGCGCCTACGACGTTCGAGCCGTGGTCAAAGAGCAGGTGCAGTCATTGGGGGCGCACTTTTTAGAATTCGAACTGGGCGGGGATGCGGAGGGCGCCGGTGGTTACGCCAAGGAGCTGACCGCCGAGCAGCAAGAGCGTCAGCGCGCATGGATGGTGGAACAGATCGGCGCGAACGACGCGGTCATCACGACCGCACTCGTTCCCGGACGCAAAGCTCCGGTGCTCGTGAGCGAAGCGGCCGTCGCTGCGATGAAGCCGGGCAGTGTGATCGTCGACATCGCGGCGGAGGCCGGAGGAAACTGCGCGCTGACCCGAGCCGACGAAGTCATCGCATCGCCCAACGGCGTCACCATTGTCGGCACGACCAACTTACCGTCAACCATGCCGTATGACGCGAGCCAGCTCTATTCGCGCAACGTCTACGCCTTGCTGTCGCCGTGGATAAAGGACAGCGCGCTCAAGGTCGACATGGACGACGACGTCGCGCGTGGTGCCTGTGTCGCGTACGACGGCAGCGCTCGCATTGGAGGAAGTGCATCGTGACCGATCCGGCCCATTACCTCAATTTTCTCACCGTACTCGTACTGGCAATCTTTGTCGGTTTTGAAGTCATCTCCAAGGTTCCCACCACGTTGCACACTCCGCTGATGTCGGCGACCAATGCGATCCACGGCATCGTTTTGGCGGGCGCGATCGTCATCGTCGCTCAACTCTTCGGCGCAAATGCACAGAACGTTCCGCTGACCATTCTCGCGATCGCGGCGGTGACGCTGGGAGCTATCAACGTTTTTGGCGGTTTTGCCGTGACCGAGCGTATGCTGCAAATGTTCAAGGGTAAGGAACGCCCCAAATGACGGCGACGCAAATCTCGTTGGCATTTGCGGACCTGGTAGCGATCGCACTCTTCATCTACGGCTTGCACGAACTGAACTCGCCCGCCACGGCGCGCCGCGGAAACCGCCTCGCGATGGTCGGGATGGCCATTGCCCTCGTTGCGGTCGTCGTGCAAACCGGTGGGATCGGCTGGTGGGCCGTAGTCGTCGGAGTAGCAATCGGCGCGATCGTCGGCATCGTCGCAGCGCACAACGTCAAGATGACGGCGATGCCGCAAATGGTAGCGCTCTACAATGGCGCGGGCGGCGGCGCGGCGGCGCTCATCTCGACGGTTGAGTTTTACGTCACGCGCCGGGGCAATGCGCCAATTGACGTCGTGATTGCCCTTTCGCTCGTCCTTTCGTTGATTATCGGCTCCGTCAGTTTCGCCGGATCGATCATCGCGTTTCTGAAGCTGCAGGAAGTGATGACGGGACGACCCATCACGTATCCCGGCCAGCAAATCGTCAATGCCGCAATCGTGCTCGCGATTCTCGCACTTGGCGTATGGTTCGTGGTCACGCTCGGTGCGCTGCCGGCATCCGCCTATCTCGTGCTCGCGCTGGCGGCGCTTGCGTTGGGAGTCCTCTTCGTGTTACCGATCGGCGGCGCCGACATGCCGGTCGTCATTTCGCTGCTCAACTCGTGCACCGGCGTCGCCGTCGCCATTGCGGGCTTTGAGATCAATTCCGTCCTCCTCATTATTTGCGGCGCGCTCGTCGGTGCGAGCGGTACGATTCTGACGGTTGCCATGAGCAAGGCGATGAATCGCCCGCTCACAAACGTACTTTTCGGCGCCTTCGGTGCGACTGCCGGAGCGGAACCGGCGGTCGGCGCAGGCGGACCACAGCAAATTCGCACCGCCAGCGCCGACGACGTGGCCATCATGCTCGCGTACGCGAACAAAGTGGTCTTCGTTCCCGGCTACGGCATGGCCGTCGCGCAAGCGCAACACAGTGTCAAAGCGCTGGCCGATCAGTTGGAAAAGCGCGGCGTAAAGGTGCTCTACGCGATTCATCCCGTGGCCGGCCGCATGCCCGGGCATATGAACGTCCTGCTCGCCGAGGCCAACGTTCCCTACAATCAATTGCTCGACATGGAAGACGTCAATGCGGAGTTTCCGACCACCGACGTAGCGCTGGTCATCGGTGCAAACGACGTGACCAATCCGGCCGCGCGCAACGTCCCGAGCTCTCCAATCTATGGAATGCCGATTCTCGACGTCGACAAAGCTTCCAACGTCGTGGTGCTCAAGCGTTCGATGCGCTCGGGCTTTGCCGGAATTGAAAATCCGCTCTACGAGATGCCGAACACCTCGATGCTCTTCGGCGATGCGAAAGCCTCGGTCGATGCTCTTACCGCGGCGGTTAAAGCGGTGTAAAGCTTTGTAAAGCCTTGCCCTCTCCGGGCCGAACCAGTATAAGGACGGTTTTGCGCCGCTTCCAGGAAAGGCTCACATGGCTACCTCTCATTTTCGCCGATTCGGCGCGCTCGTATTGATCGTTGCGTTCGCCGCCAGCGGATGCTCCGGCGGTTCCCACCTCGTCCCTGCGCTCGGTCAAACGGCGAGCCAACAGAGTGCGAGCGTGGCCGCGCCGCAAACCAGCGGTGACTGGACGACGATCCAATTTCGCATCCGGGTTCCCGGGCGCACCAACTCGCACGAAGCGCATCGCGCCTTTCCGGCCTACGTCTCGGCGTCGACGAGCAAGGTCGTCGCGAGCGTGCGCGGCCTCGGCCTGGCCAAAGCGCCCAAACAAACTTTTTCGTGCACCGCGGTCTGCACCGGCTCGATCGTGGCGCCGATCGGAGCGGATCTGATGACGCTTCGGCTCGAAGACAGCCACAACCACCTGCTCTCGCAAGGCACCGCGACGGTCCTCGTCTTCAAGAAGAAACACAACGTCTTCAACTTCACGCTCGACGGCGTGCCGTCAAGCGTTTCGCTCACGCCGGTGCCAGGCATCGTGCCCGTAACGCCCGCCAGCAGCGGGTACGTGCTCTTCAATGCACTCGATGCCGACGGCAACATCATCACGCCCGACGGCGATTACGCCAACGCAAAAGGTCAAGCGCTGGTCTTCGACGTGACCTCGAACAACGCGTCGTTCCGGCTTGGCGTCACGACGATATCGTCACCCGGCACGACGATTCCATTTACCTACAACGGAACGCAACACGTCGGAACGGTGATGCTCACGCCATCCGCGCATCACGGCGTCACGACGCACGTGACGTTTCATCCAGCCGCGGTGACGCTCATTCCCGGCATAGGGTCGCGCATTGCGCCGCCGCTACCGGTGCAGGTTCAAAGCGTCACCCAAGTTCCTGTGCCCGGCGGCAGCACGGCCTGCGGTGGTTTCGGTTGCTTCGATCCCAACGACATCTTCGTGCTGGGCAATTCCGGGGGGCAGAGCACGGCGTTGGGCTTCAACGTCGCGACCGGTGTCTACGGCCTTGCAACGGCAGAAGGCAGCGGTGGCCCATATATGAGTCCACCCGTCGATTTCGGCGGGGGTAAAGGCTTTATGGGATACATAGAATACGGAAACAACACGTGGGGTTATGAATACCTGAACGGCGGTCTCGCCGGTAGTTCCAGCCCTGCCGTCAACCCGTGCTCTACCGGCAATCCCATCGGACAAGACCCTTCGACGCTGTTCTGTCAGGCCGATGGATTCCCGGGCTTTATCTGGGATAACACGCACGGCACCACAGTCGCCCTAGGCCAAGATCGCAAGATCGAGGTCATTAACGGCATCGACTACTTCGTCACGGTGAACGACACCAGCTCAACCACGCCGGGACTAAACGTCTACACCGGCGGCCTCATAACGCCGGTTGCCGGCGCAAACAATGTCGGTGCGGACGTCACGTTGCCGGCGACGGGATTCTACGGTGACTCCGACGGAACGGTGAAGGTGATCGGCGGCAGCACCGTCGCAACCTTTTCGCACCCCGTCGAGAGCGTTATCGGCTCCGGTACGACCGTTTACGTCTACGAAAACGGCGGCATCTTCGGTGTCTCCGGTTCATCGGGCAGATTCGAATCGCAACCGCTGTCGATTGGCGCCGTCGTTGACGTCGTGACCGGCGTCAGCGGCGCACCGGTGCTCGTCGAATCGGACGGCACGCTCGACGTCATGGGAATCTAATGACGGCGTGATCCAAACGTGAAGCCGCGCCGGCTGATTTCCTCTGAGAGCCCGTACGAACCGCGCGTGGGCTACTCGCGCGCGGTGTGCGTCGGCGAGCTGATCTACGTTTCGGGAACCGTCGCCGAAGGTCCAAATGCCTATGAACAGACCAAAGCGGCAATCGACAAAATCGAGCGAGCCTTACGCAAAGCGGGAGGCTCGCTCGGCGATGTCGTGCGCACGCGGCTCTTCGTCACCAACATCGCAGATTGGGAACAGGTCGCGCGCGCACACTCCGAGCGGTTTGCAGAGATTCGGCCGGCCTGTTCGATGGTCGAAGTCTCCAAGCTCATTGCGCCCGAATATCTCGTGGAAATCGAAGCCGACGCCTACGTCGGCTAGACGTCGTCGAGGCGCAGCTCAAGTCTCTGCCGCCTTCGACAGGCTCAGGGTGACACGGCCCTTCAGTTCAGGGTGACGTGGTAAGCGGCGGTGATTCTGAGAGAGGCGGCGGCGGCAGCTTCGAGGTCGGCGGCGACTTACGTTTACCGCGCTCGGTCAAATTCACGACCATCACGTAAAGTACCGGAACGATCGCGAGGTTCATGATGGTGGACAACACCATGCCACCCATGACCGCCGTCCCAAGCGAGATGCGCGACTGTGCGCCGTCGCCGTGCGCGAACGCGAGCGGCAGAATGCCTAAGATGAAAGCGATCGATGTCATGAGAATCGGGCGCAGACGCGTCGCGGCGGCGTGGGTAACAGCGTCTACGACGTCGCGTCCCTCTTCGCGCAGCTGATTGGCGAATTCGACGATGAGAATCGCGTTCTTGGCAGCCAATCCTACGAGCATAACGTAGCCGATTTGAGCGTACACGTCGCTGGCCGTGATCGGAATCGGCATCGGATGCCCGGCAATCTTCGTGTGGATCAGATAGCTGAAGATCTCGATCCAGCGGCGCACGAAGATCGCTCCTACCGCGCCCAGCAGTGCCAGCGGCACCGCCAGCATAATGACAAACGGCGTCGTCATGCTTTCATATTGCGCTACTAAGATGAGGAAAACGAACAAGAGCCCCATCGCAAAGACGAAGATCGTCTGCGGCCCGCTCTGGACTTGCTCCCGCGCGATTCCGCTCCACGCATACGACATCCCGAAGGGCAGATTCTCCTTTGCCAGGCGTACCATGCCATTAAGCGCGTCGCCCGAGCTTGCATTTGTCGAGTTCGTGCCGTCGATCTCCATCGCGTTGTACTCGTTGAAGCGCATGATCGCAACGTTGCCGGTCACCATTTTCGGCGTGAGAAATGCCGAGGCCGGCATCATGTCGCCATTGCCGTTGGGGATGTAGACGCGAGCAAGCGCTTCCGTCGTGCTGCGTTCTTTTGCGCCCGCCTGAACGACGACGTTATACGACCGCGTTCCGTAATCGAAGAAGTTGACGAAGGTGGAACCGGTCGACGAGTTCAGCGCCGTAAAAAAATTCTGCGGCGTAATGCCGTATGCGGATGCCTTCGCGCGATCGAAGTCCTCTACGAGATATGGCCCCGAGAAGATGGTCGGAAATCGAATCTGGGTAAACGTTTTGTTGTCGGCCGTCGCTTTGTTAACAATCGTCGTGGCGACCTTGTTAAGCGTCGGCAGCCCGAGGTTGTTGACGTCCTCGATAATGAACGCAAACCCGCCGGTCGACCCGAGCCCCGGTATTGCCGGCGGATTGGCCGGCAGTGCCTTCACGCCCGGCATTTTGGAGAACTCCTGGTATAACTGGTATTGCAAAAACAGCGCGCTGTTTTCGATACCGTGGCGCTCTTTGAGCGGCTTGAGCGTGACGAAAATCGTCGCCTGATTGGAGCTATTATTGGCAAAACCGAATCCTATGCCGGACGTCACTGCTTCGACCTGCGGCAAGCCCAGCATGTACTTTTCCATCTTGGCAACCACGGCGCTGGTCTGATCGATCGAGGCTTGGACCGGAAGCGAGACGAGGACGAAAAGCAAGCTTTGGTCTTCGTTCGGGATGAAGCCCTGCGGGGTGATGAAGAACATCACACCTGTAAGCACGAGTCCGCAGGCAAAAATCGCCGTCATCAGCTTCGCGTGTCCGACGATCTTTGGAACGAGCGATTCGTACCAAAGGGTGAGGGCGTGCAGCTTGCGATTGAACCAATTGAGGAAGACGTTCTTCGTCGGCTCTTCCCCGTGAACCCAAATGTACGTCAGCACCGGGGCCAACGTCATCGCAGTAAAGAGCGAGATTGCGATCGACGCGGCAATCGTCAGCGCAAACTGGCGATATAGCTCACCGATCGTACCCGGCAGGAAGGCGACTGGAACAAAGACCGCCATCAAGACGAGCGAGGTCGCGATGACGGCGCCGGCGATTTCTCGCATCGCTCGCTTCGTTGCCTCGAACGCGTTGGCCTTATCGTCGACGATATGCCGAACGATGTTTTCCAAGACGACGATCGCATCGTCTACGACGAGACCCGTCGCGAGCGTAAGGCCGAACAAGGTAAGCGTGTTGATGCTGAAATGGAGAACGTGCATTACCGCAAACGTTCCCACAAGCGATACGGGAATGGTGATCGACGGAATGAGAACGCTGTGCCAGTTCTGAAGGAAGAGGAAGATCACCAAGACGACCAATAAAATCGCGATCAACAACGTGACGAAGACTTCGTGGATCGATGACGTGACGAAGTCCGACGTATCGAATGCTATCGCGTATCCATAACCAGGCGGAAAACTCTTGGCCAAGCGCGCCATCGTGGCGCGTACGTTCTTCGAGATGTTCAGAGAGTTCGCGGTGGGTTGCCCGACGATTCCGAGCACGACGGCGGTCCTTCCGTCGTAGCGCGCCGACGTCAGGTAATTTTGGGCACCCAACTCAACGCGCGCAACGTCGCTCAGGCGAACGAACCCGCCGTTGGGCTGAACGGCAACGACGATCTGCTTGAACTCTTCCGGAGACGTCAGGCGGCCATCGACGCGAATGGGAATTTGAAACGGCTGAGAGCCCGTCGTCGGCGGTTGGCCGATCCCGCCTGGGGCGACGTCGGCGTTGTTCTGCTGAATCGCATTAATGACGGTGGAAAGAGCGATGCCGTTGGCTTCGAGCTTGTGCGGGTCCACCCAAATCCGCATTCCATACGTGCGATCGCCCAGCACGTTGACTTGGCCGACGCCCGGAATGCGCTTGAGCTCTTCGATGACGTTGACGTCGGCGTAGTTGCTCACCGCGATGTCTGAGACCGCCGAACTCGTCGAGAACATCGCGACCGCGATCGTGATGTTGCCCGAGCTCTTCTGGACCGTGACCCCATAGTTTTGAACTGCCGTCGGTAGTTGAGCAAGCGTCAGATCGACGCCGTGCTGGACGTTCACCTGATCGATCGTCGGGTCGGTGCCGAGAGCAAAGGTACAGGTGATGACGCTCGTTCCATTCGCGCTCGAGTACGATTGCATGTACTGCAGCCCGTCGACACCGTTTATGTTGATCTCGAGCGGCGACGTCACCGAACGCACCACCGCTTCGGGGTCGGCTCCCGGATACTGCGCGGTGACCGTTACCGCCGGCGGCGTGATTTGCGGATACTGCGAAATCGGAAGCGCCGGTATCGTAATTGCGCCGGCCAGCAGCACGATGAAGCTCATCACGCTTGCAAAGAGCGGACGCTTCAGGAAGAACTCAATCACCGGGACGGCTCCAAAGCAACCGTTGTCACTCCAAGCAAGTTATCGGCAGCCGCGGGCCCTTCCCTCGGAAATCACCGAAGTCGCCAGGCGAAGGCGTTCCACGTGGGCAGAAACGCGTTGGGCGCAAAACCATGCAAGCGGGCCCGGTACGCGTACACGTAGTTCGCATTAAAGAGGTAGAGAATCGGAACTTGGCCGGCCGCGATCCGCTCGATTCGGGCGTAGAGCGATGCGCGGGCGCGCTGGTCGGTGGTAGCCAGAGCCTCTCGTTCAAGCGCGTCGACCGCCGGATTGCACCACCGCATATAGTTTGAGAATCCGCCGCACGAGAGCACGGCCGAATCGTCGGGGTCGGCCCCCATCGTCCACGGCACGTACGCGATGTCGAACCGTCCGGTGGCAAGCGCTCCCGTGCGCGGGAGGAAGAGCTGAGCGTTGCTTATCGATTTAATGGTGGCCGCGATGCCGCGCGCGGCGAGCGCAGCCTGCACGGCGGTGGCGACGCGAACGCCCGTCATCGACTCCGGAAACTGGAGATACAGCAACTGTAAGGGCACGCCGTTGCGCCGGCGCATTCCATCGCTCGAGCGCTGCCAGCCCGCTCGATCGAACAGCACGTCGGCGGCGGCGGGATTATACGACGGTTCGCGTACCGCTCGATCGAACGCCCACGAAAACTGGGGTTGGATCGCGTTCGTCACCGGATAGAGACCGAGCGTGATCTTCTCTGAGATCGCTACGCGATCAATCGACATTGCAAGCGCGCGCCGAACGGTGACGTCGTTCAACGGGGAGCGCGAGGTGTTCAGCGCAAGGCCCGCAACCACCGCCGTCGGGACGCGTTGGAGCTCGAGACCAGATACGGTTCGTGCGACGGCGACCTGGACGGGCGCAACGAGGTTCCAGTCGAGTTGACCCGATTGCAGCATTAGGAGATTCGTCGACGGTTGCGGCACGATAGGGATTTCAAGCCGCGCGATCGCGGGTTTGCCGCGCCAATACCGCGGATTTGCTTCATACCGCAAACGATCTCCACGCCGCCACGACACAAAGCGGTACGGGCCGTCGCCGACTGCGGGATCGTCGTTGAAGCTTCCGGTCGCGAGTGGATCCTGCCGTTTGAGCACGTGTTCGGGTAGAACGAATTGGGGCGAGTATCCGTATGAAAAATAGGTCGCAACCGCGGGCGCCCACGCGTGGCGCAAATGAAAGACGACCGTACGCGCATCGTTCGCCCAAGCACGATCGATGAGATCGTATCCTTCGTGCGACCGCACCGGATTGCGCGGGTCGAGGATCGCGTGCAACGTGAAGAGCACATCGCTCGAACTCACCGCAACGCCGTCGCTCCACCGCGCGCGTCGCAAGTGGTAGACGATCGTGCGCCCGTCGGCCGAGATGCCGCCGTTCTGGCGCGTTGGAATCGCGGTTAGGAGCGCCGGCACCGGGCGCCCGAGGGTGTCCAGATCGGCGAACGGTTCGAAAACCAAGCGAGCGAGCTGCTGCTCGACCGACGCGGCGTCGGGGTGGAGAAAGAGCGGATTGAGGCTTTGGGGATCGGCCGCAATGGCAAATCGCGCCTGGCTAGAGGCGGGGGCAACCACCCTTGGCCCGCAGCTCGCAGCCAAAATGGCCCCAACTAAAGCGATTACTTGAGTAATCCCTCTTGCGCCGAATAAATCATTGGTGTTATTATGTATTGCCCAAATATTATTCGGCAAATTGGTCTCCACGGCGAATATGGTATTAGCAACCGAAGAACTCGACGAACTTGACATTCGGCTCCTGGACGCGTTGCAGCGCAACGCCCGGTCCACCTTTGCCGAGCTAGGCTCTTTGATCGGCCTCAAAGCCCCCGCCGTCCACGACCGAGTGAAGCGGCTGGAGCAGCGAGGCTATATCCAAAGCTATTCCGCACATCTCGACGCCAAGCGGCTAGGCCTCAACCTCATCGCATTCGTCAGTTGTTACACCGCCCCCGACTGCCGGTATGACGAGTTCATTCGGGCTTTGGGCGAGATGCCCGAGGTGTGTGAGGTGCACTCGGTCGCCGGTGAAGAGACCTTTGTTTGCAAGGTCGTCACGCGCTCGACCCAACACCTCGACGACCTGCTCGCACGATTGAAAGGAATGCCCGGCATGGCACGTACGCGGACGACAATCGTCCTCACCACCCCGTTCGATCGCGGCGGGGTGACGATACAATCATGAGCGCTGTCTTCGAACGTAAAGCGCATCCGCTCGGCACGCACCGCGTCGTCGAACCGGCTGGGGCCATGCCGCAAAGCGCGTGGCGGCTCGACAACACGCCGAGAGCCTTAGAGAACGAAATTCTGTGCGACGTCGAGACCCTCAACATCGATTCGGCTTCTTTTAAGCAAATCGCCGACGCATGTGCGGGTGATGCCGCGCGAATCGCCGAGCACATCATGGGAATCGTGCGCGAGCGCGGCAAGCAGCACAACCCCGTGACCGGCAGCGGCGGCATGTTCATCGGTACGGTGGCGGAAGTCGGCGAAGCATTACAGGGTGAGCTCGACCTGCGGGTCGGCGAGCGCATTGCTTCGCTCGTCTCCCTTTCGCTCACGCCGCTTCACATTGAATCGATCGAGCGCGTCGACGTCGCCACCGGGCGCGTGTGGATCCGCGGCAAAGCGATCCTGTTTCAAAGCGGCGTCTGGGCGAAACTTCCCGCCGATATCGACGAGAACGTCGCGCTCGCCGTGCTCGACGTGGCCGGCGCCCCGGCGCAAGTCGAACGCCTTTGTTCGGCCGGCCAAACCGTCGTCGTGATCGGTGCTGCCGGCAAGAGCGGAATGCTGTCGTGCGCGCAGGCGCGCAAGCAAGTCGGTGCTCGCGGACACGTCTTCGGTGTCGTGCCGCATCCCGAGTCCGAATCGGCGCAGCTCTTAAAAAGAACCGGACTCGTTGACGCGCTCATCGTTGGCGATGCGCGCGACGGATTGGAGCTGAGCGGCAAGCTTGCCGCGGCAGCGCCGCACCTGGCCGACGTCACGATTAACTGCGTCAACGTTCCCGGCACCGAAATGGCATCGATCCTGTGCACGAAGGACGACGGGGTCGTCTACTTCTTTTCGATGTCGACTTCGTTTACATCAGCAGCCCTCGGCGCCGAAGGCATCGGACGCGACGTTACGATGATCATCGGCAACGGCTACGCGAAAGATCACGCGATCACGGCGTTGCAAACCTTGCGCGACCATCCGGAAATTCACGCTTACTTCAACGCGAAATACGCCCAGAGTTAGGATCGAGAGGAACGACCCCATGAACGACAGCCTGACCGCGATTCGGCACATCAAACCACCCGCACCACCCGAGCAGTTCGAGTACAAACAGCTCAAGCAAGGCGAGTTCTGGCGCCATATCCCGGCCTACAAAGACGTCGACGAGGCGACGTTTCTCGATCATCTCTGGCAGCAAAAAAATGCCGTGAAGACGGCGCAAGAGCTGCTTACGACGATCAAGGACGTTTGCACGCCCGAGTTTTTCGCCGATGCGGAAGCCGGTTTTCAAAGCGCCCCGATGGCCGTGCGCGTCTCGCCGTACGCGATCGCTTTAATCGACTGGAACGATCCGTTCGACGATCCGATTCGTCGGCAGTTCGTTCCGCTCGCCTCAACGCTGCTTCCCGACCATCCACGGTTGACGCTCGATTCGCTTCACGAGCAGGAAGACTCTCCCGTGCCGGGCCTGGTCCATCGCTACGCGGATAAAGCGCTCTTCCTTCCGCTCAACACGTGCCCGGTGTACTGCCGGTTCTGCACGCGCAGCTACGCCATCGGGCCCGACACCGAAAACGTCGACAAAGTTGAGTTGGCAAAAACCCCAAAGCAGTGGCAGGAGGCATTCAACTATATTTCGGAGCGCCCGGAGCTCGAAGACATCGTCATCTCCGGCGGTGACATGTATCAGATGTCGCCCAAGAATCTCGAGCTCGTGGGAAATGCTTTGCTCGATATTCCCCACGTGCGCCGCATGCGCTTCGCCACCAAAGGGCCTGCGATCATGCCGATGAAGATTATCACGCACGCCGAGTGGCTCGATGCAATCGTCGCGATCGTGGAACGCGGCCGAAAGCTGGGCAAGGAAGTGGTGATACACACGCACTTCAATGCGCCCGAAGAAGTCACGTGGATCACCGAAAAAGCAATGCGGATGCTGTTCGAGCGCGGAATTTTCGTGCGCAATCAGTCGGTGCTGATCCGTGGCGTCAACGACACGCGCCACAGAATGCAGCTGCTGGTGAAGCGGCTAGGCCACCTCAACGTGCATCCGTATTACGTCTACATGCACGACATGGTCAAAGGCGTCGAAGATCTGCGCACGACGATTGCTACCGCCGTCGATACCGAAAAGTTCGTACGGGGCAGCACGGCGGGCTTTAACACGCCAACGTTCGTCTGCGACGCGCCAGGCGGCGGGGGAAAGCGCGACGTGCACTCCTACGAGTATTACGACCGTGAAAACGGGATTGCCGTTTACGCGGCGCCGAGCGTCAAGCCCGGCAAGGCCTTCGTCTACTTCGATCCGATCGACAAACTGTCGCCCGACGCGCAAGCGCGCTGGGCCGTGCGCGAGATTGCCGACTCGATGATTCACGAAGCGGTGCGCAAAGCCGGCGTCGGCGACGAACAACTCGTTATCGCTTAGGCGGGTGCGGTGCGGGGCTCGGGAGCGTCGAACCGATGTCTGCCGAGCTCGTGCAGTGGGAAACCGGCTGCGGATCGCTTCCGCCTTCACCATTGAGCACTGAGTTCAGCTTCCAACAACTAGCGTTGAGGGAACAGTAGCAGAAATCCATCGCGACCCGGTGCTTCGCGATTGCCAGCCCCGGAAATTCGCCGGTGTAGTTCACGCTGAGTAACGTCCTCGATTGGCCCGAACGTAGCGTAGTCGAACGGCCGATCGAGCTGTAGCGAATCATCAGGGGCGACGGAAGTCCAGCCCGTACCGCAGGGATTGCGCTCAGGAACATTTTGCGAACTTCGGGGTCGCGCGCCACGACGGGAAAAACGGCATCCCACGAAGGCATGTTCTTGCCGTCAACAGCGAGTTGCGCGGAGCGGATCAACGCGGGGCCGAGCCCATCGTTACTGATTTCGACCTTTATTCCGTGCGGATCGTTGGTCGTCTCCACGCTAAGGTAAGGCCAAATGGTCGCGGCATATTGAGCGCTGATGACGTGCGTTTGGTAGAGCAGTGTTCCCGCGGTCAGCGCACTCACCAGCAATGCGCCCATGGCAATGACGAAGTCCAACCGGAATGCGCGTTCGTTCATACCAACTATACCTCCGAAGGGACGGGGTGCGCTGCCGACGCAACGCGTGGAATCGCTCGCATTGGAACTGAACCGGCTGGGCGCAGCGTCACCGATGCGAGCGTCGCGACGCGTGCGCCAGGCTCGAGCGCGAACCGATACCGGTGCGCGATTGCCATCAGCACGATTGCGGCTTCGGTGTAGGCGAACTCTTCGCCGATGCATCGCCGCGCGCCGCCGCCAAACGGAATAAAGGCGAAGGGTGCAGGCTCCGCCCCGAGCCAGCGATCGGGCGAAAAGCGCAATGGCTCCGGAAAATATTCCGACCGAATGTGCAAGAATTTCGGCGAAATAAAGACCGTGGTTCCGGCGGGAATGAAGCTCTCGTCGACGAGGGTTACGTCGACGAGCGATTCACGTCCGATCAGCCACGCCGGCGGATAGAGCCGGAGGGTTTCGCGAACGATTCGATCCACAAACGGACGGTCGTGCTCTCGAGCAGCGACGCCGAGTCGTGCATCGATCTCCGGGTTGAGCGCAAGCAGGTAGAACGTCCACGTTAGCAGATTTGCGGTCGTCTCGTGTCCGGCCATGAAGAGCGTCATGACCTCGTCGCGAATTTGCTCGTTGGACGGACGCGTTTCACCCTCGGCTTCGCTCGCGGCGAGCAGCATGGAAAGCACGTCGCCGGTATCGATGCCGTTGCGCCTCCGACGCTCGATCAGCGCGTAGATGACGCTGTCGAGCTGCTGACGGGCTCGATCGAACCGACGCTTTGGCGGCAACGGCAACCGTTGTAAGAGCGGGCCAATCGGCAGCAGCATCGCCGGGAACTCTGCCATCATCAGGCGCAGTGCATCGCTTACGAGCTTCGTCGAGCTGCTCTCGTCGCTGCCAAAGAGCGTGGTCGTTGCAATGCGTAGCGTCAGTTCCGTCATCGCAGCATACACGTCGAAAGACTCATCAGGCCGAATGCGATCGACGAACTCCCCAGCATACGTTTCCATCACGCGAGCGTACGCGGCCACGCGCTCGCGGTGAAATGCCGGTTGCACGATGCGACGCATCTGCCGGTGCAAAGGGTCCTCACTCGTGAGCAGTCCCTCGCCGAGCAAGTACTTCAGCGTGCGCGCGCCCAGCGATTTCGAAAATGCATGCTGTTGCGTAACGAAGACGTCCTTGATGAGCGCCGGTTCGTTGAGAAAGACGTAGCGCCGCCAGGGCAAGGCAAAGGCCACAGCGTGCCCGTAGCGCCGTGTCATCTCGTCTAAGAATGGGCCAAATCGCGGAAATGGATTGGGGGCCAGCCATCGCATGGTCTCGAGGCGCCCGGGGCCGGCAATGCGTTTGGCCATCGTGCTGCTTTGCACGACGCAGGCAAGCGTCCCTATTGTCCGTATGTGTTACAACGAAACTCGATGAACGACCGCACCGCAAGCAGCAGCATTACCATGCGAGCCGGCACGACGACGGAGTTGAGCACGCTCGCCGAATTCTGGCTCGCCATGTTCGAAGAGATCGGCTCGCTCAAGGAGAGTGCTATGCCGCCTGATTGGCGCTTGCGCTTTTGCTGGTATCTCGAGGCGCGTATGCGCGACGGGGAAGCGGCGTTCTTCGTCGCGCTCGATAAGGAAGAGATCGTCGGAACAGCCGCCGCGATGATCAGGGATGGCTATCCCTATGTTATTCACGGCATCAAGCGCGGTTATATCTTCGCCGTTCGTGTGGCGCCGACGCATCGCCGTCAAGGGATCGCGCAGCGACTAACGGAGGCGGCGATCGCGTTCCTGCGAGAGACGGGTTGCGGAAAGATTCGCTTGCACGCGGCGCCGTTCGGCCGAAGCATCTACGAACGGCTCGGTTTTGTGGCTACGAATGAGATGGAGCTCCCTCCGTGACGCGCATCTGCGTTTTCTGCGGCAGTAACACCGGCGTGCAGCCGGGATATGCGCGGCTTGCCGCGGAGGTCGCGCGCACGCTCGTGAGTTCCGGGTACGGCATCGTCTACGGCGGGGGCAGCATCGGGCTGATGGGCGTCCTCGCCGACGCAGCGCTCGCAGCCGGAGGAGACGTCACGGGCGTCATCCCAGAGGCACTTTCTCGCTCCGAGATCGCGCACGTCGGCTTGACGCGGCTTCACGTAGTCGGCAGCATGCACGAACGCAAAGCGCTCATGGCGCAGTCCAGCGACGCCTTCATCGCGTTGCCAGGCGGCTTCGGGACGATGGACGAGTTTTGCGAGGTCCTGAGCTGGCGGCAGCTGGGGATTCATGACAAGCCCATCGGCCTGCTCGAATACGATGGCTATTTTCGGCACCTAACCGCGCTCTTTGACGCCATGGTGGACGAGGGGTTTCTCGCGCCGGCCAACCGGCGGCTGTTCGTGCAATCAGAAAGCATCGAAACACTGCTGCAGCTCATGTTTGGGTCCGCCGAAACACCTGTTTAACCAGTTACAATTCCAACCAAACGTTGACGAGGAATGGGTAACTGTATAAACTAGTTACATGTTCGGCGGCCCGAGCTTGGATTTTGCGGCACTGCCGCTCTCGCCCGAGGAGTTGGTCGAGCTGCCCATTCGCCTGGGAATCTCTGGCGGAAGTGTCGTCCGCGACCACCATCTGACGGCGGCGAACGCATTGCGTGGGGCCCTAACACGCTGCTTCGTAAGCGCCAGCCGCGGCGAGACACTCCCCAAACGGGATATCGCGACCATCAACAGCTTCGCCTCGGATGAACCCCCGGCAATGAGTCTCACGTCAGCGGGGGGCTTGCAGCGCACCGCGATTGACCCCGTCGCGGGCGCACTCTGCGAAATTGCCCGCGATGTAATCTCAGTGATCGCAAATAGCTCGCAGCGACTGCGCGCTTGCGAGCGTGAGGATTGCGCCACGATCTTTCTCGACGTTTCCCGCTCCGGCCGGCGACGGTGGTGTTCCATGCAACGCTGCGGCAACCGCGAAAAGGTGGCGGGATACCGCTCACGACGATGTTGCGGCGTAACTCGACAAGCGTGGAGCGCGGGGCTGAGAACGGTATGACGCGGAAGTTCTCGGCAGTCTCGAGGGCGAGCGCCTGATGAGAGCGCATTTCGCTTGTACTTTCTGATGTCACGCGTGAAACGCCAGTCGAACTCATACTCAATGTATGTACTCCGGCACTCACTAACACGCCACGACGTATGCAACGTGATGTCAGCGTTGCGCTTAGACTGCCTGGACCTTGCGAACCGAGCCCCGAGGAAACAGGATCGGTACTGCTGGATAGCCGAGGGAAACGTGCCCATCTCCGTTGGCGAAGACGCATAGGATTTGCGCACGCGGGTGACCTTAGTTCGAAGCCTTTGGGCATCGCCATCGAGGTTCTTAACCAAGAACGCATAGACGTCGGCCGTGAGATTGATGCTGGATATGGTACTCTCGCCATGACCGGCTTTAAGATGAACGCGTAGTAGATTTGGGGTGGTGGCCGCTGATCGGCGGTTCTCGCAGTAAAAGAGCTGTGCGCCGGAAAGATATGATCGTTGTGATCAGACGTGATGATAAGCGTAATTAGTATATGGTGTTTGTTAACGTTAGTATAGGGTGAGTTTTTGTAGAGATATGTGAATTGTTAATGTTAAAAAATAGTGTATATGTATATGAAATCCGGCCATAGCATTCGCGGCGCTACTCGGACAAAGCCGTGGTTACGATGCGTTCTTGTTCGACCGCGTGCTGACCGGGGTAGCCCTCGCTGGGGCTGGCACGATAGCCGCGGCCGATGTACTCGATGTCGAATCCATCGCGTTTGCTTTCCAATAAACGCCGTCGCACGAAGGCGCGCGCACCCATGTTCTTCGGCTCCTCCTGAACCCACACGATTTTCTTCAGTGACGGATACCCTGCAATCACGCGATTGATGTCGGCCGTCGGCAACGGTGCGAGCAACTCGATCCGCGCGATCGCCGTCGTATGCAATGCGCGGTAACTTTCGTGTTGCACGAGATCGTGATAGATCTTGCCGCTGCAGAGAATCAAGCGTTCGATCCTGCTGCGGTCGAGCCGCCGCGGATCGTCGATCACCGGCGCAAACGAACCCGCAGCCATATCGTCGAGCGTTCCGGCTGCACTCTCGGCACGCAACAACGATTTCGGCGTCATAACGACTAGCGGCACCGCGATCGGCGAGCGTGCCTGCATGCGCAGTAAGTGGTAGTAGTTGCTCGCCATCGAGGGATACGCGACGCGAAGATTTCCCTCGGCGACGAGTTGCAGGAAGCGCTCGAGACGCGCGCTGGAATGCTCCGGTCCTCCGCCTTCGTAGCCGTGCGGCAGCAATAACGTTAGGCGCGAGTTCTGACTCCACTTCGCTTGCCCGGCGGCGAGAAATTGGTCGACGATCACCTGCGCGCCGTTGAAGAAATCGCCGTACTGCGCTTCCCAGAGCACGAGTGCGTTGGGCTGTTCGGTCGAATATCCATATTCGAAGCCCATGCACGCGTACTCGGAGAGCGGGCTGTTGCGGATTTCGAATGACGCCTGGTCTTTGCGAAGATGTTGCAGCGGAATCCAAGTCGCGTTCTTGGCGGGATCGTGATAGACCGCATGACGATGGCTAAACGTGCCGCGCTCGGTATCTTGCCCCGTCAATCGAATGGGCGAGCCGGTGGTGAGGAGCGACGCAAAGGCCAGCCCTTCGGCGGTACCCCAATCGACGCTGCCCTTTTCTGCGATCGTTGCTCGCCGGCGATCGAACTGCGCGAGAAGTTTGCGATTGAGCGTAAAGCTTTGAGGAACGCTCATCAATGCATCGCTCCACGCGATCAACTGCTCTCGTGAGAGCGGCGATAAAACCGTTCCGTCGAACGTGTTGCTGCCCGCTACCTTACGGCCGTGCATGTGCGCGGCAAGCGCCCCCCTCACCGAACGCCTGGCTTCCTGCAAACGCTCCGTCGCGGCATCGACGATTGCCTGCGCCTGCTCGGCGGTTAGCGCGCCTTGATTGATGAGCTTGTTGGCGAAGAGCTCGCGCACGGTCGGATGGTTCTTGATCTTCTCGGCCATCTGCGGCTGCGTGTACGCGGGCTCGTCCTGTTCGTTGTGGCCGAATCGACGGTAACCGATCAGGTCGATCAGCACGTCGCGCCCGAACGCGCGCCGAAATTCGACGGCCAGATGAACCGCCGCGATGCACGCATCGACGTCGTCGGCATTCACGTGAACGATTGGAACGTCGAAACCTTTCGCGAGATCGGAGGCATATCTGGTCGATCGCGCATCCGCAATGTCGGTCGTGAAGCCAATTTGATTGTTAGCGATGAGATGCACGGTTCCGCCGGTTTGGTATCCCGGCAGCGACTGCATGTTGAGGACCTCCGCGACGATGCCTTGGCCGGTAAACGCCGCATCGCCGTGGATGAGAATCGGAACCGCACGTTTGGGTTCCCGCCCGGGAATCCCGGTGGTGTGATCGGTTTGTAGGGCTCGCGCGCTGCCCTCCACTACGGGATCGACCGCTTCGAGGTGACTCGGATTGTGGGCAAGCGTTACCTCAATCATCTTGCCCTTGGAGGTCGTGAACGTCCCCTTCGAACCGTGATGATATTTCACGTCGCCCATCACGTCGTCATCACCGAGCTGGCCTCGGTATTGTGCGGCCTCGAACTCCGTCATCACCTCTTCGTAGGGAAGGTTGACGACATGCGCGATGACGTTGAGGCGCCCGCGATGCGCCATCCCGATGACCGCATTCTCCACGCCGTCGTCGGCGAGCATGTCGAGCAACTCCTCGAGCATCGGCACCATGACGTCGAGTCCCTCGCCCGAGAACGTCTTTTGGCCAAGGAACGCCTTGCGCACGAACTTGTCAAACGCTTCGACCCGCGTTAAGCGTTGCAGAAATTCAATCTGCCGCTCCGGCGAAAGCTTGATTTTGTTCTTACCCGATTCGATGTAATCGCGCAACCACACGCGCTGCGTCGCATTGGAGATGTGCTCCACTTCGTACGCAATCGTCGAGCTGTACGTCTCTCGAAGCCGCGGCAACACCTCCGCAAGCGTGTTGCCGGGGACCTTTACGCGCAGCACCGAGGCCGGAACCGCGCTTTGCAGCGCCGGCGTCAAGCCGTAGGTTTGCGGCTCGAGGGAAGCATCGCCCACCGGGGCAGTTCCCAACGGATCGAGGTTCGCGGCTAAATGACCGAAGCGGCGGTACGCCGAGACGATCGCCATGCCCGCTGCAACCGCGCGCAGCATCTCGTCCGATGGAACGGTCGCTGCGCCTCCTGCACCGGCAGCTTTCGCAACCGCCGTTTCGGGTACCGCGGCGGCCTGCAATCCGAGCGACGCGAAAACGACTTCGTAAAACCCATCTCTTCCTTGCAGCAGCTCGTCGACGCGGCGCAGGTACTCTCCAGATTGTGCACCCTGAATGACGCGATGGTCGTACGTGCTGGTGAGCTGCACGACGCGCGAGATGCCCAGCTGCTTGAGCGATTGCTCGTTCGCCGTTGCAAAACCCGGCGGATAGGCGATCGCGCCGGCGGCAATGATTGCGCCCTGTCCTGCCATCAACCGCGGCACCGAAGCGATCGTGCCGACTCCGCCCGGATTCGTCAGCGTGAACGACGCGCCGGCAAGATCGTCGGCAACGAGGGCGTTGTCGCGTGCCTTCGCGACGAGCTCTTCATAGCGTGCGTGAAACGCGGCGAAATCCAGCGTGTCAGCAGCCTTAATTACCGGAACGACTAAAAAGCGGGAACCGTCCTTGCGCACGGCATCGACCGCCAAGCCGAGGTGCACGCCGGGTTCAATTCGCAGCGGCGCGCCGCCGGCATCTCGACGAAACGATTGTGTGATCGCCGGTGATTCGTGGGCGGCCCGAACGAGCGCGTAGGCGATGAGGTGCGTAAACGATACTTTTTCGTTGCGTGAAGCGGCTTTAAGTGCGCCGTTGAGTTCCTTGCGGCGCGCATCGAGCACGTCGACCAACACGCTGCGAAAACTCGTCGCGGTTGGAATCGTGAGACTCTGCTCCATGTAGCCGGCTAATGTCGCGGCCGGACCTCGCAGCGGCGTTACCGTCGCGCCGCTGGGAATCGGCGGCAATGGCGGACCCGCCGGCGCAGCGGGTGCCGAGCTCCGGCGCGCCTGCTCCGCTTGTCCGATCACGTCCGCGCGCAGAATCAATCCGTTTGGACCGGAACCACGCACGAGTGCCAAATCGACGTCGAGCTGGTGCGCAATTCGGCGCGCCTGAGGATCCGCAACGATCGTCTCGGGCGCCGCGCTCGACGTGCTGATCTCGCTGGGAGTCGGGCGCAGCGCAGGCTCAAGCGATGGAGCAGCACGAGGATTAGCGGCGCGAGCGGCGGTGGGTGCCTTTCCGTTGCCTTTCGCGGTATCGATTTCGGCCAGAGCCGACCCGACCGCAACCGTTTGACCCTCTTGTGCGAGGATCTGAGTCAACACGCCGGAGGCGGTGGCCGGAACCTCGACGTCGACTTTGTCGGTCGTGACGTCGACTAAGGCATCACCCTCAGCGACGAAATCTCCGACCTTTTTACGCCATTCGACGATCGAGCCTTCCGTAACCGACTCGCCCATCTCGGGCAGCGTTACCGTAACGGTTGCGGGCATAGAGTTACCATCTTACTCTTTGCCAGCTCCGCGCCCTACGACCGTGGTGGCGAAGAGCGGGCGCCTAAAAGTATCGCGCCGGCTCGGCCGCAGCCCGAATCACCACGTTGGGCTGAAAATGCGGCCGTTTATGGCGGAGGACAAACGCGGACACGTCGTAAGCATCTTCGAGCGAAAGCGTTCCCGGTGCATTAAGAGGCATATTGTAATGCACGAAGCCGGTCATGCGATCCAGATGCGCCATGCCCGCGCCGTCGTTGAACGACGTTGATCCCCACAACGGCGGAAAGCTTCCGGCGATACCGGCGCCGTTTGCCTGGTGACAGGCCGTGCAACGCGCAGCATAGATAGCCGCACCGTTTGCCGTGTTGGGGGAGCTTCGTGGAAGCGGCTCGATAAAGCTATCGGCACTCTTCTGCTGCGCACCAACCCGCGTCCCTCGCGAGAGCCACGCGATGTAGGCAACCAGCGCGATCATTTCACGGCTCGCGTACGCCGGCGGCGTGCCGTTCATGCTGTACAAGAAACATTCGGCCAAACGATCTTGCAGCGCGATGACGCGATGCGCTCGCTTGTTCCATTGCGGGAAGCGCGCGTACGTTCCTAAAAAACTGCCGCCCTTCGGTTTGGTTCCGACATCGAGGTGACAGGCCGCGCAGTCCATCTTGGCACGGACGTTCGCTTTCATGTAGTGGTGCGTGTCGACGATGATGTCGTGCCCGTAGCGAATCGATTCGCCGACCGGGCCCGTCGGTAACGCCGACACGTCGTACGCAGTGGAGCTCGCGTTTCCGGCGCCGCTGCAGGCGGTCAGCGCCGATACGAGCAGCGCGACCCGGAACGCGCGCGACACCGCTATAATACCGGGGTGATAAACGTGTAGCGATACGTGGCCTGGAGTACTGCGATCGTCGCTACCATCGCGGGAACCACGATCGAGCCCGGGATAAGGTGCGTCAGAATATCTGCCGCGACCTCGGAGGCGGCCATTCCGCTGGGCGCGTAGCCCTTTTTGACGAGCAGCCGCGACTGTTCTTCGACGGCTGTATGGCACGTCATCACGACCAAGCCGCGCTGCTGGAGCATCGCAATCGACGTGTCTTGATACATCCCCTTTTCGTCGTCGGGATCGGCCTGCCAGTTCAGCGAGGAATGCGACGCGAGAAAGACGTTCGACGTCAGCGGTGCGCCGTTTGCGTCGGTGAGCTTGAAAAAGTCGCCGATACGGTATTTCGTCCACACGTAATCGCTGTAGGTGTAGGCGGACGACGGGCCGTGCGCCGCCAGCGCTACCGCAATGGCGGCCGCAGGATAACCGAAGCCGAATTGAAGACCATTGAATGAATTTTTAACGTTGTTGAGCAGCGCCGGTTTAAACGCGACCGCCTCGTAGACTTGACGGATCTGCGCCGTCCGTCCCACCGCGGCGTCGAAGGCGGCGGCGTCAAAACTGCTCTTCCGCTCCACGAACAGCGTGCCGCCGGGAACCTGCGTAGCGGCTCCGGCAACGCCCCCGGAAGCGGCGGCCAGCGTCGTTGAGAGAAATGCGGTTCGATTCATCACCGGTGCTTATATGAAGGGAGCGGTTCGCCTTCCGGTCAAGAGGCCACGCTGTGAGCGCGGGGCTTGCGGGGAATATTTTGGTCGTGGTCATCACGTGCGCATTTCTTTGCGGTGGACTACTGGGTGCACTCATCGCATGGCTGGCTGCGCGAGCCGAAAATGCGGCGCTACGCGCGACGCTTGCGGAGTCGAAAACCGCTGCGGCAAGCACCGTCGAATCGCTGCTCGAGCGCGCCAAGAACGAATTGCGCGACGCCACCGCATCGCGTGCGGGCGAGCGCGTCGGCGAAATCATGACGCCGCTGGCACAGAAGCTCGCCGAATTTGACCGGCTGATGTCCGAACTGGAATCGCGGCGTCAGCACGAGGCAGGAGGCCTACGCGAGCAAATCGAGCAGTTGCTCGGGCGAACGGAAAAGCTCGAAAGCGCCACCACGAATCTTTCAACGCAGACGTCCACGCTTGTCACCGCGCTGCGCAATCCCACGTCGCGCGGCAAATGGGGAGAAATGCAGCTCCGCAACGTGGTCGAGAAAGCAGGGATGCTACCCTACTGCGACTTTTCAGAGCAGCAAACCGTCGTCGTCGAGGAAGCGCGCATCCGTCCGGACATGACGATCAACTTGCCGGGCGAACGCTGTGTCTTCGTCGACGCCAAGGCACCGACGGATTCCATGCAGGCCGCGTTGGAAGCTGCCGACGACGAAACGCGGCGCAATCTTGTCAAGCAACACGCGCGCGCGGTTCGGGACCATATCGATGCGTTGGCCCGGCGCGGCTATCAAACGGCGAAAGGCTCGGCGGACTACGTCGTCATGTTCGTTCCCGGCGAATCCTTCTTGAGTGCGGCCTGCAGCGAAGATCCGATCCTCATTGAATATGCACTCGACAAGGGCGTGCTCGTCACGGGGCCGCTGGCCCTCATTAGCTTGTTGCGAACGTTTGCAATGGGCTGGCAAGCCTTACGGCAGGAAGAGAACGCTAAGCGCATCGCCACGATCGGCAAAATTCTCTACGAGCGAGCATTGAAGTTTTCCGAGCACCTCATGGAGATTCGCAAGAATCTCGAACGCTCGGTGAATGCTTTCAACATGGCAGTCGGCTCGTACGAAACAAAGCTATTGCCGCAAGGTCGCAAACTCAAAGACGAAGCGTCACTTGTCTCCGACACGCTGTCGGAGATCCCGCCGATCGACGTCGTGCCGCGCGGCGTTACCGCCCTCGACACTGGCACGTCCGAAAAGCGCGTGCCCCGCAGCCAGCAACTCTTCGTCTCAGGAGACGACTAGGGTGAGGCTGAGTGCGAGGCCTGCCAGTTCTTCAGCGCGCCGAGCGTGTTTTGCACGTGGAGCGACGGATCGAGATCCGTATACGAATAGATGATCGTATCGTCGGGGGTGATGACGTACGACGTCCGGTTTGCGTACTGCGGCGCCTTTGAGAGCACGGCGTCGTATTCTTTCATGACCGTTTGATCCGTATCGGCCGCGACCGCAAACTTGCTGCGGCAATCGCTCACGGAGAATTTTTGTAGCGTATCGATCGGATCGTGCGAGACACCGATGACCGTCGCACCGAGGGCCTTGTACTGGCTAATTGCATCGGCAAACTCGTGCGCTTCGATCGTGCAGCCCTTTGTAAAGGCTGCCGGATAGAAATAGAGAACGACGGGGCCCTTCTTCAGCGCATCGGCTAGGCTAAACATAAAGACGTCACCACCTTGGCTAGCTTGCAACGTAAAGAGCGGCGCCTTGGCGCCGGTGGCAAGCGATGCCAACGCAGGTGCCGCCAGTAGTATAAGCACTGCAGCCGCGATAGCGGCGCAACCGCGAACGATCATGTAACAGCTCCCTTCCACGCAGACATACCGACGGCGCGCCGATGCTCCGCAACAGGTGCGGCGACGGTCAATCCGAATTCGATTTGCATTCGTGCGCGCGATACCTCGTCGGCCTCGTGCTCCTTGCGGCATTTTTCGAATGCCGTCGCTGCTTCACGATGGCATCTTTCGCGACGAAGCAAACGTGTATATCGAACTTACGGCGCCGACGTTTGACGCGTTCTTCCGCCGCGTCGCGAAGTCGACTGGCATCCGCCCTTATTTATCCTTCGCGTATGCTTGGGCCCGAATCGCGGGCCCAGCGAGCTCTCACTCAAAGGTCTGCCGTTTCGCTGAGCGTGTCGACGGTCCTCTCGTCTATGGCTTAGGGAGAACGCAGCAGCTTCTCGGGCGGCCGGCGTCGATGGCGGCAGCAATGTATGCCGTGGCGCGCCGTTGGCGATCAGTCTATTCAACCATGTATCTTTATCCGCTGGCGCATTTTGCTCGCTACGGCGCTGGCGTGGGTCGTCGACGACGATGCGCCGGGAGCGTCTCAACGGTCACAGGTACGCCATCCGTCGCGATCCTGGCATCTCTGACGGCGTACGCGCATTACACGGCGCTGTTTTACATCCCGTTACTCATGGTATGGGCGCTAACTCTTCACCGAGGGGACTTAAAACACGGAGCAGCCCTCGCGTCGCTTGGCGATTGGGACAGCCACGTTCGCGTTCTGGCTACCGGTGTTCGTGCACCAGCATCACATCGGCTTAGCCTACGAGGCGCCTTCATCGGTACACGAAAAGATCACATTCGTTATTCTGATCCTGCTGCAGTTCATGCCCGTGCGCACCACCTTGGTCCAGACCTCGTTCTTCGCCACGTTCGTGCTTGCCGCTGCGGTAATGACGGTGCGATCAAACGCGTGGCGCTCCGATGCGTTCGCACTCGGCGCGCTGTTCGCCGCGGTACTGCTCGTGCTCGCGGGCGCCAACCTCACCGTGGTGCGCTACGTGCTACCGTTTTGCGCGCTGCTTTACGTTTTTATCGGCGCGGTTTTTAGCGAGTTCGCCGCGCGTGCCGCACGCGAGGACCCCGCTGCATGGCGTCGTTGGGGTATCCTTGCGACGGCGCTGATCGCGGCGTTCTTCTTCGCCGGCGACGCCGCGTTTGCGCTCGAGAACAGCGCGGTTCCGCGCTCGGGCATAGCATCGTTTTCGCGCGAGCCGCTCGAAGCTTCAACGCTCTACGTTCTTTCCCCCGACTACATCGCGCCGGCCTTCGCATTTTACGAACGCGAGCGGGACGTGCGCTACATGGGCTTCGCACGCCTTCACGAACCGCAGATCTATACCCTCGACGGATATGAAGCGCTGTGGAACGATCCGAATGCCGTCGACAAGGCAGTAGAGGCGATTGCACGCGACCGATCACGCTATCGCTATCTGGATCTTCTGACCGATGACGCAGCCCACGATCAGTATCGCGTACCGTTCGGCAAGACCTGGGAGTTATTGGCCGAGCTTAAGACTCGCTATCGCTTGCTAGAGCACCGGCACTATCCCGGCCGATGGGAGCCGATATCAGTGTACCGGTTCCTCCTAGAATGAAACGCTCTGTCGTCGTAGCCCTCGTGTCGATTACGATCGTCGGCGTGATCATTCGGCTGCCGTGCTTACTGCATGATGGGCTCTATCGCGACGACGCGAATGTTTACGTCGAGCTGTCTGCCGGGTCGCTCGGCGACTTTTTCCATCGTGTGGCGGCATTGGAATGGCATCCTCCGCTCTATTTTTTCTTTGCGTATCTGTGGTCGAAGATTGCCGGTACGAGCGAGCTCGCGCTAAAGGGATTGCCCTTTGTTTTCAGCCTGATAACGATTCCGGCGGTGTACCGGTTGGGGAAACTTGCGGCATCCGAAGGTGTCGGCTTGGTCGCCGCCGCGTTCTTTGCCGTCACTCCATTGGCCGTTGACTATTCAACGATGTACGTCTATCCGTTCGCAGGATTCGTATTTGTCGTGCTAGCGATTCAAGTAGCGCACGCGCGGCGCGAGCACGCAACGCCGATGCGCCTAGTTCTAGTGACCATCGCTACGGCGCTTGCAACGTATACACACTATTCGGCGTTATTTTTCGTTCCCGCACTTGTCATTTGGGCTCTGACCTCTCCGACGGGGCTTCGCCAGGGAGCAGTGACGGGTGCTGCCATCGCGATCGGATGTCTGCCCTTCTTGCTGTGGTTTCCCGTGTTTATGCACCAACAGCATATCGGTCTACCCTACCAAACGCCGACCTCGATAGGTGAGAGAGCGGCGTTCTTCTTGATGAAGGCGCTCTTAGCGTTTGTACCGGTGCGAGCGAAATCGTTAGATTGGACCGTCTTTGCGACAATGGCAATCGCGGGGTTCTGCCTTGCGCGCAGGCAGTTTGCGCGCTCCGACGCAGCGGCGATGGGCGTCATCTTTCTCTTGGTCCTCTTCTTGGTTTCGTGCACCGGATTGATGCGGGTTCGATACGCTTTGCCGGTTTACGGATTGCAATGCGTCTTCTTAGCGTATCCCATTGTAGCGTTTTTCGAGCACGCGGCACGGGTTGTTCCACTCGCTTGGCGACGCTGGGGTATCGCAGCAAGCGTCCTCGTGACGCTCTTTCTTGTTGGACAAGACGCCGCTGACGCGGTCGGCAATAGCGCAGTCCCGAGATCGGGCATTCGCGCCCTCGCGGCTGAAGGGCTCGATCCCGACACGCTCTATGTTTTGGCACCCGATTACTTGGCGCCAACGTTTGCTTTTTACGCGCGGGACGCGCACGTGAAATTTCTTGGCTTCGCCCGCGTCAATCACCCTGAAATCTTCGCGCTAGAAGGTTATGCAGCACTTTGGCAAGCGCCGCGCGCGATCGGTAGTGCGGTTTCTGCCGTCACGCAAGCCGCCGGAACGCATCGCTATCTCGACGTCATCGTGGACAGTACGGCCGCGGACGCAGCGAGCATGCCGTACGGCAAGACATGGCAGTTTCTCAAAGCGATCGAGCAACGGTACCATTTCGTAAGCGAACGAAGCTATCCGGGCGCCTGGGAGCCCATTTCAGTCTACCGGTTTAGGATCGCGCCGTGATTCAGTCTCATGGTGCAGGCCCCGATCGGCGTGCGCTCATTGTGCTGTCCGCAATCGTCGTGCTCGCCGCGCTCATTCGACTGCCATCCCTGCTTCATGACGGTCTTTGGCGGGACGACGCCAACGTCTACGTGGAACTGCTCGCGCCCAGCTTCCGGGAGTTCTTGCATCGGGTGACGCAGATCGAATACCATCCGCCGCTCTACTTTTGTATTGTCTACGCGTGGACGAAGTACGCCGGGCTTAGCGAACTCTCGCTGAAACTCTTGCCATTCATTTTTAGCCTGCTGGCCGTTCCAATCGTCTTCCTGCTGGGTAAAGAGGCCGTCTCCCGGTGCGCCGGACTCGTAGCCGCCGCAATGTACGCGGTCGCACCGCTTCCAGTTGTATACTCGACGTTTTACCTCTATCCACTCGCGCTTTTTTCGTTTACGACCGTCGCATGGCTAGTAATACGGCAACGGCGCCGATCGCCGACGGTTACCGGTTGGGTGGCGGTCGCGGCTGCAAGTTTCGTTGCCGTCGGAACGCATTATATGGCACTTCTTTACCTTCCGCTCCTCGGGCTGTGGGCGTTGGCATCGCCGCGCGGTTGTCGACGCGGCATAGTCCTTGCCTCGGCGATTGCGGTCGGCATGCTTGCGTTCGCAGCATGGCTTCCAGTTCTTCTCGGTCAGCTGCGCGTCGGCGTTCCGTATGAGGGACCGACGAGCATAGCCGACAAGCTGACATTTCTGACGATCGCACTGCTGCAACTCTTGCCGGTGCGGTTGGCGACGTTCGATTGGACCGTCTTCCTCGTGCTCGTTTGCGGCGCGCTCGTCGTAACCGGAAAAAGCGTTGCGCGCTCGGACGCCGGCGCTCTGGGCGCGATCGTCCTCGCAGCGGTCATCGCCGACGCGGCCGCGAACCTCCGACAAGTTCGATACGTCGAACCCTTCTACGGGCTGCTCTGTGTCTTCTTTGCCGCGAGCTTCGTACTACTGGCGGCGCGGCTCGCGGCCGAGCACTCGGTCTTGACCCGCCGTTGGGGTACCGGGATCGCGTGCCTGTTGAGCGCCGTTTTCCTTGGAGGTGACGTCGCCTTTGCACTCGAGAACAGCGCCGTTCCAAGATCGGGTATCCGTACGTTTGCCGCAAGCGGTCCTCCCACCGGTTCGACGCTCTTCGTTTTGGCGCCCGACTATCTCGCACCAACCTTTGCATTTTACACTCGCGGGCTTCCCGTCCGGTTTATCGGTTTTCCACGCGTCGTTCATCCGGAAATCTTTACGCTGGCCGGATATGAAGCCAGTTGGAGCGCGCCACATGCCGTCGACAATACGCTTGCCGCAATCGCGCGCGAGTCCAAGACCGGCACGTTTCGCTACCTCGACGTGATCGTTCAAGACGACGTCGAAAGCGTTGGCTATCTCGATTACGGGAGGACCTGGGACCTGCTGCGGGCCGTAGAGCTGCGTTATAAGCTGCTCGGGCGAACGCGCTATTCGGGAAAATGGGAATTCATATCGGTTTACCAGTTCGCGCTATAATCGATCTCACAACCCCATGAGGCGAGCTAGGATCATGCGCTGCACCTCGTTCGTACCTTCGCCGATTTCGTTGATCTTTTGATCGCGGTACATTCGCGAGACCGGATACTCGTCCATGAAGCCGTAGCCGCCATGGATTTGCAGCGCGTCGTTGACGACGCGATGGGAAAGTTCGGCCGCGAAGAGCTTGGCAAAGCTCGCGCTGGCGACGTAATCCCGGCCTTGGTCTTTCTCCCAGGCGGCGCGCAGCATCATCAGTTTCGCATGTTCGATTTGCGTGAGCATGTCGACGAGTTTAAACGAGATGGCCTGAAATTTGCTAATCGGTCGCCCGAAAGCCTGACGCTCTTTTGAGTAGGCCAGGGCCTCATCGTAAGCGCCCATGGCGAGACCAATCGACAACGCGGCAACCGAGATCCGTCCGCCGTCGAGAATGGTCAGGAATTGACGATACCCCTCACCCCGGGGCCCAAGCAAGTTCTCCTCGGGAACCTCCGCATCGACAAACGAAAGCTCTCGCGTGTCGGAAGCGCGCCAACCCATCTTCCTATATTTCTTACTGCGCGCGAAACCCGGCGTTGCTTGCGGCACGATGAGGTTGGAGACTTCCGGCTTTCCGTCGCCGCGCGTGCCGGTAACGGCTGTTATCGTCGTGCCGCCGCTGATGTCCGTCCCTGAGTTAGTGATAAACGCTTTGGTCCCGTTGATTCGCCACTTACCGTCGTTGAGCGTGGCCTTCGTCTGAACGTTGCCGGCGTCGCTGCCCGCATTCGGTTCGGTTAAGCCGAAGCCCCACAACATCTTGCCTTGGGCTAACGGCACCAAATACTTCTGCTTTTGCTCCTCCGTCCCGAAAAGATAGAATGGCGTGGCGCCGAGAGAGACGTGCGCCGCCATCGTGATTGCAGTCGACGCATCGGCGCGCGCAATCTCCATGACCGCAAGCGCGTAGCTGACCGTATCGCCACCCGCGCCGCCGTATTCCTCAGGAAACAGCAAGCCCATGAAGCCGAGTTCGGCCATCTTTGCAACCAGATCGTAGGGAAAGGCCTCGTCGCGGTCCATTTCCTCGGCGCGCGGCTTTACCTCGTGCTGCGCGAAATCGCGCGCGAGGCTTTGGATCGCCTTCTGCTCGTCGCTCAGGTCGAAATTCATAGTCCGGAGGTATAGGCCGCGACCTCAGGAAAAACCCTCTGCAGTGATCTCCCTGCGCGGCGTTTCGTTAGTTTATCCCAACGGCGTCCATGCCCTTGACAACATCACTCTCGAAATCGGCAAGGGCGATTTCCTCTTTCTCGTCGGCCATTCCGGAACCGGCAAATCGAGCTTGCTTCGTCTGTTATACCGTGAGGCAACGCCGACGGCGGGCGAAATCTTGGTCGACGGCATTCGCGTCGATCGCCTCAAGCGGAGCCGCACGCCCGCGTTGCGCCGGCACTTAGGCGTTGTCTTCCAAGACTATAAATTGCTGAGCGACAAAACGGTCTGGGAGAACGTCGCGTTCGCAATGCAAGTGACAGGCGCGCATACAAGAGACGTCATGCGGCAGGTGCCACGCGTCCTTGACCTCGTTGGTTTATCGCACAAGAGCCGAATGTATCCGAACGAACTCTCGGGCGGCGAGCAGCAGCGCACGGCAATCGCCCGAGCGCTTGTGAACAATCCGAAGATTCTCTTGTGCGACGAGCCGAGCGGCAATCTCGATCCCGCGAACACGACGGAGATCATGGAGCTGCTGTTGCGGATCAATCTCAAAGGAACGACCGTGGTCGTCGCCACCCACAATCAGGCGGTCGTCGACCGCATGCGCAGGCGAGTCGTGCGCTTGGACGACGGTCGAATCGTAACCGACGAAGAACGAGGCTACTACTATCTTGGACTGGGGCAAGGTCAAGTTCTTTCTGGGTGAGGTGCTGCGCAATTTTACGCGCAATGCCAGCATGCAGATCACCGCAATCGGGACGGTTAGCATCACGATCGTGATGCTGGGACTCTTTCTTTTCGTACGCGGCGAGCTTAGCGGCATCGGAAACCGGCTGCTCGATCAAATCGAGATCTCCGTTTATTTCAACATGAACGCTACCCCGGCGCAAATAAACACGGCCAGGCGCCTCGTTTCCCAAGATCGGCGCGTCGCTGCGGTGCAGTTCGTTCCCCGCAAAGAAGGCTTGGCCGAGTTACGGCAGCAGACGAAAGGCGCGATTGACACCGGTCTATTGACGGAGAATCCGCTGCCGGACAAGCTTCGGGTCAGGGTGCGCGCGCCCGATGACGTAACGCTGGTCGCCGCGCATATACGCCGTTTAGCCGGCGTCGATAACGTCGTGTACGGCCAAACGATCGTGCAGCGCTTGCTCAAGCTGGCCGACGTACTGCGCCGCGTGGGGATCGCAGTTATTGCAGTTTTTTTGCTGGTCGCCGGAATTATTATCTCCAACACGATTCGTCTAACGGTCTTCGCACGCCGTCGAGAAATTTCCATCATGCAGCTGGTCGGTGCAACGAGCACCTACATCCGAATGCCGTTTATCTGCGAAGGCTTAATCGATGGCGTCGTCGGCGCGCTGCTGGCGGTCGGATTGCTCGCTCTTGCTCGCGCCACGCTTTGGCCGCGGCTGCTCGAGGCACTGCCGTGGTTCTCGCTGCGTGTTTCGACGGTCGATCCAGTCGCGATCGCCCTCGAACTATTAGCGGTCGGCGCCGCCGTCGGAGTTCTTGCGTCGTGGATCTCGGTCGGACGCCATCTTCGCACGTAACGGCAGGTCGAAAATGAAAGGCGTGCCATACGAGCTTGGCCACCGCGTGCTCGTCGTCGATGACGACCGCAACTTGCGTAAGATTATCTCGACCAACCTCGAGCTGGCGGGCTATCACGTGGCCACCGCGTTCGACGGGCCCGATGCGCTTTCGAAAATCGAGCAAAACGTTCCCGACCTTTTGCTCCTCGACCTCATGATGCCGCACATGGATGGCTACGAGGTCGCACGCCGGGTTCGCAAACACCCCAATCCGTCAATAGCCAACGTGCCGATCATCATCTTGACGGCAAAGGGCGAGACCGAGGACAAACTCAGCGGTTTTGAGGCCGGCGCGGACGATTACATCACCAAGCCCTTCGGGCCGCGCGAGCTCCTCGCGCGGGTGCGAGCGAAAATACGGCGCGTCGAGGTCGATTCCTCACTCTCGCCGCTGACGCGCCTGCCGGGAAATCTGGCAATCGAAGGCGAGCTGCGTCGGCGCATCGACGACCAAGAGCCGTTTGCCGTCCTCTATCTCGACCTCGATAACTTCAAAGCGTTTAACGACGTCTACGGCTTTACTCACGGCGACGAAGCGATCCAACTCGTCGCCCGCACGTCGGTCGACGCCGTGCGAACGCGCGGGACACCACACGATTTCGTCGGTCACATCGGGGGCGACGACTTCATCGTCGCAACCGTCCCGGAGCGGGCCGAGGAAATTGCGCAGGCCATACTCAACGCTTTTGACAACATGATTCGGTCGCTGTACTCGCCGAAGGACTTGCGCCAAGGGTATATTGAAACGCGCGATCGGCGAGGCGCACTCTATCGCTATCCGATCATGTCACTTTCAATAGCGATCGTCACAAACGACGGACAACAGCTCACCAACTACGCCCAAATCGGCGAAAAGGCCGCCGAGCTCAAACGGTATGCAAAGTCGGTGGTTGGTTCGGTGTACATCAAGGACAAACGCCGTCAGTGAAACGCTGGCTCGCGCTGGTTTCCGTAGTAGCGGTTTTCGCGCCCAAGGTAACGTCGGCCGGAACGTCTCCGATCGAGGCAAAGATAAACGCCGAGAAAGCCAGGGCACAAAAGATCAGCGCGCGGTTAGAAGCCAAACGAGCGCAACTGCACTCGGTAAGCTTGCGGTACGACGACTTGCAGCATCAGTTGGGCGAGACCGATGCCGCAATCGGCGCTGTCAACGTGCGCATCGATTCGCTCGACGGGCAAGCCGCTTCGACCCAGCGGCGAATCGATTGGAACACCATTGAGCTTAATGCGGCGCAACGGTCGCTGAAGCTGCACGACGAGATGCTGCACCGGCGCCTGGTGGATATCTACGAAAACGGCGACCTTAGCTACCTGAATGTCTTAATCGCAGCACGTTCGTTCAGCGAGTTCGTCGAGCGGTGGGAGGACTTGCGTCTGCTCATTGCCGCCAATGAGCGCGCGGTCCGGGAACGGAAGGCCGCCGAGCAACGCGTCGCCGCGGTCGAAGCGGACCTCGAGCGAACGCGGCTCGAACTCGCGCAGCAGCAAGAAGCTCAAGAGCAGGCGCGCGACCAGCTGAGCTCGCTGGCTGCAGAACGGCAGAATCTTGTGTCGCTTGCTGCGCAGCAGAAGCGCCACGCCGCTGCCCAGGTCGCCGAAATGGAAGGCCTCTCCGCCGCCGAGGAAGCCTACCTTGAAACGCTGCTTCAGGAGCGCGCGCGTGAGCTGGCGGCCGAGCGAAAGGCCGAAGGCATCGCCGGGGGCGTTGAAAGCGAGGGAGGACCGGGTTCCTTTTCCTGGCCGGTTACCGGCACGATTACGTCACCCTTCGGCTGGAGATCGAACCCATTCGGCGGCGCGCCCGAGTTTCACCAAGGGTTAGATATTGCGGCCCCAACGGGGACGACGGTCACGGCAGCGGCGGGCGGCACCGTCGTGATGGCCCAATGGTACGGCGGATACGGTAACTACATCGCTATCGATCACGGCGGCGGCTATTCGACCGGCTACGGCCACCTGTCGGCTATTTACATTTCGGTCAACCAAGCCGTGCAGCGCGGGCAAGCGATCGGCGCGGTCGGATCGACTGGGGAGTCGACCGGGCCCCACCTCCACTTTGAGATCCGAATCAACGGCAAAGCAGTTGACCCGGCGCCCCGCTTGCATTAAGACTTAGCGAGTACGCTCGGGGAGGAGAAACTCCCGGCGGGTAATCTGCGATAGAGAGGATTGATGACAGTAGGAATCCGCGCCTTACTTGCGGCGCTCGTTGTTGTCGCGGTGGCGACTGCAAGTGCGCTCTTTATTGGCTATCGCAGTACAATTCTTGCCGCTGCGCCCGGGGGATTTGACGTTGCAACGACCGGTGACCTGAGCGACCTGTTTGCCGGCGGTCGTATGAACGGCACTCGTTTAGTCGATATCGCCTTGTCGAAGTTAGAAAGCGCGTATTACAAGCCGATCGATCCACAAACGCCGGTGCGCGGCGAAGCGGGAGCGCTGGAAGGATACTTGCGCGCGAAGAACGTCGGCGCCGCACTACCCAACGAAAAAGCCAATGCGTCCGCGCGCAGCGACCCGCAGGTCGTCGCGGATTTACTGGCCTACGCCCAAGAACACTACGCCTCGAAGCTCGGAGCGAATGGCAGCACCGAGCTGACCGATGCCGCGTTGCGCGGGATCATGAGCTCCGTTAAGGATCCGTACACCGTGTACTTGTCGCCGCGCGAAATTCAGGGCCTCAACGAGGAACTCTCGGGAGGGAACTTCGGTGGGATCGGCGTTTACATCTATCAACTCAAAGATGGTCGCATCATCCTGCAGCCGATCGAAGAGATGCCCGCGTCCCGCGCCGGAATGAAGCCCGGCGAGATCGTCGATGCCGTTGGCGGCAAGTCCGTCCGCGGCCTGCCACTCGATCAGGTCGAGCAGATGATTCGTGGCGAAGTCGGCACCGTCGTCCACCTCACGACCCATCCGTACAACGGCAAGGGCAGCGAGCGTTCCTACGACATCGTGCGTGAGATCATACACGTACCGACGGTTCGAGCAAAAATGGAAAACGGCTTCGATTACATCCGCCTTTCGGACTTCGGCGTTACGTCCGGCGATGAGGTTCGTAAAGCCCTTGTAGACGGACAGAGCAAAGGCGCGAAGGCATACATTCTCGATTTACGCGATAACGGCGGCGGACTGCTCGATGCGGCCGTGGAGATCTCCAGCCTCTTCATCCCGCAAGGCGTTATCGTCTCAACCATTCGGCGCGACGGCCAAAGCACCAGCGAAGAAGCCCGAGGCGACGCGATGCCGGGCCTGGGCCCGCTCGTCGTTCTCGTCAACAAGTACACGGCAAGTGCTTCTGAGATCACGTCCGGCGCGTTGCAAGATTATCACCTGGCAACCTTGATCGGCACGCGAACCTTCGGTAAGGGCGTCGTTCAAAGCATCTATCCCATGCCGGACCGGGGGGCGCTGAAGATCACGACTGCCCGTTACGTGACGCCGCACGGCCGAGACATCGCGCACCGCGGCATCGTTCCCGATATTGTGATCGATCAGGATCCCGACCCCGCGATTATCGACACGCCCGCCGACAAGCAGTTGACGGCCGCCAAAGCTCATCTCCATCAAGTCATCCAATAGGAACAGAATGAAACGCCTCTACACGCTCTTACTCGTTGCCACGCTAGCCGGCACTCTGGTACGGCTTCCTAGCGCATCAGCGGCAGCCGTCGCGCATCTTTCGTCGCTCGAAGCAAGCGAAATCGCGACCAGCTACGACCATTTGACGACCGACTACTACAAGAGGGTCGATCCGCAGACTGTGCTTGATTCGGTGCGATCGCAGCTCTTGCAAGCCATGCGCACGGCGGGCGTGAAGAACGCTTCGATTCCAGCGGTTCATGCCGGAGATGCGCCCGCGACGAACGTCCGCACGATCGACCGCGACGTCGAAGATGCGGCCAACGAAGCGCGCGGCAAGTTCACGGTGGCCGAACTTGGCTATATCGCGCTTGACGGTATCATGCGCTCCGTGGACGATCGTTACACCGTCTTCTTGACCCCCAAAGAGTTTGCGGGATTGAACCAAGATCTAGACGGCGGTGATTTCGGTGGAACCGGCATCGTGATTCAGACCGACGATAAGACGAAGTACATCCTAGTCGAGAACGTGGTACCGGACGGTCCTGCCGACAAAGCCGGTATCGAGCAAGACGACCTCATCACAACCATCGACGGGGTCTCGACCAAAGGTCTTACCGTTCAAGCGGCAAGCTCGAAATTGCGTGGTAAGGAAGGCACCCAGGTAACGCTTGGAATTCTTCGCGACGGAAGCGATCTTCCACCGATTAGCATAACCCGCGCGAAGATCCACCAACTCAGCGTCTACGAAAAGATGCTACCCGGAAAGATCGGCTATGTCGAACTCACCGTTTTCGGACGCGATACCGGGAGCGAGCTGGATGCGGCACTCGACCGCCTTCAGAAGGAAGGGGCTCGCGCACTCGTCCTCGACCTCCGCGATAACGGCGGCGGATATCTTGAGGCAGCGGTCGCGGTAAGTTCGAAGTTTATACCGAGCGGGCCGATCGTTTCGGTCGAGCAACGCTCCTCGAATATCACGACGCTTGAAGCCGACGACACCGCAATCGATCCGCTGCCGCTCGCCGTTCTGGTCAATGGCTATACCGCATCTGCTTCCGAGATCACCTCGGGCGCCATCCAGGATAGCGGCGTCGGAACGATCATCGGCACCAAGACCTTCGGCAAAGGCGTCGTGCAGACGATCTATCCGTTGCCCGATGGTTCGGCGATCAAAATTACGACCGCGCGTTACTTAACGCCGCACAACCGCGACATCAACCATCTTGGAATTACTCCCGACGTCGTCGTTCCCGAGAATCAGCATCCGCAGTACGGGACGCCGACGCGAGACGACCAGCTCACGCAAGCGATGCAGTTCCTTGATAAGAAGATGGTGCAACTAGGCCAGACCGACACAACTCAATAAAGCGAAAGCGGCCCTCTGGTCGGCTCAGGGCCGCTTTCCGATGAACAGGTCGCGTAACGCCAGAGAAGCGATGACGGCGCACAAACTGTAGCTGAAAGCGTGCTGCACAACCGAAGAAACCGAATCACTCATAAGGAAAGCGCTGATAGGCAAAAGCACGAGGAAGAGTGGGAGATGCCGTTGCTCCCGTAACGCGTAAGGCAACCCCCAAGCGCCATACCACGGCCGCAAGGGCGACAGCGCCAGCCCAGGAAATGCAAATGCCCCAGCACCGTTATACATGCGGTTCGCGACTGCGAACCCAACGGAGACCAGCGCGATAAGCGTGAGGGTTACAATGTCGCGGTCGCCCGAAGCAGCGTACAACGCGTGATACCACGCAAGGCCCTTGAAGTACACCGGACCAGCCCATAGGTACGACGAAACAAGCGCCAACGTCGTTGACATTACGACTAGTAGGACGCGCTCTCGTAATGACGATTGCGCCGCGAAGGCCAATGCTCCAACAGCTAAAAACGGCAACTTGACGAGCCCCGCTACCGTGATTAGGAGCGTGCTCACGAGCGCAAGCGAGCCATCAAGAACCATGGCCGCAACAATCAAGCACAATGGAATAATATCGTTATGGGCATTCGTAACGTACTCGAGCAACACGACTGGATTTAATGCGAATAATGCGACGACCGAAGGCGCGAGCCCCATTCGACGCAGCAATGCGATGGTACCCAATAACCATACGAGGTTTGTTGCACGCAACACTACGATCGCCGCGATCGGCTGGTGGACCGCAACGAGCAGGGCTCGCGCATAGATGACGAAGGCGGGTCCGTATGCCGACGGCAGCAAGAGATCGACGCATCTCGCTCGTAGTGCGAAATCGGGGATAGCAATCGCGTGCGGCGCAGCAACGAACGAAGCCAAGCCAACCTTCGCGTATGAGATGTAATAGTATGCATCAGATGATGTCATTGCGGGCGACAAAACTGCCGCCGCGATCCCGCACGCAAAGGCCGCACCGATGAAGCGCCGCTCCAATACACTTAGCTGTCGCTGCGCAGATGCAGTATACATGCACGCGAGCACGAGGGCTTGCGCGATAGCACAGAGCGCCAGTAGAGCGCTTGGGACCAGCATGGCTTGGCCGCCACTCCGTCGGTCAAAGTCGCCGACCACGGGAATCGGAAGGTGAAGCCAGCACGCCGACGCGACCTGGTACCGTGCTTCGAATTCGACGATCCCTAATTCAACAACAAACAGAGCGAGTGAGGAAAGCGCGCAAGCCGGCATGAGCCAGGTAAACCGAGATCCTGCGATCTTCGGCCATTCGGCAGCCCCGCACCGCCAGCGCACGACCAGCCACACGAGGCTGAGCAGCACGGGACCGATGTACATTAGCCGTGCAATCTACGTCCCAGGCCGTAACCTCGCAGAATGAAATATTCGTTGAAGGGTCGATCGTCGGTAACTGGTGGAATCCTCGATCCGGGCGGTGGGAGAAGCGTGCTCAAGGGTACTTCACTCGCGAGTATGCGCGCCACCACCGCTCGCAACGGTGTTCGCCCTTCCCACTCGAGCAGATCGCGTCGCGCTGCGGCAGGCATCCGCGCAATGAAGGCGTCGACGTCTAGATGCTGGGTCTGTTTCAGAGACGCGATGAAATATGCGCCGCGGAGGTGCGTGTAGCGTGAATCGTGCGCTTCGAATGCTCGCACGTACGGAAATGATTCCCGCAGCGCTAGTGCGACGGACTGCGCCGTTGCGCCCTGCGCTTGCGGTATCCACTGCTGTAAGATTCCGTCCGGACTTAGATGCGCCTTAACGACGCCGTAGAATTGCTCGGAGTACAACAAGCTGCTTCCGGCTGCCTCAACCGGAGGCGGCGGATCGATGGTAATGACGTCGAACGTGCGACCGGCTCGCATGAGATAACGCCGCCCATCGTCTGCAACGAGGTGTGCATTCGGACTTGCCAGCAGCGCGGCGCTGTCCGAATGGAAGAAACCGAACGAGTCTAAGACGGCTTGTGAGAGATCGACCGCCGTCGTGTCGACGCCCCAGCTCATCAGCGACCTGAACGTCGTTCCCATTCCGAAGCAGATGTCCAGCACATTGGCCGGTTTGCCTTGCAGGGCCATCGGCAGGTGTGCCATGACCTTCGTGACGCTTGCGAGCACGGTGATGCCGACGCTATTCACCGTCAACGACCGGTCCATACCCGAACCGCTTGCAACGACGGAAGCAACGTAATCGCGACGTACTTCAACGGGGGGCGGATAGAGCGATGCATCGTCGTAGGCACGCCGGAAAAAGATGCAAACGATCAAGACTGCTAATCCGGTGACGGCCAGTATGGCGTTGCGGCGCAACCTGCCCTTGCCCACGACGGCAAAGAGCGCGAGAAATGGCAACGCTAGGACGATCATCGTCCAGCGAAGTCCCAGAACCGGCAAGAGCAGATATCCCGCGACGAGGGGCCCGACGATGCTGCCGGCGATATTGATTCCATAATACGCACCCGCGCGTTTCGGATCGCCTTGCGCGGCTCGGTCGATTAAGCACGGCGTGAGAAACCCGAGCAGCGCGCAGAACGGTACGATGCTCAGAAGCGTTCGCGGTGCCGATGGGCCCAGCCGTGGATCTGTCAGTACGATGGGCAAAAGCGCCGCAATGAACAACCAGCCGAGCACGCTTTCCAGCGAAATTCGGGCGCCCGGATTCAAGCGATAGAGGCGCGAGCCGATTGCGGTCGCACACAAATACACGGCAAGGATCGATGCAAACGCATAGATCGTCGTTAATAGACTAAACGTGAAGTCGCGCGCCCACGAGATTTCCAAAGCAAGGCTCGAAAAGCCGGTCGTAAACAAGATCGCCGGCGTCCAGGTCGCCCAAATGGAATCCCCGGTGCGAATGCTTTCTACTCGTTCGAGGTCCGGCGTGCGAGCGGCAACGGTCTCGCTCGTCGATGCGCCCGTCATCCCTCCCAGAGTGACTGCGAGCGCGGCGATGGCGAGATTACAGAAGCTGCCGATCACGTACGTGCCGCGAATCCCAAAGAGCTCGATCAGCACGAACGCCTCGCCGAGTGCTCCGGCCATACCCCCGAGCACGTTTGCGAGGTATAAGAGGCTAAAGCTCGAGGCGTTACCTCGATCGGCATTTTGCACGAAGCCCATCATTAGTGGAATCGTCGCGCCCATTGCCGTCGACCACGGCAGCACTGCCAGAATGATAAAGATCGCCGACGTCAGCAAATAGGTCGTTGAGTCGGTGGTCCCGGTCCGCAACAGCAGCGTTTCTCCCCAGTTGAAAGCGGCCGGCACGGCGAAAGCGCCGACGGCAATGAACGTTTCCGTCGCGGCATACACGTAGATGAGGGAGACGCCGAGACTGCGGCTGAGCGCCGAAGTCCAACGTCCTCCGAACAGAGAGCCGATTCCGATACCCAGCATAAAAACGGAGACGATTAGCGAGAGCACCGGCGTGATCGTCCCGAAATGCGCGAACGCTAAGCGCGTCCATGCGACCTGATAGAGCAGACTGCAAAAGCCGGAAATGAAGAAGCAGGTGAAGACGACCGGGTATGTCAGCCTGTTAGCGGCGCGGGTTCCCTCGAACCGAGCTTGCGCGACGCCCACGTTAACGCTTGCCCTCGGGTCGTGCAACAAACACCCACTGGTAGCCGAGAATGCCGGGAATTATGGCGGTAAAGAATGCCAATAGCCGATAGAGCATTCTCATTGCGAAGCTATCCGATGGCCAATCCAGTACGAACTCCAGCGGCATAACGGTTGCGCGCTCCGTCAGGACACGCAAACCGCACTGGCGCAATAGCGCTCGAGCGCTTCGCCGGGTAAAGAAGCGCAAATGATGGCGATCGAGAATGCCTCGGTCCGAATACGCAAATCGTCCGAGGATCATTCCTAAGCGCACGGTAATATTCGCTACGTTCGGCAGAGACACGAGAATTCGGCCGTTGGGCTTGAGGAGCTTCAAGGAATCGCACACGACTTTTTGAGGCTCCGCAAGCTGTTGCAGCACGTCCATCATCAAGATAGCATCGAATTTTTTAACCTTGAGCTCCCTAGCCGTTGCAGTCAATCCTTCGCTGAGATCGCCGCTCTCGTACTGGTCAAACGCGTCGACACGGCAGGGCGCCGGCAGCCGGTCGATACCGAATACGACGTTCCCTTCGCGCGTAAGTGCGGCTGCCAAGTAACCGTCGCCGCACCCAAGGTCTAGAATTTCCTGGTTGTTTCCAACCAATCGTTGAGCGAGCCCGTGACTGGAATATCGGCTCTCTTTGAGCGGATAGTTAATAAAATACTCGCCAAACTCGGGAAAGCGGCGCGCCGAGCGAATGGTGGATTTGTAGCGGCGAACGGCTCGCACGACGTCGAAAGCATACTTCATCCCGTTGACGTAGCAGATCTCGTTCCCGTAGTACGTCGGAATCGGTACCTCTTTGATGCGGAAACCCTGGTGGTGCAGCTTGATGATGATTTCTGTGTCGAAATGAAAATCGTCGGTCATTGCATCCATCGCAATTGCGCGAAGGGCGCGTAAGCTGTACGCGCGGTATCCGCTGTGGAATTCTGTGAGGTCCATTCCCAGCGCCCAGTTTTCAAACGTCGAGAGAATCCGGTTTCCTACGTACTTATACAGCGGCATTCCGCCTTTGAGCGGGCCTTCGAAGTCCGGCATCATGCGAGATCCAAGGACGGCGTCGGCTTCGCCCGTCACGATTGGATGGTAGAGATGATGCAATATTTCGGGTGCGTATTGCCCATCGCCGTGCAAGAGAACGACGACGTCGAATCCCTTTTCCATGAAGTACGCGTAACCGGCCTTTTGATTGCCGCCATACCCGAGGTTTTGTTTGTGCTTGACGACGTGAACTTTGTACGCGTCGGCTACGGCCTTATAGCCAACCGCGAGTTCGTACGTCGCATCGCGGCTCGCATCGTCGAACACCGCGACCTCTTCGACGTTCTGCCAGACCGCCGGAGGAATGCGCTTTAGGACCTGTACGAGGGTGCTGACCGCATTGTATGCCACGACCAGAACCCCGATCCGCATGCCGCGGTTCGCAACCAAATCGTCTTGCATGCCAATATCAGCGGCTATAGTAAGCGGCTTGGAATCGGTGTCCATCCGGTCATTCTAACACAAAGCGATAGATAGAGACGGGCTCGCGCCCGTTCGTCGACAATAACGTCTAGATACCGATACTGGCGACGGATGCGATCGTTCCAGGCCGATTCGTAACCGTCGATGCGAAAAATTTCCGAATGCTCCACGCGTGCGAACCCAAGGATCGGCGCCGGCGCGCCGTGCAAGTAGAAAAAGAGTGTGCCGCCCGTGTGGTCGGGAGCCACGACGTATAAGGTATCGGCAGTCGGGTGCTTCGCCGTAAGGAATTTGCCAGAACGCCGGCTGCGCAGCCCTCAAGCGCTCCACGGCAGCGCCACCGGCCACCGTTCGCGCTCGCTTCTCACCGCCGATTATTCAATCGAAACGCTACGATTTGCGAGGCGAAGACGAGTGGCACGACCAAGAAGAGGGTCCACGGCGTCATGAACTTCACATCGACCAACATGGCCGCTGTGGGAAAGGCGATGAGAAGGTACCCGAGCACGTTTCGGCGTGCGAGCGCGTACGGAATGCTCCACGCGACGTACGATGAGAGCGTATAGGCACTCGACAGGGGAATCAGCCAAACGACGGACCGATACCGGCGGCCGCTCCCGAGGGCGGCGACGATTGCAACGACGACGACAACCGCGACCGCGGCCGACATCACCGTCATAAACGGCGAAGAGGTCACGTGCGAAGCGATTGCGCGCACGTAACCGCGACCTCCGATGGCATAGGAGGCTGCCGCAGCAATGAGGATCGCGCATGCGCCCAGCGATGCGCGCGCGATCCGGTTGGTGATCCCCGCAAGAACTGGCCAGCCGAAGAACGCCAGCGGAAGTTTGATGAGACCGCCGGCAGCAAGCATCGCCGCTGCCAGTAACGGCCGCCGACGCGAGAAGTATGCTCCCCACGCGATCAGTGCGATCGGCAACAAGTCGTTATGCGCGCTTGCGATATAGGAGAATGCCAAGCCGGGATTCAGTGCGGTTACGACGATTGCGCGGCGTGAAATGCCAAGCGCGCGCAACGCCCCAAGCAGTGCAAGAAACGCTGCGGCGCCGAGCAGCCGCAGCGCAAGTATTTTTCCGAGCAACGACGGGAACGGTCCGGTCACAAGACGGCATACGAGCAGCCAGAGCGGGCCGTATGGAGTCGGCGGCATCGGAGTGCTCCACCACGCGCCAATAGGCGCAAATTCGCCGAGAAACGGAACGTTCGGCGGCGCATAGGCACGCAACCCCAGCAAGGCGTCGGCCACGTACGCGTAGGCATCCGCTGAAATCATGGCGGGCGAAAGCACTGATGCCACAACGAGTGCGCCGCACGCCAGCCCAACGGCGCGCCCGGACGGCCTCCCGCGGTACAACGCGAGCAACGCATACGTCTGCACCGCCGCAAGCAGCAACATGGCGGCTACGACCGCGTTCTGGTGCGTTGTTATGGCGCTCGCTAAAGGCAGCGCAATCAGTGCTCGCGCTGGTAACGGCCGGGCTTGATGCAGCGCCGCATACAGGCTGATTGCCAGCTGCGTAAAGTAGGTTGCAACGACGATCGCGATCGCCGGACGCGCGGAAATCGCGGGCCGTACGTGCACGGCCAGTCCACGGCTCGTGCGAAGCTCGGCAATCAGCATCAGCAGCGCGCCGGCATCGAAGATCCCAAAGATCCACAGCAGCGAACTCATTGGGCCTTCGGCTGCGGCCGGAGCAACAAGCGCACCGAGGCAAGAACCGCGATGATAAGGACAATCGGTGTCCATGGCCGCATGAATTTTGCATCGACCGCAGCGCACGCGAAGGGCAGTGCGATCAGGAGATAAGCAATGATGCGATGACGCGCAAGTGCATACGGCAAACCATAGGCCACGTACCACGTCGCCACGTACGAGCTCATCATCGCAATTAACCAGACGGCGCTGTAGAAGCGGCGTCCGCCGATGGTCGCGAGCCCGAGAAGGAACAGCGCCGCAAGTGAAACGGCAACGTTGAGTGCATACACCGGACCCGGCGCCGGCACGTGAACGTTCAACCCTCGAAAGTAGGCGGCTCCCGCGCCCCACCATGATATGGCGATCGCCAGCGCGATCGCACCTGCCGCGCAGGCGTAACGCAGCCAGCGTGGTTTGACGGCAGCAAAGATCGGCAGTGCCAGTACGGTAAACGGCAGCTTCACCAATCCTGCAGCAGCCGTGATTCCCGATGCGATCAACGCACGCCGTTGTCGCGCGAGCGCGGCTGCCGCAACAACGAGGGCGATGCCGAGCAGATCGTTATGCGCGTCAGCAATGTATTGCTGCGCGATCGCCGGATTCAGTGCAGCGACGGCAAGCAGTCGCGGGCGAACGCCGTAGGCCTTCAGCGCAGCCAGCAATGCCAAAAAAGAAGCGGCCCCAAGAAGGCGCAGCGCAATGAGTTTGGTGAGAAGCGTCGGAGCGATGCCGGTCACCAGACGCGCGACGGCAATCCAAAGGGGGCCGTACGGCGCGGGCAACATTGGTGCAGCGAAGAAGCGATTGATCAAGCCATACTCAGCCGTAAAGTCACTTCTCGGCGGCGCGTATGCCCGCAAGCCGAGGAGAGCGTCGCCGACGTATGCGTAAGCATCGGGACTGATGAAGGCCGGCGCCGCAATCGAAAGGGCGACCATGAGCGCGGCCCCACCTACGATGACTCGCCGTGACGGCATCGTTCGGTAGAGTGCGTAGAGCACAAACGATTCGTACAATGCCAAGCACAAGAGCGTTGCTTCTACGAGATCGGGGTGCCCCATACCGTGCTCGGCAACGGGAATTGGAAGCTGCGAGCGCCATTGGTTCGAACTCGCCAACGACAATGCCGCGTAGCGCACGACTTCGAGCTGCGCGGCATATGCGACGAGTAGGGTTGCAACCCAACACCATGCGCGCCATCGCGGCACGGCAACGGAAGGCGCCATGGAAGCCCCGCGCAATTCGAAAACGAGCATTGCGAGCGCGGCGATATAGTACGGCAAGAAGATCGCCATGAAGCCTACGAACGATCGTTCAGGTCGATCGCCGGGACAACATTCTTCGCAGCGCGGCGCCGATTCCGCGGCCGAACGTCAGGTGGCGGTGACCGAAGAAACCGATCGGGATGTTAAAAGCGACCGCGAGCGCTTTTCCCACCAGGGGCGCCGCCCCGAGCGCAACCGCGCCTTTGACGATCGCCGTGGTCGTCACCCAGCACGTGAATGCAACGACCGCATAGGTGAGCGCTTGACGCTGTATCGGACGATCGTGAGCGCGAAAGTTGACGTATTTGTTGAGTGAAAAGTGCGTCGCGACTCCGACTCCGTACGCGGCGGTAATCACGGCGAGCAGCGGCCAGCGCGCACGCAAGAGCAGTGCGAACGTCCCAACGTCCAGAGCGGTGGCCAACCCTCCGATGGTGAGATATCGCGCGAGCTGAAACGGCAGCGAACGGTCCGAGTACCAGCGTTGCGCAAGAACGTGGAGACCGCTCATGGTGAGGCGCTACTTTGCGGGCTTGCGCTTGCGCGTCGGCTTCACCGTTTCTCCGTCTGCGGCTAAGGCTTCGACTTTTTTCGCGCGTGCTCGTCGCGGGGATTTCTCGGCCGCTGTTTCGGCGACGACCGCCGCGGGCTTTTGTCCGCGCTTGGCTTTCCCGTCGGGCGGGGGTAGCGCCGCAATGCTCGAGGCTTCAAGTCTGCCTGCAACTCCGGCCACCGAGCGCCGGCGCCGAGCGGGTTTCGTCCTACTCGGTTCCGTTTTGGGGGTCACCAGGCTGGGCGGCGGCGCTTCGACCGCCGGCGGCTGCGGTTCGCGAACGGGTGCGATGGCTCGGGACGGTTCGCGCGGAGCGGTCGCGCCCGTCGATTGCGCCGTTCCATCGGAGCCAACGCGGAAAATATGGCGATCGGGTACGGTCGGAGTGACCGGCAGCGAACCCGTGAGCGCTTCAACGCCTGCCTGCTCGGATTGCGCGACCGGTGCCGAGCCCCGTCCGCGCCGACGCCGGCGACGGCGACGGCGGCGCCCAGCCGTTTCCGCCTCTTCGGGACGCTCGGGCGCCGAAACGCTCGCAACGACCGGCGGTTCCGCCTCGACGGGCTCGGGGCGTGCCCGTCCACGGCCACGTCCTCCCCGCCGGCGGCGCCGGCGGCGCTTGTGGTGCGTCCCCTCGTCCCCCTCGGCGCGCGTCACCGCGCCCTCGGCAATGATGATCGCGTCGGCCTGTTCTTCGGCGCGCCTCTCGGCAATGAGGGCTTTGTCTTGCGCCTCCTCTTCCTCCGTTGCCGTGCTGATTCCAATAGGTGGACGCGCTTCGTGTTGCGCTGCGGCTTCCTCGGCAAGTTCGCGCAGTTGTTTGGTTTGCTCGGCGGTGGTCGGTTCGGCTTTACGTCCACGCCGGCGTTTCTTTCTTGCCTCTGCGGGAGCGTCGACCGCCATTAGCTCGCCGAGAATGTAGTCGCGCTCGTCATCGACGTCGATGATTCGAATTCGCGCGAAGTTTCCGGCGATGTTGGCCGCGTTTTCGACCTCCACCACTCGGCCCTCCACCACCGCCGCCGCCGAAGTGGCGTTGGGGAGGCGGCCCGGCAGAAGATCGACGTCGTATTCCTCGCCGACGCGCACGATTCGCGCTTTGCCGTTGCGCAGCGTCGATGCGAAGTCGATGCGCGCTTTCTCGGGATGCAGCATCGGATCGACACGCACCGCGATCGGGCGCTCGATATCGTGCGAAAGCTCTTTGCACTCGCCGTCATACCAAAATTCCATCTGGACCGCGACGGTCGGCGCGACGTGCGCCACCATTCCGCCCGAAACGCCGTTCGTTGCTCGCTTGCGAATCTGCCGAAACGTTTCAATCGCTACCGATTGCGACGACATCACGCTGCCCATGCCGTTGCACGTCGGACACGAACCCCGCAGCTGCGCGCCAAGATCTTTTCCAACGCGCTTGCGCGTAAACTCCAGCAGGCCGAGGTTGGAAAACGATTGAATTGTGGCGCGCGTTCGGTCGCGGCGTAGGCCGTCTTCAAGAGCTTTAATCACTTTACTACGCGACGCCTCGGACGTCATGTCGATGAAATCGACGACCACGATGCCGCCGATATCGCGCAGGCGAACTTGCCGGGCGATCTCAGCCGCAGCCTCAAGGTTGGTTTTGAGGATCGTATCCTCAAGGTTTCGTCCGCCCGTGAACTTCCCGGAGTTCACGTCGATGACCGTCAGGGCTTCGGTAGATTCGATGACGATGGTACCGCCGGAGGGAAGGCTAATCTTCGGCTTCATCAACTTTTGGAGTTCTTCGTTGATGTGATAATCTTCAAAAAGCGATCGGCCTGAGTTGTAGTGTTCGACTCGGTTGAGATACTGCGGGCCCAATAACTGGAGAAAGTCGCGGACCTTCCGATACTCTTCCTCGTCGTCGATGAGAACGCGCTCGACGTCGGCCGTGATGAAATCACGCGCCGCCTTGTACACCAAATTCATGTCCTTATGCAGAAGCGCAGGCGCGGGCGCGCGCTTATACGTCTCCAATATTCCGTGCCACATACGGATGAGTACGCCCAAGTCGGCAATCAGCTCCGCTTCGCTCACACCGGCTGCAGCGGTACGCACGACCGTCGCCATGCCTTCGGGGCGAATGCGTTTCATGACCGCCTTGAGGCGGTTGCGTTCTTCCGCAGATTCGATCTTGCGTGAAACGCCGGAGTACTTGCCCGTCGGCATGAGGATCAAGTACCGCCCAGGTAGAGAGATATTCGTTGAGATGCGGGCGCCTTTGAGCCCGCGCGGTTCCTTGACGATCTGAACGAGAATCTCGTCGCCTTTTTTGACCTTCTCGCCGATCGTAAAGCCGCCGTGCCCTTGGGTGATCTCAACGTCGCCGATGTTCAGCGGCTGTTTATTGATGTCGTCAACGTACAGAAACGCGTTGCGACCCAGGCCGATGTCGACGAAGGCCGCGCCCATACCCGGCAGTACGTTTTGAACTTTTCCTTTGAAAATCGAGCCGATGACCCGCTCTTCGCGCTCGATGTAGAGTTCGGCTAAACCGCCGTCCTCGAGTATGGCGACCCGGTTTTCCCAGGGGTCGCTCGAGATCAAAATCTCGCTCGACAAATTATCCTCAATTGTCTCGGAGCCTGTGCCCGCGCCGGCATTTTCCTCGTGCCTGGCGGTCGACTACAGCGTCGCAGCGGCGGCTCGCAAAAAGTCTTGCAAAAAAATTTAACTCGGGTAACCTACGCAGCACCGCTCTCCGTGTGAGAGCAGAAGCGCGCCGGCCCGGTTGGCACGTTCTTCCCTTCGTCGCGAAGACCGACCTGCCGTGCGTCCTCGGTCTCCTTTCTCGAGCACGGCTAGGCGTTGCCGAGCACGTCTCGGTCCTTTTGTGAGTACACGTTGAGCAGAACCCCGATCGACGCAAAACCGGTCAGAATGGCCGATCCGCCATAGGAGACGAAGGGCAGCGGAATGCCCGTGATCGGCATGATGCCCACGGTCATGCCGATGTTGACCAAGATGTGGAAAAAGAACATGCCGACGAGTCCGGCGGCGAGCAAGAAACCGAAGCGGTCCCGTGCGACGAGCATCGTTCTTACCCCGCCGTAGAGCATGACCACATAGAGCCCCAGCAACGCGAGCGCACCGGCGAAACCCCACTCTTCAGCCAGAACGGTGAAGATAAAGTCGGTTGAATTCTGCGGCACGAAACCGAGCTGCGTCTGCGTTCCGTGATAGATGCCGCGCCCCAGCCACTCTCCGCTGCCGACCGCAATCTTTGATTGATTGAGATTGTAGCCTGCGCCTAATGGATCGAGTTTAGGGTTAAGGAAAACCAGCAAGCGCGCCTTCTGAAATGGTTTGAGAACGGCATTTGTACCGACGGCGGCGGTGGCAACCAACACGACGCCAAAGACGTAAATTGCAAAATCGCCGAGTTTTGGCAGACCAAAAAACAAAACCACCGTGAGAATGGCAAGCAACACGAGGGCGGTTCCGAGATCGGGCTGTTTGAGTACGAGCAAGGCGGGAACGGCGACCGTGAGCAGTGGTTTCCACAGATCCTGCAGTTTTTCGTACGTGCCCTTGCACATGACCGCCGCCAGCGACATCGCAACGATGAGCTTCGAAGGCTCCGACGGTTGGAAGGTGCCAAACGGTCCTAACGTGATCCACCGTTGCGCGCCCATTGCACTGTGACCACCGCGCAAGATGAACAACAACAGCAGCAAATTGATGATGTAGAGCCCCGGCGCAAATCGTCTCCAGTTACGGTAGTCGATGAACGAGAAGCACAGCATGAGCGGCAACCCTACCGCTACGTATGCAAATTGCCGCCTGGCTTCGCCGGCAAACGCCGGATTCCGTAAACCGGCGGAACTGATGCAGACGACGCCGATGATGGTGATCAGCGCGCTTGCGAGCGCCAACGGCCAATTGAAGTTTCGTAGGTAGCGCTTTGCACCGCTACCCAGTGCGAGGGAAGCCGTCAAGTGGCCGTGGCGGGCCGATGCTGATTGTTTCGGGCTTGGGTTTTCTTCCGCCGCCGCCGGCGCCTGACTGCGATGCCGTTGTCCGTCGTTTTCGCGGCTGGCGAAGCGGCCTTCGGTTTCGCCGCAACGCTCGTGCCGTTGGTCGGCGGACGATTCACCGAAAGAATCGGTATGTTTGCGAGCATCGCGAGGGTGCGGTCTTGACGTTCGAAGCTCACGTCGATTTTCTCGCGATCGACTTCGACGTAGCGCGAGATCACCTCAACGAATTCGCGCTTCATCGCTTCGATCATGTCGGGGGCGAGCTCCAGATGATCGGTCATCAGCACGAGGCGCAAACGTTCCTTTGCGGTCGTGCTCGAGCTGGATTGACCGAACAGCCTCTTGATGAATTCGATCATGCGCGCTTTCCTCCGAACATTGAACCCAGCCGCTCAAGCAGCGTTTCCTTCGAGACCGGCATCGGCACGGGAACCTCTTCGCCGGCCAGTCGCGAGGCGATGGCGTGATAAGCGCCGGCAGTCGCGCTGTCCTTACGTAAAGCGATTGGCTCGCCCTTATTGGTCGTTACGATAATTTGAGGCTCGTCCGCGATCACGCCAAGCAATGGTAAACGGAGGATTCCATTCACGTCGTCGACGGAAAGCATCTTACCCTTTTTCACAAGTTGGGGTCGCAAGCGGTTGATGATGAGCTGCGGGCGAAAGCGGCTACCGAGCAGCCCCACGACGCGGTCGACGTCGCGCACGGCCGACACCTCCGGCGTACAGACCACGATGGCTTCTTGCGCACCCGCGACGGCGTTGCGAAACCCAAGCTCGATGCCCGCGGGAGAGTCGATGAGCACGTAGTCGAAGCGTTCACGCAGCGCTGCAACGAGGCCGCGCATTTTTTCGGTGTCGACGTCGTCTTTTTCGCGCGCCTGGGCCGCCGCCAAGAGAACCAGACGTTCGCTAAACTTATCCGGAACGAGTGCCTCGTCGAGAGAAACGCGTTCCTCGAGCACGTCGAGCAGATGATATTTTACCCGGTTTTCTAAGCCGAGCAAGATATCGAGGTTACGCAATCCTACGTCGGCATCGACTAAGGCAACGGATGCACCTTTCCTAGCTAGAGCGGTTCCGAGATTCGCGGTCGTTGTCGTTTTGCCAACCCCGCCTTTCCCGGAGGTAATGACGATCGCGCGCCCGAGCGGACGTGCCAGTGATTGAGCTGTAAGCGTTTCGGGTTGGAGTTGATGCATCGTATTACCCTGCTTTCAGTGCGTCGATGAGACGCCCGAAGAAGCCTGGAGTAGCAAAGTCTGTAAAAGGGACGATTTCGCCTTCGAGCCTGCGAACGATTTTATCGTAGATGACGCGAAGCCGGCTCGCATCGTCGAGCACGATTGGTTCGCCGCGATTGGTGGTATCGATGATCTCCTCGTCGTCGGGAACGATTCCGATCAGCTCGACTGCCAAGATCTCGCAGACATCTTCGACTGAAAGCATGTCGCCGCTCCGAACCATTTCTTGGCGCAACCGGTTAACGATCAAACGTATCGGCTTACCACGGTCGTTGAGTTTACCGACGACGCGATCCGCATCGCGAATGGCACTAACCTCAGGCGTCGTCACGACGATTGCTTCGGCCGCGCCTGCAACGGCATTGCGGAACCCCCCTTCGATGCCGGCGGGACAATCGATCAACACGTAATCAGCAATCTCGGCTGCACGATCGACAATCCCCGCGAACTGCTCTTCGGTGATTGCATCTTTCTCGCGGGTCTGCGCCGCCGGCAGAACCGAGAGCGAGTCGAAGCGTTTGTCCTTAATCAACGCTTGACGCAGCTGACAACGCCCCTCTACAACCTCGACGAGATCGAAGACGATACGCTTTTCGAGCCCCAAGACGAGGTCGAGATTGCGTAGTCCGATGTCGGCGTCAACGAGAATGACCCGTTTTGAGCGCATCGCGAGCGCGGCACCGAGGTTCGCAGTCGTCGTCGTCTTGCCCACGCCGCCCTTACCAGACGTAATTACGATCTTGCGTGCACTCATAAGGCGTCAGTTCCTCGCTGTTCGAGTTCACCGAGATGATCGATAGGCGCCAGGATAATGCGCCCGGCGCGCACCATCGCGACCTGCGGTCCAGACGGCGATTGGGCTGCGTCTTCCGTGTCGGCCGCAATGAAGGTCCCAATCCGCAGTTGTGTCGCGTCGAGATCGATCGCGTAGACCCGTGCATTCTCGTCGCCTTGCGCTCCGGCGTGCGCAACGCCCGCCAAGCGGCCGAAAACGACGATATCTCCCGCCGCCACGAGTTCCGCTCCGGGGTTGACGTCGCCGACGATGACGATGTTGCCGGGATGATGCAATGCTTGGCCGCCGCGCATGGTCGCACAATGGTAGAGCGTACCGGGCGGCGACTCCACGAGATGAAGCGCGGGCTGTACCGGCGCCGGCTCGCGCCGAACGCTGGGAGCGCCGCGACGCCTTCGGTCCGCGATGTCGGCACGGGCACCCGCAAAGTCGGCCACCAGTGAGCGCGCTCCGTCCGAAAGCGTCAGCGCTTCGCTCGCCAGGAATCGCCGGCGTTCGGGAGCCCGGGCCGGCTCGGTCTCCTCGCTGGCCGTGCCCATCTCCCGCAGCTCGATGCCGGCCTCGGAGAGAAGCGCCCGAACTTCTTCGACCTCTTCGGAACTCGGGAGGGTGGTTCCGAAGTTTATCACTGCAGAGGTGCCGCGGTAAAAGCCCGGACGCTCGGCAAGGCGAGCCTCCAGCTCTTCAAAAGCGTCACGAAACTCGCGCCCGGCGAAGACAAGCTCAAGGCCGAGGCCCTTTCCGCGAAAGAGCGTCACGCGGCCGGTTCCGAGGCGTATCGGTCCATAACCTTTAAACATCCACAACGACTCGCAAGTTCTTCTGCTTATCCACATCCAATACACAGGTGCTGCTCGTAACCTTCCCCTGCGCCCGCTAGTAAAGAAAGTCGAAACATGTTGCGCCGCATCGTTACCGCCTTCGCGATCTTCGCGCTTCTCTGCGCCGGTGTGCCGAGCCGGCTGCTCGCCATGTCGACTGCAGCCGAAGTTCAGCTCGGCCAGGAGGAAGATCAGCAGATCGTCGAGAGCAGCGTGATCGAAACCGATCCTCTGCTCAACGCATACGTTTCGGGAGTCGCCGAAAATCTTTGGGGTCAAGTCGCGCGTAAAGACGTCCCGTATTCAATAAAGATCATCAAGGACGACGACATCAACTCGTTCGCGACGATGGGCGGCTTCGTCTACGTTTACGAGGGTTTGGTCGACTTCGTGCAATCCGACGATGAACTCGCGAGCGTCATCGGGCACGAAACGGGGCACATCGAACGCCGTCACGTCATTACGGAAAACTCAAAGGCGCAGATTCTCAACATCCTTTTTGGAATCGCCTCGATCTTCTCGCCGCTTATTTACAACTTCGGCGGCCTTGCCGAGGCCGGGTTGATGGCAAAGGTTTCGCGGGAGAACGAAATTCAGGCCGACCGGTACGGCTTACAGCTCATGTCGCGCGCCGGATACGATCCCGATTCGATGGTGACGATGATGGCGCATCTGGGCATCGAAGGCGACGAGCACGACGACCTCGTGAGTAAGTATCTTCAGGACCATCCCGATCCCAACGCTCGCGTGTCGCACCTTTTGGGATATCCCGAACTCGATCCGAAGGACATATCGCCGGCGCAATCCTTGGTGGCCGCCTCCGGCGACCTCGAGCGGGCGCGCTACGAGTTCTCGACGCTGCGCCTGGCCAACGTTCTCAAACAACAACCGCAGGATCCGGAGGCGCTCCTTGAGCTCGGTCAGTCCGAGCTTGCACTCGGCTTAACGAGCAAGAGCGCGCAGACGCTCTCGGAAGCGGCTCAGCTCGGTTCGCCGCAGACTCGCGCCGAGGCGAACGAGCGCATTGCGGAGCTGCGGCAAATGGAAGTGCAACGCGTCAACTTGACGCGTCCGAACTTGCCCAAGCTGCAAGCCGCTTTGGGTTCCGCCCAGACCTCGCACGCGGAAACGGCCACGCAGGTTCAAGCGCGCGCTTCGGAAGGCAAAGACCAAGTCAAGGCGATCAATGCGCGCATCAACAGTCTCGAATACGAGATTCCCGATTTTAGCCGAATCAACATCAAGCGGGGATCGCGCATCGAAGCGGTCGTAAAAAATCTCACGCTGATGTCGCGATCGGTCAACAGCGCACTGCAGGATGCTCACGATCCTATCGCCGGCGTCGGCTCATTGGAAAAGAATAAGGAAAGCGGGCTACTCAAGGAAACGTACGACATCTATACGGAGATGCTGGCACCGTTTTCGGTCAGTCCTATTCCGACCGACTCGCTCGCGATTCTGCCATCGTATCCACAAATGATGAACGAACTCTCGCTCGCCGACGGCGACATGCTGCGCTCGGTCGACGCTGCCCGCGCTTCGCTGACGATGCTCGACCAGTCGATCGGCGATCTTGACGAGTTTCTCAAGGAACTCGATCACGTTTCCGTGAGCTTCAACGGAGACATTGGGCAAGCCGACTACGCTTCGCTCGAGCCCATTATGAAAAAGACGCTGGCGGAGTTCAACGATGCGGCTACCGCGGCGTCGCAGGGATCGCAACTCTACAATCTGGCTCGCTCGCGCCAGCTCTCCACACGCATCACGCTGTTAGGCGTCGGTACCTCACCGCAACGCTATTCGACCTTGCAATATGCACTGCAAAAGCGTTTTGGTTCAAACGGCATCAATTATCACGACATGCTTCGCGAAGGCTTGACGCCGGGCGATGTAACGGCCGCAACAATCATCGCTGCGGACGTCAAGAGCACGCCGGACGCAATCATCGCCGAGGCGAAGAGCGGCGGGCAAACGATCGTCGACGTGGCCAATGCTCACGGCATGCACGCTTGGCCGCTGGAAATCTTCATGGGGCTGGTCTACCTCGATTACACGGACGATCCGACCAAAGAGCTGCGCCGTGCCAACGGAGCGCCATCGCAGACGCTCGCTGCTTTGGGATTGTAACGGGTAAAGCCCTCGACGTGGCAACCGCACTACGCGCGCGCAATCTGTTCCGGCTCGTTCGCAACGGGATTGACGTTCGCTCGGTCCACGCCCAGGTTCGCCGCCCCTTCCGCTTCCTGCTTTGCGGCGATCCGGCGATCATCGCCGACCTGAGGGCGCTGCTGCTATCGGGGCACGACGAGGGCATTCCCTTCGAATCCGCGGCCTGTTTGGAGACGATCAATCCGCGCGCGATGCGCATCGACAACATCAAGGACGTACGAGCGATTCTTTTCTTGGGCCGGCGCGGCGACGTTGGGGATCTCGAACCGCTCAAAGCCGCAAACAAGCCGATTTTTGCGATCACGCTCGATCCGGAGGCCGCTCCTTCGGGGGCCGCCTCGCCGGCGGCAGCGGGAAGTGTCGCCACCTACGTTACGCCGTCGATTTCATCCGAATCGCTGCGCGGCCGCGTTTTCCCGCATCTCGTCGATTGTTCGCGCGGCGTCGAGATCGCCGTCGGGCGTAACTTGCCGCCGTTGCGTGACGCCGTCGCTTCCAAGCTCACGCGCGATGCTGCAAACAGTGCGTTCAAGGTCGCGCTCGCAAGCGCGGTCGTCGATCACATTCCGGTACTCGGCCTGGCCCTAGGCGCGATTGCCTCCGCAGGCGACACGGTCGCGATCACCGGCATTCAGATGATGCTGATGCTGCACATCGAGGCGGCATACGGTAAAGACCCCGACGTGCAACGCATGTGGCAGCTCTTGCCGATCGTCGCCGGAGGCTTAGGCTGGCGCACGCTGGCGCGTGAAGCGTTTGGATTTCTTCCGGTCGCCGGAATCGCGATAAAGGCCGCCATTGCCTATGCGGGGACGATCGTCGTCGGGGAAGGCGTGACGTTCTTCATGCAGCACGGCAAGCACATGTCGAAAGGACAAGCTTCGCAAATCTACGAGCGCACGAAAGACGACGCCCTTCGGAGCGCGCGCGACCTGCTGGGCAAACTGAAAAAATCTTAGATCGATTCCAATAGCGATTCGTCGTCCAGGCTTCGCAGTTCGACTGGGGCACGTTCGCGCACCAAGGCGGCAATCTTACCCGCAAGTTCGCGCCGCTTGTAGGGATCGAGTGCGTCACGGCGATCCAAGAACCGTTTGACCATCGCTCGCTCGGCGCCGCTCATGGAAAGCGTGAACCCCAGAGCCGCGTGCGCGCGCGGTGAAACCGGCCGAGGTGCGTAGGCGAGCCGGCTGTCACGCACCACAATCGTTCCGGCTGCGAAGTCTCCAAGACGCTTATTTTCATGCGAGAGCAGCATGCTGACCACCGAGAGTGCGTAATACCCCAGCGTCAGCTCCCCCACCCGCAGCAAATTGCGCACGAGCGCCGCAGCAAAGTCGATTGGATACCCGCCGTCGCGCACGACGCGAATGCCAAGCGCCTTTTTTCCCGGCGTTTGTCCGTTCCATAGCGTTTCGAAGACGATGAAATAACCAAAAAAAATCGTGAAGACGACGGTCACGACGATCGCGATCGCGATCGCTTCGGCGGTCTTCTCGCCGCCCCCAGGAATTCGCAGCGGACCCACAACCGAGGTCCGCCCGGCACCGGCCAACACGACGCCGACGACGAGAGCGACCACCGCGAGGACCTGCAGCGCTTGATCGATCGCCAGCGCCAGAAAGCGGCTTCCCAATCCGGCCAGTTCGTACGTGAACGCGATGCTCTCCGGCGTACGAACGCCAATCTTGCGGTCCACGTTTAAAAGGCGCTCCGCCTCCGGCTCCGCTCCCCCCACGCCGGAGCGTGGGGCCCCCGTACCATGGGGCGCTTATGCATCTTGGTCCGCATTGATTCCCCTAGGGCGCCCCAAATCAAGATGACGACGGTGCCGAGATGTTCCGGGACCTCGACTAACAAACTTCATGTCCGAAATGCTTCAGGCGAAGTTCGTCGAGCGGCGATTGGCGGCGTGGGAACGTTTGGAAACATTCGTCGATCGCGCCGCACGGCGCGGTATTCGGACGTTGGACGCGTCGGAGATCGCGGAGTTGGGCCACTTGTACCGCGGCGCGACCAGCGATCTCGCTTATGCCGGCGGGCGGCAATTCGATCCAGCGCTCATCGCCTACCTGAATCGCTTGACGGCTCGCGGTCACTCCATTGTCTACGGCAGTTCCGCCGAGAGCGGGCGCTTGCGCCTCGAGCGCTTTTACGGGCAAACCTTTCCGCGCGAATTCAGGCGCTCGCTGGCCTACGTGGGAATCTGCGCCGCGCTTACCGTTGCGTGCGCGGTGATCGCATACGTGGCGATACGCGTTCATCCGGGTCAGGCATATGCGCTGTTGCCGATGCCGAAGTGGATGATTCCGGATACTATCCGCAAGAGTCTGCACGATTCTAACTTCGCCTTCGATCGGAGCTTTGCGCCCGCAATGTCGGCGTTAATCATTACCAACAACGTGAAGGTCGCTATCTTGGCCGTTGCAGGCTCGGTAACGCTCGGAGTGGAGACCGTCTACATCATCGCGACCAACGGACTGATGCTCGGCGGTGCGGGAGCACTCTTTACCAACGCCGGCTTCGGCGAGGACTATTGGGCTACGATTGCACCGCACGGGGTCATCGAATTGACGGCGGTGCAGATCGCCGGCGGGGCCGGATTATTGATCGCAGCCGCTGCGCTCTTTCCGGGACGATTGCGGCGCCGCGACGCGATCGTCCGCAATGCGCGCCGCGCGGGGATTTTAATGCTCGGCGTAGCGTCGATGCTCGTCGTGGCCGGCACGATCGAAGCATTCATCTCGCCGCAGCGGTGGCCGCCTGACGTGCGAATCGGCATCGGTGCGCTAACCGCAGCGGCTCTGCTGTACTATTTCAGCTTAGCCGGACGCGACAAGCAAGAAACCCTACAACATTCCTCTCTGTTTGATGCGTAAGTACTCGTCGATGAGCGCAACACTTAGTTTCGCGGCCGGTACGTCGATCACGATCGCGCCGGTCCGGGTCAACATTGCTGCCGCGGTGGCTCGCTCTTGCGTCAACTCCAATGCCACCCCGCGGCGGTACGCATCGGGAACGCTTTTTGGCTCGAGCGCGAGTGCGTCTGAGAGCGCGGCATCGTTCATGAAGACACAGAGCAGGACGTGCCGCCGTGCAAGCGATCCCAACTCGGCAAAAAGCGCAACTTGCGAGAGTGGATCGATGACGTCGGTGAGGAAGACTACCAGCGATCTCTTCTGGAGATGCGTTCGTAGATAGGCAAAAGCCAGCGAATAGTTGGCTTCCTCAAAACGCGGTTCCAAGTCGTACAGTAATCCGGTAAGACGTGAGGCCGACGACCGTGTCGAGCGCGGGGCGCTAGCGGCAAGAATCCGCCCGGCAAAGGCGACGACGCCGACTCGGTCGCTGGCCAAGCCTGCGATCGTGGCTAGCGACAGCGCAGCCGTTACCGCGTAATCGAGTTTACGCTGCGCGCCGATTCGCGCCGTCATCAATCTTCCGCAATCGAGGACGAGCATCACGTTCTGACTTCGCTCCACCTCGTGCTGCGCGACCATGATCTTCCCGCGGCGCGCGGTCGCCTTCCAATCAATCGACCGGAACGGATCCCCTGGCGCGAACTCCCGCAGCGATTCGAATTCTGTCCCCGCGCCACGCAACCGCATTTTCCGCAAGCCGGCTTCGATGAAGCGGTTGCGTACGTGGAGCGCGCCATAACGTTGTACGGACGAGAGATCGGGAAAGACTCGAAACGGCTGCGCTGCATCACATCGTAATCGGCGCCGCAGCAAGCCAAGGCGGTTCTCGTACCAAACGTAGAATGCGCCAAATGAGTCGGCGCCGCGCGCAACGGGCAGTGCCGCGCGTTCGATCGTCGCGGCGCTCCACGCGCCCACGTCTGCAATCACCTCGTCGTCGATAAATTGCAACGTGCGGACCGGAGCTTCCAGGATGCCGATCCGCATCGGAACTGCACTGCGATTCTCAACGATATATTCGATCGTAGCTTGCCTGCGCAGCGCGAGATGACCGGTTGCAACGCGCACGACGTGAAGCTGGGCTCGGCGAGGACCGATCGATGCGTCGACGATCGCCGCAGCAAGGAGCGCCGCGCCACAGATCGTTGCCAAAACGACGAAAACCGGGACACCCGGGGCGAGTGCCAAGAGCAGCACGACGCCGCATGCCAAAAAAAGGAAGCGGGGTGTGAACCACGTGAGCTCGATCACTGCCGAGGGACCGGAACCGACGCCAAGATCTCGCGCACGACGTCGGCGGCGGTAACGCCTTCGATTTCGGCCTCCGGTGCCACAATCAATCGATGCGGCACGACCAGGGGTGCGGTTTCCTTGACGTCCTCGGGGGCTACGAACGCGCGGCCGTCCATCGCGGCAGCTGCTTGCGACGCGAGCAGCAACGCGATGCCGGCTCGTGGTGATGCTCCCAGCGTTAAGCGCGGATGCGTTCGGGTGGCGGCAATAATGCGGTACGTATAATCGCGAACGCCGCTCGACAAATGGACTTCGCGGATCGCGCGTTGCGCAGCGACGACCCCGTCAGCATCGGTAACCGGCGCGAGACCGCGCGTTTCCAATTCGCGCGCATCGAAACCGCCCGCAACCCGCTCGAGCAGCTCGAGCTCGCGCTGCTCGGAAGGATACGACGACTCGATTTTCACCATGAAGCGGTCGAGTTGGGCCTCAGGTAGCGGATACGTTCCTTCGTACTCGATTGGGTTTTGCGTCGCGCAGAGCAAGAAGGGAACCGGCAGCGAGAGCGGCGTCCCGTCGATGGTGACGCGTCCCTCTTCCATCGCTTCGAGCAGTGCGGCTTGCGTTTTGGGTGGAGTGCGATTGATTTCGTCCGCCAACACGACGTTGGCAACAATCGGTCCAGCCCGCGTCGAAAATTGTGCCGTCGCGGGATTGAAGACCGTTGTGCCGACAACGTCGGCCGGCATCATGTCCGGCGTGAACTGAATGCGACGAAACTGTAACCCCAAGAGTAAAGCGAGGGCGCGAACGGCGAGCGTTTTACCAGTTCCCGGGACACCTTCGATGAGGACGTGGCCCCGCGCCAGCAGCGCGATCGAAAGACCAAACGACACGCGCCGCGCGTCAACGACGATGCGTTCCATTTCGGATGCAATCCGATCGCCAAGATCCTTGACGGTCGGACTCACAGCGGCTCCGCTCGCAGCCGGTAGTCGAGAACCGCGGCACGCAGCAGCGACTCATCGCTGACATCCGAGGCCGAGGCTAGCCGCTCCACTTCCGCGGCGTTTTCTCGCACGCGCTCGTTTTCGCTTCGGCGATAGAGGCGTCGCGCGTTTTGAGCGAACGCGCTCACCACCGCACGGCGCGCTCGCGCGCGCCGCATCAAATCGGCCATCGCGTCAAGGAACGCGGAGGAATCGCGTTCGGCGGGCGGCTCTAATGAAACCGGCGGCGCAAACGGAACGTTCGCGCCGGCTATCGTCAAGAGCAGAATACCAATTGCCATGAAGACGGCAACATGAACCGGCGCTGGCAATGCGGCCCAAAAGCCGGCGTCTTCGTCGTATCCGTGCACGTATTCGTCAAAGGCCGCCGGTCCGTGCCCGGCAATCACGTTATAAGCAAATGCAAGGTTTCCGGCATCGTTCAGATAGGCGTTCCCGAACAGCGCCGGAGCCGTGATGGCGACAACCTCTCCATTGCCGTATGCGTAGCCGATCGCTACGATGCCCGCCTCGTTGCCCAACAGCGGCTCGCCCTGGCGTTCCGTAAACGGAAGGACCGCATCGATTGGAGCCGTGATGCGGTTGACACTTCCGGTAAATCGATTGGCAACGACCGGAATCGCCATGCGTTGCGATGCTTGGATCGAGCGCGCGACGGCCGGAATTGCATCCCGCTTCCCCGCAAAAACTGAGCTCAGTACCACGAGCCGTCCGCCGTTGCGAACGAACTGACGGAGAACCGCGGCATCGCCTTTGCCCAGTGCCGAGGGATCGAACGCATCCTCGGCAATGACCAACGTTCGAACCTCCGGCTGGAGCTGCGAAAGCCTGCGCTCGAACCGAGTGACCTCGACCCCAGCCTGTCGCAGAACGGTAAAAAGGGCGGCGTATCCGTTCGGACCACGATCGTACGTAGAAAACACCGACGGCGGCGATGCGCTCTCGGCCGCCTTTCGTTCGAAACCAAGCACGAGCAAAATCAGCGCCGCAACCGCGAGGATTACGATTTCCAAACGGCGCGCTCTCATGCCGGAGCGTCGCTCATGATGCGGCCGTACGCCTGCGACGCACGTTCCCACTCCGAGGCTTCGAGTGGACGTTCCGCATACGTGCCCGCGATGAATGCAACGGCAATGTCGTTAAATGCCGGAACGAGCGCCGAATCGTAATGGAGCAGATCCGTGCGGAGCTCACGCACGGTTGAACTGCGATCGTCGCGCAGAGCCCCGCGGCTGTCCAGCCCAGCGGTGGTTGCGCAGAAGAGCAAACGCACCGCCGCTGCATATTCTCCCTTGCGCGCAAGCGCGCATGCTTGCACGTGCAGGTCGAGGGCCGATTCGAAAGACGATGAGGGACGTGCGCCGTGTATCCGGCCGCGAGGCTGAATCTGCAGTTCCGCGAGCAGTCGCATGGCTGCGAGTATGAACGCGAGTGCGGTAACGGCAATGAGTGCGTCACCAATCGACGTTACTCCGAGCCGCCCTAACCGCACCCGCCCAAAGGCCGCCCTCCAGAATTTTCCCCAGAGATCGCCGATCCATTGCAACAGCCGTTGCCACCATGACGGCGGTGGCGGCGGCGCCGGTTCGCCGAGCGAATAGCGTCCGGGAACGTCAAGTTCACGCGTTGCAAGCGTGCGCAGGAGAGCTACCGGAGGCGCCGGAGCGGTTCCGGCGGTCAACCTGCGGACTTGCGGAAGCGGATTGGTGGCGGCCTGACGCCAGCGCTGCGCTAGGGTTTGCGGTTGCGCCGGCGCGCTCAACGAAACCGCCAGCACCAACGCTCCGGCGATCACGCGACGTGGACGGAATCTGCGAGACGATCGAGTTCCGCTTCGATCTCATAACCCTCACGACGGATTCGAACGTCAAAGTAGTACACCGCGAGCAAGACGACCGAAAACGGCGTGATTGCGGCGCGAAAGAGGGTCGACAACGCAACGTCAACGATGATCAAGTGCAGCGCCATTGCAATCATCGCTACCACGCCCACGAGCGTGGAGGCGCCAAGCATGATTGCGAATGCCGCAATGCCAAAGAGGAGCGCCCGCCAAAACTCGCGCCGGTTGAAGACCCGCACGAACCCGAGGCTCAACGCCGAACCGACGGCGCGCCCTTCGATCACGATTGCATTCATTGTAAAGCTCAACGCTACGATGAGGGGCGATAAGAACAGCAGCCAGGCGAAGGTGAAGAGCAGCACGAGAATCCCGATCACCACGGCGAGCAATGCTCCAGCCGGCTGACCCACCCGCACCAACAGCACGGCGCCAAAGAACCCAAGGAAGATCGCGACCGTGAATGCGAGATACCAGAGGACCAAAATGACCCCTTGCATCGACAACATCCCGAGCACCCGGGGCCAATGTGCCAGTGAGGCACGATAGCATGCGCCAAACTCGACTGGGGCACCGCGGTAGAGCCGCGCAACGCCCACCGTGCAGGCGTTGAGCGCAAACGGCCACAGCAGCCACGCAACCAGCAGGATGAGGAGCAAGAGTATGAGAGTGCCTGGCGAGCTGAGAAAGAACGGTGTCGGCGGTGGAGTCGGACTCTCCGACGGATGTTGCAGGATGCGGATCATGGAATCCCACTGCGGTATCGAGGCACGATCGAGGAAAAATTGTAATACGGCGAGGGGAACGATGAAGACGCTCACGATTCCCGCAATCGGAATGAAGTTCCGCAGATACAACGTGATGGCTCGGTCAAAAATTTCACCGAAACCGAGTGCGCGAAGCTCCATTGCACGGTCAATTCTGGCAAGCGGCCGGCAAAACCCTGTGCAGCCGTGATCGTCGGGACGCTCGCATCGATCTGGCGGTTCCCCGTCAAGAGCGCGCGCGGAGAATCCTTACCTGAAGCCGCGATCGAACCGGGCGGGCTGCGCGGCGACCGCACCTCGGCGTACGTTGTTGTTTCGCCCGGCGATGCGCGCAGCGGAAAAACCTTTCGCGGCAAGGAGAACGATCGGCTTCATCTCGTGGACGATGAGGCAGCGGCGCGTGCGTTGGCGGCGCGGCACGGGATCGAACTCGAGCGCCGCGACGGTTCCCGCTTTTTCGACGACGCACCGGTATCGTTGCTGCTGGACCGCTGGCTCGAAGGGCTGAGCGCGCACCTCGGTTACGCCGTAGAACCGGTTCGCTTTCGCCCAAATCTGTTCGTTCGCGCGGCCAGCGATTTCCATGACGGCGAAGCGGCGCTCGCCGGGCGAACGCTCGCACTAGGATCGGTTGTACTGCGCGTTCGATATCCGATCGAACGCTGCGTCGTCACCACCTATGACCCCGCCGGAGGACCGAGCGATCCGCGCATTCTGCGCTACATTGCTCAGGAACGCAATACCTGGATGGGCGTCTATTGCGACGTGCTCGAGGCGAGCACGGTATGGGTGGGTGACACGCTTACAGCGCAGTAATCATTGCCGGCTATACGCTGCGACCTCTAAATGGATGGCGATGTCGTTGCTGACGATCGGACTGCCGTGCATCATGCCCCATTGCGAACGGTCGATCATGCCGTCGGCGACATACCCGACGCGCTTTTCACCAGCTTTCATTCCGGGGCCCTCTCCTAAGGACTGAGCCTTGAGCGTCAGCGGCTTTGTCACTCCGTGCATCGTTAGAGTTCCCGTCACCACAAAATTCTTCGCATCGGTTGCTTTGATGCTCGTGCTCATAAACGTGATTTCCGGATAGTTTGCGACGTCAAGAAAGTGCGGCGAGCGCAAATCGCTGTCCCTTTGGTCGTTGTGCGTGTCAATCTTCGATGCGTCGAGCCGCCCTTGCACGGACGTCGGAATGTTGCTGCCTTGGGGTGTGACCAGCGACCCGCTCACGATTGGAATCGTGCCGCTGACGTGCGAGATCAATAGGTGCGTCGCGGTGAACGACGCCGAGGACTCGACCGGATCGACGGTCCACACAACCGTCGCTTGCGCCAATGCCGCGCGACCACCAATGGCGGCGAGCGTTAACGCCAGGGCTGCGAGTTTTACTGCAGATGATTTCATAACGTCGTACGTCCTTCTAGTGCTTTCGCGAGCGTGATTTCGTCTGCGTAGTCGAGGTCGCCCCCAATGGGCAAGCCGTAGGCAAGACGCGTCACCCTCAACCCCACGGGAGCAATTAACCTCGAGAGATACAGTGCGGTTGCTTCGCCTTCCGCGTTTGGGTTCGTCGCTAAGATAATTTCCTGTGGATTCTCTCGTCCAATGCGCTCGACGAGTTCTTTGACGTGCAGTTGCCCGGGCCCGATACCGTCCATCGGAGAAATTAAGCCGCCCAACACGTGATAGCGGCCTTTGAACGCTCCCGTACGCTCGATCGCGTAGATGTCTTTCGCTTCGGCGACGACGCAAATCGTCGCGGAATCGCGGTCTTCGTCCGTACAGAGCTCGCACGGATCGATCTCGGTTAGCGAATAGCAGACAGAGCAAAATCGCACGTGATCTTTTACGGCGAGAATCGCTTCGGCAAGCGACTGTGCCTCGTGTCGCGGTCGATTGAGCAAGTGGAAAACGAGACGAGCGGCGGTCTTTGGGCCGACGGTCGGCAATTTGCCGAATTCGTCGATGAGAGCCGCCACCGGCCCGGCGACCGCGCCCGAACGCCTCACATTCAGGGAACCTCTGACGAAGTCGCTGCACCGATCGCAGCGTACATTTTCGACATGGCCTTCGTCAGAGGTTCCCTAGGCCGGGAATTTTCATTCCGCCGGTCACCGAAGCCATCCGCCTTTGCGATTCCTCATTGGCTTTTGCGAGCGCTTCGTTGACGGCGACGGTCACGAGATCTTCCAGCGTCTCGGGGTCTTGCGGATCGATCACCTCAGGGCTAATCTTCACGCTCTTGACGCGCTGATCGCAGCTCACTTCTACCGTGACGGTTCCCCCGCCGGCGGAGCCGCTCACCACGGTATTCGCGAGTTCTTCTTGTGCTTTTGTCATCTCAGTTTGCATCTTCTTGACCTGAGCCATCAATTGCGCTGGATTCATGTTCTTTTTATCCGTTCGTTAGCGTAGTTAAAAAGTGCCGTTGCATCGTCTGTCGCAACTTCTTCGGCTTTTGCAGCCGAACCGTCGACTCGAAACGTTACCCGTACGGAAGCGTTGGTGACGTCTGCGATGGCCGACTCAAGCAGCGGCGCGTGCTCACGCAATGCGTCCGCGCTCCACGCATCCGGTAAGCGCAACACGAGCTCGTTTCCATTGAGGGCCTCGATCGCAGCCCGCGAGAGCGGCGCCCGTAACGACTGACGCTCGCTTTCAACCTTTCCACGGATGCTTTGCCACGCAGCGCGCAACTTTTGCACCGACACTGGACTCGCATCAGGCTCGCGCTTCGGCTGGGCTTTTGTCGCGGTCGAAGCGATGGCGGCCGGCTTGGCCGCCATGAAGCGCTCTTCCAACGACGCTACGCGCGTCGAGAGCGCGTCGAGCGTTGGATCTTCGGCCGCCAGAATCAAGCGGAGAAGAGCCGTTTCAAGTTCGAGCCGTGCGTTGCCGCCCGCTCGCGCGAGCGATAAGGCGTCGGTGAGGACGCGCAGAACTCGTACAATTCTCGCCTGAGTGATTTGGGCGGATTGTTCTGCGACGAGAGCGGCATCGTCGGGCGCCAGATCGCGGGACAGAAGCGCGGGATCGACGCGCGCTACCAAGAGGTTGCGAAACGCGGCGACGAGGCATCGAATAAGGACCTGCATGTCGGTTCCGGCGTCGCTGGCCAACTCGATCGCCACCAGCGCCTTTGATGCGTCGCGGGCGATCGTCGCGTCAACGAGGACTTGGGCGACACTTCGGCCCGTTGCGCCGAACGCAAGTTCGAGCGTTTGTGAAGTAATCGTGCCGCTCCCCGCGTACGCCGCGGCTTGCTCGAGCATCGTTAAGGCGTCGCGCAGCCCGCCATCGGCACGGTATGCGATTGCGGCCAGCGCCTCGTCATCGATTGCAATGCCCTCACCCGTGGCAATCTCGCGCATCTTGCCAATCATGACTGGGATCGCAATGCGCGCGAATGCGTAACGTTGACAGCGGGAGAGAATGGTTACCGGCAGTTTTTCGGGCTCGGTCGTTGCGAGGATGAAGACGGCGTGCGGCGGCGGCTCTTCCAGCGTTTTCAAGAAGGCATTGGCGCCTTCTTTGGTAAGCATGTGCGCTTCGTCGATGATGTACACTTTCATGCGCATGGACGCCGGCGCGAACTTCACCGCGTCGCGCAACGCGCGAATTTCGTCAATCCCGCGGTTGCTGGCCGCGTCGATTTCAAGAACGTCGAGGGCCGTTCCGGCCAGGATGGCCTTACAATTGTCGCAAGTATTGTCGGGCGTCGCGGTTGGACCGTTCACACAGTTAATGCAACGCGCCACAATCTTGGCAGCCGAGGTTTTCCCCGAGCCGCGAGGCCCTGAAAAGAGATACGCGTGGGCAAGTTTTCCGCCGGCGATGGCCGTCGTCAGCGTACGAACGACGGCATCTTGACCCACGAGGTCCGCAAACACCCGTGGGCGCCAGGTTCTATAGAGGGACACACCGGAAACTTGGCAGGGCGCATGGAAAATCCCCGGCGTTTGAGCTAACCCTCACCCGGGTAGCCTCTGAAACGGGTTTGCGTCGTTCTGGGTTTGTACAGTTGGAGAAGGGGCTCTGCAATGGAGGCCCAGCCATTTTAGCTTCCCTTAAGAAACAGGCGAAAGAAAGAGTTTTCGTGGACCTACGAGCTGCGCTTCGTGAGAAGTTTGGGTTTCAAGAGTTTTACCCAGGCCAGGAAGAAGTCGTTTCCCGGGTCTTGCAAGGCCAGGATACGTTGGCGATTCTCGCGACCGGCGCCGGCAAAAGTCTTACGTACCAGCTGCCCGCCCTTCTGCTGGACGGGACGACCGTCGTCGTCAGCCCGCTGATTGCGCTGATGAAGGATCAGCTCGATATGCTACGTGATCGAGGCATCCAAGACGTCGTGGCGCTCAACTCGACCCTTTCCGAAGAGCAGGAGCTGCGAGCGCGCGAGCGCATCGCGTCGGGAACGATCAAGATTGCCTATACCACTCCCGAGAAGCTCGAAGACGAAAGCTTCCTGCATCTCTTGCAGTCGATTACCGTTCCGCTGTTCGTCGTCGATGAGGCGCATTGCATCAGCCAGTGGGGCCACGATTTCCGGCCGGCATATCTCGCATTGGGGGGCGTGATCGCGAAGTTGGGACGACCCGCCGTGCTTGCGCTGACGGCGACCGCCACCCCATCGGTGCGCGAGGACGTGCTGCACCAGCTCGGCATCGAACACGTCAAGCCGATCGTTCGCGGATTCGACCGCCCGAACTTAGTCTACGAAGCGCGCAAAGCGGATAAGGAAGCCGATAAACTCAAGATCGTCAATCAGCTTTTTACCGGAGACGATGCGCTCGAGGGAACCGGCATCATCTACACGGCGACGATTAAGAACGCACTCGAGGTGCAGCAATATCTGACCATGGAATTAGGCGTTCCAGCCTCAGTTTATCATTCCAAACTTCACAAAGAAGAGCGCACCTCGGTCCACAACTTGTTCATGGAAGAAGCGATCCGCGCGGTTGTCGCCACGAACGCTTTTGGATTAGGCATCGACAAGCCGAATATCCGGTTCGTCGTTCATTACGACTTGCCGGGCTCTTTGGAAGCCTACACGCAGGAAGCGGGACGAGCCGGGCGCGACGGCTTGGATTCGCGCTGCATTTTGATCTATCGCATGAGCGACACGCGGGTCCAAAATTACTTTCTTACCGGAAAGTATCCCGATGTCGAAGAGGTGCAACGCGTCTTCGGAACGATCGAAGTCTTCGGCGGTCAGGCTGAAGGCGTTTCGATGACCGATCTGCGCAAGATCTTACAGCTGCCCCTCACCAAGCTCAAAGTCATCTTAGCACTGCTCAAGAAATCGGGCTATATCGAACCGTTCGGCAAGTCAGCCTACGCGCTCACCGAGGCCGTGCGCAAGCATCGCGAGCTCGTCTTGAGCCTTGCCAACTATGAAACGAAAAAGTCGTACGATCAAAGTAAACTCGCGATGATGCTGCAATATGCCGAAACCTGCTCCTGCCGGCGACGTTTCATTCTCAACTATTTCGGAGAGGGTTTCGACGCCGTCAATTGCGGAGCGTGCGACAACTGCTTGCGTGCATTACAATCTGGAACCGACGAGGGAGCGATAACCGGCGGATTTAAGATTGCCGACGTCGTGGCGCATCCCAAGTTTGGCGTAGGCACGGTCGAGCGTACCGAAAAGGATCTTGTCACGGTTCTTTTTCCCAACGTTGGTTACAAGACGCTCTTGGCCTCGGCTGTAAGCCGTCACGCCGAGTCGTCCACAAAGATTGCGGAAATCGCCTAAGATTGGCGCTCGGCTGATCCTGCGCGTTTGCCCGGCATTCCTCGTTCTTGCGCTCGCATGCACGATGCGTGGCGCAGCGCTAGCGCGGCAAAGCGCACCGCAGCCGGTGCCGGCTTTTGCGTCACCCTTCCCGTCGCCGTTTCCAACCGCGACGCCGGTCCCGTCCGGAATGCCGAGCGCGCTGCCAAGCGCGGCGCCAAGTGCGCAGGGAAGTGCTACTCCCAGTCCAACGCCGCCGCCAATCGTCGTTGAACCCGCCTCGGCGCAAGTGCCGGTGGGTGAGAGCGTTCGCATCACCGTCGGATCCGCGCTGACGCCGCTGGCCGCGCTTGCTGCAGATCCATCGATCGTAGACGTTGGGGTCGACCAGACTGACGAGGTCGTTACCCTGGTCGGAAAAGTGCCCGGGAGGACGGTCGTCACGGTCTCCGATGCGCGCGGCGTGACCCGCACGGTGCCGGTGCTTGTCGCATATTACGCGGGAAGCGTGGCGCCGCATGTGACCGTCGCGTTAACCGGCGATCCTGCAACCGCCGAATTCGTTCGAGAACAGGTTGCCACCAGCGTCCGCAGCGTTGCGCAAGGTCGCGCAGGTTCACAAGTGATCGTTAGCAGCGACGACGTACCGTTTAGCGGAACGCTCGCACAAGACGATGTTGCCGCCTTCGACGTGCCTGTCTTAATCCAAGGAAACAACTATCTCGAAGTAAGCGGCTCGACCCGCACCGACGTGCACAACGTCGCGGTCCCGAGGATCTCACCAGATTCGCTGATGGTAAGCGACTATCCCGAACGGCTCGAAGAGAACGGCACGCTCTTCGTGAGCGACCTCCGTCAAGAACAGCCGTCAAGATTTCTCTACTTTCATTACAACCCGCCCGGTCAGCCCGACCGCCGCATCGTCTTGCGCGCGCAAAACGATTCGACCGAACCCGCCATCGTGCAATTTATTAGCGGCCGAGGCGGCCCCGGACCCAATGAAATGGAGGTTGGTCACACGGCGACGAGGACGTTCTTGGTCAACGTCGTGCAGAACCAAGGGCGACTCATTACGATACCCGCTAAAAGCGGCGCCGATCTCGCCGACCAAGAGCTCCCTGCGGGTACGATCGTCTGCAATCTCTTGCAGCTACGGGTGCTGTCGGGAGGGAACGTCCATCTGACGCTCTTTGCAGAAAATGCATCCGACAGTCCGAGCCTCGATCCAGGAACGGCCGATCTCCTGCAGAGTACGCACAAGCACGCTCGGGGCGTGTATCCCATTCCCGAATTTCACGCTGCGACGCAATGGAGTGTCAACGCCGATTATCTCGAGCTACCGATCGGACAGATTCCTCTGCCCAACGATTTGCATGGCGAGGCGCTCGCCGGCGATTACGGCGTCTTACAGTCGTTTGTCGTAACCGTTCAAAATCCGATGTCGTCGCCGCAATCCTTCGCCATCTACGAAAATCCTCGCGGCGGCGGAGCCACCGGCACGTATCTGATCGACGGGGTCCTCGTGCAGTCACACCGGGTTCCGGCGTTCTCACGGTACAAGGTGCGGCAATACGTCGTGCCCGCGCACGGTTTCGTTCGCGTCACGATCGTAACGACGCCCGAAGCGGGATCCAGCTATCCGCTGCGTTTGATTTTTGCGCCCGATGACGGCAGCGTTGCGCCAGGAGCGCCGGGTTCGCCCGTCTACTAGCCCTCGAGGGCGGACCGGTACACGTCCACCATGCGGCGCGCGCTCTCCGGCCATGCAAAACGCGAAATCGATGCAGCGCGCACCTGCGCCGCGCGAAGGCTACCGGCTCCCAGAGCGCCGGTAAGCGCGCCCGCCCAAGCGGCGCTGTCGTCGACTGCAACCACGGGAGCAGCGTTTTCGACAACTTCAGGTAACGAGCTGCAATCGGAAACGACGCACGGCAATCCGGCGCAAAGCGCCTGCGCCGCCGCGTAACCGAAACCTTCGTAGCGGGAAGGAAGCGCGAGCACGGCAGAGCTCGCGTAAAGATCGAGCAAGCGCGGCCGATCGACGTATCCAAGAAACTCTACGCGGTCTCCGACGCCCAGCTGCTCGGCTAACCGCCGGCATTCCATTTGGTACGGCGTAGCCGGACCGACCGACAGAATGCGCGCGTGCTGCATCAAGGCGAGAGCGCGAATGACGACTTCGAGGTTCTTTCGGCGCTCCACCGTGCCGACGACCAAAACTGTACGCCCGTCGCCTCCACGTCGCTGTAGTTCGCAAAAGTCGCGCGCCACGCCGGGGTAAACGACCTCAACGTGCTGCGGGTCGTAGGTTGGAAGCAGCGCGAGAAGCTCGCTTCGCGAGAATTGCGAATCCACGACGATGCGCCGTGCCGCGCGGTAGCGCCCGAGCGAAAACGCTCCGAAATAAAGCCGCGCATAAAAACGCGCGTGCGCTTGAACGCGCAGCCACGCTATATCGTGCACGGTAACCACGACCGGAAGGCTAAGCGATAGCGGCATCGTTCCGGAGGCGCAATGGAGAAGGTCGGCGTGTGCCGCGCGGGCCTGCGCCGGCAACTCCACTTGATCCCACCACACACGGCGATCGAATCGCCACGGATTCAGATTGGCGTCGTACAGCTCGACGACGTCTACGCCTTCGGCTCGCAGCGCAACGGCTAGGCCGAGCGCATACTCTCCGATTCCCGTGGGCGTGCCGACGGTTAACTGCGCGTCGAGCGCGATCCTCACGGACTGGCTCGAAGCGCTCGCTCCAGGGCACGCACCATCAACGCGTTCGGATCGATCGCGCGCGAATGGCGAAGGTATTCACGCGCGGCATCTATTCTACCGGTTTGATACGCGATCATACCGAGCCCGGCGATCGCATTCGCGCTGGCGGGATCGGCATCGCCCGCGCGAGCGAACAGACGCTGCGCGCCGTTGAGATCGCCAAGCAGCATTGCTTGGTTGGCCGCCGCGATAAGGTACCTTTCGGAGAATGGTGCTAGCTGCACGGCCGCAAAGAAATCGCGCATTCCGCGATCCAGCCAATACCCTTGTCGTTTACTGCCGGGCACTTCGCGCCATGCTTGCCGGTTGGCGAGCTCGCCCATCCGAAAGTGCGTTTCCGCAACGTCGTCGGGGTGGGTGGTTAAGAGGACGAGACGGCGTTCGAGTACGCCTTCCATGTCATAGGCAGCGGCCGGATTGCGCACCGCTCGCGTTTCGATGATGCTCTGTACGGCGGCGACGTCGGCCGCCGCGAGATAATACTCGAAGGCTAGCGCGCCTTCGCCGCGCGCGATCGCGGTGCGCGCCAAGAGGTCATCGCGAGTCGACGAGGCGGGCAGTGCCGCGGCATAGCGTAATGCCTCCGCGGTATTCCCTCGCTGCAATTCGTAACCGGACAGGGTCGAGAGCACGAATGGTGCGGGCGCGATTCGATCGAGCGCGCGATAGACCGCAATTCCGAAGGACCGTGGTACGCGCGTCGGTAAGGTGCCCGGCTGTGCCGCGGCGGCATTGAGCGCATACGATGCGGCTTGTATCGTTCCCAAGGCCACCAGCATCGCGACGATCGCCAGCGTGACGATCGCGCGCGCGGGGGTTAGACTCAGAATTTCACCGTGAAGTTGACGTTCTCGCGCGTCTGACTTAACGAGTTGGTATTGAGGATGTTGTCTTGATAGCGATACTGATACGCTGAGAGCGACAAGGTGCCCGATGAATGCGGCATCGCAAACGTAAGTCCACCGCCGTACGCGTTGTCGACCGCGTCCAGATTGGTCAAGCCCGGCAGACCGTAGCTTCCAAGCAAACGTGCGGTGTCGTAGTTGACATTCAACGTCAAGCCGTTGATGAGCGGGACCGCAACGCCCGCCGCCAGCGATATGCGGCTCATGTTGGCATTGCCCGGAATCACCACAGGCGCGTCCCCGCCGGGAAGTTGCCATTGGCCGCCTAACGACGAATCATTTACGGCCGCGGCGTTGCGCGTGAGTTGCTCGTAGCTGCTGGACAATCCGACGTCAACGTTGCGCGCACCCGCGCGCACCGCGAAATCGGCACCCGCGCCGTAGGCGCTATCGAGCAACGAGGGTTGCTGCACTTGCGCTGACCCGCCCTGCAGTTGGCCTTCAACACGCACTGGCCCCAGACGCAACGTTGCTGGAGCGGCGACAAGCGAAGTCGATGCTCCCGGCAGCATTGCGCTGGCGACGGTTCCCTGCGGGCGCGTTATCGGTGCAAATGAAATCGTGCCCGATTGGAGTGACACGTTCGCGGGGCGCTGCACCGGCTGATACGCCCCGACGGTGAACCCCGGTTGCGCACCGCCGATCTCGCCCGCGTCCGCGGCACTGGTCGCCGGCGCGGACGGCGCTGCGAAGACGGCGTCGCTCCGGGATTGCGGAACGCGCGCCATACTCGCTAGTTCGTTTTCAGCTTCGGTGATATGGTGGTCGCTCGAGGCGACTGCAAAGGTTGGAGCCGTAGCGACGACGTTGGAAACGCCGGATTGCTGACGACGAGCATCCCCACGCAATGCAAGATCGCGAAGCGGAGATTCCCCGAGCGAGTCTCCGTACGCGGCGGCAATCGATGCGCGCCAATCGGTCGTCTCACCGAAAACCTGTAAGAGAAGCTGCGGGCGCAAATCGTAAGCCGGTGCCGTCGGGACAGACGAAAAGGCAAAGCCGGGGGATAGCGCTACCACGAGCGCTCCGATCGACAACATGCCGAGCGGCCGACGCACCTCTTTCGCTCCTTGTCTCCTTGCTGCACCCGCCGGTGTTGGCGGGTACCTGTCTCTACCGGAATTTACCCTGAGCGTTTCAGTTCGCAGCGGTCACCCGGTTACCCCTGGTAAGGAAACGCCGCGCAATCAAAATGGCGGCGTAATCGTCGATTGGCCGGGGCGGCAGCAGCATCCCCACGGGGACCAGCCGCCGCCACCCCCGCGGCGGGTGCTCGCTGAAATAGAGCTCGCGAGCTCGACGGCTCGTTTCGAACTCGTCCACCACCTCGATGGGAATCCCAAAATTTATCAATTGGGCTGCGACCGAACGAGCGCTCGTCCCGGCCCCGACCGCGAGAACGCCGACCGAAAAGCTGGCCAGCAAGACTTCAATGGCCGGCGGCAGCTCGTCGACCGGAACGATGCCCGAGGCAAGCACCGCGCCAGCGGCATCAACGAGCGCGTACCCCGCTTTGGCGCTGCCCGGATCGATCCCTAAGACGAGGCCGCCGCCGGGCTTCACTGCGGCTGTTGCGTGAGAACGATGACGATCGGGATGCCGCCGATATGCGGATAAAAGTCCTCGGCAGCAAATGCGGTCAGCACGTACGCGCCGGGCTTGGAGAGCATTTGTTGCATCTGCGCGGGCCCCGGCAGCAACTGCAGCGGTTGCACGTTGTCTGCCAAGAAGCTTGGTAGATGCAAACGGCGCGCGTCAACGGAAACCTCGTTGACAAGCTGCCCGAGAGCGATGTTGACGTTGGCACCGCTTTTCCCCGGAATCGTCAGTTGGGCGATGACCTGCCCCTTTCGATAGCCGCGCACGTCTGCCGTCACGTTAATACCGAAATGAATCTCGTCGTTTTCGAACAGGTTTTGATCGGACGTCACGGTCAACATGACGTTCGCCTGTGAAAGGCTGGCGAGGGTATCGAGATCGTTGGCAAAGGTTTGCAGTCGCTTGTCGACGTCGGGCGGTTTGGCGTACGGACGCAGACCGAGGCGAGGGTAGTTGGCGTTGACGTACTTGATCGCATCAAAGTAGAAGGCGCGTATCTCTTCCAGACGTTGTTGCGGCGTCGCCGACTTGTCGACGATGCGATAAAACGGCACCATTAAGGTGTCGACCGGCCACACGAGGCGCCCCTGATTGACCTTGGCTTCCAGTTCGCGCTGACGTGCCTGCAATTCAGCGATTTGGGTGTTGATCGAATGCAGCTGGAAAAACGCGGTCTTGACCTCCTGCGACGCGAGGATGGCCACGAGCGTAACCACCAGCGCAATGACCATGCCGGTGGCAATTGCCACGATCGTGGACGTATAACGCGGGCGAATGCCGTAGAGCGTTAAGCGCCGGCGGCCTACCTGATGACCGACGCGATCTCCAACATACGCAACCGCGCCGGCGATGATCATGACAAAGCCGACATTGCCGATCCCACGGAGGATTTCAACGAAATTCACTGGGCTAGACCATCGCAGCCAGCTGCAATCGGCCTAGGCCGATAACCGTGAAGATGAAGTTCGGCATCCAGGCCCACAATGCAGCCAGTGAAAGAAAGGCTTCTCCCAAGAACGAGCACACGGTCATCACGATGTAGTAAACGAAGACGATCACGAGCGAGACGCCGAACCCTAAGCTCGCGCTGCTCCCTCCGCGCAACGGGCGAAGCCCAAAGGGAATGGCAATGAGGATGAAGACGAAACATGCGAAAGGGCGTGCGAGCTTTTCTTGGTACGTCGTGACATATTTGCGCAATTCGTTGTCGGTGAGCTGTCCCGAGTGTACGACTTCGGCGATCTGCGCCCGGCTCATGTTTTCGGGTTCGTCGTTGCTTATCCGTTTGACGAGATCGGTCGGGTTTTCGCCGATTTCGACTTGCTGTTGCGGAACGCTCGGCTCGGACTGTGTCGTGCCGTCGGGATTGAAACGATAGACGCTCGAGTTCTGCAGCACCCACTTATTCGCCATGAACTCCGCTCGATCGGCAAAAACGATTTGCCTAGGTCGGTTTGCACTGTCATACTGCACGAGCGTAACGTGCAGCAGTGCACGTGAATGCGGCTCGTAGGCGGTCGCGAGCGTTACTTGGCGACCGCCGCCGGGGAGCATTGCCGATACCGTGAGGTCTCGGCCGAAGGCGCTGGTATGATTGATGACGGTATTCTCGATTTCTGTCATTTGTTCGTCAGCGTACGGCACGATGCGCTCTTGAAGAACCAAGGTGACGAACGACATGATAATGCCCACTCCCAACAGCGGCGTAACGATCCTGGCAAACGTAATACCGGACGCTTTCATGGCGGTGATCTCACTGTCGCTCGAGAGCCGCTGAACGGCGAGCAGCGTTCCAAGCAACAGCGCCATTGGGATCACGAGGACGACTTGTCCCGGCAAGGACCAGACGAAGATCAGCACTGCGGCCCAGAGCGGCGCTTGATCGTTGCTCACCAGCTTGCCAATGTTGAGAATTTCCGTGGCGGCAAGAATAAGCGTGAACGCGGATAAGCCGAAGCCGAAAGGGCCTCCGAGCTCCGCAAGCATGTAACGGTCGAGAATCGACAAGCGCAGCTGTGACAACGTTACAACCGAAAGCCTTCGCCCAGATAAAAGGTCCGCGCGATGGGGGAATCGAGGACTTCCTGGGCCGTGCCCGAGACTTCGATCCGTCCGTTGTTCAAGATATAAGCGCGATCGACGATGGCGAGCGTTTCACGCACTTGATGATCCGTGATGAGAATACCCAAGCCTCGGTCGCGCAGCTGGCGAATCATGGCCTGGATGTCGGCGACCGCGATCGGATCGATCCCGGTAAACGGCTCATCCAAGAGCAAGAACGCCGGTTCAATCGCCAAGGCTCGCGCGATTTCGACTCGCCGGCGCTCTCCTCCAGAGAGGCTGTCTCCACGCGCGTCGACGAACGCACGCAGACCGAACTCTTCCAAGAGCGCCGGAAGACGGCGCTCTTGTTCGTCGCTCGGAACGCCGTTTTGCTCCCAGATCAAACGGATGTTGTCGCCAACGGAAAGTTTTCGAAAGATCGAGTTCTCTTGCGCAAGATAGCCGATACCGTTGCGCGCTCGCGAGTACATCGGAGCCCCGGTCAAGTCCGTTTCGCGCTCGCCGTTGTCAAGAAGCACCGTCCCGCCGTCCGGCTTGACGAGGCCGACGACCATGTAGAAGGTAGTCGTTTTTCCGGCGCCGTTGGGGCCGAGAAGACCGACGATCTCGCTCGTCCCGACCTCCGCCGTGACGCCGTTGACGACCGTTCGCTCGCCATAACGCTTGACGAGTCCTCGCAGTTTGATTGCAGCTTGATGGTTGTTCATGAGAATAGTTTCAGAGGTTCCTTACCGCATCGTCATGTGAGTCAGTGAGATGTCCGAGTCGAAGCTCGAGCCGGTCGCACGAAAACCTTTTTGATCGACGATCGCGACGTTGCCGGTTCCGTGCAGCATGCCGGTGCGATGATCGTATCGTAGCCGGTCGCACTGAAGCACCATTCCCGAATTCGAATGCGCGATCACACCTCCCAGCAACGTAACCGCATTATCCGTTTCGTCGACGACGGCTTGCGGAGCGCGCGCCGTTACCGACGAGCGATTGCGACCCCGAAAGGTCACCGTTGCGTTGCGAAATACGGCCCGAGCCTTTCCTTGCGGGCCTTGGCTTTCGCCCGAGCTCGCGATCAATTCATATTCGACTTGGTTGTGTACTTGCTGAAACATGCGCACCGGCTCTTTAACCGTTCCGCTCGCGGTGATGTGGAGCGCAAGCGGCGTGACCGTGGGCGAGGGCATAACGGAAGGCGCCGCGGCCGATTTCGGCGCGACGGGGTTGCAAGCGCTTGCGGCTAGCAGGCACGTAGCCGCCATCGACCGTGCCTTCAAGGCGGATCCCAGCCGTCGGCCGCTGCGATTGCTAAGCCCATTGTCGGCATCCAGAGCCCGAAAATGACGATGCTCATCGTATCGATCAGGCCTTGCACGGCCACGCCGAGGAGTCCCGCCGCGGCCGCAAGCGATAACAACGCGGCGCCCGGAGCGGCGTGCGGCAACTTTGCGCGTAATACGCGCACCAGAGACCATCCGTTGTAGAGAAACGCCGCTAGCCCGACGATTCCGAGCTCGGCAAAGAACGTGAGATATAAACTGTGCGCGTGAAACGCGGTCGCATCTGCATCCGGTACGTGGACGAGGGCGTACAGGCGCGAAAAATTGAATGGACCTACCCCGGTCAACGGAAAGCGATCGATGATTTGCAGCGCTGCTTGCCAAATGGCGACGCGAGTGTAATCCTCACTCGGATTATGGGCCACGTTAAATGCGGCCAACACGGCCAGAAATACGGCAACGATGATGCAAGCTGCTGCCAAGAGAGCGGCGGACCGTTGTCGAATTCGCGCGGCGATGAGGAACGCCGCCGCCACCGCGAAGCCGAGCCAACCTGCGCGCGAATGCGTTTGATAGAGTGCGATGATTCCAATGGCGACACCGCTCCACGCCAAAACGCGCAGCGCCGTCGCTCGAGAGACTTGGGCGATCGCGTACGCAATCGGCACGAAGACGACCAAATACGCGGCCAGTTCTCCTGAAAGAATAAAAGTGCCGGTTGCGCGGCCGTGGCTTATTGCGTAGAGCGTGGCCGGTTTGCGTGCGAGCACCATCGCAATTGCGGTCGCGGCAGCGGCCGTTCCGGAAAGAAGGTAAGACCAGAAGATTGCGACGGCAACGTAGCGATCTGCAAAGAAGCGCACCAGCGCGCAGTGCCAGACGATGCCTAGCCCAAAGATGCCGACAAACAAGAGGCCCGCAGCCGGATCGAACCCGACGAGCGCGCTCAGGATCGATGCTGCAAACCACGCGAGCATCGGCAGCAGCAACGGCTGTGGCCGTTGGTCGCGAAATGCGAGCAATACGAACACCGCATAGATTGCCAGTGCGCAGACGAAGCCCAAGACGGCGAACACAACGGGCGCGGGGATCAGAGAGATCCCTGGAAAAGCAACGCTCGTCAGCGATATGAAGGCCGGAAAGAGCGGTATCGCCGCGTACACGCATGCAAACGCAAGCGGCATGCCGCGACGCAATTTAAGGAACATCGCGAGCCGCTGCATCGATGGCGACGATGCGCTCGGCGATTCGGCGAGCGCCGCCTGACGGTCCCATGCGCTCGCGCCCAATCGCTGCCATTCTCGCCAGTCGCGGCGGATCGGCCAGCAGGTCGCGCGTCTCTGCGATTGCGGCGGATAACTCGTTGGGAAGCACAATCAGCGCATCGCCGAGTAATGCGCTTTGGCGGCGCCGATACCACAGACGCTTGCGATCTTTTCGGCGCTCAAACGCCACAACCGGAACGCCCGCCGCTGCAGCGATCTCGTTTGCCGTTCCCGCTTGTCCTAAAACGAGTTCGACACGCGTGAGTACCGCACCAACCGGTCCGCGCCAAGCGCGGACGACGGTCCGATCCCCCAATCGCAGTGCAAAGGGTACCGATTCGTCGCCATCCTTGAGCACCTCCCAACCGTGCGCAGCCGCCGCCTGCGCAAATCGATCCGGCGCGAGGTTCGGCGCGATTGAGAGCACGGCGCCGAGTCCGGTGCGTTGTGCGGCAAGCTCGCGAACGATCTCTAGAAGAAAGGCCGCATCGGCGTACGCTTTCTCGCGGCTACCGGGTAAGAGCGCAAGCGCCGGCGCAAAATCGGCGACGGCCTCATCGGCCTGCGTATCGTCGGAATCCTCCAACAGATCGACGATGACGTTGGCGGGCTCGGTAACGAGCCCATGTTCTTGCAAGCGCCTGGCGGTCGGGGCATCGCGCACGAATCGCACATCAGCGGCGCGTAAAATTCGCTCTTCGAAGCGACCGTAGGGCGCCACACCGATACTTTTGGCCGTGCCGACAAAGGTCGTACGCGTGCGCACTGCCAGCGTCATCGCCAAGGCATACACGTCACCGATTGCAACGGCGACGCCGTAGCGGCCACGAACGCTCCGTAAAAAACGGTACTGCGCGAAGGTCAGCGTCAGCAACCCGGCAGTGACGTCCCGAGCGATGTTGCGCAGGTTTCCCATTGCAATGAGCCCGCCGCTCGGCATCGCTTTGCGCGGACCGACGTCGTGCATCTGCCGGGCCGATACGTCACCCACCAGTGCCAAGTGATCGATCGCCATGTCAGGTGCCAACGCACGAACTTCGAAAGCAATGCGATCGGCAATGGCGATCTCGCCATGACCATTGCTCACGAAGAGCACGGGCCTCATGGCGCCCGGCCGGCTTCACGCAGCCGGAGGAGCGCAAAGTCTGAGATCGTAAATCGGCCGCGCCCCGTGTCGTACTCGATTTGCGTGCGCGAAACGTAACGCCCATACGGACCGGCGTGCACGATCGGCACGCCGCTGCGATATTCGGGAACAGAGAGCGTGTCGTGACTGTGACCACCGAGAATGAGATCGATGCGACCGATGCGCTCTGCCAATACCCGATCGAGGCGAAGGCCAATGTGTGAGAGGACCACGAGCGCATCGCCGGCAGGGATGCTCTCGGCGTACGGAGCGACCGCATCCCACGGATCGAGGAAACGCCAACCAAAAACGCGTTCCCATCCGCTACCGGTCGGATATTGCATGACGACCAACCCCAAGACGTGAACGGTCACGCCATCCTGCTTGAAGACGAGCGACGGAGCAAAGGGAAGCTGACGACCTTTCATGTCGACGAGATTCGTACACACCAACGGATGACGCATGCGCGCCGACCGCGCGCGAAGAAGCGGAAAAAGATAATGGAACTCGCGGTTGCCGATGGCCTGTGCGTCATAACCGGCGGCATCGATCTCATCGATGATGGGCTCGCTGGGGTGGTAGACGGTTTGACTTCCACGCAGGCTGTCGCCGCAGTCAAAGAGCAGGCCCGGCTCGGCGGCGCGCAGCTGTTGTAAGCGCGCAACAATTCCCCGGTGATCGTGCAAGTCGGACGTGTGATAAATACGGATCATCGCGCACCGGTGCGCGCAAGCGTGACGGCAAATGCCGCGCATCGCCGCAGTGCGTCCTCGTTTCCCAGCGCCTTTCGAAGTTCGGCGAAACCAGCGTACTGCTGCGACGGGTCGCGTAGGAGGCGTTCCATTTCGTCGGCCAAACGCTGCGGTGTTGCTGCTTCCTGCAGCAATTCAGGAACGAGCTCACGTCCGAGGACCAAATTCGGCAACGTGATAAAGCGGTGCTTGATCAATCGCCGGCCGTGCTTGACCAGCAACGGCGTGATGACGTACAGCGTTACTGCAGGAACGCCGGAAAGCGCGCACTCGAGCACCGCCGTTCCGGACGCAACCCACGCTGCATCGGCATCCGCAAGCGCGTCGGCAACGCCGCGCACGACGTGCGTGCCCGCCAGTCCGTAGCGCTCGATCGCCCCGGCGATTTCGCGGCGACCGCGCTCGTCGGCCGCACCGAACACGCCGCGCAGGCGTGGCCTTCTCCGCCGCAGTTCACGGTACGCTTTCGCTAACGGCGGAAGGTGAAAGCGAAGCTCACCGCTACGGCTTCCGGGAAGCAGCGCCACCGTGCCTGCATCGAGCGGCGGCAGAGGCCGCGACGGACGCATGGCATATTGACCTGCGAGCGGATGACCGAAGTAGGCAATCTCGAAACCCAGTCGGCGATAGAAGCGAAACTGATGCTCAAAGGCAGTGAGCGGAACGGTAAGCGCGCTGACCTGGCGAGCTTTCTCTGCATTATCGAGCCAGGTTCCCGGGGGAAACATATCGAGGATTGGTCCTGTGTACCGGAGCCGTCGCAGCGCTGAAGCCAATCGCAGATTGAACACACCGTAGTCGACCAATACGACGAGATCGGGTTTGCTCTCGACGATGTGAAAGGCGGTCAGCCACATCGTAACGAGCTGCTTCGGGATGCGCGGAATCGCAGCCAGAGGACCCATGCTTGCCCAGCCGGTGTGATCGCGCCACAGCGTAAAGCCGGCCTCGCGCATTCGCTGCGCGCCGATGCCTTCGAATTGCGCTTGAGAGTCGATCGCGACAATCGCTTTCGCAAGCAAAACCGCGCTACTCTCTCCGGATGGCTCGCCGGTCGAAAAGAAGTACTTCAACTATTTTAGGACGCCGCGCTCGGATGGAGTCTCCAAGAAAGCGATAATCTCGCGCCCGGGATCGGTTGCGACCTCAGCCCGCATCGCTTCAATGGCTTGCGATACGTTCATTTTAGGATTGTACAGGTGCTTGTAAAAGTGCTTGATCTCGTTTCGCTCTGCGACGGAGAAGCCGGCTCGGCGTAATCCGACGCTATTGAGTCCGTATGGTTGCGCGGGATTGCCTTCGATCAAAAAGAACGGCGGCACGTCTTTGGTGAGTTTGGTGGCACCGCCGATCATCGCGTACCGACCGATGCGGGTGAATTGGTGCACGCCGGCTTGGCCCCCAATCGTCGCGTAATCTCCGACCTCGACGTGACCAGCGAGTTGCGCCAAATTGCTCATCGTAACGCCGTTTCCCAAAACGCAGTTGTGCGCGATGTGGACGTAGGCGAGCAGCAAGCAGTCCTTCCCGACCGCGGTCACTTCGTCGTGCCCCGTCGCGCGCTGTATGCTGACGTACTCGCGAATGATGGTTCCGCTTCCGATCCTTGTGAACGCGCGCTCGCCCGTATATTTGCGATCTTGCGAAGCCGCTCCGATGGTCGCAAAGGGAAAGATTTGACATTGCCCACCGATCTCGGTCCAGCCGTTGACGACGACGTGCGACTGCAGGATCGTACCCGGCCCGATCGACACGTTCTCGCCAACAATACAATAGGGGCCGATCTCCGCTTGTCTTTCGATCTGGGCGTTCGGATGGACGATAGCGGTCGGATGGATCAAAACGCTGACTTTCTAGAGATGCAAAACCGAAGCGTCACCGCCAACCATACGCCAATCCGAGGAGATTGAAAACATTAATTCAGCCGAGCAGACGAACTGCCCGTCGACGGTAGCCTCCGCACCGACCCATCCGATATTGCGTTTGTGACGCAGCATCGTTACCGCCATATCGAGCCGATCTCCGGGAATAACCGGCCGCCGAAACTTCGCTTTATCGATTCCTGCCAAATAAGGAAGTTTCCGGGAATGATCGCCGGGTTCGAGCACCATGGCACCACCGAGCTGCGCCATCGCTTCGATTGTATAAACGCCGGGCAGTACCGGGTTTCCCGGAAAGTGTCCGGTAAACATCGGTTCGTTATACGTAATGTTCTTATAACCGCGGGCCCGGACCATGTGTTCGTATTCGAGAATCCGGTCGATCAGCAGCATCGGGTAGCGGTGCGGCAGGATCTCCATGATCTGCCGGATGTCAAGCTCGGACATATGCCTCCAGAATTAGCTCGCGGTAACCGTAGGAGTGGCCCGGATGCGCTTGCGAAGTTCCCGTGCTACTACCGCGTGCAGCTCGTGCCCACTCTTAATCGCGACGATCTCGCACTGAGGCCACGCCCCCAGCAGCGCAAGATCGCCGATGAGATCGAGCACTTTGTGGCGCACGACCTCGTTGTCCCAGCGCAATGGTTGCATCGGACCGTCCGCAGAAAACACCAGCGCATTCTCAAGCGTGCCGCCAAGCGCGAGGCCTCGCGAGCGCAGGCCTTCAACCTCATGCAGGTAGCCGAACGTTCGCGCCGCCGCGATTTCGTCCCGATAGAACCGAGGGTCGATCTCGCCGTATAGGTACTGCGTACCAATCGGTGCGGGAAAATCCACGACGACACGAACGCGAAACGCCGGCGACGGCAGGACTGCAACCATGCGATCGCCGCTCTGCGCGACGGAGGGTTCGGTTACGGACAGCTGCGTTTGCGGACGGCCTTGCGACTCGAGGCCTGCCGTTTCAATGGCGCTGACAAAAGTGCGGGCGCTTCCGTCGGCGCTTGGGATTTCTGGCCCGTCTACGAAAATCTCAGCGTTCGTCACGCCCATCCCGAAGAGCGCTGATAACAAGTGCTCCGTGGTAGACACGGTGACATCGTCTCGTCCCAATACCGTGGCTCGCGATGTATCGATAACGTTTTCGGCCAGCGCCGGTACGCGAACCGGTGAGCCCGCAGCCCGCGCAAGGACGAAGACGAGGCCCGTGTCGACGCGTGCCGGCTTGACCTCAACGAAGGCTGCCGCTCCCGTGTGCAGTCCGTGACCTTCAAAGCGCAGCGACGTGCGCAGCGTCTTTTGCTCGATCATGAATCGCTTTTTCCGAGACGCCGTTCCAACGCGTCCACGCGCGAAATGAGCTGGGGCAATCGGCGAATCATGACCTCGCGGCGCAGATCTTCGCGGTGATCGCGCGCCGGATTTCCTGATACGGTGGCGCCGTCGGGCACGTTGCCCCAAACACCCGATTGACCGGCAATCGTGACGCGTGAACCGACGCTCATGTGGCCTCTGAATCCTACTTGACCCGCGACTTTGACGTAGTCGCCGATGACGGTCGAGCCGGCCAGACCGGTCAGCGCTGCCAGCGCACAGTGCTTGCCGATTCTGCAATTGTGACCGATTTGTACGAGGTTGTCGATTTTCGTTCCGGCTCCGACGTACGTACTGCCCGTTTGCGCACGGTCGATACAGGCGTTCGCGCCGACCTCGACGTCGTCTTCCAAGACAACGTTTCCGATCTGGGGAATTCGCTCGAGCCGTCCATCGATGAACGCCCAGCCGAAACCTTCGCTGCCGATAACGCTACCGGCGTGGAGCACGACGCGATCGCCGATTCGGCAGCGCTCCATTAATGAGGCGTTGGGATGCAGCCATACTTCCTCACCGGTCGATGCCTCAGCACCCACGTATGCGCCCGAAGCGATGACGCTGCCACCCCCGACACGCGCTCCGTTGCCAATATATGCCATTGCACCGACGTAAACCCCGGCGCTGAGGTGCGCACTGGGTTCTACGACGGCGCGTTCGTGTACGAAGGGCCCTTGTGGCCGCGCCGGGCGTAGCGCTCTTAAGAGCTGCGCGAGAGCATAGCGAGCATTCTCGACGACGAGCAACGGTTTATTCTTCGCACCGGTATATAGCGACTCGTCAACGAGCACGGCTGCCGCTTTGCTGGCAAGTGCGGCGGCGAGAAAACTCTCGCTGGTCGCAAAGGTTAACGCTGTAGAATCGGCATCCTCAACGGCGGCGATGCTTTCAATGGTAACCTCGGCGTCGCCCACGACCCGCCCGCCCAGGCGATCCGCCAATTCCCGCAGCGTTCCCAGCATCGGGGAACTAATGACCTGTTGGGGCCGGCGATGCCTTCTCGGTGATGTTGAGGCTCTTCTCGACGTCGGGCGTGATATCAACGCCGCCGTAGCCGATGCCCTCGCGGGTGACGACGAGTTTGAGCGACTTTTGCGTCGCGATCTTCGTTGCAGCGTCGCGAATCTGCGCGGTCAACTGATCGGTGATTCTCGCGTACTTGCGTTGCAGCGCGAGCGCGGCCCGCTGCTTCTGCGCGTTGCTTCCCCGCCCCCCGGCAATCCGTTGCTCGTCGGTCAAGAGTTGGCTTTGGTACGCTTGGTACTCAGGCCAATTCGCGACGATGCGCCCAACGTCAACCAATCCGATGGGACTGGACGTGCCGCATCCGGCCAAGAGCGCCGCCGCCAGGGCGCCGATGATGATTGTATTCGTCTTCTTCACTCGTGCAAGCTTTCAACGTCTTTGGTGACTTCGTTCGTCAGGTCGTAACCGCCCGTGGCGGCATTGACTCCAACGAAGACGATGGTAAATCCCTGGTCCTTCGCGATGCGCACGGCTTCGCGCTGGATCTGGTCGACGATCTCCTTATAGAGGTCGTCGCGACGCTTTTGCAACGCGTCTAGTTCTTTTGCGGCCGCCCCCGTGGCGCCAACGTCGGCGCCGTGCAACGCCGCGAACTGGCGATCGAGATCCGCCTTGGTTGCGCTATAGTCGTCGATGGTCTTCTGCGCGTCTTGCTGGAAGGCCGCCGTAAAGCGCCGATGGATGAGAGCAATCTTGGACTGGACTCCAGCCGGTAGGTTTGACGGTAGCGGCGGCGGCCCTAGGCTGCGCAGTTGCGCCCCCACTTCGTTACGGCGTTCCTGCAGTTTAGCCGTGGTTTCCGACTGAACCCGGCCGACTTGTTGGCGGATCGCATTGCCGGTTTGAGCGTCGAGCTGCTGGCGGTACTGAGCCAGCGAGGCTGCGTCGGTTCGGCGTTGCGCCGAAAGCGCGTTCGCTTCCTTCGCATCCAGCGCAGCCAGCTGCGATTGGAGTTGCTTGCGCGTGCTGTCGTCGAGGGCCAGATTGGAAAGTCGCGTTCGAATGGCGAGGCGCTGGGTTGCGTCCTGCTGTGTCAGCCGCAGGGAAAGGTCCGTCTCTTGCTGTTCGAGCTGTTGGGCCTTGGCACGATATTTTTGCTGGGCTTGCAGCTGAAGTTGCCGCGCGATCGACGACGCGGCCGCGTTGTCCGCGGAAATGACGCTCTGCTGATACGCCATAAAATCTTGATTGGCGGCAGCGGCGGCTTGTTGTGCCTGCTGCGCCGACGTTGCGCTGAGCTGCTGCGCCGCGTACGCACCCGCGCCGCTTACCCCGGCAGCCGCGAGTGCCGCTGAAACCGCTTGCTGCTCGCGCCTGCCGTAATCTTGCTGCTTTTGCGCGAGAATCTTATTCGCGCGAAGCTGTGCGGCTTGCAACTCACGATTCAGTTCTTGCGTCTGCTGCGCTATTTGCGACGCGCTTAAGGGAACGTGAGGCGCCGCAGCCTGCAGATTGATCGCTGCAATGGCATCGTCGAGTTGACCCAGTTGCGAGTACAGAGGGTGGTGTTTAACGACCTCGTCGACGCGCACGTAACCCATTCCGCGTATTGAAGAGGAGTGTACGTTAATCCCACACCCGCTCGTCAGCCAAGCGAAAAGGAACAGCGCAGCCGCCGGCCATCTCAAATTACTTGGTGAGCTCATTTTGGACATCGGCGGTGATGTCCGTTCCTCCATAAATGACGTCGGCGCGATCGATAACGAGGAGAATATTCTTCTTCTTAGCCACGTCGGCGGTAGCCGTTTTCGTCTGGTCTACCAGAGGATTGAGGAGTTGCTGTTGTTTGTCGGTGAGCGCCTTGTTAAACTCTTGATAGATCTGTTGCTTTTCGGCATCGCTCCTGGCTTGCGCGATCTTGGGCGCGTAAATCGCACGCTCCGTCGAGGCGAACTGGTTCATCTGGTCATTGGCGGCCTTGACTTTCGGCAGACCGTCGAGAACGCTCTGATCGACGAAACCGATCTCCGACGGCGGCGGGGAGGCAGCCGGCGGCGAGATGGCCTGACCACTGGAAAAGAGCGTTTCCACGTCACGGGTGATGTTTTGTCCGCCGTAGATGACGATCCGCTTGTCCACGACGACCGAGAGATTGCGCGCCGCGCTTACTTGAGCGATTGCAAGCTGGGCGCGCGTAAAGAGGGGTCCGGCGATTTCGTGCTGCTTGTCGCTGTAGGCTTGCTGAAACTGCATCGAAATGCGCTGCTTGTCGGCGTCGCTCTTCGCGCCGCGAATCGCTGAATTAAATTGCGCGTCGAGTGCTTGCTTGTACGCCGCCAACTGACGATTTGCATTGACGAACGGGGTGAGATTTGCCAGTGCCGCCTGATCGACGTATCCGACGTCACTGAGGTCGGCCGCGATTGCGGCCGGAGCGACGAGCGACAGTACGAGCGCCGCCGAAAGCCCAAACCGGAAAAATCTTTTTTTCATGAACCTCTTTTAGTTGCTTTTAGAAGCTTTGACCGATTCCAAAGCTCGTGTGCGTTCCGTTCGCGCCCCTGGCAAAATCGATGCGGACGGTGTGCAGCCCCAGTTGCGGTACGTCAAAGCGGATGCCGAACCCCGCGTCTCCGTAGAGCGCCCAATCGCCCGGATACCCGACGATACGGTTCGTATACGGATCGAGCAGCGGATACGCGCCCCGAATCCGGTAGTCGAGCTCGTCGACAAAAACCGCTAGGGTGATGCGCCGATCGACGGCGAGCGGCTGCCGCAGCTCGACTTGCCCCAGAAACGCGTTGGTCGCGTAGAAAACTTGATTGTATCCGCGCATTTGCTGGTCGGAGAACGTGTAGAGCGAGCTCGGCGGGATGACGCCGGTCGAATCATACACAGCGCCGTGAACGCCGAGCGTTGCCGACTTGAGAATGGGAAAGAACTTGGCAATGTTGAGGGTCGTCGACGTAAACGAGAAGTTCGACCCGAAGGCCGGCACCGAAAACTGCGTCGCAAGACTGCCGTTGATGCCGACACGTGGATTGAAAGGATCGTCGAGCGTGGTCGTCGTTAGCCCTACCGTCGCCGTGTCGAGCTTGTAGGGAGCTCCGGTGTTGACGTTCGCAACGGAAGAGGCCGAGATGCCGAACGAGCCGCCGTAAGGACTGGTCGACGAGTTGATCGGTGACGGCGTTGGTCCCACGAGAATATTGGGTTGATTCCCCTGAAAATAATACGGTGACGGGACGTCTGTGCTGTACCGTATCGTCTGCGCGCCTGCTTGCACCGTCAGAAGCGTGTAGTCGCTCAAGCGCCGCCCGATCGTCGCCGAACCTCCCGTTGCGCTCGATTCGCTTGTCGCTACGACGTTGCTGATGAGCGACGAGGTCGAGGTTGGATAGAGCGTTACCGGGATCGGGGCGGCGGTACCCGTCGGCGACGGGATGCTGACGCCGTTTGTCGATACGGCGTAAATCGGATAGTAATACGTCGAGCTATTCGTAAAGAGCGTGCCGCCCAGGCTGTAGCGGCTCGATTGCGGCGTACTGCCGAGATACGGAACCGATGCCGATATCTGGGCAACCCCCGTACGCGCGCCTTTTTCGAACTGTATCGAAGCCGAGTTGCCCGTGCCGTGCAGATCGTTGTCCGAAAACCCGAGCGTTCCATAGAGTCCTTGGCCGGTTAAGCCGCCCGAATATCCGAAACCCACGGAAGCCTGCGCAGTGCGTTGTTCGGTAACGCGCCAAACAAGGGTAACGTCTTGCGGTTTCTTCGGATCGGGCCCGGGCTTGACGTCGGGATCGATCTTCGAGAAGAAACCGAGCGCATTGAGCCGCTCGTAATCGCGCTTTATCGCATCGGTGTTGAGCACCATGCCCGGCCGAACGCGCAGCTCTCGCCGGACGACGTAATCCTTCGTTCGCGAGTTGCCGGTAATCTCGACCACCGCCACGCGCGCGACGTAAATATTGTACTTGACGTCGGCCGTACCGGTTTTCAAATCGATGGACGAGGGATCGATCCCGCCTTCAAAGTTACCGAGCTCGAGGTGAAACTTGTCCTCGTACAGCTTCTGCAGCGCTTTGGAGTCCGAGTCGCGCACTTCGTCTGAATACACCGTGCCGGGCTTGAGCGAAAGCGCGGGCAGAATGAGGCTGGGCGGGAGCAACGGGTCGCCGCCGATGAGAATGTGGCGCACGACGAGCCCCTCTTGAATGTCGAGCGTCAGCACGCCGGTCTGCGGATTGAGATCGAGGTTCTTGACGTGCGACGGCACCTGGCCGCCGTAACCAATGCGCTCGTAATAGTTATTGATTTTGAGAACGTCTTCTCGGAACGTGTTCGAGTTGAAGACTTGCCCGACCGAGAGGTCCATCAGCGCCGAGAGGGTATCGCTTGGAACCTTTGCGTTGCCGCTGAAGACAATCTTCGACAGCACCGGGTTTTCGATCACGCGGTACGTGATGGCGACGCCGCCCGGCCGCGCTCGAACCAGCGGCGGCGCGATGTCGGCAAAGTAACCCAGCGCGTTAATGCGCGCAAGATCTTCCTGCACGATACGCGGGTCGTAGGGTTCCCCCGGTCGAGCCTGGACGACCGCCAAGATCGTCTGCATGGGGACGTGAAGGTTTCCGGTCACGTCCACGGACACGATTGTCGGATTCGTGGCCGAGGATGCGGGGGCAACGATGAGGCTGACGCACAGGATCAGCGCGAGCAGTGCTCCCGCCCACCTTGTCAGTGCAACGACGCACCGCCGAAGGTTAAAGGTCATGCGAAAACGTTTTCTTCCTCGAAGCGACGTAATGAAGGGCCCGGGCGTGTTCGCCTTGCGTTACCCTGGTCCTTGCCGTTCTCCCGGAGACTGAGCTTGACCTTAATCCAATAGCAATGCGACAAAAGGCTCTCCTTAGGCTCTTCACTGATTTCCTCAAAAATAACGCTGCAGTTTGAAGCTGAAGCCGCTGGTGCCGAAGATCGGCTGACCCAGCAATAGGTCTTGGTTGTAGCCCAAGGCGGTAGAGGTTGGGGTTGCGAGAATCCTCGTCGGGCCGTTTTGATAGAAGAAGCTCAGCGTCGCGGAGGTATATTCGCTGGACTGGATCTGAATGCCGAACGATTGCACTTGCGGCAATCCGAAGGTTGTGGCATACACGGCGCTCACGGCTTTCCCGAGCACGCGCGTCGCTTGCACGCCGACGTTGCCGTAGTATCCGAGGGTTAAGTTGACGTTCGAGAGTCCGAGCCCTTGCCCTAGGGCACTTTCTACGGGAGCGAGCAAGCCCGCAGTAAACTGTGCGTTGAGGAGGTTGAAGGCTTCTTGACCGACGGTGATGGTGCCGTTGCGCTGCAAGTCGTAAATGCCGGGCACCGGGTTGAGTGCGCCTAACGGCGTGATGCCACCCGGGGATTGTACTTGCAGCGCACTCGCGCTGTTGTACGCGATTCCACCCAAGAACCCGCCGAACGGCGCGAGCATCGCGATCACCTGTTCGCGTGTGTAACCAGGTGGAATCGTGTTAAACGCGATCTTCAGATTTTCGATCTGACCGTCAACGGTAATCGTTATCTGCGCCGTCCCGTACGGATTGCGTGCGCGGTCGGGATCGGGATTCACGACACTCGTTGTTCCCACCGCGTGAATCGTCGGCAGCAAACCGCCGGCCGGATCAAACGTGACGCTTGCCTGTTGCACCCGAAATGCGCGATCGAAATAGGTTAGCGTGCCGCCGCTGGATTCAAAGCCGCCATCCAGCGTTGGAGAGCGCAGCGTCCCGGCGAGATGTGCCGAACCGATGGCGCCGATGTCGAGGCCGGCGCCGTATCCGCTTCCTCGCACGCGAACGTTCTTGCCCGCCGTGGCGCGCAAATCAAAGGCGAGGGCCAGTGGCGGCACCGCGTGTCCCGACGCGTTTTGCGCCGCATTGACGAAGGCCGCAAACGGAAGCGTGGCATTGCTCAAGGTTGCCTCGCCGGAGAGCAGAGCCTGTGAGGACGGCGTTTTGGTCAGCGCAAGATCGGCATCGATGGTTCCGTTACCGTAGGCCGGCAAATCGACCTGAGCACCTTTTGCCAGCATTTTGATGACGAATGAGACGGCGCGATGACCTCTCCCGAACTGCACGCTCCCCGAGCCGGCGACGCTGCCGGCTCCAAGCTGCGCCGAGACGCGTGAGAACGTCGCGTTGGTTCGGTTGAAGGCGAGCGTTCCGGCGGCACGCGTAATCGGAATATGCTCCAGATCGCTGACATACGAGCCATTCGAAAGCGAGGCGTGCCCAAGCACGATCGGCTCACCCGCCGTTCCGGATAATCCAAAATGGCCGTCAATCGCACCGGCTAGTTTGCTGTTGCTGCCGAGCAGCGCGTCGAGAATCCCAGGATCGAGATCGACGACATCGACGTCGAAGCTCATCGGCTGCGTCGGCGGACCGACGCGCAGCGGCGAAAGCTCGAGCGGAAGCGATCCGGCGAGCGTCGCCTCTCCACGCGTGAAGCTTGCGCCGGCGTTGGAGATCACCAATTTGTTTCCGTTCAACCGCACCTCACCGAAGAGCGAGGGAATGCCGATGCCGTACGCCTGAACGTTCGTACCGTCCAATCCCGCCGCAAAAGTCGGCGCCGATGTCGTGCCTCCGATCGACAATGTCGATTCGAACGAGCCGCTGACGGGCAGGCGCACGCGCGCGACGCGATACAGCAGCTCGGGTAAATCCTGCGTTGCCGCCTGCACTTGCAGTTCGACCGGGTCCTTCGGCCGCAATCCGAAGGTCCCGTGCGCGGAGGCCGTTAAGCCGGACGTTCGCAACTCGGCGTCGTCGAGTGCAATGCGCCGGCCTATTGAATGAAGATTGAATTTCGCCGTTTGCAATTCCAAAGGCCCCAACGTACCCTCGTCGACCTGGCCGCTCGCGCGCAATTGCGCGAACGGAAACGCTCCGCGTACGGTGGCTTCGCCTGACGCCCGGCCGGTGACCGGCAGGCTATAAAAACCGAGCGCCGGCACCCAGAAGGACAGATCCACATGCGCAATGCCGGCTGTCAGATCGTACCGCGAGCGCATCAATGCCGACCTGAAGTTCCCCGCCGCTGCAACGCCGATCGACCCTCGAGCGTGCAACGTGCCCTCGTTCCCACCGACCAACAGCGATCCGCGCACGACGTTTCGCGCGCTCGACCAAATAGCACGCGTGTTGCCGATCGGAAAGTTGCGATAGCGAAATGCGGTCAGGTCGATGTCGCCGCTGGTGGTCAGGCGTCCGCGCTGCGCAGCGGCTGCGAGGCGCACGCTTCCCGAACCATCTAACGTATCGCCCGTGTCAAAGAAATTGTCGAAATCTTCCAGGCGCGCATGCGCTGCGACGACGCGCACCTCGTTTTCATTCGAGCGCTGGACCGCGCTAAATCCGGCAGACGTCGTGCCGACGAGCACGTTACCGTTGCCGATGGAAACCCCGGATGTGTCGGCAGAGAGTGCCGCTGCACCATCGACAAACGCCAGCCCGTTGACGTCGCCTCCGGGAACGCCGAGGGAACCGGTCACGCTGGGCGCGACGCCGCGCCCACTCAAATGCAGCCGAGCGTTAAACGTCCCGTCCGTCTCGTACGTCGGCAACGCGAGCGCACGCAGCGTGGCCGCAACCGGACCTGCCGGAATGTCGGTGTTCAGCGCATACGACGGCGAACCGGAGCTCAGCGATCCGATATCCCCGTTCACGAATCCAAACGAGGGGCCGAGCGAGGCCAGCATGCGATCGAGATGGGCTGCGTCGCCCTCGAGATGAACGTCGCCATCGCCCGAAATGGCGTACTGCTGCATGCGACCGCGTGCGATGGCAACGCCGCCTTCAAATGTCGGAATTGGCGCTCCGGGCGAGAGATCGCCGCTCGCCCACAGTCGTCCGGTATCAAAAGGCAATCCGATGCCGTGCAGCTGCACCGTATCGAGATCCGTCACGGTTAGAGCGAGCGCTTTGGAATTTCTTACGGGCGCTGCACTCGAAAACGTTCCAGCCGCTACGACGTCTCCGCCGGCGGCGCGTGCGTGCGCAGAATAGACACGCAAATTGGGTCCTTCGACGGAAAGAGTGATGCTGGCGCGGTCGATTGGAATGCCGTGCAGCGTCGCGTGCCGCATCGCGAGATCGACGCCTTGCACGATGATGTGATTGCCTTCCACAGCAATCCCGGCGGTGCCGGCGAGCGCACCGTGTCCCGGGATCGCGCTTCCCAAGAACGGCTGCAACCCTTCAAACGTTCCGCGGTAGCGGCCGCGTGCGACGAACGCTTGCGACGAGAACGCGCCGTTGCCGTTGAACGTTCCCCACGGTCCCGAAGCTTGTAACAGATTCATTGCCGCGTTGGAAAGCGTTCCTGCGAAAGCTGCGTTGATGCGGTTGAACGGCACGCCCGCGATCTCGGTGCGATCGCCCGTAACCAGGCCGGCGAGAACAAGGTTCTTCCCCGCTCCTCCGCCCGCCATTGCTACGCTCACGGCGCGGCCGTTTACCCTCGGCATCTCGGGAAGATCGATTCCAGGGAAGGCCTTGTACGTCGGTTCGCGCATCCGCAGATTGCCGCCCATCGCCCAGAAGCCGCTGGTGTTGTGCGGCCGGTCCAAGTAATAACCGCCGTCGAAATCGCCGCGTGCCGTATGGAACCAGAACGGATCGACGCTCGCCGTCCCGTCCGCATTGAGCTCGAGCAGGGCCGCAACGCGCGACTCACCGCGCGCTGAAGCAGCGGCCCCACGCAAATGAAACAGCAGATCGTCACCGGTCGCGGCCGCGTCGACGAGGATCGGCTCGCGTCCCAGCATTTCGTCGAGGTATGGCAAGCGGTCCGCCGAGCCGGTGATGTGCACCGCTAGTTCCGAGTGCACGTGTTTTTTCAACGCCATGGTTCCGCGAATGCCAACCTCGGTACCGCCGTAATATGCGTGCAATGGAGCATACGCGAGTAGGTTGTCGCGATAGATGATGCCCGCTTCGAGCGCATCGAAGGGTAGTTTACGATACACGGTGTGCAGCGCGCGACCTTGGGCGACGATCAGCGGATTCTCGATCGGCCCTTCCACGAGAACCCCCAACGTGATGCGTCCGGAAATCGGCTGATCGCGGGTAAATGAAAAGGCGTGGCGCAGGTTGCGCAGATCACCGGTGCCGCTAATGCCCAAGCGAAGCTTGGCGCCTCCGGTCAACTGGCCGGTCAAATCGTAGATTCCGCCGGTGACGCGCAGGGGAATACCGGCTAGCGTACCGTCGACGCGCCGCAGAAAAAATGCGTTATCGACGAGCTGCAGATGTCCACGGATGTTTTCGAGGGGTTCGGCAAGCGACGAAAGCGCGAGGCGCCCGTCGTAGACGTCGAGGTTGAGGTTCACATGGTAGTTCGTCGGAGCATTCGGCGCTACTTCAAGCGAGTAGAGCCGCGCGTCAAAGTTTCTTGCATGACCGGCGAGGATGCGCACGACCGGCGTGTCGGCAAAGTAGTTGGCCAGCGCACGCAACGGAAATCGCTCGGCTCGCGCACGATGCATCGCGAAACTTCGCTCCGCGTCGATGAGGCCGGCGATCGTAAACGGCTCGTCGACTTGCTGCGCAAAGACGCCTCGCGCGTGATACTGCGTGCGGTTTGCGCTATCGATCGAAGCGTCGACGTTGAAGTCCCGAATCCTCACCGCTTTGGCGCTCGGATCGTACGCTTTGGGCTCGCGCAGCTCGAGGGCTGCATCGTGCATGCGCAGCGCAAAACGAATCGGAACGTTGTTGACCGGCCGCGGCACGTGCGCTTGCCAGGGCCCACCCGATGGAATGATGAAATTGTAACTGCCGTCGGGAAATTTGACGATGGTGAGCTTCGCATTGGTGATATCGATGCCCGTCAGGCCGAATCGATGCCGGCTTCCGGGAAAGAGATCGCGCAGCGAATAGCGGATATCAACACGGCCGGCGTCGAGCAGCGGCTCTCCGCTATGCGAGACCGCAACCCCGTACAGCGTCGCTCGATCGATGCCGATGTGCTCATCGGTTAATCGAACGGTATAGCCGCTTGCAAGGCTGGCACCCTCGGCGATCGCAAAGCGCACTACCTCGTGACGCTTAGCAGCCACAAGTCCGACCGCGACCGCCATCGCGATAACGCCGAGGAGCCAGCGCTTGCGCATTAACGGAGTCGTTGCGGGACCGCGCCGGGCGAACCTGCCCTCGGCCTTACGCCCGGGTTAGAGATCTAGATTCTTCACGCTTTTCGCGTAGTCGAAGATGTACTGCTTACGGGGTTCCACTTTGTCGCCCATCAAATCGGTAAAGATCTGCTCGGCTTCGACCGCGTCTTCCACCGTGATCTGCTTGAGGCGCCGGTTACCGACTTCCATCGTCGTTTCCGCCAGTTGCTCCGCGTCCATCTCACCAAGACCCTTGTATTGCTGAATGGTAAACTCTTTGCCGTCTTCGCCGACGATGGATTTGAGCTCCGACTCGTTAAACGCCCACCATTGCTTCTTGCCCTTCTTTATGCCGTAGAGCGGTGGCTGCGCGATGAAGACGTGCCCATCTTCAACGAGCTGCTTCATTTGCCGGTAAAAGAACGTCAGCAGCAGCGTACGGATGTGCGAACCGTCGACGTCGGCGTCGGTCATGATGATGATCTTATGGTAGCGCAGCTTCTGCAAGTTGAACTCGTCGCCGAAGCCCGTCCCCAGCGCCGTAATCATCGTTCGAATTTCTTCGTTCGCCAGCACCTTGTCGAGGCGCGCCTTTTCGACGTTGATAATCTTACCGCGTAAGGGCAGAATCGCTTGGGTATTCGGATCGCGGCCACCCTTGGCGGTTCCACCGGCCGAGTCACCCTCGACCAAGAACAGCTCGCTTTCGGATGGATTGGTGTTTTTGCAGTCGACAAGCTTGCCGGGAAGGCCCGATCCCTCGAGCGCATTCTTGCGACGTGAAAGATCGCGCGCTTTCTTGGCGGCTTCACGCGCGCGCTGCGCCTGCATGCACTTGTCGATAATCGCCCGCGCATACTTGGGGTTTTCCTCGAAGAAGAACTCGAGTCGCTCGTTGACCAAATTGTGGACGATGCTGCGCACCCTGTTGTTGCCGAGCTTGGTCTTAGTCTGCCCCTCGAACTGCGGGTCTTGCAGTTTCACTGAAACGACCGCGGTGAGCCCTTCCAGGATGTCGTCGGTTGAGAGCGACCCTTCCGAGTCTTTGAGCATCCCGCGCTTGCGAGCGTAGGCGTTTACCGCATTGGTCACGGCCGTGCGGAAGCCCAAGAGATGCATGCCGCCTTCGATCGTATTAATGTTGTTTGCATACGCGAAGATTGTTTCCGCGTATGTGTCCGTATACTGCATGGCCACTTCAACGTCAACGCCGTCTCGCTCGGAATGCGTGGAGAGAATGGGGTGCAGCGGATCCTTTTTCTCGTTAAGCCATTCAACGAACGAGACGATGCCGCCGTCGAATTTGTAGGTGCGCTCGCGCGGCGCGTCGCCCCGTTCGTCTCGCAGCGTTATCGAAAGGCCGCGGTTGAGGAAAGCGAGCTCGCGCAACCGCTTCTGCAGAATGTCCCAGTGAAACTCGGTGACTTCGAAGATTTGCGTGTCAGGTTTGAACCATTGCAGCGTCCCTGTCTCCTCGGTCCTTCCGATCTTCTTGAGCTTCTCCGTGGTCTTACCGCGCTCGAACCTCATTTCCCAGAGGCTGCCGTCGCGCTTGACCCGCGTGATCATCCACTCCGAAAGCGCGTTAACTACGGAAATTCCGACGCCGTGTAAGCCTCCGGAAACCTTATAGCCGCCTTTGCCGAACTTGGCACCGGCGTGCAGCATCGTCATGACGACTTCGACCGCCGGCAGTTTTTCGCCGGCGACGGAGGTATCGACCGGGATGCCGCGACCATCGTCTTCGACCGCGCACGAACCATCGCGATGTAGCGTCACCACGACGGTGTGCGCGTACCCCGCAAGGGCTTCGTCCACGGCGTTGTCAACCGCTTCATAAACCAGCTGATGCAATCCCCGTTCGGCCGTGTTCCCGATGTACATCCCCGGCCGTTTGCGCACCGCGTCGAGTCCCTTGAGGACTTCGATATGTTCGCCCGTGTAGTTACTCGACATTCGTTAGTTTCGTTCCGTTCCGTAAATTAAGTCGTGCAGCTCGTCCCCCAGTACGTTTCGAACCGTCGCCGGAGCGATAGCTTCGGGCTGCAGCTTGCTGCGCAAAATGACGTACGAGCTCGCAATCGATCGCTCGCGCGCATCCGCCGACAGCCGGTTAGCCGCACCGGCCCGTGACAGCATCTGCCACCATTCACTGAGCAAACGTGCGCGGATCGACTCGTACTCCTCTACCGATAAGCCATCGACAAGCGCGGCAGTGCCTGCGTACCCAAGCCATGGCGCTTCGTACAGCAATCGCGCTGCATCGTCGGCACGTTGCCGTTGCAGCGCGTTTTCACAGACCGTACAGAGCATGCCGGTGCCGGGCGCGACGAAGGCGCCACACCGGCTACAACCCTTCCACCCGGCGGCACGTTTGGCCCGCCCACTCTCGTCAACGTCGATGCGAAAACGCTCGACCGCCTCGTACACCGAGGCCGCCGGTGCACGTGCGCCGGCGCGTCCCGTCGGCGCTGCCGGCGGTCGTACGCCCAAGGGGGTTGCCATGCGGCGGCGCAGCTTCCCGACGCGAAAGCGCAGTTGGCGCAGCTCCAAGCCGGGTAAGCGCGCGCGCACGGCGCGAAGGATTTCCTCAGAGAGCATGCTGAGCTGGTGACTCCACGCGCTGGAGACGGTCGTTATCGAAAGGGTACCATCGCCAAGATGCGTCGGATGGCTATGCGCGGCGACATCGTCCCCGACGATCTCGCGCCAGCCCGCACCAATGAGAACGATCGGAGCTCGTGCGGCCGCACCTGCGGGCGGTCGCCACTGGCCGAGTGCGTTGGCAATGCGCGTTAGCACGCCTGAACCTGTGCGCGTACGCGCGCATCGTCGACTGCGTAAAGAGCAATGCGTTGCTGTACTCCGTCGGGCGCGTGGGTCGCCGTAACAAATGCTTGCTCGTAATCTCCGACGCTGCGCAAGAACGCCGATGAGCGTTGGACGTCCAACTCGGAGAGCACGTCGTCGAGTAAGAGTAGTGGTGCCTGCGCAGCGCGTTCATGCATGACGCTATATTCGGCAACCTTGAGCGCCAGCACCGCCGTCCGCTGCTGACCTTGCGAGCCGAACGTACCCAAGGGCATGCCGTCGAGAAGCAGGCGTACATCGTCGCGATGTGGCCCAGCTACGGCCGTCTTCCGCAGGCGCTCGGATTCGGCGACGTGGCGCAGGCGCGCCCAAAACGCTGTCTGTATCGACTCAGGCGCTGGCGTATCGTACGTGACATCTGGGTCGTACGCGACTTCCAACTGCTCTTGGCCGCCGGCAAAACCACGATGCGCGAGCGCCGCAGCGGCAGCCAGTACCTCTACAAACTGCGCTCGAGCCACAACGAGCTGGGTACCCGCCTCCACGAGCGTTCGGTCGTACACCTCGAGCAGATCTTCGTCGATGTGATCGGCCGAGCGCAAGAGCGCGTTTTTTTGCGTGAGCGCGGTTCGATAGCGGGCGAGGTCGCGATAATAGCGTGGTTCGTCCTGCGCCAGCGCCGTATTGAGAAAAGCACGGCGTAGACTCGGTGGGCCGGTCGTCAATTGCAAATCGGATGGTACGAACGTCACAACCCGCAGCTTTCCAAGAAAAGAGGCATAGCGCACGTCGCGTCCGTTGACCGCATACGACTTGCGCGTCGTGCGTCCGGTCTTGCCAACACTGCAGGCCAGGCTTAGCTCTCCACCAGCAACGGCGGCTTCGCCGCGGACGACGGCGCGATCGAAGCCGGTTCGAACGACATCGCCGTCTCGGCTGGTTCGAAAAGACTTCCCCGTTCCGAGCATTGCGATTGCCTCAAGCAAGTTGCTCTTGCCCTGAGCGTTAGCGCCGACGAAGAGGTTGAGCCCGGGCGCTAGGTCGAGATCCAGCGCCGCGTAGTTGCGGAAGTTCGATAGCGCGACGCGTGTGAGAAGCAACTACTGTCTTAGCGGCATCAGTACGTACAGTTGTTGCCCTGAATCGAGCGGTTCGGACGGCCGAATGGCGGCCGGAGAGAGCGGACCGAGGAATTCGACAACCGTCTTGTCACTCTTAACGTGATTGAGGATCTCAACGAGATACCGCGCATTAAATGCGATGGTGAGATCTTCGCCGCTCTGCTCGATTTCCAACTCCTCGTACGCATTGCCGGAAATATCGGAGCTCGCCGTCACGATCAGCGTTTGATTCGCGATTGCGAGCTTTACCATACTGGCTCGATCGCCGGCAACGAGCTCGGCACGCCGCAGGCTCCCTATGAACGAAGCGGTGTTTACGGTTATGGAGCGATCGAACTTCGCGGGTATCACCTGCTGGTAGTTAGGATACTGTCCGTCGACGAGCCGCACGGTTATCGATACGTTTCCTGCCGTCATTTGCAGCTGATTGCTTTGCGCGCCGAGCGCGTTGACCGCGATGCGGTCGCTGCTGCCGAGATTACGCGCAACTTCGGCTAGTGCACGAGAAGGAACGATATACTTCTCGCTACCACCAATCGGCTCGTCCAGGGTCGTCGAGAAGCGCGCTAAACGGTAGCCATCGGTCGCGACCATCGTGAGTTTCGCTTCCTCGATTTCCAAGAGCGTGCCCATGAGGACCGCTCCCCGCGCTTCCTCGCTCGAGGCTGCAAAGATCGTTGCGTCGATGCCGTCCCGAAACCGTTTTGCCGCGATACCAAAGTGCGATCCACGCGTGGCTGCGGGAAGCGGTGGGTACTCCTCTGCAGGCAGCGCATGGAAATCGTAGTTACTGCGCTCGCACTTAACGCTTGCCCGAGTGGGGGTGCCGGTCAGTTCGAGCAGTCCGCTCGGCAGGTTGCCAAGGTAACTCGAAAAGAGCTTAGCCGGAACCGTCACGGAGCCGCCCTCAGCGACTTCAGCCGGAAACGCATGCTCGAACGTGAGCTCCAGATCGGTGGCACGTACCGCGATCTTGCCGTCGTCCGCCTGCAACAAGACGTTCGAGAGTATTGGTACGGTCGTGTGCTGGTTGACGACTTTGCTCGCGGCACCGACGGCCGACGCGATGTCTTTGGTATTACAGTTGAACTTCATTTTCCACCGTTGTCCAGCCCGGGCGTTTCAGCAATAAAGATATATAGAGAGTCGTAACAGTAGTAGGGCGGTGCATTCTGCGGACAAGTGCCGTTTTGCTTGTGTCCATCGCGTTTTAGCTCAGGTATAACGTGTGGACTCTTAGCCGGGCACCATCCACTTCCCCACAGCGCTAAAGCCGGAGCAGAGTTATCCCTGAGGAGCGGGCCTACCTGTGCGTAAGAGTGTGGACGGCGCGCTACGGGGTCTGGCACATTGCGATGAGCTGACGAATCTTGTTCCGATAAGCCTCGTCGCGCTGCATTTGATCCTTGATCTTATCGCGTGCGTACATCACCGTCGTGTGGTCCTTCTTGCCGAAATCCCGCGCGATCTGCGGCAAAGAGTATTGGGTGAGCTCGGTCGCAATATACATTGCGATTTGGCGCGGGGCAGCCAGTCGCTGATCGCGTCGTCCGTTGTCCATCTCTTTGACGGTCAAACCGTGGGCGCCGGCGACGGTGTCCTTAATCTTACCGATGGTAATACGCTGGAGCGGAACTTGGGCCACGGCGCTCTTGAGAACTTCCGCTGCGAGGTCGATCGTAATCGGCGCTTTCGTCAGCGACGCGTACGCAACGACTCGTATGAGGGCACCTTCCAATTCGCGAATGTTTGAAGGAATGACTTTCGCTATGAACGAGGTGACCTCGTCGGGCACGGGGATTTTCTCGCTCTCCGCTTTCTTACGCAAGATGGCTTCACGCGTTTCAAGATCGGGTGCTTGAATATCGGTAAGTAATCCCCATTCGAACCGCGAGCGCAAACGCGATTCAAGCGTTTGAATTTCCTTCGGCGGCCGGTCTGATGAAATGATGAGCTGGCGTCCCGATTCGTGTAACGCATTGAACGTATGAAAGAATTCCTCTTGCGTAGTTTCTTTGCCGGCCAGAAACTGAATGTCGTCGATCAGCAGTACGTCCACTTGCCGGTACCGATTGCGGAACTCGGGCGTGCGGTTGTTTTGTAGTGCGATGATGAACTCATTCGTGAACTTTTCGCACGTAACGTAAACAACGTTGGCGCTAACGTTATCGAGCAACACACGGTGTCCGATCGCGTGCATCAAGTGCGTTTTGCCGAGCCCTACCCCGCCGTAGAGGAAGAGCGGATTATAGGCCCGCGCTGGGGCACTTGCCACGGCCTGCGCCGCGGCATGCGCAAAACGATTGGAATTGCCGACCACAAACTCTTCGAACGTATAGCGAATGTTGAGATTGGCCGTGCGCAGCTCTTCGGGAGGGCGCGCGACCGCCGCGACACCGGGAAGGGGCGCCGGCAGCTCCCCCGGTTCCACGACCGAGAGACGCAACTCGAGCGACGCTCCAAAAGCGTCGCGTAAAACGTCGATAATTTGGCTTTGCAGCTTGCTCCCCACCCAGTGCTGCGCAAATTTGCTATGCACCGACAGATGCAACTCGTTGCCTTGATAGGAAACGAAGCGCATCGGTTTGATCCACATCTCGAAGACCGGTTTCGAAAAGCTTCGCTCGAGCGTTTCAAGGGCCGAGCGCCATAGCTCGTTCGAAGTGTCGGGTGAGCCAATCGCAAGCGCCATGCTCTGCGTCCCTCGTGTGAGATAGCGGGTCCGCCGCCCGCAAGGGCGCAATCTGTTGGCTTAATCAAAGCTCGGTCCTGCGGAAGCTATGCACGACTTTATGCACTTATCCACAGGAGCAAATCGGCGGTTTTATCGGGATTTTTCGAAATTATGAACCGAAAAAAACCGAGGCTTGACAAGCGCAATTCCGACGCCCCCACAAGCCTTTCTGAGCAATTACTGAGTCGTTTCCGGCGAGCTTCTCCACAGGCTTGTCCACACATGTGGAGAGAAGCCGCGAAGGCCTGCTTACGCCGGCGTATAAGTCTTCGTTGCTGCGCCTGTTTGAAGGTGGGATGAGTTGCTGTATTGCGGCGATCGCCTCTGGCGGTAGCCATATTATCCTGGTAGCCGACAAAGCGGTCGGTTCCTCGGTAGGCCAAGGCGAGCTTAATGGAGTTCTGAAGCTCGACCAGGTTCATGATGACTGGTGGTCCCTTTTTTCGGGGGATCCCTCCCTTGCAGGCGACCTTTTTGCGCGCCTCAAGCGCGCGTTACCGAGCGGGCCGCTGTCGGCCGAAAACGTCGATTCCTATCTGTCGGCGACGATGTTCGAAAAATGGGTCTGCGATACCGAGCGGCGCTTCTTGCTCCCGGAAGGCTACGATACCGAAAGCTTTCAATCTGAAGCACCGCGCAGAATGCGCCCCGGCATTTACGAGCGCGTGCGAACCTTACGCCTGGCATACGAGCTGGATGCATCGATTCTGCTTGCCGGATTTGATGGTGAAGGGCAGGCGCACATTCTCAGCTGCACAGGATTTGACGACGAACTGCATACCAAACACGTTCCGGCCAATCACGATCTCGCCGGTTATTTTGGAATCGGTGCCGGCGCATCGGGCGCGCTTTGGATGATGAACTACAAGAACGTCGGCCCCTATATGTCGTACGTCGACGTCGCATACTACGCGGTCGAGGGAAAGTATTACGGGGAGCGTGGGCATCGTGACGGTGAGTTGACCGATCTCACCGTTCTGCGCCACAAGAAGAAACCGCAATCCGTCAACGCGCATTGGCTCGGCAAAACATTCATTCCGGTGTGCGAGAAGTTACGGCCGCGAAAGCTCAAAAACAAGAACCGCAAGCGGCTCGACAAGTTCAAGTTCTCGAAGAATTAAGGCCTTGCCAACCCGGCAGCGGGCCTGGTATACTCACCCGGCTATGTTCCTGTTCGATCTTCAATTGTTTGCGTCCAAGAAGGGCGCCGGCTCGACGCGAAACGGGCGCGACTCGAATGCCCAGCGCCTCGGCGTCAAACACTTCGGCGGCGAGCGCGTGGTTGCGGGGCACATCATCGTGCGCCAGCGAGGAACGCGGTTCCATCCCGGCCGTAACGTGGGGATCGGGAAGGATCACACTCTTTTTGCCCTCGTCGACGGAACGGTCGAGTTCGTTCTCCGCCGTAACCGCAAGCACGTGGACGTCAGGCCCGCTGCCTAATCGACCGGGTGTAAAGCTGCAGGAGGGGGCGTAAGGCCCCCTTTCGATTTGGGCGAACGGCGTGCAGTTTATCGATGAAGCAACGATCACCGTTGCCGCAGGAAACGGAGGCGATGGAATGGTCGCCTGGCGCCGTGAGAAATTTATTCCGAAGGGTGGTCCCGCCGGCGGGGACGGAGGACATGGCGGCAGCGTTTACGTCGAGGCGATGCCGGAGCTCTCAACGCTCGTTGAGTTTCGCTTCAAACGCCGCTTTGCTGCCCCCTCCGGCAAACCGGGTGGTCCTTCGAACAAATCCGGACGCAGCGGCGACGATCTCACCGTCACCGTCCCGGTGGGGACGCTGGTGTACCGCGCGCTCGAAGGAAGAGCCGAAACATTCTTGGCCGATCTCGCACAGCCCGGTGCGCGCGCATTGGTCGCAAAAGGCGGCCGCGGCGGGTTGGGCAACCAACACTTCGCCACCAGCGTTCGGCAGGCGCCACGCTTTGCCGAAAATGGTGAGGCCGGAGAGCAATGCACGCTGCGGCTCGAACTCCGGCTGCTCGCCGATTGCGGCATTATCGGCGTGCCCAACGCCGGCAAATCGACGCTGCTCTCCGTCGTGTCGGCAGCGCGGCCCAAAATCGCGGATTATCCGTTTACGACCACTGAACCGCAGCTCGGTGTGGTGCGCGTTTCTGACGACGAGTCGTTTGTGATGGTCGACGTGCCGGGTTTGATCGAAGGCGCCCACGCCGGCGCCGGCTTGGGCGATTTGTTCCTCAAACACGTCGAGCGGACGCGCGCGCTCATCCATCTGCTCGATGGATCCAAGCCGCTCGATGCGATCTTGCACGACAAGGAAACCATCGAGAGCGAGCTACGTGCATGGAACGAGCATTTGCTCGAAAAACCAACCCTGCTCGTGTTGAACAAGCTCGACGTGCCCGAGGCGCGAGAACGTTTGGAACAGTTGCGAGAGCGCTTCGGCGAAATACGCGGCATCAGCGCGGCCACGCAGGATGGTGTGCACGAGCTCGTTTACTCCGCGTGGCAAACAATTGCTCGCGCACCCGCGCCACAGATCGTCTCGCAGCAAGCGGCGAGAATCGAGCTCGTCCCACACGACTTTTTTAGGATCGAGCGAGCGCGCGACGGAGCCTTCGAAATCTTCGGCGAGCAGATCGAGCGGCTCGCCGCGATGACGGACTTCGATTCCGACGAGGCTCTCGCGCGCTTCGAGCGCGCGCTCCATCGGATGGGCGTCGAGAAAAAATTGCGCGACTTAGGGGCCGTCGAAGGGGATACGGTGCGCATCGGGCAGTACGAGTTTACGTATTCATGAGTGCAGCAGTTCGGATTGTATGAGGCTCGGAATTTTTGGCGGGACGTTTGACCCGATCCACAACGCGCATCTGTTTGTGGCAGAATCGGCTCGCATCCTCGAAGGACTTGACCGAATACTATTCCTTCCCGCGGGCAATCAGCATTACCGGGAAAAGCCGGAGACGGCGCCGGAACATCGCTGCTCGATGATTCTCGGAGCGATTGCGAGCAATCCGGCCTTTGGGCTCGACGATACGGACTTGCGCGCCGATGCCACGGGCTATACTGCCGATTTGCTTCTTCGTTTGCAGGGGAGTTATCCCGACGCTCGCTTCACCTTCATCATTGGAGCGGATTCGCTGGTCAACTCGACCTGGGTACGCTTTGACGAAGTTCTCGAAGCGCTCGAGAAGCTCTGCATTGCACCACGACCGGGCGTCCGCACCGATGCGCTGCAGCGGGTGATCGCCGCAGTTCCCAACACCCTGCGCGAGCGCATCAGCACGCTGAACTTGCCCGAAGTTCCTAACTCCGGCACGCTCGTTCGAACGCTCCTCTCGCAAGGACGCAGCGTGCGGTATCTCGTTCCGGAACCGGTTTGGCAGTATATCGTCGCGCACGAACTGTACGGCATCAATGGGGCGACGTAGCCCGGCGGTTTTTGTTGCGCTGCTCGCCGGCTGCGCGGCGCAAACCTCAGCCAACGATGCTGCCGTCTGCGATGCCTTCCAGAATGCCCGATCGCATGTTGAAGTCGTTGCGGACGGCACGGTGACCCGAGTGCTCGGTATTGCGCCGGGTGTCGTCAGCCCGCACGAAGGGTTCTTGATGCGCTTAAACAGCGGCTGCGCTACGATCGTGCGTGTTGAGGTCAATACGGATCTGGCCGGAACATTTCCAGTTGCACGCGGTGCCCGCGTCACGGTCAAAGGCGAGTACGAATACTATCCGCTCGGCGGCGTGATTCATTGGACTCACCACGACCCGCGCGGGCGTCACGAAGCCGGTTTCATCGAAATCGGCGGCAAGACGTACGAATAGCGAGCGGGTGAGATACCCCGAGCCCCTCAGGCCAATTGTTTGCGGTAGCGCAGCACGCTCACCGTGAGCAAGATCGCCGTGAAGAGGAACAGCGCGAGAAAGTTCGGCCAAAGGTCGTCGATGCCGCTACCTTTGACGAGCGCTCCGCGCGCGATCACGGCCCAGTTCGCAACGGGATTGGGGACCGTAAGTGGCTGCAGCCATTTCGGCATCGCTTCGACGGGCGTGAATGCCCCGGATAAGACCGCAAGCGGCGGATTGAGAAAAAACACCGCCAACTGCGCCTGAAGCGCGTTTTTTGCCAGCGTTGCTACGAACATGCCCAACGCGATCCCAGAAAGCACGCACAGCGCGCCACCGCAGACGACGAGCCCGACGCTTCCGTGAACCGGGACGCCGAAGACGAGGCGAATCGCCGCGATCGAAGCGGTTCCCATCGTGCCGAGCAAGAGGAAGAGCGGGATGATTTTTGCGACGATGATTTCGGACGTCGCGGCGGGCGACATCAGCAGCTGGTCGATCGTGCCGGCCGACCGCTCCTTGATCATCATCGTCGAGCAGATCATCGAGCCGTTGAGAATCATGAGCATTCCCAGCACGCCGCAGACCATGAACCAGGATCCGACGAGTCCGGGATTGTTGAGAAATGCGGGCATCAATTGAACCGGCCGGCCCGCTCCAAGGGAGTGAAATCGCTCGAGATTGTCGACCTGAATGACCTCCGAAGCGTACCCTTGCGCGATCTCGGCGGTGTTCGCGTTGGTGGCGTTGAGCAAGAACTGAACCCGCGCGACTCGGCCGCGGTACGGATCGCGCACGTAACCGTAGGGAATGACCACGCCGGCGTCGAGGGTGCCGACCTGGATCGCGCGTCCCAGCGATGCGGCTGACGGATAGTAACCCGCCAGTTTGAACGCCCGGCTCTCGGTGAGCGCGGAAACGAGCTCGCGGCTTTCGGGGGTTCGCGATTCGTCGAGCACTCCGAGGGGCAAATCGGTCACATTCGCACTGAGGACGAATCCGAAGACGCACAGCTGGATGAGCGGTGCCAAAATGGCGACGAAGGCGATGCGCCTGTCGTGGCGCATCTGTTGGAGCTCCTTGAAGAGCAGCGCGCGGAAGCGAGAGCCAAACATTAGTATAGTAGCTGCATCTAGTATTTAAGCTGCATGTTGCGCGTGCTTCGCCAAGCGTTGCCATAGAACGCCGCGCCTATCGCCGCGATGGCCAGCGCCTTGTACCAAGTCGCCGGCCAGCCCGCGCCTTGCAAGAACGCGTCGCGGGCGATTTCGATATAGTACCGGCCCCACACAAAGTTGGAGATCCAGCGCAGTTGAATTGGAATGTTCTCGATCGGAAAGAGCAGGCCCGACATGATGAACACGAGCAGGAATCCGCCGAGCGCGACGATCGAGATCGCGCCGAGCTGATTGGGAATCGCAACGCCGACCATCACCCCGAAAGCCGCCACGCAAAACGCGTACAGCACCGATCCAACCAAAAAGGACGTCGGATCGACGACGAACCTAACGCCGAAATACGTAAAGAGCAGGGTGCTCAAGATCAACGCTTCACCGGCAAAGATCACCATGATGGCGAAGATCTTGCCCAGCAAGTACTCGTGCGCCGAGATGTTCGACACGTAGATCTGGAGGATCGTCTTCTCTTCGCCTTCGCGCGCTACCGACAGCGCTGCGAGCAGCGTCGGGAAGAGCGTGAGCACGAGCACGAAGATTCCGGGACCGTAAAACTTTTTTGAATCAAGGCCCGGGTTGAACCAAAGCCGGATGGCCGCTTGGATACCGTGCGGCTGCCGTAACGCAAGCTGGGCGTTAAACGCGTCCACGACGGATAGCGCATATCCGGTGACGAGCTTGGCCGTGTTTGCGTCCGTACCGTCGACGAGCAGCTGTACGTCGGCGGACTGCTGCAGCGCGAGTTCTCGCCCAAAGTGCTCGGGAATGATCAAGACGCCGCGCACCTTGCTTCCCGCCAACGCGCGCACGGGGTTCCGTTGCACCGGCCACGACACGACACGAAACGTCAAAGAAGCACGAAAGGCGTCGATCAAGCGAATCGAGGCTTGCGAACCGTCGAGATTTTGCACGACCAGCGGCATGTCGTCGACCGTCAGCGAGATTGCCGTGCCCATCAGCAGCAACAAGAACGCCGGCAGCACGAGCGCAAGCGTCAGCGCCAACCGGTCGCGAATGAGTTGTGTCAGCTCCTTGCGCACCTGAGCGAAGATGCGGCGCACTTATGCGGCGTCTCCGAAGCGCTCCACGGCGCCGATGAAGACGTCTTCGAGCGAGAACTGCGCTTGCCGTGCGTCGATCACTCGAACGCCGCCGTTTTGTAGTTGCTCGCGGATGCTACGTATCGCGCGTTCGACGTCGCCGTCGACGACCACGTGGAGGCGGTCACCGAACAGCGAGACGCGCCAGCGGCCCCGATCGCGCTGCAGCATTGTCGCGGCCTTGTGCACGTCGTCGACGCGGATTTCCAGCAGCGAACCCTGCTGGCGCGATTTCACCTCCGTAGGCGTGCCTTGCGCGATCAGCCTGCCGGCCGCCATGAATCCGAGCCGGCTACACTGCTCGGCTTCTTCGAGATAATGCGTCGTGACGAGCACGGCGGTTCCGGCTTCGGCCAGCCGATCGATCACGTTCCAGAAGCTTCGGCGTGCGATCGGATCCACGCCCGACGTCGGTTCGTCCAAGAACAACACCGCGGGCTCATGCATGATGGCGGACCCAAAAGCGACGCGTTGCTTCCAACCGCCGGGCAAGCTGCCGATGATCGCGTGCTCCTTGTCCGCGAGCCCGGCGAACTCGAGGACCCAGGCAATTTTTTCGGCACGTTCGGTCTTAGGCACGCCGTAGACCCCGGCGAAGAACTCGAGGTTCTCCAGGACGGATAGATCGTCGTAGAGAGAAAACTTCTGCGACATATAGCCGACGCGGCTGCGCACGTCGGCGGATCGAATGCTTCCGCTGGCGCCGGCCAGGATCGTGGCCCCCGACGTCGGCGCAAGCAATCCACAAAGCATGCGGATCGTCGTCGTCTTTCCGGCACCGTTGGCCCCGAGTAACCCGTAGACTTCGCCGAAGCGAACCTCAAGGCTCAAGTCGTTGACTGCCGTAAAGGTTCCAAACCGTTTGGTGAGCGATGCCGCGCCGATCGCGACTCCGGTCAAGTTCGTGACGGCACTTCGCCGCATCGGAAACGATCCGACGGCCGGCGGGGGACTCGAAGCCCGGATCGACGTGACGAAAACGTTTTCGAGCGTCGGTTCGTCCGAACGAACCTCCTTTAGCGCAATGCGCTCGTACGTCAGAACGTCGATGACGTCGCTTTGAACGCGTTCGACTTGGCTGTCGTTTGCCAAGACGTCGAGATGGTCGCCGAAACGCTGAACGTCGACGACGTCCGGGCACGATTCGAGCGCCCTGGTGGCGTGGCCCAACTGGAGCACGTCGTCCAAGTACACCACCAAACGTTTGACTTGCAAGTCGTTTCGCAAGGCCGCAGGCGTATTCAACTCTTTGATTTCGCCCAGATGCATGAGCGCGACGCGATTGCAGCGTTCGGCCTCGTCGAGATACGGCGTGGCGACCAGAACCGTAAGACCTTCGGTGGCTAAATGTGCAAGCGAATCCCAAAACTCACGCCGAGACACCGGATCGACGCCGGTCGTGGGTTCGTCCAGTAACAAGACCTGCGGTTCGGGAACGAGCGCGCAAACCAAAGCGAGCTTCTTCTGCATGCCGCCGCTGAGCTGCCCCGCAAGCCTGTTCTCAAACGGTGCCATGCCGAACAGCTCGAGGTAGCGCCGGCCGCGAGCGACGATCGCTTCGGGCGGTGCCAATCGAAGATCGCCGACGTACCGAATGTTCTCCATCACGGTCAGATCCTGATAGAGTGTGAACCCCTGCGTCAAATAGCCGGTTTTTAGGCGCGCGTCGCGTGCCGATTGCCCGAACACCTCGGCGCTTCCCGAGGTTGGGCTCATTACGCCAGCCAGAATTTCAAACGTCGTCGTTTTTCCAGCCCCGTCGGGGCCGATGACGCCGAAAATCTCACCCTTTGCGACGTCGAAGGTGATTCCGCGTACCGCTTCCAGCTCGCCGTAGCGCTTGCGCAGGTCGCGAATTGCAATCGCTACTTCGGCCACGTTCCACCGACGAGAATTTGACCGTCGGCGGGCATGCCCGGCTTAGCGTACCCGAAGCCGCTGCGAAGGCCGAGCTTGACGCCGAAAACCTGCTGCACGCGGTCGCTTTGAAAATACGTGTTTTCCGGTGTGAACATCGCTTCGGGGTCGATGCGCATAACGTACGCGTCGATCGGATGCGTTGGATCGGAGTCGAGGAAGACGCGCGCCGACTGACCGAGTTTCACTCGCCCGATCTGGCCCTCCGGAATGAATCCGCGCAGATAAACCTTGTCCAAGTTGAGAAGCGTGACGACCGGCGTGCCGGCGGCGAGCACTTCGCCCGGCTCTGCGGTGCGAACGAGCACCGTTCCCGCAAAAGGCGCGCGGATCGTTAAGTCGCGCAGATTGGCACGCGCTTGGTCGAGCTCGGCGAGCGCGGCAGCAACGGAAGAGCTTTGCTGCGAAATTTGCGCTCCAACCGCCGCCGCCTGCTGCTCGCGGATCGGTGCGTTGGCGTAGCCCGACGTAGCGGAAGTGAGCTGGCCTTGCGCGGCTTGAGCGCGCTTCTGTGCGGCCTTGAGGGCGCTTTCCGCCTGTTGTGCGTCGGAAACGGCACTGTTACGCTGTAGCTCGGCGATATCGCCGGTCGCGTACAGGCTCTGGCTGATCCTCTCGTTGTACGCGGCGAGCCGGTAGGAGGCCTCGGCTTGCGAAACTTGCGCCCGGGCCGCAGCCACTTGTGACTGCGCAGCGCTGACGTCGCCCGCGGTGCCAACGTTCGCTTGTCCCGTTGCCAACTGCGCTTGGCGCAACTGCGCCTGCAACACGGGGACCTGCCGCTCGGCGGCGGTCACGCGAGCTGTTGTGTCGGCGACGGCAGCGCGCGCTTGCGCGTCGTCGAGGGTCGCGATGACCTCGCCAGCCGCCACCATGTCGCCTTCACGCACGCGAATCGACACGAGCCGTCCCGCCATTTTCGAAGCGACGGCTGAGTCATCACCTTCGATGCGGCCGCTCAGATCGATCACGTTATCCGGCGAACGCGAGCAGCTCATGAGGATCAGCATTGCGAGAACTCCTCCGGCGCGCGCGGAGCGAAGAAGGCGTTGATCCATCCGAAGACGCACCCGCACCTGTTACTGCAATGAGCGAACGTGGTCCCCTCACGAGAATTGTCTTGGCAAGCGGCTCGCCCCGGCGTTTTGAGTTGTTGCGTTCGCTCGGACTGAGCGTCGAGACAATTGCAAGCGACTATCAGGAACCGCCGATGCGGCAGGTGCGGCCGCCGGAATTAGCCAGCCTCCATGCGCATGAAAAACTGGCCGCGGTACGGGACGCAACGCACGGCGACCTGCCGGTGGTGGCTGCCGACACGGTCGTTGATCTGGATGGAACCGCGTTCGGAAAGCCGCGCGACCCGCAGGAAGCGACTGAAATGCTGCGCTGCCTATCGGGGCGAGAACATCGCGTGCATACGGCATTTGCCCTCGCATTGCCCGCTCGGGATTCTTGGATCGAAGAGCGCTCGACCTCACGGGTGCGCTTCTATCGGTTGATGGAAACGGAGATCGCCGAGTACGTAGCCACCGGCGATCCCCTCGACAAGGCGGGAGCCTACGGCATTCAAGGATGGGCTGCAGGCATGGTCGAGTCGATCGACGGCGACTTTTATACCGTCATGGGCTTTCCGCTCGGCCGTTTCATCCGAGCGCTGCGGCGGTCGGGATTCTCACTGCCGATGGCGAAAAGGACGCTAGCTTCATAGGTTCAAAGGGGCGGATCCATTTTCACGTACCGGGACGAACGTAAACTCTTCGCGCTGATCACCATCATTATCGTGACGGCGCTCGTTGCGCTCATGCAGATCGACGCCGAGCGTACCGGCTCGCAAAGTCCGATTGGGGCGGTAGCGACGTCGGTGTTCGACGTCGGCCAAACGGTGATCGCGAGAACGTTCGACATGGCCCGCTCGGCCGGCATCGGGGTTGTTGCTCTGCCCAGCCTCGCGCGACAGAACGCTGCGCTGGCGGCGCAGAACCGCCAGCTGATTGAGGACAACGCGCGATTGCACGAACTCGCGGCGGCCTACGCTGCCGAAACGGCGATTCGACCGAACGTCAATCTTTTTAACGGAATTGAAGCGCGCGTCGTCGGCTTCCCACCCGAAAACGAAACACAAGCCGTAACGATTGATAAAGGATCGTTTGCGGGCGTTCGGCGAGACGACGGCGTTGTTGATAGCAACGGCGTCGTGGGTCACGTCGCGTCGGTTGGTCCGCTCACCAGCACCGTGACCTTGGTCACGGATTACACGAGCCGCATCCCGGCGGTCGTGCGGAGCGGTCGCTGGTGGGGAATCGCACGCGGCAATCTCACCAGCGTGCGTATGGAGTACATTCCCGAGGACGCGCCGCTGCGAGCCGGCGACGTCGTCGTTACCGGCGAAGGCCGCGCGTTTCACGCGGGCGTGCCGCTGGGGATCGTGGAGTCCGTCGAACGCGGCGATACGACGTTGTACCAAACTGCCGTCGTAAAACCGTCGGCTGCCTTGGGTGCGCTCGACCGCGTTGTTGTCATACCGCAGTAAGGGCTCAAAACGCCGCCTCGCGCCGCACGCGCGTACGCAATGGCAGACCGTGGTGCTCCTGTGCGCGCTCGCCGTTCTCGCGCAAGCGACGCTCGTTCATTACATTGCGATTCGAGGAACGGTACCAAGCCCGGTCTTGGTTGTGGTCGTTTGGTATGCGATCCGCGTCGACGCTCGGCGGGCGGCGCTGTACGGTCTCTTCGCGGGGCTCTGCGAAGACGCGCTGTCCGGTACGACGGGCGCCGCGTGGACCGTCTCGACGTCGCTAACCGCAGCCTTTACCAGCGTCCTTTCGCGTGATTTTTTCGCCGATTCCATCCCGCTGGCGGCGACGATGACGGTCGCGGCAACGCTGATGCGGGCGCTCTTGTTCTGGACCGTGATGTCTTTTGAGGGCTACCCTGCCGGCTTAGCCGCACTGCATTTCCATCAAGCGCTCTGGCAAGCGGCGTTCAACGTCGTTCTCATGATCGTAGCGCTCGTCGTATTGCGACGGCTGGAACCGCAACGCGCGTGAACCTTCCAGGTGGCCGCCCCCCGCGAAAGAGGCCGTGGGAATCTCCGGTTTGGCGCGTGGTTGCGTTTGTCGCATTCGTCGTTTTCGCGCTCAGCGTACTGGTGGCGCAATTGCTGCAAGTGCAGGTCGTGCACGGCCTGCAATACCGAGCTCAGGCACTTGCCAATCAGATTCGGCTGATTCCCGTCGCCGCTCCGCGCGGCATCGTGTACGATCGGCACGGCGTAGAGCTCGTGCGCAGCCGCCCCTCCTTCGTCGTCGGCTTGATACCGTCGCAAGTTACCGACATCGATGCTGAACTTAGCACCCTGTCATCGGCGTTGGAAATCGATGTCGACACGCTGCGCTACCGCCTTCTCCATCATCATGGCGTGAACTATCGAGGCTTCGACGAGGTCGTTACCTATGAACCCTACGGTCCCGTGCTGCTTGCCGAAGATGTTCCGGTCGCCAAGGTCGCGCGGCTCTCCGAGGTGCTCGACGACTTGCCGGGCGTCGACTTGGAAGTTCAAGCCATTCGGGATTATCCGCACGGCTTACTCGGCTCGCACCTCTTTGGGTATGTCGGACAGATTACTGAAAGCGAATACCAGCGGTTGCGGCGAGAGGGATATAATCCCAACGACGTTCTCGGCAAGGACGGGCTCGAATACAGCTACGATTCGTACTTACGCGGCGTGCCCGGGGGCCAACGGGTAGTCGTCGATGCGACCGGATCGGTCGTGTCGACGATTTCGGCACAAGCTCCGGCATCGGGCGACACGCTCATGACGAACATCGACTGGCGTTTGCAGCGCATCGCGGAAGAGGCGCTCTCCAGTGGAATCGCGAGTTGGGGACATGGTCGCAAACTGTCGGGCGCAGTCGTTGCCGAAGACCCGTGGACGGGTGCGATTCTCGCGCTGGTGAGTTATCCGAATTTCAATCCCAACGACTTCGCGGCGGATAACTACAAGCGCGTCGCCTTCGATTTAACCGATCCGACGCAGCCGCTCTTTAATCGCGCGATTGCGGCCGCGACGCCGACGGGATCGACGTTTAAGATGGTCACCGGATCGGCAGCGCTCACGGAAGGCGTCGTGAAGGTTGACCAAGTCGTCTACGATACGGGCGGCTGGAATTGCGGCGGCTACTACGCACGGGATATTGCGGCCGGCGGTTTGGGCGACACGACGTTCGTGCCGGCGCTGGCAGCCTCCAGTGACGGATACTTTTTCCGACTCTCTTGGTGGCTTGGAAACGAGCGTTTGCGAAAGTATGCGCTGGCGTTTGGGCTGAATGCCAAAAGCGGCATCGATTTACCGGGTGAAAACGAGGGGAACTGGCCGACCAATGCTTGGGAGATGCGAACGTTCGGCGTTCCGATGGAACCGAGTGAAGCCTGTTTTCTGGGCATCGGACAAGGTGCGATGCAAGCCACACCGTTGCAGATGGTCAACATCGCGTCCGCCGTAATTAACGGCGGTACGCTTTACCGGCCGCAGGTCGCGCGCGAAATTCTGCGGCCCAACGGAACGGTCGTGCGCACCTACCGGTCCGAAGCGCTTCGTCATGTGCCGGTGACCGCTGCCGCCTTGCAAGCGGTGCGCGAGGGGATGGCCAAAGTGACCGACCCGGGCGGCACCGCGTACGGCCTTGCCATTACCGGGCTGCCGTTTTCCGGCAAAACCGGCACGGCCGAAACCGCCGGCGGTAACGGGCCGAACACCACGTGGTTCATCGCCTGGGCGCCCAGCAATCATCCGGTCTTTGCCATGTCGGTCTTCGTCGACCGTAGCGGAGGCTACGGTGCCGAGGTTGCGGCGCCGATTGCGCGAGAAATTCTCGTGAAGTACTTCAACAAGAAACCATAAGACACGGCTTCTCTTGCGCTACGGTTCGGGAGCAAGGACGGCCAAAGCGCGAGAAATTCGATCGGTGCGCTCGCCCGGGTGCCGTGCAAAGTACGCGTCAACGACCGGAACGAATCCGCGACCGACTAATGCGCGCGCGGCCGCCAGCGTGACCGTCTCCGATGGGTCGTCCAATGCGAGCTGCAGCAATTTCGCCGAACCGTCGTCTTCCAAGGCAGCCATTGCAAAGACCATGTCGCATCGTGCGGGCTCTGGAAGCGCCGCAAAATCCGACACCGTCGTATCGTTCGCTCTTCCGCCGGCTCGCACTGAACTCCGTCGCCGTCGCAGAACCGCGTAGAGCACCATTGCGAGGCCGATCGCGACGACGATCGACAACGCAATTATCCCGGGAGACATAAGCGTCCTTAGGATACTCCGGCATGTAACGACGTGCGGACGGCGTCGAGTGCCTCATCGAGGGCCTCGTCGCTCTTGCGCTGCAGCGCGTCGATAAACTCGCTCGATTCCAGCGACGCGAACTCGTCGAGCCGGTCCGAAAGCAACGAACGATACTGACGAAGCGGCGCGGTTGCATTGGGCAGCAAGCGCGCGAGCGCAGACCACGGAAGCGCACTTGCAAGTTCTGCCTCCTCCAGCCGATCAGAAAGATCGCGCAGCTCGGTGGAATCAAACGTGCCCCGAAAGATTAGCGATGCATCGGGCGCATCCGGCGGCGCGCCGTGCGCCGCAGCGGCATCTCGCAGCACGCGCTCGATCGCGGCGCGCACCGAGGGCGTTTCGATGTGCCCCGGTGCGATCACGTAGTTGGGCAGCCGCAGCTTAATGAAAAGCCGATCGAACTCATCACGCAAGAGTTCTTTGAGCGCCGGGAGCGCAGAACCGTGTGTGTCGCCGACTGCATCCGGAAGGAACGCCCGAAGGGCAAAGAGGTGCGTTACCAATCCGCCAAATCGCGCCTCTTCGAGTAAGAGGAAGACGCGACCTAAGCGCTGTGCGCTCAAGGCGAGCAACGTTCCGGTGCGGTTTGCAACGAGCGTTCCTTCGATGACTCCGGATTGCGCTTGCGCGCCAGTCCCCTCGCTGTCCCCCAACGCCGCGACGGCGTACGGCGTGAGCGGTCGGGCGCTTCCGTTGCCTTCGCCGACGGGAGTCGCCGGCGGGAGCTGCATGAAACGCTCCTCTCCGATTGCGCGTTGAGCGCCAAACGCCGGCCCAACCATTCCGTCGAGACCAAACGGCAACCCGACGATCGCATTGGCAAAGACCGGGGTTGCCCGCACCTTCAGCTCGTTTGAGACGGTCTCGTCGTTGCGCTCGCCGTCATAGCGAATCGAGGCGACCCGCACGATGGCCTCGCCGGCCGGCAGCCCATTATGCACCACGTCGTTCCAGCGAATCGCGACTTCAACTCCGGGATCGACGTCGTTGAGCACGATGCCTCGCGCGCTGGCAAACGGCGCTTCGGCGCCAATGTCTCGTACCGGCACGTCGTTAACGGTCGTCGAATTCGGCACGTAGATGAGGCTGTCGGGTTGCGCGATGGTGATGACCACGCGCCGGGCCGGGCCGTCGCCGCCATTGCGCAAGTGCAAGACCCAAGCGACGCTCTCGCCGACGTCGACCGAGTCAGCCGGTTCGCTGTGAAATGTGCCGACGGAGAAGTCCGGCTCCGCAGTGGTGGCGATCACCAGCCGCGCGAGCGGAACGGGAAGCATTGCATCGGCGGTAAGGACGGCGTCAACCGTCAAGGGAAACTCCTTGGCCAAGCTGCGCAACAAACGCAATCCGAGCCGCGCCCGTGCGCGCCCACCCGGCAGAATCTCACCAAAGACGAGCGAGGATCGCTCGCGGATCGCTCCATCGACCGTTTCAAGACGTGCTTCGGGCGAGACGTACAATCGCAAGCGAACGTTGTGAGCGGCGTCGGTGCCGGTATTGACGAGCACGGCGTCGACTTCGGCAAGCTGATTTGGACGCAGGACCGCATCGTCGGCGAGTTCCAAGCGCGAGGTTTGCGCATCGAAGGCGGGATGCGAGTCGATGCACCACGTTGCTTCACCCAACGGCGTTTCGCCCAACTCCCGGGTGTGAACGCTGGCACCGATGCGAACGTCGCTACGATCGGCGTACGGCGTGCGTACGCGCGCACGAACGCTCAGCCGTCGTGCGGCATACGCATCGAGCGTTCCCAAATCGACGGTGTCGTCGTCGAACGTTAGCCGCGAGTTCTTCTCGAAGGCGCGCACCTCAGAGAGCGCGGGATCGACGCGCAGGTGCAACACAACATCGGATGCGCAGGCGGTACCGTCGTTTGCAAGCTCGAGAAGCGTTTCTACCTCGCTGCCCGGTTTCACCGTTTCGTTCCCAACGCGCGCGATGGTGTTGCGGCGTGCGGGGAGTGCCGGTTCGGAGCGAATGGTAAGGCTGCGCTCGAGTCGCCGTGAGGCGCCGTCGGCCGCCGGCTCCCAAGACAAGACGGCCGCAGCCGTTAACGTTACTCCATCGGCCAGCGGCGAGATGACGACGGCTTCGCTGCGCAGCTCAACGCGTTCGCCCGCGTCGATGCGGCCGAGATCGAAAACCAGCGGCTCCTTTCGGCGATCGCGCAGCGGGCGCCCATCGATGCTCGACGAGCCGCGAGCGAGGGTAAGGGCTTCGGGCAGCTCGATGGTCGCCGTGCTACTGTGCGTGGCCGCGGTGCCCGCGTTGAACGCGACAATCGCCAGCGTTACGCGTTGCCCGGGCCGAACGTCGTGCGCGGGATCGATGGTAAACGTCGTCCGATCGCCGCTGAAATCTGGCGCTGCTCGCACGACCAGTGCCGCCGGCTCGAGCTCGAATGCCGGCGTTTCTTGCGAGGCGATCTGCGCGCGCGCGATAATCTGCGTGCCGTTCGGCAGCGGGGCATCGATGCGAATCTTGTACAGCACGATCGCCGACGCGCTGGCCGCAAGCGACGGTGCCACAATCGGCGCATAGATGCGGTCGAATGGAACCGGCAAATCGCGTTCGATTTCGCGTCCGTTGATACGTGCGGAACCCGGGACGTATGCGGCGTGCTCGGGTATCGGCGCAACGACGACGACGTCATGCGCGCTCGACTCGCCGGCGTTGTGGATGCGAATGCTCACCTGCGCTTCGCTTCCCGGGGCCGGATCTTGCCGCGCTTCGATGGCGGCGCGCGTCAACGCGTTTTGCAGTTGCGGGCGGCTGCGAACGATCAGCCGCACGACGTTCGACCCCACCGGCGGCAATTCAAAGGAGGCAACGGCGGCCTGTAGCTCGATGGTCGTGCCGTTTTCAATTGCTCCGGCGACACTGTAGGCGATTTCGATGCGGCGTTCTTCCCCCGGAGCCACGTCGCCGATGTGCGCGCCACCTCGCGAGAGCATCGGACAGTTCCCTAGCTCATCGTCGAGCAGCGTTCCGTCGAGCTCCCCGGTAGCGACGAGGTAGACGAGGCCGTCGGGGAGATTAAAACGAACGCGCACGCCGGTAGCGACCGCGCCGCCTTGGTTACGAAATGTAAACTGTGCGCGCACCGTCATCCCAGGTTCCAACTCGCGGTCAGGCGAAACGACGAGCGTTCTAAGGCCCTCTGGCAACGTAGGCGCTCCGGGTGTAAAAATTTCCGACAGCGTGCGCATGACGCGGTGGACCTTCGCCGCTAGAAAGGATTACCATGCTCGCAGTTCACGAAGATCGTATCGCTGCCGCGGTCGCGCGACTGGGTTCGGAAAACGCGTTTGAAGTGCTCGCTCGCGCGCGCGCACTGCAAGCGCAGGGCCGTCGCGTCGTGCACATGGAAATCGGCGAACCGGACTTCGATACGCCCGACCACATCAAGAAGGCGGCGGTCGACGCGCTCTACGACGGGCAAACGCACTACACGCCGTCGGCCGGTACCGCCGAGCTGCGCGCGACGATTGCCGAGTATGCGAGCCGTTTACGTCGAATTGCTCCGGCGTATTCCGCCGAGAACGTCGTCGTTTCTCCCGGAGCGAAGCCGGTTATTTGGAACGTATTGTGCTCGTTGCTGAACCCCGGCGATGATTTCGTGTACTTCGATCCGGCGTATCCGGCGTATCCGTCGTGCGCGAGCTATCTGCAAGCCACGATCCATGCGATTCCGTTATTGGAGTCCCGCAACTGGCGAATGGATCTCGACGAGTTGGAACGGCGCGTCTCAAACAAGACGAAAGCGATCGTCATTAACTCGCCCCACAATCCTACCGGGGGTGTCTTGACCAAAGGCGATCTCGAGCGCATCGCCGAGCTCGCGCAGCGTCACGATTTCATTGTCATCGCCGACGAAATCTATAGCCGGAATTTCTACCTTGATACGCCCTACGTGTCAATCGCCGCACTTGACGGGATGCGCGATCGTACGATCGTCGTCGACGGTTTCTCGAAAGCCTACGCGATGACGGGCTGGCGCCTCGGCTATGCGCTGATGCCGGAGCGGTTGGCGAAAACCGTGACGCTATTCAATAACAACACGTTTAGCTGCGTGGCAACGTTCGTGCAGATGGCCGGAATCGCGGCCCTCACCGGCGACGACGCGCCGGTAAGACGAATGAACGAAATCTTCCGTCAGCGCCGCGACCGTTTGGTCGCCGGCCTTAATGACATTGCGGGCGTCTCGTGCACGCTGCCCGAGGGCGCCTTTTACGCATTTCCAAACGTGATGCCAATCACGCACGACGATCGGGCGCTCGCGCGCTTTCTGCTCGATGAAGGCGGCGTCGCCTGCGGGGGCGGCTCGTCCTTCGGCGCGGCCGGAAAAGGCTATTTGCGCTTCTCCTATGCCGCGTCGTTGGAGGACATCGATTGGGCGCTCGAATCGATCGCGAAGACGATTCCGCGCTTCAAAGGCTAGTTATTTTAGAACGGTGATCGGTGCAGCCTGTTTACCTGCGCTCGAGCACGCGCTACACGTAAATGTAATTGTTTGCATGTAATTGCCCGGCTTGATCGTTTTCGAAGCCTTTATGGTTTCTTTTGTCGGGTTGCCGGGATCGGGCTTAAAGGAACCCTTGAGGCCTTTGTTGTTGGTCTTCGTCTTCCAGTGAACCGTGCCGCAGGAAACGGGAACGTTTCCTTTCTTGCAGGTGAGCTTAATGGAGAGGGTGCCCTTACCGCCCTGTTTCACGCAAATGAGCGGAAACTGCGGCTTCTTACAAGCGTTTTTCGCGAAGATGGTGAGCGCATCGTCACCGCGTTCGATTGAAACGGACAAGGGCGTGGAAACGCCGGTCATTGCCGACTCCGGAGACTGCTGCAAGACCATCGGCAAAGAACGAAAGCCGCTCGAGCAACCTGTGATGGCAATGGAAGCGGCTGCGGCGAGCGCATAACGAGAAAACGACCGGAACTGCATACGTACTCCTTTGGGAATTAACGGGTCTATGGGCCGACGTTTAGGCCGATGTACTTGACGATGCAACTAGCGGCGCAAGATTTGATCTCCTGCCTGTAGAGGTACTTGCTGGTTTCTTGCAGCCCGGAACCCGGCGTGATCGTGTCGAGCTCCCACGTCCCTTTGCACCCAATTTTTTTCGTGCACTTGTAGGGGCCAGTCCACTTCGCGGTCATTTGCTTGATAGCCCGGCAGGCCTTACCCTTGGCCAAGCAAACGGGGCCGCTCCATTTGACTGTGCCCGCATTGCTCTTTCCACACGGGTCTGCCTTCGGGCCGTAGCACCAGCCGAGTTCGAGGCCGTTTGCCTTAGAAACCGTGTGGCAGCCGCCGGCAAAGCGCTTCGGACACGTTGCGTTCGGTTGCGCGCTTGGGTTCGCAACGCGCATGTCCCAGGCACTCTGGTGGCCGACGGAAGCGGACTCGCTGAAGCCGGGCGCGTTTGGCATCGTTGGTCCGGTTTTCGCAGCGCAAGCCGACAGGACAAGTGCCGACGTCAGCGCCAACGCGAACCACCGGCTAAGACGAAGTATCATGTGAGAATCTCCTTGTTGAAAGTAGCTATAGCCGTCAACAGTCAAACTGGAGCAACCCAATACACGGCTTGCTTGCCCCGGTTGTCGTCGACTTCGGTCCGGACTCCCAAATTACGAACTTAGCTTTTGCAAAGCCTCCGTCCCCGGTTCAATTCGGAGAGCGGAGGTGTACGGCAGCGTCCGAACGGTGCGAATCGCGTCGCGGCGTTACTTCAAGACCGTAATCGGCCACATGCTATGGTCTTTGCACTTCGAAAAGCCGGTGCACGTCCACGAAATCCTCTGGAAGTAATTGCCCGGCTTCACTCGTCTCGATGCGGTTACCGTTTCCGTTGACGGATTTCCGGGATTAGGCGAAAACGACGCGCGCAAGCCGCGGCGGCTGATTGTCGCCGACCACGTCACCTTGCCGCAATGGATCGTCTTCTTGCCGCGATGGCAGGTCAAGCGCAGACCAAGAGAATTCTCATCGCCCCGTTTGACGCAAAGAAGCGGAAAGGCCGGGTTCTTGCACTTGCCTTTCGCAAAGACCGTCAGCGCTGCCGCGCCGCTCGTGGCCGGCACAACCGAAGCCGAATAGCTTGGGGCCGCTTGCGGGACCGGCGGTATGCTGTTGCTCGAGCAGGCCACGAGGAGGCCGGAAACACCTGCAATCGCGAGATACCGCCGAAAGCCAGAAGTAAAAGTAAACCGCATCGGCAGCTACGACTCGGGCTGTTGCCTTTCGGCCTCATGGTTCGGCGCTTGCTGCAGCCGCTCCAGCGCTTGTTCGAATTGCGTCCGATCCTCGGGCGTGAGGTCGGTGCGTTCGAGGGCTCGGCGGATTCCAGCTCCCGTCGCGAGGTTCACCAGATATTCGTTGTCGATCGTGCGTTTTGGACTCAACGGCATGCTTGAAGACTCCTACGACTCAGGTGGCTGTTGCAGACGCTGGAGCGCTTGCTCGAATTGGCGGCGGTCTTCGGGGGACAAATCGGTGCGCGCAAGCGCCCGCCGAATGCCGTCTTCGGTGTCTTCCGCGACGAGCCGATCCTCTCGTTCCTTCACCTGTTCCAGCGTCTGCCCGAGTTGTTGGCGATCCTGCGGCTTGAGGTTCTTCCGGTCGAGCTCGTTGCGAATGGCGTCCTCCGCTTTTTCCTCGTTCTCGAGATCCGCGGTCCGATCGTCGTCGCTCGGTCCCTTCGAAGATAACGTCATGTCAGCCTCATTGCGTGTTTCACGTCGGTGAGAACGGCCGCTGCGACCTCACGCGCCCGCGCCGTACCCTCTTCGATGATGCGCTCGATCTGGGATGGATCGTTACGATAAGCCGCGTACCGGCGGCGCACGGGTCGAAGATACTCGTTGAGTTGCTCGGCAAAGTCTCCCTTGTCCTGTACGCACCCCAATGCACCCGAGCGGCAGCCGGCAGCCACTGCGTCCAAGCGCAACGGGTTGACGAACCTCCAGAGCGCGAAGAGCGGACAAATTTCCGGGCGGCCCGGGTCGCCGCGCCGGATCTTCTGGGGGTCGGTTACCATCGAGCGCACTTTCTGCGCCGTCGTTTCTTCGTCGTCGCTAATGAGGATGGCGTTGTCGTAGGATTTGCTCATCTTGCGCCCGTCAGTGCCGGGAACGTCCGGAAACTCCGAAAGGATCGCTTGCGGTTCCATCAGGATTTGACGGCCCTCGCCGTAGAGGTGGTTGAAACGGCGTACGACCTCGCGACCGAACTCGAGATGGGCTTGCTGATCGCGGCCGACCGGAACGAACTCGCCGCGCACGATTGCAACGTCACAGAGTTGCAGCAACGGATACCCCAAAAAGCCATATGTTGCAATCTCTTGTCCTAGCGCTTCGATTTGGCCCTTGTAACTGGGAACCCGTTCGAGCCACGACAGCGGCGTGATCATCGAGAGGATCACCTGCAGTTCGGAAATTTCCGGGACGCCCGACTGTAAGTAGATCGTCGCTTTCGTGGGGTCGACGCCGGCTGCTAACCATACCGCCACCATTTCGTTGCGTGCATCGCGAATCGTCGCCGGGTCGTCGAACTCGGTGGTGTATGCATGCAAGTCGGCGATCTCGAAATAGGCGTCGGCGGTGTCGCAGTAGTTTGCCCAAAGCGTCAGCACGCCGACGAGATGACCGAGATGTAAATCGCCGGTCGGGCGCATGCCCGACATGACGCGTGGTCGCGGCGTACTCAATGGCGTGCAATCTCCGCGCGGACATATGCTCGCGCAACGCCAACCGCTTGGCGCAGCGGGGTGCCTACTGCCAGCTCGCAGGCGAGCGCCATCGCCAACGTGCAGCCGGTGCCGTGCATCTCTCCCGCGATCCGCGGTTCCTCGAAAAGCTCGACGCCTTGCGCGGTTGCAAGCGCATCGACGGGATCGCCGTCGAGATGGCCGCCTTTGAGCAGCACGGCTTGCGGCCCGCGAAGCTGCAACGCCTGCGCTGCCTGTTCGAGCGCATCGCGGCCGATCGGATGCGTTCCCAACAAGAATGCCGCTTCGTCGAGATTCGGCGTGAGCACAACGTTGGGCAGCGTGGCAAGCTCGTCGCGAACCGCGTATCGCGCTGCTTCATCGCCGAGCGGGCCACCGCGGCTTGCTGCAAAGACCGGATCGACGACGGTTGGAACCGACGGTCGCGCGCGAACGTACGCCGCCGCGGCGCGTACGTTTGAAAGCGTTGCCAGCGCGCCGATGCGAATGGCGCCGGCCGACTCCCAGGGAAGCGCCGCGAGTTGTGCTTGCACGACGTCGGTCGGAATCGGATGCAGTGCGACGACGCCGCGCGCATCTTGCGCGCTGACGGCAGCGACCGCGGTAAAGACGCGCACGCCGCGATCGGTGCCGACCACGAGATCGCGCCCGGTCCCCGCCACGTTCCACGGATGCGTCGTTCCAATCGAGATGACGATGGAAATCATCTCCAGGCCGTCACCAGTGCGCGCGCCGCGGCCGCCGGGTCGTCGGCATCGCCGATCGCCGAAATCACCGCGGCCATCGCAACCCCACTCTCTCGGACCACGCCGATGTTTTCCGCACGAATCCCGCCGATGGCGGCAACCGGAAGCGGGGTGGCGGACGCGACGCGCTTGAGGCCGTCGATCCCGATCGGGGCACCCGCATCGTCTTTTGAGCTCGTTGCAAAGACCGAGCCGACGCCGAGGTAATCTGCACCGGCCGCATCGGCCGCACGGGCCTCGGCCGCGGTTGCGCAGGAGAGCCCGATCAAGCGATCGCCGATAGCCGCGCGCACGCGCGGCAGGTCGTCGTAGCCGGCATCCTCCGGTCCGAGGTGCACGCCGTCACAGTCAAATGCCGCCGCCGCTTCGACGTCGTCATTCATCACGAGCAAAGCCTCGTACTCATGCGTAATCCTGCGCAATTCGTTCAGCCTGCCCGCATGCAGATTGCGCTTGGCACGGCATTGTACGATGCGGACGCCAGCCTCCAGCGCAGCGCGCGCGAGCGATAACGCCGTCGGTGCGTCGTTGACGATGAGGTAAATCCCGTGCAGACGAATTGCGCGGGCGGCACGCGTTAACGACGCTGCCAAATCAGCACGTTGGCGGCAACGTAGCACGCGTACACAACAGCGACGCCCCCAGCGATCCAGGCGTGGTGGTGTGCGACCGCCAGCGGTACCAGCAAGCCGAAGCAAACGACGCCCGCCATGAGCACAGTTGCGGCACGGGTGAGCGACAGCGCGCTCACGTTCTCTCCTCTTCACCCAGCAACAAGTCGCCGAGCCTCATCAGCTCCTCGTCGTTGTTGAAGCGGAACTCGATCCGTCCGCCCCGGCCGCCGCGCACGAGTGCGACGTGGGTACCGAAACGCTGGCGCAACCGGGATTCGAAGTCGTGTTCGTCGGCTGAAAGCATGCGCAGTTTCGGCGCGGTTTTTTCAGCTTGAACCGTCGTGACCGCGCCCGCCAGGCGCTCCAGCACGCGAACGGTCAACCCCTCGTTGACGGCGCGCTGCGCTAGCCGCAAGCGATCGTGCTCGCGTGCCGCGAGCAAGGCCTTTCCGTGTCCCGCGGAGAGGCGGCCATCGACGAGCATTGCTTTCACCGCGTCCGGCAAGCCTAACAGGCGCAACGTGTTCGCAACCGTCGGCCGGCTTTTCGCAAGACGCGCCGAGAGCTCATCTTGCGTAAATCCAAACTCGTCGATGAGATGTTGAAAACCGGCCGCTTCTTCGATCGGATTGAGGTTTTCGCGCTGTAAGTTTTCGATGATCGCCACTTCGAGCGTTTCGCGATCGTCGCTGCCGCGCACGATTGCCGGAATCGTGTGCTTGCGCAGCAGCGCGCACGCGCGCCAGCGCCGCTCGCCGGCGATGAGCTCGTACCCCTCGCCGCGGCGACGGACGATAATCGGCACGAGCACGCCGTACGCGGCGATCGAGTTCTTCAGTTCCTCAAGCGTTGCGGCATCGAAGCGCTTGCGCGGCTGAAACGGATTTGGCGTAATGCGATCGATCGGAATCTCGTACAGCGTCTCTTGGGCGGCCGACGTTGGCACAGCCGTGTCGCCGAGGAGCGCGCCGAGGCCGCGGCCCAACCCGCGTTTGGGTGCGCTCATACGCGAACCTCTTCGCGCTCGAGCATCTCGCGGGCCAGGGCAAGATAGGCTTGCGCGCCGCGGCTCTTTGGATCGAAGAGGATGACCGGTTTGCCGAACGAGGGCGCTTCGGAGAGCCGCACGTTGCGCGGAATTTGCGTCTTGAACATCTGCTCGCGAAAAAACTTTTCGAGTTCGCCGAGAACGTCCATCGCGAGGCGCGTTCGTCCGTCGAACATCGTCACGAGCACGCCGGTGACGCGCAGCGGCGGATTGAGCGCTTCGCGAATGCGCTGCACGACCGCGGTCAGCTGTGAGAGGCCTTCGAGCGCGTAGTACTCAGCTTGCACCGGAATGATGCACTCGTCGGCGGCGCTGAGCGCATTAATCGTCAACAGCCCCAACGACGGCGGGCAGTCGATAAAGATAAAATCGTACTGGCTTCTCACCGGCGCCAGCGCGCGGCGCAACCGCGTTTCCCGCGAGAGCGCGGAGACGAGCTCGATCTCCGCACCGGCGAGATTGATTGTCGCCGGAACAAGCGCTAGGCCGTCCACGCCGGTCGGAACGACGGTTTCTTCGATTGGCGTTTGGCCGAGCAACACGTCGTAGACGTCGCGATCGAGCTCGGCTTTGGCGATGCCAAAACCCGTCGTCGCATTGCCTTGCGGGTCGGCATCGACGACAAGCACGCGTCTGCCCGAAATCGCAAGGGCTGCGCCAAGATTGACGGCGGTCGTGCTCTTACCGACGCCGCCTTTTTGATTGACGAGTGCGATCGTACGCGCCAGGACTATTCTCCCAAATCGAATTCACGCACTCGCGTCACGCGTTTGCGCGTCGAGATACCGGCTGAGAAGTCGGAGAAGCGAAGTGCGCTCGTTACGCTCGGGTTGGTCCGTAACCTGCTCGAATAACCAGCGCAACGCAGCGCCAACGCGTTCGTCGCCGCGAAATCCGGACGGGGCTTCACCCCGGCGTACGAGTTCCGTGATGACGTCCTCGCCGTTCACGCAGAGGTCGGCAAGCGAGAACGGCGGCTTGCGAGCAATCTCTTCGCGTACGCGTTGCGCAAAACGCTCGTTTTTGTCCCCGCGACGGGGCAAGCCTGACCCAACAACGTCCGCTTCGCGTAAAGCGAACAAGTGTTCGATATTATTTAAGCCAATCCTCCGCACGAAACGACGGACCGTGGCGTCTTTCATCTTCGGATCGGAAACGAACATATGCTGGCGCACCAAGTGCGTGGTCGCCTCGACAACCTCGTTCGGAAAACGAAAGCGCTCGAGCATACCCTGCGTCATTTCGGCGCCTACAATCTCGTGGCGGTAGAAGTGGCCGCCTGCCTTTGTCCGTGGCTTGCCGACGTCGTGGAACAAGGCAGCCAAGCGATCGACGAGGGTCGGCGGAGCAGCGTCGAGCGTGTGGAGGCTATGCTGCCAAACATCGTAGGCATGCCACTCGTTCTGGTCAACGCCGACGCCTTCGAGTAGCTCCGGCCAGAGGTAGGGCAGGACGCCGGTTTGGTGGAGGAGCTCCAGCCCAATTGACGGCCGGCGCGCTTTAAGAAAGAGCTTCGAAAGCTCCTCGTAGACCCGCTCGGCGGCCACCGTGGGCAAGAGTGGAGATGCGGCTTGCATCGCCGACCGCGTGTCATCGGAAAGCGAGTACTCGAACCGCGCGGCGAACTGCGCGGCCCGCAACATTCGTAACGGGTCTTCCTCGAATGCCAGCGGCGTCAGGATGTCGATTCGGCGGGCCTCGATGTCGGCCACCCCGCCGTGCGGGTCGACAAGGTTGCCGGAGGGCAGCGCGCGGGCGAGCATATTCATCCGGAAATCGCGCCGGGCCAAGTCCTCGTCAAGCGGGATCCCGGGGCCGCTTTGCACCTCGAAGTCCCGATGGCCGACTCCCACGGAGCGCTCTCGCCGGGGCAGTGCGACGTCCACCGTCGTGGCTTCGATGGTCAGCTTTAGGACGGCGAAAGCAGCGCCGACGATGTCGACGTGGCCCAGCGGTCGAAGTCGCTCCTGCAGATTCTCGATCGGGACGCCGGTGACGACGTAGTCGAAGTCCTTATTCTGAAAGCCGATCCCTTCGACGACCGAGCGCACCTCGTCGCGGACCCGGCCACCCACGGCAAAAAGCGAACCAGCCGGCAACGCGGAAGCCAGCTTTTCGTCGAGAGCCAATCGACGGTACACCACGGTTCATACTACCGTCTTGCTTAAAAAGGGTCGAGCCTGACCGGAACTCTTGTTCCCCGTGAAACCGCGGAGGGCAATTCACGAACACACGTTCGTCGAACCGAGCTCACGCGGCGCTTATATGCTGGTTGCGGCGGTGCTGAGCGTATTGCTTGCAGCCTGGCCGATAAATACGACCGCCAGGATGCAAACGAGTGCGATGAGTGCGATCAAGAGCCCGTATTCGATGAGCGTAACCCCGTCCTGTTTCGGAAGCGGAGACTTGGCAAATAAGGCTTTTAACGTCTGAATCATGTTAATGCGTGCCTCGAATAGCGAGAACGGACCGTCAGCAATGCAGACGGTGGCGATATCGGTGGTGACAGAGTATACTCCCTTGGAAGCGCCCTAGCATTATCAATTGTTCAATTGTTCAATCGAGCGCCATGCACCAACGCGCCGGAACATAGGCGCTCTTAGCCGCAGAGCGGGCGTTTCTCGGGGATGCCGGTACGCCGCGGAAAGCGCAGCGGCGTTGGCCCAATCTTTCGAACGAGCACGATCCTGCGGTCGCTCCCCATTCGCTGCTCGGCTTCGACGCGACCGCCGAGCATGACCGCCGCATCGTCGAGCGCGCTGCGCTCGGACGCTTCCATCGCTCCCCGTTGCAAGATTGCGACGCCGCCAACTGCCAAAAATGGCAGGAGCAACTCCGCGACCGTGGAGGCGGCGGCAACGCCGCGTGCAGTCCCGCTCGCAAAGCGCTCGCGCAATCGCTCCTCGCGACCAGCGATTTCGGCCCGTTGCGCGATGACCTCACCGCGCACGTCGAACGCCTCGAAAACGTGCTCGAGGAAGTGCGCTTTCTTGCGCGTCGCCTCGACGAGCGTCACCGAGACACCGGTTGCAAGTGCCACTGGGATCGCCGGCAGCCCAGCGCCGGAACCAACGTCGACGAGTGGTTCGCGGACGAACGGAACGACCGTGAGACTATCGACGAGATGCGGTACGAGTTCGTCGGGGTCTTTCGCACCGGTGAGATTGAAGCGCCGGTTCGTTTCGAGAATCAGGGTGCCGTATCGGGAGAGTGGAGCAATGAGCCGCGCCTCGACGCCGGCCGCCTCAAGGAGAAGCTGAAGCTGGTTTTTGTGGTCGTCGCCTCGCGTCGACTCATGGCGAGACACTGTTGCAAGTTCCTTCGCGCCTGCGCGAAGCGCAGCCCTGAGCGAGGAGCGACGCGACGAGTCGAAGGGTCAGGGTGACACCGTCGCCTGGGCGCGGTGGACGAACAAACCGACGATTGCAACGTCGGCGGGCGTCACGCCCGGGATGCGGCTCGCGGCGCCGAGCGTGCGCGGCCGCTGGCGGTCGAGTTTCTCGCGCGCTTCGCGCGACAGCGCCGCGATCGAGTCGTAATCGAAGCGGTCGGGAATGGCGACCCGCTCCGACTTTGCCGCCTTTTCGATGGCCAGCTCTTGCCGGCGCACGTAACCCGCCGATTTTATCTCGATGCACACGCGCTCACCAATTTCGTCGTCGAGTTTCGGCACGAAATGCTTGGCGACGTCCACGAACTGCAGTTTCGGACGGCGTAACGCATCGGCGAGCGTGCTGCCCGCATCGAATCGTTCATCGCCGATCGCGTCGGTTGTTAGGCGCGAGCGTTGCGCGCGCGCAATCGACGAGCGAAGCGCCGTGCGCCGCTCCTCGAATGCTTGCCACGCGTTGTCGCCGACGAGGCCAACCTCTCTGCCGATCGGCGTCAGCCGAAGATCGGCGTTGTCGTGGCGCAGCACGACGCGATGTTCCGCACGTGACGACAGCATCCGATACGGTTCGTCTACGCCTTTCGTCACGAGATCGTCGACGAGCACGCCGATGTAGGCATCGCTGCGGGCCAATCGCAACGGCTCTTTTCCTAACGCCGAACGCGCTGCATTCGCGCCCGCAATGAGCCCTTGTGCGGCTGCCTCTTCGTACCCAGACGTGCCGTTGAGCTGCCCGCAGTGGTAAAGACCCGCAATCCGTCGCGTTTCGAGCGTATCGTACAGTTCTGTCGGCGGGACCATATCGTATTCGACGGCGTAGCCGGCACGCAGCATGACGCACGATTCTAATCCCGGCAGCGTATGCAGCATTTGGAGTTGGATTTCCGCCGGCAGCGACGTCGAAAAACCGCCGACATAGACGGTCGGCTCCTCCCAGCCTTCGGGCTCGATGAAAATCTGATGGCTCGGGTTGTGCGCAAATTTGATGACCTTGTCTTCGATCGAAGGACAATACCGCGGCCCGATGCCGCGAATGAGGTCAAGGCCGTAGAGCGGCGAGTGCTGCAAGTTGTTGCGCACCAGCGCATGCGTGCGGTCGTTGGTGTCGGTGACGTAACAGGGAAGCTGCGGACCGGCGAAGCGGCGTTCGCTCGTGTATGAAAAGAGTAACGGCGACAAGCTTGGGGGCTGCACGAGCATCGCATCGTAATCGATGCTGCGCTTGTCGATGCGCGGGGGCGTTCCGGTTTTGAGGCGTTTCGTGGGAAAGCCGAGACGGCGCAACGTGTGAGAAAGACCGATCGCCGGCGCCTCACCAAAGCGCCCTTCATCGGCAACGATGCTCCCGCGAAACGTCTTGCCGCCGAGGAACGTCCCGGTCGCCAGCACGACGCGAGCGGCCGAACAGCGCTCGCCGCCGGCGCAGATGACGCCGCGTACCGACCCGTGCTCGACGACGAGGTCCTCGACGATACCCTGAACGATCGCGAGATTCGGCTGTACGCGCAGTTCCGCAAGCGCATGACGGGCGTACGCCGGCTTGTCCATTTGCTGGCGCAGCGCACGAACCGCGGGGCCCTTGCTTTCGTTCAGGAACCGCGCGTGCAGGCTCGACCGGTCGGCGATCCGGCCCATGGCGCCGCCTAAGGCGTCGACCTCGCGAACCAGCTGCCCCTTGGCGCTGCCGCCAATCGACGGATTGCAGGGCAGCGTGCAGATCTTCTCTGGATCGCCGGTCACGAGGAGGGTCGGCACCCCGAGTCGCGCGGACGCTAGAGCGGCTTCAACGCCGGCGTGTCCTCCGCCGACGATGATGACGGCTGCATCGTCGCTCGGTTTTGCGCTCGGGGTATGCGGCCCTCGCTTGTTTTTCAGGTTAATCGCTCGGGCCGCATACCCACCCGCTCCTCAACCGCATGGGTTAGTTACCCATTCGCTTCCTGGGCTTATGGTGCGGCGGGGAGGGTGCCGGTGTGGTGGTCGCGGAGGCGGAGTGAGAGTGCGATCATGGTGATGCCGAAGATGATTGCGTAGACGCCGATGAGCCAGATGACCGTTAGGGCGCCGAGCAATGGGCGCCAAATCATCAAGATGCTAAAGAGTATCGAGGCGATGCCGCCGATGATGAGCCAGAATTCGCCGGCAATCGCTTTTCGAAGTTCGATGGCCGCTACGATTTCGAGAATGCCGGTGATGAATGCCCAAGCTGCGATGGTGATGTACAGCGCAAAGAGCGTGATCGCTACGTCGTAGAACGTGATCGCGGCGATCAATAGGCCGACGATGCCTTCGATGATGAACGGCCACGAGCGCTGGTGCGCTTGCGCAGCCCGGATGGCTGCGACGATTGCGAAGATACCGTCGACGAAAGCGTATGCGCCGAACAGAATTCCGATCGCGAGGATCGTTGCGCCCGGCCACATAAACGCCAGAACGCCGAAGATGATGGCGGCGATGCCACGAATGAGCAGCGCCCACCAGTTGCGCGCAAGAACGGTAACCACGGCGCTACGGTCCGAATACTCGGCCGTTGGCGAGAACGACGCGCCGAACCGCACAGCGATTCGGTGTCGGTCCAGACCAAGCATAGCCGACGAGATCGTTGGTAAGGTTGTGATTGATCGTCGCTCCCTGGGAGAACGTCCCGCGGTCGACGAGCGCGTAATGGTGGCTGCGGTATCCGATGGTAAAATCTACCTCGGTTGCGGGAGATGCGTGCGTGTTTACGTACACGACGTTAACGCCATTGGTCGCACCGTTACCGCCTTGATTGACCACACAACTTTCGATCGTGATTCCAAACTTCGAAACGATGCTGGCCTGCGCGGTACTCGTGAGCACAACCAAAGCAGCAAGGAAGACGAGAGGCGACCGTTTCATGGCAGATCCTTTCGTTACTTACCAATGCAGAAGCGGGAAAAAACTCCGTCGAGGACTTCTTCGGCGGCAGTCTGCTCGCTTACATGCCCAAGCGCGGAAAAAGCTCGGACGACTTCGCCAGCGCACAGGTCGATCGGCTCGCTTGCTGCCAGGGTCGCGAGCGCATGCTCGAGTGCATCGATCGCTTCGTTGACGGCGGCGAACTCCCAAAGCGACGCGATGTGGGGTCGTTCTAAATCGGGAATCTCGCTCTCCCAGCCGACGCGCGCGATAGCGCTGCGCAGCGCCTCAAGACTCGCCGGGTTGCGCGTGCTTCCGACGATCGTTTCCCGTGGCTCGCCGGCGTTCTCCAAGGCGAACTGCCGCGCTCCGGGATCGCCAAGATCGGCTTTGTTGAAGAAGACCACGCGCCGATGCTCCTGAGTCTGCCCGAGAATCGCTGTCGCTTCAGCGCCTAGCGGCTGCGAGCCGTCGATCACGACGAGGGCGATGCGGGCCGTAGCCAGCGCGTGCTGCGTACGCTCGATGCCGGCGGCTTCGAGGCGGTCTGCATGAGCACGAATGCCGGCCGTATCGACCAATCGCACCCCGACGCCGCCGATAAGGACCAGCTCCTCAATTGTGTCGCGCGTCGTGCCCGGAAGCTCTGAAACGATCGCCCGTTCTTCGCCGAGCAGCGCATTGAGTAGCGACGACTTTCCGGCATTTGGAGGGCCGACAATCGCGACGTTCACGCCTTCGCGCAGCAATCGCCCGCGCTCACCGTCGCGCCGCAAAACCTTGAGCTTATCGAGAACCTCATCGAGGGTCCGGCTAAACTCGCCCCGTTCGGGATCGGGCACTTCCTCCGGAAAGTCGATCGCCCCCGACAACTCCTCAAGCCGCGCGGTCAGCGCTGCGCGCAGAGCCCGAACCTCCTCGGCTAGGCCGCTACCGAGATTGGCAAGGGCGGCGCGCGCCGCCGAGCGCGTCTCGGCATCGATGACGTCGGCAACTGCAGATGCAGCGTGCAGATCCATTTTGCCGTTGAGAAAGGCGCGTCGCGTGAACTCACCCGGCGTCGCGTAGCGCGCGCCGCAGGCGAGCACGGCTCGCACCGCTTCGCGGGCGACGATGGGTGAACCATGGAGATGGAGTTCGAGAAGATCTTCACCGGTATAGCTCGCCGGAGCCGAAAAAAAAATCGCTAGACCACGGTCGAGCATCTCGCCGCGCTCGTCCGCGATCGTTGCGGCCGTTGCAACGCGAGGCTCCAGCGCACCAGGCGTGCGCACGAGACGCGCCGCGATCGTGGTCGCGCCGGGGCCGCTGACCCGCACGATCGCAATCGCGCCTTTCCCGGCCGGCGTTGCAATTGCGACAATCGTATCGTTCACGGGTCTCCCGCTGAGCTTGCGCTCAGCGGGGAAAAATCACAACGCGGCGTTCGGGTTCTTCACCCTCGGACTCTGTGCGCACCAGTTCGGATTCAGCCAAGGCAAGGTGAACGATTTTGCGTTCGGACGGAAGCATCGGCTCGAGCTTTTGCGGCGCGCGCTCGCGCACGCAACGCTCCAAGATCGAAAGTGCAAGCGCCTTGAGCGCATCGGCGCGGCGCGCGCGATAACCTTCTGCGTCAATGGTGAAATAATGGCGGTTATTGCGCACGCCCGCATTAAGAATGTTGTTGAAGATGAGGTTGAGCGCCTCGAGCGTGTTCCCGTGTCGACCGATGATGCTGCCGAGATCGGGGCCGCTTACCTCGAGATATTCGCCTTCGGTTCGCGGAATATAGGCGATGTCGACCTGACGGCCAATGCCCATGCGCTCCAAAATTTCGCGTAGCAAGTCGACTGCCGGTTGCGCTTCCTCGGGGACTTCGTGCCGTGTTCCTGAAGGAGCTCCGCGCCCGGGCCCTCTCGCAGGCCGGCGGGTTTGCGTTGCGTCGCGCCGACGGCCGCCCCCGTCTCGTCCGCCGTTCGTCTTACCGGGGATCGCGCGATCGCGAATGTTTGCGGGTTGTTCTTCGAACTCAAAGTCGTCTTCGTAGAGCATCAAGCGCCTTTCTTATTTTTCTTCTTTGATCGCCGCGAGCGCCCGCTTTTAGCGCCGTTATTGCTTGGCGCAGTCACCGACGCGCCGCTCGCGGAGCGAGACGGCGTTGCCGAAAGGTCGTCCGTTATGACGTGTTCGCTGTCGATAAGGGCCAGCGGCTGATGGTAGCGTCGCAGCAAGTAAAACTGCTGTGCCATCGTGAAAATATTGTAGGCAAACCAGTAGAGCACCATGGCCGACGGCCACTGATAACGCCAACTCAAGAACCCAAGCATCAACGGTGAAACGACGGCCATCATTCGCTGCGTTTGCGCTTGCTGCGGATCCGTTGCCGGCATGCTGACGTAGCGAACGCTCAAATACATTGAGAATGCGTAGAGCACGACAAGCAATAAGTCCGAATGAGCCAGACTCTGTGCGAAGATCGGTTTCCCAAAAAGAACGATTTTCGCCGCTGCCGCAGCGAACGAGCCGCCCACCCACAGCCAGGATTGCTGCTCGAAACTCGGCCGGTGATTAAGCACGACGTAGTAGACGCTAATAATGATCGGGTACTGTACGAGCATCGGCCAGCATCCCGCGAGCGGATTGACCTTATACTGGCGATAGAGCGCCATCGTTTCTTGTTGGAGTTTTTGTTGATCGTCCTTGTAGCGCGCCTGGAGCTTCTTGATCTCCGGTGCGACCTTTTGCATGTTCAAAAGGCCCTTGAACTGCAATGTGTTGAGCGGCCAGAACACCAGTCGGATCACCGCCGCCAAAACGACGAGGCTCCAGCCGTAATTTTTGATTGGGACGTCGATTGCAGTGAGCATCGCCCACAGGAAGTTGACGAACGGATCGAGCCACGACGTGGCAATGAGGGCGTGCACGTTAACGCTCCCGGTGGTGCAGCGAGCGCGTCGCAGCTGGTACGAACTCGACCCCGCCGCGATGCCACGGATTGCAGCGCGCAAAGCGCCGCAGCGCAAGCCACGTTCCGGAAAGCGCGCCGTGCTCCAGGATGGCGTTGCGCGCGTATGCCGAGCACGACGGATAGAAGCGGCAGGCGGGGGGGAGCAGCGGAGAAAGCAATAGCTGGTAGCCGCGAATCAGCCCGGCAAGAATGACGCGCATCACCGCTCCAGCGCCGAGAGGAGATCCGAGCGAAGCGCTGCAAACGTCGCGCCCGCGGCGACTGGGCGCGCTACGATGAGCAAGCGCATTGGGCTGCGTTTGGCGAGCGCGTCGTTGACGATGGCTTTCAAGCGTCGCCGTAGCTGGTTGCGCTGCACGGCTTTTCCAATCGCCTTGCTGACGGCGATCCCCACGAGCGACGTCGACGCCGCCGGCACATCGCCGTCGTAATAGAGCGTCAGAGCGGGCGTCGAGATGCGGCGGCCGCGCCGGCGCAGACCGATGAAGTCCGCTTGCCGGCGAAGGCTGGTAAAGCGGCGCATCACACCGAGAGGCGATGGCGCCCCTTCTTGCGTCGGCGCGCGAGCACGCGGCGACCGTTCTTCGTCGACATGCGCTCGAGAAATCCGTGCACGCGCTTGCGTCGGCGGTTGTGCGGTTGGTACGTCCGCTTCATCGAACCAGGTTTCCTTATAAGGCGGGTGCGCCTACCTTCTGGGGCCGGCGCAGTAAAAGAGCCGCATAGGGCGGCAACAGCCCCTAAATATAACCATTGAGGTTCGGGGGCGTCAAGGACGGCCGGGGTCCTCAGGGGCAGGGCGAATGCTGCCCCGGTGCGTTCTGGTCGACGTGCGACGCTCGCCGTCGCGTTTTTTGCGGCTCTGCTGACGGCCTGCGTCGGCGTTGGCGTAACGGCGACGACCCAAACGCAAACCTGGCTGGTGGTGAGCGACATTCATCTCGATCCCTACAACGATTCGCCCGATCCAAGCTGGCCCGGAAAAGACACCAACCTCTCACTTTTTCGGTCCGCGCTTGCAGAGATGAAAAAAGAGGTTCCGGATCCTTCGGTGGTCCTGCTCCCAGGCGATTTCTTGATGCATAACTTTCCCGCGGTGGTCCGGCGCCGGGATCCCAACACTGCGCCCACGACCGCGGCTCTGCGAATCATGAACCTGCTCGCGACCACGTTTGGTAAAAGCTACCCGCACGCGCGTTTTGCGATTGCGCTGGGGAATAACGACGCACCATGCGGTGACTACCGCAGCGACGAAGGCGATGCATATCTCGCCGCGGTTGGGCGCGCGTGGGCGCCGCTGATCGATCGCGGCACGACTGCGCCCGACTTCGAGCGTTCGTTCGCGCGCGGCGGGTATTACACGGTCACGTTGCCGGTGCGCGGATTGCGCCTCGTCGTGCTCAACACGGTTCTCTTCTCGGGCGAATATCGAGGTAGCTGTACGTCTTCGCCCGCCGGCGGCCCCAAAGCCGAGCTTCGCTGGATGGATGCGACGCTGCGCGCGACGCCAAGCGGTGTACGTAACGTCGTGATGATGCATGTTCCGCCCGGCTACGATCCGGTCTCTACCGAAATGACGAGAGGCTTTGTTCCATGGTCGTTCTTAAAGGGCAACGACAACGCGGCGCTTATCGCCGCGCTGGAAGCAGCGAACGATCGAGTGGCTTACGCAGTTGCAGGACACCTGCATCGCTTCGATTTTCGCGTGCTCGGCACGGTGCCGTTGATCGTCTTTGGATCGATCTCGCCGGTCTATCGCGGAAGCCCGTCGTTTTATGGCGTCCACGTCGCCGCCGATGGATCGCTGCGCGACATTGACGTGTACGCCTACGACGAATGGGGCTCGCAGTGGAACGCACGCCGTAGCTTTGACCGAACCTGGGGAGTCGATCGCATCGACGTTGGGTCGTTGCAAGCGATCCACGATCGGCTCGGCAGCGACGCGGCGGCGCGGCGCACGTGGGACATTGCGTCGAACGGATGGCCGTCGAATCCAGCGCTGATGTGGCCGATTTGGAACGCGCGGTGGCGGGTGCCGTGGTGCGCTCAGACGGTGACGGAGTCGGGCTTCTCGCAATGCGCAGGCATCGAGCGGCGAGTGGTCGCCGGTCGGATCCTGCTCGTTGGTGCGGCCGGTGCGGCCCTTGCGCTCTGCGCGATCGTGATCTGGCTGCTGCGCCGCGCCATGCGACACGCTAGCGTTCGCTGACGGCCGGTTCCAGGAACGCCAAGGTCTTCGCGTCGGCATCGAGCACCGCGCGCACCCCGATCGGTAGCACCCACTGTGCGGGAATGTGCCCGACGGGCGCTCCCGAGAGCGCGGGCTGACCGGCTGCGCGTAGTCGTTCTTCAATGACGGCGAAGGCCGAGGGAGTGGGCTGGTCGCCTTCGCATTTCGTACATTGACCGACGAGAAAGCCGCGCGCATTGCTCAAATCACCGGCCAGGCTCAGCTGGGTAAGCATGCGGTCGATGCGATACGGAGACTCCTCCGTTTCTTCAAAAAACAACAGCGCATTACGGGCCGGCACCGCGTACGGCGTTCCAACGAGCGATGCAATCAACGACAAATTACCGCCTGCGAGCCGGCCCTCGGCGCGTCCGCCCGCAATGCGCGTACCGTTTTCAATCTGCAACGCGCCCGACGGCCGAACGCGCATCAGCATCGTCTCGACGTACCGTCGCGCCGCGCCGCTCCAGGACGATCCATGCGCGCCCAGCGGTCCGTGGAAGGTAACGATACCGCTGCGCACTGCAACGGCGTTGAGAATCGCGGTCAGGTCCGAATATCCCATGACGATCTTTGGATTGCGCGCGAGTGCAGCGTAGTCGAGCGACGGTAGAATGCGCATCGTTCCATATCCGCCGCGAATCGCGATGATAGCGCGTATGTCCGAATCAGTCGCCATGCGATTGAAATCTGCAGCTCGCTCCTCGTCGCTGCCGGCCAGATAACCCGTCGCTGCACGAACGAAGCGTCCCAACACCGGCTCTAAGCCGATTGCCCTGACGTGTTCGATCGCAAGCGCGATGTCGCCATCTTCCGGCGGCGAAGCGGGGGCAATCAAGCCGACGCGATCGCCGGCCACCAGCCGCGGCGGTCGTTGCAGCGCTGGCGGAAATGCCGCAATTGACGCATTCGTCGCCACGGCAGCGCCGGCCAAACTCGCGAGAAAATAACCACGGTTCATCGGCGGCCACATGTTAGGCGGATGTCGGCGTTGCCCTGGCCCCGCTTTGAGGAGATGCTTCGGCGGCGCTGGAGGGTCCATTGGTGGACCGCCGTAACTTGGTGAAGTTTTGAGTGCTACAGGTGCTCCGCGGGAAACACGCAAACGCGTCGTCGTCACCGGCCTGGGAGCTGTCACGCCGACGGGAAATACCCGCGAAGAGTTCTGGCGTCGCACCGTTGCCGGAGAGTCGGGGATCGGGCCGATTACAGCGTTCGATGCGACCGACTTTACCACCCGAATCGCCGGCGAAGTCAAGGACTTCAAACCCGAGGAGTTGATCGGGCGCAAGGAGGCCAGACGCCTCGACCGTTTCTCTCAGTTCGCGATCGTTGCCGCGAGAGAGGCAATTGAGGATGCCAGGCTCCCCGACGATCCGGAGTTCAAGCAGCAAACGGGGGCCGTCGTCGGCACCGGAATTGGCGGCATCATCACGTTTTGGCTCAACTCCGAAAAAGCCAATGAAAACGGCACGTGGTCGAAGGTGACGCCGTTCTTCATTCCTATGCTGATGTGTAATGCGGCGCCGGCGCATATTTCGATGTCGTACGGATTTCAAGGGCCGGTTTTTGCCGCGGGAAGTGCGTGCGCCAGTGCAAACGATGCAATTTGCACGGCATATAACTACATTGCATACGGTCAGGCGATTGCGATGATTACCGGCGGCAGCGAAGCAACGGTTTCGCCGCTGGCGATCGGCGGCTTCTGTTCGATGAAGGCCATGTCGACGAGAAACGACGATCCCGCCCATGCGAGCCGGCCGTTCGATAAGCTACGCGACGGGTTCGTGCTGGGCGAAGGGGCCGGCATCCTCGTGCTCGAGGAGTACGAACGTGCCAAGGCCCGGGGGGCGCGCGTGTACTGCGAGATTCTCGGCTACGGACAGTCGGCCGATGCCTATGACTTGGTCGCTCCCGATCCGGACGGCAACGGCGTCCGGCTCGCTTTCGAACGCGCCTTCGCCAGCGCTGGGATCTCGCCGGCCGACGTCGATTACATCAACGCCCACGGCACGTCGACGCCGATCGGCGATCCGGCCGAGTCGCGCGCGATCGAGAAGGCATTCGGCGACCGCGCCTATCGCATCGGCGTGAGCTCGACGAAGTCGATGCACGGGCACGCGCTCGGAGCGGCCGGAGGCATAGAGGGCGTCGCAACCGCGATGGCGGTGTACCACGACCTCATGCCGCCAACCATCAACTACGAATATCCGGATCCGGAATGCACGCTTGACTACGTTCCGAACATTGCGCGGCGCGCACCGATTCGCGTGGCCTTCTCGAATTCATTCGGTTTCGGAGGACACAACAGCGTCATCGTCTTTGCAAAGGTGCGCTAACTGGCCGGCGAGCAGTACCGCCGGCGTTTACGCGCTTTGCTTCGCCTTGCGAGCGTGCGCGCCGCGCGCGACCTCTCCCTCGTAGAGCAGGCGTTTGTCCACGAAAGCTTTGCTCGAGAGCGCGGCGGAGCGTCCAATGAGCGCATGGAGTTTTTCGGTGACTCCGTTCTGGGCTTCATCACCACGCACTGGCTGTTCGAGCAGTACGCAGGCGAGCCGGAAGGTATGCTGACGTTGCGCAAAGCCACCATCGTCAGCGATGCTGCACTGGCCTCGAGCGCACGGCAGCTCGGATTTTCCGAGCTGATACGACTGGGGACGGGGATGCGAGCCGCGGGCGGTGCGCAGAACGCCTCGGTCCTCGCTGACGCGTTCGAAGCGTTCGTGGCCGCGCTCTGCGTCGGCTACGGCCTGGAAAAAGCGCGTCGCTTCGTCATCACCGAGCACATCGAACGGCTCGATCACGAATCGGCGGCATTGCTCGATGCCAAAACGCGGTTGCAGCACTACACACAAGCGCATTTTGCCGCCACGCCCGTCTATCGCGACACGAGCCGAGGGACGCCGCAGCGTCCCGCCTTCGCCTCGCGCGTCACCATAAAAGGTAAAACGTTGGGAACGGGAACCGGCTCATCGAAGAAGGCAGCGCAACAGGCTGCCGCTCAAGCCGCCCTCACGAAATTACAGGCCTCGCAACGCACGTGAAACTCATCAAAATCAAGTCTTTCGGCTTCAAAACCTTCGCCGAGCCGACAACGCTGGAATTCGGTCCCGGCATCACGGCGGTCGTCGGACCCAACGGTTCGGGCAAATCAAATCTGGTCGACGCGTTTCGCTGGGTGCTCGGCGAGACGTCGAGCAAGAGCCTGCGCGGCGGCAAACTCGAAGACGTCATCTTCGCCGGTAACGACAAACGCAAGCCGTTGGGGATGGCCGAAGTTGCGATTCTGTTTGATAACAGCGACCGAAAGCTGCCGATTGAATTTAGCGAAGTGGAAATCACCCGGCGCGCGTACCGTGCCGGCGAGAGCGAGTACTTCATCAATCGCAGCCAGGTTCGGCTGCGCGACGTGCACGAGCTCCTCATGGGTACGGGCCTCGGCCCCGATTCGTACGCAATCGTGTCGCAAGGGCAGATCGACGCGATCCTCACGAGCAAGCCCACCGAAAGGCGCGCGCTGTTTGAGGAGACCGCCGGAATCAGCAAATTCTTGGCGCGCAAGAACGAGTCGTTGCGCCGTCTCGAACAAACCGAGCAGAATGCTATTCGCATTAGCGATCTCATCGCAGAGCTGGAGCGGCGAATCCCTGAACTCGAGACGCAAGTGCGCCGCGCGAAACGCTATCGCAAGGTCAGTTCGCGCGTTCGCGACCTTGAAATATTGGGCTACATTCGCGCCAGCACTTCCCGTCGGGCCGAGCGCGAAACGCTTCGCGCGTCGCTCGAGCGCAACGAGGAGCAGCGCAGCATCGCGGCGGCGAAAGCGGCTTCGCTGGGCGCGGCGCTAAGCGAGCTCCGAACGCTCGCCTATCGCCACGACCTGCAACTCGAAGAGCTACGCTCGAAGGCGCAGACCGAGCGTGCGGAGCTGGCCCGCATCGAAGCCGATTATGCGGCAGTGCTCGCGCGGCGCGAGGCGCTGGAGCGGCAGTCGACACAGACATCCGAAGATGCGGCTCGCGCCCAACAAGAACGCGAGTCGCTCAGCGAAACGATTGACGCGCTCGACGAGCGGCTGCAGCCGCTGATGCTCGAAGTCGATCGCGCACGCGAGAGCGAGCTCGGCGCGCAAACCGAGCTGGCAAAAGCGCGCGCGCAGCTGGACGCGATCTTCACTGCTCTTCGGGAAGCAGAAGCCGGGGCAGCTGAGGTTGCCGCACAAAAGGCCGAACGGCGCGTGATTGCGGAGAATTTGCGACTCGAAGCTGAACGACTCGACGGCGAAGCGCGTGTCGCGCGCGAACACGCTTCGAAAGCAGAGATCGCTGCGGGAGGGGCTTCGCATCGTCACGGCGAGCGTGAACGCGAGCTCGCGGCGTTGGAAGAGCGTTTGCTCGATGCGCGCGGCCGTTTGGAAGACGCCGAGCGTGAAGCGACGATCGCTGCGGAGGATTTGGCAGCGGCCGTCACCGCGCATCGAGATCATACGGCGGAGGTTAAAGGCGCCGAATCGCGTTTGCATACCATCGAAGAGCTGGAGAACTCGCTGGAGGGACACGTTCCCGGAACGCGCGCGGTGGTAGAAGCGTGGCAACGCGGCGACCTCGGCGGCATTGAAGGCATCGTTTCGAATCTGATTGAGACAGACGAACGCTATGCGCGCGCCATGGACGTCGCCTTCGGTGCCCGCCTCTCCAATGTCGTGACGAGTACGTCGGAAGCTGCAGAGCGCGCGATCGAATTTTTGAACCGCCGGGAAGCGGGGCGCGCGACATTCTTGCCGCTGGACACGCTGGCGAGCCGTGAAGGCCGCCAACTTCCGGCCGAGCTGAAGGGCGCGACGGGCATCATCGGCTACGCGCACACCCTAGTTCGAGCCAAGCCGCAGTATCGCGGCATCGTGAACTTCCTCGTTGGAAACGTTTTGATCGTGGATACGTTGCAAACCGGCATCGCTCTCGTGCGGTCACGCGGCTTCCGCGACACCGTCGTGACGCTAACCGGCGAGCAAATTACCGGAGGCGGCGCGATCACCGGCGGGCGGTTCCATCGGGAGCGTTCGATTCTTTCGCGGCGCGCCCAGGCACAGATGCTGCGCGAGGCGTTGACCGGCATGCACGTCAAGCTCTCCGAAGCGGAACGTAACGTACAGCGGGCGCAAACGCGCGCCGACAATGCAATTGCGGCTCGCGAAGCGGCACGGGAAGCACTTGCCAAGGTCGAGCTTCAAATGGCACAGACGCGAGCCGAAATGGCGGCGCTGTCGTTGGACTCACAGCGTATGCGAGCGGAGCTCGAGGCAGCCAAAGCGCGGGTGGCCGATCTGGACGAAAAAGCTCGTCGAGCGCGCGAGCTGGAACGCGACTACGAACGCGACGAACCGGCGTCGACGCAACGCGATGCTATGCGGGTGCGCCTCGAAGCAGACCTCGCGCGCGCTCGTGAAGACATCGCTGCGTCGGAAGCGGCGCAGATGAAGGCTAGCGCGCGCGCAGCGGACTTGCGCGAGCGAGTTGCGGCGATGACGGCCGAGCGCGATGCGGCGCGAGCTCGTCTGGGCATGCTCGATCAGAATAGCGAGCGTGCACAAGCGGCACGCGAACGAATGCTCGCCGAAATCGCAACGTTAGCCGAGCAGACTCGATCCACGCATGCCCGTGTCGAAGGTTTGCGGCGCGGCATTAGTGACGTGGACGCAGCTCTCGACGCGGCTCGGCGCGAGCGAGACGCGCTTGGCGATCGTCAGCTCCACTGCGAATCGGACGTTCGATTGGCCGAAAACGAAGAACGGGAAACCGCCGCGAGCGGCGAGCGCGTTCGCATGAGACTGGCCGAAATCGAAGCGGAGCTCGGAATGCTCGTAACGCAGTTCGCGCAAAATCCGGCCTCGGATCCTGAATGCCGCGACGTCGAGGCTCGTTATGAGAGCGAAGACGATGCCGTGGTGAACGAGCTTCCGCGTTTACGTGAGGAACTCGCGCGTTTGGCGGCCAACGTCAATCTCAACGCAGAAGCAGAACGCGACGACGTTGCCGAGCGCGAGGGTTTCTTACGCGCCCAGCTTGACGATCTTGCAAGAGCTCGAGAAACGCTGCTGGAATCGATCGGCGAGATCGAGCGGCAAACGCAGGCACAGTTTAACGAGACCTTTGAGAAAGTTTCGTCGGCCTTTTCCGATACGTACGCACGCCTCTTCGCCGGCGGTCAGGCAAAAATGTGGCAAACGGATCCCGGGAATCTTTCCGAAACGGGCATCGAGATCGCCGTACAGCCGCCGGGAAAGAAACAGATGCCGCTGCCCGCGTTATCTGGCGGCGAACGTGCCATGACCGCTGCGGCACTTATTTTTGCCTTGATGTCGGTTCGGCCGTCGCCTTTCTATCTGCTCGACGAGGTTGACGCCGCGCTCGACGACGCCAATGTCGAACGTTTCTCGGAGATGGTCCAAAGTTTCGCATCCGGCTCGCAGATGATCATCGTGACGCACAACAAGAAGACCATGGAGATGGCCGATCGGATCTATGGCGTCACCATGGCCGAGGCCGGCGTTAGTTCGGTCGTTTCGGCTGAACTCGCCAAGCGGGAGCCGGAGCTCGCGCTTGCCTGAAGCTGCGCTCTTTTCGCTTTCGGATAAGAGCGGAGCGGATGAGTTAGCGCGGGCGTTGCATCAGCGAGGCACACTGATCTACGCCACCGGCGGCACGAAAACGTTTTTGGAAGAGCGCGGCATACCGGCGCGCGACGTCGGAGATCTCACAGGTTTTCCCCCACTCTTCGGCGGGAGGGTGAAAACGCTCCATCCCAAGGTCTTTGGATCGATACTCTACGATCGCGAAGACGCCGAACATCGAGCGGAAGCGACAAAGCACGACATTCCTTCGATCGCGGCAGTCGCGGTCAATTTGTATCCCTTTGAAGCGACCGTCGCGCGCGAGGGCACGTCGCTCGAGGAAGCCATCGAGCAGATCGACATCGGCGGGGTCGCACTCGTCCGTGCCGCCGCGAAGAATTTTGCACACGTCGCCGTCCTTACGCACCCGTCGCAGTACGTGGAGTACGTTGCTGCACTGGAAAACGGCAAATCGAATCTGGCCTTGCGTCGTAAGTTTGCGATCGCGGCCTTTGAGCGCACCGCCGAATACGACGCAGCGATTGCCCATTATCTCGCCACGGCGGGCGAGGTATTGCCGAGCGAGCTGCCGGGTGCGCTCGCGCTGACGCTACCACTGGTCAAGCGGCTGAGATATGGCACCAATCCTCAGGAACGAGCGGCATTCTATCTGGAACGTCCCGATCGTCTACCGGAACAGCTGCACGGAAAATCGTTGAGCTACAACAATCTGCTCGATTTGGACGCGACGCTGCGTCTTCTTTCGCGCGCCCCCTTGGGGGCGGAGTTCGGCAGCGAGCGCGAGCGGTTCGTGCGCGCTGCGGTGGTCAAGCACACGGTGCCGTGCGGCGTCGCCCAGCGGTCAAGCGTTGCGGTCGCCGTGCGAGACGCTCTCGACGCCGACGCCATTTCTGCCTACGGTGGGATCGTTGCTACGGACGCCCCGATCGATCGCGATGCGGCGCAGCATTTGGTTCAATTTTTCTTGGAGATCGTAGCGGCTCCGGATTTCGATTCCGATGCGCTCGAAATTCTCAAGAAAAGAAAGAACCTTCGCGTCATGCGTTTTCGCCGTGCGCTGCCCGACGAGCTTGCTCGCGAGCTGCGGCTGCGCAGTGCGCTCGGGGGCGTGCTGGCCGAGGACGATGACCCTGCGGCGCCGGCCGAGCAGTGGCGCGTCGTGAGCCGGCGTCGTCCAACCCCCCAGCAATGGCACGACCTCGCGTTCGCTTGGGACGTCGTGCGCCACGTCAAGAGCAACGGGATCGTAATCGTTAAAGGTGGCACGACGCGCGGCATTTGCGCGGGGCAAACCAATCGCGTCAGCGCGGTCGAGATCGCAGCCCATCGCGCGGGGGAAGGGGCGCGTGAAGCGGCGTGTGCCAGCGATGGTTATTTCCCGTTCGCTGATGGTCTCGAGGCGGCTGCAGCAGGCGGATGCAGCGCGATTATCGCGCCGGGCGGCTCGATTCGTGACGAGGAGGTCATTGCCGCCGCCGACCGTCTTGGCGTCACGCTCGTTTTTTCCACGTACCGCTACTTCTTGCATTAGGCGTCAAGCGGCGGTTGTTCGGTCGCGAGGATGACGCGATAGCCGATCGTTCCGCCCGCAATGTCGACGAGCGAGTGCAATGCGATCGGCCAAAGAAGCGATCCGGTTGACACATAGATGAGGCTGAAGACCAGTCCGGCAAGAGCAGTTTTTGTGATCCCCCGCCTTCCTTGATAGGCATGACCGGCCCCAAAGAGCACCGCCCCGCCGACTACCGCTCCCGCAAGCGTCAAAAACGTCGATGCCACCGCGAGGAAGTAACCGCGATAGAGAAGCTCTTCGCAGATCCCGGCGGTCAACGAGAGTGCAAGAAACAAACGATACTCGGCGCGGGTTCGTGGCAGCACCGCAAGCGTGCGGCCGAAGCTCGCGTGCAGCTGTGAGAGCCGCTCCGGCGGCGTGCGCTTTGCACTGCGCAGCTGATACGCGATAAATGCGAGCGCGAGCGCGCATAGCGCAGCGCCTGCGACCGACCGCGCGTCGAGCGGCATGACGAGTCCTAGGCGAACGAAGGGCCGTCCCAATCGCCACCACAAGAACAGCATCGTCAACGCGACCAGCCACCACGAGAGTATGGTACGACCGTACGCGCGGCTGCGGCTGCCCATGGCACCGCGAGCGATGCGAAGGCCGGCGTAATAGGAATACGCCGGAGCCACTCCCACGAGCGCGACGAGCAGGATAGTATCCGCGAGCGCAAGATGAAGCATCAAAGGTTGCTCAACGCAGTTCTCCTGGAGGATTGGCCGAACATGCCGCGCTTTTTGCACACCTCGGTCTTCGTCAACGACATGAGTGAATCGATCGCCTTTTACACGGAAAAACTTGGATTGAAACTACTGGGCGGACCGCATCACTATCCCGGGAATGCCGATATGGCGTTTGTCGGCAACGATTGGAACGCGTACATCGAGCTCGTGTACGATTTGGAAGAACATCCGTCGTATGAGATCGGGAATCGCTACGAGCATCTCGCCGTCGAAGTCGAGGGAGACCTGCGCGCGTATGTCGAGGGACTCAAGGCCAAAGGCGTGAAGGTCGTTAAGGACGTGAAAAAGTCACCCGGTGGAAACCGCGCAATCGCCTTCGTCGAGGATCCCAACGGTATTCCCGTCGAGCTGTTGGAGCCGCAACGCAGCGATAGGCCAAGCAAGCCTTAGCGATAGACGAAGGGATCGCTCGGAGCTTCGATTCGAGCGATCGTTTGAGGCAAAAGACAGAGTTGACCGTTGCGATCGATGACGACGCCGTTCGCGCGTACCCATGTGTCTGCGTTAAACGGTAACGGGGCAGCCAGTCGAATCACGACGGGCGCTGCGTCGGCGCGACAGCACGTAATAGCATAGCGAACCAGAGCGTCATGGCCGCTATCGCGCGCAAGCTTGCCGGTAAAGGTTAGGCGTTCGCCGGGAAAGAGATCGGCTACGGTTGTTTCGGTTGCGCGATAGCTCGGCGGAAACCCGCTTGCGAGCGCGGCAAGCAGCACGATTGCCGGCGCAAAGAAGCGCGCACGTTCGCGACGGTAACGCAGACCGAGAATCCCCGCAAGCACCGCGCAGAAGCTGAGGACAACGCTGAATTTCGGATGAACCAGCGTGTCTCCGTGGCGTAGGGCGACGATTGCAAGCGAAAGAGCAAGCAGTGCGTACGAAATCGCATCGTTTTCACGCCGCTGATGCGCGCAACGGATGCCGAACGTGCGAATGTCGGCGATCCCCGCGACGCAGAGATACGCCGCGGCGGAAACTGGTGCGCGAGCGTGCAGCGCGCTTGCCACGGCAATGGCTCCAATGCCGCATGGAGCAGCAGCACCGAGAAGCAAACCGGCGAGCAGCTCTCCGACCACGGTGAAATGAGCGAAGTCAACGCGCGCCAGCAGCTGCGTTACGGCGCCGGCGAGAAGTGCGGATGGCAAGAGCGTTTCGAGCGCACCGAGCAAAGGCGGCCGCGCTTGCGCCACGGAGTTCCGTGCTCCACGTGCTCTGTACAACACGATGCCAAGCGCCATTGCGGCGCCCAAGCGCGCCATGGCGACGAGCGGACCAAAGACGAACCAAGCGGCGGCGGTCGCGGGCAACGATCGAGCCGATGGTCCCGTCCCGCACCCGCAGCCGAGAAGAGCAACCCAATCGCAGCGAGCGTTGAACATCTCGCCGACCCAAAGGCTTGCGATCAGAAATGGCGTCGATTCGAGCAGCACGCCGGCGGCGGCCGCAACAACCCCGTCGATCGCGATGCCGCACGTCGCGGCGCCGATAACGAGCGCCAATGCGTAAAGCGCGGGCCGCACAAAGCACGATCACGCGCCCCCGACGAAAGATCAAGGCGTCGCGGGCGCGCGTGCAGACTCCCCCCTGCGGCTCGACGCTGGGCTCGCTTCTAACAACAGCGCGAACGCGTACAACGCTGCGACGACGAAGAGCAGACTTCGATAGCCGATGACCAGTGAGGCATACTCCATGACGCCGCCGGCCATCGCGCCGAGAAGATTCGCGCCGAAGGCGACGGTCGACGCAGAAACGTCGCGGAAGCGCTGGGCGAAGATGAGATTCGCGAGAAACACCGGGCCGAACGCCAGACTGACGGCGCCGGCCAGTCGCCAAGGGAAAGCGAGCGCAAGCAACGTCTCGGGCGCGACCGCCCAAGCCAAAGCGATGGTCGCAAACAATGCGACGTACAGCACGTTACGCTGCGGCAGCCGATAGCGGCACGCCACCTCAACCGCCGCAAGGACGGCCAGCAGGATGCCAAAGAAAACGAGCGCGTTGACGAACCACGTCGCCCCAAAGAGCAGCGCGAACTGCACGACATTCTTGGTTTCCAACAATAAAAAGGCGGCGCCCATAAAGAACAGGTCGAGGTATCGGCGCATCTGCGCCAGCGGGCCGGCGGTCAAGCGAACGAGCACAAGCGACACGACCAGGATCAAGCCGAGGGTGACGAGGTACAGCGGCGGAATCGAGGGGTTTCGCAGGTACGGAAACGGGCGATCGTCGCCTACCGGCGGGGGAACGCTTTGTGCGCTTGGGTGCCAGAGCGTCGCGCACGCGATGTTCCTGGGCTCGACCGCGACGGTGAGCACCGCCGCGGTTCCGCCTCCGGGAATCGTGTCGACGCACGGCGGATGGCCGTACACAAGGGTCAGCGTATTGGCAAAGCGATCGAGGAGCCAATTTTCGCGATAGTAGTTGTACATCGAGAAGACGCCGTCGCTTCGTAAGTGCGCGCGAGCCTCGCGCATCGCGTCGGTCGTAAAAAGATAGCTCTCCAATCGAAGCGACGCTTGCCCCGAGACAACGGTTAGTGAGTCGGGCAGTGCGAACAGGATCAGATCGTATTGATCTCGGCTGCGCTGCAAGAAGGCGCGGCCATCATCGATATGCACGGAGACGCGTGGGTCTTGATACGGTCGATCCGGGTTGAGGCGGCGCCCGATCTGATAGATGCGCGGGTCGATTTCGACGGCGTCCACGTGTCGCGCGCCCGCCCTCAGCGCCATGGCGGCGTCGATGCCGTTACCGGCGCCGATGATGAGAACGTCGTCGAACGGGTTGGAGCGGATGCGTTCGTATGGGATTTCGTAGAACAACCCTTTTGCGTCGGTTAGCGGTACGATGATTTGATGAAGAACCCCGTTGACCTCGACGGCGATCCAGTTCGGCTGGCGCTGCTCGCGGAACACACCGATCTTGTAGTACGGCGACCAGCTAAAATGCGGATCGAGCGATTCTTTCCCCAGCATAGCGACGAGCGCGATACATGCCGCAACGGTCAGCAGTCGCCACGGTCGCGCGCAGAGTGCTAAGAACGCCGCGCAGACGACCAAGCCCCAAACGATCGGAGGCGACCCAAGAAACGAAAGGAGCGTGAAGGCCGCGATGCCGGCAAGGCTGCCTAAGATGTCAAGCCGGTAGGCCTGCAGCGGCTCGAAGCGCACGAACGTACGTGCTACGCCTTGTGCGATGCACGCCATCACCATGGCAACGGCAACGAAGATTGCAGGCAACGCGACCCAGATCGGCAGCCCGCTCGTCCGTCCTGGTGAAAAATAGATGAGCTGGCTTCCCGAGCGGTCGATCGTTATGGGAAAGACGAGCACGAGTCCGACGAGAAGCGCGAGCAGTACGGCGGTCCATTCGAACGCATCGAAGCGAGCTTTAGCGCGTAAGAAGCCGATCCCGATGCCGAGAAAGCTTCCCATCAGGACGAAGTTAGAAAAATACGACAGGTAGATGACGTTCGAGCCGAGCCAGCGGATCAAGACCAGCTCGGCGAAAAGCATCAGAAAACTCAAGGCGACAAGACGCCTCTGGTCGGAACGCATTCTAGGCAAGTACGGCAAGAATAACGGCGCCCCTTGCGAAGCAGGTCGAGCCTATGTCAAAGTTCGGTGCGCCTCGCGGCACGCAAGATGTCATTCCGCCCGATTCGGCGCGCTGGACGGCGCTCGAGGCACGCATTCACGCGCTGGCGCAACGATTCGGCTATGGTGAAATCCGCACGCCGATCTTCGAATCCACCGATCTTTTCGTGCGTACCGTTGGAGAGACAACCGACATCGTCGAAAAAGAGATGTACACGTTCACCGATCGCGGCGAGCGCAGCCTGACGTTACGCCCCGAATGGACGGCGCCCGTCGTGCGCGCAGCCCTCGAACAACATCTCTTTTCGCAGGGCCCGTTGCGCTTGTATTACATCGGACCGATTTTTCGCTACGAGCGTCCACAAAAGGGGCGCTATCGACAATCGCATCAGTTCGGCGTCGAGTGCTTCGGATTTACCGGAGCCGAGGCCGACGTGGAGGTCATATCGCTGGCTTGGGAGCTGGTGCGCGACTACGGAATAACCGATGCGCAGCTGAACCTGAACTCGATCGGCGACGAAGCCTGCCGTCCGCGTTACCGTCAGGCGCTGCTGGCGCACTTCCGCGCGCACCTCGCGGCGCTCAGTGAGGACTCACGCAGACGCTTGGAGCGCAACCCTTTGCGGCTGCTCGATAGCAAAGATCCGGCCGACGCCGCCTTTATCGAGACGGCGCCGACCTTTGAATCCGTCTTGTGCGAACCATGTCGCGAGCACTTTGAAACGGTCAAAACCTACCTGCGACTTGTCGAGATACCATTTACGATCAATCCGCGCATCGTTCGCGGTCTCGACTATTACAATCGCACCGTTTTCGAGATTACGTCGGGCATCTTAGGAGCGCAGAGCACGGTCTGCGGCGGGGGAAGATACGACGGACTCGTTAGTGGCCTCGGCGGCCCCGAGGTGCCCGCGGTGGGATTTGCGCTCGGAATGGAACGCTTTTTGATGCTGACGCAAGCGACCCGAAGCGAAGGCGAGCCGCCGCGGCGTGGAATCCAAGTCATTGCATTGGGCGCTCAGGCCCGCGCCGCTCTCCTTCCGGTCGCAACCGAACTGCGGCGCACGCTCGACGCGCCGACCTTTGCCGACTACGACGACCGAAAGTTGCTCGCACATCTCAAAATTGCCGATCGCAATCATGCCCGCTATGCGATTATCGCCGGAAGCGACGAGCTCAAAGCTGGAACGCTTGTGTTGCGCGATCTCGAGGACCGCACCGATCGCCAACTCTCCTTCGGTAACCCAAGAGTCGTTGCCGCAGCTCTCGTAGAAGCCATGCGGTAGGAGCTTCTGAAAAAGTCCATGCACCGATCGTTTGACCCGCAAAACCGCCAGATGCGAGGAGACGGCGAGGGAGCATACCCGCAGCGGTATGTGACCGAACTGTCGACGACGCAGATGGCGGTTTTGCGTTCAAACCCTTCGGGCAGCGGCATTTTCGCCGCATCTCTTCGTTGCGTCCTCGGTCACAGAGCGCTTTTCTATGCTCCTTCCGGACACGGAGGTCCGCAATGCACGCGAGCACAGGACGTGCAGGAGCGTGCCTCGGTCGCGCCTCGACCTGCGGCGAAAATGCGCGCTGCGATCGGTGCAGCGACCTCTTCAGAGGCTCCTTAAATGGAATCCGACGAAGGCGAGGCGCAAACGCTCAAGGAGCTGCTCGCGCTCATGCACGAACACGATCTCGATCGCCTTAAGGTAAAGCGCGGCGATGCGGTCTACGAAATCGTGCGTCGCGAACCGGGCACGGCAGTACGGGGAACTGCGCCTTCGGAGCAACCGGCGCCAAACACGACCGAAGCCGAGCGCGTGGCAGCGGGTCCGAGGGTAAAGAAGATCGTCGCTCCGCTCACTGGAGTCTTTTATCGCTCGGCCTCGCCCGATTCGGCTCCGTACGTCGACGTCGGGCAGCGCGTCGAGATCGGCGAGACCGTCTGCATCCTAGAAGCGATGAAGCTGTTTAACGAAATTCAAAGCGACTATACGGGGACCATCGTGCGCATTATCCCGGAGAACGGCGAACTCGTCTCGCAAGGCGAAGAACTTTTTTGGATCGAGGCGCCGTAGTGCCCGTTGACTACAAAGGCAAGCGCGATTTCGACGAACTGCTCGCCGACCGAAGCGGCTTACTTGACGCACCGTACTATCGCGAACAGGTCGGCGCCATCGTCGACGCCGTCACGGCGGCACTGCGCAGCGGCAAAAAGATTCTCTGGTGCGGAAACGGCGGAAGCGCGGCCGAAGCGCAGCATATGGCAGCGGAGCTCTCAGGCCGATTCTTACGAGAGCGTCCGGGATTGCACAGCGAGGCACTGTCGGTGAATAGTTCGACGCTGACGTGCATCGGCAACGACTATGGCTACGACCACGTGTTCGCGCGCCAAGTCGAGGCGTTTGCGCAGCCGGGGGACGTCGTCATCGGCATGACGACGAGCGGCGAATCGCGCAACGTGGTGCTCGCGCTCGAAGCAGCTCGGCGAAAGGGCGCGATCGCCGTTGCATTCACCGGCAACGGCGGGGGAGCCGTCGCCAAGGTGGCCGATCTCACGCTGCTTGGCCCCGACGGCTACGCAGCGATCGTCCAAGAAGTTCATCAAGTCATGGCGCATATCGTGTGCGATCTCGTCGAGCAGCGGCTGATATTTTCGGATGGAATTGCATGAAGTCGACGCTGCTGCCGGTCGATGCGCGCGACCTTTTCGAGCGAGCGCGCGGGCTGAAGATTCTCGTGGTCGGGGATTTGATGATCGACGAATGGATTTGGGGGACCGTAACACGCATTTCCCCCGAAGCCCCGGTACCCGTGGTTGCGGTCAACGATCATTCATTCACGCTGGGCGGTGCGGGAAACGTCGCGAATAACTTACGCGCTCTCGAAGCGCAGGTCTGTTTTGCGGGAACGGTGGGCAACGACGCATTCGCCCAGCACGTCCGCGACTTGTTGCGATCGGAGCAGGTAGACGATGCGGGGGTCTTCACCGTGCAAGACCGTCCCACGACGCGCAAGACGCGTATCGTCGCGCACAATCAGCAGGTGGTGCGCTCCGATTGGGAATCCGTCGCTCCGCTCGGCGATGCCGTGCGAGCGCGCATCGCTGGCTTCGTGCGCGACCGAGCAGCGGAATCGGACGCGGTGATCCTGAGCGACTATGGTAAAGGGCTCTTTTCGCGTGATATCGTCGAAGCAGCAGTGGCCTGTCCGCTGGTGCTGGCCGATCCAAAACCGCAAAACATCGATCTCTTCACAGGGTTGACGTGCGTTGCTCCCAACGCGCACGAAGCCGGGATCATTTCGGGCGTTGAATTGACCGACGCCGAAAGCGAGGCCCGCGCCGGTGCGCGTATTCTGCAACGACTAGGGTGCCGTTACGTCCTCATTACCCGCGGCGAGCGCGGGATGACGCTGTTCGGCCAACGCGGAGAGCGCTTGGAGATTCCATCGGTTGCACGAACGGTATACGACGTCAGCGGTGCCGGCGACACCGTGATTGCGGTGCTTGCGCTGGCGCTGGCGGCCGGCGCATCCATCGAGCTTGCGGTGCAAGTCGCAAACTTTGCCGCCGGCGTCGTCGTCGAAAAGCTTGGAACGGCAACGGCGAGCGCGCAAGAGATCCTCGCGCTCGTGGATGCTGCGAAAGGATGAGCGCGAGTTCGTTCTTCGGACGGCTGCTCAGCTCGGACGAGGCGGTTGCGTATCGCGATCAGCTGCGCGACCAAGGGAAGCGCGTCGTCTTTACCAACGGCTGCTTCGACGTTCTCCATGCCGGGCATGTTGAGTACTTAGCTTGGGCTCGCGATCAGGGCGATGCACTCATCGTCGGCCTCAATGCAGATGAGTCCGTGCGCAGGCTAAAGGGCACTGGTCGCCCGATCGTGCCTTTTTCGGATCGTGCGAAACTGCTGCTTGCGTTGCGCAGCGTCGACGCGGTCGTCAGCTTTTCCGAGCTCACGCCGGAAGTCATCCTCGATCGCCTCCGTCCGGACGTCCACGTCAAGAGCGACCAGTATCGAGAGCGCGAGTTGCCCGAACGAACGGTCGTGCTCTCACACGGTGGCCGAATCGCGCTTGCTCCGCACCTTGCCGGCCACAGTACTACCGATCTCATCGCCGCCATCTTGAATGCGTATAGCCGTCACGGCTAATGGCCCCGGCGAGGTTGCCGGCTGGTTGCGACCGCTGCTCCGTTCCCTCTACGCGCTCTCTCCCGAAACGCAAGCGCACGTTTTCCTTGTTCCGGACGACTATGCCACCGGCTTTGAAGTCCAGATGGTGCGCGCGCTCTTCCCCCAAGCGCACGTCTACGATCCCAAAACCTACTTGCGGTTTGCATTCGGGGGGCGCGTCGACGGCGTCCCAACCGATGCCGACGTTGTGCTCTACATCGGCGGCGATTTGTTGCACGCAGCCCGCGTAGCCGCGCGCCTAAAGGGTACGGCTGCTACCTACAAGTTTTCACGACCACGGTATCGCAAGCTCTTCGCTCGTGCGTTTGCAATCGATGCGAAGAACGAGGCGCAGTTACACGCCTGGGGAACGCCGTCCGAGCGCATCGTTCGTGTCGGTAACCTGGCAATCGACGGTGCCCTTTTGGAAGTCCAAGCACCGCCGGAACCGGGAACGCCGCACGACGGCATCCTCATCATGCCGGGCTCGCGACCGTACGAAGTGGCCCAGCTCGTTCCGTTTTACTTTACCGCGGCGCTGCGAATGCGCCGCGAGCGTCCGGATCTCCCGATCGCCTTTGGTCTTTCGCCATTTACCAATCGCGATCAGGTGCGTGCGGCAGTTGAAAGCGGCGGAGATCGCCGAGTCTTCGCGCAGCGAGGACGCTTAGTCGACGAAGACGGCCGAACGTTCTTAGAATCGTACGAAGGAAGCGTTCGGATTCCGGTGTTAAGCAACGCGCTCGCCGCCGCGGCACAAGCCCGACTCGTGCTCACAATCCCGGGTACGAAGACGATCGAGCTGGCCGCGCTCGGAAAACCAGCGATTACCATTACGCCGCTCAATGCGCCGGAGATGGTCACGTTAAACGGGCCGCTCACATACCTCGATCGCGTTCCCGTTATCGGTGTGCCACTCAAGCGCGCGGTTGCGGTGGGCGTTTCGAAGCGCTTTCCGTTTCACACGCAACCGAACATGGATGCACGCGAGATGCTGCTGTGGGAAGTGCACGGCACGGTAACCCCGGGTCGCATCGCTCGCATCGCGCTCGAACGTTATGACGATGTTGATTGGATCGGTTCGACGGCGGTGCGTCTGGCGGCGCTTTACGCCCAACAAACCGGCGCAGCCGATCGCATGGCCCGCTCTCTCTTGGAGCTGGCGGGTTGACCGCTCGCATTTCGGTGGTTATCGCTACGAAGGACCGTGCGTGCAGCCTCGAATACGCCCTCGACTCGTTAGAGCGTCAAGAGAACGCTCCACCGTTTGAAGTCATCATTGTCGACAATGGCTCGGCCGCCGCGTCGCATGCGGCGACGAAGCGGCGTGCGGAGTCGGCGACCATACCGGTTACACTCCTGTACGACGACGAGCCCAATCGCGGTAAGGCCCGTAATCGCGCGGTTGCTGCGGCACAGGGCGAGATCGTTGCCTTTTGCGACGACGACGTCGTGGCGCCCGCAGGTTGGGTTGCCGCGCATGCCGCGGCGCACGCCGGCACGGCCGACAGCGTCGTCAACGGCCCGATCCTTAACGTTGGTTCCTACCAGGATCGTCCCACACCCCGGCTTGCGAATTTCTCGCGCGCATTTTTATGCACGTGCAACGCCTCGGTCACGCGGCAGTCGCTGCAACGGGTGGGCGGCTTTGACGAATCCTTCGATCTCTATGGTTGGGAAGACACGGAGCTCGGCGTTCGCTTGCGCGATACCGGCGCGTGCTGGAAGTTCGCTTGGGATGCGTACATCTGGCACGTGAAAGCGCCTGACGAACACACGGTCACGGTCGAGTTGCAGAAGGCCGTGGAAAAAGCACGGATGGCCGGCAGGTTTCTGCGTAAACATCCGTCACGCCGAGCGCGGTTGGCGACCGGGGCCTACGGCCTAAACCTTCTGCGCGGGCGATTCATGCCCGATGCGCTTCTGGCGGTCTACGCGGGGCTCGCAACCGACACTCGCATCCCCTCATGGATGCGTTCGCTGGCACGGGCGCAGCTTATTGACGGCGCGTACACGCGCGAGCTCGCTCGGATACTCGAGAAGCCCTCATGAGTGCGCGAGCACTGCTGTACTGCGCTGGGGGCGGAATCGGAGACTCGCTGGTCGCTTCGGTGGTGGGAAGAGCTTTGCACCATCGCTTTGCACGGGTGGATGCGTTAACGCTCCCCGCTCACGCAGACGTGCTGGCGCGCGTTCCGGATCTGGACGAGATCCTCGTCGACGACGGAGGGGACGAAGGCGCGCTCGCGGAGCTTTTGTCGGCGCGCAATTACGATGCGAGCATTGTAACGTGGGCAACGCTGCGAACGGCGCGCGTGCCCCAGCTCGCGCACATATCAATCCGCGTCGGTCAGGCGCGCAGGTTATATTCGCATCTCTTCACCAATCGCGTGGTCATTCGCAGTGAGAAGGGTGACGTGCTTTCGCATTGGAGCGATATCGTGCTTGACTATGCGCGAGCCATTGGCTGCGACACCGAGGACCGGGCGTATCGTTTCGTGCCGACCGAGCAGGACGAAGCTGAAGCGGCGAAGCTGCTCGGCGTTGTACTCACGGAAACAGCGAGCGATGGATTTCTCATCGTGAACCCGTGCAACGCGGTCGCCTCCAAGCGAAGTAACGTCTGGCCAATCGTCGGCTGGGCCACGCTCGCCGGCGAGCTGCGCGAGCATTTTGGCTTGCCGATCCTCGTCAGCGGTGCCCCCAGCGACGCATCGATTGCGGACGCGGTTGTGCGAGCGGCAAACCATACATCTGCCGCAAACACGATCGCCTCGATTGCTGGACGGCTCGGTATCGGCGCGTTTGGGGCGCTCGCACAACGGGCCCGAGCCTTCGTCGGTATTACGACGGGTTCGATGCACGTCGCAGCCGCGGTCGGGTGTCCGACGGTGGGAATCTTTCCCTTTCAAACTGACTTTCCGGAACGTTGGGCGCCCTTGGGCAGACGGGTTGCCGTCGTGCGGCCTTCGTATCCGTGTCACCCCGGTGACACCAAAGAAAGCTGTCGCGACTACGCGTGCGTTGCGGAGCTCGACGTGCGCCGAATCGTTGCCGCCACCCAATCGCTTGCCGAAGCTCCTGCGAGTTCCTGAGGGTCCTTAATGCGTGCAACCATTCAGTTATGTACGTACAATCGCTCCGCATTGCTCGAGCGCGTCCTCGACGCCTGTTTCGAGCAAACGATTCCGGAATCGTCGTACCAGGTCGTCCTCGTCAACGACGGCTCGACGGATGAAACGGCGACGGTCGTCGAGCGGGCGCGCGCACGTGCCAGTTGCGCATTTACCGTCGTAGAACAACCGAACTGCGGGCTTGCCAAGGCGCGCAATTCCGGAATCGCCAGGGCGCGAGGGGAACGAATCGTCTTTATCGACGACGACGTTCTGCCGTTGCCGAATCTGCTCGAGGAGCATCTGCGCTCTCACGCTTCGCATCCACAAGCAATCGTTCGTGGCGGCGCAATCAACGTAGAGCAGTTCGACGATCTTCCGCCACCGGTATGGAGCATCAGCACCGGCACCAAGATCGTGGTGATGACTGCCGACGGCAGCTACGTCGAGCGCGCGAAGGAATAGCTCGTCATTCCGGGGCGCGCGGATTTCGCTAGCAATCGACTTGCTAAGTCCTCTGGGGCTCACCTCAATCCACGAGGATTTGCTTCGTAGCAAGATCTCTGGGACCGAATGCCGATGTTTTAGCGAGCGCCCGCCGTGAGCGCGTTCCATGCCGCAAGAGAGTCCATGTAGTCTCTCCAGTGCACGATTTTCCGACTTTCAATCCTTATGATTGAGGCGAAGCGATTGTTGTACTTCACGCCTGTCGCGAGGATAGTCCCATGGACTTCATACTCGATCACGACGACACGGCCGTCGTCCATCTTGTGAGTGATCAGCTTGTCCGCAGCCTGGAGCCTGATGTTGTCGCCGTAGGCGGCGAACTGAGCCATCAGATCGGCACGCCCCCGGACAACGCGAGGCCAGCCGGGGAAGTCGTAGAGGACCTCGTAGACAACGTCGTCAGAGACGATATCGAAAAAGTGCTCGCCGTCGACCAAGTCGCCTAGCGCCGCTCGGACCAGATCGAAGTAAGGCCTGACGGCCTCGTCGGCAGCATATTTCGAACTCGGCATCCTGGGCCCTCCACGCATATTGCGATGCTGCTTACGAAGGGAGAGCTACATATGGACGGCCGCTTTGCGGCTTCCGGAATGACGGATCAGAAAAACGCCAGCGTGCGGATCTCGATGCTTTCGCGCGGGCGCGCGTTGGGCGGCGAGGTGGGATCGTCGAAGGCCGTATGCGCGGACCAGCGCGCGCGGCCGTCTTTCGCCGAGTCGAAGACCTTGAACACGATCGCCTCGTCGCGCCGCATGCGCGGAAACCAGAACCATTTGTGGTCCGGATTGTAGACAATGGCATAGGTCTGGCCGACGCGATCGGGATAGCGCCGCTCCGAGATCACGAGATCGTCGAGCGAAATCGAGCGCGCGTCGCACATGGCAAGCGGCGAGCTTTCGACCGGATGGCGGATCGGCCGCCACACTTGCACGACCGCGAAACGCCGCTTGAGCAGGTCGTCGGCTTCGTCGGGCAGAATGTCGCGCACGCGCTGCGGCGCCGACCATTCGGTGTAATCGTTGTGCACGCGCGGCACCACTTCGCGGATCTTCAGTTGCTGCCGCATGGCGTCGTCGCCGGTGCGCAGCGTGTGGTCGAACACCACGACACGCGACGCGCCGCTTTCGGCTTTCACCAGGTTTTCCATTTCCCGGTAATAGACGCGCCGCACTTCGGCTTCGTCGAAGAAGTCGGTGACCCTGGTGTCGTGGCGGACGAACCGGAAGCCTTGGCGCTCGAGCTCGAATTCCGCGCCATGCAAGCGCCCGTTGTAAATCACAATCTTGTGTGGATCGATGGTGCCGGCGCGCTTGTCGCGCTCGCCGGCGCCGGCCGCCTCGGTGAAGATTTTGGTGCCGTCGTTAATAAAGTAATTGAGCGTCGCTTCGATTGCCGGAGTAGCCTCCGGCGCGGGCCGCTGTTCGAGGACCTGATCCATTGCCAACTCCTTGCCGCGAGCCGCGTTTGTCACGCCTTTCAACAACATAGATCGTCAACGAAAGCCGCGTAAGAGGCGCCGCCAGCCGCAGCTTCGCAGAGCCGCCATGCGCGGCTTGCGCCCTCGCAACGCCGCCCACTCTGAACATCTATTCAGGAAGCGAAGCGTTGTTCTGAAAAAGCGCGCCGACAGAGAAGTTTTTACGTATTTTTCTCGCGGCGGCATCATCGCACCGCTTGGCATCGCGGGCATTGGTGACGATAGTAGAGCCATAAGAGATTTGGTTTGGGATTCGAAATCGTGAAATTGACGGCCTCCCTCGACCGCCCTGCGCGCCGGAATTTCCAGCAGCCTGAGTGCGACGTGCCGGCTCAGGCCTCAGGCCGCTCGCTAAGCCGATGGCGCGGCCGCCTGCGGGCTGTGATCGTCGCCGGTATGGCGTTGAGCCTGTCCGCGCAAGTGGCATGGAGCGCGCAATGCAAGCCGCATCACTTCCGAGCGCCCTATTTCATCAAGACCATGGGCCGTTGCGCCTTCGATCAGACCACGCTGAGCTTTCACGGCGACGGCGTCGAGCAGGCCCGCTGTCTGATGCGCGGCATGGACGAGACACGCAATCTCGGGGCGCAGATGGCGATGATGCCGGCGCCGCTGGCCGACCGCGTCGGCAACGAAGCCGGCCTGCCGACGCGCGAGGCGCTCAGCACCTATCTGTCGAAGCTCGATCTCGAGTGGGACTTCGCCCAGTATTTGTGGCTGCCGATATCGCATGCCAACGACAACGATCCGACCGCGCCGATGGCGCGCTATTTCGTCATCCACGACACCAGCGGACCGAATTTCGGCCATCGCGCGTTTCCCGAAGAAGTCGACAACGGCAACTCCAAGATCAATAGCCTGAACAAGTTCAAGTGTTCGGACGGCTGGGGCAAGGCGCATGTCGTCATCAACCGTTCCGGCGACATGCTGCTCAACCATGAGCTCGATATTCCCTGGCGCGAGACCAAATTCGAGCAGGCGGCGAATTTCACCGGCGCTCTGAAAGGCCTCTTCCTGCACGTCGAGCTGATTCAGCCGCGGCGCTCTTCCGGTCACGGCCGCCACAACGATGCGCAAAGCCCCAATCCGGCTTTCACGCCGGCGCAATACGACCGGCTTGCGCTCCTCTACGTGATTGCCAGCGTGCGCTCGCAGCATTGGCTCATTCCGGCCTACCACGCCGCGCTCGACGCCGATATTCCGAACGGCCACGACGATCCGTTGAATTTCGATCCGGAAAGCTTTGCCGAGAGCATCGAGGCGGTGGTCAAGAAGCTGCAGCCACCCGATGAAATGCGAGCAGCAAACCGCCAATAGCGGCGGCCCCTTTCGACCGACCTTTAGCCTTTTCGGCTGACTTCTCGTTGCGCCCGCGGCGCCACGAATGCCGCAGGCACCCATCCAATCCGCAAGCGCCGGATGCTATGGTGTAGGCTATCGAGAGCGGGCGCGAGCGCCGCCCGCGCGGGATAAAGCGAGGTCGCGCGTGCGCGCAAATGCCCCTCGCCGCGAGCCATTGCAGGACGCTGCGAAACGCGCCTCGTTGAAGATGGCGGCCGGCGCCTTCGCCGGCCTCATCGTGCCGCTGTCCGTCGGCGCCAAGGAAACGCAGCAGACCTTCGATCAGTGGATCGCAGCGTTTCAGGAAAAGCGCTGGCGCGCGGCATCACGCCGGAAACCTATGCGCGCGTGATGAATGGCCTGAAGCCCGACAACACCGGGCTTGCGGCGATCCATGAGCAGCCGGAATTCAGCGAGCAGCTCTGGCAATATCTCAATCGCCGCGTCTCCGATTGGCGCATCATCGCCGGCCGGCAAAGCGCAAGAATATGCCGCGCTGTTGGCACGCATCGAGCGCGACTATGGCGTCGCGCCCTCGGCACGCTCGGCGTCTGGGGCGTGGAGTCGACCTTCGGCGAACTGCTCGTGCAGAAGAAACACATGCGGCCGGTGATCCCGTCGCTGGCGACGCTGGCCTGGGGCGAGCCGGCGGCGCACATACTGGGAAGCGGAATTGCTCAATGCGCTACGTCATCAGAATGGCTGGAGCAGCCCGCCGAGATGAACGGCTCCTGGGCCGGCGCGATGGGCCATACCCAGTGGATGCCGGAGGTATGGCTGCATGTCGGCGTCGATTATGACCACGACGGCAAGATCTCACCCTTCGGCGGCCCGACGACGCGCTCGCCAGGACGGCCCGCTATTTGGTCGAGCGCGGCAGGTACCGCCGCGGCGAGCCCTGGGGCCATGAGGTCGGGCTGCCGCAAGGTCGGCGCCAAGAAAGCGCGCAGCTATGCGGCGTGGCGCGACCTCGGGATCGTGCGCGCGGACGGGCAGGATTTCCCCTCCCCGATGACAAGGCGAAGCTCAGCGTGCCGGTAGCGGGCGGCCCCGCCTTTCTGCTCGGGCAGAATTTCTCCGCCGTGATCACCTACAATCCGGCGATGAATTCCACGGCTCGCGGTCGTGCATCTCGGCGATCGCATCCGCGGCGAGGCTTTCGTGCAGCAATTTCCCGGCGGCGAGCGCGGCCTCTCGCTCGCCGAAGTTCAGGAAATGCAGCGCCGCCTCACCGCGCTCGGATTCAATACCGACGGCAGCGACGGCCGTCTCGGCAACGAAACCCAGCGCGCGGTGCGGGATTACCAGCGGAAAGTTGGCATTGCTCCCGCCGATGGCTATGCCGGAATCAAGGTGCTGGCCCGGTTGCGCCAAAGCTCCTGATCGGCTTGGATCCTCGCCCGGCAGCGGCTCACAAAAGCTCAAGATCCAGAAAGTTTGAGGAAAGCCCCTGATGTCCCCACCCCGCCCTGCGGCCGCGCGCCCAAGCGCAAGGCCGCCACCGATCACTCGATTGCCGGGATCGAGCGCCCGGTCCCCTCCGGCACCAATGCGGCGGGCTTCGGCAGCGACGTCGTCGCCGAGACGCTGCGCGACCTCGACATCCCCTATATCGCGCTCAATCCGGGCGCGAGCTATCGCGGCCTGCATGACAGCCTCGTCAACCACATCGGCAATGCGAGGCCGCAGATGCTGCTCTGCCTGCACGAGGAATCCGCGGTTGCGATCGCCCATGGCTACGCCAAGGTCACCGGCAAGGCGATGGCGGCGGCGGTGCACTCCAATGTCGGGCTGCTTCATGCGACCATGGCGATCTTCAACGCCTGGTGCGACCGCATGCCGGTCCTGGTTCTTGGCGCCACCGGCCCCGTGGACGCCGCCAAGCGCCGTCCCTGGATCGATTGGATCCATACCGCGGCCGACCAGGGCGCGATCATCCGCAATTTCACCAAATGGGACGATCAGCCCGCGTCGCCCGGGGCCGCGCGGGAGGCGCTGTTGCGCGGTTCTGGCTCGGCAATGCCGCGCCGCAGGGCCCCGTCTACATCAATCTGGATGCCGACATGCAGGAGGCGGCGCTGGAGAAGCCGCTGGCGCCGCTCGACATTGCCCGTTACACGCCCCCGCTCGCAGCAGCCGCTCCCCCCGAGGTGGTCCGGCAAGCTGCCGCCTGGCTCAAGGGGGCGAAACAGCCCGTGATCCTGGCCGGCCGGGTGTCGCGAGCGAGGACGCATGGCAGCAGCGCGTGGCGCTGGCGGAAGCGCTCGGCGCGTGTGCACCACGGCGAAGACCGGTGCGGCCTTCCCGACCGATCACCCACCTCGATGCGCCCCAGTCCTTTACCAAGGACAGCGCTGAAGCCCCGCGCCTCAAGCGGCCGACGTCATCCTCAGCCTCGACTGGATCGATCTCAGCGGCACCTTCAAGGCTCGGGCGGCCGCGCCGGCCGGCAAGGTGATCCAGGTCTCGCTCGACCATCGCTGCACAATGGCTGGAGCATGGACTACCAGGGCCTGCCGCCGGTCGACCTGTTCATTCCCTGCGATCCGGACCCGCGGTCGCGGCGCTCGTCGATGCCATCGGCCCGGCGGCATCGAGCCCGCCGGCGGCGAGCCGCGCCGCCTGCGCGCCCGCGGCCGGACAAGGAGACGCTCGGCATCGAGGATATCGCGCGCGTCCTGAAGGGCGCCGTCGAACGGCGCGAGATGACGCTCACGCACCTGCCGCTGTCCTGGCAGGGTTCGTTCTGGCATTTCCGCCATCCGCTCGATTATCTCGGCTCCGACGGGGGCGGCGGTGTCGGCGGAGGGCCGGGCATTTCGGTCGGCGCAGCGCTGGCTCTCAAAGGTTCGGGCCGGCTGCCGATCGGCATCTGCGGCGACGGCGATTTCCTGATGACCGCGACCGCGCTGTGGACTGCGGTGCACTACCGCATTCCCCTGCTGATCGTGGTCGCCAACAATCGCTCGTTCTACAATGACGAGGTGCATCAGGAGCGGATGGCGATCATGCGCAACCGCCCGGTCGAGAACAAATGGATCGGCCAGAAGATGCTCGATCCGGAGATCGACCTCGCGGCGATGGCGCGCGCGCAGGGCGCGCTCGG
>CAVVZD010000004.1:0-11377 GCA_963752765.1 Vulcanimicrobiota bacterium
TTTGCGAGGTCCTGAGCTGGCGGCAGCTGGGGATTCATGACAAGCCCATCGGCCTGCTCGAATACGATGGCTATTTTCGGCACCTAACCGCGCTCTTTGACGCCATGGTGGACGAGGGGTTTCTCGCGCCGGCCAACCGGCGGCTGTTCGTGCAATCAGAAAGCATCGAAACACTGCTGCAGCTCATGTTTGGGTCCGCCGAAACACCTGTTTAACCAGTTACAATTCCAACCAAACGTTGACGAGGAATGGGTAACTGTATAAACTAGTTACATGTTCGGCGGCCCGAGCTTGGATTTTGCGGCACTGCCGCTCTCGCCCGAGGAGTTGGTCGAGCTGCCCATTCGCCTGGGAATCTCTGGCGGAAGTGTCGTCCGCGACCACCATCTGACGGCGGCGAACGCATTGCGTGGGGCCCTAACACGCTGCTTCGTAAGCGCCAGCCGCGGCGAGACACTCCCCAAACGGGATATCGCGACCATCAACAGCTTCGCCTCGGATGAACCCCCGGCAATGAGTCTCACGTCAGCGGGGGGCTTGCAGCGCACCGCGATTGACCCCGTCGCGGGCGCACTCTGCGAAATTGCCCGCGATGTAATCTCAGTGATCGCAAATAGCTCGCAGCGACTGCGCGCTTGCGAGCGTGAGGATTGCGCCACGATCTTTCTCGACGTTTCCCGCTCCGGCCGGCGACGGTGGTGTTCCATGCAACGCTGCGGCAACCGCGAAAAGGTGGCGGGATACCGCTCACGACGCCGGCCATAGCATTCGCGGCGCTACTCGGACAAAGCCGTGGTTACGATGCGTTCTTGTTCGACCGCGTGCTGACCGGGGTAGCCCTCGCTGGGGCTGGCACGATAGCCGCGGCCGATGTACTCGATGTCGAATCCATCGCGTTTGCTTTCCAATAAACGCCGTCGCACGAAGGCGCGCGCACCCATGTTCTTCGGCTCCTCCTGAACCCACACGATTTTCTTCAGTGACGGATACCCTGCAATCACGCGATTGATGTCGGCCGTCGGCAACGGTGCGAGCAACTCGATCCGCGCGATCGCCGTCGTATGCAATGCGCGGTAACTTTCGTGTTGCACGAGATCGTGATAGATCTTGCCGCTGCAGAGAATCAAGCGTTCGATCCTGCTGCGGTCGAGCCGCCGCGGATCGTCGATCACCGGCGCAAACGAACCCGCAGCCATATCGTCGAGCGTTCCGGCTGCACTCTCGGCACGCAACAACGATTTCGGCGTCATAACGACTAGCGGCACCGCGATCGGCGAGCGTGCCTGCATGCGCAGTAAGTGGTAGTAGTTGCTCGCCATCGAGGGATACGCGACGCGAAGATTTCCCTCGGCGACGAGTTGCAGGAAGCGCTCGAGACGCGCGCTGGAATGCTCCGGTCCTCCGCCTTCGTAGCCGTGCGGCAGCAATAACGTTAGGCGCGAGTTCTGACTCCACTTCGCTTGCCCGGCGGCGAGAAATTGGTCGACGATCACCTGCGCGCCGTTGAAGAAATCGCCGTACTGCGCTTCCCAGAGCACGAGTGCGTTGGGCTGTTCGGTCGAATATCCATATTCGAAGCCCATGCACGCGTACTCGGAGAGCGGGCTGTTGCGGATTTCGAATGACGCCTGGTCTTTGCGAAGATGTTGCAGCGGAATCCAAGTCGCGTTCTTGGCGGGATCGTGATAGACCGCATGACGATGGCTAAACGTGCCGCGCTCGGTATCTTGCCCCGTCAATCGAATGGGCGAGCCGGTGGTGAGGAGCGACGCAAAGGCCAGCCCTTCGGCGGTACCCCAATCGACGCTGCCCTTTTCTGCGATCGTTGCTCGCCGGCGATCGAACTGCGCGAGAAGTTTGCGATTGAGCGTAAAGCTTTGAGGAACGCTCATCAATGCATCGCTCCACGCGATCAACTGCTCTCGTGAGAGCGGCGATAAAACCGTTCCGTCGAACGTGTTGCTGCCCGCTACCTTACGGCCGTGCATGTGCGCGGCAAGCGCCCCCCTCACCGAACGCCTGGCTTCCTGCAAACGCTCCGTCGCGGCATCGACGATTGCCTGCGCCTGCTCGGCGGTTAGCGCGCCTTGATTGATGAGCTTGTTGGCGAAGAGCTCGCGCACGGTCGGATGGTTCTTGATCTTCTCGGCCATCTGCGGCTGCGTGTACGCGGGCTCGTCCTGTTCGTTGTGGCCGAATCGACGGTAACCGATCAGGTCGATCAGCACGTCGCGCCCGAACGCGCGCCGAAATTCGACGGCCAGATGAACCGCCGCGATGCACGCATCGACGTCGTCGGCATTCACGTGAACGATTGGAACGTCGAAACCTTTCGCGAGATCGGAGGCATATCTGGTCGATCGCGCATCCGCAATGTCGGTCGTGAAGCCAATTTGATTGTTAGCGATGAGATGCACGGTTCCGCCGGTTTGGTATCCCGGCAGCGACTGCATGTTGAGGACCTCCGCGACGATGCCTTGGCCGGTAAACGCCGCATCGCCGTGGATGAGAATCGGAACCGCACGTTTGGGTTCCCGCCCGGGAATCCCGGTGGTGTGATCGGTTTGTAGGGCTCGCGCGCTGCCCTCCACTACGGGATCGACCGCTTCGAGGTGACTCGGATTGTGGGCAAGCGTTACCTCAATCATCTTGCCCTTGGAGGTCGTGAACGTCCCCTTCGAACCGTGATGATATTTCACGTCGCCCATCACGTCGTCATCACCGAGCTGGCCTCGGTATTGTGCGGCCTCGAACTCCGTCATCACCTCTTCGTAGGGAAGGTTGACGACATGCGCGATGACGTTGAGGCGCCCGCGATGCGCCATCCCGATGACCGCATTCTCCACGCCGTCGTCGGCGAGCATGTCGAGCAACTCCTCGAGCATCGGCACCATGACGTCGAGTCCCTCGCCCGAGAACGTCTTTTGGCCAAGGAACGCCTTGCGCACGAACTTGTCAAACGCTTCGACCCGCGTTAAGCGTTGCAGAAATTCAATCTGCCGCTCCGGCGAAAGCTTGATTTTGTTCTTACCCGATTCGATGTAATCGCGCAACCACACGCGCTGCGTCGCATTGGAGATGTGCTCCACTTCGTACGCAATCGTCGAGCTGTACGTCTCTCGAAGCCGCGGCAACACCTCCGCAAGCGTGTTGCCGGGGACCTTTACGCGCAGCACCGAGGCCGGAACCGCGCTTTGCAGCGCCGGCGTCAAGCCGTAGGTTTGCGGCTCGAGGGAAGCATCGCCCACCGGGGCAGTTCCCAACGGATCGAGGTTCGCGGCTAAATGACCGAAGCGGCGGTACGCCGAGACGATCGCCATGCCCGCTGCAACCGCGCGCAGCATCTCGTCCGATGGAACGGTCGCTGCGCCTCCTGCACCGGCAGCTTTCGCAACCGCCGTTTCGGGTACCGCGGCGGCCTGCAATCCGAGCGACGCGAAAACGACTTCGTAAAACCCATCTCTTCCTTGCAGCAGCTCGTCGACGCGGCGCAGGTACTCTCCAGATTGTGCACCCTGAATGACGCGATGGTCGTACGTGCTGGTGAGCTGCACGACGCGCGAGATGCCCAGCTGCTTGAGCGATTGCTCGTTCGCCGTTGCAAAACCCGGCGGATAGGCGATCGCGCCGGCGGCAATGATTGCGCCCTGTCCTGCCATCAACCGCGGCACCGAAGCGATCGTGCCGACTCCGCCCGGATTCGTCAGCGTGAACGACGCGCCGGCAAGATCGTCGGCAACGAGGGCGTTGTCGCGTGCCTTCGCGACGAGCTCTTCATAGCGTGCGTGAAACGCGGCGAAATCCAGCGTGTCAGCAGCCTTAATTACCGGAACGACTAAAAAGCGGGAACCGTCCTTGCGCACGGCATCGACCGCCAAGCCGAGGTGCACGCCGGGTTCAATTCGCAGCGGCGCGCCGCCGGCATCTCGACGAAACGATTGTGTGATCGCCGGTGATTCGTGGGCAGCCCGAACGAGCGCGTAGGCGATGAGGTGCGTAAACGATACTTTTTCGTTGCGTGAAGCGGCTTTAAGTGCGCCGTTGAGTTCCTTGCGGCGCGCATCGAGCACGTCGACCAACACGCTGCGAAAACTCGTCGCGGTTGGAATCGTGAGACTCTGCTCCATGTAGCCGGCTAATGTCGCGGCCGGACCTCGCAGCGGCGTTACCGTCGCGCCGCTGGGAATCGGCGGCAATGGCGGACCCGCCGGCGCAGCGGGTGCCGAGCTCCGGCGCGCCTGCTCCGCTTGTCCGATCACGTCCGCGCGCAGAATCAATCCGTTTGGACCGGAACCACGCACGAGTGCCAAATCGACGTCGAGCTGGTGCGCAATTCGGCGCGCCTGAGGATCCGCAACGATCGTCTCGGGCGCCGCGCTCGACGTGCTGATCTCGCTGGGAGTCGGGCGCAGCGCAGGCTCAAGCGATGGAGCAGCACGAGGATTAGCGGCGCGAGCGGCGGTGGGTGCCTTTCCGTTGCCTTTCGCGGTATCGATTTCGGCCAGAGCCGACCCGACCGCAACCGTTTGACCCTCTTGTGCGAGGATCTGAGTCAACACGCCGGAGGCGGTGGCCGGAACCTCGACGTCGACTTTGTCGGTCGTGACGTCGACTAAGGCATCACCCTCAGCGACGAAATCTCCGACCTTTTTACGCCATTCGACGATCGAGCCTTCCGTAACCGACTCGCCCATCTCGGGCAGCGTTACCGTAACGGTTGCGGGCATAGAGTTACCATCTTACTCTTTGCCAGCTCCGCGCCCTACGACCGTGGTGGCGAAGAGCGGGCGCCTAAAAGTATCGCGCCGGCTCGGCCGCAGCCCGAATCACCACGTTGGGCTGAAAATGCGGCCGTTTATGGCGGAGGACAAACGCGGACACGTCGTAAGCATCTTCGAGCGAAAGCGTTCCCGGTGCATTAAGAGGCATATTGTAATGCACGAAGCCGGTCATGCGATCCAGATGCGCCATGCCCGCGCCGTCGTTGAACGACGTTGATCCCCACAACGGCGGAAAGCTTCCGGCGATACCGGCGCCGTTTGCCTGGTGACAGGCCGTGCAACGCGCAGCATAGATAGCCGCACCGTTTGCCGTGTTGGGGGAGCTTCGTGGAAGCGGCTCGATAAAGCTATCGGCACTCTTCTGCTGCGCACCAACCCGCGTCCCTCGCGAGAGCCACGCGATGTAGGCAACCAGCGCGATCATTTCACGGCTCGCGTACGCCGGCGGCGTGCCGTTCATGCTGTACAAGAAACATTCGGCCAAACGATCTTGCAGCGCGATGACGCGATGCGCTCGCTTGTTCCATTGCGGGAAGCGCGCGTACGTTCCTAAAAAACTGCCGCCCTTCGGTTTGGTTCCGACATCGAGGTGACAGGCCGCGCAGTCCATCTTGGCACGGACGTTCGCTTTCATGTAGTGGTGCGTGTCGACGATGATGTCGTGCCCGTAGCGAATCGATTCGCCGACCGGGCCCGTCGGTAACGCCGACACGTCGTACGCAGTGGAGCTCGCGTTTCCGGCGCCGCTGCAGGCGGTCAGCGCCGATACGAGCAGCGCGACCCGGAACGCGCGCGACACCGCTATAATACCGGGGTGATAAACGTGTAGCGATACGTGGCCTGGAGTACTGCGATCGTCGCTACCATCGCGGGAACCACGATCGAGCCCGGGATAAGGTGCGTCAGAATATCTGCCGCGACCTCGGAGGCGGCCATTCCGCTGGGCGCGTAGCCCTTTTTGACGAGCAGCCGCGACTGTTCTTCGACGGCTGTATGGCACGTCATCACGACCAAGCCGCGCTGCTGGAGCATCGCAATCGACGTGTCTTGATACATCCCCTTTTCGTCGTCGGGATCGGCCTGCCAGTTCAGCGAGGAATGCGACGCGAGAAAGACGTTCGACGTCAGCGGTGCGCCGTTTGCGTCGGTGAGCTTGAAAAAGTCGCCGATACGGTATTTCGTCCACACGTAATCGCTGTAGGTGTAGGCGGACGACGGGCCGTGCGCCGCCAGCGCTACCGCAATGGCGGCCGCAGGATAACCGAAGCCGAATTGAAGACCATTGAATGAATTTTTAACGTTGTTGAGCAGCGCCGGTTTAAACGCGACCGCCTCGTAGACTTGACGGATCTGCGCCGTCCGTCCCACCGCGGCGTCGAAGGCGGCGGCGTCAAAACTGCTCTTCCGCTCCACGAACAGCGTGCCGCCGGGAACCTGCGTAGCGGCTCCGGCAACGCCCCCGGAAGCGGCGGCCAGCGTCGTTGAGAGAAATGCGGTTCGATTCATCACCGGTGCTTATATGAAGGGAGCGGTTCGCCTTCCGGTCAAGAGGCCACGCTGTGAGCGCGGGGCTTGCGGGGAATATTTTGGTCGTGGTCATCACGTGCGCATTTCTTTGCGGTGGACTACTGGGTGCACTCATCGCATGGCTGGCTGCGCGAGCCGAAAATGCGGCGCTACGCGCGACGCTTGCGGAGTCGAAAACCGCTGCGGCAAGCACCGTCGAATCGCTGCTCGAGCGCGCCAAGAACGAATTGCGCGACGCCACCGCATCGCGTGCGGGCGAGCGCGTCGGCGAAATCATGACGCCGCTGGCACAGAAGCTCGCCGAATTTGACCGGCTGATGTCCGAACTGGAATCGCGGCGTCAGCACGAGGCAGGAGGCCTACGCGAGCAAATCGAGCAGTTGCTCGGGCGAACGGAAAAGCTCGAAAGCGCCACCACGAATCTTTCAACGCAGACGTCCACGCTTGTCACCGCGCTGCGCAATCCCACGTCGCGCGGCAAATGGGGAGAAATGCAGCTCCGCAACGTGGTCGAGAAAGCAGGGATGCTACCCTACTGCGACTTTTCAGAGCAGCAAACCGTCGTCGTCGAGGAAGCGCGCATCCGTCCGGACATGACGATCAACTTGCCGGGCGAACGCTGTGTCTTCGTCGACGCCAAGGCACCGACGGATTCCATGCAGGCCGCGTTGGAAGCTGCCGACGACGAAACGCGGCGCAATCTTGTCAAGCAACACGCGCGCGCGGTTCGGGACCATATCGATGCGTTGGCCCGGCGCGGCTATCAAACGGCGAAAGGCTCGGCGGACTACGTCGTCATGTTCGTTCCCGGCGAATCCTTCTTGAGTGCGGCCTGCAGCGAAGATCCGATCCTCATTGAATATGCACTCGACAAGGGCGTGCTCGTCACGGGGCCGCTGGCCCTCATTAGCTTGTTGCGAACGTTTGCAATGGGCTGGCAAGCCTTACGGCAGGAAGAGAACGCTAAGCGCATCGCCACGATCGGCAAAATTCTCTACGAGCGAGCATTGAAGTTTTCCGAGCACCTCATGGAGATTCGCAAGAATCTCGAACGCTCGGTGAATGCTTTCAACATGGCAGTCGGCTCGTACGAAACAAAGCTATTGCCGCAAGGTCGCAAACTCAAAGACGAAGCGTCACTTGTCTCCGACACGCTGTCGGAGATCCCGCCGATCGACGTCGTGCCGCGCGGCGTTACCGCCCTCGACACTCGCCCGTCCGAAAAGCGCGTGCCCCGCAGCCAGCAACTCTTCGTCTCAGGAGACGACTAGGGTGAGGCTGAGTGCGAGGCCTGCCAGTTCTTCAGCGCGCCGAGCGTGTTTTGCACGTGGAGCGACGGATCGAGATCCGTATACGAATAGATGATCGTATCGTCGGGGGTGATGACGTACGACGTCCGGTTTGCGTACTGCGGCGCCTTTGAGAGCACGGCGTCGTATTCTTTCATGACCGTTTGATCCGTATCGGCCGCGACCGCAAACTTGCTGCGGCAATCGCTCACGGAGAATTTTTGTAGCGTATCGATCGGATCGTGCGAGACACCGATGACCGTCGCACCGAGGGCCTTGTACTGGCTAATTGCATCGGCAAACTCGTGCGCTTCGATCGTGCAGCCCTTTGTAAAGGCTGCCGGATAGAAATAGAGAACGACGGGGCCCTTCTTCAGCGCATCGGCTAGGCTAAACGTAAAGACGTCACCACCTTGGCTAGCTTGCAACGTAAAGAGCGGCGCCTTGGCGCCGGTGGCAAGCGATGCCAACGCAGGTGCCGCCGCTACTACTAGAAACGCCGCCGCGATGGCGGCGCACCGGCGAACAATCATGTACAGTTTTCCTTCCTAAATCGGGCAGCCTCCGGAGGTTGCAGCCGCAGGTTATGCGAATTCGTGCATGCACGTTGGTTCAAGCGCCAAGCGATAGATTCATGCGATCGATACTTTATGGGATCGTCGCCGTCGCAGCATTGATACGACTGCCGTCGCTGCTTCACGACGGCCTCTTTCGCGACGAAGCGAACGTGTATGTCGTAGCTATGGCCCCTTCGTTCGCCGAATTTTTCCACCGCATCGCCGAAGTCGAATGGCATCCGCCCTTGTTTTTCCTCCTCGCGTATTTTTGGATCAAAGCTGCGGGAACCAGCGAACTCGCACTTAAGGGCCTGCCCTTTCTCTTCACTGTGCTTACCGTCCCTCTTGTATACCGCCTAGGGAGAACGACAGAGTCGCCAAAGATCGGGTTGATTGCTGCAGCAATGTATGCCGTCTCGCCGTTGGCGGTCAGTTATTCGAATTCGTACGTTTACCCACTGGCGGGATTCTTATTCGTCCTGCTCGCGTGTCTCGTCGCGCGCGCCCGCCAGGAGCCGACAACGGTTTTCAAGCTCACTGCAATTGCGTTCGTGACGACACTCGCGAATTACGCCCATTACTCGGCACTGTTCTACCTTCCGCCACTGGCGGTGTGGGCGGTAACCTCGCCGCGGGGCTTGCGGCACGGCGTGACGCTCGGTCTTGCTATGCTCGTCGGTTTCTTGCCCTTTCTGTTTTGGCTGCCGGTCTTCGTGCACCAGCATCACGTCGGACTGCCGTACCAGCAGACACCGTCGCTGGCCGACCGATCGATTTTCTTTCTCACGACCATTTTTCTGTTCGTTCCGGTTAGGCTGGGTATTCCGGAGTTCCCAATTTTTGCGTACATCCTGCTCGCTGGACTGCTACTCACGCGGAGGACGATCCTGAAATCTTCTGCCGCAGCGGTGGGTACGATTTTCCTCGTCATGGTTTTCCTCGTGTCGGCAACCGGCCTGGACCGGGTTCGCTACGTTTTTCCCGCCTACGCCTTGCAATGCGTCTTTCTGGCGTGGATCGTTTGGGAGCCTCGGAAGCTCGTGTGTCGCACGCTTTCCCTTCAGGGGCGGCGTTGGGCCGCGGCAGTGGCGGTGCTGCTGATTTTGCTCTTCGTCGGCGGCGATGTTGACGAAGTGTTGGGCAACAGCGCCATTCCACGATCCGGCATTCGATCGTTTGCTGCCGACGGCCTGAGAGGCGATACGCTCTACGTTCTGGCGCCCGATTATTTGGCGCCGACGTTTGCCTACTACGCGCGCAACTCGCACGTGGCATTCCTCGGCTTCGCCCGCGTCGATCACCCCGAAATCCTCGCCTTGGAAGGATATGCGGCAGTCTGGCAGGCGCCGGACGCGGTCGACAATGCGGTTTCCGCCGTGGCACGAGCCGCCAAAGCATATCGCTACGTCGATTTGATCGTGGACGATACAGCCGGGGACGCCGCGAGCATGCCCTACGGCAAGACGTGGCAATTCCTAGAAAAAATCGAAGGCCGCTATCAACTCGTCAGCAAACGAACCTATCCTGGCGTGTGGGAGCCCGTAACCGTCTATCGCTTCGCAGTTTGGTCCGCGCGCGCGGATAACGCGGGCCTGAGAAGCTGGCCGGGTCGAGAGCGCAATGATCGAAGCTAGAAAGCCCCTGGAAAACGACCGTAACAGGTCCTTGATTCTCCTGGCGATCGTCGTCCTTGCCGTGCTCATGCGTCTCCCGTCCTTGCTTAACGATGGCCTTTGGCGCGACGAAGCCAACGTCTACTTCGAGGTCTCGGCGCCCACGTTCATCGAGTTTTTGCATCGTACTGCGGCTATTGAATGGCACCCGCCACTCTATTTTTTCATCGCATATCTCTGGAGCAAAGTTGGCGGAACGGGTGAGTTCGCTCTAAAAGTCCTGCCTTTTGCTTTCAGTATTCTGACGGTTCCATTTGTCTACCGGCTGGGAAAGACGGCTTCATCGACCGCGGCGGGGCTGCTCGCGGCCGCGATGTACGCCGTGGCACCGGCGGCAATAGTAGTTGCGACGGATTATCTCTATCCGATGGTCACGCTACTTTATACCGTCTTGGCTTGGCTGGTAACTCTCGGGCGGCGAGAGCCACTGACGCCGGTGCGTTACGGCCTGGTCGCGCTTGCGACGCTTGTTGTCGTGTATAGCCATTATACCGCGCTGCTCTATGTGCCGTTGCTCGTGCTGTGGGCGCTGACCTCTCCCAAAGGCCTGCGACACGGGCTCGGCCTCGCCTCTGCGCTCATCGCTGGTACGATACCGTTCGTGTTGTGGCTACATGTTTTCTTAAACGAATGGCACACGGGACTCCCGTAGTAGGCCGATGGCTATAGCCGATATGGTTTCGTTCTTCCTGGTAACGCTGTTTCAACTCGCGCCCGTCGCCTCGGCGTTCCTCGCAGGCGCCTTCATGAGCATCGTAGTCTTGGCGGTAATCGTACTCGCGCGCGCACCGACCCCGAAGCCGGATGCGTGCGCACTAGGTATAATCTTCTTCCCCATACCGCTTCTCTTATCGGCGGAGAAACTGGCGGCGATTCGCTACGTGTTTCCGTTTTGCGGGCTCTTGTACGTCTTTCTTGGATGGGTAATAGTGGATTTCGTCGCAAGGCTGCGATCGGAGGATGCATCCGCGTGGGGCCGATGGGGCGCCGCGGTGGCGACGCTTGTCTTGGTAATCTTCTTAGCAAGCGATGTCGCATTCGCCCTCGAGAACGGAAGCGTTCCGAAATCCGGTATTCGCTCGTTCGTTGCGGCACAACGGCTTGATCCAGCAAACTTGTACGTAATCGCACCAGATTATTTGGCGCCTACGTTCGCGTTCTATGCGCGCCACACAAACGTGCGATTCCTCGGCTTCGCCCGCATCTACAAACCCGAGATGTATACGCTCGGGGGCTACTCGTCAATATGGCGAGATCCTGCAGCGGTCGGCAAAGCGTTAAAGGTGATCGCGCGCGAGGCGAACCACTACGCTTTCCTCGACTTGCTCGTCGACGAAAGCGCTAAAGACGAGTATCGGTTTCCGTTTGGGAAGACATGGCAGTTGCTCCACGAACTTCGGCGCCGCTATCCGATGGTGGCCCACACGCGCTACCCCGGCCGCTGCGAGCCCTTATCCGTCTATCGGTTTGCCTTGCACTAAAGACCCATGAGGCGAGCTAGGATCATGCGCTGCACCTCGTTCGTACCTTCGCCGATTTCGTTGATCTTT
>CAVVZD010000005.1:0-8016 GCA_963752765.1 Vulcanimicrobiota bacterium
ACTTGTGCAGATGGCATCCAAACGATGTAGTTGATTACTTAGGATCGTTCAAGCGCAACCGTGATGTAGTCGCGATTACCCAAACCGTTTTCTGCTGCGTGCTGTATCGCGGGCAAGACGCACTCCAATAGGTGCAGCGGGAGATGTGCGGATTGCGCCGCCTCGCGGGCAAGAAGCAGGTCCTTGAGCAGCGCGTCGAGCGAGAACCGCGGCGCAGAATCACCATCCAACAACTGCTGAGTCTTCGAGCTGGCGATCCGCCCAAAGGCTCCGGTGATCGATTCTATCGCGAGCTTTCGGTCGACGCCGCCGCGTTCGCAGAACGCGAGCAATTCGGCGAGCGTCTCTGCTACGACGCCGATGACCGTATTGTTTGCGAGCTTGAGGTACCCGCTGGCGCGCACGCTCCCGGTGTATGTAACAGTCGAACCGATCGATCCCAACAACGAGCGCGCGTTTTCGAACGCCGTTTCGCTCCCGCCGGCCAACACCGTCAGCGAACCTTGCTGCGCTGCGGTGACGCTACCGAGGACCGGCGCTGCGAGAAAGTCGACTCCCCGTTTGATGGCCACGGTCTCGAGCGATTCATACATCGCAGGCGAAAGCGTCGACATTTCGATAATCGGCTCAGATGTTCGGGCGGCCGGGATAACGCGTCCTAACGTGACCTCGCGTGCGGCGTCGTCACCCCAGAGCATGATGATGACGGCGTCGACGGCACTCACTAGCCCTTCGATCGATTCCTGACGCGTCGCGCCGCGTCCGGCGAGCGTGTCAACCGGTTTTGGCGATCGGTTCCAAACCGAAACCGCATAACCGCGTGCGAGTAGATTGGACGCAATCGCGCTGCCCATCTTTCCGAGTCCGATGACTCCGATGTGCATCAACACGGTGAGAGCTCTTCCGGCGGCGCCATGAATTCGAGACCGACGGGATCCCTCACTTCTGCGGCGATAATCCGGTCGATCTCGTCAAATGCTGGGCCGTAGTGCGCATTGCGCCAAAAACCGATGCGCGAGGCGCGAATGTTCGTGTCGTTAATCGAAATGTATTCCATACCGTTTGCTCCGACTGCTGGTGCAGGTTATGGTGTCCAATCGCGATATCGCACGTGCGCAGGGGTTTGGTGTAGTCGATCGCGCCTTATGAATTGCTCGGCAAGCCATTGAAACCACTCCAGGTACATTGGGTAGTTTTGCGATTGACGAATCTCGCTCGTCAGGTTCTTGAGCCGTTCCCAAAGGGCTACCGTTGCGCCGCCCGCCAGATCTTCCATCACGTCGAATGAGATCGTCCCCCGGTAGACGAGCACGCCTAGCATTTCCCAACGCAGTGCTAGTAACTGTGCGGCGTCCTCGTATTCGGTGCCCAGTGCTCTCAGATCGGATGCCGAAATTCCTGGCGGGAGCGCGGCGATAAGACGAAAGGCGCGGGTGACGTCGGTATCTTGAAGTGATCGCGTAAGCTCAACGGCAGCAGCGTCGCGCCGTTGTGCGCGCAGTTGACGCAACTGATCGCCGGCGACGAGCGCGGTAACGACGATTACGAAGCCCGTGAATGCCGTGCTAAGAGCCGCGACTGCTTCCCAGTTCATCTCAACAAAAGCCCCCGCGTAGCCAATGGGTCATTTTTGTATGCGACGTCAGCCCCTTTGGCCATCGCGGATCTTAGCAAACGGGCCATAGGCTGCTAGCCTCCCGTCGTCCGATGTGGTACGTCGTTTTGGCCGCTAGAAAGTCAGCCGAATGGGATTCATTGAACGCGTCCTCGGTAGGAAGTGAGCAGGGTGATCCGCGTTCGCACGTCGTCGTCAACGACGATCCCGATTTCACTTGTGCCTCGGGTGCGACGGAACTCGCGTCGCAGTTGACACGAGTCGCAGGCGCTGCAGATTTTCACGTGACGCTCCTCGATCCGCGGCCCGCTTTCGCGACGCCGCAATGGTCATCCGCATGCGGAGCGCAGGACCTGGGGAGTAGCTCAGAGTAGCTCGTTCTGCAACCCAACCAAATTTCGCCCCCGTTATTTCTCGGAGGAGGTAACAATGAAGCAGCCGCTTTTAGTGGCGCTTGCCTGCACCTGGATTTCCTTTGGGCTCGCTGCAGTTCCATCGGTTGCGAGCGCCGACCCCATGCCGGCGCCGACGCCGGTTCCCATGAACCACGTCGACCTTTCTGCAATGTCCTTCCTGATGGGTACGTGGAGCTGCACGACGGCGTTGCGCGGAAAGCAGCGTCCGGAGACAGACGTGACGACGATGAGTCCGGACGGCACGTGGATGGTCACGCAGGGCACGGCGCCGCCGTTCGATCAGTATCGAACCTTTACCGTCAAGAGTACGTCCTACATGACGTACGATCCGTCGATCAAGCGCTGGGTGACCGTCGGTATGGATAACACGGGTCTCTACTTCATCTCGTCCTCGCCGGGATGGCAAGGGAATACTATAACCTGGACCAGCAAGGGCCTTGATGGCAGTTCCGTCACGGACGTCGGGACGAAGAACAGTGATACGAAGACAACCGATAATCTGAGCGTCACCGACCCTTCCGGCAAAACAACGACCTCGACCATTAACTGCACGAAGTCCGGAAGCTAAAGTGAAGGGGCCTCGACAACGAGGCCCCTTCCCATCTCAGTCAATAATCGCGCTCATTGCCTAAGGAATTGGTGGACGAACGAAATCGCGATCGATCCTTCGCCGACCGCCGACGCGACGCGCTTGACGCTGCCGGCGCGCACGTCCCCCACCGCAAAGACGCCGGGCAGACTCGTCTCGAGCAAATAGGGTTGACGTGTCAACGGCCAATGAGCGCTGCTGAGATCCTCGGCGGTCAGCTCAAAGCCGGTCTTGATGAAGCCTTTATCGTCGAGCGCGAGACAGCCGTCGAGCCAGCTGGTGTTCGGCATCGCCCCGATCATGAGAAACAGGTGTCTGATTTGGCGCTCTTCGGATTTCCCGCTTTCGTTATTTCGCCAGCGGATCGTTTCGAGATGGTCTGTCCCTTTCAACGCGACAATTTCCGTGTGAGGCCACAGGGTGATGTTGGAAGTCTCTTCGATGCGGCGGCTGAGATAACGCGACATGGTCTCCGCTAAGCCGGCCCCCCGAATGAGTACGTGGACGTGCTTGGCCGTCTGCGCGAGAAATACGGCGGCTTGGCCGGCAGAGTTGCCACCACCAACGACGACTACTTCTTCGTCGGTGCACAGCTGCGCTTCAATGAACGTGGCGCCATAGTATACGCCGGCTCCCTCGAAGTCGGCTAAGTTCTCTACCGGTGGTTTGCGGTAGTCCGCTCCGGTGGCAATTACGATCGATCGCGCGGGAACTTCAGCGCCGTCCTCAAGGCTAACGACGTAGGGTCTGCGGTTGCAGTGCAGGCGCGTGCCTTTGTCCATCAGCATCTGCGCGCCGAACTTCTCGGCCTGACTGTAAGCCCGGCCCGCAAGCTCCTGACCCGAAACGCCGGTTGGAAATCCTAGATAGTTCTCAATCCGTGAGCTCGAACCGGCCTGGCCGCCGGGCGCGTTAGTCTCGACCATGAGCACGTCCAGCCCCTCGGAAGCACCGTAAACGGCTGACGCCAATCCCGCCGGACCGGCTCCGATCACGACGAGATCGCGCACTTGGGTTTGGTTGACGGCTTCGTTGAAACCCAGGCAGTCGGCGACTTCCCGGTTCGTGGGGTTGCGAAGAACCTTTTGGCCACGGCAAATCAGGACCGGAATGTCGGCCGCAGCAATCCGGAATGCTTTCATCAAGTGTTCGACGTCAGGATCGTGCTCGAGATCGATATACGAATACGGGTAGCCGTTGCGCATGAAAAACTCTTTGATCCGTAAGGTCCCGGCTGAATGCATCGAGCCGAGCAGAACGACGTCGCTCACACCCGCTTTTACCAAACTGACCCGGCGAAGAATAAATGCCCGCATCAGAATCTCGCCGATCTCGGAGTCGGTCTGGAGAACGGTCAACATGCTTTGCCTATCGAGTTCGATCACCTCGCCCGGCTCCGTAACGTGGATGCGGAAGAGCGCCCGCCGCCCCGACAGGCTATTGGCTTCGCCCGTAAACTGTCCGGACCGAGTCCTGGTGAGAAGTATTTCGTTGGTGTCGGACGGCCGCACGGTTTCGAGCGCGCCGGAAAGAACGACGAAGAAGGGAACGACTGTGTCTCCTTGTTCGATAAGAACGTCACCGGCATGAATTGCCCGCGCGTGTCCGTGTGCGGCAATGCGGTTAATCTGCGCCGGGCTTAAGGTCGGGAATACGAGCTCGCGCGGACCGGCGAGCGGAAGTTCTTGCATGCTCTGACTCATTTCAAAAGACGCGATAGGCCGCGGTCGGCCAGAATCTTACCGTTAGTTTGGCACTGCGGGCAATAGTTCGTTTCGTTATCGGCGTAGCGGATGCGTTGCACGTTCTCGCTGCAGCTCGGGCATGCTTTTCCGTAACGGCCGTGCACTGCCATGCCCTCGCGGAACGCGGTGACGTTCTTCGGGAAGTCGCGTTTCGCTTCGTCTTGAAGGCGATCGATCCAGCGTCGCAGCGTTAGCCGAGTTGCCGTAAATAACGAGGCCCATTGGGGTTCGCTCAGTTTATGGGTCAGGGCGATCGGGGAGAGCCGTGCGGCGTGCAGAATTTCATCCGCATAGGCATTCCCGATACCGCTCAGGGTATGCGGGTCCGTCAAAGCTCGTTTTAACGTCCGATTTTCGGAGCTAAGCGCTGCGCGAAAGGCTTGGAGGTCGCACTGGAAAACGTCGATGCCGCCTGGATCCAGTGCTCGAAGAGCCTCTTCACCCATGACCACATGCAACGAAGCGCGGCGCTTATGCCCTGCTTCGGTTAGCACGAGGCAGCCATTGGGGAAGTCGAAAGCGGCCAGGGCCGCTCGCGACATGCGAGAGGCGTCGGTTTTCCATTGTAGGCGGCCGGCGATCATGAGATGCAAGACCAGCCAGTAGTCGCCGTCGAGCCCGATGGCGATGCGCTTTCCGACGCGACGAAGCTCGCGAACCGTATGGCCCTCGAGATCGGAGAGCGACGGCTGCGCCGTTCTGAGCACGAACGGCTTCGCGATCGCCACTCGCACGAGCGGCTGCCCAACGATTCGTTCCCTCAGCGCAATGATATAAGCAGAGATATCGGGCAACTCCGGCATTATGCAAACTCGACGACGAGACCGGAGTGATCGCTTAACCGTTCAGTCCGAAAACTGTGGTCGTAGTCTGCAGAGCGAAGGCGCGGAAGCAGTGCATTCGAAACGAAGGCCTTGTCGATACGCCAGCCGTTTCTTCGCTCGGCGCCCGGCTCGACGCGAAACGGATACCAGCTGAATTCATATCGATCGGGGTGGCAATAGAGCCATGCCTCCGCCCAATAGCGCTCGAGTTCCAAATAGAGGTCCGCGGTGCTGAACTCGTCGGCGAGATGCGTCTTCCCCAGGTTTCGCTCGATGTCCGTCTCGTTCCGACCGGAGTTAAAGTCGCCAATGCACACTGCGGCAATTCCGCTCTCGTTAAAGTGCTGCGCCGTTGATATGAGACAGCGCAGATGCGGCCGCTTTCGATCTTGGCCCGGCAGATAGACGCCGAAGAGGCGCACGTCGGCAAAGATTGCCTCGACGATTGCGTTTGGGTATTCGTCGCCGGCTAGGCCGAATGGGTTAAGCATGCCTTCAAAGTCCGCGTTCGCGGCGACGAGCACGCCATTGCCGCCATGTCGCGAGGAATGGAGCTGTTGCCCGCGATCCGCCCTTCGCAAGAGCTCCCGTAGTCGCTTGCCGACGGGATTGTCGCGGTACTCGCTGAGCACAACGATATCCGGATCGTGAGAAAGGCAACGCGCCGCAAGTCCTTGGATCGTGTCTTGCGAGCCGCCCGATCGGATGTTAACGGCCACGACTTTCAATGCCAAGTGGAACCCGATCCAGGCGACGAAGGTGTCGGCGACATGAGCCGTGGCATGCAGTGGGCCGCTTGGAGCGTGGCGACTGTCGTAGCTTTCATGCACTTCATGACTGCGGGACGATACGATGCGTTTCGCAACGAGCTCTATTTCATCGTGTGCGGGCGTCATCCGGCGTTCGGCTATGTCGATCAACCGCCGTTCGTGCCGCTCGTCGCGGCAATAACGCAGCTCGGAGGCACGGATATTTGGTTGCTCCGGCTTCCGGCGGTCCTTGCGGCGGTGTTGCTCGTCCCCTTGACGGTTCTCTTTGCCCAACTGCTCGGCGCCAGCACGCGCGGAGCGTGGATTTCGGCCGTTGCTGCGGCAAGTGCGATGCTATTAACGGCAATGACGGCAACGCTGTCGACATCGACGTTCGAGCAGATCGATTTCACCGCAACCGCATACCTCGTGACGCTCGCCATCGTGCGTGATAAGCCGCGTGCCTTCTGGTGGGCGGGCGCGTGGGCCGGTTGCGCCTTTGAAAGCCGGTACGGCATCCTTCTGTGGATTGCCGGACTCGCCGTTGGCCTCGCACTGGCAGGGCCGCGCTCGGTCTTGCGTTCGCGCGACGTCTGGATCGGTGTCGCGATCGCAGCCACGATTGCGTTGCCCAATGTCATCTGGCAGGCCGTTCACGGCTTTCCGTTCCTCGAGCTCGTGCGTAACGACAGCTCGGGTAACTTCACCGGTAGGCCCCTGTTCTTCACGCTCGATCAGATTTTCGCGGTCAATGTCGTGCTCGCGCCGCTCTGGGTCACAGGGATCATCGCACCGTTTACGTCGGCGAAATTTGCAGGCTTCCGATTTCTCTCGATAACGTTTGTCGTTACGGCGTTCCTTGTGTATCTAACGCATGGCAAGAGCTACTACCTAGCCGGAGCGTATCCCACGATGTTTGCACTCGGCGCTGCAGCGTGTTCGGTGTTACCACGCGCGCTCATTGCCGTGTGGGCGCTGGCCGCCGCCTCGAACGGTGCGCTCGCGCTTCCGCTCGTTTTGCCCGTTCTTGCGCCCGATCGATTGCAACGAATGCTCGATCACATGGCCTTTCGGCCGCGCCCGGTGGAACGCGCCGGAATTGGTGCTCCGCTGATGCAGATCTTTTCCGACGAGTTTGGCTGGCGCGAGCTTGCCAGCGACGTCGATAACGTGTATGGTTCATTGCCGGCGACCGAACGTGACAGAACTGCGATCTTCGCTTCGAACTACGGGGAAGCCGCCGCGATCGACGTTTACGGCGTGCACGTACCGCCGGCGATCAGCGGGAACAATCAGTACTACCTCTGGGGCCCGCGCGGCTACGACGGCTCGATCGTCATCGCGGTGGACGTTGATCCGGCGCGGTGGTCGGGAATCTGTCAAACGACGCGGGTCGTCGCGCATTTTGGGACGTCACCTTACGCGATGCCGTACGAGCGCGATCGCCCCATCGTGCTTTGCCGAGGCATGCATCCGCCGCTGCCCCACGTCTGGCCACGGTTCAAGCACTATGGAATAGAGAACCTCGGCGCGTAACACAACGCTTTCCGATGGCGGGAGGGCGCGGATGGCACGACCGCTCACGCTTACGGGTGAAACGCTGGGAGTGCCGGCTTGAGCACCATGATCGCCAAAGCCAGCGTCGGCATCAGCAGCGAGAAATTACCCCACAATCCCCACGATCGCGAGATGGCCTCATACTGCCCTCGCTCGGCGGGTGTTGACAATCCCCGCTGCGCGATCGCGTAGAGGTGCGTTTGCGCTCGCGCCACAGGAATGAAGGCGATACCAGAGAGGCTGATGAGCACGATGCCCCACAATATCCAGCCCGTGCTCAACAGCGGGATGTGACCCACGATTGCGGTTCCAATACCCGCCGCAATCAACACGATCACCGCAGGAATAGTGAAGAGTCGATCGGCGCGGATGATCCCGGCAATGGTGTGGGCCATGATTGTTGCTATCTGCGTGCGATCGGCGAACCGTTTCCAAAAAATGCCGAGCGAAATGTTCCCGAGGAAAACCACAACCGCGGCAACGTGAACGAGCTTTAGCGCGAGATACATACGCGATCCTTA
>CAVVZD010000006.1:0-10802 GCA_963752765.1 Vulcanimicrobiota bacterium
CTTCGTGCGGCGGTCACCGCGATTTCGATTTTGTACTGAGGCGCGGCGAGCCGACTTTCCACGGTGGTGGAAGCAGCGCCGGCACGCCAAATGTCGTTCGCTTTGCGATGTCCCAAACCGTTTCTGGCCCTGAGGCTTCCGCCGCCAGATCGTATTGTCGCTCGACCGGAGGCGTGTTAAAAGCGCGCGTCCCGTTTTACGACACGAACGGGTTTCCAAATCCGAAAACAAAGCCGCTTCAGCTCGCCGGTAGCGCTCTGTTTTGCCAGTATAACAATAAGTCGGATGCCTCAAGCGCCGCGCTCGCATACTACTTCGAGCCTCCGGTCCCGAAAAGCTGTGGTAACGGCGGTAATCCAGCCTCGTGTTACTGCTCGTCGTTAGGCGCATCGGATGCGTTCGGCGGCGCTTCGGGCAGCGACGGCGCGTGGGTCTGGGTCTTCGGCCCGCTGAAAAAGGTTGATTAGCCAACGGCGTAATTCGTGGAATCGATCTGACCACCGTCTTGCGTTTTCACCCTAAAGGCTAGAACGCGATCGATCGCCTCTAATTACGTACGAGTGACACTTCAACGCGACGATTGAGTGCACGGCCGGCATCGGTAGAATTATCGGCGATAGGGCGCGTTAAGCCGTAACCCTCGGCCGCTAAACGATTCGCGGCAACGCCATGCTGCGTCAGCCACGCCACGACCGAGTGCGCACGCGCAAGTGAGAGCGCGAGGTTGTAGCCGGCGCCACCTTGATTGTCGGTATGGCCGGCGATGATCCAACGCGACGACGGCTCGCTCTTAATGAGCACGGCGATCTCATCAAGCGACGAAATGCTGTCCGGGCGCAGTGTCGCGGACGCTGTATCGAAGTGAATGCCGTAGATCGCGACCGTTCCGCTCTGCGCAATCTGTTGCTTCAAGTCGGCGACGGTTTCTTTGTGCCGTTTGAGCTGGAAGTTGGCTGTACCGTGCTTTCCGGCGGGAAGATCGAGCAGTTGCACGGCGCTGTCGTACCCGACGGCGCCGGCGTCGACCGAAACCAAGCCGGCCGGCACACCGCGCAGCTCGCAATTTCCGTTGGTGCCAGTCGCAGCGGTAACGGCTGCGGCAGCTACGCTCGCTCTGGCAATCGGCTTTTGCGTTCCGGCGTCAACGACGTTGCACGAGATCGTGACAGAATAACGCCAGGGGCGCGGATTGACTAAGACGCGCACGAAATTCACGGCATAGCCGTCGGGCGCACCGGTAGTCGGATCGTCGATCAAGAGATTGACGGTACCTTGTTTTAGGACCGGCCAGTACTCCGGCAGCAGCTCGAGCGTGACGAGTTTGCCGATTGGTCCGGTTTGATCGAGCTGATTGATCGTCTCTTCGAAGTTGGGAATGCGCGTGCCATTGAGGGTCACTTGAAAGTGCGAATGGAACGGCACCGGCTGGAAGTCGTCGAGAAACATCTGCAAGAACACCCGGTGAATTGCGTTGGGCAACGTACTGATCGCGAGCGGAATCGCTTGCGGAAGATTGTCGGGACGATGGCTACATCCCGAATAGCCGTCGCCGCGGCGCGTCTGAAGATCGTGCGCCGTCACGGCGGTGCCTAACTCACTGCGGTCGGTTCCAGGAGCGGACCCGGGGCGCGAATCGCATAGCCACGGATGATCCGGAGTCGATTCGCCCGAGAAGGGCGTGTAGTGCGGCGGCCAGCCAAATCCGAGATTATCGATCGCGCCGGTGCGCACGACGAGTTCGGCTTCCGGTCCGTTGACCGTCCGTTCGTACTGCTGCTCCCAGCCGCGCGGCAAACCGGGCGGCGGCGTGGGAACCGTCGGTTGCGGCGACGCGGAAGTCACCGGTGACGCGGCACTCGCTGGCGACTCGGAGCTCGCTGGCGACTCGGAACTCACTGGCGACTCGGAGCTCACTGGTGACGCCGAGCTCACCGGCGACTCGCTCATCGTGGGTGAGGCGGAGACCTGCACCGTTGCCGCTTCCGACGGTGCTTGCTGAGTCGTTTCGCTCGTCTTGGCACAGCCGGCAACAGATATCGCGAAGGCGAGCGTGATGAGAGGAACGATCGATCGCGTACGCATGCGCAAGAGTAATAGCGCTAGTTACCTCTAGGTGCCTTCTGGCGGCCGAGATTTTCGTCTGTTATTATCGAGGCGCTCACAAACGCCATCTCGGGAGCCGTATGAAGTCCGTCACCTTAGCCTCGATTTTCTTTTTGTTATGCTCGGTGGGAAATGCGCGAGGTGCGATCGTTCCAAGAGACGGCCAGCGCGACTTCGATTTCCATTTCGGCAACTGGAAGACGCATATCTCGCTACTCACCCGTCCGTCATCCGGGCCGGCAACCTGGGTGACGCTCGACGGGACCGTCGTCGTTCGAAAAATCTGGGACGGCCGTGCAAATCTCGAAGAGGTCGAAGCAGATGGGCCGATGGGGCACTTCGAAGATCTTGCGCTATTCGTCTACAATCCTCGGGCGCATCAATGGAGCATTCGATTCGCCAACAGCGAGGATGGGATTCTTAAGGACCCTCCATCGGTAGGCGAATTCAACAATGGCCGTGGCGAATTCTACGACCAAGAATTGTATCACGGCAAATCCGTGCTCGTTCGAATCACTTGGTCGAACATCACCACGAACTCTCATTGTTTCGAGCAAGCGATCTCGAGCGACGGCGGCCGCACGTGGGAGACGAATTTTACCGCATCGTTAACACGCATAACGGGGGCGGTTCAGAACAACCGCGCGGCCCGCCACCGTAGGCGATCCGGACGGTCAGAATGCCTTCGATTTTTCGGAAGGCACGTGGAAGGAGCGCACGTCGCGCATGCTCCACCCCTTCACCGGCGATAAGATGTGGATACAAATGAGCGGTGTTTCAATCGACAAACCGATCTGGAACGGTCGTGCCAACCTCATCGAACTTGAGTCGGATGGGCCGACGGGTCATCTCGAATTGCTGTCCCTACGTTTATACGACCCAAAGACCCGTCAATGGAACCTGTACTTTGCGACGAGCCCCATCGGCATCGTGAGCGACGCGATGACCGGCGAGTTCAAGAACGGGCACGGCGAGTTTTTCAGTAACGACACGGTTAACGGCAGAACGATTCTCACGCGCTTCGAGTTCGACTCGTTCACGCGTAAGACGTCCCGATCGCAACAAGCGTTTTCCGACGACGGCGGAAGGACGTGGGAGGTGAACTGGATCAACGACTATACGCGGATTTAGTCGGAGCTACTCTCTCCGAAACGCTCGATGTGTGCACGTCCCCAGGCGCTGACGTTTTGGAGCAACGGCAGCACCGATCGCCCGTACTCGGTGAGTGAATAGATGACGGGAGCCGGAGGCGGACCGCTTTCAAATCGTTGCACGATCTCATCGGCAATGAGCTCGTTGAGCTGTTCGGTCAGAACTTTCTGCGAGACGTCCGGCATAAAATGTCTCAGTGCGGAAAAGTGGCGCGGCTCATCCCGCAAGCAGTTCACAATGATCAGTTTCCATTTCCCGCCCACTGCGGCGAGTGCCGCCGTGAGGGGGCAGTTGCTGATCGGATTGACTCGCCGCATACGGTTTGCAGTGGTGGACACGAGCTTATATTACGTCGGCCGGGTTGCGGCCCCTGCGCAACGAATAGGATCTGCGTCTAATGCGGTCTGCGCTAACCCACCTGGCGTGTTCTAGATGCAACGCAAGCTATGATGCCAACGCACCAGTTCACCTTTGTGCGTGCAGTGCACCGCTGCTGGCACGATACGATCTGAAGAAAGCGGCGCTAACATTCACACGCGAAGCGCTCGCAAGACGCGAGCAGACCCTGTGGCGTTACAGCGAACTGCTACCATTGCGCGATGCTGCCAATCGCGTTTCACTGCACGAGGCCACAACGCCGGTCTTACCGATGCAACGCATCGGTCGAGAACTCGGAATCGACGCGCTCTTCGTCAAGGACGAAGGTCTGTTGCCAACTGGTACGTTCAAGGCGCGAGGTGCCGCGGTTGGCGTTTCGCGAGCGAAAGAGCTTGGCGTCCACGCGTTTGCAATGCCGACGAACGGCAACGCCGGCGGTGCATGGGCTGCCTATGCAGCGCGCGCCGGCATGGAAGCCTACGTCGTTATGCCGCAAAGCGCCCCCACGATCAACCGCTTGGAGTGCGCGATGGCGGGCGCGCACCTTTCACTCGTCGATGGTCTCATTAGCGATGCCGGCCGTATTGTTGCGGCGGCGGTTACGCAGTTCGGCCTTTACGACGCCTCGACGCTCAAAGAGCCGTATCGCATCGAGGGGAAAAAGACGATGGGCTTCGAGCTCGCCGAGCAATTCGACTGGGACGTGCCCGACGTCATTCTCGCCCCGACCGGCGGCGGCGTCGGGATTATCGGCATGTATAAAGCGTTGCGCGAATTGCAAGCGCTACATCTGATCGGAAATCGCATGCCGCGCTTCGTGGCCGTGCAGGCACAAGGGTGCGCGCCAATCGTAGACGCCTGGAAAGCCCGCCGCCGCGAGTCGATCTTTTGGGAGGGCGCCCATACAATTGCGTTCGGCATTACCGTTCCCAAAGCACTTGGTGACTTTCTCGTGCTCGATGCGCTCTACGAAACGAACGGTGCTGCGATCGCGGTGGGCGATAGCGAGTTGCTCGCGATGCAGCGACTCGTTGGCTCGCGCGAGGGACTATTTGTCTGCCCCGAAGGCGCGGCAGCATTTGCCGCCGCGCTACGATTGCGCGAGGAAGGCTGGATTGCGGCAGGCGAGAGAGTACTGGTAATCAACACGGGCACGGGCCTTAAGTATCCGGACGTGCCGTACCCGCAGCCGCCGCTGCTGTCGCGCGATGCGACCCTGACGTTAGACGATAGATAACCGCTCCGAGCACCACGACAATTGCCGCCTGCACCGCGGGTTGCAACCAGAAGGCCTGAGCCGCAGACGTAAAGATCAACGAAACGGTAAACCAGAGTGAGAACGCCATGATCGCAGCGCCGAGGACGACACGACCCAGAGGTGCCGGGGGCTGGAACCGAAGCAAGCCAATGCCCATCAAGAAAAAGACGACCATCACCGACAGGACGCGCAGGCTGACGCCGAACACGTAGCCGGTCCAAATCGACTCCACTAGACTGAGCGATCCGAGCAGCGCGCTGATCGTCAACGCGAGCACGGGCGTTTTGAACCGTTCGTGCGTGAGCGCAAATGCGCTTGGAAGTATCCCGTCTTGAGCCCAGGCATATATCCACCGCGACTGCGCAAGGAAAAGCGGCAGAAACGTTTTTACGACGATGATTGCTACGAAGACATTCATTAGCGACGAAAGCCATGGTGGCATGACCAGCCCCAGCAATCCGACGGAAGTGGTGTACGTCGTGTACTTCAGTGCCGCGAGGCCCGCGATGTCTTGCCACGGTACCGCGTGATAGACCGCAAAGGCAAAGAGTGTGTAGACGGTGGTGACGATGCACACCGCGATGAGCACGCCTTGCGCGAGCTTGCGGCGTGCGTCGATCGCTTCGCCGCCGGTTTGCGTTGAGGTCGATAGACCCAGATAGCCGAAGAACAGCACCGGAAGCGCCATGCCCAATGCTGCGCCCCAGCTCACCACGTGCACGGGCGCGGCCGCGCGCACTTGCTGCGCCGTAAGGTGCAAATGCCCGTACAGTGCGGCTTCGAAATGCTCGGGCATCGTGGCGAATCCGCAGACAATAACCGTGCCCGCGACCAACAGTACGAAGACCATTGCGGTAACGGCAAGCGCCGCAGCAAGGCGCACGCCGCGAACGTGAATCCACCAGACGCCCCACAACAGCGCGAAACCACACGCCAGCGTCCCCGGGATCGAGGTAAGAACGCGTCCCGCGTCGGTAAAGCCGAGCGAGAAGCACGCGTTCGCCAAGAACCTCGGTGCGACGTACGAAAGCGTCCCGAGCGCGCCCGTCATGCCGAACCAGGCCAAGAACGTTGCGAGAAATGCACTTTGCCGGCCAACGGCTGCGCTGATGATGACATACTCGCCACCCGCGCCCACCAAACCGTGCGCGAAGAAGTAACGGTACGCAATCACCGTGAGGAGTGTAATAGCACCCCCGACGAGCATCAGCCACGGCACCAAATCCCCGACGCCGGGCGACGTCGCCTGAATTTGGGTTGACACAAAGAACAGTCCGGCAGCGATTTCGTTCGTCACCCCGAAGGCAACGACCGACCATAGCCCCAGAACTCGCTTGAGCGACACCGTTAGGGAACGTAAGGCTTGGCAGCCGCCCCTTCCTTCTGGTGGCGTTATGCGCTAGCGTAGATCGAAGAGATGCGTGCTTTGAGCGAAATCCTGCTGCAAAAGGTTTTGCAGCTATCGTTACTTGCGATTGCGGTGTATCTTGCGATCGCCGCCTATTACGGCTATGCCGTAGGGCAAGCCATGCACAACGTCGAGGCTTCTAATCCGATGATTGGGATCGCGGCGACGATGGTGGGTAGAAATGCCGCCGAACGCTTCGCGATACATCGGTCCGGTGTGCCGAGTTGGATCGTCCGTGCGCCGACGTTCTGGTTGGCGTTGCGGATAAACGAATAGCGCACCCTCTAAGGATACGTCAAGCTTCGCATGCTATACGTAAGGCAACTGTACCTAGGAGAAACGCAATCATGAGCTTTTCCCAGACTTTTCGGTCCTCAGTAGTCGTCGCTGGGGCGTTCTTGTACGCGGTAATGCTGAGCGCGTGCGCGGGGGGGACGGGGTCGCAGACTGCCGCTCAGGGTGCTGTGCCAAGTTTGGCGCAATCAAGCTCCGATCGGACGGAGCAATGGTCGCGATACGGCCACCGGCACTTCGCATTTGGATGGATGATGCGCGGTCTCAACCTGACCGATCAGCAACGCGCGAAGCTTCGCCAGCTTATGCAGCAGTATCGCCAAGCGCATCCGCGCGAGAGCGCGTTCGATCCAAAAGCCAGACAGCAACTGCATACCCAGATGCTCGCCGTGCTGACGCCGCAACAGCGCGCACAGCTCAAGCAAAACCTTCAGCGGATGCATCACCATTGGATGGCGAACCTGAATCTAAGCCAACAGCAGCGCGCCCAAATCCACGCGCTATTTCAGCAGTACCGTCAAACGCATCCAAGAGGCAGCGCTTTCGATCCGCAAGCGCGTAAGCAGCTCCGTGAGCACATCCTGAGCGTACTCACGCCGCAGCAGCGCGTACAGCTCAAGCAGGGTTTTAAGGATCGCTCGGCCTCGTAGAGCTGTCAGCTTGAAGCGACGAGCCTACAGCGACGCTGCAGCAGAGTGCAAAATGTTGCTTGCGTTGTGACCCACCAGCGCAATGACCGTAATGCACACCACGGAGATGAGAGCGAGCAGCAGCGCGTACTCAACGAGCGTAACTCCCAGTTCATTTTTCGACAGACGCTTCACAAGGGATCGTGTGGACATAGAACCGATCCTATCGAGTCCCGCGGTGAGGATGGCGCTCAGTGCTGGCGCCCAGGGCCCGAAGCAGCCAAACCAAGCGAAAGCTAGGTTCGCTGATGCTCTTGGAGAGCCTGCTTGTGTAGCCTCCCTGGATCGTGTCGAGGATTTGCGGCACGAGCGTCGTTTGGAATTGATGCCAAACCGGATACTGATTGTAGCTGCAAGTTACCAATGACTGTCCAAAGATTGGTTGATAGACGCCCAGCTGAACGGTACTGGGGTGATCGTCATTCCCAAGAATGATCCATGGATTCACGTCTGCGAGATCACCTATAGCACAATTCCAGCCAGGGGCTGGCAACGGCTATTCCGAGACACTTTTCCTAACCGGCATCGAGTGAACGCGCGCGCAACCTACGCTCGATAGCCATCACTGTAAATGTGGCTTCGGCCGGTAGTCCAAATCCTCAGGTTGGAAGCGGTGTTCGATCAGCTCGCCGTCTTCCTTTTTGTAACGAACGACGATCGTCCGCGTGTCGACCTCGATGACTTGTCCGTCCACGCCGAGGTTCTTGATAAAGACGCGATCGCCGCGCTGTAGTTCCATGAGCCTTCATTCTACTTCCAAAATCGTGCCACCGGTAAATCGACCAAGCCCTTTCATCGGCTGCCTCTCTCGTTTTGTGGGCCCCAGCAGTGCATCATGACCCCAAACAATTGCAGTTGGCATTTTGCAGAGCGCTTTGCGTTGAGAACCATAAGCTCCGGCGCCGGGTCGAACGGATGAATGGGCATCGCCGCGAGCGCGGGCGCGATTGCAGCCGGCGCGTCCTTCGCGCTCGTCAGCACGTATCTATCGGTCTCAGCAATGCGCGAGATCGGCGCGCCCAACACAGTGTCGTCGTAGGTGCTCATCGTGATGTTGCGAATCTGGCAGGCCGCGGTTCCGTCGCGTCGGTAATAACTCACTTCCTTCGAGATGATGTCGTAACCTTCGATCGGATCGAGGCGGTAATACGTCTCGATGGTTTCCGTCGCGGATAGATTTGCTTGGGTCTTACATGACCTCGGAGTCCTTACCGAGCCCATGACGCGCGTACTGTCGGTGTAGAGCGGTTGCGGTTCGTTACCGGGGTACCAATCCGACGCGACGAAGGGCTGGGGACGCTTCCGTTTTTTCGGGAACGGCACACCCTGCTGCGTTGTACCATCAATGACGAAACGGCCGTTCTCGCGTTTTGGAAGTGAGACCCTCAGAACGCTCGGCGAGTATCCTTGTTGCAAGGAGGTCGAGTTGCCGCTCCCCTCGGGCTTCAGTGTTATCGTGTATTTCGGAACGTATGGAAAGAGGCCATACATTTGAGCGAAATACGAACCGTCGCGTCGAGCGGTCATCGATTGGGAGCCGTCACCGAACCCGTCAATCAGGCGCGAGTCATCGGCCGCGGCGTCGTTCCACGACGCCCCTTTCGCGAACGGCAAGATCGCTACGAGCGCGCCGTTCGGAAAGAAATCCAAGATTCTTGAGCCGTTGAAGATGCTGTCGCTGAACGTGATCTCCTGAAGACCGCCGCCCTGTACCGGCGCGAATCCGAAGTACGTCGTTTTCGTATAGCCGCTTTGAACGTACGTGCTTGCGTAGATGCGGTGTCGAGAATTGTCCGCGTAGGTGACGGTAATCTTCGTCGCTCCCGAGTATGGTGAAGCCATTGGCGAGGCGGTCGGGCCGGTCCAATCTGTCCCCGTACCGCTGTAGAAGTTTGTATAGTGTAATACCTCGCCAGGGGTAACGGGTGGCGTTTCTGCAAACGGCCCCGCGTCTCGCAACAACAGTCCCGTCGGCGATACCGGCGGAATCGCCGCCGGTCCGATACCCGGTGCGCGGCCAGAACAGGCCGCAATCGTGACGGCGAGCAACGCAAACGCGAGCGGCACGGTGCGAGAAAACTTCACGAACATCTTGCTCTCCTTTTCATTGCTAGGGCGAGTAGCGCGAGCCGAATACTGAGGGTCCAAGGCATGCCGTCATCCTCGCGCATGCCGTGGCCGCAAAGCGTCCGAGACCGGAGTCGAGCGGATGGACCGGCAACGCTGCGAGCAAAGGCGGAATTGCAGCCGGAGCACCCTTCGCGCTGGTCAGCACGTATCTGTCGGTCTCAGAAACGCGCGACAACGGCTTGCCGCCGAACGTGACGTCGTCATACGTGCTTATCGTCATGTTGCGAATCTGGCAGACCGCGGTCCCGTCGCGATGATAATAGTTCGTTTGCTTCGAGATGATGTCGTAGCCTTGGATCGGATCGAGCCGGTAATACGTCTCGATGGTTTCGGTCGCCAATACGTTCGCTTGGGTCCTACACGACCCCGGAGTCCTTACCGCGCCACCCACAACCCGCGTAGTGTCGGTGTAGAGCGGTTGCGGTTGCTTATCGGGGTACCAATCCGACGCGACGAAGGGCTGTGGAGGCTTCGGGGTTTGGGGGAACGGCACGGCCTGCTGCGTACTCCCATCGATGACGATATGGCCGTTCTCGCGTTTTGGAAGTGAGACGATCAGTACACTCGGCGAATATCGTTGTTTCAAGTAGTTCGAGCGGCCGCTCCCGTCGACGCTCAGCGTCGCCGTGAACAGCGGCTGGCCGTTAGGCCGATGCCCTTGCGCGACGTACGAACCGTCGCGTTGGGCGGCCGTTTGCACGCTGTCTACGCGTGTCTCCGACGAGTCATCGGCCGCGGCGTCGTTCCATGACGCCCCTTTCGCAAAGGGCAGGATCGCTACAAGCATGCCCGCGGGGAAGAAATCCGTGACCATGTCGCCGGCTTCCGCGACGGCGTCGTTAAAGATGATCTCCTGAAGACGGCCGCCGTGTAGCCGTGCGAATCCAAAGTACGTCGTTTTCGTATAGCCTCTCTGAACGTACGTGCTCGAATAGATGTGGTCGCCGGGACTGTACCCGTAGGTGATGGTAATCTTCGCCACTCCCGAATAGGGTGAGGCAACCGGCGACGCGGTCGGGCCGGACCAGCTCGTTTTCGTACCGCCGTAGAAGTTCGTATAGCGCAATACCTCGCCGGGATTAACGGGTGGCGTCGCCGCGAATCGCCCCGCGCCTCGCAACAGCAACCCCGGCGGCGCTACCACCGGAATCGCCGGCGATCCAATGCTCGCGATGTGGCCGGAGCAAGCCGCAACCGCGATGGCGAGCACCGCAAATAGAATCGATACGGCGCGAGAAAACGTTGGCACCATGATGTTCTGCTCTCCCTAAAAGCCGGTATCGCTTCCGCGCACGTGGCGCGTCCCCATTTGGAGCCTTCCGAAAAAGAGTGCCGAGCTGGTGCCACGGCTGGGAATCGCCCCGCCGCTAAGCGAACTCTAGCGAGTTCG
>CAVVZD010000007.1:0-189720 GCA_963752765.1 Vulcanimicrobiota bacterium
CGCCGTCAGACCCCTTGCGCTCGCTGATGCGAAAACCGGCAGCCTTCCCGATCTGCCGCAGTTCTTGGAGGTCTCTTAACAGCGTGCGCTCCGAGATCGCAAACTCTTCCCGGAGCTGTCGCAACGAGATTCGTCTCCGTCGCACTAGTTCTATCAGAACCTGAACCTTGCGGCTCGTGGCCGGCGACGGAATGCCGGAACCACGAGCTCTGCCCATTGTGTTCATTACGTCTCATGGTCGACGGCCGGCTCGCCACACGTCTGGCGCGACCGTCGGATTCAATTAGGTCATAAGGAGTCAAGACAATGCTCACGATGGTCGAATCGATTCCCGTGGCGCGACTGCTCCTCGTCGGACGACCGATGCCGAATGGCACGCAGGTCCTCGATACCGCACCTCGTTCGCCCCCGCACGTGCCGCCGGCTCGACGGCGTGACCAAGGTTGGTTACGCGACCCGGTCAGATGCGAAGGCTGCCCGCACGAAGCACGACACTCTCTATCGCTGCCCGCACTGCGGTGCCTACCATCTCGCAACGAGGCGGCGGCAACGGTCGCATTACGGCGGCATGAGCAGGGCCGTTGGTAAGGTCGCCTAGGTCTCAAGTCGCGCGCTCCCTTTCGCGCAGATCGAACGACCTAGTCACGAGACTACGAAGCGGTTCGTCCTCGATTCCATGGCGCTGATACTACGAAACGGAATGATAAGCCGACGCCTGTCCTGCCTGAGAACGATGGCGCTGCCGGCATTAGGTGTCGTCAGGCTCTCGCGTACTTGCTCCACGAGTGCGCCGCTGATTGAAAGCGGATCGGCCTACCCTTGAAAACAGATAAAGTGGCCCTGCATTCGGACCTCCCTTAATTCTTATAAGGCGATGCTGTGGCGCGCGTATGTCTGACGTGTGGCGCGCGCCTCGCATAGGCTTCTCCTATGCACTTGGATCGCTACGCCGTCGTCGACGTCGAAACAACCGGTTTCAGCCCGCGAAGATCGAATCGTTGAAGTGGCTGTGTACTCGTTGATGCCGATTGCGTCGTCAATCGTTGGACGACGTGGTAAATCCCGAGATTCCGATTCCCGGAATCGGCCAGCGATACATGGCATTACCGACGAGCTCGTTAAAGATGCTCCGAATCGCGGTGGTGCGCTGCGGGAACTTTTCCAGCGGTGCGTCGGCCGTAGGATCGTCGCGCACTGTGCCCGCTTCGACCTATCCTTCTTAGGGTCCACCATCGCTAAGGAGGCGCTTTGCACGATGCGCCTCGCGCGTGTCTTGTTCCCGGAAGCGCCGAATCACAAGAACCAGACGCTGCGCGTTTACCTAGGAATCGACGACGCGGTCGCCGGGACGCTCCACGCGCATCGAGCGCTCGATGATGCGATCGTAACAGCGCATATCCTCATTGCATGCCGGCGCCGCTTTTCCCAGCGATTTGCCGGCGAACCCTGGCAGCGGTTCGCACGCAATCGGGCGACCGTGACGCTGGGCGCCAGACGTGTGGCGTAACGAGCCATTACGATAAGACCATGGCACGCGAAACACGTTCGGAATTTCTCACGACCCTCGGACTTGTGCCATGGCTCTCGTACCATTGCAAGGGCGCCTTACAAGAGATGATCTAAAGCACGGCTTCATCGCAGCGCCGCAAAGCGATGAAGGAGAGGCCCATATTTGGCACGGGTATCCTGACGAGTGCTACTCATTTACGACCTTTGCGGACTCGCTCGTTGCGCTCGCGTGGGGCCACGGGTGGTACATGCAGCCGCCGATGGTGGATCTTCGCAACGCCATTGTCGTCGATTTTGCCTCCGAAACCGAGGGAGAAGCCGAGGCATCGATCGCGCGCGGATGGAACGGCGCCTGGGAATTTCCGATGGGCACCGTTACGACCGTTGCCTCGGTTAGTCTGACGTAAATTCGCAAAATATCCGGGTAGCACGCCAGATGGCGTTCATCGGAACAGCCATGCGGCAGGCCGAGTTCCATCGCGCTGTGATAGAGCCGTTGCTCGACGAGCATACCTGCCCCGAGCGACCTTGTACGATTTGTGCCAAACGGGCGCGCCGCGGACTGGCGCAGGCGTTCGAGATATTAGCTTCGGGAACGGAACAGTGCGGAATCCAGCTCTTCTCTCAATGGAAGCCGAGCGCAAAGCTACGACGCTTATTGCGTGACAAGCAGATCCGCATCAGTCACCATCCGTGAGGCGATTCCTCACGCAGACTTCGAGGCAAACCGCTCCTACCACATTTGGAGCGGGACGCCGTTGCAGGCGGAGCAATTTCGGAAAGCAGTGTGGGCACCGGAGTGGCAGCGAAAATGCAAACTCTAACCCAGGACTTGCCCGACCTACACGTCAGCGCAGTCGAGCACGCTGATTGCCGCTCACCGATGCTTCCTTTCGACGTTCCCGGCGACGTCGCGGTCATCGAATGTTTCAAGCTCGTCGATCGTCCTTCGCAACTCACCTGCTACGCGCGCCACTCGCTTCTCGTGCAGGCTTTCATAGATGTCGAGCAAGGCGTGCAGATTTTGTAGCTGCTCCACCTTACCGGTCTTGAACCTCTTCCAAAGCTTTGAGCCACTTTCTCGTTCGTCTTGGGCCATGGCACGGGTATTGTGCAACTTGTCGGAGCACTCACTAGGTAAACAGAAGCGTCGGGATGTGCACGTAGCTCGTCTCGATAGCGCGCCTTACGACCTAACACCTCATCCTTCTTGGACGGATCCTCTTCCAGAGAGTCGCTGCACGCCTCGACGATCTCGGCAACGCGGGCGCGGAATCGAGCGCGGATATCTGCAAGCCGAGGCTTTCCGCCCTGATCTTCGGAGAGCATCGTGCAGAAGCGCCGCGATGGCCTCATCCTCGGTGCCGTCGCTCTCGAGCACGATGCTCGCAACGGCCAGCAAGTGACTGAGGTAGGGCACGTCCGTTCCCTTGCGCTTTTGCCCAGCATGCACCGAGCCTGCGTATTGCAGTGCTCTATCGAATCGCTCGGTCAGCATCGATCCTTCACTGAGTTCATAGTCTTATGGGTGCTCTTCGCCTTCGTCCAAAACTTCCGGCTCCAAATCGCCGGACACGATGTCCATCAGGATCTCCTGCTCCGCCTCAGAAAGCGGCTCCCGCTCAAGGTCCGTGTATCTCTTGGGCCGTGGGTGCATAATAATGTTGTCCTTAAACTGAAAAGACTCATCGTGGCAGAAACTATTGTGACCCGTTTGGCGACGCTTTTTCTTCACTGTTTCCTCCTCCAAGTCCATTAGGACTTCCGGCGCATCTTCATCAGGCTCGTTAGCCGGGAATGATAACTGTCTTCACGGTCCACCATTCGATGCAAGGCGGATAGCTCTGTGTCGTCGGAGTCTAATCGTTCGTTGCGAGCGTCCAAACGCGCTTTAGCGGGATATCCGCCTTCCGTGTCCTCGGGCAACTTATCGTAACAACTTGTTAGCGCCTCTATAAGATCAGCATCGTTCCACAGCCGAATGCGGAAATAGCGTACTGCGTCTCGCTCGGGATAGATGAGCGAAAGCCACCAAAGGACACTAGGAGTCCGTTGTCCGCGTGGAACTTTCCGAGGATGCCATCAAGTTCGCGGAACACCTTAACGTGGATCGGCGAGTCTCCGGATTTGACTTGGACACAAAGACGTGGTGAGTCCAGCCCGTGGGGGCCGCGACCTGCGAGGATATCGACTCCGCGGTCCGCGCCGGGCGGCGAGAGATGCGTTTTGTATCCCTGCGCGATCAGCACCGCCTCCACAAGCCTTGCGAGTGCATGGCCAGCGAACTTTGTGCGTATATGCCGTCGGATGGAGTCAAGGCCGAACTCCTCTACGTCGAGCGTTTCCGACTCGGCCTGCTGTCCGTCTTCCGACGTGACAGCGAGATTGCAAATTGAGGTTGAGATGATGTCGCCGTGCTGCTCATCATCTCGCGAATCCGCTGTTCAGCGTCGTTGCGCGAAATCTTTGCCACTGTCATCGTAGAACCGAGTGAAAACAGGAGATCCTGATCAATTTGCGCTGGAGGCACTTCACGTGTCCAGGTAACAGCATGTGTGTGTTCAGTTCCGGGCGGAAAATCGCGCTCGTACTTGTAAGGGCCCGTGACGTTTCCGAACTGTACCGAAGGGCGGCTCTTGAGCGGCATCGCGATAACATCGCCCATCGAAATTTCTTTGGCAAAGCGCCAGCATTGTCCCGTCCAGTTTGCCAGCGTGTTTGCGGACTCCGCAGGATAGCGTTCTGAGAACGATCGTCTCATTTCGTCGGGATCGTGGAACGTGGACAGGTCCGGCATTTCGGTCCAGCCGATTGTTGAGACGTTGCGTTCGAGCGCAAAAGCCTCGCGCTCCCCACTGCGACCCGCTCGGACCAACCAAACAGACATGAGCACCTCCTTCAGATCCTCCAGAATACGTTCGCTCAATCCCGGGTGAGTTCATATTCAGGGACAATCTTGTTGCTAAATGTTGGGAGGAACGCTGGTGTACAGCGACACGGCATCTTTGCGCTAGTATCAAGGGCCGAAGATCCCCGCGTGACCGCGAGTGCCGTAAGCAATCGGCGGGAGACGCATCATAACACATGGCCTAGCGTAGTGCACGTATCTGTTTGTTCCTCAAAAATGGCCGTGGCGATGCCTAGGATGACGGCGAAAGCCAGGATAATCAACAGCCACATCGCTAGCGGGCACGGAAAAGAAAGCGAAACAACCGCGCCCACCGCGCCAAATGACTTTATTGACGCCACGCCTCGCGATCCGGCCCGGATTCCCGACGAGATCGCACTCAGATCGCCAAGAGCCGATCCTTTGCGGTAGAGCAATCGCCGTAAACGTGAGAGCTTCATTGGGCACTCTGTCGTGGCGAGAGGCCCGGCTATAAATCCCAGCCAGCCATAACAGGCTGGTGGCTACTCGGCGTCGTGAATAGTATCATCAGGCCATTCTGCACGCCATTCTGTAGCGAAACGTTCAAGTTCTTCCGGCATATCTTTCCACGTTGGATCGTCTCTCGCTTCGCGTAGACGAGCTTCGACAAACGCGCGGGGAGAGAGGCCATTCACGAAATTCTCCGCAGCGACCCTAGGTATCATAATCTTCCTGCCGGATTTCATGTGGTAAATTTCTTTAGCGTCAAGCAGCTGGCGAAGTTTGTAAGACGAAAGGCGCAGGAGCTTCGCTGCATCCGGGACGGATAGAAGCGGAGCGTCCGCTTTTGGTTTCTCCTTTTCAGTCACGCGGGCTGAAGCTTCTGCGCGCCTTCTTCCCCGATAGAGCACGCGCTCCGGCACCTCTGGAGGCTTCGGTTGAACGCCCTTCTCCATTACATCTAAGACGGCGGCTCGACTATATCGATGCAACTTGCCGATTCGCATGGACGGGAGCTTTTCGTAGACGGTATGGACGCTCATACCTAAAATCTCTGCGACTTCCTTGGCAGTGTAAACTGCCTTTGTAAGCCCTTGCGTGCTGTCCGTTGTTGAAACAACGATTGCCTCCTTAGGATGCTCGCGCACCGTGTAATCGGCGATTTCTGGCTGTGGGCCGTAGCGATCACGGCCCAACGAAACCAGCGGAAGGACGGCGCCAAGCGCTTCGTCCGGACTCCCTGCCTTGACCGTGTATGCTAATCGGATCTCCACGATCCAATCCTGCTCGCCCATCATGATTCTTCAGTCACATCCCAAAGCAGGTTCGTAGCTGTTACGCGGTTTGGACCGCTTCGATTTTTTCTGTTGAGAGTGATTCCGATTGGCGCGGTGAGCGATGTTGCCAGAATAACCCCTTGGCACAACTGGTGACTCGCATCCGACGGCATTGAGCCTGCCTAGCGGAGATCACGAGCGCCGCGCGCAAGTGCCTCTTCCAATGCGGCAGCGCTTAATCGTATGGCGGAAATATCGGTCCCCAACGATTTTATGATGTCATCCGAGCGCGCGCGGTCAAAGGCTTCTTGATAATCGTTGGCGATCACGATCACAGGAAAGGCCCGCGTACCGCGTTGAGCAACCGCGTAAGTATAGCGTGTCGCGCCGCGATCCGGACCTTGGCTCTGCGACGATTGCTCAGGCGAGACGAAAGCCTCGGGGTCGGCAAGTACTCCATCAACCCGCTCTCGTAGCGATGCGAACTGCACCGGTGAGGTTAACGCGCTAAGGCGCTGCTCGGAGATCGACTTGGCCACGGAGTATCGTTTGGTCAATGTTTCGGTGCTAACAACATAAAAAACCATTGGTCGAGGTTCAGCACGTCAGCAGTTAGCGGGTCGCGATGCGCGAATAAGCAAAACACAAATGCATCTGCCACGTAGCGTGGATCGCTAAACAGGCCGGTCTCTTCATCCCATTGCTCACGGGCGCCGATGCCAAAGGTGGGCCGCGACAACGTTCGCTGCTTCCAACTTTGGAGATACGAGCTCGACTTGACTTCTATTTTCTTTTCGTCGTAAAGTAAGTCGTAGCCGGTCCAACCCACTCGTGTATCTTCCGCTATGCCTAATGCGGTCGCGACGACGTACTCAGCAAAGATACCGCGCTGCACGTTTTCGAATAGATCCGACGACCAGCGCCAAAAATCCGTGACGATCTTGCCGCTCTCCCCGATTGGCTCATCACCTCGAAAGCGGCGCAAAGCAATCTGAGACAATGAACTGGGTTGCTCCATAGATTAGAAGCCCTCCACAACAGTAACCGGCCGTTTAGAATCACTGACCTAAAGGTTCTTGACCTGGAAAGCCGCCCCTTGGTGTCGGTCGAACTAGGGTTCACCCCAAGGCTGTAAGCCTTGACTCTTTATGAGCGACAGGCGATAATTGTGGTGCAGAGATGTGCAGCACTTTCCCCCGCATATTATTGCGGGTGAAAGCCGGCGCCGGAAATCAGAGTGATTCGCACTTCGCACGTCTGACGAACAGCATTTCAATGACAGTCGTAGGGTTTCTTAAGCGTGGAGTCCAAACGCCTTCGTGAAGTTGAACCGTTGATGGACACCCAAGAAGTATGTACTGCCCTAGGTTGCAAGAAATCAAAACTATACGAGCTGATCGGTAGCGGTCTCTTGGAATCGGTGAAGCTCGGCGGCTCGCGCCTCTTTCGTCCGGACGCCGTCCGTGCCTGCATTCAGCGTCACGTTGATCGTCGTTACAGAAAGCGCCGTTAGGTTATGGCTCGACGAGCGCGTGGCGAAGGAACGCTCCATCGGCGAAAGGACGGCCGTTGGGAAGGAAAATTGCGTACCGGGGCCCATGCAGGCAAACCCATGCGTAAGAGCTTTTACGGCGAGACGCGTCAGGATGTCACGGAGCAGATGCGCCGGTACGTGGCTCGCCACGTGCTCGATGTGGACCTCGATCTGACCCTGGGCGAGTATCTCGAGCAATGGCTTGCAGACGGAGAATGGCGACCGAGCACGTACCGCTTGCGCAAACATGCAGTCCATCGTCATATCGCTCCTCACATCGGCGCTCGCCGCGTTACTGAGCTGGATATCGACGACGTCAAGGTGCTGCTCCGCAATCTGAAGGAGCTCGATGTCGGCACCGCCACTCGCAAGCAAGTGCACGCGACGCTCAACGCCGCGCTGAACGTGCTCTACCGCGAGCGCAAACTGCTCTTTAATCCCTGTTCGCTCGTGCCGGCGCCGCGCTATGAGCCGCGAGAGAAGGTCGTCCTCGATCGCCACCAGGTGAAACGGTTGATGGAAATGGCAGAGGGGCAGACCCAGGTCCTCGTTGTCATGGCCGCAACGCTTGCGATGCGCGAAGGTGAACTTTTCGGGCTGACCTGGGAGTGTGTCGATTTCAAGCGACGTACAGTCGCCGTTGTGCGGCAACTCACCGAGAATCTAGATGGCAAGCTCTGCCTGAGCTCGCTCAAGACGAAGGCCTCTCGGCGCACGTTAGAACTCCCAGAGCTCGCGCTACGCGTGCTCACCGCCTGGCACGACACACGCCAGGCTGAGGGCTACGATGGCCCGCTTGTCTTCACCGACAGCGAAGGCAACCCACTACGCAAGAGCGCCTTCATTCGCCGTACTTTCAAACCGCTGTTGCGGCGCGCTGAGCTCCCGGACGTCGACTTTCACTCGCTACGCCACTCCTCGAACTCGTTGCTCATCGAGGAGGGCGCCGACCCGATCTTGGTTGCGCGACGAAACGGCCACGCCAGCACCCGCATGGTGTTGGACCGGTACGGCCACATGTTCGAAGGAGCACGCCGACAGGCAGCCGAGACGATGGACCGCATTTTCGATGCCGTCGAGATTGGTCGTCAAAAGGTCGTCAAAACTCAGCCAGCGATTTCAGAAAATCAAATGCCGATCCCAAAAAAGCTTGTGAAATCGGCACGTTTTCAATGGTGGAGATGAGGGGACTCGAACCCCTGACCCCTTACATGCGAAGCAAGTGCTCTACCAGCTGAGCTACATCCCCACGAGTCGGTTTGGGCAACGGGAGGATTGTACGTGGCGGGGTCGGCACCTGTCAAAGCTATGGTGCGCGGGCTGGTCGCTATTTTCGCCCTCTTTATAAGTGTGAGCGCCGGTATTCAGGCGCCGGGAAGAGCAGGCATGCTCGTTGCGGTGGACCGCTGCAACGGCCGAATGGTCAATGACTATGCAACCCAGGTCCGAGATTACGACGCTCACCCGGCACGGAGCAATCCGACCGATCTCGAGAAGCGCTTCAACGACATCGATCAGATTCTGGCCGGGCTGAACCAGGAGCGAGGCATTCTCGACAACATTTGCTCGTCGGACGCGCAAAAGTCGCCGATGTTCGCGCAAATTAGCGCTACTGCCGCGTGGGCGTTGGCCCTCGAGAGCGACATCGCAACAAAGTTGGGGCTGCCTTGCCCCGCTGGCGCAAAGGCGTATTCGGAGGCGTTGTTGGCGCAAGCGTGGCTTGATCTCGCTTCGATCGTGAACGACAATGGCGGCACCGTGCCAACCGACGTTGCGCGAACCGCGCCCAAGATTCAGACGCGGGCGGCGACTCTCGGCCTCACGCTGCCGGCGTATCCGCAGACGTCGGGGTACTGGCGCGACACCATCGCGGCGCAAACAAAAACGGCGGTGCAAGCATGCCCGACGCCGAGCGGGAGTCCTGTCCCAAGCCCGAATCCGTAGTCGCCCTTCGACAAGCTCAGGGTGACACGAAGCACTAGTACGTAGGCGCCCTTCGACAAGCTCAGGATGACACGGTGCCCTTGCCCGATCCCGAGTGGCCGGGGATTTTGCGAATCGTTCGCAAATAAGCCGGTATGGTCACGCGGACGGAGTACGTCACCCGCGCTCGCGAGCAAATCGCCCGCATCCTAAATCAGGAGCGCCGCTTTCTGTCGGCAGCCGAGATACATCAGATCTTGGAACGGAACGGCTCGCGGGTCGCGTTGTCGACCGTCTACCGCAACCTCGAGCATCTTCAGAAGAAGGGTGAAATCACGGCGCGGACTGAGCCCGACGGCGAGACCCGCTACATGCCGTGCGAGCCGAAGCATCATCATCACCACGCGATTTGCACCGTGTGCGGGCGTGTCGAAGACGTCGACTGCTCGGCCGTCGATCAGTTTGCAGAATCACTGCGCACGATTAGCGGTTTTCAACTCGATGGACATGCGATGGAGTTCTTCGGACGGTGTCGCTCATGTCGTTGAAATCGCTTGCGTTGGTTTGCGCGCTGGCGGTGGCCGGATGCGCGCACAGCGCAAAAACGAGCGCGCTAGCGCCGTCACAGATTCAAGTTGCGACGACGATTTCGACGCTGAACTCGATCGTCGAAGGCGTCGGCGGCGATCGAGTGCACGTGCAAAACATCGTGCCGATCGGCGCGTCGCCGGAAACATTTCAGCCTGCGCCGCAGGACGTGGCGGTTGTGGCGAACGCGCAACTGCTGGTTAAAAACGGTGCGGGGCTCGAGACGTGGCTTGAAAAGACGCTCGGCGATGCGGGGAACGTGAATTTGCGCACCGTCGTCTGCACTGATGGGCTTTCGGTGGAGAACGACAATCCGCATCTCTGGATGGATCCGGTCTACGCGCAGCACTATGTTAGCCAGATTCGCGACGGATTAATCGCCGTGGACCGCCAGCATACCGATGAGTATCGGCGTAATGCGGCGGCGTACGACAGGCGGATCGAGCAGCTCAAGGCTTGGATCGAGAAGAAGATCGATACGCTCCCGCCGTCGCACCGGTACATGATTGTCTTCCACAACGCGTTCTACTATTACAACAAACGATTTGGATTGACGACGCTTGGGTTTGTCGAGCGTAATCCGGGGCAAGAGCCGAATCCGCAGCAGATCGCGCGCCTCATCGACCTCGCGAAGTCGCACGGGGTGCGGGCAGTGTTTAGCGAGCCGGAGTATAGTCCGAAGCTGCTGTACTCGATTGCCGCCGGTGCCGGCGTGAAGGTTGTTGAGAATTTATACGACGATTCGATCGGCACCGATCCGCGCGTTTCGAACTACGTTTCGATGCTGCAGTACGATACCAACATTATTACAACGGCGTTGCGTTGATGGGAGACACCCTTCGACGAGCTCGGGGTGACACGATGCCACACGCTGGCACCGAAGCCGTGGTGGCGCGGAAGCTGTATGTGCGCTATGAGGATTTTACGGCGCTCGAAGACGTAAGCGTGACGGTGCGCTCGGGTGAAGCGCTTGGTGTCATCGGCCCGAACGGTTCGGGCAAGTCGACGTTACTGAAGGCAATAGCGGGATTGATTTTGCCGGCTTCCGGCGAGTTGCGCGTGTTGGGGACGCATCCACGCAAACTCCCTCCCGGTGCGATTGCCTACGTGCCGCAAGTCGAGGCCGTCGATTGGAGTTTCCCAGCCACCGTTTGGGATGCGGTTGCGATGGGGCGTTTTGCGAGGCTGAAATTTTGGCAGCGCTTTAGCGCATACGATCGCGAGGTCGTGCACGTGGCGCTCGACGCGGTGAGCATGGCGCCGCTAGCGTCACGGCACATCGCCAATCTTTCCGGCGGACAGCAGCAACGGGTTTTCGTCGCGCGTGCAATTGCACAAGAGCCGCAGCTGTTGCTGCTCGACGAGCCGACGACGGGCGTTGATGCGGCGACGGAGTCGGCGCTGCGCGAAATCGTGCGCAGCCTCGTTGTCGCTGGCTTGCCTGCCGTCATGACGACACACGATCTGGAAGCCGTCGACGAATGGTTCGATCGCATCTTGGTACTCGACCGTAGGGTGCTGGCGCTGGGAACGCCGCGCGAAGTCGTCGAGTCGGGAGCGTACTCTGCGATTCGGGAGCACACGCATACGCACGGGCACCTGCGCACGGATCATCCGACGCATGCGGGGCACGTGGCGCATCCGGAGGTTGGTGGCGCCCTTCGACAAGCTCATGCTGACACGGAGAAGCTATGACTCATGCTGACACGGAGCAGCCATGACTTACGCTGACACGAAGCCGTGACACAACGCGACAAGAGAAAATGAATCTCGACGTGCTGGCGTTGCCGTTTCAGTATGCGTTCATGCAACGCGCGTTTGCCGCGGCATTGGCGGTGGGATTGCTCTGTTCAACAATGGGCACATACGTCGTGCTGCGGCGGCTCTCGTTCATCGGCGACGGCATTGCGCACGCCTCGTTTGCCGGCATTGTCATCGCGTACCTACGCGGCGCCAATTACTACGTCGGTGCAGCGATCGTCGCCATCGTCACCGCGGTCGGAATCGGCTTCGTGCACCGGCGGGCGCGGATCTCGCTCGACACCACCATCGGCGTACTCTTCACCGCGATGTTTGCGCTTGGCGTCTTTCTCATGAGCCAGCAGCGCAGCTATGCGGTCGATCTGCAGAGTTTTCTCTTCGGCGATATTCTCTCCGTGCAGCCGCAGGATCTGTGGCTGATTTTAGGTTTGAGCGTTGCTGTTGGTGCAACGGTCGTCGTGTTGTTTCGTGGGCTGCTCTACACGTCATTCGATCCAATCGTCGCGCAGGCCAGTGGCATTCAAGCGCCGGTGTACGAGTACGCGCTGCTCGTGATGCTAGCGCTGACAATCATCGTCGCGTTGCAGTCCGTCGGCATCATTCTCGTCGCCGCGTTGCTCGTGACGCCGGCCGCGGCTGCGTATCAGCTTACCTCGCGCTTTGCGCCGATGATGGCGCTGGCGGCGGCGTTCGGAGCCACGAGTACCGTCGGCGGGCTCTACCTCTCCTATTACCTGCGCGGGTCGAGCGGCGCGACGATCGTGCTCTTTGCAACGGTGCTGTTCTTTGCTGCGCTAGCCGTAAAGAACGCGCGTAGCGCTATTGCGCTACGATCGTAAACGACGCGGTGTACACGCTCAAAGAGCTGCCGCCGGCGACTTGAATCCACGTCTTGTACGTGCCGGCCGGTAACGCCGGCAGATCGAGCTTCATGAACGGGCCTGCCTTCTGTGGACCAGTCATTTGCTGCTCCATCGACATCGATGTCGCCTTCGGATTGTATGGGCCGCGGAGCATTGGATGGACGTGAACGTATTGCAACGTCGATGTATTGATCAGCACGCAGTGGGCAGGCTCGCCGAGGTACGGCACGAGGTCGGTTGCGGGATCGTCCCCGCTGACGATGGTGAGATGAATCGACTGCGGCGTATTCGCGGCGATCGTCGTTTTCTGCAAAATGACGATATAGGGGCCGGCATGGGTGTTCGGCACGGAAGCGGTGAGCGACGGCTTCGCGATGCTTACCGTGCCGGCGGCACCGAGCATAAAGCGGAAGACTTGCTGTCCGACGCCGTGCGGCACGCTGTCGGCGTACACGTAATACGCGTGATTCGCCTGTTTCGTGAACGGCTGCTGGAACGTGCCGGTCGTCGTGTCGAAGACGGGATGCAGGTGCGCGAAGGTCGCGAAATCGTCACGTACGACGACGAGGTGCATTAGATGGTGCATATCGACGTCGTAATCGAGGATCGGGGTCTTGCCGTCGATTTGGAACTGGCGAACCTTCAGTGTGGCGGTCAGGCTTTGCGCGTGGTCGGTCCAGAACTTCGAGACGATTTTCGGCGTGCCGCCGAGAAGCGCAAAGGTTCCGGTCTGCTCGACGCGGCCCGCGGCAGCGATCGTTAGCACGAGTGCCGCAAGAATCAGGTTCCGGCGCGTAGGACTTTCCACGTTTCGTCTCCCGTTGGTTCGAGGTAGCCGTTTTGGGTGAGTGCGTCGAGTACTTCGCGCAGCGCGGCACGTTCGTTCTTGTTTGGCATACCGGCCCAGCGCATCGCCAGTTCGCCCAGTTCCAGCGTCGTGCCTGGCACCAATGCGTCGCGCACGAACGATGGCGGCAGTTTCACGCGTTCCATGCGGCGCGCGAGCGGTTCGAGTGCTGATTCGAGCGATGCCGAGGTGTTGTGCCGCCCTTCGCGCAGCTCAGGGTGACACGAAGCAGTGTCGACGTCTTTCCGCGCAGCCGGTCTGGGGAACATGCGGGAGGTCGTGGGGTCAGCTAAGGTGCCGACGAGTTCACCCAAAATCGTGCCGGCGGTCTGCCACGGAATAGCGTTCACCGTCGCGGCGCGGCGCGTGATGCCACGCAGGATTGCAGCGGCGGCGCGTTCCGGAGTGGCGGCGCGAACGTGCGTTGCGCGCTCGATGCCGGCGGCTTGGTGAAATTCGCTCTCGATTAAGCCTGGATCGACGTACGTGACGGCGATGCCGCGGTCGCGTAGCTCGCGGCGCAGTTGAATCGCGGCCGCACGGATCGCGGCTTTGACCGGGGCGTAGGCGCCGTACTTCGGCAGCGGCACGCGCGCGAGCCCGGATCCGATGAAGACGAGCTGCCCACCCGAACGTTCGAGATGCGGCAGCGCGGCTCGCGACAACCGCAAGGGCGCGACGACATGCACTTGCCATTGCGCGTCGATTGCAGCGTCACTCTGTTCGAGCAGCGCGCCGTAGGCTCCGGAGCCCGCGTTATTAACCAGCACGTCGATCCGAGCGTATGCATCCACCGCCGTGCTGACGATCCGCTGCGCGGCGCCGGTCGCGCAGACGTCGGTGACGACTGCCGTGCACGTTCCGTCTGCGAAACGAATGACGCGCGCAACGTCTTCCAACTGTTCGACGCGGCGCGCAACCAACACGACGCGATAACCCTCACGCGCCGCACCGATCGCCAGCGCGCGTCCGATTCCTGAGCTCGCGCCGGTGACGATCATCGTTCGCTCGTCAGGCATAGTTACCACAGTAGTCGCGATAGAGTTCGCCGATGCCTTTAGGCAGCGAGGCGTAATAGGTCGATTCGTCAACGATCGGCGGCGGCGCATCGAGCACCTCGCGCGCCTCGCCGGCGATCGTTGCAAGCGCTCGGGCAATCGGCTTTTCGCGGCCATCGCTGCGCACGATGCCAAAGCGCAACTCGTGCGGCGCGCGATCGAACGGCGGCAATTCCGAAAGCTCCGGGTCGTAATCAGCCCAGCACCACCAGAACGCACCCAATGCGCCGCGCGCGTGGAGGCGGTCGATCGCGCCGGTGCCATACTTGACCATCTCGTGCTCGTCGAGACAAGCCATGTCGCCGATCGAATCCGCGCCGGGCGGGCATTCTGGATTGCCGAGCTCGGTAAAGAGCACGCACTTTCCGCTGCACGACGCTTGCACTTGATACAAGAACGGAACGACGTTCGTATCGAGGCGTCCGCGCGCAAACGCGCTGTACACCGAATAACCGTGCATTGTCGCGAACGCCCACGGCGCAGCGATGCTCGACGGGCGGATGTGACGATCGCGCTCGAGATCTTCGCCGTGCATGCCGCCGGTTGCGCCAAACCCCGACGCATTCTCGAGCGTCTCGCTCAGCGTTGCGCTCCAACGCGCTGCGTCCGCGGGCGAATCCGGCTCCCGCAGATTTGAAAATTCGTTCCCGAGATCCCACGCGTACATTGCCGGATGGTTGCGCACGCGCTCGCCCAGCGTCCGTGCGAGAAACGTTTGCGCTGCAACGAGGCGCGCATTGGTGTAGAAATTGCCGATGCCATAGGGCACAATGCGTCCGCCGGCCATCGTGCGAAAGCGGTGCGACGGCGTGCCTTCGTCGATCGTCCAGGGCGGCAGCCAATTGACCCCGCTCATGTGCCCGCAAAACAGCGTCGGCATCGCGAGCAATTCAAAATCAGCCAGCGCTGCCATCAGCGCATCGAAGTGTTGCAATGCTTCGCGGTCGATCGCGTCGGCTTTCGGCGCAAACGCTTCCCACATCAAAAAGAAGCGAACGACGCCGAGGCCGAGCTCCTTGACGTGGGCAAAATCCTCACGGATCTCGCCGAGGTCGAAGCGCTGCCACATGTACATTGCGCTGCTGCGTGGCCAGTAGTTGATTCCGAGCAAGAAGCGAGACATGGTGCATTCCCGACTTCGCGCCGATTCGCGCCGCTCCGCTCTGCGAGGATGACACCGGAACGCTGACCGCGAACCGCAACGACGTGACGGAAGCAAAGGTACCGTTGGTTGGCATCATCATGGGAAGCCGTTCCGACTGGGAAACGATGGAGCCGGCACGCGACTTGCTCGTCGAACTTGGTATCGCGTGCGAAGCGCGCGTCATCTCCGCTCATCGGATGCCCGACGAAATGTTTGAATACGCGCGCGCGGCGCGCGAACGCGGTTTGGTCGCAATCATCGCGGGCGCCGGCGGAGCCGCGCATCTGCCGGGCATGACGGCGGCCAAGACGCTCGTGCCGGTGATCGGCGTGCCGGTGCGATCGAAGACGTTAAGCGGCATCGACTCCTTGCTTTCGATCGCACAGATGCCCGCCGGCGTACCGGTCGCGACAATGGCGATCGGCGGCGCGATCAATGCAGCACTCTTTGCGGCGCGCATCGTCGCATTGCATGACGACGCCGTGGCGGAGCGGCTCGCCGACTATACGAAGAGCACGCACGACGCCGCCGCGTCGAGCACGCTGGAGTGAAGAACAAGGTCATCCATACGCTCGGCGTCATCGGCGGCGGGCAGCTCGGCCGTATGTTTGCGCTCGATGCGAAGCGGATGGGCTATCACGTGATTACGCTCGATCCGCAAGAACATTCGCCGTGCGGTCAAGTTGCCGACGAGCAGATCGTCGCGCGCTATGACGATCTCGCCGCGATCGAAGAGCTGGGACGGCGTAGCGACGTCGTGACCTACGAATTTGAAAACATCGCAATCGCATCGGTCGAGCGCCTGGAACGCTTAGGACATCGCGTGCTGCCGGGGAGCAACGTCCTGCGCGTCACGCAAAATCGCGTGCTGGAGAAGCAATTCGTCCGCGAGTGCGGCCTGCCGACAACCGAGTTCGGTGAAATCAAGAGCGCCGAGGACATCCCAAGCGTGGCAGAGCGCGTCGGCTTTCCGGCCGTGATCAAAACCGTTCACGGCGGCTACGACGGCAAGGGGCAGTGGCGGGCCGCGTCGCTCGAACAAGCGCAGCGGGCGTTTGCGGGCGCGAACGGCGCAGCGCTCATCTTCGAGCGCCTCGTCTCTTTTTCGTGCGAGCTCAGCGTCATTGCGACGCGTAATGCCAACGACGAGGTCGTGACCTATCCCGTCGCCGAGAACACGCACGACCAAGGGATCCTTGCCATGACCATTGCGCCCGCTCGCGTCGATCCCAGCGTCGCAACGCGCGCTCAGAGCATGGCAGAAACGATCGGCCGCGCCCTACACATCGTCGGAACGTATTGCGTCGAGTTCTTTCTCTCGTACGAGGGTGAGCTTTTCGTTAACGAGATCGCGCCGCGACCGCATAACAGCGGCCACTACACGATCGACGTGACGCCCTGCTCGCAATACGAGCAACATATCCGTGCCATCTGCGATCTTCCACAGTCTCGGCCGCGCATGTTCTGCAACGCGATCATGATGAACATCCTCGGCACCGGTACGGGCGACGTGCTCGACGGCGTTGCGAAACTGCTGAGCGATCCCGCGATCGTGCTGCACGTGTACGGCAAGCGGCATGCGGTTGCGCGCCGGAAGATGGGTCACTTTACGATGCTCGTTGACGGAGCGATCGACGATCGCGCGATCGCAAAAGCGAAGGCCGCGCTCGCACAGCTGCGCTGGGTCTCCGCCGAATAGCGAAATAGCTAGGGCGTGATGACGTTGACGCTCGGCGCCGGAACGGCGTAGACGGCGAAAACGTTGGCGCTCGTCGGAATCGCCGCCGTCGGCGTCGCATTTCCGTTCGATCCGGCGGCGTATTCGGTGACGTAATCGGAGTTCGTGCCACCAACGTAAATCGTTCCCGCCGCATCGACGGCGAGTGCATACGGGCTAGCCGGTAAAAACGTGAGCGGGCCGGTAATTTCCGCGATCGGCGTCGCGCTGCCGCTTGCGCCCGGCGCGAACTCGGTGATCGAAGGCGTTTCGTCCGACACGTAGAGGACGCCGCTACTGTCAACGGCGACGCACAACGGGCTGTGAAAGTTGGCGGTCAGCGTGACGGGTGCCGCGTCGCCGGTTGCTCCGCTTGCGTATTCGGTCACGCCGGCGCCGAAGTTGGCGACATAGAGCGTGCCCGACGCGTCCAGCGCATCGCACAATGGTGAATCGAGCCCAGTCCCAGCTCCCGAGATTTGATTCGAGGGTAGCACTCCGCCGTTTGAGGACGGTGGATATTCCGAAACGTTGTCGTTGTCGGCATCCGTTACGTACATCGTGCCGTTTGCGCCGACGGCGACGCCGTACGGATCCTGTGATGACGGACCTGAGATAGCAAAACTTGGCTTGACGTTGCCGGTCGAACCGGCCGGAAACTCCAAAATCGAGCCCGGCGAGTTTCCGCTGACAAACTCGTTGGTGACGAACAAATTGCCGTTGGCGTCGACGGTTAACTGTTCGATGTCGTCGAGCTTCGTAAGGTTACCGGAGATGCTCAAATTGGGCGACGTGGTGGCATTCCCGTCGTAGTACACGTTGATGGCGTTCGACGAGAGCGCGGCGTAAACGGCACTGTGCGCGATGGCGACCGGAACCGTGATAGCAATCTTCGACGCTCCGCTATCGGCGGGCGGCGTTACCGAAACCGACAGGTTGACGGCGCCCGGCGTAACCGCGGGCGGTGAGCCGGTTGTTACGGCGGCAAGCACGACGGTATTCGGCGAAGCGGCGGTCGGCGACGTTACGCTCAGCGTTGCAGAACCCGACGAAACCGATACCGTCGGCGCGCCCGGTCCAACAATTGCGTTTCCGTCTGCGTCGAGCGCGACGATGCCCAGTTTTTGCGGCGTTGCGCCCCACAACTGCAAGCGTTGCGCGTTACCCTGCAAGTAGCCGGCAACGAGCGGCGACACCGTAACGCTTGCCGGATAGCCACCCAAGACGAGGTTGACGACGTTCTTTTGGCCGGCAGTAATCGTAAACGGCACGTTCTGCGCGGCCGAGAGTTTCTTCGCTGCCGTCGGAATCGAACAGTTCGGAGAGCAGACGACCTCATCATACGTTGCAAAGGTCGCGGTGTAACAGTTCGTCGCATGAGGGCACGGTTTCAACGCAACCTTCACCTCGCACGTCGTGCCGCTGCCGTTTGTCGAGCAACCCGTCGATGTCGGGGTGAGCCCGACGGTCAGGTTCACCGGAATTGGTCCGCTAATGGCGACGGTCATGCCTTGTGTCGCGGGCGAGATATACGTCGGACCGCGCCGATGCCGTACGTGTTTGCTGCGTTTTGGAATATGAATGCGCAGCGTTAGGCCGGCGCGGCGCGTCGAGAGTGTGCTCCCGCCGCTAGCCGACGGAACCAGCGATTGCGCGCCGGAACAGGCGGCGAGCAAACTCAGGGCCAGGGAACATGCGAGAGAACGAATCATTCCATGTACCATCGGCTTACGGCGTTACCAGCGTAAGATTCGGCGCTGGAATCGCGTAGAGACCGGCGACCGTTGGGGTGCTGCTGGACGACGACGAGCTGCTGCCGGGGCCACTTAGGGTAATCGTTGCAATCGGCGCAACGTTGCCGTTCGCGCCGGCGGCGTACTCAGTCACCGTGCTGGATTTAGTTCCTCCAGTATAGATGGTTCCCGCAGCGTCGACTGCGAGCGCGGAGAGGATCGGCGGCATGCTGCTCGAGGTAATTCGCGTCAACGGCGTGGCGTTGCCGCTCGCGCCCGGCGCGAAGGTCGTTATCTGCGGCGTTCCGTCCGAGACGTACAGCACGCCCGCACTGTCGATCGCAACGCACATCGGCGTGTCGAAGTTCGGCCCACTGCCAGAAATGACCGTGGGAGTCGCGTCTCCGTTGGCGCCCTTTGGATATTCCGTCACTGCGCCGTTGGGATTTGCGACATAGAGCGTTTCGTTCGCATCCAACGCGGCGCACTCCGGTGTCGAAAGCCCGGTACCGGCGCCGACGATCGTGGCAATCGGCGCGAAGGACGATGAAGAAGAAGACGACGATGAAGATGCGAGGCTCGGTGCGTATTCCGTCACGGTGTTATTGCCATTATTGGTTACATAGAGACGGCTCTGGGCGCCCACTGCCACGCCCCACGGCTCAATCATGTTTGTCGCCCCACCTATAACCGACAGGCTGGGTTGCACGAAGCTGCCGTTGGCCCCGGGCGGATACTCGAAGACTGCGCCGCCTTTCAGAGAGTCAACGACGTAGAGCGTTCCGTTTGGATCGACCGTTATTTGACGGACATTCCCGAACCGTTTGGGGTCAATGAGCGACAGGTTGGGCGCTGAGCCCGTGTTGCCGTCGTAGTAGACGTCGATCGCTCCGAACGTTGCGACGTAGAGCGCGCTGTGCGCGATGGCGACCGGAATCGACAGCTTGAGCGGTGACGCTCCACTGTTCGCAGGCGGAGTGATCGTGAGCGAAAGGTTGACCGAACCGGGTGTGACGACTGGTGGGGATCCGGTCGATTGCGCGCTCAGCACGACCGTATTGGGCGCTGCGCTCGTTGGGCCGGTACTCTTCAGTTGCGCCGTGTTACCGGATGTGGCAGAAATGGTTGGCGAGCCTCGTCCGACGATGGCGTTCGCGTCCGCATCGAGCGCGAGGATCGCGACCTTTTGCGCTGACAAGCCCCAGAGCTGCAAGCGATGTGCGTCGCCCTGGAGATAGCCGGGATGCAGCGGCGTCGCCTGCACGCTGACCGGATAACCGCCCAGCACGAGGTTGATCGCGTTCTTCTTTCCGGGGCTTACGATAAAGGGAACGTTCTGCGCTGCGGAGAGTTCGTGCGCGCCCGGCGGAATCGTACATTGCAACGAGCACGACACGGCATCGTAGGTCGCGATGGTTGCAAGGTAGCACGACGGCGTCGTACAGGGCGGCAGGACAACGGTTTGCGCGCACGTGACGCCGGCAAGGTTGGTCGTGCAGCCGGTTGAGCCCGGCGTCAGCGCCATGACTTCATTTATTGTGGCCGGCCCCGTGATGAGGACGGTCATGCCCTTTGTGGCCGGCGAGACAAAGGTTGGTCCCTTGCCATGGCGGTGCACGTCGCGCTTGGGCACGTGAATGCGCAGCGTGACGCTCGCGCGATGCGCGGGCGTCGGGGTCGAGCTTTCACCGGCCGGTGGGATGGGGCTGTGGATGCCGGAACAGGCCGCCATCGCGACGGCGATCGATGCTGCGAGAGCGCGAAAAGAGCGCAAGAAACAGGCTTCCCCTCCGGCGGCTGCTGCCGGAGCCTCATATACCATCGTCCTTCGAGGGCTACGCCCTTAGCCGCGAGTCGGGCGTTTGGCGACGGGAATGACGAAGCGCGTGGCCGTGTGCGTGTCGTTGTAGGCGGAAATCTTGTTATCAACGAGGCCGGTGGCGATGCCGGCTGCGCGGACGTCGGCATCCGACGGTGACGCGTTGCGTCCTTTGGGATGAAAGACCCAGAGCGCGCCGTTGGGCCGCAAGTGAGTCGCTGCGCGAGCGATGCGCTCGAGATCGCCTTGCTTATCGACGTGAGCGAAGATGAGATCGTACTTCGTCCGCAAGTGTTGTGAAGCTGAGTTTGCGAGCCGTGCGTTGAGTTCCAAAAGAAAGATTTGGTCCGAAATGCCGCAGACGGCAACGTGCTTGTCGGCCGTTACGCCCAGCTTTTCGTAGAGAGTCCGATGGGAGTAGTCGCGTTCTTCCTTAGGTTTCATTCGAACCTCAAGCTTTTCGGTTTGGGCGGAATTTCGGTGTAGGCCATCGGTCGGTCCCACCAATCGTGTGCGCGCATTCTAACGACGGCGTCGTTGGGTGCCGGCGGCAACCCAAGTGCCAGCGCACGATCGTACGCGACGAGATACCGGTCGATCATGCGCTCGACGGTAAATTCCGCTTCCACGCGCGCGCGGCACGCGGTGCGATCCAATCTACGGAGCAACGGCACCTTCTTCACGGCATCGTCAACGCTGTCGCAGAGAAAGCCGGTAACGCCGTCCAGAACAATCTCAGGAATCGAGCCCATGCGCGCGCCAAGTACCGGCGCGCCGCATGCCATCGCTTCGATCATCGTCAGGCCGAATCGCTCGGGCCGCGTCGTCATGTGCACGAGCGCAAGCGCGCCGGATAACAACTCGTCGCGTGCCTCGCGCTCGACTTGACCGAGAAACTGCACGCGATCGCCATCGATATGCGGCGCGACCTCCTTCCGAAAATACGCCTCGTCTTGTGGAATGGCTGCCATCTTCAAGCGCACGCCGGCGCGCTTGGCGATCTCGATCGCGAGATGCGTTCCTTTTTCGGGATGGAAACGGCCCAGGAAGACGAGATAGTCGCCGGGTTTGTCGCTGAATGTAAAATCCTTCGGATTGATGCCGTTATACGTCGTTGCCAAGTACTCCAGGCCCGGATCGCGATCGGCATCCGAAATCGAACAGAAGAAGCTGCGCCACGCGCACGCATAGTACGCGGCCAGTATCTGCGGCGACGAAAAACCGTGGACGGTCGTCAGCAGCGGCGGCCCCTTCGACCCGATCGCGTACGTCAGCGGTTTCCAATCAAAGTTGTTGTGCACGAGATCGAACTGCTCGAGCCGTCGGAAAAGCTCGCCAATGTGGAGCGCGGTGTACACCTCGCCGGCAAGCGCCGGATCTTCGCTCAGGCCGACGGGGACGACCGAGACGAGCTTTCCTTCAAAACGCGAGTTTCCGGTAGCAAAGAGCGTGACGTCGAGTCCGCGGCGGCGCATGCCGTCGGCGATGTTGAACGCGACTTGCTCCCACGGCCCGTAGCCCGGCGGAGGGGACGGCCATCCAATTGCACCGAGCACCGCCAGCCGAAGCCCGCGAAGATTTGATATCACACGAGCGTGCCGCCTTTGACGACGGCTACCGGCTCGCGTAGCGCGCGCACGTCGTCGCCCACATCGCGTGCGAGCAAGAGCAGATCGGCGGGTTCGCCGATTGCAAGGATTCCGCGATGCAGCCCAACCAGTTCGGCTGCGACCGTCGTGGCGGCGTGCAGCGCTTGCTGCGCCGTCATCCCGAGCAGAGAAGTCATGAGCTCGAGCTCGTACGCGTAGTTTTCGTGATAGTTGTACGGTGTGCCGGCATCAGATCCGCCGGCAATGCGAACGCCGCCTCGATAGGCGCGACGCAAGTTCTCTTGCATTACGCTGCCCAGCGCGCGCGCTTTGTCCGCGACGAACTGCGGTTGCCGGCCTTCTTCCAAGTGCTCGAGAATGCAGACCGCTGCGGCCAAGGTGGGAACGAGAAAGGCTCGGCGCTCTTTCAGCAGCCCGATCCCCTCGTCGTCGACGAGCGTACCGTGCTCGATCGAATCGATTCCCGCCCGCAACGCGTTCTTGATGCCCTCGGTTCCGATCGCATGTGCCGCCGTGCGCATCCCGTGGCGGTGCGCTTCGTCGATAGCGCTTTGTAGCTCGTCGGGCGTTAACTGGGCGTCGCCCGGCACCGCTCCTTTCGTCAACACTCCACCGGTCGCGACGAGCTTGATGCAATCGGCGCCCGCGTGCAGCTGCTCGCGCACCGCCTTGCGGGCATCCCAGGGAGAATCGACTGCTCGGCCGATCGGCCATCCATGTCCACCGGTCATGCAGAGCACGTTGCCGGCGACGCGCATGCGTGGTCCGACCAGGTGGCCGGCGTCAATGGCATCGCGCACGTCTTGTGCGATGCGGTTGGAGCTGCCGAGGTCGCGGATCGTCGTCACGCCCGCCTCGAGCGACTTCCGCGCGTTGGCAACCGCGCGAATCAAGCGCTGATTCGGTGTGGTCGACGCAATCATGCCCATCAAGTCGGGCTCGCCGCTGCCTTCGAGGTGGGCGTGCGCGTTGACGAGGCCGGGCGTCACGCACGACGCAGTATGGTCGCATTCCCCTTCTGCGACGCGGATCCGGGAAATGCGACCATCCTCGACGAGCAGGTCAACGTTGCGCTTGGGCGGCTCGAGCGTTCCGTCGTAGAGCACGCCCGCGCGGACGATCATCGCGCCGTTACGGCGCCGTGATCATCCATTCATTACCAAACCGATCCACGATGTCGGCAAACCGTCCGCCCCAAAATGCTTCTTTGAGGGGCATCTTGACGGTGCCGCCCTCCGACAGCTTCGCAACGATGCGCTCGCCGGTCGCCGCGTCGGTTGCGGAAAACCCGAGCGCGATGTTGCCGCTTTCGGGATCGATCGCCTTGTCGTCGTGTCCGTCGGAGCAGTAAAAGCTCACGGCAGGCGACGTAAACGACGCGTGCATCACGCGGTCGTCGCCGCCCATGCTCGGATCGCCCTTCATCGGCGAATCCTTAACGCGCATGATTTCGTAGCTGCCGCCGAAGACGTCTTTATAAAACTTGAGCGCTTCCTCGCTCCGCCCGTAGAGGAAAATGTACGGCTGAAACTGCACCGCGTTCGCGGTTTGCGTTGTGCCGGTCGTAGACATTCAATACTCCTTCACGAAATCGTAGGGACTCCACCGGTTCGCTGCCGGTCAGCGCGCACCTCGGCGGCTTCCATCGCCTGAAATGCCTTGCTTGTGAGCCCGTGGCCGACAACACCGGCGATATAGCGCGAAGCGGCGCGAACCTTCGCGAGATCGATGCCGGTCTCGATGCCCATCCGATGCATGAGGTAGAGCACGTCCTCCGTCCCCACGTTGCCGGTTGCGCCGGGAGCGTACGGGCAGCCGCCTAGTCCGCCCGACGATGAATCGAATTTGCTCGCGCCCTGCTGCAATGCCGCATAGATATTCGCGAGCGCGGTTCCGCGCGTATCGTGAAAGTGAAACGCGATCAGTTCCATTGGAATGTGCCGGATCAAGAGCGGTACCAACTCATCGACTTGGCTGGGCACCCCAACGCCGATGGTATCGCCGATGGACAGCTCGCTGCACCCCATGTCCATGAGCTTGACGCAGACGTCGACGACCATCGCCGGCGTGACCTCGTCGCCAAATGGCGAGCCGAATGCCGTCGAGACGTACCCCCGCACCCACATGCCGTCGTTGCGACCGGCTCGCACCACCTCGGCAAAGGTTTCGAGCGATTCGTCGACGGTCATGTTGATGTTGCGTTTGGTAAATGGTTCCGAGGCGGCGGTGAAAACGGCGATCGCGCCTGCTCCCGCGGCTTTGGCGCGTTCGTAGCCCTTCATGTTCGGCACGAGCACCGGATAGCGTACGCCGGGCGCCTTGGTGATGCGCGCGAAAACGTCTGCGGCATCGGAAAGTTGCGGAATGGCCTTCGGGCTGACAAACGACGTGGCTTCGATCCAGCGCAACCCGGTTTTCGAGAGCAGATCGATGAACGCGACCTTCGCGTCGGTCGGGATGACTTCGCGCTCGTTTTGCAGCCCGTCGCGGGCTCCCATTTCAAAGATCGTGACGGATTTCGGAAGGTTCATGTTTTACACGAGCTCGAGCAGCGGGGCGCCGCCGGCGACGATCTCGCCTTCCTTAACCAAGATCGACTTCACTTTGGATGCGCTCGAAGATTCCAGCCGGTGCTCCATCTTCATCGCTTCCAGAACCACGAGCAGTGCATGCTCTTCGACCGCTTCGCCTTCACGCACCGCGATCTTGACGATTTTTCCGGGCATCGGGGCGACGACGCGGCCGTCTGCTAATCCGGCGTGCGCGCCGCCGGCCGATTCGGCCGACGGCGGCGGCGCAAAGCGAAACTCGTAGACGTTACCGTCAAACTGCACGATCGGAGCGTTACCGTTGTACTGCACCGTGCCGGCGAACTCGGCGCGGTCGAATGTTGCATGCACGAGCGCACCGCGGCGCTGCGCCGTGAGTTCCCCAACAACGTCGCCGGTGAGAAACCAGATGCCCGCAGTGGCGGTGGCGTCGGCGACGAGCGTAATCGTCGACGTTTCGTGTCCAAGCCGCAGCGGGATACCGACGTCTCCGACCCGCCACGGCGCACGCCCGTCGGCGAGCAGCGCCGCAGCAGCCAGCAGCGCTGCTTGCTGCGGGAGCGCGCGGGTGAAGATCGACTCGTCCAAGCGCTGTGCCAGAAAGCTCGTGGTGGTGGCGCCGGCGCGAAACGCCTCGTCGCGCGCAATCCACAGCAACAACGGAAGGTTCGTGCGCACGCCCGCAACCGCAAAATCGTCCAGCGCCCGTTCGAGGCGCGCGATCGCGGACGCGCGGTCGCCGCCGTAGACGATCAGTTTGGCGAGCATCGGATCGTAGTACACGCTCACGTCACTGCCGGTCGTCACACCGGAATCCACCCGAATGCCGGGCCCCTCCGGCGGCGACCACTGGCGGATTGTGCCGGTCGACGGCAGCATGTGGTTGGCGGGATCTTCTGCGTACACGCGCGCCTCGATCGCCCAACCGCGCGGAACGACGTCCTCTGGCGTTAGCGTGAGCCGTTCGCCGCCGGCAATGCGCAGCTGCCAGTGCACGAGGTCGATGCCGTACACCCACTCGGTCACCGGATGCTCCACTTGCAGCCGCGTGTTCATCTCGAGAAAGTAATACGCGCCATCGCTATCGAGCATGAACTCGCAGGTGCCGGCATTTGAATACTCGACCGATCGTGCGGCGCGCACCGCAGCGGCACCCATCTCCGCGCGCAGCTCGGGCGAGAGCGCGACCGAGGGCGCCTCCTCGACAATTTTTTGGTGACGCCGCTGGATCGAGCACTCCCGCTCGCCGAGGTGGACGATCGTACCGTGCGTGTCGCCCAAGATTTGAAACTCGATGTGGCGCGGATCGCGCAAATACCGTTCGAGCAAAATCGTATCGTCGCCGAATGCTGCCAGCGCCTCGCGCTGCGCCGCAGCGAGCGCCTCGTCGAAACGCGCGAGCGACTCGACGACTCGCATGCCGCGTCCGCCGCCGCCGGCGCTGGCTTTGATCAACAGCGGAAAGTCGATTTCTTGCGCCTGTTTTCGCAAGGTTGCCGGCGTGCGATCGTCGCCGCCGTAGCCCGGAACGGTCGGTACGTCGAATGCCCGAACGCGGCGCTTCGCTTCGATCTTGCTCCCCATGGCGGCCATCGCATGCGGCGTTGGGCCAACGAAGATCATGCCAGCCTCGGTGACGGCACGCGCGAACGCGGCCCGCTCGGAAAGAAAGCCGTACCCGGGGTGGACCGCGTCGGCGTTCATTGCGCGAGCCGCGGCGATTACGGCTTCGGCGTTCAAATACGAATCGGCGGCGGGCGCCGGTCCAACGCACCGCGCGTCGGACATGCATTGCAGGTGATACGCGTTCGCGTCGGCCTCAGAGTAAACGCCGAGCGGTACGATGCCGAGCTCGCGCGCGCCGCGTGCGACGCGCACCGCGATTTCACCTCGGTTGGCAACGAGCAGGCGCGAAATCACTCGGCGAACTCAGCCTTCCTGCGCTCGAGAAAGGCGCGCAGGCCTTCTTGCCCTTCGGGTGACATTCGCGCTTTGGCAATGGCTTGCGCGGTGATGGCGCGCGTATCGCCGTACGTTGCGTCGAGCACGCGGCGAACGAGCAGCTTTGCGGCGCTCACCGCGAGCGGTCCGGCGGTGCGAATCTCTGCCAGCGTCGCATCGACCGCGGTGTCGAGATTGCTGCTCGGCACAACGCGATGAACCAGACCGATCCGCAGCGCGCGATCGGCATCAAAGCGCTCGCCGGTAACAAAGAGGGCACGCGCGTGCGACGCACCGATTTTTGCAAGCACGAACGGCGAGATGACCGCAGGAATGATGCCGAGCTTGACTTCGGTAAAGCCAAAGATTGCGTCGTCGCTTGCGATCGCGATGTCGCAGACCGCCGCTAGACCTGCACCTCCGCCAAGCGCCGCGCCAAAGATCCGTCCGACAACCGGATGCGGACAGTTGTCGATCGCGCGGAACATGTCGCTCATGCGCTCGGCCTCGATTGAGTTCGCCTCGAAACCAAGATCGAGCGAATCACGCATCCAGCTCACGTCGGCGCCGCCGCAAAACGCTTTTCCCTCGCCCGATAGGACGACTGCCCGCACGTCATCCGCTGCGGCAATGCGCGTGAATGCCACGTGCAGCTCGTCGATCACGCCGGCATTAAATGCGTTGCGGACATCGGGCCGAGCCAGCGTCACGCGTGCGATGCCCTCGACGACGGAGAGCTTGACGGTTTGAGCCATGAGGGGGCCGATTTCCGGTTTTTGGGGGCGCCGCCCTGGGATGCCGGGAAGACTTCTCGCGGGCCGCGCTAAACCGGCGTCAGCTCGCCGGCGTATATGGAGCAGAGCCTCCACGATTCAATGCACCGACTGATCTACCGCTATCCGTTCTTGACCCGAGCCAGTCACTGGCTCTGGGCGATCGCATTTGCGGTGCTCGTTTCGAGCGGACTGCAGATCTTCAACGCGTCGCCGAACCTCGATGCGAGCGATAAGAGCAATCCCGCACGTCGCGTGCTGGCCATCGGTTCGCCGACCGATGGCGTTGGAACGACGACGATTTTCGGCCACACGATCACCACGACCGGTTGGCTGGGATGGACGGACGACGGAATGGGGTCGCGCGGCGCTCACGCGTTTCCGGCGTGGCTGATCGTTCCGGGCTTTCAAGACCTCGCCGATGGTCGGCGCTGGCATCTCTTTTTTGCGTGGGTCGCGGCGGCGTGCTGGCTGATTTGGATCGTCACCATCGCACGCAGCGGCAGTTTGCGAGAAATGATCTTACGACCATCCGATCTTCCGAAGCTGTGGCCGATGCAAGCGTACTATTTGAAGTTGCGCAAGGACCCGCCGCCGCACGGCACCTACAATCCGCTGCAGAAAGCGGCCTATACGGTGATCGGTTTCGTGATTGCTCCGCTGGTGGTCATTACCGGGCTTGCGCTTTCACCGGGTATCGACGCGATCGCGCAGCCGCTGACCGTTGTTCTGGGCGGCCGGCAGTTTGCGCGGCTCTGGCATTTTGCCGGTATGCTGGCATTGCTGGGATTCTTTGCGATCCACGTCTTCCAAGTTGCGACCCAAGGTGTGTTCAATCAAATGCGGGCTATGATTACGGGCTGGTATGAAGCGTAAGCTTTTCATCGCGACGAGCGTCTCAGCGGCACTCTCCGGGTGCGGTCCTATCGGAAGTGCGCTCAACAACAACGCGGCCTTTCACGCGATGCTGAACTCGGCCGAGAATCTCAATCATGTCGTCATCGGCACGCGTGGACTCGCCCGTGAATACAGCGACCGCGACGTCGATCGCGTCTTTCGCGTCAACGGCTTTTCGACGCCCACCGATAGCCGCTACATGGAGTTGGCGGCGACGAATTTCGGGGCGTACCGGCTGATCGTCGAAGGCGCGGTTGAGCGCCGTCGCACGTTCAGCCTGCACGAACTCCACGCCCTGCCGCAACAAACGCAAATCACCCGCCACGATTGCGTGGAAGGCTGGAGTGCGATCGGGAAATGGAGCGGCGCGCGCTTGAGCGACGTTCTCGATGCCGTGCAGCCGCGCAACGACGCACGGTATGTCGTCTTTCGTTGTCTCGACAACGACGGTCAAGGAAACCTGTACTACGAAAGCCTCGACATGCATCAAGCGCGGCATCCGCAGGCGTTGTTAGCAATGCGGCTCAACGACGCACCGCTCGATCCCGATCACGGCGCTCCGGTGCGGCTGCGCGTACCGACCCAGCTGGGCTACAAGAGCGCGAAGTGGATCGCGCGAATCGAGGTCGTCGGCAGGTTCGCTTCCATCAACGGGGGGCACGGCGGCTATTGGGAAGATCAGGGCTACGAATGGTACGCCGGGATCTAGCGCGAGCTATGCTTTGAAAGCGCGATCCATATCCCGCCGATGACCAGCGCGGAGCCGAGCAACTCGCGCCAGGTAAACGTTTCGCCGGCCAGCGTAATTCCGACGATGACCGCGATAACCGGAATGACCAGCGACGAGAGTCCGACCGTCCACGCCGGTATCTGCTGTAAGAGCCACAGATTAAGGAAGAACGCGACGCAACTGCCTAAGATCGCCATATAGACGAGCGCTGCGACGGAGGGCGCCGCAAATGCATGTGCCCACGACACGCGTTCGGTGGCAAGGCCGATGACCCCGACGACTACGCCGGAGGCGAGCATCGCCGGCGGTAAGGTGAGCATCGGCGAGTCGTGCGCGTGCCGCTTGGCATAGACGCTGCCGAAAGCAGAGGATGCCGCCGCGCCGATTGCCGCGAGCGCAAAGAGCAGCGATCCATGCACTTGGCCTGCGAGCGATATCGCCGCCACGCCCGCAAATGCAAGGCAGGCGCCGAACCAAATACGAAGTGTCGTTCGCTCTTTTGTATAGACGTGAGCGAACGCAAAAACGAAGAAGGGCAGCGTCCCAAAGAGCACCGCCACGAGCCCCGAGTCGAGCCGCGTCTCGGCGGTATACGTGAGAACGTAATTGAGGCCGAAGAAGAAGACTGAGAGCGCGGCAATCAATTTCCACGGCATCCGTTGGGCCGATCGCAGCTGGCCCATCGCCGCGGCGACCGCGAACATGACGAGACCCGCGAGCACGAACCGCAACCCCACGCCCACAAACGGTGGGATGTAGTGCAACGAAACTTTGATCGCAAACCAGGTGGTGCCCCAAATCGCGCACATGCCCGCGTAGGCCGCGATGACGCGGAGTTTGCCGTATCCCATCGAAGCTTGGCCTATGGCTCAAAACGCCAAGGCTCCTGTCGCATTCCTCATCGCGTTGTTGCTCTCGGCGTGCTCGAGCGGCATTCCGTCCGTTTCGCCGCCGCCGGCGGCGGACGTGGCCTCGCTCCCTAATATCAAGCCGGTCTTTCACTGGATTCCCGCCAAGGAGCATCTCGTCTACGGCGCCGCCCCCGACAAGGTGCGGTTCGAATACGACGCCACGCTGAAGGCGCCGCAAGAAAGCGACAAGTGCGCGGACTACGCTGCGCACGAGCCGCGCGTGACGATCAAACGCAAGCACACCAAAGAAATGCGCGGCGTCAAGTACGCCGAGTACGGTTTTTCGGCAAAGTTCGGCGCAAACGGATTGAAGCCGTACAAGTGCACGATCGTCATGACCGACAAATCCAACAAGAGTCTGAAGGCGACGCTGCACGTGCGCGTCGTATATCCCGGCGCCTCGACCTATCTGTACGTCGTGGATTACACTGGCTCAAGGATCTTGAAATACCAGCTGCCGGTGACCGAAAACGAGCAGCCGACGTCGACGTTTGCAATCTCGCCGCCGGCGGGCAACCCGGTAGCGGTATCGGTTGCTAGCGACGGAACGGTCTATTACGCTGCCAACACCAGCACGTTCAATACACTCTACGTCGGCACGTGCACGCCGTCCGGCAACTGCGGCATAATCCTGAACGTTGGACTCGTAGGGAGTTACATCGCGGCCACCGGCCTCGCGATCAATAGCGACGGAACTTTGGGCTATCTCGTTTACAGCAAGGGTACGGCGTCGTCAAGTGCCGGCATCATCCAGCCGTTCAGTCATACGCGGAGCGGCTGGAGATTTGCCAGCTCGTCGCTGGCCACACTGGCGCAAACAGGTCCACCAATCTTCGCCGGTTTTCCAATCGGTTCGCCGTACGCGGGTGCCTCGCTCGACGGCAATGGCGATTTGGCCGTTGCACTGCCGTACGGCGACACTTCAGCGGCGACGGGAATTGCCGTCTTTCCGGCCGGCTCGAGCATCCCGACGTATTATAGGTACGGCGGGGACATTGAAATCTTAGCGCCGGCGTGGGAATACGGCTCGAACAATACGTTCTACGGCCTATACAACGAATTAGGCTCGTTCCAGAGCACGTTTTGGTTCAATTGCACGGCGGGGAGTACGACGTGCGGGACGCAGACCGGCGGCTTTCCCGCCAACGTCACGAACGCCTACGGGATTGCGGGCGAGGGGGGAACGGTTTACGAGAGTACGCTCGGGACGCTCGGCGCTTATCCGCATCCGTTCCCACCGCACTACAGCACGCAGCTCATCTATTCGTGGCCGACGGTCGGCACGGAAGAAATCATTCAGAACAACGCGAGCGGCGAGCCGTACCAGACGCCGTGGGGGCTGGCGATCGGCCCGTAGCACCTACATTCTAAAGATCCCGAAATGTGTGGGCGGCAGCGGCGCATGTGCCGCCGCATCGAGTCCCATTGCGATGACCTTGCGCGTGTCGAGCGGATCGATGATGCCGTCGTCCCACAAGCGTGCCGTCGAATAGTACGGATTGCCTTCGCGCTCGTATTTTTCGAGAATCGGCGCTTCGAACGTCGTTTTGTCTTCGGCCGACATCGCCCCTTTCACCGTTGAGAGCACGCTTGCCGCTTGCGGGCCGCCCATGACGCTGATGCGCGCGTTCGGCCACATCCACAGCTGGCGCGGTGCATACGCGCGGCCGCACATGCCGTAGTTCCCCGCGCCGAAGCTGCCGCCGATGACGACGGTGAACTTCGGCACCTCGGCGCCGGCGACGGCCGTCACGAGCTTGGCGCCGTCTTTGGCGATGCCGCCGTTTTCGTACTGCTTGCCGACCATGAACCCGGTAATGTTTTGCAAGAAGAGCAACGGCGTGCCGCGCTGCACGCACAGCTCGATGAAGTGCGTACCTTTGAGCGCGCTTTCGCTGAAGAGGATGCCGTTGTTTGCCAAAATGCCGATCGGATGGCCCTCGATGCGCGCGAAGCCGCAAACGAGCGTTGTACCGTAGCGCGCCTTGAACTCGTGAAACTCCGATGCATCGACCAGCCGCGCGATAATTTCTCGCACGTCGTAGCCGACTCGGTTGTCGCGCGGAATGATGCCGTACATTTCGCGAGCGTCGTACTTCGGCGGTTGCGGTTCGATGCGATCCCATTGCTGCGGCCGCTCGAGGTGTAAGTTGCGTACGATTTCCCGCACGATGCCGAGCGCGTGCGGATCGTCGTTGGCGAAATGATCGGCCACGCCCGAGATGCGCGTGTGGACGTCCGCGCCGCCGAGCTCTTCCGCGGTCACCTCCTCGCCGGTGGCAGCTTTCACCAGCGGCGGGCCGCCGAGAAAGATCGTTCCCTCGCCTTTGACGATGACGGTCTCGTCGCTCATGGCGGGCACGTACGCGCCTCCCGCCGTGCACGATCCCATCACGGCAGCGATTTGCGGAATGCGCTTGCCCGACATCCGCGCTTGATTGTAAAAGATGCGCCCGAAATGATCGCGATCCGGAAAGACGTCGGCTTGTAACGGCAAAAACGCGCCGCCCGAATCGACTAAGTAGATGCACGGCAGGTGATTCTGCTCGGCAATCTCTTGTGCGCGCAGATGTTTCTTCACCGTCATCGGATAGTACGTGCCGCCTTTGACGGTGGCGTCGTTTGCGACGATCGCGCAATGCTGATCTTCGACGATGCCGATGCCGGTGACAATGCCGGCGGAAGGCGAATCGTTGCCGTACATATCGTACGCGGCAAGCGCGGAGAGTTCCAGAAAATCGGAGCCGGGGTCGACGAGCCGTTCGATGCGTTCGCGTGCGGTGAGCTTATTGCGTTTGCGGTGTTTCGCCGTTGCCTCGGCACCGCCGCCGGCACGAACCGCAATGAGACGCTCGCGAAGCTCGGTCACGAGCCCTTCGAGCCGACTGGCGTTCTTTGTAAATTCCTCGCTGCGCCGATCGAGGTGCGACTCCACTACTGCCATGGCTTTCTTGGCGCGCTTTACCGCCCGGTTGCTCTGTCCTCTTTTTAAATGGCGGTTAGATGTGGTCGGGGTGCAAGCCGCGACCTGCGCGCAATGCTATACTACTAGTCAATGGCTGCGCAGACCCATGTCGATTTCGGCGGTATTCTTCGTCCGCCGGGACAACTCGATGCGACGACGGCGCTTCAACCCTATCGCGGGAAGCTCGACGAACGTTCGGCCGCGCATTTGCTGCGCCGCGCCGGATTCGGCGGAACCCCCGACGAGATCGCAAGCTTTGCGGCGATGACGGTCGACGACGCGGTTGAGTCACTCATCCGTTATCCTTCGACGGCGAATCTTCCGCAGCCCGACGCCTACGATCGGCGCGATGCGCTCGAGCAGATCCGTTCCTTGCGGGGCGATAAGGAACAGCAGCGAGCAGTCTTCAAAGACGCCATTCGAAGCGAGCGAGAATCGCTGGGTCAGATGCGGTTGTGGTGGATGAACCGCATGCTCACGACGCCCGCTCCGCTGCAAGAAAAGATGACGCTGTACTGGCACGGGCACTTTACGTCGTACGTGAACTTTGCGCGCTTGACGTACATTCAGAACCAGCTCTTCCGTCAGTACGCGCTGGGCAACGTCCGTTCGCTCACCCACGACGTCTCCAAAGACGGCGCGATGCTCGTCTACCTGAACAACGATACCAACGTCGAGTCGCATCCCAACGAGAATTACGCGCGCGAGCTGATGGAACTCTTTACGCTGGGGGTCGGCCACTACACCGAAGACGACGTTCGCGAGTCTGCCCGCGCGTGGACCGGCTGGCGAATGCTGAAGCTGACCGAAGAAATCTACTTCGATCCGCGGCTGCACGACAGCGGCTCGAAGACCTTTCTCGGCCAAACCGGCAACTTCGACGGCGACAACATCGTCGACATTATCTTTTCGCAGCCGCAATGCGCGCGCTTTCTCGCGACCGGCTTGCTCAATTTCTTCGTCTACAACGATCCCGAGACCGAGCTGATCGATGGCGTCGCGGCCCTGCTGCGCAAACACGATTATGACCTGGCGCCGGTGATGTCGGCGCTGCTGCGCGGCAACGTTTTCTATAGCCCGCGCGCCTATCGGGCGCTGGTCAAAAGTCCCGTCGAGTTCGTGGTTGGAACGTACAAGGCACTAGGCCTTACGCAGATGGACGTGAGCGCGGTCGCCGCTGCCACGCACATGGGACAAATCTTATTTCAGCCGCCCAACGTCGCAGGCTGGCCCGGCGGTCAAAACTGGCTCACGAGCGGCACGATGATCGCACGCCAGAACTTCATTGCACAGTTGGTCGGCTCGCAGACGCTGTCGCAGTCGTCCTGGCTGAGCGGCGTTGCGATGAAGCCGCGGCAAGCCGCACAGGAAGTGCTCGCGGCGCTCTTGCAAGACGATGCGGCGCCCGCCTCGCGCTTCCAACTCGAGTCAATGCTGGCGGGGGCGGGAACGTCGGCGCTGGCTGCGCTTTCCGCTGAAAACTTCCAGCAACGCATCAGCTCGGCGGTTTCGCTAACGATGGCGATGCCCGCGTATCAGCTCAGTTAGTGATGGATCTATGAAGCGGCGCAACTTTCTCATCGGAACGGTCAGCGGGCTCGCAGTCTGCGCGAATCCCGAACACGTCTTTGCCAAGGCACTGGCGCAAATGCCGCTGCCGGGCTTACCCGGCGCGCAAGGCCGCTGCTTGGTTTTGATTAATCTTCAGGGCGGGAATGACGGCCTGAACTGCATCGTCCCTCATGGCGACCCACGCTACTACCAACTGCGCCCGAGCCTGGCGATCACACAATCCGAAGTCCTCGGAATCGACGCGCACGTCGGATTCAATCCGAAGATGCGGTCGCTCAAGGCGATGTACGACAAGGGAATGGTAGCCGTCGTTCAGAGCGTCGGCTATCCCGACCCGAGCTATTCGCACTTCCGCTCGACCGAGATTTGGCAGACCGGTGCGCCGGATCGCTACGAGCATACCGGCTGGCTCGGACGGTACTTCGACGATGCCGGCTTACCGCCGAACAATCTCTTTAACGGCGTGGCGATTTCGCAGACGTTGCCCGAAGTGCTCGCGTCCAACCACACCGATATTCCGTCGGTCTTTAATCCCGCGCAGTACGGCCTCGCGTTCGATCGCGATACCGCAATGCGCCGCGCCTTCCAATCCGATGCGCGAGACAAGCAGCTGCCTTTCACGTCGCCCTATCTCGCTCGGGTGATGGAGATCGAGGATCACGCCCAGCGCGGCTCGGAAGAACTGCCCAAGCTCATCGCAGGATATCGCACGCAGGCGTCCTATCCGGCCACCCAGCTCGGGCGCATCCTCGCGCTGGCGGCGCAGATGATCGGAAGCAACCTCGGCACGAAAGTCATCTACGTCGAGCATGGTTCGTTCGACACGCATCAGAACCAACGCGTGGTGCAAGACCACGAGCTCGAACAGTTCTCGGATGGCATTTCGGCGTTTTACGACGATTTGAGCGCGCACGGTCACGACCATCGAGTGCTTACGATGACGTTCAGTGAGTTCGGCCGGCGCATCGAGGAGAACGCCAGTCGCGGGACCGATCACGGCGAAGCTTCGCCGCTCTTCTTAGTTGGAGGCAGCGTCAAAGGTGGAATGTACGGCACGCAACCCGACCTTGCGAACAGCAGCATTGGAAACGTGCGCTACACGACCGACTTTCGGAGCGTGTATGCAACCGTACTCGAGCGCTGGCTCGGGCGGCCGTCGAGTGCGGTTCTCAGCGGAACGTTTCCAACGCTTCCGGCGCTAGGCTAAACCTTCCGACGAACGCGTCAATTCTGTTTCTGGGCACCGGCGGGGCGCGCTTTGTCGTGGCCCAGCAGTTGCGCGCGTCCGGCGGGATGTGGATGCGCTTCGGCGAGACGCAAATCCACGTCGATCCCGGTCCCGGTGCGCTCGTTCGCGCGCTCTCACACGTTCCGCCCTGCAATCCGCGCGAGCTCGAGGCGATCGTGCTGTCGCACAAACATCTCGATCACTCCGCCGACGTCAACGCCATGATTGAAGCGATGACGTCGGGCGGTTTTCGCCGGCGTGGCATGGTGGCAGCGCCGCCCGATGCCTTCGACGACGAAGCGGTCGTCCTGCCGTATGCGCAGGCCTTCGTGGAACGCCTCATTCGATTGGAAGAACGCGCCGGTCCGTATCGGATCGGCAGCGTCGAGCTGCGCACCTCGGTTGCCCACGTGCACGCCGTGCAAACCTTCGGCCTGCACTTTGCCTTCGGCGATTTGCGCGTCGCCTACATGCCGTGCGGGCGGTATTTCGACGGCCTCGCTGCCGACTATGCACGTCACCAGCCCGACGTCTTGGTCGTCAACGTGTTGCGCTACCGCGATGAAATGAACGTCGATCACCTGACGTGGGAGGGCGCGCGCCGCGTGATCGAAGGCGTCCGCGCCAAGGTTACCGTGTTCCAACATTTTGGAACGAAGATGCTCGAAGCCGGCCCCGCGCGTCTCGCTCAAGACCTCGAAGATGAGACGGGACGGCGCGTCATTGCCGCCTACGACGGCTTTCTTTTGGATGTGGAAACCGAGGTCGCGGCGGTTGCCGGTTGAGATCGTCCGGCTGCAGCCCGATGCGGTCGACGGACTCTATCGCGAAGCCGAGCGTGAAGCGCTGCGCACCTTATACGGATTCAGCGTCATCTGGCACGAGCAGCGCCACTCCGTCGCGGCGCGCGACGGCGACAGGCTTTGCGGAGCGGCCACGATTCGCATCGCCGCATCGCTGGCGGAAATCGAACGGCTCCTCGTCACGGCGGATCGCCGGCGCAGCGGCATCGGCCGGCTGTTGCTCGCCGCAATCGAGGATGTGGCGAACTATTACAATTGCCACAAGATGACGGTCATGGTGCCGCACCGCAGCGCGGCCCAGTCGTTCTTTGAGGCCTGCGAGTATCGAGAAGAGGCCGTCCTACCGCAGCACGCGTTTAAGCTCGACGTCGCGGTGCTGCGGAAATTCCTACTGTAAGCGCGAGCTTACGCCGGAGGTTTTGGAGGACGGCTTTGCGGGCGCTGCGCGCGTGGCGGCGCCGGCTGACGCGCGGGCGGCTGCGATTGACGCGGCACGAAATGCCGCGGCACTGCGTACGGACGCGCTGCGTACGGATGCGTGGTATAAGGACGCGCCGGGTATGAACGCGGCTCGGACGCGGGCGGAGCGAAGAGGTGCTCTGCCGCGGGAAGCGAGCGTCCCGCGCGCACCGCGGCGCGTACCTCGGGATGTTCGTCCATCGAGCCATTGTAGAGATAGACGGAGCCGTCTTTACTTGTCGCCGTCACGACCGGGCCGCCGCCTTCCACTCTCGCCTGCGCGGTGTTCACGTCGCCATGGAGCTGCGTGCCGCTCGGAAAACTCGAGACGACGTGACCGGTATCGGAATGTCCGCCGAGCTGTGCGCCGCCGCGAACGCCGACCGCGACGTTGCCGTGCTCGGATTCAAAGCGCGCGAGCCCCGGTTGGAACGTTCCGTCGTTGTACACGATCGATCCGTAGGTGCTGCTGGCTTCGATTTGATGCGACGTGCAGCGGTTGAAAACGACGTTGCTGGCTGCCGTGCGTACGCGCAAGCGCTCGAAGTTCGAATCGGAAGCGACGACGCGCCCGCGCAACGATTCCACGTAACCGCTGCCGTCGACGTGGTTGAGAAAGACGCCGCCGCTGTGCACTTGCGCGACGAAGACGCCGTGATAGTTGTTGATGACGACACGTCCCCTGTCGACATGCGCGACGACCATGGCCGACGTGCTCGGCACCGTGATCGTGGTGTTGCCGTTGCCGGTGACGCGCACCGCGTCGTGCGTGGTGCCCGCAAGCTTGGGCAGAACGAACGGCTCGGGCGGAAGGGTGACCGTGCCGTGCACCGTTTCAATCGAATGCGCGGCGTTGGGAATTTGTTTGGGGATGTACGGATCGACCGCGGCCGCATCGACGTGCTGGACGCTTACCGGCCCGTCGGAGCTGACCTGCACCACGGGCCGGTCCCACGTTTGAACCGTGACAATGCCGGTGCCGAGCTGAACGTGCAGAATCGGATTTTGGCCAACGTTGATTTGATCGTTGGCGCGCGCTTGCGCCGCGAGGCCAGTCCAACAAAGCAAGGCGAGAAACAGCACCGCTGCCCCACGCCCCCGAGATATCCGCACGGCTCCATTGTATCGACGCCGCGCGGAGCCCATCATGAGGAATCCGTGAGCGGTGGCTGCATCGACGGAATCATGACGCGAAAGAGCGCCCCTCCTGAGGGGCTGCGGCCGGCCGAGACCTCGCCGGCGTGCACGCGGGCGATCGAACGGACGATCGCCAGGCCAAGCCCGGTACCGGGGACCGTCCGCGAGCGTGCCTTGTCGGCCCGGTAGAACCGGTCGAAGATATGCGGCATTTCCGCCTCCGGGATGCCGGGCCCGCTGTCGCTGACCTCCACCCAAGCGTGGTTGCGCGAGCTACCGACGCGAACGGTTACCCCACCGCTCTCGGTAAATTTGATTGCATTGTCGACGAGGTTGGCAATGAGCTGTCGCAGCAAGCCGGGCTCGCCGAAGACCGTCGGCGTCGCGGTGTGCTCGAAAACCAATTCGAGATGCTTTTCGACTGCGCGTGGTTCGGCGCTGCGAACGACCTCGCTCGCAAGCTGGGCGAGGGCCACGGGTTCTTTGGGAATGTCGTCGCCGCGGTCGGCCTTCGCTAAGGTGAGCATGCCGTTGACCATGGCTGCCAGACTTGCGCTCTCGCCGGCAATTGTCTCCAAACTCTCGCGCAGCACGTTCGGATCACGGTCGCCCCATCGCAAGAGCATCTGCGCGTTGGCGTTAATCGACGTGAGCGGCGTTTTGAGCTCGTGCGATGCATCGGAGATAAACTGGCGTTCTCGCGCAAAAGCCTCGGCTAAGCGCAGCAACAGATCGTCGAAGCTCTCGGCCAGCTTTCCGATTTCGTCGTGCCGCCGCTGCCAGCGCAGCCGGCGGTCGAGCCGCTCGGAGCCAATTTCGCGCATCGCTTCGGAGAGCTGATTGATCGGCGTCGTCGCTTGCGAAGCGAGCGCGATCGAAACGAGCACGACCGCGAGCGCTGCCACGCCCAAGGTAATGGCGACCGCCTTGATGGCGCGCGCAAAGGTGCGGTTCAGCGCGTCGAGTGGTTCGGCGACGTGAATGACCGCAGCGCTGTCGCCTTCGCGGACGTAGCGGTCTTCCACGAGAAAGGGACGGTCTTCCAACGTGATCTGGCGGAAAGCGGTGTCGTGCTTGGGACCGAGCGACGGATTGGGCGGAATCGTTGCGCCGCCGAGATTCGGCGTTTTGGAAACGGGACCACCGTTGGAGTCAACCTGGACGAAGCTGTTGGCGGAGCCCCAATTCGCGAGGTTGGCGCTATTGAAGAGAAACTGCAGTGATCCCGACGGCGCCTCTTCCACCGCAAACGGATTGGCCGCCTGCGAATATTGCACGATCGAGTGCATCGTCGAGCTGACGCTGCTCTCGACTTGATCGTAGAGGATGCCTTGAAGACGCCAAACGATAATTGCGCTCGTGAGCGCCAGCACCGCAATGAGCAGCGTGGCGTACCAAACCGCAATTCTCCACTTTAGCGACACGATTCGCGCTGCGCGCGCACGTAGGCTGCGCTTTAGTCCTTGATCGTGTAGCCGACGCCGCGGACGGTCGTGATGAGCTTCTCGTCAAAACCGTCGTCGATCTTTCCGCGCAGATAGCGGATGTAGACGTCGATGAGGTTAGAGTCACCGAGAAAGTCACTGCCCCAGACGCCGTTAAAGAGCTCGTCGCGCGTGTGCACTTTGTTGCGGTGCAGCAACAAATATTCGAGTAGTGCGTATTCCTTGGCCGTCAGCGAAATCGGCTTGCCCGAGCGGCGCACTTCGTGGCGGTCGCGGTCCATCACGACGTCGCGGTATTCGATCACGTTGCTGTGCGGGGTGCGCTCGCGCAAGCGGGCTCGCACGCGCGCTAGCAGCTCTTCGGTGGAAAACGGCTTGGTGACGTAATCGTCGGCGCCGACGTCGAGGCCCGTCACCCGATCGGGAACGCGGTCCCTGGCGGTGAGCATGATGATCGGCACTTGGCTCTTGGCTCGAATGCGTTTGCAGACTTCGATGCCGTCCATGCGCGGGATCATGAGGTCCAAAATGACGAGATCGGGCTCTTTGAGCGCTTTTTCCAGGCCGCTGAGACCGTCGCGCGCGACGTCGACTTCGTAGTGCTCGTGCTCGAGTTCCAGCTGCAAGACGCGATTGATTGCAGCATCGTCTTCGATAACTAAGATCTTATACGGAGCGCGCGGCTGCGCCGCCGATCTTTCCATGGAGTCGGTTTATCGGCCGGTTCCCCGCTGCACCCTCCGAACAGCGACTGCGAAAGGTTGGGATCCGGTGAAAAATGAGAGCCAGAGCGCCGTTGCGACGCCGGCCGTCAACCACGCGAGCGTCGTGACGTGCGAGAGTGGGCGCGCGATCGCCGCGACGATTGCCGAGATGCTACTTACGAACAGCGGAGCACCGCCCAAGACAATGAGCACGACGAGCCAAAGAACGACGGCGGCGAGTGCACCGATCAGTGTCACTTCCCAGACGCTAAACGGCGGCGCCGGACGGTAGACGGTGGCTGTGAGGATCGACGCGCGCAAATCCGCGGGCGGCTCTTCCAGCGGAAGTGCGAAGAGCGCCCGTTCGAGCTCGGCGTCGTCTCGATACATCATGGTTCGGTTACCTCCGGTGCGCGGAGAAGCCTGCGCAGTTGCTCCTTGGCGCGGAATAAATGGGTCTTTACCGTACCCATCGGCAGGCCGAGCACCTCTGCGATCTCTTCGTATTGGCGCCCTTGCAAGTGGTAGAGCGTGATCACGGCACGATACTTTTCGGGAAGGGCGTCGATCGCGGTGCGCAAACGCTGCGCTTCGTCGAGCGCGATGACTTGCGCTTCCGGGCCTGGGCCGGCATCGGCGCGTTCGGGCAGTTCGTCGTTCGAGTAGCGTTTGCGGCGGTTAAGCCGGTCGCAGCAGGCATGGTACGCAATAGCAAAGATCCAGGTCGAAAATTTCGCACCGGGCTTGAACGTGCGCAAGCTGCGAAAAGCTTTGAAGAACGCCTCTTGCGTCACGTCGCGCGCCTCCTCTACGTCGTGCAGCGTCCGGAAGGCTAGATGGTAAACGGCGCGGTCGTAGCGCTCGACGAGCGTCGCGAACGCGCCACCGTGACCGCCAATGGCAAGGGCGACCAAGTCGCCGTCTGCCGGCCCAGGCTGCGTCACCGTGCGTGCGGCCGAGGGGCGGTCGATGGGTGCCTCCAGCAGAAGTGCCGACACGCTTGACGTACGGGTTGCGGGGCTGGTTTGTTTCGCCGCGGACGCCTGCCACAGCGTGCCTCGAAACGAAACACGGGGGGCTCCAGCGCGTACCTAGGACGGAACCAGTTACGGAGGCACATTAGGAACATATGATCAGGATCCCAACGATCTCACTTCCCGGCGCGCAGGCGCCTTTTTCCGAGGACGTCCCCCAAATCAACTCCGCGCAGTCGTTGCGTCCCACCTTTTCGGGCTGGGGCCCAAGCATCTCGTAACGTGTCGCGCGCAACGATCATCGCGGCGTTGGTCGCGGTTGAGGTCGCCATCGTGGCGGTCGCGATCTATGCCATCGGCCTGCGCCAAACGGCCGGCGGATGGCACGGCCAGGCTTTTGCATCAATGCAGCGATTTGATTTCAATGCGCAACCGGTAGCCCCGATTGAGGCCGGCCGAACGCCGCACGTTGTCATCGACGATCCACAGTCACGGGTCGGGGTCGGCGTCTCGACCGATGGGCAAGTCCACGTCACCGACCTCACGAACGTGCACGGCGCGAGCTGGGGAAGCGGGGGCTCGATTCCACAACTGCACGTCACGCGCACCGTCGACGGCGTCTCCATCGTGCGCGCTCCGCATGCGCGCTTTTTCCTCTTCGGCTCGGTCGACGAACGTATCGACGTCACCGTGCCGAGTTCGGCGCGTCTCGAGATCGTTCGCTCCTCCGGCGCCGACGTTAGCGGTCTCACCGCCGATGTGAACGTACGATCCCAGGATGGGCACGTAACGCTTACCGATGTCAACGGCACCGCGAGCGCCAATAGCGATGACGGCTACATCGAAGCGACCCGCATTCGCGGTGACTCGCTCAGCGTCACTACCGCAGACGGCCACATTGCGCTGCGCGACGTTGCGGTGCGCACCTTGACTGCACATACGAACGACGGGCGGGTGAGCGTCGTAAGCCTCGGCGACGTTCAAAATGGAAACGTCTCGACCAACGATGGCTCGATTCGGCTCGAACTTGCGCCCGCATCTAACCTCACCCTCAATGCCTCGACCAACGATGGAAGCATCTCCAGCAATGGCTCTTCCGTTGGCGGCGGTGAGGGCGACGGAGCGCAGTACACGATCGCGCTCGGAAACGGTGCGGGAACGCTGCGCGTTTCAACGAGCGATGGATCGATTCACATTATCACGAACGGAGCGCACTAGCGGCCATGGATCCAGCAGAAACCCTCGTCCCAATCGCGTTTCTCGTCTTTGTCGTCGGATTACCGGTGACGTTCTGGGGACTCTCGCGCGTCTTCGCACACCAAGAGCGCATGGAGATGATCCGGCGCGGTTTAGCGCCACCTTATCCCCCACCCGATCCACACGCCTTTCGCAAGGCCATGAAATACGGATCGTGGCCCCCGCCCGGCACCATGCCTCCTGGTGCAATGCCGCCGGGTGCCTACACGCCGTTTTACGATCCGAGTTTCTATGCCCAACAACAGCTGCGCCGCGGCCTTCAAGTGGCGTTCATCGGCTTTGCTCTGCTCATCGGGTTGTCGTTCATCGGTTACCATCACGGAGAATATATCTACGGCCCGTGGCTGCTCGGTGGCCTGATACCAATGTTTGTCGGCATCGCACAGATTATTGGTGCCGTGCTCAGCGGCGCGCGAATCGGCAGCTATGGGCCCGGCCCAGGAACCGCGTATCAAGCACCTGAGTCGGAAAGCGCAACCACCGCGACTGCCGCCGGAAAGATGCCGCCCGATCCGTATGCGGGCTGGCGTCCCGGCCCGACGCCGGAAATCGAAAAACCGCCGAGCCCGCCCGATTATCGTCCCTAGCGTTTACGCGCAAATGAAAGAAGACCCACCGACGATCGGGGGTCTTCTTTGCTGTCCAGAGGATTGAGAAGAAGAAAGACGATTCTACGTAACGATTCTACTTACAGGAGACGAGCGCCATCGCCCAACCGGCCGAGGTGCGCGTCCTGACCAGATAGCCGTCCGCAGTCCGGTCGTAAACCTGATAGCCCGCTCTCAATGCGTCGGCTAGAGATTTGAAAACGATAAGACCTGCCATCTGCGGACCCTCCTTTCCTGATATGTTTCTTGCTCTCTATACCGTATAACGGCACTAGTGGCAACCTAGTTCACCCCTTTTCACGGAGTTTTTTAAAAATTTGGCGAAATCGCGGTCGCAATGGCCACGCTTGACCTCCTTCCACGCGTACATGCGACGAGGGTCATGGATCGCCGCGAGCTAGCGCCAGGTGTGGTTGTGTTAGGATTTGGCGCACCCGATATCGTGGCCGCAACGAAGCCCGGACAGTACGTCATGGCGATACCGCCCGCCGGCGAAGCAGCAGGTACGGCTCTTGGCATTTATGAGGCCGAGGGGAAACGCGCGAGCCTGCTCTTTTTCGTCACGGGAACGCGCACGCGCGAGCTGAGCGAACTGCGCCCCGGCGATTGTCTCGACATTGTCGGCCCGCTCGGAAATGGATTCGATCTTTCGAATCGGCCGCGCCACGTTGCAATCGTTGCCGGCGGCGTCGGCCTTGCTTCCGTCTTACTCGTTGCTCAGACGCTTGTGCGCTCCGGTGCCCGCGTGCAGTTGCTTTACGGTGCGCGAACCGCGCAACTGCTCGTCGATGCTCAGCGCTTTGACGACTTCGGTTGCGAGCTTGCCGTAGCGACCGATGATGGAACCGCCGGACATCACGGTTTCATTACGGATCTGATCGAACACATGCAGCGGCCCGATCTCATTCTGGCGTGCGGCCCGACGCCGATGCTGCGCTCCGTCGCTCGTGCCGCGACCTCGATCGGCGTGCGCGCACAACTCTCTCTCGAGGAAACATTTGCGTGCGGCGTCGGCGGATGTTGGGGCTGCGTCGTTCCGCTCGCACGAACGAGCGCACAGGCGCCGAGTTTTCCACTGGCGCGAGCGGGCGGAAGCGACGTCGTCTACGCCCGCGTCTGCAAAGAGGGGCCGGTCTTTTGGAGCGACGAGTTGCGATGGTAAAGACGGTTCCTAGCCTCGCCGTGAAGATTGGAAAACTCGATCTCGCCTATCCGACGCTCATGGGTAGCGGCTGCTACGGTTCGGGCGAGGAGTTTGCACCGTTCATCGATTTGCACAAGCTTGGGGCCATCGTTCTCAAGAGCGTTACGCGATTACCGCGCTTAGGAAACCCGACGCCGCGGCTCGTGCACACGCCGAGCGGGATGCTCAATGCCATCGGGCTTCAAAATCCCGGCATCGAGTGGTATCTGGAGCACGAAGTTGGCAAGTACGCGATGCGGCCTTGCCCGGTCGTCGGCAGCGTCGCGGGATTTTCGGTCGACGATTACACCTGCGTCTGCGAGCGCCTTGCCGCACGCGACGAGATAGCCGCAATCGAGCTCAATATCTCCTGTCCAAACGTCGGGAGCGAGGGCGAAACGTTTGCCTGTCATCCGGAACTGACGGCGGAGGTCGTGCGAGCGTGCCGGTCGACGACCGATAAGACGCTGATCGTCAAACTCTCTCCCAACGTCACCGACATCGCGGAGATCGCTCGACAAGCGCAGGCCGCGGGTGCCGATGCGCTGGCCGTCATCAATACGGTTCGCGGCATGGGCATCGACGTCAACACCTGGCGGCCGCGGCTGGGCAACGTGACGGGCGGCTTGTCGGGCCCGGCGATTCGCCCGATCGCCGTGCTTGCCGTCTACGAGGTTGCGCGCGCCGTCACCATTCCCATCGTCGGACAGGGTGGTATCGAATCGACGACCGACGCCCTCGAGTTTTTCCTCGCGGGGGCGAGTGCGATCGGCATCGGCACCGCAAACTTTACCGACCCGCGCATTCCCGAGCGTATCGTCGAGGAGCTGCGCGCATACCTGTTGCAGCGCAACCTTTCCTCCATCGGCGAGATCGTCGGCAAGGCAAATCTTGGTTTTTCGAGCGCCGATCAATATGAAGGCGATGAGGGGTAGGCAAGCGCGATGGCACAGCTAATCGTCGCGCTCGACGTAGCCGCACCCGAGAACGCGGAGCGCTTGGTCGATCAGCTCTACGAGCTCGACGTGATGCTGAAGATCGGGCTGCAAGCGCTGTACGGCTATCCGGAGCGCATCTTTTCCTACTGTGAAGCGCGCGACGTGCGGATCTTCGTCGACGCCAAACTTCACGACATTCCGAATACCGTCGGGGCCGCCATTCGAGAGCTCGTTCGTCCGAACACGCGCATCGTTAACGTGCACGCGCTTGGAGGGCTTGAGATGATGCGCGTGGCGGTGGATGCGGCGCAGGAGCGCGCGGCGGAGCTGAGCCTGGCTCCGCCCCAGATCTTCGCGGTTACGATTCTGACGAGCATTGCGGCGGAGGATCTCAACGAGCTCGGCTTGCGCGGTGGTCCCGGTGAAAACGCGATTCGTTTGGCAGCGCTCGCGCGAGACGCCGGGTGTGACGGCGTCGTCTGCAGCGCGCAGGAAGTACGGGATCTGAAGCGCTTTTTCGGCGAGGATTTCTTGACGCTCACGCCTGGAATTCGCCCGGCCGGCAGCGCCCACGGCGATCAGCAGCGCGTGATGACGCCCGCGCAGGCAGTTGCAGCCGGATCGGACTATCTCGTCGTGGGCCGTCCGATCACGGAGGCACCCGATCCCGCCGCCGCCGCGCGAGCGATTCTCGACGAAATGCGTTACCCGGAACGCGTGCCGTGATTACGGCCAATGCGCTGAGCGCCGCGCTGGCGGAACGCGGTGCGCTGCTCGAAGGGCACTTTCGCTTGAGCTCGGGCCGTCACAGCGATCGCTTCGTGCAGAAGTTTCGGATTCTCGAAGATCCGTCGATGGTCGAGCCGATCGCACGAGCGCTCGTTGAGCACTTTTCGAATGTGCATCCGACCGTCGTCGTGAGCGCGGCCGTCGGCGGCATCGTGCTCGGTTACGAAGTGGCGCGACAGCTTGGCACCAAAGCCCTCTTCATCGAAAAGGAAGACGGCGTGCCGGTCTTGCGGCGCGGCTTTGCGCTCGGCCAGGCGGATCGAGCGCTCGTTGTTGAAGACGTCATCACGACCGGCGGCTCGGTGCTCGAAGTGATGGACGTCGTGCGCAGCCATGGCGCGGAGATCGTGGGCGTTGGCGCAATCGTCATGCGGGCGCCCGTCGATTTCGGCCTGCCGACGCATGCATTGCTCGATCTGCCGCTCGCGTCGTACGTCGCGGCTGAGTGTCCTCAGTGTAAAGACGGTCGGCCGATCACCGATCCTGGATCGCGCCGCGCGTGACGATTGAAGTTCGTACCGGTGAGCCGGGCGACCGTGCGTTCATCGCAGACCTCGCCAAGCGCACCGTCATGACGAGCGTTCCTCCGTTTCGCCATGCACCCGTATCGATGGTGAACTTAGCCCTCGCGCGACTGTTGCGGGCGGTGGAAGAGCAGCGCCACGTCACGTTGATAGCGCAATGCGATGCGCGCCGCGCCGGGTTTATCGTTTTTGTCGATGGCCTCCCTGACGAAACGACGGCTACTCCACAAGCATTCGTTGCATACATGGCGGTCGAGCCCGCATTGCAGCGGCGCGGCGTTGGCCGCGCTCTGCTCCAAGCCGCTGAGGGTGAGGCAAAACGGCGCGGATTGCCGTATATGACCCTCATGGTGACCGAGGAGAACGTTGCGGCGCGATCGCTCTACGAGCGGGGCGGGTACGTCACGGAGCGTCGCTTACTGTGCAAACCGCTATGACCAGCGGGCTCTGGCGCCGTATCGGATGGATTGCGGCGGTTGCCGTCGCGCTGCTCATCGCGTGGTGGCTCGTCATTCACATCCCGCGGACGATTACGATCTTCGTCACGGCCGCTTTCATCGCGTTCGGCGTTGGCCCGATTGCGCAACGCCTCCAAACGCGCATGCCCAAACCGGTCGCGATTACGGTCGTCTTCGCCGGACTGCTGTTGATCGTCGCGATCGGCTTGGTCATCATCGTGCCGCTGACCGTCGAGCAACTGCAGCTGCTCGCAACCAATCTTCCGGCCTACGCCGGCGCGACCCAAGACTGGCTGGTCGGAGCGGAAACGTCGGTGCAGCAACACTTCCCGCAAATCAACCTTCCCGCCAGCGGATTAAACGTCGGTAAAATCGGCGGCGCGCAGCTTACCGGCTTTCTCTCCGGCGTGCTCACCGGGCTCGGCACGATAGCGATCAACACCGCGACCGGCCTCTTCATGGCTTTTTCCGCGATCGTGCTCTCGTTTTTCTTCTTGCTCAACGATACGCAGATCGCGCAAGGCTTTGCGTCGATGTTCCCGGCCAGCAAGCGCGAGACGGCGCGAAAGCTCGCCGCCGAGGTGACGGCGCTTTTTGGCAGCTACATCTCCGGACAGGTGATCGTCAGCGCGATCACCGGCGCGGTCATCGCGCTGGTAACCGCGTTGTTCGGCTTTAAGTTCTCGCTGATCATCGGCATCGTTTCCGGCGTCGCGTACGCGATTCCGATCATCGGCATGCTAATCGCACAAATCATCGCCATTCCGTTGTGTGCTCCCCAGGGGCTTTGGATGGTGATCTGGGTGCAAATCATCATGTTCGTGATGGCGCGCGTCAGCGACAACGTTCTCGTTCCAAAGATCATGGGGGAGTCGGTCGGCGTGTCGCCGATGGGCGCAATGTTCGCCGTTTTCGCCGGCGGCGAGCTCTTCGGCGTACCGGGGTTGATCCTGGGGATTCCGGTGGCCGCGCTGGCAAAAATTCTGTGGCGCTATTTCGTCGGACCCTGGATTCAAGCGCAGTTTAGGGAAGGCTGATCACCGCAATACCGTCGCGATAGAGCGTTCGCCCGCAGGCGAGCGCGGCCCGAAGACGAGCCTCGTTGAACGTCGAGCTGCGCTCCGGCTCCGCGATGGCCACCAGCAGTGCACGTTGCGCCCGCGCCGTTGCGCACGGCGTCGCGTCGGGGAGATCGATCGTCCGCGTTTGCGGCGACAGGACGTTGATTGCGCCGAGTCTCAAGCCGGTGCCGCCGATGGCGGCCGGCTGAAATAGCGCGATCCATTCGTAGGCGGAGGTGCTGCCACCATGGTACTGCAGAGCGTCGTTGTAATAGTCAACCGGAAATCGCGCTGCCAAAAGAGCCGACGCGACGATCGCGACGACCAGGCTGCAAACGATTGGCCACGCGGCGCGAGCGCGATCGGCCGACGCGACGACGATGACTGCAACGAACGCAATCGGGAGCGCCAGCAGCGTCGGCGCATCGTACCGATAGAGCTCCACGCTTTGGGCAACGCCGAAAAGCGCGCAGAGCCCGAGTATGACGCCGGCGACCTGCGGCACGCGTGAAAGCCACGGCGTCAGGGCGAGCGCGCCGAGCGCGATCGCGGGGGCGGCATACCGCAAGGACGTGCCGCTTGCGAGTTGCGGCCCGGGCCCCTGGTACGCAAGCGGCATGATGAGATAAAAGATCACCGCGAAACAGGCAATCCACCCGAGATCGCGCGACCTTGGGACGAGGAGTGGGCCGAGTAGCGCCGCGATCAACGCAACGATCGCAAAGGGTGAGGCAATGAATGCGACCCTAACGAGCAACGCGAGCGCCGGGGCCCCGTGCGCGATGATGGTCGATTGGAGGTTGTCGCCGTAGGAGGTGCTCTGCGGCGGTACAATCGTGCCCTGCCACAAGAGTGCGTCGTGAACGCTCCACAGCGCGACGGCGGCTGCCGCGCCGATCCAAACGCGTACGGGCGCCTTGTTCGCGATTGCGCATGCGGCCGCGAAGAGCAGGCCGTAGGGCTTGAGCAGCGCCGTGACCGCAAGCGATCGCGCTGACGCGAGGGTATCGCATCGACGGATGCACCAGAGCGTCTCGACGGCGAAGGCGGCCAGCCACACATCGTTTTGCAGCGTGGCTGCCTGCAATGCAATCGGCGCTGCCGCAACGGTGGCCGCGGCGAGCGTATCGGCTAACAGCGGCGACACGCGGAACTCTTCGCGCGCCCAGGTGTAGAGCCGAAATCCAAGCAGGATGAATGCACCGAGGCCGCACCACGGGAGCGAGAAGGGTCCTGCCACGGTGTACAACGCACTGGCAAAGAGTTCCGAGGCTGGCGGATACCACCAATACCGCGAATCCGTAGTCCACAGGCCATTCGCGTGCGACCACGCGGCCGCGTTCGGCAAATGATACGACATCGAGTCGCCGTCAAGCAGCGGACGCATGACGGGCGGCCACGCAATCGCCGCAATCACCGCAATAAGAATGTAGGGAATGCCGCTTGTCGCGCGTGCACGCCCCGTGTCACCCGGAGCCTGTCGAACGGCGCCTCGATAATATGCAATCGCGACACAGATCGCGAGCGCAAGCCACAGCGTGGCAGGATACAAGATGTTGGCAAAGCCCAGGACAAACGGAATGGTAACGCCGAGGACGAGCGTGTCGCGTAACCGGTCGGCAAACGAATAGGCGGCGCTGCTTCGCAGCAGAGGCGCAGCGGCGTACAGGCCGAGAAGCCACAGCGCGCCGACGAGCGCCATCAGGGGCTCCTGCGGCAACTACATCGTATCCGGCGCGCTCACGCCGGCCAGCGTAAGCGCACGCGCTAACACGCCCTTCGTCGCGACGCAGAGTGCGAGGCGCGCGAGCCGCGTTTGCCGATCCTCCGTGAGGATGCGACATTCGGTGTAAAACTGATGGAAGTCGGAGGCGACGTCGCGCGCGTAGCGCGCCAGACGATGCGGTGCAAGGTACTCCACGACACCGCGTACCGCAACCGGAAACTCGGCCAGGCGCCGCGCCAGCGCAAGTTCCGCGGGGTGAACGAGCGGCTGCAGCGACGGCCCTTTGCGGGCATCTTCGAGATCGGCCGCGGCCGCGTTACGCAAGACCGATGCGATGCGCGCGTGACCGTATTGCACGTAGTACACCGGGTTCTCGTCGCTATGCGCCACCGCGAGGTTCAAATCAAAGGTAAGCGGCGATTCGGCGGAGGGCAAGATAAAGAAGAAGCGGGCTGCGTCGACCCCGACCTCGTCGAGGATCTCGTCAAGCGTGACGATGTAGCCCGAGCGTTTGCTCATGCTGACGTGCTCTCGGCCGCGCATGAGCGCGACTTGCTGCGCGATGAGGACATCGAGCCGCGACGGGTCGAAGCCGAGCGCGCTTGCCAAGCCCTTGAGCCTTCCGATGTACCCGTGATGATCGGGGCCGAGAATGTCGACGACCCGATCGGCGCGTTGCAACTTCTGGTAATGATACGCGACGTCGACGGCAAAATAGGTCGGCCGCCCGTCGCGCCGCACGAGCACGCGGTTCTTGTCGTCGCCGAACTCGTTCGCGCGGAAGAAAAGCGCGCCGTCTTCTTCAAAGGTGTGGCCGAGCACGCGCAGGCGTTCGATGCCTTCGAGCACCTTTCCCGACGCGTGCAGCTCACGCTCGCTTTGCCACAGATCGAAGGTCACGCCAAAGCGCTGCGCGGTCTGCCGTTGCGCGGCAACGAGCTTATCGCGCCCAAAGAGCGCGAACGGTTCGAGCCACTCCGATTCAGGTGCGTCGACCCAGCGTTTCCCATCGCGCGCGGCGATCTCGGCAGCAATCGGAAGCAGGTATTCGCCGGGATAGCCATCGTCTGGAAACGGGTACGCTGGATCGAAGCATTGGCGATACCGAGCGTAGAGCGAGCGCCCGAGCGTATCGAGCTGCGCTCCGGCATCGTTGGTAATCCATTCCACGAAGACGTCGTAACCGCAAAAACGCATACTCTTGGCGAGCGCGTCACCAAGCGACATCGAGCGTCCTTGTACGACAACCAGCGGGCCGGTGGGATTCGCGCTGCCGAATTCAAGCGAGACGCGCTTACCGGTCTTCGGCGATTGGCCGAAACGGTCGCCGTCGCGTACGATGCGCGCAACAACCGCATGCCATACCTTGGGGCTCAACCGAAGGTTAATGAATCCGCCCACCGATTCGATGCTCGAGAAGAACTCGCTTACGTGCGGAAGGCTGGCGACGTCGGCAACGATCGAGCCGGCCACCTCTTGCGGCGAGCGCCGCACGATCTTTGCTAGCGAAAATGCAACGTTGGTCGCAAAGTCGCCGAACTCCGACCGGCGCGGCGCTTCGAATTCGATCGCGACCGGCGGTGCATCCGGGTACTGAGCCGCGACCGTCGCTGCCGCTGCCTCGGCAAAGGTGCGCAGTGCGTGCCCGGGCGTCTCGTCCCGGCGCTCAGTAATGGTACGGCTCATTGCGAGCGATCTTCGCCGCGCGATAGAGCTGTTCCAGCACGATCATACGCGCCCATTCGTGCAAGAATGTGAGCTTCGAGAGCGACCAGACAAACTGTGCGCGGGCGCGCAGCTCGTTGGTTGCGCCATAGGTGCCGGCGATAATAAAGGTGAGGCGTTGCACGCCGCCATGGCTGACGTCGCGAAGCCGTTGCGCGAGTGCAATGCTCGTGAGTTCGCTTCCGCTGCGATCCAGCAGCCAGATGCATTCGTCGGGCCGTAAACAGCGAGAGATCCGCTCGCACTCGTCGCGCACTGCGACGGCCGAATTGCTGCCGTCGGCCGCTTTGACGTCGACTTCCTCTACCGTGTAATAGGGACGAAGCCGCGTGCGAAAGTCGGCGCATGCCTGCGCTACGTACGGCGTACGGATTCGATCGACGCAAACCAGCCGAACGTTCACGTCACGTGCCGTTACGGCACGGCGGCAAAACGCCTTCGTGAATACGTCGATGGACCGCTTCGCTCAACGCAGCCGTCGAGTTCCAGCAACGTCAACGCGGCCAGCACTTCCGACGGAGCGCCGCCGACCGCCGACACGAGCGCGTCGAGGTCGTCGATTCCGGATTCGATTGCGCCGAGCAATTGGGCGCTCAGGGCATCGCGTGCTCGCGTTGGGCGATCCTCGAGCAACAACGGCGCGAATGCATTGCGTCCGAGCGCTTCAAGAACGTCGCCCGCGTGCCGAGCCAAGGTTGCACCGTCACGTATGAGCGCGAGACACCCCGCGACATGTTTGCGATCGACGTCACCCGGCACCGCAAGCACCGGAATGCGCCCCGCGGCCCAGCCCGCCGTGTTGAGAGCGCCGCTACGCGCCGGCGCCTCGATCACTACGACCGCGTCGGAAAGAGCGGCAACAATGCCGTTTCGCTCGAGAAATTGCGAGCGAAATGCTGCCTGATCGGGCGGGTACGGCGACAACACTGCGCCGCCTTCGGCAACGATGCGTTCTGCCAAACGGCGATTGCGGGCCGGAAAGAGACGGCGATGGCCCGAGCCGAGCACGGCGACGGTTGGAGCGCGCACGGAGAGCGCCCCCTCGTGGGCTGCCGTATCGATGCCCAGGGCGAGGCCGGAGATGATGCAGCATCCGGCCGAACCCAGCTCGGTGGCAAACCGCCGCGCGACGCTGAGCCCGTAGCGGGTCGCGGCCCGCGTCCCCACGATCGCAACGCAAGGCCGTCCGAGGACCTCGCGGCGGCCCATGCGCCAAAGGCAGGTCGCAATCGCGGCGAAGCCGCGCTCGCCTCGCACGTCCTCGTGCTCGTCGCGGACGGGTTCTTCCATTCTTTGGGCGCCTTCACGCCCTCAGGGGGAATCGACAAGGCCCGCGGGAATAGCCGTGCCCCAACGGAGGTACCCGAGGTGGCAGCAGAAGCGTATTGCGTGAAGTGCAAGGCGAAGCGCGAGATCAAAGACGCCGTCCAAATTACGATGAAAAACGGGCGCCCGGCAACCGAGGGGAAGTGTCCCGTATGCGGCACCAAAATGTTCAAAATCGGCTCCGCCGCCTAGATTTCGTCCCGGGTTGTCGTTGCCGAGCGGCTCGTGTACCGTAAGTACACTTCGCCGCTCGTCGTCTAAACCGGAACGAAATCTAACCGGCTCCCGAGCCCAGGGAGGAGGGCCGCCGAAGGCGGTCCTTTTTGATTTTACTATGGGTAGTAACGTATAATGCGAGGGCCCACAACATAGTGGGTTTTTTGGGGAGACGTCGATCTGACTTGTCCGACCTGCCGCAAGAGTGAAACCCGCGTCGTTGACTCGCGTGACGACGAGACGGTGGTTCGCCGGCGGCGCGAATGCCTCGATCCCCGCTGCAAGCACCGCTTCACGACCTACGAGCGCATGGAAGCCCCTCGCCTTTTTGTCGTGAAAAAGGACGGCCGGCGCGAGCAGTACAGCCGAGAGAAGATTCTGGGCGGTCTGCGCAAGGCGTGCGAGAAGCGCCCCATCTCCGAGAGTCAAATGGAAGCCGTCGCGTCGGACTTGGAGCGCGAGCTCTTCGCGCGCGGGGAAAGCGAAGTTCCCTCTGCGACGGTGGGCGAAAAGGTGATGGAAGCAATCAAGAAGCTCGACCCCGTTGCCTACATTCGCTTTGCAAGCGTTTACCGGTCGTTTCGCGATATCGAGAGCTTTAGAGAAGAGTTGGCAGCGCTTCTTGCCAAGTGACACCCTCTAATCATGGCTGCCGTTCGCGTCGCACTCAAGCGCCTTCCCGAGGGCGAGGGACTGCCGCTGCCCTCCTACATGAGCGATTATGCAGCCGGTGCTGATCTCCACGCAGCGGTCGGTGAAGAACTAACATTGCTTCCCGGGGCGCGCGCGCTGGTGCCAACCGGCTTTTCAATCGCGCTGCCGCCCGGATACGAAGCGCAAGTTCGGCCCCGCAGCGGCTTGGCAATTCGCAGCGGCGTGACGTGTTTGAACACGCCCGGCACGATCGACGCCGACTATCGCGGGCAAGTGCAAGTCGTGCTGGCGAACTTAGGTTCCGAACCAATCGTGATTCGGCGCGGCGATCGCGTCGCTCAGCTCGTCGTCGCACCGGTGTCACGCGCGACGTTTGAGCTCGTCAACGACTTGCCGGCCTCGGTACGCAGTGACGGAGGATTCGGCTCGACCGGCGGCAGTAGATCGAGCGATCGATCCTCATGAAGGTGTACGTCGTGGGGAAAGGCGCCGTCGGCACCTACTTCGGCGATGCGTTGTCGCGTGCCGGCATTGAGGTCGCGTATGCGCCACGCAACCTGGACGACGTGCGGCCATTTGACGCCGACGTGGCGTTGATCACAACGAAATCGTACGACACCGACGGCGCCATAGAAACGCTTCGCCGGGCACTCCCGTACCCGGAGAAGTGCGTCTTCGTGTCCCCACAAAACGGCGTCGGTAACGAAGAAAAACTGGCCGCGGCGTTCGGTGGCGATAACGTCGTTGCAGCCGCCCTCACCACTCCCGTCGATCGCGACCGCGATGGCCATGCCAAAGCCGCACGAGAGGGAGGGCTCGCGCTTGCCCCGATGGGATCCAGCGCCTTCAACTGGCTCATTGCTACCTTCGCCGCCGCCGGAATGAACGTCAAAGTAATCGACGATTGGCGATCGGTGAAATGGAGCAAACTAGCGCTCAACACCGTTGCCAATGCAAGCTGCGCGATTCTCAACGTGCTGCCCAATCGTTTGGTGCATTTCGAAAAGGTCTTCACGCTCGAGATTCGGATGATTCGCGAGATACGCGCGGTGATGGCTGCGATGAACGTCACGCCCGTCGATCTCCCGCGCTGGCCCGTGCGCGCGCTTTTTGCGGTGGCGAATCTGCCGAGCCCAGTGGCTCGCGGGTTAATGACGCGCAGCGTCGCGGGCGCACGCGGCACGAAACCGCCCTCGCTGCTGCTCGATCTGCGCGGAGCAAAGCTGCAAACGGAGGTCGACGTGCTCAACGGAGCGGTGTGTTCGGCCGGGCGTGAGCTAGGCGTACCGACCCCAGTGAATGCGGTCTATGCACGCGTGCTCAACGACATCGCGCACACGCCGCCGCTCTGGGCGAAGTACCGCGAGCGTCCCGATACGCTCGAAGGCGAAGTCGTTGCCGAGATGAAGCGCGCTCGGGCTTTAGTGAAGCGAGCTTAGGGTTCGCAATGCGCGATCCGAACGTTCCCGAATCCCTCGAGGGCTGGTGGATTCTCCACCGCATGTTTACGCTCGAGCGCCGTGCTTGGGATGCGCTTCCTCAAAAACGGCGCAATAAGTTCTGCGGGCATGCCGTCGACCTCGTCGAGCACCTGCGTTCGGGTGAAGACGGCGATCTGAGCTTAACGCAAATCGTCGGACATAAGGGCGACCTGATGCTCACGCACTACGCGCGCAGTTTTGATGGCCTGGCCTACGCGCAAACGCTCGTTGACAAACTCGAGTTGCGGGAATTTCTGACTCCCAAAGCCTCGTATGTTTCGGTTCTCGAGTTGGGTTTGTATGATGCGACCGGTAAGATTCATGCCGAGTTGAGTGATCGCGGCTTGGCGTCGCATTCCCCGGAATGGATCGCGGCCTTCGACGAACTCGTGCGCAAGCAGCAAGAAACCCCGCAAATTGGCTCGCGGCTGTGGGCTCGCATTCCGCAGCGGCGCTATGCCTGCTTCTATCCAATGAGCAAGCGGCGAGGCGAGGTGCAAAACTGGTACATGCTCGGATTCGACGCTCGCGCCAAGATGATGAGCCAGCACGGCGCCGTCGGGCGCTCCTATCACGGGCAGGTTACGCAAGTCATTTCCGGCTCGGTGGGTTTCGACGAATACGAGTGGGGCGTCGATCTCTACGCCGACGATCCATTGGTCTTCAAGAAGCTCGTCTACGAAATGCGTTTCGACGAAGTGAGCGCGCGCTATGGCGAGTTTGGATCGTTCTGGGCCGGCTTACAATTCTCGCCCCCGGAACTGGGCGTTTTTCTCGACGGCGACGCGGTCCCGCAGCTCATCGTTTCCAATAACGCCAACAAGCACTAGCGCAACCGTGAACCCGAAGGCGCCGCCCGAGCTTTCCCAATTCGCCTTTCTCATCGGTGAGTGGCGCTGCGAAGCGAAGCTCAAGCGCGAGGACGGAACTTGGGAGCGCTTTACGGCGACGTGGGAAGGACGCTATATTCTCGACGGCTATGCGATTGCAGACGAATACCGGATGACGTCCATGGCCGGCGAGCTGGTTGTGCTGGGCGTCAACCTCCGAGCCTACGCGGCAGAAAAAAAGGTCTGGAATATCAAATGGCTCGATGCATTACACGGATGGTGGATAGATCTCGGACCGCCGGAGCTCGGCGGCGTGGCGACTGATGAAAACGGTATCTCGTACGCGATGAAGGAGCTCGTCGCGGGACATGCCCTCACGCGCGCCACCTATACCAACATCTCCGCCGATCATTTTACCTGGCGAGGCGAGAAGTCGAACGACGGTAAAACCTGGGAAGAATTCTTGATCATCGAAGCTTACCGCGCGCAATAGGTTATGCGGAAGCGTGAACGCTGCGGCACCAAAGCGTTGGGGGTCACGGTCTCGCGACGGCGGGGGTGGTTTCGGTGGGCGACGAGGCGGCCCGTTGAAAGGTGAACGTGTACGTCGTCGTTCCCGAACCGGTCCAGCGTTGGGCCAATCGCTGGAGTTGAGCGAATCCTTATACGAAATCGTCGGCACCGATGCCCCAAGATATTCGACTTCATTCACCTCGAACGCGAAAAGCCTGCCGTCCTTGAAGACGTCTGAGATTCCGGTCGGGTCGGCACTGACAGATGCGAACACCGACAACCGTGACGCGTACTTGGCCAGGGTCTCGAATTCGCTCTGGAAATTCTTGTGCGGCAGGCGCGAACTCTTTTTGCACATCCTTCATCGCAGCGATTCGCGCCGCCGTGCTGATCGCTAAATAGGATTTGCCGTGTCCGCCTAGTCAAACGGGGAATCTCTCTTGTTCGTGCGGCGCCGCGCTGTCTGCTACGCCGCGGCCCCAATCCGTTCCAGGCTACGGTACTGGATCGCTTCGGCGACGTGCTCCGGCGCGATGCCTTCCCTGCCGGCGAGATCGGCGATCGTTCGAGCGACGCGCGCGATGCGATCGAGGGCACGGGCTGAGAACTGGCGCTTCGCGCTGGCCACGCGAGAAGACGCATTGCCGGTTCGTCAAGCGCACACCAGCGTCTTACCGCATTGCCGGGAATCTCGGCGTTGCAAGAAAGGCGCGTCCGCGAGAAACGGGCGTGCTGGCGCTCGCGTGCGCTAACAACGCGTTGACGGATGTCGCTCGAACGCTCTCCGCCTTCGAAGCGAACCATGTCGTCAAACGGCACGCGGGCGATTTCGATCTGAAGATCGATCCGGTCAAGCAGCGGACCCGATAGTTTGCCGACGTGCTTTGCTACCATCGCATCGTCGCAGCGGCACTCGGCGCTGCGAACGCCGCGGTAGCCGCACGGACACGGATTCATCGAAGCCACGAGCTGAAAACGCGCGGGATACGTAAACGTGCCCGCGGCTCGCGCAATGGTAACTGTGCCCTCTTCAAGTGGCTGGCGAAGCACCTCAATAGCGCTGCGCGAAAATTCAGGAAGCTCGTCAAGAAATAAGACACCGTGATGCGCGAGCGAAATTTCTCCGGGCTTCGCAAGCGTACCGCCTCCGACCAGCGCCGTTTGAGAGATCGTGTGATGCGGAAAGCGGAAAGGCCGTGCGCGGACGATGCCGGCATTGCCGGCCAGTAATCCGGCAACGCTGTAGATCTTCGTGACCTCAAGTGCCTCGTGCAGCGACATCGGCGGTAAGATCGGCGGCAAACGCCGTGCGAGCATCGTCTTGCCGCAGCCGGTCGGACCGACAAGCAGAACGTTGTGACCGCCGGCCGCGGCGATTTCGAGGGCGCGTTTGGCGGCCACTTGTCCGCGTACGTCGGCAAGGTCGCCGTGAACCGTGTCGTCGTCGAGGTCAAGCGGCAGCGCCTTCGTATGACGGCGCCAGCGCGCTCCGTTGTTTGCAACGACCGCAATCGCGGATTGTAACGAGTCTACTGCATACAGTTCCATGCCGTCGACCAATGCCGCTTCACTTGCGTTGGACTCCGGCACGATGAGTTTGGTGAAGCCGGCACGGCGTGCGCCGAGAACCATCGGCAATATTCCATTTACCGGCGCGAGCCGGCCGTCGAGGGCGAGCTCTCCGAGTGCGATGAACTCTTGCACCGCGAGCCGGTCGATCTGCTCGTCTAAACCGAGCAACGCCAATGCGATTGCAAGGTCGAACGCAGGACCGGCCTTATGCACGTCAGCCGGGGCGAGGTTAACGAGCAGTTTGCCGGCTGGATAGGCGAAGCCGGAGTTGAAAATCGCCGAGCGCACGCGCGAGCTTGCCTCGCGCAGCGCGCGGTCGGGTAATCCGATGATCGAAAGTCCGGGCGTTCCGGGCGAGCTGTCGGCTTCAACCCGAACCACGTAGCCTTCAATTCCAAGCATCGCCGCAGAGAATGCGATCGCGAGCATGCCGGCCTACCTCTGCGCGCAGGGATGCGAGCATCTAGCTGGGCGGCCATAAACGGTCGATAAATGGCTGCTAACGCGCTTAGGCGCGGCGTCGTTTGCGTGGCTGGCGCAACGCCTGGTCCTGCGCTTGGCTTCGGTCATCTGCTTCGCTTCAGCGTCGCGGTTTGGCAGACCCGAATCGTCTTTGCGCATCCGCTCGCACCCGCCTCGAAACGCCAGCGCCAAGGCAAGCAAGGCAGGCATCGTCTCTTTCCGAGCGAACGCGCGCCGCAATGCATTTGACGCGGCTCGACTGGACGATTGTCGTGCTCTCTCTTGGTGTGACCTTCATACCGGCAATCGTTCTGGCGCGTCGCGCGGGGCGCAACATCACCGAGTTCTTTGCAGCGGGTCGGTCCGCGCCGTGGTGGCTCATCGGCATATCGCTCGTCGCAACGACGTTTTCGACCGACACGCCCAACCTCGTAACGAATCTCGTGCGTGACGGCGGCGTGGCCGAGAATTGGGTCTGGTGGTCTTTTCTGCTCACCGGAATGGCGACGGTCTTTTTCTACGCGCGCTTATGGCGGCGCAGCGGCGTGCTAACGGATCTCGAGTTCTACGAGCTGCGCTATGCCGGAACCGGGGCATCGCTCGTGCGGGGCTTCCGCGCCATCTATCTCGGACTGTTTTTCAACTGCGTGATCATTGCGAGCGTCAATTTGGCGGCCGTTAAGATTGCCGGCATCCTGTTCGGCTGGTCGCGAAACGAAACGCTGCTGATCTGCGTGCTCGTGCCGATTATTTTTGCCGCCACCGCCGGACTCTGGGGCGTCATGGTCACCGACATGATCCAGTTCTGTATTACGATGACCTCGGCGTTCGCGGCCGCCTATTTTGCCGTCCACGCTCCCGGTGTCGGCGGCCTGCATGGGCTAATCGCGCATTTTTCCGGTGCTCGCGCGAGCGTGCTGTCGCTGCTGCCGAACTTCGCCGATTGGAAAACAGCACTCGCGATTTTCATTATTCCGCTGACGGTGCAGTGGTGGTCGGTATGGTATCCGGGCGCCGAGCCGGGCGGCGGCAGCTACGTCGCGCAGCGAATGCTGGCCGCGCGCAGCGAATCCGATGCGCTCTTCGGCACGCTGGCCTTTCAAGCGATGCATTACGCGTTACGCCCCTGGCCGTGGATCATTGTCGCGCTGGCTTCGATGGTCGTGTATCCGTCGTTGCACGACATCGCGCTGCGCTTTCCGCACGTGCAGCCGGGACTCATCGGAAACGATATCGCCTATCCGGCGATGCTCGTTTTTCTTCCCTCGGGTTTTGCCGGCTTTATGGTTGCCGGTATCTTTGCCGCCTATCGTTCAACCATCGAAACGCATCTCAACTGGGGAACCTCGTATCTGGTGCACGACTTTTATCAACGCTTCGTGCGGCGAGATGCGGGCCAACGTGAATTGGTCTTTACCGGTCGTTTAGTGACGGTATTGCTCATGGGCGTGGGCGTGTTGTTCACCTTCCAGTTAGATAATGCCAAAGGCGCATTTAACCTCTTGCTATCGATCGGCGCCGGCACCGGACTCATCTATCTCCTACGCTGGTTTTGGTGGCGCATTACTGCGTGGAGCGAGATTAGCGCGATGATCTCGTCGTTCGTCGTATCGGTGGGCTTTTTTGCGGCGCAAAAATTCGGACATGCCGCCGCCAGCACGACCGTATTGCTCACAACGGTTGCGATTACAACGCTCGTCTGGGTGGTGACGACCTATGCAACGCCGGCCGTCCCGGACGATGTGCTAGCGGCATTCTACGCAAAGGTCAGGCCGGCCGGGCCGGGTTGGAGACGGATTCGGCAGCAGGCCGGTTTGCCCGACTCGCCCGACTCACCCGTTGCAGCGCTGCTCGGATGGGTCTTGGGCTTAGCAGCCATCTACGGAGCGCTCTTTTCCGCAGGAGCTTTCCTCTATGGCCGCTGGATACCGGGCTCGATCTGGGCCGCGGTTTCCGTTGCAGGGGTTATTGGAATGATAACAATTGTTCGACCAACCTTTAGCTCGCGTCACTCATTCTCCACAGATTGCACAAGATGAATGTCGCACGCTGTGGACAAAAAGAGGTCCCGGACACCCGAAAGGAGAGCACCGCTCTTGAGTCATCGTACGATCGCGCTCTCGTGTTTGATGCTTTTAGCTGCATGCACGTCGAGCTCCACGTCCAATTCAGCCGCTTCTGCAGGCCCCTCAGCCGGTTCTAACGCCGCGAAAACCATCGGCGTTTCGATCCAAAATCGTGAGGCTCAATTCTATCAAGACATGGAAGCCGGCATGCGCAGCGAGGCCCAAAAATACGGCTATTCCTTGGTCGTCGTCGACGCCAACCGGGACAATGCCAAGCAGCAAAGCCAAGTTGAAGACTTCATTTCGAAGAAGGTCGACGCGATCGTCCTGACGCCGTATGATTCTCAGGCAATCGGCAGCGCAATCGTCGAGGCCAACAATGCCGGCATACCAGTCTTTACGGCCGACATTGCCAGCACGAGCAAAGAGGGGAAGGTTGTCGCTCATATCGCGAGCGATAACGTGCAGGGCGGCTATGCTGCCGGCAAACTCATGTGCGCCGCTGCCGGAACAATCGGCAGCGTTGCCATGATCGACGAGCCTGAGGTAACGAGCGTGCAAGACCGGGTCAAGGGCTTCAAAGAAGCGCTTGCAGCGCTTTGCCCGGGTGTGAAGATCGTCGCTGACGTCGATTCCGGCGGGACGCGCGATAAGGCGAATAGCGATACCGGCGACATCCTGCAAGCGCATAAAGATCTTACCGGCATCTTTGGTATCAACGACGACTCGGCGTTGGGAGCGTTGACCGCCGTCAAGGCGGCGGGAATGACCGGCAAGGTTGCAATCGTGGGGTACGACGCAACGCCGGAAGCGCGTGCGGCAATCGCGAGCGGCGCGATGTACGGCGACGCCATTCAATTCCCCAACAAGATCGGGGGCACGACCATTGACGTCATCCACGACTACTTCAACGGAAAAGTTCCACCGGCGTTCGTGAAGATCAGCGTGGGTACGTTTACGCAGGCTGACGCGAAAAAGGCCAAGTAAACTGCCGGCCTTACTCGAAATGCGCGGCATCGGGAAATCCTTTCCCGGCGTACGCGCACTCGCCGGCGTTTCGCTGGCACTCGATCGCGGTGAAGTCTTAGCCATCGTGGGTGAAAACGGTGCTGGGAAGTCCACGCTGATGAAGATCTTGTCGGGTGCCGAGGCTGCCGACGAAGGCGAAATCTTCATCGACGGCGCTCCGGCGCGCATCCCGTCGCCGCGCAGCGCGGAGCAGTTCGGCATTGGGATGATTTATCAAGAGTTCACCTTGGTCGGTCAGCTCAATGCGCCGCAGAACATCGCGCTCGGCAACGAACCCATGCGCGGACCATTCGTTGACGATCGCGCCGTTCTGGAGCGCGCACGAGAGACGCTCGACGATCTCGGCTTACGGTTGCCGCTCGCCATTCCAACGGCAAGGTTGTCGGTTGGTCAGCAGCAACTCGTCGAGATCGCGAAGGCGCTTGCCCGCCGGGCGCGGATCATCGTCATGGACGAGCCAACAGCAGCGTTATCCGAACGAGAAATCGATCGGCTTTTCGCCATCATTGCGCGTCTTAAAGCTTCGGGCGTGGGGATCTTGTATATCTCGCATCGTCTCGAAGAGTTGCCGCGCGTCGCCGACCGCATCACCGTCTTGCGCGATGGAAAGGTCGTCGAAACACGTTTCGCCGGCGCGTTTTCCAATGACGAGATCATTGCGGCCATGGTCGGCCGCCGGCTGGAGGCGCAGTTCCCGCCCCTTCCTCCTATTGCATCCGATGCGCCAATCGTCTTGGAGGTGCGCGATCTTCATCGACGTCCGATCGTGCGCGGGGTTGGCTTTTCCGTCCACGTGGGGGAAATCGTCGGTCTCGCCGGCTTGGTCGGTGCCGGACGAACCGAGATCCTGCGCGCCATCGCGGGAGCCGATATCCCCGATCGCGGCGAGATTCGCGTCGAAGGAAAGCCGTTACGAATTGTAACACCGCACGATGGCATCGCTGGCGGCATTGCCTTCATTACCGAGGACCGAAAAGCGCAAGGACTCGTCCTCGGCATGACCGTGCGCGAGAATATTTCGCTGGCTCACCTTAGCGATTTCGTCGATCGCGATTTGCTCGTCGATCGCCGTCGCGAAGCCGATGCCGCGCGATCGCTGGCCGATCGGCTCCACGTTCGAACGCCCACCATCGAACAGATCGTTCGCAATCTCTCGGGCGGCAATCAACAAAAGGTGGTTCTCGCCAAATGGCTGCTGGGAAAGGCGCAAGTCTTTCTTTTTGACGAACCGACGCGTGGCATCGACGTCGGCGCGAAGGCCGAGATTTATAGCTTGATGCTTCGGCTTGCGGCCGGCGGGGCGGCGCTCGTCATGGTATCGAGCGAGCTTCCCGAGATACTTGCAATGTCGCATCGGATTCTGGTGATTCGCGAGGGAACGATCGCTGCCGAGTTCGCGCACGACGAGGCGACGCCCGACAAGGTGATTGCCGTAGCGACAGGCGTCGCGGCATGAACGCGCGCCGCTCGTACTGGCTGCGCTTGGGTGGCGCGGCGGCACTGCTCGTTGCGATGATCGTCGTCGTCAACGTAGCGTCGCACGGCTCCTTCCTCCAGGCTTCGAACATCGTGCGCGTCCTGCGGCAAATAACGTACAACTGCGTGCTCGGTGTCGGCCAGACATTCGTCATCATCACGGCGGGTATCGATTTGTCGGTCGGGTCGCTCGTCGCGTTGACGGGCGTCGTGGCGGCTCTTTTTGCCAATGCCGTTCCGCTCACCGGATTTCCGTTGATTGCGGCGACGCTCGTCGTTGCCGTGGCAGTTGGTGCAGCCGCCGGTTGGATCAACGCATTACCGGTGGTGAAGCTGGGTTTGCCGCCGTTCATTACGACGCTGGCGATGCTGGAGATGGCGCTGGGCGCCTCATTCATCCTCGCTCACGGGCGGCCGGTCGCGCTGCAGAGCACGGATTTTCAGAACACCGGCATCGGTTCGTTTCTGAGCGGCGCCACCAGCGCGCTCCATCTGCCCAACATTCCGGTGCCGGTCATTTGGATGGTCTGCATCATCGTTCTCGCGTCGGTGCTCTTGAATCGAACGCGTTTTGGCCGATACGTGTTTGCGATCGGCGGCAATGAAGAGGCCGCGCGACTGGCCGGAATCAACGTCGGCCGCGTCAAGACGCTCGTCTACGTCATTAGCGGCTCGTGTGCCGCGATCGTTGGGTTTCTGTACATGGCGCTCTTCTCGTCGGGATCGCCGCAGACCGGAACCGGTGACGAACTGCTCGAGTCAATTGCGGCCGTCGTCGTCGGCGGAACGAGCTTGATGGGCGGACGCGGAAGCATCGTCGGCACGTTCTTCGGCGCATTGCTCATTGGCGTGCTCTACAACGCGATGAACCTGCTCAATGTCGATTCCTACGTTCAAAAGGTTGTCTTGGGCGCCGTGATTCTGCTTGCGGTCGTGCTCGACGAGCTGCGAAAACGGTACATTTCTGTGTCAGGGTGACACGTCGTCGTCGGGGGCTTTTCGCGCTTGCGGTTGCTTTATAAAATACGAGGCCGGGTATTGTGTCGTAATCGGAACGAAGGCCCGCGGTGCTTGCATGAAGTCGAAGCTGTCCCGCAAGCTGGTTGCGCGGACGTCGGTCGTGCCGAGCGATCCCACGCCAAACGTCTGCTCGATGAATTTCAGAATGCTGCCAAACTCGTATTGCGTGTGCGAAACGTATCCCTTGCGCACGTAGGGCGAAATAATGATGCACGGCACGCGTTCGCCTAAGCCAACGTAGTCGAGATGCGGCGGCTTGGCGTTGTCATACCAGCCGCCCCAATCGTCCCAGAGAACCACGATTGCCGTCGACTTCCAGTACTTGCTCTTTCCGATCGCGTCGACGATGTCGCCGACCCAAGAAGGCCCCAAGTTACTCGGCGTGTCCGCATGATCCGACCATTGGAAATCCGGAATCACCCAAGAAACCGACGGCAACGCGCCCTTTGCCGGATCGGTCAGCGCGATCGTTTCCGGCGATACCACTTTTTTCCAATCCGGCCCATAATACACGCTGCGGATGGCGCTAAATGCCGACCAGACCTGGCCGGCAAAAACGCCAGTCGACGGCGCGTAGTACTTCCACGAAATATGAGCGGCGTCGAGTCGATCGGCAATCGTCGGATACTGGTCGAGACATGGGAACGGACCGTTTGGGGTGAGCTTCCGGTGCACGTCGACTAAGACGGTGTAGGTCCCCTCCTCCGCTTCGCAGCCCCACGGCGGTCCGGGCTCGGGAACGTCAACGAGCGAGTGCGTTGCGTCGATACTGGCGGTTCCGGCGATCAAGTCCTGATGCGCGGTAAAACTGGTTCCGAACTCGGTTGGAAACATATGGTCGACCAAGGTGTAAGCGCTGGCCATTTGCCGATACGGCGCAATTTCGGCGTGATCGAGATACGCGTACGGATAGGCGCCGGCGGGCGGCCCTTCCCCGAGCGTGCCAAGGCCTTCGAGATTGTTACCGTTCATCTTACCGTGGTCGTAATCTTGCAGTGCCTGTTCCCACAAATGCCCGATGTCGCAGTCGTACACGCCGTGGTACGTGTAGCAATCATCGCTATAGCTCATCTGGTGCAGCTTGATGCGCTTGCCGGTTGATTCGTATCCGTAGAGCGGTGCGTCGGCACCCGGCCAGCCGGCAAACATGTTTTCGAAGCTGCGGTTCTCTTGAACGATCACGACGATGTGCTTGATATACGCGCCCGGAAGGCTGAGCGAAACGTCGCGCGCCGGTACGGCGGTCGGCACCACGCCGGAATGCGTCGCACATGCAGACAATGCGAGGATTGCCGCAATTACTCCAAGCGGTGGCAGCGAGCGACGGGTCAACATGGGTTCCTAGAAATCTTTATCGGTCAGTCCGACGTTGGTCTTGAGATCCGATATCGTCTGATCGAGAATGATCTGGTTGCCTGAATATAAGATCTGGCGGACCGGCAAATGCGTTTCCTGCGACAGATACAGAATCTGCTCGGTGATGCCGTTGTATTTGGAGGGATCGTCGACTTTGAGGTCGAGGCGATCGGTCAGCACGCCGCCAAGCTTTCCGCCGAGCACTTGCGTGAGCGTTCCGGGTGTGGTTACGTACTTGTCGACGATGTTGTTGAGAAGGCCGTCAGGTATGGTGAAACCACAAATTGACGTAGCGCGCGGATCGTGAAGCGAAACGGTAAGATGCAGGCCGGAAAGGATCCCGCCCTGGTGTCCGCTCACCGTGTCGCCGCCCGACCACACTCCCCCGGAACCTTGACCGTCGCCCGAGACGATGAGCGTCTTGGCAAAATGCGGTTTCATGAACCAGTAGCTGTAGATGCGATCCTGCGTCTTCGTGCCAAGCGCTTCGTGCGAGTGCAACGTGCACGTGTAGTCGTTGATCGTGGCCCAGACCGCATTGAACGCGGTGATTGCCGGCGCCGTGTTATCAGCGCGCGCGGTCGAGATTCCGAGCCCGATCAGCATCGCGACAGAAAGTGCGAAAAAGCCGCAGCGTTTGGGGTGCATCATTCCTCCGTACCTATCAATAGGGTTCCGTGCTTCCCTTCTACGCCGATGAGCACATCGCATTTTGCGTCTGCAGCGATCTCTTCGATGGTGCGTCCTAGTGGTGCACCGCTGTATTTGCCTTCGCGATACGAGCCAAGAATGATGAGGTTCGCTTTTTCGCGCTTAGCCATGTCGAGCACGGCCTGTGTCGTCGAGCGTGCCTTTATTGTCTCCGTACGGACGGTAACGTTGTTGGCATTGGCAATCGTTTCGGCTGCACCCAAAGCGTCGAGGGCGGTGCGCTCTTCCTCCGGCATTTCGGCAGTCGGCGGCAGCGTGTACGGGACTTCGATGACGTAAATCACCAAAAGCTCCGACCTTTCGCCTCGAGCGAGCTTGACGGCCAGCGCCATCATGTGTCCCGAGTTGATCTCGGGTGAAAAGACGACAATGATGCTGCCGACCATTCGCTCGAGCTCGCTCTCGGCCCGAGCAGCGATCTGTTGCACGTAGGAAGCGGGCGGATGGAGCATCCACCACAGCGTCAGCCCGACAAGCACCGCTATCCCGAACGCGATGATTGCGCCGGCGAGCGTTATCTGAACGCCCGGGCCCGAGTAGATCACCGCGGAGTGCTGCGCCGAACGCGCGCGATCAGCGACAAGCGGTGCAGGCCCAAAACGACCATCGCGGCGCCCAGCACGAGTCCGGGCACGGTTTCGAGACGGATGCCGTATGCTACCATGCGTACGAACACGATCGCTCCGCAGACAATCATCCCCATTGCGAGGACGCCCCGATACAAAAGCACTACTGTTGGTGTTCCCTCGCGCGACGCTCGTCGCTCGCTTTGACGTTCGCCAAATACTCGTCCATCAGCTCGAGCTCGCCGGCGGAGCGCAAGATTTCGGGTTGAAGCTTGCGCCAGTCGTGACGTTGTGAATGCAGAACCGGCAGTTTCTTTCTAGCGCGATAGATGACGTAGAGCACGATTCCCACCGCCAGCCACGTGGGTCCCGCAATGCGGCCAAGCGGATGTGTTTGCAGCGTGAAGAGCAGAATCGAGAAGATGCCCAAAAACCCAACGACGCCGACTACTGGAAAGTCGACGCGTTCGCCGCGAAACTTCATGGGAATGTTGAACGGGATTTTGAACTTGCGTGGTGTCAGCGGGTCGTTGAGCCGCAGCGCAATTAAGGCAAGAAAGACAAACGAATAGCTCGTTGCAGCGCCAAAAGCATACAAGTCTGCCAGGAAACCGAGGCCGCTTTCACCGTGGAAGAACCGTCCGTACACCGACATTGCGCTAGGGTAAAGCGATGGAAAGGCCGCAAAGACGAGCTCGAGGATGGCCACCGTGCAGAAGAAGACGATCGAGGTCGCGGGCGTCCGGTAGCGCGAGTGAACCCGTTGAAAGATCGATGGAAGCAGCTTGCTGGTACTCATCGCATAGGCGATGCGAGAGCTGCCGAAGACGCCGGAGTTCGACGAGATCAGCAGCAGCACGGCGCCGAGAATCGGTACGTAGAACGCCGCAAGTGCACCCCAGAACGGAATCTTTTCCGCCAGCAGCGCGACGGCTTTGCCCTGATTGTCGGCGCTGTTCGGAAAGATCTGCCAGAACTGTACGGCATGGCCCGAGGCGTTAAGGATCGGATGCGACGGGTTGAATCCGAGCGCTAGATTCGAATAGGCGAGTGCAAAGATGAGGATGGTCAAGATAAGCGCTACGGAAGTTCGCGGAATGATCGATGCGGGGCGCTGCGTCTCTTGCGCGGCCTGCGAGATCGATTCCAAGCCGACGAAGGAGATAATTGCCAGCGACGTCCCCAGCATCAATTGATGCGATGAGGGCCAGTTCGTCTGCATCGTGTGAATGAGAAGTTGGGGACGAAATGCGAACAGAAAGCCGAAGAAGAGAATGCAGGTTTCGCTGGTGACGTCAAGCGCGGAAACGATGCCGTTGAATGCCGTGCTTTCGCGAACGCCGGCAACGTTGAGCAGGCAGAGACCCATGATCAGCACGAGAACGACGATGAAATGCAGCCACGGATGAAGTGAGCCGACGAGCATCGGCAAAAGTTGTCCCGTGTAGTCGACGCTGGTCCAGGCAAAGAGCGTGACGTCGATGGTAAAGTCCAATAACACCGCCCAGCCGGCGATGAAGCCAAAGATGTCGCCCAAGCCGCGCAGTACAAAGTATTGGCCGCCGCCCGCCACCGGATACGCGGCGGCAAGCTCGGTGTAGGCTAAACCGATGCAGACGTAGACGATGCCCGCGAAGAGAAAGGCGACGTTCGAAGCGCCGGCTGCAGCGGCGAGAACGAGTCCTAATCCGACGAAAATATCGGCGCCGACGTCGGAGTACCCCCACGAGAAAGATCCCCAGGGCGTAACGCTGCGGCGAAGTTCCGGTTTCGGCATTACCTAAAAGATGACGCCGATAGCGGTTCGCTCGAGCGCGTTAATCGTGTATTCGGCGTGCGCCGATTGTTCCGTCAGATCGTATTCGCGGAAAATGTGCTGACATTCGTTCAGCCTATCGATTGCCTCACGCAGTTCATTTCGATCGCGACGGCCATCCGTGGCTTTCTGCAGCAGCATGGCGCCGTATTTGAGCACCGTCTTAGCGTATTCGATCTCGTTGCCGATTGCCTGCAACTCGTCCATCGCCTTCAAGAAGGCAATGCATGCTTCGTCGTAATTGCGCCGGCGCGTTGCGATCATCCCATTGAGGACGTTCTTGAGCGCCTCGCTGCGATCGGGCTCCTGCGCCATCGCGCGGTCGAGCGCCCGTCGCAAGATTGGGACGGGCGGTCCCGAAGGCGCCGTGCTTGGGGACGGCGTGCTCGCGTGGCTCGTTGACGGCGCGTGCATTGGAAGGTGGGCTTGGAGCAGGGCCTGGACGTCGTCGGAAAATTCACGTGCGTTCTGGTACCGTGAATCGGGATCTCTCGCTAGCGCATGCATGATGACGCCGTCGAGCGCATCGGGGATGTTCCGATTGAGTTCGCGCGGCCGAATCGGGCAGTCGTGGAGGTGAGAATACATCGTCGCAACGATGTCGTCGCGCTCGTTGCGAAATGGAAGTCTGCCCGTAAAAATTTCATACATGACGACGCCAAGCGAGTAGAGGTCGCCGCGCGCGTCGGCAGGCTTGCTGAGGAACCGCTCGGGTGCCAAATACGAAATCGTGCCAACGATTTCGCCGGCGTCGGTGGCTGCGGTGACGTCGCTTGCGCGTCGCGCGAGCCCGAAGTCGGTGAGCTTAACGTGGCTTGCGCCCTCGACGACGATGATATTTGAGGGCTTGATGTCGCGATGGACGACACCTTGTGCGTTTGCATATTCGAGCGCTTCGAGGACTTCCGCAACGTAGCCAAGGGCTTGTGTATAGTTGAGCTCTCCACTGGCCATGGCCGCAAGCGTCTTGCCGCGTACGAGCTCCATAACGATGTAGAACACGTCGCCGTCTTTGCCCGCATCATAGACCGCGACGATGCGCGGGTGGTTTAGGCGCGCCATTGCACGCGCTTCCGACAGGAGCCGCGTGTTGGTCTCGTTCGAACGATCGGCGAGGACCTTGATGGCGACGTCGCGCCCGAGGGTTCGATCCTGCGCGCTATACGTATCCGCCGTTCCGCCGCGGCCGAGCAGCTCGAGAATTTCGTAGCGTCCGCCGAGCGTCCGTCCCTGGCACCACTCCATGCCCGACATAGTTAGAAGGCGTTTCGGTGCAAACGCGGCTGATTACCGTCCAGCGTGACGACGTCGAACCGTATCTTAGCGGAAGGCGCGACGATCTGAACGTAGTCGGCGGCAATGCGCCGGAGCGTCGCGCGCTTGCGCGCGTCCACCGCGGCCAGTGCCGAACCAAAGGCGGACGAGTCGCGCCGCTTGACCTCGACGACGACCAGCGTCGTCCCGTCGAGACAGACCGCGTCCATCTCCCCGCCGGATACGCGTACGTTGCGACCGATCACGCGATAGCCGCAAGCCGCAAGGAATGCCGCAGCGGCGTCCTCGCCCGCGCGGCCTTTATCCGTCACGGCGCGGCCAACGTGGCCAGCTCGCCGCCTGCCGTTTCCAGCTCCTCGATGGATTGGAGTCCTAATTCGAGTTGAGCATCGCGTACGCGCGCCCAGTTCGCGCGATGGTGGACGCTCGGTCCGTGAACGCGCAGCGCCTCGATGTGCACTGCGGTCGAATACCCTTTATGCATGGCAAAGCCGTAGCGCGGATCTTGCCGGTCGAGTTCGACGAGCAACGCGTCGCGGTGAACCTTTGCAACGATCGACGCCGCGGCAACGACGGCGCAGCGAGCGTCACCGCGAATCAGCGGCTCTTGTGGACCCGTAAACGAACGGATTCGCACCGCATCGGTAATGAGATACTGCGGCATGCAGGTCAAGCTTTCGATGGCGCGTTCCATAGCCAACACGCTGGCCCAATAAATGTTGAGCCGGTCGATTTCACCAACGCTGGCGGAGCCGACGCCCCAGGCGACTACGCAGGCCTTAATTCTTTCAGCGATCTCGACTCGCAACTCGGCGCGCACCTGCTTTGAATCGTTGAGGCCGCGAATCAGCAGCGGTTCCGCTGCAACGACGCAAGCTGCGACGACCGGGCCGGCGAGCGGTCCACGCCCAACTTCGTCGATGCCGCCGACCAGCGTGAAGCCGCGTTCGCGCGCTGCGTATTCAAAGCGGTGCAGCCGGTGAAGGCGGCGCCGTTCACGCTCGTAGGCATTACGAGCCTTACGCTGCTTCGGCGTCATCGGGCGACTCGAAGGAGAAACGGCCGAATTCGCCGCCGCTTAACGCGCGCAGGTATGATCGGGCCGCGTTGTGATAGTCGATCTCGCGTCCGCGGCGGATGAAACCGCGTGCGGCAGCGAACGCGTCGAGTGTCGGCACGTCGGAATGGCGGCGCCGAGCGAGCAACCATTGCCAAAACGCGCGCGCCACGTCTTCTGGGTCGTATCGTTCGTGCGGCACGGCGCCGCAGACCGCTAGTTTCCATTGTGCATCTCGAGTTGCGATTTTCGGAACGAGAATTCCCGGCGTGTCCATCAGTTCGACATTGGGCGGTAGCCGAAACCATTGCAATTGACGCGTAACCCCGGCTCGGTCTTCTGCTTTAGCAGCCGCTCGCCGAACGAGTGCGTTGATAATCGAAGACTTTCCCGAATTCGGTATGCCCAGGACGATGGCACGCGAGACTCCGGTTCGCTCCTTTGCCAGCTGTCGCATGGCGGCACCCACGCGTGCGACGCTACGCGCCGCACGTCCGTCGACCGCGACGGCCACGAGTGACTCTTGCTTGAATGCGGCGGTCCACGCTTTTGTAATTGGCGTTTCCGCAAGATCGTCGCGACTGAGCACCACAATGCGCGAGCGGCGTCCGATCAGTTTGCCCAGCGCGGGATTGCGGCCGCTGTGTGGAACGCGAGCGTCGACGACCTCGACGACGATATCGATCGAAGCCAAATATTCGCCGATTCTGCGCATGGCCCGAGCCATGTGCCCGGGATACCAGTTGATCGGCTCCGGCGCAGCCATCGGCTCCCTACTACAGCTTCCCGACGTCGACCGGCGGCCAAATGCCGGCGACGGCGCGTCCAATGAGCTGGCTGTCCGGCACCGCGCCAAAGAAACGGGAGTCTTCGCTGACCGCGCGGTTGTCGCCCAGCACGTAGACCGCGCCGGTCGGAACGACGGACTCCGGGAAGCTCCGCGTATCCGGGAAGAGCACGTACGGTTCGTGCAACGCGCTTCCATTGAGAAAGAGGACGCCGTGCTCGATACGGATGCGATCGCCGGGCACGCCGATTGCCCGCTTGATGAAGACGCGTGCGTCTCCCTCGCGAAAGGCGACGATCTCGCCGCGCTGCGGCGGTCGCATCCGATACGCGAATCGGTTGATCAAAACGTATTCGTCGGGAGAGATGCGCGGCGACATCGAGCGTCCGGAGACTTGCCAGGGGAGCATGAAAAATGCGGCTACCAAGATCGCCAAGATCGCTAGTTGCAACGCGAGGCTTGCAAGCGAGCGCCAATGCAGCAGGCGTCCCACGCCCGCTTTTCTTCGAGGGCTTAGAGGATGCGGGCCTGCGAGGGGGGCCAGAAGATCAAAAATGCGCGTCCGGTGAAGCCCGCTGATTGACCCGCGCGCGGTCCGGTTGCAAACCGCCCGCCGTCTTGCGCAAATCCCCAGATGTGCGAATCCTCGGAATCGTTGCGATTGTCGCCGAACATGATGTAGCAGTGCGGCGGGATTCTGTCGGGCTCCGTCCACATCGGCTGGGGCGGAACGTTTGCCGACGACGGATCGAGACGCTCCCAGCCCGCGCCGTAGCTGACGTAAATCCCGTAGTTGCGTATCGCTAGTTGGTAGGCGGGCCGGTCGCTGACGTACGGCTCTTGCAGTGGGATGCCGTTGACGAACACCGTGCCCGAGGTCACGTTGAGACGATCGCCCGGACGCCCGATGATTCGCTTGATGAAGTCGTCGTCGGTCGGGGTGGGCGGCGGAAAGACGACGATGTCGTCGCGATTCGGAGCGTGAAAGCGGTACTCGAACTTATCGACCAGCAGGACGTCGTGAATTTGCAGCGTCGGAAGCATCGATCCCGACGGAATGTAGTAGGTGCGAGCGACGAACGTAATGAGCACCCACGCGGCCAGGCCCGCCACGATGAATGGATCGAGAAATTCACGGGCGATGGCGGTGCTGCGCCCTCCCGACGTGGTGACGACCGGACGCAGCGAGAGCACGAGCCGAAGCGCGCTGATGACCGCGACGATAATGAGCAACTCGACCGGCGTCATCGCAGCACTCGCACCCGGTCTAACGGCCACAGGATGAGAAACGCACGCCCGATGAAGGCTGCGCGCTCGGTTCGGCCGGCCAGCGGCCCTGCAGCAAAGCTGCCGCGGGCTTGTGCAAAGCCCCACACGTGCGAGTCGTCGGAATAGTTGCGGTTGTCACCCAGAACCAAATAGAAGCCATCTGGAATTCGATCGGGCGCCTTCCAGAGCCGTTTCGGCGGAATGTCGGCGCTGCGCGGATCTAGAGGAGTTCCGTCGACGAAAATCGTGTAGCGATCGATTGTGAGATCGTATCGCGGGGGTTGATTCTCGTAGGGTTCTGCGAGCGCTTTGTCATTACGATAGACGATTCCGTTGGAGATGCGAATCTTATCGCCGGGAATGCCGATGACGCGCTTGATAAACGCATTGCCTTGCGATTGTACCGGCGGCACGAAGATGGCGATGTCTCCCCTATGTGGTTTGCTGAGACGGTACGCGAGCTCGTCGACGAGCAGGACGTCGTGCACCGTCAGGGTTGGGATCATTGAAATCGACGGAATGTAATACGTTCGAACGACAAACGTGATCAGGAAGAGGGCCGCAAGCCCGGCGACGATTAGAGCATCGAGATATTCGCGAACGACGGCGGTCGCGGAGCCGTACGTGCGAGCACTTGCGAAGGGTTTGCTCGAGAGAGCAAGTCGCGCAATGGCGAAGATGCCAAGGACTGTAAGAAGCGCAAGCGGTGTCAGATGACTACTTGGCGGCTTTCTTTTCCCTGATACGGGCCGCCTTGCCGACCTTCTCGCTTAGGTAATAGAGCCGGCTGCGCCGTACGGCGCCGCGCTTGCCCACTTCAATCCGCTCCACGCGAGGGCTGTGCAGAAGAAACGTTTTTTCGACTCCAACGCCGTGCGCAACGCGGCGGACCGTGATTGATTCACTCGCGCCCCCAGCCTTACGAACGGTGACGATGCCTTCAAACATCTGCACGCGTTCTTTACCGCCTTCGATTACCTTAGAATAGACTTTAACGGTGTCCCCGGTACGAAACTCTGGGACGCCGTCTTTGCGCTGGTCGCGGTTGAGGGTGTCGATGACGTTCATGGCACTTTCTTCTGGACAACCACGGTATGGTATCACGGCCGTTCGTCGGGACGCAAGGCGGCATCGTCGAGCAAATCACAGCGGCGAGCTTGGGTGCGCCGGCGCGACTGCTCCCGCCTCCACTCGGCGATCTTGCCGTGATCGCCAGAGAGCAGGACCTCCGGCACCGCTATCCCCCGAAAGACCGCTGGACGGGTATAGCTGGGGTAATCCAGTAATCCGGCGCAAAAGGACTCGCTTTCCAGCGATTGAGGGCGAATTGCACCGGCGATCAGGCGCACGGTGGAGTCCATAATCGCCAAAGCCGGAATTTCACCACCTGTGAGAACGAAGTCGCCCACGCAATACTCTTCGATTGGATAGAGCGCGGAAAGCCGATCGTCGATTCCTTCATAGTGACCGCAGACGAGAATGAGGCGTGCGAGCCGTGACAGTCGCTCGACGTCGCTCTGCCGCAGCGGCTGGCCGCTCGCACTAGGGACCACAATCGCACGTGATTCGTTTTCCGACTCCGCGAGGATTCGGTCGAGACACCGTGCGATCGGGTCGAGTCGCAGCACCATGCCCGGTCCGCCGCCGAAGGGCGCGTCGTCGGCGCGTTCGCGGTCGGAGAGTTCATCGAGCAGATGATGGTAGCGGACGTTGACAATTCCGGCATCGACCGCCCGGCCGACGATTGACAACCCGACGAACGGTGCAAACACCTCCGGAAAGAGCGTAACCACATCGATCGTAAGAAGAGTCATCACCGACATATGTTCCGGTTCTTCCGCAAAATCGCTGCTACGCCCAAACCCTTACGAGAACGAGCGCTTGTCGCACTCGAGAGGGGCAATCACGATCGGGCCGAAGCGGCCTTTACGCAACTGCTTGAGGCAGACGCTGCGCCGGCCGAACGCGCCTTTCTCTTCAACAAGCGCGGCGTTGCGCGGATTGGTCTTGGACGACGCGACGAAGCACGAAGCGACTTCGCGAGCGCGTTGGCATGCCGGCCACGTTATGCGCCGGCGCTTGCCAACATTGGAAATGTGTTGCTCGAAGAGGGGCGCCTTGGCGAAGCAATCGCCCACTATGACGCCGCGATCGCGGCGGATCCCTTTTGCGCCGTCGCCTACGTTAACTTAGCGGCCGCCAAAAAGCGTACCGGGGAGTATGCGGAAGCCGTTCGTGCGCTGCGACAAGCGTACCGAATAGCAAAAGGCAAAGTTCGCTAGTTACTGCTTGACGTGGTCTCGACTGTCGTCAGTTCTTCGAGGTATTCGAATAGCTGCGGCAGGGTAATCTTTTCGAGGGCAGTTTGCTCGTGCAGGCCGCTCTCGTCCTCGCCCTCGTCGCGAATGTAGCAGCGCGATTCCACGCCGTTTTCACTTTCGCTGATAAACGAGACGGCGAAGCCCCGTCCGGGCATTTCGTCGTAGATTCGCATCATTTGTGGGTTGAGAATTTCGATCGAGTGCGAATGGTTGTGCGCATCGAAAATCAAGATTTTGAGGTGCTCGAAGTTCGTCACCTCAATCAGCCCGACGACGAAGACGTTCTTGGTAGAGAAGAACTCGTGACCGCGCTTGCTGCGGCTGGAAATTTCGTAAAACACCCGATGTGCAATGAATCGGTTGAGGATCTTTCGTAACGTCGCTAGCGACGCCAGCGTCTCGGTACGGTTGCCGCGGGTGTAGATGATCTTCACGGCGGACTCGCGTGCTTGCACGGTCCCGCAGGAGAGACCTGCCTAAGCCTCCGCGCCCCTGCTTCTTTAAGCGAAGTCGTATCCTGCCCGAGCGATTAAACAGGGAATTAAGCGAGGGCGGGATACGACGAGCACTGTGTTCTCCGTTCCCGACATGTTGGTGGTCTCGATTTTGGCTCTGCTGCTCTTCGGCCCGGAGCGCCTGCCGAAGATCATGCGTCAAGCGGGCCGCTTCATGCGCGAAGTGCAGAACACGTCGCAATCGTTCATCGCAGAAATGGAACGAGCCGCCGACGTAGCCGATGAGCCGCGGCCGCCCGGGCCACCCCCAACCTAGATGTTGAGGTTTTCGCGAAGTTCGGTGATGCGCTGTTGCACGACCGTGCGGAACTGCCCGTTGATCTTGTCGCGTTGCTCGTCGGGCAGACGGCGGTAGACGAGATAGCCTGCGGCTGAAAGCAGGCCGCCAAGCAGGCCGATGACGAGCGCCTTTCCGACTTCGCCAGGGTCGGTTTCGGGACGTTCGCCTTGCGATCCAGGTCCGAAGGCGCTTTGGTAACCGTTGGGGCCGGAACTCGGGTTCATCGTTGCTCCTTTTGTGCGTCTAAGACCAGCGCGGCGGCCGCGGCGTTGTGCGACGGTCTTTCTGTCGCGTGAGCCGCACTTCTTCTGGATACTGCTGGGCAATCCGTTCAACCGAGAGTTCGGCGGTTGTCACGATGGCCCGCAGTGCGGGATCGTCCCGCGCTGCCTCCGGCCAGCGAACGCTAAACTCCCCCGGCTCTTGAAATGCATCAATGGCAATATCGGCATATGTTTCGAGTCCTACACGTAGCGATTGTAAGATTGCCGAAACGGCGGCACAAACGACGTCCTGTCCCTTTTCGTCAAAATCAGCATGTCCGCGCGCAAAAACAGAGGACAGCCGATCCTGGCTGTCCCTATAGAAGACGACTTCGACCATTGCCCGCTCGCTTTATGGAAGGGCGATCTTCGTAATCTTGATTTCGGCAAAGGGTTGCCGATGGCCGTTGAGTTTGCGAACGCGCTTCTTCGGCTTATAGCGGAAGACCAAAATCTTCTTGGCCTTGCCGTGGCGCAGAACGGTGCCACTCACGGAGGCGTTTGCAATCGTCGGCTTTCCGACGGTGACGCTGTCGCCGCTGCCGGCGAGCACCACGTTATCGAAGGTAACGTCGGATCCCACCTCGCTTGCATGAAGATCGCAGCGGATAACGTCGCCCTCGGCGACCCGGTATTGCTTGCCGCCGCACTCGATGATCGCGTACATAACCAGGGTACGATACCAGCCTCCCCACCGGGTGTCAACGCGGCCCCTTGACGCCCTCGCCGCCGTTATGGTAAAAATAGAGTACTCTAGAAAATAGAGTAGTCTGGAGATTGAAAATGGAACGGTCGGAAGGCACCTGCGCAGGCAAGCTTCTTTGGATCTGGGGCATCTACGCGCTCCTCATGGTGGTGCTCTTCAACGTCATGTCCGGCGCGGGTTTTTCGCGCGGAGTGACTTGGGCAGTGGCTGCGGTGATCGGGGTCGCGGTCCTTCTGCGGACGATGGAGCTATAGCCGTGGAACCGATCGATGCCTCGCAGGCACGCGACCACATCGAAATGGTCGACCGCATTCTTTCGCAATCGCAGCAGCGGCTTTGCGCCGGCGGTGAGTATTTCGTCGTTTGGGGACTTTTCTCGGGATTCGTCACCGCGCTCTGGCAGTTGATCGACAACCAAGTCGTCCCTGCGACGGCGCTCTGGTTTTCGGGGGCAGCGCTCGCCGCCGCGGTCGCATTCAGCATCGTGCGCAGCAGGTACTATTCCGAGCGCTCGCAGCGGCTCTCGCTCCTCGAACGCGAGTATTTTAACGTGCTGTGGCTAACGCTCGGCCTCGCCTTCATTGCCAACGTGGCCGCGTTCAATATTTTCTCCGGTTGGGCGCAAGCGGCGATCTGGACGTTTGCGGAGAGCATCGTGCTCTTTTTCATTGGGCTCCATGGCAACCGGCGCGCGCTCATCGGCGGGATCGTCATGGTGGTTTCGCTCGTCGCCGCGAATTTTGCGAGCCCGACCGTAGCGGGCTACGCGCTTGCCGCCGGGATGGTCGCGGGATACGCGGGCTTCGGTATCGCGGACATGTTGGCTCGTGCCTGATGCGATGGACGATCGGCTGCTCTCGAAAATTCGCCTCGGCATCGTGGCGGAACTGCTCTCTTCGCGCTGGGTGACATTCTCCGAGCTTCAACGTTCGCTGGAGGTTAGCCACGGTAATCTCGGTGCGCATCTCGCAAAACTCGTCGAGGCCGGTTACATCGACGAGGAAAAAAGCTTCGTCGATCGCCGGCCGCTAACGCGCTATCGTCTAACAAGGGCGGGTCGCGACGCCTTTACGGCCCACGTTAAGCACTTGCAGTCATTGTTGAAAACAACGTAGTACTGTCTAGGCCACGGATAGGTAAGGAGGCGGACATGTCGCCCGAGTGGGTTACAGCCCTGGCTTCGTTAGGAACGTTCGTTGTGATTGCGGCTTCAGCCGTTGCCGCGCTAATGCAGCTGCGCCACACTCGCGGCAGCAACCAAATTATCGCTCTTACCGAATGTCGCGAAACTCTGGAGTCCGACGAGTTTCAGGACGCTCGGCGATTTATCGCGACGGTACTTCCGGAGTTGCTGAAAGACCCTTCGGTGCAAGAAAAGCTCGCGCGGCCGCACTTCCCGGACGAGCTTCGGCTGGCCGGGAACGTGGCGAACTTTTTCGAAAGCATGGGCGCGTTCGTGCGCTTCAATATTATCGATCGAACCATTGCGTGCGATCTCTGGTGTTCGGTTGTGTTGAGGAGTTGGGAGCAACTTCTTCCGATCACGCGCATTAGACGCCGCCTAGTCCCGGGTGTTTGGGATAATTTCGAGTACCTCGCAGTGCTCTCGGAGCAGTACATGAAGAAACCATCTTCGTATCCTCGCGGGATGCCTCGCATGAGCCTCGCCGAAGATCCCGAACCTTAGGGCAGAAGCATTTCGCGGTCGACCGCGGTTCGTTTCACGACCGCTTCAGAAAACGGCAACGGCCAAAGCTGGCCGCCAATCCATGCTGCGGCTTGATCGGTGTAATGGATTGATCCGGGCTCGCCGGACTCGCCTTGGGGAAGCGTAATTCCGCCCGCATCCCAGTTGCCGACGTCCCAGACGGCGCGAAAACTCTGCGAATAGCCTGGATATTGCACGTGCAAGGTATACGCGTCGCCGTAACCCGGCAACGTCACACCGTTGAGGACGTCGATCCCGAGCGCCGACAGTTTGTGAAACACCCGAACGGAGCCGGCGGCGCTCCAAGGATCGGGCGACGGCAAGACGTCGACGTGCGGCGCCGCACGCGTATTTCGAAGCTTCGCCAGAACGGCTGGCATGCGCAATCGCTGGCCCTGGGTCAACTGCAGCCGAATCGCTTGCACCATCGTCGCGGTAGTGGAATCGCCGGTCATTTCACCGTTCCAGCCGGCGAGCGTTGCCGCCGTGGCGGGCTGCTGCTTTCGCAGCTGCGCTGCAAGCCGGTGCGCCAGCTCGCGTTCGGGAAGTGAGAGCGCGTCCATCTGCATGTCTGCGAAGTACCCGATGTCGTACTTCTTGCGCGCGCGCAGCAGCTGTGCGATTCGATAAGCGCGATAGGGCGGCGCAAATTGAGGGCTGAGCCGCAACGGGTAGCCGGGACTGTACATTTGGTTATTCGCCGACCAGACGACGCCATCGCGCGACGGCACGACTTTTGGCAATCGCTCGAACGCAACGACCGGAAACGTTCGGGACAGGTCGCGAGCCGGATGGAAATGCGTTGCCCAGACTGGATCGTTGGGGATGGGTCCGGCCAAAACGTACGCGACGCGACCCGCCGTGTCGGCGAGCACGAAGTTGTGAGCGGGGCCTTGAAACGATCGCAATGCAGCGATGCCGTCTTCGACCGAGCGCGCTCGCGCAAAATCGTCGAACGTCGTTCCCGCGAAGGCCGGATGCTCGTATGCCGGCCACCGCACGAGAACGAACCGGCCGTCTTCCGTCGTGACCCCGAAGTCGCGCGCGGTGCTGTAGTACCGTTTCGTAACGTTGCTGCCGAAGCGCACGCCGATCGTTTCGGTTCGCCAGCCCGATGGGTCGAGTTGCGCGGGCGGTTCGAAGACCGAGAGTGATGCGACCGTTGCGTCGGTCATACCCCAGGCGAGAAACTCGTTATGGCCAAGAATGATGCCGGGAACGCCTGAGAGCGTTGCTCCGGCGACGTGAAGATTAGGCGCACGCAGATCGGCGAGATACCAAATCCCGGGAATCGAAAGCGCGAGATGTGGGTCGTTAGCCAGAAGCGCGCGATGTGTCAGCGAACGAGTTGCGCCGGCTGCCCACTGATTGCTCCCGATAGGCGGGCGACGATCGCGTAACTCACGGATGAGCCAGCCGCGCTGCGGACATGCTGCGCCGGGCGCTACGGCTCTTAACCCGCCGGTAACCGGCGCATCGTAACAAGGATCGCTGAGCGGGAAGCGTTCGTCCAGAAGCCGTTGTCCGCCGCGGCGGTAGATGGTGTCGCGTGGTGCGATCGCATTCCAATCGTCGATGAGGTCGAGCACTTCCGCCATTCCGATCGACAACGAGTCCTGCGGCGTCCATGCACCCGGGTGGTACGCGAGCATCCGAAACTCGACCGGCAGCGGCTCGCGTTCCATGGCGGCGTTAACGCCATTGCTGAAGTCGACGAGAATCGCACGCGCATGGTCGTTAAGACCTTGCCATTGCGCGGTAACGATCGCGTGCACCGGAACGGAGCGTTCGGCTTCGTCGCTCGGAAGTGCGACGCCGCCGAAGACCTCCGCTAGATGGCCTTCGACGAAGCGGCGCTCGAGATCCATTTGGAACAGGCGATCCGATGCCTCGACGTAGCCTTGTGCGAAGTAGAGATCGCCGTCGTTGGCGGCGATGATGTGCGGAACGCCGCGGTCGTCGCGAAGGATCGAGAGGGCCGAACGCAGCGGCAAACCGGAGATCGTTCCCGCGTAGCGCGCATGCGCGCGCATGCCGACCGCAACGTTGACGAAGAAGACGGCAACGATCGCTGCGGCTGCGAGCACAACGATGGCAGCGATGCGTCCGACGGTTCTCAAGCGACTTGCAGCGGGTGCGCTACGTTTCGACGTACACGTCGTCGCCTTCGACGTAGACCGGGAAGGTCATCACCGGTACGACCGCAGGCAACGTCAGTGCGTCACCGGTGCGTACGTCGAACGTCGCACCGTGACGGGGGCAGACGACGCACTCACCCTCGAGCGTTCCCTGGTCGAGGGGGCCGCCGTCGTGCGTGCAAATGTCCTCGATGGCATAGATTGCGCCGTCGACGTTGCAGAGCAGAACTCCGTTACGATCCGCAAGAACGCGCCGGGTGGTGCCCGGCGCTATCTCGGATTTCTTCGCGACCTTGTGTCGCGTCAGCCCACGGCCCCTTCCATCTCCATCTTGACCAGGCGATTGAGCTCGACCGCATATTCCATCGGCAGCTCCTTGACGAAGAAGTCGAAGAAACCATTGACGATCATTGCGGTCGCATCGGCCTCAGATAGACCGCGGCTCATCGCGTAGAAGAGCTGATCCTCGCCGATCTTGCTAACGCTGGCCTCGTGCTCGACGGTCGAGCGCTGCTCGTGAATCTTCATCGTCGGCTTGGTATCGCTCGACGATTGATCGTCCATGATGAGTGCGTCGCAGCGAACGCGTGTCTTGGCTCCCGCCGCACCCGGATGGATCTCAACCAACCCGCGATAGGTGGTCTTTCCGCCGTGCGCGCTGACGCTTTTGTTCGTCACGACCGAGGTCGTATTTGGCGCCACGTGAATGACTTTGGCGCCGGCATCCTGGTGCTGCCCTTCGCCGGCAAACGCCGCCGACAGAATCTCGCCCCGCGCGCCTTCACCCATGAGGTAAATCGACGGATATTTCATCGTGAGACGCGAGCCGATGTTCCCGTCCACCCACTCCACCGTGGCATTCCGGTACGCGATGGCACGCTTGGTAACGAGATTGAAGATATTGCGGTACCAGTTCTGGATCGTCGTGTAACGAATCGACGCATCTTCCATGGCGATCAACTCGACGACCGCCGAGTGCAGCGAAGAAGTGGAAAACTTCGGCGCGGTGCATCCCTCGATATAGTGTACCTTAGCGCCCTTGTCGGCGATGATGAGCGTGCGCTCGAACTGGCCCATGTTCTCGGCGTTGATCCGGAAATAGGCTTGGAGCGGCATTTTGACTTCGACGCCCGGTGGCACGTAGATAAACGATCCACCCGACCAGACGGCCGAGTTGAGCGCCGCGAACTTGTTATCGCCCGGCGGAATCACCGTCGCCAAGTACTTTCGAACGATTTCGGGATGAAGCTTGATGGCGGTGTCCATGTCGCAAAACAGCACACCCTGCGCATCGAGCTCCTTGCTGACGCTATGGTAGACGACTTCCGATTCGTACTGTGCCGAAACGCCGGACAAAAATTTACGCTCGGCTTCGGGAATGCCCAATCGGTCGAACGTCCGCTTGATGTCGTCGGGAACGTCGTCCCACGAGCGCTCGGTCTTGTCCGTCGACTTCACGAAGTAGTGAATATTGTCGAAATCGATCTCCGACAGCAGCTTGCTGTCACCCCAAGTCGGCATGGGCTTGCTTATAAAAAGGTCGTAGGCCTTCAGCCGGAACTCGCGCATCCACGCCGGCTCACCCTTCATATCGCTGATTCGCGCCACGATTTCGGGCGTCAGGCCCTTGTCTGACTTGAAGACGTAGTTCTCAGCATCGTGAAAACCGTGCCGGTAGTCCTCGATCAGTTCCTGAGGGGAAACGCGGGTATCGAGTTTCGTCGCCATTGCCCTTCGAGCGTACCGCCCTTCCTCTATATAGTCAAGATTGTGAAGTAGTAGCTTGATTATTTGGCTGCCCTGCGAAAATTCGCCTGGGATGGGCTTTACAAGGGGGGGTCGGGGCCGTATCATTTGTGGTCACGGTTTTTGGGAGGGCGCGCCCATTCGCGCCATCGCGGCGGGACGCTCGCGCACCGCATAAAAGCGCCGGCAAGAGTTCGCCGATAGGTCGGGGACGTGACTGCACTGCAGGCGCCAGCCGACGAAGTCCGGAGGTGGGATTCCCCCGAGGGTCAAGGAGACCTGGAAAATTGAAAGCACTCGGTCGGCACATTGTGTGCGAATTTTCGGGTTGCGACCCGATGCTGCTTTCGGATGTCGACGGCATCCATTCCATGATGATCGAGGCGGCCAAAGCCGCCAACGCGACGGTCATGCAAAGCGCGTTTCATCGTTTTGAGCCCCAAGGTGTTTCCGGCACGGTCATACTGGCCGAATCGCATCTGTCCATCCACACCTGGCCAGAGAAAGGCTACGCGGCGATGGATTTTTACACGTGCGGCGACCACACCGATCCGTGGTTGGCTTGTCGGCACGCCGCTGGAGCGCTCGACGCTACAAGTGTTCTTACCACCGAAATCAAACGCGGAATTGAAAAGAGCGACGGCGATTTCACGCACGTGTTCGGCGTCGATCGCGATGTCGCAGTAATGAGCGCTTAGTTCGCCCGGCGGCGCAGGCAGAGGCGCGCAACGTTTGGCAGGCGCCTTTCGTTGTTCGTCCAAACTGCAACAATCTTCCGGTCTTTGCTCTCTGCGAGGTGAAAGTTCCATTATGCGTTTTTCGATAATTCACACCGGAATCGCGGCGGCCGCTACATCGGTAGCGCTGGTTGCGTGCGGTGGACACGGCATCGTGCCATCGCAGGGCAGCGCGCCCTTTTCCTCATTCCAAACAATTGCTAACAAAACGAATCCGTGCTACACGTCTGCGGTCCAGCCAGCGTGGATTTTTAAGGGCTCCTGCGACGTCACGAAGCTGCCCCCCAAGGGTGAAACGATTAAACTGAAGGCCTACCAGGGCATTACCGAAACGGTAACGCTTCCTGTCAACACGGGAAAACATAAGACTTTTGCGATCGTCGATGCGGTTGGCGGAAGCGCCAAGGACATTGAAAAATGGAAACACAAAGCGTTTCCGTTGGTTTCGAAAGCGCTGGTCGGGAAATCGGTGATCTACGTTGAGGCCGTCAACGGTTTCAACCACCTGAATTTCAAGAGCGGCAACCTGGTGTTCACGACGAGCAGCAAGAAGAAGCTTTCGAGTTCGTCCTGTACGCTCTCAGCGCTCAAGCCCAGTGGTACGACGTATAAGTGGTCGTCAACGCCGCTCGAGGCGACAATTAAAGGTAACACGATCAGCTACAAGATTCCGGCCTCGGAAGTAGGCGTTTTCTTCATGAACGGCTTGCCGGAAGGCGCACTGTTCTTCAACATCGCCTGCATGTAAGCACTGGTTTTCGTAATCGTAGAAAACGCTCCTTAGGGAACAATGAAGAGAACCTCGCCACTCGCGAGGTTCTTTCTTTGGAGCGGCTATAGGTTGGCGGCGGCACTTCGTCCAATGCAAGCGCTTCCGATGCCCAAGACCGAGCACTGGCAATGGTATGTTGAGGAGTTCGCGCCTACGGAGCTGCATCAGCACGCGATCGATCGAGTCTTTTTCGCGGGCCATTCTGAATTTCAACAAGTCGCCATCATCGACACGCCGGTTTTCGGGAAAATGCTCGTTCTGGACGGCGATACGCAGAGCTCGCAGGGCGACGAAAAAATCTACCACGAGAGCTTAGTGCACCCCGCACTTGCTGCCGCGCAGGACCGAAGCGAGGTGCTGATCTTGGGCGGTGGCGAGGGAGCGACACTGCGCGAAGTGCTGCGCAGTCCTGACGTCCGACGCGCGACCATGGTCGATATTGACGGCCTCGTCGTCGAGCTTTCGAAAAAGCATTTGCCTGAATGGTCCGCTGGTGCCTTCGACGACCCGCGTGCGAAAGTGATCGTTGGCGAGGCGCTCGCGTTCATGCGCGGTGACGCTCGTCGGTACGGAACGATCGTGTCCGACCTGACGGAACCGCTTGAAGGCTCGCCCAGCAACCCGCTGTTTAACGATGACGTTTTCGGATTGATTAAACAGCGCCTGTCCGAAGATGGCACCTACGTGCTGCAAGCCAGCACCGCATCGTTTCACAATCATTCGTTGCACTGCAAGATGGCGCGCACGTTGCGACGCCATTATAAGCACGTCTCGTCCTACTTCACGCACGTGCCGGCATTCGATACCGATTGGGCCTTCCTCGCTTGCAGCGATCGCGCCGATCTTGCGGCGCTCGATCCGGCCATCATCGACGCGTATTGCAAACGGCTGCTCGGAGAGAGTTTTTTCTACGACGCGGTCACGCATCGGCGGCTCTTTTCGCTACCGCTCTACCTGCGTCGCGCTCTTGCCGCTGCGGGAGACACGTTTTGACGCAACCTCGATTTTCGGGCAAGACGGTCGTCGTCACGGGGGGCGGCACGGGACTCGGCCGCGCAATGGCGCTTGGTTTCGGCGTGGAGGGAGCGCACGTATGCGTCGTCGGCCGGCGTCAAGAGAAGCTCGACGAAACCGCGCAGTATATTCAAAAGGAAGGCGGAGAAGCTTTTGGCCTCTCGGCCGACGTCCGCGACCCTGCACGCGTCGAAGCCGTTATGAGCGAGATCGTTGCGCGTACGGGCCGCATCGACGTGCTGATCAACAACGCCGCCGGTAATTTTGTGTGCCCTTCGGAAGAGCTTTCACCCAATGGTTTTAAGAGCGTCGTCGACATCGTGCTGCTCGGAACATTTTACTGCTCCCGCTTTGCGTTCAGCGCACTCGCGGCAGCCAAGGGCTCGATCCTCAATATCATTGCGGCCTATGCATGGAGCGGCGAGCCCGGCGCAGTGCATTCCGCCAGTGCCAAGGCCGGAGTTCTCGCGATGACGCGTACGCTGGCAGCGGAATGGGGACGGTTTGGGATTCGCGCCAATGCCATCGCACCCGGTCCGGTCCACACCGAAGGCACCGACAAAAACCTGTGGAGCGTTGGAAACGTCGAGGAACGAGTGCGCGCGGCGGTGCCGCTCGGGCGTCTCGGTGAGCCCGAAGATATCGCGCGGGCTGCACTGTGGCTTTCGTCGCAGGAGGCGGCATGGATTAGCGGCGCGACGCTCTCCGTCGACGGTGCACAGTGGCTGCACGGCGGGACGCTGAACTTCCGTGAAGCCTTCGAATCGATCCGCGCACGGGGATAGAGCGGCCCTTTCCTGAACGCAACTATAGAGATGACCATCGATTACAGTTCGGCCCCGCACGCGTGGGAAAAGGAGCGCGGAAACTTCGTCTTGCTGCTCGACCTCAAACTCGAGAGCGTGGAGCGCGGCAGGGCGGTCATGCGCATGCCGTTTCGCGAAGAGATTACCAACGGAACCGGCGCGGTTCATGGTGGCGCAATTGTCAGCCTCTGCGACACCGTTTTTTACGTTGCGCTTGCCTCGATCTACGGCCGCGAGCAAGACACCACCACGGTTTCGCTGCAGTGCAACTTTCTCGCGCCCGCACTACCGCCGAACGATTTAGTGGCAGAGGCGCGCGTGCTTAAGTCGGGGCGGCGAGTCGTCTACGGTGAAGTCAACGTGCGCAGCGGCGAAAAAATGGTCGCGCACGCGACCCTGAATTTCCTCAACAGCTATCCGGAAGAACGCCCGCGCAAATGATCCACGCGCAGACCCTAATGCGGACGCCTCTCTACGACGAGCACGTGCGGCTCGGCGCGCGCTTAGTGCCATTCGCCGGATTTGAAATGCCGGTGCAGTACGGCGGCATTCTAAAGGAACACGACGCGGTCAGGCATCGCGCCGGCTTGTTCGATCTTTCGCACATGGGCCAGTTCGTGCTCGAGGGCGATGCCGCCGGCGCGTGGGCCGATACGCTCGCGACCAATGCCGTCGAATCGATGAAGCCGCTCCAAGCACGCTACAATATTTTTTGCAACGAAGATGGGGGCGCGCACGACGACACGATTTTCTATCGCCTTGACGGCCGCTGGCTGCTCGTCGTGAATGGAGCCAATGCCCGCAAGATGTGGGACCATCTCAACCACCATCTTCCCAAAAGCGGCGTACGTCTGGAGAACCGGCACGGCAGTGCGGCCTTGATCGCCATTCAAGGTCCCCGCTCCGCAGCGATGTTGCAGCCGCACGTCGGCGATCTCGATCTCGCCTCGATGAAATACTATTTTAGCGCGGAAGCTCGCGTTAACGGCGTACCCACGGTGATCGCCCGCACGGGCTACACCGGTGAAGACGGTTTCGAATTGTTTGTCGACGGAGATCGCGCGCCGGAGCTCTGGAATGCGCTGCTGGAAGCCCACGCGAGCGAAGGGCTCGAGCCGTGTGGGCTCGGCGCGCGTGACGTCCTCCGTTTGGAAGCCGGCATGCCGCTGTACGGGCACGAGCTGACCGAAGAGATCACGCCGGTTCAAGCCGGGCAGTCATGGGCAATCAAATTCAACAAGACGCAGTTCATTGGTAAAGATGCGCTGGCCGCTCAGCTCCAGCGTGACGACTTCTCCCGAATCGTCGGACTCGTGATGGGCGGACGCACTCCGGCTCGTGAGGGCTACCGCGTTTCATGCCAGGGTCGCGACGTCGGCCAAATTCGTAGCGGCTCGGTAGCTCCTTCGCTCGGAAACAAGAACGTTGCAACCGCTCTGGTTGCGGCTGATGTTGCAGCGGTTGGAACGGGCCTTACCGTGGAAATCCGCGGGGTCGCGCACGGTGCTACGGTCGTGCCGCTGCCATTCTACCGGCGGCAGAAATAGCCGGCATCGTCTTTTTTAGAGGAGAGATTGTCGTGTCCGTGCCGGAGAATCTGCTGTACAGCAAAGAGCACGAGTGGGTCAAGATGGATGGCGATACCGCAATCGTCGGCGTCACCGACTACGCTCAAACGTCGTTGGGCGATATCGTCTACGTGGAGCTGCCCAAGGTGGGCTCGAAGCTCGAACAGTTCGGGAACGTCGGCGTCATCGAGTCGGTCAAAGCCGTTTCCGATTTGTTCACGCCGATTGCCGGCGAAGTGTTAGAAGTCAACGCCACGCTCGACACTGACCCGGCCGTCGTCAACAAAGATCCGTACGGCGACGGGTGGCTGCTCAAGCTGCGGGTTTCCAATCCCGCCGACACCGGCAAGCTGCTCTCTCCGGCCGAGTATGAAAAGATTGCAACGGATTAATGGGTGACGGGTGTGTATACGCCACATACGCAAGCCGATATTGCAGTAATGCTGGAAGCGATCGGCGTCGAGTCACTCGACGACCTCCTTCGCGTTCCCGAAGAGATCGCGCTCAAAGAACGGATTGACGTTGTTCCGGCTTTGCCCGAATACGGGATCGGTCAGCGTTTCGATCACTTCGCGCGCAAGAACCGTGCTGTAGAATACCGTTCGTTTCTGGGCGCCGGTTCGTACCGGCACTACGTGCCGCCGGCAATTGGCGCTTTGGCGATGCGCGGCGAGTTTCTCACGTCATATACTCCATATCAAGCCGAGGTATCGCAGGGATACCTTCAGGCGATCTACGAGTGGCAGACATACATTTGTTTGCTGACGGGAATGGACATCGCTAACGCATCGGTGTATGACGGCGCCACGGCACTCGCCGAAGGCGCAATCATGGCGCTCAACGAGACCGGACGACGGAAGCTCCTCGTTTCGCGCGCGATCCATCCGAACTATCGCGCCGTTCTAAAGACGTATTGTGACGGTCTCGACGTCACGATCGACGAGATCGATGTCACAGCCGGCGGAACGACCGATCTTGGCGAGCTCAAAGCGGCGGTTGCTGCAAACGAGTACGCCTCGGTGGCGCTGCAGTCGCCGAATTTCTTTGGCAATGTCGATGCGCTTTCACGCCAAGTGCTCGATGCGGTCGTGGCCAGCGAAGCCATTCCCATTGCCGTCGTTGCCGAGGCGCTCTCACTGGCCGTGCTCGCGACGCCCGCGTCGTGGGGAGCCGAGATCGTGGTCGGCGAGGCGCAGAGCTTCGGTATTCCGGTGGCCTACGGCGGGCCCTATGCCGGCTTCATCGCATCAACGAAAGCCCACATGCGCCGCATTCCCGGGCGATTGGTCGGCCGAAGCGTCGACAAGGCCGGGCGCACGGCGTTCGTGCTGACGTTGCAGGCGCGCGAGCAGCATATCCGGCGCGAGCGTGCGACGTCGAACATCTGCACCAATCAGGCCCACTGCGCGCTCATCGCGACGATCTACCTCGCATTGATGGGGAAAACGGGTTTGCGCGACGTGGCGGCGCTCAATCTCGAGCGGTCGCGCGATCTCGCGACCGCCGTTTCCAGCGTCGCCGGGGTCAACTTGAAATTCGACGCTCCGTTTTTCAACGAGTTCGTGCTGGACGTGCATCAAGATGCGACGCTCGTCCTCAGCGCATTGCAGGAGCGGGGAATTCTCGGCGGCATCGCGCTCGGAAAATTCTATCCTGAGCTCGCGTCATGCGTTCTGATGACCGCCACCGAGCTCACGACGCGCGACGACATTTCCGTCTGCGCTTCCGTCTTAGAGGAGGTCGTACGTGTCGGTGCCGGCGTCTGATCCTACACGCACGCCTTTGATTTTCGAGCTCGGCCAGGACGGCCGAGCCAACCGCTACGTAGCGCAAGGCAAGCCCGCCCAGGACTTCTTGCCGGCGGCGGTGTTGCGCGACGAATTACCATTGCCGGACAACAGCGAGCTCGACGTCGTGCGTCATTTCACGCGCCTGTCGCATCGGACATTCGGCATCGATCTCGGCTTCTATCCGCTGGGATCATGCACGATGAAGTACAACCCGCGCGTCAACGATGCAATGGCCGCCAAACCGGCCTTTGCGGAACTGCATCCGTACGCGCCCGACGAGTTGGCGCAGGGTGCGCTGCAGGTGATGTACGAGCTCGAACGCAGCTTAAGCTCGCTTTTTGGGATGGCCGCGTTTTCGCTGAACCCGGCCGCGGGTGCGCATGCAGAGCTGGCCGCGTTGCTGATCGCCAAGCGCTATTTTAAGGAACGGGGCGAAACGCAGCGCGTTAACGTTATCGTTCCCGACACGGCGCATGGCACGAACCCGGCCTCCGCGGCAATGTGCGGTTTCAAGGTCATCTCGCTGCCAAGCGACGAGCGCGGCCGCGTTAGCCTCGACGAGCTTCGCAAAGTGCTCGGTCCCGATACGGCCGTCTGCATGATGACCAATCCCAACACGCTCGGGCTGTTCGAAGATCAGGTGCACGAAATCACCGCGGCCGTTCATGCTGCCGGCGGCTTGATGTATTACGACGGCGCCAACGCTAATGCGATTATGGGCAATGTACGGCCGGGTGACATGGGCTTCGATCTCATGCACCTCAACACGCACAAGACGTTTACCATTCCGCACGGCGGCGGTGGGGCCGGGCACGGCCCGGTGGGCGTGGCAGCGCACTTAACCGATTTTCTGCCGACGCCGCTGGTCGTCGCGACCCCAAGAACGGATGGCAACGGCAACGCCGCCGCGAGCGACCGCATGTCGTTTCGGCTGGACTTCGATCGGCCGAAATCGATTGGGCCGATGCGATCGTTTTGGTCGAATTTCGCGCACGCGGTGCGCGCACTGGCCTACATTTATGCAAACGGCGGCGAGGGTTTAGCGCGCGTCTCGCAGCTTGCGGTACTCAACGCGAACTACCTGCGCGTCAAGATCGCGGCATTCTTAACCACACCGTATCCGGAGATTTGCCGGCACGAGTTCGTTGTCTCGGCGCAGGAGCTCAAGCGCGAAACCGGTGTGAAGGCGCTCGATATTGCAAAGGCACTCCTCGATCGAGGCTTCATGGCGCCCACGATGTATTTCCCGTTGATCGTTCCCGAATGTTTGATGATCGAGCCGACGGAAACCGAATCAAAGGAAACGCTGGACGGCTTCGTCCACGCGTTACGCGAGATCGTGCAGACCGCCCACGAGAATCCGCAGTCGATCCTCGATGCCCCCGTCACCACCGTTGTCGGTCGCGTGGACGAGACCCGCGCGGCACGGCAACCCGACCTACGCTGGCAAGGAGAGAACTCAAATGGTTAAAGACATGGCATTTGTCGCGTACTCGGTGCGCGATGTTCCGCGCGCGGTCGCCTTTTATCGCGACGCGGTCGGCCTCCAGCTCGGACAATCGTTTGGCGAACATTGGGTGGAGTTCAATGTCGGTTCGACTGCTTTCGGCGTCGGGAACGGTGAAGGGTTAGGGTTTACACCCGGGACGTCGACGGGCGCTGCGTTCGAGGTCGACGATATTGGCGCGCTGCGCGAAAAGCTCATCGCGCATAACGTACCGGTGAGCGAGTTACACGAGTTTCCCAATTGCTCCGCGGTCTTCGTCACCGACCCGGAAGGCAATCGTTTCTCGCTCCATCAGCGCAAGGGCTAAGCCCGGCGCAGGATGGCGGCGGTAAGACGCTCTTCCGGTACGAGCCCGTGGTGTACCGCAGGCCGATATGCTTGGTAGAGGAAGCGGGCGAAATGCCCACGGAAAAGGCATATCCTTCCGGCAGGCCCTTCTTGAGGTCAAAAGCTATAATGAGGGTAATCAGGGGGCTCGAATTGCGGCCCCCTTGCACGTCCTAGAGCACGGGTTTGTTGCATGCGGATCAAGTACGAGGTGTCGGCGGGCGGTCTGCTCCTGCGGCGTCGGGATTCGACGTACGATGCTCTCTTGATCGGGCGTGGTGCTCCGCCGCGCATTTGGACGCTGCCGAAAGGTCACGTCGAGGCGCGCGAATCAAACGAGCAAGCGGCCTTGCGCGAAGTGCGCGAGGAAACCGGGTGCTGGGGCGAGATTGTGACCCGCCTCAACGAGATCTCGTACTGGTTCTACGTTGGTAAGGCCAAGCACCGCAAATCGGTGACGTTCTTTTTGATGCGCTACCTCTCGGGCGATCCATCCAACCACGATCACGAGGTCGACGACGCGCGTTGGTTTGATTTGGCGCAAGCGCGCAAAACGCTGAAATACGTTAACGAGAAGCGTCTCGTGGACATCGCACTCGATTTTCTCGTATCCCACCCGCAAGCGTTCGGCGAAGCTCCGGCGCTCGCCCGAATCGCCGAGCAAAAAACCTCTTGAGCGAGAACGAAACGACCCAAGCCCTGGTGGTCGACCAGGGTGGCTGTCGCGTGCAACTCGACGTTTTTGACGGCCCGCTCGATTTGCTCTTGAGCCTGATCAAAGAACAGCAGCTCGACATCGCAACCGTGCCGCTCGCCACCGTCGCCGAGCAGTATCTCGACTACGTGCGGATGATGGAGGCACTCGACGTCGAGATCGCGGGCGAATACTTGGTCATTGCCGCAACGCTCGTGTTCCTAAAATCCAAGGCGCTATTACCGCCGATTCCGCAAGAATTCATCGACGACGAAGCCGAAACGCCCGAGCAGGTCGAGGAGCGGCTGCGGCGGCGACTGATTGCCTATTCAAAATATCGCGAGCTCGGCGAGCAACTGCGCTCACGGCAGGACGAAGCGAGTAGCTTTTTCTATCGCGAATCGGGCGATCCGGCCGGAGAGGTCGTGCAGCGGTACGAGATCGACCCGCAAAAACTCAAGCGCGCCTTCATTACCATGCTGAGCCAAGCCCGCCCGGAGAAACGGTCGATCGCGCGGGAGCGCGTTTCGCTCATTGCCTCGATGGACTACATTACACGGCGTATCAAGGAGCGCGGCGAGGTCTTGTTTTCGAGCCTCTGTCACGAGCTCGGCATGACGCGCGAGGTCATCGTCGTGACCTTTCTCGCGTTGCTGGAACTTATTGCGCGCCATCGTATTGCATTCGAGCAACGAGAGCCGTTTGACGATATTCGGCTCGTCGCATACAAGGCCGGTAAAGTCGAAGCGTGAGTTCGCAGCACATCGAGGACGTCGCAACGCTGGAAGAGGCCGTGTTGCAGTTGACCGCGCCGGTAGAAGCCCTGCTTTTCGTCGCCTCGGAACCGCTTTCAATAAAGGAGCTGGCCAAACTCGTGCGGGCGGCGGAAGTCGAAGTTGCGGCAACGTTGCAGAGAATCGAGACGGATTACGCAGATCGTGGCATCGTGCTGCGTGAGGTCGGCGGCGGGTACCGCTTTGCAACCTCGCCGCTCGCGCGCAATGCCGTTGAAGCCTATCTCTTGCCACCGAAGACGACACTCTCGGTGCCCGCGATGGAAGCACTCGCGATCGTGGCGAATATGCAACCCGTCACCAAAAGCGAAATCGAAGCGATTCGCGGCGTCAATTCGGACAGCGTCGTCAGTACGTTGCTCGATCGGAACCTGATCGCGGAGGCGGGGCGCAAAGACGTCGTTGGGCGCCCGATGCAGTACAAAACGACCCCGTTTTTCTTAGAGTCCTTCGGCTTGCGCTCGCTGGACGAGCTTCCGGAAGTCGAGCTCGATCCCGGTCAGGCACTGGAGTTGAACTTGGGAGCCTCCGAAGACGTCAGTGTACCGATCGTTTGAGTCGCAAAGCCGCCAGACGCGAGAAAACGGCGAGGAAGCATACCCGCAGCGGTATGTGACCGAGCCGTTGACGACGCAGATGGCGGTTTTGCACTCAAACCCTTCGGGCAGCGGCATTTTCGCCGCATGTCGTCGTTGCGCCCTCGGTCACAGAGCGCTTTGCTATGCTCCTTCCGGACACGGAGGTCCGCAATGCACGCGAGCACAGGACGTGCAGGAGCGTGCCTCGGTCGCGCCTCGATCTGTGGCGAAAATGCACGCTGTGATCGATGCAGCGACTTCTTCGGAGGCTCCCTGGGCACAGTGATCGTCGGGCTTCACGTGCGAGTCGCCGGCGGTTATGTCAAGGCGGTCGAGCATGCGAAGGCCGCCGGGTGCAGCGCCATACAAATTTTTTCCTCGAATCCGCGCAGTTATCGCCCCAGCGCGGTCAACGTTCTCGCACTTGAGAATTTTGCGCGGCTGCGCGCCGAGGCAGGCATTCGACTCTGCGCCCTACACACGCCGTACCTGGTAAATCTCGCAAGCGACGATCGGAAGATCTACGATGGCTCGCTGCGGTTAGTGCAGGCGGATTTGGCGGTGGCCTCGCGGGGCGACATACGGTTTGTCAACACGCACTTGGGCTCGTACGGGACGCGCGATCGCGACCGCGGCTTCGTGGCCATTTGCCGCGCGCTCGAATCGGCGCTGAAAACGATTGGGCCGGGCGTCTTGCTCGTGCTCGAAAATTCGGCCGGTGCGGGAAACCTGGCCGGCGGGACGCTCGACGAGCTTGGCGCCGTAGTAAGATCCGTCGATCACCCGCAGCTCGGCGTTTGCCTCGACACCGCTCATGCGTGGGCTTCCGGATACGCCATTAATTCGGAAGGCGGGGTCGGAGCGTTTCTCGAGCGCGCCTACGAGCAAATCGGTCTCGATCGCATCTTGATGTTTCACTTCAACGATACGCAAGTCGAGCTCGGAGCCAGCCGCGATCGCCATTGGCACATCGGTGAAGGAAACATTGGTTTCGACGGCTTTCGCGCGTTATTGGGCCGCCCTGAGCTGCGCGAAAAGCCGGCTATCCTCGAAACGCCGGGAAACAACGAGGACGATATCCGCAACGTGCAAACGATCCTGGCGATCCAGAATGGCCTGGGAATCTTTTCAGAGGCTCCCTAGCGAACGTGCAGGTTGGGTAGCCTGAAATCCGACGTCTCGAAGAGGGCTGAGTCAGCGCGCATGACGCGTAGCCGTAAGTTGACATCGCTGATGTCGGCGACGAGGGGCGTCGTACGGATGGGATCGCGGAACATATTTTTCGGGCCTCTTGATTGACGTTTAGTAACCTGCTATGATTATACGGTGGTTACAGTAACTTGTCAAGTGATTTTGCCGGTGCATGACAGGGGAAAATGAGCGCGCTCGAACCGGTTGAGGCAGCAGGGCAACTCGAGATTCTGCGCGAGTTCGTGAACTCGCTCGACCTTCCGGACGGCCCGGACCGCCTGGCGACAGCGGGCGAGGCCTCAGCGTGGTGCCGCGCGCACGGTCTTCCCAGCAGCCTGAGCCGTTCGGGCGTGGAGCGTTTGCGGGCTTTCCGCGAAGCCCTGCGCAACGTGCTCTTCGCAAACAACGGTGAGTGCGATGAACGACAAGCTTGGAGTGCGTTGGAGCCGTACGTCCGCGGCGCCAAGCTTACCTTTGGCGTAGAAAGCTGCTCGCCGGTATTGCGTGCTTCGGGAACGGGTGCAGAAGCGACGATCGCAGCGCTTATTGCAATTCTTTACGACGCGGTTGCGGACGGAACGTTTCGCCGCCTGCGTGCCTGCCGCAAGGGCACTTGCCGATACGCGTATTACGACCGCTCGAAGAACGCTTCGCGCGCTTGGTGCAGCATGATGACCTGCGGAAACCGCGAGAAGGCGCAGCGGCGGCGGCGTCGCGAGCAAGCGTGATCGCGCATTTTGACGTCGACGCATTCTATGCCAGCGTCGCTATTCGCGACGATCCGTCGTTACGGGGCAAACCGGTTGCAATCGCGGGCAATAGCCGGCGAGCCGTAGTGCTAACGGCATCGTATGAGGCGCGTCCGTTTGGCGTTCGCTCGGCGATGCCGCTCTACAAGGCGCGCGCCGCTTGTCCGCAACTCGTCGTCGTCCGTCCCGAGATGACGAAATATAAAGCGGTTTCACGGGAGATTTTCGAGATTCTCAGCCGAGACGATCGCCGAGTCGAGGCGCTCTCGCTCGACGAGGCATTCGTCGATCTCGGCGACATGTCGCCCGAACGTGCGACCGCCGCAGCCGTCGCGCTTCGAAACGAGGTTTTCGCATCGACGCAATTGACCGTCAGCGCCGGCGTCGCCAGCGGAAAAATGATTGCCAAAATTGCCTCCGATGCGTGCAAGCCGAACGGATTGCTCGCCGTGGCGCCGGGAACGGAAGCCGAGTTTCTCGCACCGCTGCCGGTCGGCCGGCTCTGGGGAATCGGCCCGAAAACCCAAGCGCGTTTGCTGGCATTCGGCATCACGACCATCGGTGAGTTAGCGCAGCTCGACGAAAGCCGGCTACGGGAGTTCTTTGGCTCCTGGGCGCTGCAGCTGCTCGAGCTTGCACGGGGCATCGACCGCCGTCCGGTCGAGTCGGAGCGCGAGACCAAATCGATTTCAACCGAAGAAACCTTCGAATTCGACGTTAGCGACGAATCTCGCCTGGTCGAGATTTTGCGCGATCACGCGCGAGAACTCGCTGAATCGCTCGCGCGCGAGGACTTGAGCGCGCGGACCGTCGGCGTGAAGATCAAACGCTCCGACCGTACGATCGTGGGACGGCAAACCCATCTGGAGGAACCGACACGCGAAGCGCGCCGAATCTTTCGGGCCGCCGTCCTCTGTCTGCGTCGTGCAGAATTACGCGGAACGCCCGTACGGCTTTTAGGGACGCGCGTCGCGTCGCTCGTGGCGGGCGAGGCGCTCCAAGAAAGTTTGTTCTAGTCGACGGGCGCGAACGACGCCCACTGTTGGGCGCTTTCCTTCACGTCGGCGAGTTTGACGTATTCGCACAGCGCACCGTACCGCTGCCAAAGCTTAAGCACTTCCTCGTTTTCGTGCGCGCGGTCGATCGCCTCTTGCGACTCCCACTCGAAGACTTCGATTAGCGTGCCGTCCTCCGCACGCGCAACGATGGGCGTGCGCTGCGTTACTAGGCCCTGTTCGCGAAGGATCGGAACGTGTTCTTTTGTCAGTTGCAGCAGTTCCGCGTCCTTGCTTGTCTTGGGCCGGTAGCACGCGATAACGATGACTCCCATTTCAATCCTCCGACCTAAAAATCAAATGTGGTCCGTCGCCCAGCACGGATCGGCCCTTCCCTTTTGGGCTAGCGCGGTCGGCAGTCGCGCACCTTTGGACGAGAGCGGCGCCAGCATGAAAATTGCTGTGCGGCGCTTGCGGACCGAACCCTTAGGCACGAGGTCACGCGCTCGAATCGGCGGTAGCCATCCGGCCACGCGCCGGAGATCGCCGGCGGCGGCGCGCAACAGTGCCGGGATCGTCAACGCCGCGTCTTCGTCGGCGTAACCGTATTCATCGACGACATACGTGTCGCGCTCCGGAAGTCGTACGCCCAAAACATAGGCAGCAATGCCGTGCCCGCGTCGCACCGCGAGATTCGTTTCTTGGCCCGCTTGATGTTCCCAGCCTTGGCGCATCCGCATGCGGATCCAGGTCCAGATCAGCGGCGTGCGCTCGAAGATCGTTCCTCCGCCGGCGCATAAGGTAAAACAACGGCTCACGCGATTCCAATCGGCTTCGGTGAGTGCTTTAAGGGTGAGGCGCTTATCCGCCAGCGCATCGGCGCGCAGAACGATCGACCGCGATGGAACTTGGGTAAAGCCAAGGTCCGTATAGAACTGAGGGTGTACGTCGGAAAACAGATACGCTAGGTCGTAGCCTTCGGCGCGTGCAACGTCTAATGCTTCGCCAAGCATTGCGGTGGCATACCCGCGTCTGCGAAATGGCTGCGGCGTGAACACCGCGCCGATGCCGAACGCGCGCAGCCGCTGGCCGTCGCGTTCCATGCAGCGGTCATAGCGCTTAAACGACGACACGAGGCGTTTACCTTCGACGATTCCCATTGTGCGGTAATGGCGGCGTCCAAATCCGCTGCGGGCGATCTCTAGCGAATTGGCAACGTAGGTTTCGAGATCGCGCTTCCCCGCCCATAAAGGGGCGGTTTCGGGCAAAACGATTCGTGCATACGTTTCCGCCGCGACGATCCGAAGCGACATCAGAATGGTACGATGCCGGGCAAACCAGAAACGCGGAGCTCCTCAAGGAATTCCGGCGCCGTCGTTCCCCTCGTGACCCTGCCCGAAGCGGTAACCAGTGCGCCCAAGCGCGCGCGGGCCAGCGCATAGAGAAACGCGCGTCGCTCCCGACCATTATATCGCTCGCGCGCTTTGTTTGCGAACATGTAGTAGGTAAACTTGGCGGTGCGTGAGGCTCGGCCGTCTCCCATATTCTCTTTGGGAATCATTCCAAGCCGCGGGCTAAAAAGAAATGCATCGGGTGCGTACCAGCAGGGGAACGAGCCGGCAGACGCGCCCGCAATCGCAACGTAATCGAACTCGCAGCCTCGCGCGGCCTCGATGCTCAGCAGTCGAACGCATTCGTCGGTATCATCGATCGGTTCGCAGGCTTCGAAGTCGCTTTGGGCGCGGTGTTCGGCGTGCGCTAGGACGTCTGCAATCGCTGCCTCAGGATGCTCGGCAATAAAGGAGCCAAGCCGGTCGAGCAGACGGCGCAACACGAGTTGTTGCGCGCGGGCTCGAGCCGACGCCGGCGCTCCTTCGCGGGCGAGTCCTTCCGACCACACGGTCCGCACAAATGCTTCGAACGGAGACGAGTCCATGAGTTTCAACCAGTGCGCGCGTAACTCGCGAAAGCGCGAGAGCCGCGCGCGGGCGGTTTCGCTCAGCGCGGTGTCTTGCTCGCCGCGCAGGACGTTCCATCCGAGCCGTAGATCGCGCTTGGGATCCCAGCGGCTGGGCCGGATCGTGGCCGGCGGCTCTTCGACGACGGTCAACAACGGTGTCTGCGGGCTCGGGGGCTCACCGCACAGGATTGCCAGCGATGCGTCCGAGAGTCCAAGTGCGGGATTCGACAGCGTGCGCAGCAGCCAATCGTGACGGAAAGGATCGTACACGTTCCACAGTAATGCCATGGCGTCGAGAGCGCGACGATCCGCGAAGACGTTCAGATCTCCGCCGGTGACGACGGGTATATCGTGCTCGAGCAGCGTTTTCTCGTAGATTTCAACGTCGCGAATGGACCGGAAGAGCACGGCAATGCGGTGCGCCGGGGTTCCCGCGTCCAGACGCGCCCGAACGTACTGCGCGATCGATGTCGCCTCGTCGCGCGGCGTGCGCGCGCGATGCAGCGAGAGCTTCGTTGCGTCCGGCGAACGGTACTGACGCTTGAGGTCGACGCGATGCGTTGCTGGCCTGAAGGCGCCGTCGCCCAGCGCAATGCGCACGCAGGAAATAGCGGAGGCCGGGTCGCCGCATAGCGTGACGCCGGAGAGCCCGTCGCCGAAAATCGCCCGCAGCAGCTGCAGTTCCGCCACCGTGAGCTCCGCGGCGTCGTCCACAAAGGCGAAGCGGTGCTTCGTGCGCAGCGCGGCCGTAAGGGCGCTATCCGCGCGCAGCCGCTCGGTCAGCACGACGACAGCGTCGCGGCCGGTCATGCGTCCGGTCGTTGCAACGAGCGCGAGGTAACCCTCGTAGAGTTTTGAGAGAATCTTCGCGAGGTCGATCTCTCGACGGTGTTGCCGCTGCAGCTCGGATGCCTCGACCTCTAAAGAATCGCGATAGTTCTCTTTGGTTGCCGCCAACAGGCTTGGATCGGCAAAGTTGGGTGGTTTGGCATAAAACTGGGTGGCTCCCGAGAGCGATTGCATGAGGAACTCTCGCGGCTCGATCCCTGCTTCGCGCAGCCGGCGAATCAAGCGAAACGCCGAATCGGCAAAACGCCGCGGCGAACGCAGGCCGGGAATTTCGGGATCGAGCTGATGCTCGGAAAACTCTTTCCACTGCAGGTCGAAGAGCGGCGAGCACGCGCCCACGAATAATTCGAAGGCATCTACGTCATCCATGCGCTGCACCGGCATGCCCGTCGTCTCGAGCAGGTCGAAGGCCAACTTTTCCAAGCCGTGCGGCGCGAAGAGAACCAATGGCTGTACCTGCCGGTCCTCGCGGCGAGGTCGCGCACTGCGCTGTTCGAGCACCGTGCTTTTCCCCGTTCCACAAGCACCCGTAATCGCGACGCAGGCGTCCAGCGGAGCGTCGACGGCGAGCTGCTGCTCGTAGTCCAGCTCTAATGCGATCACTGGCCGAATCGTTCCGACGGCGACGCCGGCTTTTGCGCGCAGGCGATTGAGTAGGCGCAGAACGTGCAGGCTTCCGGGTCCACAGTGACGCTGTAGGCACGCGCTCGGCCCGAAGCGAGATCGGCGCTCACGTCGATCATCCGAGCTCGCGCCCGCTCGAGATCGCTGACGACGGAGACGTCAACGTCGACCACGACCGGACGAACGTCCAACCGCGCATCGCGCAACGGAATCAGTGCCAGGCGCGAGACTCGATCCCCTTGCGCGGTCCGCGCCCAATAATAAAACGGCAACTGAAAGTCACGAAATGCGCGGATATTTTCGCGGTATTCCGCCGGGGTTGTAGCAATGCTTCCGGTCTTATAATCGACGACCGTTATCGTACCGGATCGTTCATCGCGGTCGAGCCGATCGATGAACCCGACGAAACTCTGGTCACCCAATTCAATGTTTGCGGGCACCTCGCGGCCAACCACCGTAAAGGGTGCGCGTTTGGCTTGCGCGACGATCCAATCCACATAGCGCTGCGCGGTTCGCTGCGCTCGGCGCAACTGGAGCTCAAACTCGACCTGCGTTTCAAATCCGTCTCGATTGCGTTCGAAAGCCCACGTGACGTACAGCTTGACCCGTTCTCGCATAATTTCTTCGTCGCGCTCGTTTGGGCGCGCAAATTCGCCGTGAAAATCCTCCAGCGCGCTATGAAAGGCCGTGCCGTACGCGGAGGCCGAGGAGCCGGGGTCCTCAACCGCGCCGCAAGCATAGCGATAAAACCACTTGCGCTCGCACTCGGTATACGCGTTGAGCGCCGAGGCACTAAAATGTCTCTGTCGCGCATGCACGGCCATGGGAGGCTCCGGTTCGACAGACTCTGCCAACGCGACGCCCTCCCGCGGGCTTGCATGCGTTTCGCGCGATGCGAAATGACGGGAATGCGGCAATTCGAAGATCGTTGCGATAGCGGCGACGAGAGGAGCATCCTCCAGTTCTGTTGCCAGCACGGCGATGCGCCGCATGCGTTGTGCAAAGCGAAGCACCGCTTCACGATCGAGCGGCGGGAGCGTCAAGCGCCCCGCATCGATAGCGTCGAGCAGAGAGCCGGCTCGTGCAGCAAGCGTTGCGTACGCAGCGCCGACGTCGTGATCGACGCCTGAACAGCTGGAGCGGATCAATGGCACAAGTTCGGACTGCGCGCTCGTTCGGCACCAGCGCAGCGCTCCGGCGAGAAAGGCGCGCATTACCGAATCGTTCACGACGGGCTCCTTTAGAAGGGATGCCAGGCAGACCTGCACGCTGTGTATAACAGCACGCCAACAATGCGCCGGATTATCGTCGGAATCAGCGGAGCAAGCGGCAGCGCGTATGGATTTATGGTGTTGCAAGCACTTCGCGCCATCGGTGGTGTCGAGACGCACCTCGTCTTAACGCCGGCAGCGCGACGAACGATCGAGCTCGAGACCGATATGACCGGCGACGATTTCGAGGCGCTTGCGGACGTGTCGTACCGGGACGACGATTTGGCCGCCGCGATCTCGAGCGGATCGTTCTTGACCGACGGGATGCTTGTCGTTCCGTGCTCGATGAAAAGTGCTAGCGCAATCGCGTACGCAAACAACTCGAACTTGCTCGTTCGAGCTGCGGACGTGTGCCTCAAAGAGAAGCGCCGTCTCGTGCTGATCGTGCGCGAAACGCCGCTGCATTTGGGCCACCTTCGAACGCTGGCTGCGCTGGCCGAAATCGGTGCGGTCATTTTACCTCCGATTCCGGCGATGTACGCCAATCCGCAGAGCGTCGACGACATCGTCGCGCATACGGTCGGCAAAGCGCTCGACCAGTTTGCGATCCCAAACGAACTCTTCAAACGGTGGCGCACGCCGGAATAGGAGAAGGGCGATGATCCTACTCGCAGCCACGCTCGCTGCAGCATTGCAAGCCGTGATTGCAACCCCGCGCGCCGCGCACTCCGTTGTTGCCGCGGAAGTGTACGATCTCGATGCGCACCGGGTGCTCTATGCTCGCAACGAGCGTTTGCTCGTGGTCCCGGCGTCGACCACGAAACTCCTTACCGAGGGGACGAGCCTAGCGCTGATGGGCGCGGATTTTCGTTGGCGAACGCCGGTCTATCGCACGGGGCCGATCGATGCAGCCGGCGTGCTGCACGGCGATCTCGTTTTGGTTGCCAGCGGCGATCCCAATCTCTCGCAGCGGATCCGTTCCGACGGTAGCCTCGCTTTCGAAAATGAAGATCACGCCTACGACGGCTCGCCGGAAACCAAAACAGTTCCGGGCGATCCGCTTGCGGTTTTGCGCGAGCTGGCCGCGCAAGTCGCCAAATGCGGCATCAAGTCGATCGACGGTCGGGTGCTGGTCGACACGTCTCTCTTTCCCGACCAAGGTTCCGAAAGCGGAACGGGCGTCGTCTTGTCGTCCATTGTCGTCAACGACAACCTCGTTGACGTGACCGTCACCCCCGGCAAACGTGCCGGCGATCCCGTTACGCTTACCGTCTCGCCGCAAACCGCGTACGTGCGGTTTGTTAATACCGCGACCACGGGTGCACCGAAGAGCGACTCGACCATCGACACGAGCGCGGACGTCAGCGACGTCGCCGGTAGGCATACGGTCACCGTTACCGGGTCGCAACCGGCCGGTCCAAGCGTGCTCTACGCGTATCGCGTGCCCGAGCCAAAGCGCTTTGCGGAAGATGCGCTCGCTTTGACGTTGCATGACGCCGGCATCGAGATCTTGCCGGAATCGGCGCAGTCGTTAGCGGCCACGGCGCCGTCGGCATCGTACGCCGCTTCAAATCTCGTCGCGACGCACGTGTCGCCGCCATTAGCCCAAGACGCGTATATCACGCTCAAGGTGAGCGACAATCTGCACGCCGCACTCATGCCGTACATGTGGGCGGTATATCTCAGCCATGCGAAGAGCGAATTTCTCAAAGCCGGTTTTGCGCACGAGGCGGCGATGCTGCGTCACGCGGGCCTCGACTTGGAAAGCGCGGCGCAGGAGGACGGCTACGGCGACGCGTTCTTCACCGCTGATTTCATGACGCGGTACCTCGCATGGGCAAAGGCGCAGGCATGGTACTCGTATCTGTTTCGCGGTTTGCCGATCATGGGCGTTGACGGAACGCTCGCCGACATTCAGACGCACTCGCCGGCTCGGGGAAAAGTGTTCGCCAAGACGGGAACCGACGGGATCACCGACTATCTCAGAGATGGGAGCATTGTCGAAAAAGGCCTCGCCGGATACATCACAACTCGCCACGGCCATCACGTCGCCTTCGCATTTTACTTAAGCGCGATGCTCGGGCCGCACGACGAAGAAACGGGGACGGTTGCCGGGCAAATTCTCGGTTCGATGGCGACCGCAACGTACGAAGCGCTGTAGTCTAGGGCAACACCTGATAGAAAGCGCTCATGCCCGCGTCCATGTGATCTGCGACGTGACAATGGAAGAGCCACGTGCCCGGGTCGTCGGGCGTCATGTCGGCGGTTATCATCTGCGCCGGACTCAACGCGATCACGTCGGTGCGCTGCCTGTTCCAAAGCACGGTGTTCCCGTGCCAGTGGGGCGTGTGAAAATCAAATCCGTCGCCAACGTCGACGACGTACCATCGAACGTGTTCTCCGCGCTTCATGACCATCTTCGGCCCGTTGCCGTAGATGTAGCCGTTGATGCTGAATTTTAGGTTTCCGTCGGAAAAGCCTCGACCGTTCAGGGTGAAGGCACCGTTTGAGTCGACGGCGATGACCTCACTCTTTGTGGCTCCTTTGACGGCCGGAGCGTAAGCCGCGATGTTACGATCGAGGTACCAACTCGCATTCTCGTTGACCATGTGAAAGAGCGTCACGAACTCGCGATCGACGTCTTGCGGCGCCCCATCCTGCTTGGCCATGCCGCGGGCAGTGACGACGATCGCCCCGACCAAGCCGGAATCGACGTCCTTTTGCTCGTCAACGTGCGAATGGTAGAGCCATACGACCGAGCTGGGATCGCCGGGGCCTGGACCCGCGCGCTCGGGAACTTGCCACGTGTACGTATAGCTGTGACCCGGCGGAACCCCTCCGCCCAGTTTGCCCGCAGCGGAACTGCCGTCGTGATAGGCCATCCCCTCGGAGTCTTTCAGGTAGAACACACCGTGTGGGTGGACGCTGTACGGTCGCGTCGCGTTGTTCTTGAAGACGACTTTGATGACGTCGCCGACCTCAGCGTGAATGACTGGCCCGAGAAATCCGAGATATTGCTGATCGGGCGGACGCGGCTTGAGCATCTTAAAAGACGCGTCGGTATATTCGCGATAGAGCGCTTTCCAGTACACGCTGCCGATGTGGTGCCGGCTGCGTACCGCGTAAACACGCTCCATATCGTCGAAAGGTTTGCCGCTCACTTGGTCGATGCCGCTCGGCGCATAGTTCCACCTGACTTCATCCGCTGCGATGTAGTAGGTTCGGACCCTCTGCTCGGCCGAGGAGGCGGCCGCACATCCATGAAGCATGCAGCTCAAGAGGAGAAGACTAAGTGCTACGTAGCGCATAGGCACCTCGCGTCATCTGTCGGATGAGGGCAGGTTGGCCGCCTGGCGAGCGTTTTCCCCGTTGCGGCTAGAGCAGCTGGCGTAACGTGGTTTTGTCCAGCTTTCCCATCGCATTGCGCGGCAGCGTCTCGACGACGTGGATCTCTTTGGGAACCTTGAAGCTGGCAAGTTGGGCGCGCAACTGCGCGAGTAACGCCTCAACGTCAATGACTCCCTCGGTTTCGACGAACGCTACCGGAAACTCGCCGCGGTCAGCGTCGGGTTTGCCGACGACGGCGCAGCCGCGGACGTTGACGAAGCGCTCGATCGCGCCTTCGACTTCTGCCGGATAGACATTGAAGCCGCCGGTAATGATGACTTCCTTGATTCGTCCGACGATTCGGTATACGCCGGCTTCGGAATCGTAGCGCCCGAGATCGCCGCTTCGGTACCAGCGCGTTCCATCGTCGTCGATAGCGAACGCGGCCGCGGTTGCATCGGGCTGCTTCCAATAGCCGCTAAAGACGTTTGGTCCGGCAATCAAGAACTCACCGATTGCGCCGTCGGGAGCAGCCCGCACCTCATCCGGCGTCGCGATTCGCACGCGCACTCCCGGCATCGGTACGCCGACGCTGCCCGCGACGCGCGGGCCGGCGTAGCGGTTGCTCAACGGGAATCCAAACTCCGTGGCACCGTAACGCTCGAGAATGCGCGTTCCGAAACAGCGTTCGAATTGCTCGAAGGTTTCAACTGAGAGCGCTGCCGAGCCGGAGACAAACAAACGAATCGGTGGAATGCGGCTGCTTTCAAGGCGCTCGATGAGCCGAACGTACATCGTCGGAACGCCGAAGAACATTGAAACGTCGCCCTCGGCGAGGCGCGCTAGCACCGCTCGCGCGTCGAACCGCTCGTGCAGCACGACGCGGCTTCCAGCGCACAGCGACGTCGTGAGCCCCGCGATAAGACCGTGCACGTGAAAGAGCGGAAGGGTCAACAAGAGGCTGTCCTCAGCTCGCCACCGCCAGGCGCTTACGAGTTGGCTCACGATCGCCGCGACGTTTCGATGCGACAGCATCGCACCTTTGGACCGGCCCGTCGTTCCACTCGTGTACACGATGAGGGCAATGTCATCGGGTGCCGGGCGCCGGTGGACGTGCAGCGGTTCGAGTGACGCGTCGCTAGCCCAGTTCTCGACGTCGCAAGCATCGACTACACGAGGAATGCTGCAGCCCGACTCGCTCAGAAACGGGAGCGACTGCGCAGAGCAGACGATCGCGGCCGGTTCCGCATCCGCAAGAACGTGTGACAAATCGCTTGCGCGATAGAGGACGTTTATTGGAACCGCGATCGCTCCAAGGCGCAACGCTCCAACGTATATCAGTGCAAACGCGTGGCGATTCTCGCAATAAATGGCGACCCGGTCCCTGTGACGCACGCCATGCTCGGCCAGGCGCCGCGCAACGCGCGATGCTCCGTCGTGGAACTCACGGAACGTCAGCGAGTCGAGCGCGCGAAAGTCCGCTCGATCCGCCAGTGCACCGTCAAGAAGGTCGAGAAGCATAGGGGTTCCCTTGCAACCTTCGTACGAGAGCTTCGGCGATTGGGACGTCGCTGAGCCGGTCGACGTTCACGGCGGTTTCAGCAAACGTTGAAACGAGCGCCCGCACCGGGGTCCCCAGAATGTTGCTTGCGCGCGCTTCGGCTTGCGCAACCGACAGTCGTCCGATCGCAAAGCGAGCGAGAACGTCCCACCCAAAGAGCGACGCTAAGCGGATCGGGCGCTTGCGAGCCGCGGCCAGGCGTTCGAGGAATCGTTCGAGCAGTTCGAAGGCGCGCGGTTTGATCGAAGCAATTCCTCCGCCACAAAACGTGCCGTCGCGCAGACGCGCCCACGTATGCGGCACCTCTGGAAAGCGCGCAAGGTGGACGCGTTTCTCGACGCAACCGTAGACGAGATCCGCGTCGCGTTCGCGGACGCCGCGAATGAAATCTTCGGTGGCCGTCCCATTGAGTACGGGAAGATCAGAGGCGACGAGCAGAAGGTCGCGATCTTGCGGAAACCCTTTCAAGCCGCTGCGCAAACTGTCGGAAATGCGCTCGCCCGCGGGCCGCAACTCGTCGGCAAGCATGACGCTTTGCCGGCCTCGCATCTCGGACGGCCCCACCACGACGATGCGCCCCATTGACGGCGCCGCGCGGAGCGCTCCCAACACGCGGGTTACCATTGGCTGACCGCCGATTTCGACAAAGCATTTGTTTGGCGCCCCTCCGAACCGCGCTACCTCGTCAACTGGTCCACCCGCGAGAACGATTGCATCGATTGCGTTCACGGTTGCCAGCCAGGCGATGAGGCGAAGGCAGTCGGAAACCGTTGGTACGCCTCGGAAAGATCGAGTTTTCGCTCGATCTGCGCGATCTCGGCCGCGCTCGTCGCAAGCGTAAAGACGGACGAGCCCGAGCCGGAGAGAGCTGTATTGGTTGCGCCGGCTTTCCCTAACGCATCGCGCGCGGCGGCGATCTCGGGCGTAGCGTCGGCGATAACGGACGTGAAGTCGTTGTGCAACAGCCCTTCAACGGCTGCGAATTCGGAGCGCTGAAGTGCGCCGACCATAGCAATGGAAACGGACTCTGCGCGCGGACGGCTGGGCCTTGGCACGCGATCGAGTTCCGCGAATGCAATCGCTGTGGAGACCGCAACGGGCGGCATAACGATGAGTGCGTGCCACGCCGGTAACGCGCCCAGCGGAGTAACGCGTTCGCCCGTGCCTTCCACCAACGCCCCGGTTCCCGCCAAAAAGAACGGGACGTCGGACCCGAGGCTGCGCGCCGTTGCGAGCCAATCGGCATCAAAGTGGCGACCCAGGGCGCCCGCCATTGCCGCGCGCAACAGTGCGGCCGCATCGCTCGATCCGCCGCCTAAACCAGCTTGCAACGGGATGCGCTTGTGCACGTACACCTTGCATGGCGGCGTGCCCAACGCACGTAGCCCGCGCACGACCAGGTTGGCCTCTCCGGCGAGTTCGGGACGATTGCACGCAAATTGGAACGTCTCGCTCGGTTCAATAGTCAACTCGTCGGCCAGCTCGAGCGGCACCATGACGCTTCGAATTCCGTGATAACCGTCGCTGCGACGCGCCAATACTTCGAGCGTGAGGTTGATTTTCGCCGGGGCGAGGTAGACTGCAGGCAAGGTACGATACTTTAACGCCCTTCGAGAAGGCGCCTTCGCTGCCAACGACGCAATCTGCCCGTTAGGAACCATATGGGCTCTACAAGTTACGACGCACAACACAACGAATTCTGCGCGTACGTTTTGCACGAATCGGAAACGCCTTACGGTTTGCTCTTGGGCAATTACAAATCGTATGCCCAATCCACCGCGAAGGGGGGCGTTCGCGGCTTATGGGATGCCGATACGGACCAAATCATCTTCGGAACGCATCATCTCGCGTATCGGTTGCGCGATGCCAAATCGCGGGGAACGTTCTTCCCCCATCAAATCGAGCGCGAGCTGACGTTTCTGCCATACGCTCAAATCTCAGAGTTTACACTTGAAAATCGCGTCCACGTGACCGAGGCCTTTTACGTGCCGCACGGCCCCGCGTTCGATCGCGCGGTTGCGTTCGTCGTCGACGTGACCCTCTTCAATCCGGGTGGCGACGAAACGGAGGTGGCGATCTTCCCCTGGGCGATGCTCGTCGGCCAGCGGTTTTACGGCGAGCCCGAACACGAGGTGCGCGCCTGGAACGACGGGCGCTTCATCTGCTCGAAGAATCTCGAAACCGGTGGCGAGCGGTGGTGGGGAGGCTCGCGCCAGCCGGCTGCAATCGAGCTTTCGTTGCGCGAGCAGGTGCTGCTCGAGTACATGCGGCGCTCTACCCTGCAACACGAAGAACCGATTGCGCACTTTGGCGACGTTACGCCCGAACTCGCCGAGCTCGTCAGCCGGCGAATCTTCGGCGCATTCGAATACACGATTGCGGTGGCGCCGGGCGCTCGCGAATCGTTGCGCCTTGCGGTCGTGTACCACAAGGACGGGACGGAGAAAAGCCGTCCGGTGCTCGAGGCTCTGCTCAAAGATCCGCGCGCCTTGCACGACACGCAACAATATTTTGCGCAGCGCCTTGCCGATGCGCGCTTTCTCACCCCGTCCCCGGAAATCAGCCGTGGCGCGGCGTGGGCAAAAGCGAACATGTTACGCGTCATTAAGGAGTATCCGAAAGGGTGGGGCTCGACGAACTCGCCGCCCTCTGACATCTTGGTTTCGCGGGACACGTCATGGCTCGTCCATGGGTTTGACTACTACTTGCCTGAGTTTAGCCGCAACGCGCTTGAGGTGTTCAATACGTCGATGGATGACAGCGGCCCGATGATCGAATACATTCGTGGGGTCAGCGGCTACAAAACGGCCTACGATCTGAATATCAACGACGACACGCCGCTACACCTCATCGCAATGCTGCATCACTACAACGCGACGCTCGACGACGGATGGGTGAGGGAGCGTCATCAGCTCATCGTTCGGCTGACCGATTACATGCTGGGTCAGCGCGACGATCAGGGTTTAATATTTTGCCGGGCTAAAGGCGTCGATATGTACGGGATCTCCTCCTGGCGCAACATTATACCGTACTACACGCTCGATGGTGCCGTGACGGAGATCAATGCTGAAGGCGTCTTTGCCCTGGAAGCGGCGGCGATGCTCTGTGCCATCCTCGGCGACAACGATCATTGGGAAAAGTATAGTAAAGAGTCCCAAAAAATGCGCGAAGCGATGATGGACTACCTGTTCAACGACGATACCGGTGCATTCGTGCTTAACTACGACCAAGACCGCAACTATCAGGATAATTTCACCGCCGACGAAATCTTTCCGGTGCTATTCAACGTCGGGGACGCAGCGCAACGGCGGGCAATCTTGGATCGGCTGTTGGAAGCGGACTTCGTGACGCCGGTCGGCTTGCGCACGATCTCAACCGCCGATGCCTGGTATTTTCCGTCGTACGGGTTTGGCTTGCTGGGCGGCATTTGGCCGGACTTAACGCTCTGGTATGCGCTCGCGCTCGCACGCAACGGCTGCGCCGACCAAGCCGTACACTTTCTCGCCAGTGTGTATGCGGCGATGGAAAGTGGAAGCCCGCGCAATACCGTTCCCGGCGAGTTCGCGGAGTGGTTCGATGGCGGATCGCTTTCCAATCGCGGGATGTATCTTTCGCCGTGGACCGGGGCGAAGTATCTGTGGGCGGTCGCGGAAACGGTCTGCGCGCTCGATGGATACCGAACGAGTGGCCGTCCCCATCTCTCCCCGCTGCGACCCAAGGATTGGCAGTGGGTTGCGGCCGCGCGCGTGCGTTGGGGCGGTAAACGTTGCACGTACGTCATCGATCTTCGGGCAAACGTCATTTACGGCAACATCCCCGAGCTTTCGGCCGAGGAACCGTTCGAGTGCATCTATGCCGGCCGCGACGTGAGCGACGAGGTAACGACCTCACCCGTCGAAGTCGGCGCGATTGCATTCGAAGACGAAGCCGGTGCACCGCGGATTTTTCTGTGCAATCAGCTCGATGCCGTACGCAACGTCCTTGTCGAGTTTCGCGGGCACACTGCTCGCGTCGACATGGCAGCGGGCGAATTGCGTGAGCTGCATTTGGTCGGCAAGCCGAACGACCGGCGCGCACGGCCGGCAAAACTCGACGTCGTGACGCCGGCCCGCGTGTAATGAACGGTCGTTTTCTCACGCTGGTTCTTGCGGCGGGTGCGGTGGTATTGCTCGTGGCGATTGCAATCGGGCAGCGCATGGGCGACCGCGTCTTGGGACAAGTGACGGAAAGTACGCTACCGGTCGTCGCGCTTCCGACGCCCGAGCCCTATGCGACTGCGGGCCCGTTCGGGCCGGATTGGCGGCGCTCGGAAACCCTCTCCGCGGCCGCAGACCCCCGCTTTCCCGATCCGCGGGTGCCGCCGAAGCCGTTGCCGACGCCGATTCCGCTTCCCCCCGCCCCGGTCGTAGCGAGCCCCACGCCGAGCCCGAACGTTCCGATTTGGCGGCGGCAGCCGCTTCCCACGGCCACGCCTGTTCCTACCACCGAGCCGTCCGCGGACGAAGGCGCCTCCCCGGTCCCAAGCACGTCCACCGAGCCGCGTCACTAATGTTCTTATTGGAATCGCCTGCTACGATAGAGACATGGAAAGCAAAGGAACGATAACGGTCAAGCGGGGCCTCGCCCAAATGCTCAAGGGCGGCGTGATCATGGACGTCGTGACGCCCGAGCACGCCGTCATCGCACAAGAGGCGGGAGCCGTCGCCGTCATGGCACTCGAGCGTATCCCCGCCGACATTCGCGCCGCGGGTGGGGTTGCGCGCATGAGCAGCCTCGAGCTCATTCGGGGCATCATGGACGCCGTGACGATTCCGGTGATGGCAAAGGTTCGTATCGGACACTTTGCCGAGGCGCAAGTCTTGCAAGAGCTCGGCGTCGATTACATCGACGAATCCGAAGTGCTGACGCCGGCCGACGATAAGTATCACATCGATAAGCACGGATTTACGACACCCTTCGTTTGCGGAGCGCGCGATCTCGGTGAAGCGTTACGGCGCGTCGCCGAAGGTGCGGCGATGATTCGCAGCAAGGGCGAAGCTGGGAGCGGCAACATTGTTGAAGCCGTCCGTCACATGCGCGCCATTACCGATTCTATCCGGGAGCTGAGCGTTGCGCCACGGGAAGAACTTGTTGCGCGGGCGCGCGAGCTTGGTGCGCCTCTCGAGCTGGTGAGGGAAGTCGCTGCGGATGGTACGTTTCCGGTCGTGCTCTTCTGTGCCGGCGGTGTCTCCACACCGGCCGACGCTGCGCTGATGATGCAGTTAGGCGCCGAAGGGATTTTCGTGGGAAGCGGGATCTTCAAATCCAACGACCCCAAGCGCTTTGCCACAGCCATCGTCGACGCAACCACGCATTTCGCCGATGCGAAGACGGTGATGGAAGCGTGTCGTTCGCTCGGCGTTTCCGAAGCAATGCCGGGCTTAGACGTTCGTTCGCTCGACGAGTCGCAGCTGCTGGCCACGCGCGGGAATTAGTTTCTCGTGCTCATCGGTGTTCTGGCGCTGCAAGGCGACGTCGACGAGCACCGCAACGCCTTGCATCGCGCCGGCGCGCGTGCCGTTGCGGTCAAGACGCGCGAGGACTTGGCTCGCGTCGACGCGTTGGTCGTTCCGGGCGGCGAATCGACCACCGTCATGAAGTTGCTCGACCGCTGCGGACTCCGAACGCCGATCGTAGAGCGCGTTGCGGGCGGGATGCCGTTCTGGGGGACGTGCATGGGACTCATTGTTGCCGCGCGCAAGGCGGCCGATCTCGATCAACCCACGCTCGATCTGCTGGACGTTACCGTGCGCCGAAACGCATTCGGGCGTCAAAACGAATCCGCCGAAGTCGAGCTGCCGATCCCGGCGGTGGGGCCGCGCCCGTTCCCGGCGATTTTCATTCGGGCGCCCTGGATCGAGCGCGTCGGACCTCAGGTTGCGCTGCTGGCCGAACGAGGCGGTCACGGCGTGATGGTGCGCCAGGCAAACGTTCTCGGCACGTCGTTTCATCCCGAGCTCACCGGCGACCCACGCATACACGCGTACTTCTTGGAAATGGTGCGGCAGTCGCCAGCGAAGGGGGCTCACGCCGCCTAGTGTAACGTTTCGAATCGAGATGGCTTCTCAGACCGAGAGCTCGCCGGAAGTACAGGGCGGCTTTCAAGGCAGTATCCCGCCGGTCGAACCTTTGCTGACCGAGGTGATCGCGACGCTGTCGCTTGCGGCTCACGCGTACCTGACGGAGTCTGAGGGTCAAGAACCGGACCACCAATCTGCAGAAGTGGCAATCGACGTTGCCACCGCGGCCTTCGAACGGGTGAAAGAAAGGCTGCGCCCGCAAGAGCGGTTAGCAATAACACAAATGCTAACCGAGACGCGAATGACGTTTGTTCGGAAGCGAGGCATCTAGAATGCCTCGCTTCGTGAATGCCAGGCAGGCGAAGCTCGGGGCGGTTTAGCGTGAGCGACGTTCTTGTTCTGAACTTCACCTACGAAGCTTTAAACATCACGACGTTTCAGCGTGCGGTCAAGATGATTTTCTCCGGCAAGGCCGAGCTGCTCCACGGGCAAGACCGGGTTCTTTCCTCGACGACGTTCGAGATGCAGATGCCCTCGATCATCCGGATGCTTTACTATATTCGCCGGCCCATGCAAAAGGTCGCTCTGACGAAGAAGAACGTCTTGATCCGTGACGACCACTCGTGTCAGTACTGCGGAATGCGCGGCGAGCGGCTGATGACCGTCGATCACGTCATTCCACGCAGCCGAGGCGGAACGTCGACGTGGGAGAATCTCGTTTGCGCCTGCATGCGCTGCAACAATCGAAAGAACAATCGAACGCCGCACGAAGCGAACATGTCGCTTCAGCGCAAGCCGCGACAGCCCAAGTACATACCTTGGATTCAAATCAAACGTAACACGCTGCCCGACGAATGGGGTAAGTTCCTCTTCCTCTATAACGTCTCGATCGACGAACGAATCGGCTAGCGATGAGCGCGAACCGCCGGCGTGCGGTGGCACTCGATCAGAACGAGACGCCGTACTTTCAGGCTTTGCTCGATTACGTTGACTCGGGCGTTCTGCCGTTTCACACCCCCGGCCACATTCAGGGTATTGGCATGGATCTCGCCTTTCGCCAATTCGTCGGCGACAATATATGCGCGATCGATCTGACCCCGATGCCTGGGATCGACGATTTATTGCAGCCTACCGAGTCGATCGCGCGTGCGCAAGCGCTGGCGGCGCAAGCCTGGGGCGCGGATCATACTTTTTTCCTGATCAACGGATCGACGAGCGGCAATCAATGCATGATGATGGCTGCGGTTAATCCCGGCGATAAGATCGCGGTTCCGCGCAACTCGCACAAGTCGATGCTCGGCGGCCTCATCATGAGTGGGGCAGAGCCCATTTACATGCAGCCGGAAGTCGATGAAGAGCTGCACATGGACCACTGCGTAACGCCGACAGTGGTAAGGCAGACGCTGCAACGGCATCCGGACATGATCGCCGTCTATATCGTTACGCCGACGTACTATGGCGTGGCGGCGGACCTTGCGACGATTGAAACGATCGTGCACGATGCCGGCAAGCTCCTTCTCGTCGACGAAGCGTGGGGACCGCATTTCCACTTCCACCCCGCGCTCCCGCTATCGGCAACGGCTGCGGGCGCCGACCTCTGCATCAATTCGACGCATAAAATGTTGTCTGCATTTTCTCAATGCGCGATGTTGCATCAACGAGGCGACCGCGTGGGGCTCGACCGTCTCGAGGCGGTGCTCAAGATATTTCTGTCGACGTCACCGAATCTGCCCATGGTCGCATCGCTCGACGTAGCGCGCAAACAGATGGCGACCGAAGGCACGGCACTGCTGACCCGTGCGATCGAGCTGGCCAACCAGACGCGGGACCGGCTCAATGCAATCGATGGTCTGTATTGCTTGGGAGAAGAGTTGAAAGGACGTAACGGTGTCTTCGACCTCGATCCCACAAAGATCGCGGTAACGGTCAAAGGACTAGGCTACACTGGTTACGAGGCATCAGAGATTCTGCGCCGCCGGTACAATATTCAAGTCGAGCTCGCGGACCTCTTCAATGTCGTTGCCCTTTTTACGATCGGCACGACGCCCGAGGCCGCGGATCGATTCGTTAACGCGTTCGAAGAGATGGCGCGCGATAACCGGCCGGTCGACATGTACGCGCCCTCGGGCATTCTTGACCAGCGCCTCAACCGTGGGAGTTATCGGTTACCGACGATTCCGCCCATGCGTATGCTTCCGCGCGAAGCATTCCTGGCGCCGGCCGAATTCGTAAAATTCAAGGAATCGAAAGGGCGGATTTGCGCGGAGACGATCTCGCCTTATCCCCCCGGCATTCCGGTGCTGGCTCCGGGTGAGGAGATTACGGCGTATATCATCGATTATCTCCGGCTTGAACTCAAAGCCGGCATTCGCATTCAGGGCCCGTACGACGACGAGCTCAAGATGATTCGTGTCGTCAAAGAGTAGACTTGTGTCACCGCAGGGACTTTTACAAACCCTGGATAAGGCAAGCAGAACCACCTCAGAGAAGTGAGGGTCAGTATTGGCGGTCAGAGCCACATCCGTCTCCCCAAACTGGGAGCTCTCCCAACTCCTCGACATCTTCCCCCTCGCGATTCGGCAAGCGCTCGTCCGTCTCGGCAACATCGAAGAGATCATTGAAGTCGTGCTCGATCTCGGGCGTCCGCCCGAGGCGCGTTTCGAGCACGATTTTACGTATCTCACGGACACGCCGGTGACGCATGAAGACATCGCGCACATTTGCTCCCGCATTTCTCCGTTCGGCGCGGATAACCGAGCCGGCATCGAGCAAACGCTGCATCGCATTAGCGCCATTCGGAACCGGACTGGAAAGATCGTCGGCCTTACCTGCCGGGTGGGACGCGCCGTTTACGGCACGATTGACATCCTGCTCGACGTACTGCGAAGCGGAAAATCGATTTGCTTGCTCGGTCGACCGGGCGTAGGAAAAACGACGATGCTCCGCGAGTGCGCGCGCGTGCTCTCCGAGGATCGCAAGCGCGTCGTTATCGTGGACACGTCGAACGAGATCGCCGGGGATAGCGACATTCCACATCCGGGCATCGGGTTGGCACGCCGCATGCAAGTCGCCGATCCGGCCCTCCAGCATGCGGTGATGATTGAAGCGGTTGAGAATCACATGCCGGAAGTCATCGTCATCGACGAGATCGGCACCGAGGCCGAGGCGGGGGCCGCTCGCACCATTGCCGAGCGCGGTGTAACGCTGATCGGCACCGCCCACGGACAAACCCTCGAGAACCTGTTGATGAACCCGACGCTGTCCGATCTCGTCGGCGGTATTGCCGCGGTCACGCTTTCCGATGAAGAAGCGCGCCGTCGCGGTACGCGGAAAACGGTGCTCGAGCGCAAGGCTCCGCCGACGTTCGACGTCGTCGTTGAGATTCACGATCGCGATCGGCTGGCGATTCACAAGAACGTCGATGACGTGATCGATGCGCTGCTCCGCGGTTACCAGCCACAACCCGAGATCAGGCAACGGCAGCCCAGCGGTGAGGTCACGGTCGTTCAAGAGGCGGATACGGAGTCGATGCCGCATCTTGCCGAGAGCTACGATCGCGATCACGAACCGGAGGAGCGCGACCGCCAGCTTTCGATCTTTCCGTACGGTGTTTCGCGCAACAAGATCGAGCGCGCCATCCATAACTTACGCGTGAACGCCGGCATCGCTAGAAACTGGGACGAGGCCGACGTGGTGCTTACGCTAAAAACGCTCGAGCGAAAAGGTCAGCCGAAGCTCAAACAGATTGCCTCGGACAACATACCGATCTATTCGATCAAGACCAACACGACCACACAAATTCAAACCGCACTGCGCGACGTCTTTAACCTGGGGTCAATCGATCACGAAGAGCTGGCGTTGCGAGAAGCCGAAGAGGCCATCTATCAAGTTTTGCTGACCAATCAGGCGATCGAGCTTGGTCCCCAAACGTCGTACGTGCGACGAATGCAGCATCAGCTGGCGGAACGCCATCGGGTACAGTCGCGAAGCACCGGTCTCGAGCCCAATCGCCGCGTCCGTATCTTCAAGACGGCCGAACTTCCCGTATCTAGCTAGACGAAGGAAATGTTCGTCACCATCGAGGGCATCGAGGGCAGCGGCAAGAGCAGCCTTCAGGCCGGCTTGGCGAGCTGGTTGAGCTCAATCGGCCGCGAGGCGCTTGTGACTCGCGAGCCGGGAGGGACACCGGTGGGCGACGCGATTCGAGAGCTTTTTCTCCACCGCAGCGTTGCAATGGGAGCTCTCACCGAAACGCTGCTCGTGAACGCGGCGCGCGCGCAACACGTTGCCGACGTCATCCGTCCGGCGCTTACCGCCGGCAGAATCGTCCTCTGCGATCGGTTCGTCGATTCGACCATCGCCTATCAAGGATATGGCCGCGGGCTCAACCTGCAGCTTTTGGGAGAGGTTTGCGCAACCGCCACGGGCGGGCTGCAAGCAGACGTCACATTCCTGCTTGACGTGGCGGTCGAGCTGTCGCGACGGCGCATGCAAGCCAAGCGTCCGGATCGACTCGAGGCAGAAGACGATGCATTTCACGAACGCGTGCGCCGTGGGTTTCTCGAGATCGCAGGCTCGTCGGCGCGCTATCGGATTCTCGACGGCACCCTCGGCGAGCCAGAGGTGCTCGCGCAGGCGTCGCGTGTTCTCAGCGAACTCTTGCACGTTTCAGCGTGACGTTACAGTTTGACGTCGTCGACGCCGAAGGGCCGAAGCGCTATTTCGAAGGCCTCGTTCGAGGTTCGCTTGCACATGCGTACCTGTTCGCCGGCCCGGCGGGGGTCGGGAAGAAAACATTCGCGCGGCGGCTAGCGCAATCGCTGCTCTGTTTAGCTCCGCACGAAGGCGTTCTTGGTTACGACGGAACCTGTGCATCGTGCACGCTCTTCGGAGCGGGGGAGAATACTCGGCACCCGGATTTTTTCGAGCATGACGGCGTACTGAAGATCGGTGAACGAGAATACGGCGCCGGTTTTTCCGGCGGCGAAGAGCTCACGGCACGCGACGTCGTCCGTCAACTGTCGCTGCAATCATACAGCGGCGGCTTACGCGTACTCTTGCTGGGTGACGTCGACTTCGCAACGCGCCACGCGGCCAACGCGTTGCTGAAGTTCTTGGAAGAACCCCCGCGTGGCGTCATCACGATCCTCACTACCGCCACCCCCGGTCGCCTGCTATCCACGATTCGCTCGCGCCTGGTCGAAGTTCGGTTCTCGTTGCTTCCCGAACAGGCGGTCCGGCAGATCGTGCAACGATTGGGCCGCGGCGAGGCTGACGCAACGCTTGCCGCGTCGCTGAGCGGAGGCAGCGTCACTCGTGCGCTAGGCGTACTCGAGGGTGAAGAAGAGTCATTGCGCGCAACGGTCATGCGCTGGTTTTTCGAGAGCGCCCGCGGACGCTCTCCGGACGTTCCTTGGGCTTCCCGCGATACGCTTGACGAAGGTCTCGAGGTCGCCAAGATGCTGGCTCGCGATTGGATCGTCCTGAGTCAGGTCGGAGATCGCGGCGCCGATGCGTTGTTCATGCGGGATTGCGCCAAGGAGTTGGCAGCATTGCCGAAATTGGCTACACCGCAGGCCCTCGACCTCCTGGCAAAGATCGATCAAGCGCAGCGTCTGGCGCGCACAAACGTCAGCCCGGTAATGGCGAGCGAAATCGTTCGGATGGCACTGGCACCGGCGACTACCAAAGTGCCCTAAAGGCGACGTCATCGTATTGTTTGGCGAAGGGAAACGCTAAGTAGGCGAGCACGAGCGCTCGTACCGCGGCCGTGACGAGCTTCCACACCAGCGGCGAAAGGTTGACGAGCGCGTACGGTAGGCCCCATTGCACGAGTGCGAACCACAGCGCGACGAACACGAGCGCAAGCAGCGCGGACGCAATCGGATTGGCCCGTACCGCCCGGATCGAGCCCGAAATTGCGAGCTGTCCAGGAAGCCCGCCGATTGCGGCCGCCGGAATCGTATAGATGAGGAAGAAGGCTGCTACCGCGCCCCAAACCAAACCGAGCACACCGAAGTACCCGCCGATATAGCTTGCCGCCCAAACGACGAATTGAAAGCCGATCGCCGCGATCGCAATGCCGCCGAACTTTACGCGACCTTCGTCCCAGGCTTCGTCGAAGGAGCCGCGGCGGTTACGCCAGATGTTGTTCGCTTGGATGATCGTTACGCCAAACGCCCACAAATACACGAGCTGAACGAGCAGCGCAAACAGCCCGGCACCGAGTCCGCCCACGGCGTCGGTGAAGAACGCAACGAGCTGGCCGATGAGCACGTCGACGATCGCAGCGAGCAGCGGCATTGCGAGGATGGACGGATGGCGCAGGAGCAACGGAACCGCCTGCACGTACATCGCCAGATCGACGCTCGGTGTCTGCCGCCGATTCGCCATCAGAAACGGGCCGTTTCGAGCGCGTGGCGACAGGAGCAGTCCGCGTCAGATGGGATCATCGGTACGATCTTGCCGATTGCCTCGCGGATCCGCTCGTTGTTCTTGTTAAAAACCTCGACGACTTCGGGAACCGATACCGGAGGAGCGCCTTCCAGACCAACGTCATAATCGGTGATCAGCGATATATTGACGTAGCACATCTCGAGTTCGCGAGCGAGATAGCACTCCGGATACTGCGTCATATTGATAACTTCCCAGCCCTGTCCTTGAAACCACTTCGACTCGGCGCGAGTGGAGAAGCGCGGTCCGCCAATCACGACGACCGTTCCGCGCTCGTGGGTATCAATAGCGAGCGAGCGGAGAGCTTGGATTGCGATGGGACGCAACGTCGGACAATATGGGTCGGCAAAGCTGACGTGCGTTGTAATCGGGCCGTCGTAGAAGGTGTCCTTTCGACCGGACGTACGATCGACGATTTGATCGCACACGACCATCGATCCAGGTTTCATCGCGGTCGTGAGCGAGCCCGAAACGGTCGGCGCGAGAATCCACTTGACCCCCAATGCCTTCATCGCGTAGATGTTTGCGCGATAGTTGATGACATGCGGCGGAAAGCGGTGATCGCTTCCGTGACGCGCCAGAAACGCGACGCGCCGCCCGGCGACTTCACTCAAACGTACTTTGTCGGAGGGAGCGCCATACGGCGTTTCCACCCAGGCTTCGTGAGGGCTTTGAGCGAGCGAATAGAAACCCGAACCTCCAAAGATGCCGATTTCGGCCGATAGCTCCGATCCCATATGCGCGGCTCCTCTTTCGAGGGAACGCCTGATTAACCCGCGGGAGGTCAGGTCGATACTGCCCTCCAAAAACGAGCGCATGTCGTCTCAGACCCCTTCGTCGCCGCAACAACGGTTTTCGGTCCCTGCGCCCTTTTATTGGGCGGTGCGAACGGTGCACGCTACCGCTCCCGTCTTCGTCGTCCTCGGTAATCTGGAGTCAAAGCTTCTCGCTCGGCGCATTGCGGGCGTTGCCGTTGACCGCCCGATATACATTTGCGGCTTACCACGCGCCGGCACGACCATTTCATTGCAGATGCTCAGCGAACACCCTTCGGTCGCGGCTCACACGTATGCGGACTTTTTGATGCCGTACGTTCCGTACGGATGGAACTGGCTATTCCCGAAAGTACCGATAGATGCGATGCGCAAACCCCAGCCGCGAATCCACCGCGATCGAATTCAGGTCTCGCGCGATAGCGTCGAAATGTGCGAAGAGATGATTTGGGAGCGGTTCTTCCCGTTTCTCAATGAGGAGTCGCAACCAAGCTTCTTGGACGCAAGCATTTCAAACCCGGCGTTCGAACGTTTTTACGTTCAAAACATTCAAAAGCTGCTTCTTGCCCGCGGAAAGTCGCGCTATGCGAGCAAGGCGATCATGTGCGTGCTGCGCATGCAGTACATTCGCAAGATCTTCCCCGATGCTCGTTTCTTGCTGTACGTTCGCAATCCAATCGACCAGATTGCTTCGCTGGTCAAGCAGGACCGAATCTGGGACGAGATCGATAAAGAAGATCCTCGTCAGATCGAGATCATCGAGATGACCGGCCATCACGAGTTTGGCTCGCGCCAGATTTTTCCTAACGTCGGCAACCCTGATGAGGTCCGCGAGGTCCGCGCGCTGTTCGACGAAGGCCGCAAAGTCGCAGCTCGCGCGCGCCTTTGGGCATACGTCTACGATTTCGTCTTGAAGCAGATCGCGGCCGATCCCGGTTTGCGATCTGCGGTCTGCATGGTTCGGTACGAAGATCTCTGCGGCGATTCTCTCCAAACGATCGACCGGATCATCGATCACACCGGGTTGGCGGCAGCTCCGTTTGCCGCGGTACGAGCGGCGTATGCCGAGAAGCTCTCGTTTCCCGATTACTACAAACCGAATTTCAGCACAGACGAGCTCGGCGCGATCATCGACGCCACCGCGCCGGTCGCGGCGCAGTTCGGTTACGACGTCAAGGCGATAGGTCGATCGAACGCAACGGCGTGACACGCGCCGTCGCATTTCTTGCGCTGTGCATTCTGCTTACTGCGGGGTGCTCGCGAACGCAATCGCCTACTGTCGGTGGGCGGCACGGCTGGACGATCGCGCACGTGTTGCGCGTGGCCGATCTTTCAGATCCCGACCATCTGAATCCCTATCTCTCGGAGATGGACATCAGCTACGACCTAGCGTCATTAATCTATTCGTATCTGGTCATTGCCGACGATCGGGGTCGGCTGCTTGGCGATCTCGCAACCACGGTGCCGACGATTGCAAACGGCGGAATCTCCGCGGACGGAAAGACGTACGTTTACCACCTTCGACATCGCGTGTTGTGGCACGATGGCCTACCGTTTACGTCGCGCGACGTGATCGCGTCGTGGCAAGCGGTCATGAATCCTCGCAACAATACCTTCGAGCGCGAAGGATACGACCGCATTCTGCGCATCGACGCTCCGGATTCGTATACCGTGGTGGTCCACCTCGGACAGCGTTACCCTCCATTCGTCTCGCGCTTTTTTGCGCCGCTGCAAGAAGGTGCAAAACCCCTGTTGCCGGCCCACGTGTTGGCAACCGAAACCAGCTTTAATACGGGCAGCCTGTCCGTGAGCCCAGTCGGCACCGGGCCATTCCGATTCGTTTCGTGGGAGCACGGCGACCGCATCGTGCTCGCCCGGTTCGATCGCTACTTTCGGGGGCGCCCTTCATTGGCGCGCATTGAACTTCGTTTCATTCCCGATGGGCAAACAATTGCGTCCGAACTCGAAGCGCATCGGATCGATTTGATCGTCGTCCCCCAAACTTCGCTGCTCGATACGTATCGCGACGTACCCGGCGTGGTCGTAACGACCGTGCCGTGGAACTCCCAAGCAGCGTTGATGCTCGATGCCGGTAAACCAGCGCTGCACGAGCTTGCGGTTCGGCGTGCCATCTCACTCTCGGTTCCGTACCAGCAGATCCTGGTCGACGTAACGCGTGGCCTCTACGAGCCGGCGCGCAATAGCTTACCGACCACCGCAATCGGCTACGTCGCTCTTCCCGCGCGCACGCTCGATCTTGCAAGGGCGAAGCGCATTTTGGACGCGGCCGGCTGGCGCGTCGGCCCGGACGGCATACGCCGCCGCGGCGGCGTGCGTTTGGCGATGACGCTGACGACGATCGCCGGCGCGACGAATTTCGAGCGCGGTGCACTCTTGATTCAATCGTCGTTTCGCGCGGCCGGGATCGACCTAGCGATCAGGACCTACCCGTACCGCACGATCTTCGTGCCCAGCGGCCCAATCTATAGCGGTGCGTACGACCTTGCCTTCTATAGCAACACCCTCAATTGGGACCCCGACGTCTACAACTTTCTTGGCTGCGATCGCTGGTATCCAAAAGGGCAAAATATTTTCCGGTTCTGCGATCCGCGTCTCGACGCGCTCGAACGCGCCGGCTTACAAACCGACGATCCTCGCGTGCGTTCCGACCTTTATCGCCGTGCTAGCGCCCTGATCTGGGCCGACGTTCCGTACGTTCCGGTCTACAACGCACGCCGCTTGATCGTTCGCTCCGCCGATGTGCGCAACTATCGCCCCAACATGACCGCCACCCCGTGGTGGAACGCCTGGCAATGGGACATCTAACGTGTCACCCTGAGCTCGTCGAAGGGCGGCAGAGATCTGAGCTGCGCCTTGACAGGCTCGGTGTGACACGGTGCAACCTTTTTGAGCGCCGCTGAGTTTTAGCGACTGTATTATGCTCGAAATGCAGCCTGTAGCCGTCCTCGCCATCCACAAAGACCTCAAGAATCCGTCCTCAGAGGGGACCGGCGAGCCGGTGCATGGGGGCTACTCCAACGCTCGGGGAGAGGTTTTCTTATTCTCTGAGGATCTCGTCTACCGGGTGAACTTCAAGAATCAAACGCTGCAGCAACGTCCACCGCTCAATTCCGGCGCGCAGATGCGCTACGATGAAACCGAGGCCGGAAGCGAGTTCCAGTTCGCCAACAAGACGTTTCGCCGGCTGAGCAACGAGCAGATCGTCGAAATCTGCTCCTCGGGCCGGTTTCGCATTACCTCGCGCTTTATGTAAACCCGCGCCTAGCGGTTGAAATCTGACGGCTTGAGATCGTCGAGGAACTTCTTAAAGCGCGCCATCTCCGTATCGTTGACCGGTTTCTTTTCGGCGGTCGCTTCCTCAAGGACGATCTTGTCGGAAACGAAGATCGGGGCCTGAACGCGCAGAGCCAGGGCGATGCCGTCCGACGGGCGGGCATCGATCTCTTGCAGCTCGCCGTTCGTGCGCACCATGAGCTTGGCAAAGAACGTCGAGTCCTTGATGTCGTGAATGACGACTTGCTCGAGATTCGCATTGAGCGACTCGAGGATGTTGCGCATGAGGTCGTGCGACAGGGGCCGCGGCACCGGTGCGCCTTCTAATGCCAGGGCAATCGCCGTCGCTTCAAATGGACCGATAAGGATGGGGAGGTAGTGAGAGCCGTCCATATCCTTAAGAATCACAACGGGATCGTGGGTCAGCAGGTCGATCCCCAGTTTATCGACCTTCATCTGGCGCATATCGACGTATCCGACGCGTCCGGCACCGGTGCCTCCATATTGCAGCTTACCCATGCTCGGTAGGGCCGCCAATATGGGCGGCCGAACGGGAGGCGGTTCCCTATGGCACTTTCGTGTGGAATCGTTGGACTGCCCAACGTCGGCAAGTCGACAATCTTCAATGCGCTCACGCGAAGCGCGCAAGCCCTTGCAGCCAACTATCCGTTTGCAACGATCGAGCCAAACGTCGGCGAGGTCCCCGTTCCGGACCATCGGCTGCCGGCATTACAAGAGCTCGTCAAGGCGCGGCGCATTGTTCCGGCTACCGTACGCTTTGTCGACATTGCGGGTTTGGTACGAGGCGCGAGCGCCGGCGAAGGGCTTGGTAACGAATTCCTCAGCCACATTCGCGAAACCGACGCGATTGCAATGGTCGTGCGCTGCTTCGAAGACGAAAACGTGGTGCACGTGGAAGCGCATCCCGATCCCGCACGGGACATCGAAATTGCTGCGCTCGAGCTGGCGTTGGCCGACCTCGAAACAATGAAGAAGCGTTTGTCCAAGCTCGAGCGCGAAGTGCGCGGGGACGCGAAATTGCGCGCCCACTACGAAGCCGCGCTCAATCTCGTGGCGTGCCTTGAAGTGGGCAAACCGGCGCGCTCCTTTGAAGCCGATTCGATCGAAGCACGAGTGGCGGCCGACGCCTTTCTCCTTACCGCCAAGCCACTGCTGTACGTCGCCAATATTGATGAAGGCCAAATCCACCGGCCCGGCGCTGACTTGCGAGCCGTGGCGGCGGTTGCAGCGCGCGAAAAGAGCCGCGCTGTCACCTTATGCGGGAAGATCGAGGCCGAGCTAGCCGGTTTGAGCAGCCAGGAGGCGGCCGAATACCGTCGGGAACTCGGGCTCGACCGCAGCGGCCTCGCCGAGCTGGCGATCGCGGCCTACGAGCTGCTCGATCTGATGACGTTTCTGACCGCAGGTGAAAAGGAGGTTCGCGCGTGGACGATCCGGCGAGGGACCAAGGCGCCCGAAGCGGCCGGCAAGATTCACGGCGATATCGAGCGCGGTTTCATTCGGGCCGAGATCGCGTCGTACAACGATTACGTCACGTATCGCACGATGGAAGCCCTGCGCGCCGCCGGACTCGTGCGCAGCGAGGGGCGCGACTACGTCATGCAAGAAGGCGACGTCGTCAACTTTCGGTTTAACGTATGAACAGGCTCAGGGTAACGACGCGCCCAAGTTTACCTGCGGAGGCAAAACCATTATGACCACTGCCGTGCATGAGGTCTCGGTTTTCGGAGACGCGATCGCGTATTTTAACGACGCGGCCGATTTGCTGGAACTCGACGGAGGCATGCGCCGAATTCTTACCAAGCCGTCGCGGCAGATCATCTTTTCAATACCGTTCCAGCGCGACACGGGAGAATTTGAGGTGTACACCGGGTATCGGGTGCAATTCAGCTTCGCGCGCGGGCCGGCCAAAGGCGGAATTCGCTATCATCCCGGCGTGACGCTTGACGAGGTAACCGCGCTTGCCTTTTGGATGACGTGGAAATGCGCCGTCGTCGACCTTCCCTTCGGCGGCGGGAAAGGAGGCGTTACCTGCGATCCGACGACGCTCTCGATGAACGAGCTCGAGCGCATCACGCGCCGGTATGCCGCAGAGCTCGTCGAGGTCGTCGGGCCGGATAAAGACGTGCCGGCGCCCGACGTCAACACGACCCCGCAGATCATGGCGTGGTTCATGGATACGTACTCGATGCACGTTCGGCAGAACGTGCCCGGCGTTGTCACCGGCAAGCCGCTGGAGATCGGCGGGTCGCGCGGACGAACCGAAGCCACTGGTCGCGGTGTCACGATCTGCGCGCTTGACGAGATGGACGTGCTGGGAATGCGTCCGGAACAGACGTCGATCGCCATTCAAGGCTTTGGGAACGTCGGCCGCTACGCCGCCAAGCTTTTTGAGGAACGTGGGTGCAAAGTCATCGGCATCTCCGACGTTACGGGCGCGTATTATAACGAAGACGGCATCTTCGTTAACGGGGCGATGGAGCACGTCTCTAAGTATGGAACGCTAGACGGCTTCAAGGGCGGGGATAAAATCACCAATGCCGAGCTGCTCACCTCTAAATGCGACGTGCTCGTTCCGGCGGCGTTGGAAAAAGTCTTCACCGCCGAGCTGGCAGCAAAGGTGCAGGCTCAGCTCATCGTTGAGGGCGCAAACGGTCCGACGACGCCGGAAGCGGATCGGATTTTCAAGGAGCGAGGCATCGTCGTCATCCCCGACATTATGGCCAACGCCGGCGGCGTGACGGTTTCATATTTCGAATGGGCACAAGACCGCGCCGGCTACTTTTGGAAGGAGTCGGAAGTCAACGAGCGTTTGGAAGACTTTCTGCTGACCAATCTCCACCAGATTCGCGAGATTTCGGATTCGCGTCACGCCACGTTGCGTACCTCCGCGTACACGCTGGCTATCGACCGCGTGGTCAAGGCGTTGAAGTTGCGCGGAATCTACGCGTAGCAGACTAGAAGCGCCTTGGCTCGATCGGAAGGTCGGCTTCGATCCACGCCTTGAAGCCGCCGTCGAGCGCCATCGCATTGTAACCGCGTTGGCGTAACGCATCCGCTACGCGGCTGCAGGAATTGCCGCTGCCGCAGTAGAGCACGACTTCCTCGTCCCTCGAAAAGGGCGGCCCGCCGCCGAATTCGAGATCCCACGCATCGGATGGAATCGAACCTGGAATTTGATCCTCGTCAGGATTCTTACGGATGTCGTAGATCTTGAGGGCTTGGCTGGCACTTGCCAGTTCCTCCGCCGTGATGCTCTCGCGTAACATGACGAAGCCTTGCGGCGCTTAGGGCGTCCGAAGATATTGCATCTTCAGGTGGCCGCCGACGAGCTCGAGTTGGGCGTCGCCTGCAATTTGCGGCGCGTAAACGTCGGCAAAACAGTAGAGTTTGTTCGAGCAGCGCGTACCGTTGTACGCTTTGCGGATGTCGATTTCCGCAATGTGCGTCCCGTAGCGTGCATTTATGGTTTTGATGAAGTAGTACGCAATCAGGGCGTAACCGGTGTTCGATGGGTGTAAACCGTCGAAGCTGACGAGGCCGCCTTCGAAGGCCAACGTGCAGCAAACGCCGTGATTGATGCTGGTCGCCTTCGCGAAATACGGATTGGCAGGATCACCGCTCGTCAGGCCGTCGAAGGCCGTCGCGATGTCGAGGAATCCCGATTGCGTGTAGGTTGCGGCCGCAAGGATCCCGCTATTGACGGTGTTGTTGAGCGCCTGAACCTTCGCCGCGAATGCCGGCGTAATGTAATAGTTGCCAAGCCCGCTGCCCGCAACGCACGGCGCCGTAAAACCGGCACCAGAGCAATCGAGGTTGGGAAGCTTCCCGGCATGCTGGGCACTCGTATAATATTCCAGAGCCCCAAGTGCACCTTGAAGCGTGAGGTAGCCGCACGGCGACGTCGTCGACGCCGGAACGCAACCGCCTGGCGTATCGAGATGATAGGGCGCGGCGATTTCCTTCGTCAGCGTTTCGGCAACGAAGCCAAGCCCGAGCTTCGTGAGCACGCAATAGAAGTACGTTTGATACGTACATAGCTTCGCGCTGGCCGGAATCGTCACGCGCATGAAATACGGCGTCTCGAGCACGTTGGGCAGATTGGCGACGACGACGTGGGCGCCGGAGTATTGCAATGTTTGAATCGTCTGGCGCAAATCCGTCGCAACCTCGCCGGCGGTGCTGTCGCCGCCGACAAATCGGCCACCACTTCCCATGTATTTCAGCACGTCGTTCGCGCCAAGCCACACGGTCGCCAGCGTCGGATGCCACGAGGCGGCGGCTTGTACCATCGACAGGTTGGGGCCGAAACGCGCGTAGTTGCCGAGAACCGGCCAAAACGTGCTGCTTTCGTCGGCGGTCACCAAGCTGAGCAGTCCGGGAATTCCAGGCAGCGATTCGCAGGTGTTCGTCTGCGGCTCGGAGAGCACGTTCGCTTCATGCAGGGTGATGCCGGGGACGGCGACGTTGCGAATCAATGTCGAGCTCGGGTTCAAACGCACGACCGGCAGACCGCTGAGCAGATAGCCTTCGGCGTTAAAGCCGTTGTTGTCGGCGCAGCTGTTGCCGGACTTGAGTTCCGCAAGCGGCGCCAAGGCATTCTTCGACGGCACGACTTGGTTATTCAGTCCCGGCCCTTTGATCAGCGGCAGCGGGCTGGTTGCCGGATTATACACCTGCGCAATCGCGGTTGATTCCGGCAAGCCGGAAGCCATCTCGTTGACATCGGCCCACCAACCATTCTCCTGGCCCGGCCGCGCCAACGTGCCGGGAAAGAACGGGTTCTTCACATTAGTCGCACCGAGGAACCCGCCGGACTGATATCCCGCGGTGAGACTATCACCGACGCCGACGAATCGCGACAGTATTCCGCTCGCATGCGGCACAAACGCGCGGTGCATCGGCAAATTGGCGGCTGGAATTGCGCTGATGGCCGAACCGTTGGGTGGAGCGCTGCAGGCACAAATCGACGCGAGTGCGGCAAGGGCGAAGGATTTCTTGGCAAGGGTTGCGCTCATGAGTGACTCCAGAGCTACAAAGGAAAGACGCCGGGAGAACCAACGCCGAACTGCAGTTGCAACTGCGTCGCTTTTAATCCGCCGATGGCAACACCGCAGGCACTATTGATTGCTTGCTGCACCGTCAAGCACTTGATTGCCGTGACCCCGTCGGGTCCCATATTCGTCGGTCCGCCGCTGTTGAGCACGAACTGAAAGAAACTGTACTTCGTTACCCGTTGCGATACGCCGAAGAAGTACGCTATCAAATGTTCCGGATACGGGTCGGTCGGAAGATAATCGCGTGCGCTCTGAGGCTCGACCCAAATGGTTGTGGTGCTCGTCGGTGTGTACTCGAGATAGAGCACTTGCGGTGTCTGGAAGCTGTTCGGTCCGTTGACGCCGCTCTTGTGAACGAGCCACTGCGTGGCGAGCGTGAACGTACCGAACATCTTCGGCGTCTTGAGAAACGGCAGCGTTACCGCGACCGCTTCGAACTGCGCAGTTCGGACCGCGAGATTGTTGAAGACCGGCCCGTCGGGCGGATTGTAAGCAAAAGGTATGATGTCGTTGTTATTGGTCGACTCTCCGATGACGCCGCTGCGCGCGACGTACGTTGGCGAGATGACGAGCGGCAGCGGAAGTCCGACGTGCGCGAGCGGAAAAACCATCTTCTCGAGCATGAAGACGCCGAACGTATCCTTTGTGCGCACGTTGAGACTGCGACCGGTGCCCGGGCCGCAACCAGTACCATCGCTCAAATCGGCGCATCCGACCGGATTGCGAAAACCCGCAAGATAGACCGGCGCGAAGCCGCTGTTAAACCCGTACGGCCAATGTTGTAACTGGTACATGCTCGCAACCAAACGCGTCGTCGGGTTGAAGCCGTAACCGAGAAGAAGATCGCCGCCGCCATACAGCCACCCCTGCTTGCCGTAGGTACCGATATTGCCGAAGGGGACCGCCATTGAAAGGTCTGCGGTGTACGTAAGGCCGGTGGGTAGTCCGACTTGTTGACTGACCGGCTGCTGACTCACCGGAGGTGCCTGCGCTACGGTGGTCGATGCTTGTTTCTGCTCGCGCTGCTTGCGCATTTGATCCATCGCGTTGCTGATCGCGGCGTTTGCTCCCGGTAGGATCGTCTTGGCGTAGACGTCCGCGACGCCATCGGCATCGGCCGGCAAGCTCGATAGACTGAAGGCTGCCATTGCGGCAACAGCCGCCATCGCGCGCAAGGGCAATTTAGGCATGCACAATCTCCCGGTGGTGTGTGCCTGAGTATTAAAAGTATCAGGCGCAAAGAATCGGGATTGCGCTCCTCGCCGCGAAAACCCTGTTAGGCAAAAAGTTGCGTTAGGTTCTCTAAATTTGAGAAGTTTGGGTGCTTTCGGGTGTAGCGACCTCGCCCCCGACGCGACCATTTCCACCGCGAGTGCCGCCGCGCAGCTCGAGCGATTTGACGATGACGTAGAGGACCGGCGTGATGCCAAGGTTGAGCACCGTCGAAACGATCATTCCGCCAAAGATGACCGTGCCGATCGAATGGCGTGCCGCTTCACCCGCGCCGGATGCAAAGACGAGCGGCATCACGGCGATGATGAACGCAATCGAGGTCATCAAGATCGGGCGGAGCCGCGTTTGAGCCGCGCGTGCTGCGGCTTGAACGATGCTCGCCCCTTCGCGCAGCTGCTGATTGGCAAACTCGACGATCAAAATCGCGCTCTTGCTTGCGAGCCCAATGAGCATGACGTAACCAACTTGGGCGTAGATGTCTTGCGAGAGCGTCGGGTCGAACAAGAACGGAATCGGAAAATGACGGAGGTTGATGAAAGCCAGCGCGCCCAGTAGTGCGGCCGGCACCGCGAGCAGAATAATGAACGGGTCGATGAAGCTCTCGTATTGCGCCGACAGCACCAAGAAGACGAAGATCAATGCGAGCACGAAGATTTCAATCGTCAGCGGACCGGCCGCAATCTGATCGAGCTGCAGGCCGCTCCATTCGTAGCTCACGCCTTTGGGCAGAACGCGCGCGGCGAGCTGCTGCATCGCGGCGATTGCCGATCCGCTGCTCGATCCCGCAGCGTTCTGACCGCTGAGCTCGATGTTGCGATAGAGATTATAGTGCGTGATGATCGGAGGCCCAAGTACTTGCTTGACGGTCATCAACGCCGAGAGGGGCGTCATCACCGTGCCGGTCGACGTCGTCGAGGTCGTGCTTAGCCCGGGAATCGGCGTCGGAAGGCCGCTCGGGGAAACGGTTAACCCCGGCGCGGAGCTCGAGTGTACGTACAGACTGCCGAGCGACGCAACGTTGTTGCGGAAGGGCTCATCGGCCTGAACCTCGACTTGCCACGAGCGGTTGAGATAGGTGAAGTTGTTGACGTAGAGCGACCCAAGATCGACCTCCATGGTCGTAAAAATGTCGCTGAGCGAGACGCCGATCGCCGTCGCCTTGTTTCGATCGATATCAGCTTCGAGCTGAGGTGAGTTAAGGCGAAACTGTGTAAAGACGTTCGCTAGCTGCTGATCCTTAGCGGCCGCTCCCATCATTGCGAAGGCCGCGTTTGTCAGCGCCGGCAGACCGACGTTCCCGCGATCCTCCAACTCGAATTGGAAACCGCCGAAGCTGCCAACACCATTGATGGCCGGCGGATTGAACGCGAAGATTTGCGCCTCCGGAATCTTCGTGTAAAAGAGGTAATTCAGGCGATCCTTCACAGCGAACACGCTGTGCGACATGCAGTCTTGCGCGGGATGGTTGAAGGTAAGATTGCACCACGCCGGCGTCTTGCGGTCGCCCCACGGTTTTAGCAATGCGAACATTACGCCGCGGTTGGGCGCCGCGCCGGCGAAGCTGAAGCCACCAACGTCGAAGAGGTGCGCGATCTCCGGCTGCGCCCTGACGATAGCTTCAGCCTTTTCCGAAATCGCCTGCTCGCCTTGAAGCGACGTTCCTTCCGGCGCTTGCACGAGCATGATGAAGTAGCCGACGTCTTCGTCAGGTAGGAATCCTTGCGGTGTTCGCCAGGCCAAAAGCACCGTCGCCAGCAGCGCGGCGGCGAAGACGCCTACGACCGGCCACCTCCGGCGAAACAGCCGGGGAAGCGTTCGCGCGTACCAGTCGCGGAAGCCGTGCAGCCCCGCGTTAAACCAGCGGAAGATTCTCGCATTCGACTCGCTCTCGCCGACGAGCAAGCGCGACGAGAGGACCGGTGCCAGGGTTAGGGCCATAAAGAGCGAGATGCTGATCGCGGCCGCAATCGTCAAGGCGAACTGTTTGTAGATTTGCCCCGTCGTGCCGGGCAAGAAGCCCACCGGAATGAAGACCGCGAGCAAGACGAGCGACGACGCAACCACCGCGCTCTGAATCTCCCGCATCGCCTCGGCTGCGCTCGCAATGCCGCTTTGCTTACCCTTGTTTATTTCCATGTGGCGTGCGATATTTTCGATCACCACGATCGCGTCGTCGACGACCAGTCCCGTTGCAAGCGTCAAGCCGAAGAGCGTAATCGTATTGATCGTGAAGCCGAACAGCTGCATCACGAAGAACGCTCCGACAAGCGAGACCGGGATGGTTGCGGCCGGAATCAACGTTGAGCGGGGATTTTGTAAGAACAGATAGATGACTGCGATAACCAGCACGATCGAAAGCAGCAGCGTGATCAGAACCTCGCGGATCGACTCGTCGACGAAGGTCGTAACGTTGAAGGCAACCTCCCACTTCATGCCGGGGGGAAACTGCGGCGAAAGGTGCTGCATTTCGGCGATGACGCGCTTGGAAACGTCGAGCGCATTGGCCGTCGGATACTGCTGCACGCCCAAGCCAACGACTTGCGAGTGCCCGTCAAACCGAAGCGCGCTGGTGTAACTCTGTGCGCCCAGCTCGACCCGTGCCACGTCGCTGAGCCGGACATAACCGCCGTTGGGGTTCGCCCGCAAGATGATGTTGGCAAACTGGGAGGGGTCCGAGAGCTGCGTGAGCGCGTTAACGGTGTATGTGTAGGGTTGATTCTTCGGGGCCGGCGGCGCGCCGATACTCCCCGCTGCAACCTCGGCATTTTGCTCTTGCAGTGCCGAAACGACGTCCTGGGCATCCAGGCCTTGCTGCTGCAGCTTGATTGGATCGATCCAGATCCGCATGGCATACTGGCGTTGGCCGAAAATAATGACTTGCGACACGCCCTGCACGCGCGAAATATCGTTGACGATGTTGATCTGGGCGTAGTTGCTCATCGCGAGCGTGTTGAGCGATTTCGTATCGGACGTTAGTGCGATGCCCAAGACGAATGTGCCGGAGTTCTTTGAAACAGTAATGCCGAGCTGTTGTACGGTCGTCGGTAATTGGCCGATTGCCGATTGCACCGAATTTTGCACGTCGGCGGCGGCGATGTCGAGATTGACCCCGAGGTTGAAATAGCAGGTGATTGTCGAGACGCCCTGAGCGCTGGTAGAGCTGACGTATCTTAAGCCTTGAACCGTATTGACGGCCTGCTCGAGGATGGTCGTGACCTGCGCCTCGACGGCTTGCGGGCTCGCTCCAGTGTAGGTCGCCGTAATCGTGACGGCCGGGGGCGCGATCTGAGGATATTGCGAGATCGGCAGCGCCGGGATCACGACCAGTCCGGCAACCAATATCAGCAACGAGCAAACGGCAGCGAGGACGGGCCGGTTGAGAAAGACCTTCGTCACGTTAGACTGTTGAACTCAAGCGACGCAGCGGCGGTTTCAGCCTGCAGTGAATGCTTGCTCGGCGTGGTAGGAGCTGCGTGAGAGCGGGCTCGACACGACCTGATGGAAGCCCTTCGTTTTCGCAAGGGCGCCGAGCCGTGCGAAGGTTTCGGGGGTCACGAACTCTTCGACCGGGAGATGCCTCTTGGTCGGCTGCAGGTATTGCCCCATCGTGAAGATGTCCACGCCCATGGAACGCGCGTCCTCCATTGCGCTTTCGATCTCGCGTTCCGTTTCCCCGAGACCAAGCATCAGCGACGTTTTCGTGTAGCGCTCGGGTGCCCGCCGCTTGGCATGCGCGAGAACTCCAAGTGACTGGTCGTAGCCGGCTCGCTTATCGCGAACCTTCGGGTGCAGCCGCGCAACCGTTTCGATGTTGTGCGCGAAGACGTCGGGGCCCGCGTCCATGACGATGTCGAGCGCTCGAACGTCGCCTCGGTAATCGCCGCTGAGAATCTCGACGCGCGCGCCGGGCACGCGCTGGTGAATCTCGCGCACCGTATTCGCGAAGATGAGCGCCCCGCCGTCGGCGAGGTCGTCGCGATCGACGGCGGTCACCACCAAGTATTTCCAACCGAGCCGGCGCACCGCGTCGGCGACGCGCACCGGCTCGAGCCAATCAACTTGCCCGCGCGGGTTTCCAGTTTTTACATTGCAGAAGCGGCAGCCGCGCGTGCATGTGTCGCCTAAGATCATGATCGTTGCCGTTCCGGCACCCCAGCATTCGGCCAGATTTGGACACGCGGCTTCTTTGCACACGGTATGGAGCCCAAGATTGTTGACGGCCGTCTTGACGCGCTCGTACTCTTCGCCCATCGGCAACGAAACGCGCAGCCAGTCGGGCTTGCGCACGAGATCGATGTTAATCGCCATTAGCTGCCGCCAAGGAATCCATTATGCAATCCATTCACACCGTTGCGGAGCAAAGTCTACTTCAAACGTGCGCCCTAGCTCGTCGAGCAACACGGCCTTTGCTTCTTCGACGCTGACGGTTTGGCCGGCTTCTTTCGAGAGCGACGTGACACCGTGTCCCGTTATCCCACACGGATTGATCAGCGTGTCGTAGCCGAGGTCGGTCGTAACGTTCAAAGCAATTCCGTGCAGCGAAACCATTGCGCGAACAGCTAAACCGACGGCGCAAATCTGACGGCCCTCGACCCAGACGCCAGGGTGTTCGCTCCAGCGCTCTCCACGAACGCAAAAACGCGCGCACGTTTCGATGACGGCGCCTTCGAGAGCGCGCACGAGCGGCACGACCTCACGAAAGCGCTCCAGCTTGCGAATCGGATAGACGACGAGTTGCCCCGGTCCATGATACGTCACGTCTCCGCCGCGCTCGATGGCGACGACGTCGACGCCTCGCGCCTCTAGCTCCTCTTCGGAAAGCAAAAGATTCCCTCGTTTGGCTTGACGGCCAAGCGTGACGACCGGTAAATGCTCGACGACGATCCACGTGTCGGGCTCGCGTCCTTCGCGCACCGCTTGATGCAGGCGGCGCTGCATGTCCCACACCTCGCGATAGGGCTGCGTTCCAAGATCCAGTAGACGGGCGGTGTGCACTTCCAGAGCTCTCCTACCCCTTTGATGCGGCCACCGGCGTCTTCGGTTTCGGGTTGACGATGTGGATCGCTTTGCCGTGGGCGGCTTCGGCCGCATCCATGATGCCTTCGGTCAGCGTCGGGTGCGGATGAACGGAAAGCCCGATGTCCTCCAGCGTTGCGCCCATTTCGAGCGCGATGACGCCCTCGCCGATAAGGGATTCAGCCTGCGGCGCGACGACGTGCATGCCGAGCAGCAGATCGTTCTTTGCGTCGGCGACCAATTTAATAAGCCCGTCGCTTTCGTTCATCGTGCGCGCGCGGCCGCTCGCAGCTAATGGAAACTTGCCGATGCGTACCTCGTAGCCTTTCGCCTTCGCTTCCTCCTCGGACAGGCCAACGGTTGCAACCTCCGGGTCGGTGTAAACGCAATTCGGAACCGCAACCGGATCGAAGGCCGCCGATTTGTCGCCGCTGATGACCTCGGCCGCGACAACGCCCTGCTTCATCGCGCGGTGTGCGAGCAGCGGTTGTCCGGTAACGTCGCCAAGTGCAAAGATGTTGGGGACCTTCGTCCGCATTTGCGCATCGACGGCGATGAAACCGTGCTGGTCGGTCGTCAATCCCGCCGCCTGCAGGTTGAGATTATCCGTTACCGGGCGCCGGCCGACCGCGACTAAGACCATGTCGAATTGACGGGTCTCGTCTTTTCCATTCGTCGCTTCCCCGCTAAACGTAGCTGCGACGCCTTTGCCGTCTTTTCGTATGTCGCCGACTTTGGTGCCGAGCATGATCTCGACGCCTTGCTTCTTGAGTATCCGCCCCAGCGTCTTTGCGATCTCAACATCGGTGCCGGTTAAGATCTGCGGCATCATCTCGATTACCAGCACCTTCGCGCCGATGCGCGCAAAAACGGTTGCAAACTCCAGGCCGATGACGCCGCCCCCGATGACGAGCAGGTCTTTGGGCACGCGCTTGACCTGCACCGCGTCATCTGAGTTGACGATCGTTTCGCCGTCGCGGGGCCACGCCTTGACGTCGATCGGGGCCGAACCGGTCGCAACGATGACGTTTTGCGCCGTAATCGTCTCCGTTCCGCCGTCTTTTTTCTTGATCGCGATCTCCGTGGGCGTGCGAAACGAGGCTTCGCCGTAGACGAACTCGACGGAGTTTGCTTTGAAGAGCGTCTTGACGCCGCCGACGTTGGCGTTGACCACGTCGGTTCTGAACTTCACCAGGCCCTCTCGATCGACCGTCGCCTTGGGAACCTTCAGACCGATCGCTTCCGCGTGCTCGATGTGGCGAATGACTTCGCCGACGTGCAACAGCGCCTTCGTTGGAATGCAGCCCCAGTTGAGGCAGACTCCGCCCACCTCGTCGCGATCGATGCAGAGAACTTTCTTGCCGAGTTGACCGAGCCGAATAGCGGCGTGGTAGCCGCCCGGCCCGGCGCCGATGACGACGGCATCGTAGGTAGCTTGTTGAGCCAATTGGATGCTCCTAATGGAAGGAAGTGGCGCGCCCTGTCTTTCGTTCTTGGGCCGCTGCGGCCCGCCGCCCCGATGTTTTGCGGGACTTCGCCCAGAAAATGGCTTGATCCATGCCGACCCTTGGACTCCTGCCCGAACTCGACCGGTCCTCGATCGTTCCGCTCTACCGGCAGATTTACGAGTACCTTCGCGAGGCAATCTTGGCCGGCACGCTTCCCGAGTCGACGCGCCTGCCACCCGAGCGAAACATGGCGCAGCGCTTGGGCGTCAATCGCAGCACGATCGTGCACGCGTACCGCGAGCTGGTCGCCGACGGGTTGATCGAACAACGCGTTGGTTCGGGCTCGCGCGTCGTCGGACAGCTGCGCGGGCAGCCGGAGCGCTCGTCGTCCGTTCCATGGTGGGTGACGCTTCCGCCTTGGCGCGTTGGAGAATTTCCCAACGTGCTCGGCGAGCTCGCCGCCAAACAGGAGCAGGGGCGCATTTCGTTCGTGCAAGGCGTCGCACCGGACGAGCCCTCGCCGCTGGCAGAGCTCGCGCGCTCGTTCGGACACGTTGCGCGCGATCCGCGGTTCGTGCTTTCGTACGGCGACTCGGAAGGCTACGAGCCGCTGCGTGCGGCGATTGCCGCACGCATGAACGCCCGCGGTGCCGGGACCGTAACGCCGAGCGGCGTTATCGTCCTCACCGGATCGACGCAAGGCATTGCGATTGTTGCGCAGAGTTTAGCCGAGCCCGGCGACGAGATCATCGTGGAATCGCCGTCGTATCCCGGCGCGCTTCAGGTTTTTCAGATCAATGGTTTACGCGCGATTCCGGTCTCGGTAGACGATGAGGGAATGCGCGTGGATCACGTCGAGGCAATCTTGCGAACGCGCCGCCCGCGCTTCATTTACACGATGCCGTCGCTGCATAATCCAACGAATGCGACGATGAACGCCGATCGCCGGGAGCGGTTGGCGACGATTGCCAAGCGCGCCGGCGTTCCCATCGTCGAAGACGATCCGTACGGACCGCTGAATTTGCATGCGGATCCGCCCCTGGTCGCGCTCGCACCCGATCACGTCGTCTACCTTTCAACCTTTTCCAAAACGATTGCGCCGAGTCTGCGCGTCGGATGGTTATCCGCGCCGCGCACCATTCTCGAGCGCCTTTTGCTGCGCAAACAAGCCTATGACATGGCAACGAGCCTCTACGTGCAAGCGGCCATAACCGATTATTTGGAACGCGGCTACGAGGAGCACGTCACCCAGCTGCGTGCGGAGCTCGCGCTTCGCCGCAAGCTTGCCGACGACGCGATTGCCAGGTATTGGCCGCCATCGTTAAAAACGAGCGGCCCGGGCGGCGGCTTCTACGTGTGGGTGACGACGCCGCGCGAACTTCGCGCTCGCGTTTTGCTCGACGCGGCCGAGCGGCGCGGCGCGTCGTTTCTTTTTGGTGAGGCATTCTTTGCAACGTCGGGCGGCGACCATTACTTCCGGCTGGCGCTTACCGCGGTGACACGCGAAGAGATCGGCGAAGGGATTCGGCGCATTGGCGATGCGATTGCGAGCCTGCGCGCGTGAAAAAGACGAATCTCGCGCGGGTGCACGCACTCTTGCTGAACTGGTACAAAATAAACGGTCGCACGGCGCTGCCCTGGCGGCGTTCATCCAGTCCGTACTATACGCTCGTGAGCGAATTCATGGCGCAACAGACGCAAATCGAACGGGTCATTCCAAAATTCGAAGAATTCGTCCGGCATTTTCCCGACGTCGCGGCGCTTGCGCAAGCGCCGGCGGCCGCGGTTCTGCGCGCTTGGAAAGGGCTGGGTTACAATTCTCGAGCGATCCGGTTGAAGCAGGTAGCCGAAGTCGTTATCCGTACGCACGATGGAGCGATCCCGTCGGAAAAGCAAGCGCTCGAGCAGCTTCCCGGCATCGGCCCGTATACCGCCGCGGCCATTCGCGTCTTTGCTTTCAAAATCGACGATGCGGCAATCGACACGAACGTACGCCGCGTCGTCGGACGGCTGTTCTTTGGCGAACGAGTTTCGGCGAACGTCGCGCGCGAGATCGATCGCATGGCCGCCTCAATCGTTCCACCGGGGCGCGCAGACGATTGGCACTCCGCACTGATGGATCTCGGGTCGACGATATGCAACGCTCGTTCGCCAAAGTGTCTGCTGTGCCCGCTCCAGTCGCAATGCATTTCGGCACCAATCGATACCGCTTCGTTACAACGCCGCCGTGCGGGCTCGACCCCGCCGGTTCGATATGAAACAACCGCCCGTTACGCTCGCGGCCGGTTGATCGATCGATTGCGCGAGCTCCCTCCCGGCGAACGTATCTCTCTCCTCGACTTACGTCGCGATCTTGAGCCGGTGCTCGCCGACCGCAGCTCCGACGACGTCTCTGCCCTGGTAAGCGCGCTTGAGAAAGATGGCCTTATCGTGCGCAGCGGCGAACACGTGTCCTTGCCCGAATAACGCAGTCTCCTACGTGATGCGCGAACTGTTCGCCGGGAGGCGCGGGCGCGTCGCGGCCGGACTGCTCGTCTCGGAATTCGTCGCCGCGACCCAAGGGCTCGTTATTGCGGCCATCATGCCGCGCGTCGTTGCGGATTTGCACGGATTGTCGGAGTACGCGCTGGCCTTCGGCTCGTTCTTCGCGGCGTTTTTCGTCTTTTTGCCGTTTGCGGGCCCGTGGGCCGACCGTTATGGTCTGCGACGCGTGCTCGCGGTCGCATTGGGTTTGCTTGCAGCCGGACTCGCTCTCGTCGCCATCGCGCCGAACATGCCACTTTTCGTCGGTGCGCGTTTCGTCGAGGGTGTCGGCGACGGACTTGAGTACGCGCTTTCGTTCGCGATGGTCGCGAAATCGTTTCCCGAGCATCTGCGCGCGAGAATGCTATCGCTTAATACGACGATGTGGGCCGTTCCGGGATTAATCGCGCCGGCGCTCGGTGCGTTTGTGGCGACCACGGTGGGCTGGCGCTGGGCGTTTGCCGGACTGGTGCCGTTGATCGGCGTGGCGGCTGCACTCATTCTGCCCGCCGTTGACGTCGGCGCAAGCGATCGAACAACGCACCCATTTGCATCGCTGCAGATCCTGTTTTCGCGAGCAACGCTGATGGTGCAGCCGGGCCTGCACGCTACGCTTGCGGCATTTGCACTGCTGCACGCTGCCTTTTTCGGCGCGGACGCATACGTCGCGTTAATGCTGACGAGCGTTCGCGGCCTATCGCTCGAAGCAGCCAGCATCTGCATTACGCTCGCGGTGCTGGGATGGTCGTGCGCGGCCTTGCTCGCGCCGTCCGTGCAACGCCGGCTCGGATTGCCTCGGGTCGTGCTGTTCGCCGCCGCCGGTAGCGTACTGGGCGGCTTGCTGCTTGCCGCCGTCGCGCTCGGTACGCCGATTTGGATTGCTTTTGCGGGGTGGTTTGTCGCCGGAGCTGGAATCGGCCTCGGCTACCCGACGCTGTCGGCGGCAATGTTCAGCGCGGCTACGCAAGGTCTTGAAGGTGTTATATCGTCGGCGACCGGTTCCGCGGCGCTCGTCGGCCTGCTGACCGGCACGCTTCTCTGCGGCGCTCCGATAACGTTAGCGGCGCGACAGGGACTGCCGCTAAGCGAGGCGCTCGCTGCCACCTTTTGCATCGCAGCGCTCTTCGCAGTTGCCTTGGCGGTCATCTCGCCGCGCGTCAGCGCGCCGTGATGTCGAGATCGCAAATCGCGTCCACGAGGCGACCTTCGAGTGAGTGTGCGTCGACGACGGTGTAATGCGTGATCGGGCCGGCATAGAGCTGCAGCGAAAACGCGGTCTCGCTTGCCGTGTTGAAAACGCGATGAAGTTCAAGCGGTCCAAAGCGGCAGTCGACGTCTCCGGGCTGTGAGGTCGCGCGACCCGTGTAACGTAGCGGCACGGGACTCGCGCCGGGCTCGTCGCGCTCGTAATTCTCGACCTCGAGCGATCCTTCCATCATCAGCACCCAACATCGGGAATTCCCATGATCGTGAATGGGGCTCGTCGATCCGGGCGACCATAGCATCGCGATAATTTCGTATCGCGGCGTCACGAGCAACCGCGTTCGGGAGTATGCGTATGGAATGACCGGTAGCTGCGAACGATAATCCTCGAAGCTCTTTGCGAAACGTTCCATGGCCGAGCAGAATTCCGCATCCTGCATAGTCTGCTCGAGTGCGGCGCGGATCCGGTCAGTTGTCATGACAGCGCCTCCTCCAAATCCCCACCGACATGGTAGTGCCCAAGGGTGCTTGATTCCACGGGGGCCTCGCCGCGCCCGGCCGGCGGGCCGCCGGAGGGCCGGGACGAAGCTTCGGCCATGCCCGCCATACCGTTTCCCAAGAGGAAAGTGCGCAAGGACGTCGCGATCGAGGAGTTACGGATTCTCGAGCGGACCTATCCAAAAGCAGATACCGCGCTGCACTATGAGAATGCCTTCCAGTTGCTGATCGCCGTAATTCTCTCGGCTCAGTGCACGGACGCGCGCGTTAATATGACCACGCCTTTACTTTTTGCGAAATACCCGACGCCGGAGAAGTTGGCGGGCGCAAGAGCCGGCGACGTGGAAAAAATTATCAAATCCTGCGGGTTTTTTCGGGTGAAAGCGCGCAACATCATTAGCTGCGCGCGCGACGTTGCCGAGCGTTTCGGCGGCAGCGTGCCGCACGATCGCGAGCAACTCGAATCCCTGGCGGGCGTCGGGCGAAAAACGGCTAGCGTCGTGCTTGCAGCCGTTTACGATCAAGCCGCGCTTGCCGTCGATACCCACGTCTATCGCGTCTCGCATCGCCTCGGCTTGACGCTCGGGACGAACCCGCGCGAGGTCGAGGACGATCTTACCGCTCTCCTGCCGCAAGCCAAATGGGGGCTGGCAACGCACTGGCTCATTCTTCACGGGCGTGCCATTTGCAAAGCTGCCGTGCCGCAATGCGCGCGTTGTCCCGTCAACCACCTTTGCCCGACTCCGGCCATCATCGCAAGGAGTGCACGCACGAAAAGATAATCCGATGAGCGAGTTGAGCTTTCGCCGGCTCGTCGTGTTTGCTATCACGACGGCAATGGTTGTTACAGTAGGCGGTTGCGGCGGCAACGCCCCCGTGAGCGGCTTGCCTCGCTTCGCCGATTTTAGGGCGCCGTCCGTGCCGCTTCCCGGCGCGTCGCAACGCGAGCAAGCGCAAGCCGCAATCGGCATCGCAGTCAGCATTGAAGGCGCGTCCTTACTGACCGATGCCCTTACTATCGTTTTGCCGCTACGAAAACACCAGATACCGCACCTTCCCGCCCATTGCGATAACGGCATCTACGGAAAGGTCGTTTCTACTCCGGACGGGGCCATTATTACGATCGATGCATTTTACGAGCCCACCTGCATTCATCGTTTTGGGCATACGAAGCTTACTGCCGTGCACTCTCTTCCCTCGGCGCTTGACGTAACGGGAAGCTCCGCGGTATACAGGCCCGAAGGCACGCTCCTGGCCGGCATCTCTTTCTCATCTCACTCGAACTCGGCGTCGGATCCTCGTTGGCAGACCACTGGATGGATCGCGCAAAAGCCGCATGGGCCCCGGGTCGTGAAATTCGGGCTAACCTGCATGCTGGGCCACGCTGACAAATGCGGTTTTGCGAGCGTAGCGACGATCGGGTCGCACAAACCGTCGTTCGCCGTCGCCGGCCAGCTTGACAACTTTACTGCGCTCGGAAGGGCTCGTGGTTCGGCCTCGGTGCAAGCCTACGAGGGTCGTTCCGGGACGCTTTCACTCGCTATGGGTTCGGGGACTTCGTGGGTTGTCACCGGCGGCGAGCGGGTTGCATCGTCTTCGGGTAGGTTTGAAGAGGAAGCCAAGGCGCCGCAGTTGAGCGTAAGTGGTCGAGCCGATTTGCGTGATTCGCGTGCGCATGCACAAACGCAGGTCTATTTTGGAACGCCGACTGGAATAGCGCCGTCGGCGGTGTACGAACTTCCAACGCAGCGCCTCGAATCGACCTTTTCGACTGATGGATCTGGCGACGGCAAGATCGGCTATTCTAACGGATCGCGGGCAAGCATCGAGTTCTTCCTGATCCGATAGAAGCTTAGAACTGCAGCGGCCCGGGGCCGAGCTCGGGCGGAGGAAGCTCGGCCGAAGCAGCGATCTGTTTGAGCAGGGACGATGCCGTTAAGCGATCGCCGTAACCGGGCTCGGTCGAGATTTTCGATAGATTAATTAGCGACGGAATCTCGGCATCAGGGTCAAACTGGTAGTCGCCGTCCAGGCCTAAACCTTTGACTCGTACGAGCTGATTGATTTCATCAAGGTCGACGCTGACGCGGTCTTCGCGAAAACGCAGGCGCAAACGTAGCGGCCGCTCAAGCCGTACGACCTTCACACCATGGCGTTCACCGAGGATGGCATTGAGGCGTTTACTCCCTGCCATAATATGCTCTGCAAAGAGGCGTAGCGACTCTTGGGCGTCTTCGGGTTTGCGTTGCATCGGTTGGCCGGTGGCCTCGTCGATGACTCGGCCAAGCTCGCGCCGCGCACGAATTTGCGTGGCTGCCGCCACAATCGGGTTTTGCGCGGTGAACTCGGGCTTCAACGGGTCGGCCATGGTCGGACGCTGCCTTCGCAGGCTTCAGACTTTCTTCATGCCTGATGGCGACTCTTAATGAAGCTTCTCGTCATCTAAGAGGTGGAGTAATGGATTTACGCAGGCAGCTCACGTTTGCTTTTATCGCAATGGGCGCACTCTTGGTAAGCGGCTGCGGCGGCCGCGGCGCATCGCCCAGCTTACCCGCCATGGGATCGTCATACGCACAGCGCGTCGACGCGACGGGCGATAGCGATTCGATCTTAAAGAAGCTCAAAAAGCAGGTCGTCATTGGCTCGACCGTCGATCCGAAATTTCACCAGCTCAATCCTTATGGATTGACCGTTGCTCCGGCTACTGCCGGCGATTTCACCAAAGGCGACCTCGTCGTCTGTAACTTCAACGCCAAGAGCAACGTCCAAGGCACCGGCTATACGATTGTTGCGCTTCATCCTAAGCCGGGCTCGAAACCGAAACTGGTAGACGGAGATAAGAAGGTCTTGCTCGGGTGCGACGCGTTAGCACTGGCGCCGAATGACACGATTTGGGCCGCCGACTTTGCTGCCAACGATAACCCGGTTATCTCGACGACCGGAAAGCTTATCAGTAACATCAAGGGGACTCCCATCGATCATCCATTCGGCCAGGCCTTTGCACAGCCGCGACACGGTGCACCGGCATTTTACGAAAGCAATGCCGGCGACGGAACCGTCGTTCGGATCAACCTGAACACGCCATTTACCTTCACCAAGGTCGCTAAGGGAATGGCCGTCAATCACGGCCAGCCCGGAAGCATTTTCGGTCCTTCGGGTCTGCAATACGACGCGAAGATCGATACCCTGTACGTGGTCGATGGGGCCAACAACTCGGTCGTCGCCATCGACGATGTTTCGACGAATCCGAAAATGCGAACCGTCTTCTCGGGACCTCCGCTTAACGGCCCGATTAGTTCCGCGCTGTTGTACAACGGAAACCTCGTTGTCGGCAACACGGGCAATCCCAATGGGAAGAATCTCATGATCGAGCTGACGCCCTCGGGTAAAGTGTTGGACGTGCTCAACGTCGACAAAGGCGCTGCGGGATCGATCTTCGGGATGGTTGCAACCGGAACCAGCGCGGCCACCACCAAGCTCTATTTCAACGACGACAACGGCAACAATCTACAAGTACTAGAAAAGTAGTTTCGCGTCTTTCAAAGAGCTTGTGGCGCAGTCGCTCAGCGACTGCGCCGCGTTCATTTGCCCTTCCCAACGAGAGCTCGGGCGATGACCAGGCGCTGAATCTGTTGCGTGCCTTCGTAGATCTGCGTGATTTTTGCGTCGCGCATCATGCGTTCCACCGGATAATCGGCCGAATAGCCAAAGCCGCCGAGGACTTGCACTGCATCAGTGGTGACCGACATCGCAACGTCACCGCATTTGAGTTTTGCCATCGCCGCCCAGAGCGTCACGTCGGTACCGCCTTCGTCGCAGCGACGCGCGGCTTCGTAGAGGAGCAGGCGCGCCGCCTCGACCTCGGTTTTCATGTCCGCCAGCATGAAGCCGACGCCTTGATGCTGGCCGATCGGCTTTCCGAATGCGATTCGCTCTTTGGCATAATTGGCAGCGTATTCAAGCGCCCCCGCTGCAATGCCCAGCGCCTGCGCCGCGATCCCTGGACGCGATTTGTCGAGCACGCGCATCGCGATTTTGAAACCTTCGCCTTCCTCACCGAGGCGATTTTCAAGCGGAACCTCGCAATGGTCGAAAACGAGTTCAACCGTCGGCGATCCGCGGATTCCCATTTTTTTCTCTTTATTGCCGACCTTGAATCCGGCGGCGTCTTTCTCGACGACGAACGCGCTTACGCCGCGTGACCCCGCCTCTGGATCGGTAACGGCAAAGACGCAGACGACGTCGGCAACGCTGCCGTTCGTAATCCAAATCTTCTGGCCATCGAGTGAGTAGCGGTCGCCGTCGCGCACCGCACGCGTCCGCATCGACCCGAGGGCGTCGGAGCCGCTCGACACTTCGGTGAGCGCGTAGGCAGCAAGGTGTTCGCCCGACGCGATCTTCGGCAGGAAGCGGCGCTTCTGTTCCTCGCTGCCGGCGATCATGATCGGCAGCATGCCCAGCTCCTGTACGGCCACGATGAGCGAGCTCGACGCGCACGCTTTGGCGATCTCTTCGACCACCTTGACGTAGGTCAAGAAGGTTCCGCCCAACCCGCCGTACTCGCTGGGGATCGGGATCCCGAGCAGATCGTTGCTTGCAAAAAGCTCTTTGATGTCCCACGGAAACTCGCCGGTTTCATCGATCTCGGCCGCTCGCGGCGTGACCTTCTCGGCGACCAGCTCGCGCACGGTCGCGAGAATGAGCGCCTCTTCTTCGTTGGTGGTGCCGTGAGCCGGTGCGATCGCCATTGGTGCTTCCCCCCAACGCCTTCTTCTGGCAGGACGCTCGGGCGTCCTCACGCATTCCCCTCGCATGGACAAGGTCTACGCTTCATGCGCGGATGCGGTTGCCGACATCCCAAACGGGGCGTCGCTGGCTGTCGGCGGCTTCGGCCTCAGCGGCATTCCGCACAATTTGATTGAAGCGCTGCTGGAGCAAGGAGCCACCGATTTGGTGACGGTCTCGAACAACTGCGGCGTCGACGGATGGGGCCTGGGCGTCTTGCTCGACCACCATCGCATTGCGCGGACGACCGGTTCGTACGTGGGCGAGAATAAGGAATTCGAGCGTCAGTATCTGCACGGCGAATTGGAAGTCGAACTTTGCCCGCAAGGCACGCTGGCCGAGCGTTTGCGTGCGGGAGGCTGCGGTATACCGGCGTTCTATACGCCGGCCGGTGACGGCACGCTGGTTGCCGACGGAGGCCTGCCGTGGAAACATAATTCGGACGGCAGCGTTGCCATCGCCTCGCCAAAGAAAGAGACGCGCGTCTTCAACGGTCGCGAGTACGTGCTCGAAGAAGGCATCGTTTGCGATTACGCGCTCGTTCGTGCTTCGGTCGGCGACCGAGCCGGAAACTTGCGGTTTAACAAGGCGACGCGCAACTTCAACCCGCTTTGTGCGATGGCCGGCCGAATCGCGATCGCTGAGGTAGAAGAGCTGGTGGAGGCGGGCACGATCGCACCGGAAGACGTTCACCTTCAAGGCATCTTCATCAACCGAATCGTGCATGTCGGGTCGCAGGGAAAGCGCATCGAACGCGTGACGACGCGCATGAGGCGGGAGGGACGCTGACGTGCCATTAACTCGAACGCAACTAGCCGCGCGCGTAGCGCAAGAGCTTCGCGACGGACAATACGTCAATCTCGGCATTGGGCTTCCCACATTGATACCGAACTACGTGCCCGCCGGCGTCACGGTAACGCTTCAAAGCGAAAACGGCATCCTCGGTCTTGGGCCCTATCCGTACGAGGGCGAAGAAGATCCCGACCTTATCAACGCCGGTAAGGAAACCGTCACGGTGATCAAGGGCGCCTCATTCTTCGATTCCGCGCTCTCGTTTGGAATGATTCGCGGTGGACACATCGATCTGGCGGTGCTGGGCGCGATGCAGGTTTCCGAGAAAGGCGACCTGGCCAATTGGATGATCCCCGCCAAGATGGTCAAGGGCATGGGCGGCGCGATGGACTTAGTGCACGGTGCCAAGCGCGTCGTCGTCATGATGGAGCACGTTGCGAAAGGCAACACGCACAAAATCGTCAAGCATTGCGCGCTTCCGTTGACCGGCCGGCGCGTCGTGCATCGAATTATCACCGATATGGCCACCATCGACGTGACGCCCGAAGGCCTCGTGCTCAGAGAGCTGGCGCCCGGCGTAACCTTGAAAGAAATCCAAGCCGCAAGCGAGCCGAAGCTGCACGTCCCGATCGAACCGATGACCATGGACATCCCCGCCGGCGTGGCCTGATGAGCCTTAAATGCTTGCCGCGGCGGTACTAGTTCTCGCGACCCTCAAACACGCTCCGATGGTCGGTGCCTACAGCCTTCCCGGACGCATGGTCTACGTCGGCATAGATGGCGAGCCACCGGATCAGCCGACGATTCAATTTTACGACTCAAAGACGCAGCGAACGGGGACGCTCGGCTACGTCTCCGGCGAAGTCTATCGCACGAACGCACGGCCGGTGCTCACGTTCACGCTTAGGGTGCCGAACACGTTGGTTCGAGAGCGCGCGTTCATCATTGGAACTGCCGCCGACCGACTCGGCGCCTCATTATGGTACGCTCCGAATGCCGCCCATCGAGCGACAATCGTCCTCATTCAGGGAGCCGACGATTCGACGCGGCAAATGGGCTTTCTTATCCCGTATTTTGTCGCCCATGGACTCAATGTCGTGACGTACGATCAGCGTGGGACGGGTGAATCTGTCGGAAACTGGCGTTACACGAGTCCACAGTCAAAAGCGAACGACATTCTTGCGTTGCTGCGGGCGGTACGGTCCGATCCGGCGGTGGATTCGCGCCGCATCGGCGCATGGGCTGCGAGCAACGGCGGTTGGGTGGCACCGATTGTAGCGACACGCTTTGCCCTCGGATTCCTAGTTCTGAAGAGCGCGTCGAGCCAGAGCATTGCCGATAATGTCGTTTACGAGATCACAGAGGAACTGCGAGAACATGGTCGCTTCACTCCCGTGCAAATATCACAGGCCATTCTCTTCGAGCGCACGATGTTAGACGCACTCGCCAGCGATTCAAATTGGAATGCAGCCGCCATCGCGCTGACCTCTGCCAAAACGCAGCCGTGGTTTCAATACACGCGTATTCCACTGGGCTTTACCACTCCGCCGGCCGCGCCGATGTTGGCCGCCCTTCGAGCGTCGTTGATCTACGACCCGACCGCGACGCTCCAACGCGTTACCACGCCTACGCTCGCGCTCTTCGGTGCGCTGGATAAGAACGTGGATGCGACGGACAGCGCGGCACGTTACCGCAAAGACTTCAGGCAATCCGGCATGACGGATTTTTCGGTTGTCACCTTTGTGCATGCGGGGCATTTGCTCGTTGACTCACGCAGCGGCTACGAAGATCAGCCTAGGCTGCCGGTCCATTATGTAGGCTACCCCGAAGCGATGCTCCACTGGCTGGAAGCGCGTGGTTTCGCAAAGTAGAGCGCACGGCGCAGGGAAGATCCGTGAACAAGCATGTAGTCCCTAAGCGTTCATTTCACTGTGAAATGGAAAGGTATCATATGATGATTCGTACTCGTTTGACTCGGTGGATCGCCGCCGTCGCGTTCGCCCTGTTCTTCACCGGCCTCGGCGCAACCGCCATGGCCCTCTATCAGCCCCATATGTATAATGCCCGGAACTACTTGCGTGATGCATTGTCTGAGCTCAACGTCGCCGTGTCGGATAAGGGCGGTCATCGCAATAACGCGATCAACTACGTAAAACAAGCGCTCGGCGAGGTCAACGCGGGCATCACTTACGCAAACGCGCATCCGTGACTCCCGAGCTAGGCGGATAGCGTTCGAAACTGCGTTCTATATAAGCGGGAATAGAGGCCGCCGCGTGCGAGAAGCTCGGCGTGGCGGCCAGTTTCCACGATGCGTCCGGCATCAACGACGAAGATGACGTCGGCCGCGAGAATGGTCGAGAGGCGGTGTGCGATCACTAAGCTCGTGCGGTTTTGCATGACGGTGACCAACGCCGCCTGAATCGCCGCTTCGCTTTCCGAATCGAGCGAGCTCGTCGCTTCGTCGAGAATGAGAATTCTTGGGTCTTTGAGCAGTACGCGTGCTAGCGCCAAGCGCTGGCGCTCGCCGCCGGAGAGCTTATGGCCGCGCTCGCCGACGACCGTATCGTATCCCTCCGGAAGGCTCGCGATGAAGTCGGCAATGTATGCGGCGCGTGTCGCCGTTTCGAGGTCGCTCTGGCTCGCTTCGGGGTTACCGTAGCGCAGGTTGTTGGCGATCGTGTCGTGGAACAGATAGGTTTCCTGCGTGACGATTCCAATGTCGCGGCGCAACGAGTTGAGCGTTACCGTGCGGAGGTCGTGTCCGTCAACCAGCACGCGTCCCGATTGCGGATCGTAAAAGCGCGGGACGAGCTGCGTGATCGTCGTTTTACCGGCACCGGTTGGACCGACGAAGGCCGCGAGCTGACCGGGCGCAACGTGAAAGGAAACGCCATCGAGAACGGTCCGCACGTCATCGTATGAAAACTTTACGTCCTCGAATGCGATGTCGCCGCGAATATCCGGCAGCTCGATTGCATTCGGAGGCTCGTATGACTCGGTCTGCATGTCGAGGTAATCGAATATGCGCTCGAAGACGGCCAACGCGCTGACGATTTGAATCTGCACGCCGGCAAGCGTTGCGGCCGGCCCGTAGAGGCGTGATTGGATGAACGTAATGAACGCGACGACGACACCAACCGTGATGCCGGCGGAGAGCGCGTACCAGCCGCCGAGCAGCCAAACGATGGCGGGTCCGATTACCGTCATCGCGCCGAGCAATCCAATAAACCAGCGGCCAATCATTGCCAGATCGATCTCCAGTTGCATGAGGCCCGTGCTGACGCCGTAAAAACGGCTGCGTTCGTACGCTTCGCGAGCGAACGACTTAATGAGCGTAATGCCGGAGATCGACAAGGTCTCTTGCGTGACCGATTCGATTTCGTCGCGCTTCTGACGCGTGAGCTTCCGTACGCCGTACATACGGCGTCCGACGGGCCCCAACGGAAAAACCATGAGGGGAACGACCGCAATCGATATCAGAGCGAGGTGCCAGTTCCAGACGAACATGGCGATAACGGTCGTTACGATGATTGCAACGTTGGTCACGATCGTCGTCAGCGTTCCGGTAACGACGTTGTCGATGTTGTCGACGTCATTGCTGACGCGGTTCATGATTTCGCCGGTCTTCGTGCCGGTGAAGAAGGAGATCGGCATGCGGTGCAAGTGCGAAACCAGCCGGGTTCGGATGTCGCGCATGATGCCTTCGCCGACGATCGAATTCAAGTAGCCCTGAAGCACGGCGAGCCCCGCTTGAACGCCCGCAACGAGCAGCATGATGCCGACGTAAATGCAAAGCTCGCGAAAGTCGCGATGAGGAAACGCCTGATCGATGATGCGCGCCATGATGAAGCCGGGAACGAGTCCGAGCGCCGAGCCGAGCAGGATGCAGACCAGAACGACGCTTTGCTGTCGCCAGTACGGTGCGAAGAGCGCGCCGATTCGTTTCCAATCGACGCGCCGCTTTATCTGTGGTTTCTCGGGCTGATACATCGATGACCACATCAGCCCGTGGCCGGCGAACATGCGCTAGTTTCGCCTCACGCTGTTAGTGAGGTACGGTGATCTGATGCAAGCTGACCTTGTTGCCTTCTAAGTCTTCGAGCGACGCAACCCGGCAAACAGGCGTATCATAGGGCTCGCCGACCTCGACGCCTTTGGCGCGCAGTTTCTTGATGGTATCCTCGATGTCGTCGACCTCGAATACGATGCCTGACGCACTGCCGGGGTCGCGTTCGATCCATTCCGTCGTCATCACACTGAAGTAGCCGTTTCCAATGTTGGCTTCGTTGTACTTTTCGACACCGTCTTGGGAGAACGGGTTGTTGAACGGGATCCCGAGCTTTTCTTGGTACCAGGCTCGTAGCGCGGCTACGTCCTTGGCGGGATAAGCGGTGAACGCGATCTCTTTTATCATGGCTCCTATGGCTTTCCGTTACGCAATGCGTCAAGTTCCTTGAAAAGCTTCTTTTCCTTATCGTTGAGATTCTGCGGAAGCTGTCCGATGAGACGAACGTACTGGTCCCCGGTACCGCTGCCCTTCACCCGCGGCATTCCGCGACCCGACAGGCGCAACAAACGGTTGTTCTGCGTACCCTCCGGAATGGTCATAGCTACTTGGCCGCTTAGCGTCGGGACTTTCACTTCTCCACCCAAGAGCAGATCGTAAATGCTTACCGGCAAATCGACGTACAAGTCGTCGCCTTTCCGCCTATACGTTGGATCGTCGACAAGTTTGACGACGAGATAGAGATCGCCGTTTGGGCCGCCGCCGAGGCCTGCCCCGCCTTGACCCGCGAGCCGAATGCGTTGGCCGTCACCGATGCCCTTGGGAATCGAGACTTCAAACTTCTTCGTGATGAGCACGTGACCGGTTCCGTGACACTGCGAGCAGAGTCGTCCTGCATCTGTTCCGGTGCCGCGACAGCGCGTACAAACGTCTTCGACTTGTAAGGAAATGGCCTTTTTGCCGCCGTCGTAGACGTCGCGCAGATTCAACTCGAGCGTCGTCTCTAAGTCTTGTCCACGCTGCGGGAATCCAGTCGTCTGCGTGGTCTGGCGACGTCCGATCCCCGAGAAGAACATGTCGAAGAAATCCGAGAATCCACTCGGGCCCGCTCCGGCGCCGCCCACGCCGCCCGGCCCGAAGTTGAACTCGAATTCCTCTCCGCCTACGTTGGTGCGATAGCGCCGCTGCTGCTCGGCTTGACGCGCCGCCTCTTGCCAATTGGGGCCGAGCACGTCGTACTTCTTGCGCTTCTCGGGATCGCCAAGCACCTCATAGGCTTCCGAGATTTCCTTGAACTTTTCTTCAGCCTGGTGCTGGTTCTGCGGATTGGCGTCGGGATGCCACTTGCGAGCGAGCTTGCGATACGCGGACTTGATGTCTTTCTCCGCCGCGTTCTTTGGCACGCCGAGGATCGCGTAGTAATCCTTAAAATTCATCCGCTGTTTTTCGCGACGATTACTTTGGCTGGCCGCAATAGCTCGTCGCCGAGGTTGTAACCTTTTTCAGCTACCTCGACCACGACGTCGTCGTCTGTGCCGCTTGCATCGGTCGTACCGATCGCTTCGGCGACGCGCGGATCGAACGGTTTGCCCTTGACGTCGATTGGCTTGACGCCCTCGGCGGCGAGAACTGCTTCGAAGCCTTTGAGGGTTTGTTCGATACCACCGCGCAGGCCGTTGCCGTCGCTGGATTGCAACGCCCTCTGGAGGTTGTCGAGCACGGGCAAGAACCGCTCGAGCAGCGCTCGCCGGTGCGAGGTTGCGATCGAATCGAGGTCGCGCTGTAATCGCTTCTTGTAGTTCTCGAAGTCAGCCATCGCGAGCAGATATTTGTTATAGTTTTCGTCCGCGCGCATGTTTGCGGCAGCGAGCTGCTCTTCAAGCGACTCTTGCGGGCTGGCCGCGGCCGCATCATCGATTACGGCCTCGCCGGCTTCCGTTCTCAAAACTTGGTCGTCAGACATTACTTCCGCTTTCAAGCTACAGCAAAGGAGCAGAGCGAAGAGGGCGGCGGCGAGCGTCTCGCGAGTCGAGACGCTCGCCGCTTACCCCGAAGCTACTTAGCCTCTTTGAACTCGGCGTCGATGACGTCGTCGGCAGGCTCCGAAGAACCATTGCCCGACGCTCCCGCGCCGGCGCCGGCGGTGGTGCCATCGCCGGTCGGAGCCTGTGCGCCTTCAGGCGCCGCGGCTTTGTAGAGCAACTCGGCCATCTTGTAGCTGGCTGTTTGCAGACGCTCGATCGCCGGCCGAATCTCGGCGACGGTGCCGTTTTCACTCACGCGCTTGAGTTCGGTCAGTGCCTGTTCGACCTCGCCGCGCGCACCCGCGTCGAGCTTGTCGCCCACTTCCTTGAGCGATTTCTCGGTCGAGTAGATGAGGCTGGATGCGTTGTTGCGTATTTCGGCCTCTTCCCGCTTGGCTTTGTCGGCCGCAGCCTGCGCTTCGGCGTCTTTTACCATCCGCTCCACTTCGTCTTTGGAGAGATTGGTAGAAGCGGTAATCGTGATCGCCTGCTCTTTGCCGGTGCCGAGATCCTTTGCGTTGACGTTCACGATGCCGTTCGCATCGATGTTGAACGTCACTTCGATCTGCGGAACGCCGCGCGGTGCGGGTGGGATGCCCTCCAGCCTAAAGCGCCCCAACGTCTTGTTGTCGGCGGCCATCGGCCGTTCGCCCTGCAACACGTGAATGTCGACCGACGTCTGGCCGTCCTCGGCCGTGGTGAAGACTTGCGACTTCTTGGTCGGGATGGTCGTATTGCGCTCGATGAGGCGCGTCATTACGCCGCCGAGCGTCTCGAGACCAAGCGACAACGGAGTGACGTCGAGCAACACGACGTCGTGCACTTCGCCGGCCAGCACGCCCGCTTGAATTGCCGCACCGACCGCGACCACTTCGTCAGGGTTCACGGTGAGGTTGGGCTCTTTGCCGGTGAGCTTGCGAACGAGTTCTTGAATGACCGGCATGCGCGTTGCGCCGCCCACCATGATCACTTCGTCGATCTTCGAAACGTCGAGCTTCGCGTCCGCGATCGCGTTCTTGAACGGCCCGATGCAACGATCCGTAAGATCGCTCGTCAGTTCTTCGAACTGCGCGCGAGTCAGCGTGTAGTCGAGATGCTTGGGGCCCTCTTGATCGGCCGTGATGAACGGCAGATTGATGCTCGTCTGTACGACGGAAGAAAGCTCGATCTTGGCTTTTTCAGCGGCCTCGGTGAGGCGCTGCATCGCCTGTTTGTCTTTGCTCAGATCGATGCCTTGATCGCGACGGAACTGATCGACCAGCCACTCGACGACGCGATGATCGTAGTCGTCACCGCCCAGGTGCGTGTCGCCATTGGTTGCCTTGACCTCAAAAACGCCGTCGCCGACTTCGAGGATCGATACGTCGTACGTGCCGCCGCCAAGGTCCCAGACGAGAATCTGTCTCGTTGCCCTTTTTCTCGAGCCCGTAGGCAAGCGCTGCTGCCGTCGGTTCGTTGATGATGCGCAAGACGTCGAGGCCGGCAATTTTACCAGCATCTTTGGTTGCTTGGCGCTGAGAATCGTTGAAGTATGCGGGGACCGTGATGACCGCTTTGGTCACTCGTTCCCCCAAATAATTGCTGGCGTCGTTGACCAGCTTTTGCAGGATCATCGCGGAGATCTCTTGCGGCGTGTAATCCTTGCCGTCGATCTTGATACTATAATCACCTTCACCCATGTGGCGCTTGATCGAAGCAATCGTTCGATCGGGATTGGTAATCGCTTGACGCTTGGCCAATTGCCCGACGAGCCGCTCACCCGTTTTCGTGAAAGCGACCACGGATGGTGTCGTGCGCGATCCTTCTGCGTTTGGAATGACGACGGGTTGCGAGCCCTCCATCACGGCAACGACCGAGTTGGTCGTGCCTAGGTCGATTCCGACCACTTTTGCCATAAAAATCTTTACCTCGTTATTAGTATCCGGACTTACCCTGGACCAGCTGGGCCAAAGCGATCGGGATCGAGCCGAGTGCCGGAGGCGCGCAACGAGGTGCGTTATGCGCGTCGCTTCCGAACGAGAGGCCGATCGACGGTCGCCCCGGCGGCGCCTTGCCGCTTACGGGAACGGGCCGGACTTTGTTTTTACCGCACCATCATACATGACGGCACGGCATTTCTTTCCACAAACTAGAACCGCCGGAAACCCCGGGCGGTTGCAGGAGTGGCCTGCCTAAACGATTGCCATCGCGTAAATGGGCCCCCGCGGCTTTGCCGCGGGGGCGCGCAGCACGCGAAGCGTGCGAAGTGCCTGTAAAAGCTGGGGGCCCCTAAGCGACGACAGTCCTTAGGGTTGCTGGTCTTCGGGTTGCTGTTGCTCCTCGGCGGAGAGCGGCTGGGCGGCCGGCGTCTCGCCAAGTTTGACGGCGACGAACTTCTTGACGCCCTGGGACCAGACGTTCATCCGAATGGTATCGCCCGGCTTCTTCGAGGAGATGTAGCCGCGGAGCGACTTCATATCCGAGAAGCTCTTGCCGTCGACTTGAAGGATCACGTCGCCGGGTGAGATGCCCGCTTGATCGGCAGGCGAGCCGGGGATCACTTCGCCGATCCCGACGCCCGTGTTCCCGCCATAACCGCTCTGATTCTTGAAACCCGCCGTCAAATTCGCCATCCCGATGCCAAGGAAGCCGGTGTCGGTTCCTTGATGCACGCCGGGATTTTTCTCCAGGTCGGCGACAACGTGCTTCGCCGTGTTGGACGGAATCGCAAAGCCGATGCCTTGTGCGTACGCCGATTTCACCGTCGATTGATTGATTCCGATGACGCGTCCGTCGATGTCGATCAGCGGTCCGCCGGAGTTGCCGGGATTGATCGGAGCAGAGGTTTGCAGCAGCCCTTTGAAGTCGATCTCGTTGCCGTTATCGGTCGGGATCGGCTCGGAGCGGTTGAAGCCCGAAACCACGCCGACGGTAACGGTCTGCTGCAGTTGCAACGGCTCGCCAATGGCGATGGCCCACTGCCCTTGCTCGAGACGGTCGGAGTCGGCAAACTGCAGCGGCGGCGGCAATTTCCCGTAATTGTCGACCTTGATGATGGCGACGTCGGCGCCGAGGTTAGCCGCAACGACGTGCGCGGGCACGTGATCGCCGTTCGCAAAGACGGCCGTTAACTTCGTAATGTGAGCGCCCTGTTGCGGCTGAACGACGTGCGCGTTCGTCACGATGTCGCCCGAGGAGTCAACGACGAATCCGGAGCCTGATGCTTCGCCCCTGTACGGTTGAACGATACCTGGGCCTTGCTGGCCAAAAAACTGCTGGAAGAACGGGTCGGTAGGGATCACTTGCTGGCCGTTAATTTCTTCCGTGATGGCAACCACTGAGCTCTTCGTGCGCTTGACCGCGCTGACGATGCGGTCTTGATCGCTCACGCCGTTGAGCGGCATGGCGGCGTACGCGGGCGGCGTTTGGTTCGGACCGGTGGCGCCTCCGAAATGCGTGCTCGCATAGAGCATCATGACGAAGCTGCCGATCACGGCTCCAACTAGTCCCACGATTAATGTAGGTAATATGCGGTTTCTCAACATCTTGTTCTTAACGTACTCCTAGGGTGGCCCTACTAACTTTCGCTATCTACTCCGGTAACGGCAAAAAGTCGCAGAAAGATGCGTGAGAGCTTGGTTAACGAGGCTGGGGGGTCAAGTCATCGGCGACCACCAGCCCGTCAAGGAGCCGGATGGTTCGGCGTGCGTTGGCGGCGATGCGCTCGTCGTGCGTGACCATGATGATCGTTCGGCCCGTGAGGTGAAGCTTGGAGAACAGGCTCATGATCTCGTCGCCGGTCTTAGAATCGAGGTTTCCGGTCGGCTCGTCGGCGAGCAAAACCGCGGGGTCGTTGACCAGGGCCCGAGCGATGGCAACGCGCTGCTGCTCGCCGCCGGACAGCTGGTTCGGCTGGTGATCGGTGCGATCTCCCATTCCGACCGATTCCAGCGCTTGCCTCGCTTGTGCCATGCGGCGTTTCGCCGGCAGACCGGCGTAGAACAGCGGCAACGCCACGTTGCGTAACGCATCGGTGCGCGCTAAGAGATTGAAGCCTTGAAAGACGAAGCCGAGCTTTCGCAGCCGAAGGTCCGCAAGTGCGTTGTCGGTGAGCTGCGAGACGTCGACGCCGTCGAGGACGTAGCTTCCGCTGGTCTGCCGGTCCAGACAGCCAATCAAATTCATCAACGTCGATTTGCCCGATCCTGACGGGCCCATGATCGCGACATACTCGCCGCGGTCGATCGTAAACGTGATGCCGTGTAGAACCGGAACCTTGAGCGAGCCGTTTTCGTAGGTTTTCCGAATGTCGCGCAGCGCGATGGCGGGCGTGCCGTCATTCATAGCGCAGCGCTTCGATTGGATCGAGCTTCGCAGCTCGATAGGCCGGATAGGTCCCGAACGCGAGCGTAACGACAACGGCAAACGTCGCCGCGATCGTCATTGTTTGAACCCATGGCACCGGTACGACAGAACCCGTCACCTTGATGATGGCAACGTGGTTGACGAGGGCACCCAAGCCGACGCCGATCGCCCAGCCGATGGCGCATCCAACGCCGCACAACGTCAGCGCCTCGATAAAGAATTGCGCGAGCACTTGCGATCGCCGCGCACCAATCGCCTTGCGCACCCCGATTTCACGCGTACGCTCCGCGACCGAGACGAGCATGATGTTCATGATGCCGATGCCGGCGACCAGCAGTGAGACGGCGCCGATGAGCGCGACGACGAGCGTCATCGCATTGAAGATACCGTTGACGCCTTGGGTGAATTGCGACTTATCGAAGGTCTGATATTGGAGATCGGATTTTCCGCGAATCGATCGCATCTGATTGATGACGGCCGTCTCCGTCGAAGCAATCTGCGACGCGTCGGCGACAACGAAACGGGCGGCATCGAAGGTGCCGCCGTGCAAGTAACGGTTAACGTACGTGGTCCACGGGATAAGAACGTCGCCGCTGAAGGTGACGTTAATGAGTCCTCGATTGGGCGGAGAGAGCACGCCCACGATTAGCAAGCGGTTGGGACCCACGTAAACGCTCTTACCGGTAGGATCGCCCCCGCCCGGAAAGAGATGCTGATAGGCGGCATTGGAAAGTACGCATACGGAGTCTGCGGCTGCGACGTCGTCGGCATCGATATGGCGCCCGTAGAGCACTGGTAGATTATTGAACGGGATCGCAGCTTCGGCAGAAATGAAGTAACGCGCCTCCTGGTGACCGTTGCGTACAACGTCGTTGATCCCGGCGAGCGGCTCCGCGGCGACGATGCCAGGCACGTTTTGTGTAATCGCATCCAAGTCGCTCATCTTGAACGTCGCCTGTTCAGCGCTGTGCTGTACCTGGTTCGGGAAAAGGAAAAAAGAGCTGTCAGACATGTTGCCAAGTAAGCCATTAACCGCGCCTGCCATACTGGCGCCCAAGACCTGAATAGCGATGACCGCGCCCACGCCGATGATTAACCCGAGGATTGTTAGGATGGAGCGGACTTTGTTGGCGATCAGTACTTCGATCGCTTCCCGAATATACACGCTACGATCTCAACGCCTCGATCGGGTCGAGGCTCGCGGCACGGATCGCAGGATACGTACCAAAGATCAAGCCGACGCTTATGGAAAAACCGAGAGCGATGCAAATAATCAGCAAGTAAGGAATGATCAGCTCGCCGAGTTGCTGACTGATCATCGATGCCGCTCCAACGGTAACGAGCAATCCCAACCCCATGCCGATTCCGCCTCCAAGGAGCGCCAAGACGATCGCCTCCATCAGAAACTGAAGGATGATGTTCCCCCGATTGGCACCGATTGCTTTACGGATGCCGATTTCGCGCGTACGTTCGGTTACCGAAACGAGCATGATGTTCATGATGCCGATGCCCGCCACCACGAGCGCGACGCCTCCGATCGCCGATAATCCCGCGGCGACGACTTGGAGCGTGCCGTTGAACGCGCCCACGATCCCCTGGGCGTTTTGAGCCTGGTATTTCGCGCGACTGCCGTGAACGTGCTGCAACGCCGAGACCGCCGCTGTGCCAATCGCATTGGCCTGGGCGGGATTGGCGGGGTAGACGACGAGTGAGTCGACGTCGCCGGGCGCGAAGTCGTTGTAAAACGTCGTATACGGCACTAGAATTCCGCTGCCGGCGAGCGAGTTCATGAATGATCCTTTGATATCCGCGTAGACGCCGACGACCTGGTAGCGCTCTCCTTTGATGCGCATGAAATTGCCGGCGGCTGGAGGCGCGCCGATGTACTTGCGCGCGAGATCCGCGGTCATCACGCAGACGCGTGCGCCGCTTGCAACGTCTTGTTCATCGATCTTGCGCCCCTCGGACATGACCAACGAATCAGTGTGGTAGGATCCATCAGTCGATACGTCTTCGTCATCGTGCACGTTGCCGAAAGCGACTTGATAGGTTCTGTCCCAACGCGGATAGACCGCAACGGCGCTGTCTCCGAGCGCGTCGGCTACCGTCGCCGCGTCTCGATAGCGAATGGCCGCCTGCTTGGGGTCGTTCTGCGAGCTATCGGCCGTGATCACAATCGGCAGTTGCCCAAACGACGCAAACGTTCCGGTGATACCGCTCGCGGCGGCCCGGCTGATGCCGAAAACGGCGATGATCGAAGAACTGCCGATGATCATGCCCAGTACGGTTAAAATCGAGCGCACGCGATTGCGCCAAAGGGACGCCATGGCTTCCTGCGCGTACGCGAGCAGAACGGTCACGGCGAGGAGGAGGGCGAGGGTGACGCTTTCGGCGTGACGCGCCGGCCGTCGGTAAGCCCAATCGTCTTCGAAGCGACGATGACCTCGCCCGGCGAGAGCCCAGAGACGATTTGGGTTTGCGTATCCGAGGCCTTTCCGGTCCGGATCGCGCGCTTATGCGCCACGCCGCCGGCAACGACGTAGACGTACTTATGCGACCCTTCTTTGACGATTGCGTCGTTGGGAACGACAATTGCATTGGGGAGGTAGGTTGTAAGAATATCGACGTCGGCGCTCATGCCGTCGCGCAGAAAGCTGGGCGAAGCGTCGAGCGCGATCGTTGTCAGCACCTCTTTTGCCGTGCTTGAAACGTCCGTCGATTTGGTCGCGACGGGTGAGATGTCGGCCACGTGACCGGCGATGGTTTTCCCAGGGAAGTCCTGTCCGGTGACATTGACCCGTTGGCCGCGTTTGACGTTGATGACGTCTTGCTCGTCAACTTCGGCCTTGACGATGAATCCCTGTCCACCGGCTATCGTAAAGAGCGACTGACCTTCGGTGACCGCGTCGCCGGGTTGCAGCGAACGTAATGGGTCGTTCGTCTGGGTTGCGACCGTTTGAATCGTCCCTTCGAATGGTGCGACGATGCGCGTAAACGAAAGTTGCTGCTGATTCTGAGCGTTGAGAATTTGCGCTTTTTGGGCTTCGGCAGCGGCATATTGCACGCTGCTGCCGTTATATCCCGAGATTGCTCCGAGGCGCGACTGCTCGACCGATTGGTCGTAGGCGACCTGAGCCTGCTCGAGCTTGGTCTTGTCGGCATCGAGCTGGTTTCGCGGAATCGCCTTGTTTGCGTACAGCTCGACGTCTTCGCGGTAAACGCGCTTCGCGTCGTTGAGAGCGGAAAGGTTCGTCTGTACGGCAGCACTGTAGCCGACTTTAGCGTTCTGCTCTTGCACTCGAGCGGCGCCGACGTTTTGAACCGCGGAGTTATAGTCGGCTTGCGATCCGGCGGCCGTATACTCTAGCGTCGGATTATCGATCGTTGCCAGCAGCTCGCCTCCACTGACGCGATCGGCCGCTTTGACGAAGATCTGGCCGATATTACCGGCGATCAGCGTCGGGATCGTGGCGGTTCTCGGACGCATGACGACGCCATTTTCAGGCAGCTTTACGGTAAACGTTGTCAAACGGACCTTCTGCGTTGTAACGGCAAGCGCACTGCCGCCGCTGTGGCGCGAGGCAATTACGCTGAGGGCGACGATCGCCACCAGCGCGGCGAGGACGATTAGGATATTTCTCACTCGTGAATTCATTATTTTGCGTCTCTATTGTAAATCGGCAACTGCGGAGCGGGCATCGTAGGTTCCGATCGATACGCGCAGTTTCACCACGGCTTCGACATAGTTAATCCGCGCAGCGACGTAATCGTCGAGCGCTTGTTGGGCGGCCGTTTGTGCTTGCAAGACGTCGTAGATGGTCTTAACCCCGGCTTTGTACTGGAGTTGAGCGATTCTGGCGGACTCTGTTCCGTAGCCCGCCTCTTGCTTCGCCCACTGGAGCTGGGACTGAGCGGTTTGAGCCGCTCGAAAGCTTTCCCGTACGTCGAGCTCGGCTTGCAGCCGCGTCTGCGAATACGAGCTTTTGGCCGAGTCGAGCTGCGCCTCGTCATTGACGCGTTCGCTATGCCTGGCGTTATAGTCGACGAGCGGCAAACTAAAGGTCGAGATCGCTTGAATGGTCCAAAAGCCAGGCACGCCGCGAGGGACGATTTGCGGAGGGCAAAACGGCGGGACGCGGTAGAGCAGACAATCTTCATTTAATTGCGTTTGTAGTGCGACGCTGTTCGTCGGAGAGTATTGATTCCCGAGGCCGGCCGAGAGCGAAATCGTCGGATAGAGCTCGACGTTCCAACCACGGCGCGTAAAAACGGCGGACATGATGGCCTCGTGGGCGGCCGCGATGTCGGGCCGATTCCCGTCGGCAATCGAAACAAGGGTGTCCAGATTGCCCTTCGGTAGCGGTGGTTGAGGCACTTCTGCCGGCAAACTGAAGCTGGTATCGAGCGGCGCGCCGATTTGTTGCGCAAGCGCTTCGCTGGCGTCATCCACGGCTGCACTGTCGCCGACTAAAGCGGATTCGCTCTTTGCCGCCGACGTTTGCGCCTGCAATACGTCGACCCCGGCTGCGACGCCGGCCCGTTCTCGGGCCTTTGCAGCGTCGACCAACGCATTTTGCGCGTTGAGTGTCACTTGATCGACCGAGACGATGGCTTGCTTTCCGACGATGCCGTAAAACGAATCTGCCACCGACGATGCGATCTGATCTTCGGTATTGGCAAGCGTATTACGGGCTTGTTCGGCCTGGGCTCGCGACGCCGCTAGTGTAAGAAAGGAGAATCCGCCGGTTGTCAGATTCCAGTTCGTGAAGCCGACCTGCGCGGTATTCTGGCTAACGACGGACTGTTGCGATTGCCCGATGACCGCAAACTGTCCCTGGTAGTTAGCGCTCTTGGCGAGGAAGCTTTGCAACATCGCGCTCACCGTGGGGTACGCGACGTCTCGCTGCAGAGCGACCGCGTGTTCGGCCTGCGTCACGACCGCCTGCTGTGCGGCAACGGTAGAGCTATGCGTGAGTGCATACGACACCGCATCCGGCAACGTCATGGTTAACGCGAGAACTGGGCCCAGCATGTACCTGCTAGCGTGCCCCTAGCGCGAAGAAGCCGGCGCCGATGAGCAGCATGACGACGCCGGTCGTCCATGCGATCGAGCGCGAAACCCTAGCCGTGACGATCATGGCCGTGGCGATGAGAAAGCATCCCCAAAGCGTAAAAGGGTTAATCGCGGCCAGGAAGGCGTGCAGCTTCAACGGTGCTCCCGGAGCGAGCAGCGTCAGGGACGGCATCGCGCCTTGAACGTCGAGGGGACGCTCGAAACTGTCGGGACCGCGAATTGTTACGAGCACCGCGGTAACGACGGCATTGAGCCCAAGCGAAACGAGCGCGATGTTTACCGAAGCGGCCCAGAGCGAGGCGAAGGATGCGGTGCCCTTGCCGATCACCTTGAACACGAGCATGACGATCGTTTGAAAGAATACAATGATCGGTAGCAGTACGATTGCGAACACCCAAGTGAAGGAAATGATCTTGAGCGTGAAGTCAAGAATCTGCTGCTGCTGTTCCGCCGTCATTTGCGCCACCCTAGGATCCTGCGCGACGACGTTTGGCCAGTTCGCCTGCGTCGCGTGCACGAGCGCCGGGGTCAGAAATAATTGGCCCCGGCATACAGAACCAGCGCCAAAAGAAACGCCCAACCCCAGGTTGGAGCGGAGCGCAGGCTTTCGAAGGCGTCCTTCGGAGCAACGATGGTATCGAGCGCTGTCTTTAGCCCATTCGGCCGCGGCGCTCCACTGTTAGCGTCCATCTGCAATCCTCGCTGTGCAAGTTAATAGGGTGTGAAGCGTCGGATTGTTTCACGCTCGGGGCAGGGGAGCCTTGCTCGCCGACGAGATCCGGCGGCAAACGCCGCAAGAGCACCGCACGCACGCACTCCAACCGTTCCTCACGCAGCTGGAGCATCCGTAATTCAATGAGCAGACGTGCGTTGCGCAGCGCGCGCCGGCTAAAGAGCGCACGATCGGAAAGGGGTGTCACCGAGGGCGAGGGATGCGGCGACGGCGTTTGCGGGCCTTCCGTCGAGGCAATGAGGGCGATGGCCAGAACTAACGGGTGCATGTTGAAATCCTCTCGATGCTGGGCACTCGCTCGTTCACGCAGGCGCTTGGCAACGACAAGTCGGCAATGGTGAATTCCGACGCGCTGATCGTCCCTGCTCCGCCATCCGAGCCCTATGCACGCGTCGTTCCGCTCGGGGGTTGCGGCGAAATCGGTCGAAACATGACGGTGGTCGAGACCAACGATGACCTCGTCGTCGTCGATTGCGGCCTCATGTTCCCTGACGACGAGATGTACGGCGTTGATATCGTCATCAACGATTTCACATACGTTCGCGAGCGGGCTCACAAGCTGCGCGCCGTTCTCGTCACGCACGGGCACGAAGATCACATCGGCGGCCTCCCGTACTTCATGCGCGAGTTTCCAACGACACCGGTAGCCGGGACGCCGCTCTCGATCGCACTCATCAAGGCGAAGTCGCGCGAACAAACTTTGGGAGCCGTTGAATTCGTTGCGGTGCAGCCCGGTGACCGGCTAGCGTATGGGGCGATCGACGCGGAGTTCGTGCACGTCAATCACTCGGTTGCCGGAGCCTGCGCGCTCGCACTCCGAACACCCGTTGGAACGATCTTTCACACCGGCGACTTTAAGTTCGATCAAACGCCCATCGATGGCAAACCTGCCGATTTTGCACGCATTGCTCGCATCGGTGACGACGGCGTCCTCTGCATGCTTTCCGATTCGACCAACGCCGAGCGTCCCGGGCACACGCTTTCGGAACGCATCGTGGGCGAGGCCTTTACTGGAATTTTCTCGCGCGCCAAAGGCCGAATCGTCGTTGCCTCGTTTGCGTCCAACGTGCCGCGCATCCAACAGGTCGTCGATCATGCCGTGCGTTTCGAACGGAAGATTGCGTTTCTCGGACACTCGATGCAGAGCGTCGTTCACTTCTCGAGCGAGCTGGGATACTTAAGAATTCCGCCCGACACGACCATTAAGATCGAGGACGTCGATAACCATCCACCCGAGCGCATCGTCGTAATGACAACCGGCTCGCAAGGCGAGCCGATGAGCGGGTTAGCGCGGATGTCGGTGCGCGACCACAAGAAGTTCCGAATCGTTCCCGGCGACACCGTCGTTATCAGCGCGACGCCGATTCCCGGAAACGAACAGAGCGTGTACCGAACGATCAACAATCTGTGCAAGCTCGGTGCGACCGTGATTCACGGCCTCGACGGCCGCTCGCACGTCTCCGGGCACGGTTCTCAAGAAGAACTTCTACTCATGCTTAACCTCGTGCGGCCGGAGTTCTTCGTTCCGATTCATGGCGAGTATCGGATGCTCGCGGCGCACCGCCGGCTGGCGGTGCAGACCGGCGTCGAGCCGGCGAACGTCTTTGTCCTCGAAAACGGCGACGTGCTCGAGTTCACGACCGAGTACGGCGACAAAGTCGGCAAGACGTACGGCGGCCACGTTTTCGTCGACGGTTCGGGGGTCGGCGATGTGGGTGAAGCGGTGCTGCGCGACCGCAAAGCGCTTTCTAACGACGGAATCATGATGGTCGTCGTGGCCATCGATAGCGAGGAAGCGCGCGTGATCGCCGGACCGGACCTCATCTCAAAGGGCGTGTTCTACTTACCGGAGTCCGACGGAGTTCTCGACGAGCTTCGCGCTGAGCTGTTGGCGATGATTGGAGAAGTCTCGGTCGAAGGGATGCGCGACGTCAACACGGTCAAGGAGCACATCCGCAGCGGACTTGCGAAAGCCATTCATACACGCACCAAGCGCCGGCCGGTAATCATTCCCGTCGTCATGGAAGTCTAGCTGGTGTTTCGGCTGCGCGAGAGTTGCACCGCGTGCGTGAACCGGGCAATCTCTTCGCGCTGGTATCCGTCGACGTCGACAAACGCGATGCCGTAAACCTCTTGGCCGTTGTCGGGGTCGTAGCGAGCCAGGATTCGCCCGCGCACGGCGATTTCTTCAAAAGGGCGGCGATTGTCGGGAACGCTCACGCGGCCATGGCCGAATGGAGCAATTTCCATCCGATCGTCAGAAGCCGGGTAGACGGTCAGGACGCTGCTGGGAAGCGTAAAACGAATTTCCAGCTCGCTGCCGATCGGCAAAGAGTCGGGGCAGTTCAGGCGTAGCCCGCCGACTGAAATGTCGCTGGCTTCGCCCATGCTCGCCAAACGATTGAGCGGCCGATAGCGAATAGGAATCGGGTACGGCGTTCTGACGCTGGTTCGTCGTTGCCGTCCCCCGGCCGCAACGTATTTTGCCGCTTCGCGCGCAGCCAGGCGCGCGTTCTCCGCGCGGCGCTGCATCTCGGCGATCTGTTGTCCCAGCGCTTCGCGTTGCTCGTCGCTGGTCTGCTCAAAGGCGATCCCATACTCGTAGCCTGCATCGCTGCGCGGCGTCGAACGCGAAAGAACGCGACCACAGAGCGCAATGGATGTCGAGCCGGCTCGGGCAAGTTCGAACTCGACGACTCGGTTGCGGTCGAACAAAATCAGGGAACGAAGTCGGCACCCACTCTCGGAGATGTTCATCAGCATACCGTAAACGGGTGCGGGGAGGCCGCGAACGGTGACCGCGATCGGCAATTCGATCGATTGGCGATGCGAGCGCCGCTGGTTGGGGCGATCGGGCGGAACGGGAGGACCTGAAGGCAGCATCAGAGCGTCGACCAGACGTCGAGTTTGCGCCGAACGCCGTCGATCACCGCCTCGGTGAACTCGGTTGTCGTGGCGTGGCCGCCAAGATCGGCGGTCGCGATGCCACCATGCACGGCTTCGAGCGACGCCTCGTAAATCGCGCGCGAGGCATTGGCCGCGCGTCGATCGTCGACGTACGATAAGACGGCGGCAGCGGCCAGAATCATTGCCAGAGGATTGGCGACGTTCTTTCCTTGTAACCGAGGAGCCGTACCGTGGGGCGCTTCGGCCATCACCACCGACGGTTGCAGTTCGGCATCAAACGATAACAAGAGCGATTCGGCGCCCGCGACCGAGCCGAAAAGTTGCATGACCAAGTCGGAGAGGCAATCGCCGTCGCGATTGAGCGACGGTATGACCAGAGGGTTATCGCCGGCATTCGAAAGCAACAACGCGTAGGTGGCGTCAATGAGTTGCGGATCGTACGGCACGTCGGGGTGACGGGCCGCCGCCGCGTCCATCTCTTCCTTCAGCATTCCTTCGTAAACGGGGCTGACCGTGTACTTCGGTCCGCCGAACACGACAGCGCGCATCTTCTTGGCATGCACGAACGCATACTCGGAAACGGCACGGCAGACCGCGCGACTGATTCTTTCGGTTCGGTATGCCGCTTCGTCGCCGTTGCTCTCTTCGCGCCACTCCTTCGCGCCGTACGCATCGCCGACGGCCATGCGCACGACCGAGATGGGGGCGTGGATCCCGGCGACGGGCCGAACCCGCGGCAGCTTGCGTCCCGTGCGGACGATCACTTTGCCCTCAATCGCTTCGCGCAGTAACCGGTTTGGCGACCCGACGTCATCCTTTCGCTCGGGCGTAATCGTCGCTGCTTTTAGTCCGAGGTGGCTCTGCTTCATTGCTTGCGCAGCATCGAATACGACGTGGTTCCGAGTTGCGCGCCGGTTCTCGAGCGAGAGGTCGTAATGCACGAATGCGAGCTCGACGTCGATGACGGAGCGTTCGAGGACGCGCAATGCTTCCAGCAACAACTCTTGTCCGGTCTGGTCACCGTCGAGGACGACGATGGTCGGCGCGCTCAAAATGAACTCCTCGCGTTACGACGAACTAATCGATTCCATGGCACGCGCGCGGTCCAGAGCGACTGCCAGGGCACGGTACAATCTCGAGATCGCCGGCATTGCCGCGATCGGTGTCGCTGTCCTTTGCGGCGTATCCCTTGCCGTTCCGCACTTGGCGGGCAGCTTCGGCGGATGGATCGCCGCGACGTTGAGACATCTCTTTGGAGGCGCTGCGGCGCTTTTCCCGGTCCTGTTGCTGCTTCTCGGCGTGATTGTCTTTTTGGAAGTGAGCGTTCGGCGCATCATTTCGGGCTTTGGCAGCACCGCGCTCGCTTATTTCTTGATCCTCGAAGCGACTTTGGGAGCGGGAGGCCTGTCCCGAGGCGGTATCGTTGGTGCAAACATGTGGTGGGCGCTGCATGCTTTGCTCGGCACGGTGGGAAGCTGGGTCGTCCTCGCTCTTGCCGCGCTATCCTTGACGCTGTGGCTGACCAACCTCAGCGTGAAGCACCTCTTCGGCCATACAATTCGCGTTGCGCGCAGCCTACGGCTGCCAAAAATGCCACGCTTGCCGAAGCTGAGTTCCCGCTCGCCGCTCGCCACGCAATCGGTTCGCGAGGCGTTCGACCTGCAGACGGCGGCGGTCGAGGAAGCGTCAGGCCGCGTCGCAGCGCCCCCGTCGGTTGCACCGGTCGTACCGGCCGTCGTAGGAGCCGTTCCCGTCATGCCAACCGTTCGTGCGCCCGCAGCGCATGAAGAGAAGAGGACGCTGTATCGCCTTCCGGATTTGGCAATCTTCGATCCTCCGGCCAAACAAGTCGTCGACGAATCAAACCGCGCCCACGTTCTCGAGGATACGCTAGCCAGTTTCGGCGTCGGTGCGAAAGTGATTCACATCGAGCGCGGTCCGTCGATCACGCGGTACGAGCTACGGCCGGAGCGTGGCATTAAGATCTCTCGCATCGCATCGCTCGCCGACGATTTGGCGCTTGCGCTGGCCGCAACCAGCGTGCGCATCGAAGCACCAATTCCCGGAAAGTCGGCAGTCGGAATCGAGGTTCCCAACCAGACGGTTTCGATCGTCGCCATTCGCGAGATTCTCGACGCTTTGCCTAATCGCGGTCAAGTGCCGCCGCTGTGGATGGCACTGGGCAAGGATCTCACCGGTCGTCCCGTCTTCGGCGACTTGTGCAAGATGCCGCACTTACTCGTGGCCGGCGCGACCGGATCGGGAAAATCCGTTTGTCTCAACACGATCGTCGCATCGCTGCTCGTCAGCGCTACCCCGAACCAAATGCAGATGCTCATGATCGATCCAAAGCGCGTCGAGCTGCCCATCTACAACGGCATCCCTCATCTCATCAAAGAGGTGATTACCGATGCCCGCCTTGCGGCGGGTGCACTTTCTGAGATGACCAAGGAGATGGACGCGCGCTACGAACGATTTGCGAAGGCCGGCGTGCGAAAGATCGAAGAGTATAATCTCAAATACCCCGACGAGACGCTGCCCTACGTGGTCATCCTCATCGACGAGCTAGCAGACCTCATGCTCGTTGCACCGGCAAAAGTCGAAACGACCATTATGCGGCTAGCGCAGCTGGCCCGAGCGACGGGCATTCATCTCATCGTTTCGACGCAGCGTCCGTCGGTCGACGTCATTACGGGACTCATCAAAGCCAACATTCCCTCGCGAATCGCGTTCGCGGTCAGCTCGCAGACCGACTCCCGCGTGATCCTCGACATGAATGGCGCCGAACGATTGCTCGGCCGTGGCGACATGCTCTATTTACCGATCGATGCACCCAAACCGATTCGCGCGCAGGGCGCTATGATCAATGCTTCCGAGGTGCATCGCCTAGTCGAGTTCTGGGCGCGCCAAAGCCGTCCGGACAATCTGTTAGACGTGGAAGTCGTTCCGGTGTGCGACGACGAGGGAGGGCGGCGCGACGTCGATCCACTCTGCTACGACGCGGCGCGCTTTATTATCGAAACGAACTACGCTTCCACCGCCCAGCTTCAGTCGCAGTTTTCGATCGGACATCCAAGAGCCGTGCGCATCATGAAGCAACTCGAAGACTTTAAGGTGGTCGGCGCCCATGAAGGCACCAAGCCGCGCAAGATTCTCATTGGTTTGGGCGAGTTGGAATTGATGGCGTCACGTTTGGGCAAAGGCGACGGCGGGCAGCAAAATCTCTTCGCTAGTGGCTAGTCGCGCCGCTAAGTTCATTCCTGCTATCGTCTCTTTTGCACTGTTTCTCGAGCTCGGATTCTTTGTCAAGCACCATGGCGAGCCGGCAGTCTTTCTGGCCTGGGAACGCGCGCTGTTCGACCGTTCAGCGTTGATCGCGTGGTGGCTGACATGGAGCTGCTATGCGTACGTACTCCTTCCGATTGTGGTCATTCTCGCGATTGTTGCCTGGCGATTGCCACAATGGCGAACGCGAATCGTTTTTAGCGTGGTGATTTTGCTCGTCTGCTGGCAAGGGGCCGATCTCTTTCAGCACGTTTTTGCGCGGGCTCGGCCCACGGGCTGGGTGGTTAAGCACGAAACCGCTTTTTCGTATCCCAGCTCCCATGCGGCGATCGCGACGGGATTCTACGGTCTCTGGGCGGCCATGGTCTATGCGTCAAGTCTTCCGCGACTTGTGCGGATCATCGTTCCGTCGTTCTTGATCGTCTTTGCCGTCGCCATTTGCTGGTCGCGCCTAGCGCTCGGAGCGCACTACATCTCGGATTTGCTCGGAGGCGCCTTGCTCGCGCTCGCGGTCGTCTTTGTGGCGCAGGCAATTGCCCCCGCAAACAGGCCTGCGACACACTGACCACCAAAGAAACGAAGCCGATGGCGTACCGCGATCCCGCGTTCCTCGAAATCGAACGAAAAGTCGAAGCAAACGTTCCGCTGTCATTTGAGGACGGCCTCGCGCTGTACCGTACGCGTGACGTGCACAGCCTGGGCCGCTTGGCGCGAAGCGCAAAGGAGCGTAAGAGCGGCAAGAAAGTCTATTACGTTCTCAACCGCTACATCAACTCGACAAATGTCTGCTTTGCAGGCTGTACCTTCTGCTCGTTTGCTGCCGATGAGTTCAAGGAGCCGCACCGGATCTTCCGCATGACGGCCGATCAAGTCTTTTCTAAGGCGATCGAGACGGGCACGAACTTCAATCAAATCCACATTGTCGGCGGCCACGATCCGCGCCAGCTTTCTCTAGATTACTGGCTGCCTTTGATGCGCCGGTTTAAGGAAGCGCTTCCGCACGTACAGCTCTCGCTCTTTACCGCTGCCGAGATCGAGTACATGGCCAAGCGCTACCGTATGTCGTTTCCGAAAATCGTTGCGGCGCTCAAGGGTGCCGGCCTCGATAACGTCAACGGCGGAGCGGCCGAAATCTTTGCGGAGCAGACGAGAGCAAAGATTTGTCCGAACAAGGTAAATAGCGCTAACTGGATCGCCATTCACGAAGAGCTGCACCGCCACGGCGTGGCCAGCAATGCGACGATGCTCTACGGCCACATCGAATCGCTGGAAGATCGCGTCGATCACTTCATCCGGCTGCGCGAGTCACAAGAGCGTTCACCGGGATTCAACGCTTTTATTCCCCTTGCGTTTCATCCGGACGGGAACGAACTTTCCTATTGCGGCTGGACGACCGGCCTCGACGATCTTCGCACGTTTGCGGTGGCGCGTTTAATGCTGAACAACTTTGACCACATCAAAGCCTACTGGATGATCCAAGGCCTGAAACTCTGCCAAGTGGCGCTGCACTTCGGCGCCGACGATATGGACGGAACGCACGGGTCGACCGACGAGGAGATGATCTATCACGCCGCCGGAACGCGCTCGGGCCAATACGTGGACGACCGTGAGTTTCGGCGATTGATCGTCGAAGCGGGCTACGAGCCCGTCCGACGCAACTCAACCTATCAGGAGTTTGCGTGGGACTGGACTCCGACCCAACAGCTTGTCGAAGCATGAGCCTGCAACCGGCGACGCCCGGATCGTTACGCTGCGGAAGAATACGCTATACGAACGATCTCCCGATCTATGCAGCGTTCGATGCCGGTGCAATAGCGTTTCCTGGAGTTCTCGTTGCCGACGTCCCGTCGCGCTTGAACGAAATGCTGATGCAAGGTGAGCTCGATCTCAGCCCCATTTCCGCATTTACCTGGGCGCAGCGCCACGATGAGCTTGTACTCTTGCCGGACTTGTGCATTGGTGCGCGTGACGAGGTCGTGTCCGTCGTGCTCATATCGCAGCTACCGCCGGCCGAGCTCGAGGGCGCGCCGATTTACGTTTCGGAGGAATCGGCGAGCGGCCGGAACCTACTGCGAATTTTGCTTGAACGCCGCTACGGCGTGCGTGCCTGTTACATCGACACGTCCAACCCGCTCGAGCGCGCCTTGAGCGGGGAGGCCGCGCTCGTGATCGGCGATGCAGCGATCGATGCGATTGAGCGATTCCCGGCGCAGCGGTGTTACGATCTCGGCCGCTCATGGCATGAGTGGACCGGGCAGCATACGGTTTTTGCCGTCTGGGCAGCGCGGCGCGATGTCTATGCGCGCGATCCTGATGCCGTGCGAGCTTGCATGCACGCCCTGACCGACGCATACACGTGGTCGCGTGCACATATGGACGACGTCGTCGCACGGGCACAGGCAACGATGCCCCGTCCGAAGGGATTTTACGAGAGTTACTACGGCAAACTCAATTTCACGTTTCACTCCGCAGCTCGGAGCGGCTTGGCAGCCTTCTGCCGAGAACTGCACGCGGTGGGTGCGGTCGATGCTATCCCGTCGTCACTTCCGGAGACGGTTGGTGTCTTCGCTGTCTAGCTTACTCGACCGCGCTGCGAACGGCGGACGGTTGACGCTCGAAGAGGGCGTCCGTCTGTATCTGGACGCCGATATTCACGAGCTCGGTGCGGCCGCTCACGCCCGCCGCATGCAGCTTTATCCGACCGACGTGGTAACCTACGTCGTCGATACGACGATCAACTATACCAACGTCTGCAACGTGCACTGCACCTTTTGTGCGTTCTTCCGGCCCGAACATCATAAAGAAGGGTATACGATGTCGCACGATCGCGTTCTCGAACGCGTGAAGTTTGCGGCCGACCAAGGCGCGACGCAGATCATGATTCAAGGGGGCGTGAACCCGGCGTTGCGCCTGAGTTGGTTCGAGAGTCTGTTCGCTCGCGTTCGGCAAGAGTTTCCTCATGTCGACATTCATTCGCTTTCGGTATCGGAGATTGTCGGGCTGGCGCACGTCGAAGAACTGCCGACGCGCGAGGTCCTGACACGGCTGAAGGCTGCCGGCCTCAAGTCGCTTCCGGGTGCGGGCGCCGAGATTCTCGTCGAACGCGTGCGCAAACGCATCTCGGCGCGGAAGGTAAAGCCGCACGAATGGCTGGGTGTCATGCGCGAGGCTCAAGAGCTGGGAATGCCGACGACGGCAACGATGATGTTTGGCTCAATCGAGACGGCGGAGGAGCGCATCGAACACCTGCACGTCGTGCGCGAGCTGCAAGATGAAACCGGCGGGTTCACGGCCTTCATCCCGTGGTACTACGTGCCGTTCAAGACCCCGTTGCGCGGCCGAGAAGCGACCGGTTTAGAGTATCTTCGTGTGCTTGCGATCTCGCGGCTGTACCTCGACAATGTGGCGCATTTGCAAGCCTCCTGGTTAACCCCCGGCCTCAAGATGGGCCAGCTTGCGCTCTTCTACGGCTGCGACGATATGGGGGGCACGATTATCGAGGAACAGGTCGTCCACGATGCCGGCAGCACGAACGAGGCGTCCCGTCGCGATTTGGAGCAGCTAATTATTAAGGCCGGCTTCATGCCGGCCATTCGGGACACGTACTGGAATCTTCGGAGCGACCTAGCGCTGGCTACCGCGTAGCCGCGACTTTAGTTCAGGCCGTAGCGGGCGTGCTGCGGCCGTAGCCGCCCGCCGTAGACATAAATCAAGCAGCCGACGACGAGGAAATGCGCCAGAAGCGCCTTCGTTTCAACGACCAGAATCCGGGGTGGGGTAGGGGCGCCGATCGGTGGCATCTTGATAATTCTCCCGTCTTAATCCAGGAATCGGGCGCCGTGCTGTAGATATTAAGGATATCTCGGAAGCTTTACACAAGCGAGCGCCAAACAATACGAAGGCCCGCGGAAGTGGGCTAGGTTTCGAAACCGACACATGCTGGCCGTGGAGGTATTCGAACCGATAAGCGAACTTCACGCGAGCCTTGTAGTACGAATCGACCGATCAGGTCGAGTGCATTAAGGAAATGCTTGAATCTTTACGCTGATTCCGCGCGCTCTATCGTCGCTGCGCCCAGCACTTCCGAATCGTCGGCATCCAAGAGCACGAGCAGTTGTCCGGGCGTCACGGCGCGTTGGGCGCGATCAAATCGAAGCACGAGTCCGCAGTCGCCGGTGAGTGAAACCGTCGCGGCCGCCGGCGCGCCGCGATAACGCACCATCGCCAGCACGCGAGCAGGCGCTGCGAAGCGCTCGGGCCGGATGAGATTTCGCCCGCCGGCCTCGACGAGGTTTGAAAGCAGATCCTCTTCGCGCCCGATAACGATCGTGTCGGTAGCGGGATCGATGCGGGTCACGTAGCGCACCCCATCGTTTGTCGCCGGTAATCCGCTGCGTTGGCCTACCGTGTAGCGTGCGATTCCGCCATGAAGCGCAACGCGCGTACCGTTTCCATCGACGATGTCGCCGGGACGGTTAACTGCGGGACGGATGCGCGCGAGGACGGCGCGATAATCTCCGCCTTCGACAAAACAAATGTCCTGCGATTCGACCTTATCGTGCACGGGAAGACCGAGGCGGCGCGCATGCGCTCGCGTTATCGCTTTATCGAAGGCCGCCAGAGGCAAGAGTAGTCGGCGAAGTTGGTCCGGCGCTAATTGCGCCAGTGCGTAGGACTGGTCCTTAGCCTGATTCCCGCGAAAAAGATGGGGCCCGTCGTCGCGTTGCTCGAGACGAGCGTAATGACCGGTAGCGACGTACGGTGCGTTCATCCGATCGGCGTATTCAGCCAACGTGCCTAACTTTACGAACGTATTGCACGACACGCATGGATTCGGCGTGCGCCCGGCCTGATAATCGTTCGCGAATCGCTCGATGACGTTGTGGCGAAAGGTTTGCCGAAAATCAAGAACGTAGTGCGGTATACCTAGAATTGCCGCACTGCGGCGAGCATCGTCGAAGTCGTCGACACCGCAGCAGCTCTTAGCGTGGGCGGGTTTCGACGGTTCGTACATTTTCATCGTAACGCCAACAACATCGAAGCCGGCTTCGAGTAACAAACCTGCTGCTACAGCCGAATCAACTCCGCCGCTCATTGCGGCAATTACACGCTCTCCCGCCATCTGACTTGGGACAGGATAACACTCCATCGAGGCTAACTCAAATTCTATGAGGTTTCGGCATGCCGGCGCCGGGTGAGCGATTCCGCGCCGCACGTGAAGCGCGCGGCCTCTCGCTCTCGGACGTTTCCGAACAGATCCGCATTCGCTCCGTGTATCTGGCGGCCATCGAGGAGGAGAACTGGAGCGCAATCGGCGCCCCCGTCTACGTTCGCGGTTTTCTTCGAACCTACGCGCGTTTTCTCGGGCTCGATCCGGAGGAAGTCGTTTCGGCGTTTGCAGCGGCGACGGACGGCGCGCCGAACGTCGCTTCCGCAAGCCGTTCGGGTGCGAACCGCGCTGTGCCGGCGGCCGAAACGCATGCGAACCAGTCGTCGGTGTACGGCACCATACTCCTGACCGCCGCCGCCATCGTCGCCGTGCTGCTGATCGCCTTCGTTGTGTACAACGAGCTGACCATGCGCCGGCTGACGCCGCCGCTGACCGCGATTGCAACGGGAACGCCCGCGCCACTTCCTTCTAATAGCCCGTCCCCGGGCAGCAGCGCGGCGCCCCGCCTCGACGGAGCCAACTCGCTTGCCCTGGTGCTCTCGGAGCCCTCGTGGCTCCGCGTGACCGTTGACGGAAATGTTAGCATGGAGGGTACGTTTCCGGCGGGCACCTCCAAGACGTTTCACGGCAAGAGCGCGTTGGTTCGTATCGGGAACGCCGGCGGCGTGGAAATCTACGTTGACGGCAAAGACGTCGGGAAGCTCGGAAAGGCCGGCGACGTCGTGCAGCAGACCTTCACGCTCTAGGGAGCTTGTAAAAACAGGTTTATGGCGAGCGAATTTTCGTTCGATATTGTATCGCGCGTGGATCGGCAAGAGCTGGACAACGCCCTTAACCAAGCGCGGCGCGAAATCGAAACGCGTTTTGATTTTAAGAATAGCAAGACGAGCGTCGACTTCGACGGTACATCCATCACGCTGGTTTCCGACGACGAGCTGAAGATGCGCAACGTCATCGATATCTTGCAGCAGAAAGCGGTGCGCCGCGGCATCGATCTTCGCGCGTTCGACGTCGGTACGCTCGAGCCGGCATTCTCGGGCAACGTGCGCCAAACGATCGCGCTGCGCAACGGCATTCCCAAGGACAAGGGAAAGACGCTTTTGGACAAGGTCAAGTCGCTCAAGCTGAAGGTCAACGCGCAATTTCAAGACGAGCACGTTCGCGTTACCGCCAAGAGTAAGGACGATCTGCAGAAAGTGATCGCTGCGCTTCGTGCGGGCGACTTCGAGCTGCCCTTGCAGTTCGTGAACTTCCGCTGAAGGTCTGGAAATGAAATCGGTTGCGTTTGTTAGTTTGGGCTGCGCGAAGAATCTGGTCGACACCGAGGTCATGCTCGCTAAGCTCGGCACCGCGGGCTGGAGGCTCGAGTCGCAGGCGAGTGATGCCGACGCCGTCGTCATCAATACGTGTGCGTTTATCGACGCGGCCAAGGCTGAGTCCACGCAAACGATCCTGGACTACGCCGCGCGCAAACGGCGTGGTCAGCTGCTCGTCGTCGCTGGTTGTCTTGCGCAGCGCTACGGGGAGCAGTTGCAAGTGCTCATTCCCGAGATCGACGGCATCGTGGGGACCGGCGCCTACGCCAGCGTGGCAGACGTGCTGGCCGAGGCGCAAGACGGCACGCATCCCCTACGTCTGGAACGCGCGCAAGAGCCCGAACACGATTTTCTGCCCCGTCTCGTCACTACCGCGCCGGCTACGGCGTACCTCAAGATCGCAGAAGGTTGCGACCATCCGTGTACCTTCTGCATCATCCCGCAGCTGCGCGGCCGCTTTCGAAGCCGCAGCAGTGAGTCAATTCTCAAGGAAGCTCGCGCGCTCGCGGCTGCCGGGACGAAAGAGCTCATCCTTATCGCACAGGACACGTCAATGTGGGGACGCGATCGCAGGCTCGGTAGCGCCGCGCTAGCGGATTTGCTGGAATCCTTAGCCGTCGTCGACGGCATCGAATGGATTCGCTTGCTCTATCTCTATCCAGCGACGGTCAACCGCGAGCTCATTGGCGCGATTGCTGCGATACCGCAAGTTTGCAAGTACGTCGACATGCCGTTGCAGCACGCTCATCCAGAGATCCTACGAGCAATGCGGCGCCCCGCCGATGGCGAGCGATATCTCGAGCTCATTGAGGAGTTTCGCTCTCGCGTCACGGGCGTCACGATGCGCTCGACCTTCATCGTTGGATTTCCCGGAGAAACCGAAGAGCATGTTGCCTATTTGCACGATTGGATCGAGCGCGCGGAGCTCGACCGCGTCGGCTTTTTCGAATATAGCGCCGAGGAAGGAACGCCGGCCGCAGGGCACAGCGGCGTTATTCCGGCACGCGAGCGAAGGCGGCGGCTCGTGCGCTTGCGAGAGGTGCAACGCTTAGCGTCTGAACGAGCGCGAAGCAAGCGAATCGGCCAGTGCGTGCGCGTGTTAGTGGAAGAGCATCGCAAGACACCCTTGGGCGACGACTTTCGAACGCGTCTAGGCACCGCGACGGCGTGGTACGGGCGCTCCCAGGGAGAAGCACCGGGCGTCGACGGCGGCATCTACTTTACAGGCGAGACGAATGCAGGTGAGTTTGTCGACGTCATGCTTGACGGTCACGGACCGTTCGATTTCTTCGGTCATGTGGCGTAAGATCGCCCTCATCGTAGGCTTGATCGCGGTGGGTGTCGCTTCGACGCTCGCTGGCTACGCCGTATTCGAGCACCGTAATCCGGTCGTCGTGATTACGGAAATGTTCGTTCCTTCACCGCTGCAGACTTTTGGAAAACCGAATGTGCTCGTTCTCGTCGAAGGGCTCGACTACGATTACACCGCCTCCGACGAAGAGTACTCGGCAAACTCGCGCAGCGACGTGATTTGGGCAGTGAACCTCGATTTTGTCAACAAGCGCATCTTTGAGCTTTCCGTTCCGCGCGATATGGTTGCAACGATGCCCAACGGTTCGCAAGCGAAGATCAACCAAGCACAATCCGACGGCGGCGTCACCGAGGCCAAGCGCGTCATCGCGCAGTGGCTCGGGATTCCCGCATTCGACCGCTACGTCGTCCTTCGAATCGATGCGACGAAACAGTTCGTGAATGCTCTCGGCGGAATCGACGTCTATGTCAGGAGCTCGGATTGCCTGCGCTATAAAACGAACTGTATCGGAGAGACACTCGATTACGACGACACCTGGGGTCACCTGCACATCCACCTCAAGGAAGGCTTGCAGCATCTCAACGGTGATCAAGCGATGGCGTACATGCGGTTCCGCCACGATTGGTGCAGCGATCCCTGCCGGATTATGCGCCAGCAGCAAGTCTTGCACGCGATGTCAGACAAGCTTAAAGGCAACGGGATGAATACGCTGGTACATCTGCCGCAACTCATCGCGGTCTTTCGCAAGTACGTCGACACCGATCTCACCGACAACGAACTGATCTCGATCGCGTCGTACTATCAAGGTATGCCGAATTCTGCAATCGTGACCGGGCAAGTGCCGTATACCGGCGACATCGATCTTCCCAGCTACGGCGATTCCCTCGTTCCCGATACCCAAGCTCGCGCGCAGCTCGTGTCGACGATGTTGCTCGCGCCGCCCGCTCCGAACCCGTCACCAGATGCTCAAGCGTTAGCGGCGATTTCGCCGCAGAGTTTGCGCGTGGACATTGAAAACGGCACGGGCGTTAAAGGCGCGGCGCATCACGTTGCGGCGATTTTACGAAAGGCGGGTTTTACGATCGTAGCAGTCGGCGATGCGGCGCAGTCCTACTACACCACCACGGAAATTCACGAACACTCGGCGGTCACGTTTGCCGGAGCGAAGGTGCGCGCGGCGCTTCCCGCAGGCAGGACGACGGTTATCGCCGATCCGTCGCCAAGCGGTTCGCCGCTGCCGGACACGCCGGCAGCGACTTCGAGTGATGTCACGGTCATTGTCGGTGCCGATCTTGCGACGTCGCCCCCCGCCGGTCCGGTTCGTTGACGCGTACTATGAAACTCATCGTAGCGTTCGTGTTGGCGGGAGGAGTGGCGCTGGGTGGCTGGCGCGTAATCGTCCACAAGAGCAATATCATGCCGGCCTTGGTGACGCCGTCGACGAACGTCCATCTGGAGCTGGGCAATGACGTCGTGGCGCGCGTCTACCGCGCGACGCATGAATCCTTACCGTCTGACCGTTCGGGGCGCCCCAAGCTCATGGCGCTCACCTTCGACGACGGGCCGTATCCGGTGTACACGCCGATGCTGCTCGACGTATTGCGCGATCTGCACGTGCCGGCGACATTTTTCCTCATCGGCGAAGATGCGCAGCAGTGGCCCGAGCTCACGCGCCGCATTGAAGCGCTGGGCAACGAGGTCGGCGATCATACCTACACCCATCCGAATTTGGACCAAGAATCGAACGAGCAGGTGCGCCAAGAGATCCTCCAGGCCCGCGACGTGCTGTGGGAGCTGACGCACGATCCGAGCGTCCGAACGTTGATGCGTCCGCCGCACGGTCGCTACACGCAACGCACGTTGCGCGTCGCTCAAGACCTCGGGTATTCAGTCGTGCTGTGGACCGACGATGGCGGTGATTGGCGCACGCTCACGCCATCTCAACTCGAGCGCCACATCCTCGTGCACGCAACCGCTCCCGAAATCGTCCTGCTCCACAGCGGAAAGCTGACGACGATTGAGGCCTTGCCCGTGGTCGTCCGCCGCTTCGAGCAAGCCGGCTATCGTTTTGTCACCGTGGGCGAACTGCTGCAGCAGGTCTCCGCCCAAGATCTAAACCATCCGCTGCGGCGCTCGCTGTAAGAAGGGAACCCTAACCTGTGCCGCGGCAGATCATCGATACCGAGTCCAGTCGCCCAGCCTACGTTCGGCGGAAAATCCTGACTTTTGTCGCGGTCGTTCTGCTCGCGATCGCCGTGGCGGCGGTGGGCTGCTTCTCATTGAAAAATCATAATCCGGCGGCGGCGCGGCCGACCCAAGGAAACTCGGCCCACTAGGGGAATCGAGGTCCCGCCCATAGGAGACTAAAAACCTTGCTGTCTAGGCTCACCATTGGTTTATTCGGCGTCAGCGTGGCAATCGGCATTGCCGCGTGCAGCTCGTACACTAATGCGACCATTGCTGGGAACGGAATTGGCCCCAACTTTCCGTCTCAGACGCTTTACGCTAGCAACAGCAATCAGAACGCCGTCAGCATCTACAACCCCGGACAGAAAAGCGGCTCCGGGCCCGCCTATCAGATCGGCGGCTCGAGCACGACGCTCGACGGCCCACAATACTTAGCCTTCGACGACGGCACCAATCTTTGGATTACGAATTACAACCCGGCGACGAATAGAGCATTGCTCGTCGAAATTGCAGCGCTGGCTACCGGAGACGTGATCCCGCTGTTTTCCACGCCCCTTAATGGACATCCACGCGGCATCGCGATCACTCCGAAGATGAAGGCGTCGCCCAGCGCAGCCTTCTTGTCGCCGCATTCCACGGCGAGTCCGAGCCCGAGCCCGACGCCGGTTCCGGTTTTGATGGTTATTTCCAGTGTGGTTCCGACGGATAAATATCCCAGCCAGATCCAGCTCTTTATTGAAGGATCGACGACGCCGTATCAGTCGATCGCCGGGCCGAAGCCCAATCTTAGCGTCCCGTCGGGGATTGCGATCGATCTGCAGGACCGCATTTACGTTGCCAACGCGCAGGGCGCCTCGGTCGATCAGTTCATCCTACCGACGCCGTCGCCGACCCCAAAGCCGACGGCGACGCCATCCGCTACGCCTTCGCCGTCGGCGTCGCCGAGCGGGTCACCGAGCCCGACGCCCACGCCTTCGCCAACGCCCTCCCCGATTAACATCAAGCCGACTTTTTCAATCATCGGTTCGCACACGCACGTGATTCGGCCGACGAGCGTCGCGCTCGATACGAGTGGAAACGTCTACATTTCGGATCTCGGCGGACCCGGCGCAACGTGCCACTCGACGGGAATGCAGCCAGCCGTGCTCGTCTTCCCGCGTCCGGTGCACAGGGGAGTGATCAACGTCGCTCCGTCGCGCGCCATTGCGGGCTGTGCGACGGATTTGAAAGCACCGACCGACGTGAAAGTCGACTCCAACGGCCTGATCTATGTTGCTGACACGAGTCAGACCGGCAACGTCGTTTGGATCTTCGCCGCCACCGCGCGCGGGAATGCCGCTCCCATGGGATACTATACTTCGCCGGGTAGCGTGACGGGAATCGGCGTTATCCCATAGGAAAGTTCTGGTCCCCTTCATGTCATTTCTAAAATCGATCTTCGATGGGAACGAACGAGAAGTCAGCCGGCTGCGGCGGACGGCGGACGCCGTCAATGCGCTCGAGCCCGAGATCGCAGCGCTCTCCGACGAAGCGTTACGGGCAAAGACCGACGAGTTTCGGGAACGCCTGGCGGGTGATGAATCCTTAGACGCGATGCTGCCCGAGGTTTTCGCCGCCGTTCGCGAGGCGGGCAAACGTACGGTCGGCATGCGCCACTTCGACGTCCAAATCATGGGCGGACAGGTACTCTACGAAGGTCGTATCGCCGAGATGAAAACCGGCGAAGGCAAGACGCTCGTCGCCACGTTGCCCGTGTACGCTCGCGCGCTCGAAGGCCGCGGGGTACACCTCGTCACCGTCAACGACTACTTGGCGCGGCGCGACGCCGAATGGATGGGCCCGATCTATTCGTTCTTGGGCCTGAGTGTCGGCGTTATTCAGCATGGGCTCGATTCGACACAACGCCGCGCGGCCTACAACTGCGACGTCACGTATGTGACGAACAACGAGGTTGGGTTCGATTACCTCAGGGATAACATGGCGTGGCAGGTCGAGGACCTCGTGCAGCGCGAGCTCTACTTCGCACTCGTCGACGAAGTCGACTCAATTCTTATCGACGAAGCTCGCACTCCGCTGATCATCAGCGGGCCGTCGCAAGAATCCACGCAACTCTATGAAAAATTCGCGCAAGTGATTCCGCGCCTAAAGAAGGGCGAGGATTACACTGTCGACGAGAAGGCGCACGCGGTTCCGATTACGGAAGCGGGCGTCGCCAAAGTCGAGAAGATGCTTGGAGTTCAAAATCTCTACGACCAGCGCAACATCGAGCTCGCGCACCAGCTCAACGCCGCGCTGAAGGCCTGGAACCTGTTCCATCTCGATCAGCAGTACATCGTTAAAGAGGGCGAAGTCATCATCGTCGACGAGTTCACCGGCCGCTTGATGTACGGCCGCCGGTACTCAGATGGAATTCACCAGGCAATCGAGGCGAAAGAAGGCATCAAAGTTCGCGGCGAGGACCAGACGCTGGCCACCATTACGTTCCAAAATCTGTTCCGTCTGTACGATCACCTGGCCGGCATGACCGGTACCGCGAAGACCGAGGAACGCGAGTTTCGCGACATTTACGGCCTTGACGTCGTCGTTGTGCCGACGAACATGCCGATGGTTCGCAAAGACAACTCCGACATCGTCTACAAGTCGGAGAAGGCGAAGTTCGAAGCGGTCGTTGACGAGATCATCGCCGAGCATCACGAAGGCCGCCCGGTGCTCGTTGGAACGCGGTCGATTGAAAAGAGCGAACTGCTTGCAGCGATGCTGCGCCGCAAAGGGGTTGAGTGCAACGTGCTCAACGCCAAGTATCACGAGCAAGAAGCCGAGATCATCAAGGACGCGGGGCAAGACGGGCAAGTAACGATTGCGACCAATATGGCCGGCCGCGGCACCGACATCAAGCTCGGTGAAGGCGTTGCCAAAAACGGCGGCCTCCACATTATCGGAACCGAGCGGCACGAATCCCGGCGCATCGATAACCAGCTGCGCGGACGTTCCGGTCGCCAAGGCGACCCGGGGTCCAGCCGCTTCTATGTCTCGCTCGAAGACGAGGTCATGCGGCTCTTCGGCGGAGAGCGCATGACGAATATCATGGAGCGGGTCGGTTTTACCGACGAGCAGCCGATTGAATCCGGATTGGTGACGAAGTCGATCGAACGCGCGCAGGGCAAAGTCGAGAACCACAACTACGAGATTCGCAAGCACGTCCTCGAGTATGACGACGTGATGAACAAGCAGCGCTCGATCATCTATGCCGATCGGCGCGCAATTCTCGAGGGCCGGTTCGATTCGCGCACGTTTATGTTGCAAAGCCTCGAGGCCAAGATCGATGAAGCAGTCGAGCACAATGCGCCGGAGAACGCTCACCCGAGCGAATGGGATCTCGAGGAGATGATCAACGAGCTCGAGCTCATCTTTCCACTCAAGCGCTCGCTGAGCGTCGCCGATTTAGAGGGGAAGGATCGCGAAGAGATCCGCCGCCTGTTGCACGCCAAAGCGGTCGAAACGTACGAAGCGAAGGAGACGGAAGTTACGCCGGAGATCCTGCGCGTGGTCGAGCAGCGGTATCTGCTGCTGCCGATCATCGATCGCCAGTGGGTCGATCATCTCTACGTCATGGATCACCTCAAGACCGGCATCGGATTGCGTGGATACGGTCAGAAAGATCCGCGCGTCGAATATGAAAAAGAAGCCTTCGAAATTTTCGAATCGCTGAAGAACAACATTGCCGACGAAGCAGTCAAAGGCGTCTTCCGCGTTCAGATCGAGCACGGGCCGCCCCCGCCCGAGTTGACGCAGCCCAATGCCCCGCAATTCGCTCCAATTCCGTCGGGCGAGCTCGTTCCGCAACCGGCGGCAGCACAAGGACGCCTCGCTCCGCAACAAGTGGAACAACTGCTAGGTCCGATGCCTGGAACGGATCGCAGGCCGCAGCAACTGCACACGAACAAAGACGACGAAGCCCCGCAAAAACCGACGCACCGCGACCAGCCCAAAGTCGGTCGTAACGAATTGTGTCCCTGCGGCAGCGGTAAGAAATACAAGAAATGCCACGGGGCCGCCGCGTAAGGGGCATAAGGTTAGAGGCTTTCAAAACCGGCCACCCCATCCATGGCCCTCGCGATCAAGGTTCCTCGCAAAAAGCCGATAAAATAAGGCCTTTTCTCATCTCAGGCGATCGGCCGACTCGGCGCGCATCCTCATGCAAACTTTGCAACCGCGTTTGCAAAACTCCGGGTGTGTCGAAAACGCTATATGGTGTAAGGCTTTTTCGCCAGGCTACACGATGCAGCAGCATGCCGGATGCATCGAAGGTTTATGGGCTTGTGGGTTTGGGCCTTGGCAAGCAAGTCTGAAGTCGTTGGGAGTCAAATGTTATTAAAGGGTTCTAAATAAAAAAGCGAACCACAAGAGGCAAAGGGGTCAGTATTCTTCGGCCTCGTTGGGAGTAAGAAAAATGGCTGCTAACAAGCGGCAGATCGATATCCTTGGCACCAAGTTAAACCTCACGGATGTTCCAGTAAAAGAAGCCAAAGAGTATAACAACGAATATGAACTGGAGGACGGCACCAAGCTCCTCGTCAAATCGGTCGCCACGGTTATTTCACGCGTTGACGATCAATATCTTCCGGATGGGCGCCCCATTTATTTTGTGCTAACGTCGCCTGTCGTAACGGTGTTGTCTTCGCCATATTCACTAACGTCAACTCCCCAACTTACAAAAAGCTCTCCACGCACTAAGAAGACGTAGCGGATAAAATGCAGCTATCAGAAAGCAAAGTTTGGAAAGAGACGTGCTCCAAGCTGCAAGAGATAGAGCAAGCACAACGTTACGTGGGGTCTCTGCATTCCGTGGTGGCGGTTGGGCAAAAGTATGTCCTAACCATATCTTCGCAGCAACCGTACCAGCAGCAGCCGATCTCTGCGGTAAATGGCGCTATCGGGATTGCTGGCGCATCGCAAGCTAGTGGCGGATTTATTTTAGTTCAAGCAGACTTCCCTGGTGCGCTTATCGATGCACTCGCACAAGAATATGTAGAAGCGAATGTCTACTATACACTGATAGGCTCAGGAGCGGCGCGAGACTTCTCTGCGACCGCGGATTTAGATTCCATCCGTGCGGAATTTAAGTCGCTTACTTTGGAATGGAAGGCGGATACAGCGATCCTATCGTCGGTCCAGGATATTAGTCTGCACCCGGCTTATCAGCGCATTATCGGATTAGGAAAGTCCGTTCTGCCACTTATCTTCGAAAGTCTGGAACGGGAGCCGGACCATTGGTTTTGGGCCCTTAGGGCATTGACTGGTGAAGATCCGGTTCCGACCAAGGACCGTGGAAAACTAGGCGCCATGACTGACGCGTGGCTGGCTTGGGGAGTAGAGCATGGTTATGTGCAGCGCGTGCGGGCGATTCCCTAAACTAAACGCTCAAAACCATAAGACCACTAGTCCAAGGACAACGAGTTATAACTGCATTGCCTGGGCCGCGGGAGACACAACTCGATGGTGGTGGCCCACTCCTCACGATTATTACTGGCCGTACGGAGTCTCAATAGCTAGAACCCCAGCGGCTTTTGTTAGCGCATTTGAATCTATTGGTTACACACAGTGCAATGATTCGGTGTTCGAAGAAGGCTTCGATAAGATCGCGATTTACGTGAATAGCCTCGGTGAGGTTGCACACGCGGCGAGACAGCTCGGGCCTCAAACGTGGACTAGTAAACTCGGGAGCAGTGAAGACATTACGCACGAGCTTGACGTTCTTGAGGGCGCCGCGTACGGAAAGCCTACCGCCTTTTTGAAGCGACGTAAGACGTAGCCGGCGGGCACCGGCGCGATCCCCGTCCGATCTCTTTGCCAGAAAGCTGGGGTCGTCGGGACCCCGGTCCGCCAGAAACCTTAGACGGCACGACAGGGAAGTTTTTTCGACCGCTTGATAAAGCTAGCACAACTGTGACTGCCGAGAGCATTCGCGACCGCTTTGCAGGCTCGCTCGCCCTTTCCGTTGAGGATGCGAGGCAAGTTATTCTGCTACGATCCCGTACCACTCTGATGCTCGCGATAACGACGATAGCACTTAGCGGTTTCGTTATTCTCGCTGGGGCCGGTTCTAACGCAGCGCTCTTGGTCGAGGTTCCGGCAACAATGGCGCTGGGTCTCCTACTTTATGCGGACGCGATGCGAGCGGTGTTAGTCCCGAACTACCGGCTGTCTTTTCGTAACATATTAAGGGTGCTCGCCGTTTCAGTGATCACGCTTGGTCTAGTAGTCGTTTGTGGATTTGTTCTTTTGCAGCTTGCATTCCACGCAAATGTAAGATTTGTCGCGCTTTCCTCACTAGTTGGCAATGCTCTCTTGGTCTTTTTTGGCACGCGCTTTGCCTTCGCATGTTTCGCACTAAGAGATCACGGCGTTTTAGGTGCGTGCCGGCGATCTTGGGCGCTCAGCGCAAGACCAACTTTTCTCTTCACGTTGCTGGTTGTTGGCCTCTACTATATTTCCTGGTTTATCGTGAACATTGGGATGGATCCTGATCGCCCTGTAGCGGTACCGGTGCTTTGGATTACGCTCAGGTCATTGGCTCACTTCGCGGTACTGTTAATTGGAGGATCTTTCATTTACGTATTCCTCGCGCGGTGGATGCTGGAGTGCGAAGCTCTTCATCCGTCAAGAACGACGATTACTGCTCGGTGATATAACGTCCGCCCAGGAAGCCTCGCTAACGAGAGCGGCGAGCGCTTCCCAATGCCTTGGATGCGGAATCCGCACGCCTAAGCGGAAACGCGAACAAGCCGCAAGCGAGAGACCCGTAGCGCGAGCAATCTCCGTTAGCGAGAAGTCGTCGAGTTTCGGGATAATATCGCGTAGGAACCAAGCGCGATCGCGCCGCTCCTTCCCGTTCTCCCGTTTCCACTCTCGATTGCGCCGGTGCGCCTCAGAAACGCCCGCTCCGCGCTTACGTCCAGCGGTCTCGCTCGCACGCGGATCATCGCCCGTTAGGACTTGTGCCGCAAGCACGGCACGGGCCTTAGCAATCGCACGCAAAGCGCGCTCGCGCCGTGCGGCTGGCAAACACTCCTGGCAGTAACGGCGACGGCGCTTCATGACCGGCTTCCCGCATGTCGCGCAAGCGGCGGGAATAAGCGCGAGAACTTCCGGTCTTGGCGCGTTCCACGATTTAGTCGCGTAAGGGCGCGCTTCGCGTTGCTTGCGAGGGGTAACACCTAGAGGAGACTGCTCCCACGGTAGGCGGGGCATTGCCGATACGGAACGAGAAGGCAAGTCCGTACGTGGAATCTCGCGATTCCCCCGGTTTGTGCGGGGGATTTCGGGAATTTCCGGCTTGCTTTTCTTGTATCCGACCGCGATGCGAGTTCTGCGCCCGTTTTGCCTCGGTCGAGCAGTGCACTCCGGAACGTCTGTGCGAGACTCGCCACGACGGGCATAACGAGTTGTCGCCAGCGCGGTAAGGTAAGTGCGAGGTCGTGCGTCAGCGGCGCACGCAGCCGGCACACGCCGTTGGGCAGTTCAACGAAGTCGCGCGAAGTTAAAACGCATTCTTCCAGGTGATCGAGGATGAAGGCATCGACGGCTGGGCGAACCGGTTCCATCGCATCGAGCGCAAAGGAATCCCGGTTACGCTGGTCGGCATGAAGCACTCCGAGTGTTGGATCGAGGCCCGCCGCGAGGAGTGCGAGGCGCGATTCCGTCTCGAGGAGGGCGTAACAGTAGTTCAGGAGCGCGTTAATCGGATTCGTTGCGGCGCGAGGCGCACCCGTCAGGATGGACGAGCGCGAATCGTAACGCACCCAGCGTGTAGGAACGCGCGTCAGATCGCGACCTCGCAGCCGTAACGTAACCCTCGACCAGGCGTTCCAGTAGAGTGCCGCGGCCTTTGCCTCGCATAATCGCACGTTATCGATGGTGTCGGCGTTACATAACGCCTCGCGTAGCCGGTCGAACGCGTGGAGAGCCGTCACCCGTAACCGTACGAGGTTCGCACGCTGCCCGTCGAGCTTGCGTGTGATTAAGTCACGCGCCAGTGTTACGCCGAGGCTGTTTGTCACGGCTTGAGCTTGAGCCCGGCGGATCGGGTGGCCGTCATACCCAAACGGGACGGAATGCGCGAGCACCGTGCCGTCGGGTGCAAGATGAACAAGTGACGCACCGATCGCACGCAGCCACGCAAGAGCCTCAAGCGTCACGGTGCCGGTCTTCCCTAAGAGCACAAGGCGTTCCAGACGGGAGCCCGCGCGATCGATCGCGATCGATCGGCGGTGCGGACCGATCCCGTCTTCAGCGCGCAACTTGCCGTAGAGGACCCGCAGGGAGATGCCGTGACCGTCGACGACGAGCACCCCGGCACGGACTTGCAACGGTGGAAATGGGAGCGTAAACTTCTGATCTTGCATTGGGAGCAGCCCTCCTGATGCGACGCCTCCGGCTCGTTGACGCGGGCCGGGGGCATCTTAGTGATTTTAGAATGTCGTCAAGGTTTCAACCGGAATCATTGGCGCATCGAAAAACTCTGGCAGGCGCGAATACGCCGTAGCGGTCGAGTGACGCGATCCCACCTCACCCCAGACTTCGAAGGTCGCCAGTCGAGCGAAATAGGTAAAGCGGCGGCACAGCCCGCTTGCCCAAAACACCGCGTACTCTGCCGCGACCGGGCGGCTCATATCGAATGGGCGCTGCCGATCATCAAGGGCTTGCATCGTCTGTTTGAGCAGCGGATGCAGGTCTTTCGGCCTGCCAACCACTTTGAAGCGTTGACGCTGTTCTTTCGCTTCCGTTAGCATCGCATCGACGTCGACCAGGAGTTTTTGTTGGTACTCTGCTGCGCCTTCGCGAAAGACATCGCCGCGCCGCGGAAACAGAGCGTCATAAAAGGATCGCATTCGCGATCGGCTTTGGCAGTATTACCAAATGAGTTCTCTCGGGTTCGATGACCGTTTCTCGATTCGGTGCGATATTAGAGAGTCAAGCACCTTTGGAAAGGTTAGCGTGGTCGTCCCACCAGGTTGGATCTCAATGGCCGGGTAGCTGACACGGACGACTTGATGCTCCAGCTCGCGCCAAGACGCGGTAACATACCGACGCGAGAATTTGTCACTCGTTGACGGGTTGAATCCGGGTTTGCCGCTCCAGGGAATAGGTTGTCCCCACGTTATGGGCTCGTCTTTCCAACGAATGACGCCCATGTCGCGAAGGGACTGCAAGCGCGACGCGGTGGTTCCACCGGCACGCGACGTACCGCCGCGCGCGTCCGCTTCCTCCAACGAATGTTCGCCAAGCCAGACGAGGTCATCGAGGGCGTTTATGAACTCGCGATAGTAGCCGAAGTGGGCGACCGCCTCAAGATACGACGCGTCGAACGCTTCGCAATACCGGCGCAACGTCTGCCGTGACGGCAGCGTGATGCCCTTCAGGTGATCGGTAAACCGATTCGTGCCGCCCTCATACTCGATCGCGGCAAGAACCTCGCGCTTCGATCGCAGTGGGCTCTTGTGCCATGCCGCCTCCAACCACGCTCCGGCCTCCGGCGATCGGTGGGGCCGCAAATACGTCGCCTCGCGCCGACCCTGTCTGGCACGCTTGTGCGGAGGCATAATAACTAAATACCGTCCTCTTTATTAGCATATCCTCTCGGTGATATATAGCGACAGTACAGGAGGAGTAATGATGCGAAAACTCCGGATTTTCAGGCCACCCATGGAAAACGCCTCACCGAGGTCGCCAGAGAGTTCCGTCTTCCCGCGTACGTGGTGTCGGCGATTGAGCGCGGCGAGGTCACGCCTTCGCCGCGCTGGGTTCAGCGCTTCGACAGACTTACGGGATCGACGTTGCGAGGGAACTCCTTGAGCACGTCGACGTTACCGGCACGGTCGGGCCAGCCACGGCGAGAACCGCGCGATGAGTGCTCCCATCGACCACGAGCGCATCGCCGAGTCCTTCAAGACCAAACCCGATCCTATCGGTCAATCGCCGCGGAATTGGGCGTTAGCGATTGGACGGTGAGGAGCGTCGCGCGACGACTCTATGACTATCCACGGCCGATGAAGAACTCGCGCCCAGCGCGCGAGGGCGACTCCTCAGGACTTAGGGGGTGGGCGACTTTCGCTGGTATTATCGTCGCGATCATTGGCGCTATCTGGTGGGCGGCACGCATAGCGCCCCCGGAAGGCGGATCGATGTCGTGAAAAAGATGCAACCCGCGCGGGCACGCGGGTCGCAGCGGTCTAACGATCGTTATTTTTCTGCGATCCGGAATAGCATCCTTCACGCGCCGTGTTTCCTTCTAACGTTCTGCGAGTTTGGCTAATATGGCGATGCGCAGACGCGGGGTCTCCTTTCATACGAAATATCGTCACGCGCGTGCCAATCTCGCAACGTTTGAAGCGCTGCGGGCAAAGCAGAACGCTTGCGACCTCGCACTTCCGGCAAGAGAGGCGCAAAGACGCGAGCCCTCAATCACCTCGCGGGAAAGGTACGAGCGGCTCGCGGACAACTCACGAAGGCGCGCAATGCCATTGCACGAGCCGCGCGAGGACGTTCTACAATAAACTCCGCTGCAAAGCAGAAACGCCGCGACGCTGCGACAAAGGCATGGGCGACCCGGCGCGCACGCGCAGCACAACCAGTTTACGTTCAGGTTCCGACGACTGCTGGCTCTCGGTTGGCGATGCCATTCCTTACGTATGAGAAGGGCGTCGTGGGCGCGTGGCCGCCGTCAAAAGACGACCGCGCGAAGGTCGGCAAGTTCTGGAGTACCGTCGATCGCCTACTGTCGAACCAACCCGCGTCGTTCGATCAGTTCGAGAGTGACAACTACGACGAGATCACCGGTAAGCGGCTGACGTTCGTTACCGATCGTGACTTCATCATGACCCATAGCGATGATTTCAATTTCGGGCTTTCCTCTATTGCGACCGGCATGAGTTTACGAAGTCCGCATGAATACAATCTGACGCGGAGCGCAGACTATGCGTCGCATTTCTCCCGCCGAACGCAATCTGCGAAGCGTGCGGTGAGACGGATCTGCCGCTGCTCAACAGCGACCTTGCCAAGGTCCTATGCGCCGACGATGCGGCGATCGATCAACGGCGCGAGCCGGTCGACAGTCACCATCTCGCAGGCCACTGGTGGAAGATCGTGCTCGACCTAACGCCGAACTGGCATCGCGTGGTTACGGCACTGCAACGTCTGGAGCGTGGCGTGACGCACGGCAAAACGTCAGAGTTGCTCTATGGCATCGCCTATTGGATTATCGCGATTGCCGACTATCTTGATCAGATAAAAAAGCGAGCCCAGAACTGCATGAGTAGAGGCGAGTACCACGCCGAGTGCGGCCCGATTGAACCGACTGTCGATCCTGCCTCGATCTGCGAAGAGATTTTTGTCCGAGCGTATGCCGAGCCGCACCTAAAACGACGAAAAGGTGCGACAGAGCGTTGGAAAGTTCGCCGCCGATCTAACTCTGGTTTGAGGGCGAGTTTATCGTGATCGATACGGAAACCGTGAATCATGGCCTCACGTTTGGCGCCTACGAACGGTATCACCGTCGTAAGCTTATCGAGAGCGCGGTGTTCTTGACGATGCGCTTCCACAAGCGACCCGACGGGTTTAGCCGCCTGCAAACGATCTGCCGCGAGCCCGGCGTGCGGCTGTATTTGCTTGGGAATGTTTTCTCATCGCATATTTGGCGAATGCGCGAGAAGGGCGGTACATTCTCATTTTTCAATGCAAGCTACGATCTCTCGCGCCTGGCGAGTTTCTGGAGACCAGCGACCGCTAGTAAACGACGTGGCGCTCGTTTTGTCAATGGCTTTGAGTTGTGCGAGCTTCGAAACCACTAACGACGAGGACGGCAAGCCAGTGGTTGGCGCCGACGGTGAGCTTCAATCACGCACGGTGTCGGTGCCGTTCGTGCGGATTCGACGCGATGACCGTCACCACGTTCGTTACGACATGGCTGCCGCGCACGTACTCGACCTTGCCGTACTGGCCCATGCGCTCACTGATCGAACCTATTCGCTCCAGAAGGCGTGCGAGGCATTCGGCATCGAGTTTGTCGATCGGCCAGGCGAGCACGACGCACATTAATGAAGAGAACGTCGCCGGCTGTTTGTACGACGTAGCTAAGACGAGCGAGCTACTCTTTGCCGCTGGGCGTGAGTACGATCGCCACCCGATCGATCTGCCGCCCTGGCATGCGCCGTCCGCTGCGAGTTTGGCAAAATCGTACATGCGAGCGTTCGGCGTCGCGCCACGTTCGATCGTGCAGCCGGATTTTTCGAAAGAACATCAGGGTTACGCGGCCACCGCATACTTCGGTGGCCGAGTCGAAGCTCGCGTTGTTTGCGAACCGGAACCGTGCGCATACAGTGACGCG
>CAVVZD010000008.1:0-1064946 GCA_963752765.1 Vulcanimicrobiota bacterium
GCCGTCGACGAGCCGGGCGGCGAGATGCGCCGCTACGGCAGTGAAGTTATCGCGCGCATTGCCGAACAAGATCGCTACAGTTACACGGACGTCGCTCGCATCGTTAACCGCGGCCCCTTTGAAATCGTCAACATTCAGCACGAGTACGGCCTCTTCGGCGGTACTCGCGGCGAGTGGCTTATCGACTTCGTACAGGCGCTGCAGAAACCGGTCGTCATTACCCTGCACACGATCTTGCCCGAGCCGGACGAGACGATGCTGCGCGTCACGCGCGACCTCTGCGCCTACGCCGCGCGCGTCGTCGCTCTTTCCGATACCGGTCGACAGTTGCTCGAAACGGCATACGGCGTCGATCCCAATAAGCTGCGCGTCATTCATCACGGTGTGCCCGACGTGCCGTTCCAGAGCACCGACGCGGCCAAGGCCTCGTTCGGCATCGGTCAGCGCACGGTCATCTCGACGTTCGGGCTCATCAGCCGCGGCAAAGGCCTCGAATACGCGATCGAAGCGATGCGGGAAGTCGTCAAGCGCCATCCCGAGGTGCTCTATCTCATTTTGGGCGAGACGCATCCGGTCGTGCGCCGGCAAGAAGGCGAATCGTACCGCGAGTCGATCGCCACGATGGTTCGCGACTACGGCTTGCAGTACAATGTCCAGCTCATCGACCGCTATCTCGACTTTGACGAGCTCGTCAGCTACCTCGCAGCAACCGACATTTACCTCACGCCCTACCTGAACCCCGTACAGATCGTCAGCGGAACGTTGGCATATGCGGTCGGGTGCGGTAAGGCGATTGTCTCGACGCCGTATCTCTACGCGAAGGAACTCTTGGCACACAACCGCGGTTTCTTGTGCGAATTCCGCGATGCGGCATCCATTGCGCGCCAGCTTAACGTGTTGCTCGATGATCCCGCCTTACGGCGCGCGACCGAGCGGCGTGCGTACCGCTTCGGGCGGCAAATGACGTGGCCGCACGTCGCCGTCGAGTATGGAAACCTTTTCCTCGAGCTCGTGCCGCCCGATTCGATGGAGCTCGTGTCGTCGGCATAATGCCGGCCTTGCCGAGTCTCGAGCACCTCGCAACGCTCACCGACGATGTCGGCATCATTCAGCATGCGACGGAGTCGGTGCCAAACCGGCGGACGGGATACTGCACCGACGACGTCGCCCGCGCGTTCATTGTCGCGTTGCAATACCTGCAGCTTGCGCCCGGCGACGAAACGGCGGCGCGCTTCGCTTCCACGTACCTCGCGTTTCTTGAAGACGCACAGCTTCCCGACGGTCGCTTTCATAACTTCATGTCGTACGAACGGCGCTGGCTCGACGAAATCGGCACGCAGGACAGTTGCGGCCGGGCGATGTGGGCGTTGGGCTACGGGGTCCGTCACGCACCGCGGGAACCGTGGCGGCGCCTTTGTCGAACGATGCTCGATTGCAGTCTGCAGGCCGTTGAAAGTTTCGAGTATCTGCGTTCCCAGGCGTACGCCGCGCTGGGCTTAGTCTATGCCTTTCCCGCCTTGCATGAAACGCAATTCGCCAGCGCATTACGCTACCTCACGCGGGCGCTGATCCGTGCGTACGAGAGCGGTCACGACGAGAAATGGGCGTGGTTCGAGGGCGTCATGACCTACGACAACGCGCGTTTACCCGAAACGTTGATCCGCGCGGGACAGGCCCTGGGAGAACGGCAATACGTCGCTCTCGGTGTGGTCACGCTCGCGTTTTACGAACGCACGGTCCTGCAGGGCGGCGTCTTCGTTCCCATCGGCAATATCGGTTGGTATCCGCGCGGCGGCCCGCGCGCCGTCTACGATCAGCAGCCCCTGGAAGCCTATGCAATGATCGACGCGGAATGTGCGGCGTACGACGCGACCTCTGATGCCCGGCATATCGACAATGCCGAGACGGCGCTGGCATGGTACTACGGCAAAAATTCGCGAGGAATCATCATGGCGCACGGCGGTGGCTGCTACGACGGTCTGGCCGAAGATGCGGTCAATCGCAATATGGGAGCCGAGTCGACCCTCGCGCTACTGGCAGGCTCGTCGACGATGGCACTGCGGCAAAACCAGGCGCTGCGCGCAGTACGCTAGATCAGCGCTGCGACTAATATCGCCCCGATTCTAGGCTGGATTTCGCCGCCTCTGTGGCGAAACGCTGCTAATGCTCCTTGAGACCGAGGTACTCAACGACGCGCAAGCCGCCGCCGTTCGGCAAACCGATGGTCCGGTCTTGATCTTTGCCGGAGCCGGAAGCGGAAAAACGCGCGTTCTTACCCACCGTATTGCATATTTGCTAGGCGAGCTGCGCGTTGACCCCGATCGCATCCTCGCCGTGACATTTACCAACAAAGCCGCAGGCGAGATGAAGTCTCGTCTGCAGAGCATGGTGGGTTCCGTTGCGCGCGACATTTGGGTCGGAACCTTTCACGCGATGTGCGTGCGCATTTTGCGCCGCGACGGATCGCGCGTCGGCATCGAGCCGAATTTTGCCATCATCGACGAGACCGATCAGCGCCAACTCGTCAAAGAAATTCTCGACGATCTCGACTATGACGAGCGCCAGCTCTCACCGGGAGCTTGTCTGGCAGAAATCGGTAAAGCGAAGAATGCGCTGATCTGGCCCGATCGATATGCCGAAAAGCAGACCTCTTTCGTTGGCGAGCGCATCGCGAACGTCTACGTTGAGTACCAGCGCCGTTTGGCCGAGTCGAACTCATTGGACTTCGACGACCTCATCGTGCGCACCATTGACTTGCTCGAGCGCGATAAGGCGACTCGCACGCGGTACCAGCACAAGTTCGAATACGTCCTCGTCGACGAGTATCAGGACGTCAATGCCGCCCAATATCGGTTAGTAGCGCTCTTAGCCGCATACAGTGGAAACATTACCGTCGTCGGCGACGACGATCAGTCGATCTACTCATGGCGCGGCAGCGACTATCGCATGATCTTGCGCTTCGAGGAAGATTTTCCCGGCGCAAAGATTTTCAAGCTGGAAGAAAACTACCGCAGCACGCAGCGCATCCTTGACGCTGCCAATGCACTCGTCGGCAACAATCGTACGCGAGCACCAAAAACGCTCTTCACTCGCCGCGACGAAGGCGAACCGATCTTTCTCTATCCCGCCGCGACCGAACGTGACGAGGCTCGCTACGTTGTAGAAAAAGTCAAGAGCCTCGTGCGCGACGGCTGCGCGTATCGGGATTTCCTCGTGCTCTATCGCACGAATGCCCAGTCGCGCGTTTTTGAAGAAGCCTTGCTCGCTGAGGGGATTCCGTATCGCGTCGTCGGCGGCGTCGGCTTCTATGCGCGCGCCGAAGTCAAAGACATTATCGCGTATCTTCGGTACATTCTTAACCCGTCCGATGCTCTGGCGTTCAAGCGAATCGTCAACGTACCGCGTCGTGGCATCGGTCAGCAAACGCTGGCCGCGCTGGTGCAAGCCGCCAATGCCGCGCACCTCTCCGTCGGTGAGGCAATCTTCAATGGAGATTTGCTGCGCAGCGCGGTGCCGAAAAAGCTCAAGGAGCTCGAGCGCTTTGCGGAATTGGTTGGCGCGTTCCGCAAGCGGGTCGGACTCATGGGGGTTGCGGACCTGCTGGTCAGCGTGATGGAGGACTCCGGTTACGTCCGCGAGCTCCAAGCCGAGGACACGCACGACGCTCGGGCGCGCTTAGAAAACCTGCAAGAGCTTGTGGGCGTCGCGCGCGAGTACGAAGCTCGTGAAGAAGAGCCCTCGTTGGGCGGCTTCTTGGCAAATATCGCGCTGATTAGCGATCTCGATGCACTTGACGAGGACGCTTCGTACGTGACGTTGATGACGATGCACGGCGCCAAAGGCTTGGAGTTTTCCAGCGTCTTCCTCACCGGACTGGAAGAAGGCGTCTTTCCGCACAATCGCGCGCTCAGCGATTCGCAGGAACTCGAAGAAGAACGTCGCCTTGCCTATGTGGGCGTGACGCGCGCCAAGGACCGGCTGTTCTTAAGTTACGCACACCGCCGGGCGCTTTTCGGCAATACGTACGCGTATCCGAAGTCGCGGTTTCTCGAAGAGATTCCGAACGTCGATACGCTCGAGAGCGACAGCGTTTCGTTGCCGCGTCCTTCCGGTGGGCGCTGGCGCGAAGTTGCGATTCACGAATCTGCCGGCGCCGGCGTAGGGCTTGATTTACAGGCCGGCGATCGTGTGCGGCATCCAAAATGGGGTGAAGGAACGATTCAGAACGTCGTCGGCGCCGGTGGCGATGGCCTCGTCACGATCGACTTTCCGAACGTTGGCCAAAAAATGCTCATGTTGAAGTATGCTCCTTTAGAGAAAGTGTAGCGACCCTCCATGATCAGGGTTGCCGTCGCGGGCGCCCTTGGGCGCATGGGGCGCGTGGCCTGCGCGGCATTACAGGGTTCACCCGGCTCGATTACCTACGCCGGCGGTCTCGCACGAACGAATCAACCCGAGGAACGCATCACGAACGACATTCACACGCTGCTTTCAGGCGGCGTGGATGTCTTACTCGATTTCACGACGCATCCGGATTCGGTCAACGTCTCTTTGCAAGCCGTGGCGCACGGCGTGCGCCCGGTCATTGGAGCGACGGGCTGGAGTGACGACGAGCGTGCGGCGCTCGAACGCGAAGCCGCAGAGCGCGGCATTGGCGCGATGATCGTTCCCAACTTTTCGCTTGGTGCCGTGTTGATGATGCGCTTGGCTCAAGAGGCGGCCCGATATTTTGCGTCGGCAGAAATCATTGAATACCACCGCGCGGACAAGAAAGACGCGCCTTCCGGGACGGCGTTGCTGACCGCGCAGCGCATTGCGGCCATGTCGGGCGCAAAGCCTCCGATTCACAGCGTGCGGCTGCCGGGATTGGTCGCGCATCAAGAAGTGCTGTTCGGAGGAATGGGCGAGCTGCTGACCTTGCGCCACGATGCCTTTTCGCGCGACGCTTTCGTTCCGGGCATCTTCACGGCCATCCGTGCGGTCATGCACGTGCGCGGGTTGATCGTTGGGTTGGACTCGATCTTCGACCGTCCCGAAGCGACTGACTTCATTCGGAACGGCGCGTGAGCTTCGACGTTGCGGTCGTCGGTGCGACCGGAGTCGTCGGCGAGACGATCGTGCGCGTGCTTGAAGAACGCCGGGTTCCGGTTGGAGCGCTGGCTCCGTTTGCCTCGCGCGAACGGGCGGCCGCCGTGCCCTTCCGCGGCGCGCTGCTCGACGTTCGCATAGCGAGCGCCGAAGCTTTAGAAAATTTCGACGTCGTGTTCTTTGCGGGAAGCGAAGATGCGAGCGAACGCTATGCGCCTGCCTTGATCGAGCGCGGTTCGATCGTCATCGACAACAGCGCGACGTTTCGCATGCGCGTGGACGTTCCGCTCGTTATTCCGGAAGTAAATCCGGACGCGGTGCGGGCGGAGCATCGCCTCTTCCCGGTGGCGAACTGCACGGCCATCCTCTTGTGCGCGGCGCTGGCGCCGCTGTGCGCGGTGGCCGGCCTGCGTGCCGTGCGCGTTGCCACCTATCAGGCTGCGAGCGGCGCCGGGCGAAGCGGGCTCGACGAGTTCCTGGCGGGCGAACGCGCCGTCGCGCTGGGAGAAGGAGAGCCCCAGCCGTCGGTCTTCCCGCAACGCTTGGCGCGTAACGTGATTCCGCAGGTGGGCACCTTTGACGGATCGGGATTCAGCAGCGAAGAGCGTAAGGTTCGAGAAGAGACGCGAAAGATGTTGGGTTTGCCGCAGTTGGTGCTGAGTGCAACCACCGTCCGCGTTCCCGTGTGCACCGCCCATTCCGAAGCGGTCTGGATCGAAACGGAACGCGAGACGAACGTGAAAGAACTGGCTGCCGCGTTGGAGCGCGCACCAGGAATCGCGTTCCACCGCGACGGAATCGTCACGCCGCGGGAGGTCGAGGGAAGCGACGAGGTACACGTCGCGCGCTTGCGGCAAGAAGAAGAAGGTGCCACGAGGCGATTCGCATTCTGGTGCGTCGGCGATCAGCTGCGCAAGGGTGCGGCCACCAATGCGGTACAAATTCTCGAACTCCTGATGGCCAAGGGTTTCGTCAAGTGAACGCAACGACGCGCGTTGCGGTTTTGAAGTTCGGCGGTACCTCGGTCGCCACGGGCGAGCAACGCGCCAGCGCGTACGCGCGCATTGCGGATGCGCGTGCTGACGGATTTGCAACGGTCGCGGTCGTGTCGGCAATGGGGCGCCCACCCGAGCCGTATGCCACCGATTCACTCCTCGCGCTCATTGGTGGCCGCACCGGATCGCCAAATGCGGACGTGCTTCTTGCTTCAGGCGAGCTCATCGCCGCCGCCATCTTTGCAGAAGAGCTCTGCCTCAGCGGCACTGAGGCAACGGCGTTAACCGGTGCACAAGCGGGCATCGTCACCGACGGGCGTCACGGCGACGCTCGCGTTTTGCGCGTCGATCCCCACGTCATTGTCGAGTTGCTCGAACGTAACGTCGTCCCCGTGGTCGCCGGTTTTCAGGGGGAAACCCCGGAGGGCGTGTTGACGACGTTGGGCCGGGGCGGAACGGATCTGTCCGCGATTGCGATTGGACATGCACTCGGTGCCAAACGCGTTGATATCTACACCGACGTCAGTGGAGCGATGACGGGCGATCCCGGGCGCGTTCCCGGAGCGCAAACCATTGAGCGCGCGTCGCTCGCGGAGATGAGCGAGCTTGCCGAGCACGGTGCGAAAGTGATGCACCACAAAGCGGCGGAGTTTGCCAATCGAACCGGCACGCATTATTCGATCAAGGGTTTGAGCACGAATCGCGGCACGCTCGTCGACGAGAGCATCGACCGTCACCGTCCCGTGACTGGTGTCACCTCGTCTGGGCGCTTGACCTGGGTACGCGTGATTCGCGGCGATATCGAATCGCCGTCGCGGCGCATGGAGACCGAACTCGAGATGTTCCGGCGGGTTGCCGACGCTGGCATTTCGATCGACCAGGTGACGATCAATCAGGCCGGCGTCGCGTTCGTCGTCGAAGGCGATCGGGGTTCTGAGCTGCGGAAGCTCTTGGGCGATCTCAACCTCGCCGTGCGCGTGCGCGAAGGCTGTTCGAAGATCTCCGTCGTCGGCACCGGCATGCGCGATGCACCAGGCGTCGTCTATCAAGTCGTCGAGGCGCTCTCGCGGGCCAACGTCGAAATCATCCACTGCACGGATAGCAACATCACGATCTCGATTCTCGTCCCGGCTGACGACGCGGCGCGCAGTGAGATCGCAGTTCACGAACAGTTTCATTTAACCGCCGGGGATCCGGTGGCATGAATCGCGCGCGTAACCGTCTCGGCGAAATCGTAACGGCGATGATCACGCCCTTTGACGGCGATGGTGAGCTCAATGTCAGCGAAGCACAGCGGCTCGCCGGCTGGCTCGTCGATCGGAGCACCGACGGTTTAGTGCTTGCCGGTTCCACCGGCGAAGGCCAAACGCTCGATCGTAACGAGCGTATTGCGCTGTGGGGTGCGGTGAAGGCCGCCGTTGGCGAACGCGCAACGATCATCGCAAACGCCGGGACAAACAGCACGCGGGAATCGCTGGAGGCGGTGCGTGACGCCGTCGCCGCGGAAGCCGACGTTATCTTGGCGGTCGTTCCATACTATAACAAGCCGACGCAAAGCGGGATGATCGAGCACTTTTCGGCGCTTGCGCAAGCGATCGGCGACGTGCCGCTCGTCGTATACAACATTCCGGGGCGAACCGGTGCCAACATGCTTCCGGAAACGTTACTGGAACTCGCGCGCCGCCATCGCAATATCGTGGGGGTGAAGGAATCGAGTGGAGATATCAAACAGATCGCCACGATTTTGCGCGATCGTCCCGACGATTTCATCGTTTGGGCTGGCGACGATCATCTCTTCCTGCCCTGTCTAGCATTGGGTGCTGACGGTGTCGTCGGCGTTGCATCGCACCTGTGCTCGCGCGAGTACCGTCGTATGCTCGATGCATTTCGCGCCGGCCACGTAACCGAAGCGGCGCAGATTCACGCGTCGCTCCTGCCGCTCATCGAGGCGCTCTTTGCGACCACGAGCCCGATTCCGGTGAAGTGGGCGATGCGACAACTGGGATTTCGGGTCGGGGAATGTCGTTTGCCACTCGATACGATGCCGGAGTCGCTCGCGCATCGGTTACGCCCATTGCTTGCATGAGGCTTGTCATTGGAAATACTCGGCTGTCACGTCGATCTCATCAATACGGATGAGGCGACGGCGCGCATTATCGCACTCGCTCGCGAAAATCGCGCCTTCCAGATCGTCACGCTCGGCACCGAAATGGTCGTGTACGCGCGGCGTGACGAGCGCTTTCGATCGATCGTCAATGGCTGCGCCTTGTCGTTGTGCGACACGGTGGGTTTGTTGGGCGTCGCACGGCGTCGTGGAGGAGAACTGCGCGAGCCCGTTCCGGGCGTCGAGTTGGTCGAGCGGCTCTGCAGCAGCGCCGCAGTGGAAGGGTTACCCGTCTACTTTCTGGGCGGCGCGCCCGGGGTTGCCGCGGATGCCGCTGCGATTCTCGAAGTGCTCTATCCCGGACTCACCGTGGCAGGCACGCACGACGGCTACTTTAGCAACGATGACACGGCCTCGGTTATCACCGCCATTCGCGAGAGTGGCGCGCGCCTGCTCTTTGTCGGAATGGGCTTCCCGCGTCAAGAGTATTGGCTCGCCGAACATCTGAAAGAAACGGGTTGCAGCGTCGGCATCGGCGTCGGCGGATCGTTTGACGTGATTAGTGGACGTATCGAACGTGCTCCGGCCGTCCTGCGCCGCTTGCGCTTGGAGTGGCTCTATCGGCTGATTCGAGAGCCGCATCGCTGGCGTCGGCAACTCGCGCTCGCGCGTTTCGTGTGGTTGGTCACGCTTGAGGAAATCGCTGGCCGTTTCAAGCGGGCGCCAACGTGAAGGCGATGATTTTGGCGGGCGGTCTGTCCACGCGGCTCTACCCGCTTACCAAAGAAGTTCCTAAGCCGCTCGTACCGGTTGCCGGCGTGCCGAACGTCGTGCACGTGATCCATTACTTGCGTGGTTATGGCTTTGACGAGATCGCGATCAACCTTCACTATCTTTCCGATGCGATCGTCGAAAAACTGGGCGACGGTTCGGGCTTCGGCGTGCGCCTTCATTATTCGCATGAGCCGCTCTTACTTGGCAGCGCCGGCGCGGTGAAAAAGGTGCAAGCGTACTTCGAGGGTCAGCCGTTCGTCGTTGTTGGATGTGACGATTTGACGGATTTGCCGCTCAACCAATTATTGTCGTTCCATCGGGAGCGCAATGCGGTCGCGACGATTGGGCTCGTTTCGACCGAGGAGGTCGACCAGTACGGCGTCGTCGTGCTCGACGAGCGGGCAAAAATCATCGGATTTCAGGAGAAGCCGCCCAAAGGCACCGAACGCAGCAAGCTTGCGAACACGGGAATCTATGCATTCTCTCCGGAGATCTTCGAGCGCATTCCCGCAGACGAGTTTTACGATTTTGGGAAACAAGTCTTTCCTGCGCTCGAGCGTGAGCGTGCTGCGTTCTATGGCTTCGAGGCATCAGGCGCGTACTGGGCCGATATTGGTACGCCCAGCGAATATCGCCGCGCTAGTTACGATCTTGTACGCGGCGCATTGATCATCCCAGGTGCTCGTGCGCGGGGCTTCGACCCAACCGCTGTTATCGGTGAGCGCGTTTGCGTCGAGGGGCAGGTTTGGGTGGGTGCACGCGTGCGTATCGGTGACGACGCGGTTATCATCGGCCCGAGCGTTGTCGGTGACGATTCGGTGATCGAGCCGAGCGTTTCGCTCGAGCGCGCCATCATTTGGGAGGGCGCAACCATCGGCGCCGGTGCTTCGCTACGCGACACGATCGTCGGTAAAGAGTATCGCGTTGCGCCAGGGAAAAAACTCGACAACGCGATCGTCGCCAGCGAATAGCTCCGTGTCACCCTGAGCCTGTCGAAGGGCGGCAGCGACTCGAACTGCGCCTCGACAAGCTCGGCGTGACACGTTGCATACCGCGTTAGGTTAGTGCGCCTTCCTTGATTCCTTGGCGGATCATGTTGCGGAGCTCGGGCGTGTCCTCATGACCGTGCGTGTCGACGGCGTGGAGGACGGCGACCTCAAGAAGCTCATCGGTAGTATCGGCTGCGATCGCAACCGTGCAGTTCATTTCGCTGGGGAACTCACGACAGTCAATGACCTTGCGCGCCATGGTGATCTCCAATCCCCGCGCGAAGCGGTAGCCCATTATAGCGCTGTCCGCACCTAGCCCACAAGCGGCCGGGCGTGATTGGGGAGCGTGATATGGTCGGCGATTTTCGACATTTTCTTTCCAGCCCAGTGCGCCGGCTGCAATTCGATCGGGAGCGGTCTGTGCCGGGATTGTGCGCCGTTGAGCGCGGCCCCGATTGTCGTTCGCTTGCCTGGGCTTTCCGCGGTCGCGTACGGAGCGTATGAAGGTGTTCTTCGCAGCGCAGTTTTGGCGCTCAAAGATGGACGGCGCGACGTCGCCGAAGCCTTGGGTGAGCGGGTCGCGCGTCTGTTGGATCACGATGCAGAACTCATCCCGGTGCCGACAACCGCAACGCGGCGGCGCGTTCGTGGCGTTGACGGCGTTTGCCTCGTCGCTGCGACGGCGGCGCGTTTAGTGGGAACGCGCGTGCACGAGGTCTTGGTGCAGCAAATGGGCGACGCGCAACGCGGGCGCACGCGCGATGCGCGGCTGGCGGCGCAGAATCGATTTGCCTGCCGTGGTTCAATCGAAGGCCGCACGGTGACCTTGATCGACGACGTGTGCACGACCGGAGCAACGCTGGCGGACTGCGCACGCGCGGTGCGATTGGCGGGCGGCAACGTAAAAGGGGCGGTCGTCGTTGCTGCGACGAAAAGTACGGCTGCATGCCCAACCAATCGTCGCGATTGACCGACGTCGACACCCTGTACTTACAGCGCGCGTGCGAGCTCGCGGCACGCGGCATCGGAAACACGGCGCCCAATCCTCCGGTCGGCGCCGTGTTAGTACGCGACGGACACGTCGTCGGCGAAGGTTACCATCATCGCGCCGGTCAGCCGCATGCTGAGGATGAGGCGTTGGCGCAAGCCGGCTCCCAGGCGAGCGGAGCGACCGCATATGTGTCGCTCGAGCCCTGCAATCACGTCGGGCGCACGCCGGCCTGCGCGCAAACGCTCGCCGATGCTGGGGTAACGCGCGTGATCGTCGGGTCGATCGATCCAAATCCGACGACGAACGGAAAAGGCGTATCGTACCTTCGCGAGCGCGGAATCGAAGTCGACGTCGCCGGCGATGCGCGTGCCCACGAACTGATAGAGATCTTCGCGACGTCGCTGCGACTGAATCGCGCATACCTTGCGCTGAAAATGGCGATGTCGCTTGACGGCGCGATTGCCTCACGGCCGGGCGTGCAAGAGTGGCTGACGTCGGAGCAGACGCGCCAGTACGTGCGCGAGCTGCGCGTCGCTCACGATGCGGTCATGGTCGGCGCGGGAACGGTGCGCGTTGACGATCCGCTCCTCACCGTGCGGCCGCCTCACCACCGGCTGCACCCGTACGTGCGGGTGGTTGCGTGTGAAACGGAGACGGTTCCCGAAGCGAGCCGAGTGTTCGCGTCGGTCGACGAGTACGAAAAGACCATCGTTCTTGCGCCGGCCGCACGGGCCAAGCAGTTTCAAAATCTTGCCGGCGTCGCGGAGCTCATCTTCGTCGAAGGGGCGCACGACGAGCATCTAGACTTAGCAGAGGCGCTGCGCGCATTGCGCCGCCGCGGGATCGAGAGCGTGCTCTGCGAGGGCGGACCGACGGCAGCGGGCAACTTGATCGCGGCGAATCTCGTCGACCGCTTCTATTGGCTGATTGCGCCAATCTTTCTTCAGAGCTCGAAAGCGGTGCCGGTGGTAGCCGGCGTCGATCTTGCGACGCTCGACCGAAAAGCAATATTCGATCGCATCGAGCGCATCGGAAGCGACGTCATGCTTTCGGGTACGTTTGGGGAAGCGACATGTTCAGCGGAATAATTGGATACCGCGGCGTCGTCGATCGCGTCGAGGCGCTGGAAAACGGCGGTATGACGTTGCACGTGCGATGCGAGGGCGTCAAGCACGAGAAGCCGCAGGTTAAAGATTCCATCGCGATCGACGGCGTCTGTCTCACCGTCGCCGCGAAACACGGCAAGAAGCTCTCATTTGACGTGATTCCCGAGACGCTCGGCCGCAGCACGCTAGGCATGCGGGTAGCGGGCGATTGCGTCAACCTCGAGTACGCCGTGCGTGCGGACGACCGTCTGGGTGGGCACTTCGTCTACGGACACGTCGACGCAACCGCCGGCGTGCTGGCGCGCACACCGGAAGGACAAGGTGAACGCATTCGCATCGAACGGCCCGCCGCGCTCGTACCAATGTTAGCTGAAAAGGCCTTCGTTGCGATCGATGGGGTTAGCCTGACCGTAGCAGCTGCGGACGACGGCTGGTTCGAAATCGCGTCAATACCGGAAACGCTCGCACGTACGACGCTCGGAGAGCGGCCGGTCGGAAGCCGAGTAAATCTCGAGATCGACCCAATCGCGCGCTATGTTGCCGCCGCCCTTCGACACCTGCAGGGCGACACAGGGGCGTGACGCGTTTTCGCGACACCTTGCCCCAGGGTGCGCGCATCTTCGAAGCGCGGCTCCAGGTGCAGTGGGCCGACATCGACATTGCCGGCATCATGTACTTCGCAGCATATTGGCGCTTCGTCGAATATGCGGAAATCTGTCTCTTTGGCGAACTCGGTTTCCCGTACGATCGCGTCTTCGATGAATACGGATTTTGGCTGCCACGCGTGCGCGCCGAAGCCGAATACCACGCCCCGGCGTTCATGAACGACTGGCTTCGTTTGCGCACGCACGTAGAAAAGGTGGGCGCCTCGAGCGTACGCTGGAAAACGGTCGTCTTTAACGAGCGGACCGGGGCAGCCGGCGCACAGTTCGCATTGACCGTCGCTTGCATCGACCGCGCTACGAAAAAGAGCCGTCCCCTGCCGGAGGGGTTGCGTTCCGTCCTCCGCGCTTCACTTTAGCCGAAACCCTCGCGAACCGGATAGTCGACGACAATCGCCTTACCATTGGTGATGGCTTTGACGCAGTGTGCAGTCCCCGCCGTGATAATAGCGACGCACCCCGGCCCCGCCGTTTGCGTTACGCCGTCGATCGTCACTTCGAGTTCCCCCTCGATAACATGCCAAACTTCTTCCTGCGGGTGGTCGTGCCGGTCGATGGTCGCGCCGGCATCGAAGCGGTAATGGCCAAACGTCATGCTCGGAGAGTTGAAGTAGCGCCCGTGCCATCCGGGCTTGCGCTCGACAACGAGCAGGTCGTTGGTGTCGATGAACGTCATAATTGGCCCTCCGCCACGGTAATAGGTGCCGGTTCCGGCATTGGCAAGACGGCGTCGTCTTCGCGCGTCGTTACGCGAATGGCGACCGCTAGCGCGACGAGCAGCATCGCGGCAGCGAGATAGAACGGCGCACCTAAGATATTCGCGGCGCGCCACGGTCCCGCGACCTCGGCGAATGTCCACCCGAAGATCAAGGGGCCGATCATCATCGCGATTCCACGCAGCGAGCCCATCGCGCCCTGCAGTTCGCCTTGTTCGCTCGGTCCGACGCGTTTGCTCATCAACGATTGCACCGGCGAGTTGTAGATCGAGAGGCAGAGCATGATGACGCCGCCGACGAAGGCAAAGACGCTGTTGACTCCAATGAGCGCGTTGCCGAGGGCAAACGTAATTAAGCCCAGCAGAAGCGTTCGCCGTTCCCCAAAGCGCTTAATGGCTGGCCCCACCAACGTTGCGGCAGTAATCGCGGAACAGACGCCGACGAGCGCCAACGACAAACCGATTGCGCGCGTGTTCCAGCCAAACTGCGCGATGAGGTAGAGCACCCAGAGCACCGGCAGCGCCTCGTGCGCAATAAGTGCGATGAAGCTCGTCGTGGCTAATCCAAACAGCTCCCGGTGGCGGCGAAGCAGCTTGAGCGAACCGATCGGATTCGCGCGTTTCCAGTCAAACGTCGAGATGCGATGCTCGGTCCGCAGCGATTCGGGAAGCACGAAGAGCCCGTAAAACGTGTTCAGCAAACTCAAAATCGCGGCAATCCAAAAGGGCAGTCGCGGATTGAAGTTGCCTGCCAAGCCTCCGATAGCGGGGCCGATGATGAACCCGAGGCCGAATGCGCTGCTGAGCAAACCGTAAGCTTGCGCGCGCTTCTCGTGCGAGGTCACATCGGCGATATAGGCGTAGGCGGTCGTTAAATTTGCCGTTGCCATTCCCGAAAGCACCCGTCCCGCAAAGAGCCACCACAGATTAGGCGCCAGCGCCATGATCGCGAAGTCGATCGCCGTCACGCCGCAGGAGATGAGGATCACCGGTCGCCGCCCGACGCGATCGGAGAGCATGCCCAACAGCGGCGAGCAGACGAACTGCATTGCCGCCCACACCGTCGCGAAGACTGCAGTGATCTCAGCGGCGTGAGATAAATCCCCGTGCAAGAAGTTGGCAATGAGTCGCGGCAGTACGGGAGCGATGATGCCAAGCGCAACCATGTCAATGGCAACGGTGATGAAGATGAAAACGACGGCGCCGCGGCGCGCGGTCGCGTTAGGCGGTTGCATCGTGTTGCGCTCCTTGGGTGAAAGACCGAGAAGAAATATATCCGTCGAGCATGCCGATCCACAATCCGACGGCTTTTTCGACGCGTGTGCGGTCTTGTGTTGCAGCCAGATCGAGCATAAAACCGCGAAACGCGGCGATGAGCATCGTTGCAAAGGCACGCGCGTCCTCGCGCGTGTAGCCTGGAAGCGTCGAGCACCCTTCGAGCGCGCGAAGCCACTCCTCGATTGCTGCTTCGAGAAATCCCGGAAAGCGTTGCGGGTCCGAAAGAGCGAGGCTGTAGACTTCGAAGAAGAGGCGCATGAGCGGCAGCCGCTTTGCGTCGGTCCATTGGCGCCAGAGGATGCGCATGAGCTGGCCGGGCGCAAGATCGGTCGAGAGTTTGAGATTTGCCATCGTGGCTTGCTGACGAGCCCGTCCCCGGCGAATGATCTCGACGATGAGGTCGTCCTTCGAGCCGAAGTAGTAAAGCAGCACGCGGGGACTGCTGCCAACGGCCTTGGCCAGCGGCCTTAGCGATAGGCGGCTCAAGCCGTTGACGGCGACGAAATCGACGGCTCGGTCCAGCAAAACGTTGCGCCGTGCCTCGTCGGGGTGGCGGGACATGCGCCCAGGCTACCATACTTGAAACGACTGTTTCAAGTATTCTGGAGCGGCCATACTGGCTTGACACTTGTAAAGTCAAGGCCTACGCTCGCGGAATGGAGAGTTTTGCCGACCGCCTCATTGCCGCGATGAACGAGAGGGCGCTGAGTGCTTCCGCTCTTGCCGAGCGATCCGGGCTTACCGAATCGGCCATTTCATTGCTCCGGTCGGGTCGCCGCGAGCCCTCCTACCGCACCCTGCAACGCTTGAGCGCCGTTTTACCGGAGCTCGGCGATCAAACGGCCGACGAAGCGAGCCCTTTCGACGCTATCGAGGAAGCAATTGACGACATCCGTGCCGGCAAGATGGTCGTCGTTTTGGATGACGAGGATCGCGAAAACGAAGGCGACCTCGTCATGGCGGCGCAGATGGCGACGCCCGAAGCGATTAACTTCATGCGCCGCGAGGCCGGCGGCTTGATTTGCGTTCCCATGACGGCGCGGCGTCTCGACGAGCTGCATCTCCCGCAGATGGTTAGCGACAACACTGCCGTGAACGAGACGGCCTTCACCGTCTCGGTGGAAGCCCGCGGTTTGACGACGACCGGCATCTCCGCGCACGATCGCGCGGCAACGATCAAAAAGCTCGTCGATCCTGAAGCGCGCCCTGGCGATTTTCTGCGTCCCGGTCATACTTTTCCACTGCGCGCCCGCGACGGCGGCGTGCTCGTTCGTGCCGGACAAACGGAAGCCTCCGTCGATCTCGCACGCCTGGCCGGTCTCTATCCCGCCGGCGTGATTTGCGAGATTATGGCCGACGATGGAACGATGGAGCGGCGCGACGGTCTGCGTGCGTACGCGGACCGCCACGGACTTAAACTCGTTACCGTCAAGGACCTCATCGCCTACCGCATGCGCACCGAGAAAATCGTCAAGAAAATCGCGGAATTCGAACTCCCGACCCGGTTAGGAACCTGGAAAGGACTCGCGTACGAGACGTCGATCGACGGGAATACGCATGTGGCGATGGTGATGGGTGATATCGGCGACGGGAAAGACCTTTTAGTCCGCGTGCATTCGGAATGCCTCACCGGTGACGCGCTGCACTCGATTCGCTGTGATTGTGCCGCGCAACGCGATGGCGCGATGCAACGGATTGCCGAGGAAGGGCGCGGTGTGTTTCTGTATCTGCGCCAAGAAGGCCGGGGCATCGGACTAGCTAACAAGCTCCGCGCTTACGAACTCCAAGATCGCGGCGCCGACACCGTCGAAGCAAATCTCGCGCTGGGCTTGCCGGTGGACAAGCGCGATTATGGAATCGGCTCGCAAATTCTTGCGGATATCGGTGTCAAAGAGATGCGCGTGATCACGAACAATCCGCGCAAGATCTACGGATTGGGCGGCTATGGGTTGAAGATCGTCGGCCGCGTGCCGCTTCGCACGGCGCCGACGGCACACAACGAGCATTACATGGACACCAAACGCTCGAAGCTCGGCCATATGTTGGAAAACGAAGAGACGGTCGCAGCCTCGTGAAGGCCGACGGTGCCAAGAACGTAGCGCTGCCCGATTGCAGCGGCAAACGCTTTGCTCTGGTCGTCGCGCGCTTTTACGACGACATCGCAGAGAACCTCGTCGAAGGCGCTCGGCGGGCGCTTGCGCAATGTGGTGTGACCGAAGTCGACGTGTACGATGTGCCCGGATGCTTCGAACTGCCCTTCGCCTGTCGGCACATTATCGATACCGATCGCTACGGCGCGCTCGTGGCGCTGGGCGTTGTGATTCGCGGAGAGACGCCCCATTTCGATTTCGTTGCGGGGCAATGTGCGCGCGGCATCATGGACGTTCAACTCTCGACGGGCTGCCCAATAGGCTTCGGCGTGCTGACGACGGAGGACGCTGTGCAAGCACAAGAGCGAGCCGACCCGCAGCGAGGCAATAAAGGCTATCATGCTGCGCTCGCAGCCGCTTCGCTACTGCGCTTGACTTCCGGCATCCCCCGCGCCGGCTTCCGCTCCTGAGTTTTCGTACGCATTGACGAACGCCGCGTAATCGCGTTCCACCTGGCCCTCGTAGGCTCGCGCAAAGCCAACCATTGCTTGTGCGAATGCATCGTTACGGCCGAGATACGATGCAATGCCGGCGACGTCGCCGGAGCGGGCATGTGCGCGAGCAAGCGTCTGACCACAGTGGGCGGCGTAGTCGAAGAACTCGTTGCAGCGAACCGATGCAAGATCGACTGAAGCTTTCATGTCCCGAAGCTGCCGAATGTAATAATCGCGTCCCTCAAACTGCACCCATCCTAAGAAGACGTCGCTGGCGGCTTGCATTAAGCGCTGCCCGTTGACGACACGCTGGCCGTGATTGGCAAAGACGCTCTGCGGCAAGTACGACTCGAGCACCGATGCCTGCGCTTCTTTCAATTGAAGAACGAGCGCATCGCCTGTTCTCGATAGAAGGAGCGCGACGAAGCACCGGGTCCCGACGCTACCGACGCCGACGATCTTCATGGCCGAATCGGTGAAATGGTACCGGTCTAAGAGGACGCGAATGCTTGGAAAGAGTGAATGAGCGTACTTCTGCATCAGTCCGGGTGCGTCCAATGCGTGCTCGTCGGTCGCGTGGACCCTGCGAAAGAATTGGCTCTGGTCGGCGAAGCGTTGTGGCAGATTGCGCGCTCGCGCTTGCTCGAGCGCCTGACGCCAATCTTCTGCTCGCCGGCCGTTGGAACGCGTAACGAGCTCTTCGACGTCGACGCGAGCGTACCACACGTCAAGCGGCGAAAGGGTGGCATAATAGCGCATTGCACGCTGGTATCGTCCAACCGCGTGCACAACGGCTTTCGACCCGGCGCTCTCGTCGAAGCCGCGTACGCGTGCGGCGAGCGGAAGGCTAGCGCACAGCCGCATCACGTCCCACTCCCACGGTCCGGGCAGCGTTTCGTCAAAGTCGTTGACGTCGAAGATGACGTTGCGCTCGGGTGTGGCAAAGATGCCGAAGTTCGACAGATGGGCGTCGCCGCAGAGCTGCGCTTTCAGCCCGGTGACGGAAACGTGCGCGAGGTCGGCGGCCATGACCGCCGCACAGCCTCGATAGAATGCGAATGGCGAGCCCAACATGCGTGCACGTCGGATCGGCACGAGGTCGGCGATCCGATCGCGCTCTTGCTCGGCAAGGATTGCCAGTGGATCACGCCGATCCGCCGCGGGCTTCCACGCGGCAAACGACTTGCGAGCGATCGCGCGTTTCATTCTCCCAACGGCTTTGCACGAGCAGACGAGAGCGTGCGGCCTACGGCATCGTGCCATCCGTTAACGAGTCGTTCGCGGGTTTGTGCGTCAATCGAGGGCGTGAATCGACGCTCCGGTTTCCAGAGGCGTTCGATCGTTTCGAGATCCTTCCAGAATCCGGCCTGCAGTCCGGCCAAGTACGCTGCCCCGAGTGCGGTCGTTTCAACGATCAACGGGCGCACCACGTCGATGCCCAACATGTCGGCTTGAAACTGCATGGCGAGATCGTTGCGTGACGCTCCGCCATCGACGCGTATTTCCGAAAAAGTGACGCCGGCGTCGCGTGCCATCGTGTCGACGACGTCGCGGCTTTGGTAGGCCATTGATTCTAAGGTTGCGCGAGCGAGGTGCGCGCGCGTTGTTGCCCGAGAGAGACCGAAGAGCGCGCCGCGCGCATGTGGATCCCAATAAGGCGCGCCAAGACCCGTCAGCGCCGGCACGAAATAGATGCCGCCTGAATCCGGTACGCTGCGAGCAAGGGCTTCAATCTCGGACGATGATTGGATCAGGCCAAGACCATCGCGCAGCCATTGCACTGCGGCACCGGTAATGAAGACCGACCCTTCGAGTGCGTACGCGCGCTGGCCGGCGGTTGAAAATGCGACGGTCGCGAGCAAGCCGTTACGACTGTGGATAACTGCATCGCCGGTGTTAAGCATGAGGAACGATCCAGTTCCATACGTAATTTTTGCCAGACCTTTATGAAAGCCGGCTTGGCCGAAAAGCGCGGCTTGTTGATCCCCCGCAACGCCGGCAATGGGAACTCGCGCACCAAGCAGCGCCGCATCCACACTGCCGTAAGAACCGGCCGACGTTCGCAACTCCGGCAGCAGCGCGCGGGGAATGCGAAAGATTAAGAGTAGCTCGTCGTCCCACATCAGCGTTTCGAGATTAAGGAGTAGTGTCCGCGAGGCGTTGGTATGATCGCTTACATGAACTTTTCCTTTCGTTAAATTCCAAACGAGCCATGTGTCGATCGTTCCGAACGCCAGCTCTCCTGCCTCGGCGCGTTCGCGCAGTCCCTCGACGTTCTCGAGGAGCCATGCAATTTTTGTCGCCGAAAAATATGGATCGAGCATTAAGCCGGTCTTGCGAGCGACTACTTCGCCGTCGCCTTTGGCGCACAAGCGTTCGCACAGATCCGCGGTGCGGCGGTCTTGCCAGACAATGGCGGGGGCGACCGGCCTGCCACTGGCCCTTTCCCAAAGGACGGTCGTTTCGCGCTGATTGCCGATGCCGATTGCGGCCAGATCGCTAGCCTCGACGCCCGCTGCACGCAGCGCATCACGGGCGGTCTCTAGTTGGCTAGACCAAATTTCTAATGGATCGTGCTCCACCCACCCATCGCGAGGAAAGAATTGGCGGAGCTCGCGCTGCGCGGCGCCCGCGATCGATCCCTGCGCATCGAAGACGATTGCGCGCGAACTGGTGGTGCCTTGGTCGAGCGCGAGCACATAGCGCATGGCGCCCGCGTTCTGCTGGAGGAACTGCGCTACCTAGGTCGCATTACCGGGGCTTAACCCGTTGTGGAGGCTCCCTTGGAAGACAAAATTCTTACCTGTAAGGATTGCGGCGGACAGTTTGTTTTCTCAGCACGCGAGCAGCAATTCTTCGCCGAGAAGGGATTCCAAAATCAACCGCAGCGCTGCAAGGAATGCCGGCAAGCGCGACGCGTACAAAATGGCGATCAACCCGTAACCCGAGCGCAGGTGCGACCCAATTACGAGGCAGTCTGTGCGACCTGCGGCGTGGAAACGACCGTGCCTTTCCGGCCGCGCGGCGATCGTCCAGTCTACTGCCGTACCTGTTACTCCGCACAGGTGCCCGTCCAAGTTTGACGCTCGCACCCGTCGCCTGGGACGGCGATGCGGTCGTTTACCTCGATCAGCGTCTACTACCGCTCGAAGTCAGATCCGTACGCGCGCGTTCGGTTGACGAACTCGAAGCGGCGATTAAGAGTTTGGCGGTTCGCGGAGCACCGTGCATAGGCGTTTTCGCAGCCTATGCTACCGCATTGCTGCGAGCGTCCATTTCGGATGAAGCGGCGTTACGCGACGCACTGGCGCGCTTGCGCGCCGCTCGGCCGACCGCCGTCAACTTAGCGTGGGCGGTGGATCGAGTGGCTGCTGCACCCGATCCTCTCGCGCAAGCGCATGCAATCGCTCGCGAACAGGTCGCCGTGGACAACTCCATCGCCCAATACGGACTCGAGCTCATTCCAAAGGGCGCGCGAATCTTAACCCATTGCAACACCGGTCCATTAGCGACCGCGGGCGGCGGGACGGCACTAGGCATCATCTTGGCGGCGCAGCGCGGCGGCAAGAAGCCCCGCGTCTTCGTCGATGAAACGCGACCGTTGCTGCAAGGATCTCGTTTAACAATGCTGGAGCTGCAGCACGCGGGCGTTGACGCGGTGCTGCAAGCCGACGCTGCCGCCGCAACGGCGATAGCACGCCAGCACATCGATCTCGTTTTAGTGGGGGCCGATCGTATCGTTGGCAACGGCGACACGGCCAATAAGGTCGGCACGTACGGTTTGGCAATTCTGGCCGCGCATCACGGCATTCCGTTCTACGTGGCCGCGCCGCGTTCAACGTTCGACCCGTCGATCGGCCGAGGCGACGACATTCCAATCGAAGAGCGCTCGCCCGAAGAGATAACGTCGTTTGGCGGCAGCCGTACCGCGCCTGAAGGCACGCGCGCGTACAATCCGGCTTTCGATGTGACGCCGGGCCACTTGGTGACGGCGTTCATCACCGAATGCGGAATCGTTCGGCCGCCGTACGGCGAGTCAATTTCCGCCCTTGCGTTGCGTCCGCTCATACGAATTTGAAATTCTACGACTTTGTCGACAAAGAGCCGGCCATCGGCAAGCTCGTCATCATTGAAGGCACCGAGCGCGTTCTGGCCGAGCGCGCGTTGGAGATCGTGCTCGATCGCCTCGTCCCCGCGCCCGTCCGTGACTTGAACGTGCAGCGCTTCGGGCCGGATGATGTAGGGGATAGCGCACGGGTGCTCGAGGCGGTGCAGGCAATGCCGTTTCTGGCCGAGCGCCGCGTTGTGATCGTTACCGATGTGCAAACCCTGCGAGCGCAGCCGCGCCGCGATCTGTGGGAGGTGGCGCAGGCGGTTCCCGAAGGCAACACGCTCGCGATCCTCGACCTGCTGTCGCCGCGCTCGCAACGGCCGCAATCGCTGGGTTCACTTGCGGGTCGCACCGCGTTGCGGATCGATACCACCGCCGTCGAGGAGACGCGCGAGCGCTTTGTCGTAGAAACGCTCGCGCGGCTCGGAGCGAAAGCCGATGCGCGCGCGCTCGACGAGCTGGTACGAAGTGAGGCGGATCTGGCGGCGGTGCGTAACGACTTGGAAAAACTCGCACTAGCGGGGAAAAAGATTACCCTACGGGATCTCGAGCGCGAATCGCTTGCAATCGAAGATCCAAAAGCGTACAAGTATGCGAGCGCGCTTGTCGAGGGACGTACGCCGGAAGCGCTGAGTATTGCCGAGGAGTTCTTCGCTGGCGATCCGCGCGGCGCGGCAATCCCCTTGCTGTCGGCCTTGGCGACGGAGTGCGGCTTTCTCTGGGAGCTTGCGCGCACCGGCGGCGAGCTGCCGTCACGCGCGCGCTGGCGCGAGCGAACGTTGCGGCCGCTCGCCAAGCGAGTCGGCGAACGGCGCGCGCGAATTGCCTACGAGCGCGCAGTGCACGGCGTCGAAGCAATTGTCACCGGCCAAGCCGGAAACGATCCCGACGACCATCGCGCCCTCGTCGAACGCATCAGCGTCGAACTATCAGGCATGTCCCGCCGCTAACGTGTCACCCTGAGCTTGTCGAAGGGCGGCTCAATGCTTATGCTGCGAGTTGTTCTTCGACTCCGCTCAGAATGACACAGCGTAGTTCTCGCTTCGCTCCCGGTGACACAAGGGCCTCAAATACTCCATTGCCAGGCGTTCCACGATTCGGTGACGGGATTCGGAGCGAAGTTTTTAAAGTCGACGGAGATCGCTTCTTGCTGGCGCTGCCACCAGAAGAAGATGTCTGGATTGTCGCGCGCTAAGAGGTGCTGGACGCGCGAATACGCGGCTTTGCGCGTTTTCATGTCGTAATGGGTGAGCGCTACTCGCTGAAGAGCCTCCATTTCAGGCTTGCAGTAGCGCGACGTATTGTAACCGTTGGGCGGCCGCATCGAGCAAAGAAATTGCGACGAATCGTCCGGATCGATGCCGGCAAACCACGGGTACGGCGTGAAATCGAATTTCCCGGTTTGCAAGATGCCGCCTAATCCGGCGGTAGCGTACATCATCTCCGATGGATAATACTTCACCTCGACGTCGATGCCGATGCCCGCGAGAACCTGTTGCACGAGGAGACTCTCTTTTCGATGCGTTGCGTTGTCGGCTTCGCAGGCGAGAAGGAGCGTCAGCGGTTGGCCGTGCCTGCGAGCAATTCCGTCGTTTCCAATCCGCCACCCGGCCCGAGCGAGAAGCTGCTTCGCCGTTGTGAGGTCGTAGGGATACGATTTCACGCTGGAGTCGTACGCCCACATCCAATCGGGAATGTCTTCGGTGGCGATCCGCTCCTGTCCGAACGTGAGATTCGCGACGAGACTGCGCTTATCGAGCGCGTAAGCAATTGCGCGTCGAACGTTGGGATCGGAGACGGCCGGATGGCCGAGATTGAACTGCAATCCATCGTAGCCGTTGACGTTGACAAACACGATCCGCGAACCTGAGATCCCTTGGAATGCGGGGTAGGTGTTAATGGTTGGCTCCAAGACGAAGTCGATGGCGTGCGTCCGCAGCAAGTTGACTTCGGTGTTCTCGTCGGGAACGAACGAGATAACGACCTCGTCAAGCCGAGGCCTTCCTTTAAAGAAGGCCGGATTGGCGCGAAGATCGATGCGGTCGCCATGCGTCCAAGAGTTGAAGCGAAACGGCCCGTCGCTTACTAACGGGCGCTCGTTGAACGGCACTTGGTTGATGTTCGGGTATCGCGCGAGCACGTGGGCCGGAGCGATGTCGTACGGCTGGTCGCTCTCCGCGAAGAACGTGTTGACGAACGGTGCAAATCGTTCTTTGAGATGAACGACGACGCTTGAATCGTCGGGTGTGTCGATCGAGCGCACGATGTCGTAGCCGTGCCGTGAAATCACGTTGTTGTTCGAGCTGACGATTGCCTCCCACGACCACTTGACGTCCTTGGAGGTCACGGCCACACCGTCGGTCCACCGCACGCCTCGCCGCAGGTGATAGACGATGGTCAGACCGTCGCCGCTGATGCCGCGGTTATGCAACGTTGGTACGGCAGCGGCAAGCATCGGCACCGGTTTGCCGTTTGGATCGGCGGTAATGAGCGGCTCGAACATCAAGCGATCGATGAAGACGTCACGCGTACTAGAAGCGAGGAGCGGATTGATGTTTTTCGGCTCGTTGCTGGTTGCGACGCGGAGCAGGCCGGGGTGCGTCCATAGGTGGCGCCCGAAGCCGCCCGTCGAAACGCGGCTACACGAAACGGCGACCAAAATCGCGCTGCAGGCGAGTGCCCAAGACCGCATCATTCCAGGCTACGGGCGAAAGATGGTGCAGCCCTTCGACCCGCGAAAGCGGATGCTGTTCCATGGATTATCGCACGTACGCTTCACCGTTCTCCTGGAGATACGGTCGTGCCGAACTTCGCTCGCTATTCTCCGAAGAAACGCGCCGGCGGCTGTGGCGAGCCGTTTGGGTTGCGCTAGCCGAAGCACAGGCGGCCGAAGGGTTGTTGAACGACGATGAGGTTGCCGATCTGCGCGAGCACGCGGGCGAGGTGGACATTGAAGCGGCACTAGCCATCGAACGAACGATTGCCCACGACTTAATGGCTGAGATTACCGTCTATGCATCGCAAGCAACTCGAGGCGGCGCAAAACTCCACCTTGGTGCGACCTCCATGGACATCGAAGACACGGTCGAAACGTATCGCTTGCGCGTCGCGCTGGCAGCCATCGGCGAACGGTTGCAGGAGCTCTTGCGCATCTTCGCGGCAAGAATCCGTGAGTACGCGGACGTTACGTGCATGGGATTCACTCACTTGCAGCCGGCCGAACCGACGACCTTGGGCTATCGTCTTGCGGTCTACGCGCAAGACCTGTTGATCGACGACGCAACGCTCCGTTTCGTCTTTGAAAACCTGACGAGTAAAGGGCTGCGTGGTGCGGTCGGAACTGCCGCTTCCTACGAGCAGCTCCTCCAACACTCAGGGCGTTCGGCACAAATCGAGAGATATGTCCTTGAAAAATTCGGGTTGACCGTGCGGGAGATCAGCACGCAAACGTATCCGCGCAAACTCGATTACCTCTTGCTCTCGGCCTTGGCCGGTCTAGGGGCGTCGCTTTCGAAGTTCGCCGCCGACGTGCGGGTGCTCAGCAGTCCCGAGTTCGGCGAAGTGTCCGAACCACTCGGCCGCTCGCAAGTGGGCAGTTCGGCGATGCCCTTTAAGCGCAATCCGATCTTGTGCGAACGGATCGACTCATTGGCGCGATTGCTCCTAGGCTACAGCGACACGGCCTGGCAAAATGCGGCGACGAATCTCTTAGAGCGGACGCTCGACGATAGCGCAAATCGCCGCACGATCCTCCCGGAAGCGCTGCTCTGTAGCGACGAGCTCGTCAGCCTCGCAATGCGTGTCATCGAGGGATTGCGCGTGAACGAGCGCCGCATCGCGCACAATCTGCGGACCTACGGCCCATTTGCCGGAACCGAAGCAGTGATGATGGAGGCGGTGCGTTCCGGCGGTAACCGTCAGGCAATTCACGAAAGCATCCGAGGCGCAGCAATGGAGGCGTGGGAGGCACTCGCTCGCGGGGAAGACAATCCGCTTTCCAGGCTGCTGACCGAAGAGAAAATGCTAACGTCTCGGGTAGATCCTGCAGAAATTCGCCGGCTGCTCGATCCGGCAAAGCATGTCGGCACGGCGCCGAAGCGAGCGCGGCTGCTAACAGATCGAATCGAAAAACTACGACCATTTCCAAAGCAAAAGGTGTATGAATAAAGGTATCGAGATCGCACGGGGCAAGACCAAGGTGCTCTACGAGTATCCCGGTCATCCCGATCAGGTCGTCGTCTCGCAAACCGATCAAATATCCGCCGGTGACGGGGCGCGGCGCAACGAGATCGCGGGCAAAGGTCGCCTCGCGGCGCAAACGACCGCACGCGTCTTTCGTCTATTGAATCTTTGCGGGCTGCCGACGCACTATCTCAACGGCGGGGAAGACGACGACGATAACGAGATGGTAGTCCGCCGCTGCAACATGATTCCTTTGGAGGTCGTTACGCGCGGCGTTGCGGCCGGCTCCTTCGCCAAGCGCAATCCGAACGTGCAGCGGGGAGCATTGCTCGTGCCCCGTGTCACAGAGTTCTTTCTCAAGGATGACGCGCGCCACGATCCGATGATCTCGCCCGATGAGATCGTGAGTAAGGGCATTGCCGGCCCGCACGAGGTTGCGGCAATGACCGAACTCTCGCGATTGACCTTTGATATTCTCAGTCACGCTTGGCGGCGTCGCGACGTGCTGCTTGTCGACCTCAAGGTCGAGTTTGGTCGGCTCGCGAGCGGCGAAAACCAAGGGCAGCTGGTCATCGCCGACGTGATCGATAACGATTCGTGGCGCCTCTGGCCGCAAGGGCGTGAGGACCTCATGCTCGACAAGCAGATCTATCGCAACCTGCAAACGGTGGACGACGAAGCGCTGGCGGGGGTCAAGCGCGCATACGAAAAGGTGGCCGAGCTCGTCGGATCGTTTCCTGTCATGCGGCCCGGCATGGTGGCGGTAATTGCCGACTCATCAGAGCGGGTCGGTCGAACCGACGAAATCGTGACGGCGTTGGGACAAGTCGGCTTGCCGACGGTTCGACATATTGCAAGCCCGGCAACGACGCCTGGTTACGTCCTGCAGCTCGTCGGTCAGCTGGAAACAACCTTTGCGCGATTGATCCTCATTGCCGTCGGCGAGAACGATTTGCTTCGCTCGATGCTCGACGCGGCGTCGTCTGCACCCGTCCTCGATGGCCGTCTGGAAACGCCTCGTCTATCGATACAGTGTTCGAAGCTCTTTGGCTTGGAAGATACCGTTCTCTACGGACGCACGCTACTGATGCAGGCAAACGCGCGCTCCACGGTCGTCCACGCCGATGCATCCCTACAGCATCACGCCCCCACTCCCCAAGGCGCGGCGCTTGGTTGAAGTAACGGCGAAAGTTGCGCTGCGCGACGACGAGCTCGCTCGCATCGTGCAACACCTCGGTCGCGAACCGAGCATCGTCGAGTTGCACGCTTTCGACGCACAATGGAGCGAGCATTGCAGTTACAAATCGAGCCGGCACCATCTCAAGAAGCTTCCGACGCGTGGTCCAGGCGTCGTCTTAGGACCGGGTGAGGACTCCGGCATCGTCCACCTCGGCGAGCATGCCGGAAAGCGCTACGCGATCGTGGTCGCGCACGAGTCGCACAACCATCCGTCGCAGGTGGTGCCGTTTGAAGGCGCAGCGACCGGCGTTGGCGGGATCGTCCGCGACGTGCTCTGCATGGGAGCGCACGTCGTTGCTATTGCCGATCCGTTGCGCTTTGGCCGAGTCGAAGAACGCGCTTCGCATCAGCGGGCCGTGGCGCAAGGGGTGGTCGACGGAATCGGAGCCTATGGCAACGCCATCGGCGTCCCGAATATCGCCGGCGACGTCTATTTTGATGACGGATTCGACGACAATTGTTTGGTCAACGTTGTCGCGCTCGGCGTGGTGGAAGAATCGCAGATCATTCATTCCTATGCTCCGCCGTGCGCGCAGGGGTGGGATATCGTGCTCGTCGGAAAGGCGACCGATCCCAGCGGCTTCGGCGGCGCTTCGTTCTCATCGCTCGCGCTCGATAGCGCCGACGAAGAAGCGAACAAGGGCGCGGTTCAGGTTCCGGACCCGTTCTTGGAGAACGTGCTCATGCGCGCAAGCTATCGTGTCTTTGCGCTGTTGCGCGAACGGAATATTCCAGCTGCCTTTAAGGACCTCGGTGCCGGAGGTGTGATGGGATGCTCCGCCGAGATTACGTCGAGCGGCGGCTACGGTGCCGACATCAATCTCGACGAAGTGAATGTCGCAATCGACGGCATGGCGCCCGAAGTGATCGCCGTCGGTGAAACGCAAGAGCGCCTGTTGTGGGTCTTGCCGCCGAACGTTACCGCCGAGGTGTTACGCATCTACAACGACGAATTTAGCCTGCCGCAGATTGCCTACAATGCGCGGGCAACGATCATTGGGCGCGTCACGGAAGAGAAGAAGTACGTTCTACGGTATCGAGGCCACATCGTCATGGATGTCGGCATCGAGTTTCTCACCGGAGCAATCGTTGACGACCTCGCGTTTCGCGAGCTGCGCATAACCAAAGAAGACCATCGCGCTTCCACAGCCGTTTCGGCAGCGGAAATCGCCGAACTCTTGCCCCTTGTTTTGGCGCATCGCGACGTCTGCTCGCGCGAGCCGCTCTACCGCCGTTACGACGCGGTCGTGCGCGGCATGACCGTCGTTCCGCGCGGGCCTGGTGAAGCCGGCGTGCTTCTCGCCGTGCGCGAAGCGCGTTTGGGCGTGGCGCTAGCGGTAGCTGGAAATCCACGCTACGGGCGGCTCGATCCGAAGCGCGCCGCGGAGTTGGCCGTGGTCCAGGCGGCGTTTAAGGTAGCTGCGACCGGAGCGCGCCCGATTGCGCTCACCGATTGTTTGAATTTTGGAAATCCGCGCAAGGTCGAGCAATATAGCGAGTTCGTCGCCGCCATCGACGGTTTAGTAAACGCCGCGCATGAGCTGGCGCTGCCTTTTGTTTCCGGCAACGTCAGCTTGTACAACGAGTCTTCGACCGGCTCGGCAGTGCCCGCGTCGGCAATCGTTTCCTGCCTGGGCGCCATCGAAGACGTCGGCGCTACGATAACGCCGGGCGTGAAGCAAGCCGGTTCTCTGCTTTGCGCCGTCGGCAACGTTCCCTCGGGCCTTTCCGGCAGCGTATTTGCCGAGTTGACCGAGCGCGGTGACGATGCTCTACCGACGCTCGAATACGCGCGGCTGCGCGGAGCCCTGCAGCTGGTGAACACGGCGATTGAAGCCGGAGTCGTTCGCTCGTGCAGCGCCGTCGGCGACGGCGGAACGCTGGCGGCAATCGTGAAGGGCATTTTTGCAGCGCGTGATGCCGGACGCGACCTGGGTGTTGAGGTCGAAGCGGCGGCGTTCGACGAAGCTCCCGGCTTCATCATCGAAGTCGCCGACGAGGCAGCGTTCGTCTCAATGGCCGGGGAAGCACCGGTGCGCCGCGTCGGAAAGGTCATCTCTGCGCCGCGTATCGTGCTCGGCGATATACCGCTCGACGTGGCGGATCTCTATGCGGTTTGGTCGGCGCCGCTCGCGGAGATTTTCCCGTGAGTGCGAGAATCGCCGTTCCGGTCTTTCCCGGAACCAATTCAGAAGACGAAACGGTGCAGTTGTTACGCGATTGCGGCGGCGAAGCCGAGCTCGTTCACTGGTCGCAAGCGGACACGCTCGATCGCTACGATGCGTACGTACTTTCGGGAGGTTTTGCGTACGAAGACCGCATTCGCGCCGGAGCGGTGGCAGCGCACGATCGCGTGATGGACTTCGTGATCGATGGTGCGCAGAAGGGAAAGCTCGTCTTCGGCATTTGTAATGGTGCGCAAATCGTCTTGGAAGCGGGGCTAGTACCGGGTACCGGACCGGTTCGGCGGCCGACCGCGGCGTTCACGCGCAACGCTCCTGCCCCACATTACGTTTGCCGCCATGTCTATCTCAAGTTTGCGATGGATCCTGCGCGTAGCGCGATCACCGCTTCCCTCCAAAGAGAGACGCTTGTTCCGGCATGGGTGGCGCACGGCGAAGGGCGGCTGGCTGCAACTGACGAGCACTTGCGTCAAATCCTTGACGGAGAGCATTTGGCATTCGTTTATGCTCGCGCGAACGGTACCGTCGACGAAGCTGCAACCCCCAACGGATCTGCGCTCGGCTGCGCGGGCCTTGTGAATCGCGAAGGCAACGTGCTTGCCATTATGCCGCATCCTGAGCGAGATGCTTGGAACTTCAATCACCTCGACCGAAGCACGGGCCCGGATCCGCTCGCTCTCTCCGGCGGTTCGTTGCTCTTTCGCAGTTTCGTTCAAGCGGTGCATGGCGCATGAGCGCGTGCGCGCTTGCCATCCGCTTGAAGATTCCCGATAATACGGCGTATACGGCCTTGGTGACACTGCAGCGGCTCGGCGTCGAGGTCTCACGGGTCGAGCGCAGCGACGTCTGGCATTTTGCAGCTGGCGAGCCAGAACAGCTGCGGCGTCGCATCGAACGCGACGAAACGATCTTCAACCCAAATAAACACCGATTGTCTGTCTTGTCGCAAGCATCGCCGCGACAAGGTGAGGTGTGGATCGAGCCGTTCACGCCGGATCCGGTTGCGCGGGCATTGAACGCTCGGCGTCTCGTGGGATGGCGACTGTTCGGCGCGAGCAGTAAAGCTGCGGATAGCGCTACCATTGAATTGGCGGTCGCCACCCTGCTCTGTAATCCGTCGATCGAGCGCCCCATCTACGAAGCTTAGGCGGAAAAACGAGGCGCGGCTTGCAGTTTCCGTTCCTTTGTGGTACAAAGTATGTGACTTTGCATTGCAGAGTTATTCGGAGGCGACCGTGCAAATCGCTCTCGTGCGCGCGCTTTGGGCTGCTGCTGCAGTTGTCGTTGTGGTCGGCGTGTGTGCGGTGTCGCTCGACGTTATCATGGCGCTCCTGCGCCCACCGCAGCCGTTGCCATTGGGCAGCTTGCAGTGGCTCGGCGAGGTTGGGGTAACGGTCGATGGCGTTGACCGGATCGGCCAGATCGGGAACGGCGCGAGCGCAGTGCGAGCGCGCGGCGAGTACTACGTCGTGCACGCGCGCATTGTGGCGCCCTTAGGATTGCGGCCAACCTGGCACGACAGCGACGTAGAGGTGCAGACCTTCGCCATAAATGGCGCAACGATGCCGCCACGAACGTTTGCCGTCGACGAGCGGGCGCAAACGATTCTCGATCGCCAAACCGGTCGTCCCGGCTCGGTGCACCTCGTTCGAGGTGCACAAGAGCACGAGGATTTGATTTTCGACCTTCCTCGCAACGTCGAACAGCCGGGGTTGGTCTTTTTGCCGGCAAATGATCCGTGGGCGCTTCTAGGGGTGGTCGTCGGCGAGTTCTGGCAACCGCACCGCTTCAATCTCCGCTATGATTAAGGGTATGGAACTCAAACGCGCGCTTTCCGACTTGGCGGAGGTCCGCGAACGGTTGGCACAGGTTCAACGGTTCGAAGGGTACTCCGGCCCAGCGGCCGCAGCAAGCGGTATCATTGCACTCGTAGCTGGCGGTTTTCAGCGACGGATCGCGCCGTTGCCCTCCGGCTCTGCCGAGCTACACGCGTATGTGATCATTTGGATGACGTGTTTGGCGGCCGCGATTCTGCTCAACTACGGGGCCGTCGCCGCCTGGGTGTTCAAACACCGAGAGCCCGGCGCGCAAAGCCGATTTCGTTCGGCTGCGCTTTCGATCGCGCCGAGCATTATCTTAGGCGGAGCACTAAGCCTGGCATTAATCGACCGCGGTGCTTACGCGTTGCTGCCCGGAACGTGGTTCGCGTTTTACGCGATCGGGTTGTTTGCATCGCGCTCGGCGATCCCAGATTCGGCACTGATCGTGACGTGCGCGTTTGCCGCGCTGGGGGTTCTCTTTCTTGCAACGCCGCTCTCGTCGGTCGCGCTAGCCTGGTGGGTGATGCCGTTGGGTTTCGGCTTCGGTCAGATCGCAATCGGGTATCTCGTTTGGAAAGAGCGGTCGCGTGAATAATTCCGCCAATGCGCCGTTTTCGTATCCGGGCCTGGAACGAATTTTTCACGAGCGGGGTCGCCTTGCCATATGCACCTGTCTCATTGCCCATGCCGAGGGACTGAGTTTTGGCGAACTTCAAGCCGCCTGCGAGCTGACCGACGGAAATCTTAACCGTCACCTGTACGCCCTTACCGAAGCGGGCATCTTAAAACCGGAGAAGCGGCGCCCAGGCCGTCGCGCGCTCACCGTCTATCGCATTACCAGGCGTGGACGCGAGCGGTTTCTCGAGTACGTTGATGAGCTCGAGTCGGTTGTCCGTGACGTTCACGAACGCTCGCGTGCGACCGTCCCCGGGAAGTTCGCTACGACATGACGCCGCGCCACATTGCAATCATTATGGATGGTAACCGCCGCTGGGCGCGCGAGCGTGGATTGCCCATTGCTTGCGGATATAAGCGCGGGGTGACGGCGCTTCGCCGAACGCTGCGCGCGGCGGCGCGGGCAAACGTTCGAGTGGTGACTGCGTTCGCATTCTCGGAAGAGAACTGGGCTCGGCCGGCCGCGGAAGTTGATTTCTTGATGAAACTTTGCTTAGGTGCGGCAAATCGAGAGTTGCGATCGCTGGTGAAGGAGGGTGTAGAGATTCGTTTGTGCGGAAGTTTGCAGCGGCTTCCGCGAGGAACGCGCGAGGCTCTTGAGACGCTCGTCGAGCAAAGCGCCGGTAATCGGAAGATCACGCTCAACCTCGCGATCGATTATGGAGCACGGCGTGAGATAGGAGATGCCGTGCGCGCGCTCGCCGGTGAAGTCAGCGCCGGAATTCGAGACATCGATTCGATCGACGAACGAGCAGTCGGAAGCAAACTCTACACGGCTGGGTTGCCAGATCCCGACCTCGTCATTCGGACGGGCGGCGAGCTGCGGCTTTCAAACTTCCTTTTGTTTCAAGCGGCATACGCCGAATTCTGGTCGACGCGCCTCTATTGGCCGGATTTTGGTGAAGCCGAGCTGCGGGCGGCCCTGGAAGATTTTGCATCGCGCCAACGCCGTTACGGAACGTAGTAGGCTCAGACGGCGCAGGAGGCTTTCACTACTGCGGGCGAGTAGCCGGATGAGGGTGAATCGGCCGTACACGATTGCCACGCTGGGCTCGCATTCCGCGCTGCAAATACTCAAAGGCGCTCACGACGAGGGCTTCAAGACCCTCGCGATTTCGCATCGCGACACGGAAAGGCTGTACCGCTCGTTCGCTTTCGTCGACGAAGTCATCGCGGTCAATAATTATTCCGAGTTTACGGGGCTTATGGGCGAGCTGCAGAGCCGCAAGGTCATCGTCGTTCCGCACGGCTCGTTCGTCGCCTACCTATCGCTGGACGATCACAAGAAGATGACGATCCCCTATTTCGGCAACAAGGCGGTGCTGGATTGGGAGGCAAGCCGCGAGCTGCAGCGGGACTGGTTATCTCGAGCCGGCCTCAAGTTACCGCGCCAGTTCAAGAGCGGCGAAGAAATCGATCGCCCGGTCATCGTGAAGCTCTACGGTGCGGCAGGGGGCAAGGGATATATGTTCATCCGCGACGCCCACGATTTTGAAGCGCGCGCGGCGCACCTTAAAGCCGCCTACACAATCCAGGAGTATATTATCGGTGTTCCCCTCTACATCCACTATTTTTATTCGCCGCTGGAAAACAAGCTCGAAATTATGTCGATGGACCGGCGTTACGAAACGAACGTGGACTCGCTAGGGCGCATTCCAGCCGCAGCGCAGGAAGGCATGGACGTCAGTCCGTCCTACGTCGTCGTCGGCAATCAGCCGGTTTCGTTGCGGGAGTCGATGCTGGCGCATGCGTTGCGCATGGGCGACGACGTCATCCGGATCAGCAAAGAGATTTGTCCGCCGAAAGGGTTATTCGGCGCGTTTTGCATCGAAACGATCATCACGCCGGACATACAGTTCTACATTATGGAAATCTCCGCACGCATCGTGGCCGGAACGAACCTGTTCATCGACGGCTCGCCCTACTCGTACTTGAACTATTCGGAGCCGATGTCAACCGGCCGCCGGATTGCTCGAGAAATCAAGAACGCACTCCTCACGAACAATCTTCGTTTAGTATTGGATGATACGAGCGTTCTCTAAGATAGGCACGTTGGCGTTGGCGCTGGGGTTTGCGGCGCCTGCACTTCGTGCATCCGCGGCGTGGGTTGCCGATCCGGCCGTACTCTACCAGCAAATGAAGGATGCCTACGCCAAGGGCACAGCGGACGGCTGGAACTTTCGTGCCGAGGAAACCTATCTTTCCTCGATCTTCAATGCGGGCCGAGCGTACTCGCTACAATATCCAAACGATGCAGCCTACGGTGAGCTCGCGACGCTCACCGTGCAAATCGGCACGGGATTACACTATAATCCGCTTACCAATCATGACGGGGCGGTCTGGTGGGTGCGCGAAGGAGCGGAATGGGTGACGAAGCACTCCGAAGACACGACGCTTATTGCGCAAGCCGAAGCGATGCTACAGCGCGTGAACTCCGAAGATGATCCAGAGCAGTTGGCACGGTTTGCGGACGCGGATGCCACCGCGAACCTGCGATCCTATCCCGGCGACGTGGACGCCTTGCTGCAACAGGTCGAGGCGGATTGGCGCGCGTGGCTGCTTACCCACGATCCGCAGTGGCGCAGCCTGGCGCTGGCGCGCGCCGCCGCCGCCTCCTTTCCGGTCGCGCATCTTCCGACGAATTTGGGGAAACGAGCTGATTAACGCCGCAAATGCTGCATCGCCGGGACAGAATGACTATACGGCCGACGATGCGCGCAACGGGGCGACCTTGATTGCCCGCGTGAAGGCGGTCGATCCCATTCGCATCATCGCCAGCGTGACCGCGGTGCCGCACGATGTGTACCTGTCGACGCTGGCACCGGCCGACGAGTATTTTGGGAAGATGGAAATGTCGGTGCTCGAAATCCAAAACCGCCTAAAGCACATCAACTTCATGCTGGACTATAAGTACGGCAATCGCGAAAGCGGCGAAACCGCCGACGTAGCCAATTCAATTGACGGAATGCAGAAGATCTATCCGCGCGATCGTGACCTGCCGATGTTGCTCTACTGGTGTTATACAACCGCGGAGCGGATGGACGATGCGCAGGCTCGCACCGTTGCCGCGCATGCGCGCGCTATCCTCACGATCGAGTATCAGGACAGCCCTCAAGCTCGCAAGCTGCTCTCCGGATGAGCGAACTCGTCGCGCGGGCGCTGGCGCGCTACGACCAAGAACGGTTGACGCTCTGTTCGATCGGCAGCCATTCCGCGCTCGAAGTGGCATCGGGCGCTCGCGCGCAGGGGCTTCGAAACCTCATCGTAACGGCAAAGGGGCGCGAACGGACGTATGCCGAGTATTTCGTTCGCCGCGGCCCTCCGGGCCCGCCACGCGGGTGCGTCGATGGCGTCCTGGAGCTGGATGATTTTCCCGATATTTTGAAGGATGCCGTTCAGCAGCGCTTACTGGGCGAAAACGCAATTTTTATTCCGAATCGCTCGTTCGAAGTCTATCTGCGTCAGAAATACAGCTACGATCAGATCGAAAGCGGCATGCTCGTACCGTTTTTTGGAAACCGGCGGCTGCTGCGGGCCGAAGAACGCGACGAGAGTGAGAACCAATACGCCCTCATGGACAAGGCGGGCATTCGGTACCCGCGCCGCTTTTCGTCGCTGCACGACATCGACCGGCTCGTCATGGTGAAGGCCCCGCATGCGAAGGTGAGTTTCGAACGCGCATTCTTTCTGGCGTCATCGGTTCAAGAATACCGGCGCGTGGCCAATGCTCTGCTGGCAGATGGGACGATTTCTGCGGAAGGTTTAGACGGTGCCGTCATCGAGGAGTATGCGCTCGGACCATCCGTCAATTTGAACTTCTTCTATTCGGCGATTTTGGAGGAGCTTGAGCTCAGCGGGACCGATACTCGACGTCAGACCAATCTCGAAGGATTCCGTAACGTGCCGCCGTCGGCGTTTGCGGCGCTTCAGGCGGTACCGATGCGGATGGAAGAAGCGGGGCACATTGCGACGACGCTGACGGAGTCCACGCTCGAGCAAGCGTTCGAAATGGGTGAACGGTTCATTTCGGCAGCACGAACGGCGAGGCCGCCGGGAGTCATCGGCCCGTTTGCGTTGCAATGCGTGCTCGTCGCGGGACCTCCCAAAGAACTCATTTGCTACGATGTTTCTTTGCGGATTCCAGGATCGCCGGGAACCCGTTTTACCCCCTATTCAGCCTATCGATGGGGCCGCGACGTCTCGGTCGGCGAGCGAATCGCAGTGGAGATTATCATGGCCCGCGACTCCAATCGGCTACAGGACGTTTTAACGTAACTGGGGCTCCGCACCGCGAAGTCCCTCGCTATATAGAAGGAGACGTAATGACCACTCAAAATGTGAACGAACGCGCCGGAACGGTGACGTTTAAAGGTAACCCGATGCATCTCGTCGGCCCCGTCCTTCGAACGGGTGATGCCGCACCCGATTTTCATTTGACCGGTGCCGACCTATCGGTGACGACGCTCGATTCACTCCTTTCGGGCAACGAGCGAGTGATGCTGATCGTCGTTCCTTCCCTGGATACTCCCGTCTGTTCGCGCGAGTCGCAAGCCTTCAATGCACGCTTGAGCGAGCTGCCGAACGGAACGTCTGCGTATGTCGTGAGCATGGATTTGCCCTTTGCGCAGAAACGCTGGGCTCAGGCGCAGGAAGGCATCAAGCTGGGCATGCTTTCGGATTACCGCGACCATAGCTTCGGGCTGAACTACGGACTGCTTATCGACGAGCTCGGATTGCTCGCACGTGCAATCGTGATTCTCGGCAAGGACAAAAAGATCCACTATCTCCAAATCGTGCCCGAAGTTGGCAATGAACCCGACTACGACGCAGCGATGAAAGCGATTGCCGCGGCTTGACGGTTTTCGTCCTCGATTTCGGAGCTCAGTACAGTCAGCTTATCGCGCGGCGCACGCGCGAAGCCGGCGTGTATTGCGAGATCGTTCCGCATGACACGCCGTGGGACGTGCTCTCCGTCCGCCGTCCGGCGGCGCTGATTCTTTCCGGCGGGCCCGAAAGTGCTCTCGTGAAAGGCGCGCCGGATATGGATGATGCGATCGTCGACTCCGGCGTACCCATCCTCGGCATTTGTTACGGAATGCAGCTTGTCGCCCTCCAGGCCGGTGCCGAACTCGTTAAACTCGAGCATGCGGAGTACGGTCCTGCCGCGCTTGTCGTGGGAGATCGCAACACGCCGCTGTTTGACGGGGTACCCGATGAGTTGCGGGTCTGGATGTCGCATGGAGACTCGGTCGTCAAACTCCCGCGCGGATTCGCTGCGCTGGCGTCGACGCCGCGCTGCAACGTCGCCGCGATGGGAAACGCCGAGAAGAAAATATACGGTACGCAATTTCATCCCGAGGTCGTGCACACGCAGCACGGCCGCGCGATCTTGGCCAACTTCTTGCATGAAATCGCCGGCCTCGGCGACGATTGGAAAATGGACTCATTCGTCGAGCGAGCGACGCAGGAGATTCGGGCGCGCGTCGGCAGCGGCAAGGTCATCTGTGCGCTCTCCGGTGGGGTCGACTCCGCCGTGGCGGCTACGTTGGTAGCGCGTGCAGTCGGCAAGCAATTGACGTGCATCTTTGTCGACCACGGACTGCTGCGCAAGGGCGAGGCGGACCAGGTGATAGCGGCGTTTCGAGAGGTCATGCATCTCAACGTCATTGCGGTGGATGCCCGCAAGCACTTCCTTAAGAAGCTGCGGGGCATCGATGACCCGGAAGAAAAGCGCATCATTATCGGCCATGAATTCATTCGAGTCTTCGAGAGCGAGGCTCGCAAGATCCGCGGCGTGAAGTATTTGGTGCAAGGCACGCTCTATCCCGACGTCATCGAATCGAAGACGCCGGAAAGCAAAGCCGGGCATAAGATCAAGTCGCATCACAACGTCGGCGGACTGCCAAAGAAGATGAAGCTCAAGCTCATCGAGCCCCTGCGCACGCTCTTTAAGGACGAGGTGCGCGAGGTTGGGCGCGTCCTCGGCCTGCCCGAGCAAATCGTCAGGCGTCAGCCGTTTCCCGGTCCGGGCCTTGCCGTGCGAATCATCGGTGACGTGACGAACGAGCGCCTCGATATCCTTCGGGCTGCAGACGCCATCGTTCGCGAAGAGATCGATTCCGCGCCGCTCGATCCTCCTCCGTGGCAGTACTTTGCCGTGCTTACTCCGGTCAAGAGCGTCGGAGTGATGGGCGACGGCCGCACGTACGCCAACCTGGTCGCGGTACGAGCGATCACCAGCGAAGATGGCATGACCGCCGACTGGGCGCGCCTGCCGCACGATCTCATGGAGCGCATCTCGTCACGCATCGTCAACGAAGTGCGCGGCGTCAACCGCGTCGCCTACGACATTACGACCAAACCTCCGGCAACCGTTGAGTGGGAATAGGCGCTCGATAAGCTCGTGCGAATTTTGGTCGTCGGTAGCGGCGCCCGCGAAGACGCGCTATCGTGGCGGCTTGCACAGTCGCCTTCGTGCGAAGCTGTATTTGCGGCGCCGGGTAACGCTGGGACGGCTTCGCGCGGCGAAAACTGGAACGTAGCTGCGACCGATGGCAAAGCACTTGCCGAACGATGTCGGGAGAACGCAATAGACCTCGTCGTTCTCGGCCCCGAAACGGCGATTGCTGCCGGCGTCGGCGATCGGTTGCGGGAATCGGGCTTCGCGGTGTTTGGGCCGAACCGCTCCGCGGGCCGGCTCGAGTCGAGCAAAGTTTTTTCCAAGCGCTTCATGGAGCGCCACGGCGTGCCGACGGCAGCAGCTGTCGTCGTGCATTCACTCGACGGTGCGAAGAAAGCGTTGGACGACTGGGACGGCGCGGTTGTGATCAAAGCCGACGGTCTCGCTGCGGGTAAGGGCGTCGTCGTTACGCCGGATCCGTCTGCGGCGCGCTCGGTGATCGCGGATTGGTACGGCAATAACAGGCTACCCGGCGGCGGCAGCGATCTTTTGTTGGAAAGGCGATTGGAGGGCCGCGAGGTGAGTCTCTTCGCACTTGCCGATGGGCGCGCGATGGTACCGCTATCGTCCGCCTGTGATTACAAGCGCGCCGGCGACGGGAACACCGGCCCGAACACCGGTGGAATGGGCGCGTACTCTCCACCGGTGGGATTTCCCGACGATCTCTACGATCGCGTACGCGAATCGGTTCTAGCACCGGCGCTGCGTGGATTGCTCGCGGAGGGAGAAGAGTACGTCGGCATTCTCTATTGCGGTTTGATGTGGACGCAGAACGGTCCCTACGTGATCGAGTTTAACGCGCGCTTCGGCGATCCCGAAACGCAAGTCTTGATGCCGCGTGTCGGCGGAGATTTCGCTGCGCTGCTCAAATCGGCCGCCGACGGTGCGATGGATCTTTCACAGGTGAGCTTTTCCAAGCAATCTTGTGTCGGCGTCGTGTTGGCAACGAGCGATTATCCGCGTTCAAATACGCCGCTGCGCGGTCTCAACCCCGACGTCGCACTCGACGATGGCTGCAACGCATTTTGGGGAAGCACCCAACTGGCCGACGGGAAAGTCGATACGGGAGGCGGCCGTGTCTTGACGGTGACCGCCCTCGGTGACGACGTAGCGCATGCACGTGCGCGCGCCTACGCCGCGGTCAAGACGCTGGCCGGACGCTTAGGGACAAATGCGCTGACATACCGGCGCGACATCGCAGCCAATTCCGTTCCGTAATGCGGCCACCGCGCGTCATCGGCCGTGTCACGGGGTTCACAGATAGCGGTGGAACCAATCGATCATCTCGGTAAGGATGTCGATTTGATTGGCGATTTTCTGCGGGCCATGTCCTTCATCGGCGTAGACGACGAGCCGCGTCGGAATCCCGAGGGTTTCCATGGCGTGCCAGAATTCGAACGCCTGCGGAGCGGGAACTTCTTCGTCGCGCTCGCCTTGCAGAATGAGCACCGGCGTTTTTGATTGCTCGATGTACGTGATCGGCGAGCTCTTCGCATAGACGGCAGGATCTTGATAGACGGAAGCGCCGAAGAACGGAATCATCCACTGATCGATCTTGTTTTGTCCGTAGTAGGATTGCCAATTGACGATGCCGGCGCCGGCGACGATGGCCTTGAAACGGGTCGTCTGTGTTTCCGCCCACATTGCCATGTAGCCGCCGTAACTCCAGCCAAAGAGTCCCAGACGAGTCGGATCGATCGGAGCGGACTTGATTGCAGCATCGACGCCTGCTACGTCGTCGCGCCAGTCGCCGTAGCCGAAATCTTTGACGTTGGCTTGCGTAAAGGCCTCGCCTTGGCCGAAACTGCCGCGCGGATTGGGCATGAACACGAAGTACCCTTGCGAGGCGAATGCGCTAATGTTGCGGTTTGCGAAGCCCGGCACGGTTTGCGCCGACGGACCGCCGTGAATGATGGTGATCATCGGGTAGCGACGTTGCTGGTCGTACTCCAACGGGTAGATCAACCAGCCTTGTATGGTAAACTCGTCGCTCTTCCATGAGATCGAAACCGCTTTCCCATACAACCGTTTCGCGCCGGCATTTCGGTGCGAAACTTGACGCAGGGTACCGGACGACCCGGCCCAGACCTCGGGCGGGTCGTCGAACGAGACACGGATCAGGGCAAGAGACGCGCCATGCTGCGCGCTCGACCAGCTCCAGATCGACTCGTTGCGTTGGGTCAGCGGGGTTGCCGCGCCGGTTGCCACATCGAGATGCATGAGGTGCATCGCGCCTTTGACGTGCGCGACGACGTCCAGGCTGGAGGAATCGTTCCAGCGTAGTGATTGCGCGGAAAAGGCTGCGCCGGTCGTAACATTGTGCGCCGAACCGCTCATCGCATCGACGACGTAAACGTCGCCGCCGGTCGAGCCGAAATCGCTCATGATGCCGCCGATCACGGCGATTTGCCGGCCGTCCGGAGACCATTGCGGATCGTCGATCTGAAACGACGGCGCAATAAGGTTTTTCATTGTACCGGAGCCGGCGTCAACGCGAGCGAGCCGTGCAATCCACCAGTTGTTATCGCCGTTACCGCGAGCGTAGGTCACGGCGAAAGCGGTGCCATCGGGCGACCATCCATATTCGTACACGTATAAATCGGCCGCAGTGAGCTGGCGGACCGACCCGCGCGCGACGTCGATCGTCGCCAGGCGTTGCTCGTCAATGACCGCGCCGATAACGCCGACGTCGCGAGCTCCGGCTGCGAGAGCTCCCGCTTTGCGATGCGCGTCGGCGATATAGAGGAACGAAATGAGCTTCCCATTCGGCGACCACTGCAAGCGTTGTACGTTCCCGGCCAGCCTACCGATTTGCCGCACGTGACGTGCGTTTCGGTCGGCGACGAAGATCTGCAACTGCCCTTTCGAGCGTGCATCTGAGAGGAAGGCAATGCGCGTTCCATCGGGTGAAAAGACGGGGTTCTCTTCGTCATAGCGTGCCCGTGCCGAACCAGCGGTCAAGCGAATCAGCTTGCTTCCACCCGTCGGCGCGATGTAGAGCACGCTTTGCACGCGCGAGCTCAACCGGCGCGTGGGATCGTGGACGTCTTCCTGCCACACGACGAGGCTGCCGTCGGGCGCAAGGTCCACGTTTTTGAGATCGCGCACGGCATAAGCGGCTTGCAAGACGGCGCGCATGGACGGGGTTCCTGCGGACGCTCGACCTGCGCTTGCAAACGTTAAGCAAACGAAAACGGCGCCGAAGGAGAGTAGCCTCGCGACAGTCATCAGGTCTGCATCCTCTCGAGTTGTCAGGTCTTGCCGAAAATCCGAGTGTATTCCCTGCCCGTACGTTCCTCTGTAGATGTGCCCCAAACGCGGGTTGCGTCGGCATCTCGGGCAGCGCGCACAACCGATGCGATATTCTCGCCCGAATCGGTAAGATGCGGAATCACCGGCGCGTTGACTTTCACAAAGGTGCGGCTGCCCCACCGGTTAACGCCGTCCTCGTCGAGGAACCAATGGGTGCGGTATAATACGAACGTACGTTCGAGGTAAGGTCCGACCCCTGGAACTCTGACGCCGAAGGGAGGTTAGTAAGGAACGTCATGGCTTTTCGATTTCAGCCCCAAAGTGCGTACGGGCAATCGGTCGCGCCGGCAATCCCGACGCAGTCGCTCCTCGCCCAAGTCCTCGGCATCACAGCAGTCGGCCTGTGCGTTACCGCGTTGGCGGCGTGGCTGTTTGCGGGCGTAGCGCCGGGCATTGGCCTCGTCGCGATGATTGGCGGCTTTATTCTGCTTCTTTCGATTTATGGTACGCGTCAAAACGAAGTGCTGTCGCTGGTCCTGTTCTACGCTTTTGCGTTTTGCGAAGGCATTGGGATTGCACCGGTGATTTCACAATACGTGCGTGCCTTTGGCCCCGACGTGGTGGTCAACGCCGCGCTGACGACTGGCCTTGGCATGTTCGCATTGGCAGCCATCGTCTATGCGACCGGCCTCGATCTGCGTCGATTTCAAGGCATCTTTATGCTAGCGTTACTCGGCTTGATCGTTGCGGGCGTCGTCTCGATGTTCGTGCACTTCCTACATCCGCAAACCTACGCCTGGATCACGCTCGCCATCTTTTCGGGTCTCGTGCTCATCGATTTCGCGCGCATCCGAGCTGGGGGCGATGGATTGACGCCCGTCCTCATGGCCGTCAGCATCTATCTCGACGCGATCAACATCTTTTTGGCCCTGCTGCAGATCTTTGGAGGCCGGCGGTCGAGCGATTGACCTTCCATAGGCTATAATAGGATAAGATGTGCGGGATAACGGGGATCTTCGCGCCGGGACGTGATGCAGCCAGGCTCGCGTACTTTTCGCTCTACGCTCTCCAACATCGCGGCCAGGAATCGGCGGGCATCGCCGCCTCGGACGGCGGCACGATCCGGTCGCACAAAGCGATGGGCCTCCTTGGCGCCATCTTCGACGAAGATATCCTCAGCGAGCTGAGCGGTCATATCGCCGTAGGGCATACCCGCTACTCGACGACCGGCTCCTCGATTGTGGTCAACGCGCAACCGTTGCTCGAGCGCACCGAGCTCGGCGATTTCGCGTTCGCGCACAATGGCAACCTGACCAACACCGACGATTTGCGAGAAACGCTCTCGCCCACCACCGTGCTGACGGCAACCTCCGACTCCGAAGTCATGGCCAAGCTGATCGTCGAGTCGAAGGGAACGATGTTCGAGCGCATCGAGGCCGTCCTTAAGGTCGCGCGCGGCGCCTATTCGATCGTGCTCTGCACGCAAGACGAGTTGTATGCATTTCGCGACCCATGGGGCGTTCGTCCGCTCTGCATTGGCGCTCTCGAGAACGGTGGTTACGTCGTCGCATCCGAATCCTGCGCGCTCGGCCCGATCGATGCGCAGTATCTTCGCGAAATCAAGCGTGGGGAGATCATTCGGATCACCGCAAACGGGCTGGAATCGCACGAGACGGCAGTCGAAGGCGCTATTCCCGCGTTGTGCATGTTCGAATACATTTACTTCTCGCGCCCGGATTCCAAGCTTGACGAGCGGTCGATCTATATGGCGCGCCACGCGATGGGACGGCAACTCGCCAAGGAGCATCCGGCCGATGCGGACGTGGTCATGGCCGTGCCGGATTCAGCGATTGCCGGCGGCATCGGGTATGCCGCAGAGAGCGGCCTGCCGTACATCGAAGGCTTGATCAAGAACCGTTACATCGGCCGCACCTTCATCAGCCCCGATCAAAAAATGCGCTCGCGCGGCGTGCATTTGAAGTTCAACCCGGTGATTGAAAACCTCCGCGGGCAACGCGTCGTGGTCGTCGATGATTCAATCGTTCGCGGCACCACGACCCCCCGCATCGTTGCATTGTTGCGCGAGTCCGGCGCCAAGGAAGTGCATCTACGAATCACCTCGCCGCCGATCAAGCATCCGTGCTATCTCGGCGTCGACATGGCAACCTATGACGAGCTCGTTGCGGCGAACTACACCGTCGAGCAAATCCGCGCCAAGACCGGTGCCGATTCCCTAGGTTACCTTAGTTTGGGCGGATTGATGACCGCCGTCGGCCGCGAGCGCGAGGAAATGTGCATCGGGTGTTTGACCGGCGAGTATCCAAACGTGCCCGCTACGCACAAGACGCGCACGCTCGCGAACGCGTAGGCATCTCCCGCTATTGCGGTTGGCCGGGGAACGGCAGCGTCCCCGTTGGGCATAGCGTCGTCCCTCCGCTGCTCTGCGGTGCGATGTCGCAGTCGACGGGCGAGATCGTAATGTCGTCTTGCCCGCGCCGACCACGAATGACCGGCGATGGATTATGCGAGCTTACTTGCCCGGTTTCGGACGCCTCATACAGTGGATAGTCAAAGGCGATCGTCTGCACCGTAAATGCATCGCCTGCCGTAAGATGCTTGTTGCTCGCATGGTTCTGCGCGCCGGTGCAGATTGACGGCGTTCCCCCCGGTCCCGCCGCATCGGGGAGGTTGTACGCACCTGAATGCCGCGCAACGATCGTGTAGTAAAGTGTCACCGGAACTGCGCCGCCGCTGCTACTGCTGCTGCTGCTGTACGCAGGCTGATTGCTGGCGCTGTTGCATCCCTGCACGGCTCCAATCGGGCCGTAATCGGTAACTTGAATGTACGATTCGGTCGCGCCGCCCGGCATATGGAACGTAAGCGTCCCGCCCCCGCGACCGTTGGCAACGAACTTCGCGGCGTTGGCGGACGGCAAGCCGATCGCTGAATTGAGATGAGCCGAAGCGTTTTGCGTAACATTTCCAGCGCTTTGCGTGGCTACGAACACCGTGAGGCGATACGTCCCAGAGGATGGTTCGGGAAACAAGAAGACGTCCAGCCCCATCGGCAGGCCATCGTAGCCGGCGGGTACGTTGGGATTACCAGCCGGCGACGTGCCGTTGCCGAGCAGATCGAATGCCGGCGGGCCACCCCAAGGCTCGAAAACGTTCGGATCGCCCGCGCCTCCGCCGGGGTTATAGAGCGGCACCGGGTATGGGCCGGGACAGCGCAGGCTGGGGCGGGGACAAAACGGTTGACCGTAGAGGTTGATCGGAGGCTTCGCTGCGTCGCCCGAGCCGAGTGCGTTGAACGGCTCGATACCAAGAGCGAATGCGCCGCCCGATTGCCCAAACGTTGTGACCTCAGTCGCGCCGGGTGCTTGTGACGTCGACATAATGAGATGTCCGCCTCGTTCGCGCTCGGCGGGACCCGACCAGGCAGTCGAGGTTGGATCGTACGCAACGGTTGCCGTCGTCGCGCGTGACCGAATAACGTTCGGCAGACGGATCGACGGCGAGCTCACCAGCACGGCGGAACCGCCTGGATCGAAACCGTTGCTGGGCTGGCGATACGTCACCACGACGTTGAGTCCCGCGTGAGCGTTGCCATATAGATTAACGGTTCCAACGTCGAACTGCAGCACGTTTGCCGAGATGTTCGCGACGGTGATCGGCGCCGAAGGGCTACCGCCGCTGGCACCGCAGCCGGCAACTATCCCAGCTAAAAGAAGCGCGCCGACAAACGTATATTTCATCTAATTTCCTTATTCACGACAGCCGAGCTACGGAAAATTCCCGTCGCGGACCTCAGCGGCAAACTCTCGCAGCGCTTGCGTTGCCAGTTGCCCGACCTCAGCATAGCGTTTTGCAAACGACGGAGAGTGCGGGTACATGCCCAGAATGTCGTGCAGCACGAGCACCTGCGAATCGCAGTGCGGGCCCGAGCCGATGCCGATGGTTGGAATCGAGAGCATGGCGGTGATGTCGCGCGAGATCTCGTGATCGACAACTTCCAAGACGATCGCGTACGCACCGGCGGCTTCAATCGCCTTGGCGTCTTCGACGAGGCGGTCGCGATGCGTCCTCATCTTGAAGCCCGGGCCCAAGCCGGCCGTCTGCGGCGTCACCCCGATATGGCCGACAACCGGAATGCCGGTACGCGCAATCGCGCGAATTCGATCGGACTCGTGAACGCCGCCTTCAAGTTTAACCGAACAGGCTCCGCCGTCTTTTACCATCCGAATCGCCGAACGGATTGCCTCTTCATCGCTGACCTGGTACGAGCCAAAGGGCATGTCGGCGATAATGTGCGCGCGCGTCGTTCCGCGACAAACGGCTTGGGTGTGATGAACGATTTGCTCGACGGTCACCGGCGTTGTTTCGTCGTAACCGAGCACGACGTTGCCCACGCTGTCGCCGACAAGGATGACGTCAATGCCGGCGTCTTCGACGAATTGCCCGAATGGAGCGTCGTAAGCCGTTGCAATCGGGAAGAGAACCTTGCCTTTGCGGCGTTTAATCGCGCCGGCCGTCAAACGGCGGACTGCGGGACTCTTTTCGGGCTCGTATGGCCGCGCGTCGCCGTCTTGCGCGGCGCCTTTACGATGAGACGCGTACATGGCCTAGGATGATACGGGTACGGTTCTCGCGCCGTTGCCGTGAAGTTCGGTCGCCGGGGTGCCGGCCAACGATTCTGCGAGTGCGACGAGCGAACGCACCGGCATTCCCGTCGGTCCTTTTGCTTGCCACGCCGACTCGTTTTCGAGGTACGCGGTCCCCGCGACGTCGAGATGCAGCCAAGGCGTTTCCTCGGCAAAGGCGCGCAGAAAGGCGGCCGCGGTCAACGTGCCTGCGGCCCGACCACCGGTGTTCTTCAAATCGGCGATATCGCTTTTCATTTGGCTTGAGTATTCTTCGAAGTAGGGCATCTGCCAGTACCGCTCGCCGGTCGGTTTAGCGGCCGCCAAGAACTCCTCGACAAATGCGTCGTCGTTACCGACGACTGCCGCCGCCGCATGACCGAGCGCTACCACGCACGCGCCCGTCAGCGTCGCGGCGTCGACGATCTTGGTAGCGCCAAGCTTGCGGGCGTAGCAAAGGCCGTCAGCAAGTACCAGACGTCCTTCGGCATCGGTATTGACGATTTCGATCGTCGTGCCATTCATCGCGGTTACCACGTCGCCCGGCTTGGTGGCTTTTCCGCTGGGCATATTTTCGGTGGCGGGAATGATGCCGACGACGTTGACCTTCGGCTTCAAACGCGATAACGCAAACATCGTTGCGATGACGCTGCCGCCGCCCGACATGTCGTATTTCATCTCTTCCATGCGATCGGCTGGCTTAAGAGAAATGCCGCCGCTATCGAACGTGATGCCTTTCCCTACCAGCGCCAGCAGCTCGCGGCTGGATGGGTCGCCCGAATAGCGGATCACGATAAGCTTGGGCGGCTGTAAGCTCCCTTGCGCCACGGACAAGAACGATCCCATTCCCTCTGCGCGTGCGCGGTCTTCGTCGAGAATGTCGATCTCAAGCGAATTTTCACGAGCGATTTTCGCAGCTTCTTCGGCGAGCACGGTGGGCGTCATGTCGTTGGCAGGCGTAACCGCAAGCCGTCGCGCCAGGTTTACCGCTTCGCCGAGAATTCTACCACGCGCGATGCCTCGTTCGATGGCGGAACGATCGAGATTGTAGGCGACGATCGACACATCGGTGACGGCAATTGTCTTCTCAGATTTGCCCTGGTAAATTCCGATCTCGAAGCCGCCGGCGATTGCGCCTTCCGTGACAAAGGACGCGCATGCCGCTTCGATGGCTTTCGCCTGCAATGGAAGGGTGATTGCAACGTCGGAAACGTTGCGGCGGCCGAGATATCGAATCGCGGTACCAGCGTAGCGTCCCAGCAGCACCGGCTCGAACTTGGAATGCTCACCGAGCCCGACGGCCAACACGCGGCGAAACGGATGGTCCTTCGAATGCATCAGCATGCACTCGGCGAGCTTACCTTTAAATTCGCCGGCCTCGAGCGCATCGGCAATCTGACCGCCGAGCGCGCCGTCAATCTCCTTGGCAACGCCCTCTGGAGGGGCATCGGAAAAGATCGGGACGACGAGCGCCCCGGTCTGCACGCGCAGCGGCGCGTCGCCGTTAGGACGGACCTGCATGGTGAACCTTTCGCGCGGTGAACTACCTACAACGCAATGTTAGAGAACCGAGCGCAGGATGCCTATGCACAAGCCGGTGTGGATATTGCCGCCGGCAACGAGGCGGTGGCCCGGTACAAGCAGGTGCTGTCGAATTGGCGGCATCCCGATCAACTCGACGCGCTCGGGGGCTTCGCCGGTCTTTTTCGCTTACCCGGGAGCGAGAACCGCGCGTTGGTGGCCTCGACCGATGGCGTCGGAACGAAACTACTTATTGCTGCCGAGCTCGAGCGATACGAAACCGTTGGAGCGGATTTGGTCAACCACTGCGTAAACGATATTTTGGTTGCCAACGCGACGCCGCTCTTTTTCTTAGATTACTTCGCGACCGGCAAGCTGCAGCCGGAGGTCGCAGCTAAAGTGGTGGAAGGCTGCGCGCGAGCTTGCCGCTCGCATCGGTGCGCGTTGCTGGGCGGCGAGACGGCGGAAATGCCCGGACTCTATGCCGGCGGGCACTTCGATCTTGCCGGCACGATCGTCGGCGTGGTCGACATCGCCGACATACCTCAGCCAGACACTGTGGTCGCAGGGGATGCAATCGTCGGACTTCCCGCCATCGGTTTGCACACCAATGGCTATTCATTGGCGCGCAAACTCATTGCGCGTAACGAATGGGGCGAACCGTTCGACGGAGGCACATTCGCGGATAGGTTGCTGGCGGAGCATCCCTCGTATTACGATGCGGTTCGCAGCATTGAGAAAGTGGCGCGCGTAAAGGTCATGGCGCATATCACCGGCGGTGGGCTGTTGGAAAACGTCGCGCGCACGTTGCCGAGCGACGTCAAAGCGATTTTCGAACAACAGCGCTGGGGCGTGCCGGCACTTGAACGAGAACTTGTGCAACGAGGACACTTGTCGCACGCGGAGCGGTACCGTACGTTGAACATGGGCATCGGCTACACGCTGATCGTTTCGATTGAAGATGCCGCCAAAGCCATCGCCGCTGCCCCGGGCGCCAAGGTGGTCGGCTGGATCGAAGCGCGCTTGGAAGGAGAGCCGCATGTTGTGGTGCACCCCGCGCGCGAGGATTCATGACCGAAACGCTACGCGATATCGCTGCGGTTCTCGACACGACCGAGATGCGCGAGGTCCGCGCGCAGCATGCCGCCGACGTTATTCGTGCGGCTCGCAACTACCGCTGGGTCGGCATTTACGACGTGGACGACTGCGAGGTCGACCTCATCGGACACACCGGAGTACAGGCACCCGCTTTCATACATTTCCCCGTCACGCAGGGACTGAGCGGCGAGGCGGTTCGGACGCGGGCAACCGTTATCAGTAATGACGTCGCACACGATCCGCGCTATCTGACCGCCTTTGAATCGACCGGTTCGGAAGCAATCGTTCCGATTTTGGGTGCTGAATCCGGCATCGTCATTGGAACCCTGGACGTCGAAAGCGATCGCGGCAACGCATTCAGCGACGACGACCAGCGCTTTCTCGAGAGCTGCGCGCAGGCCCTCATTCCGCTTTTCGAGTAGTGCGCGAACTCTGCAATCTCGTCGTTGATTTGCCTGTGTCACCCCGAGCCTGTCGAGGGGTGGCTCCCGCGATACGCATCATTTCGTCGACCAACGCGGACGATCGAACGCTCGCGTGGATCGACCAGGAGTTCGGCGGAACGTGGAGTTCCGAGGCGCGCCATGGCCCCAACGTGATTGCATACCGCGACGACAGCCCGATCGGCTTTGCGACCTTCGATCCGAAGGGACTGAGGTTCGCGTGGTTGCGCGGCATCGCGCGCGAACGAGACGTCGGCATCTTTGGACCGTTCGGAGTGGCGGCATCCGAACGGGGCCAGGGCTTGGGAGCGACGCTGCTGCGTCAAGCGCTAATGAATCTGCGCGCTCGGGGTTACGGACGAGCGCTGATTGCGGCCGTCGGGAACGAACGGTTGATTCGCTACTACACGGAAACGGTGGGGGCACGCGTTGCCGAACGCTTCGACATCGAGCGATGGGCGACGCCACGGCCGCGTGTTCTGGCGATGGTATCCGGCAACGGAACGAATCTCCAAGCGCTGCTCGATCGCGTACGTTCGGGAGCGCTCCCCATCGACGTCGTCGGCGTCATATCAAACAATGCGCAAGCCTATGCGAACGAGCGCGCCCGTAATGCCGGCGTACCAGTATTCGTCATGCCATGGGAACGCCAAGAAGAATCGCGTAACTCGTTCGACGAGCGGCTGCTCGCGTTAGCATCGGCGCAGCGGCCGGAGCCGATCGTGTTACTGGGATGGATGCATCTCTTGTCCGAGTCATTTGTCGCAACGTTTCCGACTATTCTTAACGTGCATCCGGCCTTTTTGCCGTTGGATCCGTCTCGCGACGACGTCGTCCTGCCGGACGGTACGCGAATGCCGGCGTTCCGCGGACCGCATGCCGTTGCCGAAGCGCTCGCGGCTGGTACCGACTGGGTCGGCGCAACGGTGCACGTGGTCACGGCCGCAACCGATCGCGGGCCGGTCGTGGCGCGCCGGCCGCTGGCCGTCGGTGCGGGCGAGGTCGAAGCTGACGTCATGACGCGGCTACACCCGGTGGAGCACGAGCTCGTCGCTGCCGCGGTCATGCGGTGGCTGTACGAGCGCGACTTGGGTACAATGCCCGGGTAGCGGAGGTACCTGATGAGGAAGTCTCTCGTGCTAGCCCTCGTCCTGATGGCAGCCCTGTTCTCGATGCCGGCGAGCAGGGCAGCATTCAATGGCGAGCACGGTGACGTACGCGGTGTCCTCGTTATCGCGCAGGCCGCCGATGCTTCTGAATCGATCGAAGTCGGCGGCGTAGAACGAACCTACGTCATTCACGTTCCGAGTATGCGGCCGTCGCGAATGCCCTTACTGTTGATGTTCCATGGCGGCGGCGGGACCGGCCGCGGCATGGTCCACTTTACGGGTCTTGACGAATTGGCCAATCGCTATGGTCTTTTAGTCGTCTATCCCGACGGTTTGCAGCATCAATGGAACGATGGCGGCCAGCCCAATAACGGCGCTAACGACGTCGGCTTCGTCTCGGCGCTGATCGATAAGCTCTCGCGCGACTTTTCGATCGACCCGAAGCGGATATTCACGGCCGGCATCTCGAACGGCGCAATGTTTTCTCAACGGCTCGGTTGCCAACTCGCCAATCGCATTGCCGGATTTGCATCGATTGCAGGCAACATGCCGACCGATACTGCACCGTCGTGTAAGCCGTCGCGCGCCATCTCCGTCTTGCAGATTAGCGGAACGTCGGATCCGTTAATGCCCTTTGAGGGCGGCACGGTGCACGCTGGACGGCACGTCACCGTCGAATCAGCCGACCAGACCGTGACGTTTTGGGCAAAGCACGATGACTGTGTTTCGTCACCGACGACGACAACGTTACCAACCGTCGAGCCGGCCGACGGTACGAGCGTCGTGCGCGAGCGCTATACGGGTTGCCACGCCGGCTCGGCGGTGACGTATTACATCGTGCGTGGCGGTGGTCACACCTGGCCGGGCGGATTTCAATACCTGCCGCAGTTCATTATTGGGAAAACGAGCAATCAGCTCGACGCCAGCCAAACGATCGTCGATTTCTTCCTAAAACGGTAGATTAGGATCTGCGGATAGCGCGAGCGCATCGGCGCGCGCAGCCTCGCCTTGGTAGTACGCAGCGGCTGCAATCATGGCGGCGTTATCGGTGCAATACTTTGGGGGAGGAATGAAGGCCGGGATGCCGGCGCGCGTGCTCCACGACCGCAGCGCTTCTTGCAGGGCCGAATTCGCAGCGACGCCGCCGGAGAGCACAACCGCATTGTACGCGTCGCGCTCGAACGCGGCTTGCAGGCGCGACATGAGAACGTCGACAACGGCAGATTGGAACGATGCGGCGACGTCTTCGCGCACCGCGTTGCGACCAGCATCCGATTCCAAGAAGTACCGAACCGACGTTTTCAATCCGGAAAACGAAAGGTCAAGCGAATCGTGCGGCGGCCGATGGCGCGGAAAAGGATACGCGTTCGGATTTCCGCGTTGTGCTAGCCGATCGAGCTCGGCGCCGCCGGGATAGGGTATGCCGAGCAGCCGCGCAGTTTTGTCGTATGCTTCGCCTGCGGCGTCGTCGTGCGTTCGCCCCAACACTTCCATACGCGTTGCCGAGTGAGCGGCGACGAGTTGCGAGTGTCCCCCCGAAACCAAGAGCACGAGGAACGGATACGGTAGCGCGTCTGGGCGATCCAAGAACGGCGCAAAGATGTGCCCATGCAAGTGATTGATTGCGTAGAGCGGCTTGTCCAACGCGAAGGCCAGCGCTTTGGCTGCCGCGACGCCGATGACGAGGCTCCCAATGAGACCAGGCCCACGCGTGACCGCAATCGCGTCGATGCTGCCGAAATCGGCATCTGAGCGGGTAAGCGCATCTTCAACGGCGGCCGAGAGCAGCGCGACGTGCTGGCGGCTCGCAATTTCCGGCACGATGCCGCCGTACTTTGCATGGAACGCGTCTTGATTGGTGGAGACGCTCGCGAGCACATCGCGCCCGTCGCGCACGACGGCCGTCGCCGTATCGTCGCACGACGTTTCGATACCGAGGATGAGCACGGGAATGCCGGTTCGCGGGGCGAAGCCCCGAGGCATGCAAGATGTGAATGAGGCGCTGCGCTTGCCATCACCCGCGCCGCGGCCGCAATCGATCGCTTTCGACGGCGAAAAGCTGTGGATGGGCTCGATCGGGACGAGCCGTCTCTATGCAATCGATCCGCGCCAATGGCGGGTCATTGAAGAGGAGAAGGCGCCCGGTAAACCGTGGGGCATGACCGTCGTCGGCGACGAGCTTCGCGTAATTTGTGGCGAGGGCGAGGACGATTCGCGCGTCATTCGACGGTTTGTGCCGGGCCACGGCTTCAAATCTCAAGATGCAATCGGTTGCCCTGACGATACGGGTTCGCAACTCAGTTACGATGGAACCTGGCTGTACGTCAGCCAGTGGTACAATAAACGCATCCTCGGACTCGACGAACACGGGAAAGTTGTGCGCACGATTGAGGTGCCGCGCGGCATCTGTGGGCAATGCTACGTCGAAGGAACGTTCTACGTTCTCACCACCGACGACGAAGAGAGCGACGACTACTTTCTGATGAAGGCATCGCTTAACGGGGCTGCACCAAAGTTCGAAGACATTGCTCGCGTCCCATTCGGTGCCCGTGGCCTCGCTTTCGACGGCACGCGGTTCTGGACGAACCATCGGGAACAGAATCAAATCGTCGCATTCGCTACTCTCTAAGAGAAAGCGCGTCGGCGCCGATATTCTTTGAAGATGGATCGGCCGGCTGTGCAAAGGAATAGGTCCCACGTACAACGCCGTTGGCAAGCGGGTGCGCTTGTCTTGCTGCTGGGCGCCTGCAGTGGACGCATGCTACCCTTAGCGCCCACGACGAGCTGGAACCCAACTGGGGCTGTAGCTACCAATAGTGGCGCGGCTCGCCTTGTCATCCGCATCAAGATCCCCAAGCGCAAACGCCGTTTAGACGACCAGCCAGAATACGTCTCCGCCTCGACCAAGGCAATGACGATCGTAGTTAAGGGTCCCTCGCGCGTTAAGGAAACGTTCGATCTGAATGTTTCGGCGCGGCATTTGCCGGCGAGTTGCAGGCGGATCGCGCGCGGCTTTGAGTGTACGGAGAGCGTTTTACTCAAGCCATGTCCGTCGAAGGCCAAATGCTATAAAGCTTCGATCGCCACGTTTGACGCCGTTTTATGCAGGCGTTCAGGCTGCACGATTCCGCCCAGCGCACACGAACTCTCAGCCAACCAAGACGTTCGATTTTCGATTGGTTCTGGCGGCGGCATTCTAAAGTTCACGCTCGACGGAATTCCCGCGTCGGTAGCGTTTCAAGCTTCCGCGTCGTCGGCGCTCGTCGAAAACTCGCCGACGAGCTTTACGGTTTCGAAGTGTGTTACCACGCGGCAGATCGTCAGCGTAGTGGGAGTTGACGCCGACGGCAATGACATCGTCGGAGCCGGTGCGCCAACCTCGCGATTGAAGTCCAGCGACAGTAAGCATTTGGCGCTCGCAAAGCATGCACGAGGGTCGAACACGTTTGAGCTCGTACCGCCGTCGACGTTACAATCGGCGACGATTCCCAATGCGGGTACGGTCGTCACATTGACGGCAAGCGTGAAGCCGCTGAAGAACAGCGACCTGACGAAGCCAGTGCGCTCGCAGGTTAACGTGACGTTTAACGGCGACGTCTGCGGCGTCATTAGCGAGTTTCCCGTTCCCACCAGCGCGAGTAAGCTGGCCGCAATAGCGACGGGCCCCGATGCTGCGCTGTGGTTTACCGAACAGGGCGCCGGTCAGATCGGCCGGATTACGACCACCGGCAGCGTTACGGAATTTCCGATTCCGACTTCCAATAGTCAGCCGGGCGGAATCGCCGCCGGTCCCGACAACGCGATGTGGTTTGCCGAATGCTTGGGCAACAAAATCGGACGCATCACGACGACCGGCACGATTACCGAAACGCCCGTGCTAACGGCGAGCAGTAAACCATTTGGAATCACTCTGGGCGCCGATCATGCGCTCTGGTTTACCGAGCTAGCGGGCAACAACATCGGGCGGATCGCGCCGCCGGGCGGACCGGGTTCGGTTACCGAGACAGCCGTGCCGACCGCCAACAGCGGACCGGTCGACATTGCCGCGGGCGCAGACGGGGCGCTCTGGTTCACGGAATACTTGGGAAATAAAATCGGCCGCATCACGACCGGCGGTGTCATTACGCACGAGTATCCGGTTGCAAGCGGCAGCGTGCCGTTTGTGCCCGCTGCCGGTCCCGACGGCGCGATGTGGTTCAGTGAGGAAGCCGGCAACAAGATCGGGCGGATCACAACGAGCGGCGGCATTACCGCCACGGTAATTCCGACGAGCGGGAGTAGACCCATCGGAGTCGCCGCCGGACCGGACGATGCGATGTGGTTCGTCGAGTGCATCGGCAATAAGGTCGGACGCATCACGACCGCCGGTGTCATTACGCACGAGTATCCGATTCCCACCAGCGGCAGCCAACCCGCCGATATAATAACGGGACCAGACGGCGCACTCTGGTTTACCGAGTGTATTGGCAACAAAATCGGACGACTGCAGTAATCTAACGCACCGTGTCACCCTGAGCAGAGCTTGCCGGAGCGAGCGAAGCGAGTCGAAGGATCGAAGGGTGGCAGAGATTTCAGCTGCGCCTCGACAAGCTCGGCGTGACACGATATTGCTCCGCTGCGTTTACGGATTCATTGTTGCGGAGGCACGGACGTAGTCGATGTAGGCGTTAATCGCCCAGCCCAGTAATAGGCCGACCGCGATTCCGCCCGCTGCGAAGGCTGGAATAATTTTGCGCCCACGTTCGGCGATCATTGGTTTACCGATCGCGGTCGCTGCAGCGCAGCCTAAGACGAGCCCGAAAACCCAGTAGAGGATGCGCTCGGTCATCCGACAGGTTCCGGTACCCGTTCAGGAGGCTTCACCGGTTGTCCGATACCGTCGCGACGGAAGCGCTCGTCGCTGGGAGCGAACCAGACGTACATGTTCGGGATGAGCAGCAGCGTGAGGACGAGCGAGGAGAGCACGCCGCCAATGATAACGATGCCCAGGCTGGAACGCGCGGCGGAGCCCGGGTCGAACGCGAGCGCGAGCGGGATGTTCGCGGCGACGATCGAGAAGCTCGTCATGATAATCGGGCGGAATCGCGTAAAGGCGCTTTCCTTGATTGCTGCAAGCTTGCTACGGCCACGCTGGCGCAACGTGTTGGCGTAATCGACGAGCAGGATCCCGTTCTTGGTCGCGATGCCAATCAGCAAGATCGAGCCGATGAGCGAGAACAAATTCAGCGTCTTATGCGTCAAGACGAGCGCGCTCAGCGCGCCGATCGCCGCAACCGGAACCGAGAAGATGATGATGAAGGGCGACGTATAGCTGTTATAGAGCGCCACCATTAAAAGGAAGACGAGAATCACCGACAACACCGCGGAGGCGCCGATCCCGACCAACGTTTGGTGCATGAAATCTTGCTGACCGAGCGGCGCGGGACGCACGACAACGTTCGGAGGAAGCTGCAGCGATGGTAGCCGCTTCATCAACGCATTTTGAACGTTGGAGAGCGACGAGTTTGAGGCGATGTTGGCGTTGACGTGGATGACGGTGCGGCGATCGGTGCGCGTGATCAGCGGCGCCGTCGGCGTCGATTCGAAGGTTGCGATGTCGCCAAGGTGGACGATGGATCCGTCCGAGGCACGCAACGGCAAATCGCGCAGCACGTCGAGATCGGTCTGATCCTGCGGTGGGTATATCACCTGGACCTGCTCGAGGCCGGCCGTCGTTTCAAACTGCGTGGCGATATCGCCGCCGAACGCCGCGCCGGCCGCAATCGCTGCCTGGCCGATATCGATGCCCAGCGCTTGCGCTCTGGCACGATTGAATTGGATCGAAATTTCCGGACCGAGCTGCGTGCCGCTGCTATTGACCGAGGTCGCTCCGGGCACGTTTTGTAGCAAGCCCAGCACCTTCTCCGCATACGGCGTCGGATCGCCGCCGGTGAGGTCGGAGACGAGAAAATCGATCGGCTGCGCATTCCCGCCGGAGGTTCCAGTGGCCGGCACGACCGCAGCGGTCACGTTGGGAAGGTATTGCTTGACGAGCTGGGCATAGCGGCGTACCCACCAGCTCGTGGACTGCTTGCGGTCGTCGTTGAGGAAGATGTGAATCTGACCGACATTGCTTTGGCTCACGAAGCCGCCGAATGAAGCGGCGTACGCGCCGGCGATGGTGGTCTCGTGCCCGATATCGGCCTGAGCATCGACGATCTTCTCAAACGCGAACGTCTTTTGAGACACCGTTGAGAGGGGCGTTCCGATCGGGAACACGACCTGGATGAAGATTTCGCCACGATCTGAGGCGGGAATGAACTCTTCGCCCACCAAGCCCAGCGGTATGAGCGAAATCGCGAGCACGAAGGTTGCGGCGCAAAAAAGTGCGACGAGCCGTCCGTGTTCGAGGCCCCACAAAAGCGCGCGGTGCGCATACCAGAAGCGAAGCTGATCGAACTTCTGCCCGAAGGCGTCGACGAATTTCGGCGCTTTCCAGTGCGAGCGCAGCGCCCATAGTCCAGCCAGCGTCGGCGTGACGGTAAAGGAGACGAAGAGCGACGTCAGCGTCGAGATGACGACGACGATTGCAAACTCGGAGAGATTCCGGCCGACTTGGCCTCCAATAAACGCGATCGGGAAGAAAACGACGACATCGACGAGCGTAATCACGACGGCAGCCGCTCCGATTTCTTGACGGCCTTCGACCGCAGCATCCTCCGGATTCTGCTTGAGCTCGGTGAAGTGACGCTCGATATTCTCCAAGACGACGGTCGAGTCGTCAACGAGAATTCCAATGACCAGCGACATGCCGAGCAGCGAGATCGTGTCGAGGGTGAAGTGCATGACCTTCATCGCGGTAATTGCGATCGCGAGTGACGTCGGAATCGAGACGCATACGACGATGGCGCTCCGCCACGAGCGCAAGAAAAAGACCATCGCAATCGCCGTCAGTAAGATGGCCTCTGACAGCGTACGCACGACGATGTTGATCTGCTGCTGCGTGAAGCGCGATTGGACGTTGATGATGCGGAAATCGATCTCCGGAAACTGCCGCTGAATTTGCGGCAGAGCGTGCAGGATCGCGTTGGAAACGGAAACTTCGCTGGAATTCGAGGCCTTTTGGACCGACAGAAAAAGTCCCGGACGCCCGCCTATCTGCGCGAACTGCTGGCGCGGCTCGTAGCCGGCGACGACTTTAGCGATATCGCGAATGCGCACGACTTGATTGCTCGCCGTCCAGGGATCGATCGTGCCCGCAAGGCTGGAAAGGCCGCTAGTATAGTCCTCGACTTGACCAGCGGTTTGCTGAGCTGACGACGTGCTCGTTGCGGGGATGATGGCCAAATCTTCGACGCTGCGTACGTTCTGAATGTCACCGCGCACGTCGATCGTGGTTTGGCGATTTGCCTCGTACGCAAACCCGCCCGGAACGCGCTGATTGTCGGTGCTGATCGTGTTGATGACGTCGGTGAGCGTCAAGCCTGAGGCCGCGAGCTTGGTGGGGTCGACTTGGATCTCGTACGCAGGCGTGACGACGCCGCCCACGTTAACGAACGAGACACCGGGGACTTGCTCGATATCCGGGGCGATCACGTTTTGCGCGTAGAGGGAGAGCTGCGAGAGCGACAGCTTATTGGAATAGATCGCGAACGTTACGACCACCGATTCGGTCGGGTCTTGGATGTTGACCGTCGGCGGCGTCATGTTGGTGGGAAGCTGTTTCTCAGCGGTTTGCACCGCCTTTTGCGTCAGTGCGAGATCGGTGGCTTCGTCCGACTGGAGGAAGAAGGTCGCGGTAATGTTCGCTTGGCCTTGCTGGACGACCGCGCTCGTCGTCTGTAAGTCGGCCGTTCCCGCCAGAGCTTGCTCGATCGGCTGCACGATGTTGTCGCGCATTTCGGTCACCGAGGCGCCGTTGTACTGAGCAAAAATCGTGATCGTCGGCTGCGAAACGTCGGGATAGAGCTCTTTGACGATCGTGACGGTCGAGAGAATGCCGGCGAACATCATCAACGAGACGAGCACGAAGACCAGCGTGGGCCGCTTGATGAAGAGCCGGGTCAGGCTCATTGCTGGTACGAGACCCGCTCGCCGTCGCCGACGCTGACTTGCCCGTTGCTCACGACCCGCGTGCTCGACGGAATTCCCGAGACGACCGAGGTGGTGCCGTCGCCGCCGACCTCTGCGACCTTGACGGTCTTCACGATACCATTCTGATCGACGGTCAGGAGCGTATCGTGATTGTCGTCGATGAAGGCCGTTTCAGGGACGCGAACACCACTGAGCTGCGGCAGGGCGACCTTCGCGGAAACGGGCATCCCCGAACGCAACTTCAATCCCGGGTTTTGCAACAAGATCTTGACCGTAAAATCGGTTGAGCCCGGAACGATTTGGTTGAGAACGCCGGCGACGCGTCCGCTGACGCGTAGATTCGTCGGCCCTGCGACGACAACCGTTGCCGGCGCACCGTTTGTAATTCCCGCAACTTGATCGGCCGATGCATGCAGGATCGCATAGACCGGATTCATCTGCTGGATCGTAAAGATCTGGCGGTTTCCCGGATATTCTCCGGGATTGAGATTTCGATTGACGACGACGCCGTCGATCGGCGAATAGATCGTGGCTTTTTGAATCGAGACGCGCACTTGCTGCGCTTGCGCGAGCGCTACTTGCTCTTGCGCGCGCGATTGTGCGACGGAGGACGACTGAAGACCGGGACCGTTGAGACTGCCGTTGGCGGCAACCGTCGAGCGCGCCGCGGCAACCGCCGCCTGATCGTTGCGCGCCAGCGTCTCTTGTTGCTGCAAAGTCTGTGCCGAAATGTAGCCTTGCGCGAACAGATGCTGGTCTCGAACGAGATTTGCTTGATCGTTCGTCAGCGTTTGTTCGGCTTGACGCAGCGTGTCGACACCCTGCTCGATCGAGAGCGAGCCCTGATACACATTATGGGTCGTGTTGGCACCATTGCTCTGCGCGGTTGCGATGTCGGACTCGTATTGTGCTTGCAAGTCTGCCGTGTCGAGCTGCGCCAAGACCTCGCCTTTGTGGACAACGTCGCCCTCCTGCACGTTAACCGTGTCGGCGGGTTCGCTCAGCGTGCTCTGCACCGCCACGTTTTCGTAGGGTGCGATGATGCCGGCTAAGGACTCGGCTGGGAAAATCGACCCGGCCGTAGCAATGGTGGTCGCGACGAAGGGGGGCGGTTGCGCTTTCGGCGGATGGCTACAGCCGGCCACCGCGACGAGCAGAAGGGTGAGCAATTTTCGCATAAGGCTCGAACGATTCTAGCCTAGGGACCGGTTATGCGTCCTGGAGTGAAGCTGAGAGAGTGACTGCCGCGCCCCAACCGCAGGCCGAGGGCCCGCTCGTCCTCGTCGTCGACGACGAGCAAGGCCTGCGGGAGCTGCTTGAATACGCCCTGCGCCAAGCGGGCTTCGACGTCCGCACGGTCGCCGACGCGCCGGCCGCCCTTCGCGCATTGCGGGAGCTCTCCCCTGAAATCATCGTCCTGGACGTTATGCTACCCGAAATGGACGGATTGACCGTCTTGCCTGAGATTCGGCGGCTGACGACCGCTCCGGTGGTATTGCTGACCGCACGCACCGAGATCCCCGAGAAGCTCGCCGGCTTTGCGGCCGGGGCCGACGATTACGTCGCCAAGCCCTTTGACGTTGAAGAGCTCGTTGCGCGCCTGCGCACCCTCTTGCGCCGCCCGCAGATGGACCGGCGCGAACGACTGGAATACGCCGACTTAACGATCGATCTCGTCGCGCGTACCGCGCACCGGCGCGAGCGGCGGATTGACTTGTCGCCACGCGAGTTCGAGCTGCTGCGTGCGTTTGCCGAACGGCCCGGTGAAGTTCTGACGCGTTCCGAACTGCTCGACCTGGTGTGGGGAATCGACCGCGACGTCATTCCGAACACCGTAGAAACGTACGTATCGTTCTTGCGCGCGAAGATCGACAGCGGCGAGCCCGTGAAGCTCATCCAAACCCTACGTGGCACAGGATATGCGCTGCGCGCCAACCCGGAGACGGCGAGATGATTGAGCTTGCTCGGCGGATGCGGGCACTGGCAGCAGTGGAGATTTCGGTGGTGTTGATTCTCGTGATCGCCGTCGGTGGGCTTTTTGCCTTCGGCTACTACGTGCACACCCTCTCGGCTGAAATCGATGCCACGAGCTCACAGCTCGGGGCGGCTTTGAACCAATCTCCAGAGGCACAACGCGACGCGCGGTCGGGTGCGGCGTTCGTAGCGTCGCAATTCATCCCGAGCGCGTTAGAAATCGTTGTGCTCGACGCTGCGTCGCGCATCACGATCTACCGGTTGAGCCGCGCCGATCCGCATCCGATCGTTGCCGTGCGCAGCCGCGGCAATCTCTCCGGCGATCCGCATCCTACGGGACTGGTAGCGCGGGTTATTCTTGGACTGGGTACCGCCTTTGGATTGGGATCGAGCTACGCACACGCGGGCAACGTCTACCTCGCGGTGAGGAATAACGACGCGATGCTGGCGGAAACGGTCCGGCCCTTCGTCTTTGCGTTGCTTGCGGTGCTCGCGGTCGCGATCGGATGTAGTTTCGTAATTGCGGGAACGCTGACGCAACAATGGATGCGGCCGCTCGCCGAAGCTTTTGCCGAACGCGACCGCGCCAATGCCACGATGCGGCAGTTCATCGCCGACGCGGGGCACCAGTTGCGGACACCGTTGACAATCGTGCAGGGATTCATTGACATCTTGCGCCGCAACGATTCGGGTGCGCCCGAGGAGCGCAAGCGAATTTTCGACACGATGTACCGCCAAAGCCGCGTTATGAGCGCGCTGATCGATAAGCTCATTCTCCTCGAGCGGTGGGAACGTCACGGAGACGGCGCAACCGCAGAACCAATCGACGTCGGCGTCCTCGTTTCCGATTTGGTGACGCCGATTGCAGAAGCGCATCCGCAGCGTCGCATTGCGGTTAAGAGCGCGGACGGATTGCTGGCGTCAATTGATCCAACCGAGCTTGGATATATCGTCAACAATCTCGTTGATAATGCCATCAAGTATACGAGCGGGGATGTGAAGGTACGCGTCGAGGGCGACGGAGATTCAGTCGTCGTCGAAGTCTGCGATGATGGACCGGGCATCTCGCCCAAGGAAAAGACGCGCATCTTCGATCGGTTTTATCGCGGGACCCACCCCGGCGTCGAAGGATCCGGGCTGGGATTAGCCATTGCCAAGCGCGCCGTCGAACGCGCGCGCGGCAGCATTTCGGTTGAGAGTAAGCCCGAAGGCACGCGCTTCTGGGTGAAGCTGCTTCGGGCTAACCCGTAGCGATCAACCGATTTCGGGGGCGAAGCTCGTTTCGCGGTTTTCGGCCTTGACGGCGTAACCGAGAACGGCGAAAAGAAAGACGGCTGCAAAAACGATGAGGGTGACGGTCGACATTGCCCGACCGTAGTCGGCGCCACCCGCCGGCAACGCAAAGCGGTGCTGCGCGAGCGTGGCCTCGAATTGTGGAATCCCCGCACTGATCAAATTCCCGAGTTGGTAGGTAAATCCCGGAAAGGTTCCGCGCGCGCCGGCCGGTGAGAGTTCGTTGAGGTGCGCCGGAATCACGCCCCATGCCCCCTGGATCATAAACTGTATGGAAAAGCCGCCGACGCCGAGCAGCACGATCGTGGGGCTTGAGCTCCACAGCGGAATGAGACAAGCGCCAAGCACGGAACACGTCATGAGCGCTGCGCGCCTTCCGATGCGCTGCGAAATGGCACCGAAGGCGATGGTGCCCGCGATTGCGCCCAAGGCCGCAACGATTGAAAGCGTTGACGTGATGCCAGGCGAAAAGCCGCGCTGCTTTTGCAAAAACGTCGCATATAAGTCTTGCGTTCCGTGCGACATTGCGTTCATCGCCGCCATGAGAAGCACCGCGTAGGCGAAAAGGGGCGCGTGCGATAGCACGGCTGTCCAGGCGGCGGGCATGGAGGTGTTGCGTTCGCGCGAGGCTAGCCACACCGGAGATTCCGAAACGTTGGCACGAATGTAGAAGATCAGCAGCGCGGGCAACGCGCCGATGCCGAAAAGAATCCGCCAATCGTATTTTGCCATTCCGAGCATCGGCGCAAAGTGTGAGACGAGAAAGTAGACGACAGCCGCCAACAGGTAGCCAACCATGTAGCCCTGCTGCAGAAGCCCGCTAAACAAGCCGCGCTTTTGCGGCGGCACCGCTTCCATCGTCAAAGCGGCGCCGAGCCCCCACTCGCCGCCCATGGCGATGCCGAACAGCGCGCGCAGCAGGAGAAAGCTCATGAAGTTCGGCGCGAACGCGGTCAGCAGTTCAATGATGGAGTAGAAGGCGATGTCGATCATCAACGGCGTTCGGCGTCCATAGCGATCGGCAATCCATCCGAAGATCAATGCGCCCACCGGTCGCAATCCAAGCGTTAACGTGATTGCAGCGGCAACGCCCGCGATACTCTGACCGAAGTCGGCGGCGATACGCGTGATGACAAAGGTAAGAATGAGGAAGTCGAACGCGTCGAGCGTCCAGCCTAGGAAACTCGCAACGAAGGTTCTACGAGCGGCGCTGGAGATCAGGGGTTGCGCCGCGCCTTAGGACGATGGCGTTGGGCTGGGAGCGGCGGAAGGAGGCATGAAGCTGTTGTTCGATCCAGATGCGCTCGATCCGGATGCGCCCGGCGATGGAGACGGCGTCGGCGTCGTACCCGGTGCGTAGCTCAGACCGTAAAGTGCCAACAGCCAAATCTGTCCGCGCCTGACCGTGAGCTTCGGCGTCGGAAACTGAAACTGCAGGCTGCCGTCGTCGAGCAGCTGATACGTGTTATACGTCGCAAGGAACTGATCGGTGCGCTTTCCGCGCAATGCGCCTTCGCTGTAGAGTTGAATCGCAAATCCGCGCGTGGGCAACTGCTGCTTCGGCAGCTGATATTGCACGGTCGCCCATCCCTTGAGCGCGAAATCCGTGTCGCTTTGCAGGCGGATCGCCATGATTGGTGCGACGCGAAGCGCGCGTACGTCTGGGTGAACCATGGGTGGAACGTCTTTGGGTAACGGCTGGACTTGCAGCGTGACCATCCCAGGCGGCGTGGGCGACGGCGTCGCGGCATCATCTTGATCGTCATCGGAAGAGGCGGTCGGCGTTGGAGATGGCGTTGGGCTGGGCGTCGGTTTTGCCGTCGCTTTGGCTTTGGGGTTCGACGAGCCGCTTGGCGATGGCGTCGGGGAAGGCGGCGGTAAATTGAAGCTGATCGAACAATTGAATTGCTGCAGTTGCATCGAAACCTGCGGACACTTCATTCCCGTTGGTCCTTCGCCAACCGGATATTGTGCCTCGTTAGGTGGAAGCGTGGCACCGGGCACGTTCAGCTCGGGCTGACCGTTGGGACCGGTCGTTGGTCCGTCCATTTCGCCGGGTTCCTCACCTGACGCACCCATCGGACCCGGATTGCTGACCGGCGGCCCCATCTCGCCACCCATGCCGCCGGCACCGCTGTCGAATCCGCCTTGGCAAGCCGTCAGCATGAGAGCGAGCGCTGCCAATACAACCAGCATACTGCGACCACGCGCTGCGGGGTTTGGCTTCGATTGATTCACGATGTTATTTTCTTGCCTCGACGATTGCATGCAGCTCCTCGGCGAACGAACCGATCGAGACCGTGCGTTTGGACTCGACGCCCCGTTCGTTGACGTTCACCGTCCCCTCGGCGGCCTCTTGTTTTCCTACCACGAGAATGTAGGGAACTTTCTGAGTTTTCCAGTGCCGAATCTTATATCCAAGCTTTTCTTTACTTGCATCGGTCTCAACGCGGAAACCCATGCCGGACAAGCGGGCCGTCACCTCGCGAGCGTATTCGAGCTGCGCATCCGCGATCGGGGCGACGACGGCTTGCACCGGAGCAAGCCAAGCAGGGAAGGCGCCGCCGAAATGCTCGATCACAATTCCGAAGAAGCGTTCCAGCGAGCCCGCGAGCGCTCGATGAATCATGACGGGCGTGGGATCCGTGCCATCGGCAGCGCGATATTTCAACCCAAAACGCGCAGGCAAGATGAAATCCACTTGCACCGTTCCCAGCTGCCAGTTTCTACCGATTGCATCGCGCACGTTAATGTCGAGCTTGGGTCCATAGAATGCTCCCCCGCCCTCGTCAACCGTGTGACTCAGTCCAAAGCGCGCCAAGGCGCGACGGATTGCTTCCTCGGCAATCGGGTCGGTCGCGGTACGCAGTCGAGCATCGCGTGTTGAGAGCACGTACGTGTAATCGGTAAATTGAAAAGCTTTCATGAGCCGAAGCGCCTCGTCGAGGGTCAGCTCGAATTCTCCCTGGAGCTGCTCGGGGGCGCAAAACAGATGCGCGTCGTCTTGCGTGAAGCCGCGCACGCGCGTGAGGCCGAGCAGCACCCCGGAGCGCTCGAAACGATAGACGGTTCCGAATTCCGAGAAACGCAGCGGCAGATCGCGGTAGCTGTGTAAGCGGCTCTTATAAATGAGAATGTGTCCCGGGCAGTTCATCGGCTTGAGCCGAAACCGCTGTCCCTCGACCTCGATCGGACCGAACATGTTCTCCGAGAAATTTTCGAGATGACCCGACGTTTCGAAAACTTTTTCGCTAAAGACGTGCGGCGTAACCACCGGCTGATAGCCACGCTCGCGCAACCCTTGGCGGATGAAATCTTCGATGATGCCGCGCACGATCGCGCCTTTGGGATGCCAGAAAACGAGACCCCCACCAACGTCTTCTTCAATTGAGAAGAGCTCGAGCTCGACGCCCAGCTTGCGATGGTCCCGCCGGTGCGCTTCTTCAATCTGCTCGAGGTATGCATCGAGCTCGGCTTGCTCGTACCAGGCCGTTCCGTAAATCCGTTGGAGCATCGGGTTGCGCTCGTCGCCGCGCCAGTACGCGCCGGCGACGCTCGTGAGTTTCAGCGCGCCGATTTCTCCGGTGGAATGCGCGTGTCCACCGCGGCACAGATCGGTGAACTCCCCGATCGTGTAGAGCGTAATCGGCTGGTCTTCGGGGATCTCCCGAGCGATCTCGACTTTGTACGGGTTGTCGGCAAAGCTCGCGATCGCTTCTTCGCGCGTCACTTCGCGACCGGTCATCGGGTAATCGGCGGCGACGATCTCACGCATTCGTGCCTCGAGCCGCTCGAGATCGCCGGGCGTAAACGGCTCGTCGCGATCGAAGTCGTAGTAGAAGCCGTTTTCAATCGCCGGGCCAATCGTTGGCTTAGCCGTTGGGAAGAGATCCTGGACTGCATACGCCAGCACGTGCGCGGCGGTATGACGCAGCTCGGGAAGAGGCGTTTTGTGTTCGGCGACGCCGGCGGACATAGCTTAGACGCTACTGGTACTTGTAGCCGCTCGCGCTTTTGAAGGTTGCGCCCTTCGTGACTGGGACGATCGTGTACTTGACCGTTCCCTCCAGGGTCGACGATTGCGGGATGCAGCCGACCACGGCGCACAATCCATTGATCACCGATCCCATACCGCCGATCATGACCGACTCACCGACTACGCTGTAGAACTGCTCGGTGAGAACGCTCCCCTTTTTAGCCGGAGTATCGATGTAGAAGATAAATTTCTTCTTTATGCAGCTGCCGTAAATTTGGCTATAGCCGTTTCTGAAGCCATTGGATTGAAAATAAAAGTTGGCCGACGGAACACTATCGGCGTTGCAAGGTGCCTTGATCGTGCCCGGCTTCAGCGCCGTCGTCACCTTGAGCGTGACGGGCGTGCCGGCCGAGAGCGTGCTCGAGGTGACGTTGAGAACGTCGGTCCAGGCAAACTTAGTTGAGGCTTCGACAGCCTGGGAAACATGGTCCGAACTGCTGGTGGTCGAGGCGGTCTGGTGAAACGTTTCAACTCCAAGCGTGGCGCTTGGAGCGGTGCTGACGGAGAATGTTCCGCCGCTCCATTTGAGCGTGTGGTGCAACGAGGTGTGGTAGGATCGTGTGCCGAGAGAGAATAGCCCACATCCGGTTTTTTCCTTGACCTGGCAAAACGTCTTCTCGTACATGCGGGCGGCCAAACCACGCGGAACTTCAGCGCTAATGAAGCCGCTCAGGCCCAAGCCCCACGTAATCTCGCGGGAGGGAATATATTCCGCCGCACCCCCGGACGTCGATGGCATGGTACTGTGACCAGCGCATCCGACAAGCAGTGTGAACATCGCCAAAATCAGCGCATAGTGTCGTTGCATTGCAGCAGAGCGTTCGTTGCCGTTCGCGAGCCAACCAACCGAGCCTTCGTCCGGTTAAAGCTTTATCTGCACCGAGAAGTACAAGTTGAGCGCGAGTGGATAGTTGCTAGAGAACGGGTCACCGAACGACGGCGCGAAGCTCTGCGCGAAATACGGGTTTTCGCGGACACCGTTGGCGGCGATATCGTTTGGACCGGTTCCGTTAAAGTAGTTCCCGCCGTTATAGAACGTGTTCGATACGTATCCGCAGATCTCACTATTGGGTGGATAGGCTTGCGTCCAAGGCTCGCTCGAGCCGCCGAAGCAGCGGTTGACGAGATTGGTGACGATCGCGCGTCCGGTAATCCGCGGCGTAAACGCGTACGACATTTGCAGGCCGAGATTGAACTGCCAGGGCTGACGAAACTCACCGAACTGATCGAACGTGCCCGTCTGCGGGTTCGGTATGTACAGCGTGCCCGGATCCGAGCCGTCGCTGGTCAAGGCAAACCCGCATGAGGTGTAGTCGGCGTTGAGCGGATTGCCGGATTTGATTCCGAGGCTGCCTTGATTCGCCGTGCAGCTGCGCGGATCGTTGCCCTCAACGTCGGCCGGCGTTCCGTACGTCGTGCCTTCCGCCAATGACATCGCCGGCGTAAACGCGAATTTCCCACGTTTATAATTAAGGATGAGCGAAAGCGTGTTCGGCGAGATGTATGGAAAGTCGAGTCCCGGTGCATACCAGCCGCGCGTATCGAGCGTCGGCTGCGGCGACATGCTGTAGTACGGATTGCGAATCGAGGTTGGACCGCAGCTTGGCTCCCGCTTGCCGTTTGCCGTATTCGCGTAACACGGCGCACCGCCGCCCGCGCGGGTCAGTGCATTGAATTCCTCGATGTCCTGATTGTACTGATCGACAGGCCCAATCGTACTGTCTGGATAGTTATTCCACTTTTCTGCCGCATTCGTATAGGTGTAGGACAAAATCCCCGACAGGCCGTTCTTGTCGAAGTCGCCTTTCGTCAGCTCGAATTCGATGCCGTCCACGCGTAGCGTTCCGGCATTGAACGAGGGCGAGACCCCAAGGCTCGGAAGATTAACGGTCTCGTAGAGCTGATTGGTGGCCCAGCGAAGATACGGCGTCAGTTTCATCGAGACGTCGGTACCCTTGAAGTGCTGCTCGTACGAGAAATCGTAGTTGTTGGAGAACTGAGCCTGCGCTTCGTGCAACGGAGAGCTGTAGCCGAACGGAATAAAACCCAAGAGGCTAGCGGCCAGGTTCGGCTCGAGCGTGTTGTATTGAATTTCGTAGTTCTGAGGCTGTTGCGCGTAGCGTCCCGCCGAGACGCGGAGCACGGCGTCGGGGTTGACGGTATACGTCGCCGAGAACCGTGGCTCGACGTACGATTGCGTGTACGAAGAAGGATAGTTATTGGTGAGCAGAATGCCGTCGGTGCCGTTGGGATGGACGGTTTGCACGGGTGTCCCGGTGGAGCGGTCGATCGGACAGTTGAACGAGACATACGGTTGGTAAAAGTAGATGCTTTGCGGCGGCTGCGGGATGAAGATCGGCTGGCGCGTGACCGGGTTGACACAAAACTCGCGTTGCGCTGCGGCAAACCAAAAGTTCGTGCCCGGGTTATTCGTGTCTGCCAGGCCGTACGTATCGTTTTCGAACCGAACGCTTCCGTTGATGTTCCATTTTTCGCCCGGGCGCCACTGATCGCTGATCGAGGCATTGGTCAACTTGGGCGTAACGGCGTTGTATTCTGCAGAGTTCCCAAGATACGTTAAGAGCATCGATGCGCCGTCCGTGCACGCGGGAACGGTTGCAGAAAGCTCGCCGTCGGAACATGGACTCTGGCCGGAGAAGTATCCGTAAGGATCGCCGAACGCGCCTTGCGTTATCCCGGCGTTGCACGGCGCCGGATACCCGGCCTTGTACTTCGGCGTCGTCTTGGTGGCGTAGCACTGAGATCCGTTCGTGAAGTTGCTGACCTGTTGGTAAGCGTCGTTGAAATAGTTGTCGTTGAAGTAACGCAGCGTATGGGAGGTCAGATACGAAACCATACCGGTGACCAAATGATCGCCGGAAATTTGATCTGCAAACTGGAGCTCGAGACCGCCGGTATGGGCGTCGACCTCGTACTGGTAGTTGGTAACGCCAAGCGAGACGTTATTCCCCCAGCCGTTTGCGCTCGCCCGATTCGTGTTGGAGTAAAACGTATAGCCGAATAGACGCAAGGTATGCGGTCGAGCCGATATTTTTCTGGTACTGCAGTTTGGCGATGCTGGCCGTGTCCCAGCGCCCGTCGCGATAATTGTTGGGAATCTGCACCTGTTCCTGGATCCCGTGTGCGTTGTTCGGACAGGCGTTGGGAACGCCGGTAACGTTGGCACAGCGCGCTTGCGGTGAACCCGGATACAGGTACGCGATTGGAGGAGTCGAGGCGGGCGCAAGCCAGCCGGTGCTGGACGGATACGTGTAAAAGTCCGGCCATTGATTCGTGTACCCGTTGTAGAAGTCTGGAGGCTTCTGCAGATAGCCGTCGTTCACGAGCCCCAAGCCTAGCGGCCCGGCGTCGTCCACGCTTGAATAGTATTGCGTGAAGTTGGCAGACGACATGTAAAGCAGCTGCACGTCATCGCGTCCGCCGTCGCCACGGTGCGGAATACCGACGTGAAAATTTGCGACCGCTTCGCGATCGTCGACGCTCGAGGGTTGGCCGTAGTTCGACGGGTACGAGCCGAAGCACCCGGGGTCGTAGCTCACCAGACCGTTCGTCACGGCCGGATTTGTATACGTGCCGTTGTTGTTGCACGTCGGATAGACGGCGGGATACGCGCAACAAGTAGACGATGTGATGTGTGCGGGCCAGTACCCGTACGGAATCGTATCGGTCAGGCTCCCGCCGTTGAACTGATCGAAGTAGCGAAAGTCTTGATTCGTTCCACTGATGCCGACATAGTAGGAAAAGAGACGATCCGGGGTCGCGCCGCCGGCTTCGACGCGCGCGTCGTGGTAGAAGGTCGGAGAACCGACGGCGCCGCCGAGAAGCGCGTAGCCCGGAAAGGTTCCGGTCTTGATCACCTGATTGATGAAGCCGCCGAGGCCGGTTGCGTTCGCATCCGCCTCTCCGCCACCGGTGTAGATCTGCAGTTCCTGTTGTCCCAGCGTCGTTTCGGAGTTCCCGGGATAGTTGTCGAACGAGCGATTGACGGGAATGCCGTCGTATTCAAACCCGATCTGGTCGTAGTATCCGCCCCGGATGTAGACGGTCTGGTTGACGCCGACTTGATTGGGCGGAACGTATGCCCCCGGCATCGCCGCGATCGCGGAATACGCATTGTTCAAACCGCCGCCGCCGCCCAGCGGAGCTGCCGCGGTCGTCAATGCGGGGTTTACCGAATACACGTCGGTTCCGGTTCCCGGCCGTACGGGACTCAGCGAAGAGCGCGAGGTGACCCTCGCGATTTGCTTCAGACTTCGCTGCAGCGCAATGGGAATGGACTGGGTCTGATCGGCAAAGACGGAGAGTCCCGCGATCGAAAGCGACTCGAACCCGGGGTGCTCGACCGAAAGCGTGTACGTGTCGGGAGCGAGCGAAAGAAATGCGAACCTGCCTGCGGCGTCGGCGGTGACGCGAGCAATCTGCGAAGGACTCGTCGCGGTAACCTGCGCTCCGGCGACCGGTCCCCTAGTTGCCGCGTCGACAATCGTTCCCGTCAGCGCGCCGGTCGTTCCGGCGATGGCAGTTTGCGCCAACGGCGAGCAGAGAAGTGCCGAAGCGAGAAATGCGGCTATGGCGCGACAACAGGAAACGTGCATGCGTCGAGTGAGAGCATTGTCTTAAGGGCGCTTCTATCCTCCCTTAATCTGGTCTTAGCATTGGCCCGAGAAAATGAAGATGGTTTCCGACCTGTTCATCTTGCTAAGGAGTGTTTATGCGCAAGACGCAAGCGCTGGTTTTGACCGCGCTCATCGCTGCAACTGCCCCAGCCCTGGCGGCTACGTCGTTGACGGGTGCTGGGTCCACGTGGGACTACCCATTTTTTTCTAAGGCCTTTTACGAATACGGCAAAAGCCATGGCGACGTGCAGGTCAACTATCAGTCGATCGGTAGCGGCGGCGGCATTCAGCAGTTTACGCAGCGCACCGTCGATTTTGGCGCAACCGACGTACCGATGAATCCATCCGAAGTCACGGCGGCTGAGAAGTCCGGGGGACCGGTCTTACAAGTGCCCGTCGTGTTGGGCGGCGTTTCGATCGCCTATAACGTCCCGGGCCTCAACGGCAGTATCCACTTAAACCCGGCTGTTCTTGCCGACATCTTCCTCGGGAAGATTACCAACTGGAACGATCCGGCGATCGCGAAACTCAATCCCTCGACGAAATTCCCAAACCTGTCGATCGTCATCGTGCATCGTTCGGATGGCTCAGGAACGACGTTCACGTTTACCGATTTCTTGAGCCACGTTTCGCCGGAATGGGCGTCAAAGATTGGCAAAGGCAAGAACGTGACCTGGCCGGCGCAGAGCGCTGTCGGCGGCAAGGGCAATGAGGGTGTTGCCGGCCAGATTGCTAACAGCCCGGGAGCAATCGGTTACGTCGAGCTTGCGTACGTCATTCAGAATCACATGCCCGCAGCGGCGCTGCTCAATCGCGCCGGCAAGTATGTCGAAGATGGCCCGACGGGCGTGCGCGCGGCCGCAGCCACAAAGCTCGACGTTAGCGCAACGAACTACTCGATCGTCGACACGGACTGTGCGGCTTGCTACCCGATCGCGGGATATAGTTGGGTCGTTGTTTTCAAGAATCCGCAAGACAAGGAGCGCGGGAAGATCCTCAAGGACCTTTTGAGCTGGGTCGCGAGTCCCGGCGGTCAGGAAATTGCAGGCGGCCTGGACTACGTTCCGCTGCCCGAAAACGTCCAAGCGCTCGCACAGAGAACGCTGGCCCAGATGCACGTTTAGTCGCGTTTCGTGGTAACCCAACGCAGCGCGAAGGCTCGAAGCTACGCGGCGGTCGCGGCTGGCGATCGCCTCTTCTTGCTCGCGATCTACTGCGCGGTCGGGATCTTTGCGCTGCTCGTTGGGATGCTCTTCGTCGAGCTCGTGAAGGGCTCGTGGCCGGCGATCGTTGCGTTTGGGCCAAGATTCTTGTGGTCGTCGCAATGGAATCCGGTCACGAACGCGTTTGGTGCGTTGCCCTTCATCTACGGCACCGTTGTGAGTTCGCTTATCGCCATCGTGCTGGCTGGATTTGTCGGCATTCTGGCGGCTGCGTACCTTGCCGAGTTTGCGCCGCGCTGGCTGGCGCGCCCGTTGAGCTTCGTCATCGAGCTGCTGGCGGCGGTACCGAGCGTCGTGTTCGGGCTGTGGGGACTCTTTATTTTAGCGCCGTTCGTGCGATCGACGCTGGCACCGTTCCTTCAGAAGACGCTGGGTTTCTTACCGATCTTTTCCGGACCGGCATACAACGGCACGGGCTTGCTGACGGCCGGCTTGATTCTCGCGGTGATGATTCTTCCGACGGTCACGGCGATTAGCCGCGAAGTCATCGTCGCTATTGCCCCGGATTTACGCGAAGCCTCGATGTCGCTGGGGGCGACGAAGTGGGAAACGGTCGCACGCGTGGTGCTTCCCGCGTCGCGCGTCGGCATCTTCGGTGCGATCGTCCTTGCCCTCGGTCGCGCCATGGGTGAAACGATTGCTACGACCATGGTTATCGGCAACCGGCCGCAGATCGCAGTGTCGCTCTTTGCTCCGTCGTATACGTTAGCAAGTGTTATTGCCAACGAGTTTACGGAAGCCAATGGCCAAACATACATCGGCGCCCTTTTGGAGCTGGGCCTGCTGCTCTTCATCGTTAGCTTCATCGTGAACGCGTTGGCGCGCGTAATGCTGTTCACCGTGCTGCGGGGAGACCGGGTTTGACGGCGACGGTACAAGAAAGCCCGCTCATCAAGAAGAACGCCGGCCTCGGCGTTCGGCACGCAGTCAGCTTGATGGGCACTGCCGTCACCGCAATTTGCGCGTCACTCGGCGCGGTCGTGCTCCTGATCATCCTGGGATACGTAACGCTGCAAGGGTTCCGAGCGATCAATCCAGCGTTTCTCACGCAGCTCCCCGTTCCGGTCGGCGAACCCGGGGGCGGATTGGCCAACGGCGTCGTCGGTACGGCGATCACGGTGGGCATCGCAACGGTCATTGCGACGCCGATTGGGTTGCTCTGCGGCTTGTTCTTGGCAATTTTTGGACGCGGTTGGGTGCCCGAAGCATTACGATTCATCTCCGACGTGTTATCGGGCATTCCGAGCGTCGCGATCGGGCTCTTCGCGTACATCCTCCTGGTTGCGCCGTTTCGGGCCTTTTCTGCCGTCTCGGCTTCATTTGCGTTCGCGCTCTTGATGCTGCCGATTATTCTGCGGACGTCGGAGGAGGCGATTCGTTCGGTTCCGCGACCCATTCGCGAAGGGGCGCTGGCGCTGGGAATGTCGGAGTTTTCGGCCACGATGCGCGTTGTGCTGCCCGCCGCACGGCCGGCTATTATTACCGGGCTGCTGCTGTCGATCGCGCGTGTGACCGGCGAGACGGCACCGTTGCTCTTTACGGCATTCGGCAGTCCATTCTGGGAGCTCAACCCGCTCAAGCCGATGGCGCAACTGCCGCTGCAAATCTTCAATTACGCGATCTCGCCGTACCCGAGCTGGCACCAGCAAGCGTGGGGCGGCGCACTGGAGCTCATTCTGGCGGTCCTAGCACTCAATATTCTCGCCCGCGTCGTCCTCTCGACTGGTTGGCGCCGATGATTGCAATCGATGCGCCGCTGCGCGTTGACAATTTGTCGGCATACTACGGCGCATTGCGCGCGGTTGCCGACGTTACCATGAGTTTCCCCGCCAAGTCGGTGACCGCGCTCATGGGACCTTCGGGTTGCGGAAAGACCACGCTCCTGCGCTGCCTCAATCGCATTCACGAAATCGCGCCCGGCGCTCGCGCGGAAGGCCAAGTACTTCTCGGCGGCGAGGACGTGTATGGCAACGCGATGAGCGTCATCGAGCTGCGGCGCCGCGTGGGCATGGTGTTTCAGCGTCCCAATCCCTTTCCGACCCTCTCCATTCTTGGAAACGTTACCTCGGGCTTGGCACGCACGATGCCCGGGAACGAAAAGATGGCCCAAGCCGAGAAGGCCCTGCATTCCGCCGCGCTCTGGGATGAGGTCAAGGATAAGCTCGCGCGCCCCGCGACCGCGCTTTCGGGTGGCCAGCAGCAGCGCTTATGCATCGCCCGCGCCCTGGCGGTCGAACCCGAACTCTTGTTGATGGACGAGCCGACCTCGTCGCTCGATCCAATCTCGACCTTGAGCATCGAGGAACTGATGGCGAGACTCGCCGAGCATTACACGATCGTGGTCGTTACGCACAACATGCAGCAAGCGGCGCGTGTCTCGGATTACGCCGCCTTCATGCTGGCCGACGAAAGCCGCGCGGGCCGGCTGATCGAAATGGACGAAACGAGCAAGATCTTCACCAAACCCTCCGACCGGCGTACCGAAGACTACATCACCGGCCGATTCGGCTAACGAAAAAGGTAAGCGACCGCGCGCGTCGCGAAATGCGCGTAACCCTTAAGGAGCGAGTTTGTACCGTCATTCTTCACGCCTTGGAGCGCTGGCGCTCTTTCTTACCACGGCCGTTCTTGTCGCATGTGAATCGTCGAGCCGCACGATGCCCGCATCGCCGGCCAACCCGCAACAACTCCGCGCGGAGGCGCGAAATCCAATCTCGTCGACGTGCGGGGCCGCGGTCGCGGTGGACGCGGGCGACAAAGCGAAGTGCCAATTCGACGAGCGGAACTACAGCGGACCGTTCACGGTCTCCGACAAGAAGCTCGCGAGCGCCAAGATTGCAAGCGTTTCGCCGAAGACCGGGACGAGTGCGACGACCTTCGTCGTCTCTGCCGGCAAACAATCCGGCTTCGGAACGTTTTCCGTTTCCGACGCGAACAGCAATACGCTTGCGGTCGGCGTCGCGCATCTAGCGTCGGCGCACGGCGACGTGTGCGTTAAACCAGCAGACAAAGCACAGGTAGCGTTGCCGGCGACGTCCGGGATTACCGCGACGATTTCGTTTCTTTTCAAGCCCGGCACGAAGGGGTGCGACTACGTACGAATTTCGACGGGCTCGCAAATCGAGACGCCGCCGCACGACACGCTGGCGGCGCTCGACGTGCCCGATGCTGCGAGCGCGGCCCCGCGGCCGCTCTTGACGATCTCCGTCGGCGAGGGGATTGGCGGAAGCGGGCTCTTCGGGGACGTGTTCGTTGTGTCGGGGATGCAGCTCAAGGTATCGCCCGACCTGAATTTCCCCGACGGAACGTATTACGCAACGATCACGACGACCGAAGGTAAGCTCACTTCCTTCATGGGCGCAATTAAGTTCGTCGCGAAAGACGGCGTGTTGACGGTCGCGCACGCGAATGGTGGTCCCAAAGGACAGACGCTTCCGTTTGTTATCGGCGCCAAGAGCTCGTCGATCATCGCGCTGTATCCTCCGGGAGTCTCTCCCCCGGCGCTGAGCCCGTCCCCGAGCCCCACCGGAAGCGCGACCGCACCGCCGACTCCATTTCCGACATCGTCGCCGCTCAAGAATGCCTACGGAAGGCCGCCACCGGCCGGAGGCGTTCCCTTCGGAACGACGTCGTGGGATTGGCCCGACCCGCCCTGCCCCGGCGTGCCGGCACCGTGTCAATGGACGAGTCAATTAAGTGGAGGGTTTACCGGCGAGGGCTCCATCCTGATACCGACGAATTTCGTCGGCACGGTCACCTTCGATGCCGAGCTCGGCTACATGGAGATTTACCCGCCGGTCAAGATCGACTGTCCCCAAAGCTACACGGTAGCCGTAAGCATAGCCGGTGCCGGTGAGATCGTTATACCAAAGAACGAGCCGTGGGTCGGCGCGTCGTGCGTCATTACACTGTCGACCCTGCCGCGAGGCTTTCACGGGAATTACTACACCGAAACGCTGTCCTTGGGTTCAAGCGGGAATTGACAACGCAATCGCGGGAGGGTGACGCGTGTTCGAAGAGCGAGTAGCCTTGATTACCGGCGGTACGCGCGGCATCGGTGCCGCGATCACGCGGATGCTTGCCGAGAACGGTGCCGCGGTTGCGGCCGGTTACAGCAAGGGCAAGGAAAGCGCCGAAAAGTTCAGAGGCGATATGGAAGCCACGGGGGCCAAGGTTTCGGTGCATCAGGGGCGGGTTGACGATTCAGACGATTGCAGCCGCGTCGCGAAGGAAGTCATGGATCGTTTCGGCCGCATCGATTATCTCGTCAACAACGCCGGGATCACCATCGATAAGACGGTGCGCAAGATGACCGTCGACGATTTCCGTCAAGTCGTCAACGTTAACCTCTCGGGTGCCTTTCAAATGACGAAAGCGGTCCTCGAGCACATGATCGAGCGTGGTTCGGGACGCATCGTCAACATTAGCTCGGTCATCGGAGAAACCGGCAACATCGGTCAAGCGAATTATGCAGCCTCCAAAGCCGGCCTCTTCGGTTTTACGAAGAGCCTCGCGCTGGAGATGGCACAGCGCGGCATTACCGTTAATTGCGTAGCGCCGGGCTTTATCGCAACCGAAATGGTTTCCGCAATTCCGCCGGCTGCGCTCGAGAAGGTCATCGAGAAGATCCCGCAGCGCAGATTGGGTAAGCCCGAGGAAGTTGCGCGCGTCGTTCGCTTCTTGCTCGAAGACGACGCGAGTTACATTACCGGGGCAGTCTTTAGCGTCAACGGCGGCCTCGACATGTAAGCCAACCGGCCAGGCGCTCGAAAGAGGTGAACCGAGCTAGGGTTGGGTAAATCTAGCGCGTGGATAGTTTACCGCTTGCGGGAAGGGTCGGCATCGTCACCGGCGGCTCGCGCGGCATTGGCGGCGCGATTAGCCGTGAACTCGTCGGCGACGGGGCAACGGTCGCCGTCCTCGGGCTGCCGATTGACCGGGAGCGAACCGAAGCGCTGCGACATCATCTCAACGGGCAAGCCTCGCTCTTGCATTTTTATGAAGCAAACGTCGGGAGCTTCGAGCAATGTCGCACCGCGGTTGCGAACGTGCTCAAGGAGCACGGCAGAATCGATTATTTAATTAACAATGCCGGGATCACACGCGATCGCACGGTGAGGAAGATGACGGTCGAAGAATGGCAAGCGGTCCTGCAAGTGAACTTGACGGGGCCGTTTTTTATGATCAAAGCCGTGCTCGAGGCGATGGTCGTGCAAGGCTTCGGCCGAATCGTGAATATTAGCTCGGTGGTCGGTCAGAGCGGCAACTTCGGCCAAGCAAACTACGCTTCGGCAAAAGCCGGCCTGCTCGGCCTCACGAAAACCGTCGCGCTCGAAGTCGCGAAGCGCGGCATCACCGTCAATGCGATTGCACCGGGATTCATCGACACCGACATGACGAAGGCGATGCCCGCCCAAGTGATCGAAAGCGCGATCGCGCAGACCCCCAATAAGCGCCTCGGTCAGCCGGAAGAGGTTGCCCATGTGGTGCGCTTTCTCGTCGACGAAAAAGCCGGCTACATTACCGGCGCGGTCTACAACGTCAACGGCGGCTGGTACATGTAATGCGATCCGCGGTCGAGATGTCACCGGAGGAATTAAGCTACGGGATTGAGGTTACCGGGCTCGATCCGGCGTCGCTCACCGACGCGCTGCGCGCGGTCATCGCCGATGCGATGGCGGACCCAATGCGCATGAGCACCTGGATATCGGGTTTTGCGCTGGCGGAACAAAACGTTTGCCTTAACATGATGCGTCGCCTGAGCGGTCAAGAGCCACTCGCGCCGCTGGGAAGCACCTCCGGCGATAAACGCTTCTCCGAGCCGGAATGGTCGAGCAATCCGCTCCTCGCAGGCCTCGTTGAGGATTACCGTGTGCGCACGCAAGCCGCAATGCAGCTCGTGGATTCCGCGCGGCTGCCGGAGGCGACGCGACGAAAAGCTCGCTTCGCCATGCAGCTCATGGGCGATGCCTTCGCGCCCAGTAACGTGCCGTGGCTCAATCCCGGCGTGGTGAAGGAAGCGATGGACAGCAACGGCATGAGCCTCGTGCAAGGCCTGCGCAACTTCATGGATGACATGCAAAACAACGGCGGCTATCCGCGACAAGTCGACAAGAGCGGCTTCGAGCTGGGGAAGAACATCGCGGTTACTCCCGGACGCGTCGTATTGCGCAACGAACTCATCGAGCTGCTCGCGTACGATCCGCAGACACCCGAGGTTCATGAGATCCCGCTGCTCTGCAGTCCGCCGTGGATCAACAAGTATTACATCATGGATTTAGCGCCCGGCCGTTCTTTCGTCGAGTGGGCGATCAAGCACGGACACCAAGTCTTCATGATCAGCTATCGCAACCCCGACGAAAAACTCTCGAACTTGACGATGGACGATTACTTGCGTTCGGGCTTGCTGGCGGCACTCGATGCAGTGCAGGAAATTACCGGTGCGAAACAAGTCAATATTGCGTCGCTCTGTTTGGGTGGAACGATGGCGCTCATCGCGCTCGCCTACCTCGCGGCTCGCGGACAAGGGGACCGAGTAAAAAGCGCCGCGATGACCAACACGTTGATCGACTTTAGCATTCCCGGCGATCTCGGCGTGTTCACCGACGAAGAGACGATTACGCGTTTAGAACGCCGCATGCGCGAACGGGGATTTCTAGAATCCAAGGAAATGGCCAAGACGTTTGATTGGATGCGCTCCTCTGACTTGATTTGGAGCTACGTTGTCAATAGCTGGTTCAAAGGCAAACAGCCGCCCTCGTTCGATATCCTCGCGTGGAATGGAGACTCGACCCGGATGCCGGTAGAAATGCACTCGCAGTACCTGCGCGCGTGCTACTTGCATAACTCCATTGCCAAGCCGAATGAGTTCGTCATCGACGACACCCCGATCGATCTGGGCAAGATCACCACGCCGCTGTACGTTTTGGGGGCCGAAACGGATCACATCGCCCCGTGGCGCGCGACGTATTTGACCACGCAGCACGTCGGGGGCGAATCGAAGTACACGCTCACCAATTCCGGACACATCGCCGGGATCGTGAATCCGCCCGGCGGCAAGAAGACCTGGCATTACACGAAACCGAGTGTCGTTAAGGGGGAAAGCGCCGACGAGTGGCAGGAGAGCGCCGATCGTCACATCGGCAGTTGGTGGGAGGACTGGGCAGGTTGGGCGCAAGCGCACGGCGGCGCAAAGCGTGAGCCGTATCCGCTGCCGGAGGGCGAAGCGGCGCCGGGCCGCTACGTACGCAACGAAACGGGGCCGATGATCGAGCTGCCGTTTGCAAGGATGGCGCACAATGAGCGATAGCGATCGAAATAACGGGCCGTGGAGCAGCCTCGGCGCGTTCATTCGCGGTCAGCGCGAGCTGGCCAACTTGTCGATGCGACAGCTAGCCGAGATCGCAAAAATTTCAAATCCCTATTTGAGTCAGGTCGAGCGTGGTCTCTACAAACCCTCGGCCGACGTCCTCAAACAAATCGCAAACGCCCTGCAGATCTCCGCCGAAACGATGTACGCACAGGCGGGGCTCCTCGATAGTTCGGTGGCGGACGATAATCATCACGGTGTCGAGCATGCCATTAAACTCGACCCACGGTTGTCGGTCGATCAAAAGGAAGCGCTAATTCGGATCTACCGGAGTTTCACGGCCGGCGGCGGCTAACCGCCGTTAGCTTTGGGACGGCGGGATGTCGAACGTTCCGTCGACGAGCCGTACGAACGTCCTTTCCTCGCGAAGGATAAAGCGCTTTTCCTGCGCTGTGTTGAAATTTTCGCGCGCCGCGGGATCCTCGCGCAGGCGTGCTCTGTAGCGTTCGTATGCAGCCAGGTTGTCGAAGGAGATCAGACCCCATGCAATATCGTTCGTCCCCTCGTGGGGGAGGAAATAACCGACGAGGTGTCCGCCGCAGCGAGGAATAATTGTGCCCCACTTTTGCGCGTACTCTGTAAATGCGCCGGCTTGAAACGGATCGATTTGGTAGCGAATGAAGCAGGTTATCGCCATTGATTCCTCCCAATCGCGGGCTTACGGAATCTTGATGATAGCATTGCAGTTGTCGAACGATCAAATAAGGCGCAAGAGGGAGTTAACGAGAAGTGCTCGGGGTGAACGGAGGCCCGCTCGACATGCGGTTGCGCACGCTCTGCATGGTGGCTGCGGCCGGAATACTGACGGCCTGCACCCCGGGCACCAATGCGACTCTTCCGGGTACGCCGTCAAGCACCAGCACACAACCTGCAACCAGCGCGTCGGCATATGCCGGCAGACGCAAGGGGAAGCTTGTTCTTCACATCAAGATACCCAAGCGCAGACGCCACCACCGCAGGCGTGGCGCAAAGTACGTTTCGCCCGCCACCGCCGGCATGACGATCGCCTTTGCCGGTCCCACGTCCATCGTCAAGACGATTGGTTTGACGCCGACCTCACCGAATTGCACGCCGGTAGGCAATGGCGCGACCGCATGCACGATAAGCATCGTCCTGGCCCCCTGCCCGACGGCGAGCAACTGCTATAGCGGAGCGATCGTAACGTACGATCAAATTGATTGCGTCGGAAACGGAAGCACGTGCTACGTTCCGCCGGGTGCTAACGCCTTGTCGGCAAACCAAGACATCGCGTTCTCGATTGCGCCCGGTCGGAGCAACACGATAGCGTTGATCCTCGACGGGATTCCAACGTCGGTTGCGCTTCTACCACTGCCTCCCTCGATGCTCTCAGGGAGCTCTCCCGGAAATGCATTTACGATCTCGAAGTGCGCGACCACCGCGCAGAATGTCGAGGTCGTCGGGCTCGACGCCGACGGCAATCAGATCGTCGGATCCGGCGCGCCAACGTCGCCGACCCTGAGTTCCAATAGCACTGCGCTCACCGTCGTATCACCCGCGTCCTCTTCCTCGTCTGGGCCGTTCCAACTCGTTCCGCCTGCGACACTTACATCGGCTACCATCCCAAATGCAAACACCGTCGTACAGTTGACCGCAGGCATCACGCCGCTTTCGGATAGCGGTACGTCGGCGGTGAGCTCGTCCGTCAATGTAACCTTTAACGGTGACGTCTGCGGCGTTATCAGCGAATATTCGATTCCAACCACATCGAGTGACCCCTACGGAATTACCGAGGGTGGCAACGAGATGGTGTGGTTCACGGAAAACAGCGGCAGCAAAATCGGGCGCATCAGCACGAATGGCACGATCGCCGAATTTGCAACGACGACGGCGTCAAGCGGACCCGAAGGAATTGCTGCCGCGAGCGACGGGGCGCTTTGGTTTGCGGAAAACAGCGCCAACAAGATCGGGCGAAGCGAGACCGTCGGCAGGATCACGAATGAATATGCGCTCGCAAGCGGTAACGGCCCAATGGGGATCGTCCCAGGACCTAGCGGCGTAACGCTCTGGTTTACGGATAATGCAAGCGATAAAATTGGTGTCATCGAAACCAATGGCACGGTTCTCGCGCGCTTTTCCGTGACGACCAGCAGCAGTGCTCCAGCTGGGATTGCCAGCGGGCCGAACGGGGCAATGTGGTTCACCGAACAATCCGGCAATAACATCGCGCAGATTACGACGAGCGGAGCGGTGACCGAATATCCGGTTCCAACGTCGGCAAGTCAACCCGTGGGCATCATTGCGGGTCCTGACGGAAACCTCTGGTTTACCGAGAGCGCCGGCAATAACATCGGGCAAATCACAACTAGCGGCACGATTACGGAGTTCCCGATTCCAACTGCGCTGAGCGCCCCGAACGGAATTGCCGTCGGACGTGATGGTGCGCTGTGGTTTGCGGAAAGCGGCGGCGGCAAGATTGGGCGAATCACGACCGCCGGCGCGATCTCCGAATTCACGGCGCCGGCAGGAAGCGTCCCGAACGGGATCACCACCGGTCCAGACGGCGCACTCTGGTTTACCGATTCGGGACTGAACGGAATCGGCAGAGTGCAGTAACCCGCGTGGCGAGGCGACGCTTAGACGATGTCGTCCGGCTCCCCGTGGTGTTCGTCCCATTGGTCGTCGCGATTCGGATTGATGGAATCTTCACCGTACTTTTCGCGCTCGCGTTTCACCGCTTCGGCCGGCTCGAGCGGCTCGTGGTCGCGTTTGGCGATATCGGGCGCAATGTCGACGATTTCTTGGTCGGGGTTGTAGGGTCGATCGCGCATGAGGGAGCCTCCTTGTTCGGGCGTCGTAAGGGCATGGTACCCCGGCGCTCCTCGCTGCGCTAAGTAGACTATCGAGCACTAGGTAGGTTGTAGGAGTGCGGTTGACAAATACAACTAGTGCTTGGTATACTTAGCACAAGCCAACAACCTGTTAAGGAGCGCCACAAGCATGACCGTCAACGTCGTAGACTATTTCACGAAGTTTCAGGAAGAGAGCCTGAAGACCATCAAGCAGACGCAGGACGCGAGCCTCGCCGCTTTTGACGAAGTTCGTTCGTACTCGCAAGAGCTAGCCGAGAAGCCCGGGACGATCCCAATGATCGAAAATCTCCCGTCGCCGATGCAGCTCGTCGAGATGTCGTTCAACTTTGCCAGCCAAGTTCTCGAGTTGCGCAAAGCGTACACGCTCAAGATCGCGGAGCGCCTCGTCGAGACGCAGAAGCAAGCCGAAGCCGGCTTTCGGGCAGCCGCCCAGCCGCCGATGAATTCCTCGTCGAAGTAAACCACAGACCGGCGAGGCCGGAACTTCGGAAAACCGCTCGGTGCACCGCTGAGCGGTTTTTTCTTTGAAGTTTTTGTCCTAGGCCGTCGGCCGCGGGGCAAGAATCTACATGTGATGCGTTATCGCGCACCTTTGCTTGTGGTTCTTTGCGCTCTCATGCTTGCACATTGCGATCGAGGGCCAACGGCCGCGACGTCGTTTATTCCCGCGACGCCTACCAGCGCCGCGGCGCAGTACGAGGTGCTCTACCGCTTTAGGGGTGGCACCGACGGAGCGTTTCCCGAAGCTGGTGTCACGCGAATGGGTTCGGCGTTGTACGGAACCACGGAAAACGGTGGCTCGAGCGCGTGCAAAGACGGCTGTGGAACGGTCTATACGGTAAGCCCGTCGGGGAAGGAGCGCGTGCTCTATCGCTTTCCCGCCGGAAACGGCGGCGCGCATCCGCTGGCAACGCTCGTAGCGTCGAGCGGGGTGCTCGACGGCACAACGGCGACGACCAATGCGACCTGTCCGTATGCGACGAGTTCCAGTAGCAGCGCGGTCTATTCGCGGTTGGAAAACTGCGGAACGATTTTCCAGGTGACAACGTCGGGCGCCGAGCGAATTCTCTATCACTTCGAAACGAACAAGCAGTCCGCATCGGAACCGCTTGCGGGCTTGCGGAGGCTTAACGGCACGGATTACGGCGTTACCGCCTATGGCGGCACCGGCTCGTGCGGGACGAGCTCCTCTTCGTCGGGTGTATCGGCGCAAACGCAACTTGGGTGCGGCACCGTCTTTGCGTACCACGGTGGCGCGAACCTCGACGTCATCTACAATTTCAATGCGTCGAGCGGCGCTTCCGATGGCGCCATTCCGGAGGGGCGGTTGCTGGCGTACAACGGAGCGCTCTACGGAACGACCGTCATCGGAGGCTCGAACGGTTGCATCGGATCCTCTTCGGCTTCGAGCTCGTCGGGCGGAACGTGTGGAACCGTTTTCGCCGTGACCCGAACGGGCTTCGAGCACGTCGTCTATCGGTTTGCCGGTGGAACGGATGGATTTTGGCCGTACGCCGGCTTGGTCGCGATGAATGGAAAGCTCTACGGAACGACGGCAAACGGTGGTGGAAAGCCGGCTTGCCCCGCCGGCTGCGGAACCGTCTTCGAGGTAACGACCGGCGGCCTCGAGCACGTCCGCTATGCGTTCAAAGGCGGCGCCGACGGCGCGCATCCGATGCGCGCCTTGTACGCGATCGACGGAGCACTCTGGGGAACGACGGTTGAGGGCGGTTCGGCACACTGCGCGAATGGTTGTGGAACGATCTTCAAGATCACGGCGTCAGGAAGCGAGAGCATCGTGCATCGCTTTCAAGGCAGGAGAGACGGCGCGCATCCGCAGAGCGCCTTGCTTGCCGCCGACGGCACGTTCTACGGAACGACGAGCGCCGGCGGAGGCGCCACGGCCTGTTCTGGTGGATGCGGGACGGTCTTTTCTCTAAAGCCGTAGCCTCAAGCCGCCGCTTGCGCGGCCGTTTGAGAACGTACGCGTACGGTATCGTCGCGACGCTCCTACTTGTTGCATTCGCTTTCGCCGAACGCGCCACGGAACAATACGTCTCCGACCGCTCGCGCGCGACCGGAACGGCAATCGAACTCTCGATCTTTGTCTTGGCAGCCTTGGCGTTTCGGCCGTTCCATCGCCGCGTCGAACTTTTCATTGAAGGTGTTTTCACTAAGCGCCGCAGGGAAGCGCGCGAGGCATTAGCGCGTCTGAAGCAGGAGCTGACGTCGTTCAACGACCCGCGCCAGGTGCTTCGGCGCGTCGCAGAAGCGGTCGATCAGCACATGGGTACCGCCGGCTCAGCGATTTACTTGCTGCGCCATGACTACACGGCGGAAGCCTCGACCTTCGACGTTCCTGTCGAGCGGGTCGCGCCCGACGATGCGCTCGTCGTTCGATTGCGATCCGCTGCGGCGCCGGCCAATCCGCGAGCACTCAAGTCGAGCGCGGCCGGCGAGGTGGCTTTTCCAATGATGGCGAGCGGCGAGCTCATCGGTTTCTTAACACTGACACCGAAACGGGTCGAGTACGACGCGGAAGATCGCTACGCGCTCAGCGTTCTCGCCGAAGCCACAGGCTTAGCATTGGTCGCACTCGATCCGCAACTACGCGCGCAAACGGCGCGCAAGCCCGCGAGCCGGCCCAACAATCTTCCGCGCCAGTCGACGAGTTTCGTCGGACGAAGCGAAGAAGTCAACGCGGTCGCGGATCTCGTGCGCCAAAGCGCGTTGGTAACGATTGTCGGCGCGGGCGGTATGGGAAAGACGAGGCTCGCGTTGCAGGTCGCCGGCAATCTTGTCGACGAGCGTAGCGACGGCGCATGGCTCATCGATCTCGCGCCGATCGGCAGCGGTTCGCTGGTGGCCAGCGCGATTCTGTCAACACTGGACGTCGATCAAACGGCTGATGGCACGCCGGTCGACCTCCTCGTCGCGTTTCTTGCTCCGCGAGCGCTGCTCTTGCTGCTCGATAACTGCGAACACGTCGCCGCCGACGTCGCTCGCATCGCGGGCGCGATCCTATCGCGGTGTCCGAACGTGACCGTGCTCGCGACCAGTCGCGAGCCGCTCGGCATTACGGGCGAGAACGTTCACCGATTGCCGGCGCTCGATGATACCGCCGCGGCGCAGCTCTTTGCGGAGCGCGCGCAAACCGTAAACGAGCGCTTTGAACTAAACGAAGCGACCCGCCCGATCGTCGCCGATATCTGCCGCCGGCTCGACGGAATGGCGTTGGCGATCGAACTGGCAGCGGCACGCGTGCGAAGCATCTCCGTCGAGGAACTCTCACGCCGGCTGCAGTTGCGTCTGTTGGCAGGCGGCCGCGATCCATTGGCGCGTCATCAAACGATGCATGCGCTCATCGATTGGAGCTACGATCTGCTGAGCGTAAAGGAGCAGCGCCTTTTTTCGCAACTGGCCGTGTTTGCCGGCGGGGCAACGCTCGACGCGGTGACGTCGACCTGCTTGCGCGGCGAGATCGACGAATGGGAACTCCTCGATGTGATTACCGCGCTGGTCGACAAATCGCTCCTCGTCGCCGACGTGAGCGAAAGCAGCCAGCGGTACCGATTCTTAGAATCGATCCGTGCCTATGCGCGCGAGCGGCTGGAAAGCAGTGGCGAATCTGAGGCAGTGCTGCAACGGCATGCGCAGGCTTTTGCAGTGTTATCCGATCGGGCATACGAGGAGTTTGATACGCTGCCGCCGCCCGGCTGGCTCGCGCGCTATGAAGCGGAACTCGATAACGTGCGCGCGGCGATGACGTGGGCGCTGGACAACGATCGCGAAGCAGCGGCGCGCATCGCCGGGGGGTTTGGCGTGATCTTCCTACGATTGACGCTCGTGCGCGAAGGGATTGACTGGTGCGAGCGCGCGCTGACCGGAAACGATCGCCTCGCGCCCGCGGTCAAGGCTCGCGCAGCGTACGTTCTCTCGATGCTCTATAACAATCAAGCATGTTACGCGCAAGCGCTCAAAGCGGCAGAAGAGGCAGCCGATGCCTATCGGCTCACCGGCGACGATCGCGGCAGCGTCCGCGCAAGATCGCAAATCGTGCAACAACTTGCCAAGAATGGTCGTAGCGCCGAGGCGATTGTGTTAGGGGATGAAACGATAGCCGCCGCTCGTCGCCTAAACGACCGCGGCGTGCTTGCCGCGGTGTTGGCACGCTGCGCGAACCTCTTCGAGCCGCAGGAAATCGAACAGGCGCGATTGCGATTTGCCGAGAGCGTCGAAATGTTTCGCGAGCTCGGCCGAGATGAGGAACGCGCTCGAGTCTTAGAATGGTGGGCACTGAGCGAGTACTACGCTGGCAATTTCGACCTGGCGGCTGCGAGCATCGAAGAGGCACTGTCGCTGGCGCAAGGAGACGTGCGTACGTACACGGCGTCCCATGCCGCCCTCATCCATTGGGTGCGTGGAGACCGGGATCGGGCATCTACGGTAACGCGCGAAGCGCTAGCGCTTGCGGCCAGGTCGGGCCATTCCACGTTCTTGCGAGGTTCCGTCTTTTATGCGGCGCTCATTGCACTGTCGAGCGATCCCGCTGAAGCTGCGCGTTTGGTTGGCTACGCCGGCGTCAATGAGGATCAACTCGGCTTTGATGCTCGCGAGCGCGTCCTCTGGGATCGGCTGAACGCAGACCTGCGCGAACGGCTTGGCGATACGCACGTTGCGGTCTTGCGCGCCGAAGGGGCGGCATGGAATGACGATTATGCCGTCGCGCGTGCTAGCAAGGTTTAATGGCGCCGGCATTTGGCCGCGGGATCGCGCCCGGCACGAGCCCGGTAACGTAATAACACTGCTGCTTAGCGACGAACGAGCCTCGTTCGCCCGAACAGCGAAATGTCGCGCCGTAGCTGCCCTTCAGCTTGTGCGTCCGAGGATCGTAATGCGCCTGGAAGGTGAACGAACAGGGTGAAGCAACGAGGGCGACCGCATTTCCCGTAAGGTTGGTAGAGCCCGCGACCGCGACGATGCCGTTGAGCGTCTTGCTGCCAAACCTCCCGGCGAGCGAACCACCGTAGCCGGGAAACGGGTTGTTCACCCCTGTATTTGCCGAGGAAGTGAGCTGGAGTACTAGCCTGCCCTTGCCGAGCGTCGTATCGGAGGCTCGCCCATCGTACATCCCGGCAATCTGGTACGACGGCGTAGCATCGATCGCAAACGGCACGGTCGCGGCGCCTGAGCTGCCAGCGTTGCTTGCGCCCCACCCGCCGCAGCCGGCCAGACCGAATGCGAATGCGGCCGCAACGAGCGCGAATTTCTTCTGAGCCTGTTTCATCCCACTGCTATTGGGACCCAAGAAAGCGCATCCTTTGGCGGCACAAGGCTCCGTCTATCGCACGTCGTACACGCTTTGCGTGATCTGTTACTTCGTCCGACACGGCACGGCGGCCGATCGGGAGCAGTGGATTGGCCCCGACGATGACCGGCCGCTCACCGCTAAAGGCCGAGACAAGGCCGAGCGGGTGGCGGAGCGACTGGAGGATCTCGAGCTCGACGTAGATGCGATCGTCACGAGCCCAGCGGCCCGCGCCAAGCAGACCGCTGAGATTCTTGCCGAGGCGCTCGGCTTAAAGAGCGGCATCGTTGCGGACAGACGACTCAATAGCGGATTTGACACCGAGCGTTTCGCGGCCATTTTTCGGGATTACTCGCACCTCGAAACGCTGATGCTCGTGGGACACGAGCCGAGCCTGAGTGCCGTTATTGGAGACCTGCTCGGCGGCGCGCGGCTCGAATTGAAAAAGGGGGCGGTCGCGTGCGTTGATGTGAACGATACGTCCAAACCCAAAGGCACGCTTGTATGGATGGCTTCACCGAAGATTCTCGCAATTTAGAGCAGCGACGACGACGTGACGACCGCGCGGTCGAGCTGTTCCGCTCCGTCGGGATCGTCGATGCCGTCGCGCTGCGACTACTGCGCCATGCAATGGCGCTCTTCCTCATTGTGTGTGCCGTCGGTGCCTGGTACGTAGCCTACGTTGTCGCCGGTTTTCGTTCGGCAGCAATCGCCGATGGGAGAATCGATGGGCTTCGCATCTCAGCGCCGGTGACGATTGTTCGCGATAAACGAGACATCCCGCACATTGTCGCCTCGACATCCGACGATGCGTTCTTCGGACAAGGTTTTGCCGAAGGCTCTGACCGCCTGTTCCAGATGGAACTCGCGCGCCGCTACGCATACGGAACGCTGGCAGAAGTGCTTGGTTCGCGCGCTTTGCCGCTCGATGAGTCGCAGCGCTACGAGGATATTCGCGATGTCTCCTCGGCCCAATGGAGGTCCATTGGGGAAACCGAGCGCCATGCACTCGAAGCGTATAGCGACGGCGTCAACGCTGCGATGCGCGTGCAGCCGCTCGCGCCCGAGTTTCGCCTGCTCCTGTTTCGTCCGCAACCCTGGAGGCCGCAAGATTCGCTGGCAATATCGTTGGCGGTCGCGCTGGCATTGGGCGACTCTTGGCGTGACGTCCTCGACCGCGACGACGTCTGGCGGCGGCAGGGTCAAGCAGCGTTCGAGCAACGCTTTCCGTTGAGTGACGCGCGGTACGACGTGACGGTGGATGGAGCGCCGGCACGCGCTGCAGTCGCACTGCGGCCATTACAGCGGTTTGAAACAACAGGAGTTGAGAAACCTCGGCCCCGAGCGGCCAGCAACGCCTGGGCCGCGGGCGCTGCCCGTACCGTAACGGGTCGCGCGCTGCTTGCGAACGATCCGCATGTCGATCTTACGATTCCGGGTTTGTGGTATCTCGTCGATCTGAGAGCGCCCGGACTGCATGTAGCGGGTGCCTCTATCCCGGGCGTTCCCGGCGTCGTGCTGGGACATAACGAGGCGATCGCGTGGGGCGCGACCAACGGCGACGCTGCGAGCACGAGCATCTTTGAGAGCGGCCGTCTCGATGCACGCCACTGGATGCGGGAAGTCTTCCACGTGCGTTTTGTACGCGACGTCGTGCGGAAATACTATCGCACGTCGCGCGAGTTTGGCGTGCCGGACGCCTTTGGGAGCGATCGCCTCGTCCTGGTTCGCTCGGCCGAACTGCGTAGCGACGCTTCGGAAATCGGTACGTTCTTGGCGCTCGATCGGGCGAGAACCGTTCGCGAAGCGTTCGCAGTGCTTGCGCACTATCGCGGCCCGGGCGAAAATTTCGTCGTTGCCGATACACGCGGAGAGATTGGCTTTCACCTTGCCGGCGCGATCGTCGACGATCCGGCCTGGGGCCGTTACGTGCACCGCGCTTCGGATGTAGCCAAACCGTTGAAGTTCGTCCCCTTCGACCGGCTGCCGTCGACACAACCACAAGCAGACGCGGTCGCGATCAGTGCGAACAACAAGACCTACAACGCGCGCTATCCGTACCGTTTAGTGCCCTTTTTCGATCCGCCGTATCGCGCGTTTCGCATCGCACAGCTGCTGCATGCACGGCGTCGCTACGACGCATCGTACTTTGCTCAGATGCAGCTCGACACGATTTCGCCGGTCGATCGTGAGTTTGCGCATCGCGTAGCGGCGTTTATCTTGCGCCAAAACGAACAGGGTCTGCGGGCGCTCGCCTACGAACTGCGAGAGTGGTCGGGCGCCTTTACGCCGTCGTCTCACGTTGCAACAGTAGAATATGCGCTTCGCGGCAATATCGAAAATAGCGAGCCGTCTCTTTACGCCGCGTTGGAAGAACTGCGTAGCGGCATCGTGTCGCCCAGCTTGGAGTCTGCGCTTACTGGTTCGCTTGAGTACGCGGCCGGCACGCACCAATTGTGGAGCCGAGCGGGCGCAGTGGTCGTCGAGCACCCGCTCGCGGCGTTGCACTTCGGGTTTCTCAATGGTGCGGCGCTGCCGGGATCGGGCGACGAGTACACGATTAGATTACAGGAGCCAGGATTCTCGCAGAGCTTTCGGGCGGTCTGGGACGTCGGCAATTGGGACGGCGGCGGCATCGCAATTCCGAGCGGCGAATCCGGTGAACCCGGATCCCCGCACTACACCGATCTCTCTGCGGCCTGGATCGAAGGGCGTTTAGAGCCGCTGCCGTACAGCGCGCGCGCCGTTGCGTCAGCAACCTGCAATCGTTTACTGCTAACGCCCTGATTCAAAGCCCCGGCGACCCTGCTGTCACGCCGCGCGATGCTGGGTCGTTTGTCAAAAAGATGGAGGCACGATCGGAGGCGCAGTGGGAAGAGCGGCCGCTGCGGGAGTTGTCGCGCCTGACCGCCGTCGACCGGGGATGGGCCGGCTTGAACGCTGTGCTTGTGGGCGTAGCGGGCGGCGTGAGCCGGCGGGTTCTTCTCGCGCGCCACAATATCACGATGCTGGTTAGCCCGCCATTGAGCACCACGGCCATGTGCGACGAGGTTGCAGAAACGCGGGTGCAGGTACCGGGCGCGTTCGACGTCCTTCCGGCGGGATCGTCGGTCTCGTGGATCGATCGCGGCAGGAGCCTGTTTTTTGGCGCCGGTGTCGAGCACGAGCTCGTCCGCCAGACGGCGATGAGTATGGCGATCGATCCGGACCGGTTCCGGTGCACACCGCAGCTAACGTGCCGGGATCCACGCATCGAGCACCTGCTTTGGGCGCTCAAAATCGAGCTCGAAACGGACGAGCCAAACGGGCGCTTATACGCCGAGAGTCTCGGCGCCGCGTTAGCCACGCAGCTGGTGCGCCGCTGGGCGTCGTCAACACCTACATTCGTACGCGGCGGACTACCCAAACGAAAACTCACGCGCGTGCTGGCCTACATCCACGAGCGGCTTTCGCACGATCTATCACTGACGGAAATCGCCGAAGCCGCCGGCATTAGCCCGTCGCACTTCAAGGTACTCTTCAAGCAGTCGCTCGGTGTCCCCGTACACCGCTACGTCATGCGAAAGCGGGTGGAGCGCGCGGCCGAACTTCTGACTCGCACGGATGCGGAGCTCTGCGACGTGGCGTTGCAAGCCGGGTTTTGCAATCAAAGCCACATGACGTGGAGCATGCGGCGCACGATCGGCGTCACACCAAAAGCGCTGCGCGACGCTCCTTAAACGCGCATCGTCGTCCGATCCTGGAAAAAATCGGCCGCTTTTGAACGACGGCTCCGAGAGCGTCGTGCTATTCTCCGACGATATCGGGGGAGAGAGCGATGAGATCGATCGATGTCGTTTGCATCATGGCGTGTGTCGCGGTTGCCGGTTGCGCATCCGGTGGTAGCGCTACCAATACCAGTGCCTTACCAGGTCTGAGCAGCGATCGAGCCGCTCCTGCGCTGAAAGCGAAGGCGTCCGCGTTTTACAGCGTGACCACGTTTGGAACGTTCGGCGGAACGGTAAGCAGCGCCGCCAGCATCAACGAACGCGGCTGGATTACCGGTTCGGCAAACGAAGCGGGTGATACGACAGCGCACGCCGCGCTGTGGGGTGACGGTCCAGCAAAAGACCTCGGCACGCTCGGAGGCCCGAGCAGCGCGATTGATTGGCCGAATCTCGACAACTTCGGGATGCTTGCGGGCATATCGGAAACGGCGCAAATGGATCCGTACAACGAGCCGTGGAGCTGCTCGGCATTCTTTCCGGCGCCGGTGCCATCGCTGCACGTCTGCGTTGGCTTTACGTGGCGCAATGGTGTCATGCAACCGCTGCCGACGCTCGGCGGACCCGACGGATATGCAGCCGGCACGAACGACTGGGGACAGGTAGTTGGCTGGGCCGAGAACACGACGATGGATCCGACGTGCACGAACGGCCAAGTGTTGCAGTTTGAGCCGGTCTTCTGGGATGCGCGGCATCGCATTCATCAACTGCCGACGCTGCCGGGCGATCCGGACGGTGCGGCAACGGCCATCAACGATCTTGGGCCAAATCGTTGGGATTTCGGGCATCTGCGATCAGGCTGTCGGCAGGTTTACCGCGAAGCACATGGTGATCTGGAACCACGGTCGCGCGAGCTTGTTAGCGAACGTGAACAGCGTGTCGTGGAATACGCCGAGCGCCATCAACCAATTCGGCGGCGTTGCCGGCTTCGTCAATATTCCGGGCGCGGGCGATCAGGCGGGTAACTTGCAACCAATCGCGTTTCTATGGACGCCCCGTGGCGGCCTCACGGAAATACCGCCGCTCGGCAGCGACGCCTACAGTATGGCAGCGGGAATCAATGACGAAGGCGACGTCGTCGGCGTGTCGTATGGGGCGGGATTCTCGACCGCGCGCGCCTTCATCTATCACGACGGGACCGCGTACGACATGAACTCGTTGGTGCCCGCCGGCTCGCCATATCTCCTCGTTGCAAATGAGATCGACGATCGCGGCGACGTCGTTGGCCAAGCCAGTGCGAGCAACGGCGAAAACCTGGCATTCGAAGCAAGGCCGCCGTGGTTCGGTACGCTGCGTCGCATAACGGTGCACGATGTGCTGCACGCAAGGCAGGCACCCAAGCCGATGGTGCTATCGGCTCGGGTGCGCGCGGAACTGCTTAAGCGATGGGGCGTGCGCCGCTAACTACCAGCACGATTTCGTGTTGACTGCTTTGAGGTTCATGAAAACGACGGAGCCCTCGCCGATGGCTCCCTTGAAGTGGCCCTGTGCCAAAATGCAGCCTTTGGCGTGCTGACTTCGCGTAGACGAAAAACGTAGAGCTTTTGATCTTCCACGCCTTCGAGCCGGAAGAAAGAATTTCGCAACCGTAGGTCTTTCCGTCGCTGTAGGTAGCTGGGCAGTAACCGTCCCCCACGTAGACGTATTTCTTCTTCCCGACGTACATCGTTGCTTTGAGACTTTCGAACGTTCGCTCCATTATTCGGATGCAGCGCATCCGGTAGCTCGATCGCGATCGAGAACGTCGGGCCGTGGTATTTTGCGGCAGGTACAAATCCTGGATTGTTGAGGGACGCGGGGGCCGCTGGATTGTACGTTGAAGCGCCCTGGCCGCAGGACGCAAGAAAAGCCAAGGCTGCAACGCACACATAAGGTTTGAGATTCAAATCACTACTCCTAAGAAGCATGAGGCAACGATAAGGGTTAGCAAATCGTTACCGAGGCGCCGTTCTCTACATTCGGCGCCGGGACCTCGCTGAAGGAGGGGCGCGAGGCGGCGTAGAGAGACCTGCTCATGCAACTCGGAATGATCGGCCTCGGACGAATGGGCGCAAATATGGTGCGCCGGTTGATGCACGGCGGCCACACGTGCGTGGTCTACGATCGCGACGCCAACGCAATCAAGGCCCTGGTTGCCGATGGAGCACGCGGCGCAAACTCGCTCGAAGAGTTCGTGAAACAACTCGAAAAGCCGCGGGCGGTGTGGTTCATGGTGCCGGCGGCGGTGGTCGATTCAAGCATCGCCGAGATTGCGCCGCTCATGGAGCCCGGCGACGCGCTCATCGATGGCGGGAATTCGTATTACATCGATGACATTCGCCGTGCTGCGAGCTTGCTGGTGAGCCGCATCGATTACGTGGACGTCGGAACGAGCGGCGGTGTTTGGGGTTTGGAGCGCGGATACTGCATGATGATCGGCGGCCCCGATGCGACGGTCAAACGCTTGGATCCAATCTTTGCGACACTGGCTCCTGGCCGCGGTGACATTGCCCGTACGCCGGGGCGCGAGAAGATGGCTGGTACAGCCGAGCTTGGATATTTGCACTGCGGACCAAGCGGCGCCGGCCATTTTGTAAAAATGGTGCACAACGGTATCGAGTATGGATTAATGGCTGCATACGCCGAGGGCTTAAGCATCCTTCGCTCCGCAAATGTCGGCAAACAAAAGCAAGTCGCGAGCGCCGAAGAGACGCCGTTGCGCGACCCGCAGCGCTATCAATACGATTTGAACTTACCCGACGTCGCCGAAGTCTGGCGGCGCGGAAGCGTCATCGCTTCTTGGTTGCTCGACTTGACCGCGGAGGCGCTCGCTCAGGACCCGCAGCTTCAAAAGTTTGAAGGACGCGTTTCTGATTCGGGCGAGGGCCGCTGGACGATCGAAGCGGCCATCGATGAAGCCGTTCCCGTACCAGTGCTGAGCGCGGCGCTCTACGCGCGATTCAGCTCACGCGGCGACGCCGAGTTCCAAAATAAGCTGCTCTCCGCGATGCGCTACGAGTTCGGCGGCCACTTGGAGCAGAAATAGCCGCGCGCGTTCGGCGCCTGTTCTTTCTCGTTCATCAGTACACGGGTTTCATCTTTGCTGCGTACCTGATCGTTATCTGTACGAGCGGATCGATGTTGATCTTGCTCGAGAACCAGATCAGCGGCTTTCGTGACTATCCGATGCTGCACGTGGCGGTGCAACAACGCATGGTTTCAATCGGCACCATGGTCAAGACCGTCGAGCGAGCTAACCCCGGTCGGCGCGTCTATCACCTGCTTTTTTCTTGTCTGCGCGGGTGCACGGACGACCTGAGCATGCACGCCGGCCAGAATCGATTGGATGCGCTGGTGGATCCGTATACCGGCAAGATCCTGAAGACGGTCTGCTGGCAAAGAACCCCGATCGGGATCTTGTACGATTTGCACGGCAGTTTGTTCTCCGGCGACAGCGGGGAGAGCGTGAACGCGGTTGCGGGATTGAGCCTCGTTCTGCTTGGCGCTACCGGCCTCTATCTTTGGCCGGGATGGCGGAGCGCGCGACGTGCCTTTGCGATCCGATGGCGCGGCTCGACCTTCCAAGTGAGCTACGACGTGCATAAACTCACAGGCGTTGTCGCGGTACTCTTTTTCTTCACGTGGGCAATCACTGCGGCGGCCCAAGTTTTTTGGCCCGAACCTTCCGAGCCAATTGCCGTAGCGCGCGGCAGCGGTAAAATGTTGGACCTCGATCGGCTCGCCGCGATCGGGCGCTCAGCACTGCCCGGCGAGCTTACATTGGTGTATATGCCGGTGAACGGAACGTTGGTCGTACGCACGCGCGTCCCGGGCGATTCTGATCCCTACGGCTACAGCTATGCCGCCGTTAACGTGTATTCCGGTCGGGTGACGCAGGTGTACGACGAGCGCAACTTTCCGTTAGCCTCGCGCATCCGGGCCGCAATGTACGCGGTTCATATCGGCTCACCCGGCGGCCTCGCGCTGCGGTTGATCTATGCCGCTGTCGGGATTGCGCCCGCACTGCTGTTTCTAACCGCATTCCTCATGTGGTTGCAGAAGCTCAAGCCCAATCAAGAATCTTATTGATCGTCTGGCGCGCGCAGTGATGGAGCGTGCTTTGCGAAGAACGAGGCCGGGTACGGCGCGGCAATCGTCTTAAACGCTCTCGGGGGTTTCGAGAAATCAAAGCTATCGATGATGCTTGTCGCGCGCGAATCCGTGTACCCAGCCCTTTCGGGACCAAGCCGAGGCAGCTTGAATACGTCCTCGACGAACGCTAAGACACTTCCAAATTCATAAACTGTGTGCGAGACGTGCGGGCGAACGTACGGTGAAATGATCAAGCACCCGACGCGAATGCCAAGTCCGCGGAAATCGAGCTGCGGAGGCGGAACGTTGTCGTACCAACCTCCCCAATCGTCCCAGAGCACGACGATAGCCGTCGATTTCCAATCCGGAGACGTGCCAATCGCGTTGACGATCGATGCGACCCAAGACGGGCCGTAATCGGTACCGGCCTCCGGATGATCCGACCACAAGAAATCCGGAACCACCCAGGTGACGCCGGCGAGCTTGCCGTTGGCGACGTCGGTCAAGCATTTGTTGCGGTGGAGAGACGACGTGCTCGTTCCAGTCGGGGCCTTCCCGCACGCGCTCGATCGAATCAAATGCCGACCAAATGTCGCCGCCCGGATCATTTCCACTGATCGCCGGAGCGTAGTACTTCCACGAAACGCCGGCGGCGTCGAGCGTGTCGGCCATCGTTCGAAACTGCGTGAAGCATGGAAATGGCCCCACGCCGATGGCTGCGATTCACGTCGACCGTTCGCGTCGTCGTACCGGTCGGGGCATCGCAGCCCCATGGGTCGTTGCTTGGGAGGTCCGCTTCACTTAATGGTGCGCGTAAGGTCCGCAGTGCCGGCGATTAGAGTGAGATGCGCGGTATAAGCTGGGGCCGAACATGGTAGGGAACATGTGATCGGCCAATACGTACCGCTTGGCCATCGTCCAGTACGGTGCGACTTCGTTGCGCTCCAAGTACGAGTAGGCAAAACTTCCGCGACCGTGTGGCCGCTGTGCGTGCCGTTAAGATTAAATCGGTCCATTTTGCCGTTATCCCAATCCATGACGCCGGTTTGAAAATAGTGCGCTATTTCGTGGACTTTCGAACGGAATTGGCTGTAACGCGACCTTCGTACCGTTGCTCATGTAGCCGAACGATTGGGTGTCGGCGCCGGGAAAGCCATCGAAGAGGTTATCGAAACTTCGATTCTCCTGGATGACGATGACGACGTGCTTAATGTAGTGGTGGGTCGCAAACTGCGCGTGGTCGTCGTTTTGGGACGGTTCTGCTGCAAGTGGCGGCCTTACGGCGTTGCCATTGCAAGCCGTTGTTATGGCCAAAGCGGCGAACGCAACGGCTTTGGCAAGCTGCACAGGTGCGAGCGTTCGTTTCATGCAGGCACAAAAGCGTACCAGTGGCAGACGTGCGCCCGTTAGGGCCCGGCGCACGCCGCGCCTGGGCCATTGGTCCTGCTGGTTTGTGAGGCCAATCCTAACGACTCGTTGGAGCGCCAGGGGCTGATCTATGCCGCGATAGGCATTGCTCCCGGCCTAGTTCCTAACCGCGTTCCTCATGTGGTTGCGTAAGCTCAAACTGGCGCGAGCCAAAGCATAATGAAGCGGCCAATCCGCAACCGACGACGGGCAGCATTGGCAGAATAACCACGCGCTCTACGTCGCTCGGAATGGGATTGATGAGGACGGTCAATCCGGTTGAAAACAGCGCGGCGAGCAGAATCCAGCTTTCCATACGCCTTGGCAGCGCCAACAGTGCAACCATCGCGATTGGTCCGACGACGGAAATCGCAACCGTAACGATGGTAAACGCGAACGTTATTTCCACTGCGTGCCAGTACCACTGCGCAAGAGAGCCCAGCGGGTGGGCGCTCATCGCTCGGAGCTGTGCCATCAGAGGAATGAATCCGGGCGCATGTGCTTGCGCTGCAATCAGAAGCGGCGGGAGCGAGGCGACAACGGCGATGAAGGCAAGAATCCCGCCACGCGCGAGCAGCGTGCGATCTCGGAAGGCGAGGCCGAAGGCTGCTAGGCCTAGCCCGCCAAAGAACGGGATGTAAGCAATCGGCCGGCTGAGAGACATCAATACGGCTGCTACCGTATAGACCGCGAGCGAAAGCCCGTCGCCATTTCGTGCGTAACGAAGCATCCCATAGAGTGCCGCGCACCAGAACGCAAAAGCGGTCATGTCGGTGATGGGGCTAATCGCCGTTACCCGATAGACGGGCACGAGAGCGAGAGTCGCAGCGAGAAGTGCTGCCACCTCGACTTGCGCAAACTCCAGGAAAATCAGATAGAGCAAAACCACTGAAATGGCAAATGCGGCGTTCGACACTAGGAACAGGCTTTCAAAATGCGCAGCGCGGCCACAAGCGCGCGGCAAGCCATGGATAGACGATACGCGGCTTGAAGAGCGCCCACCATGTCGGATATGCGTCATTAAAGCTGGCCTGGGCTGCCCGAGTCTTCATACCTGGCGTGTTGCGATAGAATGCGCGTGCCGCAGCTCGAGCGGCCGGATAAGGAACTCCAGCATCGACTTGGGCTTGTATCGCGTAGACATAACCGTCGAAAGGCCATTGCCGATTGTGAAACGTGTCAATCCGAATGCCGGCCACAGCAACAATCGCGAGAGCCACGGCGTACGTCCACCGACGTGTCACGTTAGTTTTTGAGCAGGGCTGGCAACGAACGACGCGTGTTCGCGCAGAGGAATGATGCGATAGCGTGCCGCGAAGGCATCGATGAAGCGTTCGGTTGCCGAAAGCTTCGCTTCATGGTTGCGTTCCATGACTGGAAAAAACCGTAACGCGGGCGCGTCGTCGCTGCCGAGAAAGTCGAGTGGATGCAGCAGCAGCGACGGCATCGTTCCGGTCATGTTACAGAGGTTCAGAGCGAACTCGAAGTAGCGGTCAGCTAACTTCGGCGAGATCACGTTAAGATAGTGGAGGTAGCTGCAGTGGATTGGAAGCCGCGTAATCGGCATCGTTGTGACCGGAATATCCACGATCGTTCCCTCCCGCGCGGCAGTCGGTCGTGCCCGATTCGATCCCAATCCTTCCCGCCACGAACCAAAGAGAACCGCACGCTTGCGGCGCGCGTCCTGTTTCATGTGGGAAGCGCGAAAGTAGTACGCGCGCGCTAACGGCCCGATAAACGTTGGCAGGCGAGAAGCATCGTATCGGTATCCGTTGTGTATCAGGGCGCGACGCAACGCCGGTGACGACGCGAAGCCGGGTCCGCGAAAGCCAATCGGCTCTTGCCCGGACGCACTGGCGATTGCTTCATGGGCGCGAGCGATCTCGCGGCATACATCGTCATAAGGCGCCGATGCGATCCATGGCTCATGGTCGAAGGAATGATTTCCAAGCTCGTGCCCATCAGCGGCAATCGCTTCCAGCCACGGCGCATTCTCGGCCAACGCAGCATCCTGGCCGACGATGAAGACGGTAATCTCCAGATTTCGGTGCCGCAGAAAATCGAGAATGCGGGGAACGGCAATCTCAAAGTACGACGGCAGGCGATCCCACGACGGGTCGCCGGCAACTTTCAGATACGACCAGAGATTGTCGAGGTCCAGCGACAGGCTCGCCAAGCGTTTTACGCTCATGCTGCGCTGACCCTCGTGCCGCTCGATCCGGCTTCAATCGTAGCTGCGGCTCGTGCGGCGAGTGCGAGCGTTTCATTGACGTTGAGGGTGCCTTCTGCGATCTGGGCCGAGCAGGCCAAGTACACGTTGGGAATCGAGGTATGGAAATCGCGCAAATCCCGCCCGGGCGCGCATTCAGGCAGAGCGAAAACATAGGGTACGCGCGAAACACGAAACGCTCGGACGTCGACAGGATCGAAGCGAGGAAAAACTCTTCCCAGCGTGCTGAAGATGTCGGCGGAGATTTGTTCGTTCGTTCGGTCCGCATAGGGATCGCCCGCCGCAACGTAACGTGGGAGATACACGAGATGTCGGCCGCCGAACGTTCCGGGGTGGACGAGGTTTGTCATTTCGATGATGCCCGTGAAGGGCAGCGTTTCGTCGGCGAGATTGGTTACGTACGCGTTTCCAAGTGGGCGGTCGAGAAGAAGCGAGGAGCAAATAATGCCGCGATAGCGGACCCGCGACCAGCGTTCGCGCTCGCTCTCCGACAATGAAGGGCAGAGCGCGGCGGCGACCGGCGGCGGAAGGGTGACGATCACTTCATCAAACTCGTCGCGCCCAAGGAGCGTCTCAACAGCGAGTGATCCGGCTGACTGCTCGATGCGCCGAACCGGCGCGCTGTACCGAATGCGAATGCCGAGCTCGCCTAAAACCAGAGCGAGACGGTCAATAATGGTCGCGTAACCGCCGCGGACGTAGCCGAATTTACCGCGCAGACGCCTCGAGTCGTTTGATTGCAGCCGCTTGATCGTTGCAACGATGAATGACGCCGAGACTCCATCATAATCGTTGCCGAGCTTGGCGCGCAGAAGGGGTCGCCAGACGCGCTCGAAGAGACTATCCCCACCGGCCGCTCGCAGCCATTGCTCGATGCTAAGCTGCCGCCAGGGACCTTCGGGTGGAAGCCGTCGCGCTTGGGCGATGGTATCGCGCAGACGTAGCTTGTCGCGAATGCCGAGTGGAAATCGCAGAAAATCGATTGGAGTGGTAAAGGGGTACAGGTTGCCATCAATATAAAAAGCGCTGCGCGCGGGCGACCAACAGAGCTCATTCTCGAGACCTATGTCGTGCAGCAACGCGAGCAAGTGATGATCCGACGGAAGGATAACGTGATAGTGCTTGTCCCAGCGCACGCCGCCCAGTTCCCATGGGGCGGCTAGTCCCCCGAGATGAGGCGCACCTTCAAATACGGTAACGGAGCGTTTGCCGCTGCGAGACAGGTTGAGGGCTAGGCCGATGCCGAGCATTCCACCGCCGACGATCGCGCAACGACGTGTCGTCCGCATCAAAGCTGCTCGCACACCTCTCGCCCGCGAAGGCCGTATCGCCGTCCACAGGCGGCGCAGCTTACGGCGTTCAGCCGCTCGACGTGATCTGAAAACCACAACAGCGGGCGCCCGCAGCGGCAAACGCATCCGACTGAATGAGCCGGTGTGCCAATCGCAAGATGAAAATCGGGTACCGACTTCGTCACCGTCGAACCCATGCCGACAACCGCGAAGCGCCCGATCTCGACGCCCGGCCCGATCGTGCAATTCGCGCCGATCGTCGCGCCGGCTCGGACGAGCGTCGAGAGCGTGCTCTCGTCGGGATCGCTCGAGCGCAAGCTAAGGAGATCCGGCGTCGTCGCGCGCGGATATCGGTCATTGGTAAAGATCGTCCCGGCACTGACCATAACGCCGTCCTCGATGGTCACGCCGGTGCAAATGTAGACCATTGCGTTGATCTTGCAACGGTGACCGATGCGCACGTCGTACGCAATATAGCTCTTTTCTCCGACGATGCACTCGTCCCCAATCATCGCGCCGTGCCGTACGTGAACGTTGTCCCAAAGAGACGTGCCGATCCCAATGCTCGCTCCTGGTTCCACGACCGCTGTCGGATGAATTGCCGACGTCGCCGTAGTCGTCATGCGGCAATGCCCATCCAGCCAACTCGTGTCATCGATCGATACGCCGCCTCAATCGCCGCCACTGATGCCAGTGCATCCGACGCCGAAACCTCAGGCATTTGCTCGCCGTGGATCGCCCGGACGAAATTCTCCAGCACCGCAACGAACGCAGCACTCTTAGAGTATCCGGCCCCGAAGATCGACCAGTTTCCCTCGCGATCGCAAAGGCGCGAAGCTTTCCATCCCAGTTCGATGGCGCCCGTCGTTCCGTGAATCCGCAGGTAGTACGGTCGTTGCTTGTCGATTGTCCAGGACAGATCGCTCGATGCGACGGCGCCGCACTCGCTACGAGCTTCCAGAATCGCGGTATCCTCGACGGCTAGACCTTGGAAGCGCTGAATTTCATGCGCTCGCACCGAGATCAATGGGCCTGCAATGTAGCGAAAGAGGTCGACTGCATGCGTTCCGTTGTCGATAATAACTCCGCCCCCGGATATCGCTGGGTCGCTGTTCCAACGCTGGTGCATCGGCGTGCTGCACGTAAAAACGTTCTCCAAGAGCAGCGGCTCTCCGATGCCTCCATTTGCGACGATCGATCGTGCGCGGCGTACGTCCTCGACGAAGCGAAACTTGGCGGCCATGGTCAGCACGATACCGTTTCGACGCGCGGTCCGCAGCATGGAGCGCGCCGCCAGGGTTGTAATCGCCAACGGTTTTTCGCACAAGATATGAACGCCGCTGCTGGAGAGTTGCTCGGATATCGCGCAATGCAGGTTTGGCGGCGTCGCAACGATCGCCGCATCCAGGGCGATGCTGCCCAGCATGGCTTCAACTGATGGAAAGGTGGGCGTCCCGGCAGGGGCACAAGCGCGGGCCTGCTGTTCGTCGGGATCGCACACGGCAACTAAGTGCGCGAAAGAAGAGTCCGTAACCGTCTGCGCGTGAACGCGTCCGATGGCGCCGGCGCCGATCAAAGCCAGCCGCAATGGCTGTTTCATGCGACGATGCTTTCGGTGGTTCGCGCCGCTTTGCGAATCGCGGTGGCGACGTGCGCGACGTGCGCCGCGGTGTACCGTTCGTTGAGCGGAAGCACGAGTACGCTTGCCAAGCCATCCATCGCTCCCGGGAAACGGGCGGGATCGTAGTCGATCGCTTCCGGTCTCGCGATCGAAAATGGAAAACCGCTTTTGCCGAACGTGCGCCGGCGAGCGAAGACCTCGCACATGAAGGCCGGCTTTTGAATGTAGCGAGGGGCGGCAGCAATGCCGTCGTCTTTTAGTGCGAGTGCGAGAGCGCCGGGCCCTCCAGCGATGATGTCCCGATCGATGTGAAGTGCGTACTTCCAATACGAGGGAGAAATGCCGCTGGATGCGCGGGGCGGATAAACTCCCCGGATACCGCTCAGCGCTTCGGTCAGCTCGGCGGCGCGCGCACGGCGGATGGCGACGTGATCGGCGAGCTTGCTCATCTGCGCATACGCGACCGCACCTTGAAGCTCGGACATTCGGTAATTCAGAGCCAGAAAATAATGATCCGGATGCTCGTCGCCGTAACCCCACGCCTTGTTGATGAAAAGCTCGACGCGCCGCGCTAACGCCGCGTCAGAGGTTACGACTACCCCGCCCTCGCCGCACGTAATGTGTTTGCCTTGCTGCAAGCTGAAGCAGGCGATCTTTCCGAACGTTCCTACCGGCCGACCGTCGTAGCTTGCGAGAAACGCTTGCGCGCAGTCCTCGATAACGGGAATGCGCATTCGGTCCGCCAATGCCATGATCGGCCCGAGGTCCACCGGGTTTCCGAAGAGATGCGTGACAATAATGGCGCGCGTTCGCCGCGAAAGGACCCTCCCAATGGTCTCGGCGGTGACGTTGAGCGTTACTGGATCGACGTCAGCAAATACGGGAATTGCGGTTTGATAGAGAATCGGCGCGAGCGCGCCCATATCGGTGATGGGCGTCGTAACGACTTCATCACCGGGCTCCATATCGAGTGCGGCAATTGCTGCATGAATCGCGGCGCTGCCCGACGAGCATGCGATCGCATAGCGTGTGTCCATACACGCCGCGAACTCGAGCTCGAAACGCTTTACAGCGCTTCCTTTTGTGCTGGTTAGGGTTCCCGAAGCGATAACGGCGGCGAGAGCATCGCGCTCGGCTGCTCCGAGGCTTCGCCCCGTATAGTCCTGATCGTTCGGGAACTGGACAGACTGCATATCACACGTTTCCATGCCGAGTCCCTCGCGAGGGATTCGGCGAGCAGAAGGCTAGCAAAGGCAATGCTTGCGCACTGTACGGCGAGCGTGCAGGCCGTTGCAGCGGCAATTCGCGCTGGGGAAAGTCCGAGAAAGAAAGCCGCGGCTGCAACGGTCGGCAGTAATGCCGGAATGAGTCCTGGGATGACGAGAAGGGTAATGGGGCGCATGCGGATGCCAGCTATGCCGATTGCCCACGTACGACGGGCCAGTTTTGAGAAGGACGTACGCTTCGTGCGTTGTTTTGGTTGCTGCGACCAATCCAGCGTCGCAGGTACTTCGGTGATGCGATATCCGGATCGATACGCAGCAAAGAGGAGGCCAAAGGTAACTTCGAGTTGCGGGTTCTCTTCGAGAAGAGCGCGCGCGACTTGCGCGCGGTACGCACGGACGACGCAAGTGAGCGTGCGAAAGCGCCCGCGCAGAGCGTAGGAGAGAAACCGATTCGCGCAGACGCTGAAGAGTCGGCGCATCCACGGAACGCCGCGGCATTCGCCGGTTGGTAAGAACGGCGATGCGAGCGCGACGTCAGCATTTTCTTGTTCGAGGGCGTCAACCAAAACGCCGATCGTACTTGGGGCATAGGTTAAATCGGCGTCAAAGGTGACGATATCCTCGCCGTGGGCCGCATCGATGCCCGTCCGGATAGCGGCATCGAGGCCGAGATTTCGCTCGTGCGTGACGACTCGAAGCTCGGGGACGTCCCGCGAGGCAACCAGCAACGCATTGGCCGTCGGATCCTGGCTGCCGTCATCGACGGCCACGATCTCGTAGTCGTCGCCGAAGCGCTCGCTTAGATAGGCGCAAAGGCGTGCGAGATGAGCGCCGATACTAGCGGCCTCATTGTAAACAGGAATAACGACGCTCAGAGAGCACGCCATGTGTCTATCGTACGGGCCCTGCGCGGACGGGGCGCCGGTAGACCAGGGAGAGCCTTAAGGTGCTTCCGGCGAGCCTTCGCTAGGTCGGTTGGCCCATATTCAAACGCACCGACATCCTCCCGGGAGCTCATTAGACCGCGCTCCAGCGGTCGGCGGCAATGGTGGCGGACCGTACTTGCCCCTTTAAGAAAGCGGTTCTCCCAAGGTTACAAACAGGGTTGTAGGCAAATCGCATGAGCATTCAGCCGGAGGATTTTAGCGAATACGCTTCAGGATTCCCCAAGCGTGTGCAGCGCCTGCTCGCGGCAATGCGGTCGACTATCAAAAAGGCGGCGCCCGAGGCCGAAGAGACAATCAGCTATGGCGTCCCTGCCTTTCAGCAACGCGAAATACTCGTATGGTTCGCGGCCCATTCGCACCATATCGGATTCTATCCGCGGGCGTCAGCAATCAAGGCTTTTAAGAACGAGCTTCGGGAGTATACCTTCGCTAAGGGATCCGTGCAGTTTCCATTTGACGAACAACTTCCGCTGGAACTGATCGATCGCATTGTACGATTTCGCTTGAAGGAAATAGCTGCAAAATCCTCACGACGTTAACGAATCGGTCACATCGGCGGATACCGATCGAACTTCGGAATAGCGGGGTCAAGGCTGTCCCAAGGCTCCGCGTCAGCGACGTGCATCTCGACTTGGGATCGAAACAGCGTAGAACCGCCCAAGCTTCCGGCGACGATACCGATGCCGGCTTCGGTTTCGCCCCCGGAGATGCGTGATCCGCACGTACTGCAGAATCCGCGCAAGTTTTTGCGAAATGCCATGCTCTCGGTGGCATAGTGACTTAGCGATCCGTTTGTGATCTTGAACGATTTCAGCGGTAAATAGACAACCGGCGAGTACGGGCCGCCAGTAACGTGCTGGCAGTCGCGGCAGTGGCATTTAAACATGCTCAACGGTTCGGCATCACATTCGTACCTCACCGCATTGCATTCACATCCGGCGGTTTTACGCGCCTACGTAATTCTCGGTATGGAGTCGCTCCATCGTTTGAGCGTACGCTCGCAAAGAGGGCAACTCGAACGATGAACCGCGCGCAAAAGGACAAGTTATACATGGTTTTTTGTTTTTTCGGCATGATCGTCATTACTATTGTGGCTGCCTTTTACCTGACTCGTCAGTGAAAAGCGCAAATTGCGCGCAGGAACGAGGTGGCGAAGAGCCGTCCGTAAGTAGACAATCCTATAGCTGCGGGCGGATTCCGCCTATTTTTACTGGCCGTTACACGGACGTTCTTAGGGCGTGCGCGCGCCGCACAACCTGTATTTCTTGACGGTAAACCGGGGGCGGCGTGGATACGCATCACTGCGATCGATATCGTAGGCGATCGCGCTGCGCTCGTGCAATTGAACATCGCTGCCGCCACGTCCGGCAGGCCACCGGGTTAGTACCCAATCGATGCTACGGACACGCCGCAAATTGCGACGCGACGCTGCGTGAGGCGAATATGCGCCAAGGACGGCTGGTTTTCGCACAGATGCGCACGCCGGGCTCCGCATCCCCTGAGGTACTTACGCGGATGTCGGCTTCGGGAAGCGCTTGTATCGCGTTCCCGAGGAACGGGCCGTTCGCGCGTGCGACGATTTCGTAGCGACTTCGTAACTTCGGGTTCAGCGCGAGATAGAGCTCGGGACGATAAGAATCGACTTGGAGCGTGAATTTGCCATCGACGATCGGGCCCATGACTGCGGCGACTCTCGCAGCGAGCGCCGATCGTGCGTCGGTGACGAACCATATCGTGCGAACCTCTTGAAAAGTGCGTATCGCGAAGAATGCCGAGACGCAGAGCGCTGAAATCCAAACGATGCTCGGGAACTTCCTCGCCCCATACGCAGAGATCGTGAAAAGCATCGCCGCAAGTGACGGAATGAAGTAGTGCGAGTAAAATCGGGTGCCGGTAAATGTTCCGGCAAGCATGGCAGCCGTCCAGTAGAGCCCGAAACGCTGCGCCTGCGTGGCGGGCCGTCGCAGCGTCCCGAGGAGAATCGCAAATAACGGCGTCGCGCCTGCTGCAATGGAACCCACCCAAAGGTTGGAAAGTGCACTCCACAAGGCGGCGAACCGATTCAGAAACGTCAGCCGGTGATGCGCCGCGGTGTTGGGCGGCGTGGAGACGTACGCCGTCCAGCTTCGGATCAAAGTTACGAGTCCGCTGTGATGCAGCATCCATGCAAGTGCCGCAAAGAGCGCCAGCAGTGGCGCGAGCGTTCCAAGGCCGAGCGCCGGCCACGATCTTCGTGGCACGAGCAATGAAAGCGGCAGGCACATGAGAACGGACGGGACCCAGAACATCGCCGCGATGCCGACGAGCACTCCGGATAAGAAGGGGAATGCGTGGCGCGCTGCGAGGACCGCCGCCAGCAGCAGCGGTAACGCGTACGCCTCGGTAGTGTTCAGCGGCAACGCGAGACAGAGGAGTAGCACCAAGACGACAGGTGTCGGAAGCCAAGCGCGCACCGAAAGGCTTCGCAACACGAGCGCGAGGAGGGTCCCCGATAGAAGGGCAATGCAGATCTCTGCGGCAGCGTGAAGCACGTACCGTTGCCCGAAGAGGATTTGCCAAAGCGCGTTGACATAGTAAACACCCGGTAATTTGTTGTCCCAAACATTGACGTACAAGAGACGTCCTTCCGCGATCGCTCTGCCCGCGTAGGCAAACATGGCATTGTCGGCAACCGGGTATCGTCCTTGAAGAAGCAAGCTCCCGATTGCGGCGATAGGGAGAACGAACAACATCCACGCGGCTCGCACCACGCGTTGGTGTCCGGCTCCGACGTTGATGAGCATCCTCAATGTAATGGCCCAGCACCGCTAAAAGCTCATGAGCATTTCAGCTTGACCTCTGTGATGCTTTCGGTCCCGCGCTGGCTGAGCGGAGCGCGCTATGCGTGCGCCGACGGTAAAAGTTCAATCGCTCAGAGGCACCCGTTCGGATTTGCGTCTGGGACCTTCCTCTCGCGGACCTAGTGCCCGAGGCCCTTCCTAAATGTCTCACAGCCGATTCAAGATTGCTAAAGCTACAGAAAGACCGTGGCGTTGAAGGAACCCCGTTCCGCAGTACTTCTGCTTTGCGTTTGCTCGATAGTAGCGGCTTGCGCAGGAAGCAACCGCTCGATTCCGACCGCCCTACCTGAGTCACTCGACGTCGCCGGCTCGAACCTCTCCGGGAGCCCAGCGGGACGAATTAAACACGTCATCATCATTGTTCAAGAAAACCGCACACTCGACAATCTCTTTAGTGGCTTTTCGGGAGCAGACGCTCCCAGCTACGGATATCAGGGTGCAAAACGGATTCGACTAAAACCAGTTGGTTTGGCCCAAGGGGGTTTCATCGATAATAAATGGGAAGCCGCTCTCGCAGCTTGGGATGGCGGGAAAATGGACGGTTTCGGTGGCGGAAACTCATACGGCGAGCCCACCACCTTTACGTACGCCTACGTGCCAAGAAACGAAATAGAGCCATACTGGACGTTGGCAAAGCGGTACGTTCTCGCGGATCGAATGTTCCCCACCGAGCTGGGCGCCAGCTTTACCGCCCATCTCGATTTAATCGACGGCAACACGCAGATCAAGCCGCAGAGGTTGGCGGAGGCCGATCCTCCTGCGGGGAGTTTTTGGGGATGCAATGCCGTAGTGGGAACACGGAGTTTCGTCGTCAACCCGCGCCGTAAAGAATTCAACAATGGGCCATTCCCCTGCTTCGCACAGTTTGAGACAATGGCGGACACGCTCGACGCGGCGCATATTAGCTGGCGGTATTACGCGCCTCCGGTCGGAGTTGAAGGCGCGGTCTGGTCGTCGTTCGCGGCGATACGGCAAGTATATGACGGTTCCGATCAGAACAACCTCGTTTTTCCGGAGACGAAAGTCCTGACGGACCTCGAAAGCGCGAATTTCCCGAGCGTGGTCTGGGTAGTTCCCGACTACCAAAATTCCGACCATCAGGGAAACGATAGCGACACCGGCCCATCTTGGGTGGCATCCGTCGTAAATGCCGTCGGCACGAGCCAATACTGGCGCTCGAGCGCGGTCTTCCTCTTGTGGGACGATTGGGGCGGCTTTTACGACAATGTTCCGCCGCCGCACCTCGACTACTTGGGATTGGGTATTCGTGTACCCTGCATCGTCATTTCGCCATACTCACGAATCGCGCGGGGCCAAAAGGCCGGCTATGTTTCTCACACGACTTATGAGTTCGGCAGCATTCTCAAGTTCATCGAAGAGACTTTTCAATTACCACCGCTGGGGACTGAAGCGAAAGGCTACACCGATGTTCGTGCAAATGGCATAGCCGACACCTTTGACTTTAACCAACGGCCGCGCGCGTTCAAAACGATTCGCGCAAAATATCCGGCATCGTACTTCCTTCACCAAGAGCCTTCACTAAAGCCACCTGACGACTTCTAGGCACGTCGAATCTGGGCGAACCAACGGGGTGATGGCGCTATACGCACCTGCCCAAACAAAAAGCCCGAAACAAGGCTATTCGATGGTGGGCGGTACATGGATTGAACATGTCTTGTATTCAGTAACGACCGCCGTTGTGGTAATTTTGCCGATGCGGTCACTCTCGGAAAACCACAGACTACTATCAGGGCCAGCTGTGATCCAATTCACTCCCTCGCTAATTCCCGCCGAATATTTGGTGATATAGCCGCATATATCCTGATTGAACGTCATCGAGATCGCTGAACTCGTTACCGCCGTTGCGGCACTGCCGCTGCCAGGCGTAACTTTAGCAGTTAGATGCACGGTACTTCCGGGCTGATTCGGGGGCGACTGCGGTGGTGTGATTGTGAACTGGTTGAGTGTCGCCGGCGAGGGTGACGAAACAGCTAACGCAGCGGTGTCGTGTGAGACTAAACTTGGCGTTGGTGCGCCAGCGCCTAGAATAATATTGTTGTTCGCATCGACGCCCAAGACGTTTACCATTTCACTGGCGCACTTTGAGAGAACAAGTCCTTTCGCCATGCTGCAAGTCAGTGATGAATTTGCCCCGGCACAAGAATCACGGTCGCGGGAATGCCGTCAAGCTGACAGCTACGGTGTTCGTTATCCCAGGCAGGATCGAGAAAGCGATATTCTGGTTAGCGGAGAGTTCGCTCGGCTGGGGGAAATGGTGCAGGTGATACTACACGACATGCTATCGTAGGTTGCAATCGTGATAGTATAACAGTTCGCGTTCGTCGGGCAAGGTTCGAGTCCGGGGTATTGCGAAAAAGAGCAAAGATACGCTCCGGCCTTAAAGGAACAGCGAGCGGTTATCTGCATGGCCCCGGTTATCAGTAAACTAAAGGGTAGAAATGCGCCGCGCGCTTCTCGTCACGTACTATTTTCCACCTGAGCCCGTTGCTGGTGCGCTGCGTCCGCGATTTCTTGCCGCTCACCTACCGGAATTCGGCTGGAACGTTACGGTTCTTACGCGTCCCCTCGGAGCGACACCGGACGTTGGGTGTGAAATCGTTACAGCTGATGTTCATGGAGCAGCAATGGAGCAGCGGATTCGCGAAGCGCTGGAGGATGTCAATCATGAACCTGCCCCGCGCCCGTCGCGGATGCGTCGCGCTCTGCGTTGGGCCAAAGGGGCGTTCTCCTTTCCGGATCGCAACGCGGGGTGGCTCTTCCCGGCAATCGGCGTCGGCTTGGCGCTATCGCGACGGCAGCGGCTCCATGCAATTATCAGCACCGCATATCCGCCTACGGCGCACGTCGTGGCGGCGGCAATAGCGAAATGTCGCGGCTTGCCCTGGATTGCCGATTATCGTGATCTGTGGACCGGCAATCCGTACTTTAGGCGAAGTCGCTTCCGAGTGAGTCTGGAGAGAGGCTTCGAGTGCATGTTGATTCGTCGCGCGAGCGCAGTTACGACGGTTTCAAATGCCATCGGTGCAAGCTTGGGATCTCTGCACCATCGCGACGTGAGCGTCATTCCGAACGCCTGCAACCTGGCTGACTGGCTGCCTTTTCAGGCGATCCGCCCGCATCGTTTCGAGCTTTGCTACACGGGCTCGATGTACGACGGCCAGCGCTCGCCGAAGCTCCTTTTCGAAGCGCTCGCTCAGCTTCGCGATCGAAATGACGCTGCCGCCGATGCTAGAATCGTGTTTCTTGGGACCAACTGCGACTTTGTTGACGAACTCGCGCGCCACTTCGGTGTAGCGGATCTCGTGGAACGACATGCAGCCATTCCAAGGTCGCAAGCCCTTTGCGCGCAACGGCGCGCCTCCGACCTCTTGATTTTTCTCAACATGGACGAAGCGACCTCTGGCGAGCTCGGCAGTAAGATCTTCGAGTACGTCGGATCGCGCCGGCCGATCTTGGCGTTCGGTCCGCGCAGTAGTGCCTTGCGTGAATACATCGAGGGGCATCGACTGGGCTGGTTTGCAAGCGACGTTCCAGAGGCGACGGCTGCACTTCGTGACGCATACCGCCGGTACAAGGCCGGCGACCTCGAAGTAGAAGTCAATCCGAATATCGTTTTGCATCCGCGCGATCTCGCTCGCGCTTTTGCCTTACGGCTCGACGCGATCCAACATCAGGAATAACAACGGCGAAAGGGAGAGGCTGTCTACGATGCCGTTCTGCTTTAGGAGTTCCAATATCTCCACACGTGAGAACCAGCGCGTCTCCATGACCTCGTTGGGGTCGAAAGGGGCGTTCGTCGGACGAACGTCCCGCGCCACAAAAGTTTCGAAGCGCTGATCGCTGCAACCGTAGGAGGCGTAATACCAGACGAGCGGCTCAAGGACGCCGGCGGTGTAGCCCGTTTCCTCTCGCAGTTCGCGAAGCGCGGCTTCGGCGGCGGTTTCATTTCTCGTTGTGCCCCCAGAAGGTATCGCCCAGACGTATTCGTCCACGATGAAGCGGTACTGGCGAACCAGGAGTATCTCCTGACCGCGGCATGGTATGACCCCCACCGCAGGCCCGGGGAAGGTGATCGTGTAGTACTGCCGGAGCGATCCGTCGGTCACCGTTACGTCTTGAAGCAGCACCGAGAAGTACGGCGTGTCGAGAAGCTTACGACGCACGCGCGCGCGCCACGGCCGCTCGGAGAAGTCGGTCATACGGCGGTACAAAGCTTGGGCTTTAGTCGTTCGCGTATTTGATCTACCACGACCTGCGTGCGAAACGCGTCCACGAAGTTGCAAAGGATTGCATCGGCATTATGCGATCGTACGGCCCCCAGGAACGCTGAGGTTTCTGCGTGATACGGTGAATCGTCGTCCGGTTGCAATATGCCGTTGATCGTGTTCGTTTGCATGGTGAAGTCCCAGCCGCTTAGTCGCACGTAACCTTGGGAGGTAACTGCGAGAAGGTCGATGCACTTTTCAGAGGCCTCGCACGTGTAGAGCAACGTTGCAAGCGCGCCGCTTGCGAAGCGCAGAGCAACGGCTAAACGGGTTTCGCTTTCGCCTCCAAGGGCTTCGACCTCGGTAACCTCGCCGCCGAGGTAGCGGCAGAGGTCGACGATATGCGTCGCTTGTTCGTTGATCGGACCTCCCGACTGCTGCCAGTCGATCCACCAGGGAACGGCGTAGGCTTTGGACGCCCAATTGCACGATATGCCCACAAGCGAAGTCGAGCCGATAAGACCTTTGGTTAGTCGCACGCCGGCACGATAGCGGTTCATGTATCCAACGGCCGTGGGCGCCGCAAAACCCTCTACGAGCTCCACGAGTTCGCGAGCCGCGGCTGCGTCGATCGCTAAGGGCTTTTCGATGAAAACGGCCGTATGGTTACGAACCGCGCAGCGGATAGGCTCGCTGCGGAAAGACGGCGGCGTACAGAGGAAGAGCGCGTCGATCGTGCTCCACGGCAAGCTTTCGACGGTTGGAAAGGCTCTTGTCGCATGAGTTAGTGCGAAAGAGTTCGCCCTCGCCAAGTCGGCGTCCGTGACTCCGACCACCTCTGCTCCGTAGCGTTGTGCCGCTCGAACGCGTTCGGCGCCCATGCGCCCGCAGCCTACGACTGCTACGCGAACGCTCACGCCGGTACGGCAGCGTAGAATTCGCGCACGAGGTCTACGACGTATGTTTGCTCCTCGAGCGTCAGGTCGGGACGAATGGGCAAGCACAAGAGTTCGCGCGCGAGCCTTTCGCTTCGTGGGAATTGCCCCGGTTTCCAGCCGAATCGAGCAAAGGCCGGCTGCAAATGCGCGGGTCGAGGATACCGCACGATCGCGTCTACACTGGCTTGTCGCAAGCACTCCAGCAGGTCGTCCCGGCGCGGTGTGCGGACCTGAAAAAGATGGTAGACGTGTTCGTCCTCGGGGTCCTCTTGTTGAAAAGAGACCTCCAAATCGCTCAGCGCGCTGCGATACCGGTGCGCGATCGACCTTCGCTGTGCGTTCCAACGATCGAGCTTTGGCAACTTCGAGGCAAGGACGACGGCCTGAAGCGCGTCCATCTTGCTATTGATGCCGAGACAGTCGTGTTGGTGAAGGACGGCCTGACCGTGCCTCCGGAACGCTTCGATTCGAAGGGCGAGCGCTGCGCTTTCCGTCACAACGCAACCCGCATCACCGGCGGCGGCGAGGTTCTTGCTGGGATGAAAACTGAAACAGCCGGCGACACCAAACGTTCCGACGCGCCGACCGCGATAACGAGCTCCATGCGCCTGAGCGGCATCTTCGACGATTGCCAAGCTGTAGCGAGTAGCGATTGCGATAAGTTCGCTCATGGGGGACGGTTTGCCGTACAGATGAACCGGCATGATTGCGCGCGTCCTGGTCGTAACGGCCGCCTCGACGGCGGCCGGGTCTATCAGGAACGTTTCCTCGTCGACGTCGACGAGTACGGGCGTAGCGCCGGCAAGCACGATGGACGCGACGGTTGCGTAGAACGTGTTGGCCTGCGTGATGACCTCGTCGCCTGGTCCGATATCCAGCGCTTCGAGCGTTAGCGTAAGTGCATCGGTGCCGCATCCTACGGCGCGAGCGTGCGCGATTCCGAGGAAGGCGGCGAAAGCGCTTTCAAACGTTTGCGCCTCGGGGCTGCAATCGTACTCTCCACGCGCGAGGATGGCGCGAATTCGCTCCGTGACGTCATCGAGATCTTCGCCGAACTGCGCGGCGTAGTCGTAGCGCGGCACGTTCACGTCAAAAAATTTCCTCGAGCTCTTCTTTTCAGAATTGCCTCGTATTGGTAGTATCATATGAAAAGACGTCGAACAATTGCGATTGCTATTTCTCTCGGAAAATTAGGTCTAACGCAATGGGCGAATTGGGTCTACCGGTCCAGTCTTCTGAGACTCTTGGCTTCGTCTCCACCTTGGAATGCGCTGCGATCGAACGTAGCGCAGAACACGGTGGCCAAGGGCCGATAAAATTTCGCCGCTTGCTTACTTCGTCGGCATTTGCCAGCGCTATCGAATTTGTAGACTTTACGGTAGTCCCACCCGGTACCACGATAGGCGCGCACTACCACGCGGGCAACGAGGAACTCTATTACATTGCGGCAGGGCGCCCGTTGGTTTGCGTCAATGGCGAGGAGCGCCGCTTGCGTCCGCATGACGTTGCCGTGGTTCGCTCCGGGCAGTGGCATGAGTTGCGAAATGATACCGAAGTTGACGTAGAGATTTTCGTCGTTCAGGTTCGACTGTGACCGCATTGACCGTTGCACCCAAGGCGCTCTGGAGAACCGGCGAACACGTCCGTTTACCGGCGGAGCTCGAGCGCCGGCTTCAATCCGCGAGCTACGCCCCGCTGAGAGGTTTGCTCGTCTTGGACTTTGCCGAGTCGGGGCGCATCTATTTGCGCGACTTCAATGGCGACCCGCGACACGCAAACGTGGCCGAATGCGAGCTTTCTCTCGAAGACGTCTTTGGTGCGTCGTGGCGCAACGATTCGCTCGACCTCACGCCGGCGGTTTTCTTCGATGGAGTAAAAGGAATTCTGGACGCGGCGCGGCGTCATGGGGCGGCCTCGATTCTTCTGGACGCGCCGTGGCTGGCGAGTTGCGAGCGCGCACTCGAATTCCGCGATTACGGCGCGCGCATTACCGGCTACACGGTCTATACGACCTCGCGTCTTTCCGGCCGAGTGCATGCGTCTAACGATTGCACGGTTCTCGACCTCGAAACGGTTCGGCGCGTTTCGTACCGCGTCGTCAACGTTGACCAGCCCGTTTTCGACCTAATGAATCCAAACCTCGCCAACCTCATCGGCGATCGCCGAACGCTCGCCGTTGTGGACAAACGAATCATGGCAAGATACGGGATCGCTTTGTCGTCGTACCTCGAGAAGCGATCGAATCTAGCGACGTGCATCACGCTTGCAGGCGGTGAACGCGGCAAGCGCTGGCGAAGCATCGAACGGATTTGCTCGGCCGCGCTGGGGTGTCACTTGGAAAGATCCGCCGTAATGGTTGCCATAGGGGGTGGAACCGTTATGGATCTCGTCGGCGTCGCGGCGTCGCTGTACCGCCGAGGCATCGACTACGTTCGCATTCCAACGACGCTCATTGGTATCGTCGACGTCGCCGTCGGCATTAAGACTGCTTTCAACTTTCGCGAGAAGAAGAATGCGCTGGGAGCGTTCCACGCGCCCGTCGGAGCCATCGCCGATCGCTGCTTTCTGCAAACGCTTCCCGGACGCCATCTGGCCGGCGGGATTGCGGAGATCCTCAAGATGGGGATCATTTGCGATGAGCGGCTGTTTAGCCTGATAGAAACATACGGCCGGCGTCTGATGCAAACGAAGTTTGGCGAGCCGAGGGGGGTCGCCAAGGAAGTCGTTCTTCGAGCGCAGGCCGCGATGATGGATGAGTTGGAGCCCAATCTTTTCGAGGACGATAAAAGACGTCTGGTCGACTTCGGCCACACGATCAGCCCGTTGTTGGAGGCTGAGTCGTCCTACCAGATTCATCACGGTGAAGCGGTTGCGCTCGATATGCTGTTTTCGTCGGCGCTGAGCGTGACGCTGGGCCTTTGTGACTATCCTCTGTACGTTCGAATGCGATCGCTGTACGAACGCGTCGGCCTCCCGGTCTCGTCGCGGAAGATCGACGCCGGCCTGGTTAGGCGTGCCTTTGAAGACACGAAGAGCCATCGCGGCCAACTCAACCTCGTCGTACCGACGCGCGTCGGTGGCACGGCGTTCCTGCAAAGCGTCCGAGACGAAGACATCAAAACAGCGCTGCAACTGCTCCCGTGAACGTCGTCTTCGATCTTGGCGGTACATTCTTGCGCAGCGGCATCGACCGTGGGGCCGGCGCGCCCTGCGACGTCGAACGGTTGCAGATAAACGCCGAATCGGCCGACCAAACGGAACGCGTATGGGAAACCGTCGCGCTCGCGATGGAAGGCTACATCGTCCGCAAACGCAGAGCATATGGCCGCCCGCGCGCCGTCGTCGTAGCTTTTCCGGGTCCGGTTTGTAGCGAAGCCAAGCCGTTGTGCGCACCGACGGTAGCGGGTAGCGTCGCTGCGGTTCCGGACTTCTTGCGCGTGCTTTCTCATGCGGCGGCAGCCCCGGTTTATCTGCTGAACGACGTGTCCGCCGCAGCCTGGCATTTGGGTGAGCAGACGGGATACGAGCGTTTTATCGTCGTCACCGTCAGCAGTGGTATCGGATCGAAGTTCTACGATCGTAAGCGAACGAGGCCGGTCCTGGACGATGAACCGTTCTGCGGAGAGATAGGACACGTAACGGTCGATCGATCGCTCGACGCGGCATTGTGCGATTGCGGTTCGCGAGGCCACCTTGGTGCGATCGCCTCGGCCCGCGGAATCGAGCGGCATGCGCGCCAGGCGGCACTCCGTAATCCGGAACTCTATCGCAATTCGCGTTGCGCGCAGACGTGCGAGGACCCGTCGAGGCTTAGCAATGAGTCGCATATCGTACCCGCCGCTAAGCAGGGTGACGCGTGGGTCTGGTCCATCATCGAAGAAGCGACGCTTCCGCTGGGATGGGTCCTTGCCGATGCCGCTCAGCTCTGCGGGCCACAACGCGTGATCCTTATCGGTGGATTTGCATGCACTCTCGGCAACCGATACGCCGATATCGTAGAGTCCGCGATGCGTCAGCGCCTGGCGCCTGCCAAATTCGGCGCGCTCGATAGGCTCGTTGAGGTACGCGATGCTGCAGACGGTTCGTGTCTGCGCGGCGCGGCCTGCTTCGCACGAATGCGTGGATCGATTACCCAATGCGTCTCGTGATTGTTGGTGCGGGGTCACAAAGTACCCCGCACCTGTTTTTAGCGCTCGCTGCCCTGGCTCGATGCACGCCCGTTGAGGCGACCCTGGTCGGCAGGAACGACGCGAAGACGCATGCCGTGGCGACCGCAATCGGATCGCTGAACGCTTGCTGCACGCTTGAGGTTGCCAACGTAAACGACGACCTTGGCGATCGATTCGCTTCGGCCGATGCGATCGTGCTGCAGCCGCGCTACGGGGGCTACGAAGCGCGCCTTTGGGACGAAACGATCGCTCAGCGATTCGGCCTTCCCGGCGACGAGGGATTGGGGCCGGGTGGCTTGGCAAACGCGTGGCGATCCTGGCCTCCGCTGCATGCGCTCTTACAGCGCATTCATCGCGCCTCGCCCGCGGCGAGGATCCTGTTTCTCACTGCGCCGCTAGGTATCCTAACGCGCTGCGCTCGCACGGCGTATCCGTCGCTGAACTGGTATGCAATCTGCGAGCTGCCCTTCTCTACGCTGAAAGATTGCTGCGACGCGTTCGGCGGAGATTGGCGAAACGCCGCGTTCGATTATGCGGGAATCAACCATCTCGGCTGGTTTGACCTGTTACGCTGCGAAGGCGTCGACGTGATCGAAGCGTTGGGCAAACGGGGAGAAACGGGCGCTTTTCCGACGGCGTCGTGGATTCGAGAACTGGGAGCCATTCCGCTCAAGTACATGGAACTCCACTACTGCGTCGCAGCGGTGCTCTCAAGACAACGCGAGAATCTTTCGCGCGCCCTGTCGCTGCGTGACGCTGCGGATCGCGCAGTTGCCGCGTATGCGCGCGGAAACGTCGGCGATATCGTTCGCGCGCTCGAGCTGCGCGAAGCGCGCTGGTATTACGAGGCGGTAGCGCCGCTGCTGTTGTTTCTCGCCGGTCAACGACCCGATGCGACTTTTTTTCTCACCACCGAGAACCGGGGGTACCTGCCGAACCTTTCCGATGACGCCGTGGTCGAGATCCCGCACGTCGTTCGTCAAGGCGTTTTGCAGCGTTGCGAGCGAGCGAGACCTCTGCATGCGGACTTAGCGCTGACGTTGGAACGATTTGTGGAGTTCGAGAGGATCGCAGCCGGAGCGGTTGCCGACCGCGATTGTGGCGGCATCGCAGAAGCCCTGTATCGGCATCCGTGGGTGCGAGCCGAGGATGCGCCGAGCTTGGGTCAGGAGATCGTGGGGACGGAGCATTCCTTCGCGACCGCCTGATAATATTCGATGAGATCGGCAATGCTCGATTCCAGAGCAATACGGGGCGACCACCCAAGACGCCGAAGTTTGAGGTTGCTTCCGACGTTTCGGGGCGCGTCGGCGTCGCGCCGGTACGACTGCTCGACCGTTGTCCCCGAAACGCGGGCCAGACGCAGCGTCATCGAGAGCACCTGGCCGATCGCGGTCTCCGTGCCGCTGCAGAGATTGTAGGCCTGGCCTGCGTTTCCCGCGCGCAGGAGCGCCAACAGTGCCGCGGCGGCATCGCGTACGTCGATAAAATCGCGGGTAGGGCACAAGTCTCCGACGTGAACGGTTAGCTCGGGATACTCCTTTGCATCTATCGCTTGCTGCGCAAAGCGGCCGCACACGTGGCGCTCGTCCTGGCCGGGCCCGACCAGATTGAACGCGCGAGCGTAGCAGACGTGCACGTTGAGATTGGCCGAACGAATTGCGGCGACTCGCTCGCCGGCAAACTTGCTCAGACCATACAACTCCAGGGGTTGGCAGCGAGCCGTTTCCGCGAGAGGAAGGCTTTCGGGCTCTCCGTAGACGGCCGACGAGGAACCAAGGATAACGCGCCCGATTTGGATGCCGGCTCGCTCGATCGCGTCGAAAAGCGACATGACCCCTCGTACGTTAATTTCGAAAAGGCAATCGAAGGAATCGCCCCGCAGGCCCGAGGCTAAATGCACGACCGCGCTCGGGCGCACGAGCCGCAGCAGCTCGACGAGCTTCTCGGTGTCGAGCACGTCAACGGCGTGATACGCGTACATCGGCGATTCAAACGCGCCTCGCATTTGCGCCGGGAGCGGTGCTAAGAAGGATCGTCCTCGACTCGAGATATGGTGAGTAAACGTATCGTCTCGGCGTGGCGAGCGCCCGATTCCGATGACTCGCTGCCCGCGTGCCAACGCCTCAACCACAAAGGCTCGGCCTAAGAATCCCTGAGCGCCGGAAACGAGGATGGGACTCACAGCGCGACCGGAGCCGTGAGCGTTGCGCGAATCCCCTCGATCAGGTCGTAACGCGCCCGCCAGCCCAGCTCTCGCTGCGCGGCACGGACGTCCGCAACCAGTCGAGTGATCTCGCTTCCCGACGGTCGTTGCGGCCCACGCTCTCGTCCGACAAGCGGCATATGCAAGGCCTCGCCGATGGTCCTAATGGTCTCCGCGACGGAATATCCCTTGCCGTACGCCGCGTTGAGAATCGCGAGATCGCTTCGAGGAGTGCAAACGGCGCGGACGACAAGCTCCGCGAGATCTTCGACGAAACAGAAGTCGCGAATGGGGGAGAGATCGTTGACGACGATCTCGGGACCGTTCCGGCTCTGCGCCAGAATGGTCGGGATGAGTCCCAACGGTGACATCCCCGGTCCGTACACCGAAAACGCCCGTATGGCGTACCCTCGCGCCGAACCGGCGCTCGCCCAAGCGCGTACGAGGTGTTCGGCGGCGGCTTTAGCGGCTGCGTAAGGCGAGCGAGGCGCCGGTGGATGCGATTCATCGACGACGTCCTGCGCAACCGCGCCGTAAACGTCGGCTGACGACATGTAGACGATTGTTTTGACACGCGCCTCGCGCATGGCGTCCAAGAGCGTCGCCGTCCCGACGACGTGCGCTCGAGCGTAGCCGATTGGATCGCTGAAGGATTGCGCTACCGACGGTGGACCCGCCAGATGGACGACGGCGTCGCACCCGGCTACGAGCTCCAGCAGCGCCGCGCGATCCTCGATGTCGAAACATCTGGCGCCGGCATCGTGCTTCAACGATGCGGCATTGGAACCAGGCGCACCAAGATGCGCCACCGCGTTGATGCGTGCCGCTTGCAGAGCGGCGAGCGTCGCCTTCCCGATGAACCCGCCTGCTCCGGTGACGGCGACCCTCATGTTGCGCCGGCAACCTCGAGGAAGAGCGACTCGAGCTTCTTGGCCGTCTGTTCGGCGCTGTAGCTGCTCCGATAACGCGCAAAGGCCGTTTCTCCCAAGCGCTTTGCGCGTTGCGGATCGCGAATTAAGCGAAGTAGCGCATCCGCGAACGCATGCGGATCGCCAGGCGCCACGACGAGTCCGGTTTCCTCGTTGCTGACTAGGTCCGGAATTCCGCCTACCGCAGTAACAGCCGCAGGTTTCGCCAATGACATCCCTTCGATAATTGCGTTCGGGAGCGAGTCAAACAGCGTCGCGTGCGCCGCAATATCCGCGGCTTGCCAAACGTCTCCGATGGCTCCCGCGTACGGTCCGATGAAGACGCGATCGGCGATGCCAAGGCGTTTCGCCTGCGCCTCCAGCTCGCGCTTGTACTCCATATCTCTGCCGCGCGTGAAACCGACGAGCATAAAGCGGGCGCGCGGCTCCTGCTCGATAACTTCGCGCGCGGCGTCCAGCAACACGCGATGTCCCTTGTGCGGCTGAAGCGTACTAACCTGAGTGATGACGATCTCGCTGTCGCTGATTCCGAAGCGCGAGCGGCTCTCTGCGCGCGAGAGGCTGGTTTTCGGCGGCGAGATGCCGTTGGGAATCACCTTGACCTTGCTCTTTCGGCGGTACATCCAGCGTTTGAGATCGTCGGCACTCGGTTGAGAGTCGGTAACGACGGCGGCCGCGAGGTCGAATGCCAGCCGTCCCGCAACCGGCCACAGCATGATCGGAGCGGTGTTTCCTAAGTGATAGTCGGTTGCAACGACCGGCCGCCCGGTGATTGCTCCGGTGATACCCGCAATAACGGTCGATGGAGCCAAGTGCGCGTCGATGACGTCAATCTGTTCGGAGCGCACGATATGCGCAAGGCGCGCCACGGAGCGCGAGAGCAGTCCGAGCGAGTGCGCAAGGCGGCGGCGCAGGGGAAGTACCGTTCCGGGAGCGGGATGAAGATTGCCGAGGTTAGATATGGGTATTCCCAGCTCGTCAAAGAGTGGCGCGGTCGTTCCAAAATAGGACGCGATCTCTGGCTGTCGAGCATAGAGCGTGCAGAGGCGTTGGTCGATCCTCGAACGATCGAGACCGTGGACCATACCAAGGATGCGTCCGGAAGTGCCGCCAGGTCCAAAGAATGCTGTGAGCGTCAAGACACGCAACTTCCTATTCACCGTCGGATGCCTTCGAGCTTCAAGAGAGCACGCTCGGCGCGCTCTACCGCGTCCCGATCGTTAACGTCAATCCAAAAGCCGCCGTGCTCGAATGCGACAATGCGCGCGCCCCGGGATTTGAGACGTTCGAAAAGCTCCGGGATGCCGAGACGTTCTCGGAATCGAACGCAATCGGCGGCCCGATGCGAGACAACGTAGATGCCGCTGCTGACGATGGGCCGGCGAATCGGTTTCTCGCGGTATTCGATAACAGCGGCCCCGTCCAGTATCAGCTCGCCAAAATCGAGGGCTATTTCTTCGCGGTGAGCTGCGATCGTGAGATCGGCTTCGTGCGCGCGATGATAGTGGAGAAGGGAAGGATATGAGAGTGTTGTGAGATTGTCGACGTTTACGACGAGGAGCGCATCTCCAAATTCGACTTCACGAGTGGCACCGATCGTCCCTAACGGCGTCTGCTCGACAACGATTCCGCAGCTGCCGCCAAGAGACTGTGCGATAGTTGGAGCGGCGTTTGCGACGTAATCGAGCAAATCGGGCTCATCCGCACTAACGGCGATTGCTACGCGTTGCATACCGCTAGCAATGAGCTGGCGGAGATTTCGCTCGATCAGGGGAACGCCGAGCACCGGCACGAGAGCCTTATGCGAGGCCGCGTTCGACCGCCGCATGCGACCGGAACGCCCTCCGGCCATGATTAGGGCGTCAAAGCTGCCGTTGGCAACCGGCTGAAGATGCACGACTCTCTTTAGTCTAGCAGACGTGTTGTCTCTAGGCAGGGGGCTGTCAAGCTTCAAGCCAGGGACTTTGGGTCGTCCTCCGTGTCACGCCGCGTGTCACCCTGAGCTTGCTCAGCGCATGGATGCGCCAGTGCCGGCTCAACACAGAATGTACGTTGGAGCCGGCGCGAAGGGCGACTCAACCTCCAGCACCGTGTCACGCTGAGCGCGTGCGCGAACGCCTAAAGCTCTGCCTTGCAGAAGGCCTGAAAATCGAGCAAGTCTTTACGTCGGCGGAAGGTTCGCTGATTCGCGTGAGCAATCTCCGTCGGCGCTGGCGGAAATAGCTCGTGCAGCGTGCGGCGCAACTCGCGGAGCCCGCGGCACGTAAATCCGGAGACGAACAGTACCGATTCTCAATCGAGCTGCACATGTACGATCTGCGGCACACCGCAGCGGCACTGCTCAGCGTCGCCTGCGTCCCACTCGAAGTCGCACGCGAGCGCATGGGCATAGTTCGATACGCTTGACAGCAGACGTGTACGGGACATCTTCGAGAGCCAACAGCGAAGCGCGGCGAGCAAGCTGGAGCGGCTTTTCGCAGCGATTCGTACGGAACATGCGGCGCCAATTGCTACACGAATCGTTATACGCTCCGTGGCGCGTTATGTGACGGGCTTTTTCAAACTTGGGCGGTACATGGATTGAACATGTGACCTCTTCCGTGTCAAGGAAGCGCTCTCCCACTGAGCTAACCGCCCGCGGCGTCAGTCGATTTTTCTTCATGCAGCGTCCGCCCCTGCCGCGACATCGCTTCTTGTTCGAGCCGCGTTGACAGCCGCTTTATATGCGTGGTACATTCGTTCGAACTTAGACGCTCCTTAACCACGCCGCGAAAGGAGGCACGATGAACTCGAACCTGTGGAATCTCACCGTCGCGCCGCAATGCGGTGGCGGATCGATGCGCCCTGGACCTTCGCTCCTTACCTGGCCGTAGCAAACCGGCCAGTCCAAGCTGCGAAGGCCTCCGCGATCGATCGGAGGCCTTTTCAATTCCCCAACTCCCATTTAGAAACGAGGCGAATCATGGACCTTTGGTTGCAAACCGAAGTCCGGATGCGCCGTGACGATGCCTTCCGAGTAGCGCACCGCAAACGGCTCGCACGCCTTGCGGAGAGCGGACGAAGTCGAAGCATTCGCCGGCGTATTGCGGACGGAGCAGACGTACTGAGCAACGTGCTGGCCGCGTTGGCGCGATCGTTGCGCGCCGATACGATCGGTGATTAGAGATCGTCGATCGTCAGGGTCGTGTCGGCGCCGGCCCAGAGCACGTCGAAACGGCCCCGCGCGACAGCGGCGGCTGCGACATTGCCGTCGCCCGTGAGCGCGGCCGCAAGGCCGAAGAGCGCGCGCGGATCGTTGGGATACGCTTTGAGGCAGTCGTTGAACGCAACGGCTGCCTTCGCGTATTCGGCGCGGCGCAGCAGGTAGCCGCCGAGGGCCTCCGATGCGGGAACGTACGGAATATTTTCCGCGAAGAAATCCGCCTCTTGGTTTTGTTGTGCGCGCGCAAGCCAGGTGCGAGCATCACGATCGTTTCCTTTGGCTTCAGCGAGCCGTGCAAGGAACAGCTGCGGAAGATAGCCGCGCTTCGGGTCACCTCCATTTTGCTTGCGAATGAGTTGAGCGGTCGCCAGTGCCTCGTCGAGCCGGCCCGCGTGCAGCTCCGCAAGCCCTCGAATCGGCAGATCGAACGATCCGTCGGTGCCTGCTGCCAGCGCATCGCCGTAGCGGCCGAAGCGCAGGGCCGTTAATGCGGCGAAGTCGCGTTGAAAAATCGCGTGCATGCGTTCGGCCCACGCGGCGGCTTGGCGGTAGTCGCCCAGCATCATGGCGGCGGAATAGCCGATCGACACGTCGTGCCCGGCATAACGCTCTTCGGCTAACGTACGATGGTCGAGCGCGTCAAGCTGCAACAGCAAATCGTAGGCACGTTGGCTCGAAGCAATAGCGTTGCCATAGGCGCCCGTTTCAATCCAGTAGTGGGCCGGCATATGCGCGAGATGCTCGGCTTGTGGCGGGAACGACGCCGCGTCGAGACGCTGCGCGCACGGCAGTGCCGGCGATCGATCGTCGGTAGCGTCGTAGGCGTGAATGCATAAGTGGTTGGCCATCGGGTTTTGTGGGTCGGCCGTCAGCACGGCGTTAATAAAAGGTAGTGCCTCGCGGGAGTTGCTGTTCTCCAACAGCGCCTCCGCGGCCAAGAGCTGTGCGTTTTCGTCGCCGGAGGCCGTTGCGAACGATACCATCGCTTTGCGATAGGCGGCGTTATCGCCGTCCCAGTCGTCGAAGGTTCCTTTGTACCGCAATGCCATCGCGTCGATGAAGGATCGCTCGCGGGCTGTACTACTTGCTGCAAGTAATTGCCCACGTCGGATTGCCTTTTGCCCCAGCGCGAAGTTCTCGGAGGTCATCGGCGTATTGAGATCGGGGCCCTCGGCGAGCGCCTGCCCCCAGTAGGCCATCGCTACGGTAGGCTCCAGTTTGGCGGCCGTGGCGAATGCTTGCTCTGCGTCGTGGCCGTTATACGCATAATAAAGGAAGAGCCCGCGATCGATGAGCGCTTGAGCGCCTGCGTCAGTGGCGCCGGTCGGCAGTGAGACGCTGGTAAGGGCGGCGAGCGAGAGGGCAGCCAGGATCATGCAAACGTATGCTGAGGTCCAGCTTCGTAAGCGGCAATCGCGTCGCGCCATCCCTGCGGAATGACGATACTGCGTTGCTCGATGAAATCGTATGCGACCACGGTCGTGATGCCGTGGGCGGCTCGGCGTCCGTGAGTCTCACTCCAGATTTCGTATTCGAAATCCCAAGATTTCGTGCCGATTCGAGAAACGCGGCAGCCGATTGCAATTTTTTCCCGGTAACGGAGCTGCCGTTCGTACGTAAAGTGGATGCTCGCTTGAATGATGCCGCGATCGCCGTTGATCGGAACGTCCATCACCTGAGCAAAGTATTCCGAACGCATCATTTCGCACCAACGAATATACGCCACATTGTTGGCGTGCTGCATCATATCAATGTCGGCAAACGGTACGGTAAAACGCGAGACGAGCGGAAAGCGCTCCAACATGCGTGCGCTCGTTCGACGTGCGCTTGCGGACAGCCCGGCTGGGAGTAGGGTAAGATGTCGGCTTGTCCAAAGGGGAACGTACGGGCGCGTAGCTCAGTGGGAGAGCATCCGCTTCACACGCGGGGGGTCGCTGGTTCGAGCCCAGCCGTGCCCACCATTGCGCGCAATGTGCCGCAGGTGGCGACCGCCGAAACTGCAAAATAGCTCGCGGCAACGCTCGTGGCGCTGTAGCTCAGTTGGTTAGAGCGCCGCCCTGTCACGGCGGAGGTCGTGGGTTCGAGCCCCATCAGCGTCGCCATTCCACCGCGCACCGCGCTTCGCCAAGGTAGCTCAGTTGGTAGAGCACGCGCCTGAAAAGCGCGGTGTCGCCGGTCCGATTCCGGCCCTTGGCAAACCGTATGGGCCTCGCGGCACTGCTGCGAGGCCCATCTGTGTTTTACGAAAGCGTGCGCTTGAGAAAGTCGACGGTGCGGCGCCACGCGTTTTCGGCATGTTGCGGGTGATGGTTTCCTAAGCCACGCGGATTATAGAAGGCATGCTTTGCGTCATAGCGATGGAATTCGTACGGTACACCGGTCGCCGCGAGCTTGCTTTCGATTTCGTCAACGCGCTTGATGTCGAAAAACTCGTCATGCTCGGCCCAATGGCCTTGTATTGGAATTCGAATCTTGCTTGGATCCCCGGCTTCGGGCGGAGGATAGCCGTACCACACGACGGCTGAATCGAATTCCCGATCGTGCATTGCGGCCAGCATCGCCAACGCTCCGCCCATGCAGAAACCGCTAACGGCAACCTTTCGGGCGCCATGCTGTTTGAGATAACGCGCTGCGCCAGGAGCATCCTGGGTAGCGGCGTCGCCGAAATCCAAACGTTCCACTAAATGTCCGGCTTCTTCACGCGTCTGCGCCACGCGCCCGCGGAACAGATCGGGAACGAGGACCCCAAACCCCTCGCCGGCAAGCCGATCGGCGGTTTCTTTGATTTGATCGTTGAGTCCCCACCATTCTTCGAATAAGACAACGCCGCCGGCGGCTTCGCCCCGTGCGGGCTCGGCAAGATATCCGGGAGCCGGCTTACCGTCCGGACGCGTGAATTCCACCATCGTTCCCATTGCCTGTTCACCTCTGACGCAAATGTAATCGACGTTCGTGTCGAATCTCTTTCCCATGAACGCACCGCGGCAAAGCTCGGTCGATCAACATGAGCCTCGATGGCACGCCTCGATCGCCGTGCTTCTGGCATTGACGTTATATATCACGCTGCCGCCGAGATTGACGATCGGGCCGGCGTGGGTGGCGCCGCTCATCGTGCTGGCAATCCTGGTTCCACTTTCAATCATCGCGCCCCGCCGGCATCCCGAAACGACCCGCATGCGCTTTTGGGGTATTTTCTTAATTGCCGTCGTCAATTTCTTCAACGTCGCATCCGTCGTACTGTTGATTGGCGGGTTTTTTCATCCAGTGAAGGCAGCTCAACTGCAATCCGCGGCCGTCTTGCTGCGGCACGGCATGCAGATCTGGTTTACCAATATTTTGGTCTTCGCGTTGTGGTTTTGGGAGCTCGATGCCGGCGGTCCAGAGCCGCGGGCCCATGCGGGCGCGAGCATTGAAACTAAGCGCGCGGATTTTCTCTTCCCCCAGATGCAGTTAGCAATGATCGGAAGTGGTTCGGCTTCGAAGAACGATCCGGTCTGGAAACCGCAGTTTTTCGACTATCTCTACCTAGCGTTTACAAACGCGACGGCCTTCAGCCCAACCGACACGATGCCGCTGAGCCGTTGGGCAAAGTTTCTCATGCTCGTCGAGGCGCTTATCTCCTTGATTACCATAGCAATCATCCTGGCGCGTTCCGTCAGCCTGATTCAGTGATAGGACGGGGTATAGGGTGGCTCGAACCGAAGGAGCGCCATAAAGGCGCGGGTATGATGTAATGGTAGCCTGCGACCTTCCCAAGGTTGATGCGTGGGTTCGATTCCCACTACCCGCTTATGGCGACGTAGCCAAGTGGTAAGGCAGGGCTCTGCAAAAGCCCCATCCGGCAGTTCGAATCTGCCCGTCGCCTTTTTTTGTTGCCCTGCCCGTAGGAGCGCATGCGCGTAGGCGTCGTCGGCGCCGGCGCGATCGGTGGATTTCTCGCGGCGGCGTTAGCACGCAGCGGTGTATCCGTTGCCGCTGTGGCGCGCGGCGAGCATCTCGATGCGATTCGCGCTCACGGTCTACAGATCGAGAGCGATCTCGGATCGTTCCAGACACCCGTCGAGGCGGGAGACGACCTTCGTGCGCTCGGCAACTTTGACGTGCTGATGCTCACGTTCAAAGCGCATCAATGGCCGGCACTGCTTCCTGCGCTCGCGCGATTTGCACGACGCGACACGACCATCGTGACGTTGCAGAATGGAATTCCGTTTTGGTACGTGCGTGAGCCTCCACTACAAAGTGTCGACCCGCACGGGGAAATCGGGAAACTGTTTGCAGACGAGCAAATCGTCGGCGGTGTCGTGCACGTTTCCGGCCGCGTAAGCCGGCCCGGGACCATCGTGCAAAGCGGCGGCACGCGCTACGTTCTCGGGTCGCCAAGCGGAACGAACAACGAGCGAACGGAGCGTGTCGTTGCACTCCTTCGTCAAGCCGGGCTCGCGCCCGAGCTTGACGACTCGATTCGGACGACGATTTGGCTCAAACTCGTCAACAACGCTGGACTCAACCCGGTAAGCACGTTGAGAAGGCTCACGATCAGGCCTTTGCTGGCGGATGCGCAAGCCCGCGCCGAAGTGCGCGCGTTGATGGCTGAAGCCCTTCGTGTTGGCCAGTCCATGGGCGTCGTGAAAGACGTCGACATCGACGCTCGCATCGACTACGCTGCGCGTCTTGATGACGTCAAGACGTCGATGTTGCAGGACGACGAACGCGGTCGCCCACTCGAACTCGAACCGATTCTCGGCGCCATCATCGAGCTCGCAGAGCGCTATGACGTCGCGGTACCGAAGATTCGACGGGCGTACCACGCACTACAGCCCGCGATGAGGAATCGCTGATGGATCCGGGCATCGTCGTGCGTCCGGCGGCCCTTGAGGAGCTCGATATTGCCGGCGATCTACGCGCGAGCATGGCAACGGAAGATGGATTGCGCTGGGACGACGAGTCCCCCGGGTGGCGCGCGCGATACGTTCGGTTTTTTCGCCAAAAGCAGGCGTCGGGAGATGCGCAACTGTTCTACGCCGAGCACGACGGCGAAATCGTCGGAATGGCGGCGTTTTCGGTGCTGGACGAATACCGCGCTGCAACGTTTGGGCAACCTCGTGGTTGGGTCAACTCGCTCTTTGTCGTTCCAAAATGGCGCCGGCACGGCATCGCGCGTGAATTGATGCAAGCGGGACTCGCGTGGCTGCGACGGCGGGGGTGCGTCATCGCGCGTTTGCGAACGAGCGACGAAGGCGAGCGCCTCTACGAGCAGCTTGGATTCACCTACGGGCGTGAAATGGAGCTGCCGCTGTGAGCGCGCTCGCGCAAAAGGGCATCGCGGACATTTCCGAGCTTGTCGGCGTAGGAGAGAAAACCGCTCGGCTTTTTCGCGAGCTAGGCATCGAAACGGCGCAAGGACTTTTGGAATATCTGCCGTTTCGCTATGACGACTTTCGCTTCGCGACACCCGCTTCTCGCTTAGGCCAATCCGGCGGCGAAGAAAATGCCGTCGGGCAAATCACGTCCGTAAAAGAACGGCGTGTGCGCTCGCTCGAAATTGTGGAAGTGCACCTCGTCGACGACGCGGGTGCGCCGTTCGTCGCTAAGTGGATCGGCCAGCGCAGGTTCGTCTACGGCCGCTTTCGCGAAGGAATGCGTCTTTTTGTCCGCGGCCGGGCCGACCGAACGTTAGCGGGGGCGGTGATCAACGTCACGCACTACGCACAACTTGCGCCCAATGAGACGTATCGCGGCGAGATGGTTCCCGTCTACCGTGCGAGCAAGGATCTAGCGACGAGAAAAATCGCGGCGGTAGTGAAGAAGAACTTGCCGCGACTCCTCGCTCTGGTAGGAGACGACCCGCTGCCGCCCGCCATCGCACGCGAGCGCCGCTATCCGTCATTGCAAGAAGCCTATCGTGCCGTCCATGCGCCGAACGCGCCGGATGAGGCTGAACGCGCCCGCGAGCGCTTCATCTTTGCTGAATTTCTAGCCCTCGCCACATCGGCGCAACTCCGCCGATCGGAGCGAGAGCGCGACCACCAGGCCCATGCCTTACGAATACCCGCCGGCCTGCTCGACGAATTTTCTGCGGCATTGCCATTTGCGCTCACGAACGCACAGCGCCGAGCCACGGCGGAGATTTGGGACGACATGACGCGCGACGTGCCGATGAACCGACTGTTGCAAGGCGACGTCGGCAGCGGCAAGACGCTCGTGGCTGCAGCGGCGGTGCTTCTTGCCGCCCGCAACGGCATGCAATCGGCGCTCATGGCGCCAACCGAGATCCTCGCCTCCCAACATGCCGAGAAACTCTCGCCGCTCCTCATGCCGTTCGGCATAGCACTAGAGGCGTTCTTCGGCAGCCAAGCCCAGCGGGCACGCGCCGCGGCTCGCGACAAGCTTGCAACTCGACAAGCGTTCGTAGCCGTCGGCACCCACGCACTGTTAAGCGAGGGGGTTGATTTCAATCAGTTGGGGTTAGTGATTATCGACGAGCAACATCGTTTCGGCGTCGAACAGCGCGCCCGTTTGCGCGCCAAGGGAGCCTCCCCACACACGTTGCACATGACGGCGACGCCGATTCCGCGAACGCTTGCCCAATCAATTTACGCAGATCTCGACGTGTCGGTTATTGACGAACTGCCGCCGGGAAGAACCCCAATTGAAACGTTCGCGGTACGCAACAGTCGCCTCCGGCGAGTCTACGAGTTCGTGGCTCGCAACGTTGCGCTTGGCTACCAAGCGTATATCGTTGCTCCAGCGATAGAGGAAGGAGACTCTGAGCTTACCGGAGCCGTGGCTGAGTTCGAACGGCTTCGCCGCGATGTTTTTCCGGAGCTGAAGCTCGGACTGCTGCACGGACGCCTGAGCGCACGTGACAAGGACGACGTCATGCAGCGATTCATGCGAGGCGAACTGAACGTGCTCGTTGCGACCACCGTCGTTGAGGTCGGAGTCGACGTTCCCAACGCAAGCGTGATGGTCGTCCTCGACGCGCAACGCTACGGCCTAGCACAGTTGCACCAGCTGCGAGGCCGGGTCGGGCGTGGAGCGGCCAAGTCGTTCTGCATTTTGGTGTACCCGGACGAGGCCGAGCAAACCGAACGCTTTGAAGTCCTCACCACGTCGAACGACGGTTTCGCGATCGCCGAACGGGATTTGCAATTGCGCGGTCCCGGAGAGTTTAGCGGTACGGCGCAGTCCGGTGCGGCGGAGCTGCGGCTTGGGGACCTCGTGCGCGACGTCGCCATCTATCGAGCGGCGAAGAGTGCAGCGCACGAGATCGTCTCTCGCGATCCACAACTGCAACATTCGGAGAATTCGGGTCTGCGAGCGCAGCTCGAGCGCCAGCCCAGCACGCGCGCACTGCTCTACTCGTCGTAGGAGGCTTCAGGCGTAGAGGCGTTGCCTGGGCCGCTGCGAATAGGCGCGCCATGCGTCCTTTTGCTTCGCTTTGCCCCGTCGTTATCTTCGCGCTGCTTTCGTTGGTTCCGGTCGCGGCTACGGCCCAAACGAGCGTTACTCGGGCCACGCTCTCCAACGGCTTACGCGTCATCGTCGTTCGCGATACGCTCGCTCCGGTCGTCACGACAATGATCAATTATAAAGTAGGCTCGGACGAGCAATGGATCGACGGGCTTGCCCACGCGACCGAACATATGATGTTCCGGGGAAGCAAGACGATGTCCGGATCCCTCTTCAACGACGTCATGAGCGTCACGGGTGGTGCCTTTGATGCCGACACGCAGAGCACCGTCACGCAGTATTTCTTTACGGTACCCTCGCAGTATCTCGACATCGCCTTGCGTCTGGAGCGCTCGCGGGCCACGGGGTTGCTGATGGCGCCCGATCAGTGGGCGCAAGAGCGGGGCGCGATCACGCAAGAGGTGACGCAGGACAACAGCAACGCGTTTTACCGGCTCTTCGTCAAGATGCAAGACCGGCTCATCGGCGGCACGCCATACGACAAGAACACGCTCGGCACGGTGGGCGGCTTTGCGAAGGACGTCACCAGCAGCCAGCTTCTGAAGTTCTGGCGAACCTGGTACCATCCGAACAACGCGATCTATATTATCGCCGGCGACGTCGATCCGGCGTCAACGATAGCCCGTGTAAGAACGCTCTTCGGGGGCATTCCGGCGGCGAAGCTGCCGGTAAGAGCACCAGTTCGGCTGCAACCGCTGCATAGTGCGGTCTACCACGACGCGTCGGACCAGCCGTTCACCGGCGTGCTTCTGGGATACCGCTATCCCGGTTACGACAGTGCGGACTATGCGTCGGGACAAATTCTCAGCGACGTCATGTCAAGCCAGCGTTCGGACTTTGGCGCAATGCCGTTCACCGGGAAAGCGCTGGGCACGGAGTTCTTCGTTCAAAGCTTTCCGCAGACCGGAGTCGCCATTGCGCTTGCGGCCGTCCCGGTGTCAACGCGGCCGGAAACCGCCGATAGCGAAATGCGTACGATTATCGACGGCTATCGGCGCAACGGCGTACCCGCAGATCTCGTCGAAGCGGCAAAACTGCGTGAGATCTCGCAGCTCGAATTCAACGCGAACTCCATTCAAGGGCTTGCCGACGAGTGGAGCGATGCCGTTGCGGTGCAAGGTCTCAGCTCGCCCGACGACATGATCGCGCGTTTCCAAAAGGTAACGGCGGCCGACGTGGACCGCGTATTGCGAACCTACCTGAACAATTCGAAGGTCGTGGCAGCCTACGCCGTTCCGAAAAATAGTGGCGCAATGAGTTCGGGAGGGGGCCAGCTCGCCCAGGAAAACAATTCCATTCCGCCCAGCTCCCACGAACCGCTTCCATCGTGGGCGCAAGCAGTTCTCGACAACCTTCACGTGCCGCAACAAACGATCGCGCCGGTCGACATGACGCTCTCCAACGGCATGCGGCTGATCGTTCAAACCGAGCACATCACCCATACGGTCGTCGTCAGCGGTCGAATTGACAACGATCCCAAGCTGCAAGAGCCTTCGGGACAAGAAGGGGTCAGCGACGTCGCGTCCGCGCTGCTCCCGTTCGGCACCACGGATTACGACCGGGTGGCATTCCAGCGCGAATTGGACAAGATTGCGGCAACGACCAGTGCCGGAACGGAGTTCGGTCTGAGCGTGCTCTCCTCAAACTTCGACCGCGGCGTGCAACTGCTGTCTGATGAAGAACTACATCCCGCCTTCGATTCCAATGCCTTCGCGATCGTTAAGCAGGAAAGCGTCGGCGCGTTAACCGGTGAGGTAACCTCGCCGGATCATTTGGCCGAAGTCGCGCTGAACAAAGCGCTCTACCCGCTCGGCGATCCGGAGCAGCGCTTCGCAACGCCGCAAACGGCCGGCACGTTAACGCTCGATGACGTGAAAAGTTACTACCACGACGCGTATCGGCCCGATCTGACGACCATCGTCGTTATCGGCGATACCACCCCGGATCAAGCCAAGGCGCTCTTCGAAAAATACTTCGGCGGCTGGACGGCAACAGGGCCGAAGCCCAACATCATTCCCTCCCCGGTGCCGTCAAACGCGCCTTCCCAAATCGCGGTCCCGGCGACCGGACGAGTGCAGTCAACGGTGCAGTTGGTCGAAACGATGGGGGTCTTACGAACCGATCCGGATTGGGCACCGCTGCAAGTGGCGAACACCGTTCTCACCGGCGGCTTCTATTCATCGCTGCTCTATCACGATCTGCGCGAGGTGCACGGTTACGTGTACTACGTTCAGAGCTCACTGAATGCGGCCAAGGTTCGCGCGACGTTTAGCGTGCAATATGCCTGCGATCCGCAGAACATCGTTCCGGCACAGGGCCAAGTGACCGCTGTCCTCAAGCAGTTGCAACAGCAGCCGATTGAAACAGATCGCATCGTTCGCTCCAAGGCGTTGCTCATGGGTCGGGTACCGCTTCGTGAGGCGAGCTACGAGGGAGTGGCTCGCGAGCTGCTGACGTACTCGCTGGACGGCTTGCCGCTGAATCAAGGGATCGTCGAAGCGCGCGCGGAGCTGTCTGCGACGGCCGCGCTCGTCCAAGGCGCGATTGCAAAATACGTTCGGCCTGACGCGTTCGTTCGGGTGGTAACCGGGCCGCCGCCACACTAACCCGCGTGCGACGCACCCTCGCAGCGCTCGTTTGCGCCGTCGTAGCCGCAACAGGGTGCACGCGAGCGCCGACCGGCGTCTCGAGCGGGCGTCAAGCATGGACGACCCCCGGCGTTCTTCGAATCGCGGAACGCCAGGATCCCGACAATCTCAACTTGCTGCTCGGCACGCAAACGGTCGACATCGATCTTTCAGCGTTCTGGGGCGCCTATCTCTTTCGCTGGAGCGACCGCAATGCGCTCGTTCCCGAACTTGCCACGCAGGTTCCGACACTCGCCAATGGCGGCATCAGCCGCGACGGACTGCAGATTCTCTATCACCTTCGCCGCAACGTGAAATGGCAGGATGGCGCGCCCTTCGATGCCGACGACGTCATCTTCACCTGGCATGCGATGCTCAATCCGCGTAACCTCATCGCGAGCCGCGTGGGGTACGACGTGATTGCCGGGATCGATCGCGTTAACCAAACGACGATCGTGGTGCATCTCAAGCATCCGTTCGCGCCGTTCGTCGCTACGTTTTTTGGCCCGGCGAATCACCCGGACGTCATTTTGCCAAGGCACCTGTTGGCGCGCTATCCGGATATCAATCGCGTGCCTTACAACACCGCCCCGATCGGCACAGGCCCGTTTCGCGTTGTCTCGTACGAGCAGGGACAACAAATTGAAATGGTCGCCAACGGTGGCTACTGGCGCGGGATGCCTCGACTGCGCCGGATTGATTTTCGCATCGTTCCCAACGACAACACGATGCTCCTCATGCTGCAATCGCACGATATCGATTTCTACTACCGAGCCTCAGAGACACTCGTGCCCACCCTGCGCTCGGTGCGCGGCACGCGCCTCGTGCTGACGCCGTACGATCGCTTTACCGACATCGGGCTCAACGCCGGCACCCCGAAACTCAACGACGTTCGCGTGCGGCGCGCGCTTGCTTATGCCATCGACCGTAACGCGCTTATCGATAAAGTGATGCACGGCATTGCGGTCCCCGGCTACACAAATCATCCGCCCTTTTCATGGGTCTATGCAGCAGACGCGGTGCGCTATCCCTACGATCCGCGCCGGGCGGCGGCGCTGCTCGCCGCAGCGGGCGTAAAGCCCGGCTCGCTCCATCTCGAGCTCGTGAGCTTTACCGGCTCCGGGACGGTTTCGTCGGCGGAAGCACTGATACAGTCGTTATGGGGGCGCCTGGGCGTCGACGTCACGATCAAAAACTTTCCTTCGGGCCAGTTGTATGCGACCGTCGGAAGCGGCGGAATAGAACAATCCGGCAAGTTTGACGCCGTCATCGAGAACTGGCAAAACGGTGCCGATCCGGACGATTCGCTGTTGCTCACGTGCTCGATGGCCCCGCCGGCCGGCTGGAACATCTATCACTTTTGCAGCCCGCAGCTCGATGCCGCCGAGCGCATCGCGCTCACGTCAAACGATCCGGCCGTGCGCCGGTCGCAATACATTGTGATTCAAAACATTGTCGCGCAGCAGCTGCCGTTCATCGTTTTGTGGTACCAAATGGAAGCCGATGCGATCAGTACGGATTTTCACGGCTACCGCCCGGCGCACGCCATCACGCCGTTCTGGAACTCGTGGGAATGGTCGATTTAGGCGCCCGTCGAACGCCGCGACTGATGGACGCCGTCGCCGGCATCGGCTTCGATCTCGATCATACGCTGGAAATCGACAATAAGCTCGAACGGGTAGCGTTCATGCGATTGCTCGAGCTCGTGGAGGAGCACGGCGGCACGCGGGATTGCGAATTTGAACGAAGAGAGCGATCGTATCGACGAGCTCTTGCAGCAAAATAGGAACGGGATGTTCTCGATTGAGGACGCGGTGCGACGATTCGTCGTCGATCGCGGGGTCGAACCGCGGAATCTCTACGTCGAGCGCTTCACGGCAATGGCTTTGGAGATGGTCGATGAGTTCGTCATTCCATTGCCCGGCGTCAAGACGACCCTAGCCACACTGCGAGAGCTTGGCATTCCCGTTGCGGTGCTGAGCAACGGTTGGAACCCGCTGCAGATTCGAAAGGCGCAGCGAGCAGGATTCGAGGGGCCGGTACTGGCCAGTGCGGACATCGGTCAGCAAAAGCCGGAGGCGCGGGCATTCGAGGCGTTGTTGGGGGCATTGGGAAGCCGCCCGGAAAACACGTGGTTCGTCGGTGACGACCCGCGCAGCGACGTCAACGGATCGCGCACGGCCGGGTTGCACGCGGTGTGGTTCGATTGGGAGCAAAAGGAGTTTCCGAAGGAGCTCGAACCGCCGCCCTACACGATTCATGCGTTGAGGGAACTGCTCGACATTCTTCCGATCGAGGAGCGCCGCGTCTCGTGATGCGTTTGTGGGCGGCGCTAGCAGCCGCGGTGCTGTTAGGGGCCGCGACACCTCCACCGCCGAGCGATTACGATGCAAAGCTTCAGCAGCTCGAGCGCCGGTATACGGAGTGGACGCTGGCAAACAATCCAACGAGCGCCACCGACGCCGGAATTCACGCGTACGATTCGCGACTGGCGAATTTTTCTTCCGGCGAGCAGAGCGCCGAGATGAACCAGTTGCGCACCTTCCGCAACGAGTTGGTCGCCTTGCAGCCCCCCACAAACGCCAGCCAGCACGATATGGTCGATTATCTTCTGGTCCGCTCGGACTTGGAGGCCGACTGGTGGACGCGAACGGTGTTACAGCCGCTCGCCCGCAATCCGAGCGTGTACGAGGGGGAGTGCAGCAACGGCATCTTCTCGCTCGTGAAGAAGCCGTTCGCAAGCGACGAAATCCGAGTCCGCGACGCGATCGCACGATTGCGTGCCTGTCCCGCAGTCTTGGAAGAAGGAAAGCAGAATCTGCGCGACACGGTTCGCGAGTTCGCGCAAGTGGCCTACGAGGACGTCGCCAGCGGCGACGCGCTCTATACGACGAGCCTTGACGCGCTGGCCCACGACGTTTCCCCGCAAACGCGCTCCGACTTGCGGACTGCCCAAGTCTCCGCGCTCCACGCGCTGCATGCGTACGGGGCATGGCTGCACGACTCGATGACGAGCTTTCATTCCGGCGGCTTTGCGATTGGCAAAGAACAATACGATTGGTACCTCCGCCGCGTTTTGCTCTTGCCCTACAATTCGGATGAGATTGCAGCGATTGGAAGGCTGGATCTCTCTCGCGATCGCGCGCTTGAGGCTTGGGAGGAAAATCGCGACGCCCACCTGCCGGCGACGACCGCGCAACCGTCATTTACGTCCAACGCCGCATTTCTCGCGTACTTCGAACGCTCGATCGGACAACTGCTGACCTTTCTGCGCACCCATCGGATCGTCGACGTGCCGCCGTACATCGGGCCCTTTCATATCGTGCCGCTGCCAAAGGCGCTGGCCGCGGTCAATACGGGTGGTTTCATGAATCCGCCGGGGATGTTCGATAGCGATCCCGAGGGTTTTTACTTCGTACCGGATTACGATCCGCATAACCCGAGTTTTTTTGCCGCACAAGCACGTGAATCGGTGCTTCCACTCTTGGGGCACGAGGGCATTCCGGGACATTTTCTGCAGTTTACGTACGCGTATCACAACCCGGACTACATCCGTCACGTTCATCAAGACGGCGTCTTTGCCGAAGGCTGGGCATTTTACGGCGAGGAGATGCTGATGCGCACGGGACTGTACGAACATAATCCCGCAGCGCGTAAGCAGGTTATTCGGCTCATGCGCTACCGGGCCACGCGCATCGGCGTCGATGTCGGGCTGGCAACCGGAACGAGCACGCTGCCGCAAACGATTGAGTATTTTCGACGCAATGCGGGTATCGATGTGACGACGGCGACCGGAGAATCGACTCGCGCCGCGATGGGGCCGGGGCAGTTGATCGATTACCTCGTCGGGAAGACGCAGATCGAGACGCTCATCGGTATGGTGCGCGACCGAGAAGGATCCGACTTTTCCTTGCGCCGCTTTCACGATCGCCTGCTTTCGTACGGAACCGTGCCGTACTCGACCATCTTTTACGAATGGCTCGGGGACGATCGGTGGCTCCGGCCGGCGCTCGACCCGATCGCGCCGCAGGAGTTCTTATGAGTCCTCGTATTACGGGCGGCTCTCTGGGCAGTCGCAAACTTCGCTCCCCGAAGGGATTACAGGTGCGGCCAACACCAGGGCGGGTAAAAGAGTCCCTCTTTTCGATTCTTGGCGCGCGCATTAGCGGCGCCCGCGTGCTCGATCTCTTCGCGGGTACCGGAGCGATTAGCTTCGAAGCCGCGTCTCGCGGCGCGCAGCGTGTCGTTGCGGTCGAGTCACATCGCGATACGGCACGAGCGATCGAAGAAGCGGCGCACAACATGGCTGTGGATAACATTGTGAGTGTTTTTCCGGCGCCTGCGGAACGCGCGCTCTACCGGCTTGAGGGCCCGTTCGATATCGTCTATCTCGATCCGCCCTATGCAGACGACGTGCCCCTGCAACTCTTTCGTTTGTTGCGCGAGCGCAGCCTATTGACGCCAAAAGCCACCATCGTTTACGAGCACGCCGCAAAACGAATTCTACCGCAGATACCGGGGTATCGCTCGGAACGCGAAGAAGTGTACGGCGATGTCGCCCTCGCCTTCATGTCCCTCGAAGGGCAAGGATAACAATTCAACGCGCGCCATCTATCCCGGATCGTTCGATCCGCCGACGAACGGGCATCTCGACGTCATCGAGCGCGCCGCCAAATGTTTTGGAGAGCTCCTGGTTGCCATCGTCGTCAATCCGCAAAAACGAAGCCCCATGTTTGCTCTTGACGAGCGCGTAGCGATGTTAAAGCAATGCATTGCCAATGTTTCCAACGCGCGCGTCGAGCATTTTCGCGGGTTATTGGCGGAGTACGCGAAGGCCGCGCAGGCAGACGTTATCGTCAAAGGATTGCGGGTCATATCCGATTTTGAAAGCGAGATGTCGGCGGCGATGATGAATCGATCGCTCTCGGGAGTCGACACGCTTTTTCTCATGTCCGATCAAAAATACTCGTTCGTTAGCTCGAGCCTCGTCAAGGAGGTCTTCTTCCTCGGCGGTGACGTGGCATCGCTCGTTCCCGAGCCGGTGCTCGCGGTCATGGCGGCCAAACGCAGTCTCCTCGAAACGCAGTCGTAACGGAGGTTCAAATGTCGGTCTATCGCGTGTTGGACAAACTCGAAAGCTACGTCCACGAAGGAACGTGGTTACCCGCGGGCTATCGCATCCTCTCTGAGGAACGCCTACTTGAGTTCGTCGAGAAAATCAGGGCGTCGCTCCCCGAAGAAGTCGGGCGGGCGAAGATCATTGCGAAGGACCAAGATCGCGTGCTGCGAGCTGCGCAAGAAAAGGCGCAAGCAATCGTCGAGCAAGCGGCAAGCAAACACGAAGAGCTCGTGGATCAAAACGAGATCGTCGTGCGGGCGCGGACGACCGCAGAAGTCGTCTTACGCGAAGCCGAAGAACGCGCTCGAAAAGTGCGCGAAGGCGCCGACCATTACGCAGCCGGAGTGTTGGGCGAAATGGAGGCGCGCCTTGCGGGAGCGTTAGGTGCCGTTCGCAAGGGTCGCGATACGCTGTCGCGCCAGCCGGCCGCGCCGGCGCCGAAAGCGCCGAGCCAACCGCTAGCGGACGCCGCCGCAAAAAGCAAGCGCGCGGCCTTTGATTCGCAGCACGCCGAAGACGAGACGGCTAGTTTGGAGTCCGTGGAAGCGTAATCGCCCGGGCAAAGCGGTATAACGTAAGGATGAAACGATTAGCAACGATGCTCGCGCTCGCCGGCTTGCTTGGAGTGCCTGCGCTCGCGGATTCAACCGGCGCCGGCCTGGCCGGCCACGTCGTCGATATAACCACCGGCCAACCGATTGCGCATGCGACGATTCTGTATTACAAAGCACCGTATCTGGAGAACGGTGAGAACCGGATCTACGAACAGAAGACGGATCGGCAAGGATTTTTCAGCGACATCACGCTGGAGCCCGGTCGATACATCGTTATGGCGCGCGTACCCGGTAAGGTCGAGGGCTGCGCGGTTGACGACGTGCAACAGGGCGAAATCACGCGCATAAAAATCGAAATTGGCCGCGATCGCATCGTGTGCGTAGGTCCGCGCGTCCATCCCACGACCGTCGACCCAAACCTGACGGCAGACCTGTATAGAATCTAAATTTACACCGGTGGGGCTTGAACGTTGTGCGCGAAGGCCTCCAGCCGGGCACGTTCGATTGCTTTGACGCGCCCGCGGTCGAGCTCGACCGCGCCCGCGTTTTTAAGCCGGAGCAGCGCTCGCGCGGCCATATCGCGCACCGTTCCGGCTGCCGCCGCGATCTGAGCCTGCGACAGGTTCTCAACACCTGGCAGCCCGCGCGTCATGCCGACCGAAGCGCGCGCGTATCCTAGCAAGAATTTTGCGACGCGCTGGAGCACGTGCGCAAAAGCGAGGTCGGCAATGGTATCGATCGAACGCCGCCTCGCCTGCGAAGACGCAATCAAAAAGCCCAAGGCAAGTTCTGCATCGTTGCGTGCCGCATGGATCACGGCTTCGCTCGGCACCGTGACGATCGACGTATCGGTCAGGGCTTCGGCTCGCGTGGTCGTTCCGCCGCCGTCGAACGTGCCGCTTTCGTTGAGCGTGTCGTGCGTCAGGCGCTCGCCGATCGTATGCGTCTTTCCGTCAGGCGAGAGCAGGGTGTAGATCACTTTTCCCGTTCTGACGATTCCGAGATACGGCCATAGTTCACCCTCGTCGAAAATCGTGTCGCCTGATTTGTAGCTGCGCTCGCTCATTTGACCGGCCAGCTCCTTGACGGTGCTGGCTTTGGCGGTCTGGAACGCAGGCACGTGCTGCAGGAACGTTTCTCCATCGGCATGTTCGTCGATGCGCTCTAACCGAATCGTCCAGCGATTGCTGCCCAGATTGCGTGCGTCCCACGAAAAACGTCCGGCGCGGAGCTGAGTCATCTCGTTGCGCAACGCGCGAGGGTCGGTTTCCTCATTAATCTCAAGCGCCGTTCCGACTGGGAGCCTGTCAAATGATTCCAAAATCTGGTCGGTTTTCGTCGCTGGGGGGAGCGAGCGGGCGTCGAGGGTGACGGCCGCGGGGCGGTTCATGGGCATGGCTCGCGTTTTCAGCCGATGAATCTGGGTTCCCTAGTACGCCTGCCGGGACGACGGTCGAGGGCGGTGAATAGTGCGGGCCCTATGAGTACAACGATCCAGGATAACGACGTCGTCATCGTTGCCGGCGCCCGCACGCCCTTCGGGAATTTGATGGGATCGCTTTCCGACCTGACGGCAACCGATCTCGCCGTCTTCGCAGCAGAAGCTGCGATTGCTCGCAGTGGCGTTCCCAAGGAGAAAATCGACGACGTTATCTTCGGCAACGTCATTCAGTCGAGCAGCGATGCAATTTACTTGGCACGACATGTCGGCTTGCGAGCGGGTATACCGATCGGCGTTCCGGCGCTGACGCTCAACCGCCTGTGCGGCTCCGGGCTTCAGGCGATTCTCTCCGCCGCAGCGTCGTTACGCCTCGGGGAGTCGACATACGCGTTGGCCGGCGGAGCGGAGAACATGAGCCAATCCCCCCACGTCGTGCGCGGAGCGCGCAAGGGATTCAACTTTGGCGCCAACGTGCAGTTCGAAGACTCGCTGTGGAGCGCGCTCACCGATTCGTATGCGAATACACCAATGGCGATTACGGCCGAGAACCTAGCCAGGAAATATCAGATCTCACGACGTGAATCGGACGAATTCGCGCTGGCCAGTCAGGAGCGCGCGCTCGAATCGCAGCAACACGGGTACTTCTCGGAGGAGATCGTACCGGTCAACGTTCCTGGACCAAAAGGGAGCACGATAACGGTTGATAAGGACGAAGGACCACGCGCGGGCCTGACGATGGAGAAACTCGAGCGCCTTCCGGCGAGATTCGTCAAAGACGGTGTCGTGACGCCGGGAAATGCCAGCGGCATTACTGACGGGGCCGCCGCGGTCGTCATGACGACGGTCAAACAAGCCACGGCCGACGGTCTCTCCTGGTTGGGCCGGCTCGTGAGTGGAAGCGTCGTCGGCGTGGAGCCGACGATTATGGGAATTGGTCCGGCGTTCGCGATTCCGAAAGCGCTGGCGCGTGCCGGCGTCAAGCGCAACGACCTTGCAGTCATGGAAATCAACGAAGCCTTTGCGCCGCAAGTGCTCGCGTGCTTACGCGAAATGAGCAGCAATGGTTCGCAAGGATCGGGCGAAACGCTACGTCTTAATCCGCACGGGGGAGCGATTTCCCTGGGACATCCGCTCGGAGCCTCGGGGGCAAGACTCGCGTTAACGACGCTGCACGATTTGCAGCGCCGTGGCGGCGGTAACGGCGTCGCGTCCGCGTGCATTGGTGGCGGCCAAGGAATTGCAGCAGTCTTTACCGTGGAATAAGCGCGTTCTTACGCGCGTTTGGGACGTTCTCGCGCTTGCGCTCATTGGGTTTACATTGTGGAAGCTGTTCGTCGCTCCGCGAGACCTCAATCCGCGCAACGCGCAACCGGCTCCGCACGCAATCTACGCCAAGCTCGGCGGCGGAACGTTTCGCGTTGCCGATGCGCGAGGGCGGCTGCTCTTTCTGGACTTTTACGCTAGCTGGTGCGAACCGTGCAAGATTGAGTTGCCGCTCGTCGAGCGATGGGCAGAACACCATCGAGATGCGCTCGTCGTGCCCATTGACGTCGGCGAGCCGCGCCGGGTCGCCTTCGACTTCGCGCGCGAATACGATCTTTCGGATGTTGCCCTCGACCCACACGCCGGCGCGCGGGCACTCTTTGCGGTTGACGGTCTTCCCACGGTCGTGGTGATCGACCCTAGCGGACGGATCCGTGCAAAATGGGAAGGACTCAACCCGGCCATCGGTTTGGCGATGTCACATGCGGAGAAAACGCTGCAGCGGTAACTGGCTAGCCCCGCATGAAGGCGAACATTCCCACCGCCGCGAGCGTCATCGCGGCAACCGCGAGCCACCCCCATGCGCGTGCTACCGTGCTCGCTCTCCAGCGGCCCATAATTGCCTTGCTACTTGCAAGAACGACGATGACCGCGACTAATGGGACGGCAACCACGCCGTTAATGACGGCGGAGTAAAACAGCGCGCTAATTGGATTGACGCGGAAAAACACCATCGCCATGGACGCTAGGATTCCCGCGACCAAAACTGCATAGAATTCGCGAGCACGTCGCGGCTTGAGGTTGAGGCCGCGTCGAAACCCGAGGCTTTCGGCGGCGACGTACGCCGAGGAGCCCAAGAGCGCGGGTATGGCGAGCAATCCGGTTCCGACCATTCCCAAGGTGAAGAGTAAGGCCGCAAAACGACCGGCGAGCGGCTCGAGCGCGCGCGCCGCGTCCTGGGCGGAAGAGATGTCGTGCTTGCCGTGCGCGCCGAGCGTAACGGCCGTGGTTACGATGATGAAAAAAGCCACGGCGTTGGAAAAGATCATTCCCGAGTTCACGTCAACGTGCATTTTAGCGATCTCGGTGGGCGTTGCTCCCTTTCGGGCGGTTTCGGTCGTCAAGCCACGCGCCTTCTCTTCCTCAACTTCCAATGCAGCCTGCCAGAAGAAGAGATACGGCGTGATCGTCGTGCCCAAAACGGCAACGAGCGTCGTGAGCCAAGCGGCGTCGCCGCGCAGCTGCGGGATCGCGAGATGCGAGAGAACGTGCGCCCAGGGTGGCCTTACGATAAACGCCGTTATCACGTACGCGAAGAGCGCGAGCGTTAGCCATTTTACGATCGATGCGAACCGCTTGTATGAAAGAAACACGGTTCCCAGAATCAGCAAAGCACCGAAGAGCAGCGTCCAGAAGAAGAGCGGCAATCCGAAGACCATTTGTGCGGCCGCACCCATGCCTTGGAGATCGGCACCGGCATTAATGGTGTTTGCGACGATAACGGAACCGCACAACACCCAGAGCGCCCAACGCGGAAGATGACGCCGCATGACCGTCGCCAAGCCGACCCCTTCAACCATGGCGATGCGCGCGCACATGCCCTGAATGACTGCCATCATCGGCGTCATGAGCAGCACGATCCATAACATGGAAAGCCCCGTGCTTGCGCCGGCAATCGAATACGTCGAGATCCCCGACGGGTCGTCGTCCGAAGCTCCCGTGATCAACCCCGGTCCGAGCAGACCGAAAAATCGCCGTACGCGTCGCCACACCTTGCGAGCATTCCCACAAGGTGGGAGGCGGCAATCAGCGCTCTGGCTCCCTAGCCCAGTCGCGCTTCCCCTTTCGGACCTGTAGCCAAAGCGCACATCCCGATACGATACGGCGCGTGAAGGTGCCCTTCGTCGACCTGAAAGCCCAATACGACTCGCTACGGGGCGAAGTGCTGGGCGCGATCGAGGACGTCTTAGAGAAGACCTCGTTCATCTTGGGACCGCAAGTCGCCGCGTTTGAAGAAAACTTTGCTCGCTACGTCGGCAGTCCGTACTGCGTAAGCGTCGATTCGGGCACGGCCGCGCTCAAACTCGCCCTGGCAGCACTCGACGTAGGCCCGGGAGACGAAGTCATTCTGCCCGCAAACACGTACATTGCATCGGCAATCGCGGTCTCTGCTGTGGGCGCGGTTCCAGTGCTTGTCGACATCGACGATTTCTACCTTATCGATGTGAGCGCGATCGAAGCGGCTATTACATCGCGAACCAGAGCCATCATGGCCGTTCATCTCTACGGCCAAGCGGTACCGATGGGCGCAATTCTGGAACTTGCCGACAAATACGGATTGCGGGTGATAGAAGATGCATGCCAATCGCATGGAGCCTTCTGGGACTCGAGGCGGACGGGCAGCATCGGCACGATCGGATGTTTCAGTTTTTATCCTGGAAAGAACCTCGGAGCGTACGGCGACGGCGGCGCTATTGTCACGAGCGACGAGGCACTATTCGAGCGGATCAAGCTGCTTCGCGATTTTGGACAGAAGAAGAAATACGAACACCTCATCAAGGGAGAGAATTGCCGGCTCGACTCGATACAAGCCGCTGTGCTCAACGTGAAACTGCGGTACCTCGACGAATGGAACGAACGCCGGCGTGGGAACGCAGCGCTGTACGATGCGTACCTCGGTGAGGCTGGCTTCTCTGCGCCCAAGTGTCGAGCTGCGCATGGTCACGTCTATCATCTTTATGTGATTGAGGTAGAAGACCGCGACCGCGTCGCTGTGGAGCTCGCCAAGCGCGACATTCAGACCGGAATCCACTATCCGATTCCGATTCATCTGCAGCCCGCATATGCCGAGCTTGGCCGCGGACAGGGAAGTTTTCCGGTAACCGAAGCAGCAGCGCAAAAGATCCTTTCGTTGCCGATGTATCCCGAACTGACGTCCGAACAGATTCGCTACGTCGTTACGGCGCTCTCGGCCGTGACCGAATCCTCCTCTCGACGCCGAACGAGCGTAGCATGAACGGCAACAAGCGCTGTCGCGCCGCGATCGTTGGCCTCGGCTATTGGGGACCGAACCTGCTGCGCAATTTCATTAGTTCCGACCGTTGGGAAGTCGCCTGGATCGTCGACGTCGACGAGCGGCGGCTGGGCCGCATGCAGCGTCTCTATCCTGCATGCCGTGGGACGAGCGATTTGGAAGCGGTTTTGCAAGACGGCGATCTCGACTTGGTTGCGGTGGCGGTGCCTCCCGCGCTTCATGCAAGCCTCGCGGGACGAGCAATCGCCGCCGGCAAGCATGTTTTGGTGGAGAAACCGCTGGCGGAAAGCTCTGCCGACGCGCAAGCGCTGCTCGACGCGGCCGCGCAAGCCGGCGTGAAGGTTTTTACCGATCATACCTTTCTGTATACCGGCTCGGTTGAGGCCATGCATCGCATGCGTGTGGCCGGCGAACTGGGTGAGATCTACTACGCGGAGTCACAGCGCGTGAATCTCGGGCTCTTCCAACAGAGTAACGTTGTTTGGGATCTGGCGCCGCACGATGTGTCGATTCTCAATTACGTGCTCGGTTCTTCCCCTGATGAGGTTTCTTGTCACGCGCGTGCTTGCATCAATCCCGACGTCTGGGATGTCGCGTTCCTGCACCTTCGTTACGGTGACTGCGTGGCACAAGTTCACTTAAGCTGGCTGTCGCCCGTGAAGGTACGCCGTCTCATGGTTTCGGCCAGCTCGAAAATGGTGTTATGGGACGACGTCGATCCATCCGAAAAGTTGCGGGTCTATGATAAGGGCGTCGTCTTACACCCAAGCGCCGAGACGCTGGCGAAGCAAATGATCAGTTACCGCCTTGGTGAAGTACGGATTCCGATGATCGACGAGCGCGAGGCTCTCGGCAAGCTGGTGGACGAAATCGCACAAAGCATCCGTGAAGGGAAGCCGGCTCGCATAGAAGGGGAGTTCGGTTGCGACGTCGTGCGCTGTCTTGAAGCGGCATGTCAATCCGCCCGAGCGAACGGTCGTTGGGTAGAGCTCAGCAGCGACACGGTTGCCACGAGCCGCGCTTAACCGGGAAGGGCGTTGCACCTGTAGGGCTGCTATTTCCCTCTCCAGACTGGCTTGCGCTTTTCAAGGAAGGCGCCGGTGCCTTCTTTGATGTCTTCGGTATCGACGAGCAACCCGAATTCAAGGGCTTCCATTTCAAGTGCGTCATCGATCGACAGATGTGCGCCGTTGTTGATCGCGCGTTTACACGCGGCAATCGCAAGTGGCGCTTTTGTGGCAATAAGGGATGCAATACGCTTGGCTTCCGTCATCAATTCGCTTTGAGAGACGACTTTTTGCACGAGGCCAATGCGTAGCGCCTCTGTCGCGTCGATCATTTCGCCCGTCAAACACAAGTACATCGCCATGCCTTTGCCAAGCAGGCGCGTCGTACGCTGAGAGCCGCCGTAGCCTGGAATTAAACCGAGATTGACCTCCGGTTGCCCGAACTTGGCATTCTGGGATGCGATGCGGATGTCTCCCGCCATCGCAAGCTCGCAGCCTCCTCCCAACGCAAAGCCATTGATTGCCATAATGACCGGCTTGTCTAACCGCTCGATTTGACGCGTCAATGCTTGACCCGTGCGAGCTTGCGCGGTGCCGCTCCCTGCTGACGTCAGAGCATTGAGCTCTGAAATATCGGCGCCCGCCGCAAAAGCTTTCTCCCCTGCGCCGGTTACAATGATGGCTCGTACCTCAGGATGGCGTTCGAGCTGGCTTAAGGCCGCGGAAAGCTCGACGAGCAGTTGACCGCGTAACGCGTTGAGGACATTCGGGCGGTTGAGCGTGATGATTCCGGCGGCCGCTTCGAGCGCTACCAGCACGTCTTCGAAACCTGATTCGTTACGCGTATTCATAGAAGCCTCGCCCGCTCTTGCGACCGAATCGTCCGGCCAAGACCATGCGCTTTAATAGCGGCGGCGCCGCCATCATGGGATCTTTGAACTCGTCGAACATGATCTGGGCAATGTAATAGGTCGTATCCAGTCCGACGAAGTCGAGGAGTTCAAACGGCCCCATCGGATATCCGCATCCGAGTTTCATTCCTTTGTCGATGTCTTCTTTGGTCGCGAGTCCTTGCTCGTAGACGCGTATCGCGTAGAGTAAATAGGGAATGAGCAACCGGTTAACGACAAAGCCCGGAGTGTCCTGAGCGAGAATCGGTTCCTTTCCAAGCTTGCGGGCGAAATCCATCAGCGAGTCGATGGTCGTTTGCGACGAGGCAATCGTTTGGACGACTTCAACGAGTTTCATCATCGGCACCGGGTTAAAGAAGTGCAAGCCCGCAATGCGGTCGGGGCGCTTCGTCTTGGAGGCCAGTTCGACCACACACAAGCTGGACGTGTTCGTACACACGATTGCGTGTGGCGCGAGCAGTTCGTCCAGCCGCCGGAAGAGGGCCACCTTGGTTTCAACCTGCTCGACGATGGCTTCAATTACCAGATCGCAGGCGCGCATATCGGCGACGTTTGTCGTCGATTGAATGCGAGCGACGGTCGCATCACGATCGGATTGTGAGAGTTTCCCCTTTTCAACGAAGCGATCGAGCGATTTTCGAATTCCAGCCGTGCCTCGCTCGAGCGGTTCCTGAGCAATCTCCATCAGCACGACGTTGAAGCCCGTGCTTGCGCAGGTTTGGGCAATTCCACTGCCCATTAATCCGGCGCCGCACACGCCTACGCTGCGGATTTCAGCCACCGTTACAGTTCCTTCCTTACAATAGCGTACATCTTAAGATTCCATAAAGCCGCAGGTCCATTCGTTGCGTTGCGATGACGCCACCTTTGGCCTATACTAGCAAGGTCCTTGGATTGCCATTGACGGCACACAGATTTCAGCGAGGAGGGTAACGAGTTCGTGCGCACGGCCTATCACGAGGCGCTCGAAGGCACGCGTCTAGACGTTGTTCGCCTTGGCGCGCTTGTCGGCGACGCCATCCGGGTTGCGGTTGAGGCATTGGATCACCGCGATGCTTCGGCCGGCGCGCGCGTCGTCGCCGGGGACGACACAATCGACGATTTGCGCCGCCGGGTAGAAGCCCACTGTATCGAACTCATCTGGCGTCAGCAACCCGTGGCAGGCGAACTTCGCGAAATTGCAGCGATGCTGGAGATCGCGACCGATCTCGAGCGCGTCGGCGATTATGCGGTGGATATCGCGAAGAACGCAATTAAGCTTTCCGATCAGGCGATGCGGCCGCAAAAAGTAGAAATCGATCGGATTGCAAGCGTGGCTCACGCGATGCTGTTGGATGCGATGCGTGCTTATACCGAACGAGACGCCCGGTTGGCCAGCGAAGTCATCGACCGCGATGACCAAGTCGATAAGCTGTACAAGCGAAGCATCAAACTGTTGCAAGAGGAGATGCGAGCCGATCCCGAGATCATTCGGCCCGGAACTCGATACCTATTCGTGCTGGCTTCGCTCGAGCGCGTCGGCGATCGCGCCGGAAACATCGCTTGGCATACGAAGGACATGATCGGCGCGGAGTGATTTCCATCGTCCTTGCAGCCCTGTCGGCAGGTACACCGTTTCTAACGACGGGCGTTTTTCACTACTCGGCCACGCTGGACGGCAGTCCAACCGGAACGTCCACGGTTACGGTGGCGCGTAGCGGGCAGTCGACGAGCATTCAAGAGAAGGCGTCGGGAACCGTGAATGGCCTAAGCGTTTCGGCGGTCGCGCTGTTGACGATTGGGACCGATTTAGCGCCCCAGACGTACAACGGGACGTACGGCAGTAACGGATTGCAAACCGTAGTAACGGCGTCGCTCTCGGCATCCGCGGCCACCGTCATCAGCTCGGGCTCCGGCGGTCAGCCGGCAACCTTCGCGCTGTCGGGGGATGCCGCGCACTTTGTCGTCATCGAACCCGGATTGCTCTCGGGTCTTTTCGCGTTGCCAGCTGAGATGGAAGCTTGGAACGACACACCGGTCATGGCGATTGCCCCGTCCTACGGACGAGCGGAAAGCCTCACGATCGATACTAGCGCTAAAGCGCAGCGTCCCAAAGGCATACCGTTGCAGGAGAGTTCCGTTTCGTTTAACGGCAAGCTTCCATTTACAATTTGGTACGATTCTGCGACATTCGTTCCCGACGAAATTGACGTTCCGACGCAAAATGTCGTGATAACGCGCGTGCCGTAGCGGCGCGCTTACGCGGCGCCGCGCCTGATGACCCGCGCCGGCGTTCCGGCCGCCAATGCAAATGGCGGAATGTCGTCGATGACGACGGAACCCGCGGCGATCGTCGCGTGGTGTCCGATCGTTACTCCGGGAACGACGATACTGCCCGAATAGATCAAGACGTTGTCTTCGATTCGCACCGGCGCGCAGTCGACAGCGAGCGGTAGTTGCGGCTCGCTTTGATCGGGCAGAATGGGCCGTCCCTGTTGCGACGTGATGTGAACGTGCGCTCCCAGATGGACGTTATTGCCGATTTCGATGCCGCCGCCACCCCATAACACGCAGTACGGCCCGATTTCAACGTCGTCTCCAAGCCGAATGTAACCGCGTCGTTCGTTAACGGTCGAGGGGTTAAGGTAGGCCCCGTGATCGACGAAGACCCTCTTACCCGTACTGATTCGATCGGCGCCCCGCACGATTGCTCTGCTAGCAAAGCAAACGCCAGGTAAGGCCTGGCGTTGCAGCTCATCGTCTACCGCCTCGCGGAAGGCGGTACGGATCGCACACCACGCGATCATTAGCCGCCGGGCCTGGTTCACGCGCTTAGGGTACACCTGGAAGCGAGTTCATTCTAGGCCGAGCGTCCCAACCCGCGCCATACCTTCGCCCCACGGGGTTGACCGTGAGGAATCTCCCCCTGAAGCCGTTACAACGATACGATGCATTCGAAGCTTGCTTCTTCATGAGGAGAAAATCTATGCCAGGGTCGACTCGTCGGTGGCCCGCACTCTGCCTGCCGGCAGTGTTAGCGTTGATGCTCAGTGCCTGCAACGGCACGAGCACCCCGGGAACCGCATCAAATAACGTCATGCCACCGATCGCGCAGGGCGCGAACGTCATGGCTCCCCAGAAGCTCAGCCCCATCAATACCTATCCCGGCGAGGTCGTCGGGGAAACAGGAATGTTCCACCCAAAGCGTGGCGACACGAAGACCGGAGGGCACGGCAGTAAGGTGAACGGGATCCCGTGCGATACCACCGAGTATCTCAACGATTACCACGTTCACGCGTATCTCGGAATCGTATATAAAGGCCACCAAGTAGCGATACCGGCAGGGATCGGGATGAAACACCCCGGACCGGCACAGAACGGCTATATTACCACGGCCGGTTGCTTCTATTTCGTTCACACGCACGATGAATCGGGAATCATCCACGTCGAGGACATCAAGAATCTCCCGCCGAGCGCTACCCTGCGTGAGTATGGCAACCTGTTCGATATCTGGGGCGTTAAGGTCGAGAGTAACTCTTTTGCTGGGCTAAAGGGGCCGGTTCACGCCTACGTCGGCAACGTTCCGCAACTCGGCGATCTCACCGTCAGCAGCTACGCATCGTTCAAACTCGACGACGTGCGTAAGCTCAAGATTAGATCGCATGAAGTCCTCTGGCTGGTCATTGGCAAGAACCTCGCCGCTTCGAAACTGCCTCCAGTCACCTTCTACATGGAGTACTAGTCGCCACTAGTCGCTTCACGTAAGGCCAAGTGACCCGGATGGCCCACAGGCCGGGGTGCTATGGAACCCCGGCCTCGGCCCATCTCCGGTCTACTGCTCGTCGTTACTGAACCCGTACAATTGGATAAAGATGAAGATCGGCATTAGCGCGGAGCCGCATGAGCGCGGAATTCGACCCGAGCTACGGTACGGTCTGCTGGCTGCGGACTGTGCCTTGTCGGTCGCCGCGGTTGCGCTCGCTACCGGCGTCGCCGACATTCATTCGGCCGGGCCGGAACAACTGGGTCTGCTGGCCCTAATCCTCTTCGTCACGGGCTCGTACGCCCAGTTTCGCTATGAGAGCGCACGCACGTTCGATTTCCACGACGTGCTTCGGTTGCTCTCCGGAGCAATCGTGGGCGCAGCGCTGGCGTACATTTGCATCTGGCTCCTGCCGAGCCCGCTCGCACACTCCTCCGGGCCGGTTGGTCGCCGTCGCGGCCATGTCGGCGTTTACGATGCGGATGTTCGTTCGGATCGCATTGGTGCTTGTTCGCACCAAGATTCTTACGCATCGTCCTAACGCGCAGCGCGTCATCGTCGTGGGGGTGGGAATCACCGCGTTCTCGCTGATTCGGGAGATTCAAGAGGACCGGGACCTCCCGATGCGCATCGTCGGTTGCGTGGACGATGGCATCGCCGTCAAACGCGTAGACGGCGTGCCGATTCTCGGCCAAGTCGACGATTTACCCGAGCTCATCCGACGCTGGCAAATCGATTCGGTTATCGTCGCCATCCCGGCGGCGCCCTTGCAGACGATCAATCGCATCAAGGAACTGTGCAGCACGGTCCACTCGCCGTCTGGCAACTCACCAACGGTCAAAGTGGTGCCAAATGCGTCGGACCTTTTGAGCGATCGCGTGACGGTCTCCCGAATTCGCGACATTCGTTTGGAAGACGTCCTCTCGCGCGAGCCGGTCGTTGTCGACACGGCCTCGCTTCGGCCGCATCTGGAAAACCAGGTCGTCCTGGTTACCGGCGCTGGGGGCTCGATCGGTAGCGAGCTTTGCCGGCAAATCGTCACCTTCAATCCCAAGCTCCTGCTGCTGCTTGGGCATGGCGAGAATAGCCTGTTCGCGATCGAGCAGGAACTGCGCTATAACTACGGTTTCACGCGCACCAAGATGCTGCTGGCCGATGTAGCCGACATGGGTGCCGTGCGCTCGATATTCGGTCGCCATTATCCGCGAATCGTCTTCCACGCCGCCGCGCACAAGCACGTTCCCATCGTCGAGGCGAACATTTGTGAGGCGGTACGAAACAACGTATTGGGAACGCGCACGGTTGCGCTTGCAGCGGCCGCAACGGGCACCGCCAAGTTTGTCCTCCTGTCAACCGATAAGGCCGTTAATCCCAGCAGCGTCATGGGTTTGACGAAGCGAATGGCCGAGCTTGTCTGCCAATCGTTCGCCGGCGGCAGTGCGACCGAGTTCGTCACCGTCCGTTTTGGTAACGTTCTCGGCAGCCGAGGCAGCGTGATTCCGATCTTCAAGCAACAGGTCGCGTCGGGCGGTCCGGTCACCATCACGCATCGCGACATGAAGCGCTACTTCATGACGATTCCTGAGGCCGTATCACTCGTGTTGCAAGCGATGTCGATGGGACGAGATGGCGAGGTTTTCGTCCTCGACATGGGAGATCCGATTAAGATTTTGGATTTGGCCGAGTCCGTAATTCGGCTGAGCGGTTTCACGCCCTATCGCGACATCGACGTCGTCGAAACGTCCATTCGACCCGGCGAAAAACTGTTCGAGGAGATCTTGACGAACCGTGAGGATTTCACGCGCACGAGCCATGAGCGACTCTGCATCGCCAAGCAGGACCGTTTAGATTATGCCGAGTTGGGACGAGCGATGACCGCGCTACAGCGTGCGGTTCGGACCTCGAATTGGCGCAGCACCATCGGTACGATGCGGCAGTTCGTTCCCGAGTTCTCGCCAGGCGAGCACCTGCAACTGGATGAAGGCCCTGCCGTTGCGGTTGTCGAGCGCAACGTCATTGAAAGTACAGCCTCGGGCAACGAAGCGGTTAATGGAGCCGCAAAGGAAATGGCGGGCCGTGCAGCTCGTTGAGTCACCGCTGCGTCTGAGCGGGCTGAAGAAAAAAATTCTCGACCGCAGTGCGCTCGTGGGGGTCGTGGGCGTCGGGTATGTCGGCCTTCCTTTAGCGGTCGAAAAAGCAAAGGTCGGCTTTACGGTCATTGGATACGACCGTAATCCCATTCGGGTCGACCAGATCAATCAGGGTCTCAACTACATCCGCGACGTCACCGATCAAGAACTCGCTGCAATGGTCGATGGCGGCCAACTCTCGGCAACCGCGGATTTTTCTACCCTCGGCCGCTGTGACGTTGTAATCATCTGCGTCCCGACTCCGCTAACGCCAAATATGGATCCGGACATTTCGTACATTCGGTCGGTGGGCGAGAATTTGGCGCGGCAGCTGCGCCCGGGCCAACTCGTGTGTTTAGAGAGCACAACCTACCCAGGAACGACCAGCGAGGTGCTGCTGCCGATATTAGAGCGTTCCGGGCTGCGCGTAGGTGATGATTTCTTTCTCTGCTTTTCGCCCGAACGCGTCGATCCCGGGAACGCGCGCTACACGACCAAGAATACGAGCAAGGTCGTCGGAGGCATAACCCCCGCCTGTCTTGAGGCGGGCATGACGTTCTACGGTCAGACGATCGTTGACGTGCTTCCGGTCTCGTCGCCGAAGGTCGCCGAGCTCACGAAAGTATTCGAGAACACGTTTCGAGCGGTCAACATTGCTCTGGTCAATGAGATGGCCATGCTTTGCGATCGGATGGGGATCGATATCTGGGAAGTCATTGACGCGGCCGCCACCAAGCCGTTTGGAATCATGCGATTCGACCCGGGCCCGGGCGTCGGCGGACACTGCATTCCGCTCGATCCCTTCTACCTTGCCTGGAAGGCGCGTGAGTACGACTTCCACGTGCGCTTTATCGAGCTCGCCGGCGAGATCAATGTCGGCATGCCCTACTACGTGCGGGACAGAGTCGTTCGCGCCCTCAACGACCGTGGGCGCCCGATCAAGGGCTCAGAGATCTTCGTTCTCGGTGTTGCCTACAAGCGAAACGTCGACGACTGCCGTGAATCTCCGGCACTCAAGGTCATGGAGTTGCTACTCAAAGACGGCGCGCGGATTGAGTATCACGATCCGCACGTTCCCAGCTTTAACGATCACCACGGCAATGCGTGGCATTCCATTCCACTCTCTAAAGAGGTAATCGAGCGATCGGACTGCGTGATTCTGCTGACGGATCATTCCGACGTGGACTACCTGAAGATCCTAGAATGGGCACCGTTGATCGTCGATACTCGGAACGCGACCAGAAACGCGCGCCGGCAGTTAGACGGCAAGGCACGCAATAATGTGGTCTATCTGTGAACGGGAGACGGGTTAGAATTGGCGTTGCCGGCGCCGGCAAATGGGGCATGAACATCGTTCGCTGCTGTGCGAAATTTGGCGTGCTGGCGGCGGTATGCGACGGCGATCTGCACCCCCTTGAAGAGGTCCGTGCGCGGTACGAGGGGACCAAAGTATTCTGCGACTATCGAACGATGTTGTCGCTGGCGAAGCTCGATGCGGTCGCGATCGCGACGCCGGCGAAACGTCACGCCGAAATGGCCTTGGAGGCGATCGAAGCGGGCTTTGACGTCTTTGTTGAAAAGCCGCTCGCCCTCGCCGTTGCCGATGCCCAGCGCGTCGTAGACGCCGCACGGAATGCGGGCCGGAAGCTCGTCGTTGGGCATGTGCTGCTCTATCATCCGGCGATACGCACGATGCTCAAGATGATTGCCGATGGTACGATTGGAGAGTTACGGCACCTTCGGTCACGACGGGTCGGCTGGGGACGGCTCCGGTCCCATGAAGACGTGTGGTGGAGCTTCGCGCCGCACGACGTCGCGGTCATGTTGGAAGTCTTTGACGAGGAGCCGGAATTCGTCACTTGCGCGTCGGGGGCGTACGTGCGACCGCATATCGCCGATTTTACCTATGCGGATTTTCGCTTTTCCGCCGGACGCAGCGCGCACATCGAAGTGACTTGGATCGATCCGGAGAAAGGCTCGCGCATCGACGTTTTCGGGTCGAAAGGCGTTCTTTCGTTTACGGAGTCATCCGACGGTTCAACCCTGACGCTCACGCCTTGCGGAGATCGTCTAAACGCCGACGGGCAGGCCGAACTGTACCGAGAGCCGGCCCGTTCCGTGGACGTTCCTGCCGAAGAGCCGTTGAGTAACGAGCTCGAAGCGTTTTGCCGTGCGGTGCGCGGCGGACGCCTTCCGCCCAGTGATGCCGACGAGGCGTTGGCGGTCGTTCGAACGCTCGCGATGGTCCACGAGTACGCCGAATCGCCACGCGCGGTCGCCGGAACAACCGCATGGAAAGCGTAGCCGCAGCGGCGACGTACTTCGTCCACGAAAGCGCGTACGTCGACCAGCCGGCCGAGATCGGCCGCGGCACGAAGATCTGGCACTTTTCCCACGTCATGGCCGGCAGCACGATCGGAGATGAGTGCACGATTGGCCAAAACGTCATGATTGGCCCGCGCGTGCGCATTGGCAATCGGGTGAAGATTCAGAACAACGTGTCGGTGTACGAAGGAGTCGACATCGAAGACGAGGTGTTCTGCGGTCCGAGCATGGTCTTCACAAACGTCGTGACGCCACGCTCGGGCACGCCGCGCAATCGTCCGGAAGATTTCGCAAGAACGGTCGTTCATCGCGGGGCGACGCTCGGAGCAAACTGCACGATCGTCTGCGGTCATACCATCGGCGAATATGCCTTTGTCGGCGCCGGATCCGTGGTTACGACAAATGTTCCGCCGTACGCGCTGGTCTACGGTAACCCAGCGCGCATTCGCGGCTATGCTTGCCAGTGCGGCCTGCGATTGACCATTGCCCAGGATGCCGCCGCCTGCCCCTGCGGCCGATCGTTCGCGTTCGAGCAGGGCGCCTTGCGTTTGGTCGGGCCGTGATTCCGGTCTGCGATCTCACCCGTCAACATCATCAGCTTCGGCCCGAGCTCAACCGGGCTTTTTCCGACGTTCTCGACCGCGGAAGCTTCATCAATGGAGCAAACGTCGCGGGCTTCGAAGACGAGATGGCGGCCTACCTCGATGTCGCGCATGCGGTCGGACTCAACTCAGGAACGGACGCGCTGCACCTCGCGTTGCGGGCGCTCGATATCGGTGCCGGCGACGAGGTGATCACAACCCCGTTTACGTTCGTGGCGACGACTGAAGCGATTGGAATGGTTGGTGCGACGCCGGTCTTTGCCGACATCGACCCCCTCACATTCAACATCGATCCGAAAGCTGTTGCCGCAGCGGTAACGCCGCGGACGCGTGCCATCATCCCCGTTCACCTCTACGGATTGCCCGCGGACATGCACGAAATCATGGCGATCGCAACGCGTCACCAGCTTGCGGTGATAGAGGATTGCGCGCAGTCCATCGGTGCGAGGATCGACGGTTCCTTTACGGGCACGATCGGCACGATCGGCGCTTTTAGCTTTTTTCCGTCGAAAAATCTGGGCGCCTGCGGTGACGGCGGCATGATTGTCACCGGCGATGCGGAGCTTGCGGCGCGCATACGTCGATTGCGCGCCCACGGCGCCGCTGTGAAATATTACCATGACGAACTTGGTCTGAATAGCCGGCTCGACGAGCTACAAGCGGCGATTCTCCGTATTAAACTCAAGCACTTGGAGCACTGGATCGAGCGGCGGCGTACAATAGCTGCATGGTATACGGTGGCGCTCGGGCGGTTAGGTGGCGTGGCAATGCCTTTTGAGCCCGGGGGACGCGCGGTGCGTCACGTGTACCATCAATACACGTGCCGCATTTTCGAGGATCGCGATCGCGTCGCACAGCAGTTGCGCGAGCGCGGCGTGCAGACCATGGTCTACTATCCCGTCCCGCTGCATCTGCAGACCGTACACGCAGACCTCGGACTGCGCGAAGGAGCCTTTCCCGAAGCCGAGCGAGCCGCGCGCGAGGCGCTTTCGCTGCCAATGTTTCCGGAACTGCGAGACACCGAGATCGACCACGTCGTCACGAGCTTGCAGGACGTGCTTACTCCCGAGCTCGTCCGCTCTTGAGAGCCGGAGCCGTATGCGGGTTTTGAGCGTCGTTGGAGCGCGGCCACAGTTCGTTAAGGCCGCGGTGCTCAGCGCCGAGCTCTCCCGGCGCGGGATCGAGGAGATCCTTGTCCATACCGGACAGCATTACGATACGTCGATGTCGGATGTGTTTTTCGACGAACTACGATTGCCCAAGCCGAAGTACGAGCTCGGAGTCGGCTCGGCCGGACACGGCGCGCAAACCGGCGAGATGATGCGGCGCCTTGAGCCCATCGTGCTGGCCGAAGCTCCAGATTGGGTTGTTGTGTACGGAGACACGAACAGTACGCTTGCGGGCGCGCTCGTTGGTGCGAAGCTCAACGTACCGGTAGCGCACGTTGAGGCGGGTCTGCGCTCGTTCAACCGGACGATGCCGGAGGAAATCAACCGCATCGTCACCGATCATGTGGCGAGCATGCTCTTCGTGCCCAACGCGCGCGCGGCGGCGCAACTCGCTGCCGAGGGCATCCTCGAGGACATCCGAGAGGTCGGCGACCTGATGGTCGATCTCGTTGTGAGCGTTGCGGACACGCTGCCAACCCGGCCAGAAATTCTCGAACGCTTCGGACTGACACCGCGCGCGTACGCCGTGGCGACAATTCATCGCGCCGCAAACACCGACGACGTCGCAACGTTTCGCCGCTTGATTGCCGGTTTGCACTCAGTCGATATGACGGTTATTTTTCCGGTCCACCCCCGAACGCGGGCGATCGCGGCAGCGAATGGTGTGGGCGACAACGACAACATCATTGTAACGCCGCCGCTTCGGTATCGGGAAATGATTGCACTAATGAGCCGGGCCTCGGCCGTATTTACCGATTCCGGTGGAATGCAAAAAGAAGCCTACGTTCTCAAGGTTCCATGCATTACGCTTCGGGACGAGACGGAGTGGCTCGAAACGCTCGAAGACGGCTGGAACGTCTTAGCGGGAAGTGATCCGGAGCGAATCGCACGCAGCGCGCGTCGCCTGATGCCGGTAAAGCAGAAAGCGCATTACGGTCACGGCCGCGCCGCGCAGCTTATCACTGAAGGACTGTTTGCGGTGCCCAAGCGCCGACCGGCCAATAACGTAGCGATGAGCGAGGCGCAAAAGTCGTTCGGATAACCTAGTCCGGAGCCTGTGCGGTCAGCGGCTTTGCGGGCACGCCGACAACGGTAGCACCATCGGGAACGTCACGCGTAACCACAGCGCCCGCGCCAACGATCGCTCGCTCACCAATTGTAAGGTCCGCAAGAATTGTGGCGCCGCTTCCGATGGACGCGCCACGACAGACGCGTGTGCTAAGAACCTGCCAGTCGCCGTCCGTCTGCAGAAGGCCATCCACCGTCGTGGCGCGAGGATGACGGTCGTTAGTGAAGACGACCCCGTGCCCTACGAAGACCTCGTCCTCGATTGTGACGCCCTCACAAATAAATGTGTGGGAGGAAATCTTGCAACGCTTGCCGACGACGGCATTCTTTTGTATCTCGACGAAAGCACCGATCTTCGTTTCGTCTCCGATCGTGCATCCGTACAGATTCACAAGCTCGGGCTGCACGATGACTACGTCTCTGCCCAAACGTACGCTGTTCGCTATCGGCACGTTTTACATATTCCTCAGCTAACAGAATAATCTTTCGCTCGGGCTGGAGGCCATAGGCGCTAGCGAGAAAGCATAGCAGCCAATCGTTCGATGTTCGCGGCCAGTCGCGATATGAAGCGGGCGAACTCCGGTTTCGCGTCTCTATCGGGATCCGTAATCTCGGAGCCGTCCGCGTCACTGCCTACGAGTTCACTCAGAAGAAATACCTTCGGCGATGCTTGAGGAAACTGCGTCAATAATTCCGCTTCGATAATGCGATCCATTACCACCAGGAGATCCGAAGCTCGCACGAGGTCTTGCGTCATTGTTTTCGGCCGGCCGGTCAGACTAATCCGCTGTTCGTCTGCAACGGCTCGTATACGAGGATCGAAGCTGCTGCCTTGAACTGACTGCGTGCCCGCAGATTGTATATCCAACGAATCTACGAAATGATTGAGTCTTGACTGAAGCATCGCGGCGGCGATCGGGCTCCTAATGCGATTCGCGCGACATACAAGCGTAATGTGGCGTACGGTGGCTAACTGGGCAGGTTGCAGAGCGTGGCGTGATCTCAAGACCCGCAAGAGCCATATCGAAAGGTACTTTTTCCGATACTGAGGATCTAGGCACCGCAGCTGCGAGACTCGCCGAACAAACGACGCGGGAAGGATGCACTTGAGCAAGTGCCACCCCTTGCCACCAAGCGCACGCGTGAGGGTTGAGGCGACGTCGTTGATCTCGGGGAGCGGGTCCTGTGCGGAAAAGAGTGCCGAGCGGACTCTGGGATCAAAGCTTTGAGCGAATTGCAGTATCGGCGTACTCCAGGCGTACCCTAAGCGTCGTCGCGTCGATGAGCTCGTCATGAGGTCGAGAAATCGTTGGATCTCGCCGGCCGTCCAACGCATTCTCAGTCCGACTTGGTACTCTTGCGGGACCGCCGTCTGTATGTCATGTGCAACCTGCCATTGCAGATATGGAAAATCCAGCCCCGCGCGCACTGCGAGAGGGAGCGAGCCCCAAAATCTTCCATTGATTTCCATCAAGACGTAATCGCGGCTAAGCTTATTCTGACGGAACTCAACCATAGCTGGCCCGCTCCACCCAAGATGCTCGAGCAGAGCGGTGGCGGCGGTTCTAAGTTCGGGGTCGAGCGCTTCAGCTTCGAAAAGCACGCCGACGCCGCCTCCCGGTGGATACTCGTGCAACCTCCTGTGCTGGAAAAGCGCTAACGGTTTTCCGCCGGCCATAATAGTGCTGACACCAACCCCGTCACCTGAGAAAAACTCTTGAAAAATGTATTCGGCGCCCCCTTGCGGCTTTTCCAGAAACTCCTTGAGCTCGCCAAGGTTGTAGAAATACGCGATCTTCAAGGCGCCCGCGATTCCTGCTCGAGACGGTTTTGCGATTAGAGGAAATCGCAACCTTTGACGCATCTCCTGCAGCGCTTCAATATCCTGGATGACGTACGTCGCCGGAACCGGAACTCCACATTCGGCCGCTGCCGTCAATGTTTCGTCTTTGCGCAAAACCGTAGTAACGATTTGTGGCTCGGGAAAGGGAAGATATGCGAGGGTCTTTAGCACATCGTAGTGCGGAAGGAGCATTTCGAGGGCCGTATCACTGCACGGTAGAATGGTGTCGATTTTGTATCCGCGTAATATATCCCTGAGATCGTCAAAGAACGCGCCCTCGTCGGCCGTGACGGCAACGTCGGCAAGAACTGCATTGGAGTGAAGTCCTAGTCCGCATCGGCCAAGCTGAGCGCATACCACGGGGATCCCTTGATGATGAAGTGAGCGGCAGATGGTAACAATGGAACGTGAGGTGCCATCCAGTACCAAGACGCCTTGACTCGTTTTGTTTTTCGTGCGCAATCAGACCACGGCGTCGAGTTGCTCGGCGAATGCCTTCGCGAGATCGCGCGCTTCGAAGATGGTGCCGGGCGGTGGTTGTACCTCCAGTTCACCGGCGACGTACCGACGGTAAGCAGAACGTACGGCGTCTTTCGCCTCGTCACGTGTGCTGGCGAACCACCCGAGCTTCGTTCGAGCCAGGTACTCGCGCATAACGCTGTTGCTTGGGCCGAAAGCGAGAATAGGGCGTCGAGCACAAGTATATTCAATGATCTTGCTCCCGAGCTCGAATGTCGATGACGGTGCCATGTTGAGAAAGATCAGCAAATCGGAAGCTTCCCGTTGGGCGGTCAGTGCATCCGGGCGAGGAACCACACCCTTCTGCTCGACGAGCGCCTCAACGCCAAATCGTCGCGCCTGCGCGATAACATGATCGCTGCTCGGTCCGAAAAAAACTACGCGCACGTCGCCGGCGGGATCTTTGAGCTCTCGCAACTCCGCAAGTGCCCCGAAGAGCAACTCGGGTGTGCGATGCTCCTCAAACATGGAACCGGTGTAACAGAACTGGAAGCCGGCCGGATGAATTTCCCTTAGTCCCTCCCAGTCGCGAGGCTCGCTGGCGTTCGGAATCACGGCCACCGGCCGTCGATGAAGCCGCTGCAGGCGCATCGCGATCGGGTCCGAGATCGTCGTTATCGCGGCCGCGCGACGCAGGAGCGAGCGCTCTAGCATCTCCTCAAGCGTTGCACGAAGCGGACCTCGCTGGACGCCCGGATTCCCAGACCAAGGATCCCGATAGTCGGCGATCCAGGGGACGCCCTGGCGCAACGCGATCGTGGCTCCGACAAGATGCACGGTGGCCGGCATTGCCGTGCTCAGAATAGCGTCGAAGCGTTCAGCCCGTCCAGCAGCACAGCCGCGGGAGACGGCGGCCGGCAGCCACCCGGCCGCGGGGTCCGGGAATGCTAGGGTTCGTTTGGCGAAGCGAAGAGCGCGCCGCAAGGGGGAGGGGCGACCCTCCGCATGGGCCCCGTTACCTGAGAGCAAGGCACCTCGTACAGAACGCTCGAGGGCCTCGCCGAATACGGGTGCGGTCAAAACGCGTGCCCGCGTAGCCGGTACCGGAGGCTTCGACTGCGGGACGCGGGTCAGAACGGTGACCTCCCAGCCAAAATCGGGCAGGTAGGAAGCGAGGTAGCCCGGCCGGAGGGCGCCGGCGGCTGGTTCGGGTGGAAAGTGATAGGCGACGAGAAGAAGCCGGCGCATCCTGTGCATGCGCTAGCTTAACGCATCTTAGGCACACGGGCGAGGGGCCGTTTCGCCACCGTTTCTGGGTCTTTCTGAGGTCGCTACCGCGGGCGGCCGTTTGCGACGATGTCTATCGATGACCTCGCGGAAACTACGCTTCGGAATCGTCGTTCGTAGCTGCCGCACAATTGCGGCGTGGCAGGCGCAGGCAATTGGCCATCTCGTCGAGAGCGGCGTCGCCGAACTGGTGGCGATGATCGTCGATGAAAGCCTGGACATGGCCGGTAAACCCAGCTTGTTGTGGCGCGCGTTTGCCCGCATATGCCGGCCTCGAGCGAAAATGCGCGAGCATATTCGGGGCGTTGCCGCCAATGCCGTTGAGCTAAGCTATTCTCGCGATCTCGCCACGGTTCGCGACCTGGATCTGGACTTCGTCATTGCCTTTACCCGCGCGAGTATTGCGGCCGCAATCGTAACTCGCCCGCGCTACGGCGTCTGGTCGTTCGACCACGGAGAGGGTCACGGCCGTCGAGCCGGACCGCCGTGCTTTTGGGAAATATGCGGCGGCTCGGCGGTGACGAGTGCGGTTCTGCGATGCTCGACCGCCGAAATCGACGTGACAACGACCCTTCGCAAGGGCTATTTTAGGGTTATCAATTACTCGTATGCCCGCAGCCTTGATCACCTCTATTTCGAAAGCGCCAAGTGGCCGGCATATGTGGCAGGCGAGATCGTTCACGGGCTAACTCCCGAGACTGCATCGGAGGCAAGCGTTAGCGCGCAACGCTCTCGTGAACCTTCTAACGCCGCGATGCTGAAGTTCTTTTGGACATTGGCGAGGAACGCGTTGCGCCGGCTCTTCGAGCGCGCGCATGCAGAAGAGTGGAGCATCGGGATCGCTCGAATGGAAGCTCAAGAGCTGCTAGCGGGGGCGCGGCTTAAGGACGCTGTGTGGATTCCCCCCGTACGCGGGGGCTGGGTAGCGGACCCGATGGCGCTGTCTGACGGCACAAGGGTGATCGTGCTTTGTGAGGAGATGCGCCTGCGCACCGGCAAGGGACGCATCTCGGTTACCGCTTTTGACGGGTCGTCTTGGAGCCCGCTCCAGCCGGTGATCCAAACGGCGACCCATGCGTCGTACCCGTGTCTGTTTGATCACCGCGGGGAGACGTTTTGCATTCCTGAAACGTACCAGGCGAACGAAGTTGCGCTCTACCGCGCCCGGGAATTTCCAACGACGTGGGAACGCGTGGGAATACTCTTGAGCGGATTTCCGGCGGTCGATAATACGCTCTTCGAGCACGACGGCCTCTTTTGGCTTTTTTGCACTAGTGAAGAAGCGCCCAACACGACGCTACTTGCGTTTTTTTCCGAAGATCTGCTGGGCCCATGGCGACCGCATCTGGCAAACCCAGTGAAGATCGATGTGCGTAGCTCGCGTCCTGCGGGATCAGTCTTTCGAATCGGAGGACAGTTGTATCGGCCGGCGCAAGACTGTTCTCGCACTTACGGTGGCCGCGTTATCATCCATCGAGTTACGGAACTTACTCCAACGGTGTTTCGCGAAGAGTCATGCGCCACGGTGGATCCTCAGTTGGGAACGCGCTACGAACTGGGTCTACATACGCTTTCATTTGCGGGAGGCTATTGCGTGTTGGACGGGAAGCGCCGGGTGCTCCGGCCATTCGGGCTTCTGAGGGCGGCATTGTAGGGAGTAAGGGGCCGTTCCGCCTGCGCCGCTTGGGACTTTCCGATGTCGCTCGCCATGGCGATTCTCTGTCACGATAAGCGTGTATGGAAGGCTCCCGGCGCGTTAAGGTCGTGCATTTGACGTCCGTGCACGATGCGAACGATACGCGCATCGCGCAGAAAGAATGTGCAACGTTGGCAAGCGAAGGCTACGATGTTGTGCTGGTCGCACCGGGCCGGCCCGAGCGTCTGCCCCCGGGCGTTCGGCATCACCCGGTGAAGGCACCGCGTACGCGTTTCGAGCGCTTCACGCGTACGATGTACGGCGTTTACCAGGCCGCGCGCCGGGAGCACGCCGACGTCTACCACTTTCACGATCCGGAGCTGATTGCGGCGGGACTCGCCTTACGGCTCGCCGGTGCCCGCGTCGTTTTCGACGTTCATGAAGACGTACCGCGCGATATAGAAACCAAGCCGTGGCTTCCGGTCGTCACGCGCCCGATCGTTAGCGCTATTGCATCGATCATTTTACGGAGCGTGCAGCGGTGTTTTAGTGGGATCGTTTCGGCGACACCCACGATCGCGCGTTCATTCGATCACCCCAAGGCGATTGTCGTGCGAAACTACCCGCGGTTAGAGGACGTGGTTAGCAACGAACAACGCTCCGATTTCACTAGGCGACCGATGATTGCACTCTACCTCGGCAGCATCGGCGTGCTACGCGGCGTAGAGCAAAGCATAATAGCCATGGCTGATGTGCGCGTGCCTCACGACGCGCGTCTCGTACTGGCGGGGGACTTCGAGAGCGAGAGCTTGCGGGTCCACATGTCCTCGCTTCCTGGATGGGAACGCGTCGACGCATTGGGCAAGATTCCTCGCAGCGCGATTCCTTCGTTGTTGGCAAGAGTGCGAATGGGTCTCGTGCTGTTTCAGCCTGCTCCCAACCACGATTATGCGATGCCGACAAAGCTGTTCGAGTATATGGCGGCGGGATTGCCCGTGATCGTTTCCAGCACGCTGCACGTGTACCGGGACATCGTCAAAGAGTATAGATGCGGAATACTCGTCGACCCTACGGACTGTGCCGATATCGCCGCAGCCATGTGCCGAGTATTCAGCGATTCCGCCGAGGCGCGCGCGATGGGAGAACGTGGGCGCGAAGCCGTTGGCGGACGGTACGAATGGGCGTCAGAGGCTCGGAACCTTGTTGCGCTTTATCGCGAGATGATTGCATGAAGGTGAGCGCCATCGTTCCCACGTACAATGAGGAACTCTCAATCGGTCCGTGTCTTACGAGTCTGCTGCAACAGCGCGGCGTCGATGACTATGAGATCCTTGTCATAGATGGGCGCAGCACCGATCGGACAATCGACGTCGTCCGCAGTTTCCCGGAATTTGGTGGGCAGGTTAAGCTCTGAGAACGCACGCCGTTCTCAGGTATATGCTTGGAACATCGGATGCCGGGAGGCGCGCGGAGAATACGTGGCGTTGATCAGCGCGCATACATCCTATAGTTCGCACCACTTTCAGCGATGCCTCGAGGCGATGGAACGGACGAAGGCAGACGCAGTTGGCCCTGTGCAAATTCCGACGGGTAACGGCGTCCTCGGCAGGGCTATCGCTTGGTGCATGAGCTCCCCGCTAGGCATCGGGAACGCCCGATTTCGCTTTACTCAGCGAGAAGAAGAGGTCGATTCGGTCTTCAGTATGTTCTTTCGGCGTGATTTCTTCGAACGCTTAGGGGGCTTCGACGAGCGCGTTGCATTCGACGAGGACGCCGAGTTTAGTTATCGCATGCGAGCGTCAGGCGGACGCATCGTCGTATCACCCGCCATCGCAGTTCGTTATTTCGTTCGAAACTCGCTGCGTGGCCTATCGCGCCAGATGTCCTGCTACGGCTTTTGGCGCCGATTTACGCAATTACTGCATCCCAAAGACGTGCCGCTTCGCGTCTATGCACCACCAGCTCTCGTTGCAGGCTTGATACTCTCATTATTCGTGGCGGCCACGCCGCTGCGTGCGCTTGGATTATTCTTGCCGCTGCTCTACGCGGGTTATGTGTTGATGGCCGCATGCATGGCAGTGCCAAAGATCGGGTTGACCTCGGCGGCTTGCGTAGGCGCCGCGCTTCCTTGCATGCATTTGTCGTACGGACTGGGATTTTGGCGTGGGTTGCTAACCCCGCAGCGCCGAATTCTCTTTCGCGCAGCGCGAGGAAATGCTTCGCAATAAGGACCACGGTTTAGGCCGAGATGGAAGCACCAGGCGCACGCTTTGCCGATATTCTGGATGAGGCGACTTTCGAGTTGAGTTTCGCGTAAAGCTCGTCGTAGCGTCGCGCGTTGGCCTCCCAGGTCAACTCGCGTCGAGCAAATTCGTGGGCTGCGCTGCCCATGGCAGTGGCAGCTTCACGGTCGAGCGCAACGGCACGTAAGCGTTCCGAGAGCGCGCCCGGGTTTCCGGGCGGGACGAGATAACCGTGGACCCCGTCCAGATGATAGGAATACCGCCCACTGGTGTGGCGACGATCGGTCGTGCGGAAAGCATAGCCTCGCAGATGACAAGCGGCAATCCTTCTCGGTAACTTGGCAAGCAGAATACGTCGGCCGCAGCAAATAACTGTGCGAGTTCGGTATGTTCGAGCATACCGCAAAAGCGCGCGTCTATTCTCACTTCGCTTACAGCCTTCAAGAGCGCAGGGTCCGTCGGTTCGGGCCCGGCGAATGCGACGATTGGTCGCAGATCGTGCAGGCGCGCGGCAGCCTCAACAAGGTCAAATGCACCCTTTATTGTTGGAGGGCCGCCGGCAAGTGCGATGACGAAGCGATCCGGCGGCAGCTGCAGCCTCTCGCGTGCTTGAAGTCGATTCGAGGGTTTAAAGACCTGTTCGTCCGCGCCGTTGTAGATGACGTGAACTTCGCGCTCCGCCAAGGCGCGCACGCGCTGACGGATGAAGTCGCTGACCGCGACTACTGCGTCGGCTCGAACAACGCCTTCGGTTGCAGCACGCTGAAGGCCGGGACGGCGCCAGGCCCAGTCGTACGCATCGCTGCCATGCGCGGTGATGAGCGACGGAACTCCAAAACGCACCGCAAGCTGACCGGACGGAATCAAACAGTGCCCGTGAATGAGGTCGGGAGCAAAATCGCGCACAAGTCGCCCTAGTGGTCCGTCTATTTGAAACGGTAGATATTCCATCGCTATCATACGGGGTGGAAAGAATGCACGCAGTATTCTGACAGGAATCCCTTCGATAGAATAGCGATCGGGGACGGCGTGATACCTGCGCCACGTGCGCGTTACGGGAGGAGCGTGCGGCACGACGCGCACGACCATGATATCGTGACCCATTACAGCAAGTGCACGAGCCTGTCGCAGAACGGCGATTCCGTCTTCGGGTTGGCCCGGAGCTGGAAAGTCCTTAGAAACAACGAGAACGCGCATTAGCGGTCGAACCAGTACTCCATGTTTCCGCGCCAAGCACCCTTCCTATAGAGCTTCTGCCATCCGAGTGTTTCATAGAAGCCAATTGCCTGAACGTTATCAACGTTCACCATTAGGGTCATGACGTGAAAGCCATTTTGTCGCGCGATCGATTCTGCTTCGTGCATCAACCGCTTTCCTATGCCCTCGCCTTGGACGTTCGGATGTGCGGCAACGGAAAAGATGTCAAAGGAGGGTTTGCGGGCTCCCTGGGATGCAATCGTGACGTTGTTCGTGCGCCGATTAAGCGCTCGCAGCCCGCGATAGAGACGGTCGCGGAATAGCGGATCGGCGATCAACCAGGGGCGCAGAAGAAACCGACGCGCGAGCAGAGCTCGATTCTGCCTTAAGAACCCAGGCACCGCAAGTGGCGCAATACCTCCAAAAAAAAAGCCCACTAGCTTGTTCTCTATGATTGCGCCAACGGTGTACATCTCGTGCGGGCCTTCCATCAGCCACGCGTAGTAGCGGTAGACGGCTTCCCTGCCGATTTTGGTCAGAATCGATTTCGGAAACGCAGCGCAATGGACCGCTGCGACCGCGTCGAGGTCGGTAGCTACGGCGAGACTACGCAGAAGAAGAGGACGTGTCTCCATGCTGCTCCATGGTAGCAAAGCGATCGCCTTCCTGATAGCGGCTATTGGGACCTAGGCCACGGGAAGGAGGTCGCGGCGGCGCTGGTTGGACCAGGCCGCGAAAGACAAGGTCATCGTAAACGGCGCGGTACGTCGTGAATTCTAGGCCATCACCAAACTCTTCGCGCGCTCGGAGCACGAACGAACGCATGAGCGAAAGCTCGTATTCTCCCATGCTCTTGGGGTGAGAGACCGCTGCGCAAATGATGTCGCCTGTTCCTTCGTGTGTTCTTACGTGTGCCCTAAGAATGCCCATGACGTCGTCGACGCTGTGGGCTGCGTCGTCGAAGCTGAGCGCCCACGCCGATCGTGGAAACATTCGGGAGAGTTTCTGAAACACCGGCGTGTGACCGGCGTGGATTGAAGGTCCGCGCGGATCGTGGGCCCGTTTCCGGCGTAAAACGCGGTTGATGAGAAAAGGGACGTTGTTCAGCGGAGTCCGCGGTTTGCCCGCGACCGGGATTTCGAACATTCCGGAATCGGCCTGGGCGCCGAGCGGCCCGGACAGCGGAATCGTCCAGTTCGGGCTTTCGGGCATTCGCGTCAAATCCACCGTCGAGATTCCCGATCGGAAACGAAACCCTTTGACGATCGAACTGTCAATTCGGATGCCCTTTTCAAACAATGCCGTGAGAATGGTTCCAGTAGCCGGCGAAAGGTTGTGCCCGCCAGCGCGATAAGCGATGCAGCGGTAATCCGCAACCTGCGTGCTGCAGAGTTCGCAGAGGAGCTCGTACGCGCGACTGACGATTCCCGGAATGTCATTCGGTGGCTGGGCGTTCTCAAAGTCGCTTAAAGCGAAATGCGGCGACGGGTAATAGGTGCCGTTCACCCAACTCGAATCTACCCAGTGCGGGTGAATGTGAAGCTGCACGTCATTTCCGTGAGCCAAGGCCGAGACAAGTTGCTTGGTGTAAGGCGTAAAGAAACCGTCGCGGTCCCATTGCTTGTAGCGCTCCGCGCATAATATATCCGTGAAAAGCACGATCGGTACGGCCAGTTGATCGGCAAGCCGAATCAGTGCGTCCGTAGGGCCGAAGAGGTTATACTGATATGAGTCGGTTCCGCCGAGACTCAGCTCGTGGTCAAACGACAGGATCAGCCGGATCTTGCGCATCTGAATAGGTAATAACTCAGTCCTACTGGTCGTTCGTGAGCCGCCCCGACGAACGTCGTGGTTCTTTTGGGGTAGTGCACGCTAGGCAGAAGAGCGGTAGCGCAACAATCATTGCCGCGCACCCTAGCGGAAAGCAAGAACCGCTTCGACGGGTCCAAGTTGGCTGGCCGGAGGTGGGCCGTTCACGGCGATCGTGCCGCCGTCGAGTACTCCGCCGCCGTGGAGGACGAGAGTGTGGTTGTACTCGTGATAAGGAAAAGCGTGTTTCGAAGAGTCAGGGTTTACGACGGCGGCGCAAGGTCCGACGAATTGCCCACGGATGTAGCAGCGACGAAAACGCCGGGCGTACGTTCCTCCGACAACTTGAAGACCTGAGACGTCCGACGGAGTGATTCCGAGCGGCTCGAGGGCGACCAATTCAGACTCCGGTTCGACGCGGAACTTTGACGGCGTCGCGTAGTCTTCCCAAATGACACTTGTCGCCGGATCGTAACTCAATAAGAACGAGGCATAGACGAAGAGTCGTTGATCCGTCGACGCGGTGGCAGCGGCCCCATCGCGGGCCGTACACTGAAAAAGCTTTCGCGCGGCGGCAACGAGCAGCTCGCTATTCTCCATCGCTTCCCAAATCGTGCCCGTCATCTTCCGCTGAGTCGCGCTCGAGTAGCAGCTTTCGTAGTTCAAACCCAAGGTTTTGTCGCTTGAAAGCAGCCCAATTAACGCCGATGGCAGAGGTCGCTTGGACGCGTTCAGACCGTTGATGATAACAGGAATGGGCGACGCGTGATTGAGCGAATCTAGGGCGCGCAGCCAACCCGCGTCACTGTATCCGCAAGGCATTGGACGAAAACGCAGATATTCGGACGGCGGGTTGCCATCGTCCTCGAAAAGGGCGTCGTAGTGAGCCACACTGGTGATGCGGTCCACCCATCGAGCGAAGACGGCTCTCATAGAAGGCTGCTCTACGGCCATCAAGTATTCCGTTAGCGAATCGTACGGAACCGAAATGCGGCCACCGAAGCAGTCGTGCGCAAAGGTCGTTTCGTCGGACGTATACATCTGGTCGCCGCGGTTGGCGATGGTTAATCCAGGGTCAATGTAGTACTGCGTCTTGATACCGCTCGCTGCAACTGCAGTAGCGTCCCGAATGCCGACCTGTGCCCATGTCAAATAGGGAGCCGCCTCACTTGGCGCAATGGTCGTCGAGCCATAGGGCGGGCCAAAAAAGTCGGCCGTGAGAACGTGCTGCGGCGTAGTCGCGGCGCGCGCCAAGCTCACTGGGCAACTGAGCGCGAGCATGAAGATCGCGAGCGCGGAAATGCGAACCATAGGGCCAATATACCGCATTCTACATACAGAGGAGCAAGTAGGCAAATGCTCGCTTTTTGCTACGAGGTTCACCAAAAAGGCTCTCAGAAAGTGACCGCGTGAGGTTTCTGGCGCAAGTGCCGCACAAATGAACGGCAGTCCGGTTGCCGCGTGGCGGAGAGCAATGGAAAGAGCCGAGACGATTTTTCGGACGCCGGAGTACGAACGCTTTGTCGATTTTCTCAGACAAGAGTTTCCGGATCGATTTAGCGGTTCGTCGCCCACTTTGGAACGGGATTACTTGCGCGTTGTCGATCAGCATTTGGAAGATCTCGTTCCCCGCATGTTGCCCCACATAGAACCCAATGTCCGGCGGCTGCTTGATTTCGGGTGTGGATCGGGAGGGTCCGCGATCGCCCTAGCGCTCGTTTACCCTCAGATCCGTTTTCTCGGTACCGATATCGACCCCAAAGAGGTTGCAGTAGCAAGACAGAGAGCAGAGCTTTACGGCGTGGCCGACCGGTGCGAATTCGTGCACGTGGAAGCGAGCCGGCAGCTGCCTTTCGCCGGCGAATCCTTCGATTTCTGTTTATGCTCCTCGGTGATCGAATATATAATAGAAGCTCAAACGAGGAAATTCTGCATCCAGGAAATGGTGCGCCTGGTGAAAAGTGACGGGCTGCTTTTTTTCTCGGTCCCAAACCGGCTATACCCTTTCGAAATCCATACCGGCAAGTGGGGATGGAACTACTTTCCGAAATTGTTAAATGCACGAACCGTTGACTGCACATTCTGGGAAGTACGCCAGTTGGCTCGGCCCGCGATTCTGCAGTTGCGTCCTACGCCGATTGCACAGTTCTTGAGGCCCTGGTCAAATTTTTGCGTGCAAAAGTTGAAGCGGTAAAGAAGAGCAGGCGCCGGTTGGTGCCGGCGCCTGCGATGGATGCGTCCGAGTCTTTATTATGGGAAGGCGATTACCGCCTGAAGGGGTCCGAGTTTGGCGGGCGGCGCAGATCCGTCGAAGGAAACTGATCCTCCGTCGAGAATTCCGCTGCCGCTGAGCACGAGCGTATGCTTGTACTGAGTATATGGGAAGGGTGCCGCGTAGTAGAAGCTCGGGTTGACGACCACGGCGCACGCACCCGCGTAATTTCCCGCATAGAAGCATTGCTTGTACTGGCGCGCGTACGAGCCGCCGCCCTGCTCGAGCCCTTGGATAGTCTCTGGAGTCGACGCTAGGGGGTAAAGCGGAACGAGCTGCGACTCAGGCTCGACGTGGAAGCCCGACTTCGTTGTGAACTGTTCCCACAAGATGCTGGTCGCAGGATTATAGGTCAGAAGGAACGAGGCCAGCGCGTAGATTCGTGCGTTGCCCGACGACGATGCGCTGTCCAGGTTACGAAGCGCGCATTCGAAGAGTTTATTTTCGGCACCAACCTGCAGTTCGGTATTTTCGACGTTCGCCCATAGCCAGCCGTTGTATTTCTGATCATGCGTGTCCGAGTAACAGTACTCGTAGTTTCCGCCGATGACGTTGGCCGGAGGTATCAGGTCCAACGCCTTAGATACGGCACTCGGACTGGGGTTCATCTCGATGCCGTTGACGATTATGGGCAAGGGCGAGACACTTTCGAGCGTACGCCCATACGCCAACCATTCCGAGTCGCTGTAACCGCACGGCATTGTCGTTATACCAAGACCTTCCAGCGTACCGGCGCCGTCCTCGAAGATCGCATCGTAGTGTGCCGCACTCTTGATCCTGGCGATGACGTCGTAGAACAGCGATAGCATCGAAGAGGCATCGATATCCATCTGGTACATGGTCTTTCCACTGTTAACCAGGGTCACCCGGCTGCCGCTACAGGTGTGGGCAAACGTCGCCTCCGTGGAAGTATAAAAGGGATCTCCGACGCCGCTGACGGTCTGGTTCGGGTCGGCGTAATATTGAGTCTTTATGCCAACGTTCGAAACCGCAGTCGCATTCGGGGGGTCGACCTGTGCCCACGTCAGATACTTAGCCGCCGACGACCAAGAAATCGAGTTCGTACCGAATGGCGAACCGAGATAATCGGCAGTAAGCACGTGCTTTTGGGCGATCGGTGGCGGGGTTGCGGACGGTGCCGCAGCGATCGCGACGGAAGCGGCAGTGATGGAGGTCGAGCACGAACCCGTGGCGCCGACCACTTCTACGTAGTTGTATAGCTTGGGCAGACCGTTGGTGTACGTCGTCGACGTCGTGGGGTAGATGTTCAGATACCCGTGATCCGCCCCGCATCCCGAATTGACGGAAATCGTGAAATGACCGCTCGACATCGAACGGATGTACCCATAGACCGAAGGCACGCCGCTCGTGACCAAGGCCGCGGTGATGGAAGTCGTGCACGAACCTTGGGCGGCGAGGACCTTTACGTAATCATATAGCTTGGGCGTACCGCCGCTGTACGTCGTCGACCCAGTGGTGTAGATATTCAGATACCCGTGATCGGTCCCGCATCCGGAATTGACCGAAATCGTGAAATGACCGGTCGACATCGATCGGATGTATCCATACACAGCAGCCGCGACGGTAACGACCGAAGTAGCAGTGATCGAAGTGGAACATGAGCCGCGCGTGGCGGCCACTTGTACGTAGTCCTGTAGTTTCGGCGTACCGCCGCTGTACTTCGTCGACGTAGTGGTATAGATGTTCAGATATCCGTGATCGGTTCCGCATCCTGAATAGACGGAAATCGTGAAATGACCGCTCGATAACGAGCGGATGTATCCGGCGACTCGAGGCGCGCTCGTTGAAACCGTCGGCTGGGAGCTTAACCTTTGGCTCCTAACGAAAATTTGGTTAGGGTCATCTTGAGCAACCGCTTGTTTGGCCTGGGGGGGAGTGAGCGATGCGTTGCCTCCTCCGCTGCATGAGGCTGTGGCGCACGCGGCAATTAGGGCCACGAGCGTGGTTTTTGTTAAGCGCATTTTGCATTGTTCGGAGGGAACTTAGACTAACCTGAAGCCGCCTGAAGTGGGTTCGTTTTAGCGCTCGCTACCTTAACGGGCGACTTTTAATCAATGCGCAGGCCTAACTTTACGCAAACGTGATTAGCGTTTCGGCAAATTTATCTGCGGTGCGGCTACCGGCGACGCGTACCTTAAGGATGCCGCACCAAACTTTACGGGAACGCAATTACCGCTTCGTCCGGCTGCACCTTCGCCGGCGGAGCCGGCCCCGAGGTCGAAACCGTCCCTCCGTCGAGTACTCCGCCGCCGCTCAACACGAGCGTGTGCGTGTACTGCGGAAATGGGAATGCAGCCGCGCTGGTGCTGGTGGTCGGGTTGACCACAACGGCGCACGATCCAACGTAGTTTCCGGCGTAATAACATTTGGCGTACTCGCGTCCGTACGCACCGCCCGGCCTCTGAAGTGCGCTCACGCTCGTCGGTGCGGCGACGACGGGGTCGAGGAAGACGAACTGAGACTCTGGCTCGACGTGAAAGTCCGACGGCGTTGGGAACTGCTCCCATAAGATGCTGGTCGCTGGGTTATAGGTCATAAGGAACGACGCCAGCGCGTAGATCCGTGCGTCGGTCGACGAGGACGCGCTGTTCAGGTTTCGAAGCGCGCATTCGAAGAGTTTATTTTCCGCTGCGACCTGTAACTCGGCGTTTTCGATGTCCGACCATAGCCAGCCGTTGTACTTCTGATTACTCGTATCCGAATAACAATATTCGTAGTTTCCGCCAATAGCGTTCGTCGGGGCGAGCAACGGCGCTAACGCGGGAGAGACACCAGCAGAACTAGCGTTCATCTCGATGCCGTTGACGATTACGGGCAGCGGCGAAACTCCTTCGAGCGTTTGCCCGTAAGCCAACCATTCCGAGGCGGTATAACCGCACGGCATCGTCGACATTGGAAGGCTTTGCAGCGTACCGGCCCCATCCTCGAAGATTGCGTCGTAGTGCCCTTTGCTCATTGCGGTGCTGATGACGCTGGCGAATAGCGTCTGCAGCGACGCGGCAGCGATGTTCATTTGGTACAGGGTCGGACCATAGGGCGGCGTATCCAAAACTCGATTTCCATTACAATCGTGGGCGAAGGTGCTTTCGTTCGAGCCGTACATTGGGTCGCCGTCATTGGCGCTCGTTTGGTTCGGATCGATGTAATACTGCGTCTTAATCCCAGTTGACGAAACCGCAGTCGCATTTGGAGGCTCAACCTGCGCCCAAGTCAGGTACGGGGCCGCCGCGGACCATGCGATCGACGTGGAGCCGTACGGTGCGCCCAAATAGTCGGCGGTTAGCAAATGCTTCTGAGAGATCGGCCCCGGCGTTGGTGTTGGATTCACTGCGGTCGACCGGCTGACAACGATCGTTTGTGCCACGAGCCCTACTGATCTCCAACCGGTGCCAACCACTTTCACCGTGGCGCCGGGCGCAAGCGTTCCGCCGCCGACGACGGTCGAGGAATTCATCACGATCGGCACTGACGAAGATGAAGACGAAGAGTACGTCGATTGCTTCATACTAAATCCGTACGAAGTAGCCGCAAGAGCTGTACCGGAAAGCGTGATACTAGTGGGTGCCGTGGAGGAGATCATAACGAAAGTACCGGTAAAGTTGTTAAATGGACCGGTTCCAGTGGCTTGAGCGTATAACCCGGCGGCGGGAGTGCCTCCTGCAAAAATTGTCGACGTATTCGTATGCACGGGCATGTAGCCGACGCCGTTGGCTGGGTTCAGTACGAATTCTGTGGCAGCGACGCCATCGATCGTGCTGATGACCGACGCCTTATTCGTCTGATACGGAATGGGAGAAGCTGACGAGTACGGACCTGGAGACGTGTACGGAGTTGGAGATGTATATGGTGCTGGCGAGCCATACGCCGTTGGCGTGGGATTAGTCGATGGCGAAGGGCTTGGTGCGGTTGTTGAAATCTTGAGGGTCACTGCGGTAACGGATGTGTCACAGGTACCAGTTACGGTTGCCGCTGCGAACCGGCCGACGGCGGGCGAGGCGCCGGTAATTACCGTCGAGGAAGTCGTATAGAGGTGGAGGTAGCCGTGGTCGCTTCCGCAGCCTGAGCTAACGCTAATCGTGAAGCCGCCCTTAATTATTGCGGCGATCGGGCCGGCCACGCTTCCCGTGGCGACGAGCCGAGGGTTATGGGATGGGCGCGCCCTTCGGAGCCAACCCCCATCGAAGGCAGGAACGAGTTGCCCTGATGCCCAGCGCAGGCGGTAAATAAGAAAGCGGCGGCCAGCACAAGAATAAAGGGTAAGTTAAGCCTAACTTTACGCTGCTCCATACAAACATTAAATTCGGCTGATTGATCACTCAAATTTTAGTGTTTGCCGGCAATTTTAATAATGTGACGGCGCGTAAAAGCGTTGACGCTTGCATGCTTCCGAATTGGTGCCGTCGAACTAGAGTCGACAGGCCCCTTACCAGAGGGCCCGAGTCGTCATTAGGACCATTGTCCTTTAGCTACCGGCCTTTTGGCCGGGAAGCGCTATAAAGTCCCAATTTTGGGGATAATGGTTACTAGGTCGACCCAAGCTGGCTTTTGGATACCTCATTCCACCCAAAGGGAAAGGGCCGTTCGTGATTGCACCCGTCACCAACGTCATCCGACTTTATGTTATCGAAGGTCAAGTGCTTTTCGGAAAAGCGCTTTGCCAAGTTTTTTCACTCGAACCCAACGTTAATATCGTCGGCGATTCCGATTCGGTCTCCGCGCCCGCGCTGACGAAAGCGCGGCCGGATCTCATTCTCCTCGATCTCGATGGAAGCGCGGTGGAACTCACCGAGGCATTAACATTATGCCGTCAGTCCGTTCCGCAAGCTCGCGTTTGCGTGCTCTCCATGCGTCCTCAGCCGGAGATCATGCAGCGCTGCCTTGCAGCCGGCGCAGAAGGATTCATTATCAAGGACATCACGCCCGCTGAGCTGATGCGCGCCGTGAAAATGGTCGCAGCCGGTGAAACGTACGTGGATCCTCGCGTCGCAGGCGGACTGCTGCGGCGCCGCAGCATGTCCAATGGACGCCCAGACCTCGACGAACTGTCCGTTCGTGAAACCGAAGTCATTCGGCTCATCGCGGAAGGGCTTTCGAATAAGGAAATCAGCGCGCGTTTAAACTTGTCCGAGAAGACGGTCAAGAATCACATCAGCCGCATCTTCTCGAAACTCAACATCTACGCGCGCGCGCAGGCGGCGGTTCACGCCATCAAGATGGGACTGGTTTAAGTTCGCAGCAGACGCTGCGAACGGCTTCGATAACGTCACTCACGTCCGTTTCGCTCATGGTCGGATAGAGCGGCAACGAGACGATGCGAGATCCGAGGGCTTCGGTGTTCGGCAGCGATGCCGACCCGAGGCTTCGGTATGCCGTGAACTGATGCGTCGGGATGTAGTGAACGCTCGTGCCGATGTTTCGTTCGCGAAGGGCCTCGATGAACCGATCGCGATTGAGCGCGGCACGTGGCTCGATGGTAACGACGAACATGCACCAGCTCGCGCGGTCGCCGGGACGGTCGGCCAGCCTTTGGAATGCTAGATGCGGCACGTCGGCAAGTTCGCGCAGGTATCGGGCGGCGATTTCGTCGCGACGGCGCTGCATTTCGGGCAAGCGTCCCAACTGGACTAAGCCGATGCTGGAAGCGAGATCGGTGCAGTTGTACTTGTATCCGGGCTCCAGAATATCGTACGCCCAGGATCCGCGATCGCTGTACCGCTGCCAGGCGTCTCGGCTCATGCCGTGCAGCGAGAGACGCCGGACGCGGTCGGCGAAGGCCGTATCGTTGGTAACGAGCATACCGCCTTCGGCTGTCGTGAGATTCTTGGTGGCGTAGAAGCTGTACACGGCCGCATGGCTCCGCGAGCCCGCCCACTCCCCGCCATCGAGCATGCCGGCGGCGTGGGCAGCGTCCTCGATGACAGTAATGCCTCGTTCCCGGGCAAAGGCACAGATCGGCTCGATATTCATCGGGCGCCCGGCATACGGCATGGCGATGATCACCCGCGTCGCCGGTGTCAGGCCCGCTCGATCGTCTCGAGGCTCGCGGAGAACGTGTCGAGCTCGACGTCGCAGAAGACAGGCGTCGCCCCGAGCTCTAACGCGCATTGTGCGCCCAGCGGCGAAGGTTAGCGAGGGGGTGACGACTTCGTCGCCAGGGCCTACGCCGATGGCTGCCAGCGCCAAGTGCAAGCCAGCGGTACAGCTATTAAGAGCTACCGCATGCTTCACGCCAGCTGCGTCAGCGAAGGCGCGCTCGAAGGCGGCGGTTTGCGGCCCGGTCGTGAGCCAGCCGTTGAGCATCGCGCGCGAGACCGCGGCGATTTCCCGTTGTCCGACGTCGGGACGGCAGTAGGGAAGGAAACGATTCACGCATATTCAGCGGCGTGTCTCTTTCGTAGGTAGTGCGCGTTTCGAACCAGCGCGATCAGCATAAATGTTAGCCAAATATACTTGAACGTCATGACGTCAAGGAAAAGTGCCGCGACGAAGGTGCCTAGGACGGCCGCCTCGAGGGCGATGCGAACCGGATATTCCGGCTCGGTCGGCAGTATGTCACGCAACATCAAGAACTGCGCGGCCCAAGCAGTAAGTAAGAGGACAAGGCCAACCAAGCCGAGCTCGACGGAGGTACCGACCAGAAGGCTGTGTGAACCTCGATGCCAACCTGTCGCTGCCCACGCCAGGTTTGGGGTCTGAAGAAAGACACGATCGTAGGCGAGCGTAAAGTTGCCGTAACCGGCGCCAAGCAGCCAATGCGATTTCACTGCCTGTAATCCAACTTGCCATATGGCCGTTCGCCCATTTCCACCTGTGGCCATGGCTTCGCCAAACCGGTTCCAAAGCTCGGTTTGGGAGGTGAACGCAAGGGAGCCGACGGCAGTGATTCCGATAATTGCCATTAGACGCACGCGTGCGCGGCTCCGAATGAGAAAATAGACGACCATTAAGCCAATTGCAAGAACGGCTCCGCGCGAGGCGCTCAATGTAACGCCCACAAAGAGCATGAGCAGCGCTGCAAGATTGCCGATCGCAATCGCGGGTTTCCGGGCATGGAGCAGCGCGGTCATGCAGAGCGCGATTGGTAACAAAAGCGCGGCGGCAAACTGATTTGGGTCGATGTCGCCCGTGTCGGTCGTGATTCGTAAGCGGCCGCCGTAGTAAATGTCGGCGCCGTTATGAAAGAGATAGGCACCGTAAGCTGCCGCGCAGATGCCACCGGCGACGACGGCAAATGAGGTCCAACGTACGGAATTGCGATCTGCGGGAAAGACGGAGACGGCCGCGTACAGTACAACGAGCTCGATGGAGGTGGCGAATTGGCCAAAGACGACTTGGGGGTCGAGCGCCCAGAAGGCGGTAGTCGCCGCCCATATGTAGAGCCCAGCCCATAGGAACAATGAGCGCGAAGGCGGCAGCGCCCGCCGGGTTCGCAGGAGATAGATAACGATGGCCATGCCAGCGGCGATGCCGAGAATCTTCGTGAGCGTGCCAAAGGTGCTGATGGTCAGAATATTGTCAAATGGCACCAAGCCGACGTAAAGTCCGAACGGCAAAATGAGCGGAGCCACAATCGAAACATAGAGCAGCACTGGACCGGCAATGGCCGCGATCGCGAGCGCGGCGCCCGTCTTGGTGCCCGCAAGAGCGGAAATAGCCAGCGCCGCAATCGTGGCTCCCGCGGCGATGACAAAGCCTCCCGTCAAGGTAGCGAGATTACGATGCGATGCAGTGCTGCGAATCATAGATTCGTCGTTTACCCGGTGGTCCGTGCCGAACGTCGTAGCAAGCGTGAGCCGTCCTGCCAAACCCGATGCAGAAAGTCGGCATATACACGAAAGTCCAGGGTCGTCGGCAGTAGCATCGCCCGGAACCCAATACCAGTGCTTCGTCGGAAATAAAAGAGGGCCAAAACCTGGGCTAAGATGTATGCAGCTGTCGAAGCACATGCCGCGCCGGCAATCCCAACGGGCGGAATGAGAGCGATGGTGCCGGCGATACAAATGGCAGCAGAAACGCCGGCCAGCGCAAGGGGAATCTCAGGCTTACCAAGTTTCAGGGTGTAGTAGCTTGAGATTGGACCGGCAAGCGCTAGTGCAACGACTCCAACGAGTAGTATTCGAAGTGAGGGAACCAGCGGTACGAACGCATCGCCGTAAAAGAATTGAATAATTATAGGAGCAAAGACGAAGACAACGCCGCAGATAACAACAGAAATTAGCAAGTTGTGACGGCCGCAGCGCGCAGCCAACCTAGCGGCGGCGGGGCGGTCCAATCCGCCTATGTGCGGAGACATCACCGTTGTAGCTACTTGCGCTGGAAAAAGCAGCGCCATGGGAGCCGAGGTGGCAACGCTGTAGAGACCCAGATCCCTGGTTGACAGCATAATGGCGACGATGTAAAGGTCAGCACGATAATTGAGCAACGATACCAGCGCTGTCGCACCGCCTTTTAACGCCAGCGTAGTGTAACGCCGAAGATCGATCGGCTGGCCAGTGCTAAGCGTCCTTGCATGCAGCAGCATGGCGATCCAAGCGATCGCTCCGATGACCGTAATAGACAGCACCCACGCAACAATCGCCATGAAGGGGCTTCGCGCGACCAGAAAAAGCCCAACGGCCGTCAAGACAAGCGTTGTCAACGTTACTGCCATCGACAAGCTGCTGACAAAGCGTATGCGCTTGATGCCCGTAACGTATCCGCCAACGGCGGATATCGCCGCCGCTGCGGGAAGAGATGCGATAGCGGCAGGCGCCGCCCACATCGCGTGACCTATAGCGGCCACGATCAACACGACGACGCTGCCTCCGGCAACAAAGGCTGCGGTTGCGACAGAGAGCGGGCGTAAGATTTGTCGCCCGGCGTTCTCGTTAAGCAGGTGATACGACGTTGACGAAGACAGTCCGCCGAAGACAGCACTTACTAGGCCCGCCTGAATGATCGGGAGCGCGTAAATGCCTTTACCGGTAGGCCCAAGTAAGCGCGCGGTTAGCAGACCTACGGCAAACGCGAGCGCAACGTTCCCCGCTTGGATGACGAACGTGTAAAGTCCGTCGTACAGAACGCCAGTTCTAAACTGCACGGTGGAAGAGGAACTCCGCGGCAGTTTTCACGATGATGACGGCGTCGAGTCGTGTCGAAGCATGTTCGATGTAAAACAGATCGTACGGCACAATCTGTGGCATGTCTTTCGGCTGCAAGTTACGCTTAGCGTAGACCTGCGCCCATCCGGTTACTCCGGGCGCAATGATGTGGCGGTCGTCGTAATGCGGAATATGGCGGCGAAACCCACGAGCAAACTGTGGCATTTCCGGCCGCGGTCCCACCAACGCCATTTCCCCGCGAATGACGTTGAAGAGCTGAGGAAGCTCGTCGAAACTGCTTCTTCGCAGCAACATACCTATGTTGGTAATACGCCTATCTCCGGGCTGTGCCCATTGCGTCCCCGCATCCTGCCACATCGTGCGAAACTTATAAATTAGAAACGTCGTGCCGCCAAGTCCAACGCGCTCCTGGCGAAAAAGAATTGGGAAGCCTGACTCGATAGCGATGCAAACGGCTGCAAGTATCATGAGCGGCGACATCAAGAGCAGGGCGGTTGTCGCGAGGCCGATGTCGAGCGTTCGTTTCAAGCGTGGGTAGAAACCGTGACGAACCCTCCACTGCGCCTCAGGTGAAACGTCCGCGGCGGTCACATTCGGCAGGTGTTCCGAGCCATAGCGCGCGAGATGGAGTGTCGCGCGGGGGATCGCGATGAAAATGGTGGATAGTAGCACCACGCCAATTGTCCCAAGGGTCGCCAGACCAGCAATGAAGTGCAGGACTACCCACAGCGGTATGAATGCCGTCACGCAACTTGCGCTGACCGCGTACGCTTCATCGTACCAACGGACTGCGTAGGAGCGCTGATAGAGTCCCATGAGCGCGGCCGCTCCACACACGATGACGCAGGTGGCGGGCCCAACGGCGGCCGGCAGGCCGGCAATGTAGCATGCAGCAAGCACGGCGAAGGCGTCCGTGAAGATGAATGCTAGCGTCCCGGGCGTAGTGAAACGTTCCAGAAAGCGCCGGCGGTGCGTGAGTCCGGCAGGATCGGCTGTTTCTCGAATCGTTGCGCGCATCATTATCGACCGCCGGAGGTTTGCGTTTGGGGCGCGCGCAGCCGCCGCAACGGCGCGGTCAGTCGCGTGTAAGCATTAAACGGCACGCTCTCGTGTTGATGCTCTGCATATGAAACAGCGTGGGCGCCTAATCCGCGTTTGAACCGCTCGACGCCGGGCAGACCTTCGCTCGCCCCGAGGTTGTACCAAAGCACGTTGCGTTCGGCTGCGGCACGAATCAACGCGAAGTTCAGTGCGTTACTTGGGCGTAAATGCGCAAAGTTCGGGCGCATCGCCGCGCTCCAAAAGAACAACTCTTGGGACCCGTAAACGACGACACCCCCTGCTATCGGGTGTGCGTCGCATTGCGCGAACCAGATCTCGACATCGTTCCCTCCGTAGGCGACGAGCGCTTCCAACAACTCTTTTGGAAACGGCGGTTTCGCTAACCCCCAGCGCTCGGACGCCTCGCGGAGCATGCCATAGTACGTGCTAACTCCTAATCCCGAACGAAGCGGGGCACACTCGACACCCCGCCGTGCGGCCTGCCCGGCCATGCGGCGGGTGACCCCCGAAACGCCTTGCAAGGCTTCGTCAGCCCCCCGAGAAAGATCGATGACAGCGGTTTCGTGAGTTTTGTGATGCCAGGCGTCCAATCGAGGCGCCGGGCCCAATGGCCACGGAACGATCGTGAGCGCATCACAAAAGCGGCCCAGCGTGACGATCGCTGCTTCAAATTCATGGGCCGTCGCAAGCGATCCGTCCTCGCGGAGCGCGCAAGTATATGTGCCAAGCGGCATTCCGGTGAACCCGCGCCAGTTCAGTCGGCCTCCGGAGCTTTGCACAAGGGGGATAAGCACCCGGGCACCTTCGCACTCCACCCAGACGGGATGAGGACGGAGGTGCGGAAAGGCGGTAGCTAGTGCCGATGCCCACGCAGGCCGCGCAAAGAACGTGGGTGCGGGGTGAACCACGTCAAAACTGAACCAGTCAACGATCGACAGCGGCTCGATCATCGCACGCTCTCCCACGCTTGCAGTATGCCGTCGACGGCTCGTTCCGTGGAGTACTGTCGCTCAACCATTTCGGCGGCCGCGTATTGCGCGCGCAAATCGCCGGCTCGGTGAAGATCGAGTAGCGAGCGCAGACCCGAAACCAGCTCCTCTCGCGTACGCACGTACATGCAGTGAGGAAAGGGCTTCGACCACATCACGTATCGGCCAAAGGAAAGCGCTTCGAGCACCATCAACGACAGCCCGTCGCGCGGCGTCAACCGAATAAGTACGCTAACCTGCTCGAAAATCGCCCGCAGGTCGTCTCGCCAGCCCAGATTGATGACTTCGGTGCCATCGGGTGCTTGCAGTTCGCCGCCGCCGACGACGAAAACCCGCAAATGCTCGGTCGCGAAATCCTTGAACATCGCTTCGTACTTTCGTCTTCCGTAAAATTCCGGACGTGATCTTGGAAGATACAGCATGACCGTGAACCGTTCGGGCAATGGCTTCACCGCCGACGAGCGATGCCTCAGAGGAAGTGGAACGATCTGGGACTGCAACCCGAGGTCGCGCAGCTCGTCGGCGGTCCACGATACTTCAGTCAAGTGTTTGATCCCGATGGAACGGAGTTGCTTATGCAGTGACGCCGTGTTGCGGAAATGCTCTATGTCCGAGCCGACCCAATGAATGACCCTTGGCTTGTGAACGAGTCGAGCGCAAAGGTTTACCCAGCGGTCGGTGATAGGGCTCCCGATCGAATACCAAACGTCCGATCGCAGCAACTGAAACAAAGAAGCCAGCACCTCTAGTCGCGAGTTGGTGGTCAACACCGACGCTTTCCATTCCGGGTGCAGTCGTTCGACTTGCTTGGCTACTTCCGCCGAAAAAAGGCCAAGCCCCGATATCGCGACATTGCGCCTCCGGTGACCATTCCTTCCGAGGCGTTGGGCTTCCAGAAGCTGGTCAAGGTGTGCCTCGAAGTGGCGAGCCACGTCTTCGGGCGTGAAGTCGCGCCGAACGTAGGTGACGCCTTCCGCATTCGGCTGAAGTGAGCCGCGGCTATGCTGTTCTCCCAAGCGTTTGAGTGCTTCCAATGCTTGGCTCGTGTCAGCGACGGCTTGTACGCCGGGGTAGTTGTGGGTCCAGACGACATGACGGCCTCGAGCGAGCGCCTCGAGTACGAGAATCGAAGCGCCGTCGTGCTCCGTTAAGCGCAGGAGCACGGTCGACGCATCGATGTGGCGCGGGACGTCATCAACGTACCCGTTGAACGAAACATTCGCGGGTGCTTTCGGATCGCGCCGCCCGGCTCCGAGTACCGTGAACGAAACGTTGGGCATCTGGCGTGCTAGAGCGTAGACTCGTTCTTCGCCGTAGAAAGTTCGACGGGGCTCGGGCAGGTAGGTCAATACTCGGAAGGCCTTTGGAAGCGGCGCGATGGTATCGACGGGCTTGACGGCGCCGACGGTAAGCTGGGAGGCCTCAATCCCAAGCGTTGCGAGTTCGTCGACCAGCCACGGAGCCACAGCCACGTTATCGTAACCGCGGCGCTTCGTTACCGCGAGAGCAAATGGGTTCTCCGCAGCGATCATTACATCGCTTCCGGCCCAGATAACCATGGTCGGAATGACTCGCGCAAGTGCGGCTTCGGCCAGCGCCACGCTGGGCCCCGGACCTCCAAAGGAGATCAGGACGTCGGCGCGCCGCAACGCCAAGAGCGCTCGCAGCGTTCCAACCCGGCTAGCGTTGAACGCTTCGAGACGCCAGCGCTTGGAGTGTTGATTCAGAACGCGGGCGAGATATCGAGCATGGTAGTCAAAGCCGACGACAACTGCGTAGTGCTGGTCGTTCATGGTTTGCCGGTGATCCTGGTCATGGCGAGCAGCTCCGCCGAATCGATCGGACCAACGTGAATATACCGCACGATGTCGTGACGATCGACCAGAAGTGTCGTCGGAATGACGCGCGCGTCCAACGCGATCGTGGTGACGCTGTTTTCATCGATGTAGAGCGGATACGGCACGGCATAGGTGCTAGCAAAACGCTCTACCTGCGGCGGGCTTTCAGCCTGGTCGACGCCGACGATGTCAACCCCCGAGCGGAGAAGCGTAGGTGCCAATCCCACGAGCATTGGAGTCTCTAGCTGGCACGGCGGACACCAAGTTGCGAAGACGTTGATGAGCATCGCGTGTCCGGTTCGCGGACGGACGAGGACGGTCGAACCGTCCAGTGCCAGGAGAGAGAGGCTGTCAAGCGGCTTTCCCGGTTCGGGCGGCTTGGCCATCGAGCGAAGTCCGAGCCGATACGCTGCTTGTCGCAAGAACGGTCGACCCGGCGGCGAGAGCGCGGCCAAAAGAACCAATAACGCCGCGACTACTTCGGCCGAAAAGAGGCCAAGACCGGAAATCGCGACATGACGGTACTTGCGACCGTTACGATCGGGCGGGTCGAGAATCGGCGATCTGATCGAGATGCGCTTCGAAACGCGCAGCGATGTCCGGCCGAGAGAACTCGCGGCCGACATAGTCGCGGCCGCGTCAAATTGAGTTCCAGAGTGCCCTGACGATGCTTCTCCCGTAACTCCGCGAGCAATTTGGACGCCTGGGCTATGTTGTTGGACGGCATGTACGCCAGGAAACTCGTGGGTCCAGATCACGTGCCGGGCACGCGCAAGCGTCTCGAGCACGAGCATCGACTTACCGTCGTGATCGGGCAACCGAAGCAGCACGGTGGCGGCGTCGATCTGCTCGGGTACGTCGCCGACGTATCCGCGGAAGGTTACGTTGTCGGGTGCCGACGGATTGCTCGTGCCACTGCCGATGACGAAGAAACTCAACGTCGGGCATGGTACGAGCGATCGAGTAAACGCGCTCTTCGCCGTAAAAGGCACGGCGTGGCTCCGGGGAAATATGTAAGCACCCGAAAGGCGTTCGGAAATGGAGTGACCTGCTCGACCGCGCGCACAGCCGTGACTGGAAGATACGTCGGAGGTGATGCCGATCTTGGCAAGCTCGTCGACGAGCCACGGGCCATCGGAGATATTGTCGTAGCTGCGTCGTCGATAGACGGCTAGATCGAAGGGGTTTTGTGCGACTGTAAGGACATCCGTGCCCGCCCAGATGACGATGACGGGCACTCTGCACGCTTGAGCGGCTTCCGCGAGGGCAACGTTCGGGCCAGGTCCTCCAAAGGAAATCAGGGCGTCCGCCTTACGCAGGGCGAGAGCTGCTTGAATGCGTTCCGAGCCGGCTATTGGGAAAGGCGCGCAAGCGCCAGCGCGTCGAGTGCTCTTCCATGAGTCGCGACAGATAGCGCGCGTAGTAGTCGAAGCCGATGACGACGGCCTGACGGCGCTTAGACATCTCGACTACTCCACGGTCCTTGCCATCGCGAGAAGCGCCGGCTCGTCGAGAGGACCGACGTGCACGGAGCGAACGATGTCGTGACGATCGACCAAGAAGCGTCGTGGGAATGATGCGAGCGTCTAAGGTGATCGTGGTGGAGTTGTTCTACATCGACGTAGAGCGGATACGGCACGCTATAGGTACTTGCAAAACGCTCGACCTGCGGCAGCGCTCTCGGCTTGATCGACGCCGACGACGTCGACTCCGGAGCGTCGCTAAGCGTAGGTGCCACAGCGAACGAGCATGGGGGTCTCTTGCTGGCATGGCGGGCACCAGGTCGCGAAGACATTGATGAGCAACGCGTGTCCGGATCGAGGACGAATGAAGGACAGTAGAGCCGTCAAGCGCCACGAGCGAAAGACGGTCCGTAGCGGCTTTCCCGGCGTTCGGGTGGCCTGGGCATCGAGAGAAGTCCGAGCCGGTAAGCCGCCTGCCGCACGAACGGTCGAGCGGGTGGGGAGAGAGCGGCAAAAAGAACAAGCAACGCCGCGATAAGCGCGACGCCCCGTGCACGACTCGCGTTCATACTGCCGTTGTATCAAAGGAGCCAGGGGGCAGGCGTGGCCCAACCTTCCCGAGAGGGTCAGGACTCCTGCACTACGATAGAGCGGCAGCCGGACATTTCACGCCCGGTGCACTTCCTGCCAAGATGGAGGCATGCGTCAGCGCCTGCTCATGACCGCCTTGCCGGTGGTCGCGCTCCTGGCCGCCATTGGAGCATTGCCGGCGGGTGCTCAGCCGGTCCCTTCGGCCAGCCCGGCTCCGCCTCCAGCGCCGTCCTCGGCGACCTCCGCTTCCACAAGTTTTAACGCGGTTCCGACCGCCCGGACGTTAATTCATCCCGGCGACCAACTCAGCGTTCAAGTCTTCGGCGATCAGTCGCTGACTCAACAAACAATGGTCCTCGCTGATGGCACCGTGGACTATCCGCTTATTGGACGCGTGAGCCTAGCCGGGAAAACGCCTGATCAGGCCGCCGGCATCTTAGCCGAGCATCTTCACGCATACGTCCGTCACCCGGTCGTCACGGTCGCGATTTCTCAATTGGGCCAACCTGAGGTGCTCGTATTGGGCGACGTCAAGGCTCCTGGAAAGTATAATCTTCCTTCGGATGGGCGTCTGACCGATGCCATAGCGGCAGCAGGCGGCCTCGGCGACACGAACGGAGCATTTCCAGATGCGCGGGTCTCCGACGCCGCGGGAAATGTTACGACCGTTTCGCTGGAGCGCTTGCTTCAAAACGGTGACGTTTCGCTCGACAGGCACTTGAGCGAAGGTTCGGTAGTGTACGTTCCCGGGCCAATTCAATTTACGATCTCGGTGAGCGGCGCTGTCGATCACCCCGGCCAGGTACAGCTCAACGAGGGCGATCATCTGTCCGCGGCGGTCGCAAAAGCCGGCAATAGCATGAACGCGCAGTCCGATCTCAACCACATTCGAGTGATTCGAACAACACCCGACGGCAAGCAAACTACGATGGAAGTCAATCTCTACGACGCCCTGAAGAATGGCGATCAAGCCGCAGATCCGGCAATGCAAAAGGGCGACGTTGTGTACGTTCCGCAGGCGTCTCAGCATCACAGCAGCGACTTCGTTACGGGCTTGCTCTACGTCCTCACGCGGCTCATTCCTTAAGGTCTAGGAGTAGCGTTTTGTGATTCAGCTTCCCGGTGCCGGTTCCGTACCGCCGATGGTTTCCTCGCAACCGGAGACACAATACGACTTGAGCGGCCTCGGCAGAGTGCTCTTGCGGCGGGCGCGTCCGATGCTTGCGATTTTCGTTGGTTTTGTCGGACTCGTTCTCGTTCTGTCGCTCGTCCTACCCAAAACCTACACGACAACGGTAAAGATGATCGCCGGCAATCCTGGCACGACCGGTTTTGCGGGCTCTGGAAACACATCCGACGACACACAGGTGCCGGTGCTCAACGCCTTGCTGATCGCGACCGGCATGCAAAGCACCGAGACATACGTCGAGCTCTTTCAAGAGGTTCCCGTTGCCCAACAGGTGATTGCGCAACTCGGCCTTCACGTCAGCCCGCATGATTTACTCAGCCATGTTGCCGTTGCAACCAATCGTCAATACGTCGATCATTGCGGTTTCGGTAAGTTGGAAGGATCCGTAATACGTCCGCCGCCATCGCGAACGCTTTTGGCGATGCCGTAGTAAACCGGCAGCGAGACCTGGTGGCGACGCAAGCGAACTTCGGCGCTCGATTTCTTGAACCAGCAGTTACCGCAGGCGCAAAAAGCAATGAATGACGCGCAGACGCAGCTAGCCAGCTACGAGGCGCAGCATCATATTGCAGACATCAACGCCCAAACGCAGTCGGTGATTACAGCGCTGGCGACTTTGGATGCTAAAGTCGGACAAACGCAAGCCGATCGTCAGCAGGCGCAGGCTGAGCTAGCTAGCGCAAGCGCACAACTGCACAGTACGCCGGCCACTGTTACCGGCGGCGAAGACGTCGCGCAGAATCCGGTGTTAGCTCAGCTGCAATCGCAGCTCTCGCAAATCGACGTCCAGCTTCAAACGGCTCTGCAACAGTATACGGAGAAGCATCCGACCGTTATTGCATTGCGCAACCAAGAGGCCCAAATCAAGCGCGAAATTGCACAGCAGCAAGCGACGGTCGTCGCCAGCACCAATACGATTCCGAACCCGGTGTACCAACAGATCCAGCAACAGGCAGAACAGTATTCCACGCAAGTTGCTTCCGACAACGCGCAGCTTGCTGCATTGAAGACGCAACAGAAACAGCTCAATCCGCAACTGGCGAGCCTGCCGGCGCAAACCGCTACGCTTGCAAACTTGACGCGCCAATCCAAGTCGGCCGAAGACGTCTATACGGCGCTGCAAAACAAGTACAATAATGCGGCCATCGCGCGCGACACAGCGCTGAGCGACGTCACTATTACACAGCCGGCAGATCCCCATTTTGCCGACGTGAAGCCGCACCTCATCATGAATCTGATCCTCGGCGTGGCGCTCGGTACAGTACTGGCCGTTCTCGGAGCCTTCGTCATTGACTATCTCGACAACACGATCAAGGACGATCGCGACGTGGAACAAGAGCTGGCGCTTCCCTCGCTTGGCGCGATTCCGCTCGTCAGAATGCGCAATGGGACACCGGAGCTTCCGTGGGTGCGGACGATGTCGATCGAGGCCTTCTTGCAGCTCGTCACGTCGATGAAGTATGCGTCTGACAAGCCGCTCTCGACGGTCATGGTCACGAGTCCGACGCAGGGGGATGGCAAGTCGACGGTGGCACTCAACGTCGCCATCGCGATGGGAGAGCTCGAGCCGCGCGTGCTCCTGGTCGATGCCGATCTCCGTCGAGCTTCACTGCATCACAAGCTGCGGATGAAAAACGAGCGCGGGCTTTCGGACATCCTCGTCGGCCGGTCGGACCTGGGCGACGTGGTTCAGGGGACGCGCTATCCCGGCCTCGATCTACTCACGTCGGGCACTCCCACTCCAAATCCCATCAAGCTGTTGGAGTCGGGGCGGATGGACGAATTTTTGCACGAAGCGCAGGAACGCTATCGTTGCGTGGTTATCGATGGAACGGCATTGTCGGTCAACGTGGACTCCGCGGTTGTTGCCCGAAAAGCCGACGGGACGGTAATCGTTTTATCCGCGAACCAGACGGACTTGCGGGCAGCAAGGCAGGCGCTCCGGCGCATGCAGCAGGTCGGCGTTCGCAACATTCTGGGCTACGTACTTAACCGCGTAGTGCCAAGAAAGGAGGATTACGAAGCTTACGAGCTGCGCGCTGGTACGGAGCTCGAGTCGACCGAAGAAACGATGATAACAGCATAGCGTGCCGTGATTAAGCCTACATCCTTGAGCGAGAAACGACCAACCTCGATAGGGGGACAATCCGTCTATCTCATAGAGGCGCAGGCACTGTTCGTGCCTACGCTGGCTGACATTTTTGTCGAACTCGGATTGCACTTGCTCGGCGTTTCGGGCAACATCGACCTCCATCGCTTGCTCGATGACCAGCCAGACTTGCTCTTTGTTGATGCCGACTACGTAAATGAGGAGCCGTTGCGTCTCGTCAACTTGCTTCGCACGCTCGTTCCCGACGCCATCATTTGCGTGTACACGAGCGAGAGAAGCCCGAAATGGGCGACGGCATGTCATTTCGCAGGCGCCACCGCCGTGTTTAGCAAGAACGCGCTGCGCAGCGAAATTATCTCGGGTATGCGTGAGGCAATGCGCCGCGAGAGCTATACGGACGCTCGCTTGCGCGATGGCTAATCAAGCATCGCAATAATAGGGCCTTTGCCCTAACACCCCTCCCACTGCGAATCAATCCGTTCCCTACCACCGGCGTTAGGATGAGAGCAACCTGTAAAGGGGGACCGTATGCGTAACTTTTTGGGTCGTCAACAGCGAGTGTTCGCGCTGCTCTTCGGCGTCGCGCTCGCTTCTTGTAACGGCGGAGCGAGCACGGGCGGAGGCGGCAGCCCCCTCAATGGCGTGCCGAATGTATTGCCGCCGGCAAACTCGCAAGCGGCCTTTCCCGATGCGTTGACGCCATTATCGGCGATCAACACGTATCCGGGCGCGATCAACGGCGAAACCGGTCTCTTCCGGCCAAAGCGCGGCGATAGCAAAGCCGGCGGGCAAGGACAAGTCGTCGACGGCGTGCCGTGTTTGCCCACGATGAGCAACGATTATCACATCCACGTCTTCCTCGGCATCGTTTACAACGGCAAGCTCGTCGCCGTTCCCCATGCGATCGGCATGAAAGCCCCGGCTCCGCAGGTCAACGGTTGGACGAACAGCGCGCAGTGTTTTTACGAAATCCACACCCACGATTCGTCTGGGATAGTACACGTTGAGGTGAACAAGTTCTTACCAATTACCTCGGTGTACTACGACCTTCCGGACGTCTTTGACATCTGGGGCGTGCGGTACGGAAAGGGCTACTTCGGACCGTTCCAGGGACCCATCCACGTTTTCGTTGGGAACGTTGCAGCTCCGGGTCAGCTCACGGTCAGCACCTACCATGAATTTAAGAAAAAGATCAGCAAACTCGGCTTGAGAACGCACGAAGTGATCTGGTATGAAATTGGGTCGCAGTACTTTACTGCTACGCAGCTTCCGCCGGTGACGTTCTACATGGAATACTAGCGACGGAGCGCCAGTCAAGAAACAGCGGCCCGGGCACGCGTACTCGGGCCGCTGGCTTTTAGCTGACGACGCAGCTGGTCATCACGGCGTCGGTCATGCCGTGGATGAGCCGCTTATCGGCGGGCGCGATCGTCGCTAAGATGCCGCCGAGTTGCACCGCGTCTTCGCCGGTGACGAAGAAGTACGGACAAAGACGAACGCGTCCGTCGAACGTGCGAATCTCGTCCCGTTCGCGATCGAGATAGTCCTGGCGTATGCGCTTTCCCTTGTGAAACTCTTGAAGCACGTATGGGACCTTGTCGAATGAATTGAGCGCGGTGTCGATGGCGGCGCTCCACTCTTCTTTCGTGAGGTCGTTGGCGATCTTGACGCCGCGTGAGCCCCAGGCGAGTTCCGAAAAACCGGACGGTTTGACGACGTAATCGCGTTCGCTCTTGCCGAGATCGACGAGGTTGCGGAAATCCGATATCGGGTGACCGCCTGCCGTGAGTCCCGCGATCACCCCTTGAGGCGGCAATGGCCTCGGATCCAGCACCCAGGTCCGGGGAAAAACGGCTGCGAGGCGTGCGACGCGTTCTGCGCCAAGCTCGGCATTCCAAAGCCGTGTCAGCGCGTGATGGTGGAAAAGCGCGAAAGCGAGCTTCTCTTCGAGCGGCGCTTTCGGCGGGGGTGTCATCCTCACGCGATTGTGCCGAGCCGCATAAAGCATCAGCTCGTGCTTGGAAACGTTGAGGAGATCGAAGAGCTCGAAGTTGCGATAGAGCGCATCCAGCCGCTCTTCACGGCCGTCCTCGTGGCGGATAAAGAGCCCGTCTTCGGTAAAAAAGATCTCCTCGGGAGCGCGCAGCCAGGCGTTCGCGACGCCGAGCCTCCGCATCGCGGCGGCAAGCCAACCCATCTCGCTGCGGTAATCGCGGGATTCTTCGGAAACGACGATCGCGACCGTCGGCTGCGCAACGCCCGTCAGATGACGGAGCATCGCGGCAAAGCTTTTTGGAATCCCGTCATCGCCGCCAACGCTCTCGATGCCAAGCTGACAATACGCCTCGGTGGTCGCCCCCACGAAACCCATCCCGCCCGGAACGTTGTCGAGCTCGGTCGCCACGTAACCGTTCTCGGTGAGAATGAGATCGGGACGAATGACGCCCGGAAGTTCTTGCTTGAAGCGATTCTGTCGCGCCAGCCTGACGATGTGCTCAGGCTTGCCGTGATCGAGGTATTCGGCGATAAAGGCCGGCGCCGTTCCGCGCGCGCTGCGATTGTAGAGGTTGTTGAGCGCACGATAGAAGGCGAGCAGATCTTGCCCGAGGCGTTCGATCTCTGCAACCTGCGCGGCGGACAATGCAAACGGCTCGGGGCTGACGCGCCAGGCGATACGTTCGGTTTCATTTTCGACCCGGAAAAGACCGGGCGGTATCGCTTCGTACAGGTGCTGCGCTTGCTCGCGAGCCGTGAGATTTGGTTTGAGAGCCGTACAAGGCATATGGAAATTCAGGCTCCTACGGACATTCGCCCGGGATTTTGGAACTGTGCAAGGCGATGTAGCGGCGACGCATCCGGATCTTAGAAATACCCGTTCTCGCGAAAGGTTGCGCCGAGCGGGCCCTTACTTAATCGTAATCGCGCCGGGGGTCAGCAAGGCCCCTTCGAGACGGACGAGGCCACCCGAATAGGCCAGGGTCAGATGGAGCGTCCCGGTCATTCCGAGCCTGGTGAGGTCCAGGCTTTCGATGATGCGCGAGATGCCCTCTCCGGCGACGAAATGCAGCTCGCTGGAACGGCGAAAGGAGCCGCTCGGGCTGACGTACGAGGCCACGATGGGAACGATGACTTCGTCGCTTCCGGCCGAGCGCGGTGCGCCCGCTAAACAATATCCAATGGTTACCGCTGTCCCGCGAACGTTGAGCGTCTCCTCGGTGCAGCCGGTTGCAGCGCCGATTGCACCCATCGATGCGACGAAGAACATTCCCAGGAGTAGTAAGTGCCGCGGTAGCACGACGCCGTACGCTTCGGTTCCGTGAAAGGTCGTACCTGGAATGCAGACGAGAATGCCGTATAGTTAAGCCGTGTCTGCTCGCATCGATCTCATCGCACTTGACCCGACGGAACGCTTCTGACCGCGACGGCGAAGTCGGGTCCTTACTCGCGTGGGAAGCGTTCGAGGAATGTGCGCTCTGCGCCGCTTTGGGAATCGCAGTAACGCGTGCTCGCGTAATGCAAGTGCGCGTACTTTTTTTCGCAAGCGTTGCCGAAGCGGCCGGTACGCGCGAATGGCTGCTCGATCTGAGCGAGCACGCCCGCATCCGCGACGCATGGTCGCGCGTCGAATCGCGGCTGCCCGAGCTTGGGGAACTCTTGCGTTCCACGCGTGCTGCTCGAAATGGTCGGCTGGCTTCGTTGGATGACGAACTCGTCGACGGCGACGAGTTGGCGATTCTGCCTCCGGTCGGCGGCGGGTAGCATTCGACCCGCAATGTTTGCAATCGTCAGCGAGCCAATTGACGTGAGCGCGATTGCGGCTTCGGTCGAAGCCGAGCGCGCCGGCGCCGTCGTTACGTTCGTGGGATTTGTGCGGAGGCACGCCGATGACGGCCGCGCCGTGCGTGGCCTTACCTATGAAGCATTCGAACCGCTGGCGCTCGCCGAGTTCGCGGCGATCGGTCGGGAGGTGCGCGATCGCTACGGCACGCTCGCAATAGCGATCGTTCATCGCATCGGTTCGCTCTCGGTTGGCGAGGTGGCGGTTGCGGTCGCGGTAGGGGCCGACCATCGCGGCGCCGCCTTCAACGCATGTGAATACGCGATCGATGAGCTCAAGCGACGCGCCCAAATTTGGAAGAAGGAACTGTACGCCGACGGTGATGCTCATTGGAAGCAAAATGAGTAACGTTGAGCTGTACAAGATTGCCGCGGAACGCAACCCCGTGGCCGTATTGTACTACGCGCCGCGCAGGCCGCGCGGCGTTTCACTCGTCGCGGGGCACGGCTATTCATCCAGCAAGCACAACCTTGATTTTCTCTGTTCGTTCTTGGCTAGCCACGGCTTTGCCGTCTACAGTCTCGATTTTCCCGGTCACAAGCTCGGCGCAAGCGGCGGGATCTTACGCGGCGTAGACGATTGCATCGACGCGATGAGCGCGTCGGTTGCATTTGCGCGCGAACGCGAGGAAAACAACGTCTACACGCTCGGGCACAGCATGGGGGCAATGACGGCGCTTTTTACCGCGGCTCTCGATCTCGGGATTCGCGGCAGCATAGCGATTGCGAACGGCTTGGGCCGCCCGAGCGCGCTGCGCGCGCTACAGCAGGCGGGCGCAACGGATTTTCGTTCGTCCTACGTCCACGGCGTGACGCTGCCGGAATTAGTAGACGGCGTCGAAGATCGCTACGAGCGGTTGCTTCCACTGTTGGCGAATCGTCCGGTGCTCTACGTAGCGGCAAACCGGGACGCAATGGTGAATCTCAAGAGCGTGCGAGAACTCTACGAGCGCGCGCCCGATCCGAAGTGGTTCGAGATTGTCGATAGCGACCACACGTACGCCGGCGAGAACGCGCGCAGCGCGGTCCTGCAATGGCTCAACGAACGCCATCCGCGGGGATAGGCCTCACGCCGCGACAGCTGCGCCGCTATAGCCGTCATTTGCTCATTCCAGAGGTGGGCTTAGCCGGCCAGGAGCGGTTAAGCAAAGCGCGCGTGTTGGTGGTCGGTGCCGGCGGCTTGGGATCGCCCGCGCTGCAATATCTCGCGGCCGCAGGCGTTGGTCGGCTTGGTGTCATGGATGACGATGAGGTCGATGAGACGAACCTGCAGCGTCAGACGATCTTTGCAACCAGCGACGTCGGCCGCAAGAAAGCCGACGTTGCCGCGCAGCGATTAGCCGAGCTCAATCCCACGATTGCCATCGATCGCATTCCGCTGCGCTTCGATTCGAGCAACGCGCGCGACCTCGTGCGCCTGTACGACGTCGTGCTCGATTGCACGGATCGCTTTACGACGCGGTATTCGATCAACGATGCGTGTTTCATCGAGGGGAAGATCGACGTCTACGGGTCGATCTTTCGTTTCGACGGACAAGTCAGCGTCTTCGGATTGCCGAATGCTCCCTGCTATCGATGTCTCTATCCCGAGCCGCCGGCGGCCGGCACCGTTCCGACGTGCGCGGAGGGCGGCGTGCTCGGCGCGCTGGCGGGCATCGTCGGCGCGTGGCAGGCCAGCGAGGCGCTCAAAGTCTTACTGAATGCCGGGGAACTGCTCGCCGGACGGTTGATGCTGATCGATTCGTTGCACGCACGGACGCGCGAGGTTCGCTTTGAGCGCGATCCGTCGTGCCGGTTGTGTGGTGAGCACGCAACGATCCGCGACGTCGTGCCGCTCGCGGACGATACGGAACTCTCGACCAGCGGCGTCCCTGAGATCGACGCCGGGGATCTCGACGCTGCACTCAATGACGCCGTGTTGCTCGATGTGCGCGAACCGCACGAAGCGGTGTTGGGATCGCTCGACAAGGCGTTGTGCATACCGGCAACGCAGCTTGAGGCGCGAATGCACGAATTGGACAGTGCAGCGCGCTACATCGTAGCGTGCCGCGTCGGCGCAAAATCTCGTTGGGCGGTTGAGCGTCTGCGCGACGCAGGATTTACCCGTCTGATGCACTTACGCGGAGGCCTGCTGAGCTATGCGGCGCGCCACGCGGAATTCGACTTCTTCTAGGAACAAACGCGTGCGAAAAAAACCGTTTGGGCCCACCGGCGTGGACGTGGCGGTCATCGGACAGGGCACCTGGGATCTGCCGGAGACCGGCGCGCGCCTCGAGGAAGCAAAGCGCGCGCTGCTCCGCGGGATCGAGCTTGGGATGACGCACCTCGATACCGCTGAGATGTACGGGTCGGGGCGCGTCGAGGAAATCCTAGGAGAGACCATTGCGTCGATCCCGCGCGACCGCATCTTCGTGACGACGAAGGTCTTACCGAGCAATGCGAGTTTTCATGGCACGATCGAGGCAGCGAAACGCAGCCTTCGGCGCCTACGGCTCGACTACGTGGACCTGTACTTGTTGCATTGGCCCGGAACGCATTCACTGCAAGAGACGATGCGCGCATTCGAGACCTTGGTGAGCCAAGGAAAGACGCGCTTTGTCGGTGTGAGTAATTTCGACGTCGACGAGATGAAAGAAGCGGCATCATACCTGCGAGCGGTTCCGCTTGCGTGCAATCAAGTGCTGTATCACCTACGCGAGCGCGGTATCGAACTCGAACTCATCGAGGCCGCACGCGAGCAGGACATCGCAATCGTTGCCTACACCCCGTTCGGCCGGGGCGCCTACGCGCGCAATTCGGCCGGGGTGCGGGTGCTCGAAGCGATCGGTCGCAAACACGGTGCGACGACGCGACAAGTCGCGCTCGCCTTCCTCACCCGTCATTGCAACGTCTTTGCGATACCAAAGGCCGCGACGGTCGCGCACGTCGAGGAGAATGCCGGGGCCGGCGACTTGGTCTTGGATGACGACGACGTGACGGAAATCGACCGTGCTTTTCCGATCGGCCCGCGCCGGCCGCTCGCATCGCTGTGAACGCAACGCTTCCGGACTTCACGGCGATCAAAGCGCTCGCGGTGCGCACGGCGCGCCGCTTGGGTGCGGGCGACGTGCGCGTCGTAGCCGCGTTCGCGGACGAAGCGACACGCGAGCGGATGCGTCAATCATTCCAGCGCGGAGACCTCGCGACGTGGGGCTACGGTGATCGGTACGCCCGCGCCGCGACCGACGCCTCGACAATTTTAGAGAAGGCGCGCAGTGTGATCTGCGTCGCAGTTCCGTACGCCGCGAATGAAGCCCATGCCGAGGATCCTTTGCGCGGCCGCGTTTCCAACTACGCCTGGTCGGGCGACTACCACGTGCGCGTTCGGACGCTCCTCAAAGAGGTTGCGGGCGTCATCGACGACGCAGCCGGCGCACCGGTTACCGCTATCGCGTGCGACACGCGCCCCCTGGCAGAGCGCGCTTTCGCGGCAGCCTCCGGTCTCGGCTGGATCGGAAAGCATACGAATCTCATCTCGGCCGAACTGGGTTCGTACGTTTTTCTGGGTGAAATCGTCACGAGCTTACCGTTGCCCGCCGATGCGCCGCTGAAAAAAAGCTGCGGGAGCTGCGTGCGGTGCGTGCAGGCCTGTCCGACGCAAGCATTGCGCGGCGACTATACGATCGATGCAACGCGCTGCATTTCCGATCTCACACAGCGCGTCGACGGGATTCCGCGCGCGATGCGACCGTTCGTCGGTACCTGGGTGTGGGGTTGCGACATCTGCCAAATTGTTTGTCCGCCCAACGACGTCACGCGGCCGCGCAGAGAAGTCGCTGCAAGTCGTTCGCGTGAAACGGTGGCCCCATCGCTGGTCGAGCTCCTGCGGCTGCGCAGCGGAGCATTCAAGCGCCGTTATGCGCGCAGCGCCATGGGCTGGCGGGGGGCTGCCGTGCTGCGACGCAATGCTGCCGTCGCATTGGGCAACGCGCTCGACCGCTCGGCGGTGGGGGCACTGAGCGCAGCGCTCGAGGAGGACCCGCACCCGATGGTGCGCTCTCACGCGGCCTGGGCGCTCGGCCGAATCGGTTCTCCCAGTGCCGTCTCAGCGTTGCGAAGGCGTTATGGTGTGGAAGAAGAGCAGAGCGTACGCGAAGAGATCGCCGCTGCCTTGGAACCATTTATGAAGCAAGGAGAAAAACGATGAAAGATGGAGCGATGGTGCTGTTGGGCGCGGCGCTAACGGCACTCCTGCAGGCATCCCCGGCGCTTGCCGATGAGGACCTGCTTGCACGGATGGCGCAAGTGAATCCCAACCTTCACACCTACACCGCGACATTGCATGCCGACGTTAAGCTCAAATCGTTTCCATTCCTCAGCGCCGACCTCGTCGGTACCTATTACTACAAAGAGCCGGATAAAACCAAGGTCGTCTTCACCAGCGGCGTTCCGGCGGTCGCTGCGCAGTTCGATAAGCTCTACGCTCATATCGAGAGCCCGTCGCAATGGCGGCAAGTCTACAAAGTGAAGGTGCTTTCGGATAACGGAACGACAACGGCGATTCAACTGGTCCCGGTGCGCGAGGGAAACGTTGCCAGGATCGACGTGACCGTCGGCGACAAGAGTGCTACGATTCAAACGATGCGGTGGAATTACACCAGCGGCGGCTACGCCGAGATGAACGACCGGTACGGCAACGTCCACGGTAACCTCGTCGTCACCTCGCAAACCGGACATGTGGAAGAACCGGGGTATGTAGCGGACATTACGTCGACGATCGACAACTATACGATCAATCCCCCACTTTCGGACAGCATCTTCACGCAATGACGTCCTCGGTTATCGATCTCACGAGCCTCGCGCCGACCGGCCTGACCGACGGTTTCAACCGGCCAATTACGTATTTGCGCATCTCGGTGACCGATAAGTGCAACCTGCGTTGCGTGTACTGCATGCCTGAGGCGGGACTGCCGTGGCTGCGCCGCGACGAGATTCTCTCATACGAGGAAATCGCGGCGATCGTGCGAGCCGCCGCATCGGTCGGTGTTCGGGCCATTCGCCTGACCGGCGGTGAACCGCTCGTGCGCCGCGATTTATCGCGGCTGGTGCGGGCGATTGCAGACGTGCCCGGAATCGAGGATATTGCACTCTCGACCAACGCGCTGCTGCTCGAAGAACAACTGCCGCAGCTCGTCGATGCGGGGTTGCGACGTGTGAATATTTCGTTGGATACGTTGCGCCCGGAGCGTTTTGAAATCATCGCGCGCAGACCGGGTCTCGCCGCGGTTCTGCGTGGAATTGACGCTGCGATCGCCTACGGGCTCGCGCCGGTCAAAATAAACTGCGTCGTCATGCGCGGACAAAACGAGGACGAGGTCGCTGAATTTGCAGCGTTGACTCGCGATCGCCCGCTCTTCGTGCGGTTCATCGAGCTGATGCCGGTTCACGAAAACCTCGAGCTCGCACGCGATGCGTACGTCTCCTCCGACGAGATCCTCGAACGCGTTCGAGCGATCGGGCCGCTCGAAGCCGTCCCGGGACCCTCGGGCAACGGCCCCGCGCGCTACTTTGGCTTCCCGGGCGGATGCGGAGCGGTCGGGGTGATCAGTCCGCTCTCGCACGACTATTGTGAACGCTGCAATCGCGTGCGCCTCACCGCCGACGGGCACCTGAGGCTCTGCCTCTTCGGCGACCACGCGCTCGATTTGCGCACCCCGCTGCGCGCCGGCGGCAGTACCGAGCAGCTCGCCGAGACCCTCCGGTCGGCAATGCTGATCAAGCCCGAGCGCCACCACCTTCGGCTGGGGGAGACGGCTTCCCGAATGCGAGCCTTTTCCGAGATCGGGGGATAGGGGCACCCCCCGAGCGTCACAGCGGGCAGACGTCGAACGCTGGAGATATATGGTCGAGAGCGGGACCAGCCGGGAGCGTCTCATCAACCCGGCGTCGGCCGCGCAGGCGCGCGTCGATGCGCTCGTGCGCGAGTACCAAACGAAGCTCGCACGCTACGTGCGGCGGATGATTGGTGATGCCGAAGCCGCCCTGGACGTAACCCAAGACGTTTTCTTGGCTGCGTTCCGGATGCTGAGCGCAGATCCGCAACGCGAACTGACCGCCGGATGGCTCTATCGCGCTTCGACCAACGCCGCGATTTCGTTTATGCGGCGTCGAAAGGTTCTGCGACTGCTGCCGCTCGACCGCGACCTGGATCGCATCGATTGGCGAATCGACGAGCGCGGAGCCGCTTCGGTCGATTTACAAACGGCGCTTGGGCGGCTCCCGCCCGACCAAGCGGCGGCGCTGCTTCTGACGACGTACGCCGGCTACTCGTCGCGCGAGGCAGCCGTGCTGTTGGGGACGAGCGCAGAAGCGGTGCGGCAGCGAGTCTGCCGCGCAGTGCGCGTTCTGCGGGCGGTTATGAGGGAGGATCAATGAACGCTGAATGTCTTCGCGCGGAGGCGATCGCAGGATCGGTTGCGCTCGGCGAAGCGACGGACGCCGAACGGGAAACGTATCGGCGGCATCTCGCGGGATGCCGCCGGTGCGTCACATCGCTGTGCGGCGAACGCGAAATCGAGCGCGTCGTGCGCTCGATTTGGGAAGCCCGGGAAAGCGAAAGTTGGGAACCGGATCTCCGCGCATCGCTTCAGGCTCGCACGTCGACGCGCCGCACCGCATGGACTTTCGGGCTAGCAGGTGCGCTGGCCGCGCTCGCCGTCGTCGTTGGTCTTCACGGTCTGAATGCGATCGTGCCGTCCCAGAATGCGCCGAAGATCGTTGCGGCAGAGCATATCGTGCCGCGCCTGGCGCTCCCTGGGACTGCTCACGCGGCTGCGATCCCGGCCATTACGCACGTTGTCGCAAACAACCACGGACTCGTCGTTGTACACAACGTGGTGACCCTCAATCGTCCGGCTCCGACCGTTGTGGCAAAGGTTTCGGTCGTTCCGCCGGTTGCGCATCCTTCCCCAGCGCCGCCGGTGCCGCGCTTCGATGCCAACGACGTCGCCGCCCTGACGCCGACCCAACGCGACGAGAACGCCATCGCCGCGCTGCGCACGACCGCAACGGCAACGCCTCCGAGCGCGCGCGCCGAATCGCTGCAATTGGTTCCGAACGCGATCGTCGTGCGCGACGTTATGCCCCTCGGCGGAGACGCTGCGATCGTGCCGCGTCCTTCGGCCATTGCATATGACGAAGGCGCCGAAGGCACGACGGCATTCGAGGTGAGCGTCGACGAGCACGGCGCGCCGGTAAAGTGCACGATCACGAAACCATCCGGCTATCTCGTTCTCGACGAAGCGGTGTGCAAGGCGGCCATGCACGCGCACTACGCGCCCCGCACGATCAACGGCCACCCGATCGCGGGCATCTACCGCGACGCCTTCACGTTCCGCGCGACGGATAACGAATAGGGCTCTCTAAGGGGCCACCGAATGGGCCGCGCAATGGCGGAGCGGCCGTTCCTATTTCGGTTTTCGCGCGATCTGCGCTTGGACGACCACGCGGGTTTGGCGGCGGCGGCCGCGTACGGCGGTGTATTGCCGCTCCTGGTGATCGATCGCGAGCTGCGCGAAAGGCTGGAGCGATCGCCGCGTCGAGCAGCGTTCTACTGTTCCGCAGTCGCATCGCTGGATGCAGAGTTGCGCGAACGCGGGGCACGCCTGATCGTTCGCCGCGGATCTTCGGCGGAAATCATCAAGAGCGTTGCGCGAGAGAGCGGCGCGACCGGGGTTGCGTGGAGCGCTTCGTATGATGGCCGTTCCGTTGCGTCGGAGCAACGATTGCAAGGCGAGCTCGAAGAGGCGGGACTGACCGCAGCAATCGTGCACGATGCGCCCGCCGTGCCGCCGGAGGAAACGGCCGCTGCGCGTGCGGTTGCAGGTTTGGGATATCGCGCCTTCGCGCCGTATTTTGAGATTTGGCGCACGCTGCCGGTAGCGTCGCACGAGCATCCGCTCCTGGTGCGGTTTGCGAGCACGCAAACGCAAAGCGAATCCTTGCCGTCGCCGGACGAGTTTGGCGCGGTTGCACTAAGCGCGGACGCAGGATCGGCAGGGGCCCGGAGGGCTTTCGAAAAATTCCTGCGCGAATCTGCGATCCAATATGCGATCGCTGCGCGCGTGCCCTCGGACGATCGCACGTCGCATCTATCGGCACACCTCTCATTCGGAACGATTTCCGCAAGGACGATTGTCAAAGCGGTTCGCGAGCGGTTCGAGGATCCGTTTCTCTTGACCGAGGAGCGCGCATCGTTACGTGCATTTCTGCGAGCGATCGCGCATCGGGATTTCTTTTTGCAGCTCGCCTGGTTTCATCCGCTTACGCACGACGAGCCGCTGCAGGAGAAGATGCACGGCTTTTCTTACGCACGCTCCCACCCCGCGCTGGATGCTTGGCGCACCGGCACAACCGGTTTTCCGCTCGTGGACGCCGGCATTCGCCAGCTGCACGAAACCGGCTGGATGCATCCTCACACGCGCGCCGTCGCGGCGTCATTTCTCTGTTTCGACCTCGGCGTCGATTGGCGCGTTGGTCGCGACGAGTGGGAGCGCTGGCTGGTTGAAGACGATGTCGCGCTGGCGACCGGAAATTGGCAATGGATTGCCGGCGTAGGCGCCGACATGGCGCAGTATCCGAGAATCTACAATCCAGAGCGACAGCGCCGGCGCTACGATCCCGATGGAACCTACGTGCGCCGGTGGATTAAAGAGTTAGAAAACGTGCCGATGACGGCGTGGTTGTCTGCTGCGTCGTCCGCCCAACTGTCGTTGGAGCTCTTCTCTGCAGAGCACTATCCAAAGCCGATTGTCAACCACGAACGCGCGGCGCGCGAGTTCCTTACGCGTTACCGAACGTTTGTCTCGGCATGACCGCCGTCGAGCGGTAGTCGCTCTTCGATCCAGTCGCCGACGATTGGGACGCGTACGTCGTCGCCGTTCCAGGTCTTAATCCCGTAATAAACGCTGGCTACTAAAAAGATTGGAACGAGAAACGGCAACAGGACCGACGCCGAAACTCCAAGCCACGGGATGTTGGCAATCACCGAGAGCAGGCCACCAAAGCCGAGCATGGCGAGATTGAAACCGAGCGCCTGCAGCGCTTGGCGCCGCAAATAGCGCGACTGCTTGCGGTCGAGCAGTGAGAGCAATGCGAGGGGCCAGAGCGGATAGCCGAGAGCAACCAGCGCTCGTGATTCGGCCGAATCGGAAGCCGTCGTCACCTCGGCCTTTCGAACGACCGCCGGTTGCGGGCGCGGCGGCATTTGGCCGCCGAGGTGAACTCGCGTGGTCGTAGCCGCCTCGACCTTTGCGGAGAGGCGACAGCTGGGGCAGGTACCGCGTTCGTCGCGGCACGTCGCGCAGATCGGCTTGCGGCAGTCGATACAGGCTGCAACCGATGGGACGTTGGCGTGAAAGTAGCAATCCATTGTGGACGGTGGCCCCCTTTGTGCGTTTGCACTAGAAGGTACTGCGGCGCGCTAAGGGAGGTTTCAGTCGGTGGGGGCACGGAGTTCGCGCCGTGACCCGGCGCTCGACGTTGAAGCGGTTGGCGCGCGAGGCGCGTCCGTACTACCCTCGCATTCTGCTGGCCACGCTGCTTGGAGCGCTGGCCGGCATTCTGACGCTCGTGCCCCCCACCGCCTTCCGGATCATCATCAACCGCGTGCTTGCGCCGCCCAAAGCCGCCCCACCCGACATTCACGCCCTGGTGATCGCATTGTCGGCCACTTTCGCAGCGCTGGTCTTGGCGAACGCGGCGACCTATTCGCAGACGTACTTAACGGCGTGGAGCGGCCAACACCTCATCGCGCGGTTGCGGATCGCGCTCTTCGAGCGCCTGCTTCACCTCCCGCTCGATGAGTTCGATCGCTGGCGGCCCGGCGAGCTGATCTCGCGGTTCAGCACGGATTTGCAGCTCATGACCGACGCCGTAAGCGTCTCTCTGCCGCAGCTCGTCGTTGCGCTCGTTACCTTTGTCTCATCATTCGTTTGCATGATCTACCTCGACTGGTTATTGACTATCTCGCTGATCGTCGTCGCGCCCATCGTTTCGCTTGCCGTATCGAACTTTCAAAAGCGGATTACGCTGAGCACGCAGCACGCTCAAGAGCGCATTGCCGAGCTGACCGCAAACTTGACCGAAGTACTGCAAGGCCAGCGCGTCGTCAAGGCTTTCGGGCGGGAGGAGTACGAGGTGGAGCGCTTCCAAACGCGCAACGAAGACTTCTTCGGCGCCTACATGAAGCTCACGCAATTCATTCAAACGCAGCCGCTGGTCGTCTCGACGATTATGGTGACCGCGGTCGTCATCATCATATCGCTCTCGGTGCGCGAGGTGCTCGTCGGTCGCCTCGATACCGGTACCGTCTTCATGTATTGGGCGCTTTTGGTCAATCTGATGAATCCAATGAATCGCGTCGCCGCGTTCTTCGGTGACCTCAACAAGGCCATCGTGGGCGCGGGTCGTGTCTTCGAATTGCTCGATCTTCCGGCAGAGACGCGCGAGGACGAGTCGGGCCGTCCGGTGCTCGCGGTTCGGGGCCGGCTTGATTTCGAGAACGTGTCGTTTTCTTACGGGCCCAACGAACCGCCGGCGCTCAACGGCGTGAACGCGAGCATCGCCGAGGGCGAGGTCGTTGCGTTGGTCGGGCCGTCGGGCGCAGGGAAGACGACGATGGTCAATCTCGTACCGCGTTTTTACAAACCACAGCACGGGCGACTGCTCGTCGACGGAATCGATCTGGCTTCGGTGCGCTTGCGCGATTTGCGGCGCGCCATCGCCATCGTTCCGCAGGACGTGCAGCTCTTCAGGGCGTCGATTGTCGAGAACATTCGTTACGGGCGGTTGGAGGCCAGCGATGACGAGGTCATCGCGGCGGCGCGCGACGCGAACGTGGAAGATTTCGTTCGGCTTTTCCCGGAGGGCTATGCGACGGAGGTCGGCGAGCGTGGAGTGCGCTTGTCCGGCGGAGAGCGCCAGCGGATTGCGATCGCTCGGGCGATCTTGCGCGATCCGCGCATCCTGATATTAGACGAAGCAACGAGCGCTCTCGACAGCCATTCCGAAGCGATGATCGAACAGGCCCTCGATCGCCTATTGCCCGGGCGAACCACGCTCATCATCGCGCACCGGCTCTCTACTATCCGCCGGGCAAACAAAGTGTTGTACATCGAGGCCGGTACCGTGGCAGAGATTGGGACGCACGACGAGCTCTTAGCACGGGGCGGCGCATACGCCAGACTACACGCGGCGCAGTTCGCCGGAAAGTGAGCGCTGCGAGGAGGCCCGCTACTCCTTCAAGAACGCAAGGAAGCCGCCAAGGAGGGCCCTATGCTGGTGCTCAGCCGAAAGATCAACCAATCGATTATGATCGGCGACGATATTCGCATCGTCGTCGTGGGCGTTGATCGCGATCAGGTGAAGGTCGGCATCGAAGCGCCCCGAACCGTGAGCGTCCATCGCTCCGAGATTTACGAAGAGATCCGACGCGCGAACCTCGCCGGACAAAACGATACAAGATCCTGATGCCGACCGCCATTGATTCCGATCTCGACGCACTCGAGTCGCGCACGATTTTTATCCTGCGCGAAGCCTTTGCGTGCGTCTCTCCGCTGGCGATGCTTTGGTCGATCGGCAAAGATTCAACCGCGCTGCTCTGGATGGTGCGCAAGGCATTCCTCGGTGACGTCCCGTTTCCGGTCGTCTTGCTGGATACGGGCATGGAATTCGACGAGGTCTACGCCTTTCGCGATCAGCTCGTGCGCGATTGGCGGCTGCCTGCGCTCAACGAGGCATGTCCGCCCGAGAGTAGCGTCGATCAAACCCTTCCGCCGGCCGCGCGCCATGCCGCGCGCAAGACGGCCGGATTGCGTGCGCTAATCGCGCGGGAAGGCTATCGCGGCATCATCCTCGGCATTCGCCGTGACGAACAAGCGATTCGAGCGAAAGAACGGATCTTTAGCCCACGCAACGCCGACGGCTCATGGGATCCGAGAACGCAGCCGCCGGAACTATGGGATTATTACGCCTACGAAGTGCCGGACGGCGCGCACGTCAGGATTCATCCGTTGCTGCACTGGACCGAGCTCGACATTTGGCGCTACACGCGTCGCGAGAAGATCCCGTTCGTGCCGTTGTACCTCGCGAAGAATGGAATGCGCTACCGCTCGCTGGGTGAGAGCAACATCACGGTGCCGATTGTCAGCAATTCGGAAACGCTCGACGAGGTGATTGCCGAATTGGAGAAGACGCGCGAGCCCGAACGGGCCGGCCGCACGATGGACCACGAAAGCGAAGACGCCTTCGAACGCCTGCGCACGACGGGATATATGTAGCCGCTGATGAGGCAAGTTCGCATCGTTATGGTCGGCGACGTCGATGCCGGCAAGTCGACGATCCTCGGGCGCATGCTCGTCGATCTCGGTCAGGTGACGCCACAGAAGCTTGCCGAGCTGGAAACCTCCAGCACAAAGCGAGGCGTTCCGATCGAGTATTCATTTCTGCTTGACGCCTTTCAGCTCGAGCGCGATCAAGCGATTACCCTCGATATATCGCGCATCTGGCTGCGCACCGCCGACCGCGACTACGTCTTCGTCGATGCGCCCGGCCATCGCGAGCTGATCCGCAATCTGTTGACCGGAGCCTCGGAAGTCGACGCGGCAATCCTCGTCGTCGCGGTCGACGAGGGCATTACGATGCAAACGCGCCGGCAAGCGCTGTTTCTGCAATGGTTCGGATTCAAAGAACTGCTCGTCGTCGTCAACAAGCTCGATTTAGCGAGCGACGCGGAGACGGAATTTACTCGGCGAAAAGCCGAGGTCCGCGCCTTTCTCGAGCAGCTCGACATCGAGCCGCTCGAGATCGTGCCGGCGGCGGCGCGCGCGGGTGACAACCTCGCGCAACGCTCGGGGCGGTGGGCCTGGTGGAAAGGACCGACGCTGCTCGAGGCACTCGAGCGCTTGCGCCCAAGAATGCCGCACACCGGCGGCTCGCTGCGATTCGTCGTGCAAGACGTCTACCGGCGCGGTACCAATCGTCTCGTCGCGGGCCGCATCGAGAGCGGTACCCTGCGCAGCGGCGAGCGCATCGTTTTCTGGCCATTGCAGACCGACGCCGTAGTGACGGCCATTCATCGCTGGCCCGACGACGTGACGCAAGCCCAAGCCGGCGACGTCGTGGCACTCTCGCTCGACGAGCGCGTCTTTGTCGATCGCGGCGCAGTGGCAAGCTACCCCAATGACGCGCCGCATCTCGGTCACGCGCTTCAGACGACCGTTGTCTGGTTGGGCGGCGATCCGGTTGCGCCAGGCGAGGCGCTTCGATTGCGGATCGGTACGCGGGAGGTTCCGGTCACGCTCGCGCGCATCGACGAGATCGTCGATCCGGATTCGCTGGAGGGCCGCCCCGGTGAGGTTCTCAGCAAGAGCGACGTTGCGCTGGTGACGTTGACGTCGCGCGAGCTCATCGCGGCCGACGACGATCTCGACGATACGAGCATTGGGCGCTTCGTCTTGATACATGGCACGCAGGTGGTTGCAGGGGGACGCGTTCGGGCCGTCATCGGACGGCCGCGCTCCGAAGGCGCAACCGATGTCGTCGCGCAGATTTCGTCGGTACATCGCGAGGAGCGCGTTCGCCGCAACGGCCACGCCGGCGGCGTCTTTTGGCTCACCGGCCTCCCGAGCTCGGGCAAGTCCACCGTCGCCATGGCGGTGCAACGGATGCTCTTCGATCGCGGCACGCACGTCTACGTGCTCGACGGCGATACGCTGCGCACGACGCTGAACGTCGATCTAGGATTTTCCGAAGACGATCGCACCGAGAACGTGCGGCGCACCGCCGCCGTAGCCGGCGTGTTAGCGGATGCCGGATTTGTCGTCATCTCCGCGCTCATTTCGCCGTTTGCCGCCGACCGAGACCGGGCCCGCGGGGCATATCCAGGGCACTTCTACGAAGTTTTTGTTTCCTGCGATTTGGAGACCGCCGAGCGGCGCGACGTGAAAGGCCATTACAAACGCGCGCGGTTGGGAGAAATTCAACGATTCACCGGCATTTCGTCGCCGTACGAAGTACCTGAGAGGCCTGACCTAACGCTCGATACGACCAAGGAAAGCATCGGCGAATCGGCGGCTCGCTTGATGGAATTTATCGAGGAGATGACGCGGCGAAAGGTATCGTTAACCTGAGGCGGCCAGGCTCAGCGTGACACGCTGCGGCCGCGATCCTGGGCGACCAGTTGATTGGCGCGGTACAGGCTTTCGAACGTTCCGGCATCGGTCCACCAACCGTCAAGAACGTCGTAGGAGAGGTCGCCGTCACGAATGTACGCGTTGTTGACGTCGGTGATCTCCAGCTCGCCCCGCGCCGAGGGCTTGAGCTGCGCAATGAAGTCGAAGACGCGCCCGTCATACATGTAAATGCCGGTGACGGCATATTTGCTCTTGGGCGTCTGAGGCTTTTCGTCGATTCGAACGATACGGTCGCCGTCGAGCTCCGGGACGCCGAACGGGCTCGGGTCGTCGACCGCTTTGAGCAAGATGCGCGCGCCGGACTCTTGCCGCTCAAACGTGCGCACGTAGGGAGAGATGTCGTTCTGTATGATGTTGTCGCCGAGAACGACAACGATGCGGCTTCCCTCGGCGAAGTGCTCGCACAGCCGTAAAGCGTCGGCGATTCCGCCTTCGCCCTCTTGGTACGTGTAATAGATGTCGTCCAAGCCAAAGCTCGATCCATTGCCGAGTAAACGCAAGAAATCTCCCGCTGAGTTGCCGCCGGTGACGATCATGATGTCGCGAATACCGGCGTTGCACAGCGTTTCGATGGGATAGTAAATCATCGGCTTGTCGTAAATGGGCAAGAGATGCTTGTTCGTAATTTTCGTCAGGGGCCGCAGTCGCGTGCCGAGGCCGCCGGCTAAGATCACGCCTTTGGGACGTCTATCGGTGCGCATACTGCTTGCGGTAGTATTCGAGGAACTCGCCCGATTTGAGCGGTCGCCACCAGGATTCGTTGGCTTGATACCAGGCGATGGTTTGACGGATCCCTTCCTCAAATGCAATCGCCGGTGCCCAGCCAAGCGCGCGCAGCTTCGCGCAGTTGACGCTATACCGGCGGTCGTGGCCGGGCCGATCGAGGACGTGCTTGACGTGCGTTTCCATCGAGCGGCCGCAATCCTCAACGAGGAGTCGTGTAATCTCGAGATTGGTGCGAGGGTTACCCCCGCCGACGTTATAGACGTTGCCGATGCGGCCGTTTTCGAGGACGTGCAAGATCGCGCCGGCATGGTCGTCGACATGGATCCAATCGCGTATCTGCATCCCATCGCCGTAGACGGGAACCGCCTGATCGTCGATGAGGTTGGTGACGAAAAGCGGAATGAGCTTTTCGGGATACTGATACGGCCCATACGTGTTGCTTCCGCGCGTTACGAGTACCGGCGCGTCGAACGTTGCGTGGTAGGCGAGCACCTGGAGGTCGGCTCCTGCCTTGCTTGCCGAGTAGGGGCTTCGCGGGTGGACTGGATCACGCTCACCCGATTCGCCGTCGGCAACATCGCCGTACACTTCATCGGTGGAAACTTGTACGTAACGGCGTATTGCTCGTTCGCGCACGGTTTCGAGCAGCACGTGCGTACCGAGGATGTCCGTCCGCAGGAACGCTTCGGGCTGGAGAATCGAGCGGTCGACGTGCGTCTCGGCGGCGAAATTGACGATCGCGTCAACCCCTTGACCGATCGCCGCTCGCACTGCGTCGGCATCGCAGATGTCGCCTTTGACGAAGCGATAGCGCGGATTGTTTTCGACATCAGCGAGGTTGGCGGGGTTGCCTGCATAGGTCATCGCGTCGAGGTTGGTGACGTCGACGTCCGGGCGCTCTCGCAAGACCAGGCGAATGAAGGCGGAACCGATGAAGCCAAGGCCACCGGTGACAAGCCAACGCATCGGCTTTGCCATTCGTCCTGGCGTCGCCGGGTCTTGCGGCGCGAGCGGTTGCGCGCCGGCGCCTGGGTCGTGCTATAATCGCCCGGGCCGCCGCGAGGCGGCCTTGAGCACAACTTCGCCTGGCAGGAGGCCGGGCGCGATGGTTCCAGACGAGGCCGCAATGCCAGGCGGGCGCGCGGCCGGAGCCAGAGAGGGTTTAGACCATGTCCGTCATCAGCATGCGGGAGCTCCTCGAAGCGGGGGTCCACTTCGGCCACCAGACGCGCCGCTGGAATCCGAAGATGAAGCCGTTTATCTTCCAAGAGCGCAACGGCATCTACATCATCGACCTCGCGCTGACCGTTCAAAAGCTCCGAGAGACCTACGAGGTCGTGAAGCGATTCGCTCGCGAGGGGCGCGTCGTGCTTTTCGTTGGGACGAAAAAGCAAGCGCAAGATGTCGTTCGCGAAGAAGCCGAGCGTGCCGGCACCTTTTACGTCAACCAACGCTGGCTGGGCGGAACGCTCACGAACTTCGCAACCATTCAAAAACGCATTACGCGCCTGCGCGAGCTCGAGAACATGAAGACGCAAGGCGAATTCGACCGCCTTCCCAAGAAAGAAGTCGCGAAGCTGCAAGACGAGATGAACAAGCTCGAGCGCTTCCTGGGCGGAATCAAAGACATGCATCGGCTCCCGGACGCGCTTTTCGTCGTCGATCCAAAGAAAGAGCGTATCGCGGTACTCGAAGCTCGGAAACTGAAAATTCCGATCATCGCCGTCATTGACACGAATTGCGATCCGGATGAAATCGACTACCCGATTCCGGGCAACGACGATGCCATTCGCGCCGTCAAGCTTATGGTCGGTAAAATCGCCGATGCAATCATCGAAGGTCGTGCCGAGAGCGAAAGCACCTACGAGGATGAAACATACGCTGCGGCTGCGCAAGGCTACGCCGGCGACGGCGTGCCCGCACAAGCTGAGTCATAACTAAGGAGAACGAGTGTCCACCGGAATGTCCTATCAACCCAAGGCCGACGAGATCAAAGCGCTCCGCGAGCAAACGAGTGCGCCGATGATGGATTGCCGGAAGGCGCTGCTTGACGCGGGCGGCGATCTGGCTCGAGCTAAACTACTCCTCATGGAGCGCGGGGCAGCGCAAGCGGCCAAGAAGGCCGAACGCACCGCCAACGAGGGGCTGGTGGCGAGCTACGTCCATGCCGGCGGAAAAATCGGGGTGCTGGTCGAGGTCAACAGCGAGACGGATTTCGTCGCGCGAAATCCGCGTTTTGCCGAATTGTCGCGCGATATCGCCATGCACATCGCGGCAATGTCGCCTCAGTACCTCGACCGCGAAAGCGTCCCCAGCGACGTCGTCGACCAGATGCGCCGCGAGTTTCGCGCCGGCGTTCCGGCCGGGAAGGCTCCGGAGGTTGCGGAGAAGATCGTCGAAGGCAAGCTCAATAAGTGGTTCGAAGAGCATTGTTTGCTCGACCAAGCGTTCGTCAAAGACGATTCGGTGAGCGTCGGCGACATGATTAACAGTGCAATCGGTACGCTTGGCGAACGAATTCGCGTCCGGCGCTTCACGAAGTACGCGCTTGGGGACTTATGAACGAGCCACGGTATTCGCGCGTTCTGCTCAAGATATCCGGCGAAGCGTTCGCCGGTAAAGAGACCGACGTCGACGTTGGTACGACGCGGGCCATGGCGGAAGAAATTGGCGAAGTGAGCCGTGCCGGCGTCTCGATCGCGGTTGTCGTCGGGGGCGGAAACATTTGGCGCGGTAAGATCCACGAAGAAGCTGGGATGGACCACGCTACAGCGGATTACATGGGCATGCTGGCGACGGTCATTAACGCGCTGGCGCTGCAAGACGCACTCGAACGCATGGGGGTACCATCGCGCGTTCAAACCGCCATTGCCATGCATCAAATCGCCGAACCGTACATTCGGAGGCGCGCGATTCGGCATCTGGAAAAAGGGCGGGTCGTGATCTTCGCGGCAGGGACCGGCAACCCGTACTTTACCACGGACACCACCGCCGCACTGCGTGCGGTGGAAGTCAATGCCGAGGCGATCCTCAAAGCGACGAAGGTCGATGGCGTGTATACGGCTGACCCGAAGAAAGATCCCAATGCCACGCGCTTCGACCGATTGGATTATATGGACATGCTTCAACGGGGCTTAGAGGTAATGGATTCCACTGCAATGGCGCTGTGCATGGATAATGCTTTGCCCATCATCGTCTTCGATATGCGCGTCCCGGGAAACATTCGCCGTGCTATCTGGGGAGAACCGATCGGCACCTACGTCGGACGCGCCGCGGTCGCAGCACGGAGCTAAAACGCGCATGACGGACAAGTACTTTACAGAGATCGAATCGAAAATGCAAAAGTGCGTGGAAGCGACGCGAGCAGAGTTCGCCGCAATCCGCACCGGCCGCGCAACTCCGGCCTTACTCGATCGCGTTCTCGTGGAAGCCTATGGGCAGTCGGTTCCGCTCAAGCAAGTCGCAGGCGTATCAGCCCCCGACACCCGCACGTTGCTCATTACTGCATGGGATAAGGGCGTCGTTGGGGAGATAAGGAAGGCAATCGAGAAAAGCGATTTGGGGCTCACGCCCAACGTCGACGGCACCGCCATTCGCCTTAGCGTTCCTCCGCTGAACGAAGAGCGCCGCAAAGACCTAGCCAAGCTCGTTAAGAAGAAGGCCGAAGACGGCAAGATTGCGGTGCGCAACGTGCGGCACAAGGCGCACGACGATATTAAAACTCAGCTCAAGAGCCACGAGATTACCGAGGACGACAACAAGCGGATGCAGGAGAGCCTGCAAAAACTGACGGATCGGTTCATCAAGGACATCGATACGCTTGTCGTGGCCAAAGAAAAAGAGATCATGGAAGTGTGAGGCCGCTCTGCGTGGACGAAGATTTGGTTCTAGCGCGTGAGGTCGATGCTCGCCGTGTTCTGCGCGAGCGCGCCGCACATTTCTTGCTCTTGGCGCCGCACGGTTCGTGGGTGGGTTGTGGCGCGCTGCGAGTTCTTCGTACGAAAACGCAAGAAAACGAGCTGGTTGAGGTGGTCGCCGGCTACGAATCGTACCAGCGGTTGCCAGCGAGCGCGCGCGAATGATCGAACCACGCCGGCACGCGGCCGAGGTCGCTCCGGGGAGCATCCCGCGGCACGTCGCGATCATCATGGACGGAAACCGGCGCTGGGCCAAGCGTCACGGGCTGCCCGCCATCGAGGGTCACCGGCGTGGGATCGTTTCGCTGCGCCGCGTGACGCGGGCCGCGAGCGATTTGGGAGTCGAGGTGCTTACGGTTTACGGTTTCTCGACGGAGAACTGGAACCGCGACGCGCGCGAGATTTCGCTGCTTTTCGAGCTCTGCGTCTACTTTGCTCGCAACGAACTGGCGGAACTGCAGCGTAACAACGTTCGCGTGCGGGTGATTGGCGAATGGGAGTCTCTACCGGACGCGCCTCGCCGCGCGCTTACCGAGTTACAGGCCGGGACGATCGCCAACGACGGCCTCCTGCTCAACCTGGCCGTCAACTACAGTTCACACGCCGAGCTCGAGCGCGCGATGCGCTCGATCGCCCGCGAGGTCGCTTCAGGGCGGCTGAAGCCGGAGGAAGTCACCGAAGCCACGATCGCGCGCTACCTTTATACGGCGGACTTGCCCGAACTTGACCTGCTTATCCGTCCGGGCGGAGAACATCGCCTTTCCAATTTCTTGCTCTACCAGGCGGCGTACGCCGAACTGGTTATGACCGACGTCTTCTGGCCGGATTTTTCCGGCGACGACTTGCGGCGGGCGATCGCGGAGTTTGCGCACCGAGAACGGCGGTTCGGCGGGTCGGAGCCTCTCTGATACGCCGGATCCTCGTCGGCCTGGTCGTTGCGGCGATCGGCCTAGGATGCGTCGTCGTTCCGTGGACATTCTACGCGCTGTTGCTGGCGATCGGCTTGGCGAGCATCTACGAGCTCAACAAGCTTTGCGAGATCAAGGGGCAGCCGCTGGAATATCAAGTTGCCGTGCTCGGCGTCTGTGCCTACGTTGCCATGGCGGTCTTCGGGTTGATCCACAAGTGGGAAGGCGTGTTGCTGGCGGCAATCGTGGTCGCCGCGTTCCTCATCGGCATGTATGGAGAAGAAAAAGGCTACTTTGCCAGGACGGCCTACACGCTGCTGGCGGTGCTGTACATTGGAAAATTGCTCACTTATTTCGTGTTCATTCGTCAGATCGCCGGCAACGGTCTCTGGATGACTTTCTACGTCATCGTTCTCATCGCGTTAACGGACATCTTCGGCATGATCGTTGGAACGCTGCTCGGTCGCCATTCGCTCACGATGATTTCACCGAAGAAAACCTTCGAAGGATCGATCGGGGCGCTGCTGGTCGTGGTCGCGTTTGCGATCGGAGCGACCGCGCTGCCGGCGTTGCATCTCGCGTGGTGGCAAGGCGCAGCGCTCGGTGCGGCGACGTGTATTGCCGCGCAAGCTGGAGACCTTGCCGAGTCCGCGCTCAAGCGCGACGCCGGCGTGAAGGATGCCGGTGACATGATCGTAGGCCATGGAGGCGTCCTTGACCGCTTCGATTCGTATCTCTTCGGCGGCGTCGCATTCTTTGCGACGCTGCATCTCGTGGGTGTTCTGCAAGTTCAGTGAGCAGCCGTAAACGTATCGCGATCTTGGGATCGACCGGATCGATCGGAACGCAAGCCCTCGACGTCGTCGCGCGTCACCCGGACCGCTTCGACGTTGTGGGTCTGGCAGCAGGGAAAAACGTTGCACTTCTACGCGAACAGATCGAGCGTTTTTCGCCACGCGTCGCGACGACGGCGGCCGATGGTCCGGCGGGATTGCTGCGGGTTGCCGTGGAGAGTGGCGCCGAGCTCGTCTTGGCCGCGACCGATGGGTCGGTAGCGTTCGAAGCCGTCTTTGCCGCCATCGAGCGCGGAACGAACATCGCCATTGCTAACAAAGAACTGATCGTGGCTGCAGGCGAGGTCATGGTTGAGGCCGCTGCGCGCAGCGGTGCGGCTCTCGTTCCGGTCGATAGCGAGCACAGCGCGATCTTTCAATGCCTCGTCGGCGAGGCGCGCGCAAGCATTGCAGAGATCGTTTTGACCGCTTCCGGTGGACCGTTTTGGAGACGTACCAAAGCCGAGATGGACGCTGCGCCGTTGAGTGACGCACTGGCCCATCCAACATGGCGAATGGGAACGAAGAACACGATCGACTCGGCAACGATGATGAACAAGGGGCTTGAGGTCATCGAAGCCAGCCGGCTCTTCGGCGTGCCCGGGGAACGCATTCGAATCGTCGTTCACCCCCAGTCAATTGCACACGGCTTTGTCGTCTTCACCGACGGCAGCGTCAAGGCGCAACTGGCCGCTCCCGACATGCGAATCCCGATCGGCTATGCGCTCAGCTTTCCCGACCGGCTGCCGACGCCCGACGAAGGCGCGGTCAATGGGGATCCCCGCGGCGTTTTGGGAGCCCTCGGCGCAAAACCCGGGGATCCGGCTTTGCGTTATGATTTTGAGCCCCCGGATCCGGACCGGTTCCCGTGCGTCGCGCTCGCGTACGCGGCGCTGGCTGCGGGCGGCACGGTACCGGCCGTGCTCTCGGCCGCAAATGAAGTCGCGGTCGCGGGGTTTGTCGAAGGGAGAATCGCATTCGGAGAGATTCCGCGCGTCATCGAAAAGGCGATGGAGCGGGTCGAACGCGAGGAGCCGACGCTGAACGGCATACGCGCGGCCGACCAGCAAGCTCGTACGACCGCACAACACATGATAGAGCAGATTGAAAGGCCCTCGCGCCGTTGACCATCACCCTTGCCGCCATCACCGTCATTGGATTCGAGAAACTCATTACGTTTCTCGTGATGCTTTCCGTGTTGATCGTTCTTCACGAGCTGGGCCACTTCGTGGTCGCGCGTCGGACCGGTGTTCGGGTCAACGAGTTTGCGCTCGGCATGGGACCAAAGCTCCTGGGCTGGGTAAGTCCGCGCAGCGGCACGATCTACTCCGTGCGAGCGCTACCGATCGGCGGCTTTTGTGCGATGGAAGGCGAGGACAACAAGACGTCGGAGGCAGAGCTGCAGCGAGAGTTCCGCGCGCATGAGGAGGGTGGCGCTCGGCCGATTGCGCAGCAACAATTTTCAAGCGAAGGGGCCGTGGCAGCGGCTCGGCATCATCGTCGCCGGGCCGTTCATGAATTTCTTGCTGTGCTACGTCATCTTGCTGGCTGGAGCGCTCTTGTTCGGCGTGCAGAGTGACCGGGTTCAACCGATTGTTGGGCAGGTTCTGCCGGGAACGCCGGCTTCCGCCGCCGGGATTCATGCCGGCGATCGCATCGTCGAGCTCAACGGTACGGCCGTCGCGAGCGGCAAAGCTCTCATCGACAAGATTCATGCATCGCTCGATCGCAAACTCGATCTCGTTTACGAACGCGACGGCATACGAACGGAGCTTTTTATCACGCCCAAGCCGTGCGCCGTTCCGCATAAGAACTGGGGCTGCATCGGATTTGTTCCTTTCCCACAATATGCACGGGTCGGCATCGTTGCGGCACTCGCCGATAGCGGCAGCCAATTCGCCAACATCGCCGATCAAACGTTCGGAAGCATTGCATTGCTGGTAACCCAATTTTCGAAGTATGCGAATCAGGTGGCTGGCCCTATTGGGATGGCGCAGATGTCGGCAACGGTTCAGGACTGGGGATGGGGACCGTACTTTTCGTTCGCCGCCTTGATCTCGTTTGCGCTGGGAATTTTCAACTTACTACCGATACCGGCATTGGACGGCGGACGGGCGGCATTCATTGTTGCCGAGCTCGTTCGCGGTAAGCCGGTAGATCCGGAAAAGGAAGCGATGGTGCACGTCGCCGGACTAGCCGCAATCATGGCGCTCTTTCTGCTTATTGCCTACCACGACATTGCACGCATCGCCAGTGGAAACGGAGTATTATAAGTGCCTCCCTGCGGAACTGCCACCCTGCGCCCAGCGGGTCTTTCCCGTTGGACGCTTCGTTGCTCATCGGTCACAACGCTAAGGCGTTGCTCCCTCTTCGAGCCTCGCTCCAGCGGAAAATCCCTCGCTGGATCGCAGCATGCCAGTTCCGCAGGGAGGCACTAGTGCCTCTTCGCTTGCGTCGTAAGAGCCGTCCGGTGTTCTTGCAGAACAAAACCGGCAAGGACGATGCAAAAAGCGTCTGGATCGGCGGCGATCATCCGGTGGTCGTGCAGTCGATGACCACTACCGATACCGCCGACGCCGACAGGACGCTCGAACAGGTCTATGGACTGGCAATGGAAGGCTGCGAAGTCGTACGCGTGACGGTGAAGGATCCGCCCGATGCAGCCGGTTTGCCGTCTATCGTCCATCGTTCGCCGGTTCCAATCGTTGCCGATATCCATTTCGATCACAAAATGGCTTTGGCCGCAATCGAAGCCGGCGTCGCAAAGCTCCGATTGAATCCGGGCAATATTCGCGATCCGAAAAAGGTTGCCGAAGTCGTCACCGCCGCCAAAGCGCGGGAGATTCCGATCCGCGTGGGTGTGAATATGGGATCGCTCGCGCCGGACTTGGAGAAGACGCTTGGCCATAGTGCCGAGGCGATGGTGGAATCGGCGCTGCGCCACGTCGCTCTCCTCGAAGAGCACGGCCACCAAGAGATCGTCATTTCACTAAAGGCCCACGACGTGGTGACGACGGTGCACGCCTATCGCTTAATGGACCAGCGCCTTCGCGAACGCGATACGCCGTATCCGCTCCATCTTGGGATTACCGAAGCCGGCTTGTTGCGCGACGGAACGATCAAATCTTCAATCGGCTTGGGCATCTTGCTGTTCGAGGGTATCGGCGACACGATCCGCGTTTCGCTGGCGGCAGATCCGATCGAAGAGGTTCCGGTCTGCTGGAGCATTCTCAAATCGCTCGGCTTGCGCGAGAAAGGTTTTGAAATTACCGCTTGTCCATCGTGCGGACGCGCTGAAATTTCCGTTCTGGAGCTGGGGCGGGCCGTTGAGGCGATTGCCAAGTCGTACCAGGCTCCGGTAAAGGTGGCCGTGATGGGCTGCGTCGTGAATGGGCCCGGTGAATCCAAAATGGCCGACGTCGGCGTGGCGGGCGGCAAAGGCAAGGGCGCGATCTACCGCGCCGGCGAGCTCGTCGGAACCTACCCAGAAGACGAGCTCCTGGGAATGTTGCGGCTGGAGATTGAGAAAGTTATCGCCGAAAAATATCCCGACTATCTTCACGAGATCGGGACCCCACGATGAACTATCGGCCGCCGGGCTGGCGAACGCTCTTCCTCACCGCGGTCGTCGCTCTGCTCGCTTCCGCTTTGCTCGCATTTTCGCGACCGGTCATCATGATGGTCGACGGCGAGCGAATCGACAGCGACGTTCCGCCGATCACCACTACCGACAAGGTCTACGTTCCATTACGATCGATTGCTGACGCGCTCGGCGCGGAAACGACGATCGATGAGAAAACCGGGCGTATCGACGTCATCCGCGGCAATCAATCCTTGCGATTGCGGATTGGCGACGAACACGCCACGCTCAACGGCATGCCGCTGACGCTCAAGCATGCGCCGTTTCGCGTTCGCGGACGTGTGATGGTCGGGCTGCGGACGGTGGCGACGGCTTTCGGCGTGCGAGCAACGTACGATCCGCGCACGGCCCGTATCGACGTCCTCACGGCCGGTATCGGACAAGCACCCGCGCCTTCCGACGCCGGCGTCACGCAGTAAGTTACAAACGATAACGCAGGCGTAGTTGTGCGCCGCGGGCCATCGGATAGGCTTGCGGAACGTAACCTGCCGTACCGTACGTCCAGGGCACAATCTGTGCGCGACCGTTGTTGGTTGGCACCCCGTTGCCGAGCGTGTACAGGCATCCGGCGCAGTATTGTCCGCCGTAGGCTTTTTCGTACAGTACGTTTCCGCCGGCGTACCCGGGCGGTCCAATCAAATACGGGTTGCCTTGAAACTGCGTAGGTGTCGCGGTCGCAAAGAGATTGGTCACGTCGAGAATGGCAGTTGCGCGCTGCGCGAGCGCGTATTCGGCGTGCAAGGACACAAGCGTTTGCGGTGTCGTGCGTAAGGTATTTGGATCGGCGCCTTCGCCGGTGCCCAGCGACCCGATGTACGGATTCGTTGCCGCATTGTACGGCAAAGCTGGATTTTTCAGGAAGTAGTAGTTATAGCCGGGATTGACGTGGTTATCGTTGGGCACGAGCTCAGGTGCGCCGGTCTTCGGATTGAACGTCCAGATCATCGTTCCGTTTCCGTAGGGGTAGCCGCTTTCGTATGAGAGCAGCGGGCGCACGTGCAGACGTGGCGCTAGGGTGAACTCGTAGGAGAGCGTCGCCGCCAGGTCGGGGACGTAGCCCGCGGGGAAAAGATGGCCGGCACTAATTGCGGCCGGATTGAGATCGTTGTAGGCGAATTGGTCGACGCTCGACGTCAGCGTGCGATCGTAGGTTGCGTTCAGCTCTAAACCGCCCCGCTTCACGAACACCTCAAGCCCGTGTGATTGGAGCCGACCCGCGTTGGTTGGCACGCCGACCGCGTCGGGGTTCTCAGGGTTGGCGCGAAAATTCGCCGGCAAGACGTCAATGCGGTTCTTTTCGAGCTCCGCGTAGTACGTCACGCGCACCTGCGTCGGTCCACCGTGTTCGTAGGTGAGCGCGTAGTCGTCGGCCGTTTCGGGGGCGAGGACGGTTGGCGGCGCCGGCGCGGCCGAGTCATCACGTTGAACCTCGAGCGGAAGCGGTGCCTCAGAGGTGTGATCGAACGTCAAGCGCAACGCTTGATCGTCGGAAAAGGCGTACGACATTCCGAGGTGCGGGTCGATCGCTCCGAGACCATACGAGAGCGTTCCGGCCGAAACGTTTTGACCGATATAGCGCAACGTCGCGGTTGCTTTCAACCGATCGTTGAACGACCACGTGTCGCCGGCGTAGAGCAACCGCTGGGTAAGCCGCGGGTTGGAGGTAATGATTTCATTCGCGGTCGGCACGACTTGATTGAGGCTGCTGAGGTTGACCGAGTATTGGACGCCGGCGCGCACGTCGTGCGCGGTCCCGGCCTGATCCTGAACGTCGTAGCCGATTCCGTCTTGCCGCTGGTTTTGTTGCGACCAGAGAGAAATAACGCCGTCGGGGAAGGAGAGATCGTCCCAAAACGGCCCGTTTGCTGTCGCATCCGTCTGCGAACGGTACACGTAGAGTCTACCAAGTGAGTGGGCCCAATCGTGGATCCATTGAAGTTTGCCGACGAAATAGGTTCCGCGGGCACGCGATGGTGTGTCGACCTGTACGTCCGGATCGGTCGGCTCGCCGGGAAAATGCAACGCGGCGCTATCGAACGTCGACCAGCGCTCTCCCGCATAGGGCGTGTTGTACTGATCGTAGGTTGCGACCCCCGAAAGCAGCGTCACGGAGAGATCGTCTTTGGGATCGAGCGCAAAATGCACGTTCCCCGACCACGAGGATTGGGCTCGCGTCTGCAAGGCGAGTCCATACGTTCCTATCTCCGCGGGATAAAACGTCACGCCGTCGCCGTAAGCGAAGTATGCGCTCCCGACGGTTGTTGCAAACGCGTAACGCCAGCGAAGATCGGGCGTCGCCCACTGCTCGCTCGTCCGCAGCTCACCGAACTGCGGGCCAATGCCGGCCGCGAGCTCGACATTCGTGCGCGCGGGATACGTGCCGATGGCGGGTATTTCATTCACGACGCCGCCCAGCGCATTTTGGCTCACATCGCCGTAGCCGCCGAGCGTCACCGTCGTCGCGGCGACGCCGGTCGTTGCGAGCTGGGCGCCGACGATGTTGCCGCCGGGCTCGGCGATGAGGCCTTGCGGGATGGGGACGGAATCGTAATCGAAAACCGTGTCCTGCACTTTGCCCCCGCGGACGATGACGTTCGCAAAGGAATCGAGATCGACTCCCGGTACGCCGGCAATCGCTCCTTGGATCGAGCCCTGCGTGTACGCCGCCAAGCCGGAAGAGGATTCGTTGGGAGCCGAAGCCGCCGCGGTGTCGCCGGAAACCGTGAACGTATCTGACGTTTGGCCAATCGGAAAGGCTTCGCTCTTTGACTCAACCCGAGCGATCTCGCGCAGCTGCGGCTGCAAAACGAACGCAAGCTCCTCTCGTTCGCCAGGCAGCACGTTTACGACGCTTTCCGCAGTCTGATAGCCCTTGGATTGAGCGGTAACGCCGTACGTATCGGGAACGACGCCCAAGATCAGAAACCGGCCACTCGAATCGCTGGTCGTGGCGTATTCCCCGGACGGCGATCGCGCAGCGATCCGGACGCCGGCAATTGCCGCACCGTTTTTTGCATGCACCGTTCCAAGAATCGCGCCGGTCGTCAGCTCCGCACCGCGCGCCGCGAAAGTCGTGGCAAGTGTGATGCCGGCGACCAGAACGAAAAGCTTCGTCAGGCGAACTCCGTAAGACCCTCGGGTTCCTCGACCGGTACGACTTCGTCGGGGTTGGACTTACGAAATCCGTAGGAAAAGAAGAAGATGAGTCCCGCAACGAGTGCAATGGCAAACCACGTCCAGGTGGCTCGCGAGAGGCCGAAGACGGCAAGAAAGAGCGAGAAAACGATGCCCAAGATCGGGAACAGCGGAACGAACGGGACTTTGAAGCTGCGCGGCAGATCGGGCCGGCGCTTGCGCAGATAGAGCACGCCTGAACACACAACGGTAAAAGCGATTAGCGTTCCGATGTTGACCAAGTTCAGCAAGTTATTGAGCGGTACGATGAGGGTGAGCATCGCGACCGCGACCCCGGTAATCATCGTTGTGACGAGCGGGGTTTTGAATCGCGGGTGGACGGCGGCGACGATCGGCGGAAGCATCCCGTCGCGGGCCATGACGTAGAAAATACGAGATTGGCCCAGTAACGAGGCTAATGCAACGCTCGTCGTGCCGGCAAGCACGCCGATCGTAATGACCGCCGTTAATATGGGAATGTGCAGCGGAGCGAGCGCGTACACGAGGGGATCCTTGATCGGAACTTTGTTCCACGGAACGGCGGCGACGAGGACGATCGCGGTCGTGCAATAGATCACCGTGCCGATCGCAAGCGCGCCGATCACGCCGACGGGCACGTCGAACTGCGGGCGCTTGCACTCTTCTGCGGTTGTGGTCGCGGTATCGAAGCCGATGTAGCTGAAGAAGACGTACGCCCCGATGGCGATGATGCCGTAGGGTTGCGCCGACGACGAGTAGTCGGCGATGCCGCCGAACGGATGGAGCTTTCCCCACCCTACCGGATTGAAGTTGTGCAAGTTGGCGGCGTGGAACAAAAAGAGTCCGGCAATGACGAAAACGCCGAGCGCTGAGATCTTCAGCACGACGAAGACATTGTTGACCGTCGCCGACTCTCGAATGCCGACGGAGAGCAACAAGCTCAACCCGATCACGAAGATCGCGCCGACGATGTCATATTGCGAGTGCAGGAAATCCCAGTTGCCCAGTTGCCACCACGGCCCGTTAATGATGAGATTCGACTGTTGCGCCCAGGCAGGTAGCGCGAATCCGATGGACTTCAAAACGTCCTGAATCGCGGCGGAAAACTGTTGCGCCACAGGTGCAGCGCTAATGCCATACTCGAAGAGCAGCGCGAAACCGATGATCCAGGCGAAGAGCTTGCCCATCGTGGCGTACGCGTACGTGTAGGCGCTGCCAGCGACGGGCACCATGGCGCCGAGCTCGGCATAACAGAGGGCCGCGAAAAACGACGTTAAGCCCGCCAGCAAGTACGAGATAATGACGGCGGGGCCGGCGCCCTTTACCCCGGTTCCAATGGTTGTGAAGATTCCGCCGCCGATCATCGTGCCCAATCCAATGGCCACCAGATCTTTTGCCGTGAGCGCGCGGCGCAGAATTTTACGCGTACCGAGTTCGCGGAGCCTATCGACGTTGGTGGTGGCGAAGAGCTGGCTCACGAAGGACATTCGCCCACGGTTCGCAGAGCTAGGGAAAGGTTCCCTCATGTCCGATCCATACGTTCGCATTCGAATGCGCGAGCTCTATCGCAACCCTCACTTGGCTGTCGAGGCGCACGAAATCGTGCATCCGAGCGGTGAGCCCGGCGAGCACGTGCTCGTGGTGATTCCTCAGGCATCGGCGGTCGTCGTCGAAGACAAGCGCGACCTTCTCTTTGCGCGCCAAGCTCGCTTCGGAGCGCGCCGCAGCGTCATCGAGATCGTCAAAGGTGGGCGCGATTCGGGAGAATCTGCACTCGAATGCGCCAAACGCGAATTGCGTGAGGAACTCGGCATCTTCGCCGGATCATGGTCCGACCTGGGGACACTTTACGAGATCCCCTCGATCGTCAGCGAACCGCTGGTGCTCTTTCTCGCGAGCGACGTGCGAATCGAACAGGCGGCGCCGGAGGCAAACGAAAGTATCGAGCTCGTGCGCATGAACGTCGCCGATGCGATCGATGCTGCGGCGGGCGGCGAGATCGACGATGCGATCACCGTCGCCGCCCTTTTTCGCTACGGATTGCATCGCGGGCTCATATCCCGTGCGTGATGACGAAGACGACCTTGGCTCCTTGCAGGATGTACGCATCGGTTGGAATGACGGGCTGATCTGGCTGGGCTCCATAGACGATTCCACCGCCGACGATCGTAAACGGGTTGGCATAAACGTTGGTGAGATTCGTTCCGTAGAGCCCGAATTCGTATCCGCCGGTCCGGTAAGCAACGTGCGCGTCTAGCGTTGCGTACGGCGAACGGTTGAGCTCGTTGTACTGACCTTCGTAATTGAGCTGCCCACCGTAGACAAGACCGCGCGCGGCCTCGTGTTCGATACCGACGTAGGCTTTGTGCAGGGGCTGGCCCAACGATTGTTCGCCTGGAACGAGCGTTCCGTCTTGAATGTTTGCCGGAATGGCGGTGAGAAACGAGCTATCGATGTCCCAACCTGCACGCAGCACAATCCCGCCGAGCTGTTGTTCGGCGCTGACGTCGATCCCTTGATAGATGCCGGCACCTGCGTTGACCGGATAGCTCACCGGACAGGGTACGACTACGTGATGCAAGACGCAGTGATCGCCAACCTGGTTGCCGGGTATGACGTTGAGCTGACTCGACGGAGAACGCAGGCTCGTTAGGTAGGCGTCGGCCGACAGATGCAGCTGATGACCTAAGCGCCCGAAGATTTGCTCGGCACCGACGTCGTAGTCGGTCGCACGATCGGGCTGTAGGTGCGGATTGCCCTGATAGATGATCCCGCCGACGGGAACGCTGTCCGCTGTAGGTACGAGAACGAGTTCAGAGAGTTGAGGCGTCTGAAACGTCGTTCCCACGGATGCGCGTAGTGCGGTGTCGCCGCTGGGAGTCCACACGAAACCTGCGCGCGGATCAAAGCTCGAACCCCACGCGCTAAAATTACTGTAGTATCCGGCCAGAGCATAGTGAATCTGAGTCGAGGGATCGCCTTCGTATCTTAGGACGGCCGAACGTTCGGTTTGGTAAAGCGCAAGCATTTGGACCGAAGGCGACCGCTGATCGTCGCTGGGCTCGAATATCCCGAACGCATGCGGAGCGCCGGGATGTTCGAGCTCTGCGGTGACCTGGCTTTGCACGTAGTTGGTCGTCAAATTTTCGGTACCGAGATCGTACTTAAAGGAAAGGGTGCCATTACCAAAGCGATGGTCGAGCGCGAGCCAATCGTCTGAAAGCCTATCGTTCTGGTTATAGAGATAGGGAAGCGAATCGGTTCCAGGGCCGGTAACCGATTGCGACCAAAGGCTCGTGAGATGACTGAACTGCAGCATGGTCGCCGGCCCACCGTTGACGAGCTGATTGCCTAACGGAAATTGCGCGTCGAGGCCATAGCCGACGTTGTGCGCTGCAAGCAGTGTTCCGGCAAAACTCTGGTAGGTACCAGCGTTCGGCGCCGGCGCATTGGCGGTTACGGCATCGTCGCCGCCTCCGCCCGTGTAGCCGTAGGGCGTATAGCTCGTGAGCAACGCCGAGTCGTCTTTGAGAACCGCTTGATCGCGAACATCGAGTTGGAGATAGCCGTAGCCGTTTGCGCCACCGAGCTGATAGCGCAGTTTAGTCAGCAACGAGGTATCCGAAGAGCTGCTGCCGACGAATTGCGCAACGTTCGGGCCGTTCGGCGCGGTTGGAAGCTGAGCAAGAATCGTTTGATTGACGGACCCGTCCGAGCTCGCACCGTGCGCGGAGAAGGCATAACCCCACCTGCCGTCGCTGCCGGTGGCCTGCGCCGTGGAGCCATAGCTGCCATACGATCCGCCAAAGGCCCTCAGCAGCGCATGAAACGTCGCTGTCGGCTGCAACGTGAGGACGTTCACTGCGCCGCCGATCGTGTTGGGGCCGAGGAGTGACGATGGTGCGATGCCGTAAAGCAACTGGACTTCTTGCAGCGATGCCGGGTCGAGAAGCGAGAGATCGAAATCACCGGTGTTCCCGTTGTTGACTTGATGTCCGTCAACGTCAACCAGCGTTTCGGTCGGATCCGGACCACGAACCGCAAACGAGACCGTCGCATTGCTCCCACCGCCGAGCGGAATGACCGGCGTCGTCGATAGCTGACTCCAAATCATCGAAGAAACGGTCGTGGCTCCTGAGGCCGCCGCGCTCTGCGCGTCGAGAATGGTCGCGGGTACGGATGAGCTCGACACCGTTTGACCGGCTTGAGCGCTCACATGACCGATAACAGTCAGGGAATTCGTGGTTGCCGTGGAGAGCGTGAGCGTGAGAACCGTGTTGCTCGAAGAAACCGTTACGGCTTGATTGGAGAGGGAGGCATAACCCGGCGCTGACGCGCCGACGGCATACGTTCCGGTCGGAACGCCTGGCATGAGAAAGCGGCCGTGCGCATCGGAGCGTGCGGCAATCGTGCGCCGACGATTGGAAAGGGCAACCGAAGCACCGGCAATCGGCGTGCCGTCGCTGGCCGTTACCAGCCCCATTACGTCGACCGTGGATTGCGCCGACGCAGGCCGAAGTGAATACAGCGACATCACAAAAAAGACAAAAAGCGCGAGCACGCAACTGCGCGCGATCACCGTTCGCATGGAAAATGACTCCCGAAAAAGATTGGTGTGTTTGAGAACTATCCGGGAGCCGGAAGAGGCGGCCCGCGCTTACGGCCGCGGCACGATAACAAAAGCCCACGACGCAGTGGCGCTCCCGCTCGCACTCGCGGGACAGCGCCGAAGAGAGAAACGGCCGTACGCGGCCGGAAGGCTGCCAAAACAAACGCAGCGATGCGCGGCTCGCGATTGGCAAGCCAACCCACCAGACGATGCACGAGCCGGCCAAAAAGGAAGCCGGAAGCGGCAGCAGTTCCGGCTCCTAGCAGCACCGAGCCCCCGAAAAGTGCCGTCCAGCTCTCCAAACCACCGGAGAGCGCGCAATCCACCGATTCCATCGCGACCAAGCCGCCGACGCTCAGCAGGGCCGTTTGCATTGCAAAGAGCAACGGATTCCCTAAAGCGTTGTGGAGGCCGCGCAGGAGCGTATTGGCGTTGCGGGTAGACGCGGCAAGAATATCGCCAAAAACACGAATCGTTGCTACGAGTGCGAGCACTCCGACGAAAGCGAGGACGAGGACGCGCGAATGATGCGCGATATCGTCGTACGCGTCGTGAGCAAGCAGATAATCACCGGCTACGTCCACGCAAACGTGCGCGGCCGCGGCCGCGAGTGCGGCTGCTGCGGCGAGAAGCCAGATGCGCTGGTTCCTCTTCACGGTTGCTCCGGCGGCGACGCTTTGGGATTCCATCGGTATTCGGGCTCACGCAGCGCATCGTTAATCCAGCGAGCCCACACAAAGAGCGCATCGGAAAGCCGATTGAGGTAGCGCAACGCGTGGGGTGAAATGCTGTCCTCTCCGTCGCGTAAGCCGACCAATAACCGCTCCGCGCGGCGACAGACGGTGCGCGCAAAGTGAAGGTATGCGCCGGCCAGCGATCCGCTGGGATGAATAAACGTATCGAGCGCGGGTAGATCGCGTTGAGCCTCGTCGATCGCGCGCTCGAGCGCCGTTGCGTCGTCTTCCCCGATGAGTGGCATGCCCGGCCAGCGATCTGCCGGCAACGTGGCGAGGTCAGTGCCGAGATTAAAGAGCATGTCTTGCGTCCAAGCCAGCCATGCATCCAGACGTTCCGCTCGGCCCACGGCATGCAGCGCCTGGCGCAGAGCGGCGCGTGCGATTCCTATCGAGCTAGAGAGCTCGTCGACGGTGCCATAGGCTTCGATGCGCAACGCATTCTTCGCAATCCGCTGACCGCCGACAAGGCCGGTCGTGCCGTTGTCCCCGGTGCGCGTGTAGATGCGCGTGAGCTTGGGCATGGGCAATCCCTTCGGCATCCGGAAGGCGGCAGCCCCGGTTCGCACGAAACCCGGCCGCTCATGTCCGAGGCCCTGGTCCCGCTCGTCAAGGAGATTCCTCCCAAGGCGAACGATCTTTCCGCGTGGTATACGGCCGCCTGTTTGAGGGCCGAGCTGGTTTCATATTCGCCGGTACGCGGATGCGTCGTGCTGCGCCCCTATGGTTTCGGCCTGTGGGAGAATTTGCAGAAGGCGCTCGACGAGCGCTTTAAGGCAACCGGTCACGAGAACGCCTACTTTCCGCTCTTCATTCCCGAATCGCTATTAATGAAGGAAGCCGAGCACGTCGAAGGCTTTGCGCCCGAAGTCGCCTGGGTCACGCATGGCGGCCAAGAGGAGCTAACCGAGCGGCTCGCGGTTCGGCCCACGTCGGAAGCTATCGTTGGAACGATGTACGCGCAGTGGGTGCAGTCATACCGAGATCTCCCCATCCTCATCAATCAATGGGCCAACGTCGTGCGCTGGGAGAAGGCCACGCGTCCGTTCCTTCGGACGATGGAATTTCTGTGGCAGGAAGGTCACACCGCGCACGCTTCGGCCGAGGAAGCGCGCGACGAAACGTTGCAAATGCTCGGCGTCTATCGCGACTTTGCAGAAAACATCGCCGCCGTTCCCGTATATGCCGGCCGGAAGAGCGCCGGCGAACGGTTTCCCGGAGCGGTCGAAACGTATGCGATCGAGGCCCTCATGCCGGACGGTAAGGCGTTGCAGTCGGGGACGTCGCACGACCTGGGACAAAACTTCGCGCGCGCCTACGACATTACGTTCACCGACGTCGATCAGCGCATCAAGCACGCCTACACCACCTCGTGGGGGATGTCGTGGCGAATGCTCGGCGGCCTTATTATGACGCACGGTGACGATCGAGGCTTGCGCATTCCTCCGAAGATGGCTCCGATCGAAGCCGTCTTTGTGCCGATCGTACGCTCCAGCGACGATCGTGCATTGGACGTCTGCAAGACGGCCGCGCAAACGCTGCGTGACGCGGGCTTTCGGGTGCGCGTCGACACGCGTGACGAGCAGCCGGGATGGAAATACGGCGAGTGGGACATTCGAGGGGTGCCGATTCGCATTGAAATCGGTCCGCAAGACGTCGATGCCGGCAGCGCCGTGGTCGTCCGTCGCGACCGAGCCAAGGGCGACCGGCAGCAGAAGCAGAGCGTTTCGCTCGAGATGCTGCCACGGATCCTCCCAGTGTTGCTCGAGGACATCCAGCGCTCGCTCTTCGCGCAGGCAAAGCAATTTCTCGACGAGCACACGCACGAGACCGACGACCGCGCCGAGTTCTACGAAATGTGCAAGAGCCGCGCCGGCATGATCGACGTTGCCTGGTGCGAACGTCCCGAGTGTGAGGCGCACGTGAAGGTCGAGACGGGAGCCACAACGCGAATCGTCCGCGAACTCCAAGGCTCCGCTACACGGTGCGTGCCCTGCGGCGAGCCAGCGAAAGTGAATGCGTACTTTGCGCAGTCTTACTAAATTGTCGCTCGCGGTCGCGCTCCGGGTGCTCGGAGTATGTCGCCCTCGCTTGTTTTCAATTTTAATCGCTCGGGCGACATACCCGCTCGCGCCTTCCGCGTACCCACTCGCTCTGGTGATGGCTGTTTCAATTTTGCTGACGGGTGGCGTAGCGCGGGGGGCGGTGCCGAGTGTAGCGGAGGTGGATGCGGAGGCGCGGGCGGCGGGAAACCGGATTGATGTGGCGACCGCGATCGGCGAGCGGATTTTCTCCACGGCGTGGTCGGCGCAGGTGAGCCAGGTTTCCGCAAATGCGGTCGATGCGCACTTGATCGTCGGGATTCGGGTGTGGGGGGTGAAGTTTCATCGCCCGATGACGCGCGCGCAATTCGTGAATGAGGTTGACGCTTTGGTTGATCGAGCTTTTGCAGCTGCTCCCACTGCCGAAGAGGTGGACCTTTGGGCAAGTGTTCCCATTGAAGTAGGGAAAGGCGTGGTTGTGAGCGGCGATTTGGCGAAGCCGACGACACGCACGGTGTTTAGCGTTAGCGTTCGACACGGTGAGTCGGCCGCCACAATTTTAGCGCGGGCATCGGCAAGAACCAACGTCGTATTCTGGGATCCCGATTGGGAACGGACAGCGTTCCTGTGAGTTACCGGAAGACGACCTTGCCCAGCGGTCTGCGCGTGCTGACCGAGAGCATGCCGGCGGTTCGCTCGGCAACGGTCGGCGTCTGGGCCGACGTCGGGTCCGCTGCGGAGCGGCACGAGCGGCGCGGCATATCACACCTCGTCGAGCACATGCTCTTCAAGGGAACGAAGCGCCGGTCGGCGAGTGCCATTGCGGAGACGATGGATGGCGTCGGCGGCAATCTCAATGCGTTTACGGACAAAGAAACCACTTGCTATTATGCCAAGGTCATCGATCGGCACGTGCCGCTGGCCGTCGACGTTCTCGTCGATATGTTCTTGCATTCCACGTTTGATCCAGCCGAGTTGGCTAAGGAAAAGAAGGTCATCCTGGAAGAGATCAAGATGTACGACGACTCTCCGGATGAGTTGATCCACGATCTCTTTCTTCAAACGATGTGGAATGGGTCGAATCTCGGCGAGCCGACGATTGGGTTCGCCGAGACGATCGGCACGGTGACGCCTGAAGATCTGCGCGCCCACATGAGTGCGCACTACGCTGCGAATTCGGTTGTCGTCGCCGCTGCGGGCAACGTCGAGCACGATCGTTTCGTCGAGCTGGTTGCCGAGCAGTTCGCCGGGTTCAATGGGCGCTGCGAGCTGGCGCAACCGGAATCGCCCGTGGCAACCCCTTCGGCCCACATTCGGCACAAAGACAGCGAGCAGGCCTATATTGTGCTGGGGACCCACGGTCTGTCGGTGCGTGATGAACGCCGTTACGCGCTGTCGATCCTCGATACCATTCTGGGAGGCGGTATGTCGAGCCGGCTCTTCCAGGAAATACGGGAAAAGCGCGGCTTGGTGTATACCGTCTATTCCTTTCAGGCTGCGTACCGCGAAGCGGGCCTTTTGGGAGTCTACGCCGGCACGTCGGCGGAAAACGTACAGTCGTGCATCGACGTGATCGTCGAACAGTTTGGGCGCGTTCGCGACGTTCCGGTCGGGGAAGACGAGCTTCGCTTGGCCAAAGAGCACATCAAGGGGAACTTAACGCTTTCACTCGAGTCTACGTCCAGCCGAATGATTCGGCTCGGACGCAATGAGTTCGCGCTTGGAAGATACCTCGGCGCCGAAGAGATCGAGGCCTCGATCGACGCCGTAACTGCCGGCGAGGTGCAAACGCTCGCTGCCGATCTGCTCGAAGATTCAAATTTGGGCCTGTGCATCATCGGCCCGGTCGATGAATCCACGATTGACTGGAATCGCGACGCAGCATAGCAGCAGTTTGGTCCCCCACTTATGGTCGGGACGTTTGGTCGCAGCGATGCTCATTACGTTTGTCGTTCAGGGCGTTCAGATCGGCGCATACGCAGCGCGGCTTGCCGGTGTGCAAACCAAGCGCATTGCGACGTCAATCTCGCTCTTCAATCTCTTGATGACGACGGGACGATTGGCAAATATGTTCGTTGTCTTCTTCGTGGGACCGCTCTCGGATCAAACCGGCAACGCCGTGCGCGATCTGCAGATGCAGCCGACCTTGGCAAGCCTTTGGCAGTACAATTTCAGTGTGCAGCTGCGGCTGATCGTCTTTGCAGGCACGATCGGAATGGTCTTCTTTGCGCTCCTGCTCCCGATGTTCACCTACTTGTTCCGCCGCGGCGTCCGTTCGTTTGAGTCTCGGGGCTCGGTCCCGCACTCTTTAGCGCGCCTCGTCTCGCCGGCAGTGCTGCTCGATGTACTCCGCGCCCAGCGGCTTCCCTCGCTGGCCGAGGTTCGTTCGTACAACTGGCGTTCGGTTCCAATGCGACTGCTCATTTTCAACACGATCGTCATGTGCGTATACGCGATCGGCGTGCAGGCCTCGTATTTGGCGTCGGTCCTCGACGTCAACGTCGCCCGGACCGCAAGCAATCTTTCCGGCGTTATCAACGGCATCGGCACCATCGCCTTTACCCTCTTTGTCGACCCGACCTCGGCAATGATTACCGATCAGGCAATCCACGGTAAACGGCCCATCGAGGAGGTCCGCGCCATGGTGTTCTATCTTTCGCTAACGGCAATCGTCGGTACGTTGCTCTCACAAGTAGTATTCTATCCGGCAGCCGTCATCATTGAGGTGGTCGCCCGGTTTGCAGAACATGTTCGGATTTAGGATTTCGGCCGCGCTCGTCGTTTTGCTGTTGACCGGTTGCGCGCAATCGATCGAGCAGTGGATCGTCAACACTCGGGTTCATCAGGGCGACGTCGCGCTCGAGCGCGGCAACGTGCGCGATGCCGAGCTTTCCTACCGCTTAGCGCTGCGGGTTGACCCGCAAGAGCCTCACGCGCGCGCCGGATACGTGGAAGCCGCCGCCGGGCTCGCGCAATCTGAATTCACGAAGGGAGACTTCGACGACGCGCTGGCCACGATTTCCGAGGGCCTTGCGGTCGATCCGCAAAGCGTTCGGCTGGCGGCGCTCAAGACGGCGATCGAGCAGGCGAAGCTCAAACGTGAGATCGTCATTTCCAACTATCCGACGTATCACGAAAGCGGCGCGCAGATTCAACGTGCATACGAGCAGCTCAATACGACCAATAAGCTGCTGCTGCGCAGCCTCAAGCGCTTTGGATACACATTTGATGCCGACGACCTCACCAACGCCATCAAACGCAGCTACGAGCTCCAGCTCGACGTCATCAAGAATACAAACCGGCTGATCGCGTATCGTCAGCTCGTTACGTCTGGGGTTCCGGCAGCCGAACCCGGCGCAACGACGGGCAATACAACCTCTTTGCTGCCACTGCCGTAATGCTCGAGCGGGTACTGCAGTCGCTGCCTACCTGGCTTCTGGCGATGGTCATCGTCGGCGGTTTTTTGGCCGTAACGGTCGTCGCGGGCTTTCTGGTGGGAAAATTCACGACGCAGGAGGGGCGTGCACAACACAACGACCTTGCCGGCTTTATTCTGGCCGTCATCGGCGTTGTTTATGCCGTCTTATTGGGATTCGTCTCTATTGGCGTATGGCAGAGGTTCGACAACGCAGAGGCGCGGACGTATGACGAGGCGGCGAATCTGACCGTCGTCTATCGCGACGCCGGTTCCTTTCCAGAAGTACACCGTTTGCGCGCCGCGATTACGGACTACGCACAGACCGTGATCGCGGACGAGTGGCCGAAGATGCGGCAAGGGAATGGCTCGATTGAGGCCCGGGCAGGTGCCGAAGCAGTAGATTCGATCGTGCGCAATCTTCGGGTAAACACTCCGCGGCAACAGAACGTCCAGGCGCAGATGCTGCAGGCGATGGACGTCACCTTGAGCGATCGCGACGAACGGATGTCCATCGACTCGCGCGGCATCAACGAAATCATGTGGGTGGTACTATCTGCGGGGGCGATCATAACGGTCGGCTTTACGTATCTCTTTGGTTTCCGGCAGACGCTGATGCAGCAACTGATGATCGGTAGCCTCAGCCTCTTGATCGGGCTCGTGCTCTTCCTAACGTTTAGTTTGGATTATCCATTCCGCGGCGACGTCTCCGTGGGACCCGACGCATTCGAAAACGCCCTGCGCACGTTCAAGTTGATCGGGTTCTAGGGTTCGGCAACGGCACTAATGTGTCACGCTTGTAGCGAGACACCGCCTCTGCGCGTTGAGGAACTTGCGGCCCTGGCCGGCGCGGTCTGCGGAGCGAAAGGCTTTCCAAAACTCGTCGGCGCCTGGAAGCATCTTTGCGGGGTCCGTCGCGTAGATGGTCCACGTCGTGCCCAAACTCGCGACCGGGAAGCGCTGTAGCCAGGCGCAGAGTTCGCTATTGTGACGCAGTCGGTTATCTTCAATTGAGATGAAGTAGCGCGCCCCTTTCCGGATCGCGCTCTCTTCGTCGAACGGCGTCCAAAGTGCCGGGTCTTCCTCCCAGCCGAAGCGATCGATGTAGTATTGTACGTCCGGACCGTAGTGCCCGATGACGACCAGCGCACCCGGTTGAAGGGATCGATCGAGCATCGCCGCGTTGCGATAAACGCTCGTGCTGTACTCGTAGTAGGGTGCTACCGCGGCAAACCCAGTTACGAGGGCGGCGAGCGCAAGTAGCGGGACGACGGCCAAGAGAGCGAATCGCGCCGGAGCCGCAATGGCCGTCTCGACGACGATGGTAACGTAGCGAGCGAGTGCAGCTCCAATCGCGAGCGCGCAGAGCGGAAGCAGCGGGTAAAGGTAATAGTCCACCCGCTCGACGGTGACGACCAGGAAAACGTAGGCAAGGCCGGCGGCGAGCCAGGTCCATAGCAGCGCCCTGCTGCGCGCGGCAATCCATGGCAGCGCCGCAAAGCTTACGATTGATAACCAGAAAGCGATGCTTCCGAGCATGGTTGCGCGCAACATGCTTAGCGCTGCCTTGAACGCCGCGAGCTTGGCTAGAAACGCCGAAGGTCCCGAGAAGGAATCGCGCAGCGCCGGCAACACGTGCAAGCTCGTGATTCCGCTCGTCCAGTGCCATTCGGCGTACGATGCGACACGGCGATCGTAGATGTAGAGAACGAGCAGCGGCACGGCGAGCAGCACCGCCGTGGCAGTCAAGCGCATTGCACGGCCGGCGCGCAGGCGTTCCCAAATCAACGCCATTGTAGGGATGACGGCAAGCGCCGCGACCGGCTTGGCGAGGTACGCGAAGGTCAGCAACGCTGTTGTGCGGGCCAAACCGCGTGGCGCGAGTTCCGCATCCTCGAGAAGATAGCGGGCTGCTGCGTAGAGTGCGGCGGTAAGAAAGAAGACCATCGCGGCGTCGGGCATAAAGGTGCGACCGTAATAGACGCTTCCCGGGAACACCGCATAGAAAAGTGCCGCGATCAATCCCGCCAAGGTGCTGGCAAAGAGCCAGCGTCCGAAGAGTCCGACCACAGCAACGGTGGCGACGCTGAAAACAATGGAGACGATGCGTCCCAAAAGCTCGTGAACCCCAAACAGCTTGTACAGGGTCGCCGCAAGGAAGGGTACGATTTGCAGCTCGAGCTCGACGTAGTTTGGCGGCGGACCGTTGTAGGTCGTTTGCGGGCGCATGATGTCGTAGCGGAGCAAAGCAAAGTTCCGCGCGATGCTGGCCGTATCTCCCTGGCGCCAGGCCGGATGATCGAGAATCGGGTGACCGATGCCCTTCAATCGTAGGACGAGCGCAAAGGCGAGAATCGTCAACAGTCCAAGGCTCCAAGAGAGCCTCAACGCACGTGTTTGAACGTCCAATACTTGTTCAAAAAGAAGTTGACGAAGATGCCGGTAATGGTAGCTACGAACCACGTCTTGTGACCGTGTCCGAGCCTCGGGCTGATAACGGCCGAAACGACTAAACCGACGACGAGCGCAAGAGCCGAAACCGTCAGAAACTGGGCGCCCTCGCGAACTGCATGCCCCGTCGAGCGAAACGTCCATATGCGGTTGAAGTAATAGTTGGATACGCCGCCGGCGAGGAACGCGAGCGAATAGATGATGTCGTACTGAAGCGGGCCGGTTCGATTGGGAATTATGCGCTGCAAAATCGTGAAGACAGTGAGGTTAACGAGAAAGCCGGACGTTCCGACGATTCCAAACTTGACGAATTGACGTAGCCCTCGCCGTTCGGCGATTGCCCCTAGCGTGCTAGGCAACCCAATACCAATTTGCAAAGAGCACGGTGTAGAGGCCGAGCAGCGGTAGCGAAAACGCGAGGATGAGATTGTTCACCCAGGGCCGCTCTCCCCAGCGCGCAAGAATGGCAAACATCGGGAAGAGAACGAGGGCAAAGCGCGGCATCGACATCAAGCTCGACGTACACAGCGGTATCAAAATCGAGAGTGCCATGTAGGCAATGTACGTCGGCCGTAGGCTACGCCACCCTGCCAGCAACACGGCGACCATGACGAATGTAAAGACAAGCTCTTGTACTTGCGTAGCAACCGTAGGCCCTGACACGGAATGAGCGATCGTCTGGAAAGCATTGATGACGCTCACCCAGGGCATCGCAAAATGACGATGCCAATGAATTTGCACGTGCGAGAAATAGAGAGGATCGGCCCGCAGCACCCAGAGATAGGCCATATAGACGAAAAGGCCCATTGGAATCAGTAGCGCGGGTATGACATCGAACATCGCCTGCGCACGAAACTCGCGGCGCTGGAGTCCATCACGGTGCTGCGCGAACCATTCGATGAGAAACGGCACGAGCAAGAGCACTCCCTCGACCCGGGTGAGCGCGGCAAAAAAGCCGATGGCGCCGGAAAGCCACCAGCGGTGCGAGCGCAGGTAGTAGAACGACGCGACGGTGAGCATGAGGAACAGCGATTCCGGATAGACCGCGGAGAAAAACACCGCGGTCGGAAAAACGGAGATGTAAAAAATCGCTCGTCTCGCAACCGGCCGATCGAACTCGTGCTCGATCAACTTATACAGGAACAGCAGCCCAAAGAAGAAGGCTGTATTCGAGATGAGCAGACCGGCGACGAGGTGGTTGCCGGCTAACGCGCCGACGACGCGAATAAGGTATGGGTAGAGCGGGAAGAACGCCATGTCGGTGCCTTGATATCCCTGCGTCGCAATGTCAAGGTAGTGCACCGCGTCCCAGCGCCCCCACACGGCTAAGAGGAGCGTCCGTGATTCTTGGACGTGCGTTCCCGGCCGCTGGCCGACGATGACGGCGGCGAGCTCGGCAATGACGATAATTGCTACGCGGGTGGCGAGAAAATCGAGCAGCACCTCGCGAACGGTTTGGTTAAATCGCGCCGCAATGGCAACCTTCGCGGCGCAGAACAACGCGGTTGCGACAAGAAGCAGTCGCGCTCCGTGCGTGAGCGCGGGCGGCAAGATAAACGTTAGCCAGAGAATTGCGAACGGAATCCATGTCAGGGCATCGTACTGTAAGGAGCGCGAAAACGTCGTGCCGGCGCGGCGCGAGAAGTACCGCGCATATGCGGTCCAAGCCGCGATCGCAGCGAAAGCCCCGGCGATGATTCCAAGAATGAGGCCGAGGTTGGTTTCGACGGCGTTGTGACGCGGAACGACGATGGCGTACCAGGCGAAGAAACCCAGCGTACAGCCGGCGCATGCAACAGCAATCAGCGCTCCTCTTGCGGGAGCGAGGAGTTCTTCAAGGCGCAGCGACCGCGGTCGCGACGCCTGTGGGACATGCGTACCGGTAGACACGGCGACTCTCTGTTAAGAGGAAATGGGCTGCATCCCTTGTAGGTCAAGTCGCATGGCACGGACGATGTCCGGAACGGTCTTCAACCATCCAGTCCATTCGCTCGATTTCGTCAAGGTGACTGAAAGTGCGGCGCTGGCTGCTTCACGCTGGATGGGGCGCGGCGAGCGCGATGCCGCCGACGGCGCCGCGGTGGAAAAGATGCGCGAGGCGTTGGGCGACATGGAGATCGCCGGGCGAATCGTCATCGGTGAGGGCGAACGCGACAAAGCGCCGATGCTGTTCATTGGCGAAGAGGTCGGCGCCGGCGGCGAAGAGGTGGACATCGCGGTCGATCCCGTTGAAGGGACAAATTTGGTTGCCAATGGCTTGCCGAACTCGATCGCGGTGATGGCGATTTCCGAGCGGGGCGGCCTCTTGCACGCCCCCGACTCGTATATGAAAAAGCTTGCGGTCGGCCCGAAAGCCGCGCCTTACGTTCACATCGACGCGCCGGTGCGTGAAAATCTCGAGGCCGTTGCAAACGCCTTGGAAAAACCAATCAATGACGTCTGCGTCATTATTTTGGATCGTCCTCGTCATGCGGATCTCATCCGCGAAGTGCGTGAAGCCGGAGCGCGCATTCGGCTAATCTCCGATGGCGATGTGGATGCATGCATCGCGACGGCGATCGATTCAACCGGAATTCACGTCGCCATGGGAACGGGCGGGGCGCCGGAGGGTGTGTTGGCCGCGGCTGCAATCAAATGCCTGGGCGGAGGATTCATGGGCCGGTTGCAACCGCGCAATCAGCAGGAAGCCGAACGCGCCGTCGCAATGGGTTTTGGCAACCTCGATCGAGTGCTGCAACTCAATGATTTGGTTCGCAGCGACAACGTCATCTTTTGCGCGACCGGTATCACCGACGGCGACCTCGTGCGCGGCGTGCGCTTTTTCGGCAATCAAGCCCGCACCCATTCCATCCACGTGCATTCCGGTGGTACGGTCCGCTTCATCGAATCCATCCACCGGATGGGTGCGCGCCCAACCGGGCGGTGAAACGGCATCGGCACGACCTCGTCGTCGTCGGCGCGGGCTCCGGGGGCTACGCGGCCGCTTGCACCGCTCGTGATTTTGGCTGCGACGTAGCGCTCGTCGACCGCGGCCCGCTCGGCGGTCTGTGCATTCTCCGCGGCTGCATGCCGAGCAAAACGCTTCTTGCGTCCAGCGATGCGCTCTATGCTGCGCGCACTGCTCTGGAGCTTGGCATTTCCGCGGGCTCGCTGCAGACCGACGTTCCACGTATCGCCCAACGAAAACGCGATCTCGTTGAAGAATTTGCGGCTTTCCGCATCTCGGGAATCGAAGGTTTTCCGCTGTACCGCGGTGCCGCGCGCTTTCTTTCGCCTTCGGAGCTCGCGGTCGGAAGCGACGACATCCTCGAGGCGCCGAATTTCGTCGTTGCGACCGGCAGCGTGGTGACGCCGAACGCACTGGAAGGGTTGAACGAAACCGGGTACGTGGATAGCGACGCCGTTTTGGAGTTGGAAAGGATCCCAAAGTCGGTCGTGGTGCTCGGCGGTGGTTACAGTGCCTGCGAGCTCGGACAGTATCTGGCGCGGATGGGATCGGAGACAACGGTGCTGATCCGTAGCAAGCACTTACTCACCGAAAGCGACGACGACGTCGGCGATGCGCTCACGCAGTATTTTCGCGACGACGGCATTGAGGTCGTCACCGAGTGCAACCTCCTGCGCGCCATGCGCCGCGGCGACGACAAAGTCATCGAGCTTCGAGTAAACGGCCAAGTACGCGAAGTCGCTGCCGAGGAAATATTTTACGCGCTCGGGCGTACGCCAAACGTCGCCGGGTTAGATCTCGAAAAGGCGAACGTCGCGTATCATCCCCGCAACGGCATCCAAGTTGACGCTTCGATGCGAACGAGCAATCCAAGCGTGTTTGCCGTCGGCGACGTCACCGGCGAGCACCTGTTGGTTCACGTCGCAATCTACCAAGGTGAGGTGGCTGCGCGCAATGCTTGTCTCGACGCCCGAGAGCGAGCCGACTATCGTCTCGTCACCGCGCATACGGTGTTTTGCGATCCGCAAGTAGCCGCCGTCGGGATGACGGAGAAGGCCTTGCGCAAGCAAGGCATGGCATATGTCAAGGGCCGGTACGATTTCGCCGAGCACGGTAAGGCTCAGTGCTTGGGCCAGACCAAAGGGTTCGTCAAAATGTTGGCTCATCCGGAAACCGGCCATATCTTGGGCGCCGTCGCACTGGGCCCAGAGGCTTCAGAGTTGATTCACGAGATCATCGTGGCGATGACGTTTCATGCAACCGTCGCTCAGTTCATGCGCATCCCGCACCTTCACCCGACGCTGGCGGAGATCTGGACCTATCCCGCCGAAGAGTGTGCTGCGAAGATCGGTCTACGGCAACCCGGCGACGAACAGGTGGAGCTCGCGACGAGCGTCGTTGTAGACCGCGCGGAGCCGGCGTCAGAGGTTTCCTAATGGCAGTACGCGTTGCGCTGGTGCAGATGAAGCCGGTCAAGGGCCGCTATCGAGAAAATCTAGCAGCCGCGACGCAGGCGTTTTCGCAGCTCGCCGACGATCGGCCCGATCTTGTCGTCTTTCCCGAGGCTGCGTTCACCGGTTATTTTTTGGAAGGAGCCGTCTACGAGCTGGCTCTGCCGGTCGAGCAATTTGCGCGCGACGTGGCGCGCGCCTGGCGCGATGCCTGCGGCGATGCATCGGCTGATATCGTTTGTGGATTTTACGAAAACGACGGCGGAACGTATTACAATAGCGCGATCTATCTGCAGATGGAGCGAGGCCGCGATCGCGTCATCCACGTCCATCGCAAGATGTTTCTTCCGACGTACGGCGTCTTCGACGAAGAGCGATTTCTATCGCGCGGACATAAGCTCGGCGTGTTCGAAACGCGCTTCGGGAAAGCGGCGCTCATGATCTGTGAAGATGCCTGGCATGCGATCGTACCAACGATTGCCGCGGTGAAGGGTGCTCGATTGCTGATTATTCCTAGCGCTTCTCCGGGTCGGGGCATCGACGGCGAAGGCGAACTGACGACCGTAACGTATTGGCGTCAGCTCTTGCGTTTGGCAGCGGCAGAGCACGGCGTCTTCGTTCTCTACGCCGGGTTGACCGGTTTCGAAGGCGGCAAAGGCATGACCGGCTCGTCGTGCGCAATCGATCCGCGGGGAGAAGTTTTGGTCCAAGCGCCGCCCGATGAAGCCTGCTTAGTCCGCGCCGAACTCGATTTGAGCGAGATCGATCTCGCGCGCGCGAGCCTGCCGCTCCTCGGCGATCTCGGGTCGGTATTGCCGGATCTACTGTTGGACGACGAACTGCCGCTTCCGCGCGGCCTTCGGATTTCAGAATGACGTTTCCAATCGTCGCCGCACCGAAAAGGATTCCAGGGCCGCCGGGAATCGATGCCGCCGTGACGACGCGGTGGCTGACGGCCTTTTTGCGCGACGAGTTGATCGTGCGGCGTAACGTGCCTCGCGCCGTCATCGGTTTATCGGGCGGTGTCGATTCGGCCGTAACGGCGTTTCTCTGTGCGCGAGCGCTCGGAGCGCAAAACGTTCACGCGATTCGAATGCCGTACGCGTCGTCGAGCCGCGCGAGTCTCGAGGACGCGCAGCTCGTCGTCGACGCGCTGGGCATCTCGTCCCGGACGATTGAAATCACTGCCGCAGTCGACGGATACTTGCAGTTCGAGTCGGGTGCATCGGCGCGGCGCCGCGGCAACGTCATGGCTCGGATGCGAATGGTCGTACTCTTCGATCAGTCGGCGAAACTCGATGCACTTCCCATCGGAACGGGAAATAAGACCGAACGATTGCTGGGCTACTTCACGTGGCATGCCGACGATACGCCGCCGGTGAACCCGCTAGGCGATCTCTTCAAGACGCAAGTTTGGTCGCTGGCACGTCATTTAGGAGTTCCCCAACCGCTCATTGACAAAGCCCCCAGCGCCGATCTCGAGGTTGGCCAGACAGACGAAAGCGATCTCGGGATCACGTATGCTCGCGCGGACGCGATCTTATCGCAACTTCTCCTTGGTTACTCGGAGGCGCAAATGGTCGAGCATGGCTTTTCCGCCGATGATGTCTCGCTCGTGCGAAGGCGAGTCGATGCAACGCACTGGAAGCGCCATCTTCCGACGACAGCAATGCTGACGAATACTGCAATCAACGAATTTTACTTGCGGCCGGTAGATTTTTGAGAAAGCCATTCTTTCCGGTGAGCCTAAACTTAGATGGTCGTCGCTGCGTGGTGATCGGGCGCGCCGACGATCGCGAAGCAATCGAAAAAGCCGCCGCGCTCGAGGAGTCGGGGGCGAAGGTGCTCTGGCTGACCGATCCGGCGAGCGTGCGCGACGAGGACGTCAGCGATGCTTTCTTCGTGATCTCGACGCCCCAAGACGAGGCGTTGTCGGCACGCATGCGCGCGCTCGCCGACCGTCACCGCTTCTTGCTCTGTTGCATCGACCAGCCTGCACATGGCTTCGTCGCAATGGCGGCCATTGCCAAGGCTGGGCCCGTCCGCGTTGCAATATCGACCTCCGGTTTGGCCCCGCGCGTCGGCAAGCGGCTTAAAGAAGCATTGCAGCGCGCAATGGACGCGAAGTTTGCCACGTTCATTGCGCGTCTGGCGGAGTGCCGGAAGGCGACCCGTCAAGCCCACCCCGCCCCGGACGAGTCTGCGGTGCGGCGTTCGGCAATGATCGAGGCAGCGCGGGGCTTTGAGGCAGACGTGCGCTTCGTGTATCCGCAGTGGTTCGAACGCGATGCCGAGCGTTGAGCTGATCGCCGTTGGCACGGAGCTACTTCTCGGGCAGTTAGTCGACACGAATACCGCGTTTGTCGCGCAGAATCTTGCCGAGATCGGCGTCGACGTTCATGCGTTTCACGCCGTGGGTGACAACCGCGGCCGGATCGCAGCATTGCTTCGAGAGCGGCTCGAAGATGCGGACGGCGTCATCACGACGGGCGGGTTGGGGCCGACGGTTGACGATGTGACCAAAGAAGCGGTCTGCGATGCGCTCGAACTCGGCATTGAGCTCTACGAACCGGCACTGTCGCAGATGGAAGCGTTTTTCGCGCATGCCGGCTTGGAGATGCGGCCCAACAATCGTAAACAAGCGGAGCTACCGCAGGGGAGTTATCCACTCGATAATCCGAATGGCACGGCTCCGGGATTCGTGGCTTTTCGCGCCGACGGTAAGTTCGTCGCATGCCTTCCGGGAGTTCCGCGCGAGATGCGACCGATGCTGACGCAACGCCTCGTTCCATTCTTACGCGAGCGCTTCCAGTTGCGAGATTCGATCTATACGCGCGTCATTCGCACGATCAACATTGGCGAATCAGAGATCGATCACCGCATCGAAGATCTTTTTCGCAACTCGGAAAATCCGAAGATCGCCGTGCTCGCCCATGAGTATCGCGCCGACGTCAAAATCATGGCGAAAGCCGCATCGCGCGAAAAGGCGCACGAGTTAATCGCACCGTTACAAGCCGAGATCACGCGCCGTCTGGACGGCTTTGTCTTTGGTCTTGACCAGACGACGTTAGAATCGGCGGTTCACTCCTTATTGCAAGCGCGCGCGCATTCCATTGCGGTGGCTGAGTCGTGCACCGGCGGCCGAATCGCAGCCGCTCTAACCAGCGTCCCCGGCGCTTCGCGGAGCTTCGTCGGCGGCATCGTTGCCTATGACGACGTGGTAAAAATCGAAGAGCTAGGCGTCGATCGCGAGCTCATCGGACGAGTCGGCGCAGTGAGCGAGGAGGTGGCCCAGGCCATGGCGCGCGGTGCACGTTTGCGGCTGAAAGCCGACGTCGCGCTTGCAACCACCGGAATTGCGGGCCCGAGCGGCGGTTCGCCGGAGAAGCCGGTTGGTCTCGTTTGGTTTGCTTTGGAGGATGCTGCGGGAAGCCGTTCGCGACGCGTCGTGTTCCGCGGCGATCGGGATGGCATTATGCGCCGCGCAACGGTGGCTGCCTTGGGTATGATTTGGCGCCGGCTGGACGGGCGTGCATGAGGTTCGTTGCCGGGCTCTGCGCCGTCGTCATGCTCGCCGGGTGTTCGGTTGCCCAACGGTTGCTGCATCCGCCGGCACGATATATCGACTTGCGCTTCGTCACGAAAGGGAGCGCCCAACACTATCCGTACGCAATCGATCAATCGGGGGTGTTGTGGTACATCGAAGGCAGCGAAGTCATTCGCCAAACTTCCCCCGCCCGCAGAGACGCGGTGCACGATCCCGGCGCGGTTTCTGGAACGATATTTGCCTACGACCGCGCGGTTTACGTGCTCGACGGTGACGGCGCATCGTTGACGCGATTTGACGGAAAGCAGCAAACGGACATCACGATTCCGGCGCAATTTGTTCCGGCCGAGGGCGCAATTGCCGATGCCCGTCACCGTTGGGTAGTTTTTGCGCAATCGGCGCCGCATCAGCTTGCAATGATCGATGCGTGGCGATGGTATGCCGAGCGTTTGCCCCAGCGCATTGCGGCGTTCGCGTCCACCCTTGCCGGCGGCCCGCACGGCAAGAAGTATCTCGTCGCCGGCGACGAGCATCTTGCCGAGATTGCGATAAAAGATCGTTGGAACGGCCGTTCCGTGCTCGTGTCGCTTCCGCCCAACACGTGCTTCCCGCAGGGCGGAACATCGTGGACCGTGCCGGTCGACGTTCGCGGCCGGGATGGCTACCGCGCTTGGGCCAGCAGCGGCCAGCACGTCGTCTCGGTCGATCTGGCGACCAAACACCGTGAACGGGTTTGGGACCTGGACGGCTGTGCGATGCGACTCGTCGGTGCCGGGGCGGATCGTGCGGTCGCCATGGTTGCAACGCGAGACAAAGACCGTTTCGTTGCGGCACTTGTCCAAATCGATCGCGATGGGGTGCACCCACTCGCCCAGTACGGTCAGATCGAGGGAATTCCAGTCGGCGCGGTGTTGGACTCGTACGACCGCTTGTGGTGGTACGATCGAAAGCTACGCGCTTTCATTTGTCGAACTCCGCTAAGCTGAGGAAGCACCGAACCCGACGGATGCTAGCACTTCCTGAGTGACCAGCGCCTCCGCAAAGGTGGGAAGTGCGTTGCGTTTTCCTTCGATCTTCTTGACGAACTCGTCGTACAGCTCCAGTAGCAACGGTACGTTGCCGTTGATACTGCGGTATTTGGCATAGGGCTCCGCCGTACAGGTGAGTTCGCTCGTTTCGCCGTTCTCGATGCTGAAGAGTGCGAGTTCGGTAATGTTCGGTCCGCTGGCAACGGCGGTGCGGTTTTCGCCATGAAGGGCGCAGGTGTAGCCCTCCACGGCCGTCGTACCGTCGACGGCAAGTCGCGCAGCGAGCCCTTCGCCGTAATCGAGCAAGGCAAACGCTCCGTCATCGACCGTCGAAACGAATTCGCCCGAGTCGTCGGAGCGAGTAGGATTTGCCGTTCGTGCAAAGCCCATCGAGTGCCGCGGCGGTCTCCCCGAAAGCCAGCTTGCCTGATCGATGACGTGGGAAAGCATCGCTCCCGCCAAACCCCCGCCACGCTCTCGCTCGAACCACCAGCTGCGCGAGCGCTTATCGTGACGGCGCAAGAACGGACGCAAGAGCGTGATCTCCATATCGCGTAGTGGATCGAGGTGATGGTGCTCCGCCAGTTCCTTGAGCGCTTGCGCTTGCGGTACGAAGCGGAACTCATGGACAACGCCGCATGCGGTGCCGGCTTGGCGTGCCGCATCATTCATGTTTTTCGCCTGGTCGACATTGAGCGCAAAGGGTTTTTCACAGAGAACGTGTTTGCTGGCCGCGAGTGCGGTTAGAACGTCCTCGTGATGTGCGAAGGGGGGCGATGCAACGATAACCGCATCGAGCTCGCACCCTTCCACCATCGCAGCGCTCGAGCCAAAGGCGTGGGGAATATGGCGTTCGGCGGCAATCCGCGGGGCGCTGTGAGGCGATGCAATAGCGACGACGTCGAACCGAGGGTGCACGGCCAGTGCCGGCAGGTGTGCGTTGACGCCGAATCCCGCCCCGCTAATGCCGATGCGATACTTGCGCATTGCGCCTCCTACGCGGCGCCGGCGATGACGGCCTCCAGGATGTCGATTGCGCGATGAAGTTGTGCCTCGGTAATGACCAGCGGAGGCGTCAGCGTGATCGTTTCGCCGCAACTCCCGGACTGGAGAACGATAACACCTTTAGCCAGCCCTTGCTTTACGAGGCTCCCGGCCGTCGCGCCGTCGCGCATGCGCAATCCCCACATCAGGCCGCGACCTCCAACGCCGACCACGGCGGGGCCGCGCAACGCGTTGAGTCGCTTGCCCAGCTCTGTACCGAGACGCTGCGCGCGCGCGGGCAGCTGCAGGCGCTGCATTTCCTCGATAGTCGCGAGGCCCGCAGCACACCCCAGCGGATTTCCGAGATAGGTCGAGGTGTGCAGCGCCTCGCCTTTTGATTGCGGCCACGCATCCATGATTTCGGCGCGGCCAACGGCAGCACTGATCGGAAAACCCGATCCCATCGCTTTGCCGATGCACATGAGGTCGGGAACGATGCCGTCGTGCTCAACGGCGAACCAGGTTCCGGTGCGGCCGAATCCGGTGAAAATTTCGTCGACGATCATGACGATGCCGCGTTCGCTGCAGATCGCACGAATGGCCGGCAAGAATTCCGGTGGCGGCACGACGCACCCCGCGCGGCCTTGAATCGGCTCGACAATCAACGCCGCAAGATCGTCACGTGCTCGTAGGGCGTTGTACATGCGTTCGATTGCCGGTGCGGCCGGCGTGCCGTCGCTGAGAAAATCTAGATAGAGCGCGGGTTCGCCGATCGCTCCCGCAAACGGTTGGCGGAACTTTTCGAAACCGCACAACGGAAGAACCCCGAGCGATAGGCCGTGATAACCGTTTCGAAACGACGCGAAGCGCGATTTGCCCGTGTAGAGCATCGCGGTCTTTAGCGCGGCTTCGACCGCTTCCGATCCAGTCGTTGCCAAGAACGTCTTTCGCAGGCCGCGAGGCAGAATCGTCGGAAGGCGTTCGAGAAGGCGAACGCGTGAACGGTCAGGATGGACGTCTCCCATTGCATGCATCAATCGCGCGGCTTGCTCTTGGACGGCGGTAACCACGCGCCGGTTCGCATGGCCAACATTGGAGACTCCGAACGCCGCCGTGAGGTCGAGATAACGGTTGCCGTCAACGTCGGTAACCGTCGCCTGTTCAGCCGACTCCCAGACGACCGGAAATTCGTCGTCGACGTACGTAACGTTGGGCTCTTCGTACGACTGCAATGACGCGAGAAGCTCACGGGTACGAGGGCCCGGAATCGCGGTGACTAGTCGCTCGAACACTCGTCGGTAATCCAGCGCACGAACTCGGCGATTCGCGGCCGTCCTCCGTGCCGAGTCTGCGCACGCGGCATTTGCAGTTCGCCAAAGCGGGCAATGCGCGCAGCGCCGATCTGCACGGCCATCTCGACAACGTCCGCCCGCGGCGCCGCGATCGCAAGCGCTTCGACCGAGATCGCGTGGTGCACAAGATAGCGTAGCGCGTCTCGCGGACAGGCGACGGTGCGCACGGCGATAGCCCGTGGAAGGAAGGCCGGGGGCTGTGCTGCGGGCGGATCGACCTCGACAACAAAAGTTGTGCCGGCATCGGAATGTGCCGCGCCCGTTCCCACCGCCGCTCGAAAGGACGCGAGGTCGCGCATGGCCGCTAAACGTGCCACGGTTTGCCCTCCACGCTCCGGGAGCGGAAATTCGATTGCAGCGCGCTCGACTTCGCGTGCTAACAGCTCCGCGAATTGCTCGGGGGCAATCGCGCCGCCGCTTTCGACGAAAAGCGCGTGCAAACTCAGACAGCCTTCGGTTTCGTAGAGAACGAGATCGCGGGCCGCTCCGCGGGCTATCGCGAGAGCAACGTGGCCATCGGTCAACGCCTCTCGGGTTACATAACCGGCGCTGGCTCGCGTTCCGTACGGAATGAAACGCGTGCTCGGCTGCAGCGAAGCACGAATGCGATCCAGTGTCTCATCGTCGCCAAATGCCACCACCGCGTCAAAGTCGGCGAGATTTCGATGGTCGTGCTCTCCCCCCCATGCCTGTGCGACGGCCGCCCCTTCGAACTCGGAGAGCTCCTCTGCCAGCGTGTTGAAGAATGCGGCGACGAGTGCATCTTCGCGATCCTTGACGAGCACGTCACATTTGGCAATCAGCGCAAAGACCGCTGGAAGAATTGCCACCCCAATGGTTGTGCGGCTGGAGAGAACGCAGACGCGCCCGAGCGCAGTCGCCCGTTCGCGCAGAGCATCTGAGCGCGGGACAAAATCGTCGAGAACGTCAAGCGATCCGAGCTCGCCGGCAATTGTCACTTCCAGCGCGTCGACCGTCAGGACCTCGAACAAACGGTCGAGCGCGTACTCTATTGTTGGAACCGCATAGCCCGTTCGCTGCGCGATCGCATGCAGCGTCCTCACCCGTAGCGGGAAATCCGCGTCGGACCAGCGCGCGGCGGCATCCGCAACCGCCCGAACGATCGACCGAACTGAATGCCGGCTAAGGACGCCCATTTCTCATCGTCTTCTTCGGATGCTTCCGAGGTTCCCAAGACGGAAACGGCAAAAGGGCCGCGAGCATGTCCATGCCTTCCGTGACTCGTGCACTTTTCGTAGCGATTTCGGCTGTCGCCATCGGGATTTTGGTTGCCGGGACGGGCTGCACCCGGCGGGGCGGGAACGGAATGGTGCCGTCTCCAACCGCGACGCCGATCGCGACGTATTACGTTAACCCGATCTCGGGCAGCGACAGTAACAACGGAACCTCGTCGACGACGCCCTTCAAGACGTTGACCAAAGCCCTCGCCGTGGTTGGAAAGTCGACGAGCACGGGGCTGACGATATCGTTAGCGGCTGGAACGTACAGTAGTGCCAGCGGGGAAATCTTCCCGCTCGTGGTTCCCGTTGGTGTCATCGTCATGGGCAACAACTACGGACGTGCCGCAAGCAAGGGCGCGTTCATCAAGGGCTTCGGCGAGGACACGACCCTCGAGAAAGTGTTGGGCAAGCCGACGCATACGTACTACGCGACGATGGTGATCCCAACCAAGGTTTCTGCGGTATCGATCGATCGCACGTACCTTGGCTCCGGATATCTCGCGTTGCCCGCCGGCGCACAATACGCCTCCCTCGACGATCTTGGATCGGTGAGCGCTTCTCAAACAACATTCGGCGTGATAACGGCCAGCGGAAAAGTTGCAGGCGGAGTTCTCGTCCCGAGTGGAACGTTCAGCTGCAGCGAGTGCAATATCGGCGGTTTCAGTTTCGGCATCGAAGCATTTTCGGTTTCATCGTCATCGTCGTCGTCGTCGTCGTCGTCGGGGAAGGCGGGGCCGACGCTGATCCTGAGCGGACCGGGGCAAAGCATCATTGGTGGCAGCGATGGCATTCGTACGGACGGTTCGGCCAGCATTACGGCGTCAAACCAAAGCTTTCAGTCGCGCGTCGACGCGTATGATGATTCGTTAGCGCCAGCAGCGAGCATACCGGCGGCGACGACTCCATCGCCTTCGCCGTCGGGCAGCCCGCTGCCCAGCCCGGGGGTGATCGACTTTGGTTATGGACCAAACGGATCGCTGGGCGGCAACACCTTCATCGGGTCGAACACTGAGATGTCTGTCCTGCTTCCTGACTCAACGATCTACGCGTTCAACAATACGTGGAATGCTAACGTGCAACACAGCAACGCGCATGGGCGATACGCAACGCCTCGGACATTTCGAGCCGGCTCAACGGGGCAAAACGTTACCGTTTCTTCGGCTGCCGGCACCGCCGCTGTCTACGTCGGGCCGGCTCCTCCGCCATCACCGAGCCCATCGCCAACAACGTCGACCAGCCCTTCACCGAGCCCGACGTAACCTGCTAGCGGGATAACAAATGCTCCGCATCGAGCGAGCAGCCGCGTAACGGTGCGCTGGCCTCGCGGCCAACGAGACGCAATCCGTCAGCGTACTGGACGCCGAGATCTTCGGTCGCGATGGCAATGCACGATGAGCGATTTGCGAGATCGACGTGGACGAGCGCTCCGACCGTGCCGTCCGCTAGAGTCTTGCCGTCGTACCCGACGACGCGACAGCGCAGCCAAGGTGGTGCAACTTTGCGGCGTAGCTCCGGTTTGCCGCGCTGCCCCGGCGCATCGTAGTACTGTGACGAGAGTTCCGTCATGCCGTATTCTGAGATGATTGCGCAGGGCGGCACTCCGAAGGCTCCAGACGTCCGCTCGTACAGCTCGCTTGGCGACGTAACGCGGGTTCGTCCCTTGAAGCCTCCGGTTTCGACGATTCGCGATCCTTCAGGCAGCGTCAGCGCGACGCCACGCGCGTCCAATTCGTCCAACAGGTGCGCGAGCGCGAAGGCAGTGGTTGCGATGCAAATGGGTTGTCCGCGTTCGATCGCACCGCCTACGTCATCGAGAAAAGGATCGGCGAGGAGAATGTCACCGTCGATATACCAGCCCGTCGTAGCGTACCCGCGCATTGAGGCGACGTGCGCCATCATGTGGCCGAGCGAGGATTGGGGTCGTTGCGCGGGGTTCGGCACGCAATTGAAAAAACGAAGCTTCGCTGCGTCGGGCAGAACGAAACGATCGAACGCCGCTAGCGCGGCGTGATCGTACAAATCCGTTCGCTCCATATAGTGGCGTCCGCTCATGCCGGGCGTCGTGCCGCTCGTTTCGAACGCCAACCGGGCCACTGCCGGATCGAACGTCGCTAGAGTTGCTTCCTTAAACGCCGCGGCCGGCACAGCGGGGATTTCCTGCCAGGTGCTCGGCATGCTAGCGTGCGTGACGCCCAGGCTGGCACAATACCGCGCATACGGTTTGTTGTATTCGAGCTGGTACGCCAATAGACGCAGGGCCAGATCGTTAAACGTTGTTTCGCTCACCGAACGGCCGCCGACGCGCCAGGCGGCGATACGCTCCAGAAGCTCGCGGTCCAGGCCTGCAGATTCCGACCGGTAGCTCATACCGGCGCCCGCTCGGTTCGTGGATGCATGAGTCTGTAGTTCGCTCTATAATGATGAGGTCATGGGGATGACGCTTACCGAAAAAATCTTGGCTCGGCATGCCGGTGTCGACCGCGTAGAGCCAGGGCAAATCATTAATGCCGGCGTCGACTTAGTGCTGGCCAACGAGTTGTCGGCCGCAGTCGCTATCGGCGTCATGCGCGGTATCAAGGGAGCCGATCGGGTCTTTGACCCAGCTCGCATTGCCTTAGTCGAGGATCATTTCGTTCCGGCAAAGGATGCGCAGTCGGCGAAGATCGCAAAGCTCATGAAAGATTTCGCGATCGAGCAGAAAATCGTGCATTTCTTCGACGTTGGGCGCGGCGGTATCGAGCACGTTGTGCTTCCTGAAGAAGGCTTGGTTGCGCCGGGCGAGCTGATTGTGGGCGGCGATTCTCATACGTGCACGTATGGTGCGTTTGGTGCCTTCGCGACGGGCATGGGCTCAACGGACATTGCAGCAGCCTTCGTTCTGGGTGAAGTCTGGCTGAAGGTTCCGCCCAGCATCAAGATCGTCTACGATGGTCAACTCGGCCGCATGGTGTATGCCAAGGACGTGATGCTCAAGACGGTCGGCGAGCTGGGAATTGACGGCGCGACGTACCGCGCGATCGAGTATCACGGCACGACGGTCGACGAGCTTTCGATAACGGGCCGAATCACGATGGCGAATATGGCGATTGAAGCCGGCGCCAAGAACGGCATTTTTCATGCCGACGAGAAAACCATCGCCTACGTTAAGGAGCGCACCGATCGCCCGTTCGTGGTGGAACGCGCTGATCCCGATGCCGTTTACGAGCGCGAGTTACGAATCGACGTTGGAGGGCTCGAGCCGCAAGTAGCGCGCCCGCATACGCCCGACAACGTGCATCCGATCTCCGACGTCGTGCGCGACGATATTTCCGTCGATCAAGTCTTCATCGGGTCGTGCACGAACGGATACATTGAAGACCTTCGCGTTGTCTCCAAGATCCTCGAAGGGAAGAAAATTGCTTCAAGCGTGCGCGTCATCGTCAACCCCGGCTCTCAGAAAGTCTGGATGAACGCCGCGCAAGAAGGCATCCTAACGACGCTGGCAGCGGCGGGGTGCGTCGTCAACACGCCCGGCTGCGGTGCTTGCTTTGGCGGGCATATGGGCACGCTGGGAGACGGCGAGCGCGCGGTCTCGACGACCAACCGCAACTACGTCGGCCGGATGGGATCGCCGAAATCGGAAGTCTTCCTCGCGTCGCCCGCGACGTGTGCGGCGTCGGCTCTCACGGGGAAGATTAGTGACCCGCGGGAACTCGACGTTGAGGTTTCTGACTCGGGGTACGCCGCCCTCGCTTAATTTCTAGGTTAATCGCTCGGGCGGCGTACCCGCTCGTCCGAAAGTACAACATCAGGTTTTATAATAAACAGCAGCGATAAGAAGAGATAGATAAATAATGGAAGCGAAGTTGCGGGGTAGGGCGCATAAGTACGGGAAGAACGTTGATACGGACGTTATTATTCCGGGCAAGTATTGCAATATTATCGATCCGGTCGAGTTGGGGAAGCACGCGTTAGAGGGAATCGATCCGGAGTTTACGTCGAGGATGCACCCAGGCGACGTGATCGTTGCCGATAGTAATTTTGGGTGCGGATCGAGCCGTGAGGTGGCACCGATCGCGATTAAAGGCTCGGGAGCCAGCTCCGTTATCGCAAAGAGTTTTGCGCGAATCTTTTATCGCAATGCCCTTAATATCGGCTTGCCGATTTTTGAGTCCGCAGAAGCGGTGGAAAGCATCGATAGCGGCGACGAGATCGAGGTCGAGCCTGCCACGGGAACGATTTATAATCATACGAAGAACGAGCGCTATCACGCGGCGGAGTTTCCGCCGTTTATGCGCTCGCTCATCGACGCCGGTGGGCTCGTTCCGTACGTTGAGAAACGTTTAGCCGAAGCTAAGGTTTAAGGCGGCGTGTAACCGCCATTCGGCGAGCCGAGGCCGCCCGGCGATGCGTTGACGTTCTCAATCCATTTCTCTTTCGCGCGATACGCGGCCGTAAACGGCACCTGCTCCTTATCGGTCGTCAGCATGCCGACCATGTCGCTCGTGCCGTCCAGGCGTCCTTCCAGCAACATCGTCGTTCCGTCCGGCTTGGTGACGATGAGCCGCACCGCTTGGCCGTCGACAGAACCCGCGAGCGGATACCGCTTTCCGTTGTTGTCGAGATACGTTCCGGTAATAGCGTTGCCCGCTTGTGCGATTTTCAAATGCGTGTAGTTGGTTTGTGCTGGACGCTGGATTTGCACTTCCCACACGCCTTCGATTCCCTTGCGCGCATCCGGCGGGGGAGACGGCGAGGCTGTTTCGCTCGGATTGGGACTTGGCAACGGACTCGCCTCGGAATAGGGGGGAGCAGACAAGGCCGGAGGCGTTGGCGGCGGTGTCGGTGGCGCCGGTGCTGCCGCAGCCGGACGCAATGACGCAAGCGTCGTTGCAACAGCGAAGGCTGATGCCGCGAGCAGCGCGGTTGCGAAGAGGGAGACGTGAGGCTTCACGACCGCTGCTTTGAGCGGGATTGCTGGAGGTCCTCCGGCAGTCTGCAGTTTTACATCGGGCGCTCGGTCGGTATGGCGGCGGGCCCTTGCACGCCCTGGTATAATGCAGGGGCTGTGAAGGCCAAGGTTCATCCCAAATGGTATCCCGAGGCGCGCGTACACTGCGCCTGCGGAAACTCTTTTGTCACTGGTTCTACGATGCCCGAGATCGCGGTTGAGATTTGTGCGGCTTGTCATCCGCTCTTTACCGGCCAGCAGAAGCTGGTCGACACCGCCGGTCGCGTCGACAAGTTCATTCAGCGCTCGGCAGCCGCCAAGAAGAAGCAGGAGGAGGCTGCAGCGCGTCAGGCCGCCCGCGAGGCGAAGAAAGCAGCGTCGGCGCTCTAGCCTCGATTAGGTGCCGCTAGAAACATTACGAGGAAGGCTCGAAGCCATTGCCAGGCGCTTCGACGAAATCGAAGCAGAGCTGGCTAACCCGAGTGGAGCGTTCGATCAGGAACGATACGCGAGCGTGCTCAAAGAGCGCGCTCAACTCGAGGTTCCGGTTCAAACCTATCGTCGGCTTCTCCAAACTCAAGCCGAGGTCGACGCCAGCACTCAGTTGGCGCGCGAAAGCGACGGCGAACTTCGCCAGCTTGCACAGGAAGAGACGCAAATGCTGCGCGAGCGCGCCGACGCGCTCGAGGGGGAGTTGCAAGCGCTCATGCTGCCGCGCGATCCGAACGACGACAAGGACGTCTTCATCGAAATACGCGCCGGTGCCGGCGGCGACGAGGCCGCAATCTTTGCCGGAGATCTCGCGCGCGCGTATATGCGATTTGCCGAGCGGCTAGGGATGCGAGTCGAGCTCGTATCGGTCAGCGAGAGCGATGCCGGCGGATACAAAGAAATCGTATTTGCGGTCAAAGGCGGCACACCGTACCGGTACCTCAAACACGAATCGGGCGTGCACCGCGTGCAACGCGTTCCCGAGACGGAAGCCCAGGGACGCATTCACACGAGCACGGCCACGGTGGCGGTCCTTCCTCAGGTCGACGAAGACATCGACATCGAGATCAAGCCGAGCGAGCTGGAAGTCGACACGTATAAAGCATCAGGAGCCGGCGGACAATACGTGAATAAGACAGAGTCCGCCATTCGCATCACGCACCTTCCCACTGGCATCGTCGTAGCTTCCCAGCAGGAGCGTTCGCAGCAGCAGAATCGAGAAAAGGCCATGCAGATGCTGCGCGCCAGGTTATACGACCGCAAACGTCAGGAACAAGAGGAGGCGGTTGGGTCGATGCGCAGATCGCAGGTTGGAAGTGGCGATCGCTCGGAGAAGATCCGTACGTATAACTTCCGCCAGGATCGGGTGACCGATCATCGCATCAATCGCAACTTCGGAAACATTGCCGGCATCATGGACGGTGATTTGCAGCCGATCGTTGACGAATTGCTAGCCGACGAGCGTGCGCGACTGCTCGCGCAAGAAGCATGAACGTTCGCAATCGCTGGCCCGAAACCGTAGCCGAAGCACTCTCGTTGGGAGTCGATGCTCGCTCGATACTTGCCGATGTGCTAGGGTGCGAACGGTCGTGGGTGTTTGCTCATGGCGAAGCCATTCTTTCACGTTCGCACGCTCAGAGAGTCGCGTTCCTTTGTGAGCGACGGGCGGCAGGGGTTCCTCTCGCGTATCTTTTGGGCTCGGTGGGCTTCTACGGACGCGAGTTCGAGGTGAACGAAAGCGTCTTGGTACCGCGACCTGAAACGGAACATCTCGTCGACGAGGCGTTGGCATTTCTGAAGACGCGTACATCCAAAAACCCAACGCAGCAGGTTACGGTGCTTGACGTCGGGGTGGGTTCCGGAGCCATAGCGTGTACGATCGCGGCGGAGTATCCGAAAGCGTTCGTCGAGGGAACCGATACGTCGTCGGAGGCGGTCAAACTAGCGCAACGGAACGCACGCCGTTTGGGTGTAGCTGACCGTTGCCGGATGCGTCACGGTCGGTTTGCGTTCCCAGGCGGCGAGCGTACTTTCGACGCAGTTGTCGCAAACTTGCCGTACATTCCCAGCGCAGACGTGCCGACGCCGCCGGATTCCGCCGGCTTTGAACCACGCGAAGCGCTCGACGGCGGGGCGGACGGCTTGGCGCTGTATCGCGAGTTTCTTGCGACCGCACCGCGTCTGCTCAAACCACGAGGGCTCTTGGTACTCGAGGCTGCGCCCCCGGTCATCGGCGGCCTTGCTGAACTCGTCTCGAAGGCGTTCGAGTGCGTTCCGCCGGAGATTGGTAAGGACTACGCAGGGCTGGAACGCTACGTAAAACTGATCGCACCGTAGGTTGCTAGGTAAGTAACCGCCGACGGCGAAATAACACGTCCCGAGATGGCGAAGTATATCTTCTTCACCGGCGGCGTGGTGAGTTCGCTTGGCAAAGGTATCACCGCGGCCTCCCTCGGACGGCTCCTGAAAGCACGCGGCATCAGCGTCTCGATCCAAAAGCTGGATCCCTACATCAACATGGATGCCGGAACGATGAACCCGTATCAGCACGGCGAGGTTTTCGTAACCGAAGATGGGGCCGAGACCGATCTCGATCTCGGGCACTACGAGCGTTTCATCGACGAAAATCTCCAGCGCGCAAACAACGTCACCACCGGGCAGATCTATAATTCCGTCATCGAAAAAGAGCGCCGGGGCGATTATTTGGGCGCAACGGTCCAAGTCATTCCGCACATAACCAACGAGATAAAGTCGCATATTAAGCGCGTGGCGGAAGCGAGCCACGCCGACGTTTGCATCGTAGAAGTCGGTGGAACGGTCGGCGACATCGAGTCGCTGCCCTTCCTGGAAGCGATCCGTCAAATGCGGTACGACGTCGGTGAAGAGAACGTAATGTACGTTCACCTGACGTTGATGCCACATCTGGGCGCCGCCGACGAATTGAAAACCAAGCCGACGCAGCACTCTGTCCGCGAGCTGCGCGGCATTGGAATCTCCCCGGATGCGATCGTTTGCCGAACGCAATCGGCAGTTCCAATGCCGGTGGAACTCAAGGAAAAGATAGCACTCTTCTGTGACGTGCCGCCCAGCGCCGTCGTGCAAAACGGCGACGCAAAGACAATCTATCAAGTACCGCTGAACCTCGAGAGCGAGGGGCTGGCTGCGGCCGCTGTCCGGAAGCTGAATCTGCCGACCGGCGCGCCGCGGCTCGAAGATTGGGCGGACATCGCCGAACGCATGCTGCGGCCTCGCCGCCGGGTGACGATCGCGTTGGTCGGCAAGTACGTCGAGCTCAAAGATGCGTACATCTCCATTCACGAGGCCCTCTATCACTCCGGCGTCTTTCATGACGCGGCTGTCGAAATCAAACGAATTGATTCCGAAGCCATCGAGGCAGAGGGCATCGAGCTTCTACGGGGCGCGCATGGTATCGTCGTAGCGCCCGGCTTTGGAGCGCGTGGCGTCGAGGGCAAACTGCGCGCCATTGCGCACGCGCGCGAAAGCAAAATTCCGTTCCTAGGGATCTGTTACGGCATGCAGTTAGCGTGCGTGGAATTCGCTCGTAACGTCTGTGAGCTTCGCGGTGCGATGACGAGCGAGGTGAATGAAGCGGCGGCGGATCCCGTTATCGACTTCATGCCCGACCAGCGCAATCTCGAGATTTATGGCGGCACGATGCGATTGGGTGCGTACTCATGCACGTTGAAGCCTGACAGCCGCGCTGCCCGCGCGTACGGAACGCTGGAAATTAGCGAGCGTCACCGCCATCGCTATGAGTTCAATAATCGCTATCGGCCGATCTTCGAAGAGCACGGGATGCGGTTTACCGGCCATCACACGATCGGCGAGACCCGGCTAGTGGAAGTTATCGAGCTGGCGACCGAGCTGCATCCGTGGTTCGTTGGAACGCAGGCGCACCCCGAGTTCAAATCCCGCCCAAACCGGCCCTCGCCGCTCTACCGCGATTTCATCGGCGCCGCGTTGTTACATCTGGAAGCGCAGCCCGCCGTCATATCCCAATACGCTTGAATCCGGCTGACGTCACCGCGGTTATTCTGACGCTCGACGAAGAGCGCAACCTGCCCCGAGCACTAACGAGCCTGCCGCGCGGTATGCCGATCTTCGTCTTGGACGCGTGTTCTCGGGATCACACCGTGCAGTTCGCTCGGAGCGCGGGTGCAGAGGTCGTCCAGCGTGAGTGGACCGATTTCGTCGATGCACGGCTTTTTGCGCTTTCCCACGTTCGGACTTCCTGGGCGCTGATGCTGGATGCTGACGAGGCACTCGACGACGTTTTGCGCGACGCGGTCATGCTGGTCAATGGTGGCGCCGACGGCTATTTCTTGACGCGCGCAACGTACTTTTGTGGAAAGCCAATGCGCCTATGGCAGGGCGAATCGCTGTTGCGATTGTTTAAGCCGGATCGCGTGCGGCTCGAAGCTCGGCCGGCGACCGGTGCCGACGTTGCTTTGCACGAGCGCTGGCTGTCGGACGGTCAGACCGAACGCCTTGCCGGGATGCTGCTCCATTACTCGTATCCCGACCGCGCGACGTATCATGCGAAGTACGAGCGCTACACGGAGATCGAAGCGCGAGGTGCCGCGCCGTCGCTATGGCGGCTGCTGCTGGCGATGGCCAATGCCGCGATTATTTACCCGTATTTTCTGTTCGTGAAGGGAGCGATACTGGACGGCTGGCGCGGCGCCTACGTTGCGTATTACTCGGCGGCGTATCCGGTGGTTGTCGCCTGGAAGGCGCTCGAGGCTCCGGCAAGAGCGTCTCGAGCTCCCCAATGAAGCGCGTTGGACTCGACACGCGCATCACGAATCAGCTGTCGGTAGGGATGAAGACGTACGTGCGGGAGTTGGCGAGGTGGCTCCCCCAGGTGGCACCGGAGTTCGAGTACGTTCGATTTTCAAACGGCGGCAACTTCGGCTTGGACGAACAGGTTCGGCTGCCGCTCGCCATGCGGCGTGAGAAGCTCGATCTCATGCATTTTTTGTCGATATACGTACCAATCATGATATCAGTACCGTCAGTAATAACGGTTCACGACCTCATTCATCTGCGGTTTCCGCAGTACTTCAAGCCAAAGGTACGGCCATACTATCAGACGGTCGTGAGGCAGGCGTGCGCACGTGCGAAGCGCGTGATTACCGACGACGAGCGGACCGTCGAAGATCTCGAATGGTGTCTGGGCGTCGATCCGGCGAAGATCCGCGTCGTTCCCCTCGGCGTCGAAGAGCGGTTCACCCACCCGGCAGTTCCTCATAGAGGGCCACGGCCATACCTCCTGTACGTCGGCAATCATCGACAACACAAGAACCTATCGACACTCCTAGCAGCATGGGCGTCATTGCCGCAAGATCTTGACGTCGATCTGTATCTGACGGGGCCGGACGACTTTGGCGACGAGCTGAAACGGCAGCGGACGAGTACGCGGGAAGCGGTCGCGCTGGGCGACGTAGGGTCCGAATTACTTCCCGCCTACTACGCCGGCGCGCTCGCACTGGTGCAACCGTCTCTGCGCGAAGGATTTGGCTTGCCGATGCTCGAGGCGATGGCCGCCGGATGCGTCGTGATTGCCAGCGATGAGGCGACCCCGCGCGTTCTCGCTCCGGCCGTCCTGACGTTTTCCGCCGCGAATGTCTGCGAACTCGCTGCGCGTCTCCGGTCCCTCATCGAAGACGAGCATATGCGCGGCCGTTTCGCGAGCGAAGGGCGCACGCTCGCGGCGACTTTGGGTTGGGATCGGTGCGCGCGCGCGACCGCCGACGTGTATCGCGAGGTCTTGGAAAGCGCATGATCGTCGCGTCGTTGACATTGCTCCTCAACATTCTCGCCGCGCTGCCGACTGCGGCGGCACAGGAAGCGCCGAAAGCGGTGAACGCCCCAATTGCCATCGTCATCAACGGTGACCGGTTGCCAATCGAGCCTCCTCCCCGCTTCGAAAAAGGAATTCTCTTCGTTCCGGTTCGGAGAACGCTCGAAGCCTTGGGGTTACCATTCGATCGTTTGGGAAATCGCATTTCGACGCAGGTGGGGTCGAAGACGGTCGAAGTGGCACCAACGATTGAAATCAAGGACGTACTGTACGCACCGTTGCGCTTCTTTGCCGAAACGCTCGGCGCGCAAGCGCAATTCGATCGTCGCAGGAATACCGTGTCGATCGTCGCGCAGGTCGTCGGACGCACGGCGGCGGGGCTGGTAGCGATGAGCAACGGTTATGAGCGCGTCGGCACCGTCTCGGCTGTCGACGTTCTTTCCGATCCCCCGACGATCACGATCGGCTACGACAGCGGTCCGAAGACGATTCCCATCGCGCCCAACGCGATGATCGATATGCAGGACGTCAATGCCAACGTGATCACTCCGGGCGAACTCGTCGACATTCGGCCAGGCGATTTTGCGCGGGTTGAGATGCGCAAGGACGGGCGTGTCGTGCACGTGATCGACGCGTTCGGATCCCGTTACGGCAAGATCGTTGCTGCCGCCGGTGGACAGGTTGTGCTCGAGGACGGCCAAGTGATTACTCCGGGACGTACGACGGAGGTGGCGCTCGACGGTAAAGCGGCTTCCTTTGCGGCACTGCAGCCCGGCGACGTCGTGAGCGTTCGGTATAACGTCGAGACCAATGAGGTTCGAGAGGTTTTGGCGAGCCGCGCTCCGGTGGCGCAGCCCACCGGTGAGGGAGTTACTGTTGAGGATGATGCGGTTCGCCCGCTGCGCCCAGGAGACGTTGTCAGGGTCACGTTAGAAGGAATGCCGGGCGGAGCAGCGACTTTCGATATCGGATCGTACGTGAGCGATGTCGCGATGAACGAGGTCACTTCGGGAAGATATGAGGGAACATACGCCATTCCGCAAGGAGCAAACTTTGCGGCGGTGCCGATCGTCGGTCATTTGAACGTCGCCGGAAAAGGAACGTGGGACGCGGTCGCTACGCAGTTGCTTTCGGCCTCGAGCACGCCGCCGGGGATCATCGACTTCGCCCCGGTAAGCGGAGCGACGGTGAATAATTCGCGCCCAGCTATCTATGCCGCGTTTTCCGCGGGAGCCGTCGCAGTGAACGTTTCTCAGACGGCATTGTGGGTCAACGGGCGGGACGTTACCGCGGACTGCGTTCGAACGGCGCAGTTCATTCAGTACCTACCCTCGTATTCGTATGGCGATGGACCGGTTCGTGTGACGGTCCGCGTTACGGACGGCGCCGGCAACGTTGCGACGAAGTCTTGGACATTTACGATTAGGACGCGGTAGAGTTGAGCGCTTCTTGTATTTTTTGTAGAATAGCCGCCGGCGAAATTCCGTCGAAAGCGGTGTACCGAGATGACGACGTGGTCGCTATTGAAGACGTCAACCCGCAAGCGCCGGTTCATTTGCTCGTCATGCCGATAACACATTACGCTGACATCACCAAGCTTTCCGACGCGGCCGCGACGATGACCAAGCTGTTTCAAGTCGCATCCACTTTGGGCCGCGAACGCGCCGGGGAGAATGGATTTCGGATCGTGGTGAACACCGGCCCGCACGGAGGTCAAACCGTCGATCACGTCCACGTGCACGTGCTGGCTGGAAGACCTATGACCTGGCCCCCGGGTTAGGATCCGTGTCACCCTGAGCAGCCGCGAAGCGGCGTCGTCGAAGGGCAGCAGAGAATCTAGCTGCGCCTCGACATGCTCGGCGTGACACAGCGGATCGGATTATTTGACGGCACTTTATAGCTGTGTTAGGGTAGGGCTCGGGCCCTTTGGGGCCTGATTTTGTGTGACGCCGGCGCTGCCGCGGATCACGTTGAAAGGGGGGTCGTTACAGAATGGAAGTTCGCATTGCTCCAGGTGAATCAATTGAGAGCGCTCTTCGCCGTTTTAAGAAGGCCACCCAGAAGGCGGGGATTCTCGCGGAGGCTCGTAAGCACGAGCATTACGAGAAGCCCAGCGTTCGCCGCAAAAAGAAATCGGCTGCCGCGCGTAAGCGCCGCAGCTAACCCGCTCGCATCAGCGTGGCAAAGCTCAAGGACCGTATCGCCGAGGATCTCAAAGAGGCGATGCGCGCGCGCGATCAGCTTCGTCTCGACACCTTACGTTCTGCGCTCTCTGGATTTACGTACAAGCGGTCGGAGACTGGTCAAGATTTATCAGACTCCGAGGAAATCGACGTCGTGCGGCGCCTCGTGAAACAGCGCGGTGATTCGGTGCACGAGTTCGAGAAGGCCGGCCGGACCGAACTGGCCGCCAAGGAGCGCGCCGAGCGCGAGATCCTGCTCAGCTATCTGCCGCAACAAAAGACCGCCGCGGAGATTCGCGAGATCGTGCAAAGCGTTCTGGCCGAGCTTCCCCCGGACAATCGCAATCAGGGCGCGGTGATGAAGGTCGTCATGCCCAACCTGCGGGGGATCGCCGACGGCAACCTCGTGCGGCAGATCGTAGAGGAAGAACTCTCCCTCTAAACGGCGGTTGGAGAGTAACTTTCCGCTTGGTGTCGCGGTAGCTAATTCCATGAGACTGCGTGCTTGGATCGCCTCGTCGTTCGTTCTTTGCGGGCTCGGAGGGTTGGCCGCCGGAGCTGCGGCGGCGCCAGCGTCGCCGGTCGTCGTCGTTCCCATCCATGGAACGGTCGACGAAGGGATGGCGCATTTGGTCGACCGCGCCGTCGCGGAAGCCAATGACGAACATGCTGCCGCGATCGTGCTCGACGTCAATAGCCTCGGCGGCCTCGTCGCAGCAGCCCTTCAAATCAAAGACGCCCTGCTGTCGGCACACGAGCCGGTGATTGCGTTCGTTGCAAACCGGGCGTACTCGTCGGCCGCACTCATTTCACTTTCATCGAATCGCATAGTGATGGCGCCCGGCGCCTCGATCGGCTCAGCCGAACCTCACCCTGACACGCGAGAAACGGTATCGGCCTTACGCGCCGAGTTCGAATCGACGGCGGAGCGCAATCATCGTGACGTCAAACTAGCCGGCGCAATGGTCGACCGAACCATTGACGTTCCGGAGTATAAGCCGACCGGTGCATTTCTTACGCTGAACACGCAAGATGCCTTGCGTTCGCATATTGCCGATGCGCTGGAACCGTCGCTCGACGACACGCTTGCGTTATATCATTTGCGGTCGTCACCACGAACTACGGAAGCGTACACGTGGGCCGAGCAGATCGCACGGTTCGCGACCGATCCCGTTATCAGCGGGATTCTCCTCACCGTGGGAATGCTCGGACTGCTCATTGAGATGCAGACGATGCATGGTATTTCCGGCGTCGTCGGTATTGGCGCGCTTGCGCTGTTCTTCGGCGCGCACGTCTATGCAGGCTTTTCGAACGGATTCGTCGTGGCGCTCGCGCTCGTTGGCATCCTCGGCATCTTATGGGAACTGCACGTTGTACCCGGGCACGGTATTCCCGGCGTCTTGGGAGGAGTCTGCCTGCTGCTGGCGGTGCTCTTTGCCTTCGGCTTGCCGTTTTTCTTCGTGGCGATGGAGACGATTGCGACCGCGATCGTTCTGACGGTGATCGTCTTTTCGCTCTTCGTGCGTGCCGTTCCGCAAAACGCCTGGGCTCATCGTCTGGCTCTTGCCGCCGTGCAAGGTCCGGATTACGTCACGAGCTCCGATTACAGGGACCTCCGCGGACGGGTTGGCATCGCCGCTTCTTTCCTGCGGCCGGCGGGCATCGCCGAGATCGACGGCCGGCGCGTTGATGTGCTGACACAGGGTGAGTTTATTTCGCAGGGAACCCCGGTTCGGGTAGCGCGCGTTGAAGGCTCGCGCATTTTCGTCGAGGCTATTGCCGGCCGGTAAAGGCTAGAGGAGCGATTTTTCGTGGGAGTTGCTGTCAGCGCAAGCATCCTAACCATCATCGTCGTGGTCGCGTTCTTCGCGTTCATGTATTACTTTCCGATTGGGATGTGGATCCGGACGATCGCGGCCGGCGTGCCATTGGGCATCATTTCGCTGGTGCGGATGCGCTTGATCGGGATTCCCCCCAGCCTTATCGTCTCCAACTACGTGCGGGCACGGAAAGCCGGCTTGAACCTCACGGTCGATCAGATGCAGTCGCATTACCTCGCGGGCGGTAACGTCGACAAAGTCACATTCGCAATGATCGCCGCTCAGCGCGCGGAGATTCCGCTGGAATGGCAGCGTGCTGCGGCGATCGACCTGGCGGGGCGCGACGTGCTCGAGGCCGTGCAGACCTCGGTTAATCCGAAAGTAATCGAAACGCCGATCTTTCAGGGCGTGGCACAGAACGGCATTCAGCTTAACGTGAAAGCCCGGATCACGGTGCGAACGAATCTCGACCGCTACGTCGGCGGCGCCAGCGAGCCGACCATCGTAGCGCGCGTCGGCGAAGGCGTTGTTTCTGCAGTTGGCGCGGCCATCGATCACAAAGAAGTGCTGGAGTTCCCCGATCGTATCAGCAAGGCAGTGCTCGGGAAAGGCCTGGATGCCGGAACGGCATTTGAAATCGTGTCGATCGACATCGCCGACGTGGACGTTGGGAAGAACATCGGCGCCGAACTGCAAATGAGCCAAGCCGAAGCCGACCGTCGTATCGCGCAGGCTAAGGCCTCCGAACGGCAATATGCTGCGATGGCCGGCGAGCAAGAGCAAAAGGCGTTAACGCAAGCGATGCGCGCAAAAGTCGTAGAAGCCGAAGCGCAGATTCCGCAAGCCATTGCGGACGCATTTCGCGAGGGCCATCTCGGCGTCATCGACTACTACCGTCTCAAGAATCTTCAGGCCGACACGGAAATGCGTTCCTCGATCGGCGGAAGCGTCGAGGGCACGGGCGGCGAGCAGCCTCCGGCGCCGCCCCCGCCCGCGAAATGAGTTCCTCGAATGCATGAAATTGGTGGCCTCGTTTGGGTGCTGCTCGTGATTATCGGCGTGGTTTCGAGCATCGTGCAAAGCTCACGTCGTAGCGCCGCACAGCGTAGGGTGCAGCCTCCCCAAACCGCGGCGCGCCAAATGCCGGTTGCGCAGCGTCCACCCATACGGCCGCAGCCGCAGTTCGATATGCGTGAGGAATTGGCATCGATCATGGCGCAAATGGCGGCGCAATCGCAGCCCGTACAACCACCGCCAAAACCACCGCCCCCGCCGGTGGCGCCAACGCCTGTTGCAGCTCCTCCGCCTCCTCCAATTCGGCCCGTACCGGCCGTCCATTCGCCGGTTGCGAGAACGGAAAAGCTGTTTGGGCAGCGTAGCTCGCTAGTGCGCGCAGTCATCGCCGCCGAGGTGCTTGGAAAGCCTCTCGCGCTCCGGGACGAATACCCTCAGTATTGACCGCCGCACAACGAACGATTGCCTTAGACCAGCTTCCGGATCGCCTCCGGCTCTTTGGAGAATACGACCGCAACCTTTCAGCGATTGAGTCCGCGCTGGACGTTGCGGTGACAGCCGATGGCGACCGTCTCGTCCTCAGCGGTGACGCAGAGGAGGTCGAGCGCGCGGAACGCGTCATCCGCCGCATGCTCGATGCAGCAGTGGCCGGAGCATACGTGACCCCCGATGACGTTGCGCTTGCATTCTCGGACGTGCGCGAACGACCAAATGTGACGTCGTTGCCCGAGACGTTGCTGCAGACCCAGCGCGGTCGCGGAGTGCGTCCGCGCTCGGCAGGACAGCGCGCCTTCGTGCAATCGATTCAGGAACGGACGCTCACCGTCGGAATCGGTCCGGCCGGAACCGGAAAGACGTATCTCGCCATCGTGATGGCGGTACGAGCGCTGCGCAATCGCAGCGTGGCTCGGGTGGTCCTGTCGCGTCCGGCCGTCGAAGCCGGCGAGAAATTGGGCTTTCTCCCGGGCGATCTGCGGGAGAAGGTCGATCCATACATGCGCCCGCTGTTCGACGCATTGAACGAGCTGTTGACTCCGGCGGTCGTCGGCAAACACATCGATCGCGGAACGCTTGAGATCGCTCCGCTCGCGTACATGCGCGGGCGTACGCTCTCGGATGCGTTCGTTATTCTCGATGAAGCCCAAAACGCGACAAGCGGTCAGCTGAAGATGTTCTTGACCCGGCTCGGTGCCGCATCAAAGATGGTTGTCGTTGGGGACGAGACGCAAGTTGATTTGCCGTTTGGTGAGCGTAGTGGATTGCGCGATGCTGCTAATCGATTGGCAACCGTCGAAGACGTCGGCATCGTGGAGCTAGGCGAAGCCGACGTCGTGCGCCATCCGCTTGTTGCGAAAATCATCCGCGCCTATACGGATCCGCGCGCGTGATCTACTATCGCAATGAGGTTCGGGGCAGCGGCGTCAATGGCCGCGCGCTGGTGGGAACGGCAAAGCGATTGCTCGCGGCTGTAGGCGAGCCCGCTTCGTCGCTGTCGATTTCAATCGTAAAGGACGATGAAATTCGTCAAATCAACCGCGACTTTCGCGGCAAGGACGCCGCAACGGATGTCTTGAGCTTTGCGCTGGACGAAAACGGCAGTAGTTCGCCCGAACGTCTGTTGGGCGACGTCGTGATCTCCTTGGAAACGGCGCGGCGGCAGGCAGCGGAGTACGACGCACCGATACAGCGAGAACTGTATCGCCTGCTCATCCACGGTTTGCTGCACGTCATCGGGCACGATCACGAGCGCCCTGCGGAGCGGCGCGCCATGAAGGCAGAGGAGCAGCGGCTGGCGGGTGCAATCGGATTGCCGTGGCCGTACGAGGAAGGCTAGATCCAGTGATGCGGCATTCCGGTGACGAGGGACGAAAACACGAGCGTGGTCACTACGCCCCAATATCGGAAAGTAAACTCGGGCGATCGTTCTTCCACGCGTTCGAAGGGATTCTCTATGCGACGCGCACGCAGCCGAATATGCGCGTGCATTTTGTTATCGCTGCGCTCGTGCTGCTCGCAACACTGGTGCTCCGGCTCGACCGCTTCTATGTCGTAGCGACGATCATTCTGGTCGCGATGGTGCTCAGTCTGGAGCTGCTCAATACGGCGGTTGAAGCAATCGTCGATCTCTTGACCGTCGCGCACCATCCGCTTGCGAAAACGGCAAAAGACGCGGCCGCGGGCGCGGTCTTGGTGGCGGCCTTTGCATCGGTGTTTGCGGGCTATCTGATCTTTTACCAGGGCATTACGGGCGGCGGAGCGCGTGTCTTCAGCGCGGTTGCAGCGGTGCCGGCCAATGTCGCGCTCATCGTGCTTGCCGTCGTCGCGATCGCAACCATCTTTGCCAAGGCCCGGGTTGGCCGCGGTTCGCCGCTGCAAGGCGGCGCCGTCTCGGGACATGCGGCGGTTGCCTTTGCGGCGGCAACCATGCTGGCGTTCTTTTACCAAAAGGCGTTGCCGGCGCTGCTTGCCTTCCTCATTGCCGTCCTGGTCGCCCAAAGCCGGGTCGAGGCCCGGATCCACAACGTCTTCGAGGTCCTCTGGGGCGCCGTGCTCGGCAGCGTGGTGGCCCTCGCCATCTACGTGCTGGTCCGTCCCCACGTTATGCTATAATAGGCGCCGATTTGAATACGGACCCGTCTCGAAGTAGTCCCGAGGCCCTCGCGTTCCAGATCGTCGCACTCGCGGCGTTTGTCGTGCTGGCGGCCTTCTTTGCAGCTTCAGAGGCGGCGCTCATCTCGATCTCACGGCTACGCGCTCGATCGATTGCCGAACGGCACGTCAAAGGTTCCGAAGATTTAGTTCCGCTGGTCGAGGACAAGAATCGTTTCTTGACCTCGATTCTGGTCGGCAATACAATCGTGCTGCTGGCTTCAGATTCGCTGGCTACCTACATTGCGATTAAACTCGCGCTTCCGGCACCCGCCGTGTTGTCGACAATCTTCATGACCTGCATCATGCTGCTCTTCGGCGAGATCATTCCCAAGACGATCGCAACCGGTGATAACGAGCGCTGGGCAATTCGGCTTGCCGTGGCGGTGCGGTTCGTTGCGTACGTGCTGACGCCGATCGCCAAGGCGTTTCAATTCGTCACGGAGTTGCTGCTTCGGCCGTTCGGCATCAAGCGTGGGCAGAACATCTACGTCACTGAAGAGGACATCCGAACCGTCGTCAACGTCGGAGCCGAACAGCGCGTGATCGAAGAAGAAGAGCGCGAGATGATCCACTCGATCATTGAGTTCGGCGATACCATCGTCCGCGAGGTCATGACGGCCCGTCCGGCAATGGTTGCCGTTTCCGTGGACGACTCCCCGCGCCGGGTACTCGACGTCATCATTTCGGAAGGGTATTCGAAGCTGCCGGTTTACCAAGAATCGAAGGACGACATTGTCGGCGTGATTCACGATCGGGAGTTGCTCGTTGCGCTGGCCAGCGGTTCGATTGCCAGCACCGCCGTACGAGCGCTGATGCGGCCCGCCGTCCACGTTCCGGAGACGAAGAAGATCGCCGAGCTCCTGCGCGAGATGCAGCGCGATAAGTTCTCGCTTGCGATCGTTGTCGACGAATACGGCGGAACAGCCGGCTTGGTAACGATGGAAGACCTCCTCGAAGAAATCGTCGGTGAAATTCGTGACGAGCACGACGTCGACGAGCAAGAGCCGATTCATCTCGTTTCACCGACGGAAGCGGTCGTCGAGGCGGCGACGAACATCGAAGACGTTAACGCCAAGCTCGGAACGGCCATCCCGAGCGACGACTTTGAGACAATCGGCGGTTACACCGTCGGCGTGTTTGGGCGCCTGCCGGTGGAGGGCGAAGAGATCGAGGCCGACGATCATACGCGGTTGCGCGTCGACCGCATGCGCGGGCGCCGCATTCTGGCGGTACGCATTTACACGAACGGCGCGACCCGTCTAGCGAGGGAATTGGAGGCGCCCGACGCAACCACGCGCCTATAAGACGCGGGGCATCGTTTTGCGCGGGCGGCACCTCGGCGAAGCCGACCGCATCATGACGCTCTTCACGAGCCAGCGCGGTAAACTCGACGTCGTTGCCAAGGGGATCCGTCGTGCGGGAAGTCATCTGGCAGGACGGCTCGAGTTCGGCAACGAGTGCGAATTCGGCATGCATCGCGGCCGTTCGCTGGACGTCGTCGTCTCGGCGGAGATCGTTCGTACGCATTGGCAGCATTTGGTCGATCCGGAACGCTATGCGGTGGCGTCGCTCGCAGCGGAACTCATCGATGCGTTCTGCGAGCCGGATTTGGCATTACCGGACGTCTACGTGCTGCTGAGCGGAATGCTGGAAACAGTCGCTCGGGTCGACGACCCGAAAGGACTGCTGCCGCGCTTCTCACTGCGGCTACTTGACGTTCTTGGGTTAGCGCCGCCGACGGAGAGCTGCGTGCGCTGTGCATCGCCGTTAACGTCGGGGGCATCGTGGCTCGATGCGGAAATGGGCGGTCTGATCGATGCCGCATGCCGCGAAAGCTGGCGCAACCTCATGGAGTTCGAGCATGCCGATCGGCTCAATTTTGCGGCGCTAGCTGCGCCCAAGGAAGCTGCCGCGGCTCTTGTGCAGGCCCGGCCACGGGTTGCAACGGCAATCGAGGATCTGCTCGCACATCACCTCGGCCGGCGCCCTCGCGCGAGCGCGCAGATTGCACATTTGGCGAGAGAGGCGCCGTAGCCTCGGTCGTGTCGATCATGGCTCTCGACGTTGGCAGCAAACGCATCGGCGTTGCCGTTGCGGACGCAAATGCAACTTTCGCCTTTCCCGCCGGCACGATCGAGCGAACGAATCTCAGCGCCGACCTTGCGCGCTTGCGCGAGTATCTCGAGCGCTATGACGTCAGCGATCTGGTCATCGGCGATCCGATCACGCTCTCGGGCGAGCGAGGCATCGCAGCCGCCAAAATCGACCAACTCGTTGAGAAGATTCGGCCACTCTTCGGCGGCGCGATCCATCGCATCGACGAGCGCCTGACGACGGCGCAAGCGACCAAGACGCTCATCGCAGCGGACGTTTCTCGCACGAAACGAAAGCAGGCCGTCGATGCGATGGCGGCTGCGTTGATCCTCGAATCATTCTTGGCCGCACGGCGTAACAACCGCGCTACGTGAAACCGCTCCGGATTGTCGTCTGGTCGCTGGCGGCGCTGTTTGCGTTGGGCGTGCTCGGGTGGGCGTGGTTTTGGCACACAGCGTATGGGGATCGTTCGCTGCCGAGAACTCCGGCGCGCGTCGTTATTGCACGCGGATCGACGTTTGCGCAAATCGCCCGCCAACTCGCCAGTGCCGGGGTGATCGACAATGTGCTGGCCTTTCGGCTCCTGGCGCGAATGCGTGGCCAAGAGACGACCGTTCGGGCGGGCGAGTATCGCTTCGACGCTCACCAGACAGAAGATGACGTGTTGCGTGCGCTTGTCAGCGGCGGTGCGCAAGTGGCCGTTTGGGTGACGATTCCCGAGGGATTTACCGTACGGCAAATTGCGGAGCGTCTGGACTCGAGCGGGGTCGGCTCCGCGAGCGCGTTTGAGGAGGCATTCTCGCACGACAGCATTTCCGTCGACGGCGTGCGCACCCGTAGCCTCGAGGGATTCCTCTACCCGAGCACCTATCTCGTCCCGATTGGAGCCGCTCCAGAGCAAGTGGAAGACGAGTTGACCGGTGAGTTTTTCGCGAAGCTTCCTCCGGGTGCGAGCCTGCGCGCGCACAGCAACCACGTAACCTTGGAACAAGCCGTCGTTATCGCCTCGATGGTCGAACGCGAAGCAAAATCCAACGGTGACCGGCCGATGATTGCCAGCGTGATCTACAATCGGCTGCGCGCGGGGATGCCCCTCGAGATCGATGCCACGATCGAGTATGCGCTGCCCGCATACAAGAGCCAACTCTCTTTGGCCGATCTCAAAATCGATTCACCCTATAACAGCTACACGCACGCCGGCTTGCCTCCGACGGCAATCTCGAATCCGGGCACTCCCTCGCTCGAGGCTGCGCTCCATCCGGCGAAGGCCGACTTCCTCTATTACGTCTATTGCGGGAACGGCCGGCATGTTTTCTCCAGGACGCTGACCGAACACGAGGCGAACGTTGCGCGATGCCTACATTAGGTCCGGACAATCCGCTCGAGCTCGGCGAGGTACTTCACATTCGGACCAAGGATGGCAGCGAGATGCCCTTTGAAGTCGTCGGTATTCTCAAAGATAGCGAAGAGACCGCGGAATACGCGGTCCTCATGCACGAGGCGCACGTCGATGCCGATCGAGAGTTTATCGTAACGAACCTGGCCGGCGACCTGGTGGAAAACGAAGAATTGGCACAAGAGATTCTCGACGAATTCTTGGTATTCGCCGAAGAAGCTGCTGGCGAAGAAGAGTAAGTGTCGATTCGCGTTTTATTTCTGTCGGCGAGCGTGGGGGTGGGGCACCTCTCGGCGGCCAACGCGGTGCGCGCCGCGCTGCACCGCATCGATCCCAAGGCATGCACTCTCGTTGTCGATTCGTACAAGTATGCCGCTCTCGTTGTTTCGCGCGTCGTCTCAGAGGGCTACCTGCACATGGTCAAGACCATTCCCCAGATGTATCGTTATATTTATGACCGAGCCGAGCGTGCTACGGAAGTGGGCCCATTCCGGACGTGGGCACATCAGTTTACAGCCGGCAATCTGCGATCGCTGATGGAGCGCGAACGCCCCGATGTCGTCGTCTGCACGCATGCGTTTCCATGCGGAGCAATGGCGGAATACAAGCGTCTCTACGCCGATGCGCCGCCCGTTGTCGGCATCGTCACGGATTTTGCGGTCCATGCATTTTGGATTCATCGGAATGTGGATGCCTATGCCGTTGCAACGGAGGGCGTGCGGGAATCGATGATCGCGCGAGGCATTTCACCCGATCGGGTGGTGGCGAGCGGCATCCCGGTGCGGTCTGAGTTCCAGCCTTCGAGCGAAGCGCGCACTGCGTTACGAGAGCGCCTGGGATTGCCGACAGATCGCTCCATCGTGCTCATGATGGGCGGCGGACTCGGCATTGGCCCGCTCGAGCGAATGATTCGCGTCTTGGAATCGAGCGCCGTCCCATTGGCAGCCGTCGTCGTGACGGGGCGCAATCGGCGGGTCGAACGCCGTGTTCTCGCCGCGGCTGAAGGGGTGAATTACCCCGTCCGCGCTCTCAATTTCGTTGAGAACGTCTACGACTACATGCACGCAGCCGACGCATTTGTCACCAAACCGGGCGGCTTAAGCACGGCTGAAGCTCTGGTAGCGCAAGTTCCGCTGGTGCTCTGCAAGCCGCTTCCGGGACAAGAAGAGCGCAACGCACGGCTGCTCTGCGAGGCCGGTGCAGCACTGCGCACCCGACGTGTCGACGATCTTCCCGCAGCACTGACGGCCGTGCTCGGCGAGGGTCGCCGCAACCGCATGATTGGGGCAGCGAAACGCTTAGCGCGCCCAAACGCGGCAAACGAAGCCGCTTCGATGATCGCACGATTGATAGCGTTGCGAAAGGAGGTCGTCGCGTAAGTGAAGCCCCTGCCCTCTTCTTCGACGTATGCAAGTTGGCTCGCGCTCATTCGACTTCTCACCGGTGTCATGTGGATCGCGCATGCGGTTCCTAAATTCCTCAAGAGCAACGAATTCATGCCTCCCAACGGCGCCATCACCGGCTTCATTTCGCGAGCGCTGCAACATACGTCCGGCCCGTATCATGCTTTTCTTGCCGGCACGGTTCAGCCGAACATTTTTCTTTTCGCCGAACTCGTTCGCCTGGGGGAACTGTTGACGGGCGTCGCGCTCCTCCTGGGACTCTTCACGCGCTTGGGCGGCTTTGTCGGGATGCTGTTGTGCGCGAATTACATTGCGTCGCGCGGCACGGTGTTTTCGTCCGCGACGCTACAGAGTGTTGGCTTTACATTATTTGTGCTGTCGGCGGTAAGTCTCGTCCTGCCGACCGGGCGCGCCTTCGGGATCGACGCTCTACGCGCGCGCCCGAGGCGAACGGTACCTCTCGTGCGAGCGGAATTCGTTCCGGAGCCGCCTCCCCCGCCGCCCGCTGCGAGCACGCCGAGAAATCCATAAGGGGCTCCGAGGTGCTGCTTGGGAAAACGTGGTATAGTCGGTCGTCGCCTGCCCATAAGGAAATCAGGTGGCCAATTTGGAAAAGATAATAAGAACACATCTGATGACTGGTGACGGGGATTAAAGGGAAGGTTTTCGAGAAGTGGTAGGTTGGGAAGTGAGAAAGTGGTAAGAGATATAGAGTTTGGGGGAGGATGAAAGAGCGAGAATAGAGTGTTGGAAATAGGAGCGCACAAGGGGGAATATAGCTATGGCTAGATTAAAGAGGGAATAGAGTTATATGAAAAGATGTAAAGGTTAAAGAGGGAGAGAGCTAGCTCATATAGAGATAAGGAATGATTGAAAGAGTTAGGTTTGAGGTAATAGATGAAAAAGAGATGAGTTACGAAGAATGCTTCGACGGATTGCCAAAGTAAGTACTTGGCGGAATCGGGCCGCGGGAGTTGAGGCGCAAGAGCTGCAATGAGTTAGATAAATAGTGATATGAGTAAGGGAGGAATGTTGCTCTTCGCAGAAAATCTGCTGGCTAGAGTACAAAGGTAATTTAGGGAGCGGAACGTCGAATGGGGGAGAAATTGGCGGTATAACAACGTCGAGGAAATGCTTTAATTACTGAGGAAGTTAAGCGGTATGAGGTAAGAGAACACGGGTGTGCTGGCAGCGTTTGGGAGATAAGAAGTAAGCTGTAATCGTCTAGACTAGATAGATAGGTTGATAATGAATCACGTCGTCGACGAAAGTTGGAGCTACGTCATCTATGGGACGGCGACGAAATAGCGGGCAGCAGACCCTCTGAGTGGAGATAACTACGCAAGTGAGGCTGCCACGGTAGACGACAAGGCGAATAAGACGACAAGGCGGATACTAAGATGGGCCAGGCCGAAGGGGGCCTCCCAACGACGCGAGAACAAATGGAGAGCAACGGGGCTAAACGAACAGAGGTCATAAGCGGAAAACATAAGTGAATAAGGAACGGAGCGGAGAGATGGCCGAGCGGCTGAAGGCGGCGGTTTGCTAAACCGTTATACGATGTAAAGTCGTATCGAGGGTTCGAATCCCTCTCTCTCCGAAGGTTCCGGCGGAGACGATTCTCATCGCGAGCGAGACATGCGGTCGTAGCTCAATTGGATAGAGCAACAGGCTACGAACTTGTAGGTTGGGGGTTCGAGTCCCTCCGACCGCGATTGTGAAAGACGCCTCGCTATTGCGGAGGCGTCTTCCTTGTATCGAAGCTTCGAGACCGCGACAGGTTGCCTGACATAAGGGGTCGTGGTAGAGTAGCGTGTCGAAAACGGTTTTGCGGCGGCCATGGCTCGGTAGCTCAGCGGTAGAGCGGGGGACTCATAAGCCCTAGGTCGTAGGTTCAAATCCTACCCGAGTCAAGTGTAAAGAGGAGCGGCCGTCGTTTGCAGGCGGCCGTTTCGGCTCTCGAGGTACCACATGTCGACCATTCCTTGCGATTTTTGTCCTCATCCGGTAGATCGAGCTCAAATGGAGGAAATTGAAATTTCGCATTACGTGCCGGATAGCGGCGGCGACGATCTCGCATACGCGCGCACGTACTTTTTTGGACACCCGGATTGCGTTCGCAAGTTTTATCGCACGTTGGTCGATCATAAGCTCGACCTTTTCAAACACATTCCGACGGCCGGTACTCCGCCGGAGACGCCTCGTCCGTAGTCGTCACGAGCTCCGTTCGCGTGCGCCCGTAGCGTAGCTGGATAACGCACAGCCCTCCGAAGGCTGGGATCGGGGGTTCGAATCCCTCCGGGCGCGCCATTTTACAATCGCTGAATCGTCACTCCTCGAACTCTTTATTTTGAGGGGTGTGGTGGTTAAGAAGGAATTATGTATGGTGGGGAGGTGTTATGTTAAGGAAGTGGGAGTGTTTGATGTGTTATTGAAGGATGTTATGGAATAAGAAGAGTGAGAGATGAGAGTGAGGAGAAAAGATAAAGTGAAAGCTGTGGAGAAGTTGAATGTAAGGGTTGTGTTAAAGGAAGTGATAGGTGGTGGTAGGGAAAACTGATTAGTTGGGAGATGTGGTGTAGAAGTTTAGTTTAAAAGTGATAATTTGGGTATAGATGTGATTTACGTCACTGAGAATGGAAATGTTAGATGGTAGTTAAAAATAGTAAAGTAGGTGTAAAAGTTGGATTTAAGAATGGTAATGTTAAGATAATAGAGTAAGGTGGTGTTAGAAAGAATATAGTGTTGAAGATAGTGGTAGATAGGTGGTGAGTATGTGTGGAGATGGGCTTTAGGAGAAGTAGAGAGAAGAGAAGAGAGAGTTAAGGTAATAAGATTAGATAAAAGGTGAAGGTGAGTTAGGTAGGTGTAATATTTAAAAAAAAGTTAGTAGTTAAAGATAGGGAAAGTAGTTGGAAGTGATAAGTTTAGAATAGATTTTATAGGTATTTGTTTGTGAGGTAAGATAGAGTTGAGTGATGAGTAGAAGGAAAGGTAGGGTAGTAGAAAAAGAGAGGTGAGAGGTAGATGAGTGTGTGGAAGAAAGGAAAAGAGGATGAGATGATTTAAGATAAAAAAGGAAGTGAAGTGGTGGAGGAAAGAAAGTATAATAAGGTTGGGTTGGTGATTAGCCAAAGAATTAGGGAGAGAGTTAAGTGGAAGAGTGTGAGTAAAAGGGTAGAAAGTAAGTGGAATGGTAGAGAGAGAGTAGTAGAAAGTATTAGAGAGAGGTGTAGGTAGAGAGGTGAATGAAAGGTTGAGAGAGTAGAGGATGAGAAGAGTGTGAGAGGAGAAAGAAGAGTAGTGTATGAGTAGATGTGTGAGAGAAAAGAGAAGAGTGTTAGAGAGGATGAAAGAGAATGATAGAAAGAGAGAGTAGATAATGTGAAAGTAAGAGTAAAGATAGAGAAAGATGAGGTATGATGAAGAGGAAAAGTGTGGATAGAGTAGTGAAGTGGTTAGAATAAAGTGTTGAGATGATGAGAAGGAGTAGATAAATGAGTGATAGAGGTGATGTGAGAGATTGAGCATAGACAAAAAAAAAAAGAAGAAAAAGAGAAAGAAAAGAGAGAAGAAAAAGAAGAAAGAAAAGAAGAGAAAATGAAAAGAAGATAAAGAGAAAGAAAGAATAGAGAGAGAAGAGAAGAAAAGAAAGAAGTGAGAAGTAGAGAGTTTGAAGAGATGAATGTACATAAAGAAGAGAGAGATGAATGAAAGAGAGAGAGATAAAGAAATGAAGACAAAGAAAGAGAAGAGAGAAGAAATGATGAGAAGAGGATGAAGGTGAAGTAACAAGAAAGAAGAGAAGAGAGAAGAGTAGAGAAGAGAGAAAAGGAGAAGAGAGAAGAGAGATGAAGTGGGAAGAGAGAAGAAGTGAAGAGGTAGGATGAGAGAGAAGAGGGACGAGGGCAGAAAAGAGAGAGGGAGGTGGAGAGGGAGAGTGGAAGGAGGTGGAGGGAGGGAGGGTTGAGAAGGTGAGGAGAGAGGAGAGAGGGGGGGAGGGATGAGAGAGGGAGAGGGGTGGAGATGGGGAGAGAGGAGGAAGATGGGTGAGAGGGAGGGGGGGGGGGCAGGAGGAGCAGAAGAGGAAGAGAGAGAGGGAAAGGGGGTGGGTGAGCGGAGGGAGGGATGGGGGGGGGAGGAGGAGGAGAAGGTGAGAGGAAGGTGGGAGAGGGCGAAGGAGGTAAAGAGGTGGGAGAGTGGGGGGCAAATGAAGGAGAGGTGATAGATAGAGAGGAGAATGGAGATGCGCGGTGCGAAGAGGGCGGTGGGTCGCACGGAGGAGGTGAGGTACGCGTCACGTCATCGGAGAGGTGCGAACAGTGAGTACGAGCGACGAATGCAGAAGCGAGAGAAGGAGAAAGAGCTGAGGCTGTGTGCAGCAGGTCGCGTTGTTGGACGCGGACCGAATGCGCGTACGCGGCGTAGGCCGACGCGGAGGCGCTGCGGGATCGACGTGTCGGCTCGGTAGAGGCGGTCTTTGGTGTAGAAGAGCAGAAGGATGAGGTACAGATCGCTCCAAGGAGACGGTCAAGAGATGCGCACGAAAGGTGGCTGCACAGAAGAGAGCGCGAGGCACGAGGCGGGATCATCGGAGCTATCGGCGCGCCCGATATCAGCGAGATGAAGCGCGTGCCCGAAGACTGCCGCCCAGCGCGTAAGGACCGATGAAGGTCTGAAAAAAGGCTCGCCTAGAGGTATCGCCGAGAGACGTAGCGCGGGTCGAAGCCAAAGGCGATGCTAGCGGTCATCTTCCTCGACCTCGATCGCAAGGTCATCAACGATACGCTGGCCACGCGCAGGTGATGTGTGCTGCGCGAGGTTGCGCGACGTTGAACGGGTTGCTAGCGAATCGAGCGCGAGTGTACGACCCGGTGGCGATGAGTTCGTCATTTGGAGCGGGCTAACGTGAGATCGTGCGCGGAAGCGATGACCGCGAGATTCTGGACGTATTCGCGAAGCCGTCGATTCGAGACGCGAGCTGCTCGTGACCGCGAGCAAGGAGCGAGCGTTTACCCGGACAATGCGGCACTTGCGGAAGATCACGTGAAACAAGCTGATGCGGCGATGTATCGAGCCAAGGACGCCGGGCGCAGAACGTCAGTTCACAATAGGGCATGCACGCGCAGATTATCGAGCGGATGGGCCTCGAATAGACTACGGCAGGCGCTCGAACGTAAGAATTCTCTAGTTTACCAGCCAATCGTCGCCCTGACGAGCCAAGAAATCGTTGCCGCCGAAGCGTTGCTGCGTTGGGAGCATCCAACGCGGGCTCCTCGCGCCGGATCGTTTCATCGATATCGCCGAGGAGGGTGGTGCGATCGACGAGATACGCGTTGGGTTCTGGAAAAAGCCTGCGAACAAACGGTTGCGACGCGGAAACTCGATCTGCCGGAGTTTCGCGTCGCGGTGAACGTCGGCGCGCGACCTGGCCGAGCCCGACTTTCATGACTGCTTCGCGGAGATCCTGACGCGCCATGGCCGGAGGCCGGTGCGATCGACATCGAAGTGACCGAGGGCGTCACGATGAGCGACCGCGCGATGAAGATGCTCGAGCTCAATCAGAGCAACGGCACGCGGGTCATTGTCGACGACTCGGCATCGGATACAGCTCTTTGGATTACATCCGGCGTCTGCCCGTAAGCGTCATCAAGATCGATAAGTCGTTCATCGCCGACGTCGCGCACTGTGCACACGATCAAGCATTATCAAGGCAATCACCACGCTCGCGGATAGTCTGGGGATTGGCATGATCGCCGAAGGCATAGAAACCTCCGCACAGCGCGAGTCCAGAGAGGAGTCGGGAGCAGGGTTTATTTGGGGTTAGGAGGGAAGAGGAAGAGGGAGTCGACTCAGGCTCTCGCCGAGTCGTCAGTCTCTTTCGCTAACCTTCCGCAGCGCAAAACCTGCGAGCCTTGACAAAGGCCTTGTTCAGAGTATTCTGACTAAGGATTCCTCGTTAGGTGAGGCGTCTGCACGAAGAAAAGCCGCTGCCCGGAAAGGTCGAGAGACTCCAATGGGTAGACCAGATCCCGCCGAATCAAGGCGCAATCTAATGCGGCTGGCCCTTCGCTCGCGAAGGTGCTCTATGGCGTGCAGTGCTAAAGCTCGACATTGAGGGAGAACTGGCATCGCCGCCCGATTTCTCGAACTGTCGCCTGCGAGGAAGCACGACAGTTTTTTCTTTTTGGAGCGGTAAAGACAGTACTCACCGATGACGCTAGCCGTAATGCTGATGGTCGTACAACTCGCTGCGGCGCCTGCGCCGGCGGCGAGTTCATCGCCAACTCCGGCACCGCGCTTCGTGCTAAGCGTGAACGGCTCCAACGTGTTCGTGGATCAGGCGACCATTGGACCAGGTGCGACACCAGCGGAGGGTCTCGGTTTTGCGGCCGACTCTCCGTTGTCACCGATGTCGCCTTACGATTACCTTTCCAGTGCGCCCGTCACGCCGGGAGTGGCAGGGCTCATGCAATATGCCGTAACCGGAACGTATCATTTTCAGGGTATGATACTCTCGGCAACCGCAGGTTTGGCAAACGTGACGGGCAGCACGACGAATGCGGTCTATTGGAGCGAACCGCTGCTGCCAAACATCAATATCCACGCGGAATCGCACGCGATTCCCTACGCGATCGCCTTTCCGACGCACGCCGGCCAGGACGATGCAAGCGTCTTTCGCGCAAGTTTGCTGAGCGTGGAACTTGCGGCCATTGACAGCCACTGGCGTCTACGGAGTGGTTACTTCGACCTCGCGCAAAGCGATCGATTCGTCTTTGCCCCGCCGCCCCTGACCAGCGTAACGCCGTCGTTGGGGCCGACGACTGCCACAACCCTCGGACCGGGAATGCCTTCGGTCGACGCCTGGCCCTCCAGCCCGACGTCGTTGCCGTTGTTAGGCGTTGACGCGTTCGTCAAACGAGGCTGGGCCTCGGCAGAGTTTACCGACGCGTTACTGCCGTCGCTCGTTACCACGAGCGTTCATCTGACGATGGGATCGCTGGTCTTTGACCGTGGTGATGTCGGGCGTTTTTCGGTGCAGCTCGCGCACGCCTGGAGCGACGGCGACCCAATTCTCACCACGACGTACTACGGCATCTCACCGCAAACGTATCTCACGCCGCAAGGTCGGCTCTTCACGAGCGTTGTTGCCAATCAGGTGCAGACGATTGCCGGCGCTCGCGCTTTCCTGCATCCTATCGCGCACTGGGATTTCCTAACGGAGTTGGGGCGTGCCTGGTACGACGCCGGATTAGTCGCGCATCCGGGGACGCAGCACTTCGGAAACTACGAACATTTCGCGCTTGCGCGCCACCTGAGCGCAGACCTCGCAACCATTGAATATCATCGTTTCGATCCGACGTACGCGACGATGATTCTACCCTACGGCGTTCCGGAGAACATCTGGAGCGCCGCCTGGTCGTGGCCGGGGGTGTGGCTGAAGTCGACTTACCAGCTCGTCGACAACAGCATCATCGGAGCGAACCGGGCCGGCTTTCACTTCAAGTACGATCGTAACAACAAATATCTAGAAGCGCATGCCGACTATGGGGATTGGCGTCAGCTTGTTCCGGAGACCTTTGCCAATGCCGTACAGAATGGTTTCGTCGACGGTTACTTCCTCCTCGAAAGTAACACCTTTCCCACCTACGGTCATGACCGGCACATAGGACTCTACATTGCTTGGCATCTCACCCGTGACGATGTCGTCTTTGACGGCGTTGAGGACTATCTCAACCGCGATGCCGATCCGCACGAGCCGATCGACAGCGTCGCCATGCGAACGCCGGCGTTTGTCGCAAGCCTGCAGCATCATTTTTCGAAGAAGTTCTTAGCGGTGGGCGGATACGGCCGCTACGAGGCGATCGGCGGGTGGGCGACCACGCCGGTCGATGCGATCTATGGCGTCGGTTTCGCCGGTGCTGAAATTCGCAACCGGACGCAAAACCGCGCTGCTCGTTGAAGCTCGGCGCTACGGATTGGTAGGTCTTCCCTCGACGATCGGCGGGCTGCCGCCTACCTTCAAGGGAACGGCGCTGATTGTCGATCAGCGGATCGGGATTTAGGTGGCATCCTCGCTCCCGACGCAGCGCGCGGTTCGGCCCAGCACGTGGCGCTCGATCGTCATGTTCTTTTCTATCGTTGGCCCGGGCATTATTACGGCTAACGCGGACAACGATGTCGGCGGAATTCTGACGTATTCTCAGGCAGGAGCGCAGTTTGGATACTCGCTGCTGTGGCTGCTGATTCCGATCACGCTGGTTTTAATCATCGTGCAAGAAATGTGCGCGCGCATGGGTGCGATAACGGGGAAGGGCCTTGCGGATCTCATTCGCGAGAACTTCCGAGTACGCGTCACGTTTTGGTGCCTGCTGCTGTTCGTGGTTGGCGACATCGGCAACACGGCAACTGAGTTCGCCGGCGTCGCATCATCGGCGCCGATTTTTGCCGGTTATATCCCCCATATCAACCACGAGGCATTCAAAATCGCTCTCGTCATCGGTTCAGCGGCTTTCGTCTTCATGACCGTGACGCGCGGATCGTATAAGATCGTCGAGAGGATCTTTTTCTTTTTTTGTACCGTCTATATCGCCTACATTGTCAGCGCCATCATGGTTCGTCCCACCTGGCACGAAGTGCTGCTCGGGACCGTGATCCCGCACTTTACGCCGTCGAAGGATTTCGTCCTCATGGTGATCGCCATTATCGGCACGACCATCTCGCCGTGGATGCAGTTTTACATTCAGGCGGCCGTCGTCGACAAGGGTGTGCGCGAAGAGGATTACGCCTACTCGCGTGTCGATGTCGTGACCGGGGCGATCTGGACCGACGTCATCGCGTATTTCATCATCGTGGCCTGTGCGGCAACGATCTACGTGCACAACCTGCACGTGCCGCCCGGCCATCAAATCCATGTAAACGACCCAAGCGTCGTGGCCATAGCGCTACAGCCTTTGGTCGGAAAGTTTGCCTCGCTACTCTTCGCGATTGGGCTGCTCAATGCTGCGGTCTTCACCGCTTCGATTCTGCCGCTGTCGACGGCGTATTACGTTTGCGAGGCATTTGGGTTCGAGCGGGGCGTGGACCATCGCTTTGGAGAAGCGCCGGTCTTCTATACGTTTTACCTGGCGCTGATTCTCATCGGCGCTTTCGTCGTCATCGTACCAGGAGCACCGTTGCTGGCGATCATCTTTTACTCGCAGGTCGTCAACGGTGTCCTGCTGCCGGTTGTGCTGGTATTAATGCTGCTGCTTATCAATAACCGTCAGCTCATGGGCAAGTACGTTAACTCGGCGCTCTTAAACGTCATTAGCTGGTCAACGGTTGTTGTGGTGGGTGTTCTCACGCTTGTCTCGGTTGTCCAGCAGTTCTTGGCGCAGTGATTGACGACGAGCGGTACATGCGGCGCGCGCTGGAGCTTGCCCGGCAAGCCTCAGTAAACGGCGACGTGCCGGTCGGCGCTGTGCTCGTAAGCGGTGCCCTCGTGCTCGAGGCGAAGAATGAAAAGGAAGCGCGGTCGGATGCAACCGCACATGCGGAAATGTTGCTCCTGCAAGAGGCTGCGCGGCGATTGCATTCGTGGCGTCTGCTCGAAGCCACGGTCTATGTTACGAAGGAGCCGTGTGTGATGTGCGCGGGTGCGATGCTCGCCGCGCGGATCAGGCGAGTTGTATACGGGGCTCGGGATCCGAAAGGCGGCGCCGACGGCAGCGTTTTCGATATCCTTCGGTCGCCCCGAAGCAACCATCGTCTGGACGTTACCGCCGGCCTCTTGGCAGAGGAGGCCGCGCTGCAGTTAACGAGTTTTTTCGCGCAGCGCCGCGCGCTTGGCGAGCAAGGCTCCGACACGTAGGTGCAGTAGACGGCTGCTCGCGAAAGCGGCTTGCGGAGAGGTGGTCGAGTGGTTGAAGGCACCCGCCTCGAAAGCGGGCGAACGTGATGAGCGTTCCGTGAGTTCGAATCTCACCCTCTCCGCCATTGTTGGTTGCTAAGGCGAGGGCGAGGGCGTGCCCGCCAGGCGAGGATCGGGTGCTTCGGTTGGAAAGGCAATGTCGTCGAACGTAACGTCGGCAATCACCTTTGACGTAAAGACTGCGAAGTGCTCCGTGGCAGACCACGTTCCGTGGTTGATGATCCAGTGGCCGTCGACGACCTTAAAATCTAAGACGATGCTTTCGTCGGATCCATCCACGCGCATTTCAACGTGCGATGGCAGTTGCGTTTGTGCATCTTCGAGTACGTCGCTCGGGTAATATCCACCGGTCACGCGCGACGTCGGGTCAATGAGAAAGTGTTGCGCCGCGTCGGTGGAATCGGGTGCGTATCGAGCAGCCCAATAGCTGTTGTACGGAACGACGACGTTGACGGTGGCATCCGGCTGCGGCGTTTGCAAGACCAGTGGCTGACCGCGTTGTAGCGTAATATCGACTCGCTTCAAGTTTGCATACCAGCTGAGGCGAAATGCGGAAAACGGATCGAAGTACGCGACAATCGGAAAGGCCTGACCGGTGCGCTCGGATCCGTTCGGCAGGTCTTTCATCACCGCGAAGTTGTCGGCGACGCGTACCGCGACGGACCGATTGATTTCCTGACTGCGCCCGAGCGACGGAGCAGAAACGTGCGTGTGCTCGATGTACGTCATGTACGCCGGCGGGTTCGCATCGTAATACGCGCTGGTGCGGTTGATGAGGATAGCAAGCGCGAGATCCGGCGTCAGCATCCGTCATGCTCCTTCGTCGCCGGATAAGCGGAGGCTTCTCAACGTTCCCGCCTAACGTGCCTCCCAACATGATCGAGGAACCGAACGATGCGGTAATTGCGCGCGTCGTCGAGCTGCGCCGACGGATTCATCGCCATCCGGAATTGGGCTTCGAGGAACACGAAACGGCGGCGCTGGTGGAGCGCGAGCTGGACGCGCTCGGAATCGAGCATAGGCGTCTAGCGAAAACCGGAGTCGTCGGCATTATTCGCGGCAGCCGGCCGGGAGCGGTCGCCGCTATGCGTGCCGACATGGACGCGCTGCCGATCGGGGAGCGTACCGAATTGCCGTACGCGTCGGAAGCAAAAGGAAAGATGCACGCGTGCGGGCATGACGCACACACCGCGATGCTGCTCGGTGCGGCGCATGTGCTGGCCGCAATGCGACAGACCCTCTGCGGAACGGTCGTACTCGTCTTTCAGCCGGCGGAAGAAGGCCCTGGCGGCGCAGAGGCGATGATCGCTGAAGGCGTGTTAGAGAAGCCCACAGTTGATGCCGTCGCGATGCTCCACGTTGACGCACGCATCGAGACGGGCACGATTGGAATCACCCCGGGGCCAATCAATGCATCGGCCGATGAAATGTTCATCACTATTCGCGGTAAAGGCGGACATGGCGCGTATCCACATACCGCGCTCGACCCGATTCCAAGCGCGGCGGCAGTCGTCCTTGCCTTGCAGAACATCGCGTCACGTGAGATCGACCCGCTCAAGAGTGTGGTCGTGACGATCGGAACCATTGCCGGCGGATATCGCACCAACGTTATCGCGGACGAAGTAAAGCTCACCGGCACGTTGCGCGCCTTCGACCCCGAAATTCGCGACGCTCTGGACGGCCGTGTTCGGCGCGTTGTGGCAGGGATTGCCGCCGCGTATAACGTCGACGCAGAGGTGTGCATTGCTCGCGGCTATCCTCCGGTCGTTAACGATTGCTCCTTAGTTGAAGCGTTGCGGGCTTACGTGCGTGCACACACAAATCTTCGAGTCGAAGCGATGCCGCCCACGATGGGGGCCGAAGACTTTGCATACTTCGCGCTCACCGTTCCTAGCGTGCAGGTACGGCTCGGCGTGCGTAACGAGGAGGTTGGAGCGGTTCATCCGCTGCACAGTGCTCTCTTTCGCATCGACGAGAATGCGCTACGCGTCGGGGTGAAAACGCTCGTAAGCTTTGCCTTGATGGTGACTAGCGGTGCAAATCGTGCATAAGCATTCGCAAGGTGTGTGGATGAGAAAATTGCAGGCACGCCGCCTAGCTTGACGAATCGCGCACCGATGGCTGTAGTAACCAGTAGCGCATCGTGCCCTGGGCTGCGATCGGTCAGCGCGAGCGTCGACGTCGAGAGTTCGGCAGAGGATGCGTTCGCGATCGTATGCGCGGTTGAAAAATGGCCCGTATGGTTATCGTTTCTGCGGAGCGCGCGTTTGGTTGAAAGTGGCTGCCGGCTGCGCGTTGGAAGCGAGGTCGTTCTGCGGTCGAGCCTCCCCGGCGACGAAGAGCAAATCTTCGAGGTGGACGCGTTCATCGCGAACTATCACCTCTCGCTGGTGGGCGCGTATTCGGTTCGGCGCCGGTTGGACTTTCGAATCGAGCAGAAGACGAGCCGCTCGAAGGTACACGTCCGGCTTTCATATCCGGCGTACCACGGCAGGGTAGGTGTGTTCTTCGACGGCTTGCGGCGGGGTCGGAAACTGGCGGCCGCGCTGGACGATGCTCTCGTGCATTTCAAGGGCCTGGCGGAGTACCGGCGCGAGGAACCCAGCGCCGCCTCCCTTTAAGCGACCGACCGCTGGCACTCGTTGACCCGGACTGCTAAGAAGGGCTATACTCTAGCTGCCATGCCGTTGTACGAGTACAAGTGTACGAAATGTGGCCACGTCGCGGAGATCCGCCACGGCTTCAACGAGAACTACGAGGAGCCGTGTTCCGCCTGCGGCGGGCGTATGGTACGCGTGTTTAGCGCTGCCCCGGTCCTGTTCAAGGGCTCGGGATTTTACGTGACCGATTCGCGCAAAGGCGAAGCGTCGTCCAAGCCTTCGAGCGATCATTCGACCGATCAAAAGAGCGATACGAAGACCGACCAGAAAACCGGCGACGCCAAAAAGGCGCCGAGCTCGGAGTCGGCAGCCTAAGTGCCGTCGCTGGCCGGATGGGTCGTTCTGGGGACGCTCTGCCTGGCGGCAATCGCTCTCGTGGTCGTCGGTGCCTTGCGCGTCGTTATGGAGCAAAGAAAGTTCGCGCAGACGTCGGCCCGGATTCGCGTTCGCTTGCGGATGTTCTCGATCGATGGGAATCGCCTCGAGCCGACGATCGTCCGCTTTGGAAACGATGCGATCGTCCTCAACAACCTGCTCGTCCGTGCGCAGGGAGCGCTCCGACGAATCGGCGAGGCTTTACAAGAACTTCGCTTGCCCGAAGCGATCACCGCGATTCGAATCGCCCTAGCTGCGATCCGGGCCATCATGCCCGCAGACTCGCAAGCGCGCTCGTAAACTCGGGATAGCTTACCGCGATGCAGTCCTCGTCGTCGATCGCCAATGGGCCGGCGGCGCAGGCGAGCGCGGCGGCCGCCATGGCGATGCGGTGATCGCCTTGCGTCTGGATCGTTTCCAGCGGCTTGCGCACCTGTCCACCCTCGATCGTTAAGCGGTCATCGGACGCGGCGGCCTTGATTCCGACGGCTCCGAGCAAGCGCTCGATGGCGGCCAAGCGATCCGTTTCCTTTTGCCGTAAGCTGCCGACGCCGTTGATCGTCGTTGTGCCCTTCGCAAATGCGGCGGCGATCGCGATAAGAGGGATCTCGTCGATCGCTCGCAGTGCCAGATCAGCCTCGACGCTGACGCCGGTAAGCGGCGCATAGGTGACGGCGATGTCCGCGACCGGCTCGCCGCAGACGGTGCGGGTGTTCAGCGCCTCGATCTGCGCGCCCATCGCCGCGAGGGCCTCAAGCAAGCCGGTGCGGGTCGGATTGACGCCGCTGTTACGGATCAGGAGGCGACTGCCCTCAGTAACAACCGCTGCGGTGATAAGAAAGGAAGCCGCGGAGAAATCGCCGGCGATGGAAAGGGGCTTCGAGTGCAGACGCGTGCTCGTCACGTCTATCGCGCGCCGATTCCATGCAATCTCGGCCCCCAGATAGCGTAGAAGCCGCTCCGTATGGTCGCGGGAGCCTCGATCTCCGGTGATGCTGATTGACGATTCCGCAAACGTCGCGGCAAAGAGGAGCGCTGATTTTACCTGGGCCGACGGCTCGAGCAGGATGAAGTTGCGCGTTTGAATGGTGGACCTTCCCAGGAACTGCATCGGCAGATGGCCGTCGGTGGTCTCGATCTTCCCGCCGAATGCGCGCAGCTGCGCCGCGACGGGCTCCATCGGGCGGCGCCGCAGCGAAGCGTCACCGTCGAAACGTGCGGGGACATTGGCGCCGCAACAAACGCCTAAGAGCATCCGTGCGGTCGAGCCTGAGTTCATGCAATCGAGTGGGGCAGTCGATTCACGCAGACCCTCGGAACCGACAAGCACGTTGCGACCGTCGCGTTCGATCGCCACGCCCAGGGCGGCCAATGCTTCCAAGGTTGCGCGAACGTCGCTCCCAGGGTTCAGGTTCTGTATGGTCGTGCCTCGTGACATGCGCGCGCAGGCGATCAAAGCGCGGTGCGAGATGGACTTATCGCCCGGTACCTCGATATCGCCGCGCAGCGGACCGGGCGCAAACGTGACCGCGCCGAGCATGCGTCGTACGTTACTGCCCGCCTCGCCCCATCCCTCGGCTCATCATCCGTCGTGGCAGACATGCCTAATCGCGTAGGAAATCGAGCATTGAAGCGGTAGTCAGAGTGCCAAAGTGCTTTGCCTTCGGACGGAAAGGGACGGATGAACAAGGTAGATTTGATACGATCCGCGATGGATCGACTCGAGCTTTCGCGCAGGGATGCCATAGCGCTGGTCGACGGGCTCTTTGAAGATATTCAAGCCGCAGTTGTTGGCGGTGATCCTGTGAAGATTCCCGGATTTGGCCAGTTCAAAGTGCGCGATCGTGCGGCGCGTATGGCTCGTAATCCCGCGACGGGCGAGCAAGTGAAAGTTCCGGCAAAACGCGTTTTTAAATTTTTGCCTGCAAAGGCACTGAAAGAAGCCGTGATGTCTAAACGCGGCAGTGGGGCACGCAAGGGGAAGAAGTCTCCGGCCCGCGGCGCCGCAAAGGGTGGCGCTCGCAAAGGAGCCGCCGGCAGAGCGACGGGCAAACGAGTCGGCGCGCGCAAGAAGCGCTAAGAAGGGTGGCGCCCCCAGCGGTACTGTAAGCCCTCGAGCGGCGCCAGCCGGTCAAATTCCGCGAGGAATTGGCCGAAGCATGAAATTTGGAGGGACTTTTCATGCATAGGTCATTGTCGCATGTTCGCACGAGGCTCGCACTGGCGTCGCTTGCATCAGTCGGCGCCTTTTCTTTGTCCGGTTGTAGCTCGAATGCAATGCCGAGCGTGGCAGGGCGAACCTTCGTGAGCGAGAAGGCCGCGCACGGCGTTTCGTACTCGGTCACGAACCTGAACGACAGTGGCTCCGGCTCACTTCGCGCCGCGATCGTAGCAGCAAATACAGCCGCTGGGCCCGGCGTGGCGTCGATCACCTTTGCCGTGAGCGGCACGGTATCGCTTGCGAGCGCGTTGCCCGAAATAACGGCGAACGTCAAGATCGATGGCACGACCGCGCCGGGATATGCCGGAAACGGCCCGGTCGTGGAGATCGACGCACAGCGACACGCGGGTTTGGTGTTTGGACGCGGTGCGGCCGGTTCGTCGTTATCGGGCATTGCCATGGTTGACGCAACGGGCAGCGGCATCGTTCTCAATGCGAGCGGCATACGGTTAAACCACGACTTCGTCGGCTTGAACCTGGCCGGCGAACGTGCCGGAAATAGCGGCGATGGTATTTTCGTTTCGTCGAAATCGTCGAACAATCAGATCGGCGAGAATGCCAAGGGCGTAGCGGGTGCAGTCGGCAACGTGATTTCCGCCAACGGCGGGAATGGGGTAAGCGTTCACGGCTCCTCGGGCAACGTTATCGCCGCGAACCGCATCGGGACTGACATCACCGGTGCCACGGCGATTGCCAACGGCGGTAATGGGATTTGGATTACGGGCGGTTCGCAACACAACGAGATCGGCGGAACGCGATTCGTTGATTCAACCGGTCAGGTGAACAATCCGACCGGAAGTAAAGGCCACGTTACGCCGGTCTTTGTCGTTCCGCCCGACGGCAATCTCGTTTCGGGAAACCGCGAGAATGGGATCCTTATTGATGCCCGCTCGACCAACAATACGCTCAACGGCAATTTCGTCGGAACGACCGCCGATGGAGACGAAAACATCCCAAATAAGGGTGACGGAGTAAGGATTTCGGCCGCCGACGACAATTCTCTGGTTGGCTGCAAGTTCCGTAACAATCCGTTCGTTTACTATAACGTGGTCAGCGGCAACGAGGGTAATGGCTTGGAGGTATCCAGCGCAAACAATATCGTCGTGCAAGGAAACTTCTTCGGTATCGGCGCCAACAACACGGACTTCGTCCCCAATAAGGGCGATGGGATTTTGGTTGATGGTTCGTCGCAAGGCACCGTTGTCGGCGGCGTGATTCCACTAGGGAACGTTTCCGCGGCTAATGGCGCCAATGGCATCGAAGTCAAGGACACTGCCTCCGGTTTTACCACGTTCAATACCTTTGGCGGTTTGCTCGCCTTTAAAGGGCGCGCTCCCAACGCCAATGACGGCTTGCTGCTGACATCAACCGGCGGCGACCAAACGGTGCGGACTAATGTGTTTTCCGGAAATGCTAACAACGGCATCGAAATTGCGGGAGATGCTTCGGGGGTGACGGTCGACCCGAATATTGCCGGATTGACGACGACCGGTTCTGGGAAGTTGCCAAATGGCGGCGACGGCGTTCACATCGGTGGTGCCGCCCACGACAACGTCATCGGCGGGGATACACGGTCGGTCATCCCACAGAACACGTTTGGCGGCAATCACGGCTATGGGATTGCAATCGTCGACGCGGCGCACGACAATCAAATCATTAATACCGACGTCGGCACGAATGCCGTCGGCACGACGGGACTAGGCAACGACCACGGCGGTATCCTCATCGGCGGTAGCGCTAATCACAATACGATCGGCGGCGTCAGCACCGCATCCAAGTCAAAGAACCTCATTAGCGCAAACCGAGGCAATGGGGTAACGCTAAAAAAGGGATCGAGCTATACGCAGGTCATCGACAACTGGATTGGCCTAAATCGCTTCGGGAAGAACACACTCCCCAACTCAGGGCGTCCAATCGTCGTGCAGCCTGGCAGCAAGCACAATACAATCAAAGGCAACGTAACGAACTGACTGCGGTCTCCGCGAGGCGGGACGTTACGGTGCGATCACGATGTCGAGCTCTGCGTGCTTCCCGCTACCGCCCTCGAACGTCACATGGCAACGGCCGGCTCGGCGCGGGATGACCTCGTAGCTTCCTTTGCCCTTACCGTCGTCTGTCCGTTGAAGCGACGCGGTCTTCGTCTCGCTGCACGTACCGTTGTGGGAAAACTTGTCGTCGAAATTCCGCTGGCTGACGTGCACTTTTTTCTCAAAGGCGAGACCGACGTGATCGAACTTCAAGGAATCCGGATCGACGCGGACGCGTCCGAACGGTGAGCTCGATCCACAATTGGTTGCGGGTCCCCTGAGCTTCCCGAGTAAATCGTAACTGGGTTTGCCAGTCAACGGATCGATTCCGGTCGACGGAACGAGCCGGCTAAACCACGAGTATCCAACAATATCTTGAAGCGTGTAACCGTTGACCACGAAGCTGTAATTCGTAACGGGATCGCCGACCTCGAGGTCGCCGCCCCCGCAAGCGGTCTCACCGGGTTGAACCCACGAAGGGACGACATTGGTATAGAAGGGATCGTTCAGCCACTCTGCCACTTCATGTGAGAGTACGTCGACGGAGTTTGCGGACGTCAGAGGGCCCCACACCGTCGTAAAGATGCCGGATGCAGATGACGTCGTGATCGAGAGATCGTTGTGATACCCACTGTAGCAGCAATAGTTGTGGTACGGCTCTAATAGCTGCACGCCGGTCGTCGCAAAGAGTGACATTGTCGTGGGTTGGATCTTAAGTTGTTGAATGATGTCCGTCTCCACCACGTTCATGAAGTAGTTGAACTCGATGTAGCCACTGGTGTCGCCGTTCGAGGTGGTCGTATATCCGTCCACAGCAGGGATGGTCACCGAGACCGTCGGCTCGATCGTGGGCGCGCCCAGCAAAACGTGGTAATTCGTGCCGGCTACGCTACTCCAAAATTCCGACCGCATGACCGCGTCACCAAACTGCGTCGTGCCGACCGTGCCGAATGACTCGCTCGTGTAGAGGGGAGAGGCCGTCAGCACGTGGATGTCGGTCGTCGCATTAAAGTTCCGTCCGTTGCTGAAGGTAATGTTCAGTGGAATGATTTCGTTTGGGATCGTCGTCGTCGCTGCGGCAGCAAACGGACTCGTTCCAACCATCTTATACGGATAGGTCACGCCATTGTAAGTAAATGACGATTCCCAATAAGGTATCGTCGTACCCGAGGCTGCGCCCCGTTTTGCGTGGATTTGCTTTGCGTGAATCTGATAACCGCTTTCGGTTGGAGGCGCCGGACTACTTCCGGTGGCACCCCCCGCGCAGCCAGAAGCAAGAATAGGGAACGCAGCGATCAACCAGACGAGTTTTCGCACCAACCAACTATACGTCGAAATCAATGGCGCCGACGAGCTACCAATGGACCTTCTCGAACAGGGACGTTTAGCCAGACTCGGAAGGGACGCCGCGTACTCTGGGTCAGCGCCACCTCCCACGTTTTACGGGATCGTTGTGATATAGCCGTTGGTTAGGCCGGCGCCGACGTAGACGCCGATGACGGTGCGTTGGTAGACCGAGTTCGCGCTGACGGGGCCGATAACGGTGGCAGTACCGGCGGTCCAGTTGCGAATCGGCAAGAAGAAACCATACTCGAGGGTTTTGTTCTTGATATCGAAGTAGTCGCCGATCACGTTGTAGTTGCCGGGTCCGCCCGCTCCGGTGATTCCTTCGAAGTGGGTGAGGATCGACTTTGGCCAGTTGTAGACGAGCATTTTGGTCCCGGCGAGGTTGCGGACGTACGCGTGCGTGCCTTTCTTGTCGGTGTAGCCGCCGGCGATGGCGACGGTGTTGCCGTCCACCCAAATGCCGTAGGCCGTCGAGCTAACGGTGCCGGGAAATTCGAGGGTCGAGAACTTCGTGGTGGCTGAATCGTAGATGAATGCATGTCCCGAAGCCGGATACGTATCCGAAGGGGCAAGGATCGAGCCCGACATCACCGCATCGTAGTTCCCGACGGCTTTGTAGGTGGCATTGCCGTAGTTGCTGTGAATGATCGTATAGTTGCACGATTTGGGCGCGCACAGGTTCGCCGGAGCGTCGAGCGTGAGATACTTCTTGGTCGTCGAGTCGTAGACGAAGCCGTCAGCGTTCGTCTGGCCCTTTTTCTGATAGCTGCCGACGACGCGATAGCCTGTCTTCGTGATGGCTGGTCCGTACACGCTGGTCTTCGCCGAGCGGGGATACTTAATCGGCGTCCAGACGCCCGTTTTTCGATCGTAGACGACGCCCAGGTTCGACCCGTCTAGATTGTCGATGAAGCCCGTGATGAGGTTGCCGCGGATACCGGTGAGAAGGGTCCCGGCCGCCTTGGGAAACTGGCCAAGCGGAACGTCAAGCGTTTGCAGCACCGGCGCGTTCGAGCCGAAGCTGAAGAGCCTCGTTTGCGCCGACGTTGCAGGCACGGCGCCGAAGCTGCCGGAGCGCCCTTCGCTGGCGCCGGCGCATCCGGCTAGCAGCGCGATTGAGATTGCTATGATCGAAACACGCGAGCATGCGAAGGTAAACGGGAAACTCATCAGGACGCCTCACATATTCTAAAGAGAAGCACTACGGGGGTTTTCGGTACACGCTTCGTTCCATCTTAGCCCGCGCCGCGATCGGGGGCTGGTGGGGAAGGTGGGAGTCGAATCCATTAGCGCACGTTTCGTTGAATGCGGTCCCACTCCGGCGAGCGCCGTTTTCCGAGGCTTGTCTCTCGTCCTTGCGGCGTTAGGCGTCGCCGAGCGTCGTCAGCCGCCGTCAGTCTCGTGAGCCATGAGCCTTGCGTCTCGCTAGACCGCGCGCGCGAGGTTTTCGGTCCGGCAAATCGCCTTGGTCTGACGGCAAGAAGTACAAGACATGCCACGGTGCCGCTGCTTAGTGGGATAGATTCCGTGTTCGGCGTCAAGTGTGAGCAACGATGGGATGTCCTTGACGTCGCCCACACCCGATTTCGGGATCAAACGGTTGTCCGGACTGCACGACGCCGTAGGCTAAGACCAAGAGGCGACGCATGACCGCGGCAACAATCTGCTTGCCGCGCTTGCCGGCTGCGTGCAGGCGATCGGCGAAGGCTTTGAGGACCGGGTTGCAGCGCATCGCCGCGATCGCGGGCATATAGAGCATATGACGAATGTGGGCGTTGCCTTGCTTCGAGAGCCATGATGTCGAGATCGAACTCCCGGAACGGTATTCGTGCGGGCAGAGCCCCGCAAACGCCGAAAGCGCCTTCGCGCTACTAAACTCGCTGAGGTTTGGCAGTTCGCCGAGGATTGTTACGGCGAGGCGTTCTCCGATACCGGGGATCGATGTCAGCAACTCACGTTGTCCTCAGCGTTGGATCGTTACCGATGAGCGAGCGTATCTGCGCATCGATTTCACTGATGTGCCGATCGAGAAAAGCCAGCGTTTCCTCAATAGACCCACGCACGTCGTCCACGCCTGGGCCCTGCAATCGATTCTTTTCCTGCGTTCGCATTTCATCGAGGGCAGCCCGCCGTCGCGCCAGGTGCTGCAGACGGCGATAAATTGGACTCGGCGGCTCCCATGGCTCCGGCTGCATCGCGACGCAAACCGCGCAATCAACGCCGCATCAGCCTTATCGGTCTTCGTGCGGGAAAGCTCACTCTGCCCGAACGCTCGTATGGCCAGAGGATTGACGATGCTTGCCACATGGCCGTGCTCGTGAAGGTCTGTTGCGAGCTCCTCGCTCCAACCCCCGGTGGACTCAAGGCACGCGTGAACGCGTTCAACGTTACGGTTACGTAGCCACCGACGCAGCTGAGCAAAGCCAGCCGGCGAGTTTGGAAAGTGATTGGACCGAATAACATCGTCTACGATCAGAGCGCAATGAAAATCGGTCTTGCCGACGTCGATGCCCAAAATCGCCAGATCCAGGCACAGCCTCCTTTGACTGCGATAGATTCGACCATCCTGACTATACGGGCTGTTGCTGTCGGCACGCCCTCGATTCCGTCCGTCCACTACCGCAATGGCGGCTCGGGCACTAGTCTACGCCGCGGGTTCTCGGACCGAAGGAGACAAGCGGTGTCACCGAGCCTAGGTACAATAAATTCGGATCGTACCACCGGATTACCGGCACTCGGAACATATCAGGAGATAAGCCGCGCAAAACGAGCCCCCGGCGCGGGGGGCTGGGAGCGAGAACCAAGTTCGCATCCGACGTAGCTTAGTAGCTCACGCGTGTACGAAACGAGTCCGTGCTAACGATCGGTAGGCCATGTCGCCGACAACGGCTTTGCGCGCACGATCACAGTGGCATGCAGAATGCCGCCTGAATCGTACGTTCCCCCGGCAGTGAAAGGTTTGCCTACGACCAAGACGGCACTTCGCTCGTGTCGAATCGCGTCGGAGTCGTCGACGCGAGCTAGTTTTCCGGTGCGCGTGCGTAAGGTAAGGTGCACGCCACTGATGGTAACGAGCGTGCCGGTGACTTCGTGCGGAGCGCCGATAGTAGCGCCAGGGGCTTTGACCAGCGGGGCTTCTGGCGTTGCCGCCTTTGCGTTAGGACCGAGGAGCCCGAAGATGTCAAGCTGCTCGTAGCTCGCGACATAGACTTTTCCATTTGCTACGACTGGAACAAGATTTGCGTTTCCACCCGATGCCTCCCAGGTGCCTGCCGTTCCTTGGTAGAGCGTTTCAAGCGTTGAACCGCTCGGAGGTTCGGACGTAAACGCGAAAAGCGTGACGTTCCCGGGCACCGCCTGCGGCCGCGCGAGCGCCCAAATGATTGCACCGGGGCTAGATCCGTCCGATGAGACGGTCGTGAAGAACCCGGGATCTTGGCCGCCGGGTAACGCGGGCGAAGATCCCGCCGCGACCAACGAGGGCGGGTTTGGGACTTTCCAAACGGTCACGTTGTTGCCGCCGCTAGCAACGATGCGCTGCACGGCGTCGCTCGCGGCGTCGAAGTAGGACAGACCGCACCAGCATCCGCCGATGCTCTGCTCGCCGAGATCGTTGTTCGGACCACTTGCATTGTAACCGCCCAAGTTTTTGCGACCGAGTAGGAACAGTGTTCCGGCTTTGCCGGCGGCGGCGGCGAGTTGCGGTCCCGAAGCCTTCTTATTCGGCAGCAGCAGCACGCCACCCGATCCAGTGTCTTCATCTTCCACGTCGAGCTCGCCGACGTCTGACGGCGTAAAGAAGCTCAGGAGTGTCGTGAGGTCCGAACTGACCTTAGCGACGCTCTCTGAAAGATTTGTGACGCTGTTATACGTCGTCCCGGACCAATCCGAGTTGCCGGTAGCAAAGTAGATATTCCCGGATCCGTCAGCCGCGACGCCGTACCCCGACATCCAGACCGATGACAAGTAGAAGCTGTCCGGCGACGTAGCGAGGGTGTCGTTCATCCGGTTCGCCGGAAGCGGCGTAAGCGATCCCGCCCGCCAACCGAGCACCCAGCCGCGCGACCTCGATGCACTAAAGTCGCAAAAGCTGCCGAATCCAGCATAGATGTTTCCGTTCGCTTCGAGTAGGCCGGGTCGTTGTCGCTGATACGTCGCGACGAACGTGAAGGTAGAGCCATTAGTTAAGGTATGTGAAGCGGAGACTACGACCGGCGTTACGACGTCCGAGAGATTTGAAAGATTGAGTTCATGGATAAAATACGTCGGTACGCTGCCCTGCATCGTATAGTCAATGACGTACATAGCGTTAGCATGTCTGTCGACGACCGGTGTTCCGTCGATTCCGACGTTTGGCCCGTTGTTGTTGCAACCCAAAGGGGTAGGAACGGGACTGCCCAAATTCCGTTGGAACAGCACCGTCCCACTTGACGCATCGATCGCATAGACCGTGTTGTTCTCGGTTGCGACATACACCACGTCGTGTTTACCCGGCGCCACGCCGCTCGTCGTCGCTTCATTCGGGGCGATGAGGGGCTGCGTATCCACCTGGTCGTCAAGCGTCACGGCGTGCAGCAGCCCGAACGATCCGCTGTTAACATTTTCATCCGTCAACACCGACTCTTCATCGTTCCAGCCCGTTCGCAGGTTGTCGTAGTGGTAGGTGGTAACGGCGACTTTGTGAACGCTGACCGTCGCGGCCTGCGGTTCGCCGGCGTCTTCGATGATCTGCCCAGTCTTATCGCCGCGGGGGTAGTCGTAGAGCGTAACGGCAGCAGCACCCGAGCTGTACGAGCCGTGGTTGGGCACGACGACTTGCGCGCCGTGAATCCAGAACTGGAGGGGGCTTCCCGCACCCGGAAGCGCGGTCTTGCCCACAAGGGTGGCCTGCCTTCCATTGATACTGTAGCGGAAGAGCGTCGTCGGTTCGGAACCGCTTGCCGGACTCTCTGCTGCTAGGTACTTGCCGTCCCATTGAATCGAGCCGAGACGCGGGCGGCGTTTCCCGTTCCACGTGACGTTTCTGACCTGCACACCGCCGTTCGGTAGCTCGACCAAGTTACTCGTACCATATAAACTGCCTGTAACCTCAACGAAAAGGTTTCCCTTGCCGTCGTACGTGCAAGACCAATAGCGACCGCTGCGGTCGCCTCCCATGTATATTCGAGGGTTGCCCTTAGCATCGGTGTAGATTGCGACACCATATTTGTGGGTGACGCCTCCCGAAACGGCGAGGTTCCCGGTCGCGGGATCCACCGAGCAGAATTGCGCGACGCCCCCGAGTGGGTTACGCAATACCGCGAGCGGTCGCGTACCGGCGTGGGCGTATTCTAGTATCTCGTTGCCCTTCGGGATAAAAACATTGCCGTTTGCGTCCGAACATAGACCACTGGCCTGTAGGTTGAGCAGCCAGCCTTTCAGCTTGCCCTGAGGATAGGAATAGACGTGGACGCTTCCATCCTTGGCATTTGAGACGTACAGGAGATCCTGCGTGTCGGCGTCGCGAGCCACCCATGAGGTTTCATGGGCCGTGTTCGCGGCGTTCGGCTCGGCCGGAATAAGGGCATTTGTCCGCCCCGGAGAGCCCGTGCCGTTGCCAGCACACGCACTAAGCGCCAGCACTCCGACGAGCAGCGGGAACAGTCGAGCCGAATGCAAACTCATCTCGCCTCCGATTCAGAGCGAATTCTAACAATACACTATTTCGCGCCCGGAATGCCACCTTACGTACGGCGCTTCGACCAGTTGTTCGATAGGCCGATGCACCGGCCGATACGCCAGCGCCAACATCACGACGATGGTGACCTCGATCGCCGTGCCGGCGACGCGCGAGCGATCCGAGATGTACTTTTCGGTCGCGAACTCCGCCAACGCGAACGTGACGAGGAGGGCTGTCGTGACGAGACCGAGCGCATAGACGCGCCAGCGACGAGCCAGGCTGAGCGTTCTCATCCGATAATCGCTCATCTCGAGGACCATGTACGTCTTCCGCTGCGCTAATTCTCTCGAATCACCCACGTCGCGATTGCGGGAGCCATTTCCGCCTACAGCTCCGCCTCAATGTCGCCAATCGGCGGCGCCTCGTCGCTGTTCTAGGCGGCAAAGTCAAAAGCGCTTTGCTGCAATGCGATCGGAGGGTGTTTAAGAATGCGGCCCTGCCCGCGTCCAGTTGCGCGATCAGGCCATCGGGAACGCTAAACGCCAGCCGTAGGGAGCACGAAACGGCGCCCTTTTCAAACGTTCGTGAGCCATTCGTGAGCCATTCGTGAGCCATCGAGGGCGATTCGCCCCAATTTCCTTCGTGGATCTGGTGGGGAAGGTGGGAGTCGAACCCACATGAGTTGCCTCGGCCGCTTTTGAGGCGGCTGCGTCTGCCATTCCGCCACTTCCCCGCGTAGGTCAGGGGCGATTCTTTTGCAGCAGAAGATGCACCTCCGGCCGCGCGAAGACGAGTATCACGAGCTCCGCTCCACGCGTACGGCGCAGCTCGACGCGCCCAACCTCGTCGCCACGCCACGCTAGCGTTGTCGTTTCGCCATTGTGAACGATGCGAACAAAGTTAACGCCCTCTACCAGCGTGTCGCTTGGCTCGAGCGCAAAACCGGAGACACTTTCCAGCCGCGCGCTCGACGACGCATCCCGCGGCGTCATGCGCTCGTCGATAAGCACTGCATTGGCATTCGAGCTTAACGTCAGCGTTCGCTCGAACCGCCCTCCGCGCAATGGCAGGTCTGGCGCATCGTACGTGCAGCTCAGTTTCTGGCCTTGCTGGTCGCTCGACCGGACGCAAGCGTAAGGACGGTTGAAGGTTCCAGCCGGCAGCGGATGCGTGTAGGCCGCGATGTAGTCTCGCGCCGACGGTGTTGGTTCCGGATCAACGGCATCGCGAAACAGGCCGATGCTGCTGGCGGCGTTGTCCGCTCCGTTTGCGCTAAATTCGGAAATGCGAGCTCCGGCGTTGGCGGCCAGGCGTATTCGAACGTGGCCGTTATCTAAAAGCAATGCGGCCTCGTCATGAAACGACGGCGGCGTGGCGCGAACCGGCTCATCTACCGGAGGTGGTGCTGGATGCGCGCCGTTGAGCAGATAGAGGTGCGCACTGCGTGGTGCGAGAGAGCCAAGCCGCGTTACGCGCACGTTTTGGCTCGGATTGATGACGTCGATAAACGAGAAACTCCCGTCATCAGCGATTAGTCGGGTCGCGTCCATCGTTCGAAACGCGTGCGCGAGCGGCACGTGAGAAGGATCGGCAACGACGCGGCGCTCGCGGCGCAGCGAGCGAAGCGTATTGACCATGCTCGGCAGCATGAGTGCGCGCAAGCGCGGTGAGAGGACAATCGGCATGATTAGCGGTGACCGGCCGGTTGGAACTCCGCGAAGATCGACGAGCCCGCAGGACATCTCGCGGGCGCGGCACGCCTGCTGCGCCGCAATCATGGCATCGGCGAAATAAGCAAAATCGTTGTTGGTTAATGCGATTGGTTTGAAGAGCGAGGGCGGCCAGATAATTGCCGCGTCGAAGATCGGATGCGTACGCGCGAGCAAGCCGCCGTAGCGCGCAACCTCGGCTCCGAATTCGGCGGTCGGAGCGTATCGCGCGGAAGCGTGCAGGTCGACGGTTAGCGCCGCGTCCCACGCGTAGGACCAGTTCGCCCAGGGCACCTCCCAACCGTCGGGATACATCGTATCCTGCACGGGGAAGTTGACGATGCCGTGCACCCCGTCGCGAAGAAGTTCGTGCAACGCAAGAGCCGTGTTGCTTGGATCCGCCGGACGCGGAACGCCCTCGTCGGCGCCTTGCAGCCAGCCGGCTTGGAACTCGGCTTGCATGACCGGCCGATCCTTTTGCGTCTGCAAGAGCCCCGTTGCAAAGTCGAGCTCGGCGAGATCGTGCAGTCCGATGGCGTACGCGTTGCTCTGATACCAATTGCCCCATGCCCACACGGGTGATGCCGCCGGCACTTTCATGTCGTATGTGTTGATGAACAGCGGAACGCACGAGCCCGCAACGGACGCGACCACGGAATGCAGCCACCCAACGTAAGCCCGCCAGTGGGGTGCGGGCCACGTGTCGTTATCGAGGTAGGCGCCCTGGTCGTCGTCGAGCGCGATGGCGATGATGTCGCCGGCGTACGGTGAGACGGCATGCAAAACGTCGCGCAGCCATTGCTGCGCATACCTGCGGTGTGTTGCGTTCTCCAGCCACTCGCGTCCCGCTGCGTCGGCGTGAGCATTCTGAAGTGTTGCCGTTGCGGGATAACGGCCTTCAAGAATGTCGTGCAGCGGCATCTCGTATTCGGGTCGTGTCAGCAACCAATCGGGATAGCCGCCGTTCCTCCATTCATTACGAATGACCGGACCCGGGCGCAGGACGATCTTTAATCCGAGGTGATGGATGGTGCGTAGCAATCCAATGAGGTCGCGACGCGGATCGCTCATTCCGGTAAAATCGGGTGGTCCGTCGATGGGCTGATGCCAATTCCAGATGACATAGAGATCAATCGTATTAATGCCCAAGCGCTTGTACGCACGAAGCGTCGTTTCCCAGCGGTCGCGCGGGATGCGCTCGTAGAAGAAGGCTGCCCCGTACACGAAGAAGGGTGTTCCGTCGACGGTAAAAACCGGATAGCCATGATCGCGAACAATGCGCGACGTCTGCCATCGCTGCCACCCGGAATCACTATCGCTGGAGCGGGCGACGAGCGGCCACGCGCACGCGACGATCGCAAAGAGCAGCGCGAACGAATGCAGCCAACGTCCAACGCAAACCACGGCGAATTGGCTTTCGGTAAGGTAAAGGCGCCACCTGGCGCCGAATGGGTCACGGTGCGCGATCGATCGGCTCTTTCTGTACTCTTAGGCCTCAAGGGCGATGTGCGTGTTGATCTGCTCCGCAGCGAAGCATTGGCGGGAAATGCTTTGGGCGACCCCGCAGAACGGCCGGTAGCGGTTTATCTGCCACCGGACTACGACAATAGCTCGCGACAATATCCAACGTTATATCTGCTGCATGGATACACGGGCAACGTGTCCGCTTTAGTGAGCGGCCGGCCTTGGGAGATCAATGCCTTCCAGTGGATCGATAGGCTGATTGCACAAGAACGAATGCCGCGGTCGCTGATGGTAGCCGTTGACGGATTTACGCGTTTGGGGGGCTCGCAATACGTCGATTCCATTCACAACGGGAATTACGCAACCTATACGGTGCGCGACGTCATTGGATACGTGGATTCAAATTATCGAACGATTGCAGGCGAGGGAGGACGCGCCGTGCTCGGCAAATCATCCGGCGGCTTTGGAGCCATGCATTTGGTGATGGAACACCCGGGTGTCTTTTGCGCATTTGCATCGCACAGCGGCGATTCGTACTTTCGCTACGCGCACCCACCCTCGTTTCCCGACGTGCAGCGGACGCTGGAACGGCACGACTTCGACGTGACAGCGTTCGTGGAGTCCTTTGAATGCAAAGCCAAGCGAACGATGGCGGAGTATCTGACGATGGAAATGCTCGGGTATGCCGCTGCGTACTCGCCCAAAAGCGCTCGCGCCTTTGACGTCGACCTACCGTTCGATCGCACGAGTGGTGAGCTTCGGGAAGAAGTCTTCGCCCGCTGGCTCGCTTTCGATCCGGCCGAACGCGTGACGGCTCATCGAAACGAACTTGGGCGTCTGCGACTTCGTTACTTAGACTGCGGGCGCCGAGACGAATATGGTTTGGACGTGGGGGCCCGTGTCGTAGCACGCCGGATTCGCGAGCTCGGCCTCGACGTGCGCCACGAGGAATTTGATGACGACCATCGCAATGTCGCCTACCGTTACGAGACGTCGCTGCCAGCCCTAGCTGCCGTATTGGACAGAGAATGAAACGATTGACGATCTTTGCCTTCGGTGCCGCGATGGCGCTTGTGCTGGCGTACGCGGCGGCGCGAGCACAGATCGTGCAACCCACGCCAAGCCCCGATCCGCATACGTATACCGACGCGGCAATGAACTTCACCGCCCCACCGGAGGCCGTGCTCGTCGGGCGGCGCGAGCTGGCACTGAAGGACCTCACCGATGACCTGCAGCCCGTGGCACAATGGGTGTTGCATCCGGGGAAAGAAGACGCGCGTTTCATTGCGATTCAGATGGAGTCGTACGAAGGTGCGCCCAGTCAGTGGGAAGGCCAGTTCGAAAGCCAGACGCACAATTCGCAGGACGGATCGCTCATTCGCAACCAAACCGCAATGGGGTTGCTCAACGGTATGCCGGCGCACTTCGTTGAGGTTACATACGGAAGCGGGTTTGACTCGCACAAAGAGTATGCGATTGTCTGGGCCGACGGATTACGGGGCGTGGTGCTGTCGCTGACCTCGCGCACCGGTGACGTCGGGACAGACGAGGCGAAAAAAATCTTGCAGAATGTGACCGCCGTCCGGTATCCGTACGACCAGCCTTAAGACAATGCTTCGCTAAGATCGTCGATGAGGTCGTCTTCGTCTTCGATCCCCACGGAGAGCCGCAGTAATCCGTCGGTAACACCGCGTTTCTCGCGTATCTCCTTGGGAATCGAACCATGGGTCATGCGCGCCGGATGACAGATCAAGGATTCGACGCCTCCTAAGCTTTCTGCGAGGCTGAAGTATTTGAGACGGTGCGCAAAATCCAGTGCTCGTTGGGGCGGACCGGTCAAAACAAAAGAGACCATGCCGCCAAAGCCGGTCATTTGGCGTTTGGCAAGCGCGTGCTGCGGGTGCGACTGCAGTCCGGGATAATAGACGCGAGCCACGCCCTCGTGCGACTCAAGAAACTCGGCCACCGCCTGGGCATTGCGAGCGTGTTCGCGCATACGAAGTGCGAGCGTCTTGGCGCCGCGCATCGTCAACCATGCGTCATGCGGGCTCGGAACTCCGCCGACGGCGTTCTGATGGAACTTGATGCTGTCGTAGAGTGCGTTTTCGCTGGTAATGACGACGCCGCCGACGACGTCGCTGTGCCCACCGATATATTTGGTCGTCGAATGCACGACGATGTCGGCCCCGAGCGCGAGCGGTTGCTGGAAGTACGGCGTGGCGAAGGTGTTGTCGACGGCAACAATTTGCCCGGGTTGCCGAAGTGCGACGATCGCCCGAATATCGACCAGCTTGAGCATCGGGTTGGTCGGGGTCTCGAGCCAAAGCAGCTTCGTATTCGGCCGAATCGCTGCGCGGACGGCTTCAGCGTCGCTCATATCGACGTACGTAAACTCGAGCCCATACCGCGCGAGCACGAGCGAGAACAAACGGTAGGTGCCGCCGTAGAGATCGTCGGTTACGACCGCATGATCGCCGGCGGAAAGCAGGTTGAGAACGGCGGCCGTCGCGGCCATTCCGCTCGCGAAGGCACTGCCGTAGCGCCCGCCTTCCAGCGAGGCAAGCTGCTTCTCAAGAGCGACGCGCGTCGGATTCGTCGTGCGACTGTAGTCAAAGCCTTTGTGCTCGCCGACGCGTTCTTGGGTGTACGTTGAGGTTTGATAGATCGGAACGATCGTTGCGCCAGTGGTAGGATCGGCCTCTTGCCCGACATGAATTGCGCGGGTGGAGAATCTCACTTTCGAACGACGTCGGAGCTGGTCGATAAGAAGGTGATGATATCTTGGCGTGTGAGCACGCCGACCGGCTCGCCGTCGTCGGTAACGACGATAGCGGGATTGGCGAGCGTCAGGAGCTTGTAGGCGAGCTCGATTTCCTCGGACTGTTGCAGCGCCGGGAATGGACGTCCCATCACCTCGCTCACGGGTTGATGGATGATGTCGGCGTGATCGAAGACCGACTGCATGACGCCGACGTCATTGATGCTGCCGACCTGCTCGTGTCCGCGCATCACCGGAATCTGGGAGATCTCATACTGTCGCAGCAAATCCAACGCGGTCTTGACGGTGTCGTCGTCCTGCACGGTGAGCAATGGCGGCAAAGGCGTCTTGCTCCGTAACACATCGCCGACCGTGGCCCGCCGCTTGGCATCGGCTAAGAAACCGTTGGCGATCATCCAATCGTCGTTAAAAATTTTCGACATATATCCCCGGCCAGAATCAGGGAAGATGACGACGACGAGCGCTTCTTTCGGGAGCGTCTTTGCGAGCTTGACGGCTGCAACGGCAGCCGTTCCGGACGAGCCGCCTACCAATAATCCCTCTTCGCGCGTGATTCGGCGCGCCATGAGAAACGAATCACGATCCGAGACGCGTACGATTTCGTCGATCACGCGCAGGTCGACGGTTTCGGGAAGGTAGTTCATCCCGATCCCTTCCACGGCGTATGAGCGCGGAATGTCACCCGAATAAATCGAACCTTCGGGATCGGCGCCGACGACATGAATCTTTGGGTTGCGCTCCTTGAGATAGCGAGCGCTGCCGGAGATGGTTCCACCCGTTCCAATTCCGGCGACGAAGTGCGTGATCTCCCCTCCGGTCTGCTCCCAAATTTCCGGTCCGGTCGTGTGATAATGCGCGTCTGGATTGAAGTGATTGTGAAACTGATTGGGTTGAAACGCGCCGGGAATTTCGGCCGCCAGACGATTGGCAACGCCGTAATACGATTCAGGTGAGTCAGCGGGAACGTTGGACGGCGTGATAACTACTTCGGCGCCGTAGGCGCGCAGCAAATCAATTTCTCGCGCGACATTTTGTCGGGCATAACGAGAATGCAGCGATACCCGCGAATTGCAGCCGCCATTGCAAGGCCGGTGCCCGTATTTCCGCTGGTCGGCTCGACGATGGTTCCGCCTGGTTTGAGCTGCCCCTCACGTTCGGCTGCGTCGAGCATGACTACAGCCGGTCGATCTTTGACACTGCCGCCTGGGTTGACATATTCGACCTTTGCAAGGACCAAAGGCTCTGCGCCGTCGGTCACCTTATTGAGCTTAACCAGCGGCGTGTGACCGATCGCTTCCAAGGCATTTTCGCAGTAGATGGGGCCCGTCGTCCGGCCGGAAGGGACGGTGGTTGCCATAGGAGTCGCGGCTTCCGCGCGGCGAACTTGTTCACCTATGAAATCGCTTGTCGCCGCAGTAATCGCCGCCGTTGTGCTTGCGGCGTGCAACACCGATTCTTTACCGCCGGCGGCCGGATATACGACCGTTTCGGGAACGGTTGTGGACGCAGCGACGAACAATCCGATTGCGGGCGCCGTCATTACGATCGATACGGTGCTCACTGCGACGAGCGATGCCAGCGGGAAATTCTCGCTCGACAAAGTGCCCAGCGGCATCGTTGACTATACTGTGCAAGCCAAAGGGTACAAGCTCGTTTCGTCGACTGCAAACGTCGAGCCGGGCAAACCGTACGAGCTAGATCTCACCCTCGCCTCGGCCCCGACACCATAACGCATTTTCGCGAAATCGTCGTCGCTCCCGATAAGTTTAAAGGGAGTATGACGGCCCTCGAAGCGGCGCGCGCGATTGCCCGCGGCTTCGCTCGCGCTCATGGGGGCGATCGGTGCGCGCTGTGTCCGATGGCAGACGGCGGAGAAGGCACGGTTCAAGCCTTTGTGGACGGTGGCGCTGCGCAACGAAGCGTGCGCGTCCAAGGACCGCTTGGCGACAGCGTTGACGCGGCATACGCGGTCGAGGGTGAGCGCTCCATCGTCGAGTTAGCATCGGCGAGCGGGCTTGCGCTCGTGCCACCGAAGCGGCGCGACGTGATGCGGGCCAGCACTGCAGGTTTCGGAGAGATCATTCGCACCGTTCTCGACCATGGCGCAACGAGCGTACTCGCCGGCATCGGCGGCAGCGCCACGAACGACGTCGGCACCGGGATGGCACGAGTTCTGGGCGCCCGCTTTCTCGATGAAGGTAACAAGCCGATCGACGGACCGATTGCAGCGTTCGAGCAGCTTTCTGCAATCGACCTAGCGACGTTCGATCCGCGCGTCGCCAATACAGCATTCGACGTCGCCAGCGACGTCGACAATCCGCTAACGGGTCAGCAGGGCGCCGCAGCGGTATTCGCCGCGCAGAAAGGTGCAAGTCGCGAACAAATCGCGCAACTGGAAAGAATTGCCGGTCGCATCGCGGACGTTACCGCTACCACGCTGGGCCGCGATCTGCGAAACGAACCGGGGGCCGGCGCGGCCGGCGGTGTCGGATTTGCCTTGATTGCGTTCTTCGGAGCGCGCATTCACGCCGGTGCAGAATTGATCGCGCGCGAACGCGGCTTACCCCGTTTGCTGGAGCACGCCGCCCTCTGCGCCACGGGCGAGGGAAGGATCGACATGCAAACATTGCACGGCAAAACCGTGTCGGGGGTCGCGGCCATCGCGCGCGATCGCGGTGTGAGGGTCGTCGCCTTCGGGGGAAAGGTCGAAGACGACGCGCGCGAGGCGCTAGAAGCGCAAGGCATTGACGTTCGGCAAACGGCGCTGCCGGCAATGAGCACGCCGGAGGCAATCGCGCGCGGCGAAGAGCTGCTCGAGCGCGCGGCCTACGAGTACGCCGTCGAGCGCCGATAAGCACTCGCCGGCTTTACGAGCGTCGCGCGGTCGGCGACCACGCGGTCGATGACGGAAACCACCACGGCTGCGAGCTTGTGGGGATCGTGACGTACGGTTTCCCGTTCGCTGATGATGCTCGCGCGGACCGGCTCTATGCCCAGTTGAGCGATGCGATCGGTATCCGGATGGACTGGAATCTGGCCCTCTTCGGCGTAGAGCGCCACCAAACGTGACGGCGGCTCATCGTTGACCAACACGTAATCAAAGATTCGCTCGCGCGCGTGAGCGATCAAGGCTTCAGTGTGGTCGGCAGCGGTCATGCCGTCGGTTTCTCCGGCTTGCGTCATGACGTTGCACACGTAGATCTTGACCGCATGTGCGTTGGCTACTTCGCGGGCGACGCGATCGACGAGAAGGTTCGGAATGATCGACGTGAAGAGCGAACCCGGACCGAGTACGATCGCGTCGGCATCGCGTATTGCGGCAACCACTTCGTCGAGTGGCTCGGCGCGCGGAGGGTCGAAGAAGACGCGTTTAATACGTCGTCTGGCCAGCGGTATGCTCGATTCGCCCTCGACGATCGAACCGTCGTCCATTTCGGCACAGAGACGTGCTACGCTTAAGGTCGCGGGCAGAACGCGTCCGACAATGTTGAGAACGCGGCTCGATTCTTTGACCGCTTTATCGAAGTTACCCGTGATGCCGCTCATGGCGGCCAAGAAGAGATTGCCGAACGAATGCCCGACCAATCCTTCGCCTTCGGTGAAACGATAACGAAAGAGGTCGGTGACGAGCGCTTCGTCGTCGGCGAGCGCGACCAGACAGTTGCGCACGTCGCCAGGCGGCAGGACGCCGAGCTCTTTCTGCAATCGTCCTGAGGAGCCGCCGTCGTCGCTGACCGTGACGACCGCGGTGAGATTGCTGGTTCGCCGCTTGAGACCACGCAAGAGGGTTGATAACCCGGTCCCACCGCCGATTGCGACGATCTTATAGCCTTGTTGAAGGCGCATGCCGGTGAGGGCTTCACGAAACCCAAGCGCGCCACGACCACGTGCGATACGAACGATCGAACGCGACCACAGCCGTATCCCAATAACAATAAGCGCGAGTCCGGCAACGCCGAGCACCGCCGTTAGGTAAACAGGCGAAAAATAGTCCGCGACGATTGAGTCGAGAATCTCATTGACCCCGACGCCATTCCCTTCGGCGATAAACCAGCGCATGACGGCGTCGAGCACGAGGACGATGCCGAATATCGTCACGAGCACCCAGCGTTTAATCCCTAAGCCGGGCACGAGCCACTGCAACGAGGCGGTCAGGCTGTTACGGAAGCGTTGCATCACGGGCTCGCGTTGCGGACGTCACGAGCCTCCAGGCTGAGCTCGAGCCGAGCGTCGTTACGAAGGGCCCCAAGGACGCGCCTTGCCACGTATACCGAACGGTGACGTCCCCCGGTGCATCCGATACCGATGGTAAGCTGGGTTTTTCCCTCGGCGAGGTAGCGGGGCAGCAAGAACTCCAGCAGGTCATCAAGCTTCGCCAAAAAGGGTTCGAGGGCCGGATCATCTTCGATAAATGCTGCGACCGCGCGGTCCTCACCCGTCAGCGGAGCAAGCGCGGCCTCATAGTTGGGGTTGCGCAAGAAGCGAACGTCGAAGAGTACGTCGAGGTCGGCTGGGAGTCCGTATTTGAAACCGAATGCGACGAGCGTCACGCCCAATCGCAGCGGTCGATCGGGCAAAAACGCCGCAGCGATACGTTGCTTCAGGGCGGCATGGGTCAGCGTCGAGGTGTCGATCACGAGTGAAGCGCGTTCGCGAAGCGGCGCGAGCATCCGCCGGTCGGCATCGATGGCTTCGCGCAAGGACCCTGCAGAATGAAGCGGGTGCCGGCGTCGCGTTTGGCTGAAACGGCGAACGAGAACGTCGTCGCGTGCGTCGAGGAAGAGCAGGCGCGCGTTGTTGGAGCGGATCATGCGATCGATGGCAGCGCAGGGATCGCCAAGCTTCTCGTCGCCGCGCACGTCAAGCGCAAAGGCCACGCTTTCGGCACCCGTTTGCTCGAGCGCAGAAAACGTTTCGCCCAGGGCAACGGGAGGAAGGTGCTCGACGCAGTAAAAGCCCAAATCTTCAAGCGATTTAATTGCCTGGCTCTGTCCGGCTCCGGATAGACCGGTTACAAAAACGACACGCGGCGGACTCACATGAAACCTTTTTCGCGCGAGCGGGCCAACGCCCTCATACCAAAGATTGCACCGCTGGTTGCGGAACTCCTGACGAAGCGCCGCGACCTAGCCATCAAGCTGCTGGAATCTGACCCGGCTCTCCACCCGGTCGAACCGCTTCGGGACGTCGAGCCATCCCATGCGCAGCGCCTTGCGGGCATACGTTCCCCCTTCCCGCCTCCGCGCTTTGGGGAGCAGAAGGTTGAGATTCATCGACTGATCGCGCGCATCGAAGCGATGGGGTGCATTGTCAAAGACATCGACTTGGGGTTGATTGATTTTCCGTCCGTGCGCGAGGGCGAGGCAGTGTATCTGTGCTGGAAAGCCGGTGAACCGGCGGTTGCACATTGGCACAGCGTCGAGGAGGGCTTCGCTTTTCGGAAGCCGCTCTAACGCTTAAGATGCGGCGGCCGAAGCTTCGACCGGAATGAAGTCTTCGGCGAGTCCCTGCAGACGGACGTCGCCGAACTCAGCGGTATACGCTCCGCTTTCGACGCTGGTAATCGTTCCTGCGTCGGGCACGTTGGCGAGCTGCGGAATCTTCGCGCGAATCTCGTCGGGAATTCGCACTTTGTCGCCCACCGCGAACGAGCCTTGATCGAACAGCGCGTTTAGGCTTTCGAGCAGCATTGACAACGGAATTCCATAGTCTTCGCTAATCGCACCGATCGTGTGTGATTCGCTAATCGCGCAGTTAGAGCAGCCGCCGAGATGAAAGCGTGCAAAGACGCGACGTGCGCCGGCGTGAAGCCGAAAGGCGTCGTCGACGGTCATTTCTGGGGTGAACTGTTGCTGGGCCACGATATCCTCTGGAACTCCTTTACCTACTGCGGTAGTTGCGAAGTGCGCCTGTAAGCCGGATTCTGTCTCCTTCGGTCGAGCCGAGGGAGGATAACCATCTCTCTGGGATGCGCGTCACCGCGCACCTCGGTGCGACATAGCTCGATGGGACGGGCCGTCCCCCTCTTTCGAGGACGCGAGCGGTCTTGCTTCAGGTGGGGTTTACCCGAGGCCGCGTCGCCGCGGCGCTCCGTGAGCTCTTACCTCACGATTTCACCCTTACCCCAAAGTGCTGCGCACTTCGGGGGCCCCCTACGTTTTAAAAGGCACTCCGGTGCTTCGCACCTGCGCGCCCCCACGGGCCAAGCCCGCTGGGCCCCCAACTATTGCAGCCATTGAGGCGGTATGTTTCTGTGGCACTTTCCTTCGAGTTGCCCCGACAGGACGTTATCCTGCACCCTGCCCGATGAAGCCCGGACTTTCCTCAGCGTTCATAATGAATGCCGCGGTCATCCAGCGCACTCCGCGGCCTACTATACCACACCTGAAGCGAGCCGGCGCGTGGCCGGCTCCCTCAAACGTGGAGCGCACGCAGCACAATCCGCAAGAACAGCCCGGCGAGCAGTGCGATCGCCACGTAAAAAAGAAGCGTTTGCCACGGTAACCTTGGCGCGATCGCGCCGGGTACGCCTTCGTCGGCGTCCTGTCGATCCAAGGTAAACGTTTGGCGCACGAGCCACGCGTTTGCCGCTCGAGCACGATCCGGAGCGATACGTCGCGAGAACCACGCAACGATGTCATCGTCGGTTTGGCACTCGCTGACGGCTGCGGTGAACTCGCGCGGGGCGAGGCCCCAGCGGCGCATCATCGCTCGGTCTACCGGACACGGATAGATGTAACCATCATGCGTTTCGGCAGCTTTGGCACGTGCCTTATCGAAGGCGCGCGCTAGCCACAAGGAGTCTCCAAGCGGCTCTCGTCCTCGGCGCGGGAACGTCTTTCCATCTCGAAAATCGGTCGGCATGATGTGTGCGGCTGAGAATTGGTGGAGGCAAGGAGACTCGAACTCCTGACCCTTACGCTGCCAGCGTAATGCTCTACCAACTGAGCTATGCCCCCGGGTTCGCGCGACTGCTCTTCACGCCCCAAGCGGCTCGGACCTTGATGATGTGACGCTACTTGCATTCGGTTGTAATCGTTAGAATCGTCGGCGTAAGGATGTCTTCCGCCTCGCCGATGTCGTGTTGCACGACCGACGTGCTTAGCGCCAGACGTCCGTACACGGTTTGTGCGAAAAGCGAGCCCTCGGGGGCGGCAATGAGGCTTGCCGTGGGCGGCGATGCGCGGGCTTGAACCGGGTCTTTGGTGAGATCCACCGGCTGATCGTTGACGCTGGTTTGTCCCAGCGCGCCCGACATACCGTCGCCGCGCGATAGCAAGTCCTGTAACTCCATCGTATCGGCGGTGCCGTAGATGACGTTGAGCGCAACCTTCTGGTGCGCTTCCACGGCGTCGAGCTGCGATTTTGCGACGGCGAGTTGACGTTGGTCCTCCGCCGTCGGATTGCTGACAAAACGGTTCTTATCATTGAGCAGGTCGTCGATCTTGCCAAGATTTTTTGCCAATGCCGCACCCATGACACCGAGTTGGTAGCTGTCCATGGTCATTGCGGGGTTACGGCTTATGCTGCCCTTGAAGCCTCCGTGCGGCGTCGCCCCGCCGGCAACCGAATCGTACGCGGTCTTTTCCAATAACGTTCGGCCTTGACCGATGATCTTGTCGTTGATACGCAGCCCGTCGACCGCGCGCGCGACGTTATCGCGAAGCGTTGTGCACAGCAGCGACGACTTCACGGTCACGATCACTTTGAGCGGCGTGGGGGCAGGGGACGGCCATGGCGTCGTGCCGACAGCCAGTGAAGCGGCGAGAACAACGTTGGCCAACATCGTAAAACCCTGAACTCAAATAGCGAAAGAAATGGTGGAGATGAGGGGATTCGAACCCCTGACCCCCTGCTTGCAAAGCAGGTGCTCTACCAACTGAGCTACATCCCCGAGCTGGTGGGCCATCCTGGGATCGAACCAGGGACCTCATGCTTATCAAGCATGCGCTCTAACCAGCTGAGCTAATGGCCCTCGAGCAGGCAGAGAGTATAATATTTCGCCGGCGTCAATTCCTTGCGCCGGCGCCGCACGACGTGAGCGTTCCGTTTTTATGGACTGATCGCGAGCTTCAACGGCCGGACGATGCCGGTGCGAATCGTTCGTAGCAGACGTAACGTATCCGGCGCATAGATCGCTATCGTGTTGGTCGCGTAGTTCGCGACGTAGAGATTGCCTTTGTGGTCGAAGACCAGGGCGTCGGGATCGCTGATGCCGTCGCGTATTGCGCGCCGCGGTCGGCGACTTGCGTGCCGATACACCGTGACGGACGACTGACTTGGGTTCGGGCCCCAGTTTGCGACGTAGACATTTCCTGCGCGGTCGAAGGCGAGAGTACTCGGAAGCACGATGCCGTCGCTCAGCGTGCGCAGCACCTTGAGCGAGCCTGGCGCATATACGGTGACGTTGAAATTGTTCACGGAGTACAGATTGTTATCTGCGTCGATCGCCAGCGCTAGCGGTCCTCCGATGCCCTGGTAGATCGTGCGCGACACCGTCGTTTGACCCGGCGCGTAAACAGTAATGTCCGATGACACATTCCCGGCGTACAGGTTACCTTGGGAATCAAAAACGAGTTCGCCCGGATGGCTGATACCGGCGCGAATCACGCCAACGAACGCACCGGAGGGAGAGTAGATCGTCACGTCACCGGGGCTTGCTTTGAAGTTTGCGATGTACAAGTTATCGGAGCCGTCGAATGCGAGCGCGCGTGGATCGCGAACCTGATGCTTAATCGTCTGCACCACGGCGATCGTCCCGCGATGGTACTCAACGACGCCGCCGCGGACCCGCGAAAAGATTCCGACATACAAATCGCCGCCGCGGTCGAAGGCCATCGAGACGGGTTGCAGATGGGAGATTGTCCGGATCGGCGAGGTAGAACCCGGCGCATAGATAGCAATCGAATTCGCGTTGGCGACGCACAGGCTTCCGGACGGAATCGGTGCATCGGCTCGCGCGAGCGCGGCTGCGGGTGCGCCTGGCATCGTTTCGGGGGGCGACGTGCACGCTGCCAACGTCACCGCGAGGCAAATCATGGGTCCGCGAACGCTCACGGTGTAAACCTCACGGCGACAGGATGATCCACGCCGGTGCGAATGGTTTGCGCCAGCCTGAAGGACTCCGTATCATACACCGTCACGCTGTTTCGATTGGCGACGTAGAGGGGGCCGAAGCCATCCAAGGTCAGAGCCTTGGGCTGATTGATCCCTTGGCGGATTGTCGAGATGAGTTTGTTGCTGTGCGGAGCATAAACGGTGACCGTGTCGGCGATGCTATCGGCCACGTAAAGCCGGCCGGTGGGATCGACGGCGAGTGCTTGCGGGGCCAAGAGTCCACGTTTGATCGTTCTCAGAAGTTTCGTACTGCCGTGCGCGTAGACCGTTACGTTGGTGGAGTTGGCGACGTAGACGTTCCTCTGGCTATCGAGCGCGACGGCAACGGGAAGATTGACACCCTCCTGGATGTGCAACGTCGCCAATCTCTTGCCAAAGGGAAAGACTGCAACGGCGCTGCTCCTGCCGCCGTACGGTCCTTGATTCTGCGCGTCATACAATGTGCCGTTGCTGTCGAGCCTCAGGTCGACCGAGAAGAGCCCGGTCTTTGCCGCATAGAGCGGCGAGGTGGTTCGGGGCGCGTAGACGGTTGCGCGTGCATAGTAGTTGCTGACGAACAAGCGTTCCGATGCGCTGACGGCAAGCGCGTTCGGGTAGTGGATGCCGTCGGAGATGACGATCTTGGGCGACGAGCTGCCCGGTGCATAGACTTTCACCGTTCCGCTTGTGCCGGAGGGAACGTCGGCGATGTACAGGTCGCCGGACCGGTCGAGGGCGATGGCCGCCGGTGAGACGTGCGTGATCGTTCGAACGAGCGCGGTGCCTTCTGGTGTATAGATCGTTACCGTTGATGCGTTCGCAACATAGAGATAATTCGGCCTCGGCTTGCTTGTCCCGTAAAATAGTGACGGCGAGGGCGGTAGCGAGCGGCTCGGCCCAGTCGAACATCCTCCCGGGAGCAGGCCGGCGAGGAGCAACGCAAACGCGCCGGCGCTAAATCTGGACAGAATGCGAATCCACATATTGGCACTCGTTTTCGCTGCTCTGTCCGCCGCTACTGCCGGCTCGGTTTACCTTAGATCAGCGCGATCTATTTCTTCATGATTGCGTCTTCGTTCTTGAGCTGCTCCATGACGAGTGCCTGGAGAGCTTCGTGCTCGCGCAGGATTTCAGCACGTTCGGCCGCTTGAAAGTCGAACGCCGCATGTTATGCGGCGATCTGTTCTTGCCCCGGGGCGTCGTCGGGTTTCGCGCCCGGCGCCGTTCGCGGAGGACCACCGCGAAATGGTAACGTTCGTTCGAAGCGGAGAGGGAACATCATCTCACTCCGTTATCGACTGGATGAATTTCTTCGTAATCGAGTCGTCGGCCTTGCGCTGGTCCCTTACTGTCGGCAAGAAAAGGAGACCGACGCTCTAGGGAATCGGGGAAGGGGCGTATTGCACGACGATGCGTTCGTTCTTACCAAGGGCGTCATCCAAATTTTCGACAACGCGAAAGATCTGTTTAAAGTCGAGAACGTCAAACAGCTTGCGAATCGGCCCCTTATTATTTATCACGAGGGTCAACCTGTCTAACCCTCGCGCTGAGCGGGCTTTGTGCAGCCGCGCTAATTCGTCAATGACGCTCGAATCGACGTAGCTCACGTTGCTAAAATCGAGCACGACCGTGGGCACTTCGCAAAGTGGGGCGAGTGCAGCTCGCAATTGACTCCTCGATGTAAAATCGTGTTCTCCGCTGAAGGCCATCACAAGGGCATCCGAACGGTTGTCGCTGGAGTCCATGTCCCTTTGCATCGCCATGGGAGATTCATTCCCAAAAATAGCGAGCGAGCCCTTGCCATTGCGGTGGAGCTAGAGCCTTCTCTCTTGGCAGACATCAAAACACCATGGCCGGGGCGTGGAGCCCTTTGTGATCGCATAGTCCGCGCGCGGGCACCGGCCGCGATTCGATGCGGTCGTGGCGCTTGCCCATCCTAGCACCGATGCGGCCCGTGCGCTATCGCGAGTCCCTAGCTTAGGCGATAACGCCCGGTTAATGGGCAGAAGCCGCCGCACGCGCTACACTCGCAGCCAAATCCTGATATGGCTCAAGCCTACGTGTGTGCTCGGCTTTGCGCTGTGACATTTCGACGTTGCGCAGGGTGTCGATTTCGCGCATGTTTTCGCTCCGCTCGTCCATCATCTGATCGAAGATCTCCGATTGCAGCTGGAGCTGCTCTTGGTTTTGGATCCCCGACGAATACATTCCGAGCTGAAAACCTTCGTCTTGCGAATTGCGCGCGTGCCGCGTTCTCGGCCGCGCCGCTCGCGCCGCCGGCAGCTCCGCCGATAGCGTTGCCGAGCAAACCTGCGCCGGCGCCCTCGAGGATCGGAAGTAAGAAAGCCACATGTCGTTCTCCCTGTGTTGGAGCGTCGCTAGGAATTGTCGTCGTCGAATAAGCCGCTGTAGTCGGTTGATTGCCGATGATATATCTGGTCGGGCGATGGAATGCTGGGCAGCGTTACGGACGGTAGGCTGGGAACCGTGCCCGCCGCGCTCGAGAGGGAATCCAGCATGGCCAGGAGGGCCGGCAGGTCGGCTTGTGCGGACTGAAGCGGCGGCTCCGATTCGGGGCTGCCGGAAATCGCCTCTTCGTGCTTGAGAACGGCGTCGGCGTAGTCGAGCCGCGTACCATCGGGCCAGAGGGTCTGCGTGCCGGCAGCCGTCGGGCTTCCGGTATTGTATGCCGATAACGCTTCGCGGACGTTGCCGCCGTAGGGGCTCAAGAGCCCCGAGAGCATGCCGGCCGCGTAATCGGCATTGGCAAGCGGGTCCATGGCTTCCGACGTCGCAGCGAAGGCGTGCGAGCGATCGTCGATCTGGAAGAGCCCATGGCCGTGGCCGCCGTCGCCCACGACGTTGCGGCCGGCGTTGGTTTCGGGGCCGCCCGTTTCTTGTGCTGCCACTGCGGCGAGGAGGTCGGGATCCAGGCCATGCGTTCGCGCGGCGGTCGCGATTTGCGGGGCGTACGCGACTCCTTCAGAGGCCAGGCGCGCGGTGGTTGAGTCGATCATCATTGCGCGTGTCTATCACGTCGACAACTCCGTTTGACAAGGCGAGCTACGGGCTCTAGAATGGCGTCCTAGTGGGCCCCGCCCGGGTGGTGGGGCCCTCATACTGCGGTCGGATAAAGATGGGTCGAAATCACGTCGTCGATATCGGAGGGCTTCTTGCCGGCGGGCGCCAGCTTATGCTCGTCGAGGACGAAGTGCCGATTGAGCCGTTCGAGGGACTGGCGTTTCCAGAACCGGCCGCCGTTGCGCTCACGCTGCGATACGTCGACCGGATGCTCACGGTCGAGGGAACGATCGACGCGCGCGCTCAAGGGCCGTGTGATTCGTGCCTCGAGGAGGTCGATTGCGCGGTTCATGTCGAGGTCGACGAGCGGCTCGACCCGTTTGCGGGGCGCGACGCGGACCCGTTCGGCGAGAGCAACGTCCTCATCGGCAGTCGCCTTGACGTGGCAGACTTGGCCCAACAGAACGTCTTGAGCGTATTGCCGATGGGCTTGCGGTGCAGGCAAGGCTGTCGCGGTCTCTGCGGAACGTGCGGAGGAAACTTAAACGCGAGCCCATGCTCGTGCATCAACGGAGAATCACGTGGCAAATCTCAAATGGAAAACACCGCGCAGTAAGACGCGCAGCCGCCGGGCGGCCAACTGGAAACTCGAACCTGTAACGACGGTCGAATGTCCGCAGTGCCATCAGCCAAAACGGCCGCACTTCGCGTGCGAGTCTTGCGGCACGTACGCCGGGCGGCAGGTCATCGAGATTCGCGGCGAGCGCGCAGGGCACGAGCACGAATAAGCGGGGCATCGCATGTCGCTTTCCGGCGTAAAGATCGTCGGCCTCGGACATCATGCGCCGTCACGCGTTGTAACCAACGAAGACTTGGAACAATGGCTGGATACGTCCGACGAGTGGATAACGACACGGACCGGAATGAAACGACGCCACTGGGCGTCGGATGAAGAGGCGACGAGCGATCTGGCGGCGGGGGCGGCCCAAATGGCGCTCGACGACGCCGGGCTACAAGCCACGGACATTGACTGCTTCATCGTCTGCTCCGTAACGCCCGATTACTATTTTCCCGCCACCGCGTGCATCGTTGCGGCGCGGCTGGGGGCCAAGGATACGGCCGCGTTTGACATCTCCATCGCCTGCAGCGGATTTATCTACGGTCTTACGGTGGCGTCCGGCCTGGTGCGCTCCGGGGTCTATCGTCGCGTCATGCTCATCGGCGCCGAAACGCTCTCGAAGATCCTCAATAAGGACGATCGCTCTACTGCCATTCTCTTCGGCGACGGTGCCGGCGCGGTCATCTTAGAGCGTTCGGAAGAGAATTCGTTTTTGGCCGCTCAACTGGGTGCCGATGCGAGCAAACCGGAGCTGCTGTACGTTGAAGCCAGCGGTTCACGCCATCCCATTGACTCACGCGCCATTGAAGAGCGACGCAATCTTATCGCGATGCAAGGCCGCGAAGTGTTCAAGGTTGCGGTGAACAAAATGATTGCGGCCACCGATGCTGCTCTCGCCAAAGCGCACCTCACCAAAGCCGACGTCGCTTTTCTCATTCCGCATCAGGCGAACAAGCGCATCATCGACGCCGCAGCGCGCTATTTGGAAGTTCCAGACGAAAAAGTCGTCACCAACATTTCTGAATACGGTAACACGTCGGCGGCCTCCATCCCGATTGCACTTTCGGAATTTGCTCGTGCGGGCAAACTGAAAAACGGCGACATCATCATCTTCGTCGCCTTCGGCGGCGGTCTCTCGTGGGGTGCCGTTGCCTGGAAATGGTATTCCAATGGAAAGAGTCGCGCGGGATGAAAATCGGCGTTGTCTTTCCGGGACAAGGCTCCCAAGTCGTTGGGATGGGCGTCGACGTGGCTGCGCGCAGCGCGAGGGCGCGCGAGTGCTTCTCCCGGGCAAGCGCGATCCTCGGTTACGACCTGTTGACGCTCGCGCGAGAAGGGCCGGAGGCGGTGTTACGGGAGACGCGCAATAGCCAGCCCGCGATCTTTACAACGAACGTTGCACTCTATGCCGCCGTCGGCGACGTTCTGTCGCCGATCGTTACGGCCGGACACTCGTTCGCGGAATTTTGTAGTCTCGTCGTCGCCGACGCGGTGACGTTCGAAGACGCGCTGCAGATCGTCGGAGAACGCGCTGAGGCGATGCAGGCAGCCGCCGATCGAGCTGGTGGCGGCATGACGGCTGTTTTGGGATTAGCGGCGGATCGCGTTCGCGAAATCGCTGACTCGACGCGTACGGCCACGCGCAAGCGCGTTCAGTTAGCAAATTTTAACGCGCCGACGCAAATTGTGATTAGCGGCGACTTGGATGCCGTAACTGCGGCTGCCGATGCAATGCTGGCCGCCGGCGCGAAACGCGTCGTCCCTCTCAACGTATCTGGAGCGTGGCATAGTGAGTTGATGCAGCCGGCTGTCGAGCGTTTTCGAGCAGCCGTGGAAGCGGGATCGTTTTCCGTCCCACGGTTTGACGTTGTCTCGAATGTCGATGCGCGGCCGTACCAAGACGTGGAAACGATCAAGCGTAACTTGGTGCAGTCGATCGTGCAGGAAGTTCGCTGGCATGACACCGCGCAAACGGTGGTATCCTACGGCCTCGATTTGGTCGTGGAATTTGGCGCGTCTTCGGTTCTAGGCCCGCTAATGCGAAGAATGGAAGGCGCACCAAAGACCGTAACCGTCAGCGACCACGACGCCATTGAAAAGCTTCGCGAAACGATCGTGCGCGCAGCCGGCAACGGCGTCGAGGTGGAAGCGTGACATTTGCGGGGAAATGCGCGCTAATCACGGGCGCGAGCCGAGGCATCGGGCGGGCAATTGCAGTCGACTTTTGCAAACGCGGCGCCGACGTCGCATTGGTCGGCCGGGATACGGCTGCGCTCGAGGAAACGGCCGGCCTCTGTGCCGCGGTACGCGCGGGCGCTGTGGCACACATATTCGTTGGCGACGTTGCCGATGCGTCTTCGGTCGAGCAGGTCGTCGCCGAGACGCTTTCGCGCTTCGGTCGCATCGACTGCGCGGTCGCCAATGCGGGGCAATCGGCAGACGCGTTGCTCCTTCGCCTGCGGCCGGAAACCTTAGAGCAGATGTTGAGCGTCAACCTAAAATCTGCGTTTTATTTGTGCGGTGCCGTGGCGAAACCGATGATGAAGCAGCGCAGCGGCTCGATCGTGCTGATGAGCAGCATTGTGGGCATCATCGGTAATGCGGGCCAGGCGGCGTATGCCGCATCGAAAGCAGGCTTGATCGGCCTCTGCAAGTCGCTGGCAAAGGAGTTGGGTTCGAGGAATATAAGAGTCAACGCCGTTGCACCGGGCCTGATCGAGACAGCCATGACCCAGAAGATGCCAGACGGCGCACGGGAATTTTTGATCAAGCAGGCAGCTCTCGGTCGTGCTGGGAGACCCGAAGACGTAAGCGGCGCGGTGGCCTTTCTCTGCTCGGACGACGCCGGCTACATAACGGGGCAAACACTGGTCGTCGACGGCGGCGTGCTCATGTGATTTCTTTAGAGTAAGGAGACGTAATGTCCACCACCTTAGACAAAGTCAAGAAGATCATCGTCGAGCAGCTGGGTGTCGACGAATCTGAAGTCACGCCCGAAGCGTCGATTACCGACGATCTCGGTGCAGACTCGCTCGATCAAGTCGAGCTGGTGATGGCGTTCGAGACAGAATTCAATATTGATATTCCCGACGAGGAAGCAGAGAAGATCAAGACCGTCGGCGATGCGGTGAAGCGCATTGACGAAACGACGGCAGGCTCTTCCGCGAACGCATAGGGGCTCTCATTGTTCGATCAACTCAGCGAACGCTTAGGCGCAGTTTTCTCGCGCCTGAGCGGACGCGGACGCCTTAGCGAATCCGACGTCAACGAAGCGCTGCGCGAGGTACGCGTCGCGCTCCTCGAAGCCGACGTTTCGCTGAGTGCCGCCAAAGCGTTCGTTGCGCGCGCCAAAGAAAAGGCGATCGGCGCGAACGTGCTCGAGTCGTTGTCGCCGGCGCAAACAATTGTCAAAATCGTGTACGACGAGCTTGTCGACTTACTTGGCGGCTCGACGAAAGGCCGCTCGAGTGCGGAGCGTTTACAATTCTCCGACACGCCGCCGTCGGTCATTATGCTCGTCGGCTTACAGGGTTCCGGAAAGACCACGCAAGCCGCGAAGCTCGGGCTGCGCTTAAAGGAGCAAGGACGGAGATCGTTGCTGGTCGCCGCGGACGTGTATCGCCCGGCCGCCATCACGCAACTGCAGACGCTCGGAAAGCAGATCGACTTGCCGGTGTACGAGCGAGGCTCGCAGGATCCCGTCAAGACCGCGCGTGAGGCGGTCGACGAGGCGCGGCGGCTCACACTGTCCACCGTGATCGTTGACACCGCGGGGCGATTGCAGATCGACGACGCTCTTATGGACGAGCTAGCGCGGATCAAGACAGCGGTCGGCCCCAAAGAGATTTTGCTCGTGGCCGACGCAATGACCGGTCAAGAGGCAACGAACGTCGCGAAGGGGTTTCACGATCGCTTAGGCATCACCGGCGTAATTCTCACGAAGATGGACGGCGACACGCGAGGCGGCGCGGCGTTGTCTATTCACAGCGTCACCGGCGCTCCTGTAAAGTTCATCGGCGTCGGCGAAAAGGTTACGGCGCTTGAGCCCTTCTATCCCGATCGCTTGGCATCGCGCATTCTCGGGATGGGCGACGTGCTGACGCTTATTGAGAAGACGCAAGAGCTGTATACTGCCCAACAAGCCAAAGTGCTGGAAGAAAAGCTCTTCAAGCAGGCGTTTACACTCGACGATTTCCTGCAACAAATGCGCCAAATGCGAAAGCTCGGCTCGATGACCGAGATGCTCAAACTCGTTCCGGGCCTGTCAAAGGCATTGCCAAGAGATTTCGAGCTACCCGAAAAGGAACTGGGGAAGATCGAAGCGATCATCTGCTCGATGACGCGGCGCGAGCGCCGTTACCCCGATGTGCTCAATGGTTCGCGGCGCAAACGGATTGCGTCGGGCTCGGGCACGACGGTTTCCGAGGTGAACCGGCTCGTGCGGCAATTCGATCAAGCGCGAAAGATGATGAAGCAGCTCGGCGGAAGGCAGCGCCTAAAAGGTAAATTACTGGTAAAAATCAGACTGCGCCGGATCGGCGCGAAAAAACAACCGACGTATCGCTTTGTCGTGGCAGACGCGCGGGCACCGCGTGACGGCCGCTTCATTGAAATTCTCGGACACTACAATCCACGCACGGAACCCAAGACGATCGTCGTCAACGAAGGCAAGGCAAAAGAGTGGCTTTCGAAGGGAGCGCAACCGTCAATGACCGTGCGCAGACTGTTTGCGGAAAAGGGAATCATGGAGCGCGGTCCGATACCGACGACGAAGCGCAGGCCGCGCAGCGAGAAGGGAGGCTCATCATGAGCGCGTTCGATGACGAATTCGGCTTATTCGGCGAAGGATCAGAAGAGAACGAGCGCCGCCCTACGCTAGGCGCGCGCAAGATCGCATCGGGCGAAACCGTTATTGACGAGATCGAGCCCGAAGAGGAGCAGCCGCGACGCCCTCCCCGCGGGCAACCGCAGCGCGAGCAGCGGCCATCGCGGCCGCGCGAATACGCCAACAAGCGTCGCACGAGCGCGGCGTCCGCCGATCCGTGGGCCGGCCACCGCCGTGCGACGGAGCTCCTGGGCTTCCTTGCGAGCAAACTGGTGCAACGGCCGGACGAAACGCACGTTGAGCTTTTCATGGACGAAGAAGGCGAACCGGTCATCGAACTCGTGGTCGATCCCGAGGATCTTGGGAAGGTCATCGGGCGAAGCGGGCGTGTCGCACACGCGTTGCGCACGATCGTTCGCGCGACCGCGGAAGACCGTGTCTCCGTCGACATCTTCGATACTGATGAAGCATCCGATGGCGACGAGCATGAAGAGCCCGAACAGCAATGACGTTGCTGTTGGACGCATTTCGGGAACGTTCGGCCTAACCGGAGAGTTGAAGTGCGACCCGACAACTCCGGGTCGCGCCGTCTTTTTAGTTGGCAGCAACCTTCGCTGCGAGGCGCGAGCCGTGAGCATTGCGACAATCCGTGCGCACAAGGGAAGATTGCTCATTCGATTCGAGGGGGTCACGGACTGCGACGCGGCGCAGTCCTTCGTGGGTGCGACGCTCTATGCAGAGCGCGAGCGTATTACGCTGGAGCCCGGTGAGTTCTTCGACTCCGATCTCATCGGTTGCGCGGTGCGCGATATCCATGGCGTCCACCATGGGGTCGTAGAGCAGATCGAGCACTTTCCGGCAAGTGATATGCTCGTCGTCGAGGGACATCGGATCCCCATGGTGGACGCCATCGTGCGCAGCGTGGACCTGTCGAATCGGTTGGTCATCATCGATCCGCCCGCCGGACTGTTCGACCAATAGCCAGCTAGCTGTTATCCGGGTGATCGGCGACGTAGGCCGCGACGGCGGCATCAATCGCGCTCTTCGCGGAGCCGCCCTTGCCGGTTTCGCTCGCGAGAACGGCACCGAAGCACGTGTAGACTTGTAGGGTGAAAAGAATTTGGTGACCGTGCTTGACGGCCCCTTGGGAAAGCGTACCGGTCGCGATCGTGTTATTGCGATTCGTTCCGCAAATCGAGTCTGCCGTCTGTGCAACGTTCGATCTTGCCGACGTCAGCTGCGCGTTGTAGTGGCGATTCGCGGCGAAATACAATTCGTTCGTGGCATTGGTAAGGTCGGTGGCGCTCATACTGCCCGAAGCCGAGACTGGAGCAACGATGACGCCGCGAGCGGGCTTGGTCACGGGCGTTGGCGAGGGAGACGACGCGCCTGCGCCTTTATGGTGGAAGACGGAATCCACGATGCTGCTCAGGCCCCCAATCTTGACTTGGGCGCCGTTGCTCGACGTGGGCGCAGGAGTATTGGCGCTTTGTGATTCGATGTTTTGCGTGCCGCGTCCGACGAACATCAAAATTTCGGCTCGCGCCTGTAGGGCCTGTGAGGCGACGTCCGCGACAGTGGTTACTTCCACCGTTTGCGAAAAGAGAATGACTCCGCTGTCGACCGTAACGACCTGCTCGACGACCGACGCGACTTGCCCGATGGGCGTCACGTAGCCGCTGATATAAAAATCGGCCCGTTGATCTCGCGCATAGTTTTGGAAATCGGGACGCTGCACGTGCGCGGGAACGGGGAGAACGTTAATCTGACCGGCCGCACCCATTTGTTGAGCGAGAATTTGCGCAATCGCTATGCCGACCTTCGGATCGAGCCCTTGAACGTCGAACGGATAGACGAGTACGGTGGGCGCTTGTGAGAGAAATGCCGGCGCGGCCGGCGAAGGCGTAACGAGCGGAGCTCGGCTCGGTTGCGGTGACGGCTGCGGTGATGCCGCCGCCATCAGGAGCACGGAACCCAGAAGTGGGAGAATCAGCCGGCGCAAAAGGGTCCTCTCAATCAGTGCCAACGCGATCGACGAACGCGCGAAGCGCGCTGTTCGTTTCCGCAGGCTGCTCGATCATCGCGAAATGGCCTGCTCGGGGAAGTATTCGTGCCGAAGCACCCCTCACCCGGTCGGCCACCCACTGCGAGAATTTCGGCGGCGTGAGAACGTCCTGCTCGCCGGCGATTGCTACGAGCGGGATGCTCAGGGCGTCGAGGCCCTGGGTCGCATCGAAAGCGTCGCACGCGTGGAAGTCGCGCAGCGTTTGCGCCTGACCAACAGTTAGCATATCCTCAACCGCAGCGTCCACTCGCTCGGGCGTTGGATCGGCATAGAAGTGTTGCGCTAACGAGCGCGCGCCCGCCGCAAAATCGGCTTCGAGCGACGCAAAAATCGCGGGAGCGACCCGAAGCTTTGCGCCCGATCCGATAAGTGCGACGGCACGGACAAACGGTTCGCGGCGAAGCGCGAGCTCGAGTGCGATGGCACCTCCCATCGAACTTCCGCAGAGAACCACCGAGCGAGGCGCATGCCCGCGCAGTTCGAAGGCAACCGCGTCGGCGAACTCCGCAATGCTCGCCGGCGCGTCGCCGCACCCATTACCGTGTCCTGGGAGAGCGATCGCTCGCGCCTGTGGGAAGGCTGCCAATTGTGCTTTGAAAACGCCGCCCGTACAGCCGGCACCGTGAATGAACACGAGCGTCATTTCGACGCAGACCAAGCGGCGCTATACTCGGCACCGAAAAGAAAAATGCATCCGATAAAATAAAACCATAGCAGCAAGACAAACGGCGCGGAGAGCGCGCCGTAGACATGCGTGAAATCAACGTGCGTCGTGTATTGCGCAAAAGCAAACTGGAGGATAGGCCACGCGATGGCAACGGTAGCCGCGCCGCGAAATGCGAACCCCCAGGACACGCCTCGGTTGGGCAGCCAGCGATAGAGCATCACCGTAACGATAAAGACGAGCGCGATGGAGACGAGGTACGCGAGAAGGTGCGTGGCCCGGCTCGGATCTTCGATCCCGGCGATGCGGAAAAATACCGCGATAACGACCGGGAGTGAGATCGCAAGGATCAACAAGAGACCGGTCAACGGAAGCATAACGAGCGCGAGGGCAAGATTATGCACCAACGGCCGTCCGCGGGGCACGCCGAGCGCTCGATCCAGCGCGTAAGCAAGACACATGAAGAGATTCTTGCCCGACCACACAAGCACGATGAATGCGATCGTGCTCGTGATGCCGCGCCCGTACAAATAGCTTGCCAAGTTCGCCGCGATGTAATCATGGAGTGCCGGAGCGAGCGTATCGAAGAAGGCGAGTGCCCGGTGCTCCGCGTTAGGCAACACTAAGGTTGCCGCGCTCAAAGCTAGGACGGTCAGAGGAAAGAGCGCAAAGAGGGCGTTGAAGGCGATCGACTGCGCGAGAAAGGCACATCCGTCGCGAGAGAAACGCTGGCCGCCTTGACGAAGCGCAGAGATGAATCGCTGCATCCGATGCGGTATATCGCTGCGCGGTGCCCGTATTCCCACCAGCCGCACCGGTCACGGTGCTTATCGACGGTCGTCCGTTTCGCTCGTATGGGAGAGCCTACGTGCAGGGCGGTCGCGTATTCATGCCGCTCGCGCAAGTGATCTTGCGCCTGGCGGATCGAGCGTGGTTCGAAGATGACATTGTGGTGCTTCAACACGACGGACGACTCGTTCGAATACGGATCGCACGTCCGGGCACGGACGTACTACATACGCTGTTCGTGCCGGCGGGTCCGGTGCTGCGCGCGCTGGGTGACGACGTCTCGTACGATGCCAACGATGCCGAGCTGGAGATTCGGACGCGCTTGCGCGTAGTCGGATTGCCGACACCGTACGTGCAGCCTGCAACGCCGATTGCGCCCAGCAATGTCTTCACGCCGTCGCCGCCGGCAACACCGCGGCCGGTGTGGAGCGGACCGCCGCTACCTCGAAGAACGCCACTGCCCGTTCCACCGCGAGGGATGAACGGCACAGCCCTAGGCGGCGGCCTTCGACGTGGGGCGACGCATGAGTGAGTTTACGACGCCCAATACAATGGCTGCCGCGATCGCAAGCCAGACTTGGTTACCGGCGGTTAAGAACGTAATGCCGAAGACGCGATCGAGTGAATACGCTCCGCTTCCCGCGAACGCGATCGCGAGCGAGCCGGCAATATACAACAACGGCAGTTCGGGCCCGCCTTTGTCCGTGAAGAACCCTTTGCCGAGATGTACCGCGAGAATGGCCGTGACCATCACCATAATCGTGAGTGCGGGGCCGAGCGCACCGCCCAGACCGAGAGCGGTCAGTATCCCGGCGCATTCGCCCAACCCGGCTGCCGCAGCGAAATGCCGCCCGGGGCGAAAGCCGAGATTTTCAAAAAATCCACCCGTGCCGGCGATGCCGTACCCTCCAAACCAGCCAAAGAGTTTCTGCGCTCCGTGCGCGGCGATGCCCAGTCCGATAATGATGCGCACGATGAGGAAAGCGATGTCCATACCCAGGCCTCCAGCTTATCTTGTATTAGCAACCAACTTATGGTAAGTTATGTGCGGAGAGTAACACCGCTCGCAACCTATGTCAAGTAGTCAAGTGCGTCTTTGCCCGAGGTTTCATCGTGCGGTCGAATTGATCGGCCGGCGCTGGAGCGGCGCGATTATTCGCGTGCTCCTTCCCGGCCCCCACCGCTTCAACGAGTTGCTGTCAGCAATTCCCGGCATTTCCGATCGCCTGCTCACCGAACGGCTGCGCGAGCTTGAATCGATGCAGATCATTCGCCGGCACGTTGAGTCGGGTTCGCCGATCCGCGTATCGTACGAGCTAACGCGACGCGGACGGGAACTCGAAGCGCCGCTCGACGCTTTGGCACGGTGGGCGGAGCAATGGATCCGCGCTACTGACGATCGCTAACGACGTCCTGCGCGAGGACGAAATGGATCCCCGAATCTTCAAGCTCGGGGATCATCATTTTGACCGCCTCCAGTGTCGTCGGCCGCGGATGCCCGATCGCAATCGCGCTGCCGTTTTGTCGCGCGATGGCGGCGGCTTGGCGCAGCTGCTGGGCGGTGTACTCCACTGAGGCCTCATTATCGAGGAAAACGTCGCGCCCGGCAGTGGGGATGCCTTGCGCTTGGGCTACCTGCTCGCCTACCGATGCGGCACTCGTTCGCGAATCGATGAAGAAGAGATTTCCGTGTTTTGCGAGCACGCCGATAACGTCGCGCATCACACGCTCGTCGGCGGAGGCGCGGCTTCCCTCGTGATTGTTGACGCCTTGTGCATCTGGAACCGAAGCGAGATCGGCCTCAACTTGCGCGGCGATTTGCGCATCGGTCATTTCGGTCGTGACTTTTCCGGGGCCGGGATTGAGACCCGAAAGCGTTTCCATCGGGAGGTGCAGCATCACGCCTTTTCCGGCGGCCGCCGCCTCCTGCGCAATGGTTGCGGTATAACGAACGTCGGGAAGAACCGAAAGCGTGACCGGCACGTCCAATGCAATGAACCCGCGTTCGGTGTCGATCCATTGGCCGCAGTCGTCAACGATCAGGGCGAGCCGCGGGCCATTAGCGGTTGATGAAACCGGCGACGGTCGAGAGGTCTGCCCCGGTTGCGAGGCTATTGGAGACGGCAGGGGTGCAGGCGGCGGAGTTGTGGTTGGTGCGGACGACGGCGTCGGAATCACTGCGGCGATTCGCCGAGGGTGGGATGCGTGGCGTGGCAGGATGAGCAAGCACGCGAGGGCGAGCGTCGCTAGCGTGAAGAACGAAAGCGCAAACTTTTTGGTCACGGTGCGTGTTTCGACGCACTGGAAGGAACGACTGCGGTGAAATTGCCTGGGAAAACGTTCTTGGTTACCGGCGGCAGCTCGGGCTTGGGAGCGGCGTGCGTTCGCGAGTTCGCGTCATGCGGAGCAAACGTTGTGATTTGCGACCTTAGTCAGAGCGGCGAGCAACTGGCAAAGGAGTTGGGGTCAAGCGTGCGCTACGCGCAGACCGACGTCGTTGACGAGTCTGCGGTGAAGCGGGCCATCGATCTCGCACGGCGCGAGTTTGGAGCACTTCACGGTGCAATCAATTGCGCGGGAATTGCTACAGCCGAGCGAACGATCGGGCGCGACGGTCCGCAGCCGCTAGCGCATTTCACCAAGGTGATAACCGTCAATTTAATCGGGACGTTCAACGTCATTCGTCTCGCCGGCGCGGCGATGATCGAGCAACCGGTCGAACCGGGCGAAGACCGCGGCGTGATCGTCTGCACGGCTTCGGTAGCAGCATTCGAGGGGCAGATCGGGCAAGCTGCATATGCCGCATCGAAGGGCGGAGTGGTTGGTTTGACGTTACCCGTGGCGCGCGAATTCGCGCAACATCAGATTCGCGTGGTCAGCATCGCGCCGGGCATCTTCGATACCCCGCTGCTTGCGGGATTACCGGAGGCTGCGCGTGACTCACTTGGAAAGCAGAACCCGTTTCCGGCGCGACTTGGCCGGCCGACGGAGTATGCCGCGCTTGCCCGCCACATCGTCGAAAACCAAATGCTCAACGGCGAAGTGATCCGCCTCGACGGGGCGCTGCGAATGGCGCCGCGTTAAGGTGCGTGAAGAATATCGCATGAAAGCCTTTCTTGCGGGCGCGTTTGTCGTGCTCACCGCGCTGGCCGTTGCGGCGCCCTCGCGGGCGGGCGGAACGTTGCCGCCATGGTACGTCCGCACAACCCCACGTCCGACGGCGAGTCCAACGCCGGTGGCGTTACCGTCGCCCGAGCGTTTGCTGTTCTTAATCCGCCGGCAATTTCGTTCGCATCGGCCTCCGCCGCCCTACGTTACGTACACGCTCGTCCGCAAGCAGACGCTCGACGACGGGTATCCCGATCTGCTGTGGAGTTACACGTATCACGTCTGGTGCCGCACCTCGGATCGCGCAGCGCTCGGGCGCAAAGTCTATCGCGGCTCGGCGCGCGGCACCCTCGAGTTCCTGCGGCCCTCATTTAATGAACCGTGGGATCCCGGTCCGCCGACTGCGGACCTCTTTGAACCGGCGCCGGTGCATCCTCACACCAATCCGCGGGAATTCGTGCCGACGCCCGAGCCGAGCGGATCGCTGCCGCCGACGATCGCCAGCGTGACGTCGCTGGGCGAGTTCGACTATCGCGTCACCAACATCCAGCAGCAGGGCCACCTCACTCACGTCAGCCTCATGCCGCGGCGCGATCCCGATCGCAATCGTCTGCGCGAACTCTACGTAGACGGCCGAACCCTCGAGCTGCAAGAAGTCGTGGCTACCGACAAACTGTATGAAGAAGATACACATCACGTGTATCCCATGCTCTTTACGATCACCCTGGGATGGATGAACAACATGCCGGTTGTCACGCACATCCACGGAACCCCCACCTACGAGCAGGACGAAGAATACCTCGGGCGCGATGCAACCGTGGATTACGATTTCAACGACATTACCTTCCCGGCGTCGCTACCGGAATGGTACTTCGATCCCCGCAGTTATTTCCAGCATACAAACGACGCTCCGAGTTAAGCTAGCTGCCGAGCTTAGCGGTTGGAGAATTCCAATTCACAAGCTGGGGAAACTCTTCACGAAGCTTGCGCAACTTGGGGAGGTCGTTGACCACAATGTAGCCGTCGTCGGGATTGTGCAGCGCAAAATCCTGGTGGTAACCCTCGGCTGGATAAAAGCCACGCATCGTCTCGACTTTGGTCACGACCGGGTCTGAATAGATGTGCTTGCGATCGAGCGCGGCAATGTAGGCGAGCGCGGTATCGCGCTGAGCTGCGCTTTCATAGAAGATCTCCGAACGGTACTGGCTGCCTTCGTCTGGGCCCTGGCGATTGAGTTCGGTTGGATCGTGCGCGACGAGAAAATAGACGTCGAGCAACTGTTTAAAGGAAATGATCGCGGGATCGTAGGTTATTTTGACGGACTCTGCGTGTCCGGTCATCCCCGTGCTGACGATCTCATAGTGCGCCGTGACGGCATTGCCCCCAGCGTAACCGGCGACCACACTGCTTACCCCACGCACTGACTCAAAAACCGCCTGCATTCCCCAAAAGCATCCTCCGGCCAGCACGACGTGCTGTTGGCCGGCCTGGGCTCGGCCGGGCGCGGCGGCCAGCAGAAGAACGAGGGCGAGGATGGACGAAATGCGTGGCTTCATGTTCCTAATAACGATGGGGCGGCGCCGTTGGATGATCGGCGTCCTGCTCCTGGCGTGGATCGGCATTTCGGCGGTGCCGATCCGGGGAGCCTCGCGGACCTTTGAAACGCAGGACATTCGGCGGATAATCGATCTTGAACAGCCGGCCATTACCCCGGCGGGGGACCGGATCGCGGTTGTGATCGTCCGAACGAATTATGCGAAGAACGTCTACGTTCACGAGCTTCATCTTATCGATGTTACCAGCGCGCGCGACCTGCTGTTGGTTCGCGGCGGCGACGTCAGCGTGCCTCGCTGGTCGCCGGACGGCCGCCAACTCGCATATCTTCAGGAGCGAGACGGCCGGGCCTCGTTAGTCTGGTGGAATGCCGGTGAGCCGCGGTTGATCGCGCGCGTTGGCGGCGACATCACCGACTTCGCATGGCGTCCCGATGACCGCGCGATACTCTTTAGCGCCTACGATGCACCCTCGAACAATGACTACTTCGAAGCCGGCGACAACGATTACACACAAACCTCGTTGACGCCGCCGGTGCATTTGTGGCTCGCCGATCTTTCGGGCAGCAAGGCTCGGCGGCTGACGCACGGCAGCTGGACCGTTGCGCCGACCGATGCGAGCGGCATTTTCACCTCCGCGTTCAGCTGGTCGCGCGATGGCAGGCGGATCGCCTTCGTTCGGCTGCCCAACACGTTTTCGGGCGATGACGAGTACTCGACGGTGGAGATGCTCGACGCCGCCACCGGATCGATTTCAAAGCTCACCGCTCACCCGTCGGTCGAACTTGCTCCACAGTTTTCGCCGGACGGCACCCGCTTGCTGTACTGGTACGCGCAAGACGGCGACTTCTTAGCCCAAAACACGGTGCGCGTCGTTGCCGGCGGAAGCGATCGGCCGGCGACAACCGGTTTCGATCGCGACGTCGGTGGAACGCTTTGGATGCCGGACTCACGAACGCTGCTTGCGTGCGGAAACGACGCAACGCACTCGCGAGCGTATCTGTGGCGAGCTGGAGAGCATCCGCAGGTCTTGTCGCTCGGTGGACTTGAGATAACGTGTGACGCGTATCAGAGCAGCACCTTTGACGCCGGTATTGCAGCAAGCGTCGCGCGCAGCGGTGCGATCGCGTTCTTGGGAACCGACGCACGTCACCTGCGCGAACTCTACTACCTTCCATCGCCAAACTCGCCCGCGCGCCGCTTGACGCATTTCAACGATTTCGTGACGCACATGTCGCTTGGTCGAATCGCGCCGATTGAATGGAACGGCCCGGGCGGCTTTCATGAGTACGGCGTGTTGACGTATCCGCCGATGATGGTTCCAGGCCATAGGTATCCGGTCGTCGTCGATATCCACGGCGGTCCGGGCTTGTCGATCATCCAAAGCCTCGGGGGGGCTTCGTACGGAGGGGACTGGCCGATCGCGCAACTCATTGCCGCCCACGGCTACATCGTTTTTTCCCCGAACTATCGTGGAAGCGATGACGACGGCAACGCCTTTTTGCTTGCCGTCGTCGGCGATACGGTTGATGGTCCGTCGGCGGATATTATGTCGGGCTTGGCGGCGGTGAAGGCGTTGCCGCAGGCAGATGCGACGCGCGTGGCTGTCTGCGGCTGGTCGTACGGCGGCTTGCTCACGTCATGGCTGATCGGCCACGATACCCAGTGGAAGGCCGCAGTCTCAGGGGCCGCAGTCAACGTCGAGGCGCAATCGTACGACCTTTCCGTGTCGAACGTTCAGGATCGTTACTATCAGGCTGCCATAACGCCGTACCTGGCGGACGGGATGAAGCACTATCAGAGCGTGTCGCCGATTACGTTCGCCGCGAACATCGTGACGCCAACCTTCATTTGGAGCACGACGCGCGACCCGGTGGTGCCGGTGACGATGTCGTACGCGCTCTTTCATGCGCTGCGCGACAATCACCGGCCCGTGAAATTCGTCGTCTTCGACGCCCCAACGCACGGTCCGGATACCCCACGCAACACGGAGGAGCTCACCGCCATGTGGCTGGACTGGCTCGATCGCTACCTACCGTAGCATGTGCTTTTTCTATGTTGTCGGGCGCGAGCTTCCGCGCAAGCCAATGAGTCCGAGGAGCCCGAGTAATCCTAACAATCCCCAAGAGCCGCCGCCGCTTGTCGATGTCGTCGTGGTGCTCTCTTCAAGGGGCGGAGTTGAGGTCGGACTGGCAAGTGGATTGGGAGTACCGGCGCCGGTCATCGCGCCTGATGCCATCGGATTGGCCGATGACGAAACGGCCGGATTGGCGCTTGCAGATGACGTGTAGGGCGGCATCGTGCTAGCGGTTTGCGCCTGCGCTGTCAGCGGCGCTAAGGTAAGCGCGAAAATGAGCAGTAATTTCATGGCGCCTTCTTCCCCAGCCGAGAAGGGAACTAATCGCCCGACGGCTGCTTACCGCAGCGTGGCGTGACGCAATCCTCTAGGGCGGGGGCTGTCGTCGCGGGTGCAACGTTCGCGTACGCCGCCATATTTTTTGTCTTGGGGGCGGACCGGTATCTCACGTTTCATTCCGGAGCCGATTTGGGGCTGTTCGTACAGACGATTGCAAGTGCGTTTGGCGGCTTTCGCAATACGCTCGAAAACACGAATCATTTCGCGTACCATTTTTCACCCATTCTCTACGTGTGCGTTCCGTTTCTCTTGCTTACGCATTCGGCGCTGGCATTGGTCGCAATACAGGCGGCGGCAACGTCGTTGGTGGCGCCCGCAATTTATGCAATCGCGCGGCGGCGCACGAGCGATGCAAATGCGGCACTGCTCGCGTGCATCGCGTTGCTCTACCCGCCGTTACAGGGGGTGACGTTCACCGATTTTCACGAGATGGCATTTGCGCCCGCGACGGTAGCATGGCTCCTATGGGCGATCGACGCGCGGCGCTGGGCGATCGCCTACGTGCTGCTTGCCATCGCGCTGTCGATTAAGGAAGACCAAGCCCCGGCGATGGCGTTCTTGGGGGCTTGCGCAGCGGTGTATTTTCTCCCGCGCCGGGAACGATACGGCGTCGCGTTCGGCGTCATCGCGATGGCGGCATCGGTAGCCGTCTTCGCGGCATACTTCGCGCTGATTCGCCCGATCGCAGCCGCGAACGCGGCGTGGATTCCAAGTCACTTTTACCAGTGGTGGGGCTACGCACGTGGCGAACCCTGGCCGCGGCAGATCGCCGAGCGCGTTACCTATTTGCTTGAAGTATTCGTGCCGCTCGCATTGATACCGCTCCGCTCTCGCTGCATCGTGTTGGCGATACCAGGGATGGTGGAAGTGCTGGCGTCGCGCGAGCCGCTCATGTACACGATGGGGCAGCATTATGCGGCGGCCTGGATCCCGTACGTCCTCGTGGCCTTCGCGGTCGGTGGAGCGCCGCTGTTGGCGTCGATCGGCGGCCGGCGTTGGATTGCGACGGCCGCAGCATTGTCCGCGATCGTTTTGATATTTCTTAGCCCGCTGCACTTGGGACATTTCCTGCGCTGGCCGCAGCCACGCGATGCCGCCACCGCGCGGTTGATCGCAGAGATCCCGCAAACGGCCGGCATCGGGACGTACGACGAAATCTATGCGCACTTGGGCTTTGATCCGCACGCGGCGGTAGGGCTCAGCAGGCAACCGCAGTACGTTCTGATGGACGAACGCTATTCGTCGGTAGCCTGGGACTCACGGATCTTACCCCTGTTACGCCGCGACATCGACCGCGGAGTCTACCGACCGGTGAGTCACGATCACGGCGTTACGCTACTGGAGCGGAGATAACGGCATGCACGCAATTCTAGGAGCACTCTTTTCGCTAGCGCAGATCCTAAGCTTCCCACTGCCGATGCAACTCGTGGCGAGCCCCGACGGAAAGAGCATCGCCTACGTGCTCAACGAGAGCGGGACGCGGAGCATCTGGTTCGCGAGTGCGCCCGCCTACGCGCCCCGGGAACTCTGGCATTCGGCGGGTGACGATGGGCAAGAGATCACCAATCTCAACATATCGCGCGACGGGAAGTACATCGTCTACGTGCGCGGAGGCGATCACGACGCGAACTGGCCCGCACATCCCTGGCCCAATCCTGCTTCCAATCCGAAAGAGCCAAAGATGACCGTTCTGTCAGTGGCGACGAGCGGCACGAGCGCTCCCGTGGCGTTGGGTTCGGGCGACGCTCCCGTCGTTTCGCCCGATAGCACTCGGGTCGCATTCGTCGACGATCCGGATAACGACGTGTGGTCGGCACCGATCGATGGCGGCAAGGCCGCCGCAGAGCTATTCTTCGATCGCGGCAAAGACGGCGATCTGGCATGGTCGCCGGATGGTACCGCACTGGCGTTTACCTCCGATCGCGACGATCACTCGTTCATCGGCATCTATCGCAACGACGCCACGCCAATCGCATATCTCGCCCCATCGACATCGCATGACTTCTCTCCGAAATGGTCGCCGGATGGTACGCGCATTGCATTCGTTCGTATCGGTGGCGACGGCGGCCCGCCGCAAGATCCGCTCAAACAATACTCGGTTCCCTGGCAGATTTGGGTTACAGACGCAGATGGTGGTGACGCCCACGCCGCTTGGCGCAGCGGGAACGGTTTGCGCGACTCGCTGCCGGGGATCAATGGTCCGCAGATGCAGTGGATCGCGGGCAATCAGTTGCTTTTCGTTTCGGAAGCGTCGAATTGGCCTCATCTCTACGCCGTGCCGGCGAACGGCGGTGCCGCGCGCCTTCTCACCCCTGGATCGTTCATGATTGAAGATACGAGCGTTTCGCCGGATTTGCAAACGGTGTACTACACCGCGAACACGGGCGCGACGCCGGGCGACGACGATCGGCGTCACGTCTTTCGCGTTTCCGCGACTGGTGGAGGTACGCCAACGCCGGTGACGCGCGGTGCCAACAGCGAATGGTGGCCGGCCGCGACGAGCGACGGCGTCGCCTACGTTCAGGCGGGCTCGCGTGCACCGATGACGATCGCCGCGAACGGACGAACCCTCAACGCCGATCAGATACCAGCGAGTTTCCCTCCCAATCTCGTCACGCCTAAAGAAGTGTCGTTCCGCGCTGCCGACGGATGGCTTATCCACGGCCAAGTCTTCGATGCACCCGGAGGCGCACGCAAGAAACCCGCGGTCATTTTCGTTCACGGCGGACCGTCTCGCCAGATGTTGCTCACCTGGCATTACATGGACTACTACTCGTACGCGTATGCGGCGAATCAGTATCTTGCTTCACGCGGGTTTGTCGTGCTCTCGCTCAATTACCGTCTGGGTATCGGATACGGCCATGATTTCCAGTACCCGGATCGTGCTGGACCCGCGGGTGCCGCGGAGTACCAAGACGTGCTCGCGGGAGCGCGTTACCTGCAGAACGATCCCAGCGTCAACGCAAACCGCATCGGCATCTGGGGCGGCTCCTACGGCGGCTACCTCACGGCGCTTGCACTCGCCAAGAACTCGAACATCTTCAAGGCGGGGGTAGACTTTCACGGCGTGCACGACTGGTCGATGGAAGGCGACTGGTTTCCGACGATGGTCAAGCGCTATCAAACGTTTGACGAGAAGAAGTTCCTGCGGACGGCCTGGTTTTCGTCGCCCGACGCGTACATCGCAAGCTGGCGTTCACCGGTGCTCTTGATTCAAGGCGACGACGACCGCAACGTGCATTTTCATCAAATGGTCGATCTGGTGGAGCGCCTCAAGCTCACGCGCGTCCCATTCCAGCAAATCGTGATCCCGAATGAAATACACGGTTTTCTCCGCTGGCAATCGTGGGTCGAGGCCGATACCGCAACCGCCGAGTTCTTATCGACGCATCTGTTGCACTAATCCAAGAACGAGCTGGGCGGCGGCCAAATCCTCGACCGCGAGTCCGAGCGACTTGAAGATTGTCGTGGCGCTACGGGGCACTTGCTTTTTGCCGGAAAAGAGTTCGCCTGCCTCGGCGGAGATCTCGGCGCCGGACAAGATGACGTCGCCCGACTCTTGCATCGCTCCCTCGCGCGAATCGACGACGAGTACGTTGCGCATTGCCGCATCATCGAGCTCGCGCCACTGCGGACGATTCGCGCCGACCGCGTTGACGTGTGCTCCTCGTTTGAGCCATTCGCCCTTGAGCACCGGCTGCGTGGCGCTGGTGGCGACGACGATGACGTCGGCATCTCGCACGGCCGACGCTGCGTCCGTGGCGACCGCGCCGTGCTCGTTCGCGAAGTGCTGCGCGTGTTCGGGGGTACGGCTCCAGACGCGAATTTCGCGGAAGTCCCCGATGCGCGCGAGCGCCTCGACATGCGAATGTGCCTGTACGCCGCTGCCGAGAATCGCGAGAACGCGTGCGTTTTCAGGCATGAGGTATTTCGTAACCGCGGCGGAAACCGCCGCGGTGCGCATCTCGGTGATAAGACGCCCATCCAATGCCGCCAGCGGCTCGCCGGACTGCGTATCGAAGACGAGGATCGTCGCGTCGTGGGTTGGGAATGCGGTGCCTTCGTTGCCGGGATAAAAGCTGACAAGCTTCGCCCCCATCACCGTATCGTAGATGACCGGCATGACCCCGAGGTAGCGCCGTTCTTTCTCAACCGTCAATACCGTGCGCACCGGTTGGACGACGTCGCGGTTCGAGAACGCGGCAAGTGCGCGTTCCATCGCGGCGATGAGACCGTCCCAGCTGAGTACCTCACGTACCGCCGCCTCATCGAGATAGATCACGACGCCCGGATCAGTGTTTCGTCTCTAACACTTGGTTCCGGCTCCGGATTCCTGACCGGGAAAGATTTCGATCAGAAATGGCGATCCCGAAAACTCCCCTACGCCGACGGTTTGCCCCTGGAGAAGCGCACCCAAGCCGATGACTCCGCCGTGCTTCCCTGCCTTAGCAACCGCGAAACACACGTTCTCCCCATCCGGCTGTCTCCAAATCCCGAAATCGTTATAAGCCGAGTAGGCGGTGTACATTGAGTGCGGTTTGATGCCTTTGCCGGTCACGCCGGCGCCAGATCGCAGCCTCGTTCCGAACGTCGTGATGGTCGTGGTAGCGAGCTCCAAGTAAATCACAGCTTTCGCGTTTGGCTGGTTTGGCGGGTACGGAAAGCCGTCGTCTTTCGTTGTCGCCGTCACCGTCACTTTCACCGAGGGCTTAGCGCCCGGGTACTCGAGCGCTCCGCCCAATCCATCAATCGCCGGAATGCATAGCGAGCCGCCTTTGGCCGAAAGCGTCTCGGTAACTGAGGCGTCGCTGCCCTTTTTCTTCTGGCCTTTGCAGTCTCGCGGTGCGGCCAGTGGCAAGGAAACGAAGGGCGCGGCTGCGTCGCGTTGGAGCGGGACGGCACCGTTGGGTTGCCCGGCACAGGCTGAGGAGATAATTGCCAGGATGGCTGGCGCAAGAAGGGTGCGTAAGCAAACGGAAGACTGCATGATTATTCCGCCTTTCGAGGGGTGGCAGTTTCGGGGAAAGGCGCACCTTTCCCGGGGGTCGCGATAAATGAAGGCATGGTGCTTCGACCGCTACGGCGATCCGTCGGCATTAACGCTGAAAGAACTTCCGACTCCGACACCTGGGCCAAGCGAAGTCGCCGTGAAGATATTGGCGAGCGCGGTCAATCCAAGCGACGTGAAGAACGTTTCAGGGCATTTCAAAACACCGCTACCGCGCATACCCGGACGCGATTACGCGGGCGTGGTCGCGGCCGGCGCACGCGAGAAGGGGGAAGAAGTCTGGGGAAGTGGGCCGGGCTTCGGCGTCACACGGGATGGGGCGCATTGTGAGTACGTCGTCATGCCGTCGACCTGGCTGAGCAAAAAGCCATCGACGCTCACGATGGCGCAGGCGGCCTCGATCGGAGTTCCGTTCTTGGCAGCTTGGTGGTCGTTGGTTGAGGCGGCGCAAATTCAATCGGGCGAAACCGTTCTCATTACGGGGGTTGCGGGCGCGGTCGGAAACGCTGCTACGCAGATCGCTCACTTACGCGGGGCTCGCGTCATTGGCGCCGATCTCATAGAAGAAAATCCGTCGGGTGCCGACGCGACGATCGACACGAGGCACGCGAATATTACCGACGAGGTACTGAGGCTAACCTCGGGCAAGGGTGTGGAGCTCGCGTTCGATACCGTGGGAGGACCGCTCTTCGAACCGGTGCTGAAGTCGCTCGCGCGCGGTGGACGCCAAGTTGCCATCACCAGCAATCCGCAAGTCGTAAACTTCAACCTCGTGGATTTTTATCACGGCCAGAAACGATTGATTGGCGTCGACACGATGGCATTAACCGGCGAGCAAATCGCGTCTACGATGGATCGACTTCGCCCGGGCTTCGACGAGGGGAAACTTGCCAGGCCGGACGTTCGCAAATGGGCCTTCGAGCGAGCTATCGAGGCCTATGAGGCGGTGGCAAACCAAAAGCCGCCTCCGGAGAAGCACGTTCTCGTCATTGGCGATTAGCGCCGAATCGTTCCGCGAAAAACCGTAAGCGATTGCGGGGCAACCACGAAACTCGAGGCGTTCGAATTCAGCGTCGACCGCGCCAGCCCGCGATCGGGATTCGGCGGATCGGCCGGCCCATTTCCGGTCCACCGATATTGGCTTTCGCCGAACGTGATCACATCGACGATGCCCGCAAACGATTTGCGCAGGCCGTTTTGTTCGAATTCGATCTTCACCGACCGAGCAACGGCGTCTTTATTGACGACGAGAACCGACCACGTTCCGTCCGGCCGCTCGAGCGCATATGCTGTTACGAGCGGCTTCTCACTGCCGAGATTCGCTGTTACCGGATAAACGCCGTGCCGACGATCGCCGGGAAGGGCCCATTGCTGCGTTAGCAATCGTAGCGCGTAGTAAGCTGCGCCTCTTGCGCGAACCGCAAAACTCTTATCGACAATGTACGGGTTGTACGCGCCCCAGGCTCGACAGCGCCGATTGTAGTCCAATGGTTCCGGCTCAGCCTGATAGTAGGTGGCGTACGAGATTCCGGATGCTAGCGAGGAGCCGATGAAGTCGCCCGTCCAAAGCGCCCCGTAGACTCGCTGTGATGCACCGGTGCCGTCGGGTGAAAAGTTGTCTTCGGTTTCAAGCAGAGGTGTCCCCGGCGGTACGCCGTCGTTGCGCCAAGTTTGGGCTATCGCGTGCACGAGCGCGGCTTCCGAGAGCAGATCGTCGGAGAGAACTGCGCCCCGGTCGCAGTTGCGGAACGGATAATGCTCGTACGACATGAACGACAAATCGCCCAGATGACCCCGTCGCTTGAGATAGTTAATAAAGCGGTGCAGCCAAGAAACGTCGCCATCGGCATCGCGCCACGCTTGCACGTCCGCATCGACCCCTTGAAAGACCGGTCCGCCGAGCTTGGCGCGCCGATCGACGGCATGAATCGCGTTGGCAAATTGAATATAGAGCGCGCCGTAATCTTCGGGCAGCGCGTATTGACCGTCGATCTCCTCGCCCATCTCGACGTAGGCGAGGGAATAGCGCCGCGCCTCCAAGTAGCGAACTTCGTTCGCGGCGTTGAGCGGCGTGCTGTAGAAGACAGACACCGGATAAATCGTTGGCAAGCCGCGCGTGAGGCCACTTCTCGCGATAAGATCGAGTCCCGGTTGGTCCTGATCGCCTGCGACCTTCGTGGCGTCGTCGTGCCAGGGGTCGTCCGACGAAGTCCAAATCAACGTCTGCCGTTTTGGATCCGGCAGACAGACGAGCGCGCCATGACAGGACCCGTTCCTCGATCGAACGATGAGGTCGTGAAATGCGCCTCGCGCATCGATATGCCCGAGCGCAACGTCTTCGATGGCGTAGCCCACGCAGTTCCGGGGGTCACTCCTGCCATGCGAATCGCAGGTGCCTGACGACCGTGTCATCCAGATGCGAACGAACGTCGTTTTCACCGGCACGTCTGCAAGCCGGACGAGGCCGCCGGCAGCCGTCGGGCGATCGATCGTGCCGCGTTCAAACGTTTTCCAGTCGCCGGATGCGGGATAGAGGATTGCATCTCGGTTTCCGGTCCAATATTGAACGAGGAATTTCGTGGCGTATGGATCGGCCCAATGGATGGCAATGGCATCGATCGACTGCGGTTGCAAGAACTGTATCGCGATCCATTGCGGATGCAGGTCGTCGGGCTCGCCGGTATAGCGCTGCGTCAGATATGGATTGCTCTTCCAATACGTCGTGGGATCGCCGTCATCGATGCGTGAGTAGTCGTTGTCGTCGCCCTGATCTCGCGAAGAACCGCGATGCGGGAGCCGATATCCGAATGAGTCGTGAATCAGCGCGGGCCCGGCATCGGCGCTGCTCGTCCAGTATCCTTGCCGGTGCGCGGCGTCGCTAAATCGGCCTGCTGGATTCCAGTGCCAATCTTCGATCGACAACTCCGTATACAGGCGATAGGTCAGCGTCCCGAGGCCCGTGCTCAGCATGAGTCGCACGTTGCTGGGCTTGTAGATCGTGTTGAGGTAGGGCTTCGGGTCCGAGTCCACTGCGGTGCCGATCGCGCGAATTGGACGAATCGTTTGAATGCGGTGGGCCGTATCAACCACAAGCGTAACGGCCGGAGCCCGTGCCGCCGCGCACGCGGTGAGTGCAAGCAGCAGCATGGAGGCGGCGCATTTCATTGCGATGCGATGGCGCCGCGGAGCACGACGATCGATTCCGCCGGAACGTCGTACGTGCCCGAAGCGGGGATTTGCCGCACGACCGGAGGTCCATTGGGCCGAGCGTACGACGCAGCGCCGAGCGCGTGCCAGACGTACTGCGCCCTTCCATAGCTAACTTCCGTCACGTTGCCGGTAAATGATTGCGTTGCGCTTTCGTTCGAAAAGCGTACCGCAACGCTGCGAGCGCGTGCATCTTTGTTGACGAGCAGTAGCGACCAGCGGCCGTTGGGCAATCGGACGGCGTACGCGCTCATATCGTGACCGAATGTGGCAGCGTAGAGCCCGTGCAACCCGCTCCCGGGAGTCACCCACTGCTGCGTGAGCATTTGGGCGGCACGATATTGCGCGTCGGTGGCGCGGATGCGAGCGTTGCGATCGGCGACAAACATCGTCAGATTGCCCCAGTCCGACGGGCACCCGCGATTACGCGACAGCGGCACCGGCTCGTACTGGTAGTACACGACACCCGCGACGCCGTTCGAGATTGCGCTCGCAAAATAATCGGCGAGCCAGAGGCCGCCTTCGATCCGCATGGGCACCTGCGTAAAGTTTACGGCCGAGAAGTTTGCCTCGGTGACGTACATCGGAACGTTCGCAGGCAGGCCGTCATTGCGCCAGGTCGCGGTGATATGCCTCATTAGGAGGGTCTCGGCAAGCAGGTCGCTTTTCAACTTGCTGCCGTGTTCGCATCCGTCGAACGGATAGTGCTCGAACGACATGAAGGAAAGCTGATCGAGGGCGTGATGCGCGCGGAGGTAGCGTAGAAACCGATTTAGCCAGGAAACGTTACCGCGTGCATCGGGCCACGCCTGAACATCGTCATTGACGCCGCTAAAAACCGGTCCGCCAAGCTCGAGCGACGGGTTCACGGCATGGATTGCGCGCGCCCACTGGATGTAGAGTGCGGCGTCGTCCTCGGGCGTGACGTACTGCCCGTCGGGCTCCTCGCCTAACTCAATCATCCGAATTGGATAGCGCCGTGCCAGTAGATAGCGAACTTCAGCGGCGGCATTTTCGGGCGTACTGTACAGCATCGGCACGGGATACGTTCCGCCCAGTCCGCGAGTGAGGCCGCTGCGCGCGATGAGATCGAGCCCTGGCTGCTCCTGACTGAGCACGCGATCCTTTGCGCTATGCCATGGATCGACCGACGAGACATACGTGGCGCTTTGGTGCGGGCCGGGAACATGGCGCACGTCGTCGGTGAACTCTCCCCCAGCGACGCGGCCGACGTAGATTTCACGAATTGCGTAGCCGACGCAGTTGCGACGATCGCTCGAGCCATGGGTATCGCAGGTGTTCGAGGAGCGCGTCATTAGCAAGCGGACGTACCGGGCCCGTGCGAGGGCCGCGTGCGGCGGAAACGCGCGCCACGCACCGTGGCCCGGGTCGTTGATGGGGTCGTCTCCGATCCAATATGCAACCGAGTATTGCGTCGCATACGGATTGGCCCAGTCGATGCGTATTGCATTCACCTCGCGGGGCGTTCCAAGATCGACCACGAGCCACTGCGGGTGCAATCCGTCAGGCTCGTGCGTAAAGGCGCGGGTGAGATATGGATTGCTCTTCCAATACATGCGCGAATCGCCGTCGTCGAGCCGGGAATACGTCGCGCTGTCGCCTTGGTCGGTGGTAAAGCCGCGGTGCGGCAGAGCGTATTGGTAGGAATCATCGATCGGTGGTCCATCGATTGACGGGGAGCTCGTCCAATAGCCGCGGTCGCCGTCGCTAAAGCTTCCGCGTGGATTCCAATGCCAGTCTTGAACCGAGATCTCGGTATAGAGGCGGTAGCTGAGCCAGCCTAAACCCGCGCTAAGCATCAAGCGAACGTGATCGCGCGAGTAGAGCGTCGAAATCGATCCGGCCGGCTCCTTGTCAACGGTGGAACCGAACGTGTCGAGAGGTCGAAACGTCGAAAGAGCGTGCGCCGTGTCGACGACGATGACGTCCGTAGGTTCGAGCCTCGTCGCGACGCCGCTGATTGCGGCGACGCAGAGGAGACTAATGACGAATCGAATGGAAGGTTGCAACATGCCGGAGCGACGTTACCGGCGATGGACTCGTGGAACCATCGTCCTGTTCCATCGCCTCGGACACGGTAATGTCAGCTTGGCCGGACGGACCGGTGATGGGCGGATTTTCTGGAGTTGTTGCTTCGATCAGCCCGTGAGCCGCAGCGTAGATCGGATAGTTGAATCCGATCAGCTGCACGACGACGTCGTCGGCCCTTGTGCCCTTTCCAACGACGGCCGCGTTCTGTTTCGCGGTGCAAATCGACGGACTAGGCTTGAGGTTGTTTTTGCCTCCCGACGTCGCGAGATTCGGGCCATTGGTGTCCGGTAACCGATAGGTCCCGCGCGACGAATGAGTGAGATGAATCGTGTAATAGACCGGAGCGAAGGACGTGCCGCGCACTTTTTGACAGTTTGCGGGGGCGGAGGCGGCGCCTTCATTGGGTCCGCCGCCGGGGCCAAAGTCCACGATTTGCAGGTATGCTTCGGTGACCCTATGCGGCAGCGAGACGGCGAGCGTGCCGCCGCCGTTTCCGTCGGGCAGAAAGATCGGCGCGTGCACCGTGGGCAATACCAATCCAGGCTCGAGCTGGGCGCTCTTGCGAACGCTGCTCGTGCTTACGCCGCCGTTGTTTCCAACCGTTGAAACGGCGACCGTGAGCGTATACGCACCGCGCCGCAGCTTCACGCCGTCGAAGAGCGTGACGCCTTCACCGACGCCGAGAAAATACGGATAACCGAACGAATCGACCCCTTGAATAATTAACCCGTCCCGCGTACCCATGCCATCGGCGTCGGGATCGAATGCCGGCGGTCCGCCCCAAGGGACAAACTGATACGCGGATACCGGTGCTTTCGTCGTTGGATTGTTTGCAAAGAACGGTTGCGGATAGGGCTGATAACTGTATCCTTGCTGGGTCGCCGCAACGACGTTGGCGGGTAAAAAGCCCATGGCGAATACGCCGCCGCTTTGTCCGAACGTCGACGTGTTTGGAGCTAAACCGTGCGGGCATTTCACGAAGTTCTGCCCTGAAGGAGGAATTGGGAATGGCCCAGGTCCGTCACAGGGCGGCGTGCCCGGCGCAACCGTTTGTGGCGTGCCGAAGATTGCGCTGTGATGGAACTCGCGTGCGCTTGGACCGCCGTTGAGTACGGTCGTGTATGGATCCGGGAAACCCGAACTTGAACCGCTGGCTTCGGCGAAGGACGGTACTGCCGCTATCGCCACGGTGAATGGACCGCTGATTCGGGGTGTATTAACGCCGGTCGCACTCGCCCCACTGCTTTGCCGAAACGTCGACACGACGTTCAAACCGAGGTGACCATCGCCGTACACGTTTGCGGTTCCGACCGCAAACTGCAGCGAGGAATAGCTTGGACTCGTTGGATTGACGGACGAGACGGCAATGCCGCCACCACCGCACCCCGCGACGGCAATGAGACTTTCGGCCGCAACGGCGGCGAGAACCAGACGCATCATGTCAATTCGCATGCATTACGGTTTCGGCCCGAGCGCGAACTGTACGTAACCGCGGATAACGCGACCCGGCACGTAGGCTTCAGGGAATGGAAGATACGACTGGTTGAAGACCGGCTCATTGCGCCCTCCGGCTTGATAGAGTGGGTTCGGCACGAGCTTGCCACCCTGTAAGAGATACGGAAACGCGCCGGCAAACTGTCCGGTTTGTGCGCCGCCGACGCCTTCGGCGACGGGCTGCCAAGCGTCGTTAACGGTCGGTTGATCGCGATAGTTATCAAACACATTGCTGACGTACACGCCGTAGGTCACGCCGTGATGATCGTATTGCAGGCTGAGATCAGCGTACACTCGGGGGCTCGTCAGCGCTTGTCCGGCGATCGACGACTCGTTGTCGCCACGACAAGCATAGTATTTCGGATGAAAGATGCTGCCCGGAAAGGCCGGATCGTAATAACATTCGGAGTTGTACGATTGCAACGGCTCGCCGGGCCCTGCGAACGGAAGCCCTTGTCCGAGATTTCCGGTTGGAATCTGATAGAGGTCGCCGTTCACGAAGCCGTACGTTGTCGTGCCGACGCCGAACGGAATCCCATTGTTGGCCGTGATGATCGGATTGATCGTCCACCCGCTCTTTGTCTTATATTGAATGCCCGCCACGGCTGACAGCGGCGGGAGATAGGCGGCATGGAAAAGCGCGCCCGTTTGATAGAGATACTGCGCGACGACCGGCAAGCTATCCGAGCCCGCAACCGGCGGCGTCGTCGTGAGCGCGTTGACGTAGTTGACGGTCAAGAAGCCGCCCCATCCCGACGGCCGATCCGGCGTTGTCAACATGAACTCGAGCCCGAATGTTTTGGTAATGCCGGTCTGTTGCTCTTGAAACGACCCTTCACTCTCTTGTCCCGTTACTGGATCTGGCGGCCCTGCGTTGAGGAGCACCGTCTGATACGTGTTGTATCCCCGGCGAATGTACGCGGTCAGCTTCGTGCCCCAGCCGTTGCGGAATCCATGACTCCACGCGACGTCCCAGTTATTGTACGTGGCAACGGTTTGCCCGCCGATGTCGGGCGCAGCGTAATTTTGATCGAAGAGCCAGTAGAGCGACTGTGCATAGTTGGAGCACTGAAAGTAGTTGCCGACGACGCCAGGGTACGTTCCCGAGCCCGACCAGTAAACATTCGGATTGGGAACGTAGGTGCCGTTGACGCTTTGCCCCGGCAAATGCCATCCGCTCCCGCATGTTGGGCCTTCCCCGTCGAGCGGATCGTACGCCGGGTTGTTCTCGTCTTTGGCCGGAATTTGCCAGAGGATCGGATTGACGCCGCTAATGTTCGTCGGCGTTCCGGCCGTCTGCCCGAAGAAGAAGCTTGCTGAACGGCCGTAGCTGAACCGAATGCTGTCGTGCGGGCTTACGAGGTAACTCGTCGCGAGGCGCGGCTCGATCACGCGCGGATAGAGATAGGCGTTGGAAAGCTGCGCATAACCGTAGCCGATGTCGGCGGTATTATTGAGGTCCTTATTGAGCTCGGTGTTACCGCCCCACTTCAGGTTTTGTCCGTCCATGCGCACGCCGTAATCGACCGAGAGCCGGTCGTTGGGGGTGTACTGGTCGCGCAAGCCGATGCCGAACTGCTGGAAATCGGCGCCCATGTAGTCGAATCCGGTCGTCGGGACCGTCGGCAGTTTGCCATGCCAATCGCCGTGCGACAGCAGCCAGTCGTAGATGTAGCAACCTTGGCCGGTGGGCCCGTTTGGATTGTAGCCGTTATCCAGCGCAGGTCCGATGCACGGGTTGCTTCCGCTCACCGGCAATCCGGGATCGCGAGGCAAATACCAATCTTCGACGCGCGGGCCATTGGGGACATAACAATCCGGCGTCTGTACGTCATACCCGGTCGATGGATCGTACGCGCAGGGCGTTTGCGCGATGCTCGAGTCGACGCCCCTTCCGCCGAGAAATCCTTGCCACGTGTTGCCGACGTTCTGCTGGTACCAATACGGAAAGCCGTTTTCGAACTTCCCAACGAGCGTGAACGTGTGCTTGTCGCTGGCGATTGTCGTCAGCTGCGATTGAAACCCGACTTTACGGCCACCGGCATTATTGTAGCCCGGAAGATACGAGCCGAGCGTAAGATCCGACGAAGAGCCGGTGATATTGTTGGCGACGAGCCCGCCCCAGTTGTAGTAAAAAGTGTTCCAGGACGTATTGTTTCCGAGTGGTCGCGTGTAGCCGATCTTCAGAAAGTTGGTCGGTCCCCACACGTACTGTTCGGGCGAAGTCGGGTGCGGTGGGTTGATGCACGGGTACGTGCTGCACGTCGGGACGCCGTCGTAGGGAATGACGTGCTGATACCAACCCTCTCCGCGCGGCGTGTCGCCGTACGGCCACATCGGATTCCCGTTATAATCGGTCGTGAAGTAGGCTTGCGAGAACGGATCGTACGGATAGTAGCTGGCGAATTCTAAGCCGCCCGCGTTTGCCCAGGCTCGATGATCGAGCCAATCGGTAAGTACCTGAATCTGTTGCGAATTGTTTTTCCCGAAACGGTAATAGAAATTATTGAGTACGTCGTCGTCGTAGTTAAACGATGTGCCGTAGTAGTTGGCGAGATCCGACACGTCGACGCCGTAGGGTGCATATTGCGGTGCCGAGCGCGTGGAACGGAAGGAGAAGAAATCGGAGAACTGGCCGTTTTGCGAGGCGAAGCCATACTGTCCTTCGGCGGAGTGGTAATACCACGGCCCGGCTACGTCAAAGCTCATGAATCCGGTACCGGGATAGGTCCCGCGGCCAGGAACGATGTTGACGACGCCCGCGCCGATGCCGCCCTGCGTTGCGTCGCCGGCACCGCTGACGACCTGCAGCGATCCCTCGCCGCCGCCGACGCCGTTAAGGTATCCTTGACTCGGATTCTCATCGAAGAACGAGCCGCGATAGTCGACACCGTCGAATTGATAACCGATTTCGACGCTCGCCGATCCGCGAATCGTAAACGCATTGCTCTGAACGCCTGGTCCGGGCTGATAGTTGGTGTTCTGAATTACGCCCGGAGCCGAGAGAACGAGTTGGTTGAAATCGGTCGAGCCCGCTTCGCCGAGAGCTTGAGAGATACGATTGCCTTGAAAGGTCGTTTCATCGGTCGTTTGGTGCGGCTGAAAGGAAGACGTCGTGTCGCGCGCTTGGACGCTTGCGATCGTCCGCAAGCCCTTTGTTAGCTTCACGGCACCGAGTTGTTCGGTTTGGTCCCCAAAAACGGTGATGCCCGTGAGCGTCTGTGACTCGTAACCTTGGGCGCTAATCCGAACCGAGTACGTGTCCGGCGGCAAGTCCAAAAACGCAAAGAAGCCATGGGCGTCGGAGGTGCTCTTGTACTCACCGGATTTAGCAAGCACGTCGATTTGGGCACCGGCCACCGGTGCGTTCGTTTTTGCGTCGACGAGGCTGCCGCGCAGCGTGCCGGTAACGCCGCCGGCAGCTAAGGCCGGCGAGCAGTCTGCTATCCAAAACGCCAAAGCGAAAAGCGCGGCGCTGACGAGAAGGTTGAGGCCTATGGGTTTTGAGCGCATACGAGAACCTCCTGACGCTAACCAAGAAGCCCCGCTATGGCGTGAGCGTTAATCTCACGTGAACGCTGGTGGGCAGTTCTCCCACGTTGCCGCGCTCCTTTTCCGCTGGAGTCGGACGCTCCTTCAGCCCAAATTCGCTACGTTGTGAGGTGCTTTGGAAGGAAAGGCCACACGCGTTGCGCGCGTGCGGTGATCAAGTAGACGACGGTGCCGAGCGCGAGCGTTGCGATCCCAAAAAGGATCGCGCTCGTACCCGTGCTGATGAAGAGGGCAATCCATCCCACGAGCGCGATGAGCGGCGGCAGCGGATAGAGCCACATGCGAAACGGCGGCAGATCCCCGCGGGCGCGCATAACCGCCAGCGCAACGATTTGTGCGATCGATTGAATGAGGACGATTCCAGCGGTGAGCCAGTTAATGACTTGCGTGAGCGGCAGGCAGGCCGCGGGCAGCGTCAAGAGACCGATGACGAGGACGGAGACATACGGAAAGCGCCCGGTTGGGTGGAGTTTGGCAAAGGGCCGAAGGAATTCGCCGTCAAGGGCCGCGGCATACGGAATCCGCGCGAAGCCGAGCAGGCTGCCATACGCGGAGGCAAAGGCCGTCACCAAGATCAGGAAGGCCACCACTTTCGCCGCGCTCGTACCCCAAGTCCGCGCGACGACCGTCGCGGCCGCGAACTGCGCGTTGGCGGAGTTCGGATCCGTGGCCAGCGATTGCCACGGTATGGTTGCGTTCACGGCGAGCTGCAAAAGGACGTAGAGCGCCGCCAGCAAGAGGATAGAGATGACGATGGAGCGCGGAATGGTGCGGACCGGATCGACGATCTCGTCGCCCATGAGTGCTGACTGACCGTAGCCGGCGTAATCGTACATCGTGATGACCATCGCTTGTCCCAGCCCAACGAGAAAGCCGATCCCGAATGAGACCGGTTTGTCGAGATGGAACGCTTGATGGAAATTCGGATGCGACAGGCCCGCCACGATGATCAGCACGAGCGTCGTCACGGCCGCGATGAAGAAGACGAATCCGAGGCGCTCGGCGACGGTAACCTTGCGATAGACTAAGATCATCGTGACGATCCCCATGCCTACGGCGAGGGCGTCGTGGGCGAACGTCGACGAGCCGACAATCGGAAAGAGATAGACGGCGTAGCTCGCAAAGCCGATGTAGCCGCTGGCGATGAGCAGCGTCGCGTAAAAAACGAACTGCCAATTGAAAAGGAAGGCAAGCAACTTGCCGGCGCTCTCGCGGCCGAACACCTCGCGCAGATAGACGTACGTTCCGCCCGACCCCGGATAGCGCGAGCCAAGCTCGGCCCAGACCAGACCGTCGCACAGGGAAACGAGCGCGCCCACAATCCAGCCGATGAGCGAGAGCGGTCCGTTCAAGTACGAAAGCACGAGCGCCAATGTGATCAGTGGCCCGATCCCGATCATCGTGATCATGTTGACCGAGACGGCGCCTCGCAGGTCGATGCCGCGAATCATCAGGCATTCACTCGGAGACGACCGCTTTCGTTAGGCCCCGAGGCGCGTCGCTGTCCACGCTGCGAGCGCGCGCGACGTACAGCGCGAGCATCTGAAGGGTGGTCAGCCACGCAAGCGTGTTGTATGGATCGTCGACGGTCGGACCGAGCCTCGGGATTCCGTCGAGCGGCGTCGTTCCGATCGCGAGTCGCAGCGAACCCGTGGCAGCCAGATCGTGCATCGCGCGGCCGACGATCGGCGAGCCGTCGCGATCGACGATGCCGAGCACAGCCGTTGAGCTGTCAACCATGGCGGCGCTTCCGTGGCGAAACTCGCCTGCCTCAAAGCCCTCGGCATGCAGATACGTTGCTTCTTTGAACTTTAAGGCTGCCTCACGTGCGATCGGAGCGCCGTAATCCGTTCCGAGAACGACGATGTTGCTGCACGCAGCGACGAGCTGCGCGGGCTCGATGATGGTCTCGACGGATTCTTGCAGCCACGATCGAATGGTTTGCGCAGTGGCAACCAGGACGCCGGCACTTCGCGTTTTCGTCCCGCCCAGCAGCGTTGCCGCCGTCAGCAGGATGGCAATCGTAGACGAAACGCTCTTGGTGGCCGGAATCGCGCGTTCGGGGCCGGCACCAATGTCGATCGTAACGTTTGCACGAGCACCGAGCGGTGAGTCGGCAGTGTTCGTGAGTGCGACAACACGGCGAGGGCGCAGCGCGTCGAGCGCGTGCAGGACGTCGCTGGAACGCCCGCTCTGCGAAATCGCCACGACGATCCGGCCTTCGTATGCCAGATGGTCGCCGGGCGCTTCGGTGGCTGCTATTGCGGTGGCGTCCATTCCACGCCGGCGAAGCGCGATTGCGCCTAGCTGCGCGGCAAACAGCGAACTTCCGCTGCCGATAAGAAGAACGTTCCCGTCTAGGGCGCTTGCAAGCACGGAGGCGGCATCAGAATGCGCGACGCCCTCCCAGACGTCGGGTTGTTCGCGAATCTCAAGCTCAAAGTATCGGCCGAGTTCTGCCGCCACGCTCGCCCCGATTGCCGCCTTAGCCGGATTCTTCCTGTGCGCAGATATGGCGCGCGCACAGCCGATCGTCCCAATGCCGCGCCAGATCGTCGTTGAGTCAACGCAGTATGCATTGCCGCAGTCGATTGCTATTTCCACGTCTGCGCGAACACGCAGACTCGGTGCGGTTGCGCAACAGATCTTGCGCGCGCATGGGGTAGGGGCAGCGCTGACGTTGTCGGCTGACGCGCGCGACGTTGGACTGGGGAGCGAGGGCTACGAGCTGCGGGTCGGCAGAAGCGGCATCGTCATCGATGCAAACACGGCTGCCGGGATCTACTACGGGCTTCAGACCCTCGATGAGCTCTTACCGTACGGTAAACGGTCGTCGGCAGTGCAGGCCATTACCATCCGCGACTGGCCCGCCTACCGTTGGCGTGGCATCCACCTCGATGTCAGCCGTCATTTCTTTCCGGTTTGGGTGGTTGAAAAATACATCGATGTGGCGGCGCATTACAAGCTCAACGTGTTTCATTGGCATTTGACCGACGACCAAGGCTGGCGCATCCAGATTCGGCGATATCCGCGGCTGACCAGCGTCGGCGGCTGTCGCGCGGGAAGTGAGATCGGCGATGACACCTCGGAGATTGACGGCAAACGATACTGCGGCTTCTATACGCAGGCGCAGATTCGCGCGGTGGTTGCGTACGCTCGGGAGCGATCGGTAACCGTCGTTCCCGAAATCGAGATGCCCGGGCACTCCCAAGCTGCACTCGCGGCCTATCCGCAGCTCGGGTGTACCTCTAGACCGCTTGCGGTACGAGAAACGTGGGGAGTGAGCGAAAACATCTATTGCCCGACAGAATACACGTTTACGTTTCTTGAAAACGTATTGCGGGAAGTGATGCAGTTGTTTGCGGGGTCGTACATCCACGTGGGCGGCGACGAGGTTCCTAAAGCCGCGTGGGAGCGCAGCCCTGCGGTGCACGCGTTGATGAAGCGAGAGCACATCGCCACCTATGCCGAAGTCCAAGGCTATTTCGATCGCCGCATCGAGCATTTTTTGGAGGCTCACGGTCGGCGGATGGTTGGGTGGGATGAAATACTCGACGGCGGCGTGACGCGCGCGGCCACGATTATGTCGTGGCACGGTGAAAGCGGTGGGATCAAAGCCTCGCAGCGCGGCAACGATGCGGTCATGACCCCCGACGGCCCACTCTACTTCGATGCGTACCAGGGCGATCACAACGACGAGCCGGAAGCGATCGGGAGCCTCTCGACGCCGCAGGACGTGTACGAATACGAGCCGACGCCGGCGAGTTTAACGCCGGCGCAGGCGCGTCATATCATCGGTGTCCAAGGCAATCTTTGGACCGAATTTATTACGACACCGCCGTATCTGTTCTACATGCTGCTCCCGCGTATGCTGAGTCTGAGCGAGATTGCTTGGAGCGATCCCCAACCGCGAACCTGGGACGAGTTTGAGGTTCGCATGGGGGCGCAACTGCCGTGGCTAACGGCGCACGGCTACAATTTCCGCGTGCCGAATCCGGAGTTTACGGTCGGTAACTCACCCCTAAAATTTAGTAACGTGTCACCAAGTGTGAGAACGATTGACGCGCGCACGCCGACGGCTAGCGTTAGCGTGACGATTTCGAGCGTCGTCCCGGGCGTTACGATACGGTATACGACTGACGGCTCGATACCGGACGCGCACGCACCCGAGTATTCTGCACCGTTAAACGAACGGCTCGAACCGAATCAGCGCCTCGACCTGTACGCAATCGTAGTGCTCCCAGATGGGCGCGCGAGTACGCCAAGCGAGCTTGTCGTGACGCGGGAGAACAGCACGCCGCAGGAACAACCGATGCGTTAGCGATAGCAGGGTTTCGTTGGGGGGTTTGCATCATGCGTGTACGCGGGGCAGAATCGTCGAGCCAGCTAGGTAAGGGACTCGTTGTGACGCTGATCGCGGCATCCCTAATCTCGTGCGTCGGACAATCGTCGGTTCCACCGGCGCCCAGCGCGCTGCCAAACAAATCGGTTCCAGTACCACCAATTACGTCAACGTCGTGTTACGAGGGTGACAACGGCACACCCACGACGGTAAGCGCCACGACGACGTTTTACGGTTGGTGGGACAACGCGCCGCCCGGCGGCGCAATCGCGCACCCGGTTATTCATACAACGGCCGGCGGCGACGGCTCGTACTGCGATCCAACGACGTTTGCTACGGAACCAACGAAAGCGGAGAACAAGAAAATTCCGTACGGCACCAGAATCTACATACCGTTCTTGTATAAGTACTTTATCCGCGAAGACGACTGCACGCACTCGGGCGGTTCTTCGGGCAGTGGGAGCAATGGCTGCTCTGGGTTGTGGTTCGATAACTGGATTGGCGGTAATTCGAAGACGAAGAAGTCCGCGCTCTTCAAATGCGAACGCAGCCTGACGCCAAACGGCAAAGTCGGCGTCATCCTACACCCGAACGGCTCGGAGCAAGTGAACTGGCTGGGACCGATTTACAGCAATACCTACGGTTGCAACAAGGGAGGCTCGGCAACCACGGCTACGTTGTTACCCGGCTCTCTGGTGCCTATTCAGTAGAACGGCTCGGAGCAAGTGAACTGGCTGGGACCGATTTACAGCAATACCTACGGTTGCAACAAGGGAGGCTCGGCAACCACGGCTACGTTGTTACCCGGCTCTCTGGTGCCTATTCACTAGGAGCCAATCCGCTAGGATCCACGCCGCTGCGACCGCGGCAGGATTGTTTGCGTTGCTGCCCCACGCGATTTGGCTATGGGGCGCGTCAACAGTGGCCGCACAAGGACGATCGCGCGGCCAGAACGCCCAAGATATCGGAAACGATTGCGACGCCCGCGAGTGCGAAGCAGATTCCGGTGAGCACGATCCAAATGGCGCCTCCCAGCGGCACCCATTTCGGCACGAAGGTGGCCACGACCGGAACGCCCGTTAGGTGCGCTAACCCGAAGTCGATCGTGCAGAGCCCAAATACCCAACGAGCGATAACGGCGGCTTGCTGCGCGCCCGACGATGCGCCGGGTCCCAATTCCTGTGTAGCGTTCGGCGGCGAGAAATTGTGACGTGGCGACGGAAGCGGGATCAGGTAACCGTAAAGGACACGATCTGACTGACCTCACGGTCGGAGGTAAACCACGCGCTGTTATCGGCTGCCAAGCCCCGCGCGCCGAATGGGATGGGCGCGATAACGTTCATGTTCTTTCCACCGCCGAGATCGAGCGTGGCGAGCTCGAGTTGCTCGAATTCTTCGTCGGCGGCAATCAGGTACAGCTTGCCATCTGGTCCGAAGCCAAATCCACCGCAACGCGTCGGCAACGGAATCTCTCGCATCGTAGCATAGTTCGCGTCGAGCACGAGGATGCGGCGATTATGCATCTGCCCCAGGTATAATGTACCTGCCTTAGAGGCGAGATGGGAGCCGGTAAAGTCCGGACATGCGGTCTTGCTGTTGTCGTCAAAGCCCTTAGCGGGCATGAAACGATAAAAGTAACGGTCGTCGGCTTCGCCCCCGTCCGAAACGACGATGCGGAGCTCGCCGTTGAGGGGTGCAATGCCGTACGGCCGGCCGGGTGCAGGGATGCTCTCAATCACCGACCACGATTTCGGATCGATAGCATAAATCGAGTTCGTGTCCCACGAGCCAACCCAAAGCTTGTCCTGAAATAAGGCGAGTGGTTGCGGGCGAGGACCGGGCGAAGGACGACGTTGCAGCTCTTTAATGGTTTGCATAGCGGCAATGACGCCTTAGGGTCAGAAACGGTTGCGGGGGACGCCGCCTAGTGGCCGCCGTCAGGTCGTGAACGCCAGCGGAACGACTGCACCCCCTAGTTGCGCCGCATGAGTCGCATGAAGTGCGGCTAAACTGGGCAGGATGACCGCGTGGAGGTACAGCTGTCGCGGTTGCCGGCGCTCGTCGCGCTATGCCTGCTAGGCGCGGCATCCCCGTGGGCGCAGACCGGCGCGCCGATCTCGGCGACCAGTTGCCGCGGCGGCGTCACAAGCATCGAATTGGTGGAGCATGCCGCATACGACGCCACGTTCCACAACGCAGCAAACGTTGCCGCGGACGACATTCACGTCGCGATTCCATATGGGCGCCACCGCGTAGCAACGTTTGACGTGGAGAGCACGTTCCCACCAGGTGCCGATGTGTCGGTGCACCTGCACAAGAACCTCAGCGGCGGACTGTTCGCCTACGTGTCAGACGACAATGCGTGCAACATTCGCTACGTTCATTTCGTCGATGGCACCACCTGGGGCGATCCGAACGGCAAGAGATAACCCTAATTAGCGGTAGTTCTAGCTGCACCCGCTGGTTGCGCCGCATGAATCGCATTTCTCACACGCACCGTTGCGGACCATCGTTAACTGCCCGCACTCAGAGCACGCGTTACCGGTGTAGCCCTTTGCCTTCGAAGCGCTTATTGCTTCAGTCTTTGTTAGCGTCGCTGTGGCGGTTGCGCCCATCGTAACGGAGCCGTTGCCAACCGACGGCGTGTGAGTCTCGGGGGAAACCGGGGCCGCAGCCGGAGGCTGAGATGGCGGCGCACTTTGTCCCGGATGCAGGTGCGTACTTACGGGATGGAGGCTTTCCGCGACGCCGGCAGGGCGCACCATGACGCCGCCCTCCTCCTCGGCGATATAGTCCTGTTGCGCTTCTGGCCCCATCGCGTCCATGTGCATCGATGGTTGCACGTGCGCTAAATCGTAGCGCCCGAGATAGCTCACCGCGAGCTCGCGGAAGATGTAGTCGAGGATCGACGTTGCCATCTTGATGTGGTCGTGGCCGACAACCGGACCATTGGGCTCGAAGCGCGTGAAGGTGAACGCCTCGACAAATTCTTCGAGCGGCACGCCGTGCTGCAAGCCGAGTGAGATGGCGATCGCAAAGTTGTTCATCAACGAGCGGAAAGCGGCGCCTTCCTTGTGCATGTCGATGAAGATCTCGCCGAGCTGACCGCCCTCGTACTCGCCGGTGCGCAGGTACACCTTATGGCCGGCGATCGTCGCCTTTTGCGTGTAACCGCTACGGCGCTGCGGCATTGAGCGGCGTTTGGCAATGTATCGGTAGACAATCTTTTCTGCGACCTGCATCGGCGTCGTAAACGGTTGCTGTTGAGCCGCCGCGGTCTGCTCGTCGCTTGAATCGCCGCCGAGGTCGTACGATGCGGCGAGGGGCTGCGAAAGTTTCGAACCGTCGCGATAGAGCGCAACCGCTTTGATCATGCGCTCCCACGAGTAACGATAGGCTTCCTTCACGTCGGCGATCGTCGCGGTTTGTGGAAAATTTATCGTTTTTGAAATGGCACCCGAGACCCACGGCTGAGCGGCAGCCATCATATCGATATGCGCAAGTGGACGGATGTAGCGCGATCCGTATCGTCCGCACGGGGTTGCACAATCGAAGACCGGCAGATGCTCGTCCTTGAGGTACGGGGCGCCTTCGACCGTCATGCGTCCGCAGATATGCGCGGACGCCTCTTCGATTTGCTGTGTCGTGAAGCCGAGACCATCGCGCAGGAGCGAGAAGTTCCAGTCGTTGAGCTGCTCCTCGGTAAGGCCGAGTTTCTGCTTGCAGAACTCGTCGCCGAGGACGAACTTGTTGAAGACGAACGGAAGCTCAAACGCACTCGGCAACACCGCCTCGACGCGCGCGATTGCTTCGTCATCAAAGCCCTTCGCTTTGAGCGTGGCGCGGTTGATATGCGGCGCCTCTTCGAGCGTTCCAGTGCCCTTCGCATAGATCTCGATGGCGCTGATCTGCTCTTGGGTGTACCCGAGTTTGTGCAGCGCCGCCTCGACCGATTCATTGACGATTTTGAAGTATCCGCCGCCGGCGAGTTTCTTGAACTTCACCAGCGCGAAGTCGGGCTCGATTCCGGTCGTATCGCAGCCCATCACCAAACCGATCGTACCAGTGGGCGCGGTGACCGTGACCTGGGCGTTCCGATACCCGGTGACTTCACCAATCGAAAGCGCATCGTCCCACATCTTGCGAGCCAGCGCCCACGTTTCTTGCGTGAAGAGCGTTGGCGCGTGCGTTACCGGTTTGACGGAAAGTCCTTCGTATTCGGCTGGGTCGGCCGCGTAAGCTGCGCGGCGGTGATTGCGGATGACCCGCAGCATCGGCTCGCGATTGCCTTGGAAACGAGCGAAGGGACCGAGGTTCTGCGCCATTTCCGCGGACGTGCGATAGGCCGCGCCGGTCAACAGTGCATTGATGGCGCCGCACCAGCCGAAGCTCTCCTCGGAGTCGTACGGCAGGCCCATGCGCATGAGCAGCGTTCCTAGGTTTGCGTAACCGAGCCCGAGCGTCCGATAGCCGTAATTCTTTTCCGCAATTGTTTTTGACGGCATCTGGCCCATGGCGACGGAAATTTCCAACGTTGTCGTCCAAATGCGCGAGGCTTCCGCTACGCGTTTTGCGTCGAAGTTACCGTCTTCGTTGAGAAACTTAACAAGATTTAAGCTTGCCAAATTACAATTGTGAGCGATCAGCCCTTCTGCGATAACCGAATGTGTTGTGGGCTCAGTAATATCGAATACAAGATCTTTGCCGTCCGGTATAATGGAGAGAACCTTCGGCGAGCGTGGATTTTTCAAGTGGCCGTTAATTGGGCGTGGCAGCACGAGCTGCCCCTTCTCGTTTTTCTGCTGCGAGCACGGGAACCCGATCAGCGACAAGAAGTTACGAGCCTGTTGATTATAGAGATGGAGCTGCCCTTGCGGGTTCTTGCGGCCAACCGGATGTGTCGAAGTGATCCGCGAGATCAGGCCAAGATCCGAGAGAAGCAGCTGAACGGATCGTAGCAACGCCGGTGAGGACGAGGCGAGCATGACTTCAGGTTCTGTAGCGACATGATTGTTGCGAATGGTCCCATCCGCCGAAAACAGGCCCTGAAGGTAGGCTATCTTTAGGTCCTCAGTAACGTGATGAACGCTCGAGGGAACATCTTTCTCAAGTGCGGTTGCCTGATGGAAGCCGTAGCGTCGCTCCAAGTAGCTAACCAATGATGTTTGCGATGTGGTCGTCTGAATGACGCCGTTACGTTGCGTGCTGAGGCCGACACTGCGATGCGCCACCTCACCCGCGACGCCGGCGGCTACAGCCTTGAGCTCGTTGAGCTCCGGAAAAAACGCTTCAGCGGTGCGACGTTCGGTTGGGCCGAATACCAGGGCCACAGTATCCTTATTGAAGACACCATCGCCTGTCAGCCATCCGAGCATTTGCCACCGTTTGACTTCCTCAAGCGGAGAGCAGTAAGCAATGGTGTTGCCCATTTCCCGAATAGCAATACGATCAGTCAACGGCTTCAGCTCATCAAGCCGTTTCCACTCGCCGTCGTCTGTAAGAAACTTATGGTCGCTCGTTGTGCGAATGACGCGTCCGTCGGCCAATGTCATGCGATAAACTTCGCGCTCGCCGACGAGCGTTACATAGGCCCGGCGGTGTGCGGCGACGCGGCGGTGGTCAAGCTCGGAGTAGATATCGGTCGTGACGAATACATCATCGCCGCGCTGCTGGAAGCGGTAGAGCTCTGCAACCGTTCGTAATCCCTCAGGCGTGCTTATTCGCGTTTCGCCTGCAAAACATGCAGTATCATCTACGAAGACATATTCGCTGCACGGGTTAGTTGCGTTGATGCGGTCGTCGTTGGGACAGGTGTGCCACTCTTGAATCGTGTCATCGAACTGCAAACCGGGATCGGCGCATTGCCAAGCGGCCTGCGAAATTTGTTCCCACAGGTCGGATGCCTTGATGCGCTTCACGACGTCGCCCGTCGTTCGCGCCGTGAGCTCCCAATCGCCGCCGCGGTCGACGGTGTGGAAGAACGCGTTGGTGAGTCGGACAGAGTTGTTCGAGTTCTGCCCGGAAACCGTAACGTAGGATTCTGAATCCCACGCCGTGTCGAACTGCTCGACCTCAAGACGTGTGTACCCCTGACGCGCGTAATCGAGCGCGTTTTGCGTAGCGCCGGTTGGGACACCGGCCGCGATCGCGTCGCGAATCGCACGGCGCAGCGATGCATTGAGAGCCGGATCCAGACGTACGTACTCGGGAACGCGCGTGTCGTGCGCGGCGGAGATAATCGCGTTGAGATGTTTTTCGAAAAGGCGAGAACCAATAACGAGGTCGGCGACCTTGCGCTCCTCACGAACCTTCCAGTTGACGAAATCTTCAATGTCCGGATGGTCGGCATTGAGGACGACCATCTTGGCCGCGCGCCGGGTCGTGCCGCCCGATTTGATTGCGCCGGCGGCGCGATCGAAGACTTTGAGGAACGACATCAAACCGCTGGAGGTTCCGCCGCCGGTGAGTTTCTCGCCCGCGGCGCGAAGTTTTGAGAAATTGGCACCGCTGCCGCTGCCGCCTTTGAAAATGCGTGCTTCGCGGACGACACCATCGAAGATCCCGCCTTCATTGACGAGGTCGTCTTCGATTCCGAGGATGAAGCACGCGGAAACTTGTGGGCGTTCGAAGGTCGACGTCGAGGCCTTGGCTACGCCGTCCGAAGAATCGACGTACCAATGCCCTTGCGACGGGCCGGAAATGCCATACGCCCAGTGCAATCCGGTGTTAAACCATTGCGGTGAATTCGGAGCACCGATTTGGCGCGCAAGCATCGCGCACATCTCGTCATAGTAAATGCGCGCATCGTTTTCGGAGTCGAAGTAGCCGCGTTTCCAGCCCCAGTACGTCCAGCATCCCGCCATCCGGTTAAAAACCTGGCGGGAATCTCGCTCTGCCCCGAACTGGTCGTTGCGTGGGAGGGTCGCGAGCGCAGCGTCATCGGCCACCGATCGGCAGAGCCACTGCGGAACGCCCTCTTCCTCGACGCGCTTTGTCGCCGTGGGAACGCCCGCTTTGCGGCAATACTTCTGAGCCAAAACGTCGACGGCGACCTGATTCCATCCGGCCGGCACCATGACGTTGTCCGCCTCGAAAATGACCGAACCGTCAGGGTTGACGATTTTTGAGGACCGCGGCTCGAACTCGAGGCGGCCATAAGGATCCTGGACGGTGGAATAGATGCGCTGAAACTTCATCTGAAGTCGCTCCTTGCCGAGGCTAAGAACTTCGGCTTCATAATAGCGAACACCTGTTCGAATAAATCGCCCCTGTGCACGCCGGATTGACACCTATTGTGTCATGTCTGGGCGATTGCCACAATATATGGGGCCGATTTTGCGTACTCCTTGTGGTCTGGCTGTGGGCAGCTCGAAAAAACAGGGGATGACCTGCTGCCACCTAGGCGACCGAGTGGAGGGCGTGTGGAGAGCTCCGAGGATACCGAGGATAACCCGTGGGAAGGCCCAGCATATGCTGGGCCCGCACCGGTACGCTCCGCGCCTCCATCACGTGCTCCATGAGGAGCTCGAGGAGGCCGGAATTCGAGGGCTCATCGTCGACCTCGACAACACCCTTTTGGGCTTTCGCGAAACCGAACTCGGCGACGATCACTTGTCGTGGGTCGCCCGTGCACACGATCGCGGCTTCCGAATAGTCATGCTTTCCAACAACTACACTGAGCGCGTCTCCACGATTGCGTCGCAGCTTGGTGTGGCGTGCATTCCGAACGCGCTCAAACCGTTGCCGTTTGGCTTTCTGCGCGCCGTACGCCACCTGCGTTTGCGGCGGCGGGAAATCGCGGTGGTCGGCGATCAGCTCTTTACCGACGTGCTCGGCGGAAGATTGTGCGGCATGTACACGATTCTCACCGAGCCGATTGAAGCCAAAGATTTCGCCATTACGCGAGTCTTTCGCTTCTTCGAACGGATCATGTTGCCGGAAAGACGATTACCGTGAAGCTGGCGCTGATCGGAAACCCGGTAGCCCATAGCCGCAGCCCGCACTTGCAGCGCCAGTTCCTCAGCGAAGCTGAGATCGATGGAAGCTACGTTGTCATTCGCGTCGATCGTGCAAATGCCGCCGGCATCATCCGGCAGATGCGGTCGGAGGGCTACACGGGTTGCAACGTAACCTTCCCGCTGAAAGAAGCTGCTCTAGAATCGTGCGACGTCTTAACGGAAGAAGCGCAGCGAGCCCAAGCGGTAAATACAATTTTCTTCGGCCGAGAGATCATCGGAGCGAACACCGATGGAATCGGGGCGCGATCGGCGATTGAGACGTTGATCGATGAATCCGTGGCGCTCAAACGAGTTGGAGTGCTCGGGTACGGAGCCACGGCGCGAGCCATTCTCGCAGAGCTGCACGACAACGACGCGTATACGTTCGTCTGGGGACGAGATGCAAAACAAGTGCGCGCGGTCTGCGAACGCTTTGAAGCCGACGCTTGGCCGAGCGGGAATCTTCCGGAGATCGTCATCAGCACGCTGCCGCCGGATGCACGCCTGAGCGACGAGCTTCTCGACAATCTTAAATCGCCCGACTTTATCATTGATGCTAACTACGGTCCGCGGTCAACGTTGAGCCGACAGCTCGACCGAGAGATCATTCCCGGGGATGCAATGCTGGAAGCGCAAGCGCGCGCGAGCTTCGATTTCTGGCTCGCGCACCTGGATCTCGGCGAACCCGCTACACTCTAAAGCTTCGGAGAGGGGGAGATTCGAACTCCCGAGAGGCTTATCACCTCTGCTCGCTTTCCAAGCGAGTGCATTCGACCACTCTGCCACCTCTCCAGGAGCGAATTACGATGCGCTTCGAGCGGCGTTGTGCTGATCCGTTAGCAACTCCTCGAACTCATCGTACGGCAAAGCTCGGCCGAAGAGGAAACCTTGTGCGTACTCGCAGCCGCAGTCGCGCAAGAACTCCATCTGTCCTGCGGTTTCGACGCCCTCAGCCACGACTTTAAGACCAAGCGCGTGGGCCATCGCGATAATTGCCGACACGATCGCGAGGTCGTTCGTATCGTCTGGAATGTCGCGAACGAAGGTGCGATCGATCTTGAGCTTATCGATGGGAAAGCGCTTAAGGTAGGAAAGCGAGGAGTATCCTGTGCCGAAGTCATCGAGGGAGAGCGCAATCCCCAGAGCCTTGAGCTGGCGCATGATCCCGATCGAGTCCTCTGCGTTGTGCATCGCAACGCTCTCGGTAATCTCGAACTCAAGTGCGCGTGCCTGAAAGCCGACGGAGCGTACCGCATCCTCGATCGACTTCATGAGATTGTAGTGAACGAACTGTCGCCCGGAAAGATTGACGGCGAGCGATAAATCGGGGCCAAAACGCTGTTGCCAGCGCCGCACTTGTTCGACCGCCGTCCGCAAGACCCAATCGCCAAGCTGAATGATGAAACCGGACGTTTCGGCTTGCGGAATGAATGTTTCGGGAGGAGACCACGTATCGTCGCGCTGGGGCCAGCGGCAGAGCGCTTCGAGACCGACAATCCTACTGGTTTGGAGATCGACGACGGGCTGATAGAAGATGCGAAATTCGCCGTAACTGAGCGCGTTCGCCATCCTCTGATGCAACGGCAACCGGTGACTCACAACGAGGTGTTCGCTGGTGCTATTGTTCTTCCCGCAAGCGCGGCGAAGTAGGCAACGCGGGCGGCTTCTTCGGCCTGATCGGTCAGAACGAATGCCTCTTCAAGCGTCGTTCCGATTGCGGAAAGGCCGTGGCATTCCATGAGGACGACATTCGTTCCGTATCTGAACTGATCGGCGCAAACTTCGGCAAGCTGCGCGCTCCCCGTCGGATGGTACGAGGTCCATGCCACGGTGCCCAGGGTTTCGCGAGCGCCGACCGTCTCTTGCGGAAAAACACGCGAGAGCAGCGACCAAACGACGCAGAACGTCGGATGCGTATGAATTAAAGCGCGAATATCGGAACGCACGCGATATCCGGCAAGGTGCAGCTGAGATTCACTGCTCGGCCGCACAGAGCTGTCCCGTGCCGATCCGTCAAGCGCAACGCGAACCAAATCGATCGGCGATAATGCTCGAAGCGAGCGTCCTGCCGGCGTCACGATGACGTCGCCGTCGTCGAGGCGAAGGCTAACGTTGCCACTGGTGCCAGTAACCAAACGGCGCTCCCATAGCAGCGCGCAGTAACGAACGATTTCTGCACGCGCATCTTGGTCCGTCATACGCGTCCGACGTACGACGCAAGGGGGAGCAGCCCCTCGGGCGAAGGTCGTGGCATGATCGATCAACGAGAACTCGGACGCGTTGTGATCGCGGATCCGTTTGACGCGTGCGGCGTCGATGTATTGACGCGTGCCGGCGTCGAGGTGGTTTCGTGCGTTGGTCAGCCTAAGGACGCGCTATACGGCGCGCTACACGAGGCGCGCGGTTTGATCGTTCGTTCCGAGACGCGCGTCGACGTGGATCTCTTAGCTCGCGCGCCGCGCTTGCAGGTCGTCGCCCGCGCCGGTGTCGGAGTTGATGCCATCGACGTTGATGCAGCGAGCGCAGCTGGAATCGTGGTGGTCAACACGCCTGGCGCCAATACGATTGCCGCGACCGAGCATACATTTGCGATGATGCTCGCAGCCTTTCGTCAACTTTCCCAGGCTCATCGCTCGGTTCAAGAGTCAAAATGGGAGCGAAAGAGGTACGTCGGCCACGAACTCTTCGGCAAAACACTGGGAATTGTCGGATTAGGCCGCATCGGCAGCAGCGTGGCATCGCGCGCCGCCGCCTTTGGCATGCGTGTCATGGTGTACGATCCCTTCGTTCCCGCTTCGCGCGGAGCCGCATTGGGTTTTGAGCTCGTCGAATTCGATGCAGTACTAGCGGCAGCCGACGTGGTAACGCTCCACGTCCCGCTCACGCCGAAAACACGCGGGCTCGTCGATGCGCGCGCGCTGGCACGGATGCCCGAAGGCGCAGTTCTCGTCAACTGCGCGCGCGGCGGGATCGTCGATCCGCAGGCGCTCTTGGACGCGCTCGAGACAGGCCGCTTGCGTGCCGCAGCAGTCGACGTCCTGGCGGAAGAGCCCCCGCCGCCGAATTCGTTGTCGGCACGAATTGCGGCGCACCCGCGGGTGATCGCGACGCCGCATATCAGCGGCTCGACGCACGAAGCTTTTGAGCGCGTGGCGCTCGAGCTGGCCGAGGATGTGGTGCGGGTACTTGGTGGTCGGCCTCCCAGCGGCGCCGTCAACGCGCCGACACTTTCCGACGCCGCGGCGCAGGTTGGTGGGGAATTTGTCGGCCTCTGTTTTCGCATGGGTTCAATGCTTCCGCAACTCTTCGACCATGTCGTGCGCGAAGAGATTGTTTTGGTGCTGCAAGGTGACCTCGCCGAAATCGACTGCGAGCCGTTCGTTGCGGCATTGCTGGCCGGCTGCTTGCAGTTTATCAGCGATCGCCGGGTGACAATGGTAAACGCCGCCGCCGTTGCGCGCGAGATCGGGGTGCGAACGGTCGTCATGCGCGAAGGTCAGCTCGGTCCGTTTCGCGCCTCGCTGGCAATCGCGGTGGAGGAGCACCGACTCGTGGGAACGGTCTTGCCGCACGGCGCGCGCATCGTCGAAATCGATGGATTTGAAGTCGACGCCGTCGCCGACGGCACGATGCTCGTAACGCTGCATCGCGACGTACCCGGCATGGTGGGACGGATCGGTACAATTCTCGGCAAGTCAAATATCAACATTTCAACGATGCAAGTCGCACGCAACCATCGAGACGGCAGCGCGATGATGGTTCTCGACGTCGAGGGTACGGTCGAACGCCCGACACTAGATGCGATCGCAGCATCTGAAGGCATCGAGTCGGTTCGGCTGGTGCAGCTATAGCGTCACCGGCTCGCTTATACGTCGCCCGGCACGGTGAGACGGATTGGAACCGTGACGGGCGATACCAAGGACAACGCGAATCGCAGCTGACGGAGTTGGGGCGAAAACAAGCCGAGGCACTTGCATCAGCGTTAGCAACGACCCGTGCACGACGGATCTTTTCCAGCCCGCTGCAGCGCTGCACGCAGACCGCGCAAGCCATAGGTGAAAAACTTCAAGCGCGCGTGGTGACCGACGCGCGTCTCTTGGAGATCGCGCATGGCACGTGGGAAGGCCGCCTTCGTGAAGAAATCGAGCGCGACGATCCTCGGCGCATGCATGCCTGGCGCACGGCACCGCAAACGGTCGAGTTCGAGGGGGGTGAATCGCTCGCGGACGTCGACGCGCGATGGCGTTCGTTTGCCGGCGCGCTAGACGCCGAAGATACGGTTGTCGTCACGCATGATGTCGTCGTGCGCCTAGCGGTTCTGGCTGCGCAAGGGCGCCCGTTGAGCAAACTCTGGAAGCCGTTCGTGCACAACGGCGGCTATGCGGTCTTCGAGTATCGAACGATCGACGCCGGGCCGAACTGGAAACTCGTACACGAGTGTGAGGACGCGCATCTGCAAGGACTAGTTGCCGATACGAGCCGCCAAGCGCTGTAAGGGCTACGCGGTTACAAGTGCCCTAACAATCGCGCCATGATTGCCGCCGACTCTACCAGCCGCGGTCCGGGACGATTGACGTACGCATTCCCATCCATGAGCAGGATCTTGCGCTCACGGTACGCGCGTAAGGCGGTCCATTGCGATCGTTCCTCAAGCTCCGCTACCGCCGTGCGCGTGCGTTCGAGGTCGAAGCCGCACGGTGCGACGATGATCGCGTCCGGGTCGGATTGCACGATCGCTTCCCACTCCAATCGTTTTGAGTTGGCACCGGGGTGCGCCAGGATCGGCTGCGCGCCCGCCAGCTCGGCCAGTTCTGGCGTCCAATGCCCGGCGCTCATCGGCGGATCGGTCCACTCGAGCACGAGCACGCGCGGGGTTTGGGACGCACGCGTCGCGAGCCGTTTCAGATTAGCGGCCTGCGCGCGCAGTTTTCCCACCAGCCGCCTTGTCGAATGCTCGCGTGCGACCAAGTCGCCGACAAACATGATGTTCGCAAAGACGTCCTCGAGCGACGACGGCTCAAGAGAGACAACGCGTGCATCCTTCGTAAGCCGCCGCGCAGCCCGGTCCACGATCGCATACGAAACCGCACACACGTCGCAGAGCTCCTGTGTGACGATGAGGTCGGGCGAAAGGCGCGCGAGCAGATCGGCATCAAGGTAATAGATGCTCGAGCCTTCGTGCAAATGTCTTCGAACGTGACGATCGATCTCAACCGCTTTTCCCGTTGCGGGAAGCGCGGATCGCGTCAGCTTTGGAAGCGAGAGCGCTTGCGGCGGAAAGTCACACTCATGCGTGACGCCGACGAGATCGTCTCCGGCGCCGATCGCGAAGAGAATTTCGGTCGCGCTGGGAAGGAGGCTGACAATTCTCACTCGCCTTGAGCAAGCGAATATCCGCGCTCCCCGTTGAAGGTATACAGCCCTTCGGTCTTGATCACATCGAAGCCGGCGCGATCCGCCGCTTCGAGCAGTCGAACGACGTGTTGCGCCGTGAAAAGCTCGCCGTCGGCTTCAAATCGGCAGCACCAGTGGTCGCTCCAATACGTATCGGGGTTGCCGTTTGGCCATACCTTCGTTCCGCGATTGCTGATAATCGTGAGTTTGGTTCCCGAAACGTTGAGCTTTTCCATGATGGCAGCGATCTGATCGGGATTGCCGTCGCGGCGATCGATGAAGAGATCGACTCCGGCGCGGACCTTCATTGGCGGCTTGCCGGCGGGGCGAATCGCCAAGTTCATCACGGCGCCGGTTACGTATTCCGCCGGCTTGAGGGTATGCGGACTGCGCCCAAGACGTTCGATGACGGCGTCCGCAAACTCGCGTGTTCCGACCTTTTGCTTCGACGTGCCTGCCTTGAAAATGTCGTATGTGTGCAACCCGTCTTCGATGGTCGTGAGCCAGGCGTTGTGGACCCGTTCGGCAACGTCGCCCTGTCCGATGTGGACGAGCATCAAGATGGCGCCGTGTAACAAACCGGAAGGGTTAGCCAGATTCTGCCCGGCGCGCCGGGGCGCCGATCCATGAATCGCTTCGAACATCGAACAATGATCGCCGATGTTCGCCGATCCCGCGAGGCCAACCGAGCCGGTAATTTGCGCCGCAACATCAGAAAGGACGTCGCCGTAGAGATTCGGCATGACGATAACGTCGAAGGCTTCGGGCGTATCGGCCATCTTAGCAGCGCCGATGTCGACGATCCAGTGCTCGTGCTCGATATCAGGATATTCGAGCGCGATCTCCTCAAAGGTACGATGGAACAATCCATCGGTGATCTTCATGATGTTGTCTTTAGTGAAGCATGTGACTTTCTTACGCTTGTTGGCGCGCGCGTATTCGAAAGCGTAGCGAATAATGCGCTTGCTGCCCGGCCGCGAGATGAGTTTCAGGCACTGCGCCACCTGATTGGTCTGGCGATGCTCGATGCCGCCGTAGACGTCTTCCTCATTCTCACGGACGATGACGATATCCATATTGGGATGTTTGGTTGAAACGTACGGATGAAGCGACGCACAAGGACGTACGTTTGCATACATGCCTAGCGTCTTGCGGACCGTGACGTTAAGACTCTTGAACCCGCCGCCTTGCGGGGTGGTGATCGGCGCCTTCAGGAAGACGTGCGTCCGCCGCAACGATTCCCAGGACGACGGCTCGATGCCGTTGCTGCGGCCTTTGTTGTAAATCGACTCACCGATTTCGATGCGCTCCAGGTCGATGCGAGCCCCTGCAGCGTCGATGATACGCAGCGTTGCATCCATGATTTCTGGGCCGATGCCATCCCCGTACGCAACGGTGACGGGAACCTTTTTCGCTACAGCGGCGGGAGTCGTGATCATTGTGGTCTCTTTCCGCACCGGTCAGTGAATCCACTCTTGCGCGTTCCAACCGTCTGTGACGCCGTTGGGAGCAAAATTTTGCAACTGGGGATCGTGCGCGTACGGCATCGAGCGATAATAAAGAAACGCTGCCGGCGCGTCGTCAATGAGCAAGCGCTCGATGCGCGAGTACGCCCGCTTGCGAGCGGCTCGGTCGAACATCGATAAGGCGAGCCGTTGCGCAGCCTCCATTTGAGGAGAGCAATACCGCGTGATGTTGTTGCCCGCAGGCGGTATCGCCGAGCAGGTCCACTGTGAGGAGTTGTCGGGATCGGATCCGGAAACCCAAGCGTAGACAGCCAAGTCAAACTTGCCGCCATTGAGGATGCCGCCGCTTTGCGCGACCGCGTAATAGGTCGCGTAGTCGTAGCCCTTGAGTTGCACGTCGATGCCGAGCGCGCGGTACATCTGCTGTATCTGGGCCGTGATCGCGCGAGCGATCGAGCTGCCAGTCCCAAACGCGAGTTGGAGCGAAAGCCGCCGGCCATTGCGCACGCGCACGCCGTCCGTACCCGGATGCCAACCGGCCTGGTCGAGCAACGCGCGCGCTTGTGCGGTGTCGTACGGAGCCGGCCGAAGCGCCGGGTCGTACGCCCAGTAATACGGCGATAGATCGGCGGAGGCGAGGGTGCCGGCACCGTAGGTGTCGTCTCGCGCGATCGACGGCCGATCGGCCCCGAGCACGAGCGCACGACGAACGCGAATGTCGTCGAGAGGCGGACGCGTGAGATTGAAATCGATCGATTCGTATATCGGCGCCGGAACGAGTTGCCGGACCACTCCTGCAGCACCGTCCAGATCGCGGTAGATCGTATTTGGAATTTCTAAAGCCAGGTCAACCTCGTGCGAGCGCACTTGCGCCTCGGTCGTGTTGTCGTCCAAAATCAGCAGTAGCGTCATGCGACGAATCTTTGGTGCGCCGCGGAAATAGTGTGGATTAGCTGCGAGGATAATGCGGTCGCCGCGCTGCCAGCGAACGAACGTAAACGGTCCGGTTCCGACCGGTGAGGCGTTGAACGGGACTTGGTTGAGGTTGGGATACTTGCCAAGCAAATGTTGAGGAAGTATTCGAAACGGCGTATCGCTCTCGCCGAAGATGGTGTCGATTGCCGGAGCGAACAGGCGCTTCATGTGAAAGACGACCGTAAAGCGATCGGGTGTATCGACGGACGCAACCTGATCGTAGCCTCGGCGCGAGACGACGTTATTGGCGGGGTTCACGATTGCTTGCCACGTGAATTTGACGTCCCGGCTGGTGAACGGCGCACCGTCGTGCCAGGTCACGTTACGGCGCAGATGATACGTTATCGTCAATCCATCCCTGCTGATTCCACCGTTGTCTTTCGTTGGAACAACGGACGCTAAGTCAGGGACTTGGCGGTGATGATCGTCTTGTGTGACGAGCAGATCGAAAATCAATCCGTCGGTGAAATTTTCGATGCTGTTTTGTTCCAGGATTGGATTGAGTTGCGTCGGATTGATCGGCAATGCAACGCGTAATTCACCCGTAGGCGTGGCGCGCTGTCCCGTCTTGCTGCACGACGCGAGGCCGAGGGCAAGGAGCAGCGCAAACGCCGTCAGGCGCTTCACTTCTGCGTTGGGCTCAGAGGTCCGTGTCCGGGGCGCGTCCCGAAGCCTGAAAGTGGAGGTAGAAGGAGGGGGGGTATTTCGTGTTAATGGGCTTGAAACGCGTCGGCGTTTGGGTGAAGTCAAAGCTGTCCTCGAGACTCAGTGAGCTCGCATCCGTGTAGCCGGCAGAAGCGGGTCCGATGAACGGCAACCCAAATGCTTCCTCTGCAAAACGCAAAATGCTCCCGAACTCGTATGGCGTGTGCGATACGTAATGCGGCCGGGCGTACGGTGAGACAATGATGCAGCCAACGCGTATTCCGGGACCGCGGTAGTCGACGTGCGGCGGCGGGACGTTGTCGTACCAGCCGCCCCAGTCGTCCCAAACGACGATGATTGCGGTCGATCGCCAATCGGGGCCCTTGCCGATCGCGTTGACGACGTTGGCCACCCACGACGGACCGTAATCGGTTCCCGCCGACGGGTGATCGGACCATTCCCAATCCGGAATCACCCATGCTACCGATGGCAGCTTGCCACTGGCCGCGTCCTTGAGAACCTGCGTTTGCGGCGCAATATCGGCATTCCAATCATTGCTGTACCGCACGGCTTTGATCGCGTCGAACGTCGACCACAAGACGCCGCCTTTGTCGAAATCGTCACCCGTGAAAGCCGGAGCATAGTAGCGCCAAGAGGCTCCTCCCGCATCGAGGACGTCGGCCATTGTCTTGAATTGCGTGTAACAGGGTGGGCCGCCGACGTGGATCTTACGTTCTAGATCCACGGTATAGGTAAACGTACCCATCGCCGCATCGCATCCCCAAGGTCCACCAATTGGATTATTGGCCACCGATTTGGTCGGCGAAAGCGTCGTCGTGCCGGCGACTAGCGCAAGATGCCCGGTAAAACTCGGTCCGAACTCCGTAGGAAACATGTGATCGGCGAGCACGTAGCGACTTGCCATATCCCAATACGGCTTGATTTCGCTGCGATTGAGGTAGGCATACGGATAATCGCTGGGCAGATCCGAGACCGAACCATTAAAGCCGTCCATTTTTCCGTGATCCCATGCTGCAATCGCCGGGCCGAAGAAATGATCGACATTGACGATCGGCTCGAAGCTCACAGAGTGCAGCTTTATTTTTTTGACGCCCTTCTTGCCGTACAGGGGGGCGTCGGCTCCCGGGAAGCCGGCAAACAGGTTTTCGAAACTCCGGTTTTCCTGAATGATCACCACGACGTGCTTGATATAGTTTCCGACGGTCGGCGTGTGCGCCGCCGGCATCGCCGTATTGCCTGAAGGGAGCGCAGGCAGTGGCCGCGATCCGGCGAGCGGACCACAAGCAACAAAAGCGAGCGACGCAATAATCGCGCCGCTCGCTCCCAGGACGAGACCGGGCAACTTCAATTGATTCCGAGTGCCACGGGCACGCTGATACCTCGAGTTATCGTGAACCGCACGTTCGTGTTTCCCGCCGAATAAACCGAGATATTGCCCCCGCTGCTCGAGCTCGAGCTCCAGCTCGAACTTCCCGGCGAATTGGATACATACAGCCATCCATTCGGCGCGACCGCCAGCGCATCCGGGTTGCTGACGCCATCGGTGATGGTGAGGGACGGCGTGGTGCTGCCCGGACCGAAGATCGCCACGCTGCCCGATGCCGCCGAGCTGGAGCTTGAGCTTGAACTCGAACCACCGGCGGCGTTAGCAACGTAGAGGTTGTTGCTTGCGTCGAGGGCGAGCGCACGGACGTTCTGGATGCCGTTCGTAATCGTCGCGCTTGGCGTCGTGGTGCCTGCAGTAAAGACGACGACCGAGCCACCCGAGCCGCTGCTCGAACTGGAGCTCGAGCTTGCAGCGTTGGCAACCATGACGTCGCCGGCGCCGTCGACGGCCATCGCGACCGGCGCGGTGATTCCGTTGGTCAGCGTTCCGACCAGGCGGTGGTGACTGTAAATGGTGACCGATCCCGCCGATGAAGCCGATGAGCTGGAGCTCGAAGACATTGACCCCCCATTGAGGACATAGAGATTTCCGCTACCGTCGAAGGCGAGTGCGCGCGGACCGAAAATGCCGTCGGTGATCGTGTCGATCAAATGGAAGTGACCGGAACGATAAACGGTCACCGAGCCGGCCGAGCCCGACGAACTTGAGCTTGAACTCGAGCCGCCCGCATTTGCAACGTAAAGATTTCCGCTGCCATCGATCGCATCGGCGACCGGTGCATTCAGTCCTCGGGTGATCGTGTGCAGCAATTGCGTTCCGTGTCCGACGTAGACGGTAACGGATCCACCCGAGCCCCACCAACTAGAACTGGAGCCGGCATCGTTGACGACGTAAACATTTCCCTTTCCGTCAAACGCTAGTGCTCGTGGAGTGCTGATGCCTTTCGTAATCGAATTGAGCAGCCGCGGCCGGACTGAGTGGTACTCGTTGAGGGATCCACCGCTTGAACTGGAACTCGACGAGCTCCACCCGCCGTCGTTAACAACGTAGAGGAAAGCACTTACCGAAGAGGGTGCGACGCCACGGCTCATCTGCGCGGCCGAACTCGCGTTGGGAAGCACTGCACTATTCTGCGCTGCGCAGCCCGCGAACGGGATTGCCAATGCTAATGCGACGGCGCGCTTAGGCGCGAACTGAATCATAGCGAACTCCATAAAAGCGTTCGAGGAGCTAGATATTTCGATTCAGTGTACAGCGTGTAGCAGCCGTTTGCTCGCTCGCACCCAAGAAAAGCCGCATGTTTAACACGGCTTTTACCGCTCGTGCATTGTCCGTTGACGCGTTAACGCTCGACGCAGCGAAATTTCGCGTACATGTACGGGTAATCGTCGTAGAACCAGTTCCGAAAACTTCGCCGAATCAATTCGCGCGCCGTAACGGGGGAAGCGCCCTTCATGACGTAGTGCCGCCCGTCGAAGAAATCGGCAGAATATTGGGGATAGGACGCCATCGGTGTAAAGCCTTGGAAAGGTCCAAATCGCGTTGAGGTCCACTCCCATCCGTTGCCGATGAGGTCTTCGATTCCCCAGGCGCTCGCGCCGGATGGGTGTGCATCCACCGGCTCGGGGTCGAACCGTTGGAAGTCGAAGTTTCCGTGAAGGGGCTGCGGCGGCTCCTCACCCCATGGGAAGGAACGCTCTTGGCCGCCCGGCGAGGAAAAAGCGGCGCGGTGATACTCCGCTTCGGTCGGCAATCGCAAGTTCGCCCAGCGTGCATACTCCTCGGCTTGCCGATGCGTGACGTACGCCGGCCAAGAGCGTGGCAGCGGAATCTGCGCAAACTGCGTTCGCAAGAACCACTCGCCGTCGCGCCGGCTCCAAAAGTGTGGCTGCGATCCACCGTCGGAAAGAAAGCGAAGCCACTGCGCGTTGGTGACCGGGTAGCGCATGATCGAGAATGCCGGCACCTCGACCGACCATTCCCGCATCTCGTTATCCCAGGCGAATGGCAGGGCAGATTCTTCCGTTCCCAGCGTAGCGATGCCGGTCTCTATGCGGCGAAAATCGCTCGCTGGGACGGGGTTGTCACGGTGGTCGGCGGCAACGCGCTTCTTGCGCGAGGGATCGACCTGATGCAAGATGTAGAGCAACGTTTCCTGATGCATTGCTTCGTGTTCCAGAATCGTGTATCCCGATTGCGCACGGCGCAGCATCGGATGATCGATGCGATCGATGTCGTCGCATGCGAGCGCGTGCTCGACGCGCTGGTCGCATTCCGCCGCGAAGGATTTGACGCGGTCTAGTGAGGGCCAGTCGTCGCGATTGTGGCGCTTGGCATCGTCGAGCGTGCCCGGATCGATGCCCCGCTCGAAGATCCGTTGTAAGTGCGGATCGATTTTTTGCTGGCCTAACGCCCGGTCGCAGAGCGTATTGAAGCTAAACGCCGGAATGTGACCCTCGTAAAAAATAAAGGGGTGGCGCATCGGCAGAGGACGCTCGAAGAGTTCCTCTTCGTCGATGAGCGAGAAGAGGCCGGCCGTTCGCCGCCGGTTGCGGCCGTACCAGTCGACCATCGCTTGACGATTGAGTTGCGTAAGCATTATGCGCTGCTCCGTTTGCGTCGCGCCGCCATGAAAGCCTCGAATTCAATTGGCGGCATGGCGGGTGCGATAACGTAGCCTTGAACCGCGTCGCAACCGCGCGCGAGCAAGAAGTCGAGCTGCTCTCGGGTTTCCACGCCTTCCGCGATCACCTCGAGATCGAGACTATGTGCCATGCCAATAACGGTGTTGACGATCGTCTCGTCGCCTGCCGATCTGCCGATACCGTGCACGAATGACGAATCGATCTTTAGGACGTTAATGGCGAAGTTTCGAAGGTAGGCGAGCGACGAATACCCGGTGCCGAAATCATCGAGTGCTACGCGGATGCCGCTCTTTGAAAGTTCGCGAACGATCTCGGCCGTTTGAGCCGCATCTGCCATCGCCACGCTTTCGGTAATTTCCATCTCGAAACAATTCGAAGGGAAGTCCGCTTCGGCAAGCGCTTCAGCAATGCGGCGGCGCAATGCGCGGTCGTGGAACTGACGCGCTGAAAGATTTACGGCCAGGCGTAGGTCGCCAAGTTTGGGCCGCCAGGCTTGCACTTGCCGCAAGGCTGTTGCCAGTACCCAGTCCCCCAGCTGCACGATCAGACCCGAGATCTCCGCGCTAGGAATAAAATGTGTTGGGCTGATCAACCCCGTCTTGGGATGGTTCCAGCGGACCAGGGCCTCGATGCTGACGATTCGATCCGTTCGTAAATCGAGTTGCGGCTGATAGAAGACTAGGAACTCCTCAAGATCGAGCGCATGGCGCAAGAGCTTTTCTTGAGAGAGCCGCATGTGAATCGGCGCTTCCAGCGTCGGGTTATAGAAGAAGTAGCTGCCGTGGCCGCGATCCTTCGCGCGCGACATGGCGATGTCGGCGTTTTTGATGAGTGTTTGATCGTCCCGCGCATCTTCGGGATAGAGCGCGATTCCGATGCTGGCGGAGATAAAGTGCTCGTACTCCTCCAGTGCGAACGGCTCGGAAATTGCAGCTAACAATCGTTCGGAAAGTGCAGCAGCTTCTTCGGTACCGCGGCATTGCGGTACGAGCACGACAAACTCGTCGCCACCCATTCGCGCCACCGAACCCCGGTTGCCCACCACGCTGAGCAAACGCTGCGATGCCAACTGTAATAAGCGGTCGCCGCGCGCGTGTCCAAGGGTATCGTTTACGTCTTTGAAACCATCGAGATCTAAGTAGAGCAATGCCGTGCCCATGAGCCGGAGTTGTGAAACCTCGATCGCATCACGGACTTTCTCCGTAAGGTAAGCGCGGTTTGGCAAACCGGTGAGGGAATCGAAGTATGCGAGCGATCGGAGCTGAGCGCGAGAGCGGTCGTTTTCTATCGCTCCGGCGATGAGCGTCGATATCAGCCCGAGCAAATCTGCATCGGTCTCGGTGAACGTTTGTGGCGCCCCGCGCTGCGAGGCAAAGACCAACACCCCGTAGGGCTCGTTGGCCACTTCGATCAGCGTCGATACACCATGTAGCGTGACGAGCGGTGCTCCCGGCTGCGCCGTCCTCAGCGCCGATTGGGCGGCGGCGACGATTCGCGCTTCGGACACTGTCGCGGTGCCCGGACTGCGATAGATTGCAGAAATGACCGGTGGATCGCAGGTCGTATCGACGACGGCGCCCGTTCCAACGCCGAAGGTTCGCGCGCCCATCTCTAGCGACGCCGCAATGCGGCCTTGCGGCTGTTTTCCGCTGGCTGCGATGTAGTACAGATCGCGAATGCGCTGCTGCTGCATTTCAGCGTGCCGTTCCGCCGTACGGCGCTGCGTCGTGTCTTGAAAGATGGCATAGACTCCAACGGGGCCGGCCGCGGAATACTGCGGGATCACGGTCGCATCGACTTCGAGAGCCTCTCCTCCCGAGCTGAGAAGTGGAACCGGCAACGAGATCGGCGTTCCAGAAGAAGCTTGTGCAAGGGCCCGTTCGAAACCCGGTCGCGCCGAGCGTGACATCAACGTGCTGTAGTGGCTACCGAGGATGGCTTCCCGGGAACTGCAGCAAACCCGCAGCGCGGCCTCGTTGCAATCCGTTATCGTTCCGTCGGGCGCAATCGCAAGTACCGGTCCGGGACTATGCGCGAACAGTGAGCGCAGGCGCGCCTGGGCCGTCGCGGCATCGTCAATCTGTTGGGATTCCATTTTCTGACAGCGTTCGTTTCCTAAAGCGTTCCGCGCTTCTCTTGCTCGCGTTCGATGGAGACGAAGAGCGCTTTGAAGTTGCCCTTGCCGAACGACAGACTGCCCTTGCGCTGGATGATTTCAAAGAAGAGCGTCGGTCGATCGCCTAACGGTTTCGTGAAAATCTGGAGCATGTACCCGAGATCGTCCCGATCGACCAAAATCCGCAGCGATCGAAGGACTTCGATGGCTTCGTCGATCTTCCCAACGCGTTCTTCTAACAAGTCGTAATACGAATCCGGCGTATCCAGGAACTCGACGCCGTTCGCCCGTAGCGCCGCAATGGTCTCGGCGATGTCGTCCGTGCGGATCGCCATGTGCTGAACGCCGGCGCCGCGGTAAAAATCGAGGTACTCCTCGATCTGCGATTTCTTCTTGCCCGTGGCGGGTTCGTTGATCGGGAACTTGACGCGGTGACGTGCGTCGGTCATCACCTTTGAGCGCAGCGCGGTATATTCGGTTGAAATATCTTTGTCGTCGAACGAGACGAGTTGCGAAAACCCGAAAACGCGCGCGTAAAAGTCACCCCAAGCGTCCATCTCGCCCCAGCCGACGTTGCCGACGCAGTGGTCGATGAACTTCAGCTCCGGCTTGTGCGCGAATTCGAACGTACGCCGGGATTCGATGTATCCCGGCATAAAGATTCCACCGTAGGCGTCGCGCTGTATAAACGAATGAACGGTCTCGCCGTACGTTGCAATCGTCGCTTTGACGATGGTGCCGGTTTCGTCTCGGACTTCGGTCGGTGCCAGCACCGCGAGCGCGCCGCCGCGCACCGCCATGTCGAAAGCTGCACGCGCATCTTCGACAAGGATTGCAATGTCCTTGACGCCGTCGCCGTGCTCGGCAACGTGCCTCGCGATCTCGGTATCGGGTAAGAGACTCGCGGTCAGAACGAAGCGCAAATTATTCTGTTCGAGGACGTAGCTGACGCGGTCCCGCTGGCCCGTCTCTGGGCCGGCATAGGCAACCTGATCGAAGCCGAAAGCCGACATGTAATAGTGCGCAGCCTGCTTGGCATTGCCAACGTAGAACTCAACGTAATCCCAATCGATCTGTGCGAGCGGATTGGGGACCGCTTGCGTCGACGTACTCATACGAGGTGCCTTTGGCGCGTGCTCCAGGTGCCCCTGTCCCCTGGCAGAAGAGACGGCTATGCGCAGCGATACGGCGCTCCGTCCTTCGGTTGCGGCCGCCTTTGAATCATTCGTCGATTACGCGGGGCTCTTTCCCCCGGCGCAACTTTCCCCGACCGATGCCGTTGCGGAGTACGCAGACGCTCGCCAAGGTTCTCACGCCTGGATGCTTGGGCGTTTCATTGTACCGGCCTCGCGCGTGCACGAGCTTGGCGATCGCGCGCGCGATTTTTCTTTGTCCGTCATCATCGATGCAAAGGCGATCGGCTCGGATACCGGCGCATGGTTTGCGGGCGTACAGCAGACGCTCGCTTCTGCTGCACAGAGGCGCGAAATGGGCTCGCGCATCGAGGCGGTCGAGATACTACTGCCGGCTCTGCGGCAACGGCGCGACACGCATGATGCAGCCATCGGCCAAGTTGGCGCCCTTTTGCGGCGTCACGGGCTGCGCGATTTGCCGGTATACCTGGAGCTTCCGCGGGGACCACGGTGGCTCGAAGAGCTGCGTGATGCGTTTGGGGCCATTGCGCGCTCGGGTCTAGGAGCGAAGCTTCGTTGCGGTGGCCTCAGCGCCGACGCATTTCCCAGCACGCAAGAAGTTGCGGCGTTCGTTGCAGCCGCAACGGCAGAAGGCGTACCGTTTAAAGCCACTGCCGGGCTGCACCACCCTGTGCGCCATTATGCGCAAGAACAAGGCGCGTACATGCATGGTTTTCTCAACCTGCTGGCCGCGTCGGTTTTTGCGCCCGGCGCCGACGAGCAGACGGTCATCGACATCGTCGCCGAAGAAAACGCGGGCGCCTTCGTCTTCGACATTGACTCGTTCTCTTGGCGCGATATGCGCGTGGGAATCGAAGAGCTCCAACGAGCGCGCAAGCGCGCGTTTGTGGGTTACGGCAGTTGCAGCTTTGCCGAACCGGTCCAGGACTTAATCGCGTTAGGCGTATTTTCAGCGTGAGGCCGTGAGCGGAGCGAATCCCAACGATCCGCTGCTCGAGTCATGGGTGCCCGTCCAAACCGGCAACGATTTCCCGATTCAAAATCTGCCGTTCGGTGTATTTACGACCGGTGCGCGCCCGCGCATCGGGATAGCAATTGGAACGCGGGTTCTCGATCTCGCCGCGTTAGCGCAAACCGGATTGCTTGACAATGCCTGCGATCGTCGTTTGCTGGGGGAACCGGTTCTCAATACATTCTTTGCTGCAGGCCGTGATGTGCAGCGCACGGTTCGGCAACGGATTTCCTCGCTGCTGCGGGTCGGAGGGGATCCGGCACTGCGCGAGGGTAACGCCGATGCACTTTTGCTCGACGCCGCGGACGTGCGCATGCTGCTGCCGGTGAAAATCGGCGACTACGTCGACTTCTACTCGTCCATCGAGCACGCATCCAATCTCGGAAAACTCTTTCGTCCGGATTCGGAGCCGCTGCTGCCCAACTGGCGCTGGATTCCAATCGGCTACCACGGCCGCAGCGCAACCGTCGTCGTGGACGACACGGGGGTGGTGCGGCCGCGCGGGCAGCGTAAGCCGCCCGCGCAGGCGGTTCCGAGCTTCGGCCCGACGGCCATGCTCGACATTGAATTAGAGGTAGGCTTTTTCACGGGCAGTCCCAACGCGATCGGCCGGCCAATTCCCATTGCTCGTGCGCTGGAGCACATCGCGGGATTGGTCCTCGTCAACGACTGGAGCGCGCGCGACATTCAGGCGTGGGAGTATCAGCCGCTGGGGCCGTTTCTCGGCAAGTCGTTCGCGACCACGATTTCGCCGTGGGTCGTGACGCTGGATGCGTTGGAACCCTTTCGCGGCGCCGGACCAGCGCAGGAGCCGGCGCCTTTACCGTACCTCGCCGGTGCACCTTCGAGCGCATACGACATCCAGCTTTCCGTGCAACTGCGCACGACCGCGATGCGCGAGCGCGGCGTCGACGCGCAGGTCATTACGCGTACGACGTTTGGCGGTATGTACTGGAGCATAGCCCAGCAGCTGGCGCACGCGACGTCTAATGGTGCGCTGACGCGTCCCGGCGACTTATTTGCATCGGGAACGATTTCGGGACCAACGCCGCAGAGTTACGGAAGCTTGATCGAGCTCACGTGGAAAGGCGAACGCCCGATCGCGCTGACGACCGGCGAAACGCGAACGTTCTTACAAGATGGCGATGAAATTACGCTGCACGGATGGTGCGAGCGCCCGGGGACCCGCCGGATCGGGTTCGGAGCTGCGCGAGGCACGGTTCTCGGCGATTACGCTTGAGCCGGAGACTCTATCCACGACCGGAAGTAGTCGGGGTCCTCGCACGACAGCGCCGGTTCCCCAAGCAGCAAGGGCGCAAAGGTGTCGACCATGACCGCAATCTCATCGGTAGAAGTCTTGCCGAGGCTCGACTCGACAGCGCCGGGCTGAGGCCCGTGCGGCGCTCCCGCTGCATGTAAGGTAATCGATCCCTCTTCAACGCCACGCCGGCTCATGAAATCTCCGCTGACGTAGTACAGCACCTCGTCGCAATCAACACTTGAGTGGTTATATGGGACGGGAATCGCGAGCGGATGATAGTCGAAGAGTCTCGGTACAAAGGCGCAAAACGCAGCGCCGGGTGCCTCAAACGTGGCATGCGCGGGCGGAGGCTGATGCAATTTGCCGGTAATGGGCGCGAACTCTTCGAGGTTGAACGCATATGGATAGCAGTATCCGTCCCAGCCGATAACGTCGCACGGATGATTCTGGACGACGTACACGGCATGGCGACCGCGGTTGGTTACTCGGACTTCGTACTCGCCCTGCGCATCTACCGGCGCTTTAAGAACCGGCGCGCGGAAATCGCGCTCGTAATACGGAGCCTGCTCCTCGAGCTGCCCGAATTCGTTTCGGTAGCGACGAGGGATTTTCACGTTTCCGGAGCTTTCGTACACGAGAAGCCTCGTTGGGCTTGAGGGAATGAGACGATACGTCGTTCCGGTCGGAAGCAGGACGTAATCGTTTGCGCGGTACGCCAGTTCTCCAAACTGGGTTTCAACGACGCCGGTGCCGCGATGTATGAAGAGCAGTTCGTCACCGCCGGTGTTGCGATAGAAATACTCCATCGGCCGATCCGTCATCGCCACGGAAACCAGTATGTCGTCGTTTCCGAGCAGAATGTTGCGCGACTCGATCGCATCGCCACCGGACGGCTGCAATTGCTGCGTCTTGAAGTGGCGGTTGCGCAGCGGGTCGTTGGGCTGCAACGGCACCGCGGGGCGCGGCCACGGCCGCACGTCGAGCGTAGCCGTCGGTGGTCGCAGATGGTAGAGCAACGAGTAGACGCTTTCGAAACCTTTGGTTGAAAACAGCTCTTCGGCATACAAGCCGCCGTCGGGACGCCGAAACTGAATGTGACGCTTGTGCGGAACGGAACCACTGCGAACGTACGATGGCATTATGAGTTTCCCGCCTGCGCAGACTGCACTGCGCGTTCGGTCGCGCAGAATCCGTTGTCGCGGTGCGAGCCGTCGCAGAACGGCTTTGTACTCGAGCCGCCACAGCGGCACAGCGCGATGTTGTCGCCCTCAATCGTATAGGCCGAACCGTCGGCATCGACCAGCGTCACACGTCCGGTGACGCGATACGGTCCGCTCTCCCGCACTTTTATGACGACGTCTTCATTCACTCGCGCCAGGCCTTCGACGCCTCGGCGGCGCACTCCGGTAAGAGCTTTTTTCTAAAGGAGCGTTGGATGAAGCGAGCACTCTTGGCCTTTGCGGTCGTTACGATGGCCGCATTCTTCGTGCCGGTGCGCGCGCCGTTGGGTAGCGCCGCCGTTGCGGCGACGCCGACCCCGGCCGCGCTGCAATACGATGAAATTAACCGCACGATTGTGCCGCCGGCGACTCCGCCGGCGCCGGGGACGTTCCAGACCGATTACCAAGCGATTCTCTCCGCCGGCAACCCTGCAGACCTCATGACGTCGGCTGGTAATCCGGAGGAGTTGATGGCTCGCATGAGCCTTGGACACGTGATACGGTATACGTATTACAACGGATGGATTCGAACCGACGACGTGGTTGCCCAAAAGGCCACGATTGAAAAATGCCAGCAACATCAATATATCGCGCTCGACCCGGCCAAAAAAACGTATACCATTGCGAACACGCAACCTGCCTGTCCGACATCGCAAATGCCGTCGTACGGTCGCCCAAGCAGCTACCAGCCACAACCGGGAAGCGCGGATATGGCGCTCAGCGGGACGCTGCGCGACCTTGGACCGTTGACGATCGACGACATCAGCACCGCCGGCACCGAGTACGGCATGCAGATGCAAACGACCAACGCAACGGGATCGTGCCGGAATGGTGACTTCAAGATGGACCAAACGCGATACGTATCGCAAATCCGCGTTCCTCGCGCGTATTGCCCGCTTCCCAGAACCATGACAAACGGCGGCATGATCTCACACGGCACGGGATGCGATCCTCGGATGCACGTCAGCGGTACGCTTTCGGGTCTGAACGATGCGGACCGGCTCGTGATGTATTCGCGCATGGGAATTGGCCAGGGCGGTGCCGGCGCAGTGGTGATCGAACGCGGGAACGTAAAGTGGCTAAGCGGCGCTGCGGCGGTTGCGCTCTTTACGATCCCGCCGGGGTTTACGCAGTCAGAATAACGCCGCTATTGATGTGACTCCATGCCGACGAGCGTCGCGGAGGCCAAGACGTGTCCGGCGATGCGCCGTTGCAAATCAGTAGCTTGCAGCGGTGTGTCGGCCGGCAGGCGCGCGATGTCGAGCGCATAAAGTTCGAAGACGTAGTGATGAGCCGGGCCTGGCGGTGGGCACGGCCCGTGGTACGAAGCGTTTCCGGTCGATACGAGCCCGACGACAGCTCCGTCGGGCGTGACGTTGTGTTCGAGTTGATGTACTGTGGCCGGAATGTCGTAGAGAACCCAATGGTAGAAGCCGCCGGGCATCGGCGCATCGGGATCGTGAACGATGAGCGCGAAGGATTTCGTCTGCGCCGGAGCACCGCTCCAGCTTAGGCTCGGCGAGCGGTTCGAGCCGCCGCAACCATCGGCCATCGATGCGACTGGAATCGCACCTCCGGGTTGAAAATCCGAGCTTTCCAACTGCATCGACGCAAGTGCAAGGAAGAGTGCGGCCGATATCATGCGCGAGCGTTCATCGGATTGTCATAGGCAACCTGTGGTATCATGGCGTGGCCATGACGGGGGTTGGGCTTCACGCGGCATAACCCCGTGAACCCCGCCAGGTCCGGAAGGAAGCAACGGTAAGCGGGCTAGTATGGGCGCCGTGACCTCCCTGGCTCTCGTCGTGGTGTCACTTTTCTCATAGGGAAGCATGCAAAACGTAGCACTGTACGCGGCGGTTGCCGCATTCCTGGGCGCGCTCGTGACGTTGCTCATCTATCACGCAACGGTCGTGCGGCCTTTTGTTGCGGACGTACGAGCCATGCTGAGCGTTCACGACGGCCTTATCGCAGGCGAGGGTCGAGGTGCCGCCGACCGGCTAAAGGCACTTGAAACCGAACTAGCAAGCGGTCGCGAGGCAACGGAGAGGGTGGCCCGGCGTCTCGGAGAACTCGAGGCGCTGGCCACGACCGATCTCTCACGCATCGGCTTCGTGCGCTACGACGCCTTCGACGATACCGGATCCGATTTGTCCTATGCGCTCGCGCTGCTCAATCGAGTGGGCGACGGGGTTGTCCTCAGCAGTATCTACTCGCGGACCGACACCCGCACGTACGGGAAGGCCGTGAAGTCTTTCCAGCCGGCTGCCAACGCATCAGAGGAAGAAATGCGCGCCATCGAGCTCGCACGACTGCTCAACCAGAGTCAATGAAGTTCAACGATCGCTTCTACGCTAAAATCCTCGCGGCGACGGCCGTGCTCGTTATGATCGCGGGCACACTCGTTTTCGCCGGGCTGCAAGTCCTGCGCGCTCGCGCCCAGGTGGCAACGCTTCGCGGTCAGGCCGACCAGCAGCGGCGCGTCATCACGACCATCGATCGGCAGACCGAAGCCCTTCGACGCGAACTCTTGAGCGTGCAGAAGCAGAATCGAGAGATTCGTCAGCTCATTGGAGCACCGCCGAGCCATAACCCGCCGGCCGTGCAGAAAACGTCGTGGCTGCATCGCCCCGCGTCGTTGGCGATTGTCGCGCAACACGTGCGCACGCTCGCCGTCGCCTCCGCGATAACGCAGGACGACTCCGATCAGATTCGGAGGCTCGCCTTGCATCTCTTTAATTTGCACCATTTGCGCACCCTTGAACGCGCGACGATGATCGCGGCAATTCCATCGATCGATCCAGTTGACGGGGCCGAGGTCGTCGGCTGCTTTTGCTACCGCACGTATCCGGCCGCGGAATTTCATGAGGGCGTTGACCTTGGTGCCGATTACGGGGATACCGTTCGCGCCGCGGCCGCCGGCGTCGTTGCAGCCAACTCGTACGACGGTTCCTACGGCATTAAGGTTGATATCGATCACGGCAACGGTTATCACACCTGGTACGCTCACCTGTCGCGTGCCGAGGTGTCGATCGGCGAGCGCGTCTACAAGGGAGAAAACATCGGCGAAGTCGGCGCCACCGGTTTCGCAACCGGGCCGCATCTCCACTACCAGATCATGTACGACGGGCAAGCGATTGACCCCACGCCGTTCTTGCACGGCGTTCCGCGCAATGTTCTAGCCGCTCTTCCATAGAAGCGGCTTTTCGTGAATTCGCTAGGTTGCACGCTGATCGGCTGGCTGGTAGTCCTCGTCAACGTGTACTGCATTCTTTTGTTCGTGTACGCGTTGCTGTCGTGGGTCCCCGATCTGCGCGGACGATGGACATACTACTTAGCAGCGCTCATTGAGCCGGTGCTGATTCCGATACGGCGCTTAGTTCCACCGCTCGGCGGACTCGATCTCGCGTTTCTCGTGCTGTTGTTAGTGCTTCAACTCGTGGTCCGGCCTATGCTCCAGCATGCGGCTTTCAACGTCTGCCTTCCATACTATTAAGCGTTCGTACATCGTGAATGCCCACCGCCTCGACGTTGCATCCAACGTTCGCAATTTCTGCATCATCGCCCATATCGATCACGGAAAAACCACGCTTTCCGATCGACTGTTGGAGATCACGCGCACGATCGCAACGCGTAACTTGGGAGAGCAGGCCCTCGACGCAATGGACCTCGAACGCGAGCGCGGCATCACGATTCGCATGCATCCAGTCACTCTCGCGTACCGGGCTTTAGACGGGAACGAGTACCGGCTCAACCTCATCGACACTCCCGGACACGTCGATTTCTCGTACGAGGTCTCCCGATCGCTAGCGGCATGCGAGGGTGCGGTCCTCGTCGTCGACGCTGCCCAGGGCATTGAAGCGCAAACCTTAGCCAATTATCACTTGGCGCTCGAACACGATCTGACGGTCATCCCGGTCATCAACAAGATCGATCTTCCGGCCGCCGATCCGCAGCGCGTAATGGGCGAGATCGAGGAACTACTCGTCATGGAAAAGAGCGAGTGCATCCTCGCGAGCGCAAAAAACGGCACGGGGATCGAAGACATCCTCGAAGCGATCGTCACGCGCATACCGCCGCCCAAGGGCCACCGCAACCACCTGCGCGGTCTCGTATTCAACGCACAGTTCGATCCCTACCGCGGCGTCGTGAGCTACGTACGCGTCGTCGACGGAGAACTCGCGGCGGGAACTCGCTTTATGTCGATGGCGCATCAGCGCGTCTTTGAGTGTACGGAAGTCGGCGTCTTTCGCCCGGAGATGAGACCGGTCGAGCGGCTCGAGGTCGGGGGCGTGGGCTATGTGATCGGCAACGTCAAGTCGCTCGGAGAGATCGACGTCGGCGACACCATTACCTCGGCGAACAATCCCGCACACTTCCCATTAGCGGGCTATCGCAAAGCCGTTCCGATGGTGTACTGCGGACTCTATCCGAACGAGGGTGTTGAATACAGTGATTTGCGCGACGCGCTCGAGAAACTCAAGCTCAACGACGCGGCCCTCGTTTACGAACCCGAAACGTCTGTTGCGCTCGGCTTTGGATTTCGCTGCGGCTTTCTCGGCCTGCTGCACATGGAAATCGTTCAAGAGCGATTGGAGCGTGACTACGGCCTGGACCTCATCGCGACCTCACCCTCGGTCGTCTTTCGCGTGACGAAAACGGACGGCAGCGTTCAGACGATCGATAATCCTTCGAAGCTTCCCGCCTCCAGCATCATCCGTTCGATTGAAGAGCCCTACGTCAAGGCAACCATTATCGCTCCACCGGAATACGTCGGCGTCATCATGGAAATCGCGCAGAGCCGGCGCGGCACCCTCGGCAATATGGAGTACCTGCACGACGGGCGCGTCATTCTCAGTTACGAGATGCCGCTCATTGAGGTGATCGTCGACTTTTTTGATGCGCTGAAATCGAGAACCAAAGGCTATGCGTCGCTAGACTATGACGTCATCGGCTATCGCGAAGGCGATTTGGTAAAGCTCGAGATCTTACTCAATGGCGAGCCGGTGGATGCGCTATCATTCATCATCGCGCGCGACAAGGCGGCGCAACGTGGGCGCGCGCTCGCCGAAAAGCTCAAGGAACTGATACCGCGCCAAATGTTCGACGTGCCGATCCAGGCGGCGATCGGTGGCAAAATCGTCGCTCGAGAAACGGTCAATGCCATGCGCAAGAACGTCCTCGCCAAGTGTTACGGCGGCGACATCACCCGCAAGCGAAAACTCCTGGAGAAGCAGAAAGCAGGTAAAGAGCGGATGAAGCGCGTCGGGAGAGTAGAGCTGCCTCAGGAGGCATTCATGGCGGTGCTCCGTTTGGGCGAATGAAAACGTACGTTGCTTCCACGAATGCCGGTAAGCTTGCGGAATTGCGCGCTCTGTTTGCCGGCTCGCCCCTGCAAATAGCAAACTACAAAGAGTATGTCGCCGTTGTCGAAACCGGAAACACATACGAAGCGAACGCTCTGCTCAAAGCTACTGCGTTGCGCCGGCAGTTGCTGCACGCCGGCGTAGAAAGCGCAGTCCTCGCCGACGATAGCGGGCTAGAAGTCGATGCGCTGGGAGGCCGGCCAGGCGTTCTCTCTGCCCGCTACGGCGGCGATGTGACGTGGCCGCGGCGCCGCGCGTTGCTGAGCGAGGAACTGCGTACCTCCGGCATTGTGGAGCGCGCGGCTCGGTTCGTTTGCGCGATGGTGCTCTTGCTACCCGACGGGGAGCCGATCGTCGTAAGGCGCAGCGTCGAAGGACAGATTGCCGATGCGGAGCTTGGCACCGGCGGCTTCGGATACGATCCGCTGTTCATCTATCCGCCGCTGGGTCGCAGCTTCGCGCAGTTGTCGGCGGATGAAAAGAATGCGGTCAGCCATCGTGGACGGGCCGCCGGCGAGCTGATCGCAGCGCTGCGGCTACGTGTCTGACGTCACGATCGCTCGCGGTACGGTCGATGACGTTCGCTCGATCGCGCTCCGCCGTAAGTTCGACGACGCCGCGCTCGGATTGGCGCTCGAGCTGGCGGATCGCGGCAGCACATGGGTAGCACGTGATGACGGCGACGTGATTGGTCTCGCCGCAATCAGCGAAACGGAAGCGGAACGCTATGCCGGCGACCTCTATGTCGAACCGTCGTTTCGAGGACAAGGCATTGCGGGACGCCTGCTGGAGGCTGCCTTTGCCGAATCGGACGACATCGCGCGCGCAATGGCCGTCGACGTTGCGGATGCCGCAAGCGTAGCTTTACCGCTTGGCCGGCGCTTAGCCGTGCAGTCGCCGATGCTGCGGTTCGCCGGCGCGATCCCAAAAGAAGAGGAACTCGCGCGCATCGCGGCCGGCGACTATCGCTTCGAAGTCGGAGCAATCGATCCGCTACGGGATGCGTTTGGGCTCGATGCCCTCGACCAAGAATGCCGGGGCGTGACCAGAACTGCCGAGCACCGCCGTTTTGCATCGATGGCAACTGGTCAGACGTTCTATTTGAGCGGCGAGATGGTCGCCTACGGTTACGTCTGGCCCGATGGGCGCATCGGTCCGCTCGCGGTTTCGTCTGCATCATACCTCGTGCAGCTTTTTGCCTACGCGCTTGTGACGCTACAACGCGTCTACCGTGCATCGTGGTGCACGTTGGTCGTGCCAGGATGCAACGTCCGCGTGGCGCGGGCTGCATTACGCGCCGGACTCCGAATCGAAGAAGTGTTTGTTTTTGCGCGCGACTGCGACCCGCCTAACTTCAACCGCTACGTCGGCTACCAAAAAATGATGTTATAGCGCTACTGCGAAATGTGACGTGCGTTGTGCGATCGCACGAACGGGACGTAGCTCAGCTTGGTAGAGCGCGACGTTTGGGACGTTGAGGTCGCTGGTTCGAGTCCAGTCGTCCCGACCACTTGCGGGGGCATGGTACCCTAATGCAGGGTGCCGGCCCCCGAAGCAATTGCGCCCGTGGTCTAACAGGATAAGGCACGAGTCTTCTAAACTCGAAGATGGGGGTTCGAGTCCCTCCGGGCGCACAATCACGACGCCCGCGTGGTGACTGTAGCTCAGCTGGTTAGAGCGCTCGACTGTGACTCGAGAGGTCGCGGGTCCGAATCCCGTCAGTCACCCCATTGCGTCGAGCCGTGCAAGTAAAACATTTTCTTAACTGGCAGGAGAGACGGCTAAAGGAGTAGACGCCTCTAGACCCGCGAACAGGTTGCAATGGTGCGCCACCTTGCGACGCTGGGAGCTTGGGGTGCGCGGTCGGGCTTTGTCTTGACCGCGCTCGCTGCCTTGCTGTTGGCCGGCATCGTCTGGCACATTTTCCGTCTTGATAAGTTAGCCGCGCTCGATCCAGGACTCTTGGAACGCGAGAAGCTCGCGATGCACGACGCCTCGGCGCTCGTCGACACCTGGGAACACATCGCCGCCTATCGCCGAGCATTCGTGCTCGGCGACGCACCCGAGATTATTACCGGTTTACGTCGAGGCGTCGATGGTCGCATGCGCTCGCTGAACGTCACCTTTAACCGTCACCAGCCGTCTCGCGCCTGGGACACCGGCAATGACTGGCCGGCCGCGCGTAAGGCCTGGACGGTTGCGAGAAACGCTCCGGCGACGCCTGCGGCAATTCCGTTGTTCACCGAGATGTACAAGCATTTCTATCAGCTCCTCGATAGTGTCGACAACAACTCCGGACTAAACTACGATCCAAGCGCGGCAACGCAAAACTTGGGCCAGCTGGTTTTTCAAACCGCGCCCGACGAGTATGAAAACGTAGCACGAGCTGCCCTTCAATCGACGTCCGCCGTGCGCAGCGGCGGCATGCAGCTGCGCGATCGTGTCGATCTCACGGCATCGTTGTTTGAAATCCAAAGCGATTACGACATCTCGCCCGAGGATATGCCGGGGTCGGTAAAAACGCTCTCGCAGTTAATGCCCGATCGGGCCGGCACGTTTTCACCCTTGCTGCCGTTGGCACGCGAATTTATGGACACGGGGAAAGCGTTCTACACGCTACTGGACGAGCAAGTACTCTATCAAGAGCGTCCCGAGCTTGCGCCGGCGAGCATCGCCGCCGTGGCCGAACCGGCCCTCGTCACTTCTCATCAGCTCGAACATGACAGCTACGAAGCGTTAACGACGTTGCTCGCCGAGCGGGCGCGCATTTTCGCCGAACGTCGCACCTACGTTTATTTCGCGCTGTTGGTAACGGCGGTGCTCGTCCTTGCGCTGATGCTCGTTATCGCCCAGCTCGTTGCGGTTCGTAGCCGCAAGGCGCTAGAATACGCACGCAGAGAATCCGATCGCCTTTCCAACGAGCTTGCCCGTCAGAAAGCCGAAGAAGCGCTGCGGCTGACGGAGGCCCAATACCGTGCCGTGTTCGATGGTGCGGCACTCGGAATTGCCGTGCTTGACCGCAGCGGCAACATCGCCGACGCGAATGCCGTCTTCCGTTCGCTGTTCGGAGAAAGCGTTCTGGTCGCGCTCGACGGCCACGAGGAAGAGCTTGGGGAGCTGTTGGCGGGGAAGCGGGAAACGTTTGAATACGAACAGCACGTGCGCACGGCTTCGGGGCAAGAGGTGTGGGCGGATGCGACGGTATCGGTCGTACGCGAACCGGACGGCAAACCGCTTTTTGCGATCTGCATGTTCCGCGATAAGACCGCGCTCAAGCACACCGAGCGGCGCATCCTCCATGACAAGACCCACGATTCGGTCACCGGACTGCCGAATCGCTCGCTCTTCGAGGAGCACCTGCGCCGGCGATTCGAGGAGGCCACGGCTTTACTCGATTCGTTTTTTGCCGTTCTCTTCGTCGACCTCGAGCACTTCCGCGATATTAATGAGAGCTTGGGTCATGCTGCCGGCGACAACGTGCTCACCCAGGTTGCCCAGCGGCTGCGCTCCTCGGTCGATGCGCGCGACGTTGTAGCACGGCTGGGCAGTGACGAGTTCGGGATCCTATTGAACTCTTTGGGCGACATTCTTCACGTCGAATCGGTCGCGCGGCGATTGCTTAACAACGTTTCGAAAGTCATCACCGTCGATGGCCAATCGATCTACCTTGGCGCGAGCGTCGGCATCGCCGTCGGGTCGGCGAGTTACGAACGGGCGGAAGATGTCATGCGCGACGCCGAGATCGCCATGCAGCATTCGAAGACGGCCGGCGGCGCACGCTACGCGATCTTCGACTCGAAGATGCACGACCGGGCGCAGAAAAAGCTGCAACTCATTACCGACATTCGGGGCGCACTGGAGCGCAAGGAGTTCCGGCTCGTCTATCAGCCGATCGTCGGAATCGTCGACGGCAGGCCCGTTGGTTGTGAAGCGCTGCTACGCTGGGATCACCCTCGTGAAGGCGCCGTGAGCCCGGCGGATTTCATGCCCGTAGCCGAGCAAAGCGGTCTTGCAACGCTCATCGGCCGGTTCGTGGTGCACACCGCCTGCGAACAGGTGTCGCGTTGGCGCCACAATCGCAACGGGCACCTGGATTTCAGCATGCATGTGAACATTTCGGCCGCCGAACTCATGGATCCCGACTTCGAGCGCGGGCTCGTTCAAGCGATCGAGCTTCACGGGCTCGCACCGCACGATCTGACGATTGAGATCACCGAGAGCGTCGTGTTGGACAGTGCGACGCGTGCGAACGTCACGCTCGAGCGAATTCGAGATCGTGGCTTCAAAATTTGTATCGACGATTTCGGGACGGGCTACTCATCACTTCGGTATCTCCAGCAGTTCAAGGTCGATTCGATAAAGATCGATCGCGGCTTCGTCTCCGGCAGCGACGGGGAACTCGCCAGCGAGCCGATCGTCCGCACGCTCATGACGCTGGCCGAAGCGTTCGACGTGCTCGTCGTTGCGGAAGGCGTAGAAACGGTTCGCCAGCGCGAGATCTTGCGCAATGCCGGTTGCCGCCTGGCACAAGGCTTCCTCTACTCGCGTCCAATCCCGGCATCCGAATTGATAGCGATGTACCCCGAGGTACTCGGCCGCATCGGGCGTGCGGCCTCCGCGTAACCTCCCTGGCAGCGTTTACGCGCACTCAAATGCTTTCGGTATGATTCACGGTGCTCGCTCGACATCGTTACTCCGTAGCTCACCTTGAGGACAGGCGCGGCGCGCGGAGGGTTCGAACCCCTACGCGGGGCGTGCGCCTTTAGCTCAGTCGGTAGAGCAGCGGACTTTTAATCCGTTGGTCCCGGGTTCGAGTCCCGGAGGGCGCAGACGCACCGCTAGCTCAATGGTAGAGCAGGTGACTCTTAATCACTTGGTTCGGGGTTCGAGTCCCTGGCGGTGCACCAGAATCCAATCCCCCGCGACCCTCGCGGGGGATTGGCGTCGGCACTGCCGACATCGCGTCGGGAGGAAACGTACCTGAGGCGTTCTATCTATCCGGGTCGCCGGGCAAGTGGCGGAACTGGCAGACGCGCTGGATTTAGGTTCCAGTGGGGCAACCCGTCAGAGTTCGAGTCTCTGCTTGCCCAAAGTCGCCGCCTCCCAACGCAACGCGCGGAAGTAGCTCAGTGGTAGAGCATCGCCTTGCCAAGGCGAGGGTCGCGAGTTCGAATCTCGTCTTCCGCTAATTCCTATCTACTAAGAGATGAGCAACTCGATCCTTAGCCGGCTCGCGCCCACCCAGGTCGAGCTCGAGATCCCCATCACCAGCGACGAACTCGCTGCAGCGGAAGAACGCGCCTTTCGCCGGCTCGTCAAGAAAGCGAAGATACCTGGATTTCGGCCGGGCAAAGTGCCGCGCAGAGTGTTCGAGCAGACCTACGGAACCGATTCGATCACGCATCAGGCCATCGAGGAGGTCGTGCCGGAAGCTTATGCGCGTGCCGTTCGAGAGCACGATCTCGAACCGGTCGATCGCCCAAAGATGGAAATCGTAGAAGAGGAAGCTGGCCGGCCGACGCGCGTGAAGGCCAGCGTCGAGGTCCGGCCCGAGATCGCGCTTGGCCAGTACAAAGACTTGCTGATTCCGCGGCCTAACGTTGAGATCACCGACGCCGACGTCCAGCGCAGCCTCGAGGCGCTATCGAAAGATCGGGGCACCCTGGTGCCGGTGGTACGGCCTGCCGAGTTTGGCGACATCGTCACCATTGATTACGACGGCACCATTGACGGCCAACCATTTGAAGGCGGAGCGGCACGCGCTCAAAGCACCGAGCTTGCCGAAGGGCGTCTGCTGCGGGGTTTCGCCGAAGGCATCGCCGGGATGACAGCCGGGGAAACGAAGTCGATTGACGTCGAGTTCCCGGCCGATTATCCGCAGGCCGATCTCGCCGGCAAATCCGCAACGTTTGCGGTGACGCTGCAGGACGTCAAGCATCTCGAGCCGCCGCCCATCGATGACGAATTTGCGCGAAGCGTTTCCTCGAACGCAACGCTGGATGAGTTGCGAGAAGACGTTCGGCGCCGGCTCACGGCGATTGCGGAGTCTCGCGTACGTCGAGCCACCGGAAACGCGATTCTCGAAAAGCTCGTTGCTTCGCACGACTTTCCCCTACCCAAAACGATGGTGGAGGGCGAGGTGAACCATCTCATGGATGAAGCTGTCGCTAACGCAGCTCGTGGCGGCAGAGATTTTGCACACTATCTTTCCGAGCTTGGAAAGACCGAAGAAGAGTTGCGAGCCGACTTTCGGAAGGATGCAGAGTCGCGGGTGAAGAGCACGCTGTTAATCGAGCAGATCGCCAAAGTCGAACAGATTGCTGCGACGCCGGCGGACGTGCAGGAAGAGCTGGAAGCGTTATCTCGTCAATACGGCCAGCCGGTTGCGCGGATCAGGAAGGCGTTGGGGAACGGCCTGCTTTCGCTCATGGACGGAATCGTCCGCAATAAGACGGTTGACTTCCTCGTCGACAATGCCAAGGCCGTGACCGAAGAAACCGTCGCCCCTTCGTCGTAGTTAATAGAGTGTGCTGCTAGATCAGCAGCTCGAAGGGATATGTGATCGATGGGACACCTGGTTCCGATGGTGGTTGAACAGTCGGCGCGCGGCGAGCGCGCGTACGACATTTATTCGCGTTTGCTCAAGGACCGCATCGTGTTCGTCGGGGGTCCTTTGGACGATCATCTCGCCAACCTCGTCATTGCTCAACTCCTCTTTCTCGAAAAAGAAGACCCCGATAAAGATATCGATATGTACATTAACAGCCCCGGCGGGAGCGTCACCGCCGGCCTGGCGATGTTTGATGCGATGCGCTTCATTAAGCCTGACGTGGCGACGATCTGCATGGGCATGGCTGCTTCCATGGGGTCGATCCTCTTGACCGGCGGAGCACCGGGCAAGCGGTACTCCCTGCCCCATGCGAAGATTCTTATCCACCAGCCCTGGGTCTCTCAAATCGGCGGCCAGGCGACCGACGTTGAGATCGCGGCACGCGACCTCATTGCCACACGGCAAACCGTCGCTCGTATCTATGAAGAGACCACGAAAAAATCCATCGAACAGGTTTTACGGGACATCGACCGTGACTACTATATGACCGCGGAAGAGGCGAGGGATTACGGGATAATTGACCAGATTATAGAAAACCGCCAGAATGTGCCGCTTCTCGCGTAGGACTGCGCGCAAGGTTTAAGGAGACGCCCGGGGATATCACGATGTTCCGTTTTGGTGACGAGAAAGGCCAGCTCAAGTGCAGCTTCTGCGGCAAATCGCAGGATCAAGTGCGCAAGCTGATCGCGGGCCCCGGCGTGTACATTTGCGACGAATGCATCGAGCTCTGCAATGAGATCATCGAAGAAGAGCTCTACAAGAACGTCGACGAAAACCTTCGGCTTCGCAACATCCCCAAACCGAAAGAAATCAATCACATCCTCAATCAGTATGTGATCGGTCAGGAGCGTGCCAAGAAGTCGCTCGCGGTCGCGGTGTACAATCACTATAAGCGAATCAATGCGGGCGGAACGGCCGACGACGTCGAGTTGCAGAAGTCAAACATTTTGCTCGTGGGTCCTACCGGCTCGGGGAAGACGTACCTGGCGCAAACGCTCGCTAAGATTTTAGACGTTCCGCTGGCGATGGCCGACGCGACCTCACTGACCGAAGCCGGCTACGTCGGTGAAGACGTCGAGAACATTCTGCTCAAGCTCATTCAGGCCGCCGACTACGACGTGAAGCGAGCCGAGAAGGGCATCGTCTACATCGACGAGATTGACAAGATCGCGCGCAAGAGCGAGAACCCGTCGATTACACGCGACGTCTCCGGCGAGGGCGTCCAACAAGCGCTCCTCAAGATTCTGGAAGGCACGACCGCCAACGTTCCGCCGCAAGGCGGCCGCAAGCATCCGCATCAGGAATTCATCCAGATCGACACGACCAACGTGCTCTTCATTTGCGGGGGAGCGTTCGACGGCTTAGAGCGAATCATTGAATCACGCGTGGCTGCGAACAACATGGGCTTCCGCGCCCAGCCTGAAGGCAAGCGGGATACGCGCGTAGGCAAGCTGTTGCAACAGCTCATGCCCGAGGATTTGCTGAAGTTCGGCCTGATTCCGGAGTTCATCGGGCGTTTGCCGATTGTCGTCACGCTCGACGCGCTGGATGAACTGGCGCTTCGGCGGATTCTGACCGAGCCGCGCAACGCCTTGGTCCGCCAGTTCCAAAAGATCATGAACATGGACGGCGTGGATCTGCAGTTCACGAAAGAAGCGCTCGTCGCGATTGCGACCAAAGCGCAAGGCAGAAAGACGGGCGCCCGCGGCCTGCGTTCGATTCTCGAGGAAACGATGCTCGAGGTGATGTACGACCTCCCTTCGCTGCAAGGCGTCAAGAAGTGCATCGTCAACAAGGACGTCATCGAAAAGAAAGAGCAGCCGACGCTCATATACCAAGAACAGAAAAAGGACATGCCCGCTTAGGCCCTACATTTGGTGTAGCTCGTCGTCGCCTTCGTGGCTCGTTTACCATAGTAACCTTCGCCCTCGGCTCCTAGACCTACATCGAATCTAGGGCCCAAGCACTATACGGTGCAAACCCGATCGCTCGGGCGAGGGTGCAGAGGCGGCGGCGCGGAACGGTGGGCGCACCTATGGAGTTGCCCAAACACTACGATCCCAAGTCGGTGGAGCCGCGGCTTTACCAGCGCTGGGAAGAGTGCGGCTACTTCCACGAAGAACCCGATCCCGCACGTCCGCCCTTCATCATTTGTATGCCGCCACCTAATGTCACCGGGCGCGCGCATCTGGGGCATAGCTCGACGTACACGCCGATGGACGTGCTGACGCGCCATCATCGGATGCTCGGCGACAATGCCGACTGGCTGCCCGGCACCGACCACGCTGCGATTGCTACCGAAGCGGTGCTGGTCAGAGAGCTCCAAAAGGAAGGACGCACGCGCGAAGCCCTCGGCCGAGAGTGTTTTGTCGAGCGCGCCTGGCAATGGTCGCGTACGTACGGCGGCGAGATCGAGGAGCAGTTTCGCCAGCTCGGTTTTAGCCCGGATTGGCAGCGCTCGCGCTTCACAATGGACGAAGCACTCTCGGCGGCGGTGCGCAAGGTTTTCGTGCGGCTCTACCGCGAGGGCCTGATCTATCGCGGTAAGCGGCTCATCAATTGGGATCCGAAGGGTAAAACCACGGTTTCGGATGCGGAAGTCGAACACGTCGAGCGTGACGCAACGCTGTGGTTCGTCCGCTATCCTTTATCCACCGATTCAACGCAATCCCTGAACGTTGCGACCACCCGTCCGGAGACAATCCTTGGTGACGTCGCCATCGCCGTGCATCCACGTGACGAGCGTTACGCCGGTTTCATCGGTAAGAGCGTGCTCGTGCCGCCGCTGCTGCAACGCGCCGTCCCGATCATCGCCGATGAGTCCGTCGATCCGGCGTTTGGAACCGGCGCCGTTAAAGTAACGCCCGCCCACGACCCCGTCGATTACGAGATCGGGCTGCGCCACGACTTGCCGATGCCGTCGGTCATGGACCTCGAAGCGAAGATGAGCGGTTCGGAAATTCCCATCGGGCCATATGAGGGAGTCGACCGTTTCGAGGCCCGGCAGCGCGTCGTGAAAGCGTTGCGCGAGCAAGGTCTCTTGGTTAAAGAGCAGGCGCACCGCCACAGCATTGCAATCAGCGATCGCACCGGCGACGTGATCGAGCCGCTGCTGTCGCTGCAATGGTTTGTGAAAACGGACTCACTAGCCAAACCTGCGCGCGCTGCCTATCGCGATGGGCGGTTACGGTTCGTGCCGGGGCGACATGGGAGCGTTTACGATCGCTGGTTAGAAGGTATTCATGACTGGAACATCTCGCGCCAAATCTGGTGGGGACATCAACTACCGGTCTGGTACACGCCAAACGGCGACGCGGTCATAGCCGAAACCGAAGAAGAAGCGCTTGAAATCGCCCAGCGGGAGTACCGGACGCGCGAGCTCACGCGCGATCCCGACACGCTCGACACGTGGTTTTCCAGCGCCCTCTGGCCGTTCTCCATCTTGGGCTGGCCCGACAAGACCAGCGAGCTGGAGTACTGGTATCCGTCGCAAACGATGGTTACCAGCCGCGACATCATCCCGCTGTGGGTGGCGCGCATGGTGATGCTCGGTATTCACTTTATGGGAGAGGTCCCGTTTCGCGACGTGTTCGTTACCCCGCTGGTCTTTGACGCGTTCGGCAACAAGATGTCTAAATCGCTTGGTAACGCCATCGACCCGATGGACTTGGTCGATGCGTACGGGGCCGACGCGTTCCGCATGGGTTTGCTCCGTCAGATGCATCTCGAAAACCAAGAACTGCGCTTTCAGGAATCACGTTGCGCGGAGGCTCGAAACTTCAACAACAAGATCTGGAACGCGACCCGGTACATGCTCGGGCTCTCCGAAGGATTGCCGGGCGCCCTCGTCTTGCCGGCCCCGGCAGCGCTTACCATTGCCGACGGGTGGATTCTCGCGCGGCTTCACGACACGATCGTAACGCTGACCCGTTTGCTGAACGCCTTCGATTTCGGCGCCGCTGCGGAGACGATCTGGCGCTTCATTTGGTACGAATTCTGCGATTGGTACGTCGAGGCAACCAAAGTAACGGAAAACCAGGGCACGCGCGCTGCGGTGATTTCCTTCGTCTGGAATAACGCGATGCGGCTTCTGCATCCGATCGAGCCCTTCATCAGCGAAGAGGTGTGGCTGGCATTGCCGCATGATGGCCAAACGATCGTCACCGCGGCGTGGCCCGATCCGTTGGAAGTGCCGGTCGACCGGCAGGCTGAAGCCTTATTCGACACCGTTCGGCAGGTTGCGGAACGCCTGCGCAATCAAAAAGCGGCAGCGGGTATTGCACTCGGCCAGAAGCTGTCCGCAACCGTACCGGCGCCCTTGGAAGGCCACCAAGTGCTCAGCTTCGTTCTGGCCGCATCCGGTTGCACGGCGTCGTTCCTACCCGCGCAAGACGCCGCTGAGGATCCGGCCAAGTTGTTATGGCAGATTTCCATCGACCAGCCGCTGCCGGAGCGCGAACGGCGTTATCGCAAGGAAATAGAGCGGCTGCGCGCAGAGGTGGAACGCTTAGAACGCAAGCTTGCCAATGGAGAGTTTGTCGCCAAGGCGGCTCCAGGCGTGGTTGCGAAAGAGCGATCCAAGTTGGACGGATATCGCGAAGAGCTGGCCCGGGCAGAATCAGAGCTGGCCGCAGTGGGAGGTTCAGCGAAGCCGTGACATCGGACACAGAAAAGCGCCGGCTCTTGATTCAAGCTGAGGAGCTCGAACGAATTGTCGCGCGCATGTCGCAACAGATCCACGAACCCGAGGACGCACAGAAGGGCCTCGTGCTGCTTGGTATTCGGCGCGGTGGCGAAGGCCTCGCTCAACGAATCGCACGCGAACTCGAACGGATCAGCGGCCGTACACCAAAGCTCGGATTTCTCAACATCAACCTGTACCGCGACGACCGCGTAACGCACGAAATGCCCGAGTCGGAAATCCCGGTTGACGTTTCCGGCCGCATGGTGGTTGTTATCGACGACGTGCTCTACACGGGGCGGACGATTCGAGCCGCGCTTGACGCCGTCACCGATCTCGGAAGACCCTCCGCAATCCGTCTCTGCGTGCTCGTTGACCGAGGTTTGCGCGAACTGCCGATTCAGCCGGATTACGTCGGGCGTTTCATTCCGACGAGCCATCGCGAGCGGATCACGGTTTCGCTGGCAGACCAGCCGCAGCCCAGCGATGAGGTAGCGATCCTTGCGGATACGCCGTAGCCTCATCGACCTCGACGATCTAGCCGCCGACGAACTCAATTACATCTTTGCGCGGACGACGGCGTTGGAAAAACACGCTCCCGACCGCTCCCTCGCGGGCGTAGGCTGCGCAAACATGTTCTTTGAGCAAAGCACGCGTACGTTTGCCTCGTTCAACTTGGCGGAACTGCGTCTTGGCGCTGACGTCGTGAACCTGTCGCCGAAGGACTTGAGCTTGGCGACGAAGGGTGAGACGCTGGAAGATACCGCGATTACGTTGAGCGCGATTGGGTTTTCGATCCTGGTCGTCCGCCATCCGGAAGCCGGCTTCCCGCAACGCATCGCGATGGCGTTCGACGGTCACGTCATTAATGCGGGTGATGGAGCGCACGCCCATCCAACACAAGCTTTGCTCGACATCTATACGCTCATCGAGGAGTTCGGCGACTTGCGCGACCGCACGGTGGCGGTCGTCGGCGACGTTTTGCATAGTCGCGTGGCGCATTCGACGATTCGGGGCCTGCGCCGCTTGAACGCTCGGGTGGTGCTCGTCGGGCCGGAGTGTTTTCTTCCGCGGGAGTACGCGCGCAACGGCGTTTCGGTCGAGCGAGATTTCAATGCCGTTTTGCCGATCGCGGATGCAATCATACTTCTGCGCATCCAACGCGAGCGTTTCGTCGAGATGCCGATCAGCGACCAAGAGTATGTCGAAGCGTACCGCCTCGATGCAGCACGGCTAGCTAAGGTGCGTCCGGGCGCCGTCATCATGCATCCCGGGCCGTATAACCGTGGAATGGAGCTCGACGAGTCCGTTCTCGAGTTTGCGGGCTGGCGCTACGCCAAACAAGTACGGCACGGTGTGGGAATCAGAATGGCGGTGTTGGACCTGCTCGTAAACGGTCAGCGGTGACGGGAAGTCTGTTGATACGAGGCGGCAGGGTCGTCGATCCCTCGCTGCCGCTCGATGCCGTTCGTGACGTCCGCATCAGTAACGGACGCATTTCGGAGATCGGGGACACCCTGAAAGCACACAGCGGCGACACGGTCATCGACGCCTCAAACGCAGTCGTTGCACCAGGATTCGTCGATATGCACGTGCACCTCAGAGAACCAGGGTTCGAAGAGAAGGAAACGATTGCGACGGGAACGCTGGCTGCGGTCAACGGCGGCTTTACAGCGGTGGCATGCATGCCCAACACAAACCCGCCTATCGACGACGCCGACTCGCTTGCCAAACTCTCCGCCTCGATCCGCAAAGACGCTCGATGCCGCGTTTACCCAATCGCTGCCATTACCCGTGGACGAGCGGGAATGGAGCCGTGCGATTATCCGGCGCTCGAACTTGCCGGCGCGATTGCATTTTCGGATGACGGCAATACCATAGCGAATCCACGCGTCTTGCGCGATGCCGCACGCGCAGCAGGCAACGTACGGGGTATCTTTATTTCGCACTGCGAGGATGCGGAGCTCAAAGGACATGGCGTCATGAACGACGGCACCGTTTCGCGGGAACTCGGCCAAAGCGGGAGTCCGTCGATTGCGGAGGACGTCATCGTGGCGCGCGACGTGCTGATCGCTGTCGATACTGCAAAGCGCTGGCACATCGCCCATCTGACGACGCGCGGCGCAATCGACATGCTTCGGCACGCTCGAGCTCACGGCGGCCGAATCACCTGCGAGGTAACGCCCCATCACTTATTTTTTACCGATGAAGCGGTTCGCGATCTCGGAGCAGCGGCGAAGGTGAACCCACCCTTGCGTACGGCGGATGACGTCGCTGCGCTGCGCGCCGCCGTTCGCGACGGCACGGTTGACGCCTTGGCCAGCGATCACGCACCGCACACGGCGGCCGATAAGCACGGCGATCTGTCCGTCGCAGCGGTTGGATTTTCCGGGCTCGAAGTAGCCGTCGGCGCGTACGCGGCCGCGCTTACGGACCTTCCCATGTTTCGCTTCATTGAGTTACTTTCGGTCAATCCGGCGCGGATTTTGGGCATTCCGGGCGGTACGCTGCGCAATGGAAGCCCCGGCGATGTCACGATATTTGCCGATCGTCCTTGGAGGGTCGACCCGGCGCACTTTGTCTCAAAAGGCAAATGCACGCCGTTTGCCGGGCACACGTTGCCGCGTCGCGTGCTGGCAACCATCGTCGGCGGCGACGTACGTTACCGTGAAGGCATCCCGGCATGACCAACCCGCCCGCAGCGCTCTTCCTAGCCGACGGCAGCCGCTTCGACGGCCATGGGCTCGAGTTCGAGGGAACTGCGCTGGGTGAAGCGGTCTTTTATACCGGCATGACCGGCTACGAAGAGGCGCTCACCGACCCATCGTACGCCGGGCAAATTCTCACCTTCACGTACCCGATGATCGGGAACTACGGCATCTCCGGATCGGCTGCGCAGTACAAACGCGCTTGTGTCGCGGGCGCCGTCATCAAACACATTGCGTATCATCCCTCGCATCATCTCGCACTGCGCGATTTGCCCTCCTGGCTCGACGATGAAAGCGTCCCAACGCTGCTTGGTGCGGACACGCGTGCCATCACCATCGCGCTTCGAGAGCACGGGACGATTTGGGCGGCGCTCGCCGTCGGAACCGAAGCCTTGGATCGAGCGGAACGAGATCTCACCACGTTCGTGCGCTCTGCGACGACCACCGGGCTCGTTCCAAGCGTCGCTACACAGCACGAATTTACCCAAGGTGAGGGAAATGGTGCCCGCGTTGCGCTCGTCGACTGCGGCGTCAAGCGCGCGATCTTAACGGAACTCGAGGCGCTGGGTGCCCGCGTGCGGGTACTGCCGTACGACGCGACCGACGAAGAGATTCTGGACGGCGACCCCGATGCGGTCTTCATATCGCCTGGACCTGGTGATCCAACCGATTTGCCTGAGACGATAACGACGCTGCGCAATCTCATTGGGCGCAAGCCTCTTTTCGGTATCTGTCTTGGACACCAATTGTTGGCGCTGGCGTGCGGAGGCCGAACGTACAAACTTCCGTACGGACATCGCGGCGGCAACCAACCGGTGAAAGATCTGCTTGCCGGTGAGGTGCTCATTACCGCCCACAATCACGGTTACGCCGTCGACGCGCGTTCGTTGCCGGCAGAACTCGAAGCCACGATGACGAATCTCAACGACGGTACAAACGAGGGATTTCGGCATCGTTCGCTTCCGATCGCCGCGGTGCAGTTCCATCCCGAGGCTTCGCCCGGCCCACACGACGCGCGCCGCCTTTTCGCGCAGTGGCTCGACAGTATCGCGCGTTAGCGCTGGCGCTGACAGCGCTAGTCGCACCAACGTCTCCTGCCTCGGCTCAATCGCTCCAGCGCCTGACGATCGATACGTTTACGCTTTCCTCGGATCGGATGCATCCGCAACAAGAGATACCCTTTCACCTCGTCGTCCGCTTACACGTCCGCGAGCGCGTCGACACGATCACGAATCTGGAGCTACCCATCCTCGCCGAGCTGGAACTCTTAGGGGACGAGCGCACCGTCGGAACCAATGCTGCCGGTACGGAGTACGAGGAAACAATCACCGTGGTTGCTCATCGCCTCGGTGAAATAACGATTGCACCGGCTACGTTGCAAGCGATCGACGCTCGCGATGGCCACGCCAAGGAATACTACACGAACGGCATGATCTTGCACGTCCAACAGGCCGCAACGCAACCGTTGCAGCAGGGCGAGAGTGCCGCGTTGTCCGCCCTCCAGTGGACCGGTCGTATTGCGCTGTGGATGGGCGGACTTGCCTGCGTTGCGGCATTGCTGACCTTGGTATTTATGCGCGGGCCGGCGGCCTCCACAACGGCGTATCGTACGCCGCCCCTTTCGCCGCCTCCACCAATCGCAGCGCGATCGGAGCGCGACCGGATGCGCGACGCACTCACCGTCCTCCAAGCGGAACGCTCGCGCGCGGCCGCTTTCGCCGTGCGTGCAGCGATCTGGCAGACGGTGGGCGCGTCGGAAGGGGAAACGCTCGACGACGTCTTGCGCCGGCCTGCTGCCTCAGATCCGCGGATGGCGCAGCTTCTGCGTCGCTTGGAGCGCGCCGCTTTTACCTACGACGATGACCTGCAGGCCGCCATTACCGATGCGCGCACCGCGCTCGAGCGGTGCATTGGAGGCAGTTCGTGACGCAATCGGATCCGGCAGCACTGGTTGCTGCGCTCGAAGAGACCATCGTCGGGCAGCACGGAGTGCTCGATGCGTTGCTGCTCGCATTACTCTGCAACGGCCACGTCTTGCTAGAGGGACCGCCCGGCTTAGCCAAAACGCTGGCCTGCCGATCCTTGGCCGCCGCATTAGAGGGAGAGTTCAAGCGCATCCAATTCACCCCCGATCTGTTACCGAGCGATATCGTCGGAACACGGATCTTCGACCAGCGCGAAAGCGCGTTTGCAACCGTACTGGGACCAATCTTCGCCAACGTCGTGTTGGCCGACGAGATCAACCGCGCGCCGGCGAAGGTGCAGTCGGCGCTGCTCGAGGCCATGCAAGAGCGGCAAGTAACGATTGGCCCGAGCACGCACGCGCTACCGGATCCTTTCGTCGTCATGGCGACGATGAACCCACTCGATTCAGAAGGCACCTATGCGCTTCCGGTCGCGCAAATGGATCGATTTCTCATGAAGGTCAACGTCGGATACCCGTCGCCCGACGAGGAACTTCAAATACTCGAACGATTCGCGATCGCCGACACCGCGCCGCGGCGCTGCGTTGCCACGCTCGACGACGTCCGGCGCTGGCGAGATCAGGCTCATCGCGTCCACCTCGACGAGAAGCTCAAACGCTATATCGTCGACCTCGTCGCGATCACGCGTGACGCGCACGGCGTTACGCTGCAGACCGCCAACGGTGCAGCGGTGAGCGCAAGCGATTTCATCGACTACGGCGCCAGCCCCCGCGCAACGCTGGCCCTTGCATACCTTGCGCGAGGGCGGGCGCTGATGGCCGGACGCGACTTCGCGCTGCCCGACGACGTGCGCGCGGTCGCGCCGCATGCATTGCGCCATCGGATCGGCTTCAATTACCGGTTGACAACCGACGGGGTGAGCGTTGAACGCGCGATCGGCGCGCTGGTCGCGGCGGTGGCCGCGCCGTGACGCTTCGCGACGCGTTGCTGCGAGGACGCCGGCGGCCTCGTCAAATCGGATCGGGCTCTCCGACCGTCTATCGTGGTGACGGCTACGAATTCGTCGAGCTGCGTGCGTACGTTCCCGGTGACGACGTGCGGCGCATCGATTGGGCCGCGACAGCTCGTTCGGGTGATTTCCAGACACGTGTCGTGCTCGAAGACGTGGCGCTGACCCTCGCAGCAATCGTTGACGAATCAGCGTCCATGTGTGTCGGACGCCACCGGCCCGTGCGCGACGCTGCGCGCGAAGCGCTAAGAGCGTGGTTCGAAGCTGCCGCGACGGACGATCGCTGCATTCGGATCGCCGCGTCGGCGATAACCCCGGCACAGCTGCGAAAGAGCCCGCATGCCGCCGCGCTGGCAACGCCCGCCGCAGAGGGTTTCGACGTATACGACACCTTGTCGACGGCGCGCGCGGCGCTTGCGCGAGGAACGGCTCTCCTTGCGATCAGCGATTGGTACGACCTCGACGATCGCGCCGACCGGCTGCTGGGCGAACTTGGCACACGCTTCGATTGCACGGCGCTCATCGTGCGCGACCCGTGGTACGACGGTTTGCCGCTACGCGGCGTCGTACGTATGCGAGGCGCAGAGGGCGGCTCGGCACGCGTCTACGTCGGGCGGCGCGAGCGAGCGGCATATGCTCGCGCGGTACGCGCACGCGAATCTGAACTCCACCGCCGCTTCGCCCAAGCGAACTGGCGTACCGGCCTGCTTTACGAAGGGGATGGCGCAGCATCGCTCTTAGCGGCATTTGGCGTACGGAGCATGCGGTGACATTCGATCGTCCGAGCTGGCTGGTCGGCGGCTTCATCGCGTTGATTGCAATCGTCTTCGCCTACGAATTGCTCGCGCGCCGGCGCACGTCCGCAGATTTAGCGTACTCCAACATTCCTTTCTTCATCGAGGCAACGAAAGGACGCTCGTGGATCCCGCGCCTGCTTGAAGCGCTCTGGATCCTCGCAACTGCGTCCGTTCTGTTGGCTGCGGCGGGGCCGCACCTTGACTTACCGGTTCCGGTCAAGGATGGCCAAGTTTTCATTTGCATCGACACATCGGGTTCGATGCGTTCGACCGACGTCACACCGACGCGCGCGGACGCCTCAAAGGCTGCGGCGCACGCATTCATCGACGAAACGCCGCCCGGAACAAAGATCGGTATCATCGCCTTCGCGGGAGCGGCTTCGATGATACAGCCGCTCACTGCCGACCACGAGCAAGTGGCCCAGGCACTCGACGACGTCCCCCTACCCGACGGCGCGACAGCGATCGGAGACGCGTTGCAAATGGCAGCGCAAAATCTGCCGGCGCAGGGGCACCGCGTCGTGATCCTCATTACCGACGGCGTGAACAATGCGGGCGTCGATCCCTCCGAGGTCGCGCAATGGCTGGGCGCCCACCACATTCCGGTGTACACGATTGGTATCGGAACGCCGGCCGGCGGCATCATTCCAGGGACGAATGAAGAAGCCACCATCGACGAGGATGCGCTGAGATCCTACGCGGCGGTCAGTAGCGGCGCTTACGCACGCGTCGAGAATGCAACGCAACTGCACGACGCACTCGCGGCACTCGGGCACGTTACGTCGATCGAGCGAAAACCGGTAGACGCCTCGCTCGGCGCGGCCATAGCCGGCGCGGCCGGCATGCTCGTTGCGTTCTTGGCCGGACTTGGCCTCGGGAGGTACCCATGAGCATCGCACTCTTTCGCTCGAAATCGTTTATCCTCGTCGTCATCTCTACGTTGGCGATCTTTCCGAACGGCGCGAAAGCCGCAACCGGGACGAAGATCGTGAAGTACGCAGCGTCGTCGATGCACGTAAGCGAGCGCGCGACGGGAACGTGCTGGACGTCATCAATCGCATCGACGCGGTCCGATGCGTACCGCTGCATGGTCGGAAATGAAATCCACGATCCGTGCTTCAAGTTGAGTTCCGTAGAGGTCGCCTGTCCGCAAGACCTCGTGAAGAACAGTGGGGAGCTGATCAAGCTCACGAAACCGTTGCCGCCCGCGGCATCGCCGCAGGCGGCGCAGCCCTGGGCTATGGTGCTCGCGGGCAATAAAACATGCAATCGGGCGACGGGAACCGCCGATCCCGACTATCCATTTTATTGCGAGGGCTCGCCTGGCGCATGCAGCGCGCCGAATCTTTCCAGTGCCGCCGCAAGTTACGAGATACGCTGTGCCACGATGGTCGAGGGCAAGCCGAGGAGCGTCATGCATTTCCTCGCCAACACCGTATACATGTGAATCCCTTCACGATTCCGACTTTCAAGACCGATTCCGAGGCGAAAACGTACCTCGGCCGCATTCGTGGGGCGGATACCTGTTGATTCCGTCACGCTTCGAGTTTTGGCGGCACCGGCGCAACCGTATGCACGACCGTCTCGAATACAGTCGGTCGAACAACGTTTGGCAGATTCAGCGCCTCCAACCCTAGGAATGCGCGATTGACGCTTCCTACCCCAGGACTCCAGCTCACGCCGCGCCAATCAAACCGCCGCAACATGCCCCGGCGCAACGTGATGGTCATCGGCTCGGGACCGATTGTAATCGGTCAGGCTGCCGAGTTCGACTATGCCGGGGTTCAAGCGTGCAGGGCATTGCGCGAGGAAGGCCATCGCGTCGTTCTCGTCAATTCGAATCCCGCCACAATCATGACCGATCCCGAGGTAGCCGATGCGGTGTACCTCGAGCCGCTCACGCTCCCGTCGGTCGAACAAATCATCGCACGCGAACGGCCGGATGCGTTGCTGCCGACGCTGGGCGGACAGACCGGGCTCAACCTTGCGGTCGAGCTCGATGAAGCCGGCGTTTTGAAAAAGTACGGCGTCGAGTTGCTCGGGACACCCGTGGAGACGATCCGGCTCGCCGAAGACCGCGATCTTTTCAAGAAGAAGATGCAGGAGATCGGAGAGCCGGTCCCGCCGAGCACCATCGTCACCGACATTGAAAGTGGCGTCGAGTTCGCTCGTGAGATGGGATACCCGCTCGTCATTCGTCCGGCGTATACCCTCGGCGGCACCGGCGGCGGAATCGCCTACGACGAAACGCAACTGCGCGAAACGCTCGACGCCGGCTTGAACGCCAGCCTCATTCGTCAAGTTCTGGTCGAAACGTCCTTATTAGGGTGGAAGGAAGTCGAATACGAAGTCCTTCGCGACCGCGCCGGAAACTGCATCATCGTCTGCAACATGGAAAACGTCGATCCCGTCGGGATCCATACGGGCGACTCGATCGTCGTGGCTCCGTCGCAGACGCTTTCCGATGCCGAATATCAACTGCTGCGCAGTGCGAGTGTAAACGTCATTCGCGCGCTACGTGTACAAGGCGGGTGCAACATCCAGTTTGCGCTCCATCCAGAGCGCACCGAGTATGCAATCATTGAAGTCAATCCGCGCGTATCACGCAGTTCGGCACTCGCCTCCAAAGCGACGGGGTACCCCATTGCGAAAATCGCAACGCGGGTAGCGCTGGGACAGACGCTCGACGAAATCCCCAATCCGGTCACCGGCGTCACGAAAGCTGCGTACGAGCCGACGTTGGATTACGTCGTGGTGAAGATTCCACGCTGGCCTTTCGATAAGTTTCCGATTGCCGATACGCGGCTTGGAACCCAGATGAAGTCGACCGGTGAGGCGATGGGCATCGGCCGCACGTTTCGCGAGGCATTGCTCAAAGCGGTACGCGGGCTCGATCTGAAGCGGCAAACGCTTACCGCTGGATTCGATGAATGGAGCGTCGCAGAGCTGGAAGACGTCGTCGCGCGGCCGACGCACGAGCGACTCTTTGCGACGTGCGAGCTGTTACGCCGCGCCGGAGCAGACCGCGGACGGGAAGGCGCCATCGAACGGATCCATGCACTTTCGGCGATCGACCGGTTTTGGCTAAACGAATTCGCCGATATCGTAGCGTTCGAATCGAGCGCAGAGCTCGGGCGGCGTGACGGAGACGTGGCATTTCGGATGGTCGACACCGCGGCCGCGGAGTTTCCGGCGAAATCGCCCTACTATTACATTTCGCGGGGCGAGCTCGACGAGATGCGCCGCCCGCAGAAGGAAGCCGTCGTGGTCGTCGGCAGCGGACCGATTCGCATCGGTCAGGGCATTGAGTTCGACTACAGCTGCGTTCATGCGGCCTGGGCGCTCAAAGAGGCGGGGCGGTCGGCGGTGGTCGTCAACAACAATCCTGAAACCGTTTCGACCGATTTCGACATCTCGGACGTCCTTATCTTCGAACCGCCGGGTGCAGACGAGGTCGAGGCCGCATATCGTGCTACGAGGGCCCGCGGCGTCATGCTCGGCTTCGGTGGCCAAACCGCCATCAACCTTGCCGCGGAGTTACAACGGCGTGGCGTTGCGCTCGTCGGCAGCGATCGCGACGCGGTCGATATGGCGGAGAACCGCGAACGATTCGATGCCGCCCTCGCGCGTCTCGGCGTTGCGCGCCCGGAAGGGAAGGCCGCGCGCAGCTTCCGCGAGGCACGCGCGATTGCCCGCGAACTCGGTTTTCCAGTGTTGGTCCGGCCGTCGTTCGTCCTCGGCGGGCGGGCAATGGAGATCGTCTACAACGAGGGCCAGCTCGCCTCGTATGCGGAGTCTGCACCGCCGATTCTGGACGACGCACCGCTGCTGGTCGACAAGTATCTGCGCGGATTGGAAATAGAAGTTGATGCCGTCTATGACGGGGAGGAGATCCTGACTCCCGGCATCTTCGAGCACGTGGAGCGGGCCGGGATTCACTCCGGAGATTCGATCAGCGTTTATCCACCGCAGATTATCGATCCCTCGATGGAGCGGCGCATCGCGGAGGTAACGCTCGCGATTGCTCGCGAGCTGCGCATTCGGGGTCTGATTAACATTCAGTTCGTCATCCACGACGAGACGCTCTACATCATCGAGGCCAACCCGCGCGCCAGTCGCACGGTGCCGATCATTCAGAAGGCAACCGGTATTAATATGGTTGCCGCCGCGACGCGCATCGCGCTGGGCGAAAAACTTCGGGATATGCAGTACGGCACGGGACTCCAGCCGCACGTTCCATATGTCGTCGTTAAAGTGCCGGTCTTCTCATTCTCCAAGATGCGTGGCGTCGAGACGATCTTGGGCCCCGAGATGAAATCTACCGGGGAAGTGCTCGGAATCGATGCCGCCTTTGCCGGCGCGCTCGCAAAAGGGTTTCTGGCTGCAGGGGTACGTTTGCCCGGAGAGGGAGGGCGAATTCTCGTTTCGATTGCCGACGAGGAAAAGATCGAATCGGTCGGGTTGTTACGAAAATATGCGGAACTGGGCCACCGACTGGTCGCGACGCCCGGCACGCGGGCCGTCTTAGAGACCGCGGGCATCCGCTGCGAAGGGATTAACAAGATCGCACAGGGTTCGCCCCACGTGCTTGACGTGATCGCTTCGCGTAGGGTCGACCTCGTCATCAACGATGCGAAAGGCCCGCGTGAGATCTCGGACAACTACAAGATTCGCCGCGCTGCAGTAGAAGCGGGGATTGCGTGTTTGACCAGTTTGGATACGGCTCGGGCACTCGTGGAGGCACTCGCAAGCACGGCGGGTCCGCCGCGGAGCCTGCAAGAGTACCGCAACGCGGCGATGGCGACCGAGCCGACGATCCGCGCGTTTTCGCAGTAGGCGGCAGTCGCAGTACGCTCGCCCTGATCAACAGCTTCCTCTCTGAGAGCGGCACGATTACCATTGGACTCGTGCCGATTGCCTGGACTCCGGCCGGCGTCGTCATCGGCCATGGCGGGCAACGTGTCAGCGTCGCGCTGGATGGCCTTTTCGACTGGATGGATCGCACCTTTTCGTCCGACGACGAGCGTTCGTTCATTGCGCCGATGCGCGACGTTGAGCTCCTGGCGCGAATCGGCTGGCACGCGCCGCTTCCCGAAAAACTGAACGATCGTGCGGTGCTCAACATCGAGGACGTACCGGAAGAGATCGCTGAGGGATTGGCGCTGCCTCTTGCTCCAATCGTTTCTTGCAGCCTTTGTCGTAGGCTATGCGTCCGTGACGAGTTTGTTACGAAAGAAAAACAGCTCTGCGCTTGGGATTATCACGCGCACGTTTTTGGCCGTCGCGGCGCATGGCACGACGGCCCGTACGAAGAGCGTCATTTTGAAACGCTTGCATCGTGCGCATACGTTGCACCTCCGTTGCTCCAGGAGATGGGGGTAGAACCCATCCTCGTCGTCTACAACGTGGATGAGGCGACGGCACGCGCCACGATGAACGTCATTCTCGAGGCCGATCGGACGCGACCACATCTGGCGGTTCGCACCCGCGACGGCTTTACGCTCTTGCGCGAGGCCGGAGCCGACGGCCCGTGACAAACAGGGCGATCCGGCGCCTCTCGACGTTATTTATGGTGCTTTTCGCCGCGCTCGTGGCGCGGCAAATCTACGTTCAGATCGTGCAGGGGCCATCGATTGCCGCCAGAGCCGGTAATCCGCGTCACGCGGTGTTGGATGCGCGACGTGGGCGCATTCTTGCCACCGACGGAACGGTGCTGGCGCAAAGCCGAGACGGAAAGCGACTCTACCCCATGGGAGCTGTCGCGGCACAAGCAGTCGGCTACGTTTCGGTGCGCTACGGCACCTCGGGATTAGAGGATGCATTCGATGGCGCGTTGACTCCGCCCGATACGAGCGGCGATCTTGTGGCGCAAGTGGACGAGATTCGCGGGGCTTTCAGGGGAGAATCGATTGTCCCTCACGGTGCGGACGTGGTAACGACGATCATTCCCTCGGTGCAGGAGCGGCTGTTCGCGTTGCTCTCAAAGTATTCGCGCGCGGCGGGCGTCGTGCTCGATCCTCGCACCGGCGCCGTTCTCGCAATCGCGAGCGTCCCGAGCTACGACCCCAATAATTTCGATGCAGCCTTTCCGATGCTCGATAAGGACCCCAGCAGTCCTTTGCTCGATCGTGCGCTTGATGGCCTCTACCCTCCCGGATCGACATTTAAGCTCTTCACCGCTGCCGCAGCACTCGACAGCGAGACGGTCACGATGGACTCGTATTTCGAAGATCCAGGCTATTACGTAATCGGGAACTTTACGCTGCACGACAACGAGAGCGAAGCGACCGGCTACCAGGACCTTACCTCTGCATTCGCCTTATCGAGCAACGTCGACTTCGCGCAAATCGCATTGAAAATGGGCGTAGATACCTTTTATGACTACCTTACGCGGTGGGGCATTGGAGCATCGCTCGACTTTCAGATCCCGGCCGCGCACGCCCAGGTTCCACCCAAAGAGAACATCGTTCCGGGAGAGCTCGCGCAAATGGGCTTCGGGCAAGGCGCGCTCTTGATGACGCCATTACAGATGGCACTTATCGGTGCGACGATTGCCAATCGAGGTTCTGAGCCGCGGCCTTATATCGTGAGACAAATCGTTCGCAACGGCACTGCGGCCAGCGTTTCCACCGCAAGCATGCTTGCAAACCCGGTATCTGCCGACTCGGCCGCGAACGTAACGAAAATGATGATTGCGGTCGTGCGGCGAGGAACGGGGACTCCCGCGCAGATACCCAACGTCACGGTGGCGGGCAAAACCGGAACGGCCACCAATCCGCTGGGCCGCTCGCACGCATGGTTCGTCGCCTTTGCTCCGGCCGACGACCCACGGGTTGCGTTGGCGGTGGTTGTGGAGAACGTCGGTTATGGCGCGACCTACGCCGCTCCGATTGCGCGAGAAGTCTTGCGTGGCGCTCTCGATGCGAATCTGTGATACGAGTCTGTAAGGTTCCGCCGTGATCCACGAACGCGTTTTCAATAACCGGTATCGGCTCGACCGCAAGCTCGGCGAAGGCGGGATGGCAATGGTCTATTGCGGCACCGACACCGTGCTGCGCCGGCGTGTGGCGATTAAGGTGCTTCGCGAACAGTACGCCGCAGATCAAGAGTTCGTCCGCCGCTTCTATCAGGAAGCCGAGTCGGCCGCGCGCCTCTCGCATCCCAACATCGTCAACACGTACGACGTCGGCTGCGAAGACCATACGTATTTCATCGTGATGGAACTGGTGGACGGCCCGTCCCTCGCGGAGATCATTGCGGCCGACGGTAAGCTTCCCGAACCGGTGGCTATCGACTACGCGACGCAAATCGCCAGCGGGCTGGCGTATGCCCATCGCGTCGGCTTGCTGCACCGCGACATCAAGCCGGCAAACGTGCTCGTCACCAAGGACGACGTCGTCAAGCTTTCCGATTTCGGCATCGCCCGCGCCGTTTCACAGCAGACGATGACGCTCACCAAACCCGGATTGGTCATGGGCAGCGTCTATTATATGCCGCCCGAACAGGCGCTCGGAGGCGAACTGCACGAGGCCTCGGACCTCTACAGCCTCGGCGTCGTCCTCTATCAAATGCTGACCGGGAAGTTGCCCTTTACCGGAGAGTCGCCCGTGAGCGTTGCGCTCAAACACGTTCACGATCCGGTGCCGACGATAGACGGAACGAAAGCCGGGGTCAGCCCGGCGCTTGCGGCCATCGTTAATAAGCTGCTGCAGAAGACGCCTGAAAACCGTTTTGCTTCCGCCAGCGAATTGGCCACCGCCTTGCGCGAAGCGCGCGAGCGCCCGGGCGTTGCGGGCTACCGCATCAGCGACGACGCACACACGTTGGCGATTCCAGGAAGATCGCTGCCGCCGCGCAGATCGCCATTGCCGGATCGTTCGTACACCTCGATCCAAGAAGATGACTTCGAGCGATCGCGGCGCGGTCCGTGGCTGATTCTCTCGTTGGTTGCCGTCGCACTCATGGCAATCGGATTGGGATACTTCGTGTTCAGCCGACCACTGCCGGACTTCGGCGCGAGCGTCACAGTGGGCGACTATAGCAATTTGACCGACGCTCAAGCGCAGCCCCTCATTGTCGGGCAAGGGCTACGAGTCCGTTTCGATCACAGTCCAAGCGACACGGTGCCAATCAATCACGTGATTCGGCAGAATCCCACGGCCGGAGTTCGCGTCGATCGCAACACGCTCGTCACGCTCGTCATCAGCAATGGCAAGCCGCTGGTGGGACTGTACGACTATCGAGGTTTTATGACGGCGGACGCGCAGCGGATGCTTTCGTCTCAAGGCTTCATCGTCAGCGTCACGCGCAAATTCGATAGCGCGCAAAAGGACAGCGTCATCGACACGCAGCCGAAGCCCGGTGCAAAACTGCCGCCGAATAGTCACATCACGCTCATTGTTTCGAATGGATTGCCCTCCGTCGATACGCCGAATTTTGTCGGCATGTCGGTGCAAAGCGCACAAGCGAAAGCACAGGCGCTGGGGATTACGCTCGATACCTCACAGCAAGGTGCGTTCCCCGGCGTTCCGGCCAATACCATTGCTCAGCAAGACGTCTCGCAGGGAACCAAACTGGACCGCGGCGCGGTCGTCCGCGCCGTTGTTAGCACCGGTACCCAAGACGTTGTCGCGCCCCCGCCCGGTGCGAAGACGGTCGCGGTTCCCGACGTGACCGGCAAACTGTACCAGCAGGCGATCGACGCGCTCAACGGCGCCGGGTTTACCGCGGAGGTGACCTACCAAACGGTGCCGTCGTCGCAGGGCTCGATCATCGCGCAGTCGCCCGCCCCCAACATGCAGCTCCCGTCGGGGGGTACCGTCACCGTCACGCTCGCCGTCTCGGGTGAAGTTCCCGATACCGACGGTATGACGATTCAAGTGGCGACGCAAACGCTGGCCGCCGACGGGTACCGCGTTGCACGAACCGTGTACACGACGACGGCGGGAGCCGGCGGAAAAGCGGTCGGAACCGATCCGGAGGTCGGGACGCAACTTCCGCCCGGCAGCAGCGTGACATTGGTCGTCAACGGCACGTCGCCGTAGCGGGAGTTTCTCATTGCGCATTCTCGGCATCGATCCAGCGCTGCGAACGACGGGTTACGGCGCGATTGACTGCAGCGGCCCGCGTGCGCGGCTAATCGAAGCCGGCGTCGTGACGCCGCAAGCCAGCAGCGCGCTGGAGGACCGCTTGCGCGAGCTGCACGCCGGCATCTGCGACGTGATCGCTGCGACGCAGCCATCCTTCGTCGTCATCGAAGAATTGTACACGGCGTATAGGAACCCGCTCACCGCTCTGATGATGGCACATGCGCGCGGGGTGCTGTGCCTTGCAAGCGCGCAAGCCGGCATTGCGGTCCACACGATGGGCCATGCGCGGGTGAAGCGCGCGCTCGTCGGCTCCGGAAGCGCGCCCAAAGAACAGGTCGCTGCAATGGTTTGTCAACTCCTTGCCTTGAAAAAGATGCCCAAACCGTATGACGTTTCCGATGCCCTCGCTTTGGCATTAGCCTTTAGCAACGTCGTCGGTCGCCATGCAGATGTCCGCAGCGCGACGAACGGAGTCAAATGTTTTCGCGAATCTCGGGCGCGCTGATCGAACGAACGCCCGACGGCGCGGTTGTCGAGGCGGGTGGTCTCGGATACGAAATCGTTTTGCCGCCGTGCGTCGGGGATAAGGTCACCACCGTTGCCGGGGAAGCGGTTTCGCTGGAGATTTATTCGGTCGTCAACCTGGACGGCAAGAGCGGGCGCTTTACCTTTTACGGATTCACGAACGCGATCGAGCGCGACTTTTTTGAAGCACTTTTAACGGTCGCCTCGATCGGGCCACGTTCTGCGGCGCGCGCGTTTTCGCAGCCGATGTCGACCATTGCGGGAGCGATCGCGCGAGGCGACCATCGATATCTGAAAAGCCTTCCCGGCATCGGCGAGCAGAAAGCGCGGGACATCGTTGCCAAGCTGCAAGGGAAGGTTGCGCGTTTTCTCCTCATCCGGGATGCTCCGCCCCCGCCGCCGCACGCGATGCCGGATTTCGCAGATGAAGCGCTCACCGTTCTCCTGCAGCTGGAGTACAAACGCGGCGAGGCCGAGGCAATGATTCGTGAAACGCTCAAGGCGGTTCCCGAGATCACGGATGCCGAGGCGCTGCTGGCGCAGATATACCGTCGCCGCGCACAGAAGAGGGACTCTATTGAAGGAGAGTAACCCGCGCCGACGTCTGCTCGGCCCCGCCGACGCCGCCGGCGACGACCCGCAGGAGCGGATCGTCGGTCCGGAGGGTACGCTCGAGGACGAGCTCTACGTCGCGAGCTTACGACCGCGCACGTTCGACGATTACGTCGGTCAAACGAGCGTCGTCGAGAACCTGCGCATTGCGATCGATGCGGCCAAAGGCCGCGGCGAGCCGCTCGAGCACATTCTCTTCTACGGGCCACCGGGGCTCGGCAAGACAACGTTGGCCGGGCTGATCGCGCGCGAGCTCGGCGCGAACTTCCGCCCAACCAGCGGACCGACCTTAGAAAAGCCTAAAGATCTCGTCGGTATTCTTACCGCTCTCGAGGATGGCGACGTCTTTTTCGTTGACGAGATTCACCGTCTCGGGCGCGTCGTTGAAGAGTTTCTCTATCCGGCGATGGAGGATTTTCAAATCGACTTCGTGGTCGATCGGGGTGCGTATGCCAAGACGCTCAAACTCCCGCTCAAACGCTTCACGCTGATCGGGGCGACGACGCGCGCCGGAATGTTGACCGCACCGTTGCGCGAACGCTTCGGGCTCGTGCAGCATCTCGACTACTACTCGGTTGACGAGCTCGAACGCATCGTGCGGCGGTCGGCGAAGGTACTCGCCGTTCCCATCGACACCGATGCCGCGCGTACGATTGCGGCGCGCAGTCGGGGCACACCGCGCGTCGCCAATCGGTTGCTGCGGCGCGTCCGTGATTTCGCCGAAGTCCGGGCGAGCGGACACATCACAATTGCGGTCGCCGACGAAGCGCTGGCACGCGAAGGCGTTGACGAACTCGGCCTCGACCGCCTCGATCGCGCGTTTCTGCGCACGCTCGTCGAGGGATACGGTGGCGGCCCCGCGGGAATCGGCGCCATTGCGGCCAGCCTCACCGAAGACGCCGAAACGCTCGAAGACGTCGTCGAGCCATATTTGCTCAAACAAGGCTTCTTGATGCGCACCGCTAGCGGCCGCAAGGCAACGCCGCAGGCCTATCAGCATCTCGGTGTTGCCGGCGGGCGGCCGATGCAGGACCGCCTGCTGTAGGGAAGTCTCATCACGATGCGGCGAAGCGCGTTTCTGGCCACGCTGAGTGCGGCGATGTTGCCCTCGCGCGTGCGTTGCCAAAGTGATAGCGATCCCGCGATAACCTCTACGTCGCCGGCATTACGCGTGCTCCTCGGCCCAGGCGAAGTCGCTCCTGGCCCGTCGGGCTTTCTCTTCAACGGAGAGCCCTATCGCGGAGCGTTCACTCGTCTCAATGACGGCAGCATCGTCGACATCGTCAGCATCGAAGAGTACCTCTATTCAGTGGTTGGTCGTGAGATGTCGGCGCGGTGGCCGTCCGCGGCGCTGCAAGCGCAAGCGATTTGCGCGCGGACCTACGTCTTGCAGCGCAGCAATCCGCGCCGCTCCTACGATCTCGTCCCCTCGGAGATCGACCAGGTTTATGAAGGCGTTTCCGGGGAGACGCCCGCCGCGCGCGATGCCGTGGATGCATCGACGGCACAAGTGCTGCGCTTCGGCAACGAGTATGCTACGGTCGCGTATTCGTCGTGCTGCGGAGGACATACCGAGGCATCGGCAGATGCCTGGGGCGGCGTTCCCGTTCCGTACCTGGACGGCGTCGTCTGCAGCTACTGCACGGATTCACCGAACTACCGTTGGTCGGCAAGCCTGCAGCTGCAAGACGTGGCCGCGCGCTTTTCGGCGCAGGCCGCACAGTTCGGCGATCTGCGCGACGTTCGCGTCGCCGGCGTCGATGCGAGTGGACGAGCGCGGGGGTTCGAATTGGTTGGGGATCGCGGCAGCTCCGTCGTAAGGGGGAGTACGTTTCGCGTTGCGGTCGGTTCGCGGCTACTTCGGAGTTTGCTGATAACGCATCTGCAGCTTGCAAACGCAGACGCGATCGCGCTCGAGGGTGCAGGTTTAGGGCATGGAGTAGGGATGTGCCAATGGGGCGCGCGCGGTCTCGCGCTTTCGGGCCGTACCGCGCGTGACATCCTTGGGCTCTATTTTCCGGGAACCGCCGTTGCCTGATAACCGCTACAGCATTCGACTTCGCAAGTACATCGACGTGGTCGTCGAAGACCCCAGGTCGGCGATGCTCCTTCGCGGCGGGATCGCGGACATTTCACCACGCGGGATGCGCGTGATCGCCGATCAATACTTACCCGTCGGAGCCACGTACACGTTCACGATGAAGTGCAATCCATTCTTGCGGCTGCGCGGAGAGGTTCGCTGGATTCGCCCGTTTACCGGCGAAACGTACCAAGTCGGAGTCCTTATCGTGCAACCCTCCGACGACGATTGCAAACGGTTAAACACATTTCTGGACGTAGAGCGGCGCCGGTTGACGAGCGGCTAACGGCCGCCTACGATTTCGAGCTTCCCGCCGAACTGATCGCGCAAGAGCCGGTGACGCCCCGCGACGCCAGCCGGTTGCTCGTACTCGGGCGCGAAGGCATCGTGCATCGGTTCTTCTTTGACATCGTCGAGTACGTCAATCCGGGGGACGTACTGGCGTTAAATGAAACCCGAGTGATTGCGGCACGGCTGACCGGCCGGCGCAAGGACAGCGGCGGCCGCGCGGAGCTCTTACTACTGCACCCCGCGGGATCGTTGAAGTATCAGCCAAATGCTGGGCGGTGGCTCGCGCTCGCGCGACCGGCGCGACGCCTGCGCCCCGGCGAAACGATCGTCTTTCCATCTTTCGGCCGTGCCACCGTGGTGCGCGCTTTCGATGAAGGCGTGCGCGAATTGGAGTTTGCGCTCGACGTTCCGTTCGAAACGTTTCTCGAGCGCGCGGGGCGCGTGCCGCTGCCGCCGTACGTGCATACTGATTCGGATCTCGCGCGGCGCCGTTATCAAACCGTCTTTGCACGCACGCCCGGCAGCGTGGCGGCTCCCACCGCTTCGCTCCACTTTACCGTCGAGCTGCTCGAACGTCTGCGGCAGCGCGGCGTAGAGCTCGTGCGGATTTCGCTCGACGTCGGCCTAGGAACGTTTCGCCCAATTTCGGGTACGGATATCGACAAGCACGCCATGCACGCGGAAGCGTATTCGGTTTGCGAGGATGCCGCCAACGCGCTCGAGCGCGCGCGATCGGAGGGTCGTCGCATCATCGCTGCCGGAACGACGGTGGTGCGGGCACTTGAGAGTTGCCTGAACACACACGGCCGTATCGTTGCCGGTGACGGTGTCGCCCAGCTGTTCATCACGCCGGGTTTCCGCTTCAGAGCCGTCGATGCCATGATTACGAACTTCCACCTGCCCCGATCGAGCCTGCTGGTACTCGTCAGCGCTTTTGCCGGGCGCGAGCGCATCCTTGCGGCATACCGGCAGGCAGTCGAGCAGCGCTATCGGTTCTTCTCGTTTGGTGATGCGATGTTCATCGAAGGGAAAACCGCATGAGGTATGTTGCGACGCGAGCGGCCGGCGGGCCGGAGGTTCTCTACGTTGCAGAAATGCCCGCGCCGCGGCCTGGCCCGGGTGAGGTTCTGATTGCAACGCAGGCGGCGGGCGTCTCGCGCGCCGACGCGATGCAGCGGGCAGGAAAGTATCCGCCGCCGCCCGGCACGTCGCCGATTCTTGGCTTGGAGGTTGCCGGCACGATTTCGGCACTCGGCAAAGGCGTTCGCGACTGGACCGTCGGCGACAGTGTTTGCGCCCTTTGTAATGGCGCTGGTTACGCGGAATTCGTCGCGGTGCCGTCGGGCCAGGTGCTGCCAATCCCGGAGAACTGGACGGCGATCGAAGCGGCGAGCCTACCGGAAAACACGTTTACCGTCTACGACAACCTCGTCACCCGAGCGGGATTGCGTACGGGCGAGATCCTCCTCGTGCATGGGGGAACGAGCGGCATCGGCACGACCGCGATCATGTTTGCGCGCGCCTTAGGAGCGAGCGTCATCGCAACGGCCGGCAGCGCAGAGAAATGCGCAGCGTGCGTCGGACTCGGCGCAAGCCACGCCATTAACTATAAGACAAGCGATTTCGTCGAGGAAGTCAACCGCATAAGGGAAGGACGCGGAGTCAACGTCGTCCTCGACGTCGTCGGGGGCGACTACATTGCGCGCGACCTCAAAGCGCTGGCACTCGACGGTCGAGTTGCAACCATCGCGACCATGCGCGGCCGCACCGCAGAGATCGATCTCGGCCTGATGCACGTGCGTCGGGCTACGATCCTGGGCTCGAGCTTACGACCACGCACGGCGGATCAAAAGGCCGCCATCGCGCGGCTACTGCTGGAACACATCTGGCCGCTGTTGCCGGCACGCGATCCGATTGCACCGGTCATCGATTCGGTCTACCCGTTCGATCGCGCCGCCGAGGCACACGCGCGTCTTGAAGCGAGCGCCCACATCGGGAAGATTGTGTTGACTCCGTGACCGGACGCTCGGGATACCGCTCGCGCCCGTGACACGAAAGTTAGTGATAGATAGATTGGGCTATTGAGGTCGGGCCGGTCGACATGAAGAAGAGCATCGGAATCGAGAGCATCGTGTTCACGCGCGATGCCAAGAAGGCAACGCGTCGTGCTTTGGCTTTCTCTTCGTCGGTAGCCGGCACGAAGCCAAGGATCTTCTTTTGATTCATCCAGATCAACGTCCAGACATTGATAAGCATGATCGTTCCCAGCCAGGCACCGATTCCGATCGGTGCCATCGTACCTTGCAGCGTAAAGGCAGCGACAAAGCCGTTCGTGCCATTGGCTGAAAACGTACCGAGCAGCCCGGCGCCCATAATCCACGTTACGACCGCCGCCCATCGGAAGTAGAGCAGCGCTCGCGGCATGATGTATTTCGCAATCGGACCGGCTTCGCCGGCTGCCGTCGCTTCTTTCGTGGCGGCGGTGTTGACAAAATTGAAGAAGTAGAGCAGACCGATCCACATGATGCCGGCCATGATGTGAACCCAGCGCAGAATCGGATCATTCCACATGGTTACACTCCCGCTCCGGTGGCGTGCGAAACGATTGCTCGCGCGAGCAGATACAACAGCGCCGTAAGGACGAAGCCGCAGACCACCGTGCCGAAGATCGAGTCCAAGGGATTTTTCACGCTCAAACCTCCACCAAACGTTTCAATTATTGACGGGTCTCTTGGGCCGGTCTTGCGCGCTTGGAATGCCAGACCCTTCGCGCGGTTTCGCGATCACGGGGGCCGGAGCTGCGTTTGGTTGCGCCAAGATCGTTTGCGAACCAGTGTACCAGACCAGCCCCGGCGGACCATCGGGCCGTTTGCGGACATATTTGCGCTGCGTGTAGTCGACCGGCACCGATGCGCTTGCACGCGCCTGGGAGTGAAAGGCCGCCAGGGCTGCGGCTGCTTCGAGATCCTCGATTGGAGGCCGGGCGCGATCATCGCGCGCCAAGACGACGTGCGCTCCCGGGGTTCCTCGGGCATGAAACCAGAGATCGTTGGGGCGCGCGACGCGAAAGGTCACGTCGGCGTTTTCGGATGGCGACCTCCCCAAATAGATCCGCGACCCCCCAATCGTGCGGAACTCCAGGGGTGCGCGCTTACGCGGTCGCGCTGGGGTGCGTGCGCGCGAACCCTGCCGCGGATCGAGCAGTGCGACGGCAGCTTCCACATCGCGAAGGTCTTCATCGTCGGTGCGTTCGGCTTCCCAACGCAGCGCGAGCGTCGCATCGACCAGTCCATGGACGTGCCGCTCTCGCCTCTCGACGTGAGGAATGGTCGCCCCAAGTTTTTTATACTCCGAAAAGCGCTTCGCGGCACGCTCCTTTGCCTCGTCGCGATCGCCCTCCGGGAGCTCGTGCAGCGACGCAAAAATCGCTTCCCCTTCGACGCGCAACTCGTCGCGCGCGAGCGCCCGAGCCCGTTTTCCCGCCAGCAGCCGCAGCTCTTCGCGAAGCTTGCGTTCGCGTCGCTCCAACCGTTCGAGAAGCGTCCGGCGAAGGTGTTGCGCTCCCTGCGAGCGCTGCGTGGCGGCGCGCTGCGCGCGAAGCTCGGCGAGAAGGTCGAGCAGCGAGCTTTCCCTTGTCATTTGCGCGTCGGAAAAGTCTTCCAACGGTACGACGTGCGCTTGAAGCAGCTTGCCGTTACGGCGATAGGCGTAGAGCGGAGCGGTCGACGTTTGCTCAAGCTCAGTCGCCGCGCGTACCTTCGACGTCCGCGGCGGTAGCGGCGGCAGCGTGTATGGAAGACCCGGCATCACCGCACGCGTGCCGTTGTCGGCCAGCGTAAATTCCTTTGCAGCTGCAACGATGCTTTCGCCCTTCACGACGACGGCGTTTCCGAAGCGCGGAACCAGCTCGACGTAAAGATCTACAGCCTCGGTGACGCCGAAGCGCGAACGCGCTTGGAACGTCATGCGCAAGAGACGATCCCCTCGCCGCGCGCTTACCTTTGCAAGGGTCATTGCTCGCAGCGTCGTCGCGAGGGCTCGAACGAAACCGGCTTCCCTCGTGATATCGAGCTCTGCTGTTTCGATCGTAACGAGCGGTGGCGATGCGAACAGGTCCAGTGCCAGCAGCACGCGTTTGCGCCGCGCCCGAAACGCGAGCGCGAGGCGCCCGTCGTTCAAAAGGCCGGCATCATCGACTCGGGCGCCCCGCAAGGCCTGCTCGAGCTCCAGTGCCAATCGCGCGATGAGCGCGGCATCGGTCAGCATGCTAAGACGACGCTCCGCCGGAAATTCGCCGGTTCCCTGGAAAACGGTCGCATGAATCCGCATAGGTTTCTCGGGATTGCCACGATCGCGATCGTCTTAGCGGCATGCACGAGCGCTCCGCGAGGCCCGTCCGGCTGGAATGCTGTACCGGGCTCACCGACGGCGTGGACAACCGGAAGCGGAGCATCGCAGCAGCAGTACTCATACGTCAGGTACTCCGCCGCCGGTTCTGTGCACGACCTCGCCTCACAAGAAGTCATCAACGTCCTCTTGCATCACCCCGGCGCAAGATTCAAGCGCAGCGATCCCTTTGCTCCGTGTCCGGGTTTGGCGGCGATTGAGACGTTTACGTGGGGCCAACGGACGCTCCAGGAGGCCTTCACGGTGCGTAACGGTCAGGCGATCGTGGCGAGCTACCTCCGTCCGAACTCTGCACCGCCCGACCCCGAAGTCTCTCACGCGATGGAGCGCCTTCTGTGCCTCGGCCCCCTATAAACCAGGTTAAGCGAGCCTCCGCTGAAGAAGGAGGAGCTCCGGTGATCCCCGGGCTGCTCTTCGTCGTGTCGGGGCCTTCCGGAGCCGGGAAGGATACACTCGTCGACGCCCTCCGTCAGCGAATGCCGGAACTGCGTTATTCCATTTCGGCGACAACCCGAGCCCCAAGGCCCGGAGAAGTCGAAGGCGAGGACTATTTCTTCCTCTCGGCCGACGAGTTCGCGCGGCGGCGCTCGGCGGGCGAACTGCTCGAGTGGCGTGAGTATAACGAAAACCTCTATGGCACCCCGCGGGAGTATATCGAGCGGACCGTGGCCGAAGGGTACGACGTGATCCTCAAACCAGAGGTGAACGGTGCGCTCGCCGTCAAGGGTGCGTACCCGGATGCGGTGCTGATCTTCCTCGTGCCCGATCAGTTTTCGGTGTTGCGCGAGCGCCTGCTGGCACGGCGCACCGAGAGCAACGAGGAGATTTTGCGACGGCTCGACATCGGGCAAGCCGAGATGCGGTACATCCGCAGTTTCGACTACGTGGTGGTCAACGCTCAGGGACACTCCGACCAAGCGGTGTCGGATTTGCAGGCGATTCTGCATGCCGAGCGTTTTCGGATCCACAGGTACAGTGAAGAATCTATCGAGAGCATAAGGAGATTATGAAGAAATCCGTTTTCGGCGACCTGGACGCGCTACTGAAACATGCAGACTCCAAGTTTAGCCTCGTCAACGTCGTTACCAAGCGCGCCCGGCAGCTGAACAACTGGATTCGCGTGCAGCAGTTGCCTCCCACCGACCGCCGCGAATACTTCGCAAGCGAGCCGTTGGTCGACCGGGAGACCATCAATCCAAACAAACCCGTCTCTATTGCGCTGGACGAAATCGCCGAAGGCAAGATTACCTACCACCGAACCCGGGAAGGAATTAAGTAGCCGATAGGCTTCTAGGCGGCGACAAACGCGATGTGCGGAATAGTTGGCTACATCGGGAATCGGGACAGCGTCCCGATCATTCTCGATGCCCTGAAACGGTTAGAGTACCGCGGTTACGACAGCGCGGGCATCGCCGTCATCGACGCGCTCGGCGCGCTCACCGGCACGAAAGCCGAAGGCAAGCTTTCGCGCCTCGCCGAGCGTCTTTCTAACGGCGAACACATCTCCGGCGTCGTAGGCGTCGGGCACACACGGTGGGCAACGCACGGCCGGCCTTCCGACGCCAACGCCCATCCGCACATGGATTGTTCCGGAAAGATTGCCGTCGTCCATAACGGCATCATCGAGAACTACGCTCCGCTGCGCGCTCGGCTCGTGGAGCTCGGTCATACCTTTCGCAGCGAAACCGACACCGAAGTGCTCGCGCATCTTATCGAGATGCACTACGACGGCAACCTGGAGGAAGCGGTTCGCAAGACGCTGCGCGAGGTTCGAGGAGCCTACGCGCTTGGCGTGATCTCGAGCGACGACCCGGAACACCTCGTCTTCGCGCGCAATGGTGCGAGCCCGCTGGTGCTGGGAATCGGCGATGGTGAGATGTACGTGGCCTCCGATACGCCGGCGATATTGCCGTACACGCGTCGCGAGGTGATTCTGCAAGAGGGCGAGATTGCGGTGGTCGGCCGCGACGGCTTTTCACTCACCGACTACGAAGGCAATGCGATCGAGCGCGACGTGGTGCAGATCGGCTGGGACGCGGGCTCAGCCGAGAAGAGCGGCTTCAAGCATTTCATGCTCAAGGAGATCTTCGAGCAGCCCAACGTGATCAAGGAGACGCTCGCGGGCCGAATCGACGAGCGGGGCTTTGTCGATCTCGAGCGTGAGCTCGGCGATATTTCACCGTCGCGGTTGCGTGGACTCAATAAGATTGCCATTACCGGCTGCGGCACCGCTTACCATGCCGGCCTGGTCGGGATGTACTTGCTCCGTTCTTTGGTCAAACTACCGGTCGAGATGGAGCTCGCGAGCGAATTCCGTTATAGCGACCCGGTGATCGATTCTACAACGCTCGTCATCGCGATGTCCCAATCGGGCGAGACCGCTGATACCATCGAGGCTGTTCGCATCGCCAAGCAATCGAAGAGCCTCGTTCTGGGCGTCTGCAACGTCGTCGGGTCGCACCTTACGCGACTTGCCGATGGAACGCTCTATACTCGTGGCGGTCCCGAGATCGGCGTCGCAGCCACCAAGACGTATGTCTCGCAAGTGACGGCAATGACCCTGCTCGCCCTGTATTTGGCCAAACTTCGCGGCACGTGTGACGAAGCACGCCTGCTTGAAATCGCCGACGGGACGAAACTTCTTCCGGCGGCCGTTGACGTTGTCTTAAATACGTCCGACGCCATTCGGAAGGTGGCTCGCGAAATTCGCAAAGCGCGCAGCGTGCTTTTCCTCGGACGCTACGTCAATTTCCCAACCGCGCTCGAGGGTGCCCTGAAGCTCAAAGAAATCTCCTACATTCACGCCGAGGGCTATCCCGCCGGGGAAATGAAGCACGGGCCCATTGCCCTGCTCGATTCCACCGTCCCCGTCATTGGAACGCTCACCCACGATCGGGTGCGGGAGAAGATGCTCTCCAACCTGATGGAATCCAAAGCACGCGAAGCCCCCGTCATCGTTGTTGCAAATCACGGCGATCGTGAAGCCCGCAGCGTCGCGGATCACATTTTTTACGTGCCGAAGGTTGACGAGCTCCTCTCACCGATCGTGAACATCATTCCATTACAGCTGCTGGCCTACCATATCGCCGACATCGAAGGCAAAGACGTCGACCAACCTCGCAACCTGGCGAAAACCGTTACCGTCGAATAAGATGCAGCTGGAGCTGGGCGATCGCCCAATCGAACGTCTCGCGGATCTGCTGCTCGAAGCGGAGCGCGCTCACGCCATCTACGAGAGCAGTCGAGGACACGCCGACCCACACTGGGCGGGCTGGTACGCGCGGCACATTATCGATCGAGTCAACGAAGACGAATCCGCCCGATCCGAATGACGCGGAGCGATGGGCGGCGGTCCGATGAATTGCGCGCGGTAACGATTGAACCGGGCTTCTTAAAGTACGCGGAGGGCAGTGCGCTTGTCACCGTCGGCAATACACGCGTGCTCTGCGCAGCCTCGATTGAGGACCGCGTTCCTGCTTGGATGAAAGGTCGTGGCGTCGGTTGGATTACCGCCGAATATTCGATGCTGCCCCGAGCGACCGCCGAACGAACGCAACGGGAGGCCGCAAAAGGTCGCGTTGGCGGACGAACGCACGAAATTCAGCGAATCATCGGCCGTGCACTGCGCGCCGTAACGGATACGGTCAAGCTTGGTGAGCGAACCATCTGGCTCGATTGCGACGTCTTGCAGGCTGACGGCGGCACCCGAACGGCGGCCGTTACCGGCGCGTACGTAGCGCTCGCGCTGGCCGTCGGGTCGGCATTCGATTCGGGCGATGCGCAACGGTGGCCGCTCACCGGTCAGGTTGCGGCAACCAGTGTCGGCATCGTGCGCGGCATCCCAATGCTCGATCTCGCTTACGACGAGGACAGTCAAGCGCATGTCGATATGAACGTCTTCATGACCGACGCGGGGCGCTTCGTCGAACTGCAAGGAACCGCTGAGGCAACTCCGTTTGATCGCGGGGACCTCGATCGGCTCCTCACGTTGGCCGAACGCGGCATTCGCGAGCTCTTTGCGATACAGCGCGCTGCCCTAGGAGCACCGCCGGTTCATGCCGGATAAAAAGAAGTTCGCTGATTTAGCGCTGCGCGTCGGGGCCTTTCACATTACCGACCGCGCGATGAAACAAGCGCAGCAGCGCGTTGAGTCTGCCCTCGCAACCGGAGACGCCGACAACGCTCTGCGTCAGACGTACCTTGCGTCCGTGCGACGCTACTTTGAGGCGTTCTCAAAAGAGGCGCGCGCGCATCTGCGCGACGTCGACCAGCGCTTGGAACACGTCAATCAGGTGCATTTCAACCTCACCGCCGAGCGCGGCGTCGCGGTAAAGCGGATCGAGGCGACCGAGGCCATTCTGCGCGCCGTCGGTGAGGTCGAAAACGAGGGGGCACCCTCGTGAAGATGCTTGCGCGCTTCGGTCGCGCCACAATGGGCTTCTTTGACTACGCCGGTGGTCTGACGTTGCTCACCCTGGAATCCGCCAGCTTTCTCGTGCGGCTGCGCGTGCGCGTCGCGGAGACGATTGCTCAATGCTATCGGTTAGGCGTCGAGTCGATGATCATCGTCGTGCTGACCTCGCTGTTCACCGGCATGGTCATTTCATTGGAATCGGCGCAACAGGCCGTCTCCTTCGGCCTCGGCAGCTTCGTCGGCGGCGCAGTCGCCTATGGAACGATACGCGAACTCGGACCAATGCTGACTGCGGTCGTCGTTGCCGGCCGCGTGGGAGCAGCGATCGCGGCCGAGCTCGGATCGATGGTCGTCACCGAGCAGATCGAAGCGCTGCGGTCGATGGGTCTGCAGCCATCGCGTTTCCTCGTCGTTCCGCGGCTGCTCTCACTTTTGATCATGCTGCCGCTGCTGACGGTTTTTGCCGATGTCGTCTCGATCGGGGGCGGCATGTGGATCGCGTTTACGTACGCACACATCTCGAACGACTCGTTCATTTCGTCCGCGCGCCAAGCGATCGATTTTAGCGACGTTCTCAAGGGTCTATTCAAGTCGCTCGTTTTCGCGGTGATCATCGCGATGGTCGGCGCATACCAGGGGCTCTCTACCCGCGGCGGCGCCGCCGGCGTTGGCATATCGACGACGAGCGCGGTCGTCCTTTCGATCATTCTCATCTTTATCAGCAATTTCGTCCTTTCGTTCTTACTCTTCGGCGGCCAGTGAGCGTAACGAGCACGCAGCGCAAGCTCATAGCACAGCTGAACGGCGTCTCGCTGTCATTTGGAGACCGCGTCGTTTTGAGCAACTGTTCGCTCGACGTTGTCGAAGGGGCGATTACCTGTATTATCGGGCTTTCCGGCGCGGGCAAGTCGACGATTCTACGTCTGCTCGACGGTTTAATTGCCCCCAACGACGGCCACGTATTCGTGCGCGACCAAGACATCTGTCACCTCAGCGAGGAGCAGCTCATTCGGGTCCGGCAGAGGATCAGCCTGTCGTTCCAATTTGCGGCGCTGCTCGATAGTCTCACGGTGGGGGACAACGTCGCATTGCCGTTGCGTGAGCATACCCGTGAATCCGAAGCCGAGATCCGCAAACGCGTTATCGATTCCCTTGATAGCGTCGGGCTCGCGCACACCTACGACAACTTGCCCAGCGAACTCTCGGGGGGCATGCTCAAACGCGCCGGGTTCGCGCGCGCCATCGTCACGGCTCCCGAGCTCATCCTTTACGACGAGCCGACGACGGGACTCGATCCGATTGTCACCCACCTCATAACCGGCACCATCCTCAAGCTGCGCGAGATGCTGAAGGGCACAGCTGTCGTCATCTCGCACGACCTGGCGTCAATCTTCATGATGGCTGATTACGTGGCAATGCTCTTTGAGGGCGCTATCATCGCATATGACACGGCCGAGAATATCCGACAGTCACGCAATCCAATCGTCCAGCAGTTCCTTACCGGTTCCGAGAAAGGCCCCATTCCAATTTAGGTCGTATACCGCAGTCGATGAACCGACAAGCCCAGGTCGGGGCGTTCGCGATCGTAGCCCTCTTGCTGCTGTTCGGAATATTCTACGTCATCACCGATTTCGGGACGCGTCACACCGGATATCAAATTGGGGTGCGTTTCAACAACGCCGCCGGGCTAACGTCAGGAGCTCTGGTGTATTTCAGCGGCGTCAACGTCGGTTCGGTCGCCGATCTCCGCTTGCTGCCCGACAACACCGTCGACGTCATCCTCGCGGTCGCTAACAACGTCGACATTCCGGCAACCTCGCGCTTCATCATTCAGGCGCCTTTAGCGGGAACGCCAAACGTGCTCGTCGTTCCGCCCGCACCGTCCAAGCCGACGACGGCGCTTTTGCCTCGTCAGGTGTTGCCGCTCGACCAACAGCCCGAAGGCTCGAGCGCTGCAACCGTCGCCGATCTGCTCGAGCAGGGACAGGGCGAAATCAAACGCTTCGACGAGGTGATGGCCGAGCTGCAAAAGCGCACGCCGCGTCTGCTCGACACGGCGCAATCAACGCTCGAGCACGCCAACGCGCTCACCGTCACCGCCAACAGCTCGATCGACGTCGTGATGCAGCGGTTCCTCGCGGCCAGCTCGAACGTCGTCGCGCTTTCCGAAACGCTCAACAACGCGGTCGGAGCAAACGCGAACAAGGTCAGCACGCTGCTGGACCGTCTCGACGAGACATCGCTCTCGCTGAACAAATCGATGTCCTCAGTTCAGAGCTTGGCCACCGATCCGCGCATAAAAGGCGATTTGGTGAACACCGCATCGAGCGTCGCAGACGCCACGCAGAGCCTAGCGCTCCTCACGAGGGACTTGAGGTCGGTTACAGGAGATGCGCAAACGCAGGCGCAGCTGCGCAATACCATCGCCAATCTCGACGCGACGATGCAGAAGGCAAACTCGCTGCTGGGTGCGTTGGGAGGGACCAGCAGCGTCTACGGTGTCGACGAGAATGCGACGCCGGCACCGCCGAGCGTTCCCAGCGGTTCGCCATATCCTGCTCCCACTGCCGGTGCAATGTCTTCGCACGCAACCTTGTCGCCCGCGGCTCGCGCTCGAATTTCAGGCAGGCTCGGAACATTGCTGCAAAACTTAGTGAACGTTCAGCTGCGTTTGAGTGCGCTCTCTCCTCAGCATGCTGCCGGCCTCAACCCCGTGCTCACCCACAGCCAGGGACCGCTCGGGGATCTCAACGTCCTCGTTTTGCCGCACGGTAGTACCAGTCTGATGTTCGGCGCGAACGCGATCGGCAACAACACGACCTGGAATGCCGTGCTCCAGAAGCAACAGGGAAGTTTTTTGATCGGCGGCGGCGTGCTCTACTCACAAATGGGTCTGCTCGCGCGCTACACCTCGCTCGGCGGTTTTGGCGTGGAAACCCGAGTCTACGACCTGACCTATCCGATGGTCGACCTCTACGGCAATTTCAGAATCGCTCCCGGCACGCAGCTATTCTTTGGTCAGCGTGATATAACGCATGCATCGCGCCGGAACACGGCCGGCCTGCAGTACCAGTTCTAGGGAACGTTTCACCCTTGCCAGCCGACGAGACCAAGCCCCGTATCGGCATCATTGGGGCGGGCGCAATGGGGACCCTGTTCGGTTTTCATCTCGCGGCGAGCTGCGACGTTACGATGCTGGACAACAATGAAGAGACCAGCCGTGCAATCGCGCGCGAAGGTTTGTCGGCCAACGGTGCACCGCCGCGCCGCGTAGCCGTCGCGACGCATCCGCGAGAACTCTACGGCTCGCAAATCCTCTTTCTCTTCGTGAAGGCAGTGGACACACTTCGCGCGCTGCGGCCATTTGCGGGCGAGCTCAATCCAGCATCGCCAATCGTCTCCCTCCAAAATGGTGTCGGAAACGAAGATGCGATCAAGACCGCACTGGGAGGCGCGGTGCCGGTGATTTTAGGGATAACGACGGAATCCTCGCACACGGTTGGCCCCGGACGCGTGCGGGGTTCCGAGCAAGGCAACACCTTAATCGGATCGACCTCGGCAGCGCCGACGACGTCGCGCATGGTCGCCGATCTCTTGACGCGCAGCGGCCTGCGCGCATCCGTCGTCTACGATATCCGCCCGCATCTTTGGGGGAAACTCGTCGCGAATGCGGCCGTTAACGCGCTTTCCGCTCTACTCGATTGCGAAGCCGGCGATATTCCGAAAGATCCCAATGCCGCACATCTAGCCGAAGCCCTGGCGGAAGAAGTCGCCAACGTTGCTGCTGCTTTGAAAATTCATCTTCCGTTCGTTAACCCGTGGCAGTACGTCACCGAAGTCATCGCACTCGGCGCCGACGCCAAGAGCTCCATGGCGTTCGACTTGGACTCAGGCCATCCCAGCGAGATCGATCACATTAATGGAGCGGTCGTCGCGTTCGGCCGGCGCACCGGAACGCCGACGCCCTACAACGACGCAATGGTACGCTTGATCAAGGCCCGCGAAACGCTCCTGGGACGATCACGGCTGAGCGTGAAGGCGTAGCAACCGAATCGATCCAGACGACGTTGCGACGTCGATGCGTTGCGCGCCACCGCCGTTGACCGATCCGTCGATCGTTTCGGCCGCACCCTGCGACGTCCCACGAAGGTCGAAGTCCGTGAAGAGCGTGCCGTTTGCGGTGTAGAGATGAACGCTAAATGCGGCTTTGTCTTCAACGGATATCTCGACGTCGCCGTGACCGGTGGAAATTTTCAACGTCCCGGGCCAACCCGTTGCTCCCATCGCAATCGAGATGTTTCCGCGACCGACGCGCGCTTGCGCGTAGCTGTGCTGGAGAAAGATGCGCAGGTCGCCTTGAGCTGCCGCGACGCTTACCGGACCGCCGACGTCGGTCACGTTGACGTCACCGTGCCGTGAATTGACGACGAGCGAGACCCCATCGGGAACGCGCACCAACAGCGACGCGAGCGCCAGCGGAGCAATGACGAGGATGCCGCCCGGACGCGGTCGGATGCGAGGCGCGTCCGGCGTCGTTCCTCGCGCTGCGGTCGCGGCAATGGTAAAACGGTCCCGCGGTTCGCCGCTGGCCGGCTGATAGGCGTTCACGGTGCCTTGCGACACACTCAGCGTCATGGTGGCACCTGGACGCAGTATCCCAATCGTGGTTGCGTAGGGCGCTGCGCTCGAACAAGCCGATAACGAGAGCAGAAGGAGGAGAAGAAGAGCAGCTGGTTTCACTCAAGCGAACCCTTCCATGGATGCGGTCTCTGCGCATGCCGTCCGCCACGCTCGTCCTTTTCCTCGCGGCATGTGCCGGCAGCAATGTCGCGCCCTCAGTGCACCCGGCGACGGCGCACGCGCCACTGACGTGGATTCCAGCGGCCGGGACCTCCTATCAGATTCAATACCAGGGCAAACTCGATCTGAGCGTTCCGGCCGCAGCGTACGATCTCGACGCGTTTGACACGCACGGTGCGACCGTTGCGACACTACATGGCCGGGGCCGGCATGCGGTCTGCTACGTCGACGTCGGAACGTGGGAGAATTGGCGCCCCGACGCGAGCGAATTCCCAACTTCGGTGTTGGGCAAACCCGACGGCGGCTGGCCGGGAGAACGCTGGCTGGACATTCGTCAGACCGCAATTCTCGAACCGATTATGACCAAGCGATTTGCACTCTGCGAGCGCAAGGGTTTCGACGCAGTCGATCCCGACAACATCGACGGCTACACCAACAATACCGGATTTCCGCTGACTGCTGCGGACCAGCTGACCTACGATATGTGGGTTGCACGGGCGATCCACGCGCAAGGCCTATCAGCCGCGCAAAAAAACGACGGCAGACAGATCGCGCGGCTTGCGCAGGTCTTTGACTTCGCCGTCGTCGAGCAATGCTTCGTGCAGCGCTGGTGCGGCCAGTTCTCGCGCTACGCCAGTGCAAATCGCCTTGTGGTCGACGTCGAGTACGGTGTGCGGAAGTCTCGATTTCTCGCGAAGACGTGTCCGGCCGACGCGCAATACCATGAAACGGCAATCCTAAAGCATCTGAGTTTGAACGCGTGGATTGTCAACTGTCCTGCGACGAATCCCTGAAGGGGTCACGATCGATCCCGCGGGTGGTGCTTGTCGTAGCTTTTGCGCACGTGATCGAGCGTCATCTGCGCGTAGATCTGCGTGGTTTGGATGCTTTCGTGGCCAAGAAATTCCTTGATCGTCATCAGATCGACGCCGCTCTTGTGGAGATGGGTTGCAACGGAATGACGCATCGTGTGCGGCGTAATCTTGCCCTCCAATCCGCTCAGCCGCACGTACGCGGCGAAAACTTTCCCAGCTTGCTGGTAGCTTAAGCGGCGATGCTGGCGGCTCACGAAGAGCGCCCCGTCCTTGCACTGCGGGCGCACGCGAAGATACGCCTTTAACGCCTCGGCCGTCGCCTGATTGAAAAAGACGGTTCTCTGCTTATTGCCTTTACCGATCACCCGAATCGTCCGGTCCTCGAAGTTCACGTCGCTGACGTCGATGCCGATGAGCTCGGCCCGGCGTATACCGCTGGCATAGAGAAGCTCCAAAATGGCAACGTCGCGGCGCCAGCGCAGTTCGGGTTCACCGGCCGGCGGGCGCGTGCCGATCAGCCGCATGACGTCCTTGACCGGCAGTGCTTTGGGCAGCCGCTTCGGCAAGCGAATGTTCGCAATCTCAGCCGCGGGATTGTCGGGGCGATGTCCTTCGCGCCGTAAAAACGCGAAGAACCGCCGCACCACGGCAAGCTTGCGCCGAATGCCAGCCGCCGTGTACCGCTCGGCGCTGAGATGCATCACGAACTTGCGCACGTTTGAGACCGTCGCTTCCGCGAACGCATCACCAAACGGCCCCCGAAACGGGCGGCCATCACGCGCCGATGGCGATTTCCCCTTGAGAAACGCGCCGAAAATCTCGACGTCCCGAGCGTACTCGCGAGCAGTGCGCGGACCCCGGCGCAGCTCCATCGTCAAATACATGACGAACTCTACGATGAATGGATCGGCCGGCGTGGCGTCGTGAAACCGCCCGTCCGGCCTTCCGGTAACCGGATTGATTTGGTCCGATCCGACCTTTTTCACGCCTATTCTCCTCACGAGGTAGTAGCGCAAATATTTGTTTGTGCTAGTTCGAGGGAAGAATGCTTGCTCCTTTTTAACACAGGCTCCGCAGGTACGGCTCCCGAGGCAACCTGAAGCTTCTTGGAATCCATGCTGCTCGCTCCAGCCTCGCGGCTCGCTCCGGATGTTGTGCGCCGGCCACGTGTAGAGCGGTGGCTCGCAACCAACGCGCGTTTCCCGATTCGGACGATCGTCGCGCCTGCCGGCATGGGGAAGACGACGCTGCTCGCACAGTACTTGGACGCGGCTGAAGGCGCGGGCGCCTATTGCACGCTGCACCCTGGCTGCACGCCTGATGATTTCCTCGCCGTCGCGTCGCAGGCGGTTGGGCTGCCCAAAACTCCAGGAAACGTCATCGACTTCTTGGTTGCACTGCGGCAGGTCGCCGCACAGCGGCCGTTTGAGCTTGCGGTAGACGACGCCGACAATGCGGCCCCCGCCACGCTCGAGCTTCTTCTCAAGCTCGCGGAGAACGTTCCCGACGGCATTTCGCTCATCTACGCGACGCGTTCGCGCGAACCCGTTGCAGCCAGCCGTTGGGTCGCGGCCGGAACCGGCGCTCTCTGTGACGCCCGCCGTCTGGCGTTCGATCGCGATGAGATTGCGCTCTTTGCCAACGCGTCCGGCGTCGCGTATAGCCAAGCCGATATCTCGCAGCTGCTCGAGGCGACCGATGGTTGGGCGATCGTCGTCAGCGGCGCCATGCGGGCTGCCGTTGAGGACCAGCGCTCGCTGCACGATGCGTACGACCATTGGCGAAGCGCTTACGGAGAGCTCTTCATCGAGTTTCTCACCACGGGCGCGGAGCGCGCCTCGGATGAGGATCGCGCCGTGGTCATGAGCCTCATCAACGGCCTCACCTTCGACGACCAGAGCGTCTTGCGCCGTCTCGAGGCCAAAGGTCTTTTCGTTATCAGCGATGGCCGCGTTCGCCCGCTTCGGGCGGTGCAGCAAGCTCGAGCCGTACCAACACAGGGCGTCGATACCTCGGTACCAATGGTGGTACGCATGCTCGGGCGCTTCACTGCGGCGATTGCGGGACGGAGCGTCGAGTGGGTTCGGCGCCGCGACCAGCAGGTCGTGAAATATCTTCTTCTTCGACCTGGAGGCACTGCGACGCGCCACGAGCTTGCGACGCTTTTTTGGCCCGGCACGCATCGCAATCTTTCATTGCAAAGCGTCCGTACCGCATGCAGCAATATCCGTCGCGCAATCGCCGGAGTTGTCGGCTACGCTCGCGTCGAGCGCTACTTCCGCGCCGCCGACAATACCGTCATCATCGACTTGTCGAACGTCGTCACCGACGTCGGCCGTTTCACCGCGTATACGATGGCCGGAGACGCCGCCTACGAACGCGGAGATCTCACGGACGCCGCAACTCACTATGGAGCAGCAGAGAAAATTTACTCCGGGCGTTTGCTCGAAGACGACCCGTCGGAACCGTGGTTTCGCACGCAAGCCAAGTCACTCGAGGATCGATTCGCCCTCGTGCTCGCGCGCTTAGCCGAGTCATGCTACCAGAGCGGCGACCTCAAGCATGCGGCAGAGTACGCCTATCGCGCCAAGCTCATCGTTCCCGATCAGCCGCGACTTGCCGGCTTGCTGACCGCACTCACACAACCGCCGAAACCAGCCTGAGAACCACGGACGCTTCTACAATTTGATTTGAACCGATCCGGTGATCTCCATCGGCTGCACCACTCCTAAGAAGCCCGTGTTATTTCCGTTGAAAAAGAAATCGTACGGATATTGCATCTGTGGCGGAGGCACCGCCGAGTAATGGTTCGGGTAGAAGTTTCCGGCCGGATAGAAAAAGCCGGTCGGCGGTCCTGAGTAGACGCAGACGGAGGGATTGTCCCACACGTATCCGCGCTGGCCGCAGATGTCGAGAATATTGTTGAAGCCCAGGCGCGCTGTGATTTTGGGGCTGACGTCATAGGCGAGCGAGATGCCCATTTGCAGGCGCCATGGCTGTGTGAACGAGCCGAGGTTGTCGAAAACGCCCGTGTATTTATCCGGAATGAAGAGCGGAAAGCCGCCGAAGTCGCTGCAGTTCGCGGGATCCGCAGCATGTCCGTGCGCGCCGATCCACGAAGCCGGCGGTGCCGCGCAGGATTGCGGGTTGAAACCCGGCCACGACAGCGGGCCGCCGTACGAAGCTCCCGAGGTGAAGTCCCATGAGTTAGTAATGGCGAATTTCTGATGCTTGTAATTCAGTAAGAGCGTCGTTACGTATGGGACGGCATAGCCGTTCTCGCCGGTAACCGGAGCCGGGATGACGTCGTATGTCGTGTACCACGCATTATCCGCAAAGAGGCTCTGAGCGGGCTGCTTGTAGTACGGATTGGTTACCACGCCCGGCTGAGCGCAGTTGGCCGTTCCTCCGCCTGAAGATGAGCTGCCCGGCGCGTAAAAATAGCACGGGGAGCCGCCGCCCGACTTCGTGTAGGCGTTGTAGGCTTTGATGTAGTCGTTGAGCTGATCGATGACGTTCACGTTTGTGCCGCTGAAGTTTTGATACTTGATCTGGCTATGCGTGTACGTAAAGGCCAGCTGACCGCTGAAACCGTCGCGCGAGAAGTCCCCCTTCTGCACCGCAACTTCCACACCCTCAGTCTGCTGATTGCCGACGTTGAGTCCAGATTCGAGACCGCCTTGCGGATCGAGATAAAAGTTCTGTAATTGATCTCGGGTTGCTCGGAAGAACGGGCTAATCTTAAAGCTCCAGTCCGTGCCTTTGAGCCGATGCTCCCACGACATGTCGTAGTTATACGACGTGTCGGGTCGAATGAGGTGCTCCGGTGTATTAAAGCCGTAGCCGTAAAAGTGGTTTCCGAGATACGTCGGCAAGTTTTGCTCGAGCTCGTTGTACTGCACCCATGACGAATTCGGTGGCCGCGCGTAGATGCCGAACGACGCGCGCAAGACGCTCTGCGGATCGAGAGTATACGTCACGCCGAGTCGCGGCTCGAAGCGCGCGGCCGTATACTGTCCGCCGCTGACGTTCTCGAGGGGCCCGTACGGAGACTGCGCCAACGGTACGGTTCCGGTTGGACATGCGCCCAGTCCGTTACCAGTTCTGATAATCGGCTTATTGTTGTTGATGCCGACGCCGAAGCAATAGTCCAAGTTATACTGTTTAAACCAAAACTGGCGAGCCGGATCGTTCGGATCGGTATTACCGAAAATAAACCCGAAATCTTCGAGCCGCAATCCCAGGTTCACGTTCCATTGATCGTTCGGCCGCCATTGGTCGCCGATCGAGTAGCCGTAGAATCCCGTGTTCACCTGATTGAGGTGTCCTACGAAAGACGTATTCGTTGCGAGCCAAGCCGGGTCGACGCCGGGAGCGCACGCCGGCGGCTTGGGGGTAGCCGAGCACGAGTAGGTCGGCGCCGGATCGGGATCCGTGGTCGTCCCCGGTGTTTGCGCGTAGCAGCCAAGTTGATCGCCGGTCGTCGGATCGTAACACTTTCCGTTCTTGCCGACGTAGCTTGACAGATTCCAGCTCGTGGGGAAAAAGCTTACGTCGTAGCGCTGAGGATTCGAGTGGGTGTACGCCATGCTCGCGGTGAGCAGATGTTGCGAACTGATCTGGTTCTCGTAACTGGCGCTGAAGCCGTAGACGTGATCCGGTAGAAAGTACGGCAGCTCCCAGCCATAATATGGCTGGGCCGTCGAGTTATACCCGTTGATGTTCCAGGTCGAGTAGAGTGCGTAGCCGTATACGCGCAGGTATTCGCTGGGCGAAAAGACGTGCTGGAATTGCAGCTTCGTCACGGAAACGCCGTTCTCGTTCGGGTCGCGAATGTTCAGCGGCAGCAGGCCTTGCCATTGGTGCGGCTGACTCTCCGGAAAGAAGTACTCGTAAATGTCGCCCGGATTGACCGGCTGATACGGCGCGCCGCTATAGCCGTACGTGTCGTCCCAGGTGAGCGGGCCGTACAGCGCCTGAACCACGTTGAGGCCGAAGTCGTTCTGGGAGCTGAAATACTGGTTGACGTTTTCGCTCGTCATCCAAAATGCTTGCACGTCATCACGCAATCCGCTGTTATGATGCGGGATGCCGAAATGCAGGTTGATGATCGAATCCCGCAACGATTGCGTGTTGAGGGCGTAGGCCAAGCCGCTCGTAAAGAGCACCGGCGAGGGCGCGCCGGTGTATACGTAACCATTGCTGACCGTTGTTGAGGTGCATGCCTTCAGTCCACACGTATTGCCAGGCACCGCGCTCACCGGATAAAAAAACGAGTTTGGAATATTCGAGCCGTCGTTATTATTGACGTAGCGAAAGTCCTGATCGCTGCCGCCAAGGCCGACGTAATAGCTAAAGAGCCGATCCGGCGTCGAGCCGCCGACTTCCACCGAGGCTTGATGGTAGAACGCGGGATATCCGGCGCTGAGCTGCGCCAGGCCGTAGCCAGGATACGTACCGGTCTTGATGACCTGATTGACGTAGCCCGAGATGCCTTGTGCGTCGGAACTTGCCGGCACGCCGCCGGTGTAGACTTGCACTTCCTGGCTGCCCAGGCTCGAGAGCATCGTCTCGGGCGCGTTATCGTAGACGCGATTGACCGGAATGCCGTCGAGCTCGAAGCCGACCTGGTCGATGTCTCCCCCGCGAATGTGCAGCTCTTGCCACCATCCGGATTCTCCCTGGCTCAGGTTGACGCCCGGAACCGATGCGATTGCGCCGTACGCGTTATTCAAGCTCCCTGGCCCGGTTAAGCCCTGCGTCGCTTGCTGGCCCGCGGCATTGACCGAATAGACGTCGCTCGTCTGCCCGGCCTTCACGAGATTGACAGCCGTCGTCGACGTGACGTGTGCGATCGTCTTCAACGTTTTGATCAAGGCAACGTTGACCGTCTGCGTTTGGTCGGCAAACACCGACAAGCCAGGCTGGGCGAGCGGATCGTATCCCTCTTTCGTAAAGGAGAGCGTGTACGTGTCCGGCTCGAGCGAGAGGAAGTGATACGTTCCGCTGGCATCGGTGGTCGAGCTGGCACTCTGCGAGGGCGCGTTCGCGGTCACGGTTACGCCGGCAATCGGCACTTGGGTTAGCGAGTCGACGACACGACCGGTGATGCCGCCGGTCGTGCCGGCTAACGTCCCCATTGGCAGCAGCACGGCGATCAACAATGCGGTGGGAATCCATCTTAAAAAGCGCATCGGTCGGAGTCTCCTTGTAGCACGGGAGCACCAACACGCCGGTTCACGGCGCCATTAAGACGATGTTATCGCCGCGGGGCTGACCCATTCCCGCGTGAGATAGAGCCAGAACGCGAGTCCGGCGTATTCGCCGTAGCGTCCGAATGCGCGCCGAATCCCCGCGTCGGTCGCGCGCCGCTTTCCTGCCAATCGCAAGTACGTTGGACGGGTCCATGAATCGAGTACAAGTAGTCGATGCCGGCCCAGCATCTGCATCACGTGCGCGGCTCCATACGGGCCGATCCCCGGTAACGAAAGCAACAGCTTTTCAACCTCTTCGTCAGAGCGCCCAGTACGGTCGAAAAGGCTTTCGAGGTCGAGCTCTCGAGAAGCAACGTGGCAAGCGATCTGCTTGACATAGGCTCCGCGATAGCCCATCCGTGCCACCTCGCGGTACCAGCGGTCCGGCGTCGACGCGAGCAGTTCGGGCTCGGGAAAGGCGCCCTCTCCTACGTTCGTCAACGCGTGCGTCATCCGAACCGTCGCCGACCACGCGCAGTTCGTCGTACAGATCGTTTTGATAACGTCCTCGAAGACGCTGGGGCTGGCGAGAATGCGGCCGGCGCCAGACGTGACCCAGCGCAGCTGATCGTCCTGCGCCGCCCTTGCGTAAAACGGCGATAAATCGTCGTCGAGCCGAAACATCCGCCTGACAGTCGCTTCAACCTGACGCGACTGCGGCCGCGTCAGGCGTGCGGTGGAGCGAGCGACGACAGCGTCGTCACGCTCGAAGAGCTCGATGTCCACCGTACGCTTTCCGAGGCGCACCGTCCGACGATAGCGCAGCGGCGAAAGTTCAATCGTTGCCGGCGGCAATCGCGCGCAGCCATGCGAGTGAACCGTGCGTGCAAACGAAATCGGTTCGCCACCGGCTCCGCGCAACCGCAGCGCGCAGACGTCGTAAACGGCGTTAGGCGACGTAGGTAACGTTGACGGCGACGCCGGCGGCTTGCGCTCGCATGAGCACGCCGTAGACGGCGTCGAGCTCTTCTTCTATCGCCGTAATTTCACCGACGCTGACGTGAAAGCGCGCGGCATGCGTCCACAGGATGTTGCGCGCACGCTCGAACGCGCTGCGCAATCGCTCGGGCGTAGCTTCGAGCACCGGCCAGTCGAGATCGCCTCGCGCCGGCACGATGCGCCACCCACGTCCGGAGATGAGCGGAACCGCTTCTTCTTGTTCGAACGCGTGCGGTATGGCGGCGAGCACGTCGACGGCCTCTTTATCTGCACGCGAAAGCGTCAGATCTAGTTCCGCAAGGCGCACGATGTATCGAAAAAACGAGGCGTTTCCCACCGTGTATGCGCCGGCGGGAGATGCAACGCTGATGTGGACGAGATCGAGGTCCTCGCCCGGGTGGCCGCTCATAGATGGGTTATCGGGCAAGCCCGAACGGAATTCCTGGCTCGCGGCCGTAAAGGGTTGGGCGAGCAGCCAATTCGTTTTTCGGAGGTATTGTGAAGAAGCGGATCAAGGTAGCGGTAACTGGTGCGGCCGGGCAAATCGGATACCAGTTGCTCTTCCGAATGGCGGCTGGTGAAATGTTCGGTCCGCAGACGGAGCTCGAGCTCCAATTGCTTGAGATCGAACAAGCGCTTGGACCGCTGCGCGGCACACTGATGGAGCTCGAGGACTGCGCGTTTCCGCTGCTTAAGAACGTGCGCTTCAGCTCCAATGCCGACGAGGCAATGCGCGACGTCGATTGGGCGATTCTGGTCGGCGCGATGCCGCGCAAGGCCGACATGCAACGCTCCGATCTCCTCCGCATTAACGGCCGGATCTTCACCGAGCAAGGCCGTGCGATCGATGCCCATGCAGCTGAAGACGTGCGCGTTTTCGTCGTCGGTAATCCATGCAATACGAACTGCCTGATTGCGATGAACAACGCCCCGAAGGTTCCGAAGGATCGCTTCTTCGCGATGACCTCGCTCGACGAGCTACGCGCTCGGGCGCAGCTTGCAAAGAAAGCCGGCGTCGACGTCACGGAGATCTCGCAGGTCATCATTTGGGGGAATCACTCGGCAACGCAATATCCCGATTTTGCCCACGCGAAGATTGGTGGCAAACCGGCGACCGAGGTCATCGCCGATCGTCCATGGCTCGAGGGCGAATTCATTTCCACCGTGCAAAACCGCGGAACGCAAGTGATCCAAGCGCGATCGGCATCCTCCGCCGCGTCGGCAGCGAATGCTGCCATCAGGGGGGTCTATAACCTTACCCACGATACGCCACCCGACGAGTACTATTCCGTGGCCCGTTGCTCGAATGGAGAGTATGGGGTCGATCCGGGCTTAATCTTCTCGTTTCCGTCGCGAACGGAGAATGGTGTTTCGCGCATTGTTGAGGGCATCTCCCACGACGAGTTCGGTCGCAAGATGCTTGCGCAGACGCTTGAGGAGTTGCGCAAGGAGCGCGACGCGGTCAAAGAACTCGGGTTGATTCCAGCATAAGCCGTGCCGAGCGTTCGCAACCGCCCGAAATTTTATCGCGTTGCCGACGACGGCACGTTCGAGATTTCCGCTCGCGGCTTCGACGTGCTGCACACACCGCAGATTAACAAAGGTACCGCCTTTACCGCGCAGGAGCGTGAGGCGCTCGGGCTGACGGGGCTCCTTCCACCGGCGGTTCTTAGCATCGAGCAACAAGCCGAGCGTGCATACGAGCTCTTCGCGATGCAAGCGAATGACCTCGCGAAGAATCGATTCTTGACGGCGATGCGGGATCGCAACGAGGCGCTCTTCTTCTATCTAGTTGCCTCGCACATCGTTGAAATGCTGCCGGTGATCTATACGCCGACGGTCGGTCTGGCGATCCAGCAGTACAGCCATCAATTCCGCAGGCCGCGAGGCATCTTTCTCTCGATCGACCGACCGGAAGAGATGGAAGAAGCCTTTCGCAATGCCGAGGCGGCGAGCGACGGCTCCGACGTCGATCTCATCGTGGCCACCGACGCCGAAGCGATCCTCGGGATCGGAGACTGGGGCGTCGGCGGCATCGACATCTGCATTGGCAAACTCTCCGTGTATACCGCCGCCGCCGGAATCGATCCGTCGCGCGCGATTCCGGTTGTGCTCGACGTCGGTACCGACCGGCAATCGCTGCTCGACGATCCGCTCTATCTTGGCTATCGTCACCCTCGCGTCCGTGGCGAGCGGTACCGTGCATTCATCGACACGTACATTTCGACCGCTTTGCGCTTGTACCCCAACGCCTTGTTGCATTGGGAAGACGTCAACGCAACCAATGCGCGCTGGATTCTCACGACCTATCGATCGTCGATTTGTACGTTTAACGACGACATTCAGGGCACGGCTGCGGTAGTGCTGGCCGCGGTGATGGCCGCTATGAAGGTAGCGGGTAGCCGAATACGCGACCAAAAGTTTGTCATTTTCGGCGCTGGCACCGCCGGCTGCGGCACCGCTGATCTCCTGGTAAACGCAATCGCCAACGAGGGGCTCTCGCGGGAAGAGGCGACGCGTCGCTTCTGGTGCGTCGACCGCTGCGGTCTCTTGGTCGACGACATGCCCGGTCTTCACGACTTTCAAAAGCGCTACGCCCGGCCGGCGGCGGAAGTCGCGCAATGGAATCGCGACGGCGAGCGCGGCATCACCCTCGAGGAGGTCGTGCGTCGCGTCGCACCGTCAGTTCTTATTGGATCGTCGGGCGTGACCGGCGCGTTCGGCGAATCGATCGTGCGTCAAATGGCAAAAGGAACCCCGCGACCCATCATTCTGCCGCTCTCCAATCCGACGGCACTCGCCGAAGCGGTGCCTGCCGACCTCATTGCGTGGACGGATGGCAAGGCGCTGATTGCCACCGGAAGCCCCTTCCAACCGGTCATCTATGGCGGTGCGACGTACGACATCGGTCAAGCCAACAATGCGATGCTCTTTCCGGGCCTTGGCCTGGGGACGATCGTGACACGACCGCGCCTCATTAGCGACGGGATGTTCATGGCGGCCGCACACGCAATCACCGAAATGGTCGATGCCTCGCACCTGGGCGCATCCATTCTACCGCCGGTTTCGAACGTCCGCGACGTCTCCATCCGTGTTGCCGTCGCCGTTGCCAAACAGGCGCTGCGCGAAGGCCTTGCGCGCGTTAACCCGCCCGACGTCGCAGCAGCGATTCGCAATGCGATGTGGGAACCCCGTTACCGTCCGATCAGAGCGATCTAGGAGCATCATTATTGTGCCTTACTCTGCGATCAGCTTTACGCTCATCATCCGTATCGAGATGCCCAGCCATCCTGGCAGCTTCGGCCTTCTCACCAACGCCATCCATGACGCAGGCGGAACGATAAGCGCGCTCGACATGCATTCCGCCACCAAACAACGCGTCGTGCGCGACGTCACCATCAACGTTCCATCCGATGCGGTTGCCGACGAGGTCCGCGCTGCCATTGAATCGATTGAGGGGGCCCGCATCATCAGCGTCTCCGATTCAACCTTTCTCGCCCACCTCGGCGGCAAGATCCGCATCGCACCGAAAATTCCCGTCAAGAACCGGCACGATCTTTCGATCGTCTACACGCCCGGCGTCGCCCGCGTCTCGATGGCGATTGCTTCGGATCCGAGCAAGGCCTACCAGCTAACGATCAAGCGCAACACGGTCGCGGTCGTCACCGACGGCACCGGAGTCTTGGGGCTGGGCGACATCGGCCCGCTTGGCGCGCTGCCCGTGATGGAAGGCAAAGCCATGCTCTTTCGCCAGTTCGGCGACATCGATGCCTTTCCGATCTGCCTCGATACCAAAGACGTCGACGAGATCGTCGAGACCGTCGTACGCATTGCGCCCGCCTTCGGCGGCATCAACCTTGAAGACATCAGCGCGCCGCGTTGCTTTGAAATTGAAGAGCGCTTGATCGAAGCGCTCGAGATTCCGGTCATGCACGACGATCAGCACGGTACGGCCGTCGTTATCCTTGCCGCGCTCATCAACGCAGCGAAGGTGGTTGGCAAGCGCCTCGCAGACCTGCAAGTCGTCATCTCCGGCAGTGGAGCTGCCGGCACCGCGACGATTAAAATGCTTCTCGACGCCGGCGTTCGCGACGTCATTCCGGTCGATCGCAGCGGCGCGCTTTCCCGCGAAGGGAGTTACGAAAGCCCCTATAAGCGCTGGCTCGTCGAACATTGCAATCGCGAAAATCGCCGCGGCTCGCTCACCGACGTGCTTGCCGGGGTCGACGTCTTCATCGGGGTTTCCGCGCCGGGCATCCTCCAGCCCGACGACGTCGCTCGCATGGCGCGCGACCCAATTATCTTTGCGATGGCAAACCCCATCCCCGAGATCATGCCGGACCTGGCGGCTCCTTACGCGGCCGTCGTCGCAACGGGCCGGTCCGATTTTCCCAATCAGGTGAACAATCTGCTTGCTTTTCCAGGCATCTTCCGCGGTGCGCTTGACGTTCGCGCGCGCCGCATCACTGAGAACATGAAGCGCGCCGCAGCCTTTGCTATTGCCGGAATCGTCGGCGACGACGAGCGCTGCGCGGAATACATCATCCCGAGCATCTTCGATGTACGCGTGTGTGACGCGGTCGGAAAGGCGGTCGCAAATGCGGCCTCGGAGGACGGAGTGGCGCGCAAGGCGCTGGTCAAGAACGAGGGCGGATCGACCGCTTGAATTCGACGACAATTCATTGCGGGTTTAGCGGTGAAGATCAGCCCTCGCCGTCGATCTACGATCGCTGCATTCGCTGCGGACTCTGCTTGCCGACCTGCCCAACGTACTTGGAGACATTCACGGAGACATCAGGTCCCCGCGGCAGAATCAGCCTTATCAAGGCAGTTGGAGAGGGACGCCTCGACCTGCTCAGCGCCGGATTTGTCGAACAAATGTCGGAATGCCTCGACTGCCGCGCCTGTGAAGCCGTCTGTCCGTCAGGCGTCCGCTACGGTCAGTTGGTCGAGACGGCGCGCACGCAGATCGCTCGCGCAACCACGCCCCAACAAAGCGCGCCCAGACGCACCATCCGCAACGTTTTGCTGCAGACGCTCTTCGCGCGTCTCGACGTAATGCGCGGGGCTGCCGTCCTGCTGCGAACTGCGCAACGAACGGGATTGGTCTCATTGCTCGCGGTTTTGGGCCTCTCTCGAGTCGCCAAGTTGGCGCCGCCCATCGCCAATCGCTTCTTCGTGCCGCGCGGGCAGCGCATCGAGGCACCGCGCGCACAAGGCCTTGCCTTTCTTCATACTGGTTGCGTGATGCAGGTGCTGTTTCCGAGCGTGCACGAGGCGACCGTGCGAATGTTAATCCGCGCCGGTCTCTCCGTGATCGTACCCGAAGGTCAAGGCTGCTGCGGCGCGATTGCCCTTCACGCCGGCGAAATGCGTCTCGCGCGAGCCTTTGCGAAAAGAAATATCGCTGCCTTCGAGCGCAGCAGCGCCGACGTGTACGTCGTCAACGCGGCCGGTTGCGGCAGCTCGCTAAAAGAATATGTCGATCTCTTGGCCGGGGATCCGACGTGGGAGCAACGCGCCGAGCGCTTCTCCCGACGCGTTCGCGACGTCACCGAAGTGCTGGATGCCGTGCCGCTGCCGCCGCCCGAGCAGCCTTTGGAATGCGACGTCACGTATCAAGAGCCGTGTCACCTCGTTCACGCCCAGCGCGTCAGCGCCGCGCCGCGCCGATTACTGCAGCGCATTCCCGGGCTGCGTTTCATTGAAATGCCTGAAAGCTCGGTCTGCTGCGGGAGCGCCGGCACCTACGCGCTCAGTCAGCCTGAAATGGCGGCCCGTTTACAACAGCGCAAGGTCGCCAACATTCGCGCGACGGCCGCGCGAGTCGTCGCGACCGCAAATCCGGGATGCGCGATGTGGGTAAGTTCCGGCCTTCGCACTGCCGGCTACGAGGCGACGGTCAAGCACGTCGTCGAGTTGCTTGACGAGGCTTATCGCGAGAGCGTTTAAATGGAAGCGCTGACGCGATCGCGATTCTTTCGAGCGTCCTCGATCGAGTGATACACCGCAAAGATTCGCATCAACCCGGTGATGTTGAGCAGACGAGCGATGGGGCCTTCGTTGACGATGAGTCGTACCGAGCCGCCGCGTTCGGTCGCCCGGCGATGCGCGCCGATAAGGGCACCAAGGCCCGTTGAATCGAGAAACTCAAGCTGCGTCAGATCGACGATGAGATCACGCTTGCCCTTTTCGGTTGCTTCCAAGAGCGCAGCTCGGACCGTCGGCGTGGTCGCCAAATCCAAACTTCCGCGCAGTTTGAAAATGAGGACTTCTCCCCCTTCCTCGGTCTTGAGGTCAATACTCAAATCGTCTTGTGACATTACTGGACCGCTTCGCGGCGTGCTTCGGCCGTGCCTGCGCTGGGTACCGCGACACGCAAAACCGCAACACGCAAAACGACAACAAGAAAAAGCACGACGCGCAAAAAGGCGGGCGCAAGAGCAGCAGCCGCCCAATCCAAACGAACAGGAATGATTCTCGGCTAAAGGTTTCCTAGCAACCGCCCCGCATCGTCGTCCCAGCGAACCATCTGCGCTCCGGTGAGGTGAACGCCGCCGATCCATCGATCGAGTGGAACGCTTTCGAGCCAATCGGCATCGCCGGCGAGCACGCGCCGCCCGAGCGCGGTTGGAACGAGGGCGGCCTCTTCGCCTTCTATCAACGCCCCTTGCGTTGCACGCAGATCCTCAAGAATTTTCGCGAACGCAGCGTCGCCGAGAAACGGTGCTTCCTCACGCGCCTGCGAGCGGCGAAAGAGCTCTTCGATTCGCCCCGGACCCTGCGCCACGGCTTGCAGTGCCTGGCGCTGCGATCGCGACAGGCCGTCGTTCTGCCAAGGATACTCTTCGCATAACCGTTTGAGCGCGGCACGAAGAAAGGGCAGTCCAATTGCATCTTCACCCGCCGCGCGATACAGTTCGGCGGGCGACGCAGCCGTGAAACGACCCCACGCCCGCCGCCCCGATTGAAAGATGGCCGCGGTGACCGTGCGCCGCCGCGCGAGCAGCGGAGAGATTTCGTCGGCGGTCATCATGCCGAGATAGTGGTCGCTTTGAACGAGCGCAATGCGTCCGGGTTCGAGCTCTTGCTCTTCCAGCACCGTCAAAATCTGAAGCAGCTGCAGCTGATCGTAGAGATCGTGTTCAAACCATAGGACGATCTCTTCAAACTCCGATGCTCGGCGTAACAGCGCATCACGTCGTTGAAAGTCGGCGATGATCCGGATTGGATTCCCATAACCGCGTGAGGCGAGATAGCGCTGGCGCACGGCGCTCGTTTCTTCCAACGAAGCGTTGGTTGGGACGGGACCTTCGTGCAGTACGTCTCGCCAGGCTACGTGCGTGCCGGTGATTCCGGCTTTGCGAAACGCATACAGCACGGAATCGCCGTTGGTAACGTGCAGCGACTTATTCGGAGTTGGTCGGATCGATAACCGCCCTCACTTGTGAGACGGAGTTGGCCGGAAATCCGCCGCGGCGGGCATGCTCGCGCACCATTTCCTCGTTCGGTGCGATGTACACGCAATAGATCTTGTCCGGCGTGACGTAACTCTGCACCCATTGGATCTCAGATCCCAACTCGCGCAGCACCCCGCACGATTTCTGTGAGATTGCTTTTAGCTCAGCAGCCGATAAGGCACCGGCCCCCGGTAGCTCTCGCTCGATCACAAACTTCGGCACAGCGTCCCCTTTACAAGAATAGTTCTGGGGTGGCTGGATTCGAACCAACGGATGGCGGAGTCAAAGTCCGCTGCCTCACCCCAATGCGCTACGCGCATCGGGGACCCCCTTTTCTTTCACAGCACTCCGTCGCTCCGCGACTGCGCGCCCCCACGGGCAAAGCCCGCGGGTCCCCAAATTCCAAGCTGGGGTGGCTGGATTCGAACCAACGCATGGCGGAGTCAAAGTCCGCTGCCTTACCGCTTGGCTACACCCCATAAGCGCAGCATTCCCGAATACAGCTTATGGGGTGGAAGCCCCTACGGGCGCTTCGTGGCGATGAGGCGCTTCGCGCCGAGGTAACGCGACGACCAGTACGACTCCGACAAATTGCTCACCATGACGCCCCGGCTCGAACTCGCGTGAACGAAATCGCCGTGGCCGAGGTAAATCCCGACGTGCGACGGACCGTAGGCGTACGTCTCAAAAAAGACGAGATCGCCCGGCCGAGGGCCGCCGACCGCGGGGCGTCCGACGTCGTATTGGGCATCGGCGGTGCGCGGCAAGCTAATGCCGATCATTGCGAAGACGTGCTGAACGTAGGCTGAGCAGTCGAAGCCCGACGGACTGTTCCCGCCAAAGACGTAAGGGGTACCCAAAAAGCGCAACGCGCTTCGGGTCAACTCCTGGGCGAGCTTGGACGTCCGCGCCAGAATGCCGCCCGCAAAGCGGCCGAAACCTATTCTCTCGTGTCGCGGTGCCGATATAACAAGATGAGACGTCCATTGCGTGACGTCGGGACTCACGGCCGTTCCGCCGCGTGCGATGGCGGAATCGGAATACTCGACGGATGTGACTGAGCTGGCCGAATCAGCTCGGGCGATTGCGCTCGATGCGGCAATCAAAAGGGCACATGCCCCGGCAACTAACGCTTGACGCAAGAAAACGGCTCCTCTTTCACAACACTTGCGAAGTTAGTTGACGGGTTCGGGCGGAAAGATTCGCCCTAGAGCCGACCGGCTCACTCACCCCTTCCGGGTTTTCCCCCGCTCGGATCCTAGAAAGGGACCCGATTCAGTGTCTCTTGTGCACGCGTAGATGTTCATCTGGCGACCGCGCCTCGGTCGGACCAGTTTGCCGGGCGTTAACTTTGGGTTAGACGCCCTATCTCCTCCTCAATTTGGCCGGCAAGCTCAGCGGCCACCCGCTCGACGAGGGCTCGATTGTCTCCCTCGGCCATGACCCGGACGAGCGGCTCCGTCCCGGATGGGCGAACCAGGAGGCGTCCCGTCCCCTCGAGCGAGCGCGCTGCGGCCTCTACCGCCGCCCGCACGCGCGGCCGTTCGAGCACGTCCTTGTGCGGTGTTCTGATATTGACGAGGACCTGCGGAGCGGGGACGATCTCCGCCACGAGCTCTCGTAAGCGCGACCCGCTTTGTGCGACCAGACCGAAGAGCGTCGCCGCGGTCATCGGGCCGTCCCCGGTTGTATTGCGGCGGAAATCGATCACGTGTCCCGACTGCTCGCCACCTAACGTATAACCACCCTCACGCATTCGTTCGAGGACGTACCGATCCCCGACGGGCGCGCGCACTAACTCGATTCCATGGCGCTGGAGGGCGCGTTCGAAGCCAAGATTGCTCATCACCGTCCCCACGATCGCATCTCGGGCGAGTTCTCCGCGCATCTGCATATCGCAGCCGATTGCGAACATCACGTGATCCCCGCTCACCGCCGCGCCCGTCTCGTCCACGAAAAGCGCCCGATCTGCATCGCCATCGAATGCCACCCCGACGACGTTCTTCTCCCCGCCCTTAATGCCGGCACGAACCGCGGCTTGCAATGGGCGCAAGTCGGTCGCACCGCAGGCGACGTTAATCCGCGCACCGTCATTCTCGCAATGAATTTCGGTCACCGTTGCGCCCAGCTTGCGCAAGGCATACGGTGCGATGGCATAGGCAGCGCCGTACGCGCCATCCACCACCACGTGCAAGCCGCGAAGGTCGGCTTTGCTATCGTAGAGCTCCCGATAGTAATGGCGGGTGAGATTTTGTGCAACGCGCGCAAGGCCAACGCCAGTTCCCGTCGGCCGGGGAAGCTGCGCATCGTCGAGCATCGATTCGATTTCGTCTTCCGCCTCGTCGGATAGCTTAAAGCCATCCGAACCAAAGAACTTGATGCCGTTGTCGTCGATCGGATTGTGCGATGCGCTGATCATGACGCCGGCAGCGGCATTTTCACGGCGCGTGACGCACGCTACGGCCGGTGTCGGGACGATGCCGATGCTCACGACGTCGCAGCCGGCCGACGTGATTCCCGCCGTTATCGCCGCTTCGAGCATTGGACCCGAAAGCCGGGTGTCACGTCCGACGACGATCGGTCCCAGAGGTCTTTCACCGCTTGCATTCGAGCGGACGAGCAGCGCCGCCGCGGCGCGCCCGAGACGAAAGCAGAGTTCGGGTGTGAGATCCGCGTTGGCGACGCCACGGACTCCGTCGGTGCCAAAGAGCCTCGTCATGGATTGCTTTGCGCCGCGTGACCTGCAACGAACTCCACGCGTGCCCGGATGAGATCCGGGGCGACCTGCACGCCGCCCACTTCTTGGCCCAGCGCGCTCTGCGCGATCGGCCGCAGCATCACGTCAACGCTCGTAGGTTTATTCGGTAAAGCAACGTCGGCGCGCACCGACACGACTTCCGAAAGTTTTGACGTGGGTCCCTCGAGCGTTACCGTGCCGGGCTTGAGTTGCTGGTTCGCAACCACGATGCCTTGCGTCTGCGAACCGATGTAATGTACCGAGACGGCGAAGTTGCGTTGCTCGATGCGTTCGATGGTCAGCGTGACCGACGCGGGACTCAGGCTTGCAACCGGAACGTCGGGAGCGACGAGTTGAACGGGCACATTGTACACGCCTGGGCCTCTATTTGAAAGATCGAGCACGGCCTTAATTTCGTCTGCCTTGGTGGCTGGTTCACCCGGCTTTGACTCGATGGTGACGAGCGCCTCGCGATCCGTATACTCTGCAATAGAGCCCATTGGTAGATTAACGGCCACAATTGGCACCGAAACGCTCTGGTCGAAACGCGCGGCTGCGACGATAGGATTGCTGGCAAACCGAAAATACGCCCATCCGACGATTGCAAGCAGTACGGATAAAACTTTAAGTCCGAAGTTCTTGCGTACGATCTGCATGCGAATCATCGCGCCGGCGGCCAGGCATTAGACGCGAGCGAAGATGAGAAACGAGGTCGTTGGATAATCGACGCTCGCGGCGCAGCGGTCGCGTAACGGCCAGAAGCACTTTCGTCAACCGGTTCTCTTCTTCCACCGGCCGCGAAAGTTTGCCATCGCGAGCGATCGTCACTGCGCCCGTCTCTTCGGAAACGACGACAACGATGGCGTCCGTCTGCTCCGATAGGCCAAGCGCCGCGCGATGGCGCGTCCCGAGACGATCGCCGCCCAGCGTCCGCTCGGCAAGCGGCAGAAAACAACCTGCCGCCTCGATTTGATTTCCCCTGACGATAACGGCGCCATCGTGCAGCGGCGATCGCGGCATGAAGATTGCAAGCAACAGCTCCGCGGACACTTGAGCGTGCAGTGTCGTGCCGGTGTCGCAAAAGTCTTTCAGGCCCGTCTGCTGTTCGACGACGATCAATGCGCCGAGCTTCGCGCGCGAAAGCAGAAACGAGGCCTCGGCAAGCGCGGCAATCGAGCGATCCTCGGGACGCGCGGGATTCGGCCCTACCTCAATTCGAAACAATCCGCCGCGGCCGATCTGCTCGAGCGCGCGGCGCAGCTCCGGTTGGAAAACGATTGGAATGGCAACCGCTGCTCCTACCACGATGAGCTGCAGGATCGTCCGCAACAGCACGAGGTGCAGCAGGTTGGCGATTCCGAGGAGACCGACCAAGACGAGGATGCCGAGCAGAATTTGAACCGCCCGCGTCCCACGAATGAGCAGGATGAGGTAATAGATCAAAATACTCGTCGCGATGATGTCGAGGATATCGGTCATCCCGACGTAGGAGAGCAGCTCGTTAAGCACCGCCGCTCAACCCCGCTCGATCGAGCAACGTCTCTAAAATACGATCTGCCGTCACCTCGGCGCACTGCAGGCCGTCAGCGCAAATTCGCGCCACGATACTCTCAGGCAGCGGCGAGAGCAATTCCGCCGTTCGGCCGCTGCGGAACCGTTGCAGCTCGACGTCGACCAATCCCATGACGACCTCAGCGGAGCAACGCTCTGGATCCCACTCGATGATTACCTCCTGCCCGCTTCGAACGCACTCGAGAAGACCCGATGGGCGTCCGGTGCCCGCGAGCGCATCGATGAGGTGCGGCAAGGCTTCCGGAATCGCAGGGAAAACTGCAAGAGCAATGATTGCCGTTTGGTACACGGTCGCGGATGCTGCTTCACCGATTTCGCGAGCGCGATCTTCGTCGGTCTCGACGAGCCCATATGTTCTATCAAGCGACTCGCTCGAACGCAGCACCATCGTCACACCGCGTTCGCGCGCGAGGTTCTGCACGCGGTCAAGTTCTGCCGCGTCCATCGCTCGGTCGAACCTCAACGTTCGAAATATCACGCCACGTGCATCGTTAGGCGGAGCCATCTCGCAATCTTGCACTTGAGAGCCCTTGTCGTATCGACAGGCAGGAATTCTGCCTGGGTTTCGATCGACGGCGAGACATCGCCGCGGATTGCGCAGCTTCGGCGGATGACGGGAAGACGCTTCATGCCCGTTCCCGGTGACATCGTCCGCGTCCAGATTCTGCAAGACGACCGTGTCGTGGTCGACGGAATTGAGCCACGCGAATCCTCGTTGCAGCGTCGCAGCGCGTCTGGCCGCGCCAAGACCTTGGCGGCCAACGTCGACCTCCTCGTGGCCGTCACCGCGCTTGCCGATCCGCCGCCGCGGCTGATAACGCTTGACCAGCTTCTGGCCTTCGCGGAATTGACGTCGATTGGAGCCGTTGTCGTATTCACCAAACCCGACGTAGCCGATTCCGAACACTCTGCGGCGCTGGCTAAGATTTACGTTGACCTCGGTTATCAAACGTTGATCATCAATCCGAAACGCGGCGAAAACGTCGACGGATTGCGGGCGCGGCTGCACGGACACCGCGCATTACTCGCCGGCGTTTCCGGCGTCGGGAAGAGCACGATCTTCCGTGCGCTCGGCGGCACGGCGGTGGTCGGAGCGCTTTCGCGCCGCGGCCTAGGCCGTCAGACAACCACCGCCGCGCGTCTCTACCGGCTTCCCGATGGTTTCTTGATCGACAGCCCGGGGGTCAATCAGTTCGGGCTGGGAACCGTAACGGCTCAGGAACTCGCGTGGGCGTTTCGCGAAATGCGGGAACGCTCGCAAGAGTGCCGCTTTACGGACTGCACGCATCTTCAAGAGCCGGACTGCGCGGTCCGCAATGCCGTTGCATCTGGCAACATCGCAGCGAGCCGCTACGCGAGCTACCGCCTCATCCTCCAGGAACCATCGCCGGCTGAGCCGAGCTAGACACACCGATAGGCGCCTGCTATACTACTCGCCGTGCCTAATATCCGAGCCGCCGAGAAATGGTCGCGGCAGTCCGAAAAGCGCAGCGAGCGCAATCGGGACGCTAAGACCCGCCTGAAGACGATTTACAAAAGAGCCTCCGTCGCCAACGACCTTGATCTGGCAAAAGTGGTCGAGGGCGAGTTCGACAAGGCTGCGTCTAAAGGAATTATTCATCCGAACAAAGCGGCGCGCAAGAAAGCTCGCCTAGCAAAAGCGTTGCAAAGGGCCGCAACATCTCCAAAGACGGCCAAAACCAAAGCCCCTAAGGCCGCCAAGAAGGCCGCGCAGCCAAAAGCGGCCACAAGAAAAACTACGAAGAAGTAACGAGATACGATCCGGGCTTCGCCGGGTCAGCGAGCAGCTTGGCGCGTCTCCATTGTCGGCTTGACAGAGGGCATTGGCCTCCGCGAAGATTTGAACCGCCGCCTCGCTTGGGATTGCCGGCGCAGCGGAGGTTGCCGGAGCGTTCCCGCATAGAACCAAGCCGACAATTCCACGCAATAAATTCGTTCTCGAATTCATCACAAACCTACGGATCGACGTTCACGGCGAGTCGCGAGCCTCGGGCAGCTCGTGCCACCGGAAGAATTTTTTCCCGGATCGCCGCGCGCAACTCCCGCGGTTTAGCCGTCTTGACCGCAATGCGAAAACGCCATTCATTGTTGACTCGAGCGATGGGATATGGTGCGGGTCCTAAGACTTCGGCCAATTGCGTTTCGCGTAGGATCTCGGCATAACGGTTGGCGCTTTGAAGGCTCAGCTCCCGGCTTCGCCCGATCACGCCCAAATAGATGAGTCGGCGAGACGGTGGAAAGCCGAGCTGGGCACGCTGCTCGAGCTCGTGCACCGCGAACCCATCGTAATCGTGACGAGCGGCGTAGACGATCGACGGGTGATGAGGTGAGTACGTCTGCACGATCGCTTCACCCGGGCGAGCGCGACCGCTGCGGCCGCAGAGTTGGGCGATCAGCGCAAAGCTGCGCTCGGCAGCCCGGAAATCCGGGATGTGCAAACCAATGTCGGCTGCCACCACCGCAGCCAGCGTGACCGAGGGGAAATCCAGTCCTTTGGCTACCATTTGCGTGCCGACCAGAACGTCTCCGTCGTCTTCGAACTCTCGTAGCAATCGCGCGTGATCGCCGACGCGGGTCGTCGTATCCGAATCCATGCGAACGACGCGTGCCTTGGGAAAGAGACGCGACACTTCGGTCACCACCCGTTCGGTTCCGACACCGTATTCGCCGATCGTTTCCTGCCGGCACGCGCTGCAGCGTTGCGGTACGTTACCCTGATAGTCGCAGTAATGGCAGCGCAGCAATTCCTCGCCGCGGTGCACCGCCAGCGCGACGCTGCAACGCGGGCAGGCCGGGACGTTGCCACAGCTTCGGCAGAGTAGAAATCCCGCGCTGCCGCGCCGGTTGACGAATAACACGCTCTTCTCACGGCGTTCCAATCGATCAGAGAGTGCCTGCACGAGCGGCGCGCTGAAGACGCGTCTGTTTCCGCTCTCGAACTCCTCGGTCAGGTCGACGACGCGAACGCTCGGCATTGGCTGCGCGGTCGCGCGCTCGGGCAACAAGATCAACCCCAGACGCCCTGCTTTGGCGGCCGCATAGCTTTCGATCGACGGTGTGGCGCTTCCCAAAAGTACCACGCCGCCGGCCAGCCGCATGCGCTCTCGCGCGACCGCAATGGCGTTGTAGCGCGGCACCGTATCTTGTTTGTATGACGGCTCGTGCGATTCGTCGACCACCAGCAATCGCACGTTATGCAAAGGGGCGAAGACGGCGCTGCGCGCACCGACGACCACGTCAATCTCACCCTGACGGCATGCTTGCCACGCATCAAAACGTTCGCGCTCGGAGAGCGCCGAATGGAGCACGGCCACGCGCTCGCCAAAGACCGATTCAAAGTGAGCGGCCGTCTGCGGCGTCAGCGAGATCTCGGGCACAAGCACGATCGCGCGGCCGCCCTCGCGTACGACGCGCTTGATGGTCTCGACGTAAACATACGTCTTGCCGCTGCCGGTCACGCCGTAGATGAGCGCCTCGCCGAATCGGCGCGCGCCAACTAGCGCATCGATGCCGTCAAGCGCGCGCGATTGCGCCGGCGTTGGCACAGGTGTCGGCTTTGCAGCCGCACGAGATCGCGTGCGGTTTACCGCCATCTCGAACTCCTGTACGGCACCGCTTTTTACTGCTCTCGAGATAACGGCGTTCGAGAAACCCGCCAGCACCGCATCCGCGCGCGGTACTGGACCATCGCGGTCCGCGACAAAGGTCACGAGAGCGCGCGCTTTGACACCTTTTACCGCACCATCACCCGGCGCCAGCATCCGAACGCGATATTCCCGCGTGCGCGCCTCGGCCAAGGATCGCTCGCGCTTGAGGCTTCCGCTGCGCACTAGCGCCGACACCGTGCGCAAGAGTGTGGAACGGTCGCCCGCGCGACGTGCTTCGGGATGCCGCAACAGCGCGTCCAACCCGAAGCGTTCGGGAAAGTCCTCCCAGATCAGTCGCAGAAGCCGCGACGCAATCGTCGGATGACGCGCGGCGTCGGGCTTCGTTGGCTGACGCACGAGCCACTCGCGGACGTGGGGTATCGCGCCGGTGAGCATCACCGCTTCCAGTGCTTCGCCCAGCGTGCACAGATAACGCTCTGCAATAAAATGAGCCAGATGCAATCCCGTCTCGTCAAAAGCGCGCGGCACGTCCAAACGTTCGACCACCGGTTTCACGCGGAGAAGCTGCGCATCGGTCTCGCGCACGGGCGACACCGCAAACGCTACCACGTCGCGCCCGCCAAGCGGCACGCGCAAGACATCTCCGACGTGCAGCTCCAGGCTACCGGCGTCGTACGTGAGCGGCAAATCGAATCGCGACGAACGGATCGCCGCCAGGGCTTCAAACGTTCGAATCAACCTAATGCGCTCGGCACGCAGCCAAGACGTGCCAGCACCGCGCGCACTGACGCATCGCTGCACGATATGCCGTACTCGACCTCGCCGATTGCCCGCGGCAAGACGAACTGCAATCGGCCGTCACGCCGTTTTTTGTCCGCACGCATCGCATCGAAGACCTCCGCCGATCGAAGCGACGTGCGCAACGGCATGCCCAGCAACGCTAAGAGCGTCAGCACGCGGAAATACTCAGGCTCGCTGAAACGACCGGTGCGCACCGCGAGCAGACCGGCAGCTCGCAATCCCAGCGCTACCCCCGCTCCGTGTGTAATGCGATAGTTGGACGCGCGCTCGAGTGCGTGACCGAAGGTGTGCCCCAGATTGAGCACCTGGCGTTTGCCGTTGTCGGCGTGGTCCCGCCTGACGATCTCTGTTTTGACTTTCACCGCGGCTGACACCACCTCGGCCCAAGGCCACTGCACGAACCGGTGTGCAGCCAAGACTTCAAGCGCTTCAAACAGCTCGCCACCGGAAATAATCGCCGCCTTGACGACTTCAGCCAAACCTTCGCGCACCGCTCGCAGCGGCAGCGTATACAGCGCGGAAACGTCGCAAAACACTGCAACCGGATCGGACAAAACGCCAGCCAGGTTTTTTCCTCGCATCAAATCGACGCCGGTCTTCCCGCCGATCGCGGCGTCGACCATCGCAACCAGCGACGTCGCGACGTGCGCGTATGGCACGCCACGCATATACGTGGCGGCAACGAACCCAAAAACGTCGCTGGCTACTCCTCCGCCGACGCCTAACAGCAGGACGTCACGTTCCGCGCCGGCGATGGATAATTTCTCGAGCATGCGCTCAACCGTCGATAACCGTTTCCGGCGCTCGCCGAGCCGAAACCCCAGCGTCGCCACGGGCGAGGGCTCTATCCGTTCAGCGATGCGCGCGGCGAAGCGTGCGACCGCAGGCTGCGCGTCGTAGAGAAGCGCCACGCGGACACCGCGTTCGCGAACGAGGCGGCCCACACTCGGTCCCAAATCTTCCCCGATCACGATCGGATAGCCGAGGTCCCGATTGGTGGCGGCCGTTAGACGTGAATCCTTTTCTTGTGCAACCACTCGATGATGCTGTCAACGATTTGTGACGTGCTCAAGTCGCCCGATTCGACGACGTGATCCGCATGCGCATACTGCGGCATCCGGCGAGCATACAGCTCGCGAATCTTCACTAATGAAGGCGTTGGGCCCAAAAGAGGCCGTACCGTTTTGCTTCGGCGCATGCGCTCCAGCGCTTGTTCCGGCGATACTTTAATAAAGACTCGATATGCACGTTTCTTGAGCAGCTTCTGGTTCTCGTCGAGCGCCAGCGCTCCGCCGCCTAGCGCAATGACCCCCGGGGCGCCATCGGCCAAGATCTCCGCCAGCGCCGCCTGCTCGTAACGCCGAAATGCCGTTTCGCCTTCATTATAGAAGATGTCAGAGATCGCCCCATGTTGCTTGACCACCACATCGTCGGTGTCAAAAAAGGCGCATTTTAGCTTGCGAGCTAGGCGCTTGCCGATGGTCGATTTCCCAGCGGCCATAAATCCCACCAGCGCCACGTGCCGCCTCATATGTTTTCCGCCTCGGACCGCTCGAAGAGGGCCGCCGACGCGCCAATACTGCGGCGTACATTGTCGAGCGTTTCTTCCATTGAGTCGCCGCCGTATTTTTCGAGTAAGGGTGCCATTACGGCGAGCCGCACCATCGCCTCCCCGACGATTGCTGCGGCCGGAACGACGCAGACATCACTGCGCACGATCATTGCCGGCGCACCGCTGCGCGTATGCAAGTTTACCGAAGGCAGCGCCGTCCTCAGCGTCGGGATCGGTTTCACCGAGACACGCAACAAAATCGGCTGACCGTTGCTCATGCCGCCTTCGATCCCGCCTGCGCGATTGCTCCCGCGAATCACCGCACCGTCTTCGAGGGCAAACACGTCGTGCGCTTGCGAGCCCGGCAGCATTGCTGTGCTAACCCCTAATCCCAGCTCGACCGCCTTGGTAGTCTGCATGCCCATCACGGCGCCTGCTAAAATCCCGTCCAAACGTTGTTCGGGCTGACGATTGCTGCCGACGCCCACGGGCATGCCATCGAGGCGGACGACGAACTGACCGCCAAGTGTGTCGCCCGCCTCCTTCGCCGCGCCGATCGCCGCGATCATCGCTCGCGCGGCTGACGGCTCCGGGCAACGAACATCACTGCTCTCGACGTCATCTTGGTCCCACTCATCGATCTCCGGTGCTTTGACGGCGCCAATGCGAGAGACGTAGCTACGGGTCGTGATTCCGAGTGCGGCTAAGAACTGCGCGCAAATCGCACCCAAGCAGACGCGCATGGCGGTTTCGCGCGCGCTCGCACGCTCGAGCACGTTGCGCAGATCCCGCTGGCGATATTTGAGCGCTCCGGCAAAGTCTGCATGTCCGGGCCGCGGACTCGTCAATGGTTCCTTCGGCATCGTGGCGTCGCGATTGCGCACGATGACCGCAATGGGCGAACCGAGCGTCTCATCGTCTCGGACTCCCGCGAGAAACTCGACGCGATCTTGCTCGATCTTCATGCGAGCGCCCCGTCCGTAGCCTCCTTGCCGCCGCGTCAGCGTTGCATCGATTGCCGAAATATCGAGCTTGAGATGCGCCGGAATGCCGTCGAGAATGCCGACCAGGGCGGGGCCGTGCGATTCTCCGGCGGTAAGGTAACGGAACATGGAGTTGCCCGCTTTCGGCATGCGGGCGTGCGGCTACTGTTGCGGATTGACCATGCCGCGAACGGGTACGAGCTTAGGATGAGTGAACAGCAACTTCCCCTCCGAGGCCTTCGCGTGGCGATACTCGTTGACAACGGTTTCGAGCAAGTCGAGATGGAGAAACCGCGTCAGGCGCTCGAACAAGCCGGTGCCCAGACCGTCTTGATCTCGCCCCAAAAGGACAAAGTTCAAGGCGCCAATCACGAGGAGAAAGGCGACCAATTCCCGGTGGACGTCACCATCGCCGACGCCAATCCCTCCGAATATGACGCGCTGCTTATTCCGGGCGGCGTCCGCAGTCCCGATCAAATGCGGATGAATAACAACGCCGTGCTCTTCGTACAAGCCTTCAATGCCGCGAAAAAACCGATCGCGTCGATTTGTCACGGCCCCTGGATGCTCGTCGAAGCCGGCATCGCGCGCAATCACCGGTTGACGTCGTGGCCCTCGCTGCGGACCGACATTTTGAATGCCGGCGGCGAATGGGTTGACGAAGTCGTCGTTCGAGACGGCCCGCTGGTTACGAGCCGCAAACCCGACGACATCCCCGCCTTCAACCGGGAGATGATCGACTTATTTGCCTCGACGCGCCAGCCGGTTACCGCAAATCGCTAACGAAGGCCGGAAGGTGTCACCCTGAGCTTGCTCAGGGTGACACGAGCGCACGCGTCTAGCACACATTACGTAACCGCGTCATTGCCCCGCGGTGCAGCCTCGTTAAGTGCCGTCGCGAGTAGCCAAGGCGTTTGGCCATCTCGACAACAGGAATTCCTTCCAGGTGGATCCCGGCGACGATGCGGCGCTCTAACGGGGAGAGCGTCGAGAGCGCACGATCGACGGTCATCTTGTCAAGAACTTCATCGAATGATTCCGGACCCGCCCGATGCTCGGCAACCGGAAGAGCGTCAAATGAAATCACGCGGTTGCTAGCGCGATACTCGCGGATGTCGCGCTTGCTCGGGCGCCGAAAGGTTCATGAACTGCGCCACCTCGGCCTCTCGCGGATCGCGCCGCAAGAGCGTACGAAGCTCTCGCTCCGCACAGACCCAGCGCCGCTCCAAATCGCGAATCCTTCGTGGGGCGCGCAGCATCCGTTCGCCATCACGAACGTAATGCATGAGCTCACCCAACATTAACACCCATGCATAGGCTTCGAATGGCGTTACGTGCGAACTGTCGTACCGATCTGCGGCCTTGATCAATCCAATGGCGGCGACCTGTTCGAGGTCGCATCGATCGAGGCCCGGCCGAAGGAAGCGCCTTGCGGCGCGGCGGCAAAGATACCAATGGTCTGAAATGACGCGCTCGCGATGTTCGATCATCTGCGGCCCGTCCCGTCAATCACATGCCGAAGGTGCTGTTGGCGCCCAAACGGAACCCAACGCTTCTGCGAAAGAGCCACACCACGTCCTCTTTTTGTTACAGAAGTTTTATCCACAGGCTGGATTGCTCGTCGCCTGGTAGACACCTATATAGCATATTCGTAACGACTGGGAAATATGTTGGACGGTAAATCGTCCTTAATGTCCGCACTGCACAGCATGCGGGCACTTTCGGACGGCCTTCGAATTGCAGTTTGCTTTTGCGTTCTTCTTATGCTGCGCGCGGCCACGGTTGCGACGGCATCGGACGATCGTGTGTTTCGCGCCGATCAGTCCAGTGCGTGGACGCAGTTCCGCAACGGCGGCGGCCTCAACGACATCGTCGTTAATCCGCGCTTGCCCGCAGAACCGGCCTGGCGCTTTTATAGACCAAAAAAAGGCACCTCGACGTCGCCCGTTGTGGCCGGCACGAACGTGCTCATCGCTGCCAACGATCACGCACTCTATTCAATCGATGCACAAACCGGCAAGCTCGTGTGGCAATGGCGAGGCGACAACCAAATCATGTCCGCTCCCGTCTATCGCGACGGCATCGCGGCGATTGGCACGGGGGATGCGGACTCGCCGGTCTGGGATTTGCCGGCCTACAATGTGGTAGGAATGGGACCCAGCGATCTCAACGGCATCGATCTCGCATCAGGGAAACGGCTGTGGACGTTTGCATTGACCGGGAGCGGCATGCCGATGCCGGCTTTGTACGGACAGACGCTGCTGCACGTTGACGGCAACGGAACGTTTGTCGCGCTGGATCTGCGCACCGGCCGCTACCTTTGGAGGCGGCTCTTTTCTTCCAACGCGTCAATGACGAACATTTTGCTTATTGGACATTACGCATACTTCGGCGGCCGCGCCCCCAACGCAATTTACGCCCTATCGGCCAATAACGGCGCGACGCTCTGGGTTCATCCCTTTTCGCAGCGGACCGGTGCGTTTGACGATTGCCCGCTAGCCACCGACGGCAGCCGCATCTTTGGGATGTACGGCGAATCGCTCGTGCACGGAATCGTTCTGGCCGGTCGGCGCGCGCGCCAGCACGTCTACGCGCTCAACGCAACGAACGGACGTTTGCTCTGGGACACGTCGCTGAACGTGACCGGCGTAGAGCCGACGTACAATGAATCCGCAATTCCAACCTACGCGCAAGGCACGCTCTACGACGGCAGCCCGTTGGCGCCGGTCGTCGTCGCACTCGACGCGCGCAGCGGCCGGCCTCGCTGGCTTTTGCGTGTCTCTGGACCAGTTAAAGGCGCCTTCGTTCTGCGCGACGCGGTGCTCTATTTTGCGGACTATTCCGGAAAGCTGTGGGCAGTCGACGCAACCACCGGCCACGCGATTGGAAGCATTCAAACCGATCTGACGTTCAATGTCGGCTCGCCCATTGTGCTCAACGACTCGCTCGTCATCGGATCGCAAGAAGGGCCCGTTATCGCCGTTCCACTCAAGGATATTCGGGCATCGCGTCGCCTCGCCGGCATTACGGCGGCAGGTCACCATCTCGGACTCCGCCTGCTCATCGTGCTTGGAATCGTGCTGCTCTGTACGGCGGTGCTTTGGATCACGGCACTCGACCGAGGACGTCGACGGCATCGCCGAGCGTGACCCTCCGCCGCGCGCTGACGATCGTCTTCTTCGCGGCGCTCGGCATCGCAGCAGTTCGCGATATCGCACGAATGGGCGAAGACCTGCCCTGGCACGTCATGTACGATTTCCAAGATTTTTATTGCGCCGGAACCGCGCTCGACCGGGGCCAAAGCCCGTACACATACGAGCCGCTACACAGTTGCGAGCACACCGTGGATCGGAATACCGTCTTTGCGCTCCAGCCCGCCCTGGCGATCCCGGCCCCGCAGCCGCCCTACGACTTCCTGCTTTTCATGGCACTCGCGAGAGTCGACTTCGCCGCGGCGCGGGCAATCTACGCGTTCTGTATCGTCGTGTCGGTCCTGCTCGCCGCCGTCATACTGTCGCGGCTGGAGATTGCGTTCGATCTCGCGCTGGCAGCCCTGGCGCTTTCCACGGGCTTTCAGGAGCTCAACGCGGGCCAGATCGTTCCGTTTGTACTGTTGCTGCTGATCCTGACGGGCTGGATGCTCGCGCAACGGCTCGATCGGTTAGCCGGCATTCTTGCCGCGTTAACCGCGATCGAGCCGCACGTGAGCGTCAGCGTGTTGCTGTCGGTGCTGCTGTTCGTCCCGCGCGCCCGGTCGAGCGCGATCGTCACCAGCATTCTCTTGGTTGTATCGGGGGTTGCTCTGGCTGGAACGGCGCGATTCGCTTCCTACATTACGCAGGTGCTTCCGGCTCAGGCCTCGGCCGAGGCACGTTTCCCTTACCAGTACAGCTTGACGTACCTGCTGCATTACGTTGGCGTCCCGGATGCGCCCGCATTGTGGCTGGGCAGCCTCTCATTTATCGCGTTCCTCGTCGCGGGTCTGTGGCTCGCTCCTCGCGTCGCGGCGCAGCTCCAACGCCGCGAACTCCTCGTCTTCTTTCCCGCAGCAACCGCGATCATGGCCGGCGCCTACGTTCATATGGTCGAGTTGTGCTTTGCGATTCCGGCCGCGCTGGTGATGGCGCGCTGGACGCGGGGCACGCTGCGCATCGTTTCCGCGGCCACGCTCTGCGTGTTGAGCGTCCCATGGATTCCGGCGTGGAGCGTCAAGAAGCTCTTTCTTGCAAGCACCTTCGTCTGCGCCGCCGTGATCTACCGATTGCGCATCCCGTCTATTGCCGGCGTCGCGATCGCCGCGGCCATTGCTGGGTCGCTTTATTTCCTCGAACTCCATCCGCCCGTGCTTCCGACACCTGCGCTTCAGCTTGCCTTCCCAGCCGGGGCGCTCGTCCAAGTCGAGTGGCGTGCCATGGTGAACGGCCTGGACACCCACAACCCGTTTTGGCTTCTCGTCAAGCTGCCCGCCTGGTGCGCGCTAGCCGCGCTTCTCCTTACCGCGATAGCGACGGCGCGGCTTCAATCTCCCGGCGCATCTGAATCCAGCCGCGAAAGTTCGCATGAAGCTCCGTATCCGGGGATGGCGTCGCTACGTGTTCGAACGGGCTCAAGTGCCGATCCACGCTAAGCCGTTCGTAGAGCTCTAAATCCTTCTCGATCTCCCGCTGGCCTTCGTGTGTCAAATAGGACACGCGCGCGCAACGCGCAGCTGAAATCTTCTTCTGCGTTTCCACTGATAGCGAGCGTTCGTCCTCCTGAACCAGCGGCAAATGCCAGCCTCCCAATGGAACCGCGCGCGGAATGCTCGCTTCCAGAGCTTCCCGCATTGCCAACGCTGCCGCGCGGATCTCAGGCTGCGCGTTGGGAGCGCACCGCAACGTAAAAAAATTCTCCCATTCGGTTGCGGTCACGATTACCGTGTGCCACAAGAACGGTTCCAAGACGCGGTTGAGTTCCTGCTTGTGGACCTTTAGCTCTAAAAGTCGCCGAGCGTGCGCGACGGCTGCATCGCGCGCGCTCAGCCAAATCCGTTTTGCTTCCTCTTCTTCTTGCTCGCTTAACAGCGCGGAGGCCGACATGCCCTTTTCGTTGCGTCCCCACTCGAGCGGCAACACCGGATCTCGCTCGACTCGCTCGAGCAATTTCGACGTCGGAATTGCTCGCGAGCTCGCGCTGTTGCGCGAGAGCGTTCGGTGTGTATTGAACTCCGAAAGCACGAACCGCGGGAAGGTTACTTCGAGCGTGGTCAAGCGAACCCCCGACGGACTTACCGAATCGAGGAGCACGCGGGCCGAGTATCCCACTCAGCCTCGATAGCGCAAAAACGCGGGCACTTCGATGTCCTCAACATTGACCGGAGCGACGGCCTCGAGCTTTCCAGTTTCGAACGCGTAACCGGTCGCCGCCGGCCGATAGCTGCGCGAGGGCCCGAAGCCGGCTGCGAGCACGGTAACGCGCACCCTGCCTGTCATGTTGGGATCGACCGAGGCGCCGAAGATGATCTGCGCATCGGTATCGACCGCACGGCTGATCATTTCTGCCGCATCGTTGACCTCGTACATCGCCATGTCGGGACCGCCCGTGATATTGAAAATCACGCCGCGCGCGCCCTCAATCGTCGTCTCCAACAACGGCGAGGCAATCGCTTTTTGAGCGGCGTCGGCAGCGCGGTGCTCGCCCGAACCTTCACCAATGCCCATCATCGCCGAGCCGGCGTCGGTCATGATCGTCTTGACGTCGGCGAAGTCGAGATTGATCAATCCTGGCTTGGTAATGAGATCGCTGATGCCGGCAATCCCCTGCCGCAGCACGTCGTCGGCACATGCGAACGCTTCGTTGAGCGGCGTCTTCTTCTCGATCACTTGGAGGATGCGCTCGTTGGGAATCGTGATCAGCGTATCGACTTTCGCTTCGAGCTCGCCAATGCCGTTCTCGGCTGTTTGCATGCGCTTGCGCCCTTCGAAGGCAAACGGCTTGGTCACGACGGCGATGGTGAGTGCGCCCGATTCGCGCGCCAGCTCGGCAATCACCGGCGCCGCACCGGTGCCTGTGCCTCCGCCCATCCCTGCGGTTAAGAAAACGAGATCGGCGCCATCGAGGATCATCGCGAGATCCTCCCGAGATGCTTCAGCAGCTTCGCGCCCAAGCGTCGGGTTTGCACCAGCGCCCAATCCCCGCGTCTGGCTTCCGCCGATGTGCACCGTGTTCTCCGTGAGCGACGTCCGCAGTGCCTGAACGTCGGAGTTCACCGCGAAGAACTCTACGCCGGCTAGGCCGGCCTGCACCATGCGATTCACGGCATTGCAGCCGCCGCCGCCGATTCCGATCACCTTGATCGTCGCGGCATGTTCGGGCTCGGAAATGGAGCGTCGAGCGTCAGCCATTACTTGCGTTTCCTCCGTAACAAAGAGTGTTTCTTTCGGTTTGCGAGGTTTTTTCGGGCGTCGGGCGCGCGGCGCGCGCGGGGGTGTTAGTTCCATACGTCAGATAGCCATTTCTGGATTCGGTACCCAATAGAGCCGCGGCGCCGAGCGGTCTCGCTTTCGACGCCGTCGTCGCTCGCGCCGAAAAGCACGAGCCCGATTGCCGTTGCATACTGCGGTTGCGCCATCGCTTCGGTCAATCCGCCGACTGTGTTCGGCATCCCGATGCGCACCGGCAGCCCAAAGACGTCCTCCGCGATCGGCGCGATGCCCGGGAGCAACGCTCCGCCTCCGGTCAAGACAACCTCGCCAAGCACGAGATCCCTGGGGACGTTATCGACGATCTTTTGTTTTGCCATCCGCAGCGTTTCGAGAACGCGCGGTACCACGATCGCGCGCAGCTGCGCCGTCGTATGATCTTTCGACGACCGCCCGTCGAGCGTTCGAACGGGGAAAACTTCCTCGATCTCGCCGTCGCGAATGCCCGCTCCATAGCGCTTCTTGACGTCTTCTGCCTCAGCGAGCGTCGTTTTCAGACCCAGCGAGATGTCGTTGGTAAGGATGTTGCCGCCGACGGGGATCGTGGCGGTGTAGATCGCGCTTCCGACTGAGTAGACCGCAACGTCGGTCGTACCGCCGCCGATGTCGAGAAGCACGACGCCGACTTGCTTTTCCTCGGAAAGCAGGGTTGCTGCGGAGCTGGCCAGCGGTTCGAATACCAAGCCTGCCGCTTCCAGGCCGGCACGGTGCACGCACTTGAGCACGTTGGTGATGAAGCTCGAACCGCCGGTAATGATGTGGGTATCGACCTCCAAGCGGCCTCCGGCCATGCCAACGGGATCGTCGACGCCTTCTTGACCATCGACGGTGAAGTAGCGCGGAAGGGCGTGAATAATTTGCCGATCGGTCGGAAGATTGATGATTTTGCTCGCGTCGATCACACGCCGAACGTCGGTGTGCGAGACTTCCCGGTCGTCGCTCGAAACCGCCACCACGGCGCGATTGTTCGTGCTGCGGATGTGGTCACCGGTGATTCCGACGAAAACGTCGCCCACGTGAAGCCCCGCCATGCGCTCCGCCTTCTCGGTGGCTGCTTCGATCGACTTAATCGTCTGCTCGAGATCGACGACAACGCCCTTGCGCATGCCGAGCGACGGCGCCTCGCCCACGCCTACGATCTCCAATCCGTTCGGCCCGCCGACCCCGACGACCGTACAGGTTTTCGTGGTCCCAATATCGAGGCCGCAGACGGTCTCGTGCTTCATCCGATCGATCACCGTTTCCAGGACGGCCTGACTACGATATATTGTATCCGGGCGTCCTAAGCCCTACTATGGATAGAACGCCGGCGACAATTCTGCGAGGGTTGGCGAGGCGCCCAACAACTCCTTGAGGACAAACCGGCGAAGAAGTTGCGGACAAATTGTGGATATTGAGAGCACCGACCCGCAAGCGCGGCGCACCAGCCTCGAGCGCGGCCTGACAATTTCATTTGCGGCCGTCATCGTCGTCGTGCTTGCATTCTTTCCGATCACGTACTACGCGATGCAAGGCTTGACGCGACAGGCGCAGACACTTCGCGACACCGTCATTCGCGGACAGTTTGCATATGCGAAGGTCGCATCGGACGCCGCCAGCCTGCGCGCAGCGACCCTCGAAGCGGCGACGAGTGCCGACCCCGAGCGCTCTACCGCAAGCTTAACGCTTGCCAAGACTTTGGTTGGGCAGGTTCCAGACGACGCGCGAAAGATGCTCGCAATTTTTTGCCATCCTGATTGCTCGAAGATCGCCGATCGCTCTCAAGCGCAGATTGCGACGTTCGCCCAAGCCTTCAATGCCAGCGCAAGCACATACGACGATCAGGCCCTTTCCGCCGTTAGCCTCTTGGAGTCGGGCGACAACGCGGCAGCGCTCAAGCAAATCAACGCGCCGTCGTCGGTTGCGTACGAAAAGCAGAGCAGGGACGGCCAAGCGATGCTTGACGCTCTCGAGCGCTACGCCGACCGAAGCCTCGGCGCACTCACACAGGCTCGCACCTACGCGTCCGGCGTCATCGCAATCTGCATTCTGCTTGCGATTGCGATCGTGCTCTGGGCAATGGGCTGGTTCCGTTCGAGGGTACTCAAAAGCATCGGTCGCGTCGTCGACGTCTTTGAATTGATGGGATCGGGCGACCTATCACAACGCATCCGCTGGCGCGGTCCGGATCTCTTGGGCCGCCTCGGATTTGCAATCGACGCTTTCGCCGAGCGCCTGACGCGAATTATCGTCCAAATCCAGTCCGCCTCCGGAACGGTTTTGGGCGCGAGCGAGCAGAGCAATCACTTCGCACTCGAAGTCGACGGCCGCGTCAAGGAAGAGCTTTCGGCACTCGGCGAGGCCCTGTCGTATTCGAGCCACCTAGGAGTGGCGGCGGGCAGCGTTGCTGAAAATGCGAGCGTCGTCGCGCGCAACGTCTCTGACATCTCGAGCGCGGTTGCCCAAATGACGACCTCGATACACGAGATGGACCGGAACTTACTCGATCTCGCAACCGTTGTCGAACGGGCCGTCGCAAGCACGCAGGAAGTTTCCGCTTCGATCGTCCAGGTTGCCGGCAATGCCGATCGCGTCCGCTCTGAATCCAGCGCGACCGACCAGCAAGTTCGCGACGGCCGCAACGAAGTCTTGACCCTTTCAAAGGGTATGAGTAGCATCAGCGATACCGTTGCCTCCATCGTTTCGGAGATGCAAAAGCTCGATCGCGCCTCACGGCAGATTGGCGAAATCTTGGGAATGATCGAAGCGATCTCCGACCAAACGAACCTGCTCGCGCTGAATGCAGCGATCGAGGCGGCCAGGGCCGGCGAACACGGACGCGGATTCGCCGTCGTCGCCGACGAGATACGCAAGCTGGCCGAGAACTCGGCCGGTTCCACCAAAGAAATCGGATCGTTGGTAGCGGATATTCAGCGTCGCACTTCGGCCGTTTTGGATCGCACAGCGCGTGCCAGCGACGTGCTCCACAGCAACGCCGAATCGGCGCATAGCGTGAGCCAGACGATTGAAACCATTAGCAGCCGGGTGAGCGAGGTCGCGCAATTCGTCAGCGAAATCAGCGTCGCCACAAAGGAGCAGGCTCACGCTTCCGCCGAGTTGGCGAGAGCGAGCGAACAAATGGGGGCGATGACGCAATCCGCGGCCGCGACGATACGCGAGCAGGCCATAACGTCAAATCAAATCCTCGAAAACGTTTCAGAAATCGAAGCCCACACGGCCCAAGTCGCGAAAGCTGCCGCGGAGCAGCGAGCCGCCATCGCGGCGCTGGGGAATCGGGTGAAGCGGTCGTCCGATCTCGGCTCTAAGAACTCCGAGGCGATCGCGGGAATGGCCGAGGCTGCCGATCAGGTCCTGAGTCAGGCGACGGCGCTGCTTGCAATGGTTAGGCAATTCAGAACCGGGCAGAGGCTAGCGGTAGGCTCTTCGGGCGGAAAGTCTAAGAATCCGGCCCTAGAAGACTCGCAAGCTCTTGCGCTATCATCGTAAGCTAGTATTTCTTAGCTGGCCTTCGTTTTGGAGCGTTCTCATGAACTACCCTCGGCTTTACGCGTTGGTGCTACTTTTCGGGCTCTTAGCGCATACCCCGGCGCAGGCCGCTAATGTCGTTGATCCCAGTCAGATCCCCGATGGTACGTACACCGTCAAAGTCGAACATGTGGTCGATGCAAAACACATCGTCGTTACGCTGGATAACGGCTCCCAAGCGACCCTCGCTGCCGGGCGCTCGACCGTGGACTTCTCAAAAGTCAAAGAGATGGACCAACTCAAGTTGTCCTTGATTAAAGGCAACGTAATGGTCTATGCGGATTTGACGAGCCATTAACTCCGTGTCACCCTGAGCAGCCGCCCTTCGACCTTGCTCAGGACGAGCTCCGCGGCGTCGTCGAAGGGCGACTAAACGTTTGAGCTGCGCGTCGACGAGCTCAGCGTGACACATAACAGCCGTTACCGGTAGTCCACGACGGGTGTGCTCGGAGCGCGCAAATCGATCGCCGCGATGTGACGCTTGCCGCCAACTTGTGCCAGGATTGGATTGACGAGCGCGACCTTCTTCTCAAGGTCGCCGTCGCCAAAGAGAATCTTTACCCCTCCCCGCACGACGGCGATCAAACCGCCGTAGCGGTCGAACGATAGCTCGATCGGCGCGACGTGCGCCGCGAGCAGCGCGTCGTTATCATCGCGAAGCGCGAACGCATCTGCTTGATGCAGAAACATTCCGGGCTCGAGTGCCGTCTTCTCATCCAAAAGGAAGACCGGTAACGTCGCTACGGGCGCATCGTCGCTGAGCACGCGCAAGTCGCGATCGAGCACCGCTTCCTGTGCGCCCGCGCGTGCGATTGCAAAGGGGGTGCGTTCCGTGACCCAAATACGAACGGTCGCGGGTGGTATCGGATACACCCGAACGCTGCCAATGTCCGGAATCGACGCGATGCGCGCCGCTATCGCGCGCGGATTTTGCAACCACATATTGACGTGAGTCGAGATGCCCGAACGTCCCACGATCTCGGCGCGAGAGACACTTCGATTACCGCTGACCACGATTGTGCGCGGCTGGAAACCAGGCCAGGTGATTGCAAGGCCGCCACCGACCACCGCGACACCGACCGCCACGGCAATCACGATCCAGAACTGGCGCAACTGCCTTGTCGCCGAGGACTTGCTGCGCCGTACCTTAGAGCGCGTCGGGCTCACGCCAAGACGTACCGCTCGATCGCCTCGGCCACGCCGTCGTGCGCGACGTCGGCCACTATTGCCTTTGCTAACGTCCGCAGCTCGGGCGGCGACGACCCCATCGCTATGCCGAAGCCGGCTGCGCGCAACAGAGGTGCATCATTCCAAGAGTCTCCAATCGCCACGACGTCGTCCATCGGCACTCCGATCCGCTGCGCGACCAATTGCAAGGCATCGCCCTTGTCGACCTTTGGGTGAAGGATCTCAACGAACTCCGGAAGACTGCGGGTGATATAGGCGCGGCCGTCGAGCAGTGTTTCTAATTTTGCCTGGTACCGCTCGGCATCGAGTGCATCGGCAATGATAACGGCTTTCGTTGCGCCACTGTAGGCGAACGTTTCACGCAACGACGGCACGATAACGGGTTCCGTCAGCGCCAACACGGCGTACATATCCGAAAAGCGATTGCGCTGCTCGCAGTAGTACTCGTCGTTGCGATACAACTGCAGATGGACGCGATCGGCCTCTGCGTGCTCGATCAGATCGTGAACCACGTCGTTTTCGACGACGAGATGGTGGAGCACTTCGTCGCTGCTCGGGTCGATGACCGCCGCGCCTTGGTAGCAAATGATCGGCGCGTCAAATTGCAGCTCTCGCGCGAACGGTAGCGTGGCTCGGTACATTCGGCCCGTGACGAGGCAACCATTGATGCCGGCCTGCTGCATGCGCAGAATCGCACCGCGTACGCGGTCCGATATAGCAAGATCTGGGCCCACGAGCGTCCCGTCGACGTCGAACGCCACCAGCTTCTTCAGCCGCCGTACCTCATGCGTGCGGTCTGCGCGTGTTGCGGCAAGCCGTCCAGTTCGGCCAGCGCAGCAATCATCAGCGCGTCGTTCATCATACGCTCGGCGCTGTTCTCGACCACGCTGAACGTGCGCGTAAAGTCCTCCAAGCGAAGGCCCGAGGCCCACCGCGCCGTACCCGAAGCCGGCACGACGTGATTGGTGCCGGCGAGATAGCCGGACGACAGCGGTGTTAAATCGCCGACAAACACCACGCCGGCGCGGCGGATACGAGGCAAGTATGGTCCCGCGTCGCGAACTTGCAAGCACAAATAGCCTGGGGCAAACCGCTCGATGACGTCGAAGACTTCATCGCGCGTCGATGCATGGACCAGCGCGCACCCTTCGTTGATCGCCCGGCTAATCGACTCCCCGCGCTCGAGCGTTTGCAAGCCCAGCGTATCGAGAAGTTGCGAGACCGCATCCAACAGGGGGCGCGACTCGGAAACGACGGCGAGGCGGGCGGTCTCGGATTGCTCCGCTTGCGCCAGCAGCTCGCCGGCAACAAATTCACTGTTCGCTCCGTCATCCGCAACGACCAACACCTCCACGGGACCGGCCAGCGCATCGATGCCACAGGTTCCGAAGACCTGACGCTTTGCCTCGGTCACCCACACGCCCCCGGGGCCGACAATCTTTTCAACCGGAGCGATCGATGCGGTTCCGAAGGCCGCGGCCGCGATAGCTTGCGCACCACCGACGGCGTACAGTTCATCGACCCCGCCCAAGCTGCAGGCTACGAGGACTGCCGGATGGACCTGACCGTTTTGGAGGGGCGGCGTCAAAACGACGACCCTATTCACGCCGGCGATCTTTGCCGGAACGACTCCCATGAACACCGTTGTCGGTGAAACGGTCGCGACGCCAGGCGCATAAACCGCGACGGATTCGAGCGGCCGTCTATGGATGCCGTAGCGGGTGCCGTCTTCCTCGGCGTATGAAATGTCGACTTGACGCTGACGATCGTGAAATCGTGCTATGCGATCGCGTGAAAGTTCCAGTGCATCGACAATTTCCCGCGTCACCAACGAACGGGCTCGATCGGGTAGCGGCAACGGCACACGCATTTTGGAAACGTCGTATGTCTCGTCGTCAAAGCGCTTCGTATACTCGACGACCGCGGCGTCTCCGGACTGACGCACTGCCGACAGGATCGCCGCGACCTCCGCCGTGACACTCTCGGAGACGTTCCATCCACGGCAAAAGATGTGTCCGAGCCGTCCCAATTCGGTGGCCGGAATTACGTTCATTGCCGGTACTCTTCGAGCGCTCCCTCTCGCACGCCCGCCAATCCGAAGATGCGTTCGAGCTCGCTACGCACGCGCATGTCGGCAGTAAGCTTTTGCGCGACGCGCTGGGACTGCCCGTCGTGATGCATCACGACGGGAATTTCGCCGGGCCATTGACCGATCACCGCCGCAAGCCGATCGATCTGATCGCGGCTGGTTACTTCCACGTGCCACGCGCGTGGGGCTTGAACGCGCGGTGCGGCGAACGGCGTCACCTCGTTGGCGCCGATGGAGATTTCGATCGGCGGTTCCTCACCGGGTGCGGCACCCGGTCGTTCCCGGCGCCGTAAGCGCCCCTTGACGATGAGAACCGCGTCGGCGACGAAGTATTCGTGGACGAGCACGTACAGCTTCGAAAACACAACGACGTCACAACTGCCGCTCGTGTCTTCCAGCGTTGCAATCAGAATTTGTTGACCGGCCTTCGTGAGCGTCCGTCTGACGCTCGTCACCAGCCCTGCGATGGTTGTAGTGGCATCGTCCTCAAGCGCTTGCACGTCTTTTATCGGCGCGGCACCCTGTTTTCGCAGCAAATGTTCGACGTCGGCGAGCGGATGGCCAGAGACGAAGATTCCGAGCGTTTCCTTTTCCCAGGCGAGCATTTCGCGTGTCGTCGGCGGCGACACGTCGGGCAGACGCGGCGCCAGCGACGGCGCCTGCGCCCCCGCATCGCCGAAGAGTGAGGCCTGTCCCACCTCCGCATCCCGCGTCGCGCGCGTGGCTACCTCGACGACCACATCGACCGCGGCAAGTTTTTGCGCGCGGTTTCCGTGCAGTCCATCGAGCGCGCCGCATTTGATGAGCGCTTCAAAAACGCGCCGGTTCAGATGCTTGGCGTCGACGCGGCGAGCGAAATCAAAAAGGTCGTTGAATCGTCCGCCCTCTTGCCGGACCGCGATGAGATTGCGGACGGCCGCTTCGCCGACGCCTTTGACCGCTGCGAGGCCAAAGCGAATCCGATCGCCGATCACCGCAAAGTCGAAGAGCGATTCGTTGACGTCGGGAGGAAGAACGTCGATCCCCATCTTCTTCGCCTCGTCGATATATTCGGCGAGTTTCTCCGTCTTGTCTTTGACCGACGTCATTAACGCCGACAAATAAGGCAACGGATAATTGGCCTTTAAGAATGCGGTCTGATACGCAATCCAAGCGTATGCCGCGGCGTGCGATTTGTTAAAGCCGTATCCGGCAAATGGTTCGATGAAGGCAAAGATCTTTTCAGCCAATCGACGATCGATCTCGGAAACCGCAACGGCTCCGTCAATGAACTTCTCACGATAAAGCGGAATTTTGTCTTTTTGCTTCTTGCCCATCACTTGGCGCAGCTCGTCCGCTTCCGCCATCGAAAAGCCGGCGATATCGCGCGCCATCTGCATGATCTGCTCCTGGTAGCACGGCACTGAATACGTCTCGGACAGAATGGGCTCCAGCTTGGGATGCAAGTACTTTGGAGCCGTTCGCCCATGCTTGGCGTTGATGTACTGCGGGATAAGCTCCATCGGCCCCGGGCGGTAGAGCGCCACCAGTGCGATGATATCTTCGAATCGCGACGGGCGCAGCTCGCCGCACACGCGTTTCATCCCGTCCGATTCAAGTTGAAACACCCCCATCGTTTCGCCGCGCCCGAGCATCTCGTACGTCTTCGGATCGTCAATCGGAATCGTGGCCAAGTCAAAACGCGGATCGACCGTTCGACGAATTTCTTTCACGGCGTTGTCCATCACCGTCAAATTGCGAAGGCCCAAGAAGTCCATCTTGAGCAGGCCGATCTTTTCAACCCACTCCATGTCGAACTGCGTGTTGATTCCGCCGTCGCCAAAACGTACGAGCGGCGTATACTCCATCAGTGGCCCAGCCGAAATCACGACACCGGCGGCATGCGTGCTTGCGTTGCGCGCCAAACCTTCGATCTCTTTGGCCGTGTCGAGCAATCGCCGGATATCGGGCCGCGTCACGTACAGCGATTTGAGTTCGGGAATTTGCTCCACGGCTTGGCCGATCGAAAGGCCACCCGGACCGGACGGCACCAGCTTGGCGACGCGGTCGACGTCGGGTAAGGGAATACCCAGTGCCCTCCCGGCATCGCGGATCGCAGCGCGCGCCGCCATCGTTCCGAACGTAACGATCTGCGCGACGCGCTCTTTTCCGTATTTTTGCGTCACGTATTCGATGACCTCATCACGGCGGTCGACGCAAAAATCCGTGTCGATGTCGGGCATCGAGATGCGATCCGGCGTGAGGAAGCGCTCGAAAAACAAATTGAAGTGGAGCGGGTCTAAGTCGGTGACCTTCAGGCAGTACGCGACGAGCGAACCGACCGCCGACCCGCGGCCCGGGCCAACCGGAATTCCATGGTCGCGCGCATACTTGATGAAATCCCAAACGATTAAGAAGTACGACGAAAAACCCATCTTCGTGATAACGCCGAGCTCGTATTCCAATCGGTCGCGAAGCCCCGAATCGGATCGCACGCGTTCTTCTCCGTAGCGGTCGACTAGGCCGTGCTCGCAAATCTCGCGCAAGTACTCGTCGTCCGTCTTTGCCGTATCCGGCACGGGATATTGCGGTAAATGAAAGATTTTCTCGGGAATTCGAATGTCGATGCGTTCGGCAATTCTAACCGTGTTTTCGCATGCCTCGGGCAAATCGGCCCACAGTTCGTACATCTCGTCGGCAGACTTTAGGTAGAACTGATCGGAGTAAAATCGCATTCGTGACGTATCGGCGACCGTCTTGCCCGTTCCGATACATAGCAGCACGTCGTGTGCGGGAGCGTCTTTCTGATCGAGGTAGTGCGAGTCGTTCGTTGCGACAATGGGTACGCCCAGCTCGCGTGCGACCCGAAGCAGCCCGTTGCCAACAACCTCTTCTTCCGGCATGCCGTGGCGCATCATCTCAATGTAGAAGCGGTCGCCGAAAATCTCAACGTACGTTTTGGCGTTGCGCACGGCCGTCGCGTAGTCGTTGCGCAACAGCGGCGCTGAAACAAGCCCCGACATGCAGCCCGACAAGACGATGAGTCCGTCGTTATGCTTTTCGAGAAGATCGAGATCGATACGCGGTTTGTAGTAATAGCCTTCCAGGAAGCCTTTTGAGACGAGCGCGGTCAGATTGCGGTAGCCGACGAGGTCGGCCGCCAGCAGCGTGACATGAGCTTCCTCTCGCACGGTTCGGTCGAAGCGACCTCGGGGAGCGATGTAGGCCTCGCAACCGATAATGGGAGTAAGCCGCGCGTTCCGGGCGCTATAGTAAAATTCCATCGCGCCGTACATCACCCCATGGTCGGTCAAGGCTACGGCCGGCGAACCGTACTCGGCCGCACGGCGGCAGAGACGCTCCACCCGGCAGGCCCCGTCCAGGAGCGAATACTCCGAATGGACGTGGAGGTGAACGAATTGATTCAAGCAGCTTTCCTAATAACTGTGGGCAACTTAGACGTTACTTTAAAGGATGGGAAGGAAATCGCCCAACCGCGGCTCCCCCGAGGAAATTCACGAGCTTAACACGGAGCTCGAGCAGCTGCGCGCACGCCTGGCTGCCGTCGAAGCCGAGCGCGACGAGTTTGCGCAAAAAAACGCTGAGCTTTTCGTTCTCCAGCAAGTCTTCTCGACGATCAACTCGACGCTCGAAATCAACGACATTCTTTCCATGGTCATGCGCGGCGTCGTCGAGGCACTCAGATTCAAACGGGTGATCCTCTTTGACGTCATTGAAAACGGTGGAATCGTTCGCCGTCTCGACTGCGACGCTGATGGGCAAGTCCTCCATGCTACCGACCCGCGCGAATACCGGGCGGATTCGACTTTACAGGACGTGGCCTGTGGTAACCTGCAGCTGGCATACGGTTCTTCTGCCGATGAAGACAAGCCGCTCGAAAACGTTCGCGGAGGTTACTGCATCGCGCCCTTGGTCTCGCGCGACGTCGTCCGCGGCATGCTCTACGCGGACGATCCTCCGGGCGATGAGATCGCCGAAAACCAGCTTCAGGTCATTCTTAATTTCGCCTCACAGGCTGCAATCGCGGTCGAGAACGCACGCCTCTATGCGCAGACTCGGCGGCTGCTCGAAGAGACGCAGCGCCTTGCGCAGACCGATATGCTGACCGGCATTCCCAATCGGCGGGCGCTCCATGACCTCTTGGAACGCGAACTTCATATGTCAGACCGCTACGACGCTCCGTTTGCATACACGATTCTCGACCTTGACGATCTCAAGAAAATCAACGACTCGGGCGGACACAGTTTGGGTGATCTTGCCCTCAAGCGGTTCGCGCAAGTGCTCAAGCAAAATGCCCGCAAGGGCGACATCGTCGCACGCTACGCTGGCGACGAGTTCGTCGTCGTCATGAGCCAGGCCGATCCGGACCAGGCGCGCCGAGGGGTCGAGCGCATCATGACGGCGTTGCACCGCAACGGGCTCGCAGCCTCGATCGGGATCGCGATGTTCCCGACCGACGGTACGGATGGCCAAACGCTGTTCTTTGCCGCCGACGAAGCCCTCTACCAAGCCAAACAGTCCGGCAAGAACACATATCGCTTCTTCGACCGCAGTTCCGGAAAGGCGGCTCGGTCGGAGGCCGGGTAACCGAGCCTCTTTTCTCCTAAAGTCGTGGGGCGCCAGCGCCTCGGCGCGTAGTATTGAAGGGACTAACCCAGAGCGAAAGGCCAACGTGATCGAACACGACGTTGTTGTCATCGGCGGCGGGCTGGCGGGTATGCGCGCTGCGGTCGAAGCGGCCGAGGGCGGTGCCGACGTCGCCATCGTCTCCAAGATGCATCCGGTACGCAGCCATTCCGGCGCCGCGCAAGGTGGCATTAATGCCGCGCTCGGCAATCGCGAGGAAGATTCGCCCCAAGCCCACACGTTCGACACCGTCAAAGGGTCCGACTATCTAAGCGATCAGGACGCCGTCGAAGCGATGTGCGAGGACGCGCCCAAGCAGATTATTTGGCTCGAGCACCGCGGCTGCATTTTTTCCCGCATGCCGGATGGCCGGATCGCGCAGCGCCCCTTCGGCGGCGCAGGTTCGCCGCGCACGTGTTACTCAGCCGACGTAACCGGCCTCGTCATTCTTCACACGCTCTGGGAGCAGCTCGAGCGGTTCGGCGTCAAGGTGTACGAGGAGTACTTCTGCACCGCATTGGCAATCGAAGAGGGCGTCGGCAGCGGCGTCATCGCGTACAACATGCGCAACGGCGAGTTGGTACCGATTGCAGCGAAGGCGACGATTTTTGCCACCGGCGGCGCAGGGCGCATGTATCTCAAGACGACCAACGGTTACGCGTCGACGGCTGACGGCCAGGGCATCGCGTACAAAGCCGGGTTGCCGTTGATGGACATGGAATTCATGCAGTTCCATCCGACAACGTTGAAAGAAAACGGCGTGCTCATGACCGAGGGCGCGCGCGGTGAAGGCGCGTATCTGCTCAACTCGTTGGGCGAACGGTTCATGTTCAAGTATGCGCCCGACAAAGGCGAACTCGCCTCGCGCGACGTCGTTTCCCGCGCCGAGTGGACGGAGATTTTGGAAGGGCGCGGCGTCGACGGCTGCGTCTTTCTCGATATGCGCCACCTCGGGCGCGAAAAGATTCTCGAACGTCTGCCGCAGATTCGCGAGCTGGCGCTCGATGCCACCGGTAAAGACGCCATCGAGGAACCGATTCCAATCCTTCCCGGAGCGCATTACACGATGGGCGGGATTGCGACCGATAAGTGGGGTGCGACGCCCGTTCCAGGCGTCTATGCAGCCGGAGAGTGCGCCTGCGTGAGCGTCCACGGCGCCAATCGGCTTGGCGGAAACTCTTTGCTTGAAACCATTGTCTTCGGCTCGCGTGCCGCCAAACACGCCATCGGGTACATCAAGGACGTCGGTAGCGCAAAACCCTCGGCAGGTACCATGAAACAGGAACAGGATCGCGTTGCGGAACTGCTCTCACGGAGCAGCGGCACGCGCGCTCCGCAGCTGCGCCGAAAGATGAATGAAACCATGAGCGATAACGCGTTTATCTTCCGCGACGAGCAGGGCTTGACCAAGGCAGTGGACGATCTCAAAGCCGTGCGCAGGGAGTTCGATGCCGGCGTTTACGTGATGGACAAGTCCCCGACGTTCAATACCGATCTCGTCGGTGCGTTCGAAACCGATTTCTTGATTGACTCTTCGCTGGCGCTGGCGGCCGGATCGCTAGCGCGCAAGGAGTCGCGCGGTGCGCAGGCTCGCACCGATTTCCCGGAGCGCGATGATGCGAACTGGCTCAAGCATACGCTGGCGTGGCGCGAGAGCGACGGATCGCCGCGGCTCGACTATTCGCGCGGGGTTACCATCACCAAATTCGATCCGCAGGTCAGAACGTATTAAGGGAGCCTCTGAAGAAGTCCATGCACCAATCGTTTGAGTCTCGCGTGCATTGCGGACATCCGTGTCCGGAAGAAGCATACCCAGAGCGGTATGTGCCCGAGCTGTCGACAACGCAGGTGGCGGCTTTGCGACCAAACCCTTTGGGCGGCGGCATTTTCGTCGCGTCTCTTCGTTGCGCCCTCAGTCACAGAGCGCTTTGCTCTACTCCCTCGGTCGCGCCTCGATCTGCGGCAAAAATGCACGCTGCGATCGGTGCAGCGACGTCTCCAGAGGCTCCCTAGATGACAAACATCAAGCTCGACATTTTCCGGTTCGACGAAGCTACCGACACGATTCCGCACCGCGACGTCGTCACCGTCGACGTCCCGGAAACGACGACGGTCTTAGACGCCCTGGAAAACGCGAAGGCCGAAATTGACGGCTCGATCAGTTTCCGGCGCTCCTGCCGCTCGGCGATCTGCGGGTCCTGTTCGATGAACATCAACGGCGTCACCGGGCTTGCATGCAAGACGCCCTGCAACACGGTCATGAACGACGAGAACGTCATCAAGATCGATCCGATGCCGAACTTCCAGCCGATGAAGGATCTCGTCGTCCACATGGATCCCTTTTGGGACAAGTACGATCGGCTCAAGCCGTACCTGCAGCCCGCCGACGCGGATTCGGATCACGAGCGCGAGCGCCGCGTTTCGCCCGACGACATGAAGAAGCTCGTCGCAGCGGCCAACTGCGTGATGTGCGCGACCTGCTACGCGCTCTGCCCGGTCGTAAGCGTCGATCCGGCCTTTGCCGGTCCCGCCGCTATTGCGTATGCGTACCGCTTCATCGAAGACGTTCGCGACGGCAATCGTAAGGAGCGCCTAGCGCAAATCAACGAAGATTATCTCTGGCTTTGCGCCCATTGTTACGCCTGTTCGTACTGCCCCAAGCATGTCGACCCGCACGATCGCATCATCGACGTCAAGCGCGCTACCATCAACGATCGCGTCATGATGAACGAACGCGGCCCACGCCACGCTCTGGTCGTTAGCAAGACGATCAAACAGACCGGCATGCTCGCCGAGACTGAGGTCATTCAAGGCACAATCGGCCGCTTCAACGTTCGCGGACTGCTGAAGGTCGCTCCGCTCGGCCTGCGCATGGTTGCCAAAGGCAAGATGCCGCCGCCGTTCATCAAGCCCGTTCCGAAGGTCAACGAGATCCGCACGATCTTTGAGACCCTGGAGGTTCCAGTTAGCTAATGGCTTCCACACTTTTGCCCGAAGACGTAACGCTCGACGCGCATCGCAAATCGCACTCGGCACAGACCCGACGGTACGGATTCTTTCCAGGCTGCGTTGCCAAAGAGTCGTGCAAGGAGCTCTTCAACTCGACAATGCTGCTCGCGGACAAGCTCGGTATCGAGTTGATCGAGCTTACCGCCGCGTCGTGCTGCGGCGCTTCGGTCGTCAACGACGTCAATCGCGATATCGCGCGCGTGCTCAACGCCCGCACGTACGCTCAAGCCGAGGCGCTCGGGCTCGACGACGTGATAACGATCTGCTCGACCTGCACCGGCCATATGCGTGCGGCCAACAAAGAGCTGCTCGGCAGCGAGGCACAAATGGACCACGCCAATGCGATTCTCGCAAAGTTCGGTGCGAAGTATCAAGGCAACGTCATGGTACGGCATCTGCTTTGGCTGCTGATCGATGATATTGGGTTAGAGAATCTGCGGCAGATGGTCGTTCGCCCGCTCAACGGTCTCCGCGTAGCTCCGTTCTACGGCTGTCATATCATCCGGCCGGAGAGCGTCAATGGCTGGGAATCGGCGCGCAATCCGCATTCACTCGAAGACGTCATCGAAGCCATCGGCGGCGAGCCGGTCGACTATGCCGGCAAGACGCGCTGTTGCGGTTTCCACATTCAGCTCGAAAAGGACAACACGGCCGCCAACATGGTTGGCCAAAACATGCGGATGGCCAAGGACCACGGCGCCGAAGCGGTCATCACGCCCTGCCCGCTCTGTCATCTCGCGCTCGACGGGTATCAAGCCGATTCCGCGGCGCGCTGGGGGCGCACCGACCTGCCGACATTCCATCTCCCGCAACTCGTGGCATTCGCGCTCGGCGTTCCGGCTGAGAAGCTCGGCCTCAACAAACATCTCATCGATCCGCGCACGATCATGGTCGAACGCGAACTGATTTCTTAACGACTACGCCTCCAAAGTACGCAGCCCGCTCTCGTCTTCCTCGAGAGCGGCTTTGCTTTTCTTACGGTCGTAGAGTTTCTTTGACTTGTGCGCCCCGGCCGGCCGCACGTTTGTGGCGGGTCCCCGGGGCGGGACGATGCTTTTCTTACGGCGCCGTCGCTTTCTTGCCATCGCTCGAGTCCTTCCCATGGATCATACCACGGTATCTTTCCGACGAACGGAGAAATCACGATTATGACGACGGTCGCACGCATGAGTCCAAGCGCTTGCGCCGACATCGACGATCGGCTCGCGCGGTTGCGTGAAGCGGCTGCGGCTTGGGCGACGCTGCCCGTGGCACGGAAGATCGAGTTGTTACTTGCTTGCAAAAACAACGTCCACGACCTTGCGCGCAGGTGGACCGCCGCGGCCGCGCGGGCCAAGGGCATTGAGGGCACACCATTAGCCGGCGAGGAGTCGATCAGTGGACCGTGGGCGGTATTGCGTGCCTTACATGCGTACATTCGTACGCTGCGTGAAATCGACCGATTTGGCTCGCCAACGATCGATGAGCATTGCGTGCGCGTGCGTCGGGGTGGCCAAGTGGTCGTCAACGTCTTTCCCAGCGAGCTTTCCGACCGCGTTTTACTCAATGGCATTTGTGCCGAGGTGTGGATGCAACCCGGCGTAACGCCGGAAACGCTCCCCCAAACGACGGGCGAATGGTACCGGAGCAGCATGCAGCAGCCGAAGGTCGTGCTCGTCCTTGGCGCAGGCAATATTTCCTCGATCGCGCCGCTCGACGTCCTATACAAAATGATTGCCGAGGGCGCCGTCTGCGTGCTGAAGCTCAATCCGGTCAACGAGTATCTTGGACCGATCTTCGAACAAGCCTTTGCGCCGTTGCGTGAAGAGAATTTTCTGCACATCGTTTACGGCGGAGCCGAGATCGGAACGTATCTCTGCCCCCACCCACTTGTCGACGAGATCCACATTACTGGCAGCGATCGCACCTACGACGCGATCGTCTTCGGCGACGGTCCGGACGCGGCCGAACGCAAACGCCGGAACGATCCCGTCATCGATAAGCGGGTTACCAGTGAACTCGGCAACGTGAGCCCAACGATTGTCGTGCCAGGCGATTGGAGCAGCGCGGACCTTCGCTTTCAAGCCGAGAACGTTGTGACGCAGAAACTGCACAACGGCGGTTTTAACTGCATCGCTTCCCAGGTGCTGGTTCTTCCCTCCGATTGGGAGCACACCCCGGCGTTCATTGAAGCGGTCGTCCAGTTAATGCGCCGCGTTCCCGATAGGCCAGCCTACTATCCTGGCGCGGCGGCACGATGCAACACGTTTTTAGCAAACCATGACGATGTCGCGCGTTTCGGCCGCGACGATGCGGGCTTCGTGCCAAGAACGGTCGTGCGCGTGGACGCGTCGGATGCGAGCGAGGCGGCCTTTGGGATCGAGGCGTTCGCGAATCTGCTCGCGGTTACGACCATTCCTGGCGACTCGCAGACGTATCTTCGCGACTCAGTCGGGTTCGCGAACGATTGCTTACGAGGAACATTGGGAGCGAATCTCATCGCGCATCCTCAAACGATGCGTCGTTATGCCGGCATTTTCGATCGCGCCCTGGAGGAGCTGCGCTATGGCTGCATTGGCGTCAACGCCTGGACAGGCGTCGGCTTCTTACTCTGCGAGACGCCCTGGGGAGCGTATCCGGGTCATACGCCAGATAACATCGGAAGTGGCACCGGCGTCGTCCATAACGCTCACCTTTTCTCCCGCTCGCAAAAGAGCGTCATCTACGCGCCATTCGCGCCGTTTCCGCGCAGCCTCATCGGCTACGGTGCAACCCTGCTGCCCAAACCGCCGTGGTTCGTCACCAACCGCAATCAAGCCAAGGTCGGCGACGCACTGTGCGACTTCGAAGGAACCAAATCGCCGGCGCTCCTCGCGAAGATTGCGTTCTTGGCGATGACCGGTTAGGGCGAGGCCGCTAACGTTCATCGTCGGCCCACTTCTCGGAGGGACGCAGTGCGTGGCTAAACACGTCGTCGTCAAAGATTTGCTTCGCTCGGCGGGGGGCGGGACGGCGGCGGCGCTGCCACACCAGCACTAACCCGATGACTCCCGCGATCAACAATGCGTTCATGTGACTTCCTTGCGCACGGCGCCCAGAATTTGCCGTGCGTCATACCCTAAGGCCCGAGCTCGGGCAACGAAGCTTTTGGTAATTTCCGCCAGACGAGCCAAGGGCGAACCGCGAGGCCGTGGGAGCGCGACGTAGGTCCCGCGTCCGCGGCGTGTTTCGAGGACACCTTCGCCCTCGAGCTCGGAATAGGCGCGGTTCACGGTATTGGGGTTGATTCCGAGCTCCGCTGCGACGTCTCGCACGCTCGGAAGCTGTTCTCCGCGCCCCAGACGGCCGTGCGAGATCGCAGCGAGCAGCTGCTCGCACAACTGCGCGTACACGGGTACCGGCGAGCGATCGTCAATCGAAAAATGCACTAACGTAACTTACTCCAGCATGTGTCACAGTGTCTTACGACACTATGACACTAACCATACAAGAAATAAGCTTATGCGTCAAGCGATGCTCTTTCGCGTCGTACCTATTTGCCGGCTTGGACGGAGAGTTCCCAGCGATACCCGTCTGGATCGTGAAACCAGAGGCCCATATTCTTCGAGCCCTCGGCTTCGGGGCCGATCTCGTCGCCGGGGTCTTCTACCTCGACGCCCCGGTTCTTGAGCTCGCTCAAGGCGGCGCGCAACGCTTTCATGTTCCGAAGATGAAACGATACGTGACCGATCGTGTCTGGCTGCGCTTTGCCCTTGCTTAAAACGATCGTGATCTTCTCGTTGGTGAGCCCGACGTACTCGTCGGTCTCGAACATCCTCTTTAAATTGAAGTGCTTGCGCCACCATTTTGCGCTTTCGTGCGGGTTGGGCACCGCCAGTCCGAAGTGGCCTACCTTTCCGAGCTCGATCTTCATGCCGTTCTCACCTCAATTCTATTGCGTAATTGCGCCCGCCGCGCGCAACATTTGCAACACGCGCTGCGCTGGAAGCGCGTAGACCGTCGCCCCGTTTCGCCCCGTTTCGGTCTTCGATTCGAAGAGCGCATCGTAGATCGAGGCTTGGGTCGCTTCGGCGGTTGCCGTATAGAGCGCATCGAGGCTGTCGTCGTCTTCGAGGATCGGCTGCGGCGGTGCCGCGACCGTGAAGTCGGCCGTTCGTTCAAAGACGCGCAAGGTCGAAAACGCGACGATTAAGTCACCGCTGCCGATGTCGGACGTCAGCCCGGTGCGCGCCATGCCCATCGCCGCTCGAAGCGCGAGCGCACGCAACTGGCGTGAGTCTAGCGGCGCGTTGGTCGCAACGACGATAATGATGCTGCCGGAGGCAAGGCGGCCGCCGAGTGTCACGTGGTGCGGAAAGACCGGCCGGTATTCGTTCTCGAGTTTTTCGCCGACCGGCACGCCGACGATGGTGAGCTGACGCCGGCTGCTGCCGGTGTTATCGTTGACGAGCACGCCGACGCGGTAACCGCCCAGATCGCTAGGAAGCACGCGCGACGACGAACCGATGCCGGCCCGAAAACCAAAGGCATTCATCGCCGTACCGGCGCCGATGCTCCCGCGCGCAAACTGTCCCGGTTTCGCGGAATCGAGCAGTGCAACGACGTCTTCGGGCGTGACGGCACGCGCTTGAATGTCGTTGAGCAGTCCGTCATCGCATTCGCCGACGACCGGCAGTGGAACGTCGTCACCGCGGCCCACGCGCGGATGGTGCTCGATCACCCAGCTCACGACGCCATCCGCCGCACGTCCGACGTCGAGCGAGTCGGTCAGCACAATCGGCTCTTCAAGATACCCTGACTCCTCGATCCAATGCGTTCCCGTCATCTCGCCGTTTCCGTTAAACGCGAAAAACGCGGCCGACACTTTATGGTCCCACGGGTCGGAGTTAGGCAATACGGCGGTTGCGCCGGTTCGGACCGCCGTCCCCTCGATCTTGCTCACGTGCCCGACCAAAACGCCGGGGACGTCGGTGATCGCATCGAGCGGGCCGGAGGCGAAGAGCCCGAAGTGAAACGGCAAAACGCCCCAAGCTGTGCCGGCGGTGGCGAGCATAGCGGCGGCCAACGCAGGGAAAAAGAAGCGTGCGCTAGCCATGGGCCCTTCCATTGGACTCACCGGGCAGGCACGCCTACGCGCCAGAGGAAACCAACCCTCAATCTCTTGCCAGGAGGACCCGCCAATTCTCACCCTTCCAGACAAACTTCAATGTGCAAAGCTGTGGCATAACCTCAGCGGCCCCGAGCTGGTCGAACATGCACTCCGACGCGAGGAGGGCGTGCTCGGTCGGGAAGGCCAGTTAATCGTCGACACCCGGCCACACACCGGACGATCGCCCAAGGACAAGTTCTTCGTTAAAGAGCCCTCGAGTGAGCAGCACATCGATTGGGGCGATACCAATGCGGCGGTCGAGCCCGTTGTTTTCGACGCACTGTGGGACCGCGTTTGTGCGTATCTTTCCGAGCGCGCGGCATACTGTCTCGATTGCTACGTCGGCGCCGACGAGAACTACCGTCTTCCGATACGGGTCTACACCGAGTTTGCATGGCACAACCTCTTCGCGCGCCATCTCTTCATAACGCCCGAGCATGCCGATCCCGACTTCGTCCCGCAGTTTACGGTGGTCGACGCCGCGCTCTTCTCGGCGGATCCCGGGCGCGACCAGACGCGAACGTCCACGTTTATCTTGGTAAACTTTGCGCGGCGGATCATTCTCATCGGCGGCACGAAGTATGCCGGTGAGATCAAGAAATCCGTCTTCACGGTCATGAACTATCTTCTTCCACTGCGTGAGACGCTTCCGATGCACTGCTCGGCCAACAAGGGCTTGGCCGGCGACGTTGCCATCTTCTTCGGTCTGTCCGGCACCGGCAAGACAACGCTTTCCTCCGACTCGCACCGCCCCCTGATCGGCGACGACGAACACGGGTGGTCGGCTGACGGCATCTTTAACTTCGAGGGCGGCTGCTACGCGAAGGTGATTCGCTTATCACCCACGGCCGAACCGGAGATTTGGGCGGCAACAAACCGCTTCAGCACGGTTCTTGAAAACGTCGTTTACGATGAAGCAACGCGCTCGCTCGACGTCGACTCCGACGCAAAGACGGAAAATACGCGGGCCGCCTATCCGCTGGAGTTCATTCCAAACACCGTGCCGGGCAGCAAGGGTGGCCATCCGCGAACGATCATCATGCTGACCGCCGACGCCTTTGGTGTATTACCACCGATTGCGAAACTCTCGCGCGAACAAGCGATGTATCACTTCTTGTCCGGCTATACCGCAAAGGTTGCGGGAACCGAGCGCGGCGTGACCGAGCCACAGGCGACCTTCTCGACCTGCTTCGGTGCACCGTTCATGGTGCACCGGCCGACCGTCTACGCCCGTCTGCTCGGCAAGAAGATCGACGAACATGAGGTCGAGTGCTGGCTGGTCAACACCGGCTGGAGCGGCGGCCCTTACGGCGTCGGGAAACGCATGTCTATCGCTCACACACGCGCCATGGTCAATGCGGCCATCGAGCGGCGAATTGTGTCAGAGTTCGATAAAGAGCCGTTCTTCGGATTGCTGATCCCGCGTCACGTTCCCGACGTACCGGATCAGGTGCTCAACCCTCGGCACGCCTGGTCCGATGCAAACGCCTACGATGCACAAGCCAAGAAGCTCGCGACGCTGTTCTTCGAAAACTTCAAGCGCTTCGAAGCACACGCATCGGATCCCATTAAAGCGGTCGCGATCAAGCCTTAGTGGCTCGGTTCGAAGGTTTCGATCACGTCGACTGCCGCGTACGTTCCCTCGCGGCAGTCGAAGCATTTTACGACGTGCTCATGCCGGAACTCGGCTTGCCCCGTAAACGCTACTCGTTCGTGGACGAAGCGGGCGAATGGCACGAAGTCTCGAGCGATCGCCGATACAACACGGTCGAATTTCAAGAACAGCCCTCGCCCGGACACGCGGGGTTCTTCATTGGCTTTATCGAGCGGCCCGATCACCAGGCCGGCTTTACCCGTATCGCCTTTCGGGTCCAGCACGAGCGCTTGCTCGAGCTCGAACGGGTGCTGCAACAAGCAGGTGCTCGCAATATCGAGCGCAGCGAAGACCCGAACTATCCGGCTGTCTTCTTCGAGGACCCGGCGGGAACGAAACTGGAACTCGTGGCACGCGCGCCGTCGATCGCGTAGCTCTAATGGCCGCTTCAGACGCCCCTTAGGCAGTTGCCGATAAAATGAAGGCGATGAAGTACCTTCTCTCAGCCGCGCTCGCGGCAGTCCTTTGCCTCCCCCTCGCCGCCTATGCGCAGCAGAGCGACCAAACCAACGGGGCTGCGCCGCAAAGCAGCGCGCCGGGGCCTCACGTAAACGGGCGACTCTATAAGCGCTGGTCGAAATTCCTTTCCGGCATCAATCTGAACGATCAACAGCACACGCAAATACAGAATTTCCTCGATCAGTTTTCGCAAGCGCATCCCGTCGGGAGCCCACCGGACCGGCAAGCGGCGCACACGTTACGCGATCAGATTTTTTCGGTCCTAACGCCGGATCAGCAGAATCAGGTTCGCCAAGAAATTCGCAACCTTCAGGCGCAGCGCCGGCAACACCGTTTGCAACAGCAACAGCAACTGCAGAACTCCGCGCAGAACAATCCCGAACCGGCAGCCACGCCGTAAGGTCTGCCGCTACTTCCCGTAGCTGAATTCGAGCGCGCCGTCGCGCGGGCGAAGGTGCAATTGCGCGATCGTATCGAGGACGAAGGTTGCCGAAATCGCAAAGCGCGGAGCGCGGCCTCGGAGAAGCGCAACCACGTCCATCCCGGCCTCGCGGGCAGCTGCAATGCCTTGCAAGGTATCCTCGACAACGAGCACCCGCGTTGGGGTGACCCCTAAACGCTTGGCTGCGTAAAGATAGCTGTCGGGGGCGGGTTTGTTGTGGACGACGTCGTCGGCCGTTACCAGCACGGGAGGCACCGGCAGCCGCGCGTGGGCGATCAGCTTTCGGGCGAAAGGCGTGCCGCACGACGTGACAATTGCCCAGGGGCTTGACTCGACCGCGCGAAGGCATTCCTGCGCTCCAGCGATAGCGTTGGCTTCATCGTCGACCAGCGTACCGAAGAGATCGAACAACACCGCGTCATAGGTGAATACGTCTGTCATGATTCGTACTGTCGCGTACCTTCTCGCTTTGGGGCTTGCGACGCTTCCAGCCGCCGCGGCAGAGCGCCCAATGGCGCCGGCGGATGTAAGGGTACCGAACGGCTTTACGATTCTGAGGATCGCAAACGTGCCGGGCGCGCGGGAACTCGTCGGCTTATCCAATGGCGACGTGATTGCCGGCACGAAGGCCGACGACGTCGTGCTCGTCCGCCGCGCTGAAGACGCCGCCCCCGACGATCCAGTCGTGGTGGCGCATCTGCCCGAGTCGCCCGCTGCCGGCGTCGCGTTCTCCCCGTCGCATCGCACGCTGTACGTGGCGACAGAATACGCTGTCTACGTTTCGAACTACGCACCCGGAAGCTCCACGGCTTCGCCACCACGGGTTATTGCCCGAGTGCGAACGGGCCCGATTGCACCAAACTCCGACGGCGACGTCCACCACACGACGTCGCTCGCTTTCGATGAAACGACGAACACGCTCTACGTCGCGGTTGGTTCGTCTTGCAACGCCTGCACCGAAGCGGACCCGACGCGAGCCTCGATTTTTGCGATGCAACCTGATGGCAGCGGCATGCATAAGATCGCAACACGCATCCGAAATGCGATTGCGCTCGCGATCGATCCGCGTACGCACGCGCTGTGGGCCGGCGACGCCGGACAAGACGATCTACCCTTCGGTCATCCGTACGAGTTTCTCGATGACGTCAGCGCTCATCGCGCCGTCGCTGATTACGGTTGGCCCGACTGTGAGGAAAATCATCGCGCCTACGTTGCGGGCGCGCGCTGTGATGATACCGTGGAGCCACTGGTTGAGATTCCCGCCTACTCGACGTTCATTGGCGCAACGTTCTATCCAGAGAATCAGCGTGGGCGTTATGCGTTTCCGGCACGCTATTGGGGCGGTGTATTCGCCGCGGCGCACGGCTCGTGGCACCGCAGCCCCGACGGTTCGTTTACAGCACAGCCGCGAGTTCTTTTCGTGGCTATGCGCGGCGACCGACCCGCGAAACCGGTGACCTGGAACGATCCGAACACGCAATGGGAAACGTTCGTTGGGGGATTCCAACAAGGCACGGAGCGGGCCGGACGTCCCACGGGAGTGGCGGTCGGGGCAAGAGGCAGTCTCTTCGTCGCCGACGATGACGCCGGCGCTATTTACAGAATCCGTCCGCAACGATGACCGATACGCTCGCAATTCTCGTTGGCGGCGGTCCGGCGCCCGGCATCAACGGCGTCATTGCGTCGGCCGCAATGGAAGCTTTCAACTATGGCTTGCGTGTGGTTGGTATCTATGACGGGTACCGTGACATCGCTGCCGGACGTGCGCCGCGGACGATCGATTTGACTTTCGATCATGTGTCGCGCATTCACACCAGCGGCGGCTCGATACTGCGAACCTCACGCACCAATCCCGCCAAGGATGATGAGACGCTAAACCGCTGCGTGAATAGCCTCGTGGAAGCGGGATTCCGATATCTCGTCTGCATTGGCGGCGACGATACGACCTACGGTGCGGCGCGGATTGCGGAGCGGACGCGCGGACGAATCGGGCTCGCAACCGTTCCAAAGACGATCGACAACGATTTGCCGCTGCCCGACAATGCGCCGACTTTTGGCTTCGAAACGGCGCGCTCGGTCGGGGCCGGCATCCTCGAAAGCCTTATGGAGGACGCTCGCACGACCGAACGCTGGTACATCGTCGTCTGCATGGGGCGCAAATCGGGCTCGTTGGCGCTGGGCATGTGCAAAGCCGCCGGCTCGACGCTTGCCGTGCTGCCCGAGGAGTTTCCTCAACACACGCAACTCGACGCGGTTGTCGATACGATCGTTGGCGCGATCGTTAAGCGCCGCGCTCTGGGCCGCGAGCACGGCGTTGCGGTCGTTGCCGAAGGCGTTGCCGAGCGGCTTTCCAGCGATGCATTCGAGGGAACGGAAAACCTCGCGCGGGATTCGTTCGGAAATATCGCCCTGGCCGATATTCCGCTCGGCACGATTTTACGCGACGGCGTGCGCAAGCGCTTAGAGGAGATCGGGGTCAAGTCGACCGTCCACGCGAAGGACATCGGTTACGAGCTGCGCTGCGCGAAGCCGGTGCCGTTCGACGTCGACTACACGCGCACGCTCGGCTTTGGCGCGGTTCGCTATCTCGTCGGAGGCGGCAGCGGCGCGCTCATCGCGCTGCGGGGCGGTCACGTGGAACCGCTTTCGCTCAACGAGCTGCTCGATCCCAAAACCGGCCGCATACGAACGCGCCAAGTTGACAACACGACCGAAGCGTACCGCGTGGCGCGCGATTACATGGTGCGGCTCGAACCGGCTGATTTTGACGGGCAGCGGCTCGAGAAACTGGCGGCCCAAACGACGCTGGACGTGGAGACGTTTAAGAAAGAGTTCGAGCGCGTCGCACTGCCGTAGGTCGGGAGCAAGATGAAGAAACCGCATGTGAGATACTACCTATGCCAAACGTGCCGCCTTGGTTTCCGGTGCCCAAAAGAGTGCTGCCAACAATCCGACGAGTGACAGGACGGTGGCGCAAAGCATGATCGTGGAGACGCCGTATCGCACGAGCAATGAGGGAAGGGCAAACGTACCAACGAACGCCCCGACACGGCTGACGGCGGCGGCGAAGCCGGTCGCGCTGGCGCGTATCGCTGTCGGAAAGAGTTCCGCGGGGTAGATCAGTTCGAGGACACTCGCTGCGCCGATGCCAACGGCATAGGCGAGAAAGCACGGTACGACCAACGTACGATTGCCAAATGACAGTAGAGCAAACGCGAGCACGGCGATTGCAAAGCCGGCGATACAGAGCGGACGGCGTCCCCAGCGCCCCACGAGCGGCATCGCGAGAGCGGAGCCAATCGCGAACGCCGCCGTAATCGCCACGCTTCCGGCAGCCGAATCCCCGCGTAAACCCAGCGCCGCAAGTACGGACGGTGCAAACGTGTAGATCGCAAACAGGGGAACGACCTGTAACAGCCACATCGATGAAACGAAGATGATCGCGCCGCGATACGGCGCGCTAAACATCGTTGAAAAAGACACACGCGCTAACTCGCCCGCGTCACGCGTCGCCTGCCACATCGGCGTTTCGGGGACGCTCGCACGAAGCAGCAATCCCGCAGCCGCAAAGAGCGCCGGGCTTGTAAGAATCCACTTCCAACTATCCGGGCCAGTCGCGAGCAGCGCGTAGCCGGCGGCGTACGCAACCGCAGCACCGATAAACCAGGTGGTTTCCAGTCCGGCGAGCATGGCACCGCGCAGCCGATCCGGCACCGACTCTGCGACCAGTGCGGTCGCGATCGGATAGTCGGCGCCGATGGCGAGTCCCAATGCAAAGCGCAGAGCGATGAGCTGCCACGCATTTGTCACGAACGCTTGTAGTACGGCCAGCACGACGAACGCGGCCAGGTCCAAGATCATGAGAATACGGCGCCCGTGACGATCGGTGAGGTGGCCGAAGAGCGGCGCACCGACGAGAATCCCGAAAAGCGTGGCTGCGCCAATTGCGCCGGTCGCCGTCGAATCCAACGAAAAGCGGGGCTGCAGTGTCACCAATGCGATCCCGATGCTGCTCAGAATGTAGCCGTCGCAAAAGACCCCGGCGTTGGCGTAGAGTAAAAGCCGCACGAGGCCTGGCCCAGTCGTTGCCGGCTTCATCCCGCGCCGGTTCGCCCGGAGACCACCGGAGTCCGGCGAATCCCGAACGATCGCTATGAACACGCACCGCCGTATACCGCTGGTCGCGGCGATCGCTACGCTCGTCATTCACCTTGCCGCGAACCCACACTACGGATTCCTCCGCGACGAGCTCTACTTCATTATCTGCGGCTTCCGTCCGGCGTGGGGGTATGTCGATCAAGCTCCGGTCGTGCCGTTACTAGGCGCCGCGTCTCAAATCTTCGGACACTCGCTTTTCATGCTGCGCGCCGTTCCTGCGCTCTTCGCTGCGGCATCCACATACACGACGTGTCTGCTCGCGCTGGAACTCGGCGGCGCTGCGTTCGGCGAGTTTTTCGCCGCCTTCGTCGCGGTGCTAACGCCTTTGATGATGGGCTTTGGCACGATGCTGACGACCGAAATCGTCGGGCTGTGGCTCTGGCCGCTCACGGCACTCTACATCTTGCGGATCGTTAAGGGTGGCGACCCTCGTTGGTGGCTCGCCGTCGGAGCAATTCTCGGCCTCGGGCTCCAGAGTAAGTATAGCGCGCTGCTTTTTGCTGCAGCGCTCATCGCCGCTCTCGCCCTTGTCCCGCAACGACGCGTCCTCCTCACCAGGTGGTTTGCTTGCGGCTTGCTTCTCGCCGCCTTGATCGCACTGCCGAACTTTATCTGGCAAGCGGTGCATGGCTATCCGACGATAATGCTCTTGCGCGACGCCAACGATTACAAGAACGTCGCGCCCTCGGCTCCCCTGTATGTTGCAGCGCAGGTGCTGATCACCAATCCGCTGCTGGCGCCGGTTTGGCTTATCGGTCTCGTGACGTTACTCATGCGAGCAGAAGCGCGCTTTCTTGGAATTGCCTACGTCTTTCTGATTGCAGAGATGATCGTGCTGCACGGCAAGCACTACTATCCGGGGAACTATTATCCGATTCTCATCGCTGCCGGTGCCGTTACGATTGAAGGTTGGACCGCGCGCGGCGCATTGTTGCGGCCGGCGCTGACGCTATACGCATTAATTGCCGGCAGCATCCTCGTGCCATTTCTCATGCCGGTGCTTCCTGAAGACGCGATGTCTGCGTATGGCAGCATGATGCGCCGCATTATCGGCCACGGCGTCGACCTGGCACGCACCGACCGTAGCCAGCTCGGCAACTTACCGCCGGACTGGGCCGACATGCATGGATGGCGTGAGCTGACGGCTACCGTTGCACACGTGTACGACTCCCTGCCGCCAGCCCAGCGAGCGCAGGCGGCCATCCTCGCGAGCAACTACGGAGAGGCCGCGGCAATCGATTTTTTCGGAGAGCAGTACCATCTTCCGCCGGTTATCGCCGCTCACAACCAATATTGGCTTTGGGGCACGCGAGGATACAGCGGAAACGTCATCGTCGACGTTCATGGCGAATGCGATCTCGACGATGACATCTTCCACCGTCACCGCGTCGTCGCACGCTTTTCCAATCGGTGGGTGAGGCCGAACGAAAATGACTTTCCAATCTCCGTCTGTGAGGGGAATACGACCCCACTTTCCACCATCTGGCCGAAGCTGCGCACCTATCTCTAAGCTTAGAGGAAACGCCTTGTTGTTGTGGCAGGCATTGGGGTGTTCACCTGGGAGGCGGTGACGGCGATTTCGACGGCGGTCACCGCGATCGTCATCGGGGCGACCGTCCTCGTCGGGTACCGGCAGATTCGCCTTGCCGGCGATCAGCTCGAACATCTCAGGCGTGCGACGCAGATCGACGGCACCATGAATATCTTTGCCGAGCTGGGATCGCCGGAGTTCCGCTCGGCACGGCTCTTCGTCGAAAACGAGCTCGAAACGCGAATGCAAGACGCTCGCTTTCGGGAAGAACTGCGCCTCCCGTTTCAGGGCCTTGACGAAAGCGAACACAAGGAAATTCTGGTGGCGCAGACCTTTGAGAAAATCGGCACCTACGCGCGCCATGGATTGCTCGATACCATCCTCATCGCCGACTATTGCGGGCCATTGATTCGAGACATGTGGCAAAAACTAGAGGCGAGCGGGTATTTCGAAGTGCGCAGGCGCAACAATCCGTATTCGCTTGAGAATTTCGAGTTTCTCTACGACGCAGCGATGGATTGGTACGACAACGACGACCCGCCATTTCGGACGAGTCGCCGCAGAGTTGCGGAGGAGACCACATGAAGAGCGTTGACGGCATCGACCCAAAGGCGAAACCAAGCGGAACCGGTTGCGTCGAATGCTTGGCCACCAATGGCTGGTGGCTCCATCTGCGGCGCTGCGCTCAATGCGGGCATATCGGCTGCTGCGATACCTCGCCGCACCAACATGCAACCAAGCACCACGAGAGTACCGGCCACCCGGTTATTGCGAGCTTCGAGCCCGGAGAAAACTGGTTCTACGACTATCGTACCGAGGAATTTTTTTCCGGACCAGACGTGTCTCCACCGCCGTGCCATCCCTTAGACCAGCCGGTGCCCGGACCGGCCGGGCGCGTCCCGTCCAATTGGCAGGATCTACTGAACGCATAACGCTGGAGGAGAGCGACATGTACCATCGGCTCGCGAACTGCCCAACGCTGCGAGCGCTGCCAAAACGGAAAGCGGTCAAGGTCGGCCCTTCGACCTGCCCGATGTGAGTGCGACGATATGTTTCATCTAGCGCCGTTAACCGATTACGCGCTGTTGTTGCTTCGAATCATGGCCGGCCTTGTCTACCTCAACAGTGGCTACAACGATCTAAAAGACCCAGACGCGCGTAGCAAGAGCATCGAAATGCCCAAGGGCTTTACGGTGTTTCTCGCGGCGGCCGAGGTCGCCGGCGGAGCGGCGATCATTCTCGGCGTGTTGCAGCAGCTGGCCGCGATCGGATTGATCCTCATCATGCTCGGCGCGATCCAAAAGAAGATGTTCGTCTGGAAAACCGGCTTCTGGGGTAAAGACGGCTTTGGCTGGTCGTACGATCTGACCCTCGTCTCGATGTTGCTGGTCATTCTGTCCACCAACGGCGGCAGATTTGTCCTCATGCAGTAAGGAGCTTTTTCCGATGACGCGCCCGCACGAAGATCTTCAGCGCCATACGCTTACCGACCATCGCAGCGGAGGGCCGGTCATCACCTTTGCGCCCGCGGCCTGGTGGGCGATTGCGGTTGCCCACGTCGCTGAGGAACGCGCGCCGGCCGCGATTGCATCCTACGAAACGCTTATCGAAAAAGCTCAAGTCTCAGCGCCGAAAGCACACGACGCCGCGATCTTCGAATCGCGTAACACGCGACGCGTGATCGCGCTGCTCCATCTCGACGGCCACGAACCATTTAGGCATCTTTCCGCTGCGTGGGACGATCATCACCTCTTCGCGGAACGGCACGCGGTCGACGAATCGCGCAGCTTGCGGCTCTATCGTCTCACGGCGAATGTCGCCGAAGCGGAAGTCGACCCTGGAACGACCGATGCGCATGCATTCGAGCACGCTCCCCTCAGCGCCGAGCGGACGCGGGCAGTCGTCGCCGCTATCGTCGTCGCGCAAGGCTTCCGCGGTGCCACGTTCTTCGAGGCTGACGACGGAAGCGCTTCGGCCATCCTGTATCGGTTTGCGCACGCAGAAGAGCTCGAGGCATTTCGCGCGGCGCGCGAAGCGCAACGCGCGTCAGGGTCTCTTTCGGCACCCGGTGAAACGTTCTACGAAGTTCGTCCCGTGCGTACGTTCGCGAGAAAGTAACGACGCCTTAGGGACTCCCGGCTTGCCACAGCATCGCCTCGATTTGTCGCGCGAGATCCTCGGCCTCGACGCGCGTTCCCCCGCCGATCATCGCGTTGGTCACGACCGGGAAGGTCTTCCCGTCCGTCGTCCGTCCCAGCACCGCAAAAAGACGCCCTCCGACTCCTTTGTAAGCCGACGTCACGTACGAGCTCACGAAGACGTCGCCGATGCTACGCACGTCGGTTGATGAGTTCCGTCCCCAAGGCAGCGGTTGGGTTCGGACAACCAAACGTCCAGATTTCACTTCCACCGTTGTTCGATTGAGTGCAAAACTGAACGCCATGAATGTTGCGACCGCAAACGCCAAGGCCCAAACGGCATATGCGTACACGGCGTAGCGCGATCCCGACGCCTCCATTACGATGATAGCTGTAATCACGATCGAGCCGAACAACCAGAAACCCAGCAGCACTGGCGTGAACCGCACGGGACGCCAACGAATGACAAAGCCCGCCGCTGTTTGCGACGGGCTCTGGTTTACATAATCTGGCACCGACCTACTTTCGAGGGACCCTGCGGTCCGACTATCATCAGCGCTGGTGGGCTTAACTGCCGTGTTCGGGATGGGAACGGGTGGATCCCCACCGCCATGGGCGCCAGAAACCTTTTGGGGCCCCCAAACGACGTCAGTCGTTTGGGGGCCAAACTATGATCCCCGTCGCGATGGCGAGCCGGAGCTCCAGCCGATCGCAACGGGAAAACTTGGGTACCCGAAAACGGCGCAGCCGTTTTTGGGCCCAAAACTATACAGAGAAGAACTTCCAGTGCCACGATGAGCAGCGTTGCGTAGGTTAATCAAAATTTCCGAGCTATTAGTACCAGTCAGCTCCACACTTTGCAGTGCTTCCACCTCCGGCCTATCAACGTGGTAGTCTACCACGACTCTTCACCCTTGCGGGATTGAGATCTCATCTTGGAGTCAGTTTCACGCTTATATGCTTTCAGCGTTTATCTGATCCGAACATAGCTACCCGGCTATGCTCCTGGCGGAACAACCGGTTCACCAGAGGTTCGTTCGACCCGGTCCTCTCGTACTAGGGTCCAAGCTCCTCAAATCTCCTACGCCCACAGCGGATAGGGACCGAACTGTCTCACGACGTTCTGAACCCAGATCGCGTACCGCTTTAATGGGCGAACAGCCCAACCCTTGGGACCTACTACAGCCCCAGGATGCGACGATCCGACATCGAGGTGCCAAACCTCCCCGTCGATGTGGCATCTGCAATTTCTTGCAGCGTAGACTATACCTTCATCTCTTTCGAGATGGCGGCGTGTTATGAACGCGATAGATTTACGCGCAGAGCGCGTAGCACGTCCATCTCTCGTCGGCAAACGAGAAGTCGTTACAGGGAGAGCTTGTATAGCATATCCGGCAGCGTGTGCGGCTTCACCAATTCGACAAGGCGCCTCATACTCGCCGCGCTGCAGCGAAGTCTCGGCCGATTCTTATCTTTGTTGATAGTCATCACGATGCCAAACTTAGCTCGTAAGAGACTCACGAGTTTCTCCGCCTCCTCGGAGGAGAAGCTCTGCGTGTTCAAGCGAAGCTGATTGCCTTCAGCTGCGCCATCATCCATGATCCATACCGCCAGACCGAATTCGGTCAACCTGCGTTCAAGCAGGTAGATCGGCACGATCTTCTGATTGGCGGCATAGAAGTTCCCGCGGAGTTCCGCGAGCTCAGGATGCGTTACGGTCCGAAAATAGTATCCATTTCCGGACTTCTGCGGCGCCGTCCGCACGAATCGTGCGAGCTCGGCCTACTTCCAATCCACCAGGTTTTGTTGTCGATGTCCGTGGTGAACACGGAAACAAAATCCAGAAGTGGTCTTCAGTAACGTCGTGTCACCGAGCAACGACCCGACCATCAACTCCCATTCGCGGGAGCTGAAGGGCGTTGCGCGAGCGCGACGACCAAACAATGTCTCTACGACAAACTCTCTTCCCTCGGTATTGCCCTTGTTGAAAGGGTTTCACCGATACGAGCCGCTGTTCATCATCCGATCGCTCGGATGAGGAGCCCAATGACTCTTGGGGGAGATAAGCCTGTTATCCCCGGAGTAGCTTTTATCCGATAAGCGACGGCCCTTCCATTCGGAACCGCCGGATCACTTAGCCCTGCTTTCGCACCTGCTCGACCTGTCCGTCTCGCAGTTAAGCTCGCTTATGCCTATGCACTCTGTGAGAACGGTTTCTGACCGTTCTGAGCGAACCTTTGGGCGCCTCCGTTACTCTTTAGGAGGCGACCGCCCCAGTCAAACTGCCCACCTGACCATGTCCTACCACCGGATAACGGTGGCTAGTTAGAATCCCAAGATCATCAGGGTGGTATCCCAACGTTGCCTCCCCGACGACTAGCGCCGCCGGATCATCGGCTCCCACCTATCCTGTACAGACAATCTCAGAACCCAAGATCAGGATACAGTAAAGCTTCACGGGGTCTTTCCGTCCTGCTGCGGGTAACCAGCATCTTCACTGGTACTGCAATTTCGCCGAGATCCCCATCGAGACAGTGCCCAAGTCGTTACTCCATTCGTGCAGGTCGGAACTTACCCGACAAGGAATTTCGCTCAGTTTTTTCCGGCGCTTTCACGCCGGACTGGACTCTATCTTCATCCATCGAGAGAATCGCGTACGATTCAACTCATACTTGGAGCCTGGCGTATAGTCTCTGAGGATCCCTCTGATCAAGAGATCGAAGGTTTCCTGCGGATTGTCCAATCTCAACCATTGTTACAGGCGCGCTAATAGCGCCGAGTAGGTTGAGCTCTCAGGATGTTCCCGCATATAGCCAGGTTTTCGTCCACACGTTTCCGTGCGGTGAGGCAACGTTATGTTGTCACCTTAGGACGGTTATAGTTACCGCCGCCGTTTACTGGGGCTTCAGATCAAAGCTTCGCTTGCGCTAACCTCTCCCTTTAACCTTCCAGCACCGGGCAGGAGTCAGCCCCTATACGTCTGCTTTCGCATTCGCAGAGACCTGTGTTTTTGTTAAACAGTCGCTTGGGCCTATTTTGTGCCGCCCCCCTCAGCTTTCGCGGTAAACGCTAGACCAAAGGAGGCACCCCTTCTCCCTAAGTTACGGGGTCAATTTGCCGAGTTCCTTAACAGGGATTCTCTCGTCGCCTTAGCATGCTCTGCCAGTCTACCTGTGTCGGTGTACGGTACGGGCACCAACGATCTACCTAGGGACTTTTCTCGGCAGCGTGGAGTCAGTTACTTCGGCTCCGAAGAGCCTCGCATTCGCTTCTCGACGTTACGTGTTGCGGTTTTTCCTACAACACCGTCTACAAGCTTAGACGCGCACGTCCATCGGCGCGCTAACCTATCCTCCTGCGTCATCCCTTCGGTTCATAGGCCTGAGTTAACGATGCCATGACCGCGGCTCTTTTCGCCGATCACTGCGTCGCTCTTCGGTCATGATCCGTATAGACCACTCCCTCATCGCTCCTTGTGCTCCAACGAAAATCCCTCGCGGCTTCGCTTGCGAAGGATTCATGACACTGTTCATTCAGGTCTAAACGGTCGTCGGTGGTAGCAGAATATGAACTGCTTGTGCATCGCCTACGCTTCTCAGCCTCGGCTTAGCTCCCGACTCACCCTGAGACGATTGACGTTGCTCAGGAAACCTTAGACTTCCGGCGTGCGGGGTTTTCACCCGCATTTATCGCTACTTATACCTGCATTCGCACTTGTGGTTCGTCCACGCGTCCTCACGGTCGCGCTTCAGCCTACACCACAACGCTCCCCTACCGATCAGTTTTACTAATCCCAAAGCTTCGGTTCGATGCTTGAGCCCCGTTGAATTTTCGGCGCCCCATCACTCGACTAGTGAGCTATTACGCACTCTTTCAAGGGTGGCTGCTTCTAAGCCAACCTCCTAGTTGTCTAAGCGACAAGACTTCCTTAACCACTGAGCATCGATTAGGGACCTTAGCTGTTGATCTGGGCTGTTTCCCTTTTGACCATGGAGCTTATCCCCCACAGTCTGACTGCTGTGCGGTCCGCCGCGGTATTCGGAGTTTGATTGGGTTCGGTAATCTGGTAAGACCCCTAGCCCTGTCAGTGCTCTACCCCCGCGGGTCAACGCACAACGCTAGTCCTAAAACTATTTCGGGGAGAACCAGCTATCTCCGAGTTCGATTGACTTTTCACCCCTATCCACAGCTCATCCAATGTTTTTTCAACAACAACAGGTTCGGGCCTCCACATGAGTTTAATCATGTTTCACCCTGGCCATGGATAGATCACTCGGTTTCGGGTCTACTGCAACGGACGAACGCCCTATTCAGACTCGCTTTCGCTACGGCTCCGGCTCAACACCTTAACCAAGCCCGTTACAAGTAACTCGCAGGTTCATTCTTCAATAGGCACGCGATCAGCCATGCTTGCGCATAGGCCTTTCACGGTTTGTAGGCACGCGGTTTCATGTTCTCTTTCACTCCCCTTTAGGGGTTCTTTTCACCTTTCCCTCACGGTACTAGTGCGCTATCGGTTTCCACAGCATATTTAGCCTTGGAAGATGGTCCTCCCAGTTTCAGACAGGGTTTCCCGTGCCCCGCCCTACTCACGAACAGCTCCGCAAGTTCGATCGCTTTTGTTTACAGGACTTTCACCTTCTTTGGTGCGGCTTTCCAGCCGGCTTCTACTAACGATCGATTTTGTAACTCGCGCTCAGAGATTCGGCTCTGAGACGGCTGCCGTACAACCCCGTTCATGCAACGCCCGAACGCTTGCACATGAACGGTTTAGGCTGTTCCCAGTTCGCTCGCCACTACTACGGGAATCTCGTTTGATGTCTTTTCCTCCGGCTACTTAGATGTTTCAGTTCACCGGGTGTGCCCACTCACGACTATTGAATTCATCGTGGTGTCCATGCCCATGACGGCATGGGGGTTGCCCCATTCGGAGATCGACGGATCATCGCTTCTTAGCAGCTCCCCGACGCTTATCGCAGCTTGGTGCGTCCTTCATCGCCTGTGGAACCAAGGTATCCACCTGCATGCCCTTATTTATTTTGACTAACGCAAAATTGCACCACCATCGCGCGAAGCGCAAAGGATGAGCGTGTCATCCTGAGCCTGTCGAAGGATAGTGGCCGCTTCTCATGTGTCGTGACACATGAAAGTTCTTCTCTATACAGTTTTCAAGGATCGTTGAGGTTCATTCCCTCAAAGCTGAACAGTGCAGTATCTTACGTCGTCCTTCGTCCTTCGACTCCGCTCGCTTACGCTCGCTTCGCTCAGGATGACACGCCCTTCGGCGCGCCCTTGGGATGACACGTTGATAAACCCCCATTGCGGGGGAGCCGCGCACAAGATGGTGTCGATAACCATCCCGCCATCTACCTCCGACCATACGCTCGAGTTGAACGATAGATCCCTTGGAAGATGGAATGTCTGTGGTCGACTTAGGTTTGTATACGCCGTTGCAATCGTGGAGACCACGATTCAACGACATGTACTCCTTAGAAAGGAGGTGATCCAGCCGCACCTTCCGATACGGCTACCTTGTTACGACTTCGTCCCCCTTACCTAGCATACCTTAGACGCCTTGCTCCTTGCGGTTGCACGGGCGGCTTCGGGTACACTAAACTCAGGTGACGTGACGGGCGGTGTGTACAAGGCCCGGGAACGTATTCACCGCAGCGTAGCTGATCTGCGGTTACTAGCGATTCCGACTTCATGAAGGCGAGTTGCAGCCTTCAATCCGAACTGAGAAAAGGTTTGTGAGATTAGCTTGCCCTTGCGGGTTAGCGACTCGCTGTCCTTTCCATTGTAGCACGTGTGTAGCCCGGGACGTAAGGGCCATGCTGACTTGACGTCATCCCCACCTTCCTCCGGCTTGTCACCGGCGGTCCCGCGTGAGAGATCTTTTTGGACCAACACACGGCAAGGGTTGCGCTCGTTGCGGGACTTAACCCAACACCTCACGGCACGAGCTGACGACAGCCATGCAGCACCTGTCTCTGCGTTCCATTGCTGGAAAACCTAGTCTCCTAGGATAGCGCAGGATGTCAAGCCCCGGTAAGGTTCTTCGCGTTGCGTCGAATTAAACCACATGCTCCACCGCTTGTGCGGGCCCCCGTCAATTCCTTTGAGTTTTAACCTTGCGGCCGTACTCCCCAGGCGGGACACTTATTGTGTTAACTGCGGCACAGATGGAGTCGATACCACCTACACCTAGTGTCCATCGTTTACGGCTAGGACTACCGGGGTATCTAATCCCGTTTGCTCCCCTAGCTTTCGCTCCTCAGTGTCAGAACAACCCCAGATGATCGCCTTCGCCACTGGTGTTCCTCCCGATATCTACGCATTTCACCGCTACACCGGGAATTCCATCATCCTCTGATTGCCTCAAGACCGATAGTATCTGCACGGTTTCCTGAGTTGAGCCCAGGTCTTTCCTCACAGACTTACCGACCAACCTACGAGCGCTTTACGCCCAATAATTCCGGACAACGCTTGCCCCCTACGTCTTACCGCGGCTGCTGGCACGTAGTTAGCCGGGGCTTCCTCCAAGGGTACCGTCAATATCTTCCCCTTCGACAGTGGTTTACGACCCGAAGGCCTTCTTCCCACACGCGGCGTCGCTCCGTCAGGCTTGCGCCCATTGCGGAAAATTCCTCACTGCTGCCTCCCGTAGGAGTCTGGACCGTGTCTCAGTTCCAGTGTGGCTGGTCGCTCTCTCAAGCCAGCTACCCATCGGAGTCTTGGTAGGCCATTACCCCACCAACTAACTAATGGGACGCAGTCCCCTCTCTTAGCGGATTGCTCCTTTCATCGTCAAGCGATGCCGCTCGACGATCGTATGCGGTATTAGCTAACCTTTCGGCTAGTTATCCCCCACTAAAAGGCAGGTTGACCACGTGTTACTCACCCGTCTGCCACTAGGTATTGCTACCTCGTTCGACTTGCATGTGTTAGGCACGCCGCCAGCGTTAGTCCTGAGCCAGGATCAAACTCTCCATAAAAATTCTTATGGAGCCTCTTGAAGATGGCTCTAAAAATCGCTTACCGCTTTACAGATTGGTTGCGATCCCAATCACCCTCGTCGCCCTTCGCTAAACTCAGGGTGACACGATGGGGCGGTACAAATTGAATACGAAATCTCGCGACTCAAAAACATTGCCAAACGACGCTGTCTTTAACGTCGGAGACCCACAGACTTTTTGCGCTGCTGCACTGTTCAGTTTTCAAGGAGCGAAGCTCAAATGAGCCAGGAGACTCCCACGCGGATCGAATCGACCGCGCTTTGCACCCGGCTCGTTTTTACTTGGACTTGGGCTCCCAACCGACGGAGTCGGTCAGGGACACATCGGCTATCTTATCGCCGGCCTTAACGCGTGTCAAGGAAGGGCTAAGCGCCGAACTTGCGCTCTCAGACCCGATCCGACGGCCAAGGGTTGCGCCCGCCCGTTAGCTACCTGATTCTGCCGCTTGCTTCCTCTACCTTGCCTTCGACCTTCCTTGAGATCGTCTTTGCCTGCATGAAGAGCAGCAAATAGTCGCGGCCGCCGGCTTTGCTGTCGGTTCCGGACATGTTGAATCCGCCGAAGGGGTGCGCGCCCACCATCGCGCCGGTGCTCTTGCGATTAAAGTAAAGGTTGCCGACAAAGAAATCCTCGCGTGCGCGATCGATCTTCTTCTCATCGCGTGTGTAGAGCGATCCCGTCAGACCGAACTCCGTGTTGTTCGCGATCCGCATCGCATCGTCGAAATCTTTGGCTTTGATGACTGCGAGCACCGGTCCGAATATTTCTTCCTGCGCGATGACTGCATCCGGTGCGACGTCGGCGATCACGGTTGGTTCGAGGAAGTAGCCTTTATCGCCGACGCGCTTGCCGCCCGCGATCAAGCGCCCTTCTTTCGACCCCTTCTCGATATAGGCCGAAATCGATTTAAGCGCACCTTCGTTGACGACCGGACCCATATAGTTTTTCGGATCGCTGGGATCGCCAACCGCGATCTTCTCGACCCGGGTCCGGAGTTTCTCGAGGAACTCGTCGTAGATCGCCTCCTCAACGATCGCGCGCGAGCACGCCGAACATTTCTGTCCTTGGTATCCGAATGCCGAAACCGCCACGCCCTCGACTGCAGCGTCGACGTCGGCATCGGAGGCAACGACAATTGAATCCTTCCCGCCCATCTCCGCAACGACGCGCTTAATCCACTTCTGGCCTGGTTGCGGTTTCGCGGCGAGCTCGTTGATATGCAAACCAACCTCTTTCGATCCCGTGAACGCGATGAACCGAATCTTCGGATGTGAGACGATCAAATCGCCGATCTCACTGCCCGAGCCCGGTATGAAGTTAACGACGCCGGGCGGCAACCCGATCTCGTGCAACAAATCAACGAACCAGGCCGCAACAATCGCGGAATCACTCGACGGCTTCAGCACGACGGTATTGCCCGTCACGATTGCAGCAGACGTCATTCCGATCATGATCGCGCCGGCGAAATTCCAAGGCGGAATTACTGCCCCAACCCCGAGCGGAATATAAACGAGCTCGTTTTGCTCTCCCTCGAGCGGAACCACCGGGTGCGGTTCGGCGTAGCGTAGCGCCTCGCGCGCGTAGAATTCCAAAAAGTCAATTGCTTCGGCGATGTCGCCGTCAGCTTCCGTCCAGCTCTTACCGACTTCAAACACGAGCAACGCGTCGTACTTGAAACGACGCTCTCGCAGTAGTGCGGCTGCCTTGAATAAGTACTCGGCACGCTCGGGAGGCGTCAGGCGCTTCCAAGATTCAAATGCACGCGCTGCCGCGTCGATCGCGGAGTTCGCCTGCTCTTTGGATGCAGAACTCGTGAGACCGACGACCTGATCCGGGTCGGCAGGATTGAGCGAACGGATTGTCTTTTCCGTTTCAACCTTGCGGCCGTCGATGACCAGCGGATAATGCTTGCCGAAATCGCGCTTCACTTCCGCGAGCGCCGCCTCCATGGCAGCTCGGTCACGAGCGTCCTGAAAGTTCTTAACGGTCTCGTTCTTGAAGGGCGCGATGCGCTCGAGTGTCGTCGTCATAGCCACGGCTTCGACCTTTTCCCGGGCGGGCACTTCCCAGGCGAGCGAGAATGAGCTTGGTGTGGCGTACGATGTGGCAATTGTCGGGGGAGGCGTCATCGGTCTGGCGACCGCCCGAGAGCTGCTCGAGCGCCACCCGTTGCTCAAGCTGGCCGTACTCGAAAAAAATGCGGTGCTGGCATCGCAACAGACCGGCCATAACAGCGGCGTCATTCATTCCGGCATCTACTACAAGCCCGGATCCCTCAAAGCGAAACTCTGTGTCGAAGGTCGACGAGCGCTTTTGACCTACTGCGAGCGCAAGCACATTCCGTACAAAAACGTCGGCAAACTCATCGTCGCGACGCATGAACGCGAGCTCCCGCTTCTCGAGCAACTTTACGAGCGCGGCGTAGCCAACGGGATCGAACATCTCGAAATCCTCGATCGCGCAGGCATCGCCGAGCGCGAGCCGCATTGCTGCGGAATCAAAGCGATCTATTCGCCGCTCACCGGCATCGTGGACTACGGCGTGGTCGCCCGCAGGTACGCCGACGACGTGCTCGCCGCCGGCGGCGAGCTTGAAACGAACACCGAGGTCACGGGTATCGAACGCCGAGGATCAAGCAACATTCTTCGGACGCGCACCCACGAGGTCGAAGCCAGATACGTGTTGACCTGCGGCGGTCTTCACTCCGATCGCCTCGCCAAGATGACGGGCAGCCGCGCCGATCCCAAGATCGTTCCATTCCGCGGCGACTACATGATCCTTAAGCCGGAAAAACGATACCTCGTCAAAGGGAATATCTATCCGGTGCCGGATCCGAGCTTTCCGTTCCTCGGCGTACACTTCACGCCCCGAATGAACGGCGACGTTTGGCTAGGCCCGAATGCCGTGCTTGCTTTTGCGCGCGAAGGCTACAGTTTTGCGACGATCAATCCGAGCGATCTCTTCGAAACGCTGACCTATCCCGGTTTCATCAAACTCGCGAACAGGTATCTTTTGACAGGCGTGGGCGAGATGTTCCGAGACGTCGCTCGCGGAGCGTACGTGAAAGCGCTGCAGCGTTACATCCCCGAGCTCACCGCGCACGACACGCTGGCCGGCCCGTCCGGCGTGCGCGCCCAGGCGGTGACGACCGATGGCTCCTTGGTCGACGATTTCGTCTTCGACGGCAGCGACACGGTGCTCCACGTTCGTAATGCTCCGTCGCCCGGAGCTACGTCGTCGCTGGCAATCGCGCGATATGTTGCCGACGATGCCGAAAAGCGATTTGATTTACGCCGGCCCGCGTCCGCTGTGCTCGTGAGAAGCTCGACATGACGCACGTTCGAGCCGTTGGAATCGCGGCATTCTTTCTTGGCATCGGCCTCGCCGGGGAGCCGCTCCAACCAGGCCACGCGCTTATTGCCGCGCTCGTCATCGCTATCTTGACGTTGGCCCTCCAGCGTCCCGGTACGCCGCTGCAGATCTTCGTCGTCTCATTTTTTGGCGTGCTTCTCTCCACCGCACTCGCCCATGCGTACGTGGGCCCATCGATCCGCCCGACGACGTTTGCCCACCAACTCTATCTCAATGTTTATCCGGGAACCGGCGTTGTCGGCATCGGTCTTGGGTTGCTCGGCGCAGCATCCTACGGACGTACGTATGCCCCGACGGTCATCGTCATCATCGGAGTCATTGTCGGGACCGTGCTGTTCTTTTTGCTTTAAGGAAACGCCGATTTAGATGAGCTCTAGGAGCCGCGGTCCGAAGTTTACTACGGTAATCGAGGACCGCGGCGACAACGAGATCGCTAAATCCGAGCTTCCCTAGCTACTTTACGATTTCGATAACCGATAGCTCGGCCGCATCCCCAGGCCGCACCCGCGTCTTGGTGATCCGAGTGTAACCGCCAGATCGCCCTTTGAGCGCGGGAGCGATCTGCTCGACAAGCTTCTTCACCACCGCTGGCTCGGTTATGTACTCAGCCAGCCTGCGGCGCGCCGAAAGATCGCCAGCCATCGCTGTGGTAATGAGCCGCTCGGCGACGCGGCTGATTTCCTTGGCTTTGCTCGACGTCGTCTCGATCTTCTCGTGCTTGAACAACGACGTCGCCAAGTTCCTTAACAGCGCGCGCCGATGGCCGTCGGTACGAGAGAGACGCTTGTAAGCGATTTGATGCGGCATTCGGCCTTCATTCTCTCGTTACGGCTGACGTAACGAGAGCCCCCTCTCTGAAAGCACCTGTTTAATTTCGTCCAACGATTTCTTGCCGAAGTTGCGCATCTTCATGATTTCGTCTTCGGTAAGGTCAAGCAGCTCTGAGACTTTCGAAATACCGGCACGCTTGAGACAGTTGAACGAGCGAACAGAGAGATTCAGGGTTTCCACCGGGATGTCCCATTCGTTGGGAGGAACTTCCGGCAACGGCTCGGTCCGATTCGTAAACGAGACGAACAGGTCGAGCTGCTCTTGCATGATTGCCGCCGCGGTCGACAGCGCTTCGTCCGGCGTAATCGAGCCGTTGGTTTCGATTTCGATCGTCAGCCGGTCGAAATCGACGCTCTGACCGACGCGCGTATCGTCGACGGTGAAGTTTACCTTTCGAATGGGTGAAAAGAGCGAGTCGAGCGGGATGAGCCCGATCATGTGCTCGACGTTCCGCTGGCGGTCGGCCATGACGTACCCACGGCCCTTTTCCACTCCGATCTCCATCGAAAGCTTCGCGTCTTTCGCAGAGAGCGTAGCCAAGCGATAATTCGGATCGAGGATTTCGACGTCCGCATCGGGCGCGATATCGCCCGCGGTCACCTCGCGTGCGCCGGCCGCATTAAGCGTCAGCACCTTGGGTTCTTCGGTGCTCAGTTTCACCGGCAGACCCTTAAGGTTGAGCATCAGTGCAATCGTGTCTTCCACCATCCCGGGAATCGTCGAGAATTCGTGCAAGACGCCGTCGATCTTCATGTAGGTGACGGCCGCGCCTGGGATGGAGCTGAGCAGAATGCGCCTAAGCGCATTTCCCAGCGTGATGCCGAAGCCTCGTTCGAGCGGTTCGATGATGAATTTTGCGTAGTTGTCGCGGCGTTCGCGAACTTCCATGGTTGCGCCGACGGGCGCTTCCAACATGGTCATGATCGGTCTAGGTTCCTTTGTGGCTGCTTACGTTATCCGGTTCCGATCCCCGATCGAAACCGATCGTACGCCTAGCAGCGGCGGGTTGTTGTTATCTGCTGTAATACTCGACGATCAGCTGTTCGTCGACCGGCGTGTCGATTTGCTCGCGCGACGGCAGAGAAAGCATTTTGCCGGTCTTCTCCTGATCGTTCCATTCGAGCCATTCCGGCGGACGCCGGCCGGCCGCAACCTCCAAGTTCGCCTCGAAGACGGTCGACTTGAGACTGCGCTCGGCGATCGAAAGAACGTCACCTGGTCTGAGAATGTACGACGGAACGTTTACGATGCGCCCGTTGACGCGAAAGTGGCGATGCGTCACCAGCTGACGAGCCTGGGCGCGACTCGTCGCGAGATTAAGCCGGTAGACCGCATTGTCGAGCCGGCGTTCGAGCAACTGCAAGAAGGTGCGCCCGGTCTGTCCCGGTACGCGAGCGGCCTCGCGGAAGTAATTCTCGAACTGCGTTTCGTGCACGCCGTAGTAACGGCGCATCTTCTGCTTTTCGCGCAGCTGGCGTCCGTATTCCGAAATCTTCGTGCGAGATTTGCCGGTCGTTTTTTGGCCGGGTGCCGTTCCGCGGCGCTCGACGGCGCACTTTTTCGATAAGCACCGGTCGCCCTTGAGAAACAGCTTGATCTTTTCGCCGGTCTTGCTGGCCGCAGTTTCGCGACGGCACAGACGACACACCGGACCGATGTAACGCGACATATCCTCTCTCTACGTTAGACGCGACGGCGTTTGGGCGGGCGGCAGCCGTTGTGCGGAATCGGCGTGACGTCTTTGATCATCGTGATCTCGAGACCGGCGGCCTGAAGCGAGCGGATGGCCGCCTCGCGACCCGCGCCTGGTCCTTTGACAAGGACCTCGGTCGACCGCATGCCATGATCCATCGCTTTACGAGCGGCCGCTTCTGCAGCCATCTGTGCTGCGAACGGGGTCGACTTCTTCGAGCCTTTAAAACCCAAGTTACCGGCCGATGCCCACGAAACGACGTTCCCGTGTGGATCGCTAATGCATACAATCGTGTTGTTAAAGGATGCGTGCACGTGGGCAACGCCCGATTGCACGTTCTTAATCTCGCGCTTGCGACGCGTCTTCGCCTGTTTCTTAGCCGCCAAACGTATCTCCGAAAGATGCTGAAATTGCCGCGAGTGCCCAAGAGAGGGGAGGGCACCAAGACGGTATCTTACCCCACGCCCGGCGAGCGGGTCAAGCGCTCCTCGTCAGAAGCGGATGCCCAAACCGGCGAAGGGTCCCTGCGCGTCTGATCCCGTGGGAGCGTTAGTCTTGCTGCTGAGCGCGTCCCCCATCCAGCCGACGTCGAGGAAGACCGGGCTATTGGCGATGACGTAGTCCAGACCGATTTGATACTTGGACAGGTTGTACGAAAGCGAATAGCTCGTCGGCACGACGCCCGTCGTGATCGTCCCGCTGACCGTCGGGTAATACCAAAAGCTGCCGAAGAACGAAAGCGCGATATTGAGGTCGGGCAGTTTTTCAATGCCGAATCCGACACCATTTTGCGTCGGGTAACCATAGTTGGTGGAACGCCAGAGGTAGCCGACGCCAATGTAGACCTTCGGCTCGATCACGCGGAACCCAAGGCGTATGTCCCAATCCGTGTCGCGCGCGGTAAACGTCGGAACGTACGTTGCGCCGGTCTTGCCGATGGTCGTGACGTAACACTGCGGATCGGGCGGAGCAACACCAAGCGCCGTGCCGCAGTTGTGCGGATACTGGTATTGTTCGAAGCTTCCCTCGATCATCCACGGAATGTGCAGCGCGTCGAACTCGATTGCACCGCGCGCACCCCACGAGCCGCTACCGGTATTGCCCGGGCTGAACTCGTTATAGACGCGCGGCGAAATAATGTAGTCACCAGCAACGAAGATATCTTGGTATGGCGTCGCGACCGGAATCGGCGACGGGGTTGGCGGCGGTGGCGGAGGCGGCGCTTGCGTTGGGGGTGCTGTTGGCGGCGGTGTCGGCGGCAAGTAGCGCACGACGACCACGTGCTGATCCGGAACCCATTGTACGTAGGCGCCCATGCCTTCCGAAATCACACGAACCGGAACGAGCACGGTGCCCTGATAGATCATCGGCGGCACGTCGAGCGGACGCGATTCACCGTTGATCATCACTTCAGGCTTGCCGACCGTTACTTTGACTTCCGAGCCGGGTTTCGTTACCGTCACCGTTTTGCTGCCGGCATCGTACGACACCGTCGCACCCATTTGCTCGAACATCGAGCGCATTGGAATGAGCAGCGTGCCGTTTTTCACCAGCGCAGCTAACACGCGTCCTTGCTTGAGAACGTCGGGTTTGGAGTAGACATGATGATCGTTAAAAAGAATCGGGATGGAACCCGAAGGCGGAGATCCGAAGTTCGCCGCCGGCATCGAGCCGCCGGCCTGGGCCGATGCGAGCGCCGGGACGCAAGCCGCAAGCACGAGGGACAAAAGCGCAAGGCTGAATCGGTTCACGAAGCTCCTCCTCTAGATTTCCTACGGCTTGCCTTCGCCCTCAAACAAGCGGGGTCCGGTCAGAAGACCGGACCCCCTTTTGCATGCTGGACCCCTGGGCTAGAAGTTGATCGGAACCTTCAGCCCTATGCCCGCGAACGGGCCGTTGTACGAGCGGTTGATCGGGGCGTTCTGCTTGGCATTCCAAGAGTCGCCCATCCAGCCGGCCTCGATGAACACCGGGCTGTTGCCCAGCACGTAGTTCACGCCGATTTGGTACTTCAGGACGTTGTAGGCCAACGTGTAGTTGGTCGGTTTGACGCCTGTCGTGATCGACCCGCTGGCGGACGGATAGTACCAGATGTTTCCGAAGAACGAGAGCGCTTGGTCCAGATCGGGCAGCTTGTCCAATCCGAAGCCAACGCCGTTTAAGTTCGGATAGCCGTAGTTGTTGGTAATCCAGAGGTACCCGACGCCGAGGTAGACGCGTGGCTGCAACACGCGAATGCCCAGCCGCACGTCGACATTGGTATCCCCGGGTGGTTGACTCGTCAACACCGGCGTTGCTCCGGTCGACCCGATGGTCGTGACGTAGCATTCCGGTAGATAGGTCGTCGTGCCGGGTGCAAAACCGTTACAGTTGTGCGGATATTCCCAGCGCTCGAACGATCCCTCGATCATCCACGGAATGTTACCGGCATCGAACTCAGCGGCGCCGCGAATCGCAAACGTGTTGCTGCCCTTGTTACCGGGGCTGAACTCGTTATAGACCGTTGGCGAGAAGATGTAGTCACCAGCAACGAAGAGCTCGTTGTACGGCGTCCGTACAGGAGCCGGCGTCGGCGTCGGCGGCGCTGGAGCCGTTGTCGGCGGTGCCGGCGCGGGCGTCGGCGGTGGCGTCGGCGGCAAGTAGCGCACGACGACCACGTGCTGATCCGGAACCCATTGTACGTAGGCGCCCATGCCTTCCGAAATCACACGAACCGGAACGAGCACGGTGCCCTGATAGATCATCGGCGGCACGTCGAGCGGACGCGATTCACCGTTGATCATCACTTCAGGCTTGCCGACCGTTACTTTGACTTCCGAGCCGGGTTTCGTTACCGTCACCGTTTTGCTGCCGGCATCGTACGACACCGTCGCACCCATTTGCTCGAACATCGAGCGCATTGGAATGAGCAGCGTGCCGTTTTTCACCAGCGCAGCTAACACGCGTCCTTGCTTGAGAACGTCGGGTTTGGAGTAGACATGATGATCGTTAAAAAGAATCGGGATGGAACCCGAAGGCGGAGATCCGAAGTTCGCCGCCGGCATCGACCCCGCTTGCGCTACCAGGTTGCCAGTGTTTCCCTGGGCAGCATTCGACGGGGCCGCGACCGCTTTGAGCCCGCAGACCACTACAATCAGCGCTGCGAGGACTCCGGTACTCAGTCGCTTCACGAAAAAAGCCTCCTTAGTAAAGGTGTGTCGGCGAGCAGGCGCTTTTCTATCCCCTGCACGCACAATCGCACAATACCCGTTAATTCCCCACAACGCAACGCCGTAAACGCCACAACCAAGCGATTCCAAGCAGAGTCTCACTTAACGCCAAGCCGAAAGCTGCCTTCGGTCCAGTCGCTGCCGCGGTCAGGCTGAAACGCTGCAGAACGGCCGTCGTCAATGCGGGCGCGACGATTTGCGGCGCGAGCAGCGCCAGATTCCAAATTCCCATCGTCGTCGCGAGCGCGCCAGTTGGCAAAATGCGGCAGGCAATCGCCCAGTCTGCAACCAGAAAAATTCCCCATCCGAACCCGGCAATCGCGGTTGCAACAGCCGCCGCAGCGAGTCCATGCGCTGCGATGAAAATTCCGAGCGCTACGCACACGATGAACCCACCGATCGTTGCCACTAGGCGCTTATCGAGACGATCGCTTGGAGCTGCCGCAACGGCCGCTCCGGCGACGCCGACCAGCGTAAATGCTAAAATCAGCAACCCGCTTTCGCGCCGCGCTTGCGCCAGCGAGGCTGCGCCCAGCACACCATCGACGTAAAAGAGCAGATAGCCCAAGAGCGTATAGAAGCCGACGTATACCAACGCGCGCGAGATGAACAGGTCGACGAACGACCGCGTGATGCGAAGCTTCTCCGGCGGCGGTGCTGCCTGAAGCGCAAGTCGCGACACATGCGCAGAGGTAATCGCGCAGGTAGCCAGCAGCGTTCCGATCAACGCCGTCGCAAGCCAGCGTGCGTCGTCGATCAAGCTCGCGCACAGCGCCCCCACCGCATTGCCGGCGCTTTGCAACGCAGCCATCCATGACGACGCAACGCCGAAACGATCGCGCGACACGAAATCGGGAATGATCGCCTGGTACGGGCCACTCGCCAGATTCATCGTCGCCTGCACGCAGAGGAATGCGATCACGAGGGCATTCATGCTGCTAGCCGAGTAGAATGCTCCGATTGCAATTGCGGCCGCGAGCGCGCCGGCGAGATAAAACTCTACCCGCCTGCTCCCGTGCCGGCGCCGCGCATCCGACCATGGACCAGCGACGATTTGCACGACAGCCGCAACCATTGCACCGGCCGTTGCAAGATGCCCGTAGGCAATCATAGCATTCCCGCTCGCAAGTTGCACGGTACGAGCCTGCAGCGAGATTCCGAGCAACGCTCCCCAAACGGCCTGAATGCCGAGCCAGAAAAGCGCCAATCGAAGCGGACTCGGCCGGAGCGCCTCCCTACTCGTGGGCGATGACATACCGGTAATCCGCGATCGTATCGGCGTCGAAGGCCAGCTCCGGCTTGCACCCCCGAATCGCGCGAGCCGGAACGCCGAGTTCCCGCTGCCCGTGGACCTCGAGATCTTCGATGCGCAAGCGGCCGAGTAAGAAACGAACGAGCACGCGTCCGCTGACCAGCTGCGCCATCTGCCACGGATGCTTGCGTGCATCAAAGAATCGCGCCGCAATCCGTTCGACGCGTTCGAGCAGACCGGGCGGGACGTAAAAGACGTCACCATTGACGACGCGCTCTCGGGCAAGCGTGATGCCGAACGGCGGACAGCCCGGAAAGCGTTTTGAAAATGCATCGGCTTCGGCCAGTGGGAGCGCCACGTGACCGATTGGTACGCGCCCCAGAAAATCCGCAACCGCGTCAGCATCGACGTAGGGCATGTCGCTCGTAGCGTACAGCAGCGGCTCACCATCGTCGGGCCACGCGCGCAATGCCTTCACGAGATTTGCAGACCCACTCCTCGCCTCGTCGACGATGCACTCCACACGGGCCGAGCATGCGCTACGAACCTCGTTGCCGCCCACCACCGCGATGCGCGTCGCGCCGACTTCGCGAAGCGCCTCGATGATACGATCGAGCATCGTCGTGCCGCGGACCCGCACGAGGGCCTTAACGGTCGTACCGGCTTCGCGCGCGTACTCGCCCGCAATCCGGCCGCCCGCAGTAATTACCGCTTTCACAGGCCCGGTAGCGAGCTTTGCTCGGGTAGGCCGCCCTCTGCGTGAGCGACGACGTCGCGGGCATCGTTGCCGTAGCGGTCATCGAGCAGCGCCGTCATCATTGCTGCATTCTTTGCGGCCTTCGCGTTGGCGTGGTTGTTGAAGAACACGTACGTCTCTTGGGCTTGCCGTTCGATTTCGGCGACGCGATCGGTCCAAGGCCCCAGTTCTTGCGGACTATACAGATAATCGTATCGCGTCACGTTCGTTCCGCGCCACCACATCTTCGCATTGCGCCCATGGAGGCGCACGTAACCGATCGGACCGGTGACATCGGCCGATGCACGGAGCAAACCTTCCAAGTGCGGCATGTCGACGTTGCAGTAGCCGGCCCCGAGCTCGGCCAGCATATTGAGCGTTTGGGGCCGCTGCCACTGAGCATTCCGAAATTCGACCACGACCGGAACGCCGTCGAGCGACTCGATAAGCCGGCGAAGATAAAGCTCTCGGCTTCCTTCGGGTTTGAACGCGTTTGGGAACTGCAGCAACACGCAGGCCAGCTTCTTGCCCTGGCGCGCGGGCTGCAAAGCTTCCAGCAGATGTTCGGCGTCGGCGTGGACGTTGAGGCTGGTTGGATCGGGCGGATGGGTAAGGCTCTGGGGCGCTTTGAAAGTGAACCGAAACCCAGGCGGCGTACGCGCCACCATCGAGGCTACACTACGAGCCGCAGGGACGGCGTAATAACTCGAGTCGATCTCGACGGCCCGAAAAGCTCGCGCATATTCGGCGAGCATTTCGGCCGGCTTGGTCGTGCCGGCATAGAAGGGCCCAACCCAATCCCTATACGCAAAGCCGCACGTGCCGACGTAGATCATTGCGGCCTGCGCAAATTACTTCTTGGCGATGACCTTCTTCTTCCCAGCCACCGTCCGTTTTGGACCTTTGCGGGTGCGCGCGTTGGTCTTCGTACGCTGACCCCGGACGGGCAGGCCGCGACGATGCCGCATTCCGCGATAGCATCCGATGTCCATCAGGCGCTTGATATTCCCTTGCACCTCGCGGCGCAGATCGCCTTCGACGCGCAGCTGCAACGCATCGATCGCGTCGCGCAGCTTCTTTTCGTCGTCCTCGCTCATGGCTTTGACGCGCAAATCCGAACTGATGCCCGCGTGAGCGAGCAGCTTACGCGCCGTCGGAGCACCAATGCCATAAATGTACGTTAGCGCCGCTTCGATCCGCTTCTCGCGCGGAAGGTCTATACCAGCGATACGAGCCATACTTTATCCTTGCACCTGTTTATGTTTTGGATTGACGTCACAGATCACGCGCACCTTACCATGCCTGCGAATGATCTTGCACTTTTCACAAATCTTCTTGACGCTTGGTCTTACTTTCATCTGCTATTTTCTCTCGTCGCCCTTCGACAAGTCTTCGACAAGCTCAGACTGACATTGCTCAGGGTGACACGTTACTCCTTACTTATACCGATACGTTATTCGACCGTGGGTGAGGTCGTACGGCGACAGCTCCACAAGCACTCGATCTCCGGGCAAAATGCGGATGAAGTTCATCCGGATCTTCCCCGACACGTGCGCCAGCACGCGATGACCGTTGGCCAGCTCGACGCGAAACATCGCATTCGGTAACGGCTCCACGATCGTGCCTTCGACTTCGATCGCCTCTTCTTTTGGCGTCGCCGTCCTGGCCGCTTTTTCGGCATCCGCCTTTCGCGCCGGGCGGCGGCCACCACGCTTCTTTCGCGCCATGCTTTACTGCGGGCTCCTCATGCGATCGCTTCCTGTTCGGGCCGATAGCGGTCGACCTCGGGATGCTCCGCGTAGTCCCTCAGCGTCAAGATTTTCGGCCCGTCGTCGGTTACGGCGATCGTGTGCTCGAAGTGCGCTGCGAGTTTACCATCTGCCGTCACGACTGTCCAGCCGTCCTTGAGAATCTTCACCGCCGGGTTTCCCTCGGTAATCATCGGCTCGATGGCAAGCACGAGACCGATCCGTAATTCCATGCCCGTCCCGCATTTGCCATAGTTGGGCACCTGCGGTTCTTCGTGCATCGCTTGACCGACGCCGTGACCGACCAGCTCGCGCACGACGCCGTAGCCGTGCTGCTCGGCATGAGCTTGAACGGCCGCGCCGATATCGCCGACGCGGTTTCCCTTCTGCATTTGACCGATTCCGATCATGAGGCATTCCTGCGTTACCTGGAGCAGCTTCAGCGCTCGTTGCGGAATGTTACCGATCGGGATTGTGACCGCGCTATCGCTGACGTACCCATCCAACGTTGTACCAATATCGATCGAAAGCAAGTCGCCTTCGCGAAGTACGGGGGAGCCGGGAATACCGTGCACGACTTCGTCGTTGATCGACGCGCAAATCGAGCCCGGGAAACCGCGATAGCCCTTGAACGTCGGAATCCCGCCAAGACCGCGAATCCCCTTTTCAGCCATCGCATCGAGCTCACCGGTGGTCATGCCCGCGTGCGCCGCCTTCATCAGGTCGGTCAACACTTTCGATGTGATCTTGCCGCTGCGCCGCATGATTTCGACTTCTCGAGGGGACTTCAGTGCAACCATCAGGGAGTCGCACGTTCGACGCGGATTGCGCTCGCTAATTCCGCGGCGAGCTTGTCCACATCGCGAAGGGCGTCGATCTCGACGAGCCTGCCGCTGCCGCGATAGTAATCGATCAATGGTCTTGTCTTCGCGTCGTACTCTTCCAGACGCGTAACGATCGTGTCGGGGCGATCGTCCTCGCGTTGGATCAAAGGACCGCCGTCGTCATCGTCCAGCCCGGCCACTTTGGGCGGGCTCGTAATGGCATTATAACTGCGGCCGTTACGCGGATTGACCCAGCGTGCCGAGAGCCGCTCCGTCAGCCTCTTGCGATCCCCATCGAAGAGAACCACGCCGTCAAGCGTCCAACCCTTACGCGCCAGCAAGTCATCAAATGCGACCGCCTGCGCCACGGTTCGCGGAAAGCCGTCCATCACGAATCCCGAGGAGTTATTTTGCAACACGTCGCCGATCATCGCAACGATGAGCGCGTCCGGAACAAGCTCGCCGCGCTTCATATAGCTTTCGGCTTCGCTACCAAGTGCCGTGCCCAGCGCACGGTGTTCGCGTAGGATGTCCCCGGTAGAAATTTGCGGAATTCCGAAGCGCTGCTGCAGGATTCGAGCCTGCGTGCCCTTACCGGCTCCCGGCGGGCCGAGAAAAACTAATCGCACGGAGATCGTTTCATCGCTTGATGAACCCGCGGTAGTCGCGCATCGCAAGACGGGCCTCGATTTGCGTTATCGTATCCAGCGCTACGCCGACGACGATGAGCAACGACGTCGAGCCGAGATAGAACGTCGTCACCGAGAGGCCGCGCTGCAGCGCGCCCGGCAAGACCGCCAGCAATCCGAGATAAACCGCAGCCGCTGCGGTGATTCGGAAAAGAATCTTGTTCAAGTAGTCGACCGTCGGCTGGCCCGGGCGAATGCCGGGCACAAACGCTCCGGTCTTTTTCAGATTGTCCGCGACGTCGCGCGTGTTCAGCACGATCGAGCTGTAGAAGAACGTGAAGATGACGACCAGCAGGAAGTAGACGATATTGTACATCACGCCGCTGGGCGAGAACCATACGTTAAAGAATTCCGACCAGGCGGCAGCGTTGGCCGGCAACTCAAAGGGGCCGCCCAAGTGCAAATAGGCCGGGATCGTACCGTTGTGACCGAACCACGACAGCGCCTGTTGTGGCAGGAGCAAGATCGATATCGCGAAGATGATTGAGATCACGCCCGCATTGTTTAGCCGCAGCGGAATGTACGTCGAGCGTCCCGCAAACATCTTCCGCCCGACCACCCGGCGCGCTTGCTGAACGGGCACGCGCCGTTGGCCCTGGTACAGGAAGATAATGGATACGATCACCAGCAGAGCGACCACGAAATACATCAATATATTGAAAACCGACTCGGCGCCCTGAGTCGTGGACGACAGCGTCTGCGTTACGTAGGTTGGAAAGCGCAGGACGATTCCGATGAAAATGATGAGCGATACGCCGTTACCGATGCCCTTGTCGCTGATCTGCTCGCCCAGCCACATCAAGAACATGGTCCCCGCTACCATCGCGACGATCGCGTAGAGCAGAAATGTCAGGCTGTTATCGTAAAAGACGCCGCTGCGCTGCATGCTTACGGCCATGAAGGTCCCTTGCATGGTGGCGAGCACAATCGTAAGCCAGCGCGTATACTGGCTGATCTTCTTGCGCCCTTCCTCACCGCCTTTCTTCGCAAGCTCTTCCAGCTGCGGCATTACGACGGTCATGAGCTGCATGATAATCGACGCGTTGATGTAGGGCGTGATGCCCATGGCAATGATCGACAGCTTCTGTAGCGCGCCGCCGGAGAGAAACCCCAGTAGGTTGTAAAACGTGCCGTTTTGCAGCACGCGCTGCCAAGCCGCCTGATTGACGTTGGGAAGCTGCACGTGGATCATGAAGACGAACCACGCGAAGGCAAAGAGGACGAAACCAATTCGCTGCCGGATCTCGGGGACGAGCACGGCTGCCCGGAGGTTATTGAACATCGATCTCCGCGCCGGCAGCCGTTAGCACTTCGCGCGCTGTTTTTGAGAACGCGACGTCGCGAAAACGCAGACCAGACGGCACCGCTTTCCCCTCTTTGGCGCCGCCGAGAATCTTCACACCGTCAAGCGCAGATTTCAACACGCCTTTTTCTTGAAGTGATTCGGGAGAGACTTCGGTGGCCGGATCCCACTGCGCAAGCTGGTGGAGGTTCACGACCGCCAGCCGCGAGCCAAAATGTCCCGTATCGCGACCCTTCTGTGAATATCCGCGACCATGTGGGAGGCGCCGTGCCCACGCCGTCTGACCGCCTTCGAACGCGGGGCCCTTCCCACCGCCGGAGCGAACGGTTTGACCTTTGCCGCCTTTACCGCCGGTCTTTACCATCCCGGAGCCGTGGCCACGTCCAATACGCGTGCGCTTCGGTCTGCTTCCGCACGCGGGCTTAAGCGCGCCGAGCTTGAGCACCGAACGATCGGCGGTTGCAATCGCATCCGGCGAAGGCGTCGCTGAAGGCTGAATCCTCGCCTTCATCGTCGCTCGTTTTGTTGTCGCCTTTGTCGCGGTCGCCTTTCTTGCCGTCGCTTTTCGCGCGGTCGCTTTTTTCGACGTCGATTTTTTCTCTGGCATTGTTTCTTGTTTTCTTTACGACGATGCCGGCTCGGTGGCCGTGTAAATGTCTCTGACGGTTTTGCCGCGCAACGCAGCAACGTGCTCGGCAGTCTTGAGCGATCGCAGCGCTTCGACCGTCGCCATGACGACGTTAATGGGATTCGTCGTCCCCAAGCACTTGGTCAGAATGTCGTGAATGCCGGCAAGTTCAAGGACGGCGCGCATCGATCCGCCGGCGATCACGCCGGTTCCCGGCGCCGCCGGACGCAGAAGCACCGACGCGGCACCATTCTCGTGGCGCACTTCGTGCGGAATCGTTCGCTCGACCATCGGGACCGTTACCAACGCTTTCTTGGCCGCTTCAACCGCCTTGCGAATCGCTTCGGGCACTTCGCCCGCCTTCCCAATTGCAAAGCCGACTTTGCCCTTGCGATCGCCAACGACGACGAGTGCGCTAAAGCTAAAGCGCTTACCGCCTTTAACGACTTTCGCAACTCGGTTGACCCGCACCACCGTTTCTTCGAATCCACTATTGTCGCGATCGCGACCGCCACGATATTGCATCAGAAATTCAGCCCCGCTTCACGCGCCGCATCCGCAAGCGCTCGCACACGTCCATGGTACTTGTAACCGCCGCGATCGAACACGACGTCGGAGATCCCGGCCGCCTTCGCCTTAGCGGCAATCGCGCTGCCGACCGCTTTGGCCGCGTCGAGATTCGTCTTTGACCCCAGACCGCCGCCGAGCGATTTCTCCATCGTCGAAGCCGCGGCGAGCGTATGGCCTTGCGTGTCGTCAACGAGCATCGCATAAATGTGGTGTAACGTCCGTCGGACCGACAGGCGCGGCCGCGCTTTCGTGCCGGCGATTTTTTTCCGCAAGCGCACGTGCCGGAATCGCCGAGCGTCATTCTTTGAGATGCGCGGCATTATTTTTTCGCCGCCTTTCCGGCCTTGCCAAGTTTCTTGCGAACGATCTCCCCAGCGTACCGAATTCCCTTTCCTTTATATGGCTCCGGCGGGCGCAAGTTGCGAATCTCCGCGGCAGCCTGGCCGACCGCTTGCTTGTCGATCCCCTCGACATGAATCTTCGTCTGGCCTTCGATTGTCAGCACGATACCCTTGGGAGCTTCGAACACGACCGGATGCGAAAAGCCGAGGCTAAGGTTGAGCCTCTCCCCCGACTTGGCGACGCGAAAGCCGACGCCGTGAATTTCCAAGCTGCGGCGGTAGCCCTTACTCACGCCTTCGAGCATGTTTGCAATCAACGTCCGCGTCAGCCCATGGATCGAACGATGAACTTTCGCTTCGCCTTTGCGCTCCACCACGACCTTACCCTCGTTGAGCTTCACCGCCACCATTTGCGGCAGAATCGCCTGATGCAATTCACCTTTGGGGCCTTTGACCGAGACCACATCGTCGTTTACGCTGACGTTAACGCCCGATGGAACGGTAATCGGCAGCTTTCCTATTCGCGACATCTTCTCACCACACGTATGCCAAGACTTCGCCGCCGACACCAACTTTTTTCGCGCGTTTGCCCGACATGATGCCCTGCGGTGTGGAGATAATCACGAGACCCAAGCCTCCCAGAACCCGCGGAATCTCGGTCTTGGCAGTGTACACGCGCAAGCCGGGGCGCGAAATCCGGCGCAAGCCCGTTATGACCTTCTCTTTTTCCGGGCCGTATTTAAGCGCGATGCGTAGCGTGCCTTGCGGCCCTTCACTCAAGCGCTCGTAACCCTCGATGAACCCTTCGTCTCTGAGAATTTGCGCGATCGCCTGCTTCGCGCGCGATGCCGGCACGTCGACGGTCTTGTGATTGGCCGTGTTCGCGTTGCGAATGCGCGTGAGCATGTCCGCAATCGGATCGGTTGTCGTTACCATGATGCCTTGGTCACCCCCGGAACGACGCCTCGGTGGGCGTTTTCACGAAAACAAATGCGGCACATCGCAAATTTGCGCAAGAACCCGCGTGGTCGACCGCAGATGCGGCACCGGTTGTGTTTGCGGACGCTGAATCGCGGCGTGCGTTGCGATTTGACGATCATGCTCGTCTTTGCCATTGGTATCTAGCTCCGTGCCTTCTGAAGTGGCAGTCCCATTGCGGTTAAGAACTCAGACGCTTCCTCGTCGGTTTTCGCTGTTGTGACGATCGTGATGTCCATTCCGCGCGTCTTGTCGACCTTATCGTAGTTGATCTCCGGAAAAACCAACTGCTCGCGCAAACCTAGGTTATAGTTTCCGCGGCCATCGAACGACTTGGACGGCAGGCCCCGAAAATCGCGGATGCGCGGCAGAACGATGTTAAAGAGCTTATCGAGAAAAACGTACATGCGTGGGCCGCGCAGGGTGACTTTGGCCCCGATGTTCGTGCCTTCACGCAGCTTAAACGCCGCAATCGACTTCTTTGCTTTGGTTACGATCGGCTTTTGACCGGTGATCGCCGTCAGCTCCGAAACCGCCGCGTCCAGTGACTTTGGATTGACGATCGCCTCGCCCACGCTCATGTTGACGACGACCTTTGCCAAGCGCGGAATCTGGTTGACGTTCTTATATCCAAAGCGATCCTGGAGCTGCTTGCGAACTTGCCCCTCGTACTTCTCTCGTAGTCGCTCGGCCATCGGCTATGTTCCCTTTGCCGACTCGTGCGCCGGCTCGCCGCAACGGATGCAGATGCGGTGCACGATGCCATCGGTGCTGCGGCTGCGGCGCAGGCGCGACGGCGTCTTGCACTTTTCGCAGACGTACTGCAGCGCAGAGAGTGCCAGCGGCGACTCCTTCTCGACGATGCCGCCCGTTTGCATCGCTCCACCCATGTTACCGGACTTTGAGCCCTGCTTGGTATGGCGCTTCACGACGTTGATGCCTTCGACCGTCGCGGTGCCGCGAGCGGCGTTAACGGCCTTGACGACGCCGCGCTTTCCTTTTTCCTTCCCTCGGCGAATCATGACGGTATCGCCCTTGATCAGCTGCGTCTTAGCGGTCATCACAGAACCTCCGGTGCCAAGGACGCGATTTTTAAGAAACCGCGGTCACGCAGTTCGCGCATCACCGGGCCAAACACGCGCGTCCCGCGCGGATCCAAGTTGTCCTTTTCACCCTTGATGATGACGCAGGCGTTGTCGTCGCAGCGCACCACCGATCCGTCCGAACGCCGAATCGGGGCGCTGGTCCGCACCACGACCGCCTTGACGACCTGCCCCTTCTTGACGGCAGCGCCTGGAATAGCGCTCTTCACCGTGCCCACGACGATGTCGCCGACGTGTGCGTACGAATGACGGCTTCCGCCGGAAACGTGAATAACGAGCAGTTCGCGCGCGCCGGAATTATCCGCAACTTTCAGCCGCGTTTCTTGCTGAATCATTTACTTCGCGCGCTCCACGATCTCGACCAAGCGCCAGCGCTTGTCGCGCGATAGCGGCCGGCATTCCATAATCCGCACGATGTCGCCGACGTTGGCTTCGTTACGCTCGTCATGAGCCTTGAACCGGCTCGACTTACGCACGATCTTGCCGTACGCGGGATGCGGAACGCGCGTCTCGGAAACGACGACGATGGTTTTGTCCATCTTGTTGGAGGCGACCCGTCCCTGTTTGATGCGGCGAAGGCTTCGGTCGTTAGGCTGCTCCATGCTCTCCCTCGGCCAGACGCTTTTCGGAAATAACGGTTTGAATCTGGGCATAGACTCGCCGCATGGCACGAATCTTGCTGAAGTCGGTTAGATGACCGGTACGCAAAGCAAAGCGAAGATTGAAGAGCTCCGACTTAGTGTCGCGAGCCTTTTGCCGCAACTCCGCTACGGATAACTCGCGCAGTTCTGCTAGCTCGCTCTTCTTCATACAGCGGCCTCCTCGCGCGAAATGATCTTCGTTCCTATCGGGAGCTTAGACGCAGCGCGCCGCAGCGCTTCGCGCGCAACGACCGGCTCGACGCCCGAGAGCTCGAACAGCATGCGTCCTGGCCGTACCACCGCGACCCAGAGTTCCGGATTTCCTTTGCCGGCGCCCATGCGAACTTCGGCCGGCTTCTTCGTCACCGGTTTATCGGGAAAGACTTTGATCCAGACTTTACCGCCGCGCTTGATATGACGCGTCATTGCGATACGCGCAGCCTCAATCTGGCGGTTGGTCATCCAGCACGGTTCCATCGCCTGCAATCCGTAATCACCAAAGGTCAACGAGCTGCCGCGCGCCGCGGCTCCTCTCCGCCGACCGCGCTGTACCTTGCGCCACTTTACGCGTTTGGGCGTCAGCATGTTACTCCGTTACCTCCGGCTCGCCATAGGCGGGAAACTCCGGCCCCGGCACCACCGGCTCTCTTTCAGCTGCTCGTTCTGCCGGAGCTACCGGCTCCGCTGCAGCTACCGGCTCGGGCTCGACCGCAGCAATCGGCGCACCTTCGATTGGAGCGAATGATTCTGCTGGAGCGAATGGTTCGGCCTCGATAACGGCCACAGGCTCAGGCTCTAACGCAGGTGCGGGCCGCGCAGGCTGTGCGATCCGATCCGGACGGGGTCCGCGTCCGCCGCGACCACCGCGATCGCGTCGCTGCGCACCGCGGTCGCTCCGGTCGCGCATGCTGCCGTCGCCGCGCGGCTGATCCGGCAAGACCTCGCCACGATAGATCCACACCTTCACGCCGATTCGTCCGAAGGTGGTAAACGCTTCAACGTGCGCATAGTCGATGTCGGCGCGCAGCGTGTGCAGCGGCACCTTCCCGTCGGCATTACGCTCGGTGCGCGCGATTTCTGCACCGCCCAGCCGTCCGGACACCTGAACCTTTACCCCACGGGCGCCGGCTTTCATCGTGCGCATGATGGCTTGCTTCATGGCTCGGCGAAACGCGATGCGCTTCTCCAGTTGATCGACGATATTTTGCCCCACCAAACGCGCGTCTAGCTCGGGATGCTTGATCTCGACGACGTTGACCTGAACGTTCTTGCGCGTCAGCGATTCGAGATTCTTGCGAATTTCGTCGATGCCTACGCCGCGCTTGCCGATGATGATGCCGGGCTTGGCCGTATTGATGATGACGCGAGCTTGATTCGCGCGCCGCTCGATTTCGATCTTGCTGATCCCGGCCGACCGCATCCACTTGTTGAAGAACTTCCGGATGGCGACGTCCTCGTGCAGCCAGTCGATGTAGTGCTTTTGTTCGAACCAGCGGCTGTCCCACGTGCGCGTGATTCCCAAGCGCATACCGACCGGATGAATCTTTTGACCCATTATTGAGTCGCTTTCTTTGCGGCTGCCGCCTTGCGCGTGCGCTTGCGCGCTGCGGTCTTTTTCCGCGCCGGCGCGCTTGCGGCGGCGCGGCGGCTCGTTCGGGTAACTTGCACCGAGGCTCCTGGTCGCGCTCCACGCGTCTTCTTCGGCGCGTGTTCGCTGACGACGACGGTGACGTGCGAAAGGCGCTTGCGCTTAAAGTAGGCGCGGCCTTGCGCGCGGGGGTCCAGGCGCTTCGTGAAGCGTCCTCCAGGTCCGCCGTCCACGGTGATGCGGGCGATGTACAGCTCGTCGGTGTTCATGTCGTGGTTATTGCCGGCATTCGCAACGGCACTGCGAACGAGCTTCGAAATCGGTTCGGCCGCGAAAACGTCCGCGAATTTCAGCATGACTAATGCCTCGCGAACGCTTTTGCCGCGAATCGCATCGGCAACCCGACGGAGCTTGCGCGGTCCGGTGCGGACGAAACGCAAGTGCGCAACGGCATGAGGAGTTTCCACCCGATCGGTCACGGCGTAGTTGCCTTCACCGTCGATTTTTCACCACCGTGACTGCGGAAGTGCCGCGTCGGGGCGAACTCACCGAGCTTGTGACCGACCATGTTCTCCGTAATGTAGACCGGTACGTGCACCTTTCCGTTGTGCACGCCGATAGTATGCCCGACCATCGCCGGTACGATTGTCGAGCCGCGGCTCCAGGTTTTCACGACGCGTTTCTCGCGCGTCTCGTTAAGCTTCTCAACTTTCTTAAGAAGATGTTCCGCGACGAAGGGACCCTTCTTAAGGCTACGCCCCATTACTTGGAACCTCGTTTACGAACGATCATTTTGGCGGTGCGCTTGTTGCGGCGCGTCTTCTTACCCATTGTCATTTGGCCCCATGGCGTCGTCGGCGGGCGTCCCGACGTCGACCGCGCTTCGCCTCCACCGTGCGGATGGTCAACCGGGTTCATGGCAACGCCGCGTACCGCGGGACGCTTCCCCAAATGGCGGGAGCGGCCGGCCTTTCCGATGATTTGATTTTCGTGCTCGAGGTTGCCAAGCTGACCGATCGTGGCGCGGCAGTTGATATGAATCTTGCGCACTTCACCCGACGGCATGCGCACTTGTGAGTACTCATCCTCTTTGGCCATCAACTGTGCCGAGGCACCCGCGGACCGCACGAGTTTGCCTCCCTCTCCCGGACGCAGCTCGATGTTGTGAATCACCGTACCAACAGGAATGCTGCGGATCGGAAGCGCGTTGCCAATTTTGATATCGGCACCCGAGCCGGACTCGATCGTGTCGCCGACCGCAAGGCCGAGCGGCGCCAGAACGTATCGTTTCTCACCGTCCTTGTAGTTGACCAACGCGATGCGGCACGATCGATTCGGATCGTACTCAATGGTCGCCACCTTGGCCGGAATGCCGTCCTTACCGCGTTTGAAATCAACAATACGGTACATCTTGCGCGTCCCTCCGCCTTTGTGGCGCACCGTGATGTGACCGTTGTTGTTGCGCCCGGAATGCTTCTTTCGAACTTCGACCAGAGACCGCTCCGGAGCTACCTTCGAAAGCTCGGAGAAATCCATGGTCGTGACGAATCGGCGTCCCGGCGACGTCGGTCTGTATTTCTTGACTGGCATTTCTACGTACGCCTACTGTTCAAAGTAATTGACGCCGCCTAGCTCGATCTTCTGGCCCGATTTCAGCGTCACAATGGCTTTTTTGAAATCACTTTGCTTGCCGGTGGTGCGAACGCCGCGACGCGCGAAATTCCGCGGCTTGCCGCGCACGTTAACGGTATTGATCTTAATGACGTCAACCTTGAAGATCTGCTCGATCGCATGCCGTATTTGCGTTTTCGTCGCGCGCGGGTGCACAGAAAACGTGTACTGATGCGCTAACGCGTCGGCCATCGACTTTTCCGTGATCCGCGGCGAAAGGATGACGTCGCGAGCATCCATTACAACGATTTCTCCGAAGACAGCGCCTTCTCGAGCGCCTCGTATGCGTTGACGGTAAAGACCAGTCGCTCAAAACGCAAGACGTCCTTGACGTCGAGCGCAGCGCCATGCGTGATCGCGACGCGCTGCAGGTTGCGGCTGACCCGTTCGATGGCTTCGGTTTTCGCCTCATTTTGCGCGCAGACAATGAGCGTCGTCGCTCCCTTTTTCGCCGCTTTCGATCCGCCGAAGAGCAATTTGGCGAAATCTCCGGTCTTTGCGATTGAGAAATCCGAGACGTCGAGCACGGTTACGGCGCCGTTGCGGAAACGATCGGCCAGCGCGGCCACAAACGCGAGACGCCGTTCCTTCTTATTGAGTCCTTCTACGTAGCTGCGCGGCTGCGGGCCGAACACGACCCCGCCATGTCGCCACTGTGGGGAGCGAATTGAGCCTTGACGGGCGCGACCGGTACCCTTTTGCCGCCACGGCTTACGGCCACCGCCGGCAACCTCATCGCGCTTGCGCGTCGACGCGGTGCCCGCCCGCGGATTAGCGAATTCGCGGTGCACGGCACGAAACACGACGTGCGACTTATCATTGAAATCGTTGTCGAAGACGGCCGGAGCGCTCACTTCGCGCACGATTTTTCCGGAAGTGTCGATGACGTTGGGCATCACTACTCTGCCTTCGCAGCCTTCGGCGCCTTCAGGCTCTTGCGAATGACCACGAAGGCGTTCTTCGCACCCGGGACGGGGCCGCGCACGAGCAGCAAGTTCCGCTCGGCATCGGCACGGACGACTTCAAGATTCGCTAGCGTCGTTCGGTCCACGCCGAAGTGCCCGGGCCGGCGGCTTCCGGGCGTCGTGCGCCCAGCGTTCGTGTCGCCGTTTGAAGCAGGCTGCCGATGGATCATCGAGCCGTGGCTTGCTCCGCCGCCGCTAAAATTGTGGCGCTTGATTCCGCCCGAGAAACCGTGACCCTTTGAGATGCCGACCACATCGACGCGATCGCCCGGCTCGAAGGCGGCTACGGTAATGGTTTCTCCGGCCTCAACGCCATCGATGTCGCTGCGAAACTCACGAACGAAACGGCTCGGCTCAACGCCGAGCTTCCTAAAATGTCCGGCGAGGGGCCGGGTGACGCGACCCTTCTTGACCGCGCCGAAACCTAAAGCGACGGCGTCGTAGCCGTGCTTTTCCTTTGTCCGACGCTCCACGACCGTGCAGGGACCCGCTTCTATCACCGTCACGGGCACGTAGCGCCCGTCGTCGGTGAACACGCTGGTCATCCCCACCTTGCGGCCAAGGATGTTCTTCACTGCGCTCCTCGTCCTGATGAGTGTTTCATGTGGCCACTGGGCCAGGCGTATGGGTCTTTTCTTTAACCGGCGCGCGTCAACACGCGCAGCCGGTCTGGACCGCAACCCACGCAGTTTAGCAGGGACGGCGGGGAGGCGTCAAGCGCGGCTCACCCTACGAAAAGGCGTCGAGGCCGGTGATTTCCTTGCCAACAATCAGCGTGTGCATCTCAGACGTACCTTCATACGTAAGCACCGACTCGAGATTGTTCATGTGGCGGATCACGGGGTACTCGAGCGTCACCCCATTGGCGCCCAGAATCGTGCGCGCCGTGCGGGCAATCCGCAACGCTTCGCGGACATTATTGAGCTTCCCAAAACTGACTTGTGTGGGATGAAGCCGGCCGGCGTCATTGAGTCGACCGAGGTGCAGTGCCAGCAAGATGCCTTTGTTGAGCTCCAGCAGCATGTCAACCAGCTTTTGCTGCGTGAGTTGAAATCCACCGATTGGTCGATTGAACTGCACGCGCGTCTTTGCGTACTCCAACGCCGTCTCGTAACAGGTGCGCGCGGCCCCCATCGCGCCCCAAATGATTCCGAAGCGGGCCTCATTGAGGCAAACTAATGGTCCGCTCAAACCAAGCGCTAGCGGCAACACTGAATTGGCGGGCAGGCGGCACCCTTGCAGCACGAGCTCGCTGGTGACCGAAGCGCGCAACGACAGCTTGCGATGCACGTCACTGGCGCTAAAGCCTTTCGTCCCCGCGGGAATCAGGAAACCGCGAATCCCCTCATCAGTCTGCGCCCACACGATCGCGATATCTGCGATCGATCCGTTGGTTATCCACATCTTCGTGCCGTCGAGCACCCAATCGGTTCCGACTCGGCGTGCGGTCGTGCGCATCGCTCCTGGGTTGCTGCCGTAATCCGGCTCGGTTAATCCGAAACACCCGATGGCTTCGCCACGTGCCATCCGCGGCAGCCAGCTCTCTTTTTGCGCATCATCGCCCCAGCGATAGATCGCGTACATTGCAAGCGATCCTTGCACCGACGCAAAGCTTCGGACGCCGGCGTCGCCGGCTTCCAGCTCCATGCACGCGATTCCATACGCAACCGCGCTCGCGCCGGAACATCCGTAACCCTGAAGGTGCATCCCGAGCAGGCCGAGCTTGGCGAGCTCACGCCCGAGCTCTCGTGGCAACACCCCAGCCTCGAACCAATCGGCGACATACGGAAGAAGACGCTCGTTGACAAATGTTCGAACCGTTTCGCGAATCAGCCGCTCTTCGTTCGTGAGCAATTCGCTCGCGTCGAGAAAGTCGACGGCATCGGGCCCGGCAAGCCCGGTTGTGGTAGCGGTCACCGCTTCAGGACGCGCGCCAGCTTGTCGAAGAGTGCGTCGGTCGAGCGCTCGAATTGATCCTCGAAGCGGCGCCACAGCAGCCGTCCGTCCATTTCGGACAGCAGCGCATCGACGCGATACTGCAATACGGTCTCTTTGCCTTCGCTCGACAGATGAAACCCGTGCGTACCGTCGACGCCTTCGTTTTGAAAGCGCCAAACGATCCGTTCCTCCGGCACCGCCTCATCCAGGACGCTGTGAATTCCGAGATGCCACTCTTCCGTCTTGCCGACGACGAGTGGGCCCGGAGAACGCATGAACGGCTGGGATGCAAAGGGCCAAATTTGATCGCCGGACGTGCCCATCTCTTCCAATAAATGAAAGATACGCCGTTTGGTGCCGTGGAACGTTCGCGACCGGGTCTCGTGGAGCTCGATGGGCATGCTTGCCCGTTCTATGGCAAGCCGCAGAAAGACTTCCGCGGCAATCACCGCATAGCGATCATCCCCACAACGCCGGAGGCAAGGATCAGGAGCGGCGCGCTTGCCGAGGTTCGTAGCATGAGGATCGCGACGATCGCCGACAGAGCATACGCCAGCGGCCCGCTGGCGGCGCCGCGACTAATCGTCCACACGCTCGCCCATACTAAACCCACAATCGCCGGTGCCAGTCCGCGCGAAAGAATCGTTCGCCAGGGCGAGGCCTGCATGCGGGCCCAATACGAGTCCGCAATCACCATCACGACGCTTGACGGCACGAACATTCCGATCGTTGCGATCAATGCACCAAGCCATGCGCGCCCCGGCATCGCCGCGTATCCGACGAGAGCCGCAAAGATGGTCGTCGGACCGGGAACAAGTTTTCCAATCGTATAGAACTGCGTGAACTGCGCGTTTGATATCCAGTGATACCGGCTGACCGCGTCTTGATGCATCTGCGGGATGATGCCCTTCCCGCCCCCAAAACCCAGAATGGACAACTGCGAAAACGTCCACAACAGATGGAGCGCCGTGCTCAATGCCGAGCTCACGAGCGCTTCTCGCGCAGAACCCGGCGATATTCGTAGGCCACGCCGATGCCGCCGAACACGAACAACACGAGCAGCAACGGCATGTGAAAGATCGCAACCGACGCCGCCGTTGCGATCAGCAACACGATGCGCAGCCAGTCACCGCGCTCGTCCCAGCTCAGCTCCAACGCGTTGCCGACCGTCAGACCCAGCGCACCGAGGGCACAGCCCCGCAACCCGCCGTGGACGTACGGATTAGACGCATACTTGAAGTAGAGCGCGCCCGCAATGAGCACGATGATGAATGGCGGAACGCTGGCGCCCAGAAAGGCTGCGACTGCGCCGGAAACGCCGCGCACTTTCTGCCCGCAGTAGATTGCGAGGTTGAGAATGTTCGGCCCGGGCAGGACTTGCGCAAGCTCGAGGCCGTCCATAAACCCGTCGCTGTCCATCCAACCGCGCGAAAGCATTTGACGGCGAATGCTGGCCTTCTGCCCTCCGCCAAACGCGGTGGACGAAATGCCGGCGAACGTTAGCGCAACAACGAATAAGGTCGGCTTTGAGGTGGGTACCGCGGGTGCAGCAGCGTCAGCTGACATCCGGCAGCGGGCCGTCAATCATCGGCAACGTATGCTTGCCGGCGAGGATGTGGATGTGCACGTGCTCGGTATGTTGGTAGGGCGGCAACACGCCCATCCGGATCAAAAACCCCTTCTCCGGTAACCCAAGAATCAACGCAACCTTTTGAATGCCGCCGATAAGCCGGTTCCAGAGATGCGAGTCGCCCAAGCCGAAGTCCAAGATCGTGGGAATCCACTTTTTTGGAATGATGACGACGTGGATTTCCCACCACTCTTCTTTGGCTGGATCGACGTGGTGGCGAAACGCAAAAACGTCATCGTCTTGATAGACGACTTCATCGGCCTTGGCTCGCGTGCCGTCCAGACGACCGCGGAACGTGTGGTCGGGATCCGGTTTTTCCCAAAGTTGCTGCTCGGGGCCTGCGATGAGCTCTGAGATCCACTGCGCCATGCTTCGCCGATTCAGCGCGCTCCAGGATTTTCCCGGCGCGTTGTATGAAAGGCATTTTGTGGCTACCGCGGATCGAAGGAAGATCACTCCGGCAGAGGTGCTGAGTGGCCCACCGAAATGGCCGAAAGAGCCGCGCGACTGGCAAAAGATCGTCGGCGACAAACAAGTCGTCTTCGAAGACAAGCGCGTCGTCGTCTTTGACGACCCGGTCGACGAAGAACAGGAATCCCAGGCCGTTGCCGGCGAGATTCGCTGCACGCTCATCCTGAAAGACAGCGTGCACAGTTTGATGGATCTCGGGATTGCCGACGAGGGCTTGAACGAGCACATTCTGCACGGCATTCAGCAAGCAGCCTACGCGTTAGGATTGCAGAACAAAGGCTTCGAGCTGCGCGTGCACGTCTACCCGCCGCTGCAACATCGCCCCGAACTCCGGGTAAAGATCCGCTCCGGAAAGCCGCCGAAGAAGGATATCTCCGGCTCGCTCTAATCGCCTAAATCTTCGGGCCGATTTCTCTCTCGGCCAGTTTGGCGAGACCCTGGACCACCAAGATCGCGATCAACGTGATGATGATGGCATAGATCAACTCGGCCAAGACGCCGTTGCCGGGCTTGAGGAAAACGGCGATTGCGTCGCTGATGAATTTGTTCCAAGCACCCGCCGCGATCAAGCCAAAAGCGACGGTCGCCAGAGAGATCATCGTGCCGAGATACGTTGGTTTGAGTTCCATCGATCCTCCTACGATGCAGGCGTGGGCACCGGCCCGGGCTAGGCTTTAAGTTCGATGTCGACGCCGGCGGGCAAGTCGAGATGCATGAGCGCATCCATCGTCTTGGGTGAGGCTTGAAGAATGTCGATCAGCCGCTTGTGCGTGCGCATCTCAAAATGCTCGCGTGACTTTTTATCGTTGTTGGTCGAGCGCTGAACGCAGAACCGGTTGATTTCCGTCGGTAGCGGCACCGGGCCGCTCACAAACGCGCCGGTCCGCTTCGCCGTTTCGACGATGCGCTCGGCCGACTGGTCGAGCACTTTATGATCGTACGCTTTGAGGCGTATTCGTATCTTCTGCTTTGGCATCTAGGAAAGGGCGATCATTCAGACACCGCGGTGACGACGCCGGCGCCTACGGTGCGGCCTCCCTCGCGAATGGCAAAACGCAGGCCTTCCTCGCATGCAATCGGCGTAATCAGCTCGACGTCCATCTGAACGTTGTCGCCGGGCATCACCATTTCGACCCCTTCAGGAAGCTTAATCGTCCCGGTGACGTCGGTCGTGCGGAAATAGAACTGCGGACGATAGTTTCCGAAAAACGGCGTGTGGCGTCCGCCCTCTTCCTTTGAGAGGACGTAGACCTCGGCTTTGAACTTCTTGTGCGGTTTTACCGAGCCCGGCTTGGCCAGCACTTGTCCACGCTCGATTTCGTTGCGATCGATGCCGCGCAGCAGAACGCCGATGTTGTCGCCCGCGATACCTGCATCGAGCAGCTTGCGGAACATCTCGATGCCGGTGACGACCGTCTTCTTCGTCTCGTCCTTGAGACCGACGATTTCAACCTCTTCGCCGACCTTGATCTGCCCGCGCTCCACGCGACCGGTTCCAACCGTACCGCGCCCCGTGATCGTGAACACGTCTTCGACCGGCATGAGGAACGGCTTGTCGACTTCGCGCTGGGGTTCGGGGATGTACGAATCGACCGTGTCCATCAATTTGAAGATCGGATCGGCGTCCGCATCGCCCTTCTTACCGCTCGAATTGAGCGCTTTCAGCGCCGAACCGCGAATGATGGGCGTATCCTCGCCGGGGAACTCGTACTGCGTCAGGAGCTCGCGGATCTCCATTTCAACCAGCTCGAGCAGCTCTTCGTCGTCGACCATGTCGACTTTGTTCAGGAAGACGATGATGCGCGGAACGCCGACCTGCCGCATGAGCAGGATGTGCTCGCGGGTCTGCGGCATCGGGCCGTCCGTCGCGGCAACGACAAGAATTGCGCCGTCCATCTGGGCGGCGCCGGTGATCATGTTCTTGATGTAGTCGGCGTGCCCGGGACAGTCAACGTGCGCGTAATGGCGTTTAGGCGTCTCGTACTCCTGGTGCGAGATCGCAATCGTAATGCCGCGCTCTTTCTCTTCGGGCGCATTGTCGATCTGATCGACGCCTACTTTCTGCGCCAGTCCCTCGGTCGCGAGACAGTGCATGATCGCGGCGGTCAACGTCGTCTTACCATGGTCGACGTGACCGGTCGTTCCGATGTTGACGTGAGGCTTCGTCCGATTGAACTTTTGCTTAGCCATGAAAAACCGCTTCCTTTACTATCCTGACTATCCTAGCGACAGAGACGCGCACGCCGACCCCGACGCCGAGTCCTCGGACCCTGGCGTTTAGGCTCGCGTGCGCCGTGACCATGGGAATATATCAAGCGGGCCCGCTCCCGTCAAGCATGAGCCGGCTTCTTGACGGCTGACTTCGCGACGATCTCTTCCTCGACCGAACGCGGCGCCTTTTCGTAGTGCGAAAACTCCATCGTGTACGTCGCGCGCCCTTGCGTTGCCGAGCGCATATCGGTTGCATATCCGAACATTTCGGACAGCGGTACGTGCGCGGTGATGACCTGCGCCCCACCCGGAGCCTCCTCGGTGGACATGATGGCGCCGCGGCGGCGCATCAAGTCGCCGTTGATCGCTCCCATGTAATCTTTGGGGGTCGTGACTTCCACTTTCATGATCGGTTCGAGCAAGACCGGGCCAGCGGAGCGATTAGCTTCCTTCCACGCCATCGACGCGGCAATCTTGAACGCCATTTCCGACGAGTCGACCTCATGATAGGAGCCGTCGAAAGCAACCGCTTTAAAATCGAGCACCGGATATCCGGCGAGGACGCCGCTTTGCGCCGACTCGCGAATGCCTTCTTGCACGGCTTTTTGATATTCTTTAGGAACGGAGCCGCCGACGATCTTCCATTCGAAGACGAATCCCGTGCCGGGCTTTTGCGGCTCGACGCGCAGCCAGATATCACCGTACTGGCCTTTGCCGCCGGTTTGCCGTACGAAGCGCCCTTCTTTTTCGACCGTCTTCGTTATCGCTTCTTTATAGGCAACCTGCGGTTTGCCGACGTTCGCTTCTACTTTAAACTCGCGCCGCAACCGATCGAGAATGATCTCGAGATGTAACTCGCCCATGCCGGCGATGATCGTTTGCTGCGTCTCTTCATCGGTACGCATCCGGAACGTCGGATCTTCTTGCGCGAGCCGCGCCAGCGCGATGCCGAGCTTATCTTGATCGCCCTTCGTTTTCGGTTCGATCGCTTGCGAGATCACCGGCTCGGGGAACGTGATCGACTCCAGCGTGATTGGCACCTTTTCGTCGCATAGCGTATCGCCGGTTCGCGTATCGCCGAGTCCGACCGCGGCGGCGATATCGCCGGCGCCAATTGAATCAATGTCTTCGCGGTGGTTGGCATGCATGCGCAAGATGCGACCGATTCGTTCCTTGCGTCCGCTGCGCGTGTTGAGTATGTAGCTGCCCTTATTGAGGACGCCGGAGTAGACGCGGAAGTACGTCAGATTGCCGTACGGGTCCGTGGCGATCTTAAACGCCAAGGCGCAGAACGGCTCGCTGTCGCTGGGCTTACGCGTGATCTCGTCGCCGCTCTTTGGATCGCGCCCAACGATTGGCTTGGCCTCCAGCGGCGATGGCATGTAATCGACCACCGCATCGAGCAGCGGCTGGATTCCTTTGTTCTTAAAAGCCGAGCCACAGAGCATCGGCAGAACCGTGCCCTCAATGGTCGCCTTGCGCAGCGCCGTCTTCATGCGGTCGATCGGAAGGTCTCTGCCTTCGAAGAACTTCTCGAGCAATGCATCGTCTTGCTCGGCGATGGCTTCGACCAAATTCTGGCGCCACTTCATGGCGAGCTCCTTCAGCTCGCCTTCCACGTCTTCTTCCGTCGTCGACGAACCCAGGTCGTCCGTGTAGACGATCTTTTTCATCGTGAAGAGATCGACGACACCCTTGAAGTTATCTTCTGCGCCGATCGGCACTTGGATCGGAACCGCGCGCGCGCCCAAACGCTCACGAATCTTTTCGACGACGTTAAAGAAATCCGCACCCATGCGGTCCATTTTGTTCACGAAGATGATGCGCGGAACGTTGTACTTGTTGGCTTGGCGCCAAACGGTCTCGGATTGCGGCTGAACCGCGGCTACCGAATCAAAGAGCGCGACGAGGCCGTCGAGCACGCGCAGCGATCGCTCGACTTCCACCGTAAAGTCGACGTGACCGGGCGTGTCGATAATATTGATGCGGGTATCGCGCCACGTCGTTGCGGTCGCGGCGGAAGTAATGGTAATGCCGCGCTCCTGCTCTTGCACCATCCAGTCCATCGTCGCGGCGCCGTCGTGCACTTCGCCGATCTTGTGTACGCGACCGGTGTAGAACAGAATGCGCTCGGTGCAGGTCGTTTTGCCGGCGTCGATGTGAGCGGCAATGCCGATGTTCCGCGTCCGTTCGAGCGGATACTCTCTGGTAGCCATGCTCTGTTATCTTACCAACGATAGTGCGCGAATGCTTTGTTGGCTTCAGCCATCTTGTGCGTGTCTTCGCGTTTCTTGATGGTCGCGCCGGTGTTGTTGGCGGCGTCGAGCAATTCATTGGCAAGCTTCTCTTCCATTGAATGCCCGTTGCGGGAACGTGCAAAACCGATGAGCCATCGCATCGCCATGGCTTGACGGCGATCGGGACGCACTTCCATCGGCACCTGATACGTGGCACCGCCGACTCGCCTCGGGCGCACTTCGACCAGCGGCATCGCGTTGGAAAGCGCTTGCGAAAAGATGTCCATTGGGTCGCGACCGGTTTTCTCGGCGACGATGTCGAGCGCACCATAGGTGATATGCTCGGCGACCGACTTCTTGCCGCGCAGCATTACCTTATTAATGAAGCGCGCCAGCACTTTCGAGTTGTAGCGGGGATCGGGCAGAATCTGCCGTTTGGGGGCGGGACCTTTGCGCGGCATCTGCTACTTCTTCTTGTCGCGCTTAGCGCCGTACTTGGAGCGGCCTTGCTTGCGGTTAGCGGTTCCGGCCGTATCGAGCGTGCCGCGAATGATATGGTAACGCACGCCGGGGAGATCTTTCACGCGACCTCCGCGCACCAAGACAACCGAATGCTCTTGAAGGTTATGACCAATGCCGGGGATATACGCGGTCACTTCTTCGCCGTTGGTAAGGCGAACGCGCGCGACCTTGCGAAGCGCCGAGTTGGGCTTTTTCGGAGTAACGGTCTTGACTTGAGTGCACACGCCGCGACGCTGCGGATTCCCGGTCACTTCGAAGTTGCGGGTCGGCAGGTCGGGATGGCCGGGCTTGGGCCCGGTGAGGATCACGCGGAATGCCCGGGTCTTGACCTTTTTCTCGGTCTTTTCCCGGCCTCGCAAGACCAGCTGGTTAATTGTCGGCAAGCGTTACTCCCAAAAACGTCAAGTCATGTGAAAATACGGCCGCCACGCCGGCGCCGTGCCGGGACCTGGGGGGCCGAACCACGGAAGTATATCAGGGGCCTCCAGCGCCGTCAAACGCCGTCGTTAGCGCAACACGCCGTTCCCTTGCGACGAGCGGGAGGCGACCGGAATGCGATCGAGTTCGGCGACGAGCTCGCGGAAGTCGGCAAGCGTTAATGCCTGCTCCTTATCGCTTTTGGCCGTGGATGGATCGGGGTGGACCTCCAAGAGCAGCCCGTGCGCGCCGACTGCTTTGGCGGCACGGCAGAGTGGCGCCACCCAACGACGCACGCCGACGCCATGACTAGGATCGACGAAGACCGGCAGATGAGAACGCTCGCGCAAGACCGGAACGGCCGAAAGGTCGAGCGTGTTGCGCGTTGCCGGCTCGAACGTTCGTATTCCGCGCTCGCAGAGAATGACGTTCGGATTGCCTTCGGCTAAAACGTATTCCGCCGCTGCCAATAGCTCGTCGATCGTGGCCGATAACCCGCGTTTGAGCAACACCGGCCGTCCGACTCGGCCAACGGCTTTGAGCAGCTCGAAGTTCTGCATGTTGCGTGCGCCGATTTGTAAAACGTCAATTTGTTCGGCCATCCGCTGCACCTGATCGATGGTCGTGACCTCGCTCACCGTCGGCAGCCCGGTCTCGCGTCCCGCTTGCGCGAGCATCGCAACACCTTCCCAGCCCAACCCTTGAAAGGCGTACGGGCTCGTCCGCGGTTTGAATGCGCCGCCCCGCAGCATCGACGCGCCGCTGACCGAAACGGCGTGCGCCGTCTCCATGATCTGCTCGCGCGATTCAACCGCGCAGGGACCGGCGATAATGACAAACTCACCGTCTGCGACGCGGACGTTCCCGATGTGCAGAGCGCTCCCGTTCGGGCGTGAGACGCGCGCGACGCGCGGAAATGGGGTCTCGCCGGATCGGTCGGGGAGGCTCGAGCCTTCGGTGGTCATTGTAGGGCTCGATGGTTCGCTGACACCCGCATAGCCCCCGCCGGGCAGCCGCCGAGCTCGCCTAGCCGGCCGAACGCCGACAGGCTCAGGGTGACACGGGGGCAAGCACAGTAACTTCACCTCCGCATGGCGGCGAGCGGGACGTTTTACGAGGAGCAGCGCCTCGGAGTCTTAGACGGCCTGCGCGGCATTGCCGTGCTGCTCGTGCTTTGGTACCACGTGTGGGAAATCTCGTGGCTGCCGGCGGCGGCGTGGCTGCAGTTTCTGCCGGAAACCGGGTTTGTGGGCGTGACGCTGTTCTTCTTCCTCAGCGGATTCGTCATTTCGTATCCGTTCGTGCGCGCCGCGGTTGCAAATCGCAAACAACCCAGCTGGAGTACTTTCGCCTGGCGCCGGTTCATCAAGATCGTTCCGTCGTACGTTCTGTCGATTGCGGTGGCGTACGCGCTCGGCTATGCACAAGTACAGCCCAACGCTTCGCTCGGCCCTGACCTCGCCACGCACCTGCTGTTCGTACATACGTGGTTCCCGGACCGATTCGGAACGATCAACGGCGTGTTATGGACGCTCGCGGTGGAGGTCGAGTTTTATTGCATCTTCCCGCTCGTTTGGTTCTGCTTTCGGCGATCGCCCTGGCTGACGGCCCTGGTAATGATCGCAATCGCCTGGATCTGGCGCGCGTACTCGGCGCATTGCTGCTTCAACGATCTCTTTGTCCATGAGGAGAACCTGCCCGGCTACCTGGACATCTTCGCGTGCGGGATGATCTCCGGGTATATTTTCGTGCGCTTCGGCGATCGGTTGCGACGGGCACTGCGCTTCACCGCCCCCGTGTTTGCGGTCGCGGGCGTCGCCGCACTGGTCGCTTTGCTGGAAAACCTGTACGGACTTCGATTGGTCGATCAGTGGGCTGAAGTCTGGCAAATCGATAAACGGCCGTTACTGGGTGTAAGCTTCGCCGTTATCGCCTTAGGCTCGCTGCTGAGCCCGCGCTGGTGGCAACTCGTCCTCGACAATGCCGTGCTGCGGTTCTTCGCGGCGATCTCGTACAATTTATATCTCTATCACCAGATGATCGCGCGGGAACTGCTCGCATGGAAGATTCCGCCCGTTATCGGTGATCCGCATGGCGATCCGGGCTGGCAAGTTCACTACACCCAAATGGCTTTCGCCGTCACGATTGCACAAGCAGCCGCGGTGACGTACCTCTTCGAGCGTCCGCTCTTGCGACTGCGACCGCCTCGCGCGTGGCCTTCGGGTACTACACCTGCGTCTTGAAAACGCTCTCCGTGAGGTCCGCAATCAGCGGGACCCGTACTTCTTTGCCTTGGAAGCCGCTGATAAACGTCCATAGCCACAAAACGAGCCAGATGATATTCACTACGAACAGCAGCGGAAAGAGGAACCACATGTGCAGCATGCCCGCGATGAATGTGAACGCGATGTAAATAACGATGTACAGTCCCCACATCGTGATCGACTGAGCCGCGGACCACTTCACGAACTTGTTCGTCCCTCCCCCAACGAGGAAAATTATTCCTCCGATGAGTCCGAGGAGATATGCTAGACCCGCGGCGACGTTGGGCTGAAGACCGAATGGGGCATCGGTGGGAGGCGGGGTAACCGACATTGCACGCCCTTTCGTTGACAGAAGTCTACGATTCTGTCTGCCTGCTTTGCTGAGCGGTCACGGCAAACCTTGTGGCGAACGGCTGCGCCGTGCCGCTCGTCTACCTCGGCCTGCTCTACGTCGTGCTTTGCTGGGGCTTGAACACGGTACTCGTCAAGAGCGCGATCGCGACGCTGGATCCACTCGCCTTCACGGCGCTGCGCTTTCTCGCAATGACGCCGCTGACGTTCGCCCTCGTCTATGCGACCGGGCAGCGTCCGACGATACGGCGAAACGACATCTTTGCGCTTATCGTCTGCGCCGCATTAGGCTACGGGATTTACCAGTATCTGTGGATCCTCGGCCTGGCCAACACGAGCGCCTTTGCGAACTCGCTGCTGGGATCGACGTCGCCGATTTTCACGCTCGCAATCGTTGCCGTGCTCGGCCATGAGCGCGTGCGTAGCGTGCGCTGGCTGGGGGCGGCGACCGCCCTCTGTGGAATTGCCGTCTTCGAAGGCGCCTTTGCGGGGCGTGTTACGTTTCGGTCCGGTGACGCGCTCTCGCTCCTTTCCTCGATTAGTTTTGCCGGTTACAATGTGAGCACCGCACGACTCATCCAGCGCTATTCGCCGCTCGTGCTCGTCGCGGTAACGATGACTATCGGCATGTTTATGATTTTGCCGGCCGGCATTCCCCGGCTGCTCCACGCCAATCTTCATCATCTTGGGTTTCGCGTTTGGGGCCCGTTTCTGTTCGCCGTCGTTTTCCCGATCGTCCTCACGTGGCCGGTCTGGAACTACGGCATCTCGCGCCTCGGCGCCGCGCGCGTTTCCTTATTTGGGTTTCTCGTACCAATCGTTGCGGGCATCACCAGCATTCCGATTCTCGGCGCTCGCTTCGAAACGCACCAGCTCGTGGGCGCTGCAATCTGCATTGGCGGGATGATGCTCGCCACCGTATTTGGGACGCCGCTGGAGCCGTAGCTTAGGGTTGTTCTGATTGCACCGTGACCCGAACCGGCGCTCGCCCCGATACGACGTGCGCGACCGATGCATTCGGGCTAACGCTAACGACTTGGATCTTACCTATTGTCTCGTTGACGGACAAAGGCTTATGCGAATCGGGATCGATCACGGTTGTCGTTTTGACTACGTCGAAGTACATTCCCGAAAGTACGCCCTGCGTGGATCCTACGCTAATGATGATGTTTGCTCCATCGACGGCGGCAATGTGTCCCCGAATGGACGGCGCCGTTGCCACTGCAGCAAATTTCGCCGGGTCGATATCGGCGGCAATTTTGGAAGCCTCATCGTTCACGAGATGACCCATTGTCGAGTTCACGAACGAGCCGTTGTTGTACGAGCCGGCTGTTTCACCAAAAAATCCGCCGGTGCCCCAGCTCGTCGCCGTCTGCGTTTGTTCATCGGTGAAGCTGCGCACGATCTGGCCCGTTCTCGCGTCCACCACGCGCACGGCCACCTTTAGCGTTACCCGCGTACTTGAGACGCTGCCCGCCGCAGCTCCGAGAAGGCCCGGGATGAGCTGGGCGGCGGAGCCACCGCTTTGACCCGTCGAATCGAGCTGGAGGATGTTGCCGCTAACGAGGTAGCGTGCCCCGACCAAATTCCCAGCGCGCACCGCGGTCGCCGGATCGACTTCGCCGCTTGCGGAGAGCTGGTGCTCGGAGAGCGTCGAGTCTATCGCCTTACGATCGAGCACATTGAATTTTCCGCCGTTTACGAGCTGATCGGTTAAGAGATCTGACAGCGCCACGCCAGGCTGAAAATTCCCCCACTGGTTCGAGGTGAGTCCCTGGGTCGAAAAATTTAGAACGGCAATGCTCGGCGGCGCTTGTGCAATCGCAGCACTCGGCGAGAGCATGAGGACGGCCAGAGAGAGTGCGGCAGCGCGCGGCATCATTTCAACCTCCTGCGCAAACGAGCTTCGTGCGAACAACCAAAGCCGGGAAACCTCGAGAACCCGTCAAAAGGCGCCGGCTATGAAGCGCCGTTGGGCGTATGTGCTGCTGCTCCTGCCCTTTGCAGGAACGTTATTTCCGTGCCTTTACAATCGCGCGGAGCCGCCGCTCTTCGGGATGCCTTTCTTCTATTGGTATCAGCTCGCGTGGGTCGTCATCACGGCGGCGTTACTCGGGATCGTCGTCTACATAACTCGAGATTCAAGTGATGTCTAACGCCGCGGCAGTCTTGCTGGCGCTCGTGATTTGCGTCACCGTCCTTGGATTTCTGGCGGCGCGTTGGGGCGGTGCCGACCTCGCCAATCTCGAGGAATGGGCGCTCGGGGGCCGCCGCTTTGGAACGCTGGTTTCGTGGTTCTTGCTCGGCGGTGACCTCTATACCGCATACACCTTTATCGCGGTGCCGGCGCTCGTCTATGGCGTCGGCGCACTCGGATTCTTTGCGGTTCCGTATGCCACCATTGCCTATCCGATTGCGTTGATCGTGCTCGTGCGCTTTTGGGGCATTGCCCACGAGCGCGGCTATCTTACGAGTGCCGACTTCGTTCGCGATCGCTATAATGATCGATGGCTGGAGATTGCGGTCGCCTTGACCGGCGTCGTTGCGGCGATGCCCTACATCGCGCTGCAACTCGTCGGCATGAAAGTGGTCTTCGCCCAACTGGGCGGTGCATTCGAGCTCGCCGATGGCTTGCCGGCACTGACGATTGCCTTCCTCTTCCTCGCCGCGTACACGTACACCAGCGGTCTACGTGCACCAGCCCTCATCGCCTTTGTGAAAGACACATTGATTTACGTGACCGTAATTGCGGCCATCGTCATTATTCCATCCAAGCTTGGCGGATGGCACGCGATATTCTCCGCGTCGCAGGCCGTACTCGCGAAGAAATCCCATCCGAGCTCGATCTTCCTGACCCCGCCGCAGTATTTCACCTATGCAACGATGGCGTTGGGATCGGCCCTCTCGCTCTTCATCTATCCGCATTCGATCACCAGCGTCCTCTCGGCCAAGAGCAAAGAGGTGCTCCGGCGTAATGCCGCGCTGCTGCCGATTTACTCCGTTCTGTTAGGATTGCTGGCATTGTTAGGCTATTGCGCGATCGCGGCCGGCATTCGCGTTCCGCCCCAGACAAGCAGCAGCGTCGTCCCGCTCCTCTTCCAGCGTTTCTTTTCGGATTGGTTTGCGGGCGTCGCCTATGCCGCGATCGCCATCGGCGCCCTCGTGCCGGCCGCAATCATGTGCATCGGCGCGGCCAATCTGTTTGCAAGCAACATCTTTCGCGAGTTTTCGCCGGCGCGGGACAGCGTTGAAACCCAGACAGCCAAACTGCTGACGCTGGGCATGTGTCTCTTCGGTTTGCTCTTCATCTTCTTCGTTCCGGTGCCGTATGCCATCGATTTCCAACTGCTCGGCGGCGCCCTCATGCTCCAAATCTTTCCCGCGTTCGTCCTCGGTTTATGGACGCGAGCGCTCCATCCGAAGGCCCTTTTGGCAGGATGGGCGTGCGGCTTAATTGCAAGCTGCATCATGGCCTACGCGACGGGCTTCAACCCTAACTTCACCGTCCACGTCTTCGGGCTCGCGCTGACGGGCTTCATCGCTCTATACGCGTTGATCGTTAATTTGCTGGTAACGCTGGCGCTAACATTGCTTCTCGGCGCCCTTCGACCACGCACAGGAGGTGCTAGTGCCGCCGAAGCGCACGGAGGCGCGGGAGGCGGCCAAGCTCAGGGTGACACGGTGACACGACGCAGTGAGTGATATCATTCATCCGGAGGGGTGGGCCCGGCCAAGCGGCTACGCGAACGGCGTTGCCGCCCGAGGTCGCTACGTAGCAATCTCGGGACAGATCGGCTGGAACGAGCGCAACGAACTCGTCTCAGACGACTTCTACGAACAAGCGTGTCAGGCACTGCGCAACGTGATTGCCGTTTTGCGAGCCGGCGGCGGCGAACCAAGCCATCTCGTGCGGCTTACCTGGTATATCACGGACAAGGACGCTTATCGAGCGTCGCTACCCCAGCTAGGCAAAGGCTATCGGGACATCCTCGGCGATTTCTATCCCGCGATGGCGCTCGTCCAAGTCGCAGACTTGCTCGAGGATGGCGCCAAAGTCGAAATTGAGGCGACCGCGATCATCCCGGAGGATGAGCGCTAGCCTTTTGGCGGAGTTTGTAGCGTTGCACCTTGCCGGTTTCGGTGCGCGGCAGTTGCGCAACGAACTCGATCTCGCGCGGAGCCTTGAACGGCGCAATCCGGGCTTTGCAGAATTCGCGCAGCTCGTCGGCCTTCGCCTCGCTGGGCGTACAGCCGTCATTTAACACGACGAACGCCTTGACGATATTCGTCTGCTTCTCGGGATCAAATTTTCCGACGACCGCAACTTCTTTCACGTCGGCATGTGCGATCAGCGCTTGTTCTACTTCCGGGCCCGAGATGTTGTAACCGGCCGAAACGATCATGTCGTCGGTACGCGCGACATACCAGCAATAACCGTCGTCGTCCATTCGATACGCATCGCCCGGATAGTTCCAGCCATTGGCGACATAGAGCGCTTGCCGTTCGTCTTGGAGATATTTGCAGCCGGTCGGCCCTTTAATCGCCAAACGCCCCACGGTGCCGCTGGGGACCGGCCGACCATCCTCGTCGTGCACCTCGGCAACGTAACCCGGAACGGCCCTTCCCGTAGATCCGGCGCGCACGTCTCCTTCGGGCGAACCGACGAAGATGTGCAGCATTTCGGTGCTGCCGATGCCGTCAAGAATTTTGAGACCGGTGGCCGCATGCCACGATTCCCACACGCTCTTCGGGAGCGTCTCACCGGCAGAAACGCACGTGCGCAGCGACCGCACGTCGTAGGGATCTAACAGGGTGCACATCGTCCGATACGCAATCGGCGCCGTGAAAACCGTCGTGACCCCAAACTCGGTAATCGCGCGCAACAAATCTTCGGGGCCGGCTTTTTCAAGCAAGAGGGTTGCGGCGCCGGCGTAGAGCGGAAAGAGCAGCAAGCCGCCCAGCCCGAATGTAAACGCAAGCGGCGGGCTTCCGCAGAAGAGATCGTCGCCGCGCGGACGCAGTACCTCTGCCGCATAGGTGTCGCAGATGGCGAGGAGATCGCGGTGATAGTGCATCGTCGCCTTCGGCTCACCGGTGGTTCCGGACGTAAAAGCGATGATAGCGATATCTTCGCCCGCGGTCGCGACGGTCTCGAAATCTGCGTCACCCTCGTTCATTCGGGTCTCGAGTTCGCAATCGCCCGCTCCAAAGAGCATCGTCGTAACGCCGCCAAACGCACTGCATGCCGCAGCCAGTTCGTCTCGCAGGCGTATGTCGCAGAGCACGTGCTTGATCTGCGCCTTCTCCAACATAAAACGGAGCTCTGCGGCGCGATAGAGGGGCATGGTAGTCACCGCGATGGCGCCGGCTTTCAGCACGCCGAACCAGCAGGCGGCCAGCATCGGCGTGTTGGGCGCACGCAAGAGAATGCGATTCCCGGGTTCGACGTGCATCTGTTCGGTCAGCACATGCGCAATCTGATTGGCGGATCGCTGTAGATCCGCGTACGACCAGGTGGTGCCGGGTGCCAGGATGCAACGCCGGGATCCTTCGCCGCGTTCAACGCGGCGGTCGAGCAAGTACGTCACCGCATTGAGCATTTCCGGATAACGCAACGCCGGCAAGTCGAAGCGCAGCTCCGGCATGAGCGCGGACGGCGGCAATCGATCCTTGGCAAACGTATCCGTGTTTCCGGTCGGACGCACGCGTTTAGTTATCCTCCAGCAGCTGTCTAGCAATAACGAGTTGTTGTATTTCGCTTGCTCCTTCATAGATCCGCAAGGCACGCACGTCGCGATAGAGCCGCTCCACAATCTCGCCGTGCGTAACGCCCCGCCCTCCGAACAACTGCACGGCGCGATCGCAGACGCGTCCGGCCGCTTCTGTCGCGAACCATTTCGCCATTGCAGCCTCGCGCGTCACGCGCTGGGCGCCGTTGTCTTTCGTCCAAGCGGCGCGATAGACCAACAACGAAGCCGCCTCGATATCGGTAGCCATGACGGCGATCGCAGCTTGGGTCAACTGCTGCGCGGCAAGCGGCGCTCCGAACAGTTTGCGCGACTTGACGTGCGCTAAGGTTTCGGAAAGCGCGCGACGAGCGAAGCCCAAGGCCGCCGCACCGACCGTGCTTCGAAAAACGTCCAGGGTTGCCATTGCGATCTTGAACCCTTCGCCTTCACGACCGATCCGCTGAGAGGCCGGCACTCGGGCGCGTTCAAAGCTGACCGTCCCAAGCGGATGCGGCGAAATCGTCTCGATGCGTTTGCCGACCGAAAGCCCCGGCGTCGCGGTGTCGACCACAAATGCCGTCAGTCCTTTACTGCCCGGTTCTCCCGTTCGAGCAAAAACAACGTAGACGTCCGCGATGCCCGCGTTGCTGATCCAGGTCTTCTCTCCATCGAGGATGTATACGTCGCGGTCGCGCACGGCTCGAGTCGTCAGCGCAGCGACGTCAGATCCGGCTTCTCGCTCCGAGAGCGCAAAGGCTGGGATGCAGCGGCCATTTGCAACGTTGGGAAGATAGCGCCGTTGTTGCTCCGCGCTTCCGAAGAGGGTGATCGCACCACTGCCGAGGCCCTGCATTGCAAAAGCAAAATCTGCCATGGCTGAGGTGAAAGCGAGCCGCTCGCGCGCGAGACAAAGCGTACGTACGTCCAAAGCGGTACGCAAGCCGCCAAAGAAATCCGGAACGCAGGCGCGCAGATAGCCGCCGTTCGCGAGCGCGCGCACCCACGCGCGCGAGCTCACGTCCGCGCGCCGCTCGTCGTCCAAGACGTTCGCCTCGGCCAGCCAGCTCTCGAGCCGTATCGCAAACGAGCGGTGCTCCTCGTCGAAAAACGGCAAGCTCAGGTCACGGGCGTTACGTTCCACTACTCTCCTCGAAATTCGGGAGCTCGTTTGGCGACGAATGCTTCGTAGGCTCGCGTGAAGTCGTTGGTTTCCATACAGGCTGCTTGCGCTCGCGCCTCGGCATCGACCGCCTCATCGAACGGCATCGACCATTCATCGTGCAACATCTTCTTTGTCATCGCATGGGCGAACGTCGGTCCATCGGCGATATCGTGGGCGGCTTCTTGCGCACGCTGCGACAGCGCTTGCGGCGAGCAGAGCTCATTGTAAAAACCCCAGTCATACGCTTGCGACCCGGGCATCACGCGTCCGGTGTATAGGAGTTCACTGGCGCGCCCAAGCCCGATCAGGCGGGGAAGAATCGCACACGCTCCCATGTCGCAACCCGCTAATCCGACACGGACGAAAAGGAAAGCCACCTTCGAGCGCTCGGTGCCAAAACGCAAATCCGACGCCATTGCAAGCGCCGCGCCGGCGCCCGCGCAGACGCCGTCGATCGCGGCAACGATCGGCTGCGGACAGGCGCGCATTGCCTTAACGAGGTCGCCGGTCATTTGCGTAAATGCGCGTAGCTCTTCGGGCGAGCGTCCGACCAACGCTCCGATAATCTCGTGGACGTCGCCTCCGGAACAGAAATTTTCGCCGGCGCCGGTGAGCACGACCGCTTTGAGGTTTCGATCGCCCTTCAACCTCGCAAACCAATCACGAAGCTCGGCATACAACTCAAAGGTCAACGGATTCTTACGTTCCGGTCCTTCGAGCGTAACGGTTGCCACGCGGCCGGCGATGTCGTAGCGGGCTTTGGTTGCTGGCATTTAGGGAGCCTCCCTAACGAATCCGGAACGGGAGATCTTCTTCAAAGACATCGCCGGCGCTGTTGCGCGCGAGGACTCGCAACCGATACGACCGCACGAAGATCGGCGGAACGTCGAGAACGTCAAGCGAGTACTCAAATCGCCCAAAAGCCGTTCGCGGTACGTCGATCGAAAAGAGATTCGTGCGTACCTCGACGCTGGCGACGTTGGTGCCGGTAACGAACCGCGCCGACCACGTCGTGCCGCGCACCACATCCAGCGAGGAAAAGTGCATGGCAAGTATACGCGGTGCTGCCGCGTTGCTTGCAACCCGCGGCGCGGGCAACACCGGCGATGCGCCGACCGTCGTATCGGCGGGAATGCCGGGAAGACGCGACACGCATGCCGCTGCCAACACCATCGCGCCCATAGCGCTCGCGCGCATCAGGCGATTCACGCGATTCATCAACGTAGAGTTGTCAGAACGCGGTTCGCCGTTTCCTGCCGAAGGGCGCACCCGACAACACAGCTAAGGGCATGCCGTGCAACCGGAGCGAACGGCCCCTCGAAGCCTGCCCTTCGACTATGCCGTCGGCATCTGTGGGGTGTGGATCGCCAGCGGCTTCTTCCTCGACGCCTGGGCCCACGGTCACGTTCCGGTAGAATCGTTTTTCACGCCGTATCACGGCGTTTTTTATTCGGGCATGCTTGCGATGGTGCTCGTCCTGTCGGCATTTACCTTCAGCAATCGCGCGCGCGGCTATGGCTGGAACGAGTGCGTCCCGCGACCATATCGCCTAGCACTCCTCGGCATTCCGATTTTTCTGCTTGCGGGAATCGGCGACATGCTGTGGCACCGCGCCTTCGGCATCGAAGAGGGCGTTGACGCACTTCTCAGTCCAACGCACCAAGCGCTGGGCTTAGGCATATTCTTTCTTTCGAGCGGCCCTATTCGTTCGGTGCTCTCCCGCCGCGACGAATCGCAAACGCTCGTCGGGCAGTTGCCCCTCGCCCTCGGCTTGGCAACATGGCTCATCTTAGTCCACTTCGGAACGGCGTATGCGTTCGATCCGGCTGCCGGCCGAACGAACGCTCCTCCCCCAATTGCGCCGTTTAGCCGCGATTACCTCACCGCACTTTCCATCGGTTACTACAAGGTCGCGCTCGGCGTGCTGGTCGTGATCTTTCAAAGCAGCGTAATGACGGGCTTTGCTCTTTGGGTCGTTGCGCGCATGCGGCCACAACCGGGGATGCTGACCGCGTTCTATGTGTTGGGCAATACGCCGGCCGCGGCGGCCTTTACGAATCAAACGCCGTTGCTGGCGGTTACCATTGCGCAATCGCTCATCACCGGCGTCGTGGCTGACCTCTACGTTGCATCGTTGGATCCTAGCCCGGAGCGCGGCGCCATCTTTCGCTGGTTTGCCGTTCTCATACCGCTGACGTACATTGGAGTCTACTTAATCGCAACTGCCGTGGCCGAGCGCATTTGGTGGGACTGGAACGTGGCGCTAGGCGCGTGGATCTGGGCCGGCGTCTGCGGCTTCGCGCTGAGTTTACTGGCCACTGCCCGCCGCGGATGATCGAGGTCCTGCTGGCCATTCTGACGTCGTTGCTGCATGCCGCGACAGCGTGGCGTTATGGTTACTTTCGCGACGAACTGTACTTCATCGCGTGTTCCAAGCACTTAGCGTGGGGGTACGTCGATCAACCGCCGCTAGTGGCATTGGCGGCGTGGCTCTCGCAACCGGCAGCATACGAACTCGTCGCGCTACGCTGTCTGCCGATTCTGGCGGCCGGGTGCACCGTTTTTCTCGCGGCGGCGATGGCGCACGAACTCGGCGGCGGCAAATTCGCGCGAGGGCTCGCCGGAACGGCAACCATGTTAACGCCCGCGTATCTGCTCCTCGGGAACACGCTCACGACGACGTCGTTCGAGCCGCTCTCGTGGACGCTTGTCATCTACGCCGCCATCCGCGCCGTAAGCACCGCCTCCCGACGCCGCAATGACGAGCGCAACTGGATCGCGCTTGGATTGGCGATCGCTTTTGGAGCATACGGCAAGTACTCCATTGGGCTGCTCCTTGCCGCTCTGGTGGTTGGAATTCTGCTGACGCCCGGGCGCCGGGTCCTACGCTGGGGATGGCTGTTGGCGGCAGGCATCGCACTGGTACTGCTGGCGCCGAATTTGTGGTGGCAAACGGTACACGGCTGGCCGATCGTCGAGGTCGTTCGGGGCGACATGACGCATCGGCCCACCTTGGCCAACGGCGTCGCGCTCGAGTATCGCAGCCTAGCAGTAAACGCTCGCGCCTTTGCGCTCGAGCAACTGCTCTATACCAATCCCGCGGCTGCCCCGGTGTGGCTTATCGGCCTAGCCGCTCCCTTTTACGTGCGGTGGTTGCGCGATCTGCGGTTCGTGACCGTTGCCTACGTGATTGTCTTTCTTGCCTCGGCGGCGCTAGCGGCCAAAGGCTATTACATCGTCGGCATCTACGCATCGCTGTTTGCCATTGGCGCCGTTGCCGTGGAGCGCATGGGCCTACGGGTGGGCGCGGTCATCTTTGCCGCGCTCGTCATCGTCGGTCTAACCGCAATGCCCCTTTCGCTTCCCGTTCTTCCGATCGCTACGCTCGTCTCGTATACCAAAGCGCTGAAGCTCACCGGGCAAGACGGGGCTCCGGCGCATCTCATGCAGCCCGTTTTCGCCGAAGAGTTCGGCTGGGAGCGCCTCGCGCGCGACGTCTCCAACGTCTACCATTCGCTTCCGCGCAGCGTCCGCGCGCAAACCGCCCTTTATGCCGACACGTACGGCGACGCGGGCGCGCTCGATTTTTTTGGGCCACGCTACGGCCTTCCGCCAGCGATCTCCAGCCAAAACAATTACTATCTCTGGGGAACGCGCGGCTACGATGGGCGCACAATTCTCGCGGTCGGTGCTTCGCGCATCGACATCTTGCGCAGGTATTACCGCAGCGTCGTACTTGTGGCGACGTCGACCGAACCGTATAAGTGGATCGTCGAAGGACCGGCGCCGATTTACCTCTGCCGCGATCCCGTAGCGCCGCTCTGGCAGATTTGGCCGCATCTGCGCTGGTACGGCGCTTAGGTCAATTCTAGCTCGTCAACGTCGAGCATCGTTCGCCACACGGCAATCCAGGTATCGCCATGCTTCTGAAAGACCCAGAGGTCGCGACCCGTCGCACGGTAGCGCTTTCCCGAGCGTTCGTACAGCATCTCATACCGGAACGACACGACGGCCGTGTTGCCCGCCACGTCAACTTGATGATCGCGATCGAGGAATTCGTGAACGACCGCGTCATTGCGAAAATCTTCGAATCCGGCAATAAACTCCTCGCGGCCTCGAACTCGCCCGCTAAATCCTGGAAACTGCATGACGATATCGGCATGCACCAGCGGCGCGAGATCATGCGTACGGCCGCTCAGCCACGCCTCGTTGATGCGCCGCATGGCGATTCCTACGTCCTCGGGTTTAGAACCGTCAACCATATAATATCCCTCTGATTCTAAGTGCGACGACGAGGGCGTGCCGCTTTGCGTATACGAGAAGTACAATGGCCACAGCCACACCGATGACGATAGCTGGGATACCGGCCTCCGGTCCAAAGGGTCCGCCCGTCATCCACATCGGTCCGCTTACGTGCGGCACAATGGCGCTTGTCAGAAAATCGCGGCCGGACACTTGTGTGCCGTAGATTGGACCTTCACAGAAATTCCACGCAAAGTGCACGCCAATAGGAAACCACAGATTCCGGGTGACGACGAACGCGGCGGCGAGCAGAACACCCGCCTCCAGCGCAATCGCCAGCGAAGAAAACCACGTTGCACCAGGATTTAAGCCATGGATCAAACCGAACAAGATCGCAGAAAAGGCGAGCGCGATCCACGTCCCGGCGGACTCCTCGACGAGCCGGAAGAGCACGCCCCGAAAAAGCACTTCTTCAAACACCGCGCCGGCTATCAACACGAGCGCCGCAACCGCGAGATCGAAGGTCATGTGGGTGGTGACGACTCGATAGTCGCCGGAGAGCGCCAAAACGAGTACGACGCCTGAAAACATCGCCGATCCGAGGGCTAAGCCCCCCGCAAGATCGCGGACAACGTACCGCGGATTCAAGCCGATCGCACTGGGCGGCCGTCCGGTGGCCATGCGCTCCACAGAAATCATGACGACGAGCGCCAGCGTAGCCGTAACCCAGCTAATCGCCGCCAAGCCAGCCCCAGCGGCGTACAAGGGATGCAGGACCATTTTCAGCAGTCCGGCCAGTATTGCAACGATCGCGACCAACCGCACGAGCGGATAGGCTAAGAATCTTGCCATCCGTCTACAGTACGCGCTCACACGGCCTAGGTTTCGCGGCGGGGGCACCTACGATCTTACATGGTCGTCATCCATGCAATCGCGCTCGCCGGCGCGCTTACCGCCGGATCAGTTCAATGTGCCCGCGCCGTTCGCGGCCCGAGCGACGGCAACGCGTACTGCCTGCGCTGGAGCGTCGAATCCTTGGGAGAGTTCTGCGCCGACGGAACGTGGGACGGCGTTTGCGACGTCTTCGCCAACTTCTACTACACGCCGGCGAATCAGCCGCAAATCACTGACGTACTTCGATCGCCCGGAACCTTGTACTGCGCGCTCGAGTGGGGACCGAACGCCAATCGCGCGCCAACCATGATCGACGGCAATGGTGTTGTCCTCGTACGCCGGCACCCTGTAAGCAACGACGCCGGGTTCGACTGTTCGGATGCGTATGTCACGAGCGATCCGCCAACGCCGTTTCAGAGCGTGACCAGGCTCGTTCCCGCGACGTATTCCCCCTAGAGGAGCGTTCCGCCGGGAATCACCATTGCTACGCCGTTGCGCTCGCTGGTTACGAGCTCGAGCACGCCGGCAGCAACTTCGTCCGCAGTCGCGATGCGTCCGCCGGGATTCGATTGGGCAAGCTTTTCACGCGCTGCGTCCTCGCCGACGCCCGTGAATTTTCTTATGTTGGCGATGGCTTGATGCATCATCTCGGTTTCCGTGTAACCCGGACAGACGGCGTTGATTGTGATGCCGGTTGATGCAAACTCGGCGGCAACCGCACGGGTAAATCCGACCACACCGTGCTTGCTGGCGCAATAGGCGGAGATGTATGGCGCGCCGCCCAGCCCGGCCGTGCTCGCGACGTTCACGACTCGTCCCCATCGCGCTATGATCATGTCTTCAATCGCATTGCGCGTGCACAAAAAGGTGCCGGTAAGATTCGTTGCGATGATGCGATCCCACATGGCGATCCCGGTGCGTATCAGCGGCGCCGACTCGGCGATGCCGGAGTTGTTGACGAGGATCTCGATCGGGCCGTTACGTTCGCGGCACTCGTCGAACGCGCGCGCAACGTCGTCCTCGATGGTCACGTCGCCCGACGCGGCGAAGGCCATAATTTCGTCGCCCTTCGACAAGCTCAGGGTGACACCGCCGCGGCCGTGCAATTCATGGACGGTGCGGCTGACGATACTGACGCGTGCACCCTGCTCGGCCAGCGCATGGACGATGGCGAGCCCAATGCCTCGCCCGCCGCCCGTGACGACGGCATGTTTCCCGGCGATATTAGATGACATTGCTTACGCCTTGCTCTTTCGCGCGTTGAAGCAAACGCTCCAGCTGCTGCTTTCCCGGAAGATATTGCACGGGCCAGGCTGCCTCGCTGTAGCCAAGCTGCGCCGCAACGTGCAGCGTCCAGAACGGGTCGGCGAGATGCGGGCGTCCCAGCGCAACCAGGTCGGCACGCCCCGCGGCGAGGATCGCGTTCACTTGATCGGCGTCGGTGATATTACCGACTGCCATCGTCGCGATACCGATCTCGTTGCGGATGCGATCGGCGTACGGTGTTTGGAACATGCGGCCGTACACTGGTTTGGCGTCGGGCGAGGTTTGCCCGGTCGAGACGTCAATCAAATCCGCCCCGGCCGCTTTGAACGCGCGCGCAATCTCAACCGAATCAGACCCCGAGACACCGCCATCAACCCAATCGGTGGCGGAAATGCGCACCGACATTGGGCGATCGGACGGCCAAACGGAGCGAACGGCGCGAAAGACTTCCAACGGATAGCGCAGCCGGTTTTCGAGCGTTTCTCCATACTCATCCTGACGATGATTGAGCAACGGCGTAATGAACGAGGAGAGCAGATATCCGTGCGCACAATGCAGTTCGAGCATGTCGAAGCCTGCTTGCAGTCCCATCTGCGCGGCGCGCACGAACGCGTCACGAATCTCGCCCATCTCCGCGACGGTGAGCTCGCGTGGCACTTGATTGGCGGGTGCGAAGGCAGTCGCAGACGGTCCAACGACCGGCCAATTCCCCTCGCTTAACGGCTCGTCCATCCCCTCCCACATGAGTTTCGTGGACCCTTTGGGACCGGAATGACCGAGCTGCAGACAAATCTTCGCGCTCGTGTATTCATGGACGAAGTGCACGATTCGTTTCCAGGCCGGCACGTGCTCGTCTCGGTACATGCCGGTACAGCCTGGAGAAATCCGTCCTTCGGGCGTTACGCAGGTCATCTCGGTGAAGATCAACCCCGCCCCGCCCAAGGCCCGAGTTCCCAAATGGACGAGATGAAAGTCGTTGGGCGTACCGTCGACCGCGCTGTACATGTCCATCGGTGAGACCACGACGCGGTTACGCAGCTGCATCCCGCGCAAAGCAAAGGGCGTAAACATCGGCGGTACGGACGCAGCAGTACCGCTTGCCTGACCGTTATCACCAGCGAACCACCGTTCCACCGCCTCGACGTAGGTCGTATCGCGCAAGCGGAGGTTCTCATGGCCGATGCGCTGGCTTCGCGTGAGCAGACTGTAAGCAAACTGTTCGGGCGGCAAATTGGCATAACGCGCGACGTTCTCGAACCACTCGGTTGAATTACGGGCAGCATTCTGCAACTTCAGCACTTCCAGCTTCCGAGACGCCTCATACTCCGCCAAGGCCGAGGCAAGGTCGCGCGACGAGAGCGCATCGGCAAGGCCAATGGCATCCTCCATCGCTAACTTCGTACCCGAGCCGACGGAAAAATGCGCTGTATGCGCTGCATCGCCCATGAGCACGACGTTATCGTGAACCCATCGCGCATTGCTGACGCGCGTGAAGTTCAGCCAGTCACGCCCGCGCAAGTGCGCGCTGTTTGCCAATAGCCGGTGACCGCGTAAGTATTGCGCAAAGAGCTGCTCGCAGAAAGAAACGGTTTGATCGGTCGCGGCAACCTCCAGTCCGTGGGCACGCCACGTTTCCTCTCGGCATTCGACGATGAACGTGCTCAACGTTTCGTCAAAGCGATAGGCGTGAACGGTAAACCAGCCGTGTTCGGTTTGCTCAAAAATGAAGGTGAACGCATCGAGAGGGAGCGTTGTGCCGAGCCAGACGTAGCGACACAGCCGAACGTCGAGATCGGGCTCAAAAGCCGTGGCATACGTATTGCGAATGCGGCTGTTAGCTCCATCGGCTGCGATGAGCAAATCGCAGTCGCGATACGAGTCGGGAGCGCCGGCCTCGGTTTCGAACTGCAGATCGACGCCGACGACGCGCGCACGCTCCTGCAGAATCGTCAGCAGCTGCTTGCGTGAGATGCCGGAGAAACCGTGGCCGCCCGAGGTGATCTTACGGCCTTTGAAATGAACGTCGATATCGTCCCAATGGGCGAAAGCGCGCGTGATGGCGCCGTGCGTCGGTTCGTCCGCCTGTCGAAGATTCTCCAGCGTTGCATCGGAGAAAACGACACCCCATCCAAAGGTATCGTGCGGGCGATTGCGCTCGACCACGCGAATCGTCGATTCGGGAAAGCGCTGCTTGGCCAGAATGGAAAAGTACAGGCCGGCGGGACCGCCGCCGATACACGTTATACGCATCGATCGAATCGAGGTTTTGATGAGGCCGGCACTTTTCGCCTTTTTTCTGACCGCGCTCAGCGTCGCCGCGGGACCCGATCGCGCGCAGGCGCAGCCGCCGCTCTCACTGCCAAGCGGGCTCGATCAAGCGCGCGCCACGATTCCGGTACAAGTCAACGGCCGATTGTATCAGTGCGTGCTCGATACGGGAACGTCGGTCATGCTCGTCTCGCCGTCGGTCGCGCGCGGCGCTGGGCTCTTCTTCGGCGCACCGATCGAAGAAATCGCTCCCGATGGATTGCGCTACTCCGACTATCACACGCAGATTACCACCTTCTCCGCAGCCGCGTATCAGATGCATGGTGTCGCGGCGCTCATTTCGCCGAAACTCACCGGCGACACGGTGCTCTGCGGTTACGATTTCTTCGCTCAGGTTCCGACGCTCATCGATCTAGGCCGCCAGATCGTCACGCTCTTCCCTTCGTCGTCAACGATCGCGCGCATGCATTGCTTGTCGGTGGATTTGGCCGCCCGCGTTCCTGTTGCGAGCATCAACGTCAACGGAATCACGGTCGAACACGTCGTGCTCGATTCGGGATTGATCGGCGGCGCTGCGCTTTGGGCAGGCGTCGCCAACCAACTCGGGCTTTCAGCAGCTGCCGATTTCGGCTACACACCGCAGTCCGCGCAGAACGCCCTTGAGTGCGGGCGCAACGTGAACGTGAGTCTCTTCTCCGGAAGCTCGTATACGCCGGTGCGTCTCTGCGTCTCTGCACAGCCGCCCGACGGTTACAACGGCATCATGCAAACGAACTTGCCAAATATCCAGCAAATCGCCGTCGATTATCCCAATCGCCGCATCTGTTTTTCGAGTAGTATTCCGTTCCCCAAATACAGAGACACAAACACACATTCTAACGCTTTCGGCTGATCAATAAACCATCGCCGACGGGCACGAGCGCAGTCTCCACCCGTTCGTCGTTTGCGGCGTGCATGCTGACGGCACGCAGCGCCCGCGTATCCTCATCATCGATCGACGGATCGGCAACCGCACCGTTCCATAATACGTTGTCAATCAAGATCAGCCCGCCGGGCCGTAGCAATTGAAGGGCGCGCTCGTAGTAGTTCGTCGCGTTTTCCTTGTCCGCATCGATGAACGCAAGATCGAACCGTTCCGTTTGTGTTCGCAGGAGTTGCTCGAGCGTCTCGAGCGCCGGTCCCAACCGTAGCTCGATTTTCCCGGCGACACCGGCGCGCTCCCAGTAGCGCCGCGCCACGGCCGTGTATTCTTCGCTCACGTCGCAAGCCAGAATATAACCGTCCGGAGGAAGTGCAAGCGCCATCGCGAGCGCGCTGTATCCTGTAAACACCCCGATTTCGAGATAGCGCCGCGCGCCGACGAGGTGGGCGAGCAGTTGCATGAACTGCGCCTGTTCTGGCCCAATTTGCATTTGCGCGTTGGGCCGTTTTGAGGTTTCTTCCCGCAGCGCACGTGCAACCGGATCTTCGTGCACGGTTTGCGCAAAGATGTATTCTTGAATCGCCGGATCGACGAAGCTGCTGCGTCCGGTCATGTGCTCCTTTCCTATGCGGGGACCGCGAGATCTTGGACGATCGCAGTTGCCGCACGCCGGCCCGGAAAACCACTGACGCAGCCTCCTGGATGGGCACCCGAACCGCAGAGGTAGAGATTTGCCAGCGGCGTGCGCGTCGAGAAGCGCTCCTCGTAGATCTGACCCGGAAGCAGTTCTCCGTGAAAGATGTGACCGCCCACTAAACCAAAACGCCGTTCAAGATCGGGAGCCGCCAGCACTTGCCGGTGCTCGATGACATTCGGAAGATTCGGCGCGACGCGACCCAGCATTTCAATGATGTTGTCCGCGGCTGACTCTCGTTTCGCGTTCGACCAACCGTCTGGACGATCGTATGGATAGTATTGAGCGAAAACGGAGAGCACGTGCTTCCCCTGCGGAGCCAAGGACGGATCGGTGGGCGTCTGGAGGAAGCATTCGATGAGTGGCTCCTCGCTTTCGCCGCTCACTCGCGCATCCTCATACGCCTTCTGCAGGTAGTCGATCGACGGCGCGACGTGAATCGTTGCGCGGTGATGCGGTTGCGCGTCGGTTCCCGGACGTGCGGTGAAGTTGGGAAGCTCCCCGAGCGCCAAGTTGAGCTTCAGCGACGGGCCGTTACTCTTCCAATCCAAAACCTTCAGCATAAATACCGGGTCGAGCACACCTTCCCCGACGAGATCGAGAAACGTGGTGCGGGGATGAACGTTCGAAACGATTGCCTTGGCAGCGATTTCACGCCCGTCGTCGAGCTGCACGCCAATCGCACGATCGCCAAAGATCAAAATGCGATCCACGTTGCGCTCGGGAACGATTTTAGCACCGCACTTTTGGGCGGCGAGTGCGATCGCACGCGAAACGGCCCCCATTCCGCCTCGAACGTACCCCCACGCTCCTTGGATTCCCAAGACGCGTCCCGCCAGATGATGCGCGAGCACGTACCCCGTACCGGGATCGCGCGGGCCAAGATACGTGCCGATTAAGCCGTCGTTGGCAAGCTCCGCCTGCAGAACCGGCGTGTTGACGTAACGCTCGACCAGCTCCGCGGCGGAACCGAGGAGTAAGGCTTGTAGATCGGCATCAAAGCGAGAAAAGCGCGGATATTCGTCGGTAAACGTGTCGAAGAGCGCGCGCCCGGCACGATCGGTGCACTCTCCGTACGCTGAAAAACCGGCAACGTCTGAAGGATCAAACGCCGCGATTTCCCGCGCGTTTGCCGCTTGATCGCTGGCCAGCAATAGCGAACGGCCATCCGGCAGGGGGGTAAACGCGTACGGATCCTTCCGATAGCAATCGAATCCGTGCGCGCGCAGATCCAGCGTTTCGATCAGCCACGGATCGAGCAGGCTGCACACGTACGACGCCGTGGAGAGCGTGTATCCGGGCCAGACGTTCGTCTCGCTCACCGCAGTCCCGCCAATCACGCGTTCTCGCTCGTACACGACCACGTTGAGGCCGGCTCGGGCCAAGAGTGCCGCGCAGGTCAGCCCGTTATGACCCGCACCGATTACGACTGCGTCATAAGCTTCCATAGCTAAAAGAGCCCGTGGTTTACGGGCTCAAGGTGTCGGCGCCCTTCGCGCGACGAAGGACGATTAGTGGTAGCTGGGACGGCTCTGGAAGCAGTCGCGGCAATAGACGGGCTTATCGCCGCGGGGATTGAATGGGACCTCGGCAACGCCGCCACACTGGCTACACGTGGCCGTGAACATTTCCCGCGGGCGACCTCCGCTACGTTCGCCACCACCACCACCGCCGCCGTTCGAGCGCATGGCCTTACGTGCCTGACGGCAATCCGGACAACGATTCGGCTTGTTTTGAAAGCCTTTCTGTTCGTAAAAGCGCTGTTCGCCCGAACTGAAAACGAACTGGCGTCCACAGTCCACACAGTTGAGCATTTCATCTACGTACACGAAACAAGAACTCCTTAGACTCCGTGAGAGGTATGTTTCGAACGCACCAGTGAGCCAAAGCCCTCTTCGAAAATGTACAACGGGCCGATGAGCAGGTAGACCAGATTCTCGAAAAACTTGGGCTTGGTACCTTCGAGCTTATGACCGACGAACTGAAAGCCCCATCCGAGGACGAAAGCCGCCAGACTTACCTGCCAAGCAAGTCGCAACGATGCGAAGTAGAGCAACGCGAAAACGACGAGCGAGATCAGGGCGCCGCGCACATCGATAGCGGCGTAGTAAAGGAGGACGGCGACCGCGGCCGCAACCGCAAGATCGACTGGACCAACGTGCACCAGGTGCATGAGCCCAAGAACCCCCAACAGAATCAACGGAATTCCAAACGCATGACAGATCCGATTGCGACGGTCCGCGTGATACGACGCGTATTCGACGAAGAGCTCGTTCTTGGTCATGTGTTGGTTCCGATCGACCTGCCCGAGTCTGCGACTCGGCCGGAGATTCTCCCTGCCGTATCGACGGGGACGTGACGCCTGACGGCGAAACCGCCTGGCACATGGGCGCGACCATTGCGGTCCCCGATCGTCTCGCCGACGATGTCGTCCTCATTCGGCGAGATTTGCACATGCATCCAGAACTAGGCTTTCAGGAACATCGTACGGCGTCGATCATTGCCGCTCGCCTGCGCCATTTAGGCTACGAAGTCCATGAGGGCATCGGAGCAACGGGCATCGTCGGCGTGCTGACCGGCAGGCGTGCGGGACGCACGATCATGCTTCGCGCCGACATGGATGCACTGCCGATCGCCGAGGAAACCACGCATACATACCGCTCTCAGTTTGACGGTGTGATGCATGCCTGCGGACATGACGGTCACGTCGCCATTTTGCTGGGCGCAGCCACGCTCATTGCGGAGCGGCGCAGCGAATTGGCGGGGACGCTCTGCTTGGTATTCCAACCGGCAGAGGAGGGCCAAGGCGGTGCGCGTGCGATGATCGCAGATGGCCTTTTCGAGCGATTTGGCATCGAGCGCGCGTACGGTCTGCATCTTTCCTCGAAATATCCCAGCGGCGTCTTGGGATTTCGAGAGGGCCCCATGTATGCCTCAAGCGATTCCATCGAAGTCGAAATCCTCGGCATCGGAGGGCATGGCTCGGCGCCGCACGATGCGGTCGATCCCATTTATATCGCCGCGAACTTCATCACGTCGTTGCAACAAGTCGTTTCGCGCCAGGTCGATCCGCTCGAGCCGGCGGTCGTTACGATCGGAGCCATTCACGGCGGAACGATTCACAACGTCATTCCGCGGACGTGCACGATGCTCGGGACCGTGCGCACGTTCTCCGAAGACGTCCGGGTACACATGTCCGAACGCATCGAGCGCGTGTTGCGCGCCTCTTGCGAAGCCTCCGGCGCACAGTACAACTTTTCGTACCTCGATCGCTACTCCGTCACGGCAAACGACCCGGAGCAGACGCGCTTCGCGCGAGCGCTGGCCGTCTCGACGTTTGGGGACGAGCGCGTTATTGAGGTGACCAAGCTGATGGGCGCCGAGGATTTTTCCTTTTACGCACAGCGCGTCCCGGCGTGCTTCTATACCTTGGGGTGTCACAGCAACGCCAACACTGGCCATCCGCACCATTCCAGCCTTTTCGATATCGACGAAAGCGCGCTGCCCCTGGGCGTCGCTATGATGACCGAACTGGCATTGCGCGCGCCCCGTGAAGCTCCCTGACGAGCGACATCCCCGACGTCATCGAACCGAAGAGCCTCAACGACTACTTTGAGGTGATGACCCGTGCCGTCTTTCAGGCCGGCATCACGTGGAAGCAGATTGCGGTGAACTGGGACGCGTATCGAGAGGCCTTTGAGGGTTTCAACCCGACTCGCGTCGCGATGTACGATAACGTCGACGTCGATCGGATTCTGGCAACGTCTGGCATCTTACGCATGCCGCGCAAGGTGCATGCCACGATCCGCAACGCGGTGGCGCTTATCGAAACGGACCGCGCTTTCGGCGGCTTGACGAACTACTTGCGGAGTTTTGATTCCTACGCGGCCCTCGCGAAGGATTTCAAAAAGCGCTTTTCGTTCATGGGCGACATGAACGTTTGGTACTTTCTCTTTCGCGTCGGCGAGCCAGTACCACGCTTCGAGCAATGGGTAAAGACGATACCCGGCGACCATCCACGCATGCGCGAGATGGTCGAGCGCGCACGCACGGCGGGACGCGCGAAGGAGACCTAGATTCCGCGGCGCTCGGCGTTACGGCGTTCGATCAACTTCCGCCGTTCTTGCGCAATTGGAACCAAGACTAGGGACGATTGCCGTCGCTCGCCAACCCTGCGCTGGCGTGTGCGCGGCGTGTACTGAGGCCGATCTTCAGATGTCATGTTCTTGCGACGATCCTCTATGCGACGATCGGGCAAAAAGCGGCGCTCCTGCTCGACCGGAACGAGTACGAGCGACGCCTTGCGCCGCTCTTCAACACGGCGCTCGCCAACGCGAGGCTCGTACTGTAGACGCTCCAGAGCGTGTTGTAAGCGCTCCTGCGTTTCGTGGCTGATCCTACCGTCCACGGTTTAAAATCGTACCGCTTTGCAGCATGCTTTTCAAGCCTGCCCGGCGGGCAACGTGATCGTCACGGCAGTCCCGTGCCCGGGAGCACTATCGATGGCGATATCGCCCCCGGCTCGCTCAACTGCTCGCTTTGCAATCGCGAGGCCCAGGCCCGAGCCCGTAATTTCGCCGCGTTGATCGCCGCGATAGAAGCGCTCGAAGGCATGCAGCCGTTCCGATTCGGACATACCCGGACCCTCGTCGCGTACGCTGATTACGGCGTGACCGTTGTTCTGCGCCGCGCGGAGATGAATCGGCGCCTCCGGCGCATATTTTAGTGCGTTTTCCAAAATGTTCCACAGCGCTTCGCCAAGCTCGCTGCGATCCGCCTCAATCGTTTGGACGCCATCGACGCTATAATCGATCATTCGGTGGTCGTCGAGGCGACGCGCGGCGTCACACTGTCCGCGCAAGAACTCCGTAATGTCGATCTGTTCGGGGCGCGGCGGTGCTTCGGAGTCGAGGCGGGCGAGGCGCATGAGGCGATCGATTAGGCCGCGCATGTGCTCTTTTTCCAGCGACATCGTCGCGAGGATCTGCCTCGCAACTTTTGGTTCTTCGATGGCGCCGCGGCGCAGCACGTCGATATAGCCGCCGATGACGGTCAACGGTGTCCGTAGCTCGTGCGAAGCGTCGGCTGCGAACTGCCGCATCCGTTCCTCACCGCGCCGGCGTTGCTCCATCGCAGATGCCACGTTGGCGGCGGCATCGTTGTAGGCTGCGGTCAACGAAGCGACTTCGTCGCCACCGGCCATGACGAAACGGCGTTGGGTGTAGTCGCCGGACGCGAGCGCGCGCAGCGAATCGCTGACCTCATTAATCGGGCGCAGAAGCTGGACCGCGAAGGCCCGCCCGACGAACCAGGAAAGCACCATGGCGGCGACGACGATGGCGAGCATGATGCGCCAGTACGGTTCGAGTGAAACGAAAACCAGCGGCAGCGAAGGATTGAAGGCCACGTACCCGCCGTTGACGGCTGCGATTGGAAGCGGTTCGAGTGGTGCCGCATCGGGCTGCGGAGGTGTCGGCGGCAGCATTCCCTCCTGCGTGCTAGAGGGCACGTGATGCAACGGTAGTGGCACGAAGTGTTTCATGCCGCCGGCTGCCACGACACGATCGAGCCAGTGTGGCCGCAGCGTCTTGTCACCCGCGACGTAATGACCTTTCGAATCGAAGACCGCCACCCGCAAGCCAATGCCGCTCAGTTCGTTGACAATTTCCGGCGCTGCCTCTTTTAACGTCATGCCTTCGCGCTGGAATTGATCGACAAGGATGCGCGCTTCGTAGTGCTTGGCGATCACGATGTCCTTGCTAAAACTATTGAGCTCAAGGACAAGCGCAATCGACGAAGCGACGATGATGACGAGGATCGTGATGCCGAGAAGCGCGACGTACAGCGCCGAGAGCCGGGATGCGAGTTTCACGTTTTCTTACTGGGAAAGACCGTATCCAACACCTCGCACGGTGCGAATAAACGAACCCGGCTCGCCGGGCCGATCGATCTTCGCCCGCAAATATGAAATGTACGTCTCGACGATGTTGGGCCCCCCCTCGAAGTCGTGTCCCCAGACAATCTCGAGCAAGTGGTCTTTGCTAAAGACGCGGCGTGGCTCGCGCATGAAGACCGCGAGCAAGTCAAACTCACGCTGGGTGAATTCGAGAGGCTCTTTGCCGCGCCATGCTTCCCGCGTTTCGGGATTGATCGAAACGTCGCGCCAGCGCAGTACGTTCTCTTCGATGAGCTGGGGGCGGCGCAGCTTGGCCTGGAGGCGTGCAATAAGCTCCTCGAAGACGAAAGGCTTGACGAGATAGTCGTCGGCTCCCGTGCTTAGCGACCGAATTTTGTCATCAGTGCCGCCTTTCGCGGTGAGCATGAGGATGGGAGCTTGCGTAATGTCCCGCAGCATCGGAAGCAAGGTTAGCCCGTCGATCTTTGGCATCATAATGTCGAGGACGATCACTTCGGGATCAAACGTCTTGACCAGGGCCAGCGCTCCCTGACCGTCGGTTGCCGTTCGAACCTCGTAGCCTTCTCGCGAAAGCCCAAGTTCGAGCATCTCACGCACTAAGCGGTCGTCGTCGATAACCGCGACGCGGGCATTGGGCATAACCATCTCTACGCTGCATCCTCTGCCCTCACCCTTGGAGGCCCCTGAACGCTACGCTGCGCGAAAGGGGGAGTGCCAGCGACGCAAGTGCTGCCCTGAAACTAACGCGGCCTGCTCGATTGCCTCGAGCGGGTGGGCGATCAACTGGAAGCCGCGCGAGTGAAGGGCCGACAGCAGTTCAGGATCAGGAAGCCATCGCGCAAACAGGTGCAGCTCTTGGCTCCCAGAGGCGCGCCCGAGCTGTTCCATCACATCCGCTAGGGTACACTCCCTGCGGTCGAGCAAAGGCCGCACCACCCCGGTTTCGAACTGGGCCGGACTCCAGCCGGCAGCCATGACGACGACCTGCGAGAGCTCACCAATACTGCTGGCCTCGAAGTCGATGACGGCCGCTCGAGTGTGTTCGGCCAGCGCCGGATCTGTTTGGGCGTGCAGCGTTGCCGCCCGAATCGAGGCCGCCGGTCCCGCCGTCAGGAGCGCCCCCGCCCCGATGAGATAGCCGTCCATGGGCCAACTTTGACAGCCGAGAGTGCCAACAGGGTGGCCTTGTGCTTTTCCCCATCCAAAAAGGAACTTCGGAGGCGCTCGAAAGCGCCTCCGCTGCCCACGCCCGGATATGTAACCCTTACCCCAGATCTAAGCTATGGGGCCCGGCACTGAGAACAAAGTCGCGATCGCCTTTAAGATCAGATGCGAGAGCCACAGATGCTAGTAACATAAGATCCTCCAATCCCTTACAGCTGCGTGAATCAAGAATACGGGATCGAGCTCTGAGAGCAGCTAGTCAAAATGCACTAGGGTATCAATGCCAGCCGACGGGCAACCGCCACCGCCTGCATACGGCCGTGGCACTTTAGCTTTGCCGCAGCATTAGCGATGTGGACACGTACGGTAAAGACACTTCGACCCGTACGAGCCGCGATTTCCTTCGTGCTCAGTCCCTCACTTAGGAGTGCTAAGACCTTCGTTTCGGCGGCGCTAAGTCGCTCACGATAAGATCCGCGTTGTCGAAGACTTTCATTAACCGACACCAGTACACTCCCTGTATCGGCATAACCGAACGACTGAAGTTGCGTGAACACCTCGGACACTTCGTCTGAACTACAATGACCGTGTTGCCTAACTGCCGCGACGAATATTGACGCAACCTTCTTTGTCAACGAAGTAACCGCGTCCGTGGTCCTTATTCTTCCCACAAGCCGCTCTGCGTGCGTCACTCGACCTTTCACCGACTCTGCTACAGCACAATATAGTAACGCCATTGCTGCTTGCCGCCGTCCGAAAACTCCATGCCTTGCGCTCGCGTCAATCAGGCTGAGTACTTCTGCGGTCAGCGCGTTTGAGGCTTCGCGTCGATCATCCATCGCAAGGAATAGAGCGCACTGCCCTGTATATGAAACGCGATCAAAGTCGTAGTGTAGGAAGTTGAGCGATGGTGCAAGCAACCGGTGTGCCTCCTGGAAGTTTCCGTCCCGTGCCATGCGAATCGCTCGCAGCGGCACAACGTAGTGATTTCGCCTGTTGTCGCCAATGGGCAATTCGTTAAGGCGCCCCTCAATCGTAAGGCTCTTCTCGAAGTAACCAAGTCTAATTGTCGAGCTAAGCTTTTGCGCCAGCGCCGTATGTAAGTCAAAGGTATTTCCACTTTTTTCCGCCGATTCAATACCCTCGTCCGCAACGATGTCCTGATGTCGTGAATCGTCGTAGTGATGGCGAATGAGATTAAATAGTGTTGCCCATGCGCGGCTGGCGACACTGTGAAGTTCTAACTCTTTCGCGAGATCGGCGGCTTCTTCCAAAGTAACGCGGGCGCGTTCGACGTCACCCGTATTCACCGCGGCGACGCCGATGCGTTGCAGCACTTTCGCTCGGGTGATGTCGTGTGCGATTTGCGGTAGTAGCTCCTGTACGCCGGCGGCGGCCGTCGTAGCGGCTTGCGCGTCGCCCGCCAGGGCTCGTTGGGCGGCCAACACTGAGAGCGCTTCGGCGCGGTGTTCCGCGGATTGCAGCGGATCGTTGGCAATAGGGCCGACGAGAGCGTTGACCTCGTCGCCTCGATTTGCCACGAGCACGGCCAGACGCAGACTCGTCGTGGCTTTCGCATCGTGGTCGTCTCCTGCGCACGCGAGCGATCGGCGCAACAACGACTCCGCACGTGCCGGTCGCCCTTTCGACGAGTGCACCACGCCGCGCAGCGCCAGAATTCGGGGATTATTGCGCCGCGTGCGCTCGTCAAGGGATTCAATGGCGTGCGCCACTGCTTCCGTTCTCGCGCGATCGATTAAATCGAATCCATCGCGTTCGAGCAACCGGATAACGTCTGCACGCAGGCCTGCCTTTGAGTACGCATTCAGTGCCTCCGCCACATCGCCCAACGTCTCGAAAGTCGCCGCGAGACGCCCATACAGCCGGTCACGCGCAGCACGCTCCATCGTGCTTACGCGGCGCTTGAAGTGGTCGAGTAGCAATCCGTCGCAGGCAACGCGGCCGCCGGCATCTTCCCAAAGGAGCGCGGTTCGCACGCTGATTCCGCCGAGCATTCGCAGCGGGCGATCAAAACCGGCCTGTTCGAGAACTAGAGCGTCCATGGACGGAAGCAAAGCCGCTGCCTCGAGCAGCTCTGTTTCGGTCGGGTCAAGCGTCGTGGCGACATGCTCGTCAAGGAAGCGCGACATCATCTCTCGCGTTTCGTTGCGAACAGTCCGAATGTCGGAACCGTGTCCAAACGCGCGCACGGCAAACGCAGTGGCGATTGCCCAGCCCTGAGTGAAGTGCAGAATCTCTTCGCGCTCGCGCGGCGCGATAGTGATCTCCTGCGCAGTTGCCAACGCTTCGATCTCGTCAGCACTAAAGCGCAGGTCGCCGTGTGAGAGGATCGGAGCGGCAACGTCGTAGCCGAGCCATCTCCCGATCGGCAGCTGCGCCGTGCTTCGTGAAGCGAGAATCCACCGAATTCGACCGTGCGTGCTTGGAATGACAGCGACGAGACTCTCGCTGACGGCGCACGAGGCCGCCTCCAAGGCGTCAACGGTAACGATTCCCTCGAAGGTGGCACATTCGGCACCAAGCCAGCGCTTGAACTCGCCTTCCGAACGACGTAGGTCGAACGTGCGGTACGGACCCTCAACCGTTGAAAGAAAGTCACGAATCGCGAGCGACTTGCCACTTCCGGCAGGGCCGACGATGAGCGTAATGGGGCGTTGCCTCGCCGATTCAATAAGCTCGCATAAACGCGTGCGGCAGATCTCCAACATGGTGGGACCCAGAATTGGATGGCGCAGGAACGTTGCCCTTGCCCATCCACGCACTCAAGAAATAGGCAATTAGGGCACCTTCCCACTGCAGGCGCCGCGCGAGCCACGCCCGTTGCGCGGGACAAGTAATCTCGCCCAGCTCCAGTACGAGCGCGCCGTTGGACGCATCGACCTGCCGGAACGCATAATAGTCCCGTAAACCGATCGTGAAATTGTCCGGCTGAAATCGAAACGGGAAATACGCCGCGTAGAGCTTGCGCCAGGCATGGGCTGCAGCCGCGTCGCGATCGCGATGATAGCCGATCGAAGCCCCGCTACTGCATGGGCGCGCCGATCCATCAAAGTGAATGAAGAGCGCGGCGCGGACCGTGTATCTGCCGTCGAAATCCGCCGGCAGTCGCGCCACGCTGATGCCATGCTCGCGCAAGATCTTGGTTGCGGCATCGGCGACAATTGGTGTCCAGGCGCGCTCGCCGCTCGCGCCGAGGTTGCAGGCGTGCTGGGGAAACCGCGCGCAGCTGGCCGGGCGCCCCTCGTGTCCGGCCGAGATGAGCACGTCGAAGTTCAGCGCGGTCGCCAAGAGAAGCGGCAACACGCAGCCTACTTCTAGGCCGCCGTTAACTCGACCGGCCGGGCGCCGCAGCGCAGCGTACGGACCTTGCCGGTTGCAAAGTCGTACACTAAGACGCCGACCAGCTGCGCTTGACGATAAGCGGTCGCCGCGGTACGCATGGCGCGCATGGTTTCCAGCCGCCGACCATCGCGCGGCAGATGCCGAAAGAGTACGCCGTAAAGCCCACCTCGGCGGCCGCGCACGATCGCGTCGAATGGATGCGCCTGCGCGCCGAGTGCAGCGATATCTCCGCGTTGGACCGCAAACAACCGCATTGCCAGCCGGCTCTTCGAGAAGTGCTCCAACTCGTGCACGATACCATCGCGCTCGGCAAAGAGAATCGCCGGGCGAATGCCGTCGGCAGCCGCACGCTTCACCATCCGCTCGAAACGAAGGAGCGCATCGTCGACGAGCAGCCGATGCGCGGCGCGAGGCTGGTTGCCGGCACGATCGGCTGCGACCCGCGCAAGAATTGCATCGCGCATCGCTCGTTCGGAGAGCTTCGGCAGCCGTTCGGCCGCGAGGAGGGGATCGAGCATGTCGTGAGCGTAAGCGGCGGTTGTGCCAAGTGGGTGGCATTCAATTTTCTTGCTACGCGGTTTTACAATGCCAGGCGTATGGCACGCCGCGCTACTAAGCTAGAGTAACGATGCAATGCCTTGAGAGCCGCTTCATCTTTTCCGCCTCGGACCTGAACGATTTCCTCGAGTGCGAGCATCTCACCGCGCTCGAGCGACTCGTGGCCCTCGGCGAAGCGCGCCGTCCCGACGCCGACGGCACCGCGCAGCTTCTGTCGCGCAAAGGCGACGAACACGAACGCCGCTATTTGGAAGATCTTCGTACGAACGGCTCCGAGGTCGTCGTCTTTGCGCCCAACGGCGAACGCTCCATCGATGGCTGGCGCGCCGCCGAGGCGCAAACGCTAGCCGCCATGGAACGCGGAGCGCGCATCATTTATCAAGCGACCTTTTTCGACGGCGTTTTTCTTGGCCACGCGGATTTCTTGCGCCGGGTCGAACGCCCCTCGGCCAAGTGGCCGTGGAGCTACGAGGTCATCGATACGAAACTCGCGCTTTCGCCGAAACCGTACTATCTCGTTCAGTTGTGTAATTACAGCGAGCACGTCAGTCGACTGCAAGGCGTCATGCCGCGCGAAATGCACGTTGTGTTGGGCAACCGTGAAGAACGCCACTTCCGGGTCGACGATTTCGCGGCATATTACCGAAATCTCAAAGCCCGCTTCTTGGGCGTCATGGCGACGGCACCGCACGCGACCTACCCATTCGAAACGGCGCACTGCGTCATCTGCGCATGGCGCTCCACTTGCGCGCATCGCCGCGACGCCGACGATCATTTGAGCCTCGTCGCTAATATCCGGCACGATCAGATCGCAAAACTCGAGGCGGCGGGAATTCGCACGCTGGCCGAGCTCGCCGGGTCCGACCGCGATCGGCGGCCTTTCGGAATGGTCGACGCGACCTTCGACAAGCTGCACGCTCAGGCTCAGCTGCAACACGTGTACCGCACGCAGCGGCGGCATATCTACGAGTTGCTCGAACACGACACTGGAGCCGGCTTCGAGCTTTTGCCCGAACCGTCGCCCGGCGATCTCTTCTTCGACATCGAAGGCGATCCGCTGTACGCACCGGAGCGCGGCTTGGAATATCTCTTCGGGCTCTATCTCACCGACGAAGACCGTTACCTTGCCTTTTGGGCACGCACCGACCGTGATGAGCAACCTGCGTTCGAAGCGCTCATCGATTTCCTCGTCGAGCGGCGACGCACTCACCCCGGCATGCATGTCTACCACTACGCCGCGTATGAAACGGCCGCGTTGCGTCGCTTGATGGGCTTTTACGCCACCCGCGAACGAGAGCTCGACGACCTGCTCCGCAACGAGGTTTTTGTCGACCTGTATACGGTCGTGCGCCAATCGCTGCGCATTTCACAACCGAGCTACTCGCTGAAGAAGCTCGAGACGTTCTACGGTATGAGCCGTGAGACGAACGTGCAGCGCGGAGACGACTCAATCGTGATGTTCGAATCGTGGCTGGGGAGCGGCGATGATTCGATCCTGCATGACATCGAGCGCTACAACGAAGACGACTGCCGTTCGACACACCGCTTACGCGAATGGCTACTCGAGCGGCGAACGGAATGGGCGCGCGAATACGGGCGCACACCGAGCTGGCATGAACCGCGGCATGAAGAGGTTCCTGACGACGATGGACGAGGCGAGGTGGCGAAACGGCTGCTCGACGGCCTTCCCGTACCGCGGTCACTCGCGGAATTGCGCGGCTGCGCAGAATCCGTTCGCGGGCGCTGGCTGCTCGGTCATCTGCTCGACTACCATGCGCGCGAAGCGAAGCCTGCGTATTGGCAGCTCTACGACCGCTACGGCAATACGGATCGCCTGCTAGAGTTCGATCACGAGGCGATCGCCGGATTGCGCCGGTGCAACGACGTTCCGCCCGAGAAGCTCAAGCAATCCTATGTCTACACGTACGAGTTTCCCGAACAACAGCACAACCTCGGGACGAACACGCCGTATAGCCCACACCACAAATGCGCCGCCGGAACGATCGTCGAGCTCGACGACGACCGCAGACGGTTACGCATTAAACTCGCCCGCGCGATTCAGCCCGATGCACTGCACGCGCTTATTCCCGGTAAACCGATGGAGAATCACGCGCAGCGGCAGGCGCTCGCGCGGCTGGCCGGCGCCTATCTCGACGAAACCATCGAAACGCGCTTTCCCGCCAGCTACTCGATGCTGCTCGCAGGCGCTCCCCGTTTTCTGACGGCGCGCCCGATCGTGCAGCCGCGGCACGTGGACGCCGTAAGCGTTTCGGAGATTATCGCCTCGCTGAATAAGAGTCACCTCGTCGTTCAAGGCCCACCCGGTTCCGGAAAGAGCACGATTGGCGCGCAAGTGATTGTCGATTTATTGCAGCATGGCAAACGCATCGGGATTTTGGCCAATGGCCATAAGGCGATTCATAATCTGTTGAGCAAAGTCGAGCACACGGCGCTCGAGCGTGGCATTCGCTTTCGGGGCGTACAGAAGTATTCCAACTCCAACGAAGGCTCGCGTTACGTCTCACCCCTGGCAGAGCCAATGATCGTTCCACTGGCTGATAACGGGGAACTTCTCGCGCAGCCTCATGAGTTGGCGGCGGGAACGCCGTGGCTCTTTTCACGGGAAGAGTTCGTCGGCGCGTACGATTATTTGTTCGTGGACGAGGCGGGCCAAATCTCGTTGGGCGACGCGTTAGCCTGCTCGACCGCAGCACAGAACGTCGTGCTGCTCGGTGATCCGTTGCAGCTCGCGCAGGTATCTCAAGGCGCGCATCCGCTTGGTACGGATCTTTCCGTCCTCGAGCATTTGCTTGGCGGAGACGAAACGATCGATCCGGCCTGTGGCGTCTTTCTCGACGTTTCCTACCGCATGCATCCCGACATTTGCGCGTTCATCTCGCACGCGGTCTACGAAGACCGCCTGCGCCCGGCCGCCGCCTGCGAACGCAACCGCGTCCAAAGCCCCGGGCTCACCGGCAGCGGATTACGCTACCTGCCCGTCATCCACCACAACAATTACCGCGAATCGACGGAGGAGGCCGACGCGATCGTCGCCGCGGTCACCGATCTCTTACAAGGGAGCGTTACCGTAGGTGATGCGTCGGCGCGAACGCTGACGCAAGCCGACGTGTTGATCGTCTCTCCCTATAATGCTCAGCGCACGCGGATTCGCCAACGGTCGGCGACGGCCGGATTGGACGACGTCCGCGTCGGCACGGTCGACAAGTTTCAAGGGCAGGAAGCCCCGGTGGTGTTCTATTCGATGGCCACGTCGAGTGGCGCGACGCTTCCGCGCGACCTCGAGTTCCTGTTTGAGAAAAATCGCCTCAACGTCGCCATTTCGCGGGCACAATGCTTGACGGTACTGGTTTCCTCGCCAGCGTTACTCGAACTACATTGCAAGACGCCCGACGAAATGGCGCTCGTAAACCTGCTTTGCGCTTACGTCGAAACTAGAGGTCTTCTGGGTTGATGCCCTTGAGGCGATCGTACTGCGTTTTCTTCGGCGGCGCGTGTACGTTGACGTTGTCCTCGTACTCGCCTTCGTATTGAACGGTGAGCGGTTCGCGATTGCGCTCGTAGGCGCTGACGAGACGGCTCATGCCGTCGCCGTTGCCCCCGCCCATTACTTCAGCAAGGGCCGCATCGTCGGCGGTCATCGCCGCGTACGCCATTTCGTATTCCTGACGCGGGCGGCCGTCGTCGTCGACGTCTTGCCCTTCCGGAACGATGTCGACGTTGCGATACCGTGACATCCCCGTTCCGGCCGGGATGAGCTTGCCAATGATGACGTTTTCTTTGAGCCCAAGCAGCGGATCGTACTTGCCCTTGATCGCAGCATCCGTGAGCACGCGCGTCGTCTCTTGGAAGCTCGCTGCCGACAGGAACGACTCCGTCGCGAGCGACGCTTTCGTAACGCCGAGCAACACGGGGTTGGCCGTTGCCGGCTCCTTGCCCTCAGCCTTCACGCGCTCGTTAGCCTCAAGGAACTGCGCCGCCTCGATGAGCTGACCCGGCAGCAGCGCGGTGTCGCCTCCCTCGACGATCTTGACCTTGCGCAACATCGAGCGAACGATTACCTCGATATGCTTGTCATTGATATCGACGCCTTGGGAGCGATACACCTTCTGCACTTCTTCCACTAGGTAGTTCTGCAGGGAGGTCTCGCCTTTAATGCGCAAGACGTCATGCGGGTTCATCGAGCCTTCGTTGAGCTGATCGCCGGCTTCCACGTGCTGCCCATCGCTGACCAGTAAATGCGTGCCGTAGGGGATGTCGTATTCGTGCTCGTCGCCATTGGCGTCGGCCACGAAAACGATCCTGCGGTTCTTCTCATCACCGAGACGCACCGTTCCGGCGGTCTCACTGATCGTTGCTTGGCCTTTGGGCTTGCGTGCTTCGAAGATTTCTTCGACGCGCGGCAGACCCGTGATGATGTCTTCCGTCGCGACACCGCCGGTGTGGAAGGTGCGCAGCGTGAGCTGCGTTCCCGGTTCACCGATCGATTGCGCGGCGATGATGCCGACCGCGGTGCCGATGTCGGCTTTGTTGCCGGTCGCGAGATCGCGTCCGTAACAGAGCGAGCAAACGCCGTACTTCGAGTGGCAGGTAAGCACGGAACGGATTCGCACTGACGGGACGCCCGAATCGATGAGCGCCTTGGCTTTCTCTTCGTCGATCTCCTGATTGCGGGTGACGATTGCCGTCGTCGGGCGTTTGGGATCGAGCCGGACTTCTTCGGCTGCCCGTCGTCCGATGATCCGGTCGGTGAGCGGTTCGATGATTTCCTTGCCGGAGCGAATGTCGCTGACGACGATCCCGTCGCTCGTGCCGCAATCCTCTTCCCGAATGATGACGTCTTGGGCGACGTCGACCAAGCGGCGAGTAAGATATCCGGAGTCGGCCGTGCGCAGCGCGGTGTCCGCTAGACCTTTACGCGCGCCGTGCGTCGAGATGAAGTACTCCAAAACCGTAAGGCCTTCTTTGAGCGACGCCTTCACCGGGATTTCCAGAATGCGCCCCGACGGGTCGGACATAAGGCCACGCATTCCGCCCAGCTGTTTAACTTGAGCGATCGAGCCGCGTGCACCCGAGGTCGCCATCATGAACACCGGGTTGAGCGGGCTCTGCGCCGCTTGCATCGCGCCGGTGACTTCGTCTGAAGCCTTCGACCAAATCTCGATCGTTTTATTGTAACGTTCGTCTTCGGAGATGAAGCCCTGATCGTACAAACGATGCAGTTCGTCGATTTCGCGTTGGGCCTTTCCGACGATCGAGTATTTTTCGTTCGGCACGATGATGTCGTTGATCGAAACCGTCGTTCCGGACAGGGTGGCGTAATGGAAGCCGAGGTCCTTGATCGCATCGAGGAAGCGCGCCGTTTCCGAGTTGCCGTACTTACGATAGCAATCCGTAATGGTCTTACGCAGCAACCCTTTGTCGATGATGCGGTTGACGAATTCATGCTTCCACGCTTCGGGGAAAGCGAGGTTGAACGTCACGCGGCCGACGGTCGTCTTGAGGAGCTCGCCGTTCCAGCGAACGTAGATCCATTGTTGCAGCCCAATATTGCCGGTCTCATAAGCAACCACGGCTTCCTTGGCATCGAAGAACGTTGGAATCGCTCCCGGCGCGTCATCCGACGGAGCATGTTTGTGGCGCTTGCCGTTGGGTCGCGCGCGATGGTATTCCTCGGTCACCGCAGCCTTGGCCGGCCCCTCGTACTCGTCGCCTTGGAACGTGAGATAGTACAAGCCCAACACCATATCTTGGGTCGGAATCGATACCGGATTGCCGTAGGCAGGAAGCAGGATGTTATTCGAAGACAGCATCAGGATGCGCGCTTCCGCCTGCGCGCCGGCCGACAACGGAAGGTGGACCGCCATCTGGTCGCCGTCAAAGTCCGCGTTGTAAGGCGTGCAGACGAGCGGGTGGAGATGGATGGCCTTCCCCTCCACTAACACCGGCTCAAACGCTTGGATACCTAGACGATGGAGCGTCGGCGCACGATTGAGGAGCACCGGGTGTTCTTTGATAACTTCTTCGAGGACGTCCCAAACTTCAGGACGCACGCGTTCGACCATGCGCTTCGCGCTCTTGATGTTGTGCGCGAGCGCGCGATCGACGAGCTTCTTCATCACAAATGGCTTGAAGAGCTCAAGCGCCATCTCTTTTGGCAAGCCGCATTGATGCAGTTTAAGGGTCGGACCGACGACGATCACCGAACGACCGGAATAGTCGACGCGCTTGCCGAGCAGATTCTGCCGGAAACGGCCTTGTTTGCCTTTGAGAATGTCCGATAGCGATTTGAGCGGACGATTGTTGGGCCCGGTCACCGGACGGCCGCGACGGCCGTTGTCGATGAGGGCGTCGACGGCCTCTTGCAGCATGCGCTTTTCATTCTTGATGATGATTTCCGGCGCATTGAGCTCGAGCAATCGTTTCAACCGGTTGTTCCGATTGATGACGCGGCGATAGAGGTCGTTCAAGTCGGAGGTCGCAAAGCGCCCACCATCGAGCTGAACCATCGGACGAAGCTCGGGAGCAATCACCGGCACGGCGGCGAGCACCATCCATTCCGGTTTGTTGCCGCTAGCTAAGAACGCTTCGACGACTTCGAGGCGCTTGATCGCCTTGAGCCGTTTCTGCCCCGACGTCTCTTTGAATTCCTTACGCAGGTCTTCTTGAAGCTTGCGCAGGTTCAAGTCACGGAGAAGCTCCCGAATTGCTTCCGCGCCCATACCGGCTTTGAAGCGATTGCCGAATTTCTCGCGCGCCTCGCGATACTTTTGCTCGGACAGGACCTCGCGTCTCGTGAGCGTGGTGTCGCCCGGATCGATGACAACGTATGCCGCGAAATAGATGACCTTCTCGAGCTGGCGCGGCGACATGTCAAGCAGAATGCCGATCCGGCTCGGAACGCCCTTGAGATACCAAATGTGGCTGACCGGCGTCGCGAGTTCGATGTGGCCCATGCGCTCGCGGCGTACTTTCGCGCGCGTGATTTCCACGCCGCAGCGATCGCAGATCATCCCTTTAAAGCGGATGCGCTTGTACTTGCCGCAATGGCACTCCCAGTCTTTGGTGGGGCCGAAGATCTTCTCGCAAAACAAGCCGTCGCGTTCGGGCTTGAGCGTCCGGTAGTTGATTGTCTCGGGCTTTTTGACTTCCCCAAACGACCAAGCGCGAATTTGCTCCGGCGAAGCCAGGCCGATGCGCATGGCGTCGAAGTTGTTGACGTCGATAAGGTTCAAGACGCGGGGTCCTCGCGTGCCCGCTCGAACCGTCGCCTACGCAGGGAAGCGCGCTCACGTTGTCACGTAAGGGTTCCCACCGCCGCCACTGGCCCGGGGCACAGACGGTTATCTTATCACGGTCCGCCCGCGCATTTCAATGAGGAAACGACGTTGACCGCCGCTTGCTCTGCTAGCCGCGAGGCCGGCGCTTCCTTAGCGTAGCCTGGCCGGCCGGGCGGGTACGACCCCACCATGAGAATTGGAATCATCGGTTCGGACGATCGAGCGGTGGCGATAGGCCGCTTCCTCGTGTCCGGAGGCCATGACGTCAGCTTTAGTGACCCAGACGATGAGCAGGCCGCTCAGCGCGCGGCGAGCAGTGCAGGCGCGACAGAAGCGGAAACGCCATACGACCAAGCCAGCACCCGCGAAGTGCTCATCATTGCCGTTTCCAACGATGCGGTCGATGAGGCACTTACGGCAACCGGATCCGGTATAGCCGCGTGTGCGATTGTCGACGCGACTGACGGAAAGCCGGCGTCGGCGGGTTCGAGCAGCGCCGAGATGCTTGCGCACAAACTCAATTCCCATCGCGTCGTGCGCGCGCTGATCATACTCCCGCAGGCAGGAGCGAGCGTTCCCATCTGCGGTGACGATCCAATCGCAAAGCAAAACGTCGAAGAGGCGTTCGCGGCATGCAATTGCGTCGTCACCGACCGCGGTCCGCTCTCGTCTGCGGCGGAACTCGAGCCGACGCGCGCAGCCTAGCGCACAAACGACAGGTTGAATGCCGTCGCAACGACGAAGCACTGCGCCATGAATTATATTCGCGCAGTGCTTACGGCCGCTATCTGTGGCGTATTGTGTATCGTCCTCGGTGCCTGCACACAATCAACAAGCACGACGACTACCCAAGAGACAGCGTCGCCTTTATCTGAAGCTTCTGCAATGCCATCGTCGACCGCCATGTCTTCGATGGAGGCGATGCCTTCGGAAAGCACCTCACCCGCAGGATCACCGGGCGCAGCAGGCACGCCGGTAACTTACACCGATCTCAGCGGCGTGTTCGGGCAGCAGCAAATCACCGATCTCGCCTCGCTGGGCGTTTTCGGAACGCCGACGGGGACCTTCAATCCAAACGGCACAATTACGCGCGCCGATTTCGTGAAATGGCTCGTACTCGCGAACAACGCGATCTTTGCCAACCTACCCGACAAACAGATTCGGCCCTCGCAAGGCACGACGTCCGCTTATCCGGACGTGCGAACGTCGAATCCGGGTTTTTCCTACATTCAGGGAATGTACGATGCCGGTTTCGCGGTCGGCTTTCCCGACAAGACGTTCAAACCAGACGAGCTCCTGACCCGCGAACAAATGATCGCGATCAAGGAAAACGTCGATCGGGGCGGCGTGGACAAGTACTACGTCAATTATTGGGAAACGACGACGCCTAACTGGAAGGACAATGAGCAGATCAATAAACTCTTCCGCGGCGCGATCGCTGAAGATTACAGCAAGGATCGCCAAGCGATACAGCAGGGCCATCCGAATCTTGTGATCGACAACGTTCCCCGGACGTTCGGCGCGCTCGCGATGTTCCGTCCTCAGCAAACCGTGACGCGGGCGCAAGCAGCACTGGTATTGTGGAAGATCGGCGCGCACAACGACCATGTGCTCAACGCGCAGCCCGATGACGTCCCGCGTTCGGCCGCGGACGCGCTTGCTCCGGCGACTCCCACGCCGACGCCCTAAGCGCTTATCGCGCGTTAGTGGCAGGTGTGGACGGTGATTTCTACGCGCCGGTTCTTCTGACGGCTGGCGGGATTGTCGGAACCATCGGGGTTGGTGTTCGGCACAACCGGATCGGCTTTGCCGTGGCCTGCGTACGGCGTTGAGGCAGGAATGTATTCATGCTGCGCGAGCCGATCCCGAACCGTCTTCGCGCGTTCTTCGCTTAGCGTCATGTTATACGCGTCTGAACCGATCGAGTCCGTATAGCCGTCGATGTGAATTGGGTGGCCCGCGGCCTTCTTGAGCATCGGCCCCAGCACGCCAAGCGTTTTCTGAGCATCTGACGACAGCGTGTATTTATCGAATGCGAAAAGCGCATCGGCTCCAACCGTGTACTTTTTGCTGCACGATTGGGTCGTCGTCTTAATTGCCTGGATGCCTTTGGGCACTTGAATCTGTCCCGGTGTTTGCCAAGGCCCCTTCGGCACTTGGATCGCGCCCGGCGTTTGAATTTGGATACCGCGCGGCGGCCGCTGCAGGAAAGATGATCATCGCACATGCGATGACACTAAGAAAATAACGCATGGAATCATCTTACGCTCGAGACTTCTGCCGCCCTTCGCTGAGCCACATATCGAGCGCGGTGGTGAATCGACCGAAGGCGGTGCGATGGAGATTATGTCCGGCGCCAGGGAACACCGCGAGTTCAACGCTCGCTGCGTGGTTGCGCTGGATCTCTTCGAGCGTCTCGTCGTCGTTGATCGATTCGCCGCGTGCCGCCATCGCCAGAAACAGCGGCTTCGTGTAGCAAGCAATTGTCCTTCGCAAGTCCCACGATTCAGGCGGGTTCTCACGCCGTAGCCCTTCGATGGGCGCCGTCGTCATTGCATGCACGGCATGCACCTTCGCTTCGACGTCGACCCCATCCCAATCCGCGTAATCGGCGCGCGTTCGCGCATCGCGCGCCTCACCGTGCAGCGAAAACTGATCGCGCAGCTCGTCGAGGTACTCGTCGTACCAGGACGCATCGACTTGGCGGATCATCGGATCGATTGCAGCCACGCGCCGAACGCCCATTCGAAGCCCCGCTTCGATTGCAATCGCTCCGCCCCACGAGTGGCCGATCAATAGCTCAATCGGGTCGCCCAATGCCCCCGCAACCTCTTCTGCATCGCGAATTCCGCGCGCGAGCGTCATCGGGCCGCTGATAGCGGCGCTGTCGCCGTGGCCTCGCTGATCGTAAGCGACTACGCGAAAGCGATCTTCGAAGTGCTTCGCGAGCCGCTCCCAGGAGCGCCGAGAGCTCGTCATCCCGTGCACGCAAAGCACAACCGGACCGCACCGGCCCCAGGAGTCGACCGTCGTGTCGGTCCCGTCGCCAAGCGCGATCCGGCGTTGTGTAATCGTCAAGCTAAGTGTTAGCCGTGTACCTGTTTGTGAAGCTCGTGCATATCGTCGAGTGAGTTGAGGGTCACTGCATCGTTGACTTTGTCATTCTTGAGGCCGATGTTCTCGCGCATCTTCTTCGCGGTTTCTGGCGAGTGATTGTATCCGTGAATCGAGGCGTTGTGTTTGCGAATCGTCTCCGGATCGGTCTTGCCGTTGGACACGATATATTCTTCAAATTCAACGTACGTCGGCTTATGCGTGCGCACGAATTCCATCAGCTTTTCGCGGTCGAGCCCCAGATTGTCGATCGTCATCTGATCGAAACCGGCCCCGCAGTGATCCCAGCCCTCGGCGAGCTGGTTGCTGTATCCGAGCGTGAGTTTCGTCCAAAGGCGCGGTACGTGAGCCGCGCCGAGCGGGCCGGTCGTTTGCGAACTAATGAAGGGAATTTGTTTGGTCGCGGTACTAGGCATTGGCGAGTTCCTTTCCATGGCGTGAGAGGAAGGTGAGTTCCGAAATGCCGGACTTATCGAGCTGCCCGAGCCCCATCTGTTTCATCCGTTCGTATTGTTCGTAGGTTGCCTGCGCAAGAGGAAGCCGAACATCGACGTCTTTGGCAAGCGAAAGCGCGATTCCAGAATCTTTAGCTGCGTGGTCGGCCGAGAAGTAAACGTCGTGCTCGCGGTTCTGCATGTCTGCGCCGTCAGTCTCCAGCACGCGCGAGTTCGCACCGGTTTGCGAAAAGACTTCACGCAACACGTCGAGATCGAGGCCTAGCGCGTCGCCTAATCCCAGACCCTCGGCTAACCCGGCGGTGTTAATGTTCATGACCATGTTGACCAGGGCTTTGACTTGCGCCGCGCGACCGGCTTCGCCGATGTATTTCAATGACGCGCTCATCTTTTCGAGCATCGGCCTAACCCGCTCGAAAATCTCGCGGCGGCCGCCAACCATCAAGTACAACGTTCCCTGGCGCGCTTGCGGGATCGAGCTGGCCATGCACGCTTCGAGCGAATGCGCGCCGCGTTCCTCGGCTAGGCGTTGAACCTCGACGTGGACGCGCGGCGTAATCGTCGCGCAGTTGATAAAAATCTTGCCCTGCGCATCGGCCAGCAGGCTGTCACCCGAGGGTGCAAAGATACGATACATCGCCGCATCGTCGGTGACGACGGTGATGATGACGTCGGAAAGCTCCGTCACGCGCGCGAGCGTCGTCGCGACCTGACCTCCCGTTTCTTTCGCGGTTTCCTGCGCCGAAGCTGGATTGACGTCATACAATGCGGCGGTCGGATACCCAACGTCGTGCAAACGCTTGGCGATGTTGGCGCCCATGCGGCCGGTGCCGACAATACCGATCCGAGAATTGTCGCTCATACGTTGCCTCCAAAAATGCCGGGCAGAAGAGATTGGGCCCCAAAGCCGCGATGCCTGCCGGTAGCGACCTCGCGAAGAGGCGCTAGTGCAAGACGATATGCTCTATCAGGCAGTCGTACTGATAGTGCGGTCCGTGATCTTCTTCCATGATGCCTTTTCCGAGGGTATATCCGTAGTTATGCGTGCCGCCGCTTTCAAAGTAAGGCGCGACCCAAAAGGTCCCCAGCGGCGTCGGGTTGGTGTTTTCGAAACCGACGAACACTCTCGTTACCGGTTTGCCGTTGGGCCCCACATAGTCATATCGAGCACCGAGCTTCGGAGAAGGGACGACGATAGACTTGGCCGGCACCTGCCGCACCTTGCCGTGTTCTAGGTAGCCGTAGATGCGGGTCGTTCCCGTGGAATCGTTATCAAGCAGCTGTATTTCTCGCACGGAACGTGACGGCGTACTGGGAACTTGCAGTTCAAATTCGTACACGCGGTGACCGCGTAACCGTCTTACACCAGTTACTCGGTTTGTAATCGTAAACGAATGGTTGCACGTATACCGCCATGAGTCGCCCATGTCGAGTGGTTCGTACACAGAAGCCACTGACGCCCCAACGTTTGGGGAAGTGCTGCCTGCGCGCAACGAGAAGTCGCCTACGCCGGTGTTGCCGGCGCAGGCAAACAACGCTAGGACGGCGCCAAGCGCGAGCCTAGAACTCTTCCTCAGGCGTGCCTTCCGTGTACGGCGCTTCCTCTTCGTCTTCGTCGTACGGCTTCTCGTCTTCGAAGACTTCCTCGTCTTCTTCCTCGAGCTCGTAGCCTTGCGTGCCCTCGATGTCCTCTTCGACGGGCTCTTCCTCTTCCTCGAAGATCTCTTCTTCGGCTACCGGCGCAATTGGAGGCGGCGTGGGAACGGGAGCGGTCGCGTCGAGCGGCTTGCTGTCGTCGATCTCTTCCTCTTCCTCTTCTTCCGCCTCCGGTTCGCCCTCGGCAACTCCCGCGTCGGCGATTGCTTCGCGCGCCGCCACCGCGGTCTGCGAAACGACCGGCTGTTCGTCACCCATGAGCAGTCCGTACTCCCGGCGTTCGGTTTCGCCCATTTCATCTTCGGGCGTCTTGATTTCGACTTCCTCGCGGTTTTCAGTCAACACCTTGACGTCGAGAGCCAGCGACTGCAGCTCCTTGATGAGCACCTTGAAGGATTCCGGCACGCCCGGCTCCATCACATTTTCGCCTTTGACGATCGCTTCGTACGTTTTCACGCGACCAACGACGTCGTCGGACTTCACCGTGAGCAGCTCTTGCAGCGTATAGGCAGCGCCATACGCTTCGAGCGCCCAGACTTCCATTTCACCGAAGCGCTGACCACCGAATTGAGCCTTACCGCCGAGTGGCTGTTGAGTAATCATCGAGTACGGACCGGTCGAGCGCGCGTGGATCTTATCGTCGACCAAGTGCGCGAGCTTGAGCATGTAGATCAAGCCGACCGTAATCGGACGCGAGAAGCGCTCACCGCTGCGGCCATCGCGCAGCCACGTTTTACCGTCGGCCGGCAATCCCGCATCCTGCAGCCATTCCGCGATATCTTCTGCGTGTGCACCGTCGAACACCGGGGTTGCGACGCTCATGCCGAGCATCCGCGCCGCCCACCCGAGATGCGTCTCCATGATTTGTCCGAGATTCATCCGTGACGGCACGCCCAGCGGATTGAGCACGATGTCGACCGGCGTACCGTCCTCCAGGTACGGCATGTCTTCTTCGGGCAGAACCTTGGCGATGACGCCCTTGTTGCCGTGGCGCCCGGCCATCTTGTCGCCTTGCAGAATCTTGCGCTTCTGGGCAACGTAGACGCGGACGAGGTGATTGACACCTGGTGAGAGCTCGTCGCCGCTTTCGCGCGAGAACACCTTGACGTCGATGATCTTGCCTTTTTCGCCGTGCGGTACTTTGAGGCTGGTGTCGCGCACTTCTCGCGACTTCTCGCCGAAGATAGCGCGCAGCAACCGCTCTTCCGCGGTCAGCTCGGTTTCGCCCTTGGGCGTGACCTTACCGACGAGGATATCTTCCGGGCGCACTTCAGCACCGATGCGAATGATACCGCGCTCGTCGAGATCTTTGAGCGCGTCTTCGCCGACATTGGGAATGTCTCGCGTGATCTCTTCGGGACCGAGCTTCGTATCGCGTGCTTCGCACTCGTATTCTTCGATGTGGATCGAGGTGAAGCGGTCTTCCTTGACCATACGCTCGCTGATCAGAATCGCGTCTTCGTAGTTGTAGCCTTCCCACGGCATAAACGCGACGAGCACGTTTTGTCCAAGCGCGAGCTCCCCCTCATCCGAGGAAGGCCCGTCAGCCAGCACCTGTCCGGCAACGACGCGATCCCCTAGCGAAACGATCGGCCGCTGATTGATGCACGTCCCCGCATTGCTGCGCACGAACTTCAGCAGCTCGTAGGTTTTTTCGACGCCGTCGGCCGTGCGAACGTCGATGCCCTTCGCATCAACGGAGAGCACTTCACCGTCTTCTTCGGCCACAATTAGACTGCCCGAATCTTTGGCGGCACGGTATTCCATGCCGGTGCCGACGATTGGAGCATCGGGTCGAAGCAGCGGCACCGCTTGGCGCTGCATGTTGGCACCCATGAGCGCGCGGTTCGCGTCGTCGTGTTCCAAGAACGGAATCAACGCCGTCGCAACCGAGACGATCTGCTTGGGTGACACGTCCATGAGTTGGACCCTAGTCGCCGGCTCTTCGATGTACTCTTCCGCATAGCGGCAGACCACCGAATCGGCCGTTATTCTTCCGCCTTGCGGATCGACCGCCGTGTTGGCTTGAGCAATGATGTATTCATCTTCCCGATCCGCGGTGAGATAGACGATCTCGTCGCTGACGACGCTATCGCGCACCACCCGGTACGGGGTTTCGATGAAGCCGAACTTATTGACGCGCGCGTACGTCGCAAGCGAACCAATCAGACCGATATTCGGGCCTTCCGGCGTCTCAATCGGGCAGATTCGTCCGTAGTGCGAGTGGTGAACGTCGCGTACTTCGAAGCCGGCACGCTCGCGCGATAGACCACCCGGGCCTAACGCCGAAAGACGGCGCTTATGCGTGAGCTCGGCCAGCGAGTTCGTCTGATCCATGAACTGAGACAATTGCGAGGACCCGAAGAATTCCTTGATGGCCGCAACGACCGGACGGATGTTAATCAACGCCTGCGGCGTGACCGTTTCGATGTCTTGCACGGTCATGCGCTCGCGCACGACGCGCTCGAGGCGCAACAATCCAACGCGGAATTGATTTTGCAGCAGTTCCCCGACTGAACGCACGCGGCGATTGCCGAGATGATCGATGTCGTCCTTAGGCACAATGCCGCCCGTGACTTTGATCAACCGGCGGATGACCGCAATCATGTCGGCTCGCGTGAGACACTTCGTCTCAATGGAAGGCATCTCCAACCCCGCATCGGCGTATTCGTCGATGACCAGGTTTGGACGCTCGGCACGCTGCTCCGGATCCGGGTTTTCGATCCGGTAATGGAACTTGCCGTTGAGCTTGTACCGCCCGACGCCGGCCAGATCGTATCGCTTCTCGTCAAAGAATAACGACTCGAGCAGTTTCTCGGCGTTTTCGGCGTTCTCGGGTTCGCCGGGGCGCAGCTTTTTGTAGATCTCTTTGAGCGCATCCTCTCGCGTTTTGATATCCTTATCTTTGTCGATTGAATTACGAATCAGCGGACTGCCGTCGAAGAGCGCGAGAATCGCTTCGTCGGTTTCCCAATTCAAACCCAACTCCGGGCGCGAGAGCGCGCGAATGAACGTCGAGACGTAAATCTTGCGATTCTTGTCGATTCGGACGCCGATCGTTCCCTCGGTTTCGTCGTTCTTGGTGCCGTTGTCTGTTTCGAACTCAATCCAAGCACCGCGATTGGGGATGATCGTCGCGTTGAACGTCGGACGCGCGTTGGTATCAACATCCTGACTGTAGTACACTCCGGGGGAGCGCACGAGCTGGCTAACGATAACCCGTTCGGCCCCGTTGATCATGAACGTGCCTTTATCAGTCATGAGCGGGAAATCGCCCATGAAGATTTCTTGGTCGGGAATACCTTTGATTTCGCCCGACTCGGCGGTGATCAAGCGAACGCGAACCCGCAGCGGAGCGCTGTAGGTCATGTCGCGCTCGCGACATTCTTCAATTGTATACTTGGGCTCGCCGAGACTATGCTCGCCAAACTCAAGGATCAGATTGCCGGTGAAATCCTTAATCGGGGAAATTGAAGCGAACGCTTCCGCCAAACCCTCGGTTTGAAACCATTGAAAGCTGGCCTTCTGCAGCTCAATGAGGTTGGGGACTTCGAGGACGTGCGGGATCTTTGCAAACGAAAACCGCGAACGTTTGGCGCCCGGGTCGGGCGGCTGCTCGACCGTGAATGCTCCGGTCGGCATCGGGAACGTCGCCGGCATGACCTTTGAAACGCTGGATCCGTCAGCAGAGGCCGACCTCGAGCCGGCCGTGGATCGCTTCGACTTGCTCTTAGCTCCTGCCGAGCTTTTTGCAGGGGCCTTTGGAGCTGTCGTTTTCGCCATTACTCTCTTTCTGATAGGCTAAGGACGCTGCGACTCACGCGCACACCAAAAAGACGAGTACGGCTCCGGACGGACAGCCGGAGGTAACTCGCCCTTCTCTGCGGGTGGCTTCACGAGCCGCGGGGCATAGGCTACGAGTTTAGCATCCGTCGCCAAGAGCGTCAAGGAAACCTGCCACCCGCGGCCGACGGCTCACGAGGACGGCGTCGGGAGCTAGCCCACGAGGTCGTGCCAGCTTTTGGCCCCGACGGTAACGCCGTAGTACGCCGCGGCCGCTTTGATGTTGGCAAAGGCCTGGGCACGCTCGGCCTCGCTCACCCCCTGGACTCGTGCGAAGCGCGCAACGGCGCTGCGGACGTGGGATGCATCGGTCAGCGGCTCTTTGCGCTCGGACGGGAAGGCAAACGCGCTGGCCGGCAGATGGGTTCGGGATATAGAGCTGTCTCGGACCGGCTTCCAAGTGATCTCCATGCGACTCACCCTAACGTCTTCGTATGTCCAACCCGTTACCACGGTGTGGCCGCTCGATGACTGTGCTAGCAAGCGTTTATTCGGAGCGCGCCCTGGGTATCGAGTTTTCGTGAACCGGGAAAGCCATGCGATTGCCGCCTTTTCGGGCGAGATCGATTTTTCCATGCGCGATCAATTCCGCGCCAAGTTAGAGGAACTGAACGAGGCCGAACAGGCCATCGTCGATCTGACGGATGTTTCGTACATGGATTCGATCGCGCTTGCCGAGATCGTACGCCTTCATCAATACCGCACGCGGGGTGGGAAAACGCCGCCGCGCGTTGTCGTGGGTCAAAAAATCTCACGACTTTTCGAAATCTCCGGATTGCGACTCGTGCTCAGCTCGTACGCGTCATTGGCGGACGCGCAAGCGTAGTGTCGCGCGCCTCAGCGGCGGGCTTAGCGATATCGCTCTGTCTCTCCGCTGCGCTGCTGGCCGTCTTTTTCGTTACCGCATTTGCCATTCACGCGGCCATCGCGCGCGACGCCGCCGACGTGAAGTTGCTTCAGACCGCGCGGCTCGAGCGCGCACACTTGCTGCGTCTCCAATTGGACGAGGAGACCGGCATTCGCGGCTACGCCGCGACCGAAGCGCGTGTCTTTCTCCAACCGTATCTCGACGCTCGACGCGACTTCGCGTCCAATGCCCCTTCGCTAGAGCACAGCTTGTCCGCCCTCGGCCTCGACAATCGTCCCTTTAAGGAGGAGCTACGCCTCAATCAATACTGGCTGGCTCACGTTGCAACGCCGATCCTTCGCTACCCGCGGATGGGACATGGCGTACGCGTCGAACTGCTCGGAAAATCGCTCGTCGATCGATTCCGCGCGCAAGACGAGGCGCTGTCGCGTGAGATGCAAGCGCGTGAGACGTCTTTTGCGACGAATACAGGCGCCTTGATCGACCGCTCACTTTTCTACACCCTCGCAATCGGGATTGCGCTCGCAATCGTGCTCGGAAGCCTCGCGATTTACCAGGCTCGACTGGCGGCAGAAGCCGAACATCGACGTCAGAGCTATGAACGCGCGCGCCAAGTCACCGAAATGCTGCAGGAAGCGTTATTGCTCAAACGGCTCCCGGAACTCTCCGCGGTCGACTTCCATGCAGTGTACGCACCTGCTGGGTTGGAGGGACGGGTCGGCGGCGATTGGTACGACGCGATGGCGCTTGACGAGGGCCGCGTACTCTTTTCCATCGGCGACGTCGCCGGTCACGGCTTGCAAGCGGCAGTTGCAATGAGCCGCGTCCGTCAGTCAATTGCATCGGTGGCAATGGCCGATCGCGATCCCGCGACGATCCTCATGCACAGCAACGACGTCCTCGTCCGCCAAGAGTCGTCGCTCGTAACCGCCATCTGCGGCGTCGTCGACGCGAATAATAGAGCGTTTGCGTATGCCGGCGCCGGCCATCCCCCGATGATCCTGCGACACGGAGATGGCCGAACCGAAAGCCTCTTCAGCATCGGTCCTCCGCTCGGAATCGCTGACGGCATTCGCTACGCCAGCAACGTCAAGACAATCGAAGCCGAATCGCTGCTGGTGCTATACACCGACGGAGTAATCGAACAAACGCGAAACACCGAGCGCGGTGAGCTGCTCTTGCTCGATGCGGTGCGCTCGATCGATCCGGGATCGACCGATCCCGCTGCAGACATCCTTTCCTTCGTTCTCGGGGACGTCGCGCCTAACGACGACGTCGCCATTCTGACGTTGAGGTTTCGCTCGAGTGCTTTCGTGGACCCTTAGTAACGTCGATACGCAGATCCTGCGCGGAATTCGGCGTGAATTCTCGCAAGCGTTGCGCGAGCGTGGAACGCATGAGCCGGACGTTGAAGCCGGCACGATCATTCTCGGAGAATTGTTGGCAAACGCGTGCGAACACGGCCGTCTTCCCGTGCACATTGCTTTGTATGCCAAGAACGATCGATTGCAATTGACCGTAGCAGATTCAGGCAGTGGAATCAAAGCCGCCGTCGAGCGACCCGCGCATGCGGTGCGTGGTCGCGGCTTCGCAATCGTCGAACGCCTTGGCGCTCGAATCACCATTGCGCCGGGACCGCCGTCGATAATTGAGGTCGTGCTTCCGCTCCGAAGTTCGTATCGCTAGCGAGGTGGCGGAGTCGGGGCGTATGTTGAGCCAAAGGTCGTCGATGTAACCGTAGCGCCGTCGCGCAATAGAGTGCCAATTACGGTCTGCCGCGCGATACCAGCTAAGCACGTACGCCAACTGCAGATCGCCGTTACGGCATTCTGCAGCGGCGCGTCTTCGACCGTGCTTCCGAGATTGAATTCATTAGGACTCCAGTTGCGTTCCAGCACGCCAAATGGCCGAAGCTTCTTTCGCAGGTCTTCGAAGGCACTGCCCCTTAGCGCCGCTGCAAGCGCACGATTGGAATCCTGCGACGCGTTATTCGTCCCCCCGGCATACGTGCCGCCGGTGCCATCACCAATGCGATAGCGCGCGGACATCGCCTCCAGCTGCATTCGAAGCGGTCCAAGGATGCTCGCCAACCCCGTATCGCGGGCGATCGACTCGAAACCGGGATGCGGCGACCAATCGAACGCGCCCGAAATGAGGCCATCGGAGTTATGCGGGAAGAGATGATGATAGGTCGCCTCTAAGCGCTGTTCTCTTGAAAGCGCATCGTTAACGACGCGTGCGATGCCGTAGGCAAAATGGCCGAAGAGACGACCGGTCGTGAAGAGGGCCAGCCTTTCCTCACCAAGATTCCACAAGCGACCGGAAGGCTCGAGCGCTTTTCGCTCGAGCATGTTTTGCACCACGAAGGTGCCGCTACGATCGATCGCCCCATACACGTACCACGTGCGGTCCTGATCCGGCACGCCATCGATGGCGGGCAGACGAATCACTTCCTCTCGCCCATCACACGTGCGGCTCTGGGGGTCGAAGTGCGCAATCCTGAACGTATCGTCTCCAACGCGCTCGCAAAAACGGACGAGCGCATACCATCGTCCGGCCGCTAGCACCGGTTCGTGCTCGATTCTAAGAATAACACCTTCGCTCGTCTCTTGCTGCTCCACGTTTCCGTCAAGTTTGACGATGACGTCGTCGATCGGATGCGAAGCTGCCAAAGACTCGAGCGGATCGACGAGCCGCCACTGATTGATGCGCGTGGGATGGATGAAGCCGGCATACGTGCTCGTGTAATATGCTTCGGCACTGAAACTGACGTCACGCCGGACGGCACGCAAGAGATCGGAAAGTGCGGGATCGCTATCGTTCCATTGCAGCTTTACGATCCTTCCGCAGAGCTGCGGGTTGGGGGCGTGATACAATTCGAGCCATGCGCCATTGAAACGTTGAGCGATTGACGGCAAAATCAGGCGACCCAACCACTCACCGGTCGGACGATAGTTCTCATTCGGGACGGCCGAAGCTGGATAGTTGTCGAAGTGAGTCCACGGCAGCGCGAGCGTGCGTTCGTAATTACTCGATCGCTTATGCAGCCCAGGAACGTCGACCGTGAGCCGACCGGCAAGAATGCTTTCGATAACGTCGAGCGTTTGACGCAGGTTCGTACGGCCGTCAGGCAATCGCGCGACCGGATCTAACATCCCGCCCGGCACCTGATGCCCAACCGGCCCCAGCGAAAGTTGCGTCAGACGTCCCAACCGCCGCGCGCGGTTCCAACTGGAAAGCACCGCAATCTTCCACCGCGACGGAAACAGGAGAGGGCCGATGCGTTCAACTCGATCCCGGTCACCCACTAAGTGGTGCAACTGTTCGAGGTCGAGAATCGGATCGTTCCCGCTGATGACGCCACCAAGTGAGATGACGTCAATCGGAGCATCGATGGCGCGTTTTAGAAAGCGAGCGGCACCGCACGCCATCTGGCCGCCGCCGCTGTATCCAATCAGCGTCACTGGGATTCCACTGTTGAGTCGGTAGCCGTTGGACAGCAGCGATTTGACCATGACCTGCGCGATGCCGAAGTTGTACATCGGTCCATAGCGCGAGTCGGCCGACACGGCGACGATGGTCACGTTGCGTAGGTTAACGATCATTCCCAGCATCGGATCGATTTTCTTAAAACGCAGCGCGTCGATGAACGTCCAAGCGGCGGAAAAGATCGGGTCGTCTTCCAACGGGCGGTTGACGACCGAATAGCACATCACACCGCGAATGAGCTGTACCCCGGCAGGGAGCTCAGGTGCGAGAGCGTCTAAGAACGTTTCGATGTCGGACGTGTATCTCGAGCTCGATTGCGAGACACCATCAAGATAGATAACGTAGCGCGAGACGTCGCCTGCCGCTGCGACCTCCGAAACGCTGCTCACGTCGAGCGTATCGCCGTACCAGCCAGCCCACCAGCCCAATGTCTCCAACGGCGCCATGAGCCCAGAAACGATAACGGCCAACGTACCGAGCCAAAACAAGTCGATGGGAATACGAGCGACTCGCGGCAACTGATTCTCCCAACCGAACAGTGCGCCACGCACGGGATCGAGTACCAGCGCGACGAGCAAAACGAGAAATCCAACCGTCACCAATCCGAGCGCGGCCTTCCAGGCAGCCCGATGCGTCGGAGCTGACGTGGCGAGCGCGACCGGTTGCGGCCGCTGATCATCGCGCGCCGTGGCCGCTAGTGCACGCCCAACGATGACTTGCTCGTCGCCGACGAGCTGCACGCCGGCAACCGCGTCAACAATACGTGCGCCCAGCTCCGCAATCGGTTTTCCGAAGCTTTGCGAGGCGAGAACCATGACAATCCAACCCAGCCCGACGTACGTCGTCGCTCGTACGAAATCGACGCCGCTAACCGCAGAAACGCCGACGATCATGGCCAGCAAGTGCCAGACACGTAGGAGCATGAGCAGCGGTGGCCCAAGCAGCGGGAGAGCACCGACGAACGAAAAAAGCCGCGGCGCGTAACTTAACGCCAACACCAGTGCGAGCGCCGAAAGCGGGATGCGGGGAGCGTGCGGCAATAGCAGGACCGCCCACGTGCTCATCACCAAGAACGCGTAGCCAAAAACAAATAAGAACGCGTCGATTCCCCAGCTGAAAAAGAACCGTACCGGCTTAACGCGATTGGCAAAGAGCACGATGCTCTGCGCCACGGCTTCGCTGAACCCGGCCATCAGCACGACCACTAGCCCGAGAGTGATCCCTTCGGTCGACGCGGCCGCTGCCTGCATGAAAGCGCCGCCGTTCAAACGAAAGACGCCGTAGAGCGTGCTTGCCAGGTCCGGCAAGAACTGATGTACGAGCATCAAAGCACCTCTTATGCAACGAGTGGCTCGATTCTTCGTGCGGCTCTTCGAATACGCGATGCCCGATCCGTACGTCTTTGTGGTTGGCCTGACGCTCTTGACGGCGTTTCTGGCGCTGGTACTTGCCCCGCATCACGGCATCGGCGACGTGCTCGACGCGTGGTACAAAGGCATCTTCGACATCTTCACCTTCGCCCTGCAGATGATCTTGATTCTGGTGACCAGTTATGCTCTGGCGTCGAGCCGCCCCGTCAGCGCATGGGCGTTGCGATCGGCGAGGAAGTTGCAAACATGATTCAGCCCTTTTGGGCTCTGCCGATCCTCGCGATTGCCGGCGTTGGCCTCCAGCGCGTCATGGCATTCACGGCGGCGATCTTCTTCGTGGCGGGGATCGTCTTTGGCGTGTGCTTGCTGCTACTCGTGCCGCGATGACCGGTACGCGGTACGACGTGGCGGTCATCGGCCTTGGCGCAATGGGAGCGGCTGCGCTCGCGCATCTCGCGCGGCGCGGGGTGCGTGCTATCGGCATCGAGCGCTTCAAGCGTCTGCACGAGCAGGGGGCGTCGCACGGCGAATCGCGGATCATTCGTAAAGCCTATTTTGAGGATCCCGCTTACGTGCCGCTCCTCGAGCGTTCATACGAATTGTGGCAAGAATTAGAACGTGAAAGCGGACGGACGCTACTGGACTTCACCGGCGTTCTCTTTGTGGGCGCGCCGGAACGCGAGAGCATTGCGGGCACCCTGCGCAGCGCACAGCGCTACAAGTTACCGCTGGAAACGTACGATAGCAAAGACCTTGCCGCCCGGTTTCCCGGAACGACGCCGCGGCCAGACGAGATCGGATTGCTCGAACGACAGGCGGGCATCGTCTTCCCCGAAGCCGGCGTCGACGCGCATCTCGAGGTTGCGACGGCGCGCGGCGCCCAGACACGATTTTCTACGCGCGTGGCGCATCACGAAAGACGCGACGGCGCCCATCGGCTTTCACTTGAGGACGGCGCAACCATTGAGGCTGCCCACATCGTCTTCTGCACCGGGATGTGGTCAGGACAGTTGTTGCCCGACCTTTCGCTGCCGTTACGAATTCAGCGCAACGTGCAGGTCTGGTTTGAACCGAAAACTACCGCTTACGACCGTGGACGCTTTCCCGCGTTCTTGGTCGAACGGGCGGATTACCCGGCAGCCCTGTACGGTTTCCCCGCATTGCACGGCAGCCTTAAAGCAGCTCTTCACCGCTTTGGCGAGACCGTCGATCCCGAAAACCTCGACCGGCACATTCGCGATTCCGACGTCGGTGCCGTCGCTCGCGCGCTGGACCAATGGATGAAAGGCGCAGCCGGGACTTACGTTCGTGGCCGCGTTTGCAGCTACTCACTAACGCCGGACGGAAACTTCATCATCGATCGGCATCCGGCCGACGCGAGCGTGACGATCGCGTGCGGCTTCTCAGGACACGGTTACAAGTTTTGTCCGGTCGTCGGCGAGATTGTCGCCGATCTCGCGCTGGACGGCGGCACGGCGCGCGAGATCGGGTTTCTCGGCATAAACCGATTTAACCAATCGAGCATGCGCGTCATTTGATCGGCTTGGGCCTCGAGACGTTCGATGTGATGGCCCTCCTCCGGATAGATGACAAGCTCGGACGGCACGCCGTTTTCCACTAATGCGCGGTAAAACTCCAGGGCTTGACCGGATGGCGTGCAACGGTCGCGACCGCCCGCCATCAGGAGCGTCGGCGTTGTCGCGCGATCGGCAAAGAGCACCGGGCTACGAGCGGCGTACATACCATTGGACGCATAGGGCGAGTCATTGAAAAACCGGCGATTGAACTCGCAAATGTTCGACGTAAAATGCTGGCTGAAGTTATCGGTAACGGGTGCCATTGCAACTGCGGCTGCAAAGCGATCGGTTTGCGTTACGAGCCAGGTGCTCATGTATCCGCCGTAACTGCGCCCGATGACGGCAATCCGCTCGGGGTCGGCAAGGCCGCGTTCGATCAGAGTCTCGACACCGCGAAGAATATCGTACGCATCCTCACCGCACATATCGCCGCGTACCATGCGTGCGAAGTCCTGGCCGCGCCCACGGCTGCCGCGGGGGTTAGGATTGAGGACCGCATAGCCGAAGTGCGCGAAGAGCGGCACGTAGTAGTAGTGCATCGACCATTCGTTGCGAAACGAGAAGACCGGGCCGCCATGAACGTTGACGATGAGGGGATACGGCGGTGCGCGATTCGGGACGATGAGGATGCCGTCAATTTCCAGATTGTCGCGTCCGGTCCACGTCACGAGCTCGGCGCGACCGCCCGTGCGGGCAACGAAATCCGTGCCGTCGTGACCCAGCTCGCACAGCGTTCTCTCGGCCCCACCCTCTACCCATACGATGCGTTGATACCGTCCGTACGCGTCAACGACGGTGACGAAGCCATCGTTATCTCCAACCGGCCACGCGAGGGGAAAATCGGCGCCGGACGACTCGCCGGTGCGCCACAGCTCGCGTGCGGCCGACGTTCGTACGTCGTACTCACCGGCAACCACATCCATCCGCCGCAGACCAATGAAAAACATCCGGTGCGCATCTCGCCAGACAACGTGCGTGACGTCGACGCCAAGGGTATCGACCGCCCGCGGCTGCCCGGCCGACGACTGCAGGTCGAGCAGGATTACGGCGCCGGCCACCAGCGTGCGATCGCTGCAACACGCGTCAATTACGCTTGCGTAGCGCCCGCCGGGCGAGGCCGCGGGCACGCCAATTTCTTCAGAACTGCGATACGGCTCGCGCCGCTCGTTTGTACTCAGATCGTAGCACACGAGCTCCGAGCGATACCAAGCCGATTCCGATGGATCGTCGGAAACGACGGCCACGATTCCATCGTCGCCGCTCCAAACCGCTTCCCACACGTTGTCGGCGGCCGGAGTGGACCAAAGTGTCGTTCCCTTCGTGGCATCGATGACGAACGCGCGCCGCCAGGTGTCGTCCTGATGGGCGCGTTCGACAGACGGCATCCATGACAGGCGTGCGCCCCCGTCGGGCGTGACCGTTCCCGATCCGGCGGCGCCCGATGCGTCCGCTCCACGCCCGGCGACGCGAACGAGCAGTCGCTGTGAGTCCGCGCTCCAGGCGATCGCCTCGACGATGCCGGAAAACTCAGTCGCGAGTGCCGTTGCGCCGACGACGATTCGCTCGTTGTTCGAAACATACGCCAGCGCGCTGCCGTTCGGAGCCCACGCCGGCGAGGCGGCGCTTCCGGGAATCGTGTCGAGCGTGCGGGCCCCGCCCGACGCGGCATCGAGAATGCCTAAGCGGCTCTGCGAGCGCCCTTCTAACGCCTCGTAGAGCGCACCGCAATAGATGATGCGCTCTCCATTTGGTGACGGCGCCAGCGCAACCGCGTTGCGCAGCCGCCCCAGCGCGGGCCCGTGCATCGCGCGAAAGTAATGCCAGACATCGTCACCGGTGGCCACACTGACGATTTACACGGAAGGCGCGGTCAGCGCCTTCCTGGTAGGGCTAAAGTGATTCTTTATCGGAATGGGGCGGAATGGTCGCTCGTCGAACGCTCGCCGCGTTATCGATTCTCGCACTGTCGGCTCAGAGCCCGACGCCTCCGCAGGACATCGCGCAGGCCGTGCGCGCCCGCATCAAGCACATCTTCGTGATTTATCAGGAGAATCACTCGTTCGACAACTACTTCGGAACATTTCCCGGAGCCGAAAACCTTGTCAGCCCACTTGCGCAATCGCACGGGTTTCGGCAGTACGATCCTCTGGGCAAGCGTTGGATTACGCCATTTCGCATCACCGATCCCGACATCGAGACTCCCACGCAGAGCCGCCGCGTTCTCTTAGACAAAATGCACGGCGGCGCTATGGATGCTTTTGTTTCGACAGAAGAACGATCTTCACTCAAGCACTTCGCGCAGAATGCTGAGGACGCTCGAGACGTTGGATTGACGACCATGGCGCACTACGATTGCGACACGATCCCTTTTCTTTGGAGGTACGCCCAAACGTTCGCGCTCTTCGATCGGATATTTGCAAGCATGACCGCACCATCGACGCCGAACAACATCGCCGTCATCGCAGCGCAAGCAGGGCAGACGCAAGGAGCGCGTGATTCCAAAGAAAGCAGCGCACCCGACGACAAAGGGCCGGGGACCCCTGCGATCAACGATCTCGATCCCGCCTACGGCCCCTATACTGAGTTTAAGAACCCAAAGCAAATACCGCAGCGCTACGCAACGCTGATGCTCACGCTCGGTGGAACGAATGATTCGCAAGCCACACAAGATACCGACGACGTCGCGCAGGACCTAGGAGCCACGATTGCTAGCGGTCGCGGACCGATTGACTGGGGCTGGTATCAAGAGGGATACGTCTCGCCGACCGTCGCGCTGTCGGGGTACCAAACGCATCACAACGCTCCGCAATACTTCGCCTACCTTCGGCACAATGATGTTTTTTGGAACAACGTTCATGGTGTCCAAGCATTGCTGGACGCACTCACGAGCGGATCGTTGCCTGCTTCCGGCATCTTCTATATTAAAGGTGGCAGCATGAACGAGTTTGGTTGGAAGCCCGCCAACAGAGACCCGTACGTTCAAGCGCAGTACCTTGGCGACGACGATCACCCCGGCCCCGGTGACAGCGATCACCAGATCGGTGAAGCGTTCGTTGCGACGTTCGTCAATGCGATCGCTCGTAGCCGTTATTGGAGCGACTCAGCAATTGTCATCTCTTGGGACGACCCGGGCGGTTTCTACGATCACGTCCCGCCGACCGCTTTTGAACGTTGCCCAGATGCGCAGCCCTGCGGAGACGCTCCGCGCGTGCCGTTGTTACTGCTATCTCCATATGCTCGCAGCGGTGCTATCGTTGACGACGCGGGTGACACCGCGTCGATCGTAAAGTTTGCCGAAGCGGTTTTCGGACTGCCGGCGCTGGCCTCATTACCGGACGAAAAGCCCTACATGCCCGAAGGGCCACGCGACGCGAATCCGGCCATTACCGATCTGCTCGGCGCCTTTGACATCGCGCGGTTGAATGGAACGAGCGCTCCCATCCTCTCTACCGCTGCTGAGATTCCCGATGGCGTCGTCAACGCATTTCCTGCAGCGATGAACTGCGCTTCGCTTGGAATCGCGCCCGTCGTATTGCCAAATGCGTCAACGCCGGGTTTCAGTCCGCGCGTCGCACGTCAGCCAGGCGAGTAAGAGGCGAAGGGAGCTATAGATGCCGCTTCTTGTTGCCGCGCCGCCGCAGCCCGTTCCAACGTACGGCGGATTCGACTACGTCGCAGTCGATGAGACTCGCCATCGCGTCTATGCCGCACATACGCGAAGCAACCGTCTGCTGGTTGTCGATGCTTTGACGGGAAGAATTGGCGGTCAGGTTGTCGTGGGGCCGATGCATGGGCTCGCGGTCGACTCGCGGACGGGCGACGTTTTCACCGGGAACGGCAGCGACAATACGCTTTCGAAGGTCGATCCGGTCGCCATGAAAGTGCTATCGTCGATCGACGTTCCAGGGCACATCGACGCTATCGCCTACGATCCCGCGCAACAGCGCATCTACGCCGATCAGGCCAGCGGCGCAAACGTGTATGTCATCGACGGCGCAACCATGAAGCTCCTCGGCGCAATAGTAATGCCGGCGGACGATCTTGAATCACCGTCCATCGATCCAGATACCGGCATTCTCTATCAGAACCTGGCTAATGGTGGCGGCTTCGCGATCGTTGACCCAAACTCGATGAGGATTTTGCGGGTTGTTAAGACGCCGCAGCTCAAAGACAACCATCCACTCGTGTTTGCAAGAGGAGCCCGCCAAGTGATCGCGGGCGGCGTAAACGGAACGATCTCGGCATATACACCGTTGGGTGCGTATGTCGGCGACGCAGCCGTGCAACCGAACATCGACCAATGCAGCACCGGCTCCAAGGGGAACCTGGTCGTTTGCGCCGGGAGGGGAATTGTCACGATGCTGAGCGTCAGGAGCGGAGCTGCGCCGGCTGTCTTGGCCAGTCTCAATACAGGCCATATAGGCGTTCACACGGTCGGTATCGATGAGTCGACCAACGCCGTCTGGATCGTATGGTCGGATGCACAAGGTGACTGGGTACAGCGTTTGAACTGGTCGCCGTAGTTTGAATATCGCACGACAACACGAACGAAGCGCGGCGTTTCGCGATCTGCATTTCCGCGATCGCGCTTTCATCATTCCGAACCCCTGGGATGCCGGCACGGCACGCCTATTGCAGATCCTAGGATTTGAAGCGCTGGCAACGACGAGCGCCGGCTATGCATTCTCGCTCGGCAAGCCCGATGGCGCGATCGATCGCGATACCATGCTCGCGCACGCCGCCGCCATCGTTGCAGCTACGGACTTGCCAGTCAGCGCGGATCTCGAAAACGGTTACGGCGACGATCCTGAAAGCGTCGCGCGAACGGTTCGTCTAGCCGCGGAGGTTAGGCTTGCGGGTTGCTCGATTGAAGACGTCGGCGATCGTCGCGATGGCGTACCGTACGAACGGGCGCACGCGGCCGAACGGATTCGGGCTGCTGCCGAGGCGGCACGCTCGCTGCCGTTTCCGTTTGTCCTCACCGCCCGGGCCGAAAATTATTTAATTGGGCGCCCAGATTTGCGCGACACGATTGCGCGCCTCGAGAGCTATCAAGAGGCTGGGGCCGACGTGTTGTATGCGCCGGGCTTAACGAGCAAACAAGATATCATCGACGTCGTGCGTTCCGTGGAGCGGCCCGTCAACGTCATCATGGGCCTTGCCGGCTCTGCGCTGACCTTGGACGAATTGTCCGAAATCGGCGTCAAGCGCGTCAGCGTAGGAAGCGCTCTGTCGCGCGCGGCGCTGGGCGCCTTCTTACGAGCGGCGCAAGAAATGCGAGACCACGGAACGTTCACGTTTGCCGAGAGGGCCGCGAAATACGCCGATCTCAACGCAATATTCGCGCCGTTCGCGGCGTCATAACGTGACAAACGACGCGAATGATGTCCGCTAACTAGCCGGTCCACCGGTGTTGACGGAATTTCTGAAACCCGGCGCCGGTCGCGGGGCGAGACCCCAACCATGATTCCGCCTTGCTCCAATCCTGCGTCGATCGCACGCGCGCGCTCTTCTGGAATTCCGGCACCGACGAGCGCGCCGATGATGCCGCCCACGAGCCCTCCGGCGCCCATGCCTGCAAGAATCGTCGTCAGCGGTCCGGCAATCAACGGAAGTACAATTCCTCCGGTAACAATCGCACCGGCGATCGTGGTTGTTGCAGCCGCAACGATTCCGCCGAGCGCCCCACCGATCATCACGCCTGCGCCGGCGCCTTCGGGAACCTTGCTGCCCGTTTCCGCAGCGAACTCGCGTGCACGCGTGTCGTCGCTCATCATCACGCTAATCTCGTCGTCACGATAGCCAAGCTCGTGCAGCAGTCGTACCGCCTCTTCCGCATCGTTGCGGTTGTAGAAGATGCCCGTTTCCATAGGCGCGTCAGTAGTTGGCATGTCCTCTCCTCGTTTTGGCGAGTAGAGAGACCAACAAACGCGCTAGGGGGAAACCGCCGACGCTTCTGCCGACAATAGTGCCGAGAGCCGCTTAGCAAGCGCTTCGCCGCCCAATCCAATTTGCGCGCGCTGCTTGTCCTGCGAATCATGTTGGACCAGCGAAGCCGGCGCACCGATGCGATCGACGTGCAGCTGTAAGCCCCGATCGCTTACGAACTCCGCAACCGCAGATCCAAATCCGCCGGCGAGCGAGTGCTCTTCCAATGTGATAACGTGCGAGTGCTCGCGCGGCAGGTCAAGGAGCAGGCGTTCGTCAAGCGGCTTTGCAAAACGTGCGTTGACAATCGTCGGCAATCGTAGGTGGCGCCCCTGCGCGAACTCGGGTTGGGAAAGCAGCTGGTAGGCGTCAAGCGCCACATCGACCGTGTTCCCGTACGCAAGGACGGCAACGCCGCTGCCCTGCCGCAACACTTCCGACCTCCCTTGCACGATGGGCGCGAGCGGATCGTCGTGCTTGCCGCTGGTCGATCCACGCGGATAGCGAATCGCGGCGGGCGCATTGAGCGTTAGGGCGTGTTCGAGCATCGGAAGCAACTCGGCTTCATTGCGCGGCGCCATCACGGTCATGTTCGGCAGCGTTCGCATATACGCGATGTCGTAAAGACCCATGTGCGTCGGCCCGTCGTCGCCGACGAATCCGGCGCGATCCATGCAAAAGACGACCGGTAAGTTTTGCACGATGACGTCGTGAACGACCTGATCGTAGGCACGCTGGAGAAACGTCGAATAAATCGCGCAAACCGGCCGTAAACCGCTCGATGCCAAACCTGCCGCAAAACAGACGGCGTGCGCTTCGGCGATGCCGACGTCGAAGTAGCGATCGGGAAAGCGCTTTGCAAATTTCGACAGGCCGGTGCCGTCGGGCATTGCGGCGGTAATGCCAACGACCCGTGGGTCCTTTTCGGCAACCGCAATCATCGCGTCGCCGAAAACGTCCTGGAACTTCGGACGTGCAGCCGGCGCGCTTTTCTTGCTGCCGTCGTGCGGCTCGAACGCATTTGCGCCCACGCCATGAAACGTGCGCGAGTCGCGCTCGGCGGGCCGATAGCCCTTGCCCTTAATCGTCCGCACGTGCAGCACAACTGGCCGATCGAACTCGACCGACGTCCGCAACGCGTCGAGAACGGAATCGTAGTTGTGGCCATCGACGGGTCCGATATAGCGAAAACCCAGCTCCTCAAAAATGACCGCAGCCTTTTCGGTCGGCGAGATAAAGCGCATCGCTCCGATTTCGGCTGACTCGATGGCTTTTTTCGCAGCACCGCCAAGCGGAATGCGATCGAGCACCATCTTTCCGGTGCGCCGCGCAAAGTTTGCCAGCGGCTTGGTGCGCAAAATCGAGAGATACGACGCGATGGCGCCGACGTTAGGGGCGATGGACATCTCGTTATCGTTGAGGATGACCGTAAACTGCGTCTTGAGCTGACCGGCATTGTTGAGCGCTTCATAGGCGAGCCCGCCGGTAAGCGCACCGTCGCCGATTACCGCCACAACGCGTTCGTCGCCGCCGGTCAAATCGCGCGCGTGCGCCATGCCGAGCGCGGCCGAGACCGCAGTGCTCGCGTGTCCGGCGCCAAAAGGATCGTACTCGGACTCGCTACGCATCGCGAAGCCGGAAAGACCGCCGCCCTTGCGGATCGTGTGAAAGCGATCGCGGCGGCCGGTGAGAATCTTGTGGACGTACGTTTGATGGCTGACATCCCAAACGAGCCGATCTGTGGGCAAGTTCAACGTCTGGTGAAGCGCTAACGTCAGCTCGACGACGCCGAGATTGGGCGCGAGATGGCCACCGTTGACCGCGCAGGTCTGCACGAGCAGATCGCGGATCTCTTGCGCAACGACGTCAATCTCTTCACGCGACAATCGCTTGACGTCGTCAGGTGAGTCGATCCGTTCAACCAGCATTCGCGCAGTATACGGGCGTAGGGCCGGAAATCCCCTTCCCTATGCCAACGCTGCGGCGACCACGCGCGCGGCCAGCGCGCAACAGCGCGGAGCGTGACGGGACAACCAAACAAGCTGCGGCCAGTTCCATGGCTTGACAATTGCCTTCATTGGGCTCAGCCAGTCTTGCGATAACTCCTGGGACGGCGTATCGAGAACGACGCGTACGGCTGCGATGCGGGATGCGTTGAGCAAGCCGGTTTCCATATCGACCGCTGCGTAACCACGCTTGGCCCATTGCATCCGTTCGCTTTTCGTCACGAGCTTTGCCGTCGTTACCATTGGTGCGATCACCGGCTCGACGCCGATCGAACGCACCGCGGCGACGAGGCGATCGGTCAGCTTACCGTCGCACTGCAGCACGCTTCCGTCGGGACGAAGGACTTCGCGCGGTATCACGACGGTGCCGGTCGGGAGATCGGATTGCAATCCGCCCGCGAGACCGCAGCTGATCAACACGTCGGCGTGGCTAAAGTCCGGATTCGTCATCTTCGCAAGCGCAATACCGCCTTCGATGACGCGGACGCCGGGCAATGCTCGACGAACAGCCTTTGCCTCCAGCGCGGTCGCGGCGACGACAGTTACATCCGAGGCATTTACCGAGGGCGCCGCTGCTTCTCCAACCATTTCCTATGTGTAGCCGTTTGCGCGATACCACGCGACGGCGCGTTCGAGCGCGGCGCGAACGGGCGTGGGCCGATGGCCGAGTTCGCGCATCGCTTTGGAAGAATCTGCATACATGCACGCGCGCGACATGCGAACACCTTCAAGTGGAACTTGCAGCGTTGAGTCTGGCTGCAATCGGCAGCGCATCTCGTCGACGTAGGCTGCCGCTAGCGCGAGCGCATACGGCGCGCGCCATTTCGGCATCGGTCTGGATGTTATTTCCGCCAGCATTTCCCAAATGCCGTCCATGCTAAGATTCTCACCGCCGATGACGTAGCGTTCAGCGGTGCGTCCGTTTTCTAGGGCGGCGACGTGAGCTTTGGCGACGTCGTCAACTGCGACGAGATTGAGGCCGCCATGACCGGGAGCTTTCGCGCGAATGCGCCCGCACATGAAGTCGAGAATCATCTTCCCGGTCGGGGTAGGTTTCCAATCGCCCGGCCCGACGGGGGCAGTCGGGAGAACAGCCACTACCGGAACGCGCCCCTCGAAGGCAACTCGCTCTTGTTCCAGTTTGGAATGGTGGTAATCGCCCTTCGAGTCGCTGGATGCAGCACCGTGGTGGGCGTAGCATGTTTCGTCGGCGGCCTTTCCATTACGCGCCGGCCCAATTGTTGCCGAGCTCGACGTGAGCACGGCGCGCTCGATGCCCGCGAGATGTGCGGCGGCCATCAATCCAGCCGTACCCGTAACGTTTACCTTGTGGATCTGCGCACGATCACGCGGGACAAAAGAGTACAGTGCGGCCGAGTGTATGAGGTAGCGACAGCCGTCGAGAGCATGAACGAGTTTCCCCGGTTCACGCATATCGCCGGTTACATATTCGACGTCGGTACGCACATCGCTCGCGCGTTTGAGCGCGCGAACGGCGTAGCCGGATTCAATGAGAGCGCGCAGGACGTGCGAACCGACGAAGCCGGAGGCTCCGGTGAGAAAAACGCGGTCAGTTGCCAAAGGCGGCGCGTATCGATTCCTTTATCGAGCCGGTCGTTTGCAGGACTGCCGTTGGTTCGTAACCGCAGTGTGCCATGCAGTTTTCACACGACTCGTGCTTGCCGCGCCCATACTTCGACCAGTCGGTCTCTTCGAGCAGCTCCTTGTACGTTTTCGCGTAGCTTTCTTTGCTCATCAGATAGCATGGACGCTGCCAACCGAAGACCGTGTAACATGGAATGCCCCACGGCGTGCATTCGAAGTCGACCTTCCCTTCGAGAAAGTCGAGGTAGAGCGGACTGTGGTTAAGGCGCCACTTCTTCCGCTTGCCACCGGCAAAAGCCGTACGAAAGATTTCGCGCGTGCGTTCCACGCCGAGGAAGTGTTCCTGGTCCGGCGCTTTCTCGTAAGCGTACGCGGGGGAGATCTGCATCATGTCGACTTTGAGGTCGTCATTGAGATAGTCCAGCACTTCCCGAATTTGAATCGGAACTGTCTTGGGTGAAGAACGTCGTGTTCGTGAAGACCCGGAAACCGCGCGCTTTCGCCTCTTTGATCGCGTCGATCGCTTTATCGAAGACGCCGTCGCGGCAGACGGATTGGTCGTGGCGATCCTTCATTCCGTCGAGGTGAATCATCCAAACGAAGTAGATCGACGGTTTGAAGAGATGGATCTTCTTCTTCAGCAGCAAAGCGTTCGTACACAAAAACACGAACTTCTTGCGGTTGACTAGTTCCTCGACGATCTTGGGCATCTGATCGTGGACCAGCGGCTCTCCACCGGCGATCGACACCATCGGAGCGCCACATTCTTCCACGGCGGCGATGCATTGCTCGACGCTGAGTCGCTGGCGCAGAATTTCGTCGGGATGCGAAATCTTGCCGCATCCGGCGCACGCGAGGTTACATTGCAGTAACGGCTCGAGCTCGAGGACGAGCGGATATTTCGTCTCACCTTTGAGTTTCTTGCCGGCGACGTACTTCGCGACGGCCATCTTCTGCTGCCAGGGCATGCTCATGAGCTTTCCTTTATGCTAGAGGTGAGAGTCGCCCTTCGGCAAGCTCAGGATGACATGAAGCGAGACCGGGGTGACGCGAGGCGTGCGGATGCGTTTTAACATCGGTTGCAAGCGCCATGAGTGGGAAAAGGTGGCGATATAAATGATAGTTGATGTAGAAATCGCCGGGGAAGCCGGTGCCGGTGCATTCAGGCTCGTCCCACGTCCCGTCCGCTCTTTGGCGTTCGCACAGCCAGGCAAGACCCCGTTGTACGGCCGAGTGTTGCGCTAGTCCCGCAAGCTGCAGCCCCCCAACCGCCCAGGCGGTCTGTGAGGCCGTGCTGCGGCCAACGCCGGCAAAGGACTCGTCGACGTAGGAATAACAGGTTTCGCCCCAGCCGCCATCGGGATTCTGAGCGCTAAGCAGCCAGGCCGCACCACGCTCCATCATTTCGTCTTTCCTTTTAAGAGCGGCCAGCGCCGAAAGAACGCACCACGTCCCGTAAACGTGGTTAACGCCCCAGCGACCGTACCACGAACCCCAGGCCCGTTGTGTTTCACGCAAGTACTGCAAGGCGCGCAAAACGTAGGGATCGTGCTCGTCGCAGCCTAGTGCTGCGAGCATCTCCAGGACGTGCGCGGTTACATCTTCGGTCGGCGGATCGATCATCGCACCGAAGTCGGAAAAGGGCATTCGATAGAGCAAGTCGCGCGTGTTGTCTCGATCAAACGCCGCCCACGCGCCGTTGCTCGAACGCATCGCTAACGTCCAGCGCCGCGCGCGCTCGACCGCGTCGGCCACCGCCTCTCGATTGCCGCCTTCCAGCAAGGCGAGAACGACGATGGTCGAGTCGTCAATGTCGGGATACGCGTCGTTATCGAATTCGAAAGCCCAGCCGTTGCCATTCTTTTCACTGCATTTCACCCGCCAATCACCCGGCGCGCCGTCAGGAATTTGCTCGCGAAGCAGCCAGCGTACGGCGCGTTGCATGACCGGGTGTGAAGGCTCGAAGCCTGCGAGCGCGAGCGCCCGCACCGCCCAGGCAGTGTCCCATACCGGCGACATGCAGGCTTCGAACTGCCAGCCGCGATCGTCCTCGATCTCAAAACGGCGCATACCCGCAATCCCCTTTCGCATCACGGGATGATCGAGCTGGTAGCCCATGAGATTAAGCGCAATCAACGAGTAGACCCACGGCGGTTGAATCCCGCCCCAGCTTCCGTCGGCCTCTTGCCGATCGACGACCCAGTGCGCGATGCGCCGTTGCGCGTCGTGACGAAACGGTTGAAAGGGCAAACGTTCGTAGAGCTTCTGCAGCTTCTCCACCCACATCAGCCAACCTGAGCCGCGGACGCGCGTGAGTTCGCCTTCCGTTCCCGGCAAAATAATTTCGGCGACATCAACGCCGAGGTCGCGGATGGGCTTCTTGGAGACAACGATCGTCAGCGGCGCAACCGTGCCGCGCGCCCAGCACGCGAAATCGTAGAGATTGAATGGCATCCACAGCGGAAAGTAGACGAGCTCCGGCGGTAACGAAGGAACGCCGCTCCAAGGATACTTGCCGAAGAGGGCGAGCCAGATTTTGGTAAAGACGCGCGCGCTGGCCACGCCGCCAGCGCGATGGATTACCACCAGCGCCTTGCGCATCTCGGTGCGCTGCTCATCGACGCCGAGAACTTTCAGCGCGACGTACGATTCAATCGTCGTGCTGAGGTCGGCCGGCCCATCGTAATACAGCGCCCACGAGCCGTCAGTGCGCTGATGGTGCAGTAACTGCCGGATTGCTCCGCTTCGAATATCGTCGAGCGGCATGCCGAGAAATCGGAAGAGCAGCACGTGTTCGGCCGTCATCGTGACGTTCGTCTCGAGTTCGCCAGACCACCAGCCCTCGGGTGATTGCGCGGAGACGAGCCAATCGACGGCGCGCCCAAGCGCGCTTTGCGAATCCTGCGTCATGCCGGGGTTGGTTCTGGCGCTGGCATCGACTCGGCGTGAGACGCTTGCGTGATCGCGCGCGCCGCCAAGATGCCGCTGCGGATTGCGGATTCCATCGTATCGGGCCAACCCGTGTCCGTCCACGAACCAGCGATGGCGAGCGACGGGTGAGATGTCGGTTGCGTGGTTCGGCGCATGCCAAGGCGTGGCAGCCAGGTGGCTTCAGGATTGCGCGTAACCGCGCTGCGGATCAACTGCGCTGCGCGCAACTGTGGAACGACGTTCTGCACTTCTTTCCAAGCGAAGACTTCGAGCTCGGCGGTGGGTTGGCGCATGTACTCATCGGCCGCGCTAAAGCTGCAGCTCAAGTATCCCGGCGACTTCTCAAAGATCCACTGCAGCGGCGAATCGAGCACCGCGGCAAAGTCGAAGCCGACTGGTCCACGATCGTGCCACAGGTGCACGTCGAGGATTGGATACGGCGCGTAGCCGTCGAGGCCATCGATGCCGTACTCTTTGGGGTCGCCCAACATTTTTGCGAGCGCGCGCGGGGAAACGGCTAGAATAGCAGCGTCAACGGTTACGTCGTCCTTCGACAAGCTCAGGGTGACACGGTCGGAGGCATTGACCGCAAGGACCGGCGCCGAGAGATGCACCGCGTCGAGTGTTCGTGCTGCGGCGGCGGCAAGGTGGGCGAGCGGAACGCGCGAGTAGCCGAAGCGAGCAGCGCCCGGATCGCCGAGGAATGCCGTACGCAGCGTAAAAAGCGCGTCGTCGGCCGAGACGTGGTCGAATGGGGCATTGAGCGCTGGGATGAAAAACGGATCCCAGAACGCGCGTCGTGTTTCTTCGTTTTGGCCGTTCTGTTGCAGCCACGATTCGAAGCTAATGATTGCGTCGCCCTTCGGCGCACCCAGGGTGACACGGGCCGTACCGGCGCGTCGCAAAGCGCGGGCGATGCGGAGCTTTCCGCCGATCGACAAATGCGGATAGCGGACGAAGGCCCATAATACATGCCATGGCGGCGGTAGTCGTTGCGCGCGCAAACGCCCACGGCGGCCGCTGCGGTCGAGGACGAGGGCGTCGAACCCCGGTTGCAGGCATAATTCATTTTCGAAGCCGGACCGGCGGGCAAAGGATAAGAACTCGCCGCAGCAAGCGAGGAACACATGTTGGCCGTTGTCGACTTCCACGCCGTCGATTTCAAACGAGGTCGCGCGCCCGCCGAGTAGCCGGCTGCGTTCGAAGAGCTCGACGTGATGGCCGAGCTCTTTGAGAGATGTTGCGGCGGCCAAACCTGCGAGCCCCGCGCCGACGACTGCGATTCGCATCGTCATGGAACGCTGCTTAGCCACGATCGGACCACGAGGCGTAGTTTTTCCGTTTTTGAAAGCGCGGCTCGCTCGCGGAGCGGCAGCCCCGGTTCGCGTTCGATCTTCTTTAAGAGCTCTTCATAAATCCCCGCCATCGTGTGGACGCAGGCCGCCGGTCGCCGTGGAATATATCGCAACACTTGATAGCCACTCGAAAAGAACGTCCGCGCACGCGCGATGTGATATTCGACCAAATCCTTCCAGCCCGGAACGATATCTCCCGTTGAGAGCGCCGATTCGGGAATGCTGAAACGCTGTAAATCTTCTTGAGGCAAGTAGATCCGCTTCATGTCGACCGCATCCTCGCGCACGTCGCGCAGGATGTTGGTGAGCTGCAATGCCATGCCGAGGTCGTCGGCACGCCGCAACGCCGCGGGATCGGAAAAGCCGAAGATGCGCACGCACATGCGCCCGACCACCGACGCCACAAGCGTGCAGTAGTCTTTCAAATCGTCAAACGTGGCATAGCGTGCGTGGGTAAAATCCATCTCGACGCCATCGATGAGCATTTGCAGCTCGCCTTCCGGAATCGAGTAGCGTTCGATCGCCTCGGACAACACGCGAAGGATTGGGTCGTCACCATAGTCGCCGCGCACCGCGCGGGTAATGCGCTCGCGATGGGCGCCCAACCGTTCTGGCAGGTTTTCGACGCCGACGCTGTCGGCTTCGTCGTCGACCTGACGGGCGAAGTTATATAGCGCGTAGATCGCCATTCGCTCGTGATAGCCGAGCGAAATGAATCCCCAGTAAAAGTTGCCGGCCTCGCGCTTAGCCATCTCGCGGTTGAAACGTTCGGCACGGTGCTGATCCGTTTCAGGCGGCGCCATTCCGCGCAGCGCCCGCTGCAGATTCATCATCGGTTGGGCAGTGCCTCAGTGGCGGCGCGAAACACGAGCGCTACCTTGCCGGCCGCGGACAGGCTAGGGCGTTGCTCTTGGGTTCGATAGCCGATTCGTTCGATGGCGTCGCAGATCGCAAGGCCGCCCAAGCGGTAGAGCGCGAGCTGAATGCGCAGCGCGAGCGGCGTCATCTTTTCGAGGCGCCGCCCTGAGTCAAGTAGCGTGCGGGCTCGTTCCACCAACGCGCGCACCGCTCCGATCGGACCCAGCGAGCGCAAGTCCTCGTCAAGCAAGTAGCGGCGGCCGATCGCGCCGTCGCGCGAAACGTCTTGGGCGTGGTTGGCAAGCTGTAACCCAATACACACGTCGTCCGAAAGCGTTTGCGCAACAGGGTCGTCGATGCCGAAAACTCGCAAGACCATCCGCCCCACTGGCGCTGCCGAAAGCTGGCAGTAGCCCTCGAGTTGCGGCCACGTCGCATAGTGGCTCACGCTCTGGTCCTGCACGTTGGCAGCGATGAGGTCGAAAAACGGTTGCGCGGGTAGACCGCGGCGCGCGATGGTCTTGCGCAATGCGACCAGCACCGGATGGCTCGGCTGGCGACCTTCGAAGATCGACACGACGTCGTCGCGCCATCTGCTCAACCGCTCGAGCGGCTTCGAATCGCGCTGCTCGTCGCCAAGATCGTCGGTGGTGCGACAGAAGGCGTAGATGCGCATAAGATCGATGCGCTTGGGCCGATCAACGAAGGCCGACGCAACCGAGAAGTTTTCGTAGTGGCCCCTGGTCAGCGCTCGGCAATAGGCGTCGGCTGCCTCGAGCTCCAGGCGGCTCGCGGCCGGGGTTGCCAGCATGACGGAGCGACCTTTTGCGGAGTGCCGACCCCGACCTCCCGGCCGTCCGTCCGCCTTCCCGAGCTCGTGCGCCTTCTTAAGAAGCGACCAACCTTGGCCGTGTGCGTAATTCCTCGATGCTGGCCGCCCCGATGCAAAACATTGCAACGCGCAGCGTCTCAATGAATTGCAGCGCGAGTTGAGCGGCTTCTTCTGGGCCGGCATCGGCGGCGCGAAGGAACGGTCCGGCGATGCCGGCGAGATCCGCGCCGAGCGCGAGAGCTTTTGCAGCGTCCAAGCCCGTGCGAATCCCGCCGCTAGCAATCAACAATGCCTGCGGCGCGGCCTCACGCGCGCGCTTAATGCACTCCGCCGTCGGGATGCCCCAGCCGGCGAATTCCTGCGCGACGCGTGCGCGCCATGGTTCACCGATGCGATGGCGCTCGACTTCACTCCATGAGGTGCCGCCGGCGCCTGCGACGTCAATTCCGGCGACGCCGGCGTCGAGCAATGCGCGCGCGGTATCGGGCGCAATGCCCCAACCAACCTCTTTAACGATAACCGGGTATGTCAGCTCGCTGCACAGGCGCGCGATCTTTTCGAGTAAGCCGCGAAAACACGTATCGCCTTCAGGCTGCAACGCTTCTTGCAACGCATTAAGGTGCAGCACGAGCGCGTCGGCGCGCAAGAGCTCGACTAATCGCCCGCACTGGCCGCTACTGTAGCCTTTGTTGAGTTGAACCGCCCCAATATTCGCGAAGAGCAGCACGTCGGGGGCCACGTCGCGGACGTCGAAACTGTCCAGCGTCCGATCCGATTCGATTAACGCGCGACCCGATCCGAGGCCCATGGCAATCGAATGCTCCTGCGCCACGTGCGCGAGCGTCTGATTGATCCGGCGCGCTTCGGGCGTGCCGCCCGTCATGCAGGAGATCAGTAACGGCGCTCCTAGGCGCTTTCCCAGCACTTCTATCGAAAGGTTGACGTCGCCGAGATCGATCTCGGGCAGCGCCTGATGTACGAACGCATAGGCCTCAAATCCGGAATCGATTCCTTTTGCGCGAACGTCGCGCTCGATATTGATGCGAAGGTGATCGGCCTTACGCGACGACGTCGCCTCGTTCGAGCTCACGCTTGACCAATTTTGGCGGTCACGTCTGCCAACAGTGCTTCGAGCGACGCGCGATGCTGCGGATCGATCTCGCACGTTTCGATTGCGCCAAGCGCCGTATCGGCGAGCCGCCGTGCTTCCGCTGGGTTTCGCGTCGTGGCGGCCTGCGCGATGTATTCGCCGGCGCTTGCGAAACACTGCTGAGTCTTCGGCGTTGCTCCGGCAATCAGTGCTCCGGCCACGAGTGCGGCGGCCGTTATCGCTGTGTTCCGTCCTTCAATCGCTTCGAGTACGGCGCGCGCGACGAGTTGGGCGGCGGCTAGCCGCGGACGCGCTTCGGTGACATCTTCTGCCAGCGTGCGAAAGGCAATGGCGAAGAGCGCGTCGCCGGCGTTGAGCCCTTGGCCTAATCCCCAATGCCCAATCGCTCCGTCTTCTGTTAACTCAGCGTGCAGTTCTAGGGATCGCTCGAACAGGCTAAGCGAGGCGGCGACGGGCACCGCAGCGCGCGCTTCGCGGCCGCAGGCGGCGCATGCCCACAGAACCAAGACCGAGGATACTAGCGCCGGTTCTCGCTCGCTTGCGAGACGCTCGCGGACGATGACGCCGGCAATCGATTCAAAAGGAAGCGTCACACCGCGCAGGTACTCGCGCACCAAAGCGCGATGTTCGCCCAAGGGTAGATGTCGCTCGGATCGCACGGCCACGGGTTGAGGTTCGCGCGCTCGGTCTTCCCATCCGCCCCAGAGTCAAAGGAGACAGCATGCGGATCGGTTCAGACGAACACAAGGAACTCTTTTGCCGCTCCTTCTTGGAATCGCATCGCGTCTACGAGCCGCCCGATATGGCGTGGCCCGAGCTGGACGACGTTTCGCTCGCGAGACTGCGCGCGATTCCGGTGTGGACGATGGCCTTGGAGGTGGAGCTCGGAGCAGGCACAATGCTTGCCGGCTTTGCTAAGACCGAGCCGGATCCGCTGGTTCGCCAGACACTCGAGCTGCAGGGATATGAGGAGGCGCGGCACGGACGCATTCTGCGCTACATGATCGACAAATATGGCATTAAAGTCGATCCGAAGCACATCGACGAAAAACCGACGCGCGGCGCGTTCGTTGACTTTGGCTATAACGAGTGTGTCGATTCGTTTGCCGGTTTCGGCATTTTCCGGCTTGCGTGCGACGCGCAAATCCTTCCCGATTCGCTGACGTCGCTCTTCTCCCGCGTGTTGCTGGAAGAGGCGCGTCATATTGTCTTCTTCGTCAACTGGGTTGCCTGGGACCGGACGCGGCGGGGATTGCCCGGACCCGTGCTGCAAGCATTTCCGACGCTTTGGTGCTATGGGAGCGCGATCGTTCGTCGCGTAAAAGGCGGCGCCGAAATGAGCGGCCCCGAGCCCAACGCGGCCGAGAACGAAGGGCCAGTGCTCGATCTTTTCGGCGATATCGTCAAGGATTTAACGCCGGCAAAGTTCGTGCGCGCGTGCGTCGAGGAAAACGAACGCTACATGCAGGCCTTCGATCCGCGCTTGCTGCGGCCGCGCTTCATCCCGGCGCTGGCTCGATTTGCACTCGCGCTCCTTGAGGCCTTTGATTGGCTTCGCAGCGCGTTCCGAAGAGAAGCGCGGGCTTAAGACAGAACTCAGCGCGTAACACCACTCCGCATGGTCTCGTTCCGCTTTCTATCGACATGGTTCGACGACCTAAAATGCATGGCGGTGGAGTTTCGAACGTCTAAAGACAATGAACGCAGCTGCCGTTTAGAGCATTTTGGCTTCCGAGTGGCCGGTCGCCACTGCCGCTCGACGACGAGTGAAGGCGCCAGAAGGGCAGTTGGGTAATTACCGCCCAACGCGTCAATTCAACATGGAAAATCTTCGCACACTCCGCGGACCCGCATGATGCGAGAGCGCGAGCAAGCACCCGTCGCGCTGATTACGATCACCGTGATGCTGGGGCTCATCATGGCGATCATCGATACGACGATCGTCAACGTTGCGATCAACACGATCGGCGGTAATCTGGGCGCGACCGTCGACGAGGTCGCTTGGGTAGCGACGGGCTACATTCTCGCCAACGTCGTCGTGATGCCGCTTAACGGCTGGCTCACCGCGTTGTTGGGGCGCAAGATGTTCTACGCGACGTCGCTTGCGGTATTTACCGTTGCGTCGTTCTTGTGCGGCACCGCGCATTCGATTTGGATGCTCGTCTTCTATCGCGTCCTGCAAGGCCTGGGCGGCGGAGCGCTACAGCCGACCGCGCAAGCGATTCTCTTCGAAACGTATCCGGTCGAAAAGCGCGGCGCAGCAATGGCAATCTTCGGCATGGGCGCGATGGTAGGGCCGGCCATCGGCCCAACGCTGGGCGGTTGGATCGTCGATAACGCTAGCTGGCCGCTCATCTTCTACATCAACGTGCCGATCGGAATCGTCGCGTTTCTCATGACGTTAGCCTTCATCCCATCGCCAAAATACATTGCAAAGCCGCAGGGCGGCATCGACTGGACCGGCCTCGGCTTGCTCACCGTCGGGCTTGCATCGCTCCAGTTCGTTCTCGAGCAAGGTGAGCGCGACGACTGGTTCCAGTCGGACACCATCGTGATTCTTACCACCGTCTCGGTTGTTGCGCTTGTCCTGTTCGTGCTCAAGGCGGTACGCGACCGACACCCGATCGTGGACTTGAAAGTCTTTAAGTTTCGATCGTTTACGATCGGATCGTTCCTCGGAATCGTTATGGGATTTGGTTTGTTCGGGACGGCGCTCATCTTGCCGCTCTTCTTCCAAACCATCCTTGGCTTCACCGCATTCGATACCGGCCTCGCGCTTATGCCCGGTGCATTTGCGACCGCCGTCTCGATGATGATTATCGGACGTCTGCTCAATCGTATTGACGGGCGATGGTCGATCGTCTTGGGAATCCTACTCTTTGCCTGGTCCACGTGGCTTCTCGGTTCTCTTGACGTGCAGGCCGGCTACTGGGACGTCTTTTGGCCGCGAATGGTCCAAGGATTTGCGCTCGGATTTTTGTTCGTTCCCCTCACGACGATTTCGCTCAGCGACGTGCCGATCTCCGAAATGGCAGGAGCGACCGGCGTCTTTACCCTCCTTCGCCAGCTGGGCGGCAGCCTCGGCATCGCGATTCTCACCACGTTACTAACGCACCAAACTGCAGTGGCATGGAACGTGCTTGCCTCAGGCGTGACCCAGACGCATGGCTACCCCGTCGGCACGCTGACGCAAATGGTTGCGACGCAGGCGACGATGATTGCGTACGATTATCTTTTCCGCGTAACTGCGATCGTGTTCGTCTTGACGATTCCGCTCGTCTTCTTCATTCGCCCGCGCAAGCGCGAGGCAGCGCCGAAGCTCGCGATGGCCGGCGAATAGTCCTAGACGAGCAGCGATCGCGCTAACGGGTTAAACGCGCGGCTCCGCCAACGCAAATCATAATTCGCCTTTCGAACGAGATTTCGGAGTTTTGTTGTGTAGGGCTGAGATGCAACCAAACGCACCGTGAGCGCGTGCGTGTGTTCCAGCGAGGGCCGAAGCGCATCGATCGTTGCGCGTGCAGCCCTCGGATGGCTGCCGGTGAAGCGTAGCAATCGCGGATACTCCGGAGCAAAGTAACCGGCGACGTCGAAATCGTCGAGCTCTTCCTGCGCGAGCACGCCGCCCGGAGCGCCGAGCGACGAGTAGAGTCTACCCTTCTCGGCATGACGCCGTGGTTCGAGCGTATGCCCGTAGTGCCCATAGACGTAGGGCAGCGCAATCCGCTTACCGCTCAGGCCGAGGAGCTGCTCGTGAACGTTACCTTCCCAACGCAACTGCGGGGTGAAGCGAAAGAACATCATGCGGCGCTCGATCGAGGTGTAGTAGTCGAACGATTGAAAGAAATGCCACGTATAGCCGTCCACGAAATCGTAGACTGCAGGCAATCGTTCGAGTCGCAACGCGACCGTAGCAACGGCCTCGGCATGAACTTCGTCGGCGTCGATGAACGCGATCCAGCCGCCGGCGCCGCATTCGGCGTGCAAGCGCAGACAGACATTGCGCGCGGCGGCAAAAGACGTAAACGGCGTGCGATCAACGAGTAAGCGCCCCTCGCGGCCGAACCGGCTGCCAGCCAAGATGCTTTCGTGCGGCGAGAGACCGCGGCCATTGTCGTTAACGATCAGCAGCGATGCAGCCGAGGCGATCGACTCGAGCATGGCCCCTAAGAACGGCTCCTCGCGACTACCCAGAATCAGATGCGCGGCCACCGTCGCGCCTGCATTCGACACGACCAGCGGCGTTCGTGCGCGCAAGCGGAGTTTCCGCCCCACCGAAAAACTAGTGACTGATCATGTCGCCTGGGCTTCGGCTCGCCGTCGATGCGCGCGTTATCTCCGAAGATACACGCGGGATCGGGCGCTACGCACGCGCGATACTTCGCCGTTTAGTCGTGCGAGACGACGTCGATCTCACGCTCTTGGCGTTTGGTCCACTTGTTTTTCGGCATCGGAACGCATATGCACGCGCTCTGGGCTCCTCGAAATTTGCGCTGCGCTCGGGTGCACGCGGCAAGCTCGACGTGATCTGGCACCCCGCGAACGGAACCTTCTTCACCTCGTCGCTGCCAAGCGTCGTGACGATTCACGACGCTGTTCCCTTCCGATATCCCGATCCGCACGCGAAGCGCCGCGCCCTCGCGCAAGAGCCGTTCTTACGGTCGGTTCGGACGGCGTCGAGATTCGTCGCGGTTTCCAACTTTGGGCGAGGCGAAATCGCCGACGTCTTCGGTGTTTCGCGCGATTCTATCGATGTGATCTATCACGGCGTCGAGCCGTCGTTCGCGCCTGGAACGCCGCAGCCGCTTCCGGCGGGAATATTGAGCGGCAGGTACGTGCTCTTCGTCGGCGACCCAATCGGAGAGCCGCGCAAAAACTTCGATGTGCTCTACGACGCGTACCGCCGCGCGTGGCCCGGCAAGAACGGCGCGCCCGCGCTCGTTGTTGCCGGCCCGCGGGCACCTCAACTGCCGGGCGTCGTCCACGCCGGCAACCTCGGCGACGATTTGAATGCACGCGCCGCCGATGAAGGGCTTCGCGCGCTCTACCGAGGCGCGATCGTTCTGGGCCTTGCCTCGTATCACGAAACGTTCGGCATGCCGATGATCGAAGCGATGGCCTGCGGCACGCCGGTCCTCGCGTCCCAAGCGAGCTCGCTTCCTGAGATCGGAGGCGATGCGGCGTTGTACGCTCCGCCCGACGACGCCGCGGCATGGGCCGACGCATTGCGGCGCATCGTAGCGGACGCAGCATTGCGCGATCGCCTGCGTATTGCCGGTCTCGATCGCGCCACGCATTTCAGCTGGGACGAGAGTGCGCTCGCGCACCTGCGCGTCTTTCGCGCCGAGGCCGAAGCGCACGCCTCGTGAAGGTACTCGTCCTGTGCGAGCGCGTCGATGATCGAGGCGGAACCGAGACGTATTTGCGAACCATGCTGCCGGCACTGAAGGCCAACGGCGACGAGGTGCGCGTCGTCGCGCGCAGCGTAACGTTGCCTGACGCCTACGGCGTGCCGACCGAGAGCATTGCCTGGAGCGACGAGCACGATCCGCCCTCGCCGCAGGCGCGCGATGCAGTCGCGCGAATCGCGCGCGAGTTTGGTGCAGACGTCGCGGTCGCGCATAACGTTTTGGACGCCGGCGTGCTCGACGCCGCAGCGACGGCGTCGGCGCGGTTCGTCTATCATCTGCACGACCACCGGCCGTTCTGCCCAAACGGTGACCGCCTCTACCCACAAGGCGGTAACATCTGCAGTATCGCCATGAACGCTGCGGGCTGCGGCTTCCATTCACTCGTGCACGGCTGCGTCTACGGGCCACGTCCGCGCACGCTCGCGTTGGTCCACCTTCGCGAAAACGTCGCGAACATCGTGCGACGCGCTAACGCAACGGTTGCATTTTCGAATTACGTCGGCTCGCTTGCGCGACGCAATGGTGTTCCGCCATCGCGCATCGTCGTTCTGAAACCGGCGCTGCCTGACGCCACGTTTGCGGAGGTTCCATCGCCGCGTCCGGCTACCGATTCCGTGCTCTTTGCCGGACGCGTGATGCCCTCAAAAGGCGCAAGCGCGTTAGTACAAGCACTCGCACGCATTGAGACGCAGTGTCGGCCGGTGCTGCGTATCGCCGGTGACGGTCCGGATTTGGCAAAGGCGAGTGCTTTAGCCGCCGCGCTAGGCGTACGAATCGAAATGCACGGACATCTTGACGCACCGGCATTGCGGCGCGCCTACGACGAGGCGACGGTTGTCGCACTGCCGTCGACTTGGGGCGAACCGTTCGGTTTAGTTGGGATTGAAGCGTTCGCGCGCGGACGTCCCGTGGTCGGTTACGACAGCGGCGCCATCGGCGAATGGTTGACGGGTGGTACCGGCCGGCTCGTTCCGCGCGGCGATAAAGACGCACTTGCATCCGCGATTGTCGAACTCTTAGCACCGATCGCTTGGGCGCAGGCTAGCGTACAAGCCTTTGCAGCGTCGCAAGCGTACCGGCTCGGCGAACATGTCGGCCGGCTTCGCGTTCTCTACGAACGCGACGAATCATGAGTTCCGTGCACCTTGCAACCGGATTGGCCCGGCGCAGTGACGGCGCGATTCTGCTGGTTGCCTCGCGCTATGCAAATCACGCGCAGCCGCTATGGAATCTCCCGGGCGGACGCCAACGTCCGGGCGAACTGCTAGTCGACACCGTTTCACGCGAGGTTCTGGAAGAAACGGGTTATCGCGCGCGCGTCGGCGAGCTTGCTTACGTAAGCGAGAGTTACGATTCCAATGACGGCGTACATTTCATCAACGCGACGTTTCTGATCGAGATAGAGCCGGAGTCTGCGCAGCCCGGGCGGGCTGCGGCGGCGGACGATCACATCGTGGACAGCTCGTGGGTTCGGGTTGGAGAACTCACGTCGCGCATTGCGGTTGCGGTCGTGCGTGAACCGTTGCTCTCTTATTTGGCTGGAACGCTGAAAAATCGTTACGCTGGCTTTGCCGAAGCGGGGGTTACGATCCGGTGGCCTGATCCTCCGGCTCGATGAGCGTTTGCCACCGCTCGCGTTCCAACGTGTGGCCGATGACGTCGACTGGCTGTCCCTGCACCGTCGCACCGTGCGGCAACATCCCGTCGTCCTCGAAACCGTTACGGTGTAAGACCGCTCGCGACGAAAGGTTGTTGGGAACGCAATAGGCTCGTATTCGCCGCAAGCGCGCGTTGCGAAATCCCTCTTCCACCAGGCCGGAAACGGCCTCGGTTGCAAGCCCGCGCCCGCGCAGTTCGCGAACGATGCTGTACCCAATCTCCGCCGTCGAACGCGTGCGCTCGGCGATGCGCAGCGACACCCAGCCAATCGCATCCGGTGCGGCTGCGTCGAAATAGACGAGCCACTCGAAGCGCCCAATCGCACCGGGCTCGAGCTGGCGAGGCCGTTCGGAAACCGCGTGTAGGAACTGCCCGAGGTCGAGGTCAGGAAGATCCTGGTAATCCCGAAGGTCGGGCTCCTGGAGCACCTTCCACAACAGCTCGGCGTTCTCAGTGGTCACCGGCACGAGCCTCAGCCGTTTCGTGTGGATGATTCTCATGAAGGTTATGCGTAGTTCGCGTAGTGCAGGCTACGCTCTTGTTTCCCTCGTGCGCTCGCGTGATTGATGCCGGCTATGACGAGCCTGATTCAAGCGTACCGAGCCACCGAGCCGGCCAGGGTCGAGTTCGAAGCGACCGTGACGTCGGCGCCGCGGTTTTTCTATAGTAACCGAACGCACTGCACGCACGAAGCATTCGATGCGTTAACGAGCGCTGGTCCCATCGAAGTCGTCGACAACGTGAACATTGCACCCCGCTGTCCCGTTTCCGTCGGCGATCGGGTTGACGTTTGCGGCGAGATGGTCCACGATCCGGGCCGTTTACCGCTGGTTCACTGGACGCATCACGATCCGTGCCAGCATCACCCGGCGGGCTTCATTCGTTTGCACGGGAAGCTGTACGCGTAATGCCGCGACCTTCTTGCAACAGCTCGGGAATGGTTACGAACCGATATCCTTGCCGTTTGAGCTCCTCGACGATCAACCGCGTTGCGCCAACGTCCCCGCTGCGATCGCATACGTGCGCCGCCACGCGGCCTGGCGCGCAAATGACGCCTCGGTTCCCGTCGTGCAAGACGATGATGGAGCCGTCGCCGACATAACGCAGTACGCGTTGTGCGATGACGCGTGCCGGCGGATATTCCCAGTCCTTCGCCAGCGGCACCGACCACATGACCGGCGTGTAACCAAGCTTGCGAACCTCATCGAGCACGAGCCAGTCGCGTCCACCATATGGCGGCCGCATAATTCTCGTGTGCTCGCCGGTGGCTGCGAAAATAGCTGCGTCGGTGCGCCCAAGCGTTTCGCGAAGGCCCGGAACGTCGTCGAGAACGAGATGATCGTGATCCCATGTATGATTACCGAGGGCGTCCCCGTCGCGCAGTTCGTCGCGAACCACTTGCGGGTATGCCTGCACGGCTTGACCGACGACGAAGAACGTTGCACGCACGCGTTCCGCTCGTAGCACCCGCAAGATTTCGCCCGTATACGGCGGATTTGGCCCATCGTCGTAGGTTAAGGCAACGACGCGTTCGTTCATCGGACCCCGCACGAGCGTCTTACCAAAAATTTGGCTGCTCGGGCTTTCTGCAAACTCGTACGCCTCAAAGGCGACTACCGCCGCGAGCAGCGCGAACACGGCAGTGCTCGCGGCGAATCGTGCGCCCGCCGTACGCTCGGTCACGAGCACCGGCTCCCTCGTGCTCTGGCCTGCGCCTCCGCGACGTTATGATGGAACTCATCCGGTCCAAATTCGCGGAAATCACGCACGACTTGCTCGTAGCGCGGATCGTTGACCTGCGTGCTTTGCACGTGCAGCAGGTCGCTCGCGGTTTTCGGAGCCGCCTTAGAAAGATCGAAACTGAATTGACGACCCGCTGTTTTGGCCCAGTATTCGGGGTCTGAAAACGTGACGGTCCGATTGCCTTCTTTGTAATCGGCCAGCTGCTTCACGTACACCGTGTACAACGCGGTGGCGCCGGGCAGGGGCGACTTGTCCACCATCTGCCAAATGCCATCTTGGTTGAGTTTGCCGAAGAAGAAACTCACGTCGGTGATTTCTGCGGGAGGGGCCTTGACAATGATCTCGCGGCAGCCGTAACTCCGAATCATGTATCTGAAACTCGACACGCCTTCTACGTCTTGCATGCGGTATTCTTCTTCGTAAATCGGCGGCTTGGTATAACGGATCGATAACCGTGCATAGAGTGCACTTGGCGCTTTCTGCGCGTGAATGGCCGGCGCATAGTTGTAGCGACTCTTTGAGAATTCCCAGCCGAAGGCGAGTACCGCAATTGCGACCGCCACGATCAGCAACTCAACGAGCGGAAACCTACGCATGGGTCTCGCTCACTGCGCGGCCGAACGCGCTTCGAGATCGAGCACGCGATTGACGAGTCCATCGGCGATTGCGTTCTCCTTGCGGGGAACGTGCCGGACGTCGACGTGCTCGAATTTTCTCAACAGCGCGAGCGCACGCCTGTGAAGAGGCTGAAGGTCGCTGTGCTTGACGCGGTAATCTCCGCGCAGCTGCCTCACGACCAACTCGGAATCGAGCCGAACCGCCAGCCGGCGAATGCCGCGCTTGACGGCCGCTTCAAGGCCAAGCAAGAGCGCGGTCCATTCGGCGACGTTATTGGTCGCTACCCCTAAGTACGATCCCACTTCCTCGATCAGCTCGCCGGAGGCGTCGACGAGCACGGCGCCGCTTGCCGCCGGCCCGGGGTTGCCGCGAGAGCCGCCGTCGGCAAAGAGCGTGGCTTCGGCCGGAAGCTCGTCAAAAAGCCTATCCATACGAACTTCTCGGCTGTTCGGCGTCCTCAAGGCGTGGCCCGCTCGTGACGGGACGCGTCGGTTCGGGTAGAAACGATCCATGAAACTGCTTTTCTACAAGACTGCTCTGGGCGCGCTGGCGACCGTTCTGATGACGATTTTGCCGCAGTCGGCGCTTGCCGCCTCAACGTTCTACGGTATCACCGTACACATTTCGGCTAACAATATTAAGGTCGAAGACCCGAAGACCAAGCAAACGCTGAGCTTCGAAATTCTTCCAAAGTTCGATCAGATTTTCTCAGCGAACGGCAAGACGACGTATCAAATGAAGGACATTAAAGCTGGACAGTACGTCGGTATCATTTACGACCAGAAGGCGCTCGGCGTCCGTCACGCCGACAAAATCTATCTTCTGAACAACGCCAACGAGAAAATCGGCGTTCAATAACGATTTCGGGCCGACTGGATTCGAACCAGCGATCTCTAGTCCCCCAGACTAGCGCGATAACCAAGCTTCGCTACGGCCCGCTATTGCTCGGACGGGGCCCTCTTTTGCCGTTGGCTGCGTCCGCCCTGCTCTCTTAGGGCGCGCAAGGCCAAGGCGTACGAGAAAGCGCCAAATCCGCCGATCGTTCCGATGCACGCCGCGGCGGTTATGCTAATGCGTCGAAATTCTTCACGCGCGGCAACGTTGGATAGATGCACCTCTACGACCGGTATTCCGATGCCGGCGATCGCGTCGGCAATTGCGTACGAGTAATGCGCGTATGCGCCGGGGTTAAGGATTACTGCGTCGTAACGTCCGAGCGCAGCGTGCAAGGCATCGATGATTTGACCCTCGCCGTTATGTTGCGCGCAGTGAACCTCGATACCCAATTCGTCCGCAGCCGCTTTGATGACGTCGTTGACGCCGGCGAGGGTTTGCGTTCCGTAAACGTCCGGCTGGCGCGTTCCCAACAGATTGAGATTGGGCCCGTGCAGCACCAACACGATCATGTCAAACGATTACCGAAAGAGCTTGGGTAAGCTCTCCGGGGTGCGGTATGGTTCGATGCGCTGCCAATAGGTTTCGCGAATCTTTCCGCCTAGGTTCCAGTACCACCACCCGCACTCGCACCGAATGGGACGATCCCCAACCTCCGGATAGTCGTACGTACGGCCACACCGTTTGCAAACAAACTTCCTAACCGTCACCTGCTACTCTTTCTCAGGGCGAACGCGAACGAATTTGCGCGAACCGACCGAAAGGACTACCGGCGCTGTCGCATCCCATGTAGCATTTCGTTCCGTCACCACTGTACCATCCATCTTCACGGCGTTTTGAGAGATTAGTCGCTCCGCTTCCCGCTTGCTCGTCGCCAATCCGGCTCGGACGAGCATGCCCGACACGGTCTGAGCCGGGCTGCGGATCTCTGGAATACCGTCGGTTGGGATCTCTCTTCCTTGAACGGTACGTTCGAAATACTGGCGCGCCTCCTCGGCCGCCGCGCTGCCGTGGTATCGCGCTACAATCTCCGCCGCGATGCGTTTTTTCTCTTCCATTGGATTCGCTCGTCCCGTCGACAGGTCGGCGGCGAGTTGCTCGCACTCATGCTTGGAGCGAAACGCGGCGAGGCGCGCGTACGTCGGAATCAGATCGTCTCCGATCCGCATGATCTTTCCAAACTGCTCGCTGGGCGGCTCTGTAATGCCGACGTAGTTGTCGAATGACTTGCTCATCTTCTTTTGGCCGTCGATGCCGACGAGCAGCGGCACCGTGGCGCAGATCTGAGGCGATTGACCGCATTCGCGCTGGTAGTGCCGTCCGAGCAATAGGTTAAAAAGCTGATCGCTTCCGCCGAGCTCCACGTCGGCCTCAATCGCGATGGAATCGTAGGCTTGCGCAATAGGATACAGAAACTCGTGCAGCGAGATTGGCGATCCCTCGTCGTAGCGATTTCGAAAATCGTTGCGTTCGAGCATCTGCGCTACGGTCGTCTTCGAAAGAAGCTTGACGAGGTCGGAAAACGTGATTCGATCGAGCCACTCCGAGTTGTATCGAATTGCCACTCGCTCGAGATCGAGCACTTTTCCGGCTTGTGCACGATAGCTGGCCATATTAGCTTCAATCTCTTCAGCGGAGAGGCTCGGCCGCGTAACGTTTCTCCCGCTGGGATCGCCGATGCGGGCGGTGAAATCCCCGATAATGAGTGTGACGCGATGGCCTGCCTCTGCGAAAGACTGCAGTTTGTGCAGTACCACCATGAAGCCTAGATGAAGATCGCGACTCGTTGGATCGATGCCCAGTTTAACATTCAGCGGCCGCCCTTTTTTCAGGCGCTCCTGGAACTCGCTGACGGTTTCCACGTGTTCGAAACCGTCAAGCAGTGCCGCAAGGTCGCCGTACATCGTCTCCTTCATTGCAGTTCCACGATTGTCACGCCCGAAGACCCCTCGTCTTCGTTTCCGTAGCGAAAAGCTTTTACCGCGGGGTGAGCGCGTAAGTACTCCTGCAAGCCGCGTCCGAGCATTCCAGTGCCTTTACCGTGAATCAAACGAATCGGTGAAGCTTGCGCCAGTACCGCGTCATCGATCCATCGCTCGACGAGCGGTTCCGCTTCGGCGTACCGTTTTCCGCGCACGTCTAATTCGGCGACCGCGTGCGAGGCCGCTTCCATGCGCACGCTGGAAGCCCCCGTTGGCGAGGCCGATCGCCGGGACGAACCACGGCGGCGGACGTCAGCCTTCCCGACGATGGTCTTCATCGGCCCGATTGCGACCAACAACGTCTCGCCGTAGTCTTCGACGACGTCCCCAACTTGTGACAGACTTGTTATTTCGACGCTGTCACCAGGCGCGAAGTTCCCTTCGTCCACGTGCGGTCGCGCTTCGGGACGAATACCGAGATCGCGATGCATCGCCTCCAGGGTTCGCGCGAGCAGTGCCGCTTGCGACGGGGAGACCTTGACGTTTTTGCGCCCTTCCGGTTGCCGCGCTGCACGCGCTTGCAACGTACCGACAAAATCCCGCAAGGCTTGCCGTAGGCGTTCGTCGACCTTGGCGGCAAGGCCGCGGCGCTCCACTTCCAGCGACGACGTTTCCCGCTGCAAAGCAGTGCTGGCGCGGTCGAGCTCGACTCGTTGCGCCTCCATCCGCTGCGTCTGCGCATGCATTTCGGCGCTGCGCTGCGACAGTTCCGATAGCGCCGTTTCGTAATCTCGCTCTCGCGTATCGAGCAAGTGTTGTGCGCCCTCGACGATACTCGCGTCGATGCCGAGCGTGCGTGCGAGAGGAAGCGCTAGCGATTGCCCTGGTGCACCGACGTCTAGTTGGAACGTGGGCGCAAACGTCTTGGGATCGAAGCGTACGCTGGCATTCGTGACGTTCGGCGCGGCATGCGCGAAGAGTTTCAGTTCGGTTGCGTGGGTCGTGACGACACCGCGAACGCCGAACTGCAGCAGGCGTTCGAGCATTGCAATTGCCAGTGCCGCTCCGGCGGTCGGCTCGGTCCCTCCCCCGATTTCGTCAATCAGCACGAGCGTGCGGCCTCCGGCGCGCTCGAGCATCTCCCTTAGACGTTGCAGATGCGCGGAGAACGTTGAGGTATTGGCGGCGATCGATTGTTCGTCACCGACGTCGGCAATGACGCACTCGAACCGGCCGATCGTCGTACCATCGGCAGCGGGAACGTGCATGCCGCAATACGTCATGATGACCAACAGCCCGACCATCTTGAGCGCAACGCTCTTTCCGCCCATGTTGGGGCCACTGATGACCACCAATCGTGTCGAGTCGTCGAGCGTCAGCGTTTGAGAAACGGCGCGGATGCCGAGCAGCGGATGCCGTCCGCGCTCGATTCGGATGCACGGCTCTTCGGTCAAGCTCGGCGCTACCGCGTTCAGTGCCCGCCCGACCTCCGCCTTAGCCACAAGAAGATCGATCGCTGCCAGCATATCGACATTCGTCTCGATAGCGTTTGCGACCGACCCAACGCGGCGGGAGAGCTCCTCGAGAATTCGCTGTACTTCGCGCTCTTCTTCAATTCGAAGCGTGCGTACTCGGTTGTTCGTTTCCAACGCCGCAAGCGGTTCCACGAACAACGTCTGACCGCTTGAGCTCGTGTCGTGAACGATCCCCGGCAACAGTCCCGAAAACTCGACCTTGACCGGAATCACGAATCGCCCGTCGCGGATTGTCACGACGCTATCTTGAATGGCCTTAGCGTATTTGGGCGATTTCAAAATGGCCGCGACGCGGTCGCGCGCGTCTGCCTGCGCCTGGGACAAACTGCGTCGCAAGCGCGCCAGCGACGGGGACGCGCAATCGAGGATGCTTCCGCGTTCGTCAATCGCTTCGACGATGGCGAGCGACAGATCGCGCAACGGCGTGTATCCCGCGACGACGTCGTGGAGGTCCGAAAGTCCGCGCACGGCCTGGTGAGCCGCCGCGGCGGCGGCAATCGCATCGGCGACGGAGCGCAATTCCTCGGGGCCTAGCATGCGGCCGAGCGCGCTCGCCTGCGTCAGATCGGCGGTATCGATTGCGGGAAGAGCGTGGAAGTCCGCCGAGGCCAGCAGCTGCGTAATGGCGCTCGTACGCCTCTGCTCGGCGCGAACGTCTGCAAAATCCGCACGTGGAACGAGTTCGTGCGCGCGCGTTCTTCCCCGAGCGGTTCTGGTCACAGCGACAACGCGATCGCGAATGCCCGCGAAATCAAGCGCCTCGAGGGTGCGCTGATCGGCAACCGGCGTGAGACTACTTGCTGAGCTTTCGACGGAGTAGTTCATTGACCAATACCGGGTCGACTTTCCCTTGCGAAGCCTTCATCACTTGGCCGACGAGAAATCCGACCACGTTCGTTTTTCCTGCCTTATAATTGGCGACGACGTTTGGGTTTTCGGCGATGACGGCATCCACGAATCGTTCGATCGCAGCGGGATCACTGCTCTGTGCTAAGCCTTCTTGTTCAACGATTGCTTTCGGTGAGCCGGCGCCTTCCCACATGCGCTGCAGCAACTCTTTTGCGACCTTCGAATTGATCGTCTTCCGCTCGACGAGCTCAATCAGTTCCGCAAGCTGCTCGGGCGTGACGCCCGATTGCGAAACGGCAACCTGCGTCTCATTGGCAAGACGGGAAAGATCGCCGAGGACAAAGTTCTTCGCCTGCGCAGGATGCTTGCTACACTCCACGACACGCTCGAAATACCGCGCCAGCTCAGCGTTATCGATTAGCTGGGTGGCCTGCTTGGGTTCGAGAGCGTACTGCGCCGTATATCGTTCGAAGCGCCGCCACGGGAGGTCCGGAAGCGATGCCCGCAGCTTCTCGATCGTTCCTGGGGACGTCTCGAACGGCACAAGATCGGGGTCCGGAAAGTACCGGTAATCGTGCGCTTCCTCTTTGCTGCGCATCGCGTGTGTGACGCCTTTGGCTTCGTCCCAGCCGCGCGTTTCCTGTACGATCCGATCGCCGGCCTCGAGCCGAGCGATCTGACGCTCGATCTCACTCTCGATCGCCCGCGCGACCGAGCGAAACGAGTTCATGTTCTTGATTTCAGTCTTCGTCCCAAGCTCGGTCGAGCCTACCGGGCGCACCGAAACGTTGGCATCGCAACGCAGCGAGCCTTCTTCCATCCGGACGTCGCTGACGCCAAGCTCCAACAGCGTTCGCCGCAAAGCTTCGAGGTAACAAACGGCGTCTTGGGCTCCGTGGATTTCAGGCGCCGAAACACATTCCATCAGTGGAACGCCAGCGCGGTTGAAGTCAACCAACGAATATGAGCTGCCGGCGATGCGGCCGTCGTCCGAACCGGCGTGGGTGGACTTGCCGGTATCTTCTTCGAGGTGAATGCGCGTCAGACGGCAGGAACTCAGCGTGCCGTCTTCCCGCCAGAACTTCACCTCGCCGCCTTGTGTCAATGGCATATCGTATTGTGAAATCTGATAATTTTTCGGCATGTCGGGATAGAAGTAGTTCTTCCGATCGAATTTCGAAAACGCAGGGATATCGGCCCCAAAAGCGAGTCCCGTGCGAATCACGTGATCGATCGCGGCCGCATTGACAACCGGCAACGCACCCGGCATGCCCAAACAAACCGGACAGACTCGCGTGTTCGGTTCCCCGCCGAACTGATTCTGGCAACCGCAAAACATCTTCGATACCGTCTTCAGCTCGACATGACATTCGATGCCGATAACCGCTTCGTATGCAGCGTTCATGGGTTGCGCGAAATCTCGAGCTGCGCTAGCGGCGGATAGTTCTTCGCATGCTGCGTCGTTTGCTCGTACGCGTGAGCCGCTCCCAGTAAGAGCCGTTCGGAAAACAACGGCGCGCATAATTGAAGCCCCATTGGCATGGGAACCGATCCGCCGGCGGGCGTCACCCAGCCGCACGGAACCGACAGGGCGGGCAATCCGGCCAGGGCCATCGGAATCGTATAGTAATCCATCATGTACATGCTATATGGATCGGTCTTGGCGTTAAAGGTAAAAGCCGGTGAGCTTGCTGCAGGACAGGCGATGAGGTCGCACTCTTCAAAAGCTTTTCTAAAGTCGCGCGCGATGAGCGTGCGCGCCTTCTGCGCCCGTACGTAATAGGCGTCGTAATATCCGCTGGAGAGCGCATGCGTGCCGATGAGAATGCGTCGCTTGACTTCAGGGCCAAATCCGGCTGCACGCGTTCGCTCGTACATCGTCTGCACGTCGTCGGCATCGACGCGCAGGCCGTAGCGCACGCCGTCGAAACGAGCGAGATTCGACGAACATTCTGCCGGCGCAATCAAATAGTACGTCGCCAGCCCGTAATCTGCGGTCGGCAGTGAAACCTCGCACAACCGTGCCCCCTGCGCCTCGAGGTCACGGTATGCTCGATCGTACAGCGTCTCAATCTCGTCGCCGAGCACCTTAGTATCGAACTGGCGAACGATACCGACTCGTAGCCCGGACAGATCTGATCGCAGCTCGCCGGCGGTTGTCTCGACCGGCCGGTCCACCGAGGTCGAGTCCAGAGGGTCAAATCCCGCGACCACGTCATAGATGAGCGCTGCGTCCTCCACGGTGCGCGCCAGCGGCCCGATTTGATCCAGGCTGGATGCAAAGGCAACCAGACCGTAGCGAGAGACGCGGCCATAGGTCGGCTTAAAGCCGATGAGGTTGCAGAATGCGCCCGGCTCGCGAATCGAACCGCCGGTGTCGCTGCCGAGAGCGACCGTCGCTTCCAACGCGGCCACGGCAGCCGCGCTGCCGCCGCTCGATCCGCCGGGAACGCGTGACAGATCGTACGGGTTTCGCGTTACGCCAAGCGCTGAGTTTTCACACGAGCTTCCCATCGCAAACTCGTCCATGTTTGCCTTACCAACCGGTACGCATCCGGCGTCGAGCAGCCGCGCGACCGCCGTCGCCGTGTACGGCGCTATCCATCGTTCGAGGATCTTGCTGCCGCACGTCGTCCGCGCTCCGCGAAGGCACATGTTATCCTTGAGCGCGACGGTCACGCCGGCGAGCGGCGGCGTTTCGCCCGCGCGCAGGCGCGTGTCAACCGCCATCGCGCCTGCTCTCGCCTCGTCCGCCAGAACGGTGAGATACGCACCCACCCGTCCGTCGACAGCCTCGATGCGGGCTAAGGTCGCTTCGACGACGTCGGCCGCCGAAAGGTCACGGTTTCGCACGCTGCGTGCGATTTCCGACGCGGATCGCTCGACGATATCGCCCGGCATTATTCGCTGGCAACGATGCGCGGAACGCGAAAGAACTCGCCTTGGCGTGAGGGCGCGCCGGCGAGAACCGTTTCTTGGTCGAGGCACGGTACCTCGCGGTCCTCTCGCTCGACGTTGCGAGACTCGATGACTTGTGCCGTCGCCGCGACTTGGGCGGTGTCGAGGTCGGCAAGCGCGTTGACGTGGTCGAGCAAATCGGCAAGTTGCGCGCCAAAACGGTCGACTTCTTCATCGGTGAGTTCGATTCGCGCCAATTTCGCAACGTAGCGAACGTCAATCTTGTACGGCGATGCCATCACAATGCTCCAAAGTCACGAAGGTCTCCACATGTCCCGTTTGCGGAAACATGTCAAACGGCTGTACGACGCCGAGGCGATATCCCTTGGCCGCTAAGAACTTCAAATCCCGGGCTAGCGTCGCCGGGTCGCACGAGAGGTACCACACATTAGCAACGCGAGCAGCCACAATAGCGGCCAGCGTCGCCTCATCGGAGCCCTTGCGGGGCGGATCGAGAAAAACCGTGCTCGCTCGACCAAGTGCCTTGCGCCCCTCCTCCTCAGAAAGGACCCGTTCGACGCGTCCGCTGCGAAAATGCGCTTTGTCGGTGAGCCCATTGCGTTGCGCGTTCTTGCGTGCCTCGTCGACCGCTTGAGCGTTCTCCTCGACGCCGAAGACCTCACAACCCTGCTTTGCAAAGAAGAGCGCAAACGTGCCCGCTCCGCAGTAGAGATCGACGATTCGCACGTGCGGCTCGAGGCCAAGCGTTTTCAGGAAATCAAAAATACGTGCAACAATCTCGACGTTGATTTGGAAGAACGACCCCGGCGAAACGCGGTACAGTATGCCGGCGATGCTTTCCTCGACCTCGCCCGTACCCGATACGACGCGCTGACGGCGTCCCAAAATAGCATTCTCGCTGCCGAGATCGAAAGAGTTCGTAACACCGGCCGCGCCCGGAAGACGCGCCTGCAACGCGGCTGCCTGTGCGACGGAAACGCTCTCGCGTTCGGTAGTGATCGTGACGACGGCTTGACCCGTTGTTTGCGAAGACCGAGCCACGATGTGCTTGGCCGATTGGAAAACCTCCGCCGTTGTCTCGTCGAGGCGCGCGGCGGCCAGGCGCGTAATGTAGTCGCTCAGCTGCGGCTCGACGATCGGACAAGCTTCAATCGGCACAACGTCATGGGAGCGCTGCTTGTAAAAACCGATCCTCGGAAGAGCCGACCGATGGTCGACCACGAGCGACATCTTGTTGCGATAAGCGCGTGGATCGTCCATGCCGATGGTGTCGCGCACGTCGGCACCCGAAAGTCCTCCGATACGCTCGAGCGCGCTGCGCACCACCGCATGTTTCCATCGCAACTGAGCTGCATAATCTAGATGCTGCAGTTGGCAGCCTCCACAGCGGCCGAAAACCGGGCAAAATGGCTGAGCGCGAGAGGGCGATTGCGCGAGCAGGCGCACCAATGCGGCGACCGCGTACCGCGGCTTGAGGGTGGTGATTTTCACCAGCGCGCGCTCTTGCGGCAATGGTCCGAAGCAGAAGACGACGAGTGCATCGGCTCTTCCGACGCCCTGGCCGTTTGGAAGTAAGTCGGTGAAGAGTACTTCTATCTCTGTGCCGATGCGCGGAACAGGCGCAGAGGCCGCCGAGGCGCTTCTAGGCGCTGCTTCTTTGCTCGTCAAGCGTCTTGAGCAATGAATTCGCCTCGTCGATCAGCTCTTGAATTCGCTGGCTGGTGGGATCGCCGGCGGGGCGATGAGCACGTGCGACCGCCATCGCGATCGCGTAAGCCACCGCCGCTCCCACACCGACCACGCCGATGCCAATGCCGATCCACAAGAATGCGCGCGCGAGACGTCGCTCTTCTCGCTCGCTTCCTTCAGATGAGTCGTGGCGTGTGTGATCGGATGGTGGCACCTTGTTCCTCCCCGCGTTGGCTCGCTTCTTCGCGAACGGGGCGTGAATCACCCCGTGCAGTACATACCCACGATGCGCCAGCGCTGGGGACCACGCATGACGTTGGCGTTTCTTGGGTCGATCGTCATTCATGGAATCCTCTTTTCCGCGGTCTTGTGGAGATGGTCGAAGATATTGATCCCTCCGCCGCAAGCGCGCGAACGCGTTCTCGTCTCTACCGCCATTCGGATTGAAAAACGTCCGGTTCCGGAACCCCCTTCACACGCTAGCCCCGCGCGACAACACGCGGCATCCGCCGCCCAGCACCATGCGGCGCCTGCTGCGCCGCCGAAAGAATTGGCGCGACTGGTCCCTTTGGCGCCGCCCGTCCCACGACGGCCGCAGCCATCGCCCGCTCCCGAAACGTTCGATCAGCAGTTGGCCCGCCAAGAGACTCGCTTTTCTCAAGAGGTCGCACGGCTGAACCAGCATCAGAGTCCGCTCAGCCTCGCTTCTTCACAACCAAAGCCGCCGGCCGCGTTTCGGCGCACGTATTTCGACTTTCCCGGACACAGCCAGCGCAACGAAGTCATCGCGTTGCTCATTCCTTTGCGCCATTGGAAAGCGCAGGACGTAAGCTGTTACTACGTGCGATACGTTGCGCAGTATACCGCCGGCGGCAACGAAGAGGGCGTCATTCCTTGGCCGGTCTGCTATCCGGCTGAAGATGACGCCATGGCGCGACCGGCGTATCCGCACGATTTGCCGATACCCTATCCGCAACGCGATTACGTTCTGCCGCCCGGTACGTATTTGGCGCCGTTGCTGCAGTCCGTCTATAGTCGCCGGCCCAATCCATAACCTCAGCACCTCTGACCGGTCTGCTTTCCGGAATAAATCTCGACGATGAATTGCGCTTTCGAACGCACCTCCATAAATGAGGCTGGCGATGTTTCGCCGGCCTCGCGTTCACGAGCAATTGCCGTTGTCTTAGAGGGCGTTCGCTAACGCCCAGCCCTTTGGAGCTCCAATGCCTGCAGCTTGATTGTACTCACTCGCAGTACACGAGTACGCTCCATTGCTGCCCGACGTGCAGGGCGTGAAATACGTACTGTAGCCAGTCGACTTGAACAGGCTGTAGACTGTCGGGTTGATCTGCCCCAGTTTGGTGGAATGGAGTTCGTTCGCTTCGACAACCAATGCCACCGATGCCGGGGACGACCACGAGGTTCCTAGATACTCACCCCAGCTGCCGCCCGTGTAGACAGCAACTGGGAAGAACGGTAGCGAGAAATCGGGTTGATTGCGTCCTGATGTGATCGTCCCGGTGATACCGCTCTGGTAGCTCGGCAGCGCAAAGACCGTTGAGACGCCTCCGCCGCCGGAGTATCCATCAACGCTTCCCTCGGTGACGGTTTCGAGTACGCCGCCGCTCGTGTCGGTGAAGTCGATCCCGCCGACCGACGTGAAGTACGGACCGCCTGCCGGCGAACTCACGCCTTCCACGTTGTCGTTACCGCACTCGTTGCTGCCGCTGTCGCCGCTGGAGGCGGAAAACTCAACGCCCTCCGAAGCACCTTGCTCGGCAATCGAGTTGGTCGAATCCGCGAACGACACGTCGCTCGATTCGCAACCGCCAAAGGACGAGTTCACGGACGTCGCTTTCCCGTCGGAAAGCACTTTATTGTACGTGTCCTCAATGTTGGCATCCGTCAGCGACCCCATGTCGTACACGATGATGTTCGCGCCCGGTGCCAGGCCAGAGATCGTCTGGACGTCGAGATCGGTTTCCGGATCGTCGCCGCTGCCGCCGCCATTGACGGCTTCGTTCGTGATCGTACCCGTTTGCGTCACTTGCGATGCCGAGAGATAGGTAGCGACGTAACTCGTATTGACCGGATCGTCGATGGCAATTGCCGCAGTATAGCCCGCGCCGTTGCATCCATGTTGAACCGGGAAGTCAAACGGCTTCGCAACGCCGGTTGCCAACGTTCCTTCCGCGTTCGTCAGCGGTCCATTGTCAGCCGCTGCGCCGTTACAACCGCTGCTCGGTGTCGACGTCGGTGACGCGGTTGGTGAGGCCGTCGGCGTCGGCGTCGGTGAGTGTGTCGGCGACGCGGTCGGCGTTGCTGTCGGTGACGGCGTCGGCGAGTGCGTTGGTGAAGCGGTCGGCGTCGGCGTCGGCGTCGGCGTCGGCGAGGGCGTTGGTGAAGCGGTCGGCGTCGCCGTCGGCGCGTTAGTCGGGCTCGCCGTTGGCGACGGCGTCGGCGTGCTCGTCCCGCCGCTCAGCGTCAACGCGGTCGAGTCGATGAAAAAGTCCGTGACCCGACTGCCGGTTTGATTCGAGGTCCACAAAAGGGCTGCGCTGCTGCCCGCAAACGACGAGAGGTTGACGGTCTCTTCTACGTACCCACCGCCGGTCGAGGTGAGATTCGAAAACGATTGCTCGGCCGTTCCATTGACCGTCAGCTTCAGCGTATCAAGCGCACCGGAACTACTGCGCTCGTTGGTGTAGACCCATAAGAAGTAGGTCAACGTCGCCGTGCAGCCGGCTGGAATGGAGACGGTTTGCGACACCGTATCGGTTTCGGGACGGTTGTAGCCGTCGAGCCACGCGAGCCAGCTCCCCTGATATGCCAGGGATGGATCGTCGGTGATGACGTCGGCCGTGGTGCTCCAGTTCACGTTCCCCGATTCAAAACCGGGATTGAGCAACAATTGGCCGGAGCAACTTGTCGCCCTGGGTCGCAACATATACGGCAATTCTTGGCCGGGCGCGCCGCCGCTGGGCTTCGCACCGGGAATGCCGCTCGGGAACCGGTGCGTCGGACCACCCGCTTGATCGGCGAGAGTCCGCACGACGACCAAATTGTCGAGGGACGCGTCTCGGATGTACCGCGCGATTGCAGCCGGGACGATCGCCGGCTTGACGTTGGTGTAGCGCTCGCCGTATTTCCCCTGATGCACGGTGTGTATTTCCGTCGAGAAAAAACGCTCCACTACCGAGGAGCGAGCTTTCGCATCGATGATGGTCCGATTCGGATACCGCTGTGTGATCGTGAAGCCTGCAGCTTGCAGAGCATGGACGACGCTCTCTTCCTGGCGAGCCGTCGGCGCATAGTGCGCATTAAACTGCTGCGCGGTCAGAACGTGGCGCCGGCCGCGAGCCGTGCCGAGATTTTCAACGAAGCGGTCCAGCTCAGGTTGATGATTGTATCGCAAGGTCAGGGTGATGGCGACCGTGGCGTTTGCCGCACGGCGGCCCTCATCGTTAAATGCAAGTTTCCCGTATGTATGCGGGATGGAAATCAGCGGCGTGATCGTGTGCGTCGGCCCTTCGGGTGCAATCGCTTGAGCGTTCACATCGCCGGCACCCGGCGCGCTGGGAATAAGCGCCGAGTGGCCGCCGCATGCGGAAAGAGAGAATGCGATAACAATTGCCGATGCCAGGGCGCGCCTTGGTATTCGCATATTCCTCCCCATAAAGCCAGCATCAAGAGACCTTGCAATCTAGATGCCATAGGGAAGTTTCTAGCTCGGCCGCTCGCCTCTACCATTAACAGCGTAAAGAAAATTGGCTCGCTTCAAGCGTATTTCTTAATGGAAGTTGTGCGCTCGCACGCCGGCGGTTATGCCTTCCGATTCAAAGGTCCAGATCTGCCTGGCAAGTACGTCGATACATCCCGCCTCTTTCTGCAATTTGCCCTCCACGATGACCACCGGAGACGTACGAATCACCCGTCGGTATCGTTCGTAGACGTCCGGGCGTACGATGACGTTCACCAGCCCGGTTTCGTCCTCGAGCGTCAAGAAGACGAAGCCTTTGGCCGTTCCCGGCTGCTGACGCGTAATGACCATACCCCCCACCCGGCAGATCGAATTCGCCGGTTGTCCAACGAGGTGCGCGGCCGGAATCACGCGCCGAGCGGCAAGAGCTGCCCGAAGGTGCTCGATGGCATGCACGCGCGGCGTTACCCCGGTTGACCAGAGATCGAATGCCGTTTCCTGCTTTGGCGTTATCGCCCGCAAGCATACCGTAGGCTCCTCGACCTCCATCAGCCGCCCGAGCTCCCCGCGCGCTTGACGTTCGTCGAGCCCTCGCAGCGCCCACATCGCCTCGCGTCGAGAAGCAAACCACGGCGCAAATGCACCGGCGACCGCTAAATTTTCGATCGCTTCTTTTTCCAGATGCGTGCGCTGCGCAAAATCCAGTAGATCGCGAAAAGGCCCTCTTGCCAGCGCCGCCTCCAACCGCTTGCGCTGCACTTCACCCAAACCGCGAACGAGATGGAATCCCAGACGCAGTTCACCGCGCTCGTCGACGAACGACCAGTATTCGCTTGCGTTGACCTCGACCGGCCGCACGTCGACACCGTGGCGACGCGCATCGTTCACCAGCACCTCGGTGGAATAAAATCCCATCGGTTGTACGTTAAGAATGGCAGCGGCAAAGATGGCCGGATAATGACATTTGACATACGCTGACGCATACGCCAACAATGCGAAGCTGGCCGCATGCGATTCGGGAAACCCGTAGTCGGCAAAGCCTTCGAGCATGTGGAAGAGCTGCTCCGCGGCAGCGCGATCGATGCCGTTTTCAACCATGCCCTCAATCAGCCGCGGATAAATTTCGTGCATGCGCTCGTGCGAACGTTTGTGACCCATCGCTCGCCGAAGCCGATCGGCTTCACCAGGCGTAAATCCGGCTGCTTCGATCGCCATGCGCATGCCCTGCTCCTGAAAAAGGGGTACTCCCAGGGTTCGTTCGAGCACCGGTTTGAGTTTTGGATGCGGATAGGTCACGGGCTCCAAGCCCGACCGCCGTCGTAAGAACGGATGGATCATTTGGCCTTGAATGGGGCCCGGCCGGATGATTGCCACCTGCATGACGATATCGTAAAAACATTGGGGTTTCATGCGGGGAAGCATCGACTGCTGCGCTCGCGATTCAATTTGAAAAACGCCAATAGTGTCGGCACGACCGATCATCTCATACGTGGCCTTGTCGTCGGAGGGAATTGTATGCAAAGCGAGCGGCCGCCCAAAGCAACGTTGGTGAAGCGAAAAGGCTTCGCGCAAAAGCGAGAGCATGCCCAGACCGAGGAGATCGATTTTGATGAGGCCGAGCTCTTGAAGATCGTCTTTATCCCACTGGATGATGGTTCGATCGTGCATTGTCGCCCATTCCACCGGAGCGACCCGCACCAAAGGATCGCGTGTGATCACCATTCCGCCCGAGTGAATCCCCATGTGACGTGGAAAACCTTCGATCCGTTTGCACAACGCATGTAAGTACTCGCCGAGTTTGGTCGGCATTGTTGCGGCCGCCCCTTCCAGCGATTCTCGCGCGTCGAGCTCCCGCGCAAGTGCTTCGACCTCTGCTAAGCTCAACCCCAAAGCTTTGGCGACGTCGCGTAATGCCGATCGCGTGCGATACGTTATGACTTCCGCCGCCATGGCAGCATTCGAGCGCCCGTATCGATCGTAGACGTACTGAATGACCTGCTCGCGATCTTGATGCGCGAAATCAATGTCGATATCGGGGATCTCCTTGCGTTCTTCAGACATGAAGCGTTCGAACAGCAACTTCATTCCGATGGGATCGACGGCCGTAATGCCGAGCGCATAGCATACTGCCGAGTTCGCAGCCGACCCGCGCCCCTGACAGAGGACGCCTAACTCGTTCGCCTTTTGAACGATGTCCCAAACAATGAGGAAGTAGCCGGCCAAATCCATCTTGGCGATAATGCCGAGCTCGTATTCGAGTTGACGTTCCGCGCCATTTGGCAGCGGCGTGCCGTAACGCTCGGCGGCGCCGCAATACACCCTGTCGCGCAGATATGACTGGCGCGTCATACCATCGGGAACGGGAAAGGACGGGAATTGTCCGGTCAATCGTTCCAACCGGAACCGGCATCGATGCGCAATGGCAAGCGTTGCTTCAAGCGCGTCGGGATATGGAGCAAAGAGCCGAGACATCGCCGCTGCGGGTTTCAGATGGTATTCGGCGTTGGGACGCAGTTGATGCTCTGCCCTCGCTCGTTCTAACGTCGTGCCCCCCTTGACGCACCCGAGCACGTCGGCGATCGGTGCATCCTCTTTGCACGCGTAGACAACCCCGTTGGTTGCGACCACTGGAAGTTGTAAGTTGCGGGCTAACTCGACCAATCGCTCGTTACGCCCGGCTTCCTCGGACGTGAGATGTTGTTGCAACTCGAGGTGAAAACGATCGCCGAAGAGCGCCTGCAAGCGGCTCGCCTCACCTGCCGCCTCGGATAGTCCACCGTGTGATAAAGCGCGTTCTACTCGTCCGTCTACTCCACCAGAGAGCGCGACGAGCCCGGCCGTTCGCCCATCGAGGTCCTCCAAGCGTAGGCGCGCATCACTTTTGCTGCCGCGCAGTTGTGCGGCGGAGATCACCTCGCACAGATGAGCGTAGCCCTCTTCGTTCTCAACGAGCAGCACGATGCGCCCTCCGTCTTCAAACGTCAGCTCGCTTCCCACGATCGCCGGGATCGTGCGTAATCGCGCTCGAGCCGAAAACCGGACGATCCCGTAAAGCCCATCGCGATCGGTGAGCGCAATGGCACTCAGACCTAAAGCGGCAGCGCGATCGATCAGCTCCTCAGGGTGCGACCCACCCTCGAGAAACGTGAAATTTGACCAGCAATGCAGCTCGGCGTAATTACGAACAAGCCGGCGCACGCAACGTGATGTCGCTAGTCATAAAATCCTCGTATATACCAGCGGCTGCCCTGGTGATAGATGCGATAGAGTCCGCCGTCTTCCAATAAGACGTCGTACTCGTCGCGCATGAGCGGAGCGTCCGAAAACCAACCCATTTCGACGCGCCATGGGCCGGCGCACCGCACCACGGACCGACGCGGGCCAGGCTCTTTGGATAAGCTCAGAGCTGCCGGAGCGCCCCCACGTACGCTGACGTCAATTTCCGCTACCGCCAGCAATCGCAGTTGCGGCGCCAGAATGTCGGCGGCAAGCGCCGGCGTTTCTGCGCGCGGTTGAAGCTTTGGTAATTGGAAACGTTCGTAAGCAAAACGCTCCTCGAGCGTGTGTGCGGTACGAGTGCGGGCTTGTCGAACCGGTTCCCCCAAAACGGATTCCAAGCGCGAGATTGCAACCGCGATCGCTTGCGTATCGAAATCACCGTCGGCAAAGAGCGCCACGGCCTCCCCACCTTCTTCTAGCCGGGTCGCTCGCACTCGCAATCCGACCACGGGCGCCATGAACGCCACGCCTTCGAGTTTTGCGCGCACGACGTCGAGCATCGAGCGCTCGCACGCGGTCGCCGAAACCAGCCCAACGTCGAAGGTTCGCTTTTGCGCATCTTCAAGCTCGACTTCGAGTTGCAACGATCCGGCGCGCTTCCCACAGCGCGCGAGATCCGAGCAAATTCGCGCCAAGAGCATTCGCAGCGCGAAAATGACCTGCGCTTCGTCTTCAGTCCGCCCTTCACCAAAAAGCGACGCTTCGATAGCCACGGCATGGCCACGCGGAATGAACGGGGTTGGATCTTCGCCGTTCGCCCACGCATGCCACCGTGATGCATCTGGACCGAACCGCCGCACCAAGGGTCCGTGCGGTAGACGCGCCAGATCCTCGAGGCGCTCGACGCCGAGCAATCGCAGCCGCTCGAGAATTTCGGGCTGAATCTCAAGAAGACTGGTGGTGAAGGGGGCGAGAAAAACACGTTCGCCGCCAAGCGGGCAGATGGTACCGTCCGCAAGCTGCGCGGCCGCTCGCGCACAGATTTTATTAGCGCCCAAACCAAGACGAAACTCCCGGGCAAAAGGTCGCAAGATCGCGCGCGTCTGCTTCATCCAAACAGAGGCGTCTCCGGCTATACCTCGCATTTCCATAAACGCTAAGCCGGGTCGTACATCATCGATCAACGGCGAAACCGCATCGAGCGCATCGAGCAGCTCTTCCCAAAGAAACGGCTCGGGCGGCTCCTTTCCGCAAAGATTAATGCACAACAGCATCGCCGACTGCTCGTAAATGAATGCGCGCTCCCGAAACCGCTGTTTTATATTTGTGTAATTCCGCGCTCAGGGCATATCCGCAAAACGTACACCACAGACCATCTTGGCCGATGGTAACCAACCGCTCGCGCGTGCAACGCAAACGGATTGCAGCCGCAGCCGCCAGCGGAAGCGCAGCGTCGGTGCCTGAAGGAAGAACCGCGACGAGCACAGCGCCCGTGCGGTGTGCTAATGACGACAGTCGCGTCCAGATCGCCGGCCCTAAATGAGGTGCGGGCATCAACACAAGACGGCACGCACGCGCGCGCAACAAAATGTCGGCCGCGCGTGCTGTTGCCAGCGGTGACTGGACAGACACAATGAGCACGCGCTCCAGTCGCGCTCCCGCTTGTGCTAGAGCGGGCGGATAGAGCCCGCCGTCATCAATGATCGCCGCAGTGGAACGGTTGGTTACCGCGGCGATCAGGCGTGCGGCAATACACCACCGTCCGGCTGGCCCTTCCAGCGTCACCAGCGTTCCTCGAGGAATGCCTCCGCCCATCAGACGGTCCAAGGCGGCTATCGTCGTTGAGAAGAGATCTTCGACATGGGCGGAGGGGGCGGCGAGCGCGGCAGATTCGAGCGATGCTTTGAGGGCGGCGAAGGCGGGGCGGCGAGAAGCCGCGGCAGGACTCGAAAGCGCCATGGGAAATCATGGTATCGAACGTATGTTCGATAGTCAAGATACCCGGGAGCTTCGTTTTAGCGCTACTGAGACGAGGAGCAGAGTGAGGCACTCTGCATGACCGATTTGGCGGCTTCGTTTTCGCGCTTTTGGGTTTCGCCGATCGTCCAATGAAGCCCATCGATAAGACGCGTCACCGGATTGTATCCCAGCGTCAATCCCGGAACGGTTGCGAGATCGATGGTGTACGGGTTAGGCGGAAGGCCGGCTTGATTTGGATCATAGGTCCCAGGAAACGGTGACGGTGTTGTGGGCATCCCTCGCGCCAGGTCATTGGTTTGGTTGATTGCAGCGATATATTCTTCGCCCGAATGCTGAATGTCGGCTAACTGCTGCGTGTCGACGAAACCGTTGATGATATCTAGTGCTGCACTCTGCGCTGCCAATGCCTGCAAGAGCTTGTCACGTATCTCTTTGAGGCGCTTATCGTCATCGGGAGTTCCCGTGCCCTTCGTCAATTCCGGATTGTCGAGCATCTTTTCGGTAGCAATGATGTTGTTGGCGATGGGACTGACGAGGTTTTCCATCCCGAGCAACGCCATGTTTTGAGAGGCCGACATCGGTTCGTTGGCCGCCTCACCGCTGCTGGGAGTACCGTTTGTCACGCTCTGATTGCTCGCGGAATTGTCCACGTTCTCGAACGACGCTTGATTGTACCGTTTGAAAAGATCCGGGCTCTTGGCGATTTGCTGGTCGTTTTGCAGCATCATGCCGATGGCAGGCGCGATGTGCTTGTGCAGCTCGCTGCAGAGCGGTCGGGTGATGACGTGATAGATCTGCGGCGGCGGCGTTCGGACCGGCGAAGGTGCAGGTGTTGCGGTGCCTGCCAGTGCGGTTGGGGGAGGCAACGCGAGCGTGACCAGTGCCACGATCGTCGCCGCGCGGAGAGCGGTATGCATCTCACCTATTCTACTCCCCCGACGCCGCTGGAGGCCTGCTTGTTATGGCGATTCTATTCGTTCTTTCCAACCGAGGAGGCAAAGATGAGGGTTCCTGCTTGCGCGAGTGCGTCGTCGGCAGGTTGGCTGGCGTCGTGCGACCAGACCTGTTCCTCACCGGTCGATGCGATCCAGCGTGAGAACTGAACGCGCAGATTGGAACTGGCAACGACCGGAGCTTGCATCGTTACAGTGTAACCGCCCGATCCCGTCATTACCGCTGTTTGCCAATCGGCCGTATTGGTCGTACTGTCGGATGTGCGCTTTCCGTTTAATCCTACGCCGAGATGGTACTGCTCGCCCGCAGCGTCCCAGAGATCGACGGCAACGGCGTCTCCGCCATCAAAACCTTCGAGCGGCTGGAACTGCTGCGTGACATCAAAGCGAAGGTACAATGTCTTTCCGTCGCTGAGAAGCCGCACCGACGCCGGTTCTCCGGCGTTCTGCGCCCCGTTGGCGATATAGGTTAGCGGCGCCACCGCACCACCAGCAAAGGCTGAGCCGGCGTGAGGATCAAGCGACGGAGCTGACGCAACCAATGGAACGTTGATCGATGTTGCCGCCAGCGCCGGCAACGCGCTCGCGAGAGCGATTGCTCCGGCTAGAGCAAGAATACTGCGTTTCACGATAAATGTTCTCCTTAATTGAGTGACTGTCGAGTGGCACATGCACGCGTGCAAATCGCGCCATGTACGTGGTGGTGACGCGCAGGTTTCATGATGCCAATGCTTTGGCATTGTTACGTCCCTTTCTCAGCGCCAGCATAAAAGATGAGCTTGAGAATCGCTTGTGGGACGGTGACGAGCGTGTTCGGGTTGCCGTACGCAGCATAGAGTTCGCTGTGATGCAACCGCAAATGGTACGCGATGGAGACGTTTGAGCAGCGGCCGATACAATCGCCACCGCCGTTTGGAACCGGCGGGCTTCCGATAACGCTGCGTATTCCGAGAGCAAACGACGAGTTGCGATCGATCTGATATGCATAGCTCGCACTTTCAAACCATTGAATGTTGTTCGATCCAAAGCGAACGTATTGCGCGGTGTCGTCCACGACCAGGGTGAGCGCTCCGCGCGCGCCGACGCGAATGGTGGACGTGCGAAACCATGTGTCGAGCCGGCCGTTGCCGTAATCACCGGTATTGTACGAGATGGTGGTCGGCGTTGCCGACGTCCCGTGATATGGGAATTGTCCGGGGTTGTTCGTCGTCAGCCCGCTGTGATACGTCATCGAAAATCCGGCATTCTGCGAGATCGGTGTCAACAAGTCGCCGAAGCGCCAGTAGTTCGATCCCGTAAACAGCTGCAGGTCCCAGGCACTCTTCGTGAGCAGGTCGAGTAAGAGCGAATTGTCGCTTTGCGCCTGCCCTCCGATCGGCCCTTGATAGCGATCGACGAAGCCCGCAATTCCGAGGGTTTCAATCCTATCCTTGGCGTCGAAGTCCCAGAGTTTTGCCGAGTACAGCGCATAACCGGCGATGCCGGGATGCGAAACGAAGCCATCGACGGGATCAAAATATTCGCCGATCCTTCGTGTCGCTCCGAAAAATCCAAACGTTTGGTTAGCCCAGCCGCCGCCGAGGTCGTACCACTGCGCCTGATTTGGCACCAAGACATTCGTTCCTGAGTCGTTGCCGTAGTTGAAGTACGCCGACAAGTGTTTGAGATCGTAGTACGAGATGCCGGCTCCCGTGGTATCGTCGACCAGCGAGGGCGTATTGACGGCGACGCGCTCGACCGAAGCGTTCCAGCGTTGGTCCGGCGAGGTGTAATCGATGGTGCTGGCAAGATCGTCGCGACCGTCGCCGATTGCATCGAAGCTCGCGACCGAAAGCGGTCCCTGTTTGCCCTCCACCGCGTATCCCTGCTGCGGAGTAGGGATGGCCGGGGTGTAGAGCATTTGGATGTTCGGGCACGCATCGCAATTAAAATCGTTGTAGAAGTTTGCTGCCTGGGTAAAAAATGGTCGTACTTCGCTGTAATAGCGAGCGTAGACGGTCGGTGAAATCGATTGCTGGTCGAGCTCGACGTTGGAATAGTCCGGATGGAGCGTTGCATAGAACGACGCGGTCGGCGTGATGGGGATCGACAGGTCGGCTCCGATGCGGCTCGTGGAACCGCCGATGCTCTTCGATGCCGCTTCGCCAAGGCTGTACAGAGCAAAGCGGGGCTTGGGCCGCGCCGGTTTTACCGAGAGCTGCGGCATCGCCATCGTGCCGGCCCGGGCGTAGTCGTCGGCATTGTTCTGGGCCGAATCGTACGACCAGACTTGTGCCTCTCCGGAGGCGTGAATTAAGCGCACGAACTGCGCTTTCCACGTGTGGGTCGCGCCGACGCCGCGCATGACGTCAAGCGGAATCTTCATCGTTACGGTATATCCGCCGTTGCCGATTGCGCCGTGAGACTCCCAGTTCGGGGAATAGCTGGTGTTCTCCGAGGACGTTTCGTAATGCGTGCCTTGCGGCGTGGCTTGGAACTGATACATGTAGCCGGAAGCACCGGCGGGCCAGAGGTCGATCCACACTGCGTCGTCACTGCCCTGGCCGACGTCATTGGTATGTTGCGCCGCCGTTATCGGTTCGCGCTGTACGGCGTCGAAGCGCACGTAGAGCGCCAGCCCGTCGGTGGAGATCGAAGCAGTCGTCGCTTCGGTCGACGGACGCGCGTGCGCCACGTCCCAAACCAGTCTCGCCGTCGCCGCCTTCGACCACGCCGATCTCGCATCAACCGGTTCAAGTGGAGGTGCAAACTCCGGCACCGAGAGGCTTGGATAACCGGTAAACGCGCGTGCGGTTGCCGTTGCGAACATGAGCACGCTCACAAGCAGTGCGGCCGTCCGTTTCGCAGAGGCGTTCATTCGCTTTTTCACTCTCCTTACCGGTCAAAAACACGCAGGGAACCAAGCCTCGGTCGCAGAGGCCGCAATTTTCGGTTTTAGGGTTTGAAGCGGTTAACGCATCATGGGGGTCGGACTTTGTCGCTGCGAGCTTCGTCGTTCCGAAAAGTCCGTACCGATGAACGTCGTTCGCGAGACGTCTACTCCGCCGAGGTTGGCTCCGGACAGATCGCAACCGTTGAGCGTCGTACCGTTCAAGGAGGCCCCTTCGAAATCGGCGTCGGTGAAATCAAAACCGGTAAGATACGCGCCGTTGAAATTCACGCCCCGCAGATTGGCGTTGCTGAAGTCGTCGCCGCTGGCGCGAACCCCGGACAGATTGATCCCGGCGAGGTTCGCATTACTGAAGTCACAAGCGGTGCAGCTATTGAGCACGTCCCGCAGCGTCGTCGACTCCAGACGCGCGTTGGTGAACTCGCAGCCGGTCATCTTCACGCCGGTGAAATCGGCGCCCGTCAAGTCTGCGTCGGAGAAGTCGCATCCGGACATTACCGCGTTTCGGAACGACGCGCCGGTCAACCGGCTGTGCGAAAAATCGACGCCCTTGAACTGACCGCTCGAAAAGTCGGTGCGCTCGAGGCGTGAGTTGCTCAGGTCGACGCCGACGTAGCGCACGCCTCGCATCGAGTGGCCCGACCAATCGACGCCCGAGAAATCGCATCCGCTGCAGGATGGAACCGCACTCGCGCTTGCCGTCGCACTCGAGCGCGCATAGCCTCGTGCAATGCTTTGGTGGAGCATCCGATCGAAGCTCGCCTTGTCGAACTTTCTCATCGAGGACGTGTACTTGGAAACGGGAACGTCGACGGAAGGCAGGTGCACGTCGACACCGGGCACGTCCACGTTGACGGCGGCCACGCGCACGTTGACCGCCTGAACGTGCGCGTTCACTGCGGGAACATGAACCTTAACCGGCGGAACGTGCACGTTCGTCGGCAACGTCACTGCCGGAGAAGGCGTAACGTAAACAAGCACGCGCACTTCTTTGAGTTTGGGAAGCGGCACAACCGGGGCGCCGGCTAGCCGCGGCGCCGCTTGCGCAACGGCTGGAGGGTTCGGCGACGTCGAGCGAGGCGCCGCAATCGACGGTGCGACCAGTTGAATGACAAACGCGAGAGCACCAACGATGGCTAGTGCAGAGGCGGTCGGTCCAAAGGAAAGCCCGGTTGCGATGTTACGACCGACGCCGAGCAAACGCTCGATGCGCATCGAAATGTGCTTGCGGCTGGCAAAGACGCCCGGTGCGGGCATCGGCTGCCGCGGCCACGCCGAGGTTTCCGCCATCTTCGTCAGGCAAAGCGCATACGGCCGAACCGTGCCCGTCAACGAGAGCACCCAATCGTCGCAAGCGACTTCCCGCTCGAGATCGAGCTGTTGCGAGACGAAGAGAGCGGCCGGATTCCATCCGAGCAATGCAACGGCGACGCGCTGAAAGCCATTTGTCCAGTCGTCCGCGCGACGCAGATGGGCGAGCTCGTGCAGGCTAATTTGATCGACTTCGGTCGTTGAAAGCCGCTCCAACAGCGACCGCGGGATCAAGATCATCGCGTCGAAGAGCCCGACGGCGACGGGGACGTCAATTTCGTCGCTGACGCAGAGTCGAACGTCGCGCGAGCCCTTCTTCGCGCACATCCAACGGTCCATCGCGTCGCGATATTCAACCGGCAACGGCAGCGCATCGCGCTTGAGCTGTTCCAAGCGCACCAATCCAACCGCGAGCCGAACGAGCGAGGCGGCCGCCAGAATCCCCCAGAGCGCGAAGACGGCGACTGCCAGCCGGGCCGGCATTGTCAGGCGAAAACGTGACGGCAGCGCCGGCGCCGCGCCCGATGATACAATGCGATTCGTTTCCGGCGCCGAAAACTTGGACGAAACCGTAGTGGTGAGAGCGTGCGTCACCGAGGCCGCTCTCACCACCTTCTCCGCCGCCTGCGACGACGCCGGCGACGGCGACTCGAGGAACGGCAAGGTCGTCGCAACCGGCACAAGCACGATCGCAACGAGCGTAGCGCTCCAAATGATGTAACGCGTGGACGCGTTAATCTGGGGCCAAGACCGTACCAACAACCACACGCCCGCGACGAGCAAGGTGCCCTCCCACATTGCATTGAGCGCTATGGCTGCAACTGGCGTCGCAATAGACTGCAGCGAGCCGCCGAGCATTAGATGCCCTCCTCGTACTGTTCGATGAGCGATTTCAGACGGGCGAGTTCGTCGGTTGAAGGCCGCTCGCTCTCGATGAGGCGTAACGCGAGGGCGCCGGCGCTGTTGTCGAAAAACCGCGAGAGCACGTGCCCTACCGCGTGCGCAGCGGCTGAGTCGCGCGCGACCAGCGGCCGGTACACGAACGCACGCCCCAACTCCTCATGCGCGACGTAACCCTTCTGCTCTAAGATCCGCATCGTGGTCAGGACGCTGTTATATGCGATCGGAGGCGGTGGCAAGGCGGCCGTGACCTCGGCAACCGTCGCTTGGCCTTTGTCCCAAAGTACCTCCATGAGGCGCAGCTCGGCTTCGGTGAGAACGGCAGAACGTTTTCTTGCCATCGACTACAACCGCGGGCCCCAGCCCGGGAAAACGCTCGGCTCCCGAAATGGAACCGCAGGATGGACGACGTCACGGTCCGATAGCGGGGGGCTCAGGTAGCTGCTCATTCGGTTCTCCTAAGGTTTTAGTTGATGGTAGCGCGTCGGATTCGCTCTGTCAACTAATATTTTAAGAGGTCAACCCTCCAAGCCGTGGGCTAGCTCGACGCCTCCCCGAGCGAGGAGCTTTCCAGCTGTTGCTTCTCTGGGCCCGAGATCACGAGTTTGAGGTCGAGCATGATGATGAGCCGATCGCCGACCTTGCCGACGCCCGAGATGTACTCCGTGCCGGCACCGGCAACGATCTCCGGGGCCTCTTCGATGTTTTCTGCGGCGATGGAAAGTACTTCCGACACGCTGTCGACGACGATGCCAACTCGCTTCGTGCCGATTTCGGTCACGACGATCCGCGTGCTTTTCGTCGCTTGCGAGCGTTCCATTCCAAAGCGCGTTCGTAAGTCGACGATGGGAATGAGCTGTCCTCGTAAATTGATAACACCCTCGATGAAACGCGGGGCGCGGGGAACGTGCGTGATTTCGACCATCCGAATGATCTCTTGAACTTGTGCAATATCGACGCCGTATTCTTCATTGCCGACGCGAAACGAAACAACTTGCGTATCCGCCACCGTTACGAAGCTCGGGACCCTGGAAATTCGACGCGCGCCGTCCGACGATCAGCATAAGCGTCGCTGACCAGCGAGTGCACATCGACGATCAGCGAAATCGATCCGTTTCCCAAAATCGTTGCGCCCGAAATCCCGCTCACTCGCCCAACGACGTCGGAAAGCGGTTTGATAACGATCTCCTGCTCTCCCTCGAACGAGTCCACGACGAGACCGACCTGGCGGCCTTGCAAACCGACGATCACGACCATGAGCTTTTCTGGATCGCGCTTGCCGCCCAGCGCAAAAACGTCCGCAATGCGAAGCAGCGGAACGACCTGACCGCGCAACGTAATCACCTCGTTGCCGCCGATAGTGCGTACCTCCGAAATCTCCACTCGTTGCGATTCCAAGACCGAGTCAAGCGGTATGGCGTATAGCTCGCGCGCGACCCGCACGAGAAGTGCTTGAATGATTGCCAGCGTCAACGGCAGTTTGATCGAGAATTTCGTGCCGTGGCCGGCGGTGCTATCGACGTCAAAGACGCCCTTGAGCCGCGTGATGTTTTTCTTCACGACGTCCATGCCGACGCCCCGACCGCTAAGATCCGACACTTCGTCGGCCGTCGAGAACCCCGGCGTAAAGATGAGCTCGATGAGCTCGCGGTCGCTCAAACGGTCGTCGGCTGAAATCAGTCCCTGGCGAATGCCGCGAGCTCGTACCTTGTCCAGGTCGATGCCGCCCCCATCGTCGGCCACCTCGATGATGATCTGATTGCCTTCGTGATACGCATCGAGTGAAATCGTTCCGACGCGCGGTTTGCCGCGCTGTTCCCTCACCGCGGGCAGCTCGATACCGTGATCGATGCCGTTTCGCAGCAGGTGCATGAGCGGTTCGCCAACCTCGTCGACGATCGTCTTGTCAAGGTCGGTTTGTGAACCCGAGATTCGAAGCTCGACCTCCTTTCCACGCGCCTTGGCGACGTCGCGAACCAGTCGCGGAAATCGCTCGAAGACCTGACCGATGGGCACCATTCGCACCCGCATGATCGACTCTTGAATCTCATTCGTCGTTCGCGCAAGCGTCGCGGCCAAATCCGCAAGCTCGTTTGCCAGCGCCTTATCCGCCACCAGATGGGCCAGCCTTGCTGAAATCGCCGAAATCCGAGTGCGGTTGATGACGAGCTCGCCGACCAAATCAAGCAGTGCATCGAGACGCTCGACGTCGACGCGAACGGTTTGGTGAATGGGCGCATGAACTTCTCTTGCCGTGTCTTCGTAAACGCGTTCCTCACCGGCCGTTTCGGCTGGCGCTGGCGACGCTTCTTCGTAGAGCGCGATAAATTGCTCTAACCGCGATAGATAATCGGGCAACTCAGTGGGCGCCGGCGAGCCCGACATCGCCGATTGCACGAGGTATGTCAAGACATCTCGCCCGGAGAACAGGATCTCCACGCAGGTCTCGGATACCGGCATCCGTTCGTTACGCAAGAGGTCACACAAATTCTCGAGCTTGTGAGCTAAAGCCGCGACGTCGCCAAAGGCCAGCATCCCCGCGCTGCCTTTGATCGTGTGCAACGCGCGGAAGAGTGAGTTGACGATCTCAACGTCACACTTTCCGGTTCCGACGGTTTTTTCAAATTGAAGCAAATCGGCATCGACCTGCTGTAGAAGGTCATCCGATTCGTCGCGAAAGTAGGCTACGAATTCCTCTCGATCAAAGACCTCGTCAGACATGCCGCGTAATTATGAGCGTTTCATTCGACGCCGAAAACGGAAAGCAGCGCCCCGAGCGAACCCGTTTCGGGAATCAACATGAACTGGCCGGCAACGGTCTTCTCCTTGTCGAGAAAACTCGATTCGATCAGCAACACGTCCTGATCTGGAAGGATTGACATCAGGGTCCGAAATGCCGCTTGAACGGTACCGTACGAAAGCGTCGGCACGGACGGCACTAAATTACTGCCCGTGAGTTGAATGATTGCCGTTAGATAGGATCCGGCAATGATATTTCCGAGTTCTTTTAGGGTTGAATCCGCAATCGAGTCGAAGATCTGAATGTCGCCGATCACCCGGTGGAGGAAACGGCTGACGAAATCGAGCGCCTGCTCGCGGTCAAAAAGGACGACCATTTGCCCCGGAGCTTCGCCGCGCACGTACATGTGCAATGCGGCTACCGGCCGGCTTTCGTGGCCGACGCGAGTAGCGAGATCGCGAAATTTTATGATGTCAATGCGCGATTCGCTTAGATTGATCTTTGCGTTGAGTAATTGCGAGAGGGCCGTCGCGGCGTGACCGGCGCCGATGCTTCCGACCTCCCTAAGAGCGTCTTTTTGAATATCGCTGAGATTGAGAGAGCGGGAGCTCATGAGAGAACCTTGTTGATCTCCTCCAGAATTTTTGGGGGCTGGAAGGGTTTTGTGATGAAGGATTTAGCTCCGGCTTGAATAGCCTCCACGACCAGAGCCTGTTGCCCCATCGACGTGCACATGACGATTTTTGCATTCGGATCGTGGGCAATGATCTGCTTCACTGCCGAAATTCCGTCCATTTCCGGCATGATGACATCCATCGTCACGAGATCGGGGTTGAGCTGCTTGTATTTGTTGACGGCCTCGACGCCGTTTTGGGCCTCGCCCACAACCTCAAACCCGTTCTTGGACAGTATTCCTTTAATCATCATGCGCATGACGACAGCGTCATCGACGATGAGGACCCTTGTACTCATTGCTCGACTCCCACGCCGCGGTCACTTCGACGTAGGAGGCAGGCAGCCCCGGGGGAATGCGGGCTGCGGCTGCCAATAAGGGTGTGCTTCCAGTTACGCTTTCAGGGAGAGGCCACTCTTGATAGGATCGTCGCGCTTGGGTGCTTGCGCTCTACTTGCTGCCGGACTGATGGCCGGCTGCGGTAAGGGCACGCCGCTAACTACTGGGACGGCGACTCCAGCGCCGCCTTACCAACCGAATGTTTCGGCGCAATACCCAGTTCCAACAGCATCAAGCGCGCCGATGGGCATTGCGCTCGGCGCCGATGGCAATCTCTGGTTCACCGAGTTCGCTTCGAGCAAGATCGGAGAACTCACGACGTTCGGGACCATTCCCACGCCCGAACCTTTGACACAGACGGCCAACGCAGGACCCGAGAGCATCGCGTCGGGACCAAATTCGCTGCTCTGGTTCACTGAAAATAAAATCGGCAAGGTCGGTCAGATCACAACGAGCTTCCCGCCGACCGTTACCGAGTTCTTGTTATCGGCGGCGGCACGGCCGACGGCTATTACACTTGGGTCGGACGGCAACATGTGGGTCACCGATCCCAGCACGAGCGGCATCTGGCGAGTCTCCCAAACGGGCGCGATCGGCGGCCCGTGTGCATTGCCGGCGCACTCTCTGCCCGCCGGTATCGCAAGCAACCCGGTCGACGGTGCACTCTGGTTCACCGAATCCGGTACCAATCGCATCGGCAGACTGCCGATTACACAATCCGGGGTCTGCGGCACACTCACTGAGTACAAGATTCCAACGCATAACGCCGGCGTCGGAGCCATCGTCTCGGGAACCGACAACGCACTCTGGTTCATCGAGAGAAACGCGAAGAAACTCGGTCGCATGACGGTGAGCGGCCAGGTAAGCAATGAGTACTCGCTGATACCCGCGCAAACTCCGGACGGGCTCGTTCAAGGAGTCGACGGCAATTTTTACTTTAGCGATACGCTTGGAAACCACATCGGGAGATTCGTTCCAAAGACCGCCAAAGTCACGCTGTTCGGCATTCCCACCTCAAACTCGCAACCCGGTGTCATGACGCTCGGCCCCGACAATGAGGCCTACTTCGTCGAAACGCATGGAAACGCAATCGGCCAGTTCAAGTACTTCTGCTGTTAAGCGCAAGCCAGGCTTCCATTTCTTGAGCTGAAAACTCCGCCAAAGCGGAGATGCTTGCCTCGCTGCCGCCAACCAGCAGGTACCGCGTGCCGATTTTGACGACGTGCAGTGCGCTGTGCTGCGAAAGCATCGTCGATTCGAGGACCGTGACCAAGCGCCGGTTGCCGCGCACGAAGACGCGCGCCTTGATGAAGGCCCGCGCGACGGCATAACTGCCGGCGAGCATCAGCGCGACGGTACCAAGCGCAAGAACGTAGCTCGTCCAAAAACTCAACGAGGAGTCTGAGGGTTCAGTTGACTGATCTTGACGGCATACTTATCGTCAACGACGACCACTTCGCCGCGCGCGATCAGGACGTTGTTGACGTAGACGTCGACCGGCTCTGAGGCCAGCTTGTCGAGTTGGAACACCGACCCCGATTGGAGCGACACGACCTCGCGCAGCGGCATCGTCGACTTGCCCAAAACCGCTCGAACTTGCAGCGGTACGTCGTGGACAAAATCGAGATTCGTTTGTCCCGAGGGTGCGGATCGCAACGGCGTTGGCTCCATCGCGGCATACGAGACACGTTCAATGGATTCGCCCCGCGGCACGGATCTCTCAACTGCACTGCTCGGCAACGGCTCTTCGGTTTCTCCCAGAACGGGTTCTACGGCGGCAAAAGCGACGACGACGCGCGGCGATAGATTTCTTCCCAGGCTAATCGTCGCTTCGTACGATTCAAACGGCGGCGACGGCAAGAGCCCGGCATCGGTACAGAGCTCGGCACGAATACCGTCGGCCGGCACATTTACCTCGGCTGCCGCGGCTTCGGCCATGGCCACCGCAATCTGCGAAACCGTTTCCGAAACGATCGACAACTGCATCGGCCCGACTTCCCCGAGGTCTTCTGAGCCGCCAAACATGATCCCGACAACCGACCGCATCTCGCTGGTTGGAAACCGTACGACGATCTTGGGGGCGACGGCAGGAATTTCGACCAGCGCAACGAGTTGCTCCCCGTCGATCCGGATCGATCGATCGTCGTCGCTGCGGACTGATTCGGTAGCCGATGCTTCGTGCTCGACCAGTCGACCGAGAACAGTCGTCGCTTGGGCGAGCATCGCATCGGCAAGGCGATGGAGGTCGATCATGTTCAGAAGCGCTCTACTCCGCGCCGTCCACGACTCGAACCGCGATGCGATCTTTGTTTACTCCGGGAAATACACGGAATTTCTCGCGTTCCTGAATGTTCGCGATAAGTGGTTCGGTGCGGCCTTTGTCAAATACCAACAGATCCCCCTCGCGCAAGGCAACTAAATCTCGCAGCGACAACGTCGCGGTTCCGAGTTCGACCTCGATTTCAACCTCGGCACGCTCGACGCTTCGCGCCAGCTGTGCCGCCTCTTCCTCCGTCGTGCCCTCGCCGGCTTCCGACGTTGACCATTGATAGTCTGTCAGATGCTGCCCGATTGAGTGCAATGCGAGGTACGGCAGCGCGACGTTCATCACGCCCGACACGTCTCCGATTCTTAACTCCATAGAAGTATACGCAACGATGTGGTCGACGGGAATGATGCGCGGTATGAATTGCGGGTTTGAGTCGAGTGCTTCGATTTTGAGCGACAGCGTGAGCAAATGGTTCCACGCCTCGCGATAGCTGTTAAACGTTCGCGCCATAAGGCGCTGCATGAGCGTTCGTTCGATGTCCGTAAGGTCGCGTAACTTGTTGGGGAACCAACCTGGTCCGCCTAGTGAACGATCGATGATTGCGAACACGACATTGAGGTCCACTTGAATGATGCCACTGCCCGGAAGCGGATCCATTGCAAAAATTGCGAGCATCGACGGGATCCCGATGGAAGCAATAAAATCACCATAGTTTATTTGCTCGACGGAAACAATCGTTGCTTCGACACGAGTTCGCAAGTAGACCGACAGTGAATTGTTGAGCAATCGCGTGAAGTTTTCATGCAGTGACCGCAACGTCTGGAGCTGGGCTTCGCTGAACCGGTCGAGCCGCTTATTAAAACGAAGGTCGAGCGATTTGACACGTCGGCCGTCAATCGCTTCTTTGCTTGTTGCTGCGCCTTGACCAGACAGCTGGCTGATCAACGCATCGATTTCGTCTTGTGAAAGACTCGACATGACCGGATCTTATCTCTCCCGTCTTCTCCTGGGTATCGGCCAACGCACAAACAATGTACAGCCGGTCGTCATTCGTAGGCAATTCTCTCGAGCCGATACTCGATGGGGCCCGCCGGGCGCGAAACGGTGATTCGATCTCCGATGCGGTGGTCGGTAAGCGCCCGGGCTATCGGCGATTCCCAACTGATTGAGCCCTGCGACGGATCCGCTTCGTCTTCTCCGACGATCCTCACGCGCAGCTCTCTCCCACGCGCGTCGCGCGCCACGACCGTAGCGCCAAACCCGACGACGCCGGCGGGCTGCGACGACGGCTCGATCACAATCGCAGAGGCAAGACGCTTTTGATAGTAGTGCACGTCGCGTTGGTTTCCGGAAGCCTCTGCCTGTGCCAAGGCACCACGAAGGAGTTCCATCCCGCGCGGCGTTACGTAATTCGGTACGTTCGAAACTGGCCGCTCGAGCGGCCGTTCCGGCGCTGAATCGTCGTCCTTTACGAACCCGCGGCTCACTCGTCCAAAACTCCCGTTAGAAATGAGGTGTGCGATGAAGTCTTTATCTCTTTTCGCGATGCTTGCCATAGCGGCATGCGCTCCCGTAGCAAACCTCATGCCGGGTCCCTCGGCCCACCTTGCCGTGCCCTCCGCGGGTCACGTGCTGCCGCAAGGACTGAAGCTAACCACATATACTGCCGGCAAGACCCACGGCTTTCATGCCACTGCGGTGCCCTGGGATATTACCGCCGGGCCTTCCCGGGACATGTGGTTTACCGACACTGCGACGCCCGCCATCGGACGCATCAGTACTGACGGAAGGGTCAAGGAGTTCGAGGCCGGGTTAAGTTCGGGTTCCAAGCCGCGCAGCGTCGTGGCCGGTCCCGATGGAAACGTGTGGTTCAGCGACAGCGGTACCGGAGCGGTCGGTCGCATTACGCCGGCCGGTGCTATCACCGAGTTTCGGCGTGGCGCCTGGACCGCAGCGAGCGCCCAAGGAATCGTCGTTGGCGGTGACGCTGCGATCTGGGTGATGGAACTCATCATTCGAGGCGGGGTGGAAACGGGATCGTTCCTCGCCCGGGTGACAACCGGGGGAGCCGTCTCACGGTTTTCGCTGCCGAATCTCTACGCTGATGGATCGCTAGCAGTGGACTCCAACGGAGAACTTTGGTTCTTAGCGATCAAGGCGGATAAGAACAACTCCATTGTGCTGGTACAGCGCCGCACCGATGGGTCATTGGTCGAGCACCGCACCGGCCTCGAAGCGGGCGCCGAGCCGTGTTGTCCGAACTTAGCACCCAAACATCTCACGATCGGCGCGGACGGGAATCCATGGTTTACGACGTTGTACTTTGCCCCAAACAATCCAAACGTCCAGCCAAACTCGCTCGCAACGTTCGCGTCCGGGCATTTCCATTTCTATCACCTCAATTATCCCGTCTTTCCGAGCGGTATCGCAAACGACGGAGTGCATCTCTGGGTCTCCGGCGCGAGCGTCTTCCAAGTCAAGGGCGCTCTATTTCTCGTAAGACCCGACGGCAAGCATAAGGCGTATCCGCTGAACTCGACGCCGATCGGCATTGCCTGGAATGCACCGGCGGTATGGTTCACAAGCTACGACGGCCTTGCGGGCCAAATTATCGCCGCAACCGTCAAGTAATAATTCAGATCGTCGAGGCGCGCTGAGCGTTGGCTTCGTCGATTTCGTTTTGTTCGGCGCGGGCGCGCCGGCCGAGAAACGCCGCGCGCCGCCGCTGCTTGAGCGTGTCTACCACCTTGCGCTTCGTGCCGGCGGCGACCAGGTCGCGGCGCGCACGGGCGAGCGTTTCTTCCAAATCGGAGAGGACGACGGCTTGTACTGTAATGCTGCGTTCAAGAAGCTGTAAATGAGCGTACCGCAGCCGTAGCTCGACGACGTCGTATCCCGGGCGCTGTTCGCGCAGCTCGCGCGCGCCGGCGTGAAAATCGGCTTTGAGCCGAGCCAATTCACGCTGGGCTTCTTCGCAGGCGCGCTGCTGCAGCGCGAGGATCTGCCGCTTCTCGTCCTCGTGACCCTTCCACTGCACCAGCAGCGGCTCGAGTTCAAAGGCGAATTTCTTCACCGTTAGCGCAGTTCTCTAACGTGGCGGGCGACGTTGATCTCGCCGTTTTCCTGGAGCGTGCGAATCGCGTCGGCAATCTTGTGGCGAGCTTTTTCGACCTCCCGCATGCGCGTTGCGCCTAACAGCTCGATCTCGTCTTTCAGAGCCGCAAATGCTCGAGGCGACATATTCTTTCCCACCCGATCGAGCAGTGCATCTTTGGCGCCTTTCAGCGCGAACGCTAGATCCTTGCCATCGACCTCTCTGAGAATCCGTTGAATCGAGCGATCGTCGAGATTGACAATGTCTTCGAAAACGAAGAGAAGATTCTTGACTTCCTGCGCGAGCTCCGGATCGCGTTTGGTCAAACCCTCCAGAATGTTTCGTTCCGTCTCGCTATCGATGAAGTTCATGACGTTCGCCAGCGATTGAACGCTGCCGGCTTTACCGAACTCAGCGCCGCTAACCAGTAGACGGCGACCGAGTAGTTCGTCAAGCTGCTCGAGAACTTCAGGCGCTGCCTTTTCCAAAATCGCGACGCGCATAGCAACTTCAGTTTGCAGCTCGGGTGGGAGCGCCCAAAGAAGCGCCCCGGCTTGTTCCGGGTTCATGTAGACGAGAATCAACGCTATGGTCTGGGGATGCTCGTCCTGGATAAACTGCAAAAGCTGCGCCGGATCGGTTTTTTTCACCAGCTCGAGCGGATTGCCGTGCTTGAGCGTGGCAAAAAGTTGGCCGGTCATGTCATCAGCCTGGCTTGCGCCGAAACTGGATTCCAAGATCTCTTTCGCGTATTCGATGCCGCCCTCGTTGAGATACGTCAGGGCAATCGTGCGCTGATACGCTTGAGCCAGGACGGCGTCGCGGCTTTCGGCGCTCAACGACGTGGCCTTCGCAATCTCCACGACGATGCGTTCAACCTCATCTTGGCGCAAGAACTTAAAGACTGGTGCTGCCAGCTCGAGCCCGAGCGTGATGATGAGAATCGCCGCCTTCTCCGGTCCGGGGATTTTGGGATCCGCCGTTGCAACGCCGGAAAAGTTGACGATCCCCGGGGACGGCATCATGGCATTCACTCCGAAAGCCATAGCTTTACGAGTTTTGCGATGCTCTCGGGATTCTCGCGCGCGACGGTCGATACGTAGTCGATGATGTGCTCGCGCGTTAAGGCCTCGCCTGAACGGACCGGAACAGCGGGAGGCAACTTTTTCACCGCGGGGGATTGGGAATCGGGAAGCCTCGGCGTGCGGCCAATTGACGAACGTTGCGTTAGCAGCAGTCCAAACACGCCGAGTGCCGCGACGCCGCCCAGGAGCGCGAGAGCCGCTCCGGGCATCCCGAAGAGCGTCATCGCTGTTTGCCTAACCGGCGCAAGCGCCCCATTCGGCACGACTTCAACGGAAACGTCGTCGCCTTGAGACGTATTGAGATCCGCAGCGGCGATGACCGCATTGCGGATCAACTGGACGTTGGCCGGGGTGAGGGGTTGCGGAGTAGCGTTCACGAGGACGACGACGTTGGTCTGCGTGACGTTGCCGTTGCCATTGGGCGGTTCGTCGCGCAGGGAAACGCGGGCTACGGCACGCCGTGGTCCCAATGTTTCGTCGAGCATCGATTGAATGTTCTGCTGCACGAGAGTTTCACGCATGCGGCCTCGCTGGTCTTGGACCGGCCGCAGTGCGGTCAGCCTGCCACGAAGATCACCCCAGATCGTAACGAAAGATTCCACGCGCCTTCTCTTTAGAAATAAAAACCGTCGCGCGGTGCATGCATTGGCCCACTTCAAAGAGGGCGCCCTTGCCAGTACCTCGCTCCCCGCTGGGACGAGCGGTGGATATCTACCTGTATCGGATACTTATCGCGACTGGTTGAGTGGCGGCTAGGCCCGGGCGAGCTGTTCCCGCTGCCGGCCGACCGAAATTGCCGCGGCCGGGGCGCCGATGAGCTCCTCGAGGCGCTTGACGTACCGCCGGGCCGGCTCCGGGAGTTCTCGCACCGAGCGGCAGTCCGCCAGCGGTTCTTCCCAGCCCGCCATCTCTTCGAGCTCGAGTTCCAGACCAGGACTCCCGGCCGCGCTAAAGCCTGCCGGGCGCCCGTGGAGCCGGTATCCGGTGACGATTCCGAGCGTCTCAAAGCCGGTCAGGACGTCGAGCTTCGTTATCACGATGCTCGTTAGCCCGTTGAGCAGTGAAGCGTAGCGGCCGGCGACGGCGTCAAACCAGCCGCAGCGCCGCGGCCGTCCGGTCACGGTGCCAAATTCCGCCCCTTGGCGTCGCAATCGCTCGCCACGCTCGTCCTGCAGCTCGGACGGGAACGGTCCAGCGCCCACCCGCGTGCAGTACGCTTTCACGACGCCGATCACGCGGCCGATTGCCGTTGGGCCGATGCCCAGCCCAATGCACGCACCGCCGGCGATCGTGTGCGAACTCGTGACGTAGGGATATGTGCCGTATCCAACATCCAAGAGCGAACCTTGGGCGCCTTCGATCAGCACGCGTTTACCGCCGGCCAGCCGCTGATGAATGAATTCCACGCCATCTACAACATGTGCGGCGACGCGCCGCGCCGCTTCAAGGGTTTGCGCTACGATTTCCGCCGGCGTCGCCGAGGGTTCGCCGCCGATCGTGGATTGCAAGCGCGAAAGGTTCGCACGAATTTTTGCCTCAAGCTCGCCCGGGTTTCGCAGATCGGCAAAGAGGATGCCCTGGCGCGCCGCCTTGTCGACGTAGGCGGGACCGATGCCGCGTCCGGTCGTTCCCAGTGCGCCTTCGCCGCGCGCACGCTCGGCGGCGCGGTCCGCCGCGACGTGATATGGCAAAACGACGTGCGCGCGATCCGAGATTTTGATGCGCGTGACGTCAACGCTATGATCGCGTAGGCGGTCGAGCTCCTCGAGCAAGCTCGGTAAACTCACCACCGTTCCGCCGCCGATGAAGAGCTCAACGCGCTCGTTGAGCACGCCAGACGGAACGATTCGAAGCGCCAACTTCGTCTCTCCGACCACAATCGAGTGGCCTGCGTTGTCGCCGCCGCCAAATCGCGCGACAACATCGTACTCGCTTGCGTAGGCATCGACGACGCGGCCCTTTCCCTCGTCGCCCCACTGAATGCCCACAATCACGTCGGCTTTGCCTTCGTGATTGCGCGGCTCGGCTATCACTCGGATCGGAACTCGAGATCGCTCGTGTCGCCCATTGGGATTTCATTGACGCCCTGGAGCTGCGTCATGACGAATTCCGAAAAGAGGGCGTTGGGCCAGCCGAAATCTTGTCGCGTATACTGACGCGGATCGTCGGGATTGAACGACTCATGCAAAAGATGATCGCCCGGGTCACTGACCAGCAGTTGCGATAGCACGTCTTGCTTCTCCGAGGCCGTCGTTGCGGTGATACCTTGGACGATCAGCGCCAGCGGCCAGACCCATTTGTCCGGCGTGTGATAGCTGCCAATGCCGCGCGCCTTGACTCCTTGATAGAATGAGGGGTTGTCTTGGCTGAGCAAAAAGCGTCTCGTATTGTCGTAATACCGGTCGCTGGCAGTCGTGTAACCAATGTACGGTGCGGAGAGCAGGCTTGGAATATTGGCGTCGTCCGTGAGGATGGCATGGCCAAGGCCGTCGACTTCATAGGCGTAAATGTAGCCATACTTCGGAACGAGCACCAAACCATAGGTTTGAATGCCCCGTTGCACTTCATCGCGGAGAGCCTTCGCTTCGCGCGCCTTCACGACGTTGTGGTAGACGTCGCGTTCGATCTCGCTCATGTCACCGAGCGCGACGACCGCAAACATTTCCGACGGGATCAAGAAATTGTAATAGCAGGCATCATCAGAGGGGCGGAATCCCGTCCAAATCATTCCTGTGTATCCGACCGGCCGTCCTTTACCACCGTCAAAAAGTTCCTTATGCGTGTAACTGGAGTCGCGCGGATGGTCCTGTTCGCGCTGCAGCGTTGCGAGCACGCTGTCGAGTGCTTTTGAGAAGTCCGGCGTAAAGATCGAGGTGTCGCCGGTTGTCTTCCAATAACTACGTGCTAGCACGATCGGGTACGCGAGCGAGTCCAGCTCGAATTTTTGTTCCCAAACGCGGTAATCAAGCGTGTAGGCATTGGCGTACGGATCAATTTGCAAGTATTTCGCCATGCGCGCAATAATGCCGCGCAACAGCGTGCGCACGTCAGGATCGTCTTTGGCGAAAAACAGATACGGCCGCACTTGGGAACTTGCGTCGCGCAGCCATTCGGCGGGAATGTCACCGGTCTTGACGTAGGCGGTTCCGTCGGGCGCGTACTCCGCCAGCTTGGTCGTCTCCAGCAACGCCGTTCGGAACATTTCCTGAAGGTGAGCGTTCGGATTACGATAATCGGCTGCGGCTTGTTCGATCGAGCGAAGCTCCAAGGCCCAAATGGGAGGCGGAGCAAGCACAACCAGCATCGCGCAAAAGAGTGCGACAGGCCGAAAGAGTTTAGCCGTCATGCCGGCCACGTTCCGTGTGCATAGAGGGCAGGTAGCTCCCGATAGCGTCCTAGATAATCGAGTCCGTAGCCCACGACATAGACGTCGGGGAGCACAAAGCCTCGATACCTAATTTCAATATCGGCAATTCTTCGGTGGGGCCTATCCAGCAGCGTGCACACCGCCAGGGAGGCCGGGCCGCGAGCAAGCAGAGTCTTTACGACGTACTGTAGGGTGAGGCCAGTATCGACCGTATCGTCAACGAGCAAAACGTGCCGTCCCTCGACCGGAATCGTGGTGTCCTTCTGGAGGACGATCCCGGCGCCGTCGCCATACGGGGTGACCGAGATGACGTCGATTTCGCAGGGAATGCGCAGCGCGCGCGACAGGTCGGCGAGGAACGGAGCGGCCGCGCTGAGCAGCCCCACGAGCACGGGGACGGTGCCGGCGTAGTCTCGCGAGATGGCCGCGCCGATTTCTCGGACGCGGCCAGCAATCGAGCCCGCATCGAACAGGGGCTCCCCGATCATACCGCTCTTGCCAGGCGCGAGAAGAGCCGCTCGACGTCGCGACGCGTGAAGAGCTTGACGTTAACGTCGGGATGATTTGACCGAAGCAATCGAACCTTACGATTCTTGCGCGTATTGAGCGCAGGCTTTGCAACGGTGACTTCAATGTATAAATCATACTCGGGAAGATAAAAATCCGGCGTGAAAAACTCGATCGGCTCACCACATTGATTCCACGCAATGGGAAAAGTCCGAGGCTCATATTCCCACGGCACGCGATAGAAGTCGAACAATCTTGCGAGTTCCGCCTCGCTCGAATGCGCAAACCGATCCCGTGCCGATGCCACGGGCTGTTATCTACGACGCAGCCGGCCTGGGCGCCTCCGAGCAGATCGTCGGGTCGACTGCGGGCACGCGCAACACGAATCGCGCACCGCCCATCGGCGACGCCAATATTCGCACGTCACCACCGGCGCGCTCGATAACGGCTTTGACCACCGCGAGTCCAATGCCGCAACCCCGCCAGCTTGCGCGCTGACCTCGCGCGCCCATCTGAAACATTCTTTCCCGCTCGAATGGCGCAATGCCCGGACCATCGTCGTCGACGCCTACGCAGACATATGGACCGTCGCGGTTGCATTCGATACAGACATTACCAGCTTCGCGCCCGTGTTTGATGGCGTTTTCGACCACGTTGAGCACCGCGTGCACGAAGGCATCGCCGTCGATTCGAACCGGCGCAACGGGCGGGAGGTGCGTCCGAATTGTAACGCGGCGGCGGCGTGCCAAGGGCAGCACCGCATCGACGCTCGAGCGGATTTGATCCGTGGCATCACAATGCGCGTCGAGCCGGCGCGCCGAAAGATCGAGCATCGAAAACTCGAGCATCCCCTCCACCAGCCGTCCGAGGCGCAGTGCTTCGCGCCGTGCCGTCTCCAGAAACTGCCGAGTCGTCTGAGAATCGAGCCCTTCCTCATCGGGTACTGTTTCGATGTAACCACAGAGCGAGGTCAGGGGCGTGCGAAGCTCGTGCCCGACAGTGGCGAGCAATGCGCGGATGACCTCCGGCTGCTGCACCTCTAGGGACGCGCGAACTTATAGCCCGTGCCGTGCACCGTGCGCACGACCTGCGGCATGGCAAAGTGCCACTGCAACTTGCTGCGCAACCGGTGAACGTGAACGTCGACGGTGCGCTCGTCCCCCCAAAGTCGAAACCCCAGACTTTTTGCAAGAGACGTTCGCGCGTAAAGGCGACTCCAGGATTCCGGGCGAGTTCCACAAGCAGGGAAAATTCACGCGGTTTGAGTTTTGCATCGACGCCGTCGATGCGCACTTCGCGAGCACGTTCGTCGATCTCCATGCGGCCAAACCGCAGGATGGCGCCTTCGGGCTCTTGCGGAAGAGCGTTGCGCCGGAGAATCGCCTTCACGCGCGCGACGAGTTCGCGCGGTGAGAACGGCTTGCAGACGTAATCGTCAGCTCCGAGCTCGAACCCTACAATGCGATCGATTTCGTCGGTATGCGCGGTCAGGATGACGATCGGGAGCTCGCGCTGCTCGCGCCGCAGCGTGCGGGCGACGTCGCAACCGTCGATTCCTGGAAGACCGATGTCGAGGATCAGCAAATCGGCGGCGCTGCGCGCATAGCGCAATGCAGCTTGTCCATCGCCGACACCGACCACGGCGAACCCCTCACGTTCGAGATGATGGGTGACTAAGTCGCGAATCGCGCCATCGTCTTCCGCAACGACGATCATTTGAACCGGCACGCTGCACCCAGTGCCCGCGCGCCGAGACGAAGCGACGCTACTTTAAGCGCGGTCGATGCGGCGCGCGCTGCAGCGCGGCAGACGTTTGGATCGCGACCCGACCGATGAAGCCGAATTTTCCCGCTTCCGTGAACCAGCTCGCACCATCCGGTCCGGCGGAAATACCAAAGGGGAACGCGCTCGACCTCGGCACCGAGTATTCGGTCATGCCACTCGACGTTCCATTAACGGCCGCTGCCAGATCGAGACGCCCGATATTGTTCGCTCCGGTGGCGCACTCGGTAAACCAAATAGCTCCGTCAGGCCCGGTCGTAACGTACAACGGTTTAGCGCTGCTCGTTACCGTGGCATATTCGGTGATTTGCGGGTCCAAGGCGGTTGCGCTGATCGGAATGCGCCCGACCTTGCTTGTCCCTGTTTCGGTAAACTAAAGCGCGCCGTCCGGACCGGCCGTGATACCGGTCGGTTGCGACCCGCCAGCGAGCGCGAACTCCGTGACGTCACCGGCCGTCGTCATCCTGCCGATCGTATTGCCATTAAACTCGGCAAACCACAGGTTCCCGTCGGCCCCGAGCGTGATTCCGTGCGCTTGCGCGTTGGACGTGGGAAAGGAAAAATAACTGGCGGAGCCGCTCGTCGTGATTCTGCCGAGGGACCCGAACTGGCCCCCTTGTCCGTACGTGAACCACATTGCTCCGTCGGGACCGGCGACGATGCCTGTTGGGAATCCATCGATAACTTCTGTGGCAAAGGCCGTGGCGGTGTCGTCCATCGTCATTTTTCCAACCGTCGAGCTCGCATTGCTAGGGTCGGCCCACCAGACGTTCCCATCGGGACCCGTCGCAATGCCGTTAGGCAAAGGCGTTCCGTGGGTCAACGGCATCGCGCAATCGGTGGTAGTCGAGCTCGAACCGATGGAGAGTTTGGCAAGTTTGGCGACATCGGCTTTGTGGGCGATACCGTATACGTCGTCGCACCTGGTGCGTTCACCTCGCCGATGTCGAGACTCAGCTCGTCTCCATTGCCCTTAAGCGCCAGTTTCCCGGGTGTGTAATCGCTGCTCGTCGAGCCGAGCAGCAGCGGGCTGACCGCAATCGCCTCCGTCGCGCCGCCCGTGCCATCGACGTGCAACGCATCGAGCGTCACCGATCATCCCGTAGCCGACCGATCCGTTGCCGTCGTATTGTAGCTGCACGCTGTCGCTCGAACGGCTGACGGTTACGCGCATGGCACCCGCGCCGCCGTCCAGCGAAAGCAGGGCGTGACCGCTGCCGCCGGTTTCGGACACACGGATTGGATTGGCATAAGGATCGGCCGCTCTGGCCACGATCGGATTGTCGTCGAAATCCGTCGGGTCAATGCTGATTCCGACCGCGTGCGGACTGCCATCACCCGGCAGCGAAACGAAGGCGACGTTGCCCGACAATCCGTCCACGACACCGCCGAGAAAGACGGCAAAGACGTTCCTCTTACCGCCTACGATCGCTCGATCGAGAAGCGTGCCGTACCCAAGGAGATGTGCGCTCGTGAAGCTTCCCGCAACCGGTGCGGCGTCGTATGAGGAAACGACGAGATCGGCGCCCGTGCTCTCCGTCGGTGGAATATCAATTGAAGCGCTGCAGGTGCGAGGAAAACCCGTATGGCCGCCGCAGGCTTTTGAACCGGACCATACGTCCACCGCGCCTTGAACGATGATATTGGCTGGGACGTGCTTGACACCGTGCCGATAGACTGCAACGAGAACACCGTTAGTGCTCGGTGAAACGAACTTCGGATGTTTCGGTCGAGACGAACCGCGAACGTGGCGCGCGCGATGCGGACCAGCGATGACTAAGCGCATCGTCACGGCGACGCGGTTAGGCCCGCAACTGGTGTCTACCTAGACGTCGGTCTGGTGCTCTCGATTACTTAGGATTCGGAGACATCGATGCCGGCCAGCGGGCCAAATCGTGCAGCGTGCTCGCGCAGGACGCGATAAATCGTCGATGCAGGAAAGCCAAGACGTTCAAGTCTGCGAGCGGCCGACGGATACGCAAGCGTCGCCTTACTCTTCGCTAGTACGTCGAACGCGGCACTACAACGCTCCCGTTCGCTTCCTTCGAGCGCGGTGACCGCTTCAACCGCAGCCTCGCGATCGATGCCTTTGCTCACCAACTCGCCCACGAGACGCGCATCGCCGACAGCTTTTCGTTTCTTTTCGACGTATAAGTGCGCAAAAAGACGGTCGTCGATGAAGCCGTCTCGCTTCACCCGTTCGACCGTCTCGCGGATCACGCCATCGCCAAAGCCTTTGCGTTCGAGACGCTGCCAAAGCTGAGCTTGCGTCAAGCGCTGCCGCGCGAGCAGCGATAAGGCGGCAGAGTAGGCCTTCTTTGTCATTCGAGCAGTGTCAGTTACTCTTCTAAGGCTGCTGCCGCTGGTGCTTTTCCATTGTTCGAGGCGCTCTTACCGAGGGCTTCACGAATCTTGCCCTCGATCTCCACCGCAAGCTCCAAATGCTCTTCGAGGAAGACCTTGGCGTTTTCACGCCCCTGACCGATGCGCTGATCGCCGTACGTGTACCACGATCCGCTTTTGCCGACGACGTTCTGCTCGAGCGCGACGTCGAGAATCGAGCCCATCTTTGAGATTCCGTGTCCGTACGTAATATCAAATTCGGCTTGACGGAATGGCGGCGCGACCTTGTTCTTGACGACTTTGACGCGCGTCCGCGTACCAACGACGTCCTGCCCAACCTTAATCGTTTCGAGCTTGCGCACATCTAGGCGTACCGACGCATAGAACTTCAGCGCTCGTCCGCCGGAGGTCGTTTCGGGGTTGCCGAACATCACGCCGACTTTCTCGCGCAGCTGGTTGATGAAGATCATTACGGTTTTGCTGCGTGAGATTGCGGCCGTCAGCTTGCGCAACGCTTGCGACATCAGCCGCGCTTGCAAACCGACGTGCGCATCGCCCATGTCGCCTTCGAGCTCGGCCTTCGTGACAAGCGCGGCGACCGAGTCCACGACAATTACATCGACGGCATTGCTGCGCGTAAGCATCTCGGCAATATCGAGCGCTTGTTCCCCGGTGTCCGGTTGCGAGACGAGCAGGTTGTCAAGATCGACGCCCAGCGCCGCAGCATAGTTGGGATCGAGCGCGTGCTCGACGTCGATGAACGCTGCAGTACCGCCGGTCTTTTGCGCTTCGGCGATGGCGTGAAGGGCGAGTGTGGTCTTTCCACTGGATTCCGGACCGTAGATCTCCACAATACGTCCCCGCGGGAAACCGCCCACACCGAGCGCCAAATCGAGGGCAATCGAGCCGCTGGGCACGACCTCGAAAGCCATCCGTTCCTGGATCTCACCCATACGCATGATCGCACCTTTGCCGAATTGCCGCTCGATTTGAATGAGGGCGTTGTTGAGGGCGACCTGCCGTTCGTCTTGCGCTGCCACGTCTTTCCTTTCTTAAACAGCAGCGTACGTTGCGCGCTGCTTGGCGCTTCGCAGCACTTCCGTCACCCTGCGACGGAAATGCTGCTGCGCGCCCCCGTGCGGACTATCGCCGCGCGGGACCCCAAAACCCGGGGCTCGGCCTGTTCTGTTGTCTATCACGCTCTCACATGAAAGTGCCAAGTGGGTGGCATTGAGAAACGTCACGTCGATACCGGCTCCGATTCCTCGAAGAGGGCATCGATAAACTCCGAAGCGACAAACGGACGCAGCGCGTCGGCCGATTCGCCGAGGCCGACAAACTTGATCGGAATCTCGAGCGTGTCGACAATCGCGACGAGCACGCCGCCTTTCGCGGTCGAGTCGAGCTTGGTCACGACGATCCCCGTCAATTGCGTCGCGTCGTTGAAGAGCTTCGCCTGCGAGATCGCGTTTTGTCCGGTCGTTCCATCGACGACCAGCAAGGTCTCGGCCGGCGCTTTCCCGAGCTCTCGTTCGATCACGCGCCGGATCTTCTTCAGCTCTTCCATGAGATTGGTTTTCGTTTGCAAACGGCCCGCCGTGTCGATCAGCACGACGTCGGCATTGCGCGCCTTTGCCGCGCGCAAGCCATCAAAAACCACCGCCGCCGGATCGGCGCCTTCGGCGCCGCGTATGAGGTCGCTGCCGCTGCGCTGCGCCCAGATCCCGAGCTGCTCGGTGGCAGCGGCTCGAAATGTATCGGCTGCAACGAGCAGCACGCGCTTTCGGTTCGCCCGCAACTGCGCCGCCAGCTTTCCGATCGTCGTCGTCTTGCCGCTGCCGTTGACGCCAACGACGAGAACAACGGCCGGCGTCGCATCCAGCGCAAGTTCGCTGTTGGGAAGCGTTAAGAACCGCTCGACGTCTTTGCGAAAACGGGCGACGATTTGGTCGGTGGTTGTCCAGAGTTCTTGTTTGGCAACCGTCTGAAGCGCGGTAACGATTTTTTCCGTCGTGGGAACACCGAAGTCCGCAAGAATGAGCGTCTCTTCGAGCTCGTCCCAGAACTCCGGCGTCAGCGGCGTGCCGGCGCGGCCTAATCGCTGGACCGCCGAGAACGCCTCGCGCGCCTTGCTCAGGGAGACGCGCAGCCGCTGCGTGAAGCTCACGGACCCAAGTCTTCCATTCTAATTATCGAACTCCTGTTCGATCCTAAGGAAAGCAGGCTGCTATAATCGGCTCCATGGTGCGCTCGCGCTTTCAGCGCGGAACCGCTTTTTTCGTCGGCGCCATTGCTGTTATCGGGTCGGCGTGCAGCCATGCGGGGGTCCTGGGCCGAGCCTTCTCCCCATGACTGCACCCCTTTCGCTCGACGAGCCTCCAGGACCGCGGCCCCCGCGCCGCGGCGCTGCCCGTCGACGTCGGCATCATTCGTCGCTTCAACCACCGTACGGAGTTGGAACGTCTCGTCGCGTGAACGTCCGGTCTGCGATTCTGGCACTCATCGCATCGTTGGCCGGTTGCACGCTTCGGCCACCCGCCGACTTCGCGCCGGCAAGCGTCACGCCGGTAAGCCAGGAGCGCGCGCATGCCGTTCCGGTGATCGTCCTCGATGCGCATTCGAGCGGACCCACCGTTTCAGCCAATGTCTATGGCGCATCGCTCGACACGTGGTACGACTTCGTCCAGTCGTTCGTCGATCCGTCGCTGGGGCGAACCGGAGTTGCGCTGGTTCGATTTCCCGGAGGCTCGGAATCTGACGTCTACCACTGGGAGAACGGCGGCTCGCTCTGCGGCCAGAATATGGGATATATCACGAAGCACGCCACGTTTGACAACCTCATGACCCACGTGGCGCAGCCCTTGGCAATCGATATTGCGATCACGCTCAACTACGGAAGCAATCGCACGTGCACCGGCGGCGGCGACCCGATCGAAGCGGCAGCCTGGGTCGCGTACGCCAAGTCTCGCGGCTACCGCGTCCCTTACTGGACGGTAGGAAACGAAGTCTACGGCTCCTGGGAGTATGACTTGCACGCTCACAAACACGACCCCGTCACGTACGCAGACGCCGTGCGCACGGGGTACTATCCGCAGGTCAAAGCGGCCGACCCCGGCGTTAAGCTCGGCGTTGTCGGCGACTTTGCACAACCGGGTGACGTGCACTGGAATCAAATCGTTTTTCGCCGCGCCGCGCCGTTCGATTTCGTTGAAATCCATTACTACCCGCAGTACAACGTCGATAACGACCGTTTCTTGCTCGGCGCCGCGCTCGATCGATTTGCTATTGAGCTCGTCGGCGCTCGCAAGGAGATGAGCGCAGCCGGCGTGAGCCGCAGCGTTCCACTCTACCTTGGCGAGTTTAACAACGATGCCGGCGTTGAGGGTAAACAGTCCGTTTCAATTGTTAACGGCTTATATTTGGGACAAATGCTCGGCATCGCGATGCATGCGGGCGTGCCGATGGCCACGTGGTGGCTAGCGTACGGAAGCTGCGATGAGGGTGGAGATTACTCCGACAAGCTCTATGGCTGGCAGCATTTCGGCAGCGAGGCACTTTTTTCGGACGGACTTCCCAGCGCCAACGACGGTTGTCCGACGACACCGGCGATACCCGGCGGGACACCCTTTCCAACCGCGCGCGTGATGGCGCTCTTTCATTCGACCGTTCCGGCTGGATCGCATGTTCGCAGCGTAACAGTGCCGCCGTCGCTTTCGCATGCGATACGCGCGTACGGCTTTGCGCAAGGAAGCGGCTACGCTATGGTTCTTTTTAACAATACGCTGCAGACCGTCAACGTTACCGCGAGCGTTTCCGGGGCATCGCGGCACTCGTACGCTGCATCCTTGTGGATCTATGGCAAGGCGCAATACGATCTTTCAAAGGGAGACCGGTGGATTGGTCCGATCGGTCAAAGCCTCGGCTCCGTTGAAGCGAGGGTTCCGATTCCGCTGCAGCCCTACAGCATGACCGTCTTGCTCCTGCGCTGACCTTGTAAGCTGAGGTTGTAAATGGCAGGGCCCCGGTCGCATGACCGGGGCCCTCACTTCTCGTCTGGTTAACTTAGCCGTTATTAACGACGTGCCAATCGACGATGACGAATTGGGCTCCGGTCTTCGTCACGGTCAGCACACCGTGGCCGAAGGCATTGACATTGAACGTCGCAACCGTCGTCGAGCCCGACGTGATTGTGCCGTTGATGAAGTTTGCCGATGCCGGCAATGCATGCACGTTCGTCGCAACGTTGAGCGTATCGCCGTTATGCAACGTCGCATTAGAAATGCTCAGGTCGCTGATGATGCCGTCATCGAACGTGACCGTGATCGGGATGGTGTAGGTTCCGTCAGAGGTTCCGCCCGACAACGTGTAATTTGGGGTCGCGATCGGGCAGCTGCTGTTGGCCGATCCGGTGGCGATGCTTAACGCGCCGCTTGCACCGGAGTACGCGGTTCCTGTATGCGTCGACGACCACGTCGCCGAGTGGGCTGAGTTTTGCGTGCGGGTGTTAGTAGGCGATCCGAAGGCACCGCCGCTCCAGCCAAACTCTTTATCCAGCTTGGCGATTGCTATTTCGTTGAAACCGGCGGAGTCCGTGCAGTAGCTGTTGACGGATCCCGAGGCCGGCTGCATTACCATCTCGAGATCGGAGCTGATGCTCTTCGTCGTGCCGATCTTGAGCAGGTTATTCGCCTCGAGTACGAATCCGTCGGCGAAATCCGTATAGCCCAGCTTGGTAAAGGTCCCATTGGTGTAGTTCAACGTGCTGTTCTTCACGGAGATCGGTGTCGTGTTGTGCAGCGCATAGTCGCTGGCCGTTTTCCTAACAGTTTCGCTACCTGCAGTCGCGCCGGCCGTCCAGGTACGCACGACGTCGCGCGCAAGCTGAGTACAGCCCTTGTCGAAGAAGTATTTCGATTCGGTCTGGATGGGGGTCCCCGTACTGTTTTCCGTCACGATGAACTCTCGTCCATCACGACAAACCCCGTGACTGAAGTCAGACGCGACGTCGTCGCCACGAACCGTCTTACCCGGCTTTTCTTGTGAAGCGTTGCCGTTTGCCACGTCGTCGCTATTCACGGCTTGTCCCAGGACGCTAAACAGTGCGGCAGCCTTATTGTTCGTGCTCTTGACGTCGCCAACAAACACGCTGTTGGCCGCGTTCATCGCACCCGGTTCACTGACACCGCCGTTCGATGCCGGAGTCTGAGGATTTGTTGACGTCATTCCGTTGCCGCTGCAGCCGCCCAGCAAAAGTCCAACGATCGCGGCTAAAGCGAAGCTCCTCGCAGAAATCATGCTCTCCTCCTCTGTTGTTCAGATCTGCTTCGACCATTATTGCCAGTTTTCTGCGTTATTCGCATGAAATTCGCGTGAAGTCCCTCAATACGAGGAACGATTTTGCGAATGATGACTGGTGTCATCGGCAAATGAGTAACCGGCATCATCGTTCTTGCGCAGGAAGCAACGATGAATGATCAGCGTCATATTCTTAGATCGGGCGATGTGGCAACGCAGCCGAGTTCGTGCAACGCGAGGGCCACGAGGACATAAGGCACCGCGCGCCAATGTTGAGGCCATGAAAGCTAGCGCCACCCTCGTCATGCTCGCCCTCACTGCAGTGGTTCCGACCGCTGCGTCCGCAGGCTCGGTCACGTTGTCGGGATCGTCTTTGAGCTTCAAACAAGCACTATCGGCGTGTCCCGGAGCACTTGGCAGCGTCACCTTTGTCCTCGGTCACTCACGCGTTGTCGCCACGCCCGGTGTTTCAACCCAAACCGATACAACGCAAGCCGGGATCGACACGGTCACGTTCTCCGGCAACGGCAAGGGCGCGTCAGTGGTTGTAAACGGGCACGACCGCTCGGTCAGCGGCAAACACGTGCAGCCGACATCTCGAAATCAAGTCGCCTGCGTGTTGCCGGACTAAGAAACTATAACCGTCACCGCGGATGCGGTGGAAACCTCAACGGCGGAGGCGGAGGCGGCACGGCTGAGCAGCCGGGCTTGCTGAGCGTGTTAACGACGTTTTTGACCGAGACGACGTTCCGGCCGTAGCAGCTCCCGGCCGAATCTTTGTACGTGTAGAGCTGTTGGGATGCATCACGCGCAACGCCGACGAGATTGAACTGTTTGTTGACGATGAGCGTACTGTTGCTCTCAATCGTATTCGTCAGGTAACTCGAGAACGAAGAGCCATTTCCGTGAGTCGACGTCTTAAGGCGAAGGCCTTGATAGACGAGAAAGGGCGCCCGGTAGCGCGTGGCATTGCCATTGAGGAACACTGGAGAGCTCACGAAAAGCGGATAATCGTACGAATTGGAGATGACGGTTCTCTTGCCTCCTCTGACCGTCGTCACAACTGAGCTGAGGATCATATCCTGACTGAGCACGTTTAGGGACTCATTGTGCGTGTGAAGGAACTTTTGCTCGTTTGAGAATGAGGACTTGACGTGCACCGTCGTCATCGCTCGTCCCTGTGAGCCGTTAACGTAACCTCTAATCACGTAATCCCGTTCCGAGCTCACGTAGACGTGTCCGCGCGCCGTTGGACCCTGGAAGAGTCCGCCTTTGCCATAGGTTAACGTGTCCCGCACGTTCTGGCGTGGCTTTGCAGCTAATGTATCTTCAACAAGTTTACCGGTCACCTGTTTGGAACCGGAATCGCGGTAAAGCAACAGGTCACCGGCGCCCGTGAAGTAGTCAAATGCGTTGAAGACGCTTACCGTGATCGTCTGCATTGTTCCATCCGAAAGCTTCGCGGCAAATGGTGTTAGGCTCACACGATACGGCTCGAACTCAAGCGTCTGAACTCCGGGAATTGGAGTCCACAGATATGGATTCAGGCCACCCGCGTAAATCCAAGGATAGATCGGCGCGGTGCCGGCCGGGATGCCGTTCACGCTCACTTCGCCTTCGCGAAATGCGGTGTGCGGGCATTGGCCGATAAACATGCCTGATCGGTTCCAGACGTCGGTCGGCACGCACATGAACCACTGCTCTTCTTGGTCTTGCGATTGCAAGTAGAGCTCGAGATCGGCTCCGACGATGTTGCGCGGCACGGTCGTCTCGATTTCCATTGGCGATTGAGGCAGCTGCGTCGCGCCGCCGAGCGGCGGGCTGTACGGAATGCCGATGACCTCGTCGGGAACGCGCGGCGCCGGATATTTCCTATCGGCCGGGTAGAACTGGACGTAAGCCGTACCGTGGATGACGCCGCTGTAGGTGGAGTTCACCAGATTGCCAAGCTCGATCTGGCCTTGCGACGCTTTCCTGAAAAGGGCGGAAAGGTCGGTGACGTCGCGCTCGACGTGCCAGTGGGGAGCCAACGTGGGCGACGGCTCGGCCGTTGTGCCGAAATAAATGACCGCTCCGTCGAGCCAAATGATGCCGGTTCGATCGAACTGGACGCCCTTACTGACGTTAACGTCGAAGTTGAAGACAACTTCCGCCCACGGCCCTTTACACTGCGTCGGCGAATATGAAAATGTTTGGTTGTTGAAATTCCTGAACGCATAATGCTGGAACAGCGTGACGACGCAGGGTTTGGTGTCCGGGTGAGGCACGGGCATGTCCGCCGTAATTGTATTCGAGCTGCCGATGATGCCAAACGGCATCATCCGAAGCAGTGCTCTTGTCGCAGGCGACGGTTTCGATGAGAGTGTCTGCGGAAAGCCAACTCCATTCCCGGAAGTGGGAAGGGTCGGTGGCCCGCCGCGGCAACCGACGAGAAGTGAGAACAGAAGGCAAAGGACAAGCGCGCGCTTCAAGGACCGTTCAATTTTCGTTGGTAGCAATTGTTCCTTGTCGCTCGTTCTCCGCGACGACCTCGCCGCGCACGATTCGTTCGGTCCCTGCGCCGTCCTCGGGCGTAGGCCTTCGAAGATACTTCTGTTTAACGTTGGGATCGTCTTCGCGATATCCCAAATCGGCGCGCAGCTCGCGGAGCTTCTGCCTCAGATGAATGACAGCTTGGGCGTGGATCTGCGAAACGCGCGACTCCGAAACACCCAGCGCGCCTTTGATCTCCTTAAGGGTCTGTCCCTCGAAGTAGTAATGCTTGATGACCGTACGCTCTTGAACGGAAAGCGCTTCCACCGCCGCGACCAGTTCGGCGCGGATTTCCCGCTGCTCCACCGCCGACGTGACGTCGCTCTCTTCGTCTTTCAGCGTATCGACGAGCGGGATCTCGTAGCCCTTTTCGTTGGGCAGAAACTCTTCGAGCGAGAGCACTGACGTTCCGCGTACCCGTTGAATCAATTGGTTGAGCTCGCGCACGGAAAGCCCCATGCGCTCGGCCATTTCATCCTCAGACGGCGCTCGACCAAATTGCGCCTCCAGCTCCTGGAAGGCCCGTTCTAGTTCGCGCGCACGTTGGCGTACCGCGCGAGGCACCCAATCCAGCGAACGCAGGGCGTCCAAGATAGCGCCGTTGATTCGCGTGATGGCATAGGTCTCGAATTTCACGCCGCGACTGTCGTCGTACTTTTCGATCGCGTCGATCAAACCCAAAATGCCGTCATTGATCAAATCGTTGATCTCGACATTGGGCGGAAGATTTACGGAAATCCGGCCCGCTACGTACTTCACCAAGTGTAAGTACTTATGGACGATCTCCTCTCGGGAAAGCTCTACGCCGCCGATGACGTAGTGCCGCGCGTTGCGGTTGATCTTCATCGAAACCCCGAGCGACGCGTACCAGACGCGCCTTGTCGCGGGTTTCTTACCAGCGGCCTGCGGCTTCCTCGCACTCCATCATATAATATGTTCAGTCTCGTTGCCCGCATCGTTAAGAGTTTGTTTGATTCGAGCGCGCGCCGAGCTCGCTAAGCACGTAAGCAATTTCGTCCAGTGGTGTGACACGGTCGACGAGGCCCGCATCGGCCGCCGCGCGCGGCATACCGTAAACGACCGATGTGTGCTCGTCCTGACCGATCACGTAGCCTCCACGCGATTTCAGCCTGCGCAAACCTTTGACGCCGTCGTGGCCCATGCCAGTGAGAATGACGCCGATGGCGCGAGACCCATATGCGTCGGCAACCTGCTCCTGGAGCATATCGACGCTCGGCACGTGGACCGAACGACTGTCATCCGTTATTAGTCGAAGCTCGACTTCACCGAGCTTTCGCGAAAGTTTGGGCTGACGACCGGAGGGAATCACGAGCACGGATCCAGCTTTAAGGGTCGTGCCGTCCACGGCCTCGCTCACGCGTAATTTGCTCTGCGCATTCAATCGATCCGCAAGCGGCCGGGTGAAGCCGACGGGCATATGCTGCACGACAATGACCGGAAGCGAATAGTCGGCCGGTAGCATCGGGATTATGTGCGATAAGGCGACCGGACCGCCGGTTGAGGCACCGATCGCGACGCACTCGTACCGCGTGCGGGCACGTACGTACGAGCGAGCTCGGTGGGCGGCGAGCGGGCGATCACCGGCAAGCGGATGCGCGCCGCGGCTAAACGTGCGAATCTTTGCCACGAGGTCACCCGCAACGTCTCGGATATTCGTGTACGCCGCGTTCGGTTTGGCGACGAAATCGACGGCGCCGAGTTCGAGCGCCCGGAACGTCGTCTCGGCACCTTCTTGTGTCAGTGCACTGAGCATGACGATCGGGACGCGCCCGCGCGCGGCGATTTGCTTGACCGCTTCGAGCCCACCGATTCCCGGCATCTCAACGTCCATCGTGACGACGTCGGGTTTAAGCTGCTCCGCCTTGGCAATCGCCTCTTCGCCGCTCGACGCCGTCCCAACGACTCGAATATCACTCTGGGATTCGATCATCTTGGTGATGGCGCGGCGCATGAACGCCGAATCGTCGACGACGAGAACCTTAATCGTCACGCTCTTCGCCGGTAGTAAATAGCTTTGTTGGTGACAACGTGGTCGTAGAGATCGGTCACGCGCGAGATCGTTTCCGCGTGTCCGAGAAAGAGGAAACCCGAAGGCCGCAACACCTTAGCAAACCCCTCCACCACACGCTTTTGGGTCGGTTTGTCGAAATAGATCAATACGTTCCTACAAAAAATGGCGTCTTGAACGCCAAACCCCGGAAAGGCCTTCGGTTCGACCAAGTTCAGGCGAAAGAATTGAACCATGCGCTTTACGTCCTCGTTCACAACGAAGCCCGCGTCGGACGGCCTGAAATACTTCCCAAGCATCTCGGGCGATGTCGCACGAAAGGCAAGCTGCTGGTAGAATGCCGCCTTCGCCCGTTCGAGGACGCGCGAAGAGATATCGCTGCCGCGAATTGTCACGTTCGAGGGATCTATTCGCTTTTCGTCGAGCAGCGTCATCGCAATGGTATACGGCTCCTCGCCGCTGGAGCATCCGGCCGACCAGATGCGCAAGCGCCCACCGGATTGCAACGCCTCATCGACTCCCAGCGCCGCAAGAACGTCAAGCTGCGCTCGCTCGCGAAAGAAATAGGTCTCGTTGTTGGCAAGGAGCGAAGCCAGCTCGTCCCATTCCTCTTGCCGGCGCGGTGAAGAGACCAAGAAGAGATGATACTCCGCAAATGATTCGCACCGGTTTTTGAGCAAGCGGGTCTGTAAGCGGCTTTGCACGAGAAAACGCTTCGCGTCGTCGTAATAGATGCCCAGCCGATCCCGGATGGAGTCTCTCAGCGAGAGGAATTCCTCCCCTGACATGTCGATGACGGACACGCCGCGCTAGGAGCCTGTCAATCGCCGTGCGCCGGCCCTCACGGCAAATCGCAGCGCTTGGCCGTAGAGATAGAGTCTGTCGCCGGGCGAGCGTTGCCAATCCTCCTTCTGCAGGACGTCTGCGAAGCGCGGGGTGCTCGCGAGCTGCCCAAAGAGCATCGCATACCGTGACGGCGAGCGCTCGAGAAAGCGCATTAACCGTACTCGATGGGTTAGGCGTCCCGCAAAGCGAGCACTGAGGCACCGTGCATACCGATGCGCAGCACGCGCGGGGTCGTCGCGGTGATGCACCACGGACTCAGCCGCAATGCGCCCACTCATCGCAGCTTCGTAGATCCCCTCTCCGTTTGTGGCGTCAACGAGCCCCGCGGCCGTTCCGCCAATCATCGCGCTGCCGTCGGCAAAGGCGGTTCTCGGAGCACCTCCGTAGAGAAGATGCCCTTCTTCCTTTATAGAGCGCACCCCAACCGCTGGATAGAGCCGCTGCCGAACGTTTCGTTCGAACGCTTGCAGTAGCGCGCGTAACTCCGCTCCCGGCATTTTCCCAACGAGGCCTAAGCCGATTGCGAGGTGATCCCGCTTGGGAAACATCCAGGCGACGATCTGGCGACCCTGTGCGGTGTAGTAGTGCAGCTCGAGCGTACGATACGCGACGTCCGCTGCCGGACGCTCGAGGTACACGCGATACTGCAACGTCGTCATCAAACCTGAGCGCCAGTGCCGGCATGCAAAGCCCTCTGGCACTTGTGCGCTCGCTCCGGCTGCGAGAAAGACGTTGCGTGCAGCGAGCCGTCGCCGCGAACCTGCGGCGAGGTCCGCGTATTCAACGATGCATCCACGTTGCGCGTGCTCTACATGACGAAAGAGCGCTTGCGTTCGTATCTGCGCTCCCTCGCGCTGCGCCAAGCGGCCCATCATTCCATCGAGCTCTTCGCGCGTACTTGTGTGACCGGGTCCAAAGAAGATCTCATGCTCGGCGCCGCTCGCATCGAAGAGCGCAAGTCGCGGCGTCTCGCAGTGCACGATCTCATTGGGAATATCAAAGGTCTGGCAAAAGCCGGGACGCAAACCCGCGGCGCACACGCGCTTGGCGCCCACGACGGCGTCCTTTTCGAGCACCACGGTTTGCAGTCCCGATCGCGCTGCTTCGCGCGCAGCCGTAGCGCCCGCCGGCCCGCAACCCACGACCAGAAGATCGACGGTCTCCATGTAGAGCCCGGTATAAGGCCTTTAGCGCCGCTCTCCCTCCGACGGAGGACTCGCTGCTTAGCCTGCAGTAACGTCGCCGGTCGTAATGGCGACGCAAATTGCAATTGAGGCCGGCCTAATCGGTGGCGGCCTTGCCGTCCTCTACGGCATCGCGCTGATCATATGGGTGCTCGGCCGCCCGGAAGGTAATCCCCGCATGCGAGAAATCGCAGCGGCGATTCAGGAAGGCGCGATGGCCTTCCTCCGGCGGCAATACACCACGGTTTCCATCGTTGCCATCATCCTGGCCATCGTCATCAACTTCATTCCTTCGCTGGGAACCCAAACGGCGATCGGTTTCTTGATCGGGGCAGTCCTCTCGGGTGCGGCGGGATTCATCGGTATGATGATCTCCGTGCGCGCGAACGTGCGAACCGCCGAAGCCGCTCGCAACGGATTGGCCGCCGCACTCAACGTCGCATTTCGAGGCGGCACCGTCACCGGAATGCTTGTGGTCGGTCTCGGTTTGCTCGCGGTCTCGGGCTACTACGCCATATTGCTCTCTCTCAACGCCGGTGACGAACCGAAATCGCTAGGAGCAATGGTGGGACTTGCCTTCGGCTGCTCGCTCATTTCGGTCTTTGCGCGTTTGGGAGGCGGGATCTACACGAAGGCCGCCGACGTTGGCGCCGATTTGGTCGGCAAAGTTGAAGCGGGAATTCCGGAAGACGATCCTCGCAATCCCGCCGTCATCGCGGATAATGTCGGCGACAACGTCGGGGACTGCGCCGGCATGGCTGCCGACTTGTTTGAAACGTACTGCGTCACAACCGTCGCCGCAATGCTACTCGGGAATCTCCTGCTTGGGGCAACCGTGCCGCAGGCGACGACGTTTCCGTTACTCATGGGGGCGTACTCCATCGTCGCCTCGATCGTCGGGACGCTCGTCGTTGCCGTTGGAAGCGTGGACCGCACGCGGATTATGGGCGCCCTGTACCGAGGTGTGATCGTCGCGAGCCTTTTGGCGCTAGGCGGTTTCTACATCGCGTCACGCGAAGTTTTCACGAACGCTCCCGGCTATAGCCCGATGGCGATCTTCTTCTGCGCCTTAGTCGGCGTAGTGGTTACCGGGTTGATTACGTTCATTACCGAGTACTTTACCGGCACGCAGTTTGGTCCGGTGCAACGCATCGCCAAAGCCTCGGTGACCGGACACGCTACGAACATCATTGCCGGTCTTGCCGTCTCGATGCAGGGGACGGCGTTGCCTGCCATTGTGATCGTTATCGGTATCCTCGTGAGTTACGCGCTGGCTGGCGTGTATGGCGTCGGCATCGCGGTGATGGCCATGCTCTCGCTGGCGGGCGTCATCGTCGCTTTGGATTCCTTCGGGCCGATTACGGATAACGCGGGCGGCATTGCCGAGATGGCGGACATGCCGCAAGAAGTGCGAAGCATTACCGATCCCCTCGATGCCGTCGGCAATACGACGAAGGCGATCACGAAGGGTTATGCCATCGGGTCGGCAGCGCTCGCAGCGATTGTGCTATTCGCCTCGTTCTTACAAGAGCTCATTAAGTACAAATGTCCGGGATCTAATCTCAGCGCGTGCGTCGAAGGTGTGCGCGATCTTTTTGCCATCGGAAATCCGTACGTCCTCTGCGGGCTGTTCCTTGGCGGTTTGCTGCCATATCTTTTCGCATCGTTGTCGCTCGAAGCGGTCGGACGCGCAGGCGGCGCGGTCGTCGAAGAAGTGCGGCGGCAGTTTCGCGAGATTCCCGGGATCATGCAGGGCACCGCCAAACCCGATTACGGAACAACCGTCGACATCGTCACGCGTGCGGCACTCAAAGAAATGATTCTGCCGGCACTCATTCCGGTGGGCGTTCCGGTCCTCGTCGTCGTCTGCGCCGTTTTTGGCATCTTGCCGGGGACGGAAGGCGCGCAAATGATGGGCGGTATATTGGTCGGTTCGATCGTCACCGGCTTGTTCGTTGCAATCTCGATGACGACCGGCGGCGGCGCGTGGGACAACGCGAAGAAATACATCGAAGACGGACACTACGGCGGTAAGGGATCGGTCGCTCACCAAGCGGCCGTCACCGGCGACACGGTCGGCGATCCTTACAAAGATACGGCTGGTCCCGCGATCAATCCAATGATCAAGGTGCTCAACATCGTAGCGCTCTTGCTGGTCGGCTTTCTCGTCCGGTAAGCGAGCCGGTCGGGCGCGCTGCTCACATCCGTTTCTCATCCTTTGCAGGCGCTCTTGCATTACCATAAGGGGCATGATGCGGACCACCCGCAGCGCCGTTTCGGCCGCCTTTGCAGCCGCGTGTTTCGCGTTCGCTTCGGCCGCGCCGGCCCTCGCGTCCTCTCAACAAGAACAGTGGGAACTGCAAGTCGGGCAGCAACAGTACATGCAGCTCATGCAGCAGGGAAAGATCGTTCCCGCTTCTCCGCTCTACGACACGCTAAAGCCGGTAACTGATAAGGTCGGCGCGGTTGCCGACCCGCAGTATTTCACTCCGTTTCACTTCATTCTCGTCAACGATCGCTCTCCAAACGCTTTTGCCGTGCCGGGCGGGAACGTCTACGTGACGACCGGCCTCATGCAGTTTGTCAAGAACCAAGACGAGCTTGCGGGCGTGCTTTGTCACGAAGTCTCACACGACATTCACCACGACGTCTACAACGAGAACCACAAGAACCAAAGCTTGCAGACTGCGGCCGGCGTGCTCGGCATGTTAATGGGCATGGGCGGCGGGTATGGGGGATATCTCGGGCAGATGGCCGTCGGCGTCGGCGCAAATGCGGAATCGAAGGGCTATTCGCGTGAAGTGGAAAGCAGCGCGGATCGCGCCGGGGCGTACAACTGTGCAAAAGCCGGGTTCAACCCGTGGGGAATGGTTTGGCTCTTCCAGCGTATGCAGTCGGTGACCAAAGGAGGCTCGCATCCGGAGTGGATGTCAGATCACCCGACCGACGACCATCGCGTCGCCGATCTGGAAAAACTTTTTGGCGACGACCCGTCGACGTTCGGCAAATTTGCGAACGACCCAAAAACCGCCATTGCGTTTCAGAAAATAGAGGCGCAGCAGCAATCGCCAAGCCAAGGCTATCGCCAATATCCCGGGCAGAGCTATCCGCAGCAAAGCTATCCGCAGCAAGGCTATCCGCAACGAGGCTATCCGCAACAAGGCTATCCGCAACAAGGCTATCCGCAACAAGGCTATCCGCAACAAGGCTATCCGCAACAAGGCTATCCGCAACAAGGCTATCCGCAACAAGGCTATCCGCAGTATCCGGGCCAGGGCTACCCGCAATATCCGAGCCAAGGCTATCCGCCGCAGGGCTACCCGCAATATCCCGGCCAGGGCTATCCGCCGCAGGGCTACCCGCAATATCCCGGCCAGGGCTATCCGCCGCAGGGCTACCCGCAATATCCCGGCCAGGGCTATCCGCCGCAGGGCTACCCGCAATATCCCGGCCAGGGCTATCCGCCGCAGGGCTACCCGCAATATCCCGGCGGGGGCTATCCGCCGCCGGGCTACCCGCAGCAAGGCTATCCGCAGCAAGGCTATCCGCAATACCCACCGTCCTAAGCTAGGCAAGGAAGGGCTGGATTCCAAGCGCAGCTAAGGTGCGTTGACGATGCGCCGCTTTTTCGTTTTGAGCTCCGCTGCCCTTTTGGGTGTGCCGCTTGCCATTGCGTTGACCGCACCAAGCCTGGCCCAGCAAGCGCCGCCGTCCCAACAGTACCAGACGCAACAATATCAGGCGCAGCAATACCACGCGCAACAGTATCAAGCGCAACAATATCAGGCGCAGCAATACCATGCGCAACAGTATCAAGCGCAACAATATCAGGCGCAACAGTATCAAGCGCAGCAGTATCAGGGGCAGCAGTACCGCGCACAATCGTATCCCTATGCGGGTCCTGCGAGCGTCGCACCGGCGGGGGGAACCCCGCAAACTCCGGCGGAGCCCATGGTTGGCGTCCCAGCCGGAGGCTATCCGCCGTAACGCGAGCATGACGTAAGGGCGTAAATGAATGAAGACGGAGGCTGATCGCCTCCGTCGTTTTTATTTGATCTCTACCTTGGCACCGGCTTCTTCCAGCTTCTTCTTGACCTGCTCGGCTTCGTCTTTGGTGACTCCCTCCTTGACGGGCTTCGGAGCACTTTCGACAAACGATTTTGCTTCGGTCAAGCCGAGACTCGTGAGTTCTCGTACTGCCTTGATCACTTTGATTTTTTCGGCACCCGCCTCAGTCAGGATGACGTCAAACTCGGTCTTTTCGGCAGCCGGTGCAGCGGCAGCTCCAGCCGGGGCCGCGGCCATCATGGCCGGCGCCGCAGCCGAGACGCCATACTTCTCTTCGAGCGCTTTGACGAGATCCGCGAGCTCGAGTACGGTGAGTTTATCGATTTGTTCGATGAGATCGGCAACAGCCATTATGCGTATACTCTCCTTAAACGGTGGGTTGAGCTTCTTTTTGCTCGCGAATCGCGCTCAGCACGCGAGCGAGGCCGCTCAGGTTCCCCGATAGCACGGTTACGAAACCGCGCAGCGGAGATGCGAGCGAGCCTACGAGTTTGGCAATCAGTTCGGTTTTGGACGGCAGCAGCGCGAGCGCGTTGACTTCCGAAGCCGTGACAAGCTTGCCGTCGATGTAGGCGGCTTTGATGCCGATTTTCTTGACTGTGTCGCTGAACGTCTTTAGGGCCTTGGCAGGAGCGATCGGATCGTTTCCGGCAAAAACAACGCCCGTCGGACCCGCGAGGACGTTTTCTAACTGCGTCGCTAAGTCGCCGCACGCGATTCGGAAGAGCGTATTCTTGACGACGCGATAGCTGTTGCCGTTCTTGCGCAGCTCCCCGCGCAGCTTGGTAATCTCGTCGACCGTCAAGCCTGCATAATCGGTAAAGAACAGGCTCTGCGCGGCGGCAAGGCGGTTGTGCAGGTCTTGTACAGCGGTTTCTTTACGTGGAATCGGCATCGTCGCGTATTGCTTTCTCGAACTAAAAAAGCGCTCCATCCGTCCAGAGGGCGCTTTGTAACGAACGTGCGCGCGGCGCGCGCAGGATCACGACTTGCGTCCTCGGTAGGTTATCTTGCGACATTATCCCCGCGAGGGGACCTACGGTCTTTGGAGCCGTTGGTTAGGCTACCACATCGCCGGGGCGAGGCGCAAGGCCTCGTTTGGAAGGAGACCCATGACACAGGTGAATCGCGAACTCGCGCGGCGTTCGTTCTTGAAAACGGCGGCGGTCGGCCTAGGCGCCTTCGCTGCTGCCGAAGAATTGCTGCGCCCAATGCTCGCTGATGCGGCCGGAGGCGGCCCTCCCATGGCCGCCGTGACACCGGCCGAAGCCATCGCCACGCTCAAAACGGGAAATGCGCGGTTCGCTTCCGGCAAGCCGGAGTGCGGACCGGTGACCGCCCGGGTGGCAGAACTCGCTAGCGGCCAGAACCCTTTTGCAATCGTTCTCGGCTGCTCGGACTCGCGCGTACCGGTTGAATCCGTTTTCGATCAGCCTCCGGGCAATGTGTTCGTGGTACGAGTCGCGGGCAATTACCTTACTGGCGACGGGCTCGGCTCAATCGAGTATTCGGTCGCTGTGCTGAAGTCGAAGCTGATCGTTGTCTTAGGGCACAGCAGTTGCGGCGCGGTCAGCGCCGCCGTCAGCTACGTCGAGAAAGGGACGACGCAGCCGGGACATATTCAGGATCTCGTGACGGCGATCGAGCCGGCTGCAAAAGCGACCAAAGGCAACCCCGGTGATTGGGTCGCCAATGCGGTGGCCGAAAACGTTCGCTTGAACGTCGCGGCCATGACGAGCCGTTCGCAAATTGTCGCCGATGCCATCCACAACGGCTCGCTCCAGGTTATCGGTGCTATCTACGATCTGCACACTGGAAAGGTCGCCTTCTCGTAACCGCGCTTAGGCCGTCGCTTTAATGCGGTTCGGGTCGACTTTGACCCCCGGACCCATCGTACTCGTTAGCGTGACGCTGCGTAAATACGTGCCTTTTGACGCCGCCGGTTTAGCGCGAACGACGGCGTCGAGGAGCGTCGAGACGTTCTCGAGCAAATGCTCTTGCTCGAAGCCGGCTTTACCAACAATCGTGTGAATGATGCCCGTTTTATCCAAACGGAATTCCACCTTACCGGCTTTGATGTCGCGAATGGCCGCGCCGATATTGGGCGTCACCGTACCCGCCTTTGGATTCGGCATTTTTTGCGCGAGGATGCGGCCCAGTTCTTTACCGACTTGAGCCATCATGTCTGGAGTGGCCACCGCGACTTCAAACTCTGTGAATCCGCCTTTTATTCTATCGATGAGATCTTGATCGCCAACCACGTCGGCCCCGGCTTCCTGAGCCGCTTTCGCATTATCACCCTTGGCGAATGCAATTACACGCACGATGCGACCCGTGCCGTGCGGTAAAAGAACCGTGCCGCGGACGTTCTGGTCGCTCTTTTTCGGATCGACACCGAGGCGAATATGGGCCTCGACCGTTTCGTTGAACTTCGCGTTCGCGTTTTTCTTCACGATCGCAACCGCTTCCGACGTAGAAAACAGCTGCTTGCGATCGAAATCGCTGACGAGCTTTTTGAAACGCTTCCCGTGATGCTGCGGCATGTCTATGCATCCACCTCGACACCCATCGAGCGCGCCGTGCCTGCAATGATCTTCTTTGCCGCGTCCATATCGTTGGCATTGATGTCGGGCATTTTGACCTTGGCAATTTCTTCGAGCTGTTTCTGCGTCAGTTTGCCGACTTTATTACGATTTGGCTCTTTGCTGCCCGACTCGATCTTCAGCGCCTGTTTAATGAGAAACGACGCCGGCGGCGTCTTCGTGATGAACGTGAACGTGCGGTCTTCGTAAACCGTGATCTCGACGGGAACGATCATGCCCGTCTGCGAGGCGGTACGTTCGTTGTACTGCTTGCAGAAGTCCATGATGTTGAGCGAGTACGGTCCGAGAGCCGGACCGATCGGCGGCGCGGGGGTTGCTTTGCCCGCGGGTATCTGTAGGCCGATTTTGCCTACGACCTTCTTAGCCATGTTTTCTCCTTAACGACGCGTCTCTTCGACGCTTCTGCCCCTCGAGAGGCTCGCAAGCCGGGGTCTATCTTGCGAGAAACCTTTAAACTTTCTCCACTTGGAAGAATTCGAGCTCCACGGGCGTCTCGCGACCGAAGATCGAGATAAGCGCGCGCAAGCGCTCCTTCTCCGGTGCGATTTCGTCGACCACGCCGGTGAAATCGAAGAACGGACCCGACGTGACCTTGACGCGATCGCCTTTGCGGAAATCGATCTTGAGTTTGGGCGCTTCGATGCCCATCTGCTTGAGAATCGTCTTTACTTCTTTGTCTTGCAACGGCACCGGCTTTTCGCCCGGGCCTGGACTTCCAACAAAGCCGGTGACGCCTTGCGTGTTCCGCACGACGTACCACGACTGGTCGTCCATGATCATCTCAACGAGAACGTAACCCGGGAAGACTTTCTTGGGCGTTATCTTGCGCTTGCCGTCTTTAAACTCGACTTCGTCTTCCATCGGCACGAGTACGCGAAAGATCTTGTCTTGCATGCCCATGGAATGAATACGGCGCTCGAGGTTCGCTTTAACCTTGTTTTCGTAGCCCGAGTACGTGTGGACGACAAACCAGTTCCGGTTATCCTTGCGCTTACGCGGCGCGGCCGGTTCGGCGGTAACGGGCCCTTCAGCAGACGGTTCTTCCGTAACGAATGCCTCGGGAGCCAATTCGTCGACAACGGATCCTTCGGCCACGGAATCTTCGGGGGCGGATTCCTCGATGCCCGATTCCTCGGTCGCCGATTCCTCAGTAACCGGATTTTCGACGGTATCCTCGACGACGGCATCCTCTACGAAAGGCGCTTCCGTTGCCGGTTCTTCAGCAAACACGTCATCGACTGACGCCTCGTGCGGCTCGGTGGCGACGGACTGATCGCGATCGACGTCAAACATATTATCGTGCATTAGCTGGTCACCGGATGAATCAAACTGAACAGCCATCCAAAGAGCTGGTCGAGTAGAAACGTAAACAAGCCGATGCCGACGACGAGAGCAATGGTGAGCACCGTCGCCGAAATCCACTCTTCACGAGTTGGCCACGTGACGCGGCGTAGTTCGGCGATCACTCCGCGAATGAAGTCACCACCGGCAATCGCCTGGGCCTTCTTCTGCTCGTTCACCAAAGGTTCTCTCCTGAAAAACTGGCAGGGCGGACAGGACTCGAACCTGCAACCGACGGTTTTGGAGACCGCTGCGCTACCAATTGCGCCACCGCCCTATTCTTGTTGCTCGTGGCGTCCTCGGCTCTATCTCGTCTCACGGTGCGGACGATGACAGCGGCAAAAGCGGCAATACTTGCTAAGCTCTAACCGCTCGGTCGTCTTCTGCTTGTTTTTCTGCGTGTTGTAATTTCGGCGCTTGCATTCGCTGCAGGCCATCACTACCATGACGCGCGTTTCTTTTTTGGCCACAGTTGGCCCCCAAACTCATTCTCGAACATGAATAAAACGGACCCGAGGTCCGTTCGACCTCCTATGCTAGCACAGGGCAAGGGGGTTCGCAAGATTGCGGGCGGGCGACCGCCTCCGGGACCGCTTCTTATGGTGCGCCCGGCCAGAATCGAACTGGCAACCTTGGGCTTAGGAGTCCCCTGCTCTATCCTTTGAGCTACGGGCGCACGGTTCATTTGAGCCTTATTTTACAAGGTTCTTGCGCCGCATCGCTTCATCAGCCTACGGCCATTTTAGATTTTGGTTCCAATTTGGTTGCAGTAGGCTGATCCTGCCTAGCTCGTGCAGCGCTCTCGGCAGCCGCCTTCTCGGCAGTCGCGAGCCTAGCGTGAGCTTGAACAAAGGCTTCGCTGACACACCCGACCGCCGCCTTTTCGACCCTGGCACGACGTGGCGATAGAGGTTGAGCGCTGTCGATGCAGAGGCATGGCCAAGGAGTGCGGCGACCGTCCCCACGTCGCTGCCCAAAGCCAGCGCCTGGGTCGCTACGGTATGCCGACAGGCCACTCCAGCTACCGATAACCGGGCTTTCCACTATACCGCCTCGTTCTGGTCAGCTGTACACTGAGAATCGTAACCGTGCGTTTAAGACCCGACAACGTTTCCCAACTTACATGCAGATAGTTTAAGGGCAAATGCCTTCGTCTACTACTGGAAACAAGAGAGCTTTAAGGGATTGAACTACGTCGAGCTTGATCAATGGGAGCCCACAGTTAACGCATCTGCTGGCAACCTATGCCTCCACGGACGGCAAGATTGCCTAGTCTGTAATGTCGGCAGTTTCTGGTCGCTAGCAACTTCGGGTGCGCAGGCCGGTGACGTGCATCCCGTAAAGTGAGCCAACGATAGGTGGAGAATCCTGGGGCCTTCGGCCTCAAAGGAGACCACCGTGAAGAAGTCTCGATTCAGCGAAAGCCAGATTGTCGGTGTCCTCAAAGAACATGAAGCCGGCACACCGACGAAAGATCTTTGCCGACGGCATGGGATTAGTCCAGCGACGTTCTATGCGTGGAAAGCCAAGTTTGGCGGAATGGAAATCAGCGACGTCGCAAAGATGCGTGCGCTTGAAGACGAGAACCGCCGTTTAAAGCGAATTGTCGCCGATCAGGCGCTCCACATCGACACGCTCAAGATTGCCGCCTCGGGAAACTTCTAACGCCTGTGCAGAAGCGTCGAGTCGTACAGGCGGCTCAGGAGCAGCTCGACGTCAGTGAACGCCAAGCCTGTCGGTACGTCCGAGCGAATCGCCGGATGATCCGTTATGTAAGCATTCCTAAAGACGATGTGCCACTTCGTACTCGTCTGGAAGAACTGGCGGCGGAACGGCGGCGGTTCGGCTATCGGCGATTGGCCGTGCTCCTGCGCCGAGATGGCTGGAAGGTCAACATCAAGCGGGTCCTGCGGGTCTATCGCGAGGCAAATCTGCAGGTGCGCAAGCGCCTCAAACGGCGCGTTGCGATTGGACGCGGCGATTTAGCTGCAGCGGCCGTGTCGATGAACGAGCGCTGGTCGCTGGATTTTGTTCACGATACGTTAGAAAGTGGCCGACGAATCAGAACGCTCAACATCGTCGACGACTTCACACGGGAATGCCTTGCCATCGAAGTCGATACGTCGCTTTCGGGGCACCGTGTTGCGCGTGTCCTTGATGCGATCGGCTCCGTACGAGGCTTTCCACAAACCATTGTGATGGACAACGGGACAGAGTTAACCAGTATCGCCATGGCGTGTTGGGCTCGTGATCGGAAGGTGCGTCTTCACTTCATCCAGCCCGGCAAGCCAACACAAAATGCGTACGTCGAATCTTTACATGGTAACATGGCAATTGCTCGTTCTGGCTTTCCATCGAATCGCCTTAGTGGCTTGTGAATGACCTGCCGGCGAGCACAAGAGCGACCGCGAGTTTTGGCTTTAAAGACGAACGCTTGACGCTCTGTAAAGACTTGCCAATCGCGGTTGAGATAGCGAGGCAACATGAGTTTAGTGGCAGGAGTTGATTCGCACAAGGATTCGCTAGCGATCGTACTCATCGATTCCGTCGGGAAGGAGATCGATCGATTTTGTATCGACAACCGTGCTGCAAGCTTTGATGTCGCGGTTAAGAGAGTTCGTCGGCACGGTAAGGCGGTCTGGGGAATCGAGGGTACCGGCGCCTATGGGCGGCTTTTCGCGGATTATCTTTGCGCCGCGAAACTCGTGGTCTACGAGGTTCCGGGGCGGCTAACGAAGCGTCATCGTTCTTTCGGAACTCGCTCAGGTAAGTCTGACCCAATTGACGCACGTGCAATTGCGGAGGCCGTTCTTAGAGAACGAGACCGGCTCGGTCGCTACTATGGCGACGACGTCCACGAGGAACTGCGTCTTCACTACGACCACCGTGATCAGCTGGTGCACGCTCGCGTACAAGCCATAAATCGCCTGCGGACAGCCATTTTTCGCCTTCAGCTGGGAGAAGTGCCACGGGACTGTTATCGGGAAAAAGCGCTCAAATTGGTCGAACTGCGGGCGCGCCGGATCAAGGCCTTCTCGCCGGTTGTAGCGGTCGTCCTAAAGGAGCTGGAGTTTGCGATCGCGGCAATCCGACTCTATAACGAGCAAATTATGGAGGTAGAATCGGCGATCCGCCCTTTAGCTAGCAAATTCTCTGGGCTGCTCGGCATTACCGGCGTGTCCTCGATCGTCGTCGCGGGAATAGTTGGCCATGCTGGTGACATTCGAAACGTTCGCAACGCCGATGCATTTGCGATGCGTACCGGGTCCGCACCTCTGCCGTGTTCGAGCGGGAAAACTGGCCGGATGCGCCTTAACAAGGGTGGCAATCGACAACTGAATCGTTTGCTGCACACCATGGCGGTGGTGCAGCGTCGGATCTCGGGTCATCCCGGCCAGGACTACTACCGGAAAAAGTTGCGCGAGGGAAAGTCGCCTACTGCTGCACTGCGATCGCTTAAGCGGCGTCTAGCGACGGTTGTCTATTATCGCCTCGCCGACGACTATCAGGCGCTTATAGCGAACGCCGGACGCGAAGTTGTTGCCGCCTAAAATTGACAAAGACGGTCATTCAACGGCCGTTTTCGTGACGAATGCTTGAACGAGCACCAGTTCGCCACGCTCGGCCAGGCTCGCCTCATCATCGAAGCTTGGCGAATCGACTACAACACCGATCGACCGCATCAAGCCCTCGAAAATCGTACCCCCGAGGAGTTCGCTCGAGGGCTACAAATCATGCTACCTCTCCAGCTATCTGCGGCATAACTCAGGGATGCACGTCACCGGCAATAAGGCGCCGCCGGCGGTGCAAAGGGAGCCCACAGTAATCACGTCTGCTGGCAACCTGTGCCTCCACGAACGGCGTGATTGCCTAGTCTGCAGTGTCGGGAGTTCCGGGTCGCTAGCGATTACGCGATAAAGTCGCTATTACCGCTCGTCTGCACCCGACGCGCGTTTTGGGCGAGAACGTATCGGATGAGCAAGATTCGACGGCATTCTCCGGCAAGCTGGGCTCAACGACGCGAGGGGCGCGAAGATCGACGCAACGTTGGAACGCGAGTCGACATAGCCTAGCCGCACGCCGCAAGGCGTATCGCCGCGTCGTTGCATCGCAAAGTACGCATCCGGCACGTACCCCGCGAATGTCCGCCGAATCGACTTGCCGAACAAGTGGCGTGCCGCCGACCTGGCGTATGCGGCGTCACTTGCGACGTAGTCCTCCCGCCCAGCCGCGCAGCTTTATCCTATGGCCAAGCGTCAAAGCGTGCCACGCGCATCGCGTAGACCTCCGGGAAAATCAGGAGCCCCTGTTCTGTCCTTTGAGCTACGGGTGCACAGTATGTCTGAGCCTTATTTTACAAGTCGAAAACATACCCGCGGCTTCTGGCTGTTAACCAAGGCACCCAAGCCGCCGCTCGCGGCGCCGCCATCACTCAGATGCTATTGGGAAACGATCATCTGTGACGTGCTGTTGAAGTTGACGGTAATCGGAGCGATTAGTGGCAAGTTAAAATGAAACGGATACGTGACCTGCACGCTGACGAGGCAGCCCGCGCCGTGCGTCGAGGAGTTGCACGACGTTCCCGGGTTGTAGTACGAGGCCGTGCTCCATGAGGGACTTACCGTTGGACCCGGCGACGGCAACACGGCTTGAGCTTGTACAAAGGCTTGAATCTGGGCGCTAGTGGCCGCGCACGCGGCACCGGTGTAACTACCGCACGTCGAACCGGCGTCCGTACCCCGCACGATGGCATACCGCGTTCCAATTCGAGCGGCGTTGGTGACCGCGTGATACGTGTAGAGCGCCTGGCCGAATTCGATAATCCCGAGGATGAAGAGCATCAGCCCAATTACTACGATCGCGAACTCTACGATAGTCGACCCCCGCTGAGCATGTAGCTTCATTGTGATGCCTGCATCGACGCGGTGGACGTGATATTGAACGTCTTGGGCAAGAGGTAATAATTAAACAGTGAGTTGAACGTTCCCGAGGCAGTGACCTGAACGATAGTGACCTCGTAACTGCCCGTCGCGTTGTTACACGTCGGCACGGTACCACTACCCGAGCAGGCGGAAAAGCTTGTCGCGGTTGGCGAGGGCACCGGGCCGGGGAGTTGCTGCTCGTCCGCCTGGGCAGCTGCTATCATACCGCTAGTATCCCCCGCGGTTGACGTGCCGCCTTGCGCACCGTACTGCGCGCCCGCATGCGCAGCGTTGCTGACAATTATGCTATCGTATTCAAACCGCCCGAACTCGATGATTCCAAGGATTAACAAGCTCAGGAGCGGCACCATGAGAGCGAACTCAACCACCGCCGCGCCGGACTGTGCATCGTGGAAAGCTCTCAATGCCCGGATAATCGTTCGCACCGTCATTCGACCAGCGTGGCGTTCTTAATCAGCGCTCCGCCCGGTGGCGGCGAGGCAAAATTGACCGAACTGCCGGCCAAACTCACCGAATTAGCGCCAGTTACGACAACAGCGTAGCCTGAGCCGCCACCAGCGTAGCTAAGACTGCCCGAGCCGCCGAGGTAGATGAGTCCGCTTAGCGTCTGAGTGGTACCCGCTAGAGAGACACTACCCGTAGCGGTTGACGGTTGATAGAAAAGCACGCTCCCTTCGCCGCTTCCGTACTCCGACCAGTTTCCGCTGCTCGGCGGCGAGAGCGTTACCGAAGCACCGGCCATGCTGATGGATCCGCTGCCCGTGATATAGAAGGTGACATTGCTGCCAGTAATTGAGTTGCCGGAAACGCTGACTGGGCCGGTTATGACGTACAACCCCGAGTCGAACGTCGTATTAACTCCGGCTAGACTGATATTACTGTAACAACCAGGCGTCATAGTTTTAGAGTTGCCGGCTTGGCTTACCGTCGTGCACCCGCTGACTGGGGGCGGGTTGTTCGTGAGGTACTCGCAGCCTGTAATTTCCGGACACGGATCGGAAAAATGCGGGATTTTCGTGGCGGGCGGAGTCAGCGTGCACCCTGCGCAGCTAGGCGTACCGCCTGCATAGTTTGTCGCCGCTGAGGTAATCGTTTCGCCGGCGCCGCTGAACGTGCCGTTCATGTTCAGGGCGCAACCCGCAGCCGATATGGGAGCGCCAGCAAGGCTTATGTTCGCGCTGGCATTGGTCTCAAAGAAGCAGCCATCGTTGTTCTTCGTCCGCGCTGCAACCGCTCGCGCTCCGGTCGTCACCGAAGAGAAGTTCCGGAACACATTGGCAAAAAACGTTTTGCTTTGCTGCGTAACGATCACTTCGACCGCTGTGCCGTTCGTCGTGTACGAACCGGAGGTAGGCGGATTGTTTACCGTAACCGTGACCCCGTTGGAATTATTCGTAAAGCCGTTTGAGCCGGCGGCGTTCTGCGCGGCAGTCGTCACGTCGGAGGCGTTATATGCGACCTCCACCGCGCCCGCCATTGCGGCGCTATCGGCGGCGGTCTGCTGAATGCGCTGGTCGTAGCGCCAGTATCCGGCGTCGACTGCGAGCGCGGCAAAGCCTAGCAAAGCCACGATCAAAAACACCATGATCGGCAGCGCTTGACCCCGCTGCGTTTGGTACCTATTCATACGAGCCACCTATCTAACGAGCCACCTATCTAAACAGTATCGCCAGCACGCTTCATTCGGTCGCGCGTCCTGGGCAAAGCTTAACTGTCGCTCGGTCCAGCTCCAAGCGCCCGGTCCAGCCAGAAACAGAAACACGCTCGGTGGCCTTGGCATCCAAAGCAACCTGCGATCTCCCAGCATCCCGCTTCCCGCACTCCATAGTTTAGCATATCCAGCGTCTGCTTATACTACGAACGGGCAAGCGAAAGCGTTGCGCGCTGAAGGAGCGGCAGCCGATCGCTGACCGCTAGGAGCTCGACCCGGACGAATAACGCTAGCCGTTCACGTGGTAGAGGGCGAGTTCAGGCGGCGACGTCACCTCACGTCGGGGATGCTTTTTGCCCCGGGCAGCCCAACGGTTTCGTAATCCAGCCGTCGCTGATGATCGTGTCCATAATGATGAGACCTTGTCCCGCGCCATCGGTAGCGTCGTTGATCAGAAGAAACGCACCGTATTTACACTCGTTGTCGATCCACGGCGACGCACCGAATTTGCCGAAGTCCTGGACGATGACCGGGTTTGCACCGGTTGCGGGTGCAATGTGCCACCAGGAGAGTCCGTAATCGTGGCCGGGGTCTGCCGTATAAAAGATCGGTAAGCCGGCGACGTTATCTTGTTGCATGGCGACAACCATTTTTTTCGAAACCACCCTCCTGCCGTTGCAGGTACCGCCCCCAAGATTGAGCTCGAGCAGCTTCGCATAGTCACTGAGCGTCGTATACAGGCCGCCGCCGATGCGCGGATTTGTTACGGTGCCTTTCGGGCTATCATAGTAGGTAGAGGTCAGACCACATGGGGTGGCGATCGTATCGGCGAACAACTGCACGAACGGTTCGCCCGCAACCACCGCAGCGATGTAGCCGGCGATTTGGTAATCATCACCGCCGTAGTCGAACTCCGTTCCCGGAGTGAAACTGCTACCGAGGGCAACGATGCTCTGCGCACAGGCGTCCATTGATTGATATGGCTTCGATAAACATGGCGCACTGGCGGTGTCCCCGCCGCCGTGACCAACGTCGCACGGATTGGTGCCGCAATTGTTGATCCCCGACGTGTGCGCGAGCAACTCCCGCATCGTAATGGTCGTTCCCTGGGGAAAGAGGCCGGGCACGTAGGTCGATACGGGGACGTCGAGGTTCAGCAAGCCACGGCGGACGAGGTTCAAGATCGTAAGAGCGGACGGCATTTTGGTTGCCGAGCCGATCTCGATTACCGAACTCGTTGTCTGATTGCCGAATGCTTGCTCGTAAACGACGATTCCATTGCGCACGATGACGAAACCCAGGCCGGGCTGTTGGCCTGAGGAAACGAGATCGTGAAGATAGTGGGTCAATGCAGCGAAGGGGTCAGTCGTTGTTGCGGGTGGCGTTGCAGCATCCGGAACGATCGCCTTGCCGCCCCCGATCGCGCTCCCTGACGTGCCTCCGCCCGCGCATGCGACCGAAAAGGCGATCGAGATGACGAGCGCGCTGATACGCAGCACGCGTGTCCAACTTCTCACGCGAGAAAACATCGATGGCATCGGATAGGGCCTTCTCCGGTGGCTACCCGTTTACATGGTACGCGTAGACGAGCGGGAAGCAGCCCGCAATTTCACTACAGTGATACGCCTGATAGACGTAGAGATACAAGTTGTCTGTTTCGTAATCGAAGGCCACACCGGTGACCTGCGCGCCGCCGAGCGGATACTGCGGCATCACCCAAAACGTCGGCTTCGGTTGCCACGGCTTCTTTTTGCCGAGCGCCACCGCGGCGAGATCCTTCGGATCGTAGACGTACCAGGCGCCTTCGTATCCGCTCGCGCAGACGCCGCCACAGTCGCTATAGCACTTGTAGCAGACATCGCCGGTGCCCCACTGCGGAAAGAACAGCACGCCTTGCTTCGTTGGCAGATCCAGCCAAATGCCACCCCCGAAATCATTGTCAGCCCATGTCCAATAGCCAACGCCGTTTTTTGGATTACGGTCGTACGAGATGTTCGTACTATCGTAGTTGGCGTCGCGAATGGCGAGATGATTGCTGGGATACGCAAGCAGCTCCGTCGTGGCGAGAGTACTTCCACTCGTAGACGGATCTCTCGTCGCAAAGAGGGCCGGCCCATGTGACGCGTATTGATCGCCACTATAGTATCCGCCGAAACCGAGTCCAAGACTAGCGCCGCCGGTGTACGCCTTCGCAAACCATGCCGGTATACGCAACGAACCACCGCGCACCATTTGCGACGGAGCGTTGGTGGTTGTCCATGGTCCGAATCCGGTAGCTTGGCCCTTCGAAAATGTCGTGTAACCCAAAACGGGATCTTGCGTACCGGTGACATTATAGTTGAAACCGTACGACCAATACAGGCGCTTCAGGCTCTCGTCGTAGTACAAACCTTCAGTCCAGTTGTTGGCCTGCAGCTCGCAGCCGCCTTCGGCTGTGCTTACCCACTTATGCCCGTGGTAAATGTCTCCGCAGCCCTTGACGATCTTGGTCGTAGGCGGTTGCGTCGTCGACAAACCCGGATCGTTCATTTCGTACACGAGACCGCCGCTATAGACATGCGTCGTAGCAAAGAAGTCCACGCCTTTTGCGGTGTGGCGTAATGCGAGCCCGCCGAATGCGTATGCCGCCGTCCAACCAACAGCTTCTTCCGGGACGGCAAACGCGCCCAGATACCGAAAGTCGCTCTGCTGCAACACCGGGCGCGCAAGTCTCTTGGCGGCTACGGCGGCAGCGTCGTCCCTCGACGCAGCCGCCGGAGCCGCAATGGGGCCCGACGCGGGCGGCGCTACCGAACCTCCTTGACAGCCAGAAAGGAGAAGGCCGGCTCCGGTCATGAGTCCGGCGAGATAGCGCTGCGCCCGCATTGCAGAGCACCCCCAGCAACATCAAGTTAATGGATTGCTTACACAATATCACACAAATCTTAAGATGGCTAGCCCCTGCTCGCCTGCACCTTGACGAACCGGGCGCCGGGCGAAAACTCTAAGGCGCGGTGGTCCGGACCGGGGCTCGGGGAAAGGCGCCGTCTCTCTGCGCCGTACGCAGGAATGGACGCCGATGCCGGGTTGCCTCACGCGAACGCTTCATCTACGCACGCGTACGCCCTCGACCTCAGTTCGAGCGCGATGCGTTATCGATGGCGATTGGTATTACGTCTTCACGCGGTCGTCGAGCGTTGGGTGCTTGTCGATAAGCTTGCAGGACATTGCGATTCCGCAGATCTCAAAGACCCTCCACACCATGGGATTTCCGGGTCGAGAGATGATTATCAACGGCGATAATCCGCTGCGCTTGCGAAAATGATTGAAGATCAATAGTTCGGCGATGCAACTCGAGTCGACGTACGTCACATACGACAGATCGACGACCGCGCGGGGCGCGCTTTCGATGCCCTCAAGCTCCAGGCGCAGTTTGGGGACGGAGCTGATGTCGTAATCGCCGCTTAGATTTACCACCATTAATTCCGATCTTCCACTTTCAGGTCTTTGCCGGACCGTGTGACCTCGGATTCTACGATGCTCAATACGCGAAGTCGAGGAAGATCCCCTTAAAACATTGCTCAAGCAACATAGCGTGAACTAGATAGTGATTCTAGTCATTATCAAATGTTTAGATGTTAACTATGGTTACTTGACGATATCGCAAGATAGGTCACGATATCCCAGGCGTTTCGTATGCCGATGAAGATGAGCAGCACGACGCCGGCTGCAAGTGCGAACAACGCCTGTGCAGGCGCTGTGGAAAGTGCAACAGCGCTCGCAAGCGTCACCGAATATGCAAGGAGCGGCAGGATCGTATACCAGGCCCAGTCCTCGAGGTCTGCCGTGTAAGCGCTGAGCTGCCGTGTCCTAAACATCACGCGTAGAATATAAATCACCCCCCAAAGGCCGATAAGTCCAATTAACCATGCGGCGGGCTGTAGCACGTGCCACGGCGCGCTCAGGATTGCCGAAATGAGTAAGGCGGCACAAAAGTGCAACACGGTGGGCGTGCTAAACACCGCCGTCCCGGCGCGGGCACGTTCACGTTCCGTTCTCGTCGCTAGCGTAACGACCACGAACATCAGGCCGGTCAACGCGGCCGCGGACGATCCGGTCATCACGTAAAAGCTCGTCCACTCAGACAGCGGCGTTGCGCTCACCGGCGCGATGCATCCGTATGTAACACGGCTGCAACCTGAGCTCCCGCGCGCGCGCCCGTCTCGAATGCCCCATTTACCGTGCCGCCCTGACCGTCGATCGACGTTGCTTCGCCGGCGAAGAAAACGGTGTCGTCGACCGCCGCCGCCAATGCGGCTCGCGCCTGGCCGGCACCCACGACCACGTAGCTATATGCGCCGCGCGCGAACGGATCGGCTTCCCAATCGTGCATCATTCCCTCCTCGAACTCGTCGCGTGCCTGCGCCCCGTCTCCGAACAATGCGGCGAAACCGTCACGGGCGCGTTCGATGACCGTCACGCGCGATTTGTTCCGTAGTGCGATGGCCTTCGGACCGCCTGCCCAGGCGACGACCAATTCACTGCGTATCGGAACGTGCGTCCAGTACGTTGCAAACGGCTGGCCATCGCACCGGAAAAAGGCAGCGTTACGATAAACGCCATTGTCGAGTCGTTCCCAAAAACGCGATCGAAAGCGCAGCACGACTTTAACGACTTGACCCATCTCGATGCCCCGCAACGCATCCTCCTTCGCCGGCGGCAACGGTGGCTCGAACGCAAGGGCGCCGGCACCGCCACGCTGACGCAAGACGCCGAGCGGAACGGTTACGATCGCGGCATGCGCCCGGATCGTTTGCTCGCCTTTCGCCTCGGACGTCGTCACAGCGACTCCGCCGCGTCGCCAAGAGATGGCTCGCACGCGTGCCGATAACCGAATCTGTGCACCGACCGTTTCACAGTCGCGCTGCAAGCGCTCGAAGAGCGGACCATACCCGCCCAGCGGTCTCGCGCTCTCGAGATCGACACCCGAGCGCCATTCCTGGGCAATTGCCAGCGCGCTCGCGCGCGACGGATCGGCGGCCTCGAATCCTTCCACAAACAGACGCGCCAATGCCGCCATTGCTCGCGTCGCGCCGTCATTTTCAAATCTCCGCAAGAAGCGCTCGGCGCTCTCATCGGATTGCAGGGAACGCGTACGCTCGAAGAGTTTTGCCCCGGTAAGAAAATCGGTCTCGTCATGACGTAGGCTGCCATTGGCGCAACTCCATGATTCGCCGCCGGTGCTTATTGCCGACATCCCGGCCTCGCGGAGCAGGCCCATTGTCTGCTCGGCTTTGCCGTGAATGAACTCGGCCCCGAGTTCAGCCGGCGTCGCATCGTTGCCGGAGCGATGCGACCAGACGCGCCCGCCCACTCTGTTGCGCGCTTCCAACACAATTACTTGCAGCTTTTTACCGGCGAGACGTCGTGCGGCCACCAAGCCGGCGGCGCCGGCACCGATCACGATCGCGTCGGCGTCCATGCTCAGCAGTATAACAACAGCGCCGGAGCTTACGTCGCGGCGCTGTTTGCTGTCTTCCGATGCGGAAGCAGTTCTAGTGCGGTGGTCCCGGTGTTGGCGAAGCCGTCGGACTTGGCGTAACGGCCGGAGCGCTTGGAGAGACCGCCGGCGCGGGCGAGCCCGGCGGAGACGCCGCGGGTGACGGATCGCTTTGCTGGGCTACCGGCGAGCCCGTTGCGCAGGGCGCCGGATTTTGGGCGTCGAGTACGCACGCCGACGGGCTGCACGAGGCGGCCGGGGCCGCGGGGCCCGAAACCGGCGACAACACGCCTGTGGCCGGCGGCGCCTGTTGTAGCTGGCTGCCACAATTTTGTTCGCCAGTACAGCCTTGTCCATTACCGCCAACGCTAACGGGATTGTTTATCTTCGCGTACGCGGCGGCGGCCGCTGGGGGACCGGTCTGATTGGTGCACGGCGTTTGGCCGAACGGAACGCGAGAGAGCGTCACTGTTCCGGCCGTAATCGAGGGATAGAGCGGGGCGACGCAGATTATATTGGATTTCGCACAGGGCGTAGCGTTTGCCGACGGGGCTTGCGATGTCACAAGCGTGCACGAGCCCGTTCCCGTCGCTTCGGCATACAGGCCGACCGCGGGCGAACCGCCCATCAAAGTCGTGGCCGAGTTGGTGGTGACGATCATTAAAGACCGCGCGGATGCGCCGCCGGGTCGACCGCCGGCCCCAAGCACCGGTAAAGGGCTGTTTCCGCCAACGCTGCAACCCTGGCTCACGTTGATGACAAAGCCGCCGGTTCCGACCAGCGTGATCTGGCCCGTTACCGTTAGCGATTGTTTGCCCGCCGTCGTTGGTCGGAGCGATCTGCCGGCGGGCCGACGCGTTCCGTCCGAACGGGGGAGCTGCCCGGAACTTATCGGGGAACCCATCCGGAGGGTATTACCTTGGACAGCCGACCCGAGCGGCGACGGCAATAGTGCAGACTGTTGTCCGGCGCACGCCGAGAACGCGAGCGCGACGACAGCCAGCAGAACAAAGGGACTCTTAAAGCGTCTCTTACACGGCTTCATACAAAGATTAAGATCGGAGAGTGCGCTCGGACGCTTTAGGTGCGTCCTGTGCGAAGTCTGTTAAGAAGCCGTCGGCTAGCTTAGGAGGGTGACCAGACCCTCACAATACTCAATGCCTTGGGGGGAAAGGCGCACCAGATCCATCATCGTATCGTCGCCCCGAAGCAGGCCAGACTCCATAAGACGCTCGCAAACCAGGGTGACGTTCCGGGGGTCCTCGCGCAGCTCACGCGCGAGGTCAGAAATCGCGATCTGCCGGTCGTCAGTTCCGGCATTTTGGTAACGCCAGAAGAGTCGCGTCATTATGCGCTGCTTTAATCCTTGATCGCTCATTGCTCCCCTCGCCCGGTTGTAAGGTGGCCATTATAGCAAAGCGTCTGGTCGCCCGCGTAGGGCTGTTAGGCCCCGCGCGGCTGCTCGCCCCGGCAGGGCACCGAACCCCTCGCTGGAATGGCCCGTGCCTCAAGCGTTTTACACTCGGAGGAGAACTCATGCGCTCACGTTTGCTTCAGCCGCGGGGCATTGCGTCATTGGCCGCCGCGGTAGCGCTCAGCGCGTGTGCCGGACATTCCGGCGGAGCGCTGCTTCCCAACACGTTTGCTCCAACGCAGCTCGCCCCGTCGGCGGGAGATTCGGCGCGCCACCCCGTGCCGTCAAATTGTAAGGGGGAAAAACTTAAATCCAAATACGGCAGTGCGACGGTAACATTGAAGACGAGCGGTGGATCGTTTTGCATACCCGCGTTCGGCGGATTTGGCGGCTCAATTGAATATCCCAGTGCGAAGCCGTCGATCAAACTTAAGCTCATCAGCAGCACGACGAACTACAATCACAAGCTGCCGTCGCTCGGAAGCGGAACGGCGATCTTCTATTTGCAGCTCTCGATTTCGGGCGCAACGGACTTCGGCACGAACCTTCCGGCCGGCGGTGGATTGGCCGGGAAGAAGCTTCTGCCTAACAAGACTTATACTGCCTTCGGGCAAGCCACTATCGACGGTATCTCAATCGGTCTGACACCGTGCTTTGTGAAAGCAAAGAAGAGCAAGTACGGAGGCATTATCGGCGGGCTCGGAACGCTACTGAAAGGGCAAGCGGTTCCGACCGCGGCGCAAGCCGTTTTGGTAGTTTATCCCGGCAAACAGGCTGGCGGAAAATGCTGAACTAACACGAGAAGGCTTTCGCGGCCAAAAAGACGCTGGCGTTCTGTTAAAGAATGCCAGCGTTTGTTTTGTTCGCGTGATTGCGCGCCTACCAGGAAAGCACGATGAAACCGTCACCGCGCTGAACGCCGCGGCGCATGGTGACGTTCGTTGCGCCTTTGACGACAAACGACGATCCGCCGCCGCCTGCCGCTGAGTCTGCAACGCGGGTCCCACAAGCGCCGCCGCCACCATAGTAGCCGCCGCCCCCACCACCGCCGCCGCCACCGGGAATCGGTGGAATCGAGGCGTTGCCTCCGTCTCCACCATCGTGGCGCGTTCCGGCAGCACCGCGGTCGCGGCACACGAGCTTGCAATCGCCGCCGGCACCGCCTTTGGATTGCGTTGCTCCGCCGCCGCCGGAACAAAGATGCGTTCCTTCGCCGGGCTCTGCAACAACGTCACCACCGCCGCCGCCGGCCGCATGACCCAGACCGCTTGCGCCGCCGCCGCCGCCGGCAACGACGAGCAGATCGGTTGCACTGCGCCCGCGCCGCACGTCGCTTGCGCCACCGCCGCCGCCGGCACCAGTGCGATGACAGAGAAACCCAATCCCAGTATGGCTTCCCCGTCCGCCACCCGCTGCGCCGCCGTTGAAACCGCCCGCTCCGCCGGCACAACCACGAGGCGCTCCGCCTTCGCCGCCGACGAACAAATCTAAACGCTCGCCGGGCGTTACCGCGACAGTTGCTGCCGTCTCACCACCGCGACCACCGGATGCGTGTTGACCACCTTCTGCGCCGCTCGCTCCCAACGCACGCACGGTCAGCGCAGTGACGCCGGGAGGAACCACAAAGGTTTGCGCTCTTCCCGTGTACGAGAATGACGGTGCGAGACTGACCGTCAGCGGCACCGGTGCGACCGCACCATTTGTATCGGCGATGCGCAATGTCGGCGTGCCCGGCCGCAGCCCGGTAACGGTCAGCGTTATCTCGCCACCCGGAAGAGGCGGTGCACACGTTGCCGTGGAGCACACGACGCGAACGCTCGAGTTCTCTCCGCTGATCGTGAACCTGCCTGCATACTGCGCTTCGCTGACGACGATGCTGCGGCTCGTGCCGCCGACGATGATGTCGGCAGAAGAGTTCAACAGGTAAACTAATGGATTGACAAAGGACTGCGCGGAGCTTGCACCGCTTGCGGTCGCAGAGATCGTCGCACTGCGCAGCGCTTTGCTCGCATCATAGATCACTGTAACGCCAGTCGTTCCCGTGCTTGACGGAGACGTGATCTGCGTTGCCGACAGCGTTACCGCGTGATTGGGATCGCCCGTCACGCTAAGACCAATCGGCGTGCTGTACTCTCCCGGCGCAATGATCGTCGCGCCGCTTGCATCCTTGACGATGGCGCTTAGTGCAAACTCGTGCCGGTGCCCATCCGCCGGCGCAACCAGAAGCGGCGGCGCCAGCGCGATCGCTGACGGTACACCGTTGGTTGCAAAGTTGCCGAGATCATTCGTCGTTCCCTCAACGATGTCGACGGGGGTGGGCGTCGTATACGTCGATAGCAGCGTCGGGTTTGGTGGCTCTGCCCCCGACACCAATGCATTCTCATAGAGCTTGAAGGTAAACGAGTCGCTGCCGACCGGAGCCGTCACCGAGAGATTCGTGCACACGATTGGTGGGGTCGCACCATTGCAATGTGGATCCGAAGACGGCGTCAAGCCGATGGCTTGAGGAGTTCCGCCATTCACGCTGACCGTAAGCGATTGCGTGTTGGGGGATACGTACCGTGGCCGACGCTCGCGCATGTTTCGCTTGGGTATCGTAATGCTGAAATACACCGTTGCCGTCGCGCGCGGTGCGCGCACTGCTGTGGGCGGCAGCGTCGTGCCGCCATGACCGGCAAGGGAGCCGCTGCCCGTGCAAGCGCTCAGTAATGTCGCAAACGCCGCGCCGATTGCCATGGTGCGCAGTCTGCTCATGGACGCACCGCCTGGTATGCCCGTCGAACCTGAACCCCAAAGCCAGTTTGGGTGACGGTAACTCCAAGCACAAACGTTTGAGATGCGCCTCCCGTAAACACCGCTTCACAGATTCCGGCGGCGAGCGGCGTGACTCGGTACGTTGCCGTTCCACTGCCATTGGTGAGAACCGAGAACGCCGCAATCGAGCTGCAGGTGTCACTTTCCATGAATGTGCCGCCATAAGCAGATTGTGTCACCGTTTCGACGATCGCGCTTGGCGCACCGGTCGCAAGAAAGTTTAGAGGCGAGGGTGATGCCGTAACGCCGCCAGGAACCGCGACGAGGATCGGCAACGGAGCCGTTTGATGATTGCCGCCGGTGAAAACCGCCGTGCAGCTTCCGTCATTGATCGCCGTAACCGTGAACATCCCATGGGTCGACGGCACGATGGTGCTGATCCCGCTGCAATCGTCAATCTCGGTAAAGGTGCCGGAGTATCCCGATTGTGAGGCGCTGACGCTCTGGGCATGGCCTGGCCCGGTGCCGCTGAAGTTTAGCGAAGTCGGAACAAGCAGTACCGATCCCGGTAATGCGACGGCGATCGGCAATCGTGCGCGCTCGCGGTTTGCACCCGTAAACGTCGCATTGCACGAACCGGTCGCACTCGCCGTTACGGTATACATTGCCTTTCCGTGGCCGTTGCTCATCGCGACGACGGTCGTCACGTTTAAGCAGTCGTCAGTCTCGGTAAACGAGCCGTCGTATCCCTTCTGTGAGACGCTGACAACTTGGGCGCTGCTCGAACCTGACGTGTTGAAGGTCATGCTCGTGGGGGAAAGCTTCACGCGCGGCAAGGCGACCGAAATCGGCAGCTTCGCGCTTGCTCCGTCTCCTCCGGTAAACGTTGCATTGCAAGCCCCATTACCAAGCGAGCTGACGACGTATTTGGCTTTTCCGCCGCCGTTCGTCCTTGCAACAATCTGTGCAATCCGTGCGCACGTGTCGCTCTCCCGAAACGCTTCGGTGTAATTCTTTTGCGAGACGTCGACCGTTGTCGAGGCGGTCGTTTTGAGCGTTACGCTCGCGGGCGAAAGGACGATCTGCGACTCGACGCTCACGCTAATCGGCAGCGTTGCACTCTTGGCATTCCCGCCGGCAAAAACCGCCGCACAGGATCCCGTGCCTAACGGCGTAACGAGGTAGCTCGCCTTGCCACCAGCATTGCTTTTTTCCGTTACGGAGGCGATTTTCGCGCACGAATTACTCTGGCTGAAGCTGCCCGAATAACCGTCTTGCGTCACCGTTACGCTCTTGGCGTTTCCCGTACCGGCAGAAGTGAAGCTCAGCTGTCCGGGTTGCACCTTCACCGGCGTTGAGCTCGTGATCGTAACGTTTTGGAGTGCAGGCGGTGCGGCCGTGACGCCTTGCGAGCCATACACCGTTACCGATGCTGTGCCGGTTCCCGCGGCAACAACGTAGACCTTGCCATTTGAGCTGGTTACGCGCGATGAAAACTTCGTTTGATAGGTGGGCGGCTTCAGCGACAGTCCGAGCACCGCGCCTTTTGAGGAAACATAAGTAAAAGGACCGTGATAGGAACCTTGCGTCGCGCTCGCCGCGAGGAGATCGCCCACGATTTTGAGGGTCCCCGCCGTCAGCACGGAGATAGACGGTGGGGTCGGCGGCAACGGTGGCGTAGTGCTGCTGCTACTCGAACAGCCAGAAAGCAATGCGGCGGTGAGAATCCAAGGCGCTACGCGCAATAAACCGTTTCCTTTTTCACAAGGCAGACAAGCGCCCTGCCGCTAATGACAACTTCGCTATTATGCACGTGACCGCCCTTTCGCTTGCGTTTCTTCTTGGAATTGTTGCCGGACTACGCACGTTCACCCCGCCGGCCGCGCTTTGGATTATGCGTCATGGAGGCGCGTGGGCATACGTGTTGGGCGCGGCGGCCATCTTTGAATACCTCGGCGATCTCCATCCGAAAGCGCCAAATCGAACCGCGGCGACGGGCCTAGTCGCTCGTTTCGCAAGCGGTGCCTTCGTCGGCTGGTGGATCGCCGTTTCGAGCGCAGACCTGGCAATCGTTGGTGCGCTGGCCGGCGCACTCGGCGCGATGATCGGTGCGTACGCCGGCTTGGCCGCCCGGATGCGCGCGAGCGCTCTACTCGGAAACGTGCCGGCCGGATTGTTCGAAGATATCGTGGCAATCGCGGCGGCGGTTGCGCTTGTTAGCCGCGTCGGGAGCCTGTGAGCGTTTCGTTCGATCTCGTCGAGCGTCAAGTTCGAGACTTGCTCGCCGAGGAAAGCGACTTCATCGCGAACGCGGCGAACTTTGCCGCTTTCGTCTATCACGAACTGCCCGAGGTCAACTGGGCCGGCTTCTACTTTCTCTGCGATGACGGTTCGCTCGTGTTGGGACCATTTGTCGGTAAGCCCGCGTGCGCGCGCCTGCCCAGCGGTCGCGGCGTTTGCGGACGAGCGGCGACCTCAGGACAGACGGTCGTCGTTGATGACATGACCGCGTTCTCGGATCACATTGCGTGTGATTCGGCGTCACGTTCCGAAATCGTCGTGCCCCTAATCTCGGGCAAGCACGTCTTTGGCGTCTTCGACGTCGACAGTCCGCTGCCGGCCCGCTTTTCAGACGCAGATCGCGACGGCATCGAGCGCTTGGTCAAGCAGTTTACCGCGAGCGTACGCTACATGCCACCCAAACGAGATTAGCGAGAGCCAATCCACCGATCGTCAAGAACACGGCCGGAAACCCAAGACGCGCCGCAACGATACCACCGAGCAGCGGACCCGAAAACATGCCGAAGAACGTTGCACTCGACGTAATCCCGAACACCTGTCCGCGATGATGCGGCGGAAAGCTGCGCGCAATCAACGCGTTCGCCGTCGGCAAAACGCCTCCCAAGAACAAACCGACCCCGAAACGTAAGGCAATGAAGGCGGCGACGCCGCGGACGAAAGCTTGGGGAATCGTAAAGCATGCAACACCGGCAAGTGACGCGAGCAGCACGCGGCGGTAACCGATTCGGTCGCTGCGCTTACCGAGAAACGGCGACGCAATGAGGTCGGCAAGACCCACGACCGCAAAGGCCGCGCCGGCCGCCGTCGCAAGCCACGGCACGTTGCCCGCCAGCTCTCGAACGAAGAGCGGCACCACGGGCGCAGCGCCAAAGGCGACGACTTGCGCCAGCAAGACGACGACGAACATTGGAATGAGTTGCGGATGGCGGACGAGCTCAAGAATGCGAGCCCAGAGCGAGGTCGTCTGCGTATCGCTACGATCCGGTCGTACGAAGTTCTCCCGAACGAAAAATGCGCACACCAGCGTTGCCGCTACCGCGAAGAGAGCCGTGACGACAAATACCAGCCGGTAATCGCGCGTTCGGTCGGCAAGATACCCGCCGACGAGCGGACCGCAGAGTGCTCCGACGAGCTGTCCGGTCGCCATCCATCCGAGCGAAAATCCGAGTCGATCTTCAGGCACTTGCGTGCCAACCAGCGTCGTTGCGGCGGCCGAAAAGCCGCTGAACATGCCCATGCAGGCGCGCGCGATAAAGAGCTGCCACACATTTTGCGTTACGCCCATGATCGCGGTGAAAAGCGAAATCGCCACGCAAGAGCGCACCACCATTGGTTTGCGACCAACGCGATCGGCGAGACCGCCCCACAACGGAGAAAAAAGTGCAGCGAGCAGAAAGTTGATCGCCATGACCGCACCCGACCAGAGATCGACCGCCGAAAGCGGATGCACGCCGAGTTGAATGATGAACAGCGGCAGGAACGGTCCCGATGCGGAAAAGGCGCACGACATGAGCGCCTGGACCGCGACCATGAGCCAGAGCGTTCGCTGCCACGGCTCCAATTGAAAACGCACACCGCCGGACTCCGGTGGTGTGCGCTGTTATCCTCTTACGCCTTTAAGCGGCGCGTTCGATTATGGGCCGTGCGGCGGGCCACCCCCGCCCGGATGGTCCATTGGCTCGAAATGCGAGAGCGTGTGAAGCACGATCATGCCCGCATCGGGCTGGTGCGACGATGTGTGCGCGCTCATTGGGCCGCCCATACGATCGTGAAAGGGCCCATTGGGCATCTGGCTCTGCATTTGCGAACGCAGTTGATCGTGCAACGTTTTGCTCTGCTCGCGGAAAGAGCTGTGCGCCGACAGAATTGCTTGCTGTTCACTTTGCGAGAGCATGGAGTCGAGCTGGTGCGCCGCGGCGCGCGGATCCGGATTGTTCGAAATGGCTAGCTGACCGACGAGGCTCGCGACCTCGTTGCGGTGAGCACTCGTTAAGGCGGACAGGACTTGTGAACGGAACTGATGCATGAGCTGGCCTTCGCGCTCACGGAAGGTTTTAAACGTGTCGGACATCGCCTGACGCTGCGCTGCAGTCGGTGCGCCGGGGGGATTAGGATCGTCCGCCAAAGCGGCGACCGGAAGCATGTTAAGCGCCAAAAACAGCGCAAGAAAGACTTTTTTCATGATTCGATCCTATTGGGTTTTTCCGAGACATTCCTGGGAAAGCCGTTCGCGGCCGTGCGGCGCGCTTAAGTCCTGGAGCGGACCGATCGGCACGATGCGCGTTGGATTGATGTCGGCATGCGTGCAATAGTAGTGGCGCTTGATGTGATCGAAATTTACCGTCCCGGCGATGGCGTCCATCTGGTAGAGATCTCGCAGATAGCCAAATAAATTGGGATAGTCGGCGATACGGCGCAGGTTACATTTGAAATGGCCGTAATAGACCGCATCGAAACGCACGAGCGTTACAAAAAACCGCCAATCCGTCTCGACCGGCTGCGAGCCAAAAAGGTAACGCTGCGTCGCGAGCCGCTCCTCCATCGCGTCTAGCGTTTCGAAGACGCGATACGCGGCGCGTTCGTAGGCGCCCTGCGAGGTTGCGAAGCCGGCGCGGTAGACGCCGTCGTTGACGGTTCCGTACAACAGGTCGTTGAGCTCGTCGATCTCGTTACGCAACGGGAGGGGATAGAGGTCGATGCTCGTATCGCCAAATGCATCGAATTCGATTTCGAACATCCGCATGATATCGTCGTCCGAGTTACTGACGATGCGCTTTGTACGCGTATCCCACAGGACCGGCACGGTGACACGACCTTTATAGTCTGGACCCGTCGCGATATAGGCTTCCCGCAAGTAGTCCCAGCCGTTGAGTGGGTCGGGCTGTTCGGGCAAAAAGCGCCAACCGCGTTCGTCGCGGATGGGATCGACAACAGTCATTCCGATAACGTGCTCTAAGCGCTTGAGCTTGCGAACGATGACCGTGCGGCTCGCCCACGGGCACGCAAGCGATACGTACAGATGATAGCGACCGGCTTCGGCCGGAAAACCCGAAGAACCGTCGGCGCTCACCCACTGACGAAACGAATCGGGTTGTCGGTCGAACTGCCCGTCCGCGGTTTGTTCGTCCGGAAATTGAGCCTTGATCGTCATGTTTTTAGATCTTCCCTGGCCCAAAACACGTATAACCGGAAAGGGTGGCAAGCAAGGGACCGCGGAAGAGCACGATATGAAAAGCGCGATTGCCGGATTTATGCTTGCGACAATGGTTACGTTGGGCGCGTGCAGCGCCCACAAATCGGCGGTCCAGACCAGTGACGGCACTGCGACCGTGACCTCGAGCCAAGACAACAAAAGCGTCTCCGTGCAGACCAAAGAAGGCACGATATCGATCAACAAAGACGTCGACACGAGCAAACTCGGTGCGCCCGTCTATCCCGGAGCGCAGGCGAACGAGCAAGGCGCCATTACGAATACCACCGGAACGGGAACCAGTATGATGGCGGGCTTTAAAACTGCGGATTCTTTCGACAACGTCACCGCCTATTACAAGCAGCAACTTCCCGCCGGATCCGAAAAATTGAACATGAGCAGCGCCAACGGATCGGTTGCAACCTTTGAAATCGGCGACGAAAAGTCCGCGAATTTCGTGACCGTCCACGTCACCGCATCGAAACCGGGCGAAACCGACATCTTAATCACGCACGTAACCAAGGGAGGCTAAGCCCGCGCTAACGCGCGCTCACGCATGGGAGGCGCTCGCGCGCCACGAGTGCGTAGATCTCTTGGTCATCGGCGGCGGCGTGACGGGAGCCGCGGTTGCCTTTGAGGCCGCCCGTCGCGGATTGCGGACCGTCGTCGTGGAGCGCGGCGACTTTGCATCGGGCACATCGAGCCGCTCGTCCAAATTGATTCACGGCGGACTGCGCTATCTCAAAGAGGGTCAGATTCGCGTGACACGCGAGTCGGTCCGAGAGCGCCAAGCGTTGCTACGCGAAGCTCCCGGCCTCGTCGATCCAGTAACGTTCTTCATGCCGCACTATCGGGGTCGCCCTCCGGGGCGCGCAATGGTAGCACTCGGCCTTGCCGCTTATGACTTGCTTGCCGGTTCATGGCAACACCGCTACCTCGGGCGCGAAAAGACCGTCGCCGCGATTCCATCGCTCGACCAGCACGAGCTAAGAGGCGCCCACTGTTACGTCGATGCGATCACCGACGATGCGCGTTTGGTGCTCCGTCTTATCGCCGAGGCGCAGCATGCAGGTGCCGTGGCAATAAACTATGCTGCCGCGCGTCTCGATGGTACGCAAGAGCGCGTTACGGGAGCAGCGATCACCGACGCTCTCACCGGCGCGACCGTGGAAGTTCGCGCCGCGGCCGTCATTGCGGCGACCGGCGTCTTTGCCGACGAGCTCCGCGCGGCACTTGGCGCGGCAGCGCGGCTGCGCCCGCTCCGTGGCAGTCACTTGGTGATTCCCGGTTGGCGGCTGCCGCTGCACTGCGCGGTTGCTTTCCAACACCCCGACGACGATCGCCTCATGTTCGCCTATCCATGGGAAGGTGTGACGCTCGCGGGCACGACCGATCTCGACGATCACGATCCGCTCGACCGCGAACCGTCGATAACCGAAGGTGAACGAGAGTATTTGCTTTCCGGACTACGCTCGTTGTTTCCGGCGCTTGGCCTTGCCGAAAGCGACGTCATCGCCACCTTCGCTGGAATTCGGCCCATCGTCGCGGATTCGGCGGACAGCGCGCCTTCACGCGTCAGCCGCGAACACGTAGTCTGGCGAGAACGCGGCTTAATCACGATCACCGGCGGAAAGTTGACAACTTTCCGGCCGATGGCGCTCGATGCGCTCGCGGCAGCAGCGCCGTCATTGCCCGCCTTCGATCTCGCGCCGCGTCCCGTGTTCAACCGTCAAGGTGACGCCGCATCGAGCGACGCGAACTTCACGCCGCGTCTTACCGGCCGCTACGGAACCGACGCACAGGCTATTGTTGGATCACCGCGTGACGAGTTGGAACGGATCGGAGCAACCAACTTCCTGTGGGCCGAGCTGCGATGGAGCGCGCGAAACGAGATGGTCGTGCATCTTGACGACCTGCTATTGCGCCGCACGCGCGTGGGTCTGCTCTTACCGGACGGCGGACTGGCCTACGGCGATCGCATCGGTGCAATCTGTCGCACCGAACTTAGTTGGAGCGAAGCGCAGTGGAACGCCGAGCGCGAGCGCTACTTCGCTCTTTGGCGCGCGCATTACTCACCGTTTCCGACGAGATAATCGAGGCCGGCGCGCTCGAGCAGTTCGCGTCCCTGGCCATGTAAGATGAATTCCGCAAACGCTTTGGCTTGTTGCGGGTGCGGAGGATCGCGCATGATCGCCAACACGTAGACGATGCGCGAGGCGCTTCCCGGAGGGAGCGCAACGAAATGATATCCGCGCGCGATCGCCTCGGTACGATAGAAAAAGCCGGCGTCGATTTCGCCGGTCTCCAGGCGTGCGAGCAGATCTTCCTCGGGAAACGTTTGAGCCGAATTTTCGTCGTTTCCGAGTAAGCGCATTTCGCCTTTCGGGCCGGCGAGCGTTTTGATTGCCTCGACGGTATACGCCCCCTTGGGATCGAGCTGCGGATCCGTGCGCCCGATCGTCAAGCCCGGCGTCGCTAATGCCGTGAGCAGCGGCGTCTTGCCAGCTTGCACGCTCGCTAGCAGATTTGCAAAGCGCGACTTATCCGACCAGGCAATGCCGAGCGACGTTTGCGCAAATATCGTCGACGATGCGACGCGCGTCCCCAATCGCTCGACGTTGGACGGATCGACGCTAATGAAGACGTCGGGAGCGCGAACGCCGGCGAGTATGTAGTTCGCGAGCTTCTTGCTGCCGCCGGGCTCGCCGCGAAATGCAATCCCTTGCGCGCGAAGCGCGCTCGCGATCGGCCCCTCCATCGGCGTGACGAGCGACCCCGCATACAAGACGCTCACCGGCGCCGCCGTTCCGGCGCCAGCGAGGCCTAGGATGCCGGCGAGGGCCGAAAGGTAAGCGAAAGCGAGTTTATGCAATAGCGTGTTCCTCTTGGTCCGGGTCCGTCGTCGAAGACGTGCCCGAGATGCGAATCGCATCGCTTGCATCGAACCTCGGTGCGCCGCATACCGTGGCTCTCATCGTCCAACAGCCGCACGTTACGTTGCTGATCGGGATGGGTGAAGCTCGGCCATCCGCAATGGGAATCAAACTTGGCCTCCGCATCAAAGAGTTCGGCGCCGCACGCTCCGCACAAGAACGTGCCCGCACCACGCTCCTCTAAGAGGCTGCCTGAAAAGGGTGCCTCCGTGCCGGCCTCGCGAAGGATGTGGTAGCGTTGCGGCCCGAGATCGGCCCGCCACTCTTGCTCGCTTTTCTGAACTTCTGGAGCTGTTTCGTGCTGCATGACACTCCTGTAACGCTACTCGGCTCCCCACGGATGCGCCGAGCAAAGGAGCGCAAGGGGCACAACATGGGAACCTCTAGCCTATGAAGCTTCTACTCGAGATCCTTATTTCGATTCTGCTCCACCCGATTGCCATGATTTTGATGTGGATCAATCTCATCGGCCGCGGCGACATGGCAGGGTTCAAGAAAGCCGTGTGGTTCGTGGTCAGCATCGTCTGGGGATTAGGCCCGATTCTCTACGTCCTGGTCGCCGAGGGCTCGTTGTGGTGATCGACGTTCCCACGTTTACGGCGCTGGATATGCGCGTCGGCACGATTCTTTCGGCCGAGCCGCTCCCTCAAGCGCGAAGAGCCTCGTACAAGCTCGAGATTGATTTCGGAATACAGATCGGCCGCAAACGATCGAGTGCGCAGATCACCGGCCTCTATTCGCGCCAGGATCTGATTGGCAAGCAAGTCGTCGCTGCGGTGAATCTGGGCTCAAAAAATATCGCTGGTTTTGAAAGCCAGGCGCTCGTCTTGGGTGTGCCTGATTCGGATGGTCGCGTCGTCTTACTGATTCCCGAACGCAGAGTCCAGGACGGCGTTCGCGTCTTCTAACCCGCGGTTTGCAAAATGTTCAGGCCGACGTTGGAGTCGACCTGTTGATTAAACGCTTGCACGTGCCACGTGCACGGCGTATCGATTTGCAAGTAGAACGTTCCCGTCTGGTGGACGTAGATCGTGGCCGACGCGCGAACGTCGTCGCGTTCGATCGGCGCGACGTAGATCGGCGCGCCGCCGATGCGCATCGAGAACGATGGCTCGACACCACGCAACGACGAGCAATCGTACGAATACGTCAGTTCCCACGCGCCCCCGGCCGAAAACGGTTCCGTCATTTTCGGTCCAATACCACGTAGCTCGAAAATGCGAGGCCCCATCGTTGCGACCGACGGTGATGGCGACGTCTGCGGCGAGGGTGCGTGCGAAGGCACCGGCACAACGGTTGGTACCGGAGCGGGCGGCGGTGGCGGCAGCGTTGGCACCGGAGTCGGTCGGGGCGTTGGAATCGGCGTTGGAACTGGTGTTGGAACAGGTGTTGGCACCGGCGTTGGAACTGGTGTTGGCACTGGCGTTGGCACTGGCGTTGGCACCGGCGTTGGAACTGGTGTTGGCACCCGCGTTGCCACCGGCGTTGGCACCCGCGTTGGCACCGGCGTTGGCACCGGTGTTGGAACTGGTGTCGGCACCGGCGTCGGTGCAGGGGTCGGTACCGGCGTTGGCACCGGCGTCGGTGCAGGGGTCGGTACCGGCGTTGGCTGCGGCGTCGGCGTAGGTGTTGGCACGACGGCAACCGTCGGAGCGAATGCGGGCTCCGAGTTACGCTGCGTCGCGACGACCAACACGTTGTCCGTCACAAAAGCCGGCAGTTCGAGCGATCGATCGATGACCAAGTCGCCGCTATTGGCGCGAATCACCATTGGTGGCGCGGCCATCGCCTCAACTTGCCCACCGATCGCGCGCAACGTTGTTAGGCGAACCTCGTGACCGTCAACCAAACCGATCCAATCCATCGCAAGGCTGAGACTGCCGACGTGACCGTGCGTATCGGCCGGCGTAACCGCGAGGACTTCTCCTTGCCCGCGCGCACCTTTGCGAATGATGATCCAGCCATCGACTGAAACGTCGGACGCGGACTCAATCGCAAAATAATCGCCAACTGAGGCCGAGGCAGACGAGAGTCGTTTTGCGATCCGCACCGGTACGAGGGTTCCTCGCGGCACGACAACGCGCGTTCCAGCCTGTGCGAGAATCGGCAGCGGCGGCAAACTCAGTGCCGCGACGAGCACAAAACTCAAAGAGCGAAGCGCTATTGGCGTCGCGATCCTCATAGCAGCATCTTCCGCCTTACGAGCGCCGGCACCCTTCCCAAGCGAGAGCGGCACCAGCTATGCCGGGCCTGTAAAAGGAATGGAGCCGTCGGCGGGGATTGAACCCGCGCTCTCGCCCTTACCAAGGGCGTGCTTTACCACTAAGCTACGACGGCGTGAAGTCCAAGCTGTTACTCTGCTCGCTCAATCGGTCCTACTTCGTTCGACATCCTGTCGGATGAAGCGCAGCGTTATTCTTTGCGTGGCCAGGGAATCAGCCCCGGCACGCGGCGCCGATAGATTTCGTACTGCGAACCGAACGTCCCCAAGAGCAGCTGCTCCTCACTGCGCAACTTAATGACCAAGGCGATAGCGGCAATGCAAAACACGATGGCCCGGAGCCCGAGTCCGTTGACCAGTGCAGTCCCGAGCAGCATCGCAAGAATGCCCGTATAAATTGGATGGCGTGTAATCGCATACGGGCCTTCCATTCGTAGCTCGTGATCGGCGCGCTGCGCGGGCAAGAAGCTCCACATCGTACCAAGAACCAGCCGAGCCCAGATTGCAAACGCGGTCCCCAGAACCAAGATCAGACAGCCGGCGGATTCTACTGCGGGCTCGCGCACGCTTATCGGGCTCCACCACGAGGCAGGTGAGAAACGAGCGACGAGCCACAGTCCGAGCGCAATCAGAACGAGCAACGGGCCGGAGCGGCGGCGCCGTTCGAGCTTCGGCGAGTGGATAAGGTTGTAGATTGCTCCGGCGATCCAGACGATAAGGAACGCGGCCCAGCAGACGTACGCGCTCCAGACGATCAATGTCCTAAGTGCCATCCGTGTTTCTTGCAAGGATACGGCTTTAGCCCCTTAGACGTTCGGGGAATTGCGCGTTCGGCGCGTTTCTTCGTTTCAAACGACGCCTTTGGCGCACCGGTTTGTTTGTAGCACGAGCGTGGACCGCCGCTCTCGCGAGATTTGGCCGGCATGGAAGCATTTTTATTTTCCCGAACCTGGCAAGAATCATGCACCGCTCACAGGCTACACCCTAGTGGAGCCACTCGATTTGCGAACGAAGCCGCCGCGAAGCTGCTATACCGAGCTCGACGGTCTCATGCTGATGCCCCGCACGATCGATAAGCTGCGGGCGCACCTACCTGGCGGACACCCCGGCGCTTACTTTATCAGTAGCCACATCAAGGGCATCTCGGGTTACTTGCTGGAGCGTCTCGGGGTGGACGAACGGGAACTGCTAGACGCAATCCGCGACGCCGAAACCGACGACGACGTTGCGCAGTGGCTACGCGAGCGGACCGATGCCTCGCAATATTCCGCGATCAATCAAACGCTGAGACGAATCAAGCCCAAACATAGTGGGGATGAACAGTACGTGCGTGCAGAATACGCCGAGACTCTCGCCGCACAATCGACACTCGAGTTTATCGTCGACATCATCGATGCCGACGACCGCCGGCTGTTTGGCCGCGACTAGTTATGCAAAGTCCTACTCGGCCGCAACCTTCGTCCTACAAATAACCCGCTGCAAGTGCGTTGCGCGCGGTATTCACGAAGATCGGCGGAAACGACGACTTGAACGCCACAGGCACTGATGCTTGCGGATTGGGTGCAGGCGGCGTTGCTTCGGCCAGTACCGGATAGGCAAAGGAATAATCGAGGAGCGCCCCTACATCTTAACTGTAATCGGCGCGAAAGCGGCACGTGCGTTACTATCGTGCGGTGCTAATGTGACTTCTAATGCTTTGATGCGCATGGGGTTGACCAGGCTGACGACATGGCCGGCTTCGTGCAGCGCGAGCGCCAGATCTTCGCTCCAACCGCCGGTGGCCTCAAGACACGCGTGCACCCTCTCGGCTTTGCGATTGCGTAACCAACTCTGTAGCTGTTTGAACCCCGCCGCTGAATTGGAAACGCTCTTCGATGTTGCGCGATCGTTCTGCAGCAAAACCGCATGCATCTCGTGCTTTCCGACATCGATGCCTAGAATCTCCACGCTCACCTCACTCGCCGGCAGGCTATCCCACGCGATCATCCTGATGCATACAGGCTTCGCGACGCACGCGGCCTAAGATACGGTCCGATCTCAAAGGATAGCAATTATCGGGTCGGCCATCGATCTTACAGGCGAGCTCGAAGCCCAAGGCTTTTTCGGATGTGCCGACCCGCCCTTTCGGGTTAAGCGGGCCGTTTAACACAGCCCGCTCAGTAACATATCAGGACTTTGTTGGAGCGGGCGGCGGGAATCGAACCCGCGACTCTTGCTTGGAAGGCAAGGGCATTACCACTATGCAACGCCCGCGTCACTCGGCCTCACCTCTACGCGATTAGCCGGCGAACACCTACGGAGAACTATGATGAGTGCCTTTGCGATCCGGCGCGCGTCAGGCGACGACCTCGAGGCCATCCGTTCTATCTACAACGAGGGAATCGAGGATCGCCTCGCGACTCTGGACGAAGAACCGAATTCTCGCGAAGAGATCGCGCAGTGGTGGTCGGAGCACGACGACCGCTACGTGATCCTCGTAGCTACAGAGTCGGAGCAACTCGTTGGGTGGGCTTCGCTCAATCGATTTTCGCATCGCTGCGCGCACGCAGAAGTGGCGGATCTTTCAGTCTACGTCGCTCGCCGCCATCGCGGCAGGGGCATTGGGTATTCCCTGCTGACGAACCTCGCTACAGAGGCCGCGCAGAATGGCTTTCACAAGATCGTGCTTTACGCGCTCAGCGATAACGAACATGGCAAGCGGCTGTACAGCAAAGCGGGGTTCGCAGAGGTGGGCGTTTTCAAAGAGCACGGCCGGATTGCCGGGCGATACGTCGACGTCATTGCGATGGAGCGACTCGTGGGGCGGAAAAGACTGGTGGGCAGGGCTGGATTCGAACCAGCGTAGCGCTTTCGCGCGCCAGATTTACAGTCTGGTGCCATTAACCACTCGGCCACCTACCCACGCGCACACGAAAGAAAACCTGGGTTACGATGCGCCCTCTGCCGAGTCCTCGGCGGTCTGAGAATTCGATGAGAGGCATTCCACCCGCAGCCGCCGCAGGTATAATCTGAAGTCATCACCTTAATCGCCCTCGCTTTAGTATTCGGAGTGTCGAAGCGATGACATGTCTCCGCATCCCCTCGATCATCGCCGTCGCAGCGTTAGCTATGAGCTTTTCCGCGTGTAGTGGCGGCTACGCGGGCGATAACGCATCGCTTCCTAATGCGTTGGGCGATAGCGGGCTTACGGTAAGCGACACGACCGACGCGTTAGTCGCCCGGCGTACCGGATCGCAGGATGCTCGCGCCGGTATTGCGGCTGCGAACGCGCTAGGCGCGCGGATCAGACAGCTTGGAATTGTCGCCGCAGATGACGCGTGGGAGAGCTCTATCATGAAAATGGCGAGCGCGCAAAGCTGTCACGACGGCCTGGAGCTACTCGCGCCCGATCGCAATGGGACGCCCAACTCCACCGAAGCGCTCTTCTTCTACGATCCGGGCTGCTCCAAGCTTGCCCTCGGCGACGTCCGGATTTACGCGCCGGTGAGCCCAACGAGTGAGACCGTCAATCGCAGCGATGCCTTCTTTCTTCCCGCAAGCGCCTCGGTCGCGGCGCGCGCGATCACGCAGACCACTATTTCCGGCGCGACCTTTGGAAGCTATGGAATTCCCGTCGCGCGCAACGGCTTTTCGACCCGTTCGGTGACTGACGTTTCGATCGGAAAAACACCGGTGCTCTCGGCCGGCTCAGAGTTTCTCATGATGCCCGGTTCGTCGGCGTCGAATGGATTTTGCGAAGACTCCGCAGGCTACGATCCCACCGGAATAGCGTCGCTCGATGAAACGTTCGGCTGGCAAGGCGGAGCGCTCTCGGGTGGTCAGCGAACGGCAATGGGACCGGTTGTGAACTGGTCCGCGGTCCCATCCGGTACGCTCTACCGCGCACCGATTGGATCGCTTTCGATTTCAAACAGCGCGCAGAGCACAACGTGTCCGATTGGCGCGCCCGCATTTACGCTCAACGGCGGCACCGCGATTGGAACCTATTCCCTTCCCTTTGCCGTCACGTTCCGGCATGGAAGCTTGTGGAAACTCACCGTTCGCAGTGCCAGGCTCCCCAACGGGGACACGCTGAGCGTTACGACGCGTGGCCGGCGAAGCGATCGCATGTATATCACCGGCTCGGTCAACAACGGCACAACGCCGATTGCAACCTTCCACGTCAATGCCTTCGGCATTGGCGAGCTTACCGTCATCAGCACGGGAGCGCAGTACAGAATCCTTGACTGGATCGTGGTGCAGTAGCGCGCTGCGCAGCAGTTGACCTCAAGGAGCCACGCCCAAGCCGTTGAAGCGTCCGAACCGCAGCTGCCTCCATTGCATGCCGACGTAGCTCAGAGGTAGAGCTCTCGATTTGTAATCGAGGGGCCGTGGGTTCGAATCCCACCGTCGGCTCCATACCGACATCCACAGTACTGATGCAAGACGTCAAGCCGAAATGGCTCGCCAAAGGCCTCGTACTCGTCTGCGAGCGCTGTTTCAAGGAGCGGATTCCCGACGAGGATCCCGATGTTGCGGCGTCCATCGGTGACTTTCACCTGCGTGATTGGCTTAAGGGCAAGCTCAAAGAGGACGGCCTGTGGGGTCCGATTCGTGCGATCAGCACGAGCTGCATGGATGTCTGCGCGCGCGGGCGCGTAACGGTCAGCATCCAATCCCAGGACGGCGTGGCGCAGGTGTTCACGGTCGATCCACTCGCCGACCGCGATGCACTCTACCGTCGAATCGTCACGTGGGCGACAAGGCCCGGCGGCCGCGCCGAGTAAACTACGCGTTTATCCTGAACGTGCTGGGGAACAAAGTAAACCAATGCTCCTCTCGAATCAGATAAACGAGCTAGCGACTGATTTTCAGACTGAGGCGCGGCGGCGGCCGTATTTCCGCGCCATCATTCCCGATTTAGTCGAAGATCACGTCTTTTGGCGGTTGATGCTCGAAGTGCTGGAGATTATCGTGCACCGCCGCGGCTACGTCATCGTCGAGCGGTCGAGGGTCGATGACGGCTTGCGCGAGCGTGACGGCTTGTCGTCCGTCTAGAGTTTTATATTTTCGTTATTGGAATTCGAACTCGGCGAGATTCTTTTCGATCTTGCGCTTCACGCGTTGCAACGCATTGTCGATTGATTTCACGTGACGTCCGAGGTCTCGAGCCATCTCTTGATAGCTCTTCCCCTCAAGGTACGATTCAAGGACTTGCGATTCCAGCTCTGACAAATTCTGCCGAATGCGCTGGCGAATATCGTCCGAAACTTCCTGCGTAACGACCAGTTCCTCGGGGTCGGACGTCTTCTGCGAAGCCATGACATCGAGCAGTGTCCGCTCGCTGTCCTCGTCATAGATAGGCTTATTCAGCGAAATGTACTGGTTGAGCGGAATATGCTTCTGGCGCGTTGCCGTCTTAATCGCCGTGATGATTTGGCGCGTGATGCAAAGTTCGGCGAAGGCACGGAAGCTCGACAGCTTGTCGGCCTTGAAATCGCGCACCGCTTTGTAGAGTCCAATCATTCCTTCTTGAATGATGTCCTCGCGATCCGCACCGATAAGAAAATAGCTCTTCGCCTTAATCCGAACGAAGTTCTTATATTTGTTTAAGAGAAATTCCATCGCGAGGTTGTCGCCTGACTTCGCGATAGCAACGAGCTCTTCGTCAGCTCGATCGTGATATTCCAGACCATCCGGGAGGGGATGAGTCACTGCCATGATATGTTGTCTGCCTTTTGGGTCGGAGTGTGCCGCATGCGCGGGCCGTGGCCCGTCGGGCACAGCACACCGACGTGATTATAGGAGGGCACACCTGCCACGTCAAGGACGATTTCAGCCTTCGAAGCCTTGATCTGTCTGGGGGCCGACCGCCCGCCGCCTTAGTATTTCATAGATTAAGATCCCGGCGGCTACCGAAGCGTTCAGCGACGCGACCTTCCCTCGCATTGGGATTCGAACCAAATAGTCACACTCGCGCCGAACGAGCGTCGAAAGTCCGCCGCCTTCGGCACCGACAACGACTGCGACGTCCCCGCTGAGGCTCGCCTTACTGAGCTCCACGGCTTCGGGGCCGTTATCAGCGCCGGCAATCCACACGCTCGCCTCTTTGAGCCGCCGCATAGCCTCGGCCACGTTGGTCACGCGGACGATGGCCACGTGCGCGGCCGCACCCGCCGCCGCTTTCCGGACGGTCGCATTAATACCCGCGGATCGCCGATCCGGCAAAATGACCGCGTCCGCACCGGCAGCTTCGGCCGTTCGAACGATCGCGCCGACGTTGTGAGGATCGGTCAAATGGTCGAGGATGACGAACAGACGCGGGCGATCGTCGCGCCGTTTGTCTAACACCTCGCCCAACGAACGGTAGACAAACGGGGGCGCGATGGCAACAACCCCTTGATGCGCTTTGAAGGGAAGGTCCGAAAAGAATGACCGCTGCTCGAAGCGCACCGGTACGTTGGTTTCCTTGGCGCGCTCGAGCAACCGACGCAAGGGTACGTCCTTCTTGCGGTCCGTTGCAACGTGGATCGCGCGTAACGTTTCACCGGCAGCCAGCGCTTCTTCGACCGCATGAATGCCATAGACGAGGTCGTCGAAATCAAATCTCGCACGCGCTCGCCGCAAATGTTTTGCGGCGCCCTTCGACAAGCTCAGGGTGACACCGCTGAGGAACTCGGAATGACACAATTCTTTCGCGCCAAGCTCGCGAAGCGACCGCAGTCCTGAGCGAGCACTTCGACCCGGCTTAGTACAAGCTCCGCGAGTTGAAGGGTCAGGGTGACACGGTCCAGGTCGTTGCCTCCTTGGAGTCGTGCAGTTCGACGTTGCAGCGCAGCAATGCATCGCGCAAGCGATCCGACATCGCCCAGTCCTTTTCTGCACGTGCTTGCGCTCGACGTGCGATGATCCGCTCTACTGCCTCTTGAGGCGTCGCCCCGTCGAGCCCAATTTCGTTTCCCGTGTCACCCTGAGCCTGTCGAAGGGCGACTGTTAATTTTGCAATGAAATCCGGCGGCAGCTCCGCGCGCGGCTCGTGCAGCCATGAATCGTTCGGCGCGATGCCAAGTAGGGTGAGCGCTTGGCGGAACGTCTCGAGCGACGCATTCTTATCGCTGAGAAGCTCGGCTAAAGCGACAGACGTATTCATGTCGTCGTCGAGCGCGGCTTCAATCCGCGCCAGAAGCGCGTTCTCTCCAGACGGAGCATGGCCGGAGGCGAGTGTGCGATACGTCTTCTTGAGCTGCCGGAGGACAATGCTTGCACCGGCTATTGACTCATCGGTAAAGTTCATCACCTTGCGGTAACCAGTTTGTAAGAAGAGCAGGCGGATCGCTTGCGGATCGTAGCGCTCGAGCACGTCCGCAAGAGGTTCGAAGTTGCCGATCGATTTCGACATCTTACGGCTATCCAGCAAAAGCAGTCCGCCGTGCATCCAAACGTTTGCCATCGGGGGCCGCTCCATCAACGGCTCGCTCTGCGCGATTTCATTCTCGTGGTGCGGAAAAATCAAGTCGGCGCCCCCTCCATGAATGTCGAGCCCGACGCCAGTGGGATCGAGCAGCTCGCGCGACATTGCGGAGCACTCGATGTGCCAACCGGGCCGACCGTCACCGAACGGCTCGAAGGCCCACTTCGGCTCTCCGGGCTTGGCGAATTTCCAAAGCGCGAAATCGAGCGGATCCTCTTTTTGCTCGTCGATCTCGATTCGCGCACCGGCCTCCAACTCGTCAATATTACGATTCGATAATTTTCCGTAGTTTGGGAATGTTGACACTCGATAGTAGATTCCGTCAGCGGTCGCGTACGCATGGCCCGACTCGATTAATTTCTGGATCATGCCCTGAATTTGTGGAATGAACCGCGTTGCATACGGTTCGTGATCGTATTCGAGCACGCCGAGCTTACGCATCGATTGTTTGAATTCCGCATAATATCGATCGATGATCGCATGATAGTCTTCGCCGATCTGTTGAGCCGCCTTGATACTACGGTCATCGATGTCCGTAACGTTCTGGACGAACGTAACCCGGTAGCCGCGATAGGTGAGATACCGTCGCAGCACGTCGAAAAATAAGAAGGAACGGGCGTGACCGAGGTGCGCCCGCGCCGAAGGCGTCAAGCCGCAAACGTACATGCGGACCTCGCCCTCACGCAATGGTACGAACTCCTCGACCGTTCGCGTGCGGGTGTTATAGAGTTTCAGATCACCCAGCTCCAGGCTTCCTCTTGGTTGTCGCCGCCTTGCTCGAGTTCGGCGATCCGGCCATCGAGTTGTTCGATCCTACGCGCGAGCCTCGAGATCGCATCGGCATTCGGGTCCGGCATTTCAACCTGCGGACGGTCTGGGATCCCGCGAACCGGTTTGCCGTCTTGCGCGACGATGCGTGCCGGCACGCCAACGACGGTTGCGTTCGCCGGTACGTCCTTCACAACGACCGATCCGCCGCCCACTCGAACGTTATCGCCAAGCGTGATCGCGCCGAGCACCACGGCATTCACACCGACGACAACGCCGCGCCCAAGCGTTGGATGGCGCTTACCATGCGATAGACTCGTTCCGCCCAGGGTGACGCCTTGGTAAATCGTGCAGCCCTCTCCGATCTCGGTCGTTTCGCCGATGACGACGCCCATACCGTGATCGATGAAGAGCCCCTTGCCGATCGTGGCCCCGGGGTGAATTTCGACGCCGGTGAAAAATCGTACGGCCTGAGAGAGAAACCGCGGCAGCACCGGCACGCCCGCGCGATAGAGCGGGTGCAGCACACGGTGTGCGGTGATTGCGTGGAATCCTGGATACGACAGCATCACGTCGAGCCAACCGCGCGCGGCCGGATCGCGCTCCAGCGGCGCCCGGATGTCGGCTAAGAACGTTGCAATCGCTGTGCCCATACTACAGTTTCCTTAGGATGCTCTAACCCGCCGAATCGACCGGAGGTTTAGGGAACCTCGGGAGGCTTCTTCCCGTGAATCGGCTCGAACGGCGAGCCGTCGGGCCCGTACGCGATCGGCGCAAGCCCTCGTCCGTGCAGCAATCGCGAGTTGACCGCACCGATCCTGATGAGGATCCGATCGTGCCCAAGCAACGGAAAGAGCAGTTCAAGCGGCGGACCATGCTTTTCGCCGGTCAACGCCATCCGCAACGCGGCCACGGCATCGTCGCCCGTCAGACCGAATTCGGCCGCAATCGCCGGCACGTCGTGACCAAGCGGCAAGTCGCGCAACTCGGCTTGGGAATCGACGTACTGCCCGACCGAGTCAAGAAAGAACAGCACCTCACGCGAGCGTAGACGTTCGAGCTCCAGCGCTGGGATAATGCACGACTCGGCGCGCAAAGCGCCCACTACCGGACGTGCGCTTTCCACGTCGCCGATGCCCTCTCCATAGGCTTGAACGAAGGTGTCGATCCAAGCCAATGCCGCACGCGGCGCCGGCTTCTCCAAGACGCCCCAGCGCTGCATCGCTTCGCGCAGTGCGGAAGCGTCAAGCATTGCGCGTCAGTAACGCGACCGCGTACGCTACGATGCCGGTGCCGTCGCCCGTGTACCCCATCCCTTCGCTCTTCTTCGCCTTGACCCCAACGCATTCGGAACCGACGAGCAATCGGGCGGCGATGTTATCACGCATGCGCTCAAGGTACGGCGCAAGCTTCGGACGATCGACGACGATCGTCGCATCAACGTTGGCGATCAGCAGACCAGCACGGCGGACGTCCGCAACGCAAGAACCGAGCAACTCCATTGAGTCTGCGTCTTTCCAGCGGGCATCGGTGTCGGGAAACCGGGTGCCCAGGTCCCCCAGACCCGCGGCGCCCAGAACAGCATCGGCGACCGCGTGCGCGAGGACGTCGGCGTCGGAGTGGCCGAGGGCTCCCCGTTCAAACGGCACCTCGACGCCCCCAAGCTTGAGCACGCGCCCGTCGACCAACCGATGCGCGTCGAATCCATGCCCGACTCGCATCACGACCGCACGCGTTCCCGTAAAAAAGCTTCTGCACGTGCAACGTCCTCTGGTTGCGTCACCTTGAAGTTCTCAGCCGTTGACGCCACGGCGACAACTTCGATGCCGATGCGCTCGAGCAGCGCGGCGTCATCGGTTGCAGTCCATCCGTCGCGAGCGGCGGTTTCGTGCGCGAGGAGCATATCCGCAGCGGTGGCAAATTGCGGCGTCTGAGCGGCCCACAGCGTCTCGCGTTCGAGCGTTTTAGTGACCCGCAGCGATTGCCGATCCACGACCTTGATCGTATCGACCACGCGAGTAGCGAGAAACGCACCACGCCCGCCGCGGACATTCTGCATGCCCGCGCGTACATCGGCTTCGCGAACCAGGGGACGTGCCCCATCATGAACGAGTACGGCGTTGCAGCGGCCAGACAATCCATGCAAGCCGCTACACACGCTCATCTGACGGGTGGCACCTCCCTGAACAACGCTGGTCGGTGGCCGCGGCGACAACTGCGCGATCAGATCGCGCATCGATTCAAACCACTCCGCTTCGGTGACCACGACGAGCTCGTCGATCTCCGCCATGCCTGCAAACGTTTGAATTGACCAGCCCACCATCGGCATCCCAGCCAGCTCGAGCAATTGCTTCGGCCGTCCCAGGCGCGTGCCACGTCCGGCGGCGACGATCACCGCAGCCCAGGAGAGTATCGAGGTCACTGTTAGTGCCGTGCCTCAGCGGGATTGTCGCGCTTCGGCCGCGCGAAAATCATTCGGCCGGCAGCCGTTTGCAGGACGCTCGTAACGATCACGTCGGTTTGTTCGCCGATCAACCGGCGCCCGTGCTCCACGACGATCATCGTACCGTCCTCAAGGTAACCCACGCCCTGGTGGATCTCTTTTCCCTCGCGCACGACGGCCACGGTCAGTTCTTCGCCGGGAAGCACGACCGGTTTGACCGCGTTGGCCAGTTCGTTGACGTTGAGCACCGACACGCCCTCAACACCCGCGACGCGATTGAGATTGTAATCGTTCGTAATCAGCTTAGCGCCGAGCTCTTGTGCCAATCGCACCAGCCGAGCGTCAACGTTGCCGGGAGCCATGTCGTGATAATCGCGTTCGCTGATTTCAAACGAAGCAATTTCTTGCAATCGGCTCAGGACGTCGAATCCGCGCCGGCCACGGGTGCGTTTGAGCGGATCGACGGAATCGGATATCGCCTGCAGCTCCCGTAGCACAAATCGTGGAATGACGAGCGTTCCTTCCAGGAAACCCGCTTCCATGATTTCCACAATCCGGCCGTCGACGATCGATGACGTGTCGACGACCTTTGGCGAGTACGATCCGCCGGCTGCCGAACGCGGCACCGGCACAATGCGGATCCGCGCACCGACGCGCGCGCCGAGATAAGCTGCAAATGTCGCCAGAATCAAATACAACACGACCGCGAGGTACGTCCCCGCTTTTCCCGGCCCGGAGATCCATTCAAAGACGATGCTCTTGATGAGAAACGCAATGAGCAAGCCGACGATGAGCCCGACCGCTCCGCCGGCGATTTCTGCCGGTGAAAGCCGCTCCATTGCGCGCTCTACGAGCTCGAGCTCGCCTTCGAAGAGCGTCTGCGCGAGCGGTGCAAGCAGCGCGCCGACGACTGCTCCGATGACCGGTGAAAGAATGAGGAAGGTCAACTGCAGGCCCTCGCTGGGCGCATGCAGCGAGAACAAATTGAGGTAGGCTTCTCGACCCAATAGGAAGCCCGTCACGCCAAACACGATGATGAAGGCGCCGCGGAGTACGGTTCCCGAGAGGTTGTTGCCCGTCAGTCGAATGTTACGAAAGCCCCGCAAACGTCGTTGGCGACGAACCGTCCGCGTTCGGTCAGCCGCATAGAGTCATCGGTTCGCTCGAGCAAACCCGCTTCGGAAAACCGAGAGACGACAGGCGCATAATGCTCGAGCACGTCGATGCCATAGCGCTCTTTGAACTCTTGCAGCTCGACCCCTTGCGCCGTGCGTAGTGCAAGCATGATCGCCTCGCCGGTGCGCTTGATACCGTCCAGGCGCTCGGCGTCGCTCGGTATCGCTTGCCCCGACAATGCCGCATCAATGTATGCCGTAAGCGAGCGCGTATGAACGGAACGCACCCCCCCACGATACGACGCGGCGCCGACCCCGAGACCAAGATACTCGCCGTTTGCCCAATAGTTTTCATTGTGCTTGCAACGGTGTCCGGGGCGTGCAAAATTGCTGATCTCGTATTGCTCGTATCCAGCCCCCGCAAGCGTTTCAATCGCTACCGCGTACAGCTCCGCCTCCGCAGTGTCGTCAAAGAATGCCAACGGCTCGCGCGCCTGCCAGGCCGCAAACGGCGTACCGGCTTCAACGGTCAGCCCGTAGGCCGACACGTGATCGACGCAGAGGCGGATTGTTTCTTCCAGTGAACGCTGCCAGCTCTGCACCGTCTGTCGGGGAATGCCGAACATCAGATCGATCGAGATCGACGCAATCCCGGCAGCGCGCGCCGCGTTCACAACACCGTGGACTTGTTCGGCCGTGTGCTTGCGCCCTAGGACGATCATTTCTTGGGAATCGAACGACTGAACGCCGATTGAAAGACGAGTAATGCCCGCCGCCTGATAGACTTCCAAATCGCCGTCGCTCACGAGCTCGGGATTAACCTCGATGCTCACCTCACGTTGATCGCTAAGGGGCGGGAAATGCGTCTCGATACGCGCTAAGAGCCTCGCAATGGAACCGGCATCGTAAGCGTTAGGCGTGCCGCCCCCCAGAAAGACCGTCGCTGCAGGCTCTTGAGGACAGGACTGGAGCTCCGCATAGAGCGCGGTGAGATAGTGCTTGGCGCTGCTTGCGCGCATCGGCCATTTCGCAAAATCGCAGTACGGACAAAGATACGGGCAAAACGGAAGATGAACGTAGACGCCCAACGCGGTCTGCACGTTCATGCTTCCGTCATCGTAAAGATCGCGATGGCTCCCGTGCCCGCGTTGACGGCGACCGTGGGTCCGCCTTCGTAAATCACGAAATTTCGTGGCGGATATCCGAGGCGAGTGCGCAGAGTAGCTGCGATCCTGTCGGCAAGTTCGGCGGCTTGAACATGACCGACCGCGTAGCTGGTTCGATTTACGTCGCCGGCATTGTCGGCCGCAATCTCGACGAGGAGCTCCTGCGCCTTTTCGAAAGACCGCGCCTGTGCTGCGATATCAATTCCGCCTCCTTTAATTTGCAACACCGGGCAAACGCCGAGAACTGCACAGAGCGCAATGATCGTCAGCTTCAGGCGTCCGCTGCGGCTGAGCACGGTGAGATCCGGAACGATTTGGTAGCCGTGCTGGGTTGTCCGCACGAATTCGAGGATTTCTACGAGATCGCCGGCGTCCGCTCCGCGTCGCACGAGGTCGGCCGCGAGCAGCGTCTGAAGAAGCTGGCCTCCGGAAAACGTCTCCGTGTCGATGACGCGAACCTTGCTGCCGAAGCGCGCCGCTGCGGTGCAGGCGTTCTCGTAGGTCTTGGAAAGCTTCGCCGACACCACCGGAACGACACACTCATTTCCCGCCTCGACGTGCTTGAGAAAGACCGCCTTGAAATCCCCCACCTCGACCGGTTCGCTGTGCGGTGGTTTCCACGACCTAACCATGCGGTGGGAAAAGGCTTCGCGGGTGATATCGACCCCGTCTCGCAAACGCTCACCGCCGAACACGATCCAAGAAGGGATGACCTCAACATCATGCTCTCGCGCTAGCGTTGCAGACATATCGGACGCACTATCGGTGATCACCGCGACTGCCATAGAAGGGAGGCTCCTACGCTCGCGCGCCGGCGACGACGAAGATGCCGACCGCGCCGGGGCCGCCGTGCGTCGCAATCACCGGACCCGCCTCCCAAACCTCGAGCGCCGCTGATGCGCGGCCACCGACGCGCTCTCGCAACTTCGCCGCTGCTTTTTGCGCAAGCTCGGGCGCATTCGTGTGCATGACAAGGAACCGCGCTGAAGCCGGATTTGGCGCTGCGGCGAGGACAAGATCGAGCATTGTCTCTTGAGCGCGTGCAAACGTACGTACCTGCGCCTCGGCCGCGACTTGACCCTCTTTGAGTGAAAGTACCGGTACGATTTTCATCAGCGTGCCGAGGGCGGCTTTGGCCTTTCCGATGCGACCGGTGCGCTGAAGATGCGAGAGATCCGGAAGACACGCGTAGAGGCGCTCCCGGCTTCGCCATCCATTCAGCTCGCGGACGATATCATCGAGCGACGATCCGCTCTCGGCAAGCTCGCGGGCGTGCACGACCATCATGCCGAGGCCGCCGGCGACGGTCTGCGAATCGTAGATCTCGATGCGCGCTTGAGGAAAGCGCTGCGAGCCGGCGCGAGCTGCGTTAATCGTTCCTGACAGCTGCGACGAGATCGTGAGGCACAGAACGTCGTGACCGGCTTCAACGAGGGGCGCAAAGGCCTCTGTAAACATTGCCGCCGTCGGCTGCGACGTAATCGGTAAAACCGGCTCTGACTGCAGCTTGCGATAGAACTCGGCTCGCGAAAGCTCGACGTAATCTTTGTAGCCGCGATCCCCAAACACCACGAAGAGGGGAACGACGCTAATGCCGAGATCCTTCGCTTTGGCCGGCTCGATGTCAGAGGTTGAATCCGTAACGATGGCAACAGCCATCGGCGCGCTCGCGACTCCCTAGGCTCTCGCCGCGACGTGCGGCGCGATCGACTCGGTGATTTTACCAATAACGTCTTGACGCGATTCCTGCACGGCGGCGAGTATCGCGTGCTTCATGGCGTTGCGGCTAGAGCGACCATGAGTAACGATACAGTTGCCTCGCAGGCCGAGCAGCGGCGCTCCTCCATAGGTTTCGTAATCAAACTTGCGGCGCAGCCCACGGAGTGCCGGAGCAAGCATCATCGTACCGAGTTTGGACAGCAGGTTACCGCCGAGCAATGTGTCGCGCATGACGCTTGCGAGATCGGCAATCATTCCTTCACCGGTCTTGAGCACGACGTTTCCGACGAAACCGTCGGCGACGATGACGTCTGCGATGTTATGAAAGAGGTCGCGGCCTTCAACGTTTCCGATGAATTTGACCGGTGCGTTCTCCAAGAGTTTCGCTGCTTCCAGCACCAGCTGGTTTCCCTTCGTGCGCTCCTCGCCGACGGAAAGTACCGCGACGCGTGGCTCCGCGATTCCGAGCACCGCTTTGGCATAGGCCGAGCCCATAATTCCGAACTGCTGTAACCATTCCGGGCGGCAGTCGACGTTGGCGCCGGAGTCGAGCAGCACGGTTGGCCCGTTGAGTGCCGGCCAAACGGTGGCAATCGCCGGTCGAGAAATTCCCTCGATCGTGCGCAGCCTGATCAATGCGATCGCCAGGAAAGCGCCGCTGTTTCCCGCGGAGACGACAGCCTGCGCTTCGCCACGCTTGACCATCTCTACGGCGATACCCAACGAAGTCTTCTCGCAAGAGCGCAGTGCCGCTGAGGCATGTTGGTCCATTGGAACGGCCTCGGGCGCATGCACGACGGTAATGTTCTTGCTTGCGGAGGTTTTCAAGAGCGCCCGCACGCGATCTTCGTCGCCCACTAACATGATGTGCGCATCCGACTCCTGCGCGGCGAGTAAAGCGCCGGCGACGACCTCTTCGGGAGCATGATCGCCACCCATCGCGTCGACGGCGATGCATACCGCGCTATTCATCGAGGGACAGCCAATATTCGGCGTTTTTCATACCGCCATAGTAGTATTCGACATCGACACCTGAAAATGCCGCTCGGAGCTCCTCCGTAAAACGTTGTGCATCCTTTTCTTTCTGCGAGCCCCCATAATAGAGCGTGAGGAGCGATCCCGCTCTCACGCCCATGGCAACGGCTGCGTCGCGAGCCGCCGCGATCAGCGTTTCGCCCGCGAACAACCGCTCGCCGTCGGTTGCAGCCGGCTTTCCGTAAGCGACGGTTGTGCCCCCCACGGTCGCGTCTTTGCCCGCAAAGAAGATCCGCGCACTGCGAACGCGTTCGAGCGCCGTACCGATTGCAGCCGCGCTTGGAGCACTGCCGTTGGGCATCGCCCGAAAGGCGAAGAGGCCGGCGACGCCGGCCACGACGTCGCGGCTCGCGACGATGTGGACGATCTTATCGGTTAACTTCGCCACCTCGGTCGCGGCCAGCGCTACGTTCTTATCGTTGACAAAAAGGTAGACGACGTCACCGAGGCACTTGTTTACGGCAAGCAGCAAATCGCGCACGCTCGGGTTTTTTACGCCCGAAACAACGACTTCGGTGCCGAGCTCCCTAAAGATTCGCACGAACCCTTTGCCCGGAACGACGGCCACAATCGAGTACGGGCGGTCGGGCTTGTCAACGACGAGCACGTTGTGCTGCTGTTCCATGTTATCGACTTTGACCCGCGACAAAACACCGTGCTTGCCGGCGAGCTCCTTGACCTTCTCGGGCTTATCGGTGTGGATATGCACCTTTAGCGTCGGCGCCGCTCCGATCACCAACAGCGATTCCCCACGAGGCTCTAGCATTCGTCGAAGATCGGAGACCGTTATCGTTGCACTCTCGAGAAGGAACTCCGTACAAAACTTGTTGTCGCCAACGATTTGCGCCGGGGTAAAGACTTTCTGGCGCGTGGGTCGGCGTGGAAATGCCGTCGCCCGCACCTTGACATCCGGAAGAAACCGAAGAATGCCCTCGATAAAGTAGACGAACCCAGCGCCGCCGGCGTCCACGACGCCCGCTTCCTTTAAGGCGGGGAGTTGATCGGGGGTACGATCGAGGGCCTCGTTTGCCGCGCGGACGACACCGCTAAGAAACCGATAGAAGTCGCGCTCCCGCACGGCAAGGACAAACGCAGCCTCCGCGGCGGCGTCGGCCACTGACACGATCGTTCCTTCGACGGGACGCATGAGCGCTTGACGTGCAGCCGTTGCCGCTTCGCGCATTCCAGTTGCAAGAACGAACGTATCGATCTCACTACGATGGCGAATGTGATGCGCGAATCCACGCAGCATTTGCGAGATGATCACGCCGGAATTCCCGCGGGCCCCCATTAAACTGCCTTCGGCAGCGCGGGCTGCCACGTGGGAAAGGGGTTGGTTGCGCAGCTTGGCCGCTTCTAAGGTTGCAGCGCGAACCGTGAGATACATGTTCGTTCCGGTGTCGCCATCGGGAACCGGAAAGACATTGAGGTCGTTGAGGACTTGGCGATACTTTCGTAGGAAGTAGCTGCCCGCCGCCAGGAACTTGGCATAGCCACGGCCATCGAGCGCGATAACGTCCACGGCGGACGGCTTTCGTCCCTACGGCTCCGGCGTCCGCTGGCTGCCAGGGCCGGTTGCCCGCGACCCGGTGCCATGGTATGATCTGCCGGATGTCCGGAAGCTCCGTAAGAGGTTTGTTGTAATGGCGAAACGTTGTGATGTATGTGGTAAAGGTCCGCGGGCGGGTAACAACGTCAGCCACGCCATGAACAAAACCAAGCGTCGGTGGCTCCCGAATCTTCAATCGGTTCGCATCGACGATCGCGGCACGGCGCGCACCGCGAAGGTGTGCACGCAATGCCTGCGCTCCAAGCGCGTCGCGCGCAAGGCCTAACCTCGCGATTCTTCTAGAGGCTTCCCAAGGCCGGTAGATTTTCTAGCGAAGCGAGCGTTGCGGAAATATCCTCGGGCTCCATTGTAATCATGAACTCGAGGCGCACGTGTGAGACGTCGATGCTCTTGAGCATCACCGCGCAGAGCACGGGTCCGCGCCGGCTCGGCGCAAACGAGAAGTTCAAAAGACCGCCCGAGAGCGCAAACGCCGCCGGGGGCCCATTTCCCGAATTGATTTTTTCGAGGTAGGAGCGTAACTCCACCAGCTCCATCACTCGAATCGAGAAGACGAACTGCGCCTCGACCGGATCGGCATGCACGCCGACACGGCACTCGAGCAGATCGAAACCGCGCGGTTCGGCGACGTCGGGATGCTCGTATCCGATCACGCTCAGGCGCAAGTGGGCCCCCTCGCGACGCCCTAAGTACAGAACGAAGTTTTCCGCATCAGCCATTAGCGGCGAATCGAATCCCACCCCGTGCGTTCCAAATGCTGGCCTCGAAACTCGACGCCGGGCACTGCCCGCATCACGCCGATGCGCTCGAGCGGCCGGCCAAAACGCTTGGCGAAACGCGCTGCAATTCGGGCAAAGGCGCGCGGTCGCACCGCGACCAGCAACTCAAAATCCTCACCACCGGCAAGCGCAAATCGTTCCGGGTCTTCGCCGATCTCGTGCGCCAGCTGTTCCGCTGCGGGCGCCACCGGGACGCGCTCGAGGACGGCGCCCAATTCGCTTGCGGTGCAGAGGCGATCGAGATCCGTCGACAAGCCGTCGGAGCAGTCCATCATTGCATCCACGTTTTGGCTTGCCGCAAGGAACCGCCCTTCGTCGCAGCGCGCCTGCGGCCGCCGAAAGGCTCGTAACGCAACTTCACGATTCGCTCCGGTAATCAACGACGCTTGTTTGGAAACCGCTAGCCCCGCGCGTGCCGCGCCTAAGCGCCCCGTCACGGCAATGACGTCTCCGCACCGGCCGCCGTCGCGCGTCTTCGCGTTGGAGGGACGGACTTCCCCAACGGCGGCGATGGCCACGGTGATGACGGGCGCGCGAGAGAGATCGCCGCCAACAATTGAGAGCTTAACGGCCCGTCCCGCCGCGACGAGGCCGCGATACAGGTCGTAGATCTCATCGACGCTGACGTCGCTCGGAAATCCGAGGGCAACGGTGGCGAGAAGCGGCCGTGCTCCCATGGCCGCGAGGTCGCTCGCATTGGCCATCATCGCGCGCCAGCCGGCGTCGTTGGGCGTCATCGTTTCCCGCGTGAAGTGCTCGCCCTCTACCAAGAAGTCCGTCGTGATCACGCACCGGTGCGAACGCGAAGGCTGCCAGATCGCGCCGTCATCTCCGATACCAAGCGTAATTCTGCGTTCCGCGGGCGAGCCGGCGATCTGACGAATCGCGGTGACGACGTCGTCTTCGCGCAGGGCCACCGGAGCGACGTTCACTCGACGAGGGATCGGATACGGCGCAACTCGGCTCCGGGGTCGGCAGCGTCGAAGAGCGTCGATCCCATGACGAGGACGTCTGCGCCGGCGTCAACCAGCGCTTTTGCATTGCTTTCGCCAACGCCCCCGTCGACTTCGATCAGGCAATCGGGCTTCTCCATGTCGATCAAGGCTCGGGCCTCGCGGATTTTGTCATAGCTGCGTTCGATGAACCGTTGCCCCGAAAATCCAGGGTTGACGCTCATCACGAGCACCGTCGAACACTCGCCAATGACGTCTTGCAACATGGCAACCGGTGTCTGTGGGCAGATTGCTAGGCCGGGCTTTGCGCCGCGTTCACGGATTCGCGTTAGCAGGCGCTGGGCGTGACACGTCGCTTCAAGGTGAAACGTCACGCGGTCGCAACCCGCATCGATGAACTCGTCGACGTAGCGCTCCGGTTCGACAATCATGAGATGCGCATCGAAGACCAAAGGTGAAAGCTTTCGCAGATCCCCGACGATCTTCGGCCCCCACGTCAGATTCGGGACGAACTGCCCATCCATGATATCGAGATGTAAGAACTGCGCGCCGGCAATCTGCACGCTCGCGATTTGCTCGCCGATCCGAGCGAAATCCGCGGATAGCAGTGACGGTGCGAAGAGTGTCATGACGTTAGGGAGCCTCCGGCGAGGGCGTAGGCGAGGGCTTTTGGTTGTAAATGACCGGCGGCTCGGAGCCAAGGCGCGTCTCACCAACGAGCGTGTTGTTCACGTACATTCCAAGAACCGACGTCCCGATAGCCGTTACGGTGAAATCGAGCTTTTGTCCCGGTTCCGCGTAGGCGTGATACAGATCGTATTTGCCGGTAGCATCGTACATTGTCAGCTTGACGTCGAGCTGCTGGTCGCTTTGCGCGTTTTCGGGCATCGGCACCGAAACCAACACATGCACTTGGCGTATGATCCGTCCCGATTCAAGGCGACCCGCACTCACTTGCAGCGAGACCGGCTGATACGCCGAGATTTTCGCGTCGGGAGGTGGAACTTGCCGGGCAACCACGCCGTGTTCCGGACCGCTCGCCCCGAGCGGGGTCCACACGAGTTGCCCGAGCTTCACGCCCGCTTTTTCTGCCGCCTCGCGAGCTTGGTCGATCGGCATCCCGACGAAGTTCGGCACCTTGACGATCGATTGCCCACCCCTACTCACCACGAGCGAGACTTCGTCGCCTTCGAGCACACTCGAAAGGGGTGCCGGATCTTGCGATATGACGTGCCCACCGGGAACGACGTCGCTTCGCACGTATGTTATCCGTCCTACCTTCAGCTGCGCCCGCGCGAGATCGAGCTGAACTTCACGCATGGACTGATATCGTAAGTCCGGCATTAAATGCGCAACGATGCCGTCGCTAATGATGAACGAGACCTGGCGGCCTTCACGCACTTGGTCGCCCGGCGCGGGACGTTGAGCGATCACCACGTCCTTGGGATACCGATCGCTAACGGTATGGTCGACGACGGCGGCCGTTAACTTCAGCCGCTCGATCTCGGCGTTTGCATCGACGAGCGTTTGCCCGACGAACGTTGGTACCGTTACCGTCTGCGCGGACGGCAGTAAGAAATCGTGAATCTGACGTCCGAACCAAACGACAACGGCGACGAATACAACGAGGACGATCGGAAAGATCCAATCGCGCGGCACATACTCGTGCAGGACGTCCCGCCTCAGACGAACGTTTCCTCGGAAACGCTGCTAAAATCGAGATTGCTAAAAACTCGCTGTACGTCCTCGTGCTCTTCGAGGGCGTCGAGGAACGCCAGGGCCGATGACAGCTCCTCGCCGCGTAGTTGTAGCAAGGTCTTTGCGCGCATCCCGAGATAGGCATCGGAGATCCTGATGCCGCGCGTCCGCAGCGCGTCGCGCACGCCGGCGAGTTGTGCAGGCTCGGTGTAAATCGTGGCCGATTCGGGATCGTACTCGACGTCGTCAACTCCGTCCACGAGCGCTTCCTCCGTGAAGGCGTCCTCGGATTTTCCGCCGGTTTTCGCTTCGATGATGCCCACTGGATCAAAGATCCAGCCGACGCTGCCGGTCTCTCCCAGCGTGCCCCCAAATTTCGAAAAGAGAAACCGCAGCTCGCCCGCGGTGCGGTTGCGATTGTCGGTAGCGGCATCGGCCACGACCGCTAGACCGTGCGGGCCATAACCCTCGTAGCGAATCTCCTCGATATCCCGTTCGCCGTTTTGTCCGGACGCACGCGCTATCGCTCGCTTGACGTTGTCGGCCGGCATGTTGAATTCACGAGCCTTGTCGACCGCCATTTTCAAACGATAGTTTGCCTCGGGGTCCGGCGAGCCGCCTTTCGCCGCCAGGATGATCTCTTTGCTGAGTTTCGTAAAAAGCGCGCCGCGCTGCGCGTCGACTTTGCCCTTCTTCAGCTTGATGTTATGCCACTTCGAATGTCCCGACATCGCTCCCAGCCTTCGCCCCGTGTCACCCTGAGCCTTCACATTAGCCGGGGCCGATTATCCACTTTGGAAACCACATGCGCTCGTGCCACGCTGCCCACGTGATCGGATGCGCGGCCAATATCGGATAGAAAAAGACGAACGACGCAAAGACTAGGGCAACGTACGATCCCACCGCTAATCCAGCGAGCCATTTCGAATGCTCTTCGCCGCTACGCGTTCCCCATTGCCAGAGCCGCTGAAGCACGATGGCGATGCACAAGCAGATTAACGGAACGTCGACGTAAAAATGGTACGCAAAGGTGATGCGTGGCGACCTCATCCACGGCAACCATTGCAAAAGATACGTCAGGACGATCAATGCATAGCCCTTGTTTCGCTCTCGCCAAGCCAATACACCCACGAGTGGTACGCAAATCAACCCAAACCACAAGATGATCGGATTGGGCATCGAGGTGATCTCGTAGAGGCAGCAGCCATTGGGATCGCTTTGATTTTTTCTGTGATCTTGATAGAAGTACGCCACGGGAACTTCGTCCAGCGGCCACTCCCACCATTGGGAAGAATACGGGTGCGTCGCCTTGAGCGTATCGTGGTACATGAACATCGTATACTGTCGGTAGACGACGTCATTGGCATTGTGGACCTCGTTGGGGTCACCCGAATGGCGCAGGAGGTCCGGCACCCAGACCAGGCCATAGATCGTAGCACTAACGAGAACGATGGTCACCAACGCGCCATCAAGGCGAAAGCCGCGCGGATTTCCCCATATCGTCGGACGTCGCGCAATGACGTAACGCTGCAAGAAAACCGCGATTAGCACGATGAAGCTCACGCCGAATCCCATTACACCATACCACTTGCTGCTCACTAGGCACCCGAGCGCAACGGTGAACAGCATGAGCCAGAGCACCGACGATCTGCCGCGATCCGTGCCATTGTCCGCTCGCACTTCGTCGTCGGCAAAGGTGGCGCTGCTGCTCGGCGTTTGGTACAGCACGCTTGCATCGCGCTTGTATTCGATCGTCAGTTCATGCTCGCGATAAACGAGGGCCCCCGCTTTGCTCTGCGACGACACGCCCTTCTGGATTTTGCCTCGCGAGTCAATCGTGCCGCCGTCAGCTGCGTAGGTGGTGACGTCGGCGCCATCGGCGAGGGCAAACGAGCCTTCGCCGAATGTCAGCTCGCGCTTTTTATCACCGAAGACGCGAGCAAAAACACGGTACCGAAGCAGCAGATAGAAACCACAGGCTATGTAGAGCGTCAGGCACACCATCGAAGCGGTATCGAGTTTCCAAAAGCCGTGGGCGACGAGCGCGCACAACAGACCGACGGCGATCGATGCTGCTCCTGCCGTCACAAATCCCCAGGCGGGAACCACGACGTGCGCACGATCCGCTACTTGCGAGCTAATCCAAAAGCGATAGAACGCATACGTCACGAGCGTGGCAAAAAAGACGACGAATCCTTCAGGCGTTGCAATCCGCGACTGCACGAAGTGCATTCCGTCTAGGCTGAACAAGAGCGCCGTAATGGTGGCAAACACGGTAGAACCGGTAATGCGCTTGGCAAAGGCGTAGAGTAACATCACGACCAGGCCGCCAAACACGACATCGAGGAAGCGCCATCCGTACGAGTTGTCGCCGTTGTTTAGGTGCCCGATAATCCCATTGAGAAATGTCCACCCGCCCAGTCCGTGGCCCTTCGGCATTCCTCCGAACAGCATCATCGAAAGCGTCACGAGGAGCTTGGTCAGCGGAGGATGCGTGTTTTCGTAGATGCGCAGGTTCTGCAAATATTCTTCGCCCGCGCGAGCGAAGTAGACTTCGTCGAAGACCTTATCCGGCGGCCACCAATATCCGACAAATGATAGCACCCAGTTCGCGACGCCCAACGCCACCATGATTGCGTAATCGAGCGGCCACCGCATCGATTGCAGGCCCTCGCGTGGATCGAACCACGTTCGCGCGTTCCAAGTGCGCGTTGCGGCGGCGACCGGTGCCGGAGCTGCGGCAACGCCGGGTTCCGCCGAGCCAAGGTACATGTATCCCAGATAAAAGAACGTCGCAACCGCGACCGCCGCGACAAACTGCATCCCAAACCCCCACAGATTTTGGGAGTTTACGCCAGGCACGTTGTTGGTCACCACGGTCAGATACTGCAGCGAGTACATCAAGTTGGACAATAGGACGATCGAAAGAACGATGGCGCTCCACGCGTACCGACGCGCGAAAGGAATGCAGGCGATCGTAAACATAACGCCGTTGAATAAGTAGCGCTCGTGCATCCGCGTGGCGAGCATGAAGAACGCAAGGGTGGCAATTGCGCACCCTTCGAGGAGCGAACGGGGCGTGCGTTCCTGCGCGTAGCGCCATACTGTCAATCCAACAGCGGCCAAAACGAGCGCTATGCCCCAGACGTACAGCGGCAGGATGAGGATGTGGTTTGAATCCGTCTGCCAAACGGCACCCCGAATTGCCCAAAGATTGAACGCGTTCACGCTATTGAACGCATAAACGTTGGCGCCGTACGCATACCGTCCGAAGAGCCAGACGAACGCCGCTATGGGGTTGCTGGGGTGGAATGGTTCCGTCATTAGTAATGCGAGCAGCATGCCCGCCACCAGGCCGGCCACGGTCGAAACGACCCGCATGCGCAGCCGCGATGCGTCGACGAGGGCAAAAGCGATAAACAGCGGTGCCAAGACCGCAGCTTGAGGCTTGATCAGTAACGAATACGTGAATGCAAGCCATGCGCCGACGATCCACGGATTGATGCTCTGCCGTTCGGCGTCTTCACTTCGCAAAATACAGTAGATCGCCAGCAGTGCGAAAAGACCGGCGACCGAGTCGACTTGTCCCCATAAACCTGAAATATAAATGGCGGCCGGATTGAGAAGAAACAGCGCCGCCGCCCCAAGGGCCATCCCCTGGCTGGAAAACCTTCTGACGATCAGGTACAACAAGTACCCGACGCCGAGATCGGCGACGATAGCCGGTAACTTGACTGCGGCTTTGAGCAACACGCCGCTCGGATCGTGTCCCGCAATGACGGCGTTATAAAACGAGCCTACTCCGGCCAAGACGTAGAAGTAGCCTGGTGGATAATCGGCAAATCCGGTACTGCCGTAAAAGCTTGCGAAACCGTGCGCCGACAGCGCCAACGCCCACGCTTCAAAGCTGGAAACGTCCGTGCGAAAGCCCTCGTTCGGAATGAACGCCAATCGGAGCACGAACCCGCCCAGAATAAGCAGCGGCAATCCCCATGTTGCCCACGTTACGACCGGATGCGGACGAGCAGATGCGTCGAGACTCACGCCGTGGGTGCCTCCCTGAGGGAACTTCCTAGCTCAATGGAGCCGGGAATGAGCTCGAGCGTTTGCTCGACGAACTCGCGTAGGTCGGCATTGGGGTGGCGCTCGATGAGCGCTACATGTTCTGCAGCGGCACGCAGTGCGGCCTCTCGCGCGCGCAGTGAATCGAGCGCTGCGATGACGCGATCAACCGCAGTCTCGTTCAGCGGCCGCCCAAGAGCGTACGCATCGGCAACGGCGTCCCGTGCCGGCGACGGCGGCTGAGCAATTGCCCAGACGACTGGAAACGTCCATTTTCGGCGGGCGATATCGATGCCGGCAAGCTTCCCCGTTTCCGCGACGCTCGACCATATTCCAGAGACGTCATCGCGAATTTGGAAAGCGAGCCCGTAGGCGCGTCCGACGTCGCCATACCCGGCAATTTTTTCTTCCTCGCAGCCGGCAGCATATGCACCCAGACGGCACGATGCATCAAACAACTGGGCAGTTTTACACGCGATCATCCGGTGATAACGCTCAACGTCGACGCAACGTTCGGTCTCGAATCGGAGGTCGAGCGATTGACCTTCGCACATAATCGCGTGTGCTTCGTGAAGGACGGCAATCATCTGAAGAACGACGCGCGCGTCGAGGTGCTCGCCGGCGTGTTCGAGGCTTAAAAAGCTGAGAGCGCACATTGCGTCACCGGCCTTAACAGCACTGGCTACGCCATAGGCACTCCATAACGTCGTACGGCCGTGACGCAGCTCGTCGCGGTCCTCAATGTCGTCGTGCACCAGCGAGTAGTTATGAAAAATTTCAACCGCGACCGCGGCATCGAGGGCCGCCTCGAGCGCCGCGCCTTCACCCGTCGCAACGCGCATCACCATCTGGGGACGCAATCTCTTGCCGCGGCGCGCGGGCCCGTAAGCCCCGTATCCAAAGTGTCGTAAAAGCATATCGGAGATCTGGCTCGATCCCCGATAATTCATAACCCATTCCTCCAAAGCGCTTTCGAAGCGCTTGGCAAATCCCGAGGGATTACGCAGAGGCAGTCAGTTCCTCCATGCGCGCCTCAATGCGATCGACCAGCCAACCCGGGGTTGAGGCGCCGGACATCAGGCCCGCGACCTTAACGCCGTCGAACCACTCGGCTTGCAACTCGTCGGGCCCTTCAATGTGATAGGCGCGCGCCCCATGCGACTGCGAGAGGTCGGCCAGGTGCTTGGAGTTGGCCGACGTCTTTCCGCCGACGACGATCATCACGTCGACGTCGGGAGCCAAACGCAGCGCCTCGCGTTGACGATTGTGTGTGTCGGTGCAGATCGTGTTGACGGCTCGCACTTCATAGTATTTTGCCGAAAGCGCCTGCACGATTTCGGTAAAGCCAATGCCCGACCACGTCGACTGCACGACGACGCCGACCCGGCTCGCGCGAGGAAGCTTTTCGACGTCTTCGACGTTTTGAATGCACCATGCGCCCGGCACGTGGCTCAGCGTTCCCTTGACTTCTGGATGTGAAGGATCGCCGACGACGATAATCTTATAACCGTCGGCTTTGAGTTTTTCGGCCTGAACGTGAATTTTCGTCACCATCGGGCAGGTCGCGTCGATGATTTCGAGCCCCTTCTTCTGGGCTGAATCAAAGACGTCCACCGGCAACCCATGCGCCCGAACGAAGAGGGCTCCGGCGTCGACCTCATCCACCGAAGCTGCGTTTTGCAAACCGCGCGATTGGAGCGATTCGACCATCTGCGGATTGTGCACGACGTGACCGAGCGTGGTCACCTTCTCACGCGACGCGATCGCTTCTTCTGCCTTCTTCACCGTGATCGCAACGCCGAAGCAGAATCCCTGGACCGAAGCCTTACGTATTTCCATCGCCGAGTTGACTACCCGTGATCCTTCCGAAGGTTCGCCGCTAGCGCTCCAATGGCGTTCATGATATCGCTCGTGAACTTCGCCAAATCGTCGTGGGTTGCTTTCCCCTCCCGTGGCAATGCCATGGGTACGCCAAATGCGACTTTGATCTGAGCCAAGTGTGCCGCCCGGTCGCTTCCGACGATGGCCGCCGGAACCACCGGCGCGCCGGCCAGCGATGCGAGGAGCGCGACTCCGGTTTGAGGCTGCACCACGCCGTCAAGGTTGCGCGTTCCCTCCGGGAATATGCCGATCGCGCCCCCGGAGCGTAGCACGTCGAGGGAACGCTTGATTGCGGCAGTGGCGCTTCCCTGACGGTCTACCGGGTAGGCACCTACGGCTGCAATCAACGGCCCGAGCACGGGGATGGCGAAAAGCTCCTTCTTCGCCATATAACTGATCCGGCGCGGACAAAAGCATCCCATGCCGGGTGGATCGAGATACGAGACGTGATTGCACGCGACGATGAGCGGACCAGTGCGGGGAACGTTCTCGGTTCCGTAGGCGCGTGCACGCCAGACCGTACGCATCGATAAACGAATTAGGCCTGACGCAAAGTCGTAGAGTTTAGGATTCAAGCCGCGTCACCCTGAGCTTGTCGAAGGGCGCATTGCACTTCGCGCGATCGCACAAACCTCCTCAACGACCGTATCGACGCTCATAGCACTCGAATCGATCACGTGGGCGCCGAGTGCGGGGAAAAGCGGCGACATTTTTCGATGGCTGTCGATTCGGTCGCGCTCCTCGATTTCGTCCCTAAGGCGGTGAACGTCGATATCGACCCCGGCGCGCTCGAGCTGTTCTTTTCGCCGATGGACTCGCGCATCAACCGAAGCGGTCAAGAAGATCTTTATCTGGGCGTCGGGCAAAACCACCGTGCCAATGTCGCGCCCCGCCATCACGATCGACGCCTCATCCGCAACCTCGCGCTGCGCAAGGACCATCACTTCGCGCACTTCCGGATGAGCGGCCACGGTCGAAACGATCGCGGTTACTTCGTTGGATTGCAAAAGAGTATCGTTGAGCTCGCGCGCTTCAGCGAAAATTCGAAATCCCAGCGGAGCGCTCTCATCGAGGGTTACACGAATTGGCTGAAGGCGCAAAAGCCGGGCGAGTGCGGCGCCGTTATCGGCATCCGTTCGCGTGTGCAATGCGACGAAAGCGAGCGCCCGATACATTGCGCCGGTATCGAGATACAGGAACCCCAACGTGCGAGCCACGCCGCGCGCAACCGTCGTCTTTCCAGATGCGACCGGGCCATCGATCGCAACTTGCAAGGCGTGCCTCTCATGCACGAGCGGGAACTTCTCGTTCCAACCCTAACGAGCCCCCAAGTGGCAAAGGCGCGTTCCGTCTATTTCTGTTCCGCTTGCGGGTTTGAAGCGCAACGCTGGCTCGGCCGCTGCCCGCAATGCGAAGCGTGGAATTCATTCGACGAAAGACCCTTCGCGGTATCGCCGTCGCGGTCGCGGTCGTCGCGTGCAAGTTCGGGGCGAGCCGCCCAACCGGTCGCGCTAAGTGCAATCGACGACCAACGGCTCACGCGTCTACGCGTTGGGATGGACGAGTTTGATAGTGTGCTTGGTGGAGGAATTGTTCCTGGCAGCCTCACGCTCGTTGGTGGGCCGCCCGGCGCAGGGAAATCAACGCTGCTCTTGCAAGTCGCCGCACGGCTCGCCCAGCACGGTGAAGTTGTCTATGTTTGCGGCGAAGAGTCGGCCGCTCAGGTAAAGCTCCGCGCGCAGCGATTGCACGACGTTTCCGGTGCTCTTCGACAACCTCACGGCGACACGAAGCTTTTGATATTCCCGGAAACGAACTTGCGCGTGGTTCTCGACGCGCTCTCCTCACGTGCGCCTGCAGCCCTCATCGTCGATTCGATTCAAACGGTGTGGCTACCGGAAACGGAGTCCTACGCCGGAAGCATCGCGCAGGTCCGCGACTGCACGCAGAGTCTCATGGAATATGCGAAGCGCACTGGCTGTGCGGCCTTCATCGTCGGCCACGTAACGAAGGATGGCGCGATTGCCGGGCCGCGGCTGCTCGAGCATTTGGTCGACACGGTGCTCTATTTCGAGGGAGAGACCGGTGGTGAATACCGCATCCTGCGCGCCTACAAGAACCGTTTCGGTTCCGTCGATGAGATCTGCGTCTTTGCGATGCACGACAACGGGTTGACCGAGGTTGCCAATCCGTCGGATGTCTTCTTGGGCTCGCGTGCGCAACGCCCGAGCGGATCGTGCGTCGTCGTGTCGATCGTCGGCTCGAGACCGGTGCTCGTCGAATTGCAAGCGCTGGTAGGTGAAGCTGCGTACGGCACGCCGCGCCGGCTCGCGAACAATCTCGACCAGCAACGGCTCGCCATGATTCTCGCCGTACTCGAGCGCCGAGCCGGATTTCACCTCGGGACGCACGACGTATACGCATCGGTGGCCGGAGGCTTGCAGGTCAGCGAACCGGCAGCGGATCTCGGCATCGCGCTGGCAATCGCGTCGTCGTTCCGCAACGTTGCGGTCCCTCCGAATGCGGCTGTCTTTGGCGAAATCGGCTTATCGGGCGAGCTTCGCGCCGTCAGCGGCGCCGAGCGCCGTGAGACGGAGGCACGCAAGCACGGCTATAGCACGATCGTGTCACCGTCGACGGCGCGCGATATTTCGGAAGCGATTGCGCAGTTACTCCATTAGGGCCGTCACCCGTGCTGTTCGAGATCGTTCCCAATCTCTCGGAAGGCCGCGACGCCGTGGTGATCGACGCCGCCGCCGCCGCGGTCGAGCGCTCCGGCGCACGTTTGCTCCATCGGACGAGTGACGAGATCCATCATCGCAGCGTGCTGACCATCGCCGGTAGCGGCGAGCAAGTTCTCGAGGCCGGGATTGCGTTGGCGGGAGTCGCACTCGAGCGCATCGACCTGCGCCGGCACCGCGGGGTGCACCCACGGATCGGAGCCCTCGACGTTCTTCCCTTCGTGCCGCTTCGCGGCGCGTCCCTAGACGATGCGGCCGGGCTGGCCCACCGCGCGGGCCGCGCGATCTGGGAGCGTTATCGCATTCCCTCCTTTTATTATGGCGCCGCTGCACGCCATCGGTCACGGCAATTGTTGGCGCGCGTGCGCATGGGCGAGTTCGAGGGATTAGCGGAGCGCTTTCGCGATCCGCACTGGGCTCCCGACGAGGGCGACGTCGGCTTTCACTCGAGCGCCGGCGCGGTTGCCATCGGCGCCCGCGACGTCTTGGTCGCACTGAACGTTGAGCTAGAGACGGGGAACCTCGCAGTAGGTCGAGAGATCGCCCGGCTCATTCGCGAGCGTAACGGCGGACTTTTCACGCTTCGAGCGCTTGCGTTCCCCCAGGGAGAAGCGCGCGTGCAGGTATCACTTAATGTCACGGACTATTCCGCAACGCCGCTCTATCGCATCGTTGAACTCATTGCAGCCTTAGCGGCTCGGCACGGCGTCGAAATCGCGTCGAGCGAGCTCATTGGATGCGTTCCACGTGAGGCGGTCGCAACCGCCGCGGCATATTATCTAGGAGTTCGGGAAGTTTGAAGTATCTTGCGTTGGTTTTCTTTGCGCTCGTCGCATCTCTCTGCGCTCCGGCACTTTGCGCAGACGGTCCGGGCGACAACGGCATTTTTACGACGACGTTGCATAATGGCCTCAAGGTCGTCGTCGTTGAGGATGCAGCAGCACCGGTCGTTCAAACCGCCATGTGGTACGGTTTCGGCTCCTTGGACGAAAAAACTGGAAAAACCGGCCTTGCGCACGCACTTGAGCATATGATGTTCCGAGGGACGCCGGAAATATCAGCAGGCGGCCTCGACGACATCGTCGCGCGGCTTGGCGCGCAGATGAACGGCGAAACAACCTACGATTACACGCAATTTTATTTTGTCGTTCCCGCCGACAAGCTCAACGTCGCCCTCTTCATCGAATCCGATCGCATGCAGCATGCGGCGCTGCGAAGCTCCGAGTGGGCGATCGAGCGCAATGCCGTTCTCAACGAGATCGATGGCGATGCGAGCTCTCCGTTTTTCAACCTGCTTTCGCGCGTTCGCGCTGCCGCGTTTCCGAATCAAGCAGCAGGCAGAACGCCGTTGGGCGAGCGTAGCGACGTTGCCAATGCGAGCGTTGCGGATATCGCGCGCTATTACGACGAGTGGTACGCGCCGAACAATGCAACCTTGGTGGTCGCCGGCAATACGAATCACACCGCTGTCTTTGCGATGGCTGCGCGCTATTTCGGCGCAATCGGCCACAAACAACTGCCGCGCAAGGTCAGCGCCGACCCGGTGCCGTCGTACGGTCAGACCGTTGAGGCGCAGTTTCCGTTCCCGTTCGAAATCGTCGATCTCGCGTACCCGGTTCCGGGTGATATCGAACCCGGTGAGCCGGCGGTCAGCACGATTGCAACGCTCTTGGAGAATCAGCGCTCGCCGTTTTACCGCGCGCTCGTGCAAAGCAACGTTGCGCTAACGATTGAAGCGAATGCCGACACGCAGCTTCGGGGCGGCCTTCTCAACGTCTTCATCGTTTTGAACCCTGGACACACCGCCGCGCAAGCGCAGGCGATCTTCGCCTCAACGTTGCGAGACGTGCTGGCGCAAGGATACGATCCGGACTTGGTCGCGGCAGCAAAACAACTGACCATTGCAGAGCGTCTCTACGCCGTCGACTCGATCGATGGGATCGGCGACTTGGCCGGATATACGTACGGCATTGTCGGCGAAAAGATCGCCGATGAAGATCGGCGCCTCGCAGTCCTCACCGGCCAAGATCTCCTTACCGCCACACGCTCGTATTTGAGTCGTCCGGCGGTGATCGGTCACTTACGGCCAAACGATACGCCACCCCATAACACATCACAGAAAAGCACCGCTGAAGCGAGCGACGATTTTTCAAAGCGCGTGCCCACCGGCCCCATCGTCGAGCCGGCGTGGATTGCGGCTGCGGTCGCTGCGCCGACCTCGGCGAGAAGCGTGCTCCAACCGTCGACGGTCACGTTGAGCAACGGTTTGCGGGTTATCGTGCAACGTAAAGCCGATCATCCGACCTTCGTTATCCAAGGTGAGATCGCGTCGTCGCCGGCTTTCGAGCCTCCCGGACAAGAAGGCGTCGAACGCTTGGCCTCGTCGGCCGCCGATTACGGCAGCGCCGCGTATCCGTTTGACGTGCGTCGAAAGACCACCGATGAGATGGGCGCTTTCCTCGAAACGGGCCAAGCGTTTTCCGCACAAGGGCAGACTCGCGATTTCGAGCGCGTTGTCAACATCCTCGCTGACGGCGAGATGCATCCGACGTTCGAGGAGCCCTGGTTTGGCGTCGAGCGATCGCAACTGGCAAATAGCTTGCAATCCGAAAGAAGCATTTCAGGCGTCATGGTTGACCACGCCTACGAAGCACTGCTGCTCTCAAGCGATGACCCGTCGCTGCGCCAGCCCACCTCCGACACGATCCAAAACCTTTCCCGCGAGGACCTCATTCAGTTCACGAGCACGTATTGGCGACCGGACTTGACGACGGTGGCGGTGGTTGGCGACGTTTCGCCCGAGCGCGTTCGCGCCGCTTTCGAAGCGGCCTTTGGCTCATGGAGCGTTCGCGGAGCGAAGCCGGATCCGCACTTAATGGCAATGCCGGCCGCAGCTCAAGGTCACGATTATATCGGCACGGCATCAAATCAAGTCTACATCCGTTTGGGCCAGCCGGCCCTGTCGAGGATGAGTCCTGATTACGATGCCTTTCTCGTGCTCAATCAGATCCTCGGCGGCGGCGGTGCATTCGAGTCTCGCTTATGGCAAGAACTTCGGCAAAAACGCGGTCTCGTCTATAGCGTCAGCAGCTCATTGGAAGCCGACAACGATCGGGGCGATTTTCGCGTCGAGCTCAACGCCTCACCGCAACGCGTTGTGGAAGCGGTACGCTTCGTCCGAACCGAGCTCGAACGGCTGCAACGCCAGCCGGTCTCGCAAACTGAGCTCAAGGATGCCAAAGCGCGCCTAGTCGGGAACGCTCTTATCGACGAGGCGTCTTCGGCAGGCCAAGCTAAGCAGTTGATAGATATCGAAGTGGCCGGTTTACCGCTGGACTACTATCGAACGCTCAACGCGCGGTTTGCGCGGATTACCGCAGCTGACGTCGAACGCGTCGCCCGCACGTATTTGCAGCCTAACCGCCTGGTTGAGGTGTACGCCGGCCCGGACGGACCTTGGTCGCAACACAGTCTGTAGGGAAAACTTCGCATATGCAAACCGCGACTTCAACCATCGAAACGATCAATCCAGCCACGGGAGCGACCATCGAACGGATCGAGCGCATGAACCGCGCGACGGTTGAAGGGAAGCTCGCGGCCGCCGCTGCTACTGCGGCGACATGGCGTGGAGCGACGCTCGCCGATCGCGGTGCGGTGTTGCGCAGGGTAGCTGCAGGTTTACGGGCAGGGCGAGACACCTTGGCGGCTACGGCTGTGACGGAAATGGGAAAGCCAATCGCGCAAGCGCGCGCAGAAATTGAAAAGTGCGCCTGGACCACGCAATACTTTGCCGACCATGCCGAAGAGATGCTCGCCTCGCAGCAGGCTCCATCAAATGCAACCCGCAGTTACGTTGCCTTCCGCCCGCTGGGCGTCGTGCTCGCGGTCATGCCGTGGAACTTTCCGTATTGGCAAGTGATTCGCGCTGCAGCTCCCGCGCTCATGGCGGGGAACACGATGCTTCTGCGGCACGCTGAAAATACGACACGCTGCGGCTTGGAAATCGAACGAATCTTTCGCGAAGCCGCTGCACCCGAGGGACTCTTCAGCACGCTGCTCCTCACTCATAAAGCGGTGGGCGAACTCATTGCCGACGACCGCATTGCCGGGGTCACGTTAACCGGCAGCGAGCGGGCCGGCATGGCGGTCGCCACGGCCGCAGGCGAAGCGCTCAAGAAATGCGTCCTGGAACTGGGTGGATCGGATGCGTTCGTCGTGCTGGCGGACGCCGATCTCTCACTCGCGGCGAAGACGGCAGTGACAGCGCGCTTCCAAAACAATGGGCAAAGCTGCATCGCCGCCAAGCGTTTTATCGCCGACGACACCGTTTATGAAGAGTTCTTACAGCGTTTTGTGGAGCTTGCTCGAGCGCAGCGTGTCGGGGATCCGATGGATGAGACGACGACAGTCGGGCCGTGCGCGCGCGCCGACTTACGCGATGCGCTGGACCGTCAAGTGCAGGCAACGCTCGAACGCGGCGCGGGCCTCGTTCTCGGCGGCCACCCTATTGCGCGACCCGGTAATTTCTACGAGCCGACCATCGTGCGGGACGTTACTCCCGGCATGAGTATGTTCGAGGAAGAAGTCTTTGGGCCGGCCGCTGCAATCGTTCGCGCCCGCGATGCGAACCATGCGATCGAGCTCGCCAATGCCTCAAGCTACGGGTTAGGCTTTTCGATTTGGACCCGCGACGTCGCTGCTGCGGAAAAGCTCGTAGCGCGCGTCGAAGCGGGCGCCGCCTTCATCAACGGAATGGTTGCAAGCGATGCGCGTTTGCCCTTCGGCGGCGTCAAGAAAAGCGGCTACGGACGCGAGCTCTCCGCCTTCGGAATGCACGAGTTCGTCAACGTACAAACCGTATGGATCGGCCCGGCCCAAGCGGCGGCGAGCATTTCGGAGTAGCTCGTTTCACCCTGACACGATACTAAACTACGCGTTGCGTGAGGCCAGCGCAGTATTCAGCGATTCGCCGGAGGCCTTCGGCAACGTGTTCGGGCGGTGCGACCCAGCTCACGCGCAGCCATCCGTCCAGCGCGCTGCCGAACGCGACTCCGGGAATAGTAAGCACGTCGTAGTTCTCGATTAGCTCGTCTGCGGCACGCATCGAGGAGAGGCCGTCGGGCAGTCCTACGCAGACATAAAACGTGCCTTCCGGCGGCACAAAAGGAAGCGCGCTTTCGCGTAGTGCCGACAGCAACAAAGCGTGCCGCTCCTCATACCAAGCTGCATGCTCGGAGACGGCGCCTGGCGTCGCAAAGACGTGCAGTGCAACGGCTTGCGCGAACGTATCGGCGCACGATGTGACCCAACTGTGCGTCTTGATCGCGTGCTCGACGAATTCTTCTGGGGCGAGAATCCACCCCAACCGCAATCCGGTCAATGCGTTGCTCTTGCTTACCGAATTGGTAACGATCGTCCGCGGATAGTACGTTGCGAGCCATCCCGCATTCGCAGTGAAGAGCTGCTCGCGATAAATTTCATCGTGAATAAGCCAAACGTCATGGCGGCGCATCTTCCGAAGGCCGCCGGCCAGTAACTCAGCTCGCTCTCGCGAAAGCACGCGCCCCGTCGGATTGCAAGGCGAGCAGATGACGATGGCGCGCGTCACATCGGTAACAGCATCGAGGATGCGCTGCCCATCGAACGCAAAGCCGTCATCTTCGCGCATGCTCACCGTGCGGCACACAACGCCCTCGAGCGCCGCCATTTTTCCGTACGACGGGAAGGCTGGCTCGACGATAAGCAGCTCGTCTTTGGATGGGTCGAGCAACGTCTTCAGGGTGACGTACATTGCTTCTTGCGATCCGGTCGTCACGCAGACATTCTCCTCACGATTTAACCCCGGATAGTTGTAGTACTGCGCGATTGCTTGACGCAAGGCCGAATCGCCGGCATTTGCCGTATACTTGACGCCATGCTTGGCGACGTGCGACATGGCGTACTCGAAATGTTCGCGATTTGGCATGAGGCTCGGCTCGCCTAAGCCAAGATCGATCGAGTCCGGACGTTTCCGCGCCGCGATCTTTCGAATCAGCGAGCCCGCGATTTCCGCAACGCGAGGATTCATCAAACGGCGACCTCATACTCGCGCAGCGCGGCATTCAACGAGGTCTTCCGATCGGTCGAGTCGCTTCGCGTTCCAATGACGAGCGCGCACGGGGTAGAAAACTCACCCGCTGGAAATCGTTTTGGCAACGTGCCCGGAATCACGACGCTGCGTGCCGGAATCAAGCCGCGAGTGATGACCGGTTCGTTGCCGCGTACGTCCACGATCGGCGTGCTCGCGGTCACGACCACGCCCGCGCCGAGCACGGCTTCGGATTCTATCCGCACGCCCTCGACGACGATGCAACGCGACCCCACGAACGCGCCGTCTTCAACAATTACCGGTGCGGCCTGCGGGGGTTCGAGCACGCCGCCGATGCCAACTCCCCCCGAAAGATGAACGTTTTTCCCGATCTGAGCGCAGGAGCCAACCGTGGCCCAGGTGTCGATCATCGTCCCTTCGTCGACATATGCGCCGATGTTGACGAAGGCAGGCATTAGGATCACGCCGCGTCCGAGAAAGCTTCCGTAACGCGCGACGCCGGGCGGAACGCATCGAACGCCGAGTTTCTTGTAGTTTCGTTTCAGCGGGAGTTTATCGTAATAGACGAGCGCATTGCCCTCACCGATCCACTCCGATTCGCGACGCGCAAAATAAAGCAAGATGGCTTGCTTTATCCAGGAGTGCGTCGTCCAGCCATCAGGCCCTGGCTCGGCGACGCGCAACTTTCCTTCGTCAAGCATCTCGATGACGCGGTCGACGTATCGTCCTTGACGCCCGCGGACGTCACCATTGCTATCCGCCAGCGCTTCAATGCGCTCGCGCAATTCTGCCGTAGTCACGGTGACTACGGATTGTTCGAGATACTCTCCACCGCCTGCCGAAGATTTGCAAAACGACGAAAGCTTGACCAGGTAACCTCGACCGTTGCTGCACCGTTCCAAAGCGCGTATCGACCTTGATATTGCTGCATCTCGTCCCTCACCGCCCAATAGTTTGTAAGCACGGCAGCACGCTGGTCGGTGATGGTTCCCGAGGTTGCGTGTTCGGGCATCACGCTCGGGCTATACGTATACGAGACCAAGTCGTAGTGCTGATCGTAGGTCAGCACGCCGGCGCCATGGGAGCTGTCGGCGAGCAGCGGCGTAAAGTTGATCGTTCGGTTAACGCCCGCGCGATAGCGGTACTCACTGGTGTATTTCGGATCGAAAGGTGCGTGGAAGACATCGGTCGGTTTGGGTTGCTCCCACTGTTGCTCGAGCTGCGCCTGCTGCTGCGCGTCGGCCTGCTTTCCACCAATCGTGTACGAAATGACGCGAACCTTTGCTACCGTTCCGTTGACGTACACGCCGTCGAGAACGATCTCGTCGTGACGGCTCCTCGGTCCGGCGTGCACGTCGAAGACGCGATGCAGCCGAAAACTCACGACGCCGCGACTGGTCTGCGCGAACCGTTGCGCGACGGCCGCTACTGGCGGAGAGACGAGCGCCAAAAGCATCATCGTTGATATTCCCTTTTATTGAAGGTCTTATACGACGAAAGAAAAAGCGTCTGCTTCGTGAGTGCATTGCAACGGCAACGGATAGCTGCGACGCTTGCTTCGCTTTGTATTACGGCTGTAGCCGGCTGTACAAGTACGGGCTCGACGATGCCGACCGCACCCGTGCAACCGGCGCAGATAACCCACGTCATCATTTTGTTCCAAGAGAACCGCAGCTTCGACAACCTCTTTGCGGGATTTACCGGCGCTGCGAGTGCTACGTCCGGGCCATGCATCCCCAATGCAGAGAAAGCGCCGGACTGTAAGGCCGGCGCACTCGTCCCGCTGCACCAGATTACGTTGCAAACGACGGGGATGCCGGGCGGAAAAGACATTGCGCACGATCACGCCGCCTTCGAGACGGAGTACAATGGCGGAAAAATGAATGGCTTTGACCTCATCCACTCGGGCACAACCGGCGCAGGAACCTGGGCCGGGACATATCCGTACGCGTACGTCGAACGCTCTGAGATCGCGCCATATTGGACTCTTGCAAAAACGTATACCCTCGCAGATCACATGTTTTCGACCGCAACCACCGACAGCTTCGTCGCGCATCAACAGATCATTGCCGGTACAACAAGGCTGAATGCCAATGAATCCCTTACGGATACTCCAACAAACATCCCGTGGGGATGTGACGCCCCTCCGGAGACCATTGCTCCCGTCTTGACGGTGGCCGGCAAAGTGTTATCGACGGGCCCCTTTCCGTGCTTTACGCAATACCGGACGATGGCCGACGTCCTCGACGCGGCCGGCGTGACGTGGAAGTTTTACGTTCAAGGTGAGAATGCCGATTTCTCTGGTATGGTTTGGAATGGTTACGACGCGATTGAAAAGATTCGCTGTGCCTCGTTTCAAGCGAACCTGCAGAACTGCGTAGGCCATGGTAAGGATTGGGCACCGCACATCAGCGAGCCGAACACCAACGTTTTGGGCGACATCAAGAACGGCAGGCTGCCGCAGGTCTCTTGGGTCATTCCGTCACTTGCCGATTCGGATCACCCGGCTTCAGGAAGCGACAGCGGGCCGTCGTGGGTTGCATCGGTTGTCAATGCGGTCGGGACGAGCCCCTACTGGAAGAATACCGTTATCTTTGTCATGTGGGATGATTGGGGTGGTTTTTACGACAACGTTGCGCCCCCACAGCTGGACTACACGAGCTTGGGCATGCGCGTGCCGCTGATCGTCGTCTCGCCGTATGCGAAGCGCGGCTACGTTTCGCACACGCAATACGAAATCGGAAGCCTCTTGAAATTCATCGAGCAGAACTTTCACACTGCCTCCTTGGGTTCAACCGACGTGCGCGCCAACTCAGTGGTCGACACGCTGGACTTCATGCAGGCCCCGGCGCCTTTTGCCAGCGTTCCGGCACGGTATCGGGGGCCATTCTTCCTCTCGCACCGGCCACAGATTTCACCCGCGCGCGTAATCGAGCACGACGGCGGCATTCTCCCGGAGTGACGACCAGAAGTTATCGGTACGGGGAACTCACGTGGCCTCAAGTACGCGATGCTGCAGCGGAAGGTCTCGTCGCCGTCGTCCCCATTGCGACGATCGAAGATCATGGGCCGCATCTCCCGATCGATACCGACTTGCGGCTCTGCAACGCGGTCTGCGAAACGGCCGTGTCTCGCGCGGCGGACCGCGCGATTCTCATTCCTTCGATCAACCACGGTTACAGCCCGCATCACTTGGATTTTCCCGGCGCAATCACGATCGGCGCACATACCCTCATCGACTATGGCGTCGACGTCTGCAAGAGCCTTGCCCGGCACGGCTTCACGAAGATCCTCATCGTCAACGGCCATGGCAGCAACACGCCGTTCGTCGACATCATCGCGCGCCTGAGCGTCGTCGAAACCGGAGTGCTGGCAGCCGCAGTCAACTACTGGGCGGCCCCGGGAGTGCGTGCGGTTGCCGAAGGCTTGCGCGAATCAGATAAGGTAGGCGGAATGAATCATGCCTGCGAGTTCGAGACCTCGCTCTACCTTGCGATCGCTCCCGATCTCGTTGACATGAGCAAGGCCGTTCGCGAGCTTTCACATCAGCCTACGGAAAATTATTGGACCGACTTAATTGGCGGCGATGGGCCGCTGGTCATGATGGAGGCCTGGAGTGCGCTCACTACTACCGGGGTGATGGGCGATCCGACGAAAGCCTCGGTCGCAAAGGGACGCGCACTGCTCGAGGCGGCAGCTCGCGGAATCGTCACACTCATCGACGAGATGCGCGCACGCCGGCCGGCTCAGCGCGTGGATCACCACTAGGTTTCCTCGGTTCGCCGCAATGGCAGCCTTCCGCTATCGCGATCGTGCCGACGCTGGAAAACAACTGGCCAAGACGCTCGCGACCTATGCGAACGCTTCGAACCTTTTAATTCTTGCGTTGCCGCGCGGCGGCGTTCCGGTCGCCTTCGAAGTAGCGACCCAATTACCCGCGCCGCTGGACGCGTACGTGGTTCGCAAGTTGGGGGTCCCCGGTCACGAGGAGCTGGCCATGGGCGCCGTAGCCGGTGACGGAACGGTCGTGCTTGACGAGCGGTTAATCGAGTCGCTCGGTATCACGCAGATCGAATTTGACGCGGTCGTGAGCCGCGAACTGGAGGAGCTGCATCGCCGCGAAAACCTCTATCGCGACGGACGGCCGAAACCCGACGTCACGGGCAAAACTGTGATCATCATCGATGATGGCCTCGCAACCGGCTCGACGATGCGAGCAGCGGCCATCGCACTGCGCCGCCGCGCACCCGCGTCCATCGTCATCGCCGTGCCTGCGGCAGCCGCCCGGACGTGTGCCGAGCTGACATCGGTCGCCGAGGCGGTCGTTTGTTCTTACACGCCGGAGCCGTTCTACGCCGTGGGGCTGTATTATCAAGATTTCCGGCAGACAACCGACGACGAGGTGCGCAAGCTGTTGCGCGACGCGGAAAAGCGGGTATTAGCAGTTCCGATGGAAGCGCTGCACCCCGATCAGATCGACACAAACAAAACGCCGATACTCGACGTTCGTATGCGCCCCGAACGCAAACAAATCACCGGCGCGGTTCATTACGATCCGAAGGCATTGCTCGAAGCAGACCCGCTGGTCTTGCCATTGCCGCGCGACGCGCCGATTGCGGTGTACGGCGATTCGGAACCTGTTGTGGCGGCCGTCATCGACAAGTTGCATCGCAGCGGCTACACCGAGGCTGCCCGCCTCGAAGGCGGCATTGAAGCCTGGCAAGATGCCGGCTTTCCACTGCAGGACACGACCCAAGAACAACCGGTTCCGGGCGAAGGCGAGTCCGGGATTCCGCGCGTTTGACGCGAAGTGACGCTCATGAGAATTGCACTCGTCGCCGCTGCGCTCGTAGCTGCCGCTACGGTTGTTTCGCCCGCCGAAAGCGTCGTCTATAAGTTCGTCGCATTACGCGGTGACGTTTCGACGTGCCAATGGTTCGATGAAAACCTGAACGATCGATCCGAGGGTGCGTTGGTTCGGCAAACGGATCTCCTGTACAATCGAGTGGCCTTACCTCCGGGCGCTCCCGTGACGGTCACGCAAACTGCAACATCGACGTCGGGCACGCAGCTGCTGGCCTTTCAGCTGAACCGCACGGCGCTCTGCGCCGGCGCAGAGGCAATTCGTCCCTCGCCGGAGCCAACGCAAGAGCCTTCGCCAGCCTCTCCCTAATCCTGCCAGAACGGCGCGAGGCAGAATTTCAACGTCGTTGCTTCACCTTGCAAACAAAAAAGTATCCAGAAAACCTGGACAACGAGCGCGGCCAGTCCAATTGCGCCGACGATTGAAGCGCAAACGAGCGCGAGCGGTTCAATTGCGCGGGGACGTATGTACCGGACGGTTACGAAGCTCAGGAGGACGCTGGCGCCCCAGCAGTAGGCTAAGTAAAGAAAAAAGTCCTCGGACCTACCAAACCATTTCGCGAGATGCAGGATGGACGTGATCGCGACCGAGATGATGAAAGCGATCGCGACCGCCGCGATGAAAGCCGCGATTTTTCTTGGCGCCGCGCGGGGAACGAATAACTTGGCGAGCAAGAAGATCGCCCCCGACGTTAAGCCTAAGACCAGTAGCGCCAGCAGGGCTAAGAGAAGAACCACCTTCACCTTCGAAAACTCCCTGGCGCCTACCGAACGTCCCAGCGTTCGGGGTCTACCGGATACATCAGCATGTTGCGGCGAAAGTTTTGCACGCGATCGCTGATCGCATCAACATCTGACATGAACGCAATGGGAACGATCGGCGCGTCGCTACGAACGATTCGCTGCATGGCGATAAAATCGCTGCGTCGCCGGGCCCCGCTGCTCGTCGTTCCCTGATCGTCGAAATAGGCTTCAAACGCCGTATTGCAGTAATTCGAATTATTATTGCCGTTGCCTCCGCGTTGACTGCACGCGAAGATCACCGACTGCTCCGGGTCGGCGGCTCCGATCCACCAGTTTTGCGCGAGCGTAAAACGACCGCTACGAAGCGGGCCGTCCGGCGCATTGAACTGCGAGGCTGCAAAGGTCTTGAGGCGTACGTCGATGCCGGCCCGGCGCAGCTGCTCCTGCTCGATCGTCTCCATCCATGCACCTCGCTCCGGCTCTAAATCGATCGTCACGCTTAAGGGCTGACCGCTCTTGCTCCACCACTGTGCTCCGCGATGCCAACCGCCTGCGGTGAGTTCGCGACTCACAGCGGCTAAATCGGCGATGGTGGAATTTGGTGATGGATCGTGCCACGCAAAAACCGGCGGTAGAAACGAATCCGCCGCCGTCATTGCTCCAAATCTTCCTCGGACGATCTCTCGTCGGTCCAGCGCATCGGCGATCGCGCGTCTCACCGCAAGGTCGCTCGTGGGCCATGCCGTGGATTGCAAGGTCAGCATGTACTCGCCGTTGATCGGCGTCATCAGCAGATGGATGCCGGCGACGCCGCGCGCGTTAGGTATTTGCGCCGCATCGATTTCCGCGACGTCGACTACGCCGGAACGCAATGCAATGAGCGCAGCCTGGGCACTCGGGATGAGATCGAAAACGATGCGCTTCAGCGCAGGAGCGGGTCGGAAGTACGGATTTGGTTCGAGAACGATACGATTGGCACGCTGCCAATCAACGACACGAAACGGCCCTGTTCCGAAGGGGTGTGCGTTCCAGTCGGCACGCGTAACGTCGGTAGATGAAAACGCGTGCGAGGGAAGAATGCCAAAGGCGAAGTCGGCTTGCGCAAAAAGTTCGGCTACGGCGGCATTCCAGCGCTGCTTCAACCGAACCACGACCGTGCGCGCGTCGGGAGCATCCAGTGAAGCGATTCGGCGATACGCGTCCGCAGACAAAACGGGATTTCGCGGATCGAGAATCGCGTGGTACGTGAAAACGACGTCGCGCGAGCTCAGCGGCGCGGCATCGGCAAAGCGCACGCCGCTGCGCAGATGATAGACGATCGTCTTTCCATCGGCTGAGATGTCGCCGTTGGCACGCGACGGAATGCGCGTGATCAAGATCGGCACGAGGCGATTCTCCGATGACAGACCAACGAGCGTCTGCGTGACCAACAAGTCATCTCCGATCGTCACTTGGTCGTGCGCGAGTAGTGGATTGAGCGAGGACGGATCGACCTCGTCAGCAATCCTCAAGACGTGCGACTGCGCCGGCGACGCACCGTGACGCGTGCACGCGGCAATAAGCAACGCGACGGCGAACGTCCGCGTGAGGTGGCGGATCACGCTGATGGGCGCACGCGAAGAGCCACGCTGATACGGGGGCCGACCGGAGCCTTTGTTTTTGGAATGCCGTGATCGTACGTTCGTTGCGTATGATAGCTCATGAGCAACAAGCTTCCGTGCTCCAAGTCGAGGTCGAAGCTGCGACGCGGGCGATCCTTACTGCGAATGGTCATGCGTCGCGCCGCACCCAGTGAGATCAGCGCAATCGGATGTCCCTCGACGATCTCATAGAGGTGATCGTTGTGCCCAGCAACGCTGTCTTGTCCGTCGCGGTAGAAGTTCAGGCCCACGCTGTTGAACGGCGTGCTGGTCGCGGCGCGAGCACGCTGCGCGGCTTCGAGCACAACCGCCGGTATATCGCTTTCGTTTAGCCGATAGCTCGCGACCTTGCGCGGAACGTCGACATCCCGATCGTACATGCGGCGGCGCTCTTGCCGCCAGGGCACCTCATCGCGCAGTGCGTCAAACCATGCCCACGCCGTTTGCACATCGACGAACTCCGGCGTGTACGTGATGCGTCCGGTCGCATCGTCGACGAGGGTTCGGCTGCCGTCGTCAAAGAGTCCAAGTTGAGGCACGCACTCAGCAACGCGCTACGGGTAAAGACCCCGCAGCTTCGTTGCCTCCGCAACACGGTCGACGGCGACGCAATACGCTCCTTTGCGCATCGAGACGCCGTGCCTCTGGGCTTGCTCGTACGTCTCGCGGAACGCGCGCGTCATTTTCCGCTTGAGGCGTTCGTTGATCTCATCCTCTTCCCAGAAGTTCTCTTGGAGATCTTGCACCCACTCGAAATAGGAAACGGTAACGCCGCCGGCGTTGGCGAGAATGTCGGGCAAGACCATGATGCCGCGCTCGAAGAGAATGTCGTCAGCTTCAGGAACCGTCGGCCCGTTGGCAGCTTCGGCGACAATTTTCGCCTTGATCCTGCCTGCGTTATCGGCTGTTATGACCTTTTCAAGCGCGGCTGGTACCAAGACATCACAATCGTACTCTAAGACGTCGCGGTTATCGATGCGTTCGCCGCCCTTGAACCCAACCACCGATCCAGTCTCAAGCTTATGCGCGCTCAAACCGCGTGCGTCTATGCCTTGGTCGTTGGCGACGCCGCCTTGCGAGTCGGAGACCGCAACCACGCGGTAACCGCGCGCCGCCATCAGTTGCGCGGCGTACATTCCGGCGTTTCCGAAGCCCTGAATCGCAACGCGAGCGCCTTCGATTGGCTTTTGCAGTACCTGCATGGCCTCGTCAACGACGTATAGGCAACCGCGAGCGGTGGCCTTGTCCCGCCCGAGCGAACCACCGATTGCGATCGGCTTGCCGGTAACCACGCCCGGGATCGAATAACCGTGTTGCATGGAGAATGTATCCATGATCCAAGCCATGATCTGCGGGGTCGTGTAAACGTCCGGCGCCGGTATATCTTTCTCAGGCCCAATGATGATGGAAATCTCGGTCGTGTAGCGGCGGGTGAGGTTCTCGAGCTCTTGCATCGACATGTGCTTCGGATCGCAGATCACGCCGCCCTTAGCGCCGCCGAATGGAATGTTTGCCAGCGCGCACTTCCACGTCATCCACATCGCCAGCGCTTTGACTTCATCGAGCGTTACGTCGGGATGGAAGCGGATGCCGCCCTTGCCAGGTCCCCGCGAGAGGTTGTGCTGGACGCGGTAGCCCGTGTACATGCGAAAGCCGCCGTCGTCCATACGGGCCGGCACGGATACCTCGAGCACACGCTTGGGCTGGCGCAAGAAGCCGTGAATCGACTCGTTGAGACCAATGAGCGCCGCCACCTCGTCGAGCTGATGCTGCGCCATCTCCCAGACGTTCTCGCGGGCCTGAACTGCGGACAAATCTTGAGCCATGTACGAACCTCCTGCAGGCGCACTTCGGCGCCCGCAGGTTCCGGCCCGCTAAGACTTATTGCCTAATGCGGATGACCGTAAATGGATCGATTCAAGCGCGGCAGGTTGGGATTTTTCCACTTCGTTCCGTCGTCAAAGGTGATGCGCAAAGGAACGCATTTGAAGATCCCGGTGCCGAGCGGAAAAACGTTCGGGTTGAGACCAAACGTATGCTTGATTTCTGCTTGCGGTGAGAAGGTTCCAACATCGCGAACCTCGGCAACGAGATTCCCACGCGCGACTAAACCAAACTCGATGTCCTTCATGACTTTCTCGGTCTGGTTGGAGTAGTCGATGCTTAGCGTCGGTTCGCCTTTCACCGGGTATTGATAGTATGAGTAGCCGGGATAGACGGTCGGCCAGCTCCACAACACTCCTCCGGGATAATAGGCGGGCGTATAGCCTGTCGCCATGTACGTGTTCTGGTGTGGGTCGCAGGTAGTCACCGCGACCGGATGCGTCATCGCCATCGCGGTCATTTGAGCCGTAGCCATGGTCGGCATGCCGGCAATGAGGGCAAAGGCAAAGACGCGTAAAGAAAAACGTGCGGTATTCATGACCCGCACGTTCTCTATAGTCGGACGTGGACCTACTTTAGGACCGCGTCACGGCTCCTATCTCGGCGGAGGCGTCTCGTGTTTACGCTGCGGGGTAGCCGTCACGCGCGGCGATGCCGAACGCCCAACCGCGGGACGCGGCGTGAAGGCGCGTTGCGGAGCAATACGCTGTTCCTGCGGCACGGTGTGTTGTGGTTGCGGCACGACGTGCTGTTGTTGCGGCGCGAACCGCTGGGGCACCGCGGTGCGCTCCGGTGTCGTCACCGGACGTTCGGGTGTTGCAGCAGGACGAGCCTGCGGCACGAACCGCTCGGGGGTGGCGCTGTGTTGCGGAGCCGTCGTATGTTCCGGAACGAAGCGTTGCTCCGCTGCAGCGGAGTGCGGTGGCGCAACCGCATGCTCGGGCGCCGTTGCGTGCTCCGGAACGAAGCGTTGCTCGGGCGCTGCTGCATGCTGCGGCGTAGCGGCGTGAACAGCGCTGGCGTGCGTGACTTGCACCGGCGCATGAAGGGTTTCATGCGTCGCAGGTGCGCTATACACCGGATGTGCCGCCGCGACTACGTGAGCGGGCAGTTTTACGATGGTTGGTTTGCGGACCACGACAGTGTGTAACGCGGTCACTTGGCGATCAAACGACGCAACCTTCGCGATCGAGGGCGCCTTTGAAGCGAAGACCGGGTCGTGGAATCGCGGCGAGAGCGTGATCGTCGTTTTCGCTCGTGCGGGCGCTAAGAGTGCCTTCGTTGGCACGACGGGAACGGCACCACGCACGAGCGCGATGTTTCGAAGGGATCGCGTCGATAGAAGTGCCGGATGGCTGAAGTCTCCGTTGCGGAAACGATCGACGCGAATGACGCGAACGACCTTCACGTAACGGATATTGCGGTAGACGTTGTAGATATTGGTGACGTTGCTCACAGGGCTGAGAGTAGTCTGCGGAAAGATCGCGTTCGCCCCAAAACCCGCGTACCATGGCGTGTACTGCTCTCCCGGTGCAAGCGGCACCCAGCCGATTTGGCCGTAGCCGTACGGACTCGCAGGATTATACGCATAACCCAATCCGGCCCCGAGAGCCGCTCCCGGATTGCCGCCGCTTAAGAAGAAGGCGACCATCGCCGGCAACCATGCGGAAGCGAGCGCGTTAGTGTTTTGGTATTGATAGGCCGGAGGTTGCCACATCCACTGGTTGTAACCGGTGTCGTAGAACCAGCTGCCGTAATGGTACGGAACGTAGCCCCAGGGCTCGTTGCCGACCCACGTGTAACCGTAGCCGGGCTCCCATACCCACTGACCGTTAGAGTATGGCGCCCAGTTTGCACTTTGGTTGTAGGGAGCCCACGCTTCACCGTAGCCGGCGACGTTGTACCACTGGCCATAGTTTGAGAAGTTGGCATAGCCGGCAAGCGCCGGCGAAAGATAGCGATCGGAATTGTACGCGGCCACGATCGTCTGATCGCGGTTGACGTTGAACTGGTCGAACGCGTCGTACGCGATCGCAGCTTCTAGGGATGTCGAAGGCGCGTTATACGAGCCGTAGGCAACGAGCGTCGAGCCGGCAGTGAGACTCTGCGAACCCGTCCCGGTATAGATGGTCGCCCTTCCGCTGCGAACCGTCACCAGCGTTTGGCCGTTGCCAAGCACCGAAACGCGATAGTCGCCGGCCTGGTCGGGCCGTATCGACAGCGACGGCGTATCGATTTGAGGATTTCCGTCGGCGCCTTGGAGCTCAGCAAGCTCCGCCGTGCCAGACGCCAATTGGACTTCGCGTGAGCCGGGCGAAAGATTCACGAAACGTACTTGTGTGTCTTGGGCAAGCCGCAGCATTGAGATGCCGTCGAATTGCACTTCGGCTCTCGATCCGCCGCCCGTCGTGATGTAATCGCCGGGCAGAAGCGGAGCGTTAATGGTAGCGCCCACTTGCGCGCCGCTGTCGCCGCGAACGATGACGACATCGCCTTGCACGACGCTAACGTCGGCGACCCCGGGTGCACCCGAAACGGCGTCTTGCGCGGCGGCCGGTTGCGCGGTCGCCGCGATTCCGGCGAAGGCCAGCGCTATTGCCAGCACCGCGCCGCAAGCTTTCTTTATTTGAGGATTGGTATTCATGATTGCGTTTGTACCTCGCACTAAAATCAACGAAAGCCATACCCTGAAGGTATACGGACGAAGGACGCACGAGGTTAGGATCCCCTGAAAAGCGAGCAGGAGCGGCGCCCACGCCGGGACTATTGAGCAATCGGAGGTTGGACTACGATGAGGGATTTTGAAAAGCTGACGCGCGGGAGGTTCGTTCGTTCAGCACTTCTTTTGCCGGCACTCGCCGGATTGCTTGGCAGCGAGTCCCTTGCTCAGGCTGCCAAAGGCTCAAAGGCGCAATTCAAGTATCAGGACACGCCCAACGGCAAGAAGCAGTGCTCGAACTGCACCTTCTTCATCGCCGGAAAGACGGCGTCGGCCGATGGAACGTGCAAAATCGTTGAAGGCAGCATTAGCCCCAAGGGATATTGCATCGCGTACTCGGCGAAATCGTAGGCTTTCCGGGGGCCCTTGAAGGGTGCTCATGAAATCTTAAGGAAAGATTTTTAGACCTGCCTTGCGGCAGCCTATCGGCTACGAGGACGCCGGCGGCCGTCGGGCATTTTTGACAACTTAACAAGATAGAGGGTTCGAAGATGCGTCACCATTTGACCCTCCGTCGCATGGTAACCGCGGCTATGCTCTCGGCGGCATTCCTGTTCCAGGAAACATGGGCACTGGCAGGGACAACCGGTAGCATCACCGGCCAAGTGACGGACCAACACGGGGCTCCGCTGGCGGGCGCGACCGTTTCGGTCGTCTCGCCGTCCGAAAGTCTGAGCACCGTTAGCGACTCCTCCGGACATTACGCTTTTCTCACGCTGGCGCCCGACACGTATACGGTAACGGCGTCGAAGACGGGCTACAACACGAACAGCTTGACCGGCGCCGTGGTTTTCGCCGACCAGACGCTGACGCTGTCTCTGAGCATCAGCTCGTCGCTCAAGCAGATCGCGCACGTCGTCTCGCAGGCGGCCGGCTCGCTCGTGCGACCGGGAACGACCGTCGACGTCTATTCGGTCAACGCGACGACGGCGACGCAACTCGCCACCTCAGGGGGCGGCAATAACCTCGATAGCGCCTACTCGGCGATCTATTCGCAGCCCGGCGTCCTGGGGCTGCCTGGAAACTACGGCTTCGGCCAAGTCTTCTTCATTCACGGTTCGAGCTACAACCAAATCGGTTACGAGTTCGACGGCATCCCGGTCAACCGCGCCTTCGATAACTACAACGCCAACTCGCTCTCCAATCTCGGCGCGGAGTCGACTGAAGTGTACACCGGCGGCGGCCCGGCGGCGGCAACCTCGCCGACGCTCGGCGGATACATCAATCAAGTCATCAAGACCGGCACGTTTCCAGGTTATGCCAGCCTGAGCGGAGGCATCGGAACGCCGGCCTATTACCACCAAGCCACCGTTGAGGCCGGCGGCGCGACGCCGGATCGCCTCTTTTCGTGGTACGTCGGCGTGCGCGGGTCGAATATGATCCCCGAGATCTTCACCGACCAAAACGGCGCCGATTTGAATCCCAATGGAAGTAACGCGTTCGGGCAACAGGGATACATGGAGAACGCGCTGCTCTTCCCGGCATTTGCATTCGGCCTCACCGGCACGTTCAACGGGTTGGCGACCCGGGGTCCGTGGTCGGAATGCACGAACGGCGGCATGACCGCTCCGGCCAACGGTTCGTACCTTTCCCCGGTGTTGGCTGGCTTGTACGGCGTAAGCACCAAGCTGAACGCCTGCAACGTGTATAGCCCGCTTGCGGCAACCGGATCGGTCGCGCTGCGCGGCAACGATCTAAGCGACCGCGAGAACGTCCTGAACTTCCACATCGGCATTCCGCATCGTTTCGACGCCGGACGCGACGACATCCAAATCCTGTACGACAACTTCTTCTACCAAACGCTCTCCTGGGACAACCTGTCAACGTTCGGTGGAGTCCCCTACTTCGGCAACATGTTCGCGGGCGTGGCTACGCCTTCGGGTACCGGGCTCTACAACACGTTCCTCAACTCTCTTTTTGGATCATCGGGCGTCAACTATCTCGGGCCGGCAGGCATGCCGCAGTATGCCGGCTGGTGCGCGATTTACAATTTGTATGCGCTGTTCGGCCTGAGCAACCGCTGTGCGAGCACCGGCTATTCTCCGATGCCGTACTTTGACGCGGCGCAGATCGTCAACGCTCATTTTGGACAATCGGCGCTGGGCTCGCCCAAGATCGTCGCGCCCTACTTCTTCCCAAGCACCGCGACGGATCGGCCGTTCGGATCCGGCGTTTCGCCGTATCAAACCTCGTCGACCGACAACAACGGGTCGATCGTCAAGCTTCAATACACGAAGAACTTCGGTTCGAACGCCTACCTTCGGCTCTTCGGCTACACGTTCTACTCGAGCTGGGTCATGAACGACCCAAATTTCAACTTCGTTACGCCGTTCTTGGTCGGCGGCGGCACGTCAGGCGACTACGAACTGAGCACCCACACCCGCGGTTTGTACTTGCAGTTCGCCGATCAGTTCGATCCAGAGAACACGCTTCAAGTCACCAGCAGCTACACAACCGCCAGTACCTTGCGCTGGAACAACGCGCAGTACGAGTTTACCCCGTCGGGCACGCCGATCGCGTCGCTCATTTCACCCAGTGGAAAGTGCTTTGCGGCCTACGCTAACTCGCAGCCCGGTGGTCTGATCGATCCCGGCTATCCGAAGACGCTCGCACCCGGCGCGCCGGTGTCATGCTTGTCGGCCCTCGCCGGTGCACCGGTTTCCGCGGTGCAGGCTGGGAGCTGCCCGAAGGGCTCGCCAGCGTTTGCATGTTTGCCCCCGACTCCGGCCGGAACGACGTGGAGCCTCACGCAAAACCTGGAGCCCGATGCGAACATCAATACGGTAACGCCCAAGTTTTTCGACGCGGCGATCCAAGATGAGATCCGTCCCAGCGACAAGTGGGACATCACCGCGGGTGCCCGCTTCGAAAGCTATGGCTACGGCCTGGGCGATTACAGCTCGCCCGAGCAAGCCTTCTGGTTCAACGAGGTCAATGCAACCGCGTGCGTCGACCCGGTCGGCCTCAAGCAAGCGTCGCAAACGGACCTCGATTCCGGCGCGGCGCGTTATGGCCTAGTTCCATCGAGCTACGTCGGTTACGTCACCACCGCTCCGGGAGCAGCGTGCCCGTTCGATCCGGTCTTGGGAGCGCAACTTTACCATCCGGGCCAGCACGGCGTTCCGCTCATCACGCTCGGCGGAAATGGTACCATCACCAATACGACGTGGTCTCCCCGCGTCGGGTTCACCTACGCAATGAGCCCCGATTCGGTGATTCGGTTCTCGTATGGGCGCTACACGCAACCGACGCCGACCGCCTTCGAGCAGGTGCTCACGTACGAAGACGGCTATCAGCTGGCGACCAATCTTTACAACTCGTCGTACTACAACAACGGGTTCTCCTCGGTCGTGCACAACAATCCGATTCAGTTCTCGAACAACTTTGACGCATCGTACGAGCAGCACCTCAAGAACACCGATTGGACGTTCAAGCTCTCTCCATTCTATCGCTACACGAACAACCAGTCCGTCGAAGTTTCGCTCCCCGGCGGACTCTCGGGCGCATTCAACTCGGGAACCGGAAAAAACCAAGGCATCGAGCTCGCCGTTCAGAAGGGCGATGCGTCGAGGAACGGCTTTTCGGGCCAGCTCTCCTACACCTACACGTACTCCCAGCTGAAGTACTCGTTGATCAACGGCGCAAACACCATCACCAACTTGCTCAATGCGCTCAAGCCGCTCGAGTCGCTGGAAAAGGTCAACGGCGGTTTTCCCTGCTACTACGTAGGCACCGGCGTTCCGAGCTGCAGTCACAGCGCTGTCGTCAACGGCAAGAAGATTCCGCCGAGCGACTTTGTCTACAATCCGTACTACAACTTCACGTACACGGATGCCCAGCTTGCCAGCCAATTCCCGCTTACGGCGTTTTACCCCACCTATGCCAACCTTTTCCCAGACGGTTTGCAAGCGGGGGACGGCTCAACGATCATTTCGCCCAACGTCTTCTCGGCCTTCGTCAGCTACAAGCACGACAAGTTCCAGGCGACGCTGACCAGCAATCTCTGGGAGGGCACCACGTACGGCTCGCCGGGTGACGTCGCCGGCATCGATCCTCGTTCGTGCATATTCAATCAAGGTCAAATCGGCGTCGTGCCGGGCTCAAAGTTTGGCGACTACCAGACCTGCCCGTCCAGCATCGCGATACCCAATCCGGTAACGGGACAACTCGCGTCGATCGGTCAGTACCGCAACCCATGGGATCTCAACCTCGGCGCGCAGCTAGCGTACAACATCACGCCGCAAATCAAAGCCTCGGTCCTGTTGGCGAATATCGCCAACTGGTGCTTCGGCGGCTCGGCCGAGCCGTGGACCGCCGCCTATCCGCCCAACAGCGCAATCTGCACGTATAGCTACAACAGCAGCTATCTCGGGTGGTCGCCGGGCGAAGCGTACAACACTGCAGGCGCCGGCTACTTCTACGGAAGCAGCCCGCACAGCAGCGTGAACGGAACCACCGGCTATCCGAAGCAGTTCGATCAGCCCTACGCTCCGGGCACGTATCAGATCGCAGCCCCGTTCCAGGTCTACTTCACGGTAAACGTTCGCCTGTAACGGTCAAACGATAGTCGCATAAGAGCAGGGGTATCTCAACCGAGGTGCCCCTGCGCTTTTTGGAGGTTAATAACATGCGTCGTCATTGTGCCTTCCATTGCGTCGCTACGGCGGCTTTGCTCGCTGCGTGCTTTTCTCTGCCCATTGCGGCACGAGCCGGAACCACGGGAGGTCTGGCCGGCCAGGTAACGGACCAACACGGCGCCCCCGTCGCAGGTGCGGCCGTTTCGGTGATTTCGCCATCGCAAAGCGTGAGCACGGTTACCGACTCGTCGGGACATTACGTCTTTCTGACGCTGGCGCCAGACACGTATACGGTGACGGCGTCCAAGACGGGCTACAACGCCGAGTCGCTCACCGGTGTAGTTATTTTCGCCGACCAAACCTTCACGCTTTCGCTGAAGATTAGCTCTTCGCTCAAGCAAATCGCGCACGTCGTCTCACAGGCGGCAGGGAACTTGGTCAGGCCGGGAACGGTCGTCGACGTTTACTCGGTCAATGCTTCAACCGCAACGCAGCTCGCTACATCCGGCGGTGGAAACAATCTCGACAGCGTCTATTCAGCGATCTATCAGCAGCCAGGCGTGGTTGGTCTGCCCGGAAACTATGGCTTCGGTCAGGTCTTTTTCATTCATGGCTCGAGCTACTTTCAAATCGGCTACGAGTTCGATGGCGTTCCCGTCAACCGCGCGTTTGATAACTACAACGCAAATTCGCTCTCCAACCTCGGTACCGAATCCACCGAAGTATATACCGGCGGCGGGCCGGCGAACGCAACGTCGCCGACGCTCGGCGGATATATCAACCAAATTATCAAGACCGGAACGTTCCCGGGCTACGCAACGCTGAGCGGCGGGGTTGGAACGCCGGCATTCTATCATCAAGCAACGGTGGAAGCCGGCGGCGCGACGCCCGACCGGCTCTTCTCGTGGTACGTTGGCGTGCGCGGATCGCATATGGTTCCCTACGAGTACGATCCCACCAACGGCGCGGACCTGAATCCCAACGGAAACAACGCGTATGCCCAGCAGGGCATCATCGAGAACGCGCTTCTCTATCCCGTCTCCGCTTTCGGCATTACCGGCTCGTTCAACGGCTTCGCAACGCGCGGTCCGTGGTCGGAATGCATCGGCGCCAGCACGGCACCCACGAATGGCTCGTACCTATCGCCGATTATCGCCGGGCTCTACGGCGTAACGACAAAGCTCAACTCGTGCAACGTGTACAGTCCACTTGCAGCGACGGGGTCGTATGCGCTCGGCGGCAACGACCTCAGCGACCGCGAAAACGTGGTGAACTTCCATATCGGCGTTCCCCATCGGTTCGACGGGGGGCGCGACGACATTCAAATCCTCTACGACAACTTCTCCTATCTAACGGAGGGTTGGGATAATCTCTCGACCTTCGGCGGCGTTCCGCTGTTTGGAAGCATTTTTGCCAATGTGGCAGATCCGTCCGGAAGGGGCCTCTACAACACGCTTCTCGACAACCTGTTCGGAACGCCCAACGTCAACTACCTCGGGCCGGCCGGCGTGCCGCAATATGCCGGCTGGTGCGCAACGTTCAATTTTTACGCTTTGTTCGGCGACAGCAACCGTTGTGCGACTACCGGATATTCTCCCCAACCATTCTATGACGCCACGCAAATCGTTAATGCGCGCTTCGGGCAATCCGCGCTCGGCTCACCGGATATCGTCGCACCCTACTTCTTCCCCAGCTCGCCCACCGATCGCGCCTTCGGCTCCGGCGTCTCTCCGTATGCGGTGGGAAGTACGCGCAACAACGGATCGATCATTAAGTTACAGTACACAAAAAACATCGGCTCGAACGCGTATCTCCGGCTCTATGGTTATTCATTTTACTCAGACTGGCTGCAAAACGACCCAAACTTTAATTTCGCCGTTCCGTTTTTCACTGGCGGAGCGACCAGCGCCGACTACGAGCTGAACACCCATACGCGCGGCCTCTACTTGCAGTTCGCCGATCAGTTCGACCCACAGAACCAGTTTTCGGTAACCGGCACGTACACGACCGCAAGCAGCCTACGTAACAACAACCAGCAGTATCTCTTCACCGCCGCCGGCACGCCCATTGCAACGCTTGTTTCGGCCAACGGTCAGTGCGACGCTGCCTACAACAACGCGCAATCCGGGGGTCTCATCGATCCCGGTTATCCGAAGACGCTCAAAGCCGGCGCACCCGTATCATGTCTCTCCGCACTAGCCGGTGAGCCGGTGTCGGCGGTACAAACCGGCAGTTGCCCGACAAATACGAGCACCACACCCGCGCCCTTCTCCTGCTTGCCCGCGAGTCCGGCCGGGACGACCTGGGAGCTCACTCAAAACCTCCAACAGAATGCAAACATCAACACCGTCACGCCAAAGTTCTTTGACGCAGCAATTCAAGACGATTTTCGGCCCAGCGACAAGTGGGACATCAACGCAGGCGCTCGCTTCGAAAGCTACGGCTACGGCCTTGGGAACTACAGCTCTCCCGAGCAAGCGTTTTGGTTCAGCCAAGTCAACGCGACGGCGTGCGTCGATCCCGTCGGCCTGAGGCAAGCCGCACAGACCGATCTCGACAACGGTGCTGCGAGATACGGTTTGGTCCCGGGCAGTTATCCTGGGTTTATCACAACCGCCCCAGGGGCGCCGTGCCCGTTCGATCCCATCTTGGGAGCGCAACTCTATCATCCCGGGCAGCACGGCGTGCCGCTCATCACGCTTGGCGGTGCCGGTACGATTACGAAGACCTCATGGTCGCCACGCATGGGCTTTACCTACGCCATGAGTCCCGACTCCGTGATCCGCTTTTCATACGGACGCTACACGCAGCCCACTGAAACGGCCTTCGAGCAGGTGCTCACGTATGCCGATGGCTACCAAATGGCGACAAATCTCTACAACTCGTCCTACTATAACAACGGCTTTAACTCGATCGTGCACGACAATCCCATTCAGTACTCGAACAATTGGGACGCGTCGTACGAGCAGCATCTCAAGAACACCGACTGGACGTTTAAGCTCTCGCCGTTTTATCGCTACACGAGCAATCAGACCATAAACGTGTCAATCCCCGGTGGTCTCACCGGTGGTTTTAACACCGGGACTGCGGAGAACTCGGGCATCGAACTTGCCATCCAAAAGGGCGATGCCTCACGCAACGGCTTTTCGGGGCAGCTTTCGTACACGTACACCTATTCGCTGATCAAGTACGGTCTTATCAACGGTGCTAACGCGGTAACGAGCATGCTCGAAGCGCTGCAACCGCTAGAATCGCTCGAGAAGATCAACGGCGGTTCTCCCTGCTACTACCAGGGTACGGGCGTTGCAAGCTGCACCAAGAGCGCCGTCATCAACGGCACGAAGGTCAACCCGGCCGACTTTGTTTCTAATCCGTATTACAACTTCACCTATACCGCCGCGGGGTTGGCCAGCGAGTATCCGACGGGTGCATTTTATCCCAGCTATTTCAGTGCTTTTCCGAACGGCCTGCAGTCAGGAGACACCTCGACGATCATTCCGCCCAACGTTTTTGGTGGTTTCGTTAGTTACAAGCACAATAAGGTTCAAGCGACACTCACCGGTAATCTGTGGGAGGGTACCGAATATGGCGCTCCTACCGACATTGCGGGCATCGATCCTCGTTCGTGCATCGCGAACCAAGGCCAAATCGGCGTTGTGCCCGGCTCGCAGTACGGCGATTACCAGACCTGCCCGACCAACATCGCAATCCCAAATCCGGTGACCGGAAAGCTCCCGACGCTCAACGAGTACCGCAATCCCTGGGATCTCAATCTGGGGGCACAGCTTTCGTACGACATCACGCCGCAGATCAAAGCCTCGGTACTGTTGGCAAATATCTTAAATGCCTGTTTCGGCGGCTCCGCCGAGCCATGGACTGCGGCGTTCCCGCCCAACAACGTCATCTGTTCGTACACCTACAATCCAACGTACCTTGGTTGGTCGCCGGGTGAGGCGTACAATACCGCCGGCGCCGGCTATTTCTACGGCAACGGTCCGCATAACAGCGTGAACGGAACGACGGGCTATCCTAAACTCTTCGACGTGCCCTACGTTCCCGTGACCTACCAAATCGCATCGCCGTTCCAAGTGTATTTCACGGCGAGCATTCGTTTGTAAGCGTAGAAACTGTGTCACCCTGAGCCTGTCGAAGGGCGGCTCAAGTCTACAGCTACGAGGCATCCGTCGACTCCGTTCGCGGAGTCTGTCCTGAGCAAGGTCGAAGGGCGGCTGCTCAGGATGACAGGATGCGAACTCATTCAGCCTGACGCGATGCGTTGAATTGCTACCTTGTAATACCTGCCGAAACCGCATCTCTTATTAGCGCCGTCGCAACGGCTTCTGGTACACTCCGCTGCTCGAGGTCGCCGACGGCAAAAGCGCCTCAGCAGCGCTTCACCGGCCTCAGGGGCGACCGTGCCGCGCCATAGCGCAAGCGCGTACGATCCCTACCATCAGCCGCTCCTTACGAGATTTCGAAGAGGCCGGCGGCTCCCATTCCGCCTCCGATGCACATCGTTACGACGACGTACTTCACGCCGCGGCGCTTCCCCTCGATGAGCGCGTGCATCGTCATGCGCGCGCCGCTCATGCCGTAAGGGTGGCCGATCGAGATCGCGCCGCCGTCGACGTTAAAGCGGTCGTTCGGGATGCCGAGCAGGTCGCGGCAGTACACCGTTTGCACGGCGAAGGCTTCGTTGAGCTCCCACAGGCCGACATCGTCGACTTTTAACCCGTGCTGCGCAAGCAGTTTGGGAACGGCAAAAACCGGCCCGATGCCCATCTCTCCGGGCTCACAACCGGCAACGGCAAAGCCGCGATAGATGCCGAGCGGAGCGAGACCGCGCTGCTGCGCAAGCTTTTTGTCCATGAGAACGACCGCGGCGGCGCCGTCGGACAATTGCGAACTGTTGCCGGCGGTAATCGATGTTTCTTTAATTCCGGGAACGGCGCCGGGGAGCTTTTGCAGCGCTTCAAGCGTCGTCTCGGGGCGATTGCCTTCGTCCTTCGGGAGCACAACGTGCTGCTCGGTCACGGTGCCCGTCTCTTTGTCTTGGACGTGCTTCCACGACGGCAGCGGCACGATCTCCGCATCGAAACGTCCGGCCGTCTGCGCCGCAGCCGTGCGCTGCTGGCTTTGCAGCGCGTACTCATCTTGCCGCTCGCGCGAGACGTCATATCTTTTGGCGACGTTGTCGGCGGTGTAGAGCATCGGCATGTAGACGTCGGGCGTGTGGCGCAGCAGCCACTCCTCCGTGTAGAACTCCATGTTGAGGTAGTTTTGCACCATGCTGACCGACTCGACGCCTCCGGCCGCGATGACGTTGGCACCGTCGGCGATGATGCGTTTTGCGCCCGCCGCAATCGCGTCGAGCCCCGACGCGCAGTAGCGGCTGACGGTTTGGCCCGGTACCGTAACCGGACAACCGGCGCGTAGCGCGGTGGTGCGTCCAATGTTGTTTCCGGTTGCGCCTTCCGGCAACCCCGAACCAATGACGACGTCGTCGATTTCGCCGGGATCGACGCCGGCGCGCTCCATCGCGTGTTTGACGACGTGCCCGGCCATCGTCGCTCCCGGCGTTTGGTTGAATGCACCCCGAAAGGCGCGACCAATCGGCGTGCGAGCAACGGAAACGATCGCGGCTTCACGCATTGACGAGCTGTTCCTCTCTGCCGCCCTTCGACAGGCTCGGGGTGACACGCTGCGCGTCTTTGGCAAACGTGCCGCCGGTTTTTGCGATATGGGCGAGCAGCGGCGCGGGAGCCCATTGCGGACCGAACTCGCGGCGAAATTCTTCGACTCGCGCGTACACGGTGTCGACACCGACCTCGTCGGCGTACCACATTGGTCCGCCGCGGTGCGGTGGAAAGCCGTAGCCGTAGACGTAGGCGATGTCGATGTCGCCGGGGCGCAGCGCCACGCCTTCCTCGAGCAAGAATGCGCCGCGATTGATGAGGGCATAGAGAAGCCGATCGCGGATCTCGTCGTCCAAAACCTTGCGCGGAGCGATTCCGGCCTTGCGTGCTTCCTCGGCAAAGAGCGCTTCCACTTCGGGATCGGCGATTGGCTCGCGGCCTTTACCGACGCTCTTGTCGTACTTGAAATAGCCGGCCATCGTCTTTTGACCCAAGCGCTTCTCTTCGACGAGCCGCTCGAGGACGTTCGTGCGTCCTTTGGCTTCGTCGCCGCGAGACTTAGTAATGTGCCAGGCAACGTCGATGCCGGAGAGGTCGCTCATCGCAAACGGCCCCATCGGGAAGCCGAACGCCTTCATCACCGCATCGATGCGGATCGGGGCAACGCCCTCCTCGGCTAGAGCCACGGCTTCGCGCGCGTAATCGAAGATCATCCGGTTGCCGATGAAACCAAAGGCGTTGCCCGCAAGCACGGAGGTCTTGCGCAGCCTCTTGCCGAGCTTGAACGCCGTTGCGATCGTTTCCGGCGAGGTCTGTTTTCCCCGGACGATTTCGAGCAACGGCATGATGTTGGCCGGCACGAAGAAATGCAGTCCTAGGAATTTGTCGGGACGCTTTGTCACCGCGGCCATCTCGTCGATGTCGAGCGTCGAGGTATTCGAGGCGAGGATTGCATCGGATTTGACGATCGTCTCGAGCTTCGGAAAAACGTCTTTCTTGACGTCCATGTTCTCGAAGACCGCCTCGACCACGACATCGGCATCGGCAAGCTCGCTCCAATCGTCGCTGAAAACGATCGATTGCCCGCGCTTCCAGGCTTCCTCTTGCGTCAGCTTGCCTTTCTGCACTTGGTACATGAACATGCCCATGACGGTCTGGCGCGCCTTATCGACCGCTTCGTCGCTGGAATCGATGACGACCACCGGAATGCCGCTCTGTGCAAAGGTGATCGCAATGCCGCTGCCCATCGTGCCTGCGCCCACAACGCCGGCTTTGGCGATTTCGCGCGGCTCCGCTTTTGCAAGCCCAGGAATCTTGGAAAGCTCGCGCTCGGCAAAAAAGATGTGGCGCAAGGCGAACGACGGCTGCGAGCGCGCCAGTTCTTCGAAGAGCCGCGTTTCGCGCGCAATGCCGAATTCAAAAGGCAGCTCTACCGCCGCTTCGACCGCGTCGATGAGCTTATGTGCGGCATAACCACCGTTTGATTCACGCGGAACCATCTTGTGCGCTTGCGAAACGACGAACGGGCCGGCTTGGGGCGTGATGCCTTTGCCGATGGCCGCCTTCATTTGCGAAATGCGGCGTTTGCCGTCGCCCTTCGACAAGCTCAGGGTGACACGGCGAATTGCGGCAGCTAGCGCATCGTCCTCGACGACCTCGTCGAGAATGCCGAGCTCCTTTGCCTTGTCCGCCGAATGCGAGTTGCCCTTCAGCATGAACTCCAGCGCAGCTTGCGCGCCGACTAAGCGCGGTAAACGCTGCGTGCCGCCCGCACCGGGCAGCAAGCCCAATTTAATTTCCGGGAGGCCGACCTTCGATCGTTTTGTCGCGACTCGATAATCGCATGCCAGCGAGAGCTCGAGACCACCGCCCAGGGCATTGCCGTCGATCGCTACGGCATAGAGTTTTTCGCTGCGCTCGATTGCCGCGATCACGTCGCGGATTGTTTTGGTTTCCGGCGTCGGCTCGGTGGAAAAATCGTTTACGTCGGCACCGCCGCTGAAAATGCCGTTGGCGCCGCTGAACAGCACCGCCTTGACCGCATCGTCCTTCTCGGCCGCTTCGACGGCGGCCAGGATGATGGCCGAATACGCAAAGCTCAGCGCATTGACGGGCGGATTGTCGAGCGTAAGAATGCGAACGCCGTCAACGTCCTTGCGATGAAGTTCCATTAGGCGGTTACCGTCGTCTTCCGATCGAGCTCGAATTGGTCGTCGGTTAACGTCATGACGTCTCCCGAACCATCGAGAATCTGCCGTTTGTAGTAGGCACCTTGCGAGAGCACGTGACTGGAGTAGAACTTCGCCGTCGCAAGCTTGGCTTTGTAGAATTCCGCCTCAGCATCGCCCGCGGCAATCTTGGCAGCCGCGATCAACGCGCTGCGTGCCATCTGCCAGCCTCCGGCAACGACACCCCAAAGCTTGAGGTAAGGGACCGAACACGCCAGCGCTTTGTTCATGTCGCCCATGCCGGTCATCCCCATCCATTGCGACACTTCACCAAGCGTGGCAAGACTCTTGAGCAGCGCCTCCCCGATTGTTTTGACGTCCGCATTCTCGGCGGCAGCGCACTCCTTGGCAACCTTCTCCATCTTTTTTCCGACGGAGGTCGCGGTCGCGCCCATGTCGCCGATCAATTTCCGTCCGAGCAGGTCGAGGGCTTGAATGCCGGTCGTTCCCTCGTAGATCGTCGTGATGCGCACGTCGCGATACTGCTGTGCGATGCCGGTCTCTTCGATGTATCCCATTCCCCCAAAAATCTGCAGCGCGGTCGAGCAGAGCTCAACGGCATTTTCCGTGCACCAGCCTTTGACGACGGGAATCATCAACTCGACGAAGGCTTTATGCTCCTTGCGAACCTTTTCGTCGGGATGCCGGTGAGCGTAATCCAGCGATGCAGAGGTGACGTACGCGAGCGCGCGCATGGCTTCGATCGTTGCTTTCTGCCACATGAGCATCCGGCGCACGTCGGGATGTTTGATGATCGCCACCGGCGCTCGATTGCGCGATGCGACGTCGCGGAACTGAATGCGCTCTTTCGCATATTCAAGCGAGTGCTGATACGCGCGATCGGCGAGCGCGATGCCTTGGACGCCAACCGAGAACCGGGCGGCGTTCATCATGACGAACATGTACTCTAAGCCGCGGTTCGGCTCGCCAACGAGGTAGCCAACGGCGCCTTTGCCCTTCTCGCCATAGTTCAGCGTGCAGGTCGGGTTGGCATTAATCCCCAGTTTGTGCTCGATGCTCGCACAAATGACGTCGTTGCGTTGGCCCAATGTACCGTCTTTGTCGACTAGGAACTTCGGAACGATAAAGAGTGAGATGCCCTTCGTGCCTTCGGGAGCATCGGGCAACCGCGCGAGCACCAAATGAATGATGTTTTCGGCCATGTCGTGCTCGCCGAAGGTAATGAAAATTTTCGATCCGGTGATGAGGTACGCGTCACCGTCCGGAACGGCTTTAGTGCGCACTTGCGCAAGATCGGATCCGGCCTGCGGTTCGGTAAGGCACATCGTCCCCGTCCACTTGCCGCTGACGAGATGGGGGATGTACGTCATCTTTTGTTCGGGGGTGCCGCAGAGCTCGATCGCTTCGATTGCGCCCTGGTTGAGCAGCGGGCCGTTGGCAAATCCTATGTTGGACGCATTCCACATCTCGAGCGTCGGGCCAAGCAAAATTGAAGGCAAGCCTTGGCCGCCGTACTCGGTGGGAACCGGCAATCCGATCCAACCGGCGTCGGCGAACTTTTTGTAGGCTTCTTTGAACCCTTTGGGAGTCGTGACCGCGCCGTTATTCCACGTGCAGCCCTCTTTGTCGCCGCTTCGATTGAGCGGATCGAGCACGCCGCTGGCAAAGGCGGCTGCTTCTTCCAAAATCGAATCGAGGACGTCGAGCGTTTCCTCGCAACCGGGAAGGTTCGCGATCTCCTGCGCACCGGCAAGTTCGCGCAGCGCGAACTGCATATCGCGAAGCGGGGCTCGATACGTGCTCATCGTGGGTGCTTCTTTCTAAGGGCGGAGGGCTGCTCTTCGTGCTTATCGTGAGCTGACCCTATTAAAAATAATAGGGCTAGCGTCAAGTGGGTTGACTGTTGTCGGGGCTTGGAACGACGACCACCGGCAGGCTCGTGGAACGAACCAGGTTCCCCACGACGCTGCCCATCACGATGCGCACGAGCCGTCGGCTGCGCCCGTGAAAGCCCGCCACCAGCAGGTCGGCTTTCACTTCGGTGGCGCATTGCAGGATGGCCGGAACGACCTCGCCACGCACCAGGTGGGTCGTCACCGCCATTCCCGTCTCGGCGGCGAGCGCCGTTGCCTCGGCTAGCGCAGATTCGGCTTGTTCGGCAAGCAAGTCAGGAGCGTTAGGCGGCCGCTTGGCAAGCATGCTCGGCACCCCCGCATAGTCGATTGCCGAAACCACGTGGAGCGAAGCGTCCGGGCCGAGCGAGCGGGTAAGCTCGAGCGCGCTCCGGACCGCCGTGAGCGCGGCGTCGGATCCGTCGGTCGCTACCAGCACACGGCGAATCATGGCTCAGTGCCAGTAATGATACAATACGGAGGACGACGAGTCGGGGAGCCTGTCACGGCGTAACACGCAACAGCGTCGCGGTGCTTCGGCCAAACTGCTCCGGCGCATCGCGCAAATACGCGCGGGCTCCGGGCCATTGGTACTCGCCCGGGGTTACGGAGCGAACCAGATAATGCACGTCGTAGATACCAGGCCCGAGATGCTCCGCATACGCGATAACGCGATCGCGATAAATCTGCTGCGAATCAATCTCCCAGCTATCGCTCTGCGGTAAGACCGCCCGCAGACTCGTGCGAAAACTCGTATCGACCGCTTCCAACCCGGCCGGTAACGGGTCTTCGATCAGCAGTCGATCGACGGGGTGATCGACGATCACGCGTACGCCGACGTCGAAGACGCGTCCGGCCGGAACGTCAATGGGCGCTGGGGTAGTTAGATCCATCGTTGCCAACGGCGTTGCGTCCCCCGCAACGCTCAGCTGGCGAATGACGCGAAACGCTGCAAGCTGCCCCGGTGCATTCGACGCGACCGGATACGTATATAGCAGCGTGTAATGAACCGCTCCGCCATTGGCACGCACGTTCAACGCTTGCCCATTTACGCCCGCAGCGGCCACGGTAACGGTGTTTGACGACGCCGTGCTCCCGAATTGCCCCGATGCAATGGTCGCAGTGCCGACGTTGACGGTCGCGCTCGATGGGCGCAAGTGCTCGTGCGCCGCATATGCGCTGACGGCGACGAGCGCAGAAGCCGTGTCGTCGAGCGTCGGCCACCCGCAGCGGCATTGCTGTGCAAGAAGCGCTCGAACGGCACCGTCGAGTTGCTCTCTCGGTGTTCGGCGCTCGAGTAAGAGCTGCAGCATCTGCGACTGCGCATCGACGAGTGAGCCAAGCCACCCCCAGGGATTCGAAACGTTGGCAACCGCATAGCGGCCGGTCACGTAGAGCGTCTGCTCAAACTGATCGGCCATCTTCGCACCTTGGCTTTGCCAGCCGGGTGTCTGCAGCAAATATCGCGTCAACCTGATTTGCGTCGCACTGTCGAAATCGCCGGAGTGCGCGATGATATCACCGAGAAAATCGGTGCGGCGATCGCCGGCGGCGGCGAGTGCCCACAGCGCCTCAAAGCGCAACCCGCTCTTGCAGGGATCGAGCGCGCACCATCGCCAGCGTGCGGGGTTCGCCAGCGCCTCGGTGAGAAAGGTTTCCATTTTATTGATGACGGCGGCGTTCATTGAAACGCCATGGGCACGTGCGAACAGCATTGCGTCAAACGCGTACGCCGTAACGAACGGATCGCTTTCGCGCGCCTGCGCGAACTCTCCGAGCCCACCATCGTCGCGCTGGAACGCATACAGTTGTTGCAGGCTGGCTGCAATCTGGGCCGACGGATCGAAATCCAGGCGGAGCCGATACGGCTGGCGGAGACTTTGGAGCGCGCTCGCAATTTGCAAACGCGACGCTGCGTCGTCGGCAAACGGCAATGGGTCGTCGGTCATCATCGCATTGGACGGAACCGCAAACTGCGGAATGACCGAGTTCGCGAGCGTTATCTGCATCCAGCCCCCGCTAAGCGCAATCGGCACCGTTGCGGTCGTACTCGTTGCACCGCTCTCGATAACCGATTCCGTGCTCGATCGATTGACGATTTCGAACTGAACCTTAAACGCATCGTGCTGCCCGCCGAGCGTGCTTGCGACCGCGAAGCTCGTGGGCGCCGGCGTTCCCGCTATCACGGGGAAGCGCCATGCCTGCACGCCGGCGCCGGCCTGTTCGGACGCGCGTTGTTCGCCGGCATTCCCGGTGGTGAAGGCAAGCGCGCCGGTGAGTTGGAGCACGAGATCGAGGGCACCGCCGGTGCCGGTTTGATTGACGACCGAGACGCCGGCGTCAAAGCGATCGCCGGGCCGAGCAAACTGCGGGAGCAAGGGATTCGTAGCGAGCGGCTGATTCGATAGAAACGTCGCGTCCGACGTCGCGAAGTGCGCGTCGTCATCGCCGATCGCAACGGCCATGATTCTCCACGTCGTCAGTTCGTCCGGCATCGTAAAAGATGCGCGTGCTCGGCCGGATGCATCGGTCGCAATGACGCCGTAGTATGCTAACGGTGCGAAGCGTTGGCGCACGCGGGTGCCCGCGGCGCCCGCCAGATAGCCGCCGCCATAGCCGAAGCCCTTTTCTAACGGCGGACCCGGCGACTTCAGGACGATGCCTTCCCGATTGTCCGAGAAGATTGTCGAGATCGGCTGATCGGCGAAGACCGTCTCGACGAGGTCGGGTAACCGGTAACCGGAGAGCTGCAAAATCGCGTCGTCGACGACCATCGCGACGACTTCCCCGCGCGCGGGACTGCCGTCTTTGTGGGTGAGCGTTACATCGAAGCTTTGCGCTGATCCCGGTGTCACCGTTGCGGCATGCGGAGAAACGCCGAGTTTTAAGTAACGCTGCGCAACATCAACCTCGAAGCTAGCCATCCCGACGCGCGAAAGCGTGTCGAGTGTTTGCAGCGTGCGCGCCGAGAGGTTCGTTCCGCGTCGTACGACCAGCGCTTCAATGACCGCATTGGGAAGCATTTCCGGCGCAACCTTAAACGCGATTCGCTGACCGCCGGAAACGCCGCGCAGCATCGTGCGAAAGAGTACGTCGCCCCGAATCACGGCGACGTACACGTCGGCCTTTTCAAACGGCACGTCGACGAGTGCGGTCGCGGTCTCTCCAACGGCGTAGGTTTTCTTGTCAAGCTTGACGGGCACGGCATTTGGGTCGCGCAGGCCCCAGTCTGCTTGCCCGGGACCAAATGCAAACAACTGGAGATCGGTCGCGGTGGCATCGTTCGAGGCTCCCGCAAAGTTCGCGCGAACGCGATACGAGCCGACATCCGGGGGGGTGAGCGTCATGGAAACCGGGGCATTCCCCGACGTGACGTCGGCCGTACCGACGGTCGTATATTCGATCGCCTGCTGCGCGCTCTGCCCGCCCTCCACTTCTTGCGTCGCCGACGTATACGTCATCTTCTGTAGCTCGACGTGCAGGGTGCGACCGGAAATCGGATGACCGTCCGCATCGGTAACGATTGCTGACATAGAAGTCGGCGCTCCGGCCGCGCCGGCAAGATCCGATTTCAAGCCAATCGTCGCATCCGAGGGCAAAGCGAGAAAGCTTTTCGAATCGGCCACCGAGAGGTGCGAGACGTCGGTAGCCTCGACGTCGACGGTGTAGTCCATCGGGAACGGCAGATCGCGAGGAACAGTGACGTCCAGGTTTGCCGTTCCGTTGGCGTCAAGCGAGATGTCGCGCTGCAAGACGTCGGTTGTGACCGAGGGCGGCTCCTCGGGCCAAAACCATTGCCGGCCAAACGAGTACTCGTCCCATCCTTTTGGCGCCACGGTCGCCAATCCGCGCGTCACGTAGGCGTGCGCGGTCCCGCCTTGCAACGGCGCCCCGAAGAGATACGCGGCCTTGGCCGTCGCCGTCACGTTCGCACCGCTGCGTGCCGAAGTGGCGCTCAAGGTAAGGTCAAGCTTGAAATTGGGCGGCTTAAACTGCGCGACGCGGAGGTTTCCGTCGATCTCGTTGCCGCTATCGCCCTTCGCGACGATCGAGTAATAGCCCAAGGCTTGTTGGTTTGAGAAGACGAGCGGGATCGAGAAGACGCCGTACGCGTCGGTCTTTACCGTTCCGAGCGCCGTGGAGTTGTTCGATGGATCCTGCAGCGTCACGCGGTAGGTCGCGTTCTTGTCGGCGACCACGCGCGGACCGCTAACGTAATACGCGATGCCGGTCATCTCACCGCGCTCGCCGGGCTGGTACATTTGCCGGTCGGTAAAAATCGTTCCGCGCGGTAGCGGCGCTCCCGACGACCACCCGGCATTGATGTCGAAGCGGCTCACGCCGCTCCAGCTTTGCGTGATGAGGGTGGCGGCGTCCGAGCCCTCCTGTGCGATAACGCCGAGATTTGGTGCCACATTCGGCTGCGCACCGACATAACACCGCTCGATATCGATGCCACCCAGATCGAGCTCGCCGCGAGCGTCGCTCTTGCCCGTTGCACATGAGCCGAGCACCGTACCGCTTGTGTCCAGGCGAAAGACCGTTACAGCGACGCCGCCCACCGGTGCGCCATCGGTCAGATGTTGCACGAGCACGAACCCATGCGTCGGAAACCACTGAGCAAAGACTCCGAGGTTGGTGAGCTGCGCGATCCCCACGTTTGAAGGACTGCTGTCCGGTGGATCCAGGTCGCTGAGAAAACCGTAGGCTAGCGCGCCGTACTGTGCTCCCAGTTGCGCTTGCAATGGGATGCGCACGACGCTTTGCACGTTGCGTCGTGCACCGGGCAGCTTCATTGACTGCCAAGTGGCGGGATTTGGCAGTGCCTTGAGCGGATCGGCACCCGCAAGCACCGCTTGCGGCGTCACGCGCGCGTACGCGACCTCATAGCGGTCGTGCGGCAGATTCGTCGCGTAGAAATTGAGCGCAACCGGCGCTGCGGCGGGTATCAGCGACGTGCCCGTCGGCGCCCATTCCCCCGGCGCGAAGTCGCCGGTACGAATCGTAACGGTCCGATCGGTTCCGAGCGATTGTCCGAAGATATCGGCGATCTTTGCGGAGAGCGACACGGTATAGCTGGCGTCCGGATCGAGCGCATACGGATCGAGCAGAATTGCCGTGCCATCGTCGGAAAGAGAGATCAAACTCTTCACCGCAGCGGGTCGGGGTGAAATCGTGATCGTGTCCGGAGAGAGCGTGGCGGCGAGCGGATTGTTAAATGCGATAAGGGGATCGCCGTTTTCAAAGCGGCCCGGCTGTTGGGGGTTCGGCGACGGTGACGGGAGCAGCGTCAGCGGTTCGTACGTGTGAAACTTTCCGACGAAGGTCGCGGAGCTTGGAACGTTACCGTAGGCGGGCTCGACGCCGGGTGAAATGCGCAGCGTGTAGACCGTTGCGGTTCGCAACGGGCGTTGCGGTTGCAGGTCGTAAATCCAGTCACGGAGCGACGGGTCAAAACGTTCGGCCGCGCCGGTACCCGGATATGGCGTCGACTCCGCTTCGAGCGTCGCTGTGACCGAAGTGCTCCCGTTGCCGGCGATCAAAGCTGCATGCCGCTCGAGCGATGCAACGTCGACGGCCGCATTTGCCGTGATCTTTAGCGTTGGCCGCAATCCAAGCGGCAGCGGCGTCGGTTCGTCGGCGGCGGCCTTGAGCTGCGGCAGATCGCTCAATTCGAGGCTGTCGGTTTGGAAAGTCCAAACGAGGTCGCGATCGAGTGAATCCCCGGCAACATCGCGTAAGCCGGACGAGAGCGTCACCGCGACGCGCGTTCCAACTGGAATGGCCTGCTCGGCAACGAAGCCGACCATTCGAGGCGTCAACACGCTGAAATGGCCGCGCAGCGCCGGCGCGATGGAGAAATGTGCGAGCACCTCGGAAGGCCCGGAACCGGAGAGCGCTTGCACCGGCGTTACCGGCGTAACGAAGATCACCCGGATCTGCGAGAGCGATTCGGCTTTCCCAACCGGCGAAATCGACGCAATCCATGGCGGAAGCAAGGGTTTCGGACGCGCTGCAATCGCCGACAGCTTCGCTGGACCCGTCGTCGGCGAACCGCAGGCAGCAACGGCAACTGCAATCAGTAGCGCGCCGAGTAAAAATCGCACCGCCGTCGTACTTATCCGCAAACACCGTGAAACTCTTTGCACTGCCAGTAGTTTTTTTCGCGCCCGTGGTGGTCGCGGCGGTGGCGTTCGGGAGTTATCTCACCGGCATCGACGTTGCCTCGTTGCCACCCCAAAGCGTTGCCGTTACCTATACCGATCGAACCGGCGCACCTCTGGGCACCGTGTTGGCTTCGGATGCTTCTCACGCAGTTTCCGTACCATTATCACGCGTCTCACCGGCATTTCTCGAGGCCATTGTCGCCGCCGAAGACGCGCGTTTCTTCCATCACGGTGCGATCGATCTCGCCGCGCTAGCACGCGCCGCCCGCGACTACGTCGTTTACGGCGAAGCACGCAGCGGCGGTTCAACCATCGAGATGCAATTGGCCCGGCTCTTGCACCCCTCCCCGAGCACGATTGCCGGAAAAGCCGTGCAAATGCTGCGCGCGCAACGGATCGCCATCCGGTCGAGTAAGGCGGCAATTCTCGAAGCGTACGTCAACCGCGTGCCGATGGGTGGAAATCTGTACGGCGTCGAGGCGGCTGCACGTACCTATTTTGGCGAGCCGGCCGCCGATCTGAACGTAGCACAGGCCTCACTGCTCGTCGCCATCCCGAACGATCCGTCGCACCTAGCCCCCGACCGCAACTGGAGCGCGCTGCGCCGGCGCCAGCAGTACGTGTTGCAGCGTATGACCGAACTAGCCATCATCGATCGCGTGCAAGCGAGGCGGGCGTTTGCCGAAACGCTGCACGTCCGGCTGCACGATGCGGGCATCTCCGATGCCGCACACGCGCTTTTTTTCCTCTATTCGCAGAACGTGGCGACCAACGGACGCGTGCGCACGACCATCGATCGCAGCTTGCAGCGATTCGTGCAAGCGCAAACCCGCGACGTCATCGGCGCCCTGCAGAATTACCACGTTACCGACGCTGCGGCTCTCGTGGTTGATAATGATACGGGGGCGGTCGTCGCCTATGTCGGCTCGCCCAACTACTTCTCCGACGAGGCCCTCGGGCGTAACGATGGGGTTCAGGCCCTGCGTCAGCCGGGCTCGTCGCTCAAGCCGTTCACTTACGAGCTCGCGCTTGAAAACAGAGTGATCGAGTCCACCACGATCCTTCCCGACGTGCCGGCCGCTTACGCGCTGCCCGGTGGACGGCTCTATCAGCCGGCCGATTATAGCGGCCGGTTTAGCGGACCGGTGCGCGTCCGGTATGCGCTCGCGAACTCCCTCAACGTACCAGCGGTGCGGGTGCTGTCATCGCTTGGCGTCGGTCCGCTGCTCGCCCGCCTGCGCGCGCTTGCGTTTTCGCACTTACAGCGTATGCCCGGGTACTACGGGCTCGGTCTGACGCTGGGAGCCGGTGAAGTGAGCCTTTGGGAGCTCGTCGGAGCCTACTCGGCGATGGCGCGCGGCGGAGCGATGTTGCCATTACACCTCATCGATGCCCCGCAGGCGTCGCCCCCGCAACGAGTCGGCGATGCGTCAACCTGGGCGCTTGTCGGCGACATGCTCGCGGATTCGCACGCGCGGGCTCATTCGTTTGGAATTCACTCGGTGCTCGAGCTGCCTTTTTGGACGGCGGTGAAGACCGGCACGTCGTCGGACTTTCGGGACACCTGGGCGGTAGGGTACACGCGCGAGTATACCGTCGGCGTGTGGGTCGGGAATTTCGATGGGACGCCGATGCGCGGCGTTTCCGGCGTAACCGGTGCCGGCCCGCTCTGGAACCGAATCATGCTCCATTTACACGAAAACCGCGAGCCGCAAAGCTATCCGCCGCCGCCGGGCTTCGTGCGAGCAACGATTTGCGCGACAACGGGACACGCGCCATTGCCCGGCTGTGCTGCGGTCGTTACCGAATGGGTGCGTCCTCGAGATATGCCGTTCGTCGAACGCCCCACCCAAACCCGACTCGGGCCCGAATACAATTCTTGGCTTGCTCGGGATCCCGAGGTCGAGCACGCGCGGCAATTGCGCATCGTCAATCCGTCGGATGGCGGCGTGTTCTTACGAAACGCAGCGCACGGTGATCTCGAGGAACGCGAACAACGCATTGCGCTACGAGCGATCGGCGCGCGCGCGGCGCTGCATTGGACCGTTAACGGCGAGCCGCTCGCAAATGATGCGAGCGGCACCGCTTTCTTCCCGCTACGGCTAGGAAGTTGGACTCTCGAGGCACGCGACGGAACGGCTTCAGATCGCGTTACGATTCACGTCATTGCCAACCGCGAAGCTCGCCCCGGGTTTACTTTTCAAGAACCTGCACGTTATTCGCGTTATCGTCGTTGAAGTAGACCTTTTGCGTAGCAGCCGAGTTGCCGGTCGTGGCAATTCCGAAAAGCGCTCCCGCGGCCCCTTTGTCGACGTTGCGAACGTCGAGCATTTTGCCCGTCGGGCTCAGTTCAACTAAGAGATTCTTGCCGCTTGGATCGAGCGTATTGCCGACAACGAGATTGTGGTTATACAACAACGCAGCGCTGATTGGACCGTTGAGCGGCGAACCCGCATAGACGAGGCTTGCCCAATTCGCTTCCTTTCCGCTGAACGTCTTCCCGTGCTTGCCGACGACGATGCTGTTCGCCTTGCGCAAATTGAGCACGTTATGGATCGCAACCACCGTGTTGGTAACGCCGTCGACGACGTACAGCGTGCCGCACGCTGGGCGCTTGGCAAGCGTTACGCAATTGTTGACGTCGAACGTCAGGCCTGACGGCCCCAAGATGTTGCCCGGCGCTCCGTGATTGACGGCAAAGCCGGTAACGACGGGCGTTCCTGGGTACGTGCACGTGCTCATGCCTGGGCAATACTTCGCGAGGACGATCGAGCCGGTCGCGGCATCGCTAACGAAAACGGCCTGCGTAGCGTAGCTTGAAATGCCTTTCAGCGTATCGACCGCCCACGCCACGCCGAACGGGTGCGTCAATCCCTTCTTGAATGGCGCGGTGATCTTTCCGCTCCCCTCGATTGCTACTTCCGACTTCGAGCCGAAAGCGGCGGCATACGTCGTGACGTCAGCGAGCTCGCTGATCGAAATTGCAGCGCATCCAAGCAAAGAGTTGCTTTGAGCGAACCGCGTCGGCGTTGCGTGGGGTGACGGCGCCAGCGAAACGATCGTCGTGCCGGCGCCTTGCGTGTTCGCGCTGTCGTTAAAATTGCAAACGTACAAGCGGCCCTTCTTCACCTTTCCATGGAACGCATTATTCTTGGCGACGGCAAGGCCGTACGGATTTTGATCGCCGTTTTCCGGATCGATCGTCGACCCGATGACCAGTTGCTTGGTCAAGGTTTTCAGGACCGAGGTCGGTGGAGGCGTTGCTTTGTTGACCTCGGTCATCCCCGGCCCGTTGTTAAACGGAATGGCGCGACTGCTTCCCAGTCCGGCACAAGCAGCCACACACACGATCGCAATCGCGGAGACTACGGTCATCATAACTGTTTTCATACGCATACGCCTCTCGCTTTCGACTAAAGCATTTCGGCTACCTCGCGGCAATAGTACGTTCACGACATCGAGAGATGATGGCGCGGATGCGCACCGATGCTGCACCTAATGCTCTGCAGCTCTTTCGCACGCCGGAGCGGCCACCCGAATCGGCCGTTGTCGAAACATTGCTGCGCTTCGGAACGTTTGCGCTCGCATACGCGTATCGCGGCGGCGTAAGCATTGCGCTGTTGCGCGATGGAGAACGGTATCGCGACGCGTCCGCGGCGCTGATGCGTTTAGGCATCGACGCCGATGCTTGGCCGGCCCCGCCCGCTGGTCTTTTCGTCGTCGAAGAGCGCACCGTGTATTTACGCTCGCGCAGCCCCATGACGGTCGCGCACGAATTCGCACACGCACTCGACTGCGCGCTCGGCGGCGGCATCTACCGTTCCGGGGTGGACCCGCGCGTCCGCGCGCTGTATTCGAACGCGACGGCTTTCGTGACGCCATACGCGACCACCGGCATCGACGAATACTTCGCCGAGTCGTTACGGGCCTACGTTCAAATTAACGATCCGTCATCACCGTGGCCGCGTGCCACGCGCGAGCGTTTGCGCCAGATCGATCCGGCGATGCTAGCTTACGTCGAAGATCTTTTTGCGACCGAGTTTATTGGGTTGAGGTTTGAACGTCGCCTAAGCTGACCGGACCGGCCGTGTTATGCCAGGCCGTGCGAATGTATGAAACGACCGCCGCGATCTGCTGATCGGAGAGGAGCTGACCCCAGGCCGGCATCGTGCCGTCGTACCCGATGCCGTCAACGATGAGCTTCCCGCTCATGCCGAGCTTCACGATTTCGATGACGGTCGAGGCATCGCCATTGACCACTGGATTGCGGTCGAGCGGCGGGAACTCCGATTCAATTCCCTGGCCATCGACCTGATGGCAACTCGAGCAGTTCGTTACGTAGACGCGCCCACCGTCGTTTGCCGACGCAGGATTGGCGCGCAAAATCGATGCTTGGGCCGATGGCCCTTGCGATGCCGCTTCACTCGTTCGGCCTCGGCCACACCCCGAAATTGCGACGAGCAACGCGAGAGCCGCGACGGCGAGGCGGCGTTCGACCACGTTGGGGAGCATCTCCTCACCTACTTCACGCGCTTGCGTGCAACCCCTGGCTCTTGGGCTTGGCACTCATCGCCCACAAGAGCGCAACGAGCAAGAAGTTCGCGACCAGCGAGCTTCCGCCGTACGAAATAAACGGCAGCGTGATGCCGGTCAACGGAAAGAGACCGATTACGCCTCCGACGATGATGCAGATCTGAAATCCGAGCGTTGCACCAAGACCGGCTGCCAGCAGCTTTGCGTAGAGGTCGGGTTGCTCCAAGCCGATCGCAAACGCACGGCGCACCATTCCAAGAAAGATTGCCAACACGATCACCGCGCCGATTAACCCCAGCTCTTCGGAGATCGCGGCGTAGACGTAGTCGGTGGCAACGTCGGGGATGAAGCCCGGATGACCGAGGCGGTAGCCCGTCCCAAAAAGGCCGCCGGCTGCCAGCGCATAGTAGGCCTGGGACGATTGAAAGCCCGCCCCCAGCGGATCCGAGAAGGGATTTCTCCAGACCGCAAGACGCGTCTGAACGTACGGATAGTGGCGCATTGCCCAAACGGCTACCGCTGCGAAGATGCCGGCACCTAAGAAAACGATGTCGCTGCGGCGCGTCGCCACGAAGAGCATTGTTGCAAACGTGGCTAGCAACAGCGTGGCCATCCCAAGGTCGCGCTGCAAGACCAAAATCGCCATCGATGCACCCCAACCGATGAAGAGCGGTCCCAAGTACTTCAGGTTTGCGCGCAGCGACCACGGTCGCGCGGCGGCGATCACGTCGGCCATCTCCGCAAGATAAGCGGCGAGAAAGAATACGATGAAGAGCTTGATCAACTCGATCGGCTCGTATTCCACCGGGCCGAGCTTAATCCACAGTCGCGCACCGTTGATTTCCTCGCCGAAGACGAGCAGCAGCGCAAACAGTATCAATGAGGCGAGAACCCAGAGATACTTATAGGCTGCAAAACGACGGAATTGCGAAAACGCGGGGCCGGCCACAATCGCAAGCAGCAGCGAAACGAGCACCCACAGCTGTTGTTTCTGCGCTAGCGCAGGGGCAACGCGCGCTACGAACGCTAAACCAACCGCCGCGAGCACGACTGCCAGCGCCGGAAGAATGTCGTCGCGCACGCTCCCCAGCGGTGCGAGCAGAACCCAGACGACAGCTAATGCGCCAAGCAGCGCGAGCATCCACGACGGCCCAATGGTGGCAGGCGGTGCAAAGGAAAGAATCAGCGCCGAAACCGCAAGCGCAGCGGCCATGGGAACCAGGCGCTTGAGAAGCGTCAGCGAGCGAAGGCCATTGCAACGAGGAAGCCGATCGCCGCTCCAATTCCCGCTAACGCGGCATAGAGGCGGGGTCGCAGCGCGGGCGCGCGTTCCACCTTCTCGGCCGTCGCGTCGGCGCGCTCGAACCGCGCAACCAACACGCGCTCACCCCAATCGGATCGCTCGATTTCGCTAATGAAAGCGTGCTTATCGACGCCGGCGGGAGCACGGCGCCCAAGTAAGATAATCGCATCGCCTTCGTCGAGGATGACGCTCGAAACGCCCACGTCCAACGTGGACGTCGTGCCTAGGGAGCCGGCCAAGAGCGGCACCGCCGCGTCGTCAAACGTATCGTCCCCCGATAGTGCAACGATGTCCCCGCCGTGCGCGAAGTACGCAGCCGTGCTGCCGGCATGCATCACATACGCGCGGCCGCGAACGATCAATGCTGCGGTGAGCGAAGCGGCGGCCGGTACGTAATCGTCGTGGCCCGCGGTTCGCAAATAGAGATCGGAATTCGCTCGCGAAAGAACCGCGAGAATCGCCGTTGCGGCAGCCTGGGGACGGTCGACCGCGCGGCGGAAACGATCGCTGCGCAGGCGGCGCTCGCATTCTCCGCGCAGCCGCGCGAGCAGCGCTCGCTCGATCGGCACGCCGTCCACGGTACCGAAGCCGCGCGTCACCGCCAAGAACCACGTCCGTGGCCCCAACTGCATCGTCAAACACGAGGCGCGATCGCCGCGAATCGCTACGTTCATGACCAGCGCTCGATCGATCGAACGATCATGCGTGTCGTACCAACGTCAACGGCGTCTCCGCTACGCAGCTCCAGCGCTTCGCGCAGCCGCCGGCCATTGAGAAACGTTCCGTTGCGGCTGCCGAGATCGTCGAGGAAAACAATCCCATTGCGGGATTCGACGCGGGCATGACGTCGGCTGACTTCGGCATCGTGCAACACGACCTCCGCATCGTGGGCGCGGCCAACTTCAAACGGAGGACGACCTTCATACGGACGCGTTCCTTCGCGCTCGAAGATCTCCAACCGCACGCGCATGGGAATCAGTCGCCCGACCTCGGCGGCCGCGCGAACGCGAGGGCGAGCGGCGGCAACCGCAACGGCAAACAGAGCGGCGGTCACCTCGACCGATCCCACGCGCATCTGCGCCTCAAATCCGCCTATCGTTGCCAATACCTCCATTAGCGGCTGCTCGCCTCGAATCGCATCCGCGTGTTTCCGAACGTTAGCTCGTCGCCGTCGCGTAACGGCTGAGCTTCCACCCGCTCACCATTGACATACGTTCCATTCGTGGAACCCAGGTCACGAACGAGAGGTTCGCTGCCATCCACCTCTACTACCGCGTGCGTCCTCGAAACGCTGGGATCGACGAGCAGCACGTCGTTTTCCTCGCTGCGACCGATACGAACGCGGTCCTGCACGTCATATACCCCGTAGGCGGGGACGCCTCTGATCATGCGCAGGTGAAACCGGCTCATCGACCCTGGCCACGAAGCGCCCTCGATTGCCACGGTTGCTTCTCCGACGGCTTCGACGTCGACGGCACCAGCGGGGATGCTGGAGCGTGCCGCCATCTCCACCTTTGCGTCTCCCTCGAAGAACTCGATGCCGACCCGGCCCGCCAAGTCACGCAGCAGTTCGGCCCATTCTCGTTCGAGATAAGGACGATGCTCGGAGAGACGTGCATAGTCCTCGGGGCTGACGTACACGATATAGAACCCCGGCGCCCGCACTTGTCCTTCGTCGCCCCGAGTTCGCGCTTCCATGGTCGCCACGAGCTTGCGCGCAATCTGCGTGGGCTCGAGATCGCTCGGAAACGTCTTGGCGAAGCTACGCTCGATGAACGCCGCACACGCCTGCTCAACGCGCTCGAAAAAACTCAACGGCGATTCTCCAATCGCGCCACGTAAAATCCATCACGTCCATCGAGGCCGGGCGGAACGAGCACGTCGCCGGCAGACGTGAGCAACGGTTCGTACGCGGCCGGAATGAGACCGCGTTCGAAGTTTTCTCGAGAGACAAACCAATCAATCACTTCCGTCGTTTCGCGAGGATCCGTCGAGCAGACGGCGTAGACGAGCGCACCGCCCGGGTGAACCTGCCGCGCCATCCGCTCGAGGATCGCGCGCTGTGTGAGAGCAAGCCGTTCGCCGTCCGTTCCGGCCTTCTTCCACCTCGCCTCGGGATGGCGGCCGACGATGCCGATGCCCGAGCAGGGTGCGTCGACGAGCACGCGGTCGAAACGTTGGTTCGGCTCGAGCAAGTCGGCGCTAGCGTCACCGATGAGCGTGCCGGCGGCAATGCCGGCCAGTTCGAGGCGCTCCTCCAGCGTCGCCGCCTTACGCGGATCGCGCTCGATGCAAAGAAGACTCCCTTCCCCGCCGAGTCGCGCACCGATTTGCAACGCTTTGTTGCCGCGTCCGCTGCAGACGTCAAGAACCGCCTCGCCGGGCTGCGGGTTAAGCACGTCGACCGGCATCGCGGCGCTCTCCGATTGCAACCACCAGTTCCCGCCGGCGCGACGCTCCAACGGCACGACACCAGCCGCATTCTCTACGACGAGCGATTCCGCGACGAACTGCGACGGACGGGTCACAACGTCGCTTGCGGCCAGCTCTTCCGAGACGGCGTCGCGTGAGACGCGAGCACCGTTAACGACGATCGCCGTCCGCGCGGGATCGTTGACGCCGGCGCAGATTGTTTCAACGTTTTCGCCAAACACCGCGCACCATTGGCGAACGAGCCACGTCGGTAACGAGTAGCGCGTTCCGAGATATTCCTCGTCCGTTTCGAAAAGCTCGCGCAAGGGCGCAAGCGGCCGCTCTCGCAGGAACGAACGCAGGACGGCATTCACCAGATTGGCGAGCCCGCGATGCCCGTATTTTTTTGCTAAGTTCACAAACTCGAAGACGGTGGCATGAACGTCGGGCCGGGTGTAGACGAGTTCGTACATTGCCAGGCGTAAAATTTCGCGGATCGTTGCCGGCAGCGATTGCGCGCGATCGCCGACAAATGGCTCGAGGTACCAGTCTAGCGTTCGGCGCATCTTGATGGCGCCGTAGGCGAGTTCGGTCGCGAAGGCCCGATCGGGCGGTGTTACATGCGCCTTTCGCGCGCGATACTCCAGTGATTCTTGCGCGCCTCGCTCGGGCGACGTCCCTTCAAGCGAGAAAACGTCGCGCACGACCGCGAGCGCAACTTTGCGCGCATTCAATCTTGTCCTCGGCTCTGCGCGTAGGCGGCGCCGGAGACCCTGCCTCGGTTTGGCGCGACGAGTTCGTCGATTTCGAGCTTACCGTCGGTGTCGACATGAGCCCGCAGAAGTTTTACGGTTTCACCATACAACGTTGCACGCGCAGCCGGTTGCGGAGAATAGGCGCGCACGTGATCGACGATACGCTGGGCGTCCCACGACCAATCAATGGTCAGGTCTTCTTTCGCGATCGGTCGCGTCATGCTTGGTTCGCCTTGCTGCGGCGTGCGTGGAATCGAGCCTTCGCGCGCGATGCGTTCGAGCGCTCGTGCCAGCAAGTCGGCGCCGATCAGCGCAAGACGGTCGTGAAGCTCCCCGTAGCTTTCACCGGGCTCGATCGGCACGCGCTCTTGAAGCACGACGTCGCCCGTGTCCATTCCGTCATCCATCAGCATGATAGTAACGCCGGTCTCCGTCTCGCCGTTGCGAAGCGCGGTTTGAATCGGCGTCGCTCCCCGGTACTTCGGAAGGAGTGAGGGGTGAACATTGAGTGAGCCCACACGCGGCAGATCGAGCAACGACTTAGGAAGAATGCGGCCGTACGATGCGAGCACGAAGACGTCGTAGGGCTGCGCGCCGATCTCGGCCGCGAACGCGCGCAAGTTTTTCGGCTCGTAGATATGCAAGCCAAGCTCGAGAGCCGCACGCTTGGCGGGCGAAGCGGTTAACCGGTGTCCACGCCCTGCCGGCCTGTCGGGCTGCGTAACCACGCCCTGCACGTGCGTATGGTGCGCGGTAACGCGTAGGCTCGGTACGGCAAACGCGCTCGTCCCAAAAAACAGCGCCTTCACTCGGCTGCCGTTTCCGCGATCTCTTTCTCCTCTTCGGTAACGGCCGGACGCACGTCGCGAGCGGCGTCGACGTACAAGACGCCGTTGAGGTGGTCGATCTCGTGCTGCAAGCATTGCGCGAACAGACCCTCGCCCTCGAGGCGAATCTTGTTTCCATCGCGGTCGAGCCCGCTAACGGCAACCCGTTTAAAGCGCGTAATTTCGCCGACCATCCCGGGAATCGACAAGCAGCCTTCCGTCAATTCGGCCTCTTCTTCTACCGACTCGATCTTGGGATTGATGACAACGGCCGGCTCGTGCTCGTCGTTGCGCACGTCGATCACGAAGACGCGCTTCGAGACGTTGACCTGCGGAGCCGCGAGCCCCACGCCGGGCGCTGCGTACATGGTTTCGAACATGTCGTCGATCAGCTGCTGAAAAAGCGGATCTGGAATTTCTTTGAGATCGACCTTTTTGGCGACTCTGCGCAGCACCGGTTGACCTTCTTGGACGATCTCGCGGACGTACGGCATGGGCCGATTATTCGAACAGGCCGGGGCCGGCTCTTGCGAAACGCCGGCCGACGAAGATTCGTCGGCCGGCGCTGTAGGGTGATTAGAACGAGTCTTTACGAACCCGTCGCAAAGGTGCTGACCGTAACGTTCGGCAGGCAACCCGTTCCCGCGTCGTTCCACATCAGGGCAGCACTTTGAAGTGGACCGATTGGAACGAAATTGGTTGCGTAATAGACTGGGTTCGCATAGGTCGGGTTATTATGCGGGTTCGGTATCTGCGCCGCGTTCACCGAATAGAAGCCCGATCCGGGGCCGGAGAGCGGCTGTCCGCCGGGGCCGGTCGTAAGTTGCACGGTTTGGTTGCTCTGGGAGAGCTGGAAATCGTATTGATTCCCGGCCGGCAAGGCCGTCGTCGTTGACACGTAAATCACTGCGGCCGAGGGAGTTACTTTGGTTGCGCCCGGTTTTGGATAGAGCACCTCCATTTGGTACGGCGGGTTGGCGCAGCCCGGACCAGGAGTGGGCGTCACCACGTTGTTACCGTTACTGTTGCATCCGGCTAACAGCGTCGCGGTTGCGAGCGTACCGAGGAAGACGCCAATCGATTTTTTCATTATTCCAGCCATTCTACATAAGGGTCGTACTCAGGAAGATGCGAGAGGATGACCGTGGTCCCTCCCGGGCGTGATGTGAATTCGCTTAGAGAATGTACCCGGAAAGGTCCGCGTTCTCCACGACGTCCGCCAACCGGGCTCGCACGTACTCCGCATCCACCACCACGGTTCCGTTCTGCTCGGGGGCGGCAAAGCTAACGTCCTCAAGCAGCCGCTCTAAGACGGTATGCAAGCGGCGTGCGCCGATGTTTTCGCTTTGTTCGTTAACGCGCATAGCGAAGGTCGCCAGCTGATCGATGGCATCCGGGCGAAAGTCGAGCGTCACGTTCTCCGTTGCTAGCAGCGCCTTGTACTGTTCGACCAAGGCGTTCTTCGGTTGCGTCAGGATCGTCTTGAAGTCTTCCGCGGTGAGCGAGTCGAGTTCGACCCGGATGGGGAAGCGCCCCTGGAGTTCAGGGATGAGATCGGAAGGCTTGCTCATGTGAAAGGCGCCGGCCGCGATGAATAACACGTGATCGGTCTTAACGGGGCCGTGCTTGGTGTTGACGGTCGAGCCTTCAACGATTGGAAGGATGTCGCGTTGCACGCCCTCGCGCGACACGTCGGGTCCGCCTCGCGCACCCGCGCCAGCGATTTTGTCGATCTCGTCGATGAAAACGATGCCGTCTTCGCCTGCGCGGCGCACCGCTTCGCGCTTAACTGCATCCATGTCGATGAGTTTGTTCGCCTCTTCTTGCTCGAAGATGCGACGCGCCTCGGAAACCGTTACCCGTTTGCGCGACCGGCGCTTGGGCAGAATGCCGCCGAGCATTTCTCCTAAATCGCCGCCACCCTGATCGAACGCACCGCCGATCACGCCGATCGGCAGCGTTTGCGCTTCTTCGACCTCTATCTCGACCAAGCGCACGTCGTAAAAACCGCGCTCGATCTCGGATCGTGTCTGTTCGCGGACACGCTGCGCTTCGCTCGACGGCGGCGGCTGCGGCGGCGCTGCTTGCGGCTGCGCGTTGCCGAAAATCGATCCCAACGTCGCCGTAAACAAATTGTGGCTTCCGGCAGCGCCGGGCGGGCGGGTATCGGGGCGCAAAATGTCGATGATGCGCTCGACGGCGTGGCGTGCGGCGAGTTCCTTGACCTCGTCGCGGCGTTCGTCGGTGACGGTTCGAATCGCAGCCTCGACAAGGTCGCGAATCATCGACTCCACATCGCGCCCGACGTAACCGACCTCGGTGTACTTCGTCGCCTCAACCTTAACAAACGGCGCGCCGACCAGGGCCGCAAGCCTGCGCGCGATCTCCGTCTTTCCCACTCCGGTCGGCCCGATCATGAGAATATTCTTCGGTACGATCTCGTCGCGTAAGTCCTCGCGCACGCGCGTCCTACGATAGCGATTGCGCAATGCAATCGCCACCGCGCGCTTGGCCTTGGCTTGGCCGACGATGTACTTATCGAGCGCTTCGACGATTTGGCGCGGGGTAAGCGTCGTAGGATCGAGCGTCGTGGAAAGCGCGGCGGTCACGAAAGCGTCTCCACCGTGATGTCGGAGTTCGTATAGATGCAGATCTCGCCGGCGATTTCTAAGGCTTTGCGCGCGATCTCCTCGGCGGAAAGCTCGGTATTGTGCAGCAGGGCTGCAGCCGCGGCTTGCGCATACGGGCCGCCGCTCCCAATCGCAGCGATGCCTTCGTCGGGCTCGATCACGTCGCCGCTGCCCGAGAGCACGAACAGGTGCTCCGCGTTTCCGACCACCAGCAGCGCCTCGAGGCGGCGAAGCGCTCGGTCTTGGCGCCAATCTTTCGCAAGCTCGACCGCGGCACGAACGATATCTTTGTACTCACTAAATTTGCGTTCGAACTTCTCCAACAACGTGATACCGTCAGCGGCAGAGCCGGCAAACCCCGCCAGCACCTTGCCGCTCGCAACCTTACGAACCTTGCGGGCGCCGTGCTTGACGACGGTCTTCTCAAGCGTCACTTGACCGTCGCCGGCGATCGCAAGCGTACCGTTACGGCGAACCGCGAGGATCGTTGTGGAGCGAATCATTGCGCGGTTGAGTACCCCAGAACTGCTTGCCGGGTTTCATCTGGGCGGCCAAGCGCAGCGACGAATCCATCCATCGCCGCGAGCGCACGATGCGCCATCAACCGACGGCGCTCTTTCTTATCCCGCTCCTGGGTCTCGAGGGGCGGAACGTGGGCCCACGTGACGTTCGAGGGTTGAAAATCCGGCGTTTGACGATTCTGAAGGTGAGCGACGACTGCGCCGAACGCGGTCTCGCGCGGAAACGCGATTGCCGGCAATCCCAGCATCGCGCGAGCGGCGGCGATGCCGCTCATGGCACCGCAGGCGGCTGCCTCCACGTAGCCTTCCGCGCCGGTGATCTGTCCCGCAAAAAGAAGCATCGGCGAGCCGCGCCACCGCAGTTGCGCATCGAGTAGACGCGGCGAATCGATAAACGTATTCCGGTGGATCACGCCTAGGCGCAGCCACTCGGCCTGGTCTAGACCCGGGAGCTTTCCGAATGCCTGCCGCTGCGACGGCCACGAGAGCCGCGTCTGGAAGCCGACGAGGTTATAAGCAGTTCCTTCGCGATTCTCTTTGCGCAATTGAACCACCGCATACGGGCTTCGGCCGGTGCGCGGATCGCGCAATCCGACCGGTTTGAGCGGACCGAATCGCAGCACGTCGTCGCCGCGATCGGCCATTTCTTCGATCGGCAGGCAGCCCTCGAAGTACGGGACGTTGCGTTCCCCGAGCTCGAACTCTTTGGGGTGGTGGCGTTCGAGCGTACGCAAGTCGGCGATGAACTGGGCGTATTGGTCGCGGTCGAGCGGAATGTTGAGGTAATCCTCGCCCTCACCTTTATCATAGCGCGACTTTCGGTACATCGGCGCTTCGTCGATCGAATCGGCGGCGACGATCGGCGACGCCGCATCGTAGTAATGCAGCATCGTGCCATCCGGCTGAACCTCACGGACGAGGGCTTGGATTTCTGCGACGAGTCCCTCCGGGGGCAACGGCCCGCACGCGACGATGACTGGGCGATCGCGCGGAATCTGGCACACTTCTTCGCGGAGCACTGCAATGCGCGGCTGGGCTGCGATCCGCGCTTCGACACACGCGGAAAACTGGTCGCGATCGACGGCGAGCGCGCCGCCCGCGGGCACCGCCGCGTCGCGAGCAGACGTGACGATGATGGAATTGAGGCGCATGAGTTCCTCTTTAAGCAGTCCGACGGCGTTTTCGAGCGCCGCTCCGCGCAATGAGTTGCTACAGACGAGCTCGGCCAGTCCACCGCCGGTATGTGCCGGACCGCGTTTGTCTGGTCGCATCTCATGGAGGTCGACCTCGACGCCGCACCGTGCGGCTTGCCAGGCCGCCTCGCAGCCGGCCAGACCGCCCCCGACAATCGTTAATCGCTGCGCCAACTACGTTGACGCCAACGCTGGTCGTTCGCCGGTCGTCTCTTCGCTGGTGTGCCGTTGAGCAATCGAAGAAACGTCGTGCTCGCGATCGGCCGCACATTGAAAATAGGGCGTTCCGCGGCGCGTCTTGACGATAACGTACGAGCCGCAGACCGGGCAGGGTTCGGGAACCACGCGATCCCACGAGACGAAATCGCAGTTGGGAAAGGTCGCGCACCCGTAGAACGTGCGCCCTTTTTTCGAGCGGCGCTCTACGATCGCGCCGCCGCACTTCGGGCATTTGGCCCCGGTGTCTTTAACGATTGGTTTGGTCGTCTTGCACTCCGGATAGCCCGAGCAGGAAATGAACTTACCGTACCGGCCGGTTTTGATGACCATCGGGCGTCCGCACGCGGGGCAAAGCTCGTCGGTCGGCTCGTCGCGCAATTCCAAACGCGGCAGCTTCTTTTCGGCCGCTTCGAGCTCGCTTTCAAACGGGCCATAAAACTTTCGCAAGAGTATGACCCAGTTCTCATTGCCGTCGGCAACCTTATCGAGGTCGCCCTCCATCGTCGCGGTGAAGTCAAGATTCACGATCTTCGGAAAATGCTCGACCAAGAGGTCGTTGACGGCAACGCCGATTTCGGTGGGCATGAATCGCCGCTCTTGCTGGGTCACGTATCCCCGCGCCCCAATCGTGTCGACGATGGTTGAGTACGTCGAAGGTCGGCCGATTCCGTTATCTTCCAACGCCTTCACCAGCGTCGCTTCCGTGTAGCGCGGTGGCGGCTCGGTGAAGTGCTGCTTCGACTCGACCTTGCGGCAATCCAGGTTTTCCTCTTCATGGAGTTCCGGCAGTCTTGGACGCGCCTTGGCGTTTTGATCCTCGTCCTTGCCCTCTTCGTAGACGCGGGTAAACCCGGGGAAGCGCATCACCGTGCCGGTGGCGCGGAACGTATACTCTTTCGCTTCAACGTCGACGGTCGTCTGATCGAGCACCGCGGGCGACATTTGCGACGCAACGAACCGTTCCCAAATCATCGTGTAGAGGCGCAACTCGTCGCGCTTGAGGATGCCCGATACGTGCTGCGGGGTGCGCAAGACCGAGGTGGGACGAATGGCTTCGTGCGCGTCTTGCGCACCCTCGCGCACCTTATGCAACCGCCCTTCGGCAAAGGCTTCGCCATAGGACTCGGTAATGAAGGTCCGCGCGGCGTCGCGAGCTTGATCGGCGATGCGCGTCGAGTCGGTGCGCATGTAGGTGATGAGGCCAACGGTTCCCTCGGTGCCGCCGAGATCGACGCCTTCATAGAGCGACTGGGCGATCTGCATCGTGCGCCGCACGCGCATCCGTAATTTGCGGGAGGCTTCTTGCTGCAGCGTCGAGGTCGTAAACGGCGCGGGCGCATTGCGCCGAACCTCGCGCTTTTTCAGCGCCGTCACCCGATAGGCGGCCCCCTCGAGGGCGCTCAGGATCGCATCGGCCTCTTCCTTTTTTGCGATACGCAGACGCTCGCCGCGGTACGCAACGAGCTCGGCGGCAAAGGGCAACTCCGGATCGCGCTCGCCCGCGAGCAGCGCCGATATCGTCCAGTACTCGCGCGGAACGAACGCGGCAATTTCGCGCTCGCGGTCAACGATGAGCCGAACGGCCACCGATTGCACCCTGCCTGCCGAAAGACCGCTGCGAACCTTCGCCCAGAGCAGCGGCGAAATTTTGTACCCCACCAGGCGATCGAGGATCCGGCGGGCTTGCTGGGCGTTGACGCGGTCCATGTCGATGTGATGGGGATGCTTGAGAGCGGCAAGTGCTGCATCTTTGGTAATTTCGTGCAGCTCGATGCGCTTGGGATCACCCAGCTTCAGCAACTCCGCTAAGTGCCACGCTATCGCCTCACCTTCGCGATCGGGGTCGGTGGCGAGATAGACGTCGCTGGCCGCCTTCACCGCGCTCTTAAGCTCCTTGATCACGTCGCCCTTGCCTTTGATCGTCAGGTATTTCGGTGCGAAGTCGCGCTCCACGTCAACACCGAGCGAGCTCTTCGGCAAATCGCGAATATGGCCGACCGACGCCTTCACCGCGTAACGTGCCGGCAAGAACTTCTTAATCGTCCGTGCCTTGGTCGGCGACTCCACGATGATCAGGGGCTTTTTCACGGGGCCTAGTATACCGCTGGGGTCAAGGCCGGGCAACGTTCGTACGCGCGCGCAAACGCGCGCGCGAATTTGCACGAACGCGCAAAATCCTTTATGATGCGCTCAAAGCGCCACGAGAGCGCTACTAACGCTTTAACGTCCCCCGGGGACGTGGAGGATTGAATGGACTCCGATACGATGTTGAATGGCGGCATGATGGGCGAAGAAAAGCCGCGCCGCAAAGCACGTCGCAAAGCGCGTCGCAAAGCCGTCGGCAGAAAAGTAGCCCGTAAGGTGCGGAAAGCCGCACGCAAGGGCGGGCGCAAGAAAAAGGCCGTCGGCCGAAAAGTAGCCCGTAAGGTGCGGAAAGCCGCACGCAAGGGCGGGCGCAAGAAAAAGGCCGCCGGCCGAAAGGTAGCCCGCAAGGTGCGGAAAGGCTCCCGCAAAGGTGGACGCAAGAAGAAAAAGTAGCGCGTAGCTGCCCAGTGAGGTAAGGGCGGCCGCAAGAGCGGCCGCCTCTTTATTTTACGACCGCAGGTCCGGCGACGAGCGGCGGCGCTTGACCCGCATGTTCTTCGACCCAATGGCACGCCGCAAAATGGCCGGGCGCGTATTGCGTGAACGCCGGTTCCTCTACCACGCAGCGGTCGAACGCGATCGGGCAGCGCGTATGAAAGCGGCAACCTGAGGGCGGATTCACCGGCGACGGAATATCGCCGGTGAGCACGATGCGTTTTCGCTTCCGTTCCAGCACCGGATCGGGAATTGGAATGGCCGAAAGCAACGCTTGCGTATAGGGGTGGAGCGGATTGCGATAGAGCGCATCGCGATCCGCTAACTCCACGATCTTGCCGACGTACATCACCGCGACGCGCGTGGAAATATGACGCACCACGGAAAGGTCGTGGGCGATGAACAGGTAGGTCAGGCCGAGCCGCGCCTGAAGGTCTTCCAGCAAGTTAATGACCTGCGCTTGAATCGAAACGTCGAGCGCGGAAACGGGCTCGTCGCAGACGATAAACTTAGGATCGACGGCCAACGCTCGAGCGATCCCAATTCGCTGGCGCTGACCTCCCGAGAACTCGTGCGGATAGCGGTTGGCATGATAGGGCTGAAGTCCAACGAGTTTCAGCAGTTCCACCACCCGATCGTCGACGTCTCCACGCCGAGCTAAGCCATGAATACGAAGCGGCTCGGCGACGATCTCCCCCACCGACATTCGCGGGTTCAAGGAAGCGTATGGGTCTTGAAAGATGATTTGCATCGAGCGCCGCAGTGCACGAATCTCGTGCCGGCCCAAAGCAAGCACGTCTTGTCCCGCGAACGTGATCTCACCCTTGGTGACCGGAAGCAGCCGCAGCAATAGCCGCCCGATCGTCGTCTTCCCGGAACCGGACTCACCAACAAGGCCCAGCGTTTCGCCTGGAAAGATTGCAAAACTTACGCCGTCGACGGCTTTTACGTCGCCGATATGGCGCGAAAGCAGTCCGGCGTAAATTGGGAAATACTTGTACAGATCGTTTGCTTCGACGAGGGCTGTGCTGCCCGCAACCGTGCTTGCCGCGCTCACGTCGTCACCTCGCCGGCTTGCCAGTTCACGGGCCGGTTTTCGACATGTTCGTCGTAGAGCCAGCAGCGAACGAGATGACGTTCGCCAACGTCGTAGAGCTTCACCGGCTCCGCGCAGACCGGCATGCGATACGCGCAACGCGGAGCAAAGGCACAGCCGGGCGGCAAGCGCAGCAAATTCGGCGGCTGCCCCGCGATCGGAACGAGGCGCCGCTGTCCTGCCTCGTCCAGACGTGGCAACGATGCCAGCAATCCTTGCGTATACGGCATTGCCGGATTGGCGAAGATCTGCTCTGCGGTTCCGTATTCCACCATATTGCCGCCGTACATGACCAAGACGTTCTTGCAGACCTCGGCAACGACACCGAGATCGTGCGTGATGAGAATGATGGCCGCGCCGGTCTCTTGCTGCAGCTCGTTCATCAGTTCCAACACTTGCGCCTGAATCGTGACGTCAAGCGCGGTCGTGGGCTCGTCGGCGATGAGGAGTTGGGGATTGCATGAGAGGGCCATCGCAATCATGACGCGCTGGCGCATACCGCCGGAAAATTGATGAGGATAATCCCGAAGCCGGTCTTCCGGCGACGGGATGCGTACCTTGTGCAGCATCTCGACCGCGCGTTCGGTAGCCTCACGATTTCCGAGGCCGAGGTGAAGCCGCACCGCCTCGGCGATTTGTTCGCCGATCGTCAGCACCGGATTGAGGGAGGTCATGGGATCCTGAAAGATCATTGCGATCTTATGACCGCGAATGCGACGCATTTCGGCTTCGCTCTTGTCGGGCAGACTCTCCCCGTCGAAGGCGATCCGGTCGGCGGTTACGGTCGCATTCTTCGCTAGCAGCCGCATGATGGAAAGCGCGGTCACCGATTTGCCCGAGCCCGATTCGCCGACGATGCCGAGCGTTTCGCCGGCGCCCAACTCAAACGACAATCCGTTGACGGCGGTGACCGGACCGTCTTCGGTGCGAAAGGTCGTCTTGAGATTTCTTATGTCGAGCAGCGGCACGCGCTCGATCCTAGATACCAGTCAGGGACAGAATGAAGCCGGTGATCACGAACGCGACCGCGACGAAGCCGGTGAGACGCTTGAGCTGTTCGTCGGCGCCGAGGCGGCCGCGATATGCGGACTCTACACGCCCGCCGATAGAGCCCGTTAGCCCTTCTTGTTTTGTCGTTTGAACTGCCAATAAGCCCACCAATGCAATGGCAGACAAAATGAAGATGCCGGCAATCGTATGGGTCAACCACGGCGCGTGTTGCGCGACCGTCGTTTGCACCGGTGCAGAAGTCGGCGCCGGCGCGATCGGCGCGGTCAATGGGGATGCTGCCGCTTTGGGAAAGGGCGGCGCGGCGAGCGGTTTTGCCGTCACAGCGGCCAATACGTACGTAATCAACGACGGCTCTGTACGACCGAAGGGGTAGACCTGCCTGCTCTAGCGCAGGAGTGCCCGCCGGCTACGCTTTAGTAGGCGGGCGTGGTAGAGCCCAGCCAAACGATCGTCCCGATGAAACAGCGGCGCGTTTGGCGAGACCTCGCGCGAATTATCTCGACGATCTTCAATCCGTTTTTGACGGCATTGGCGCTCTTCGTTATCCTTTCGCACGTTACGGCCAAGGATACATTCGACTTCTGGAAGTTGCTCTTTCTGTCGACCTTCTTTACGTCCATCGGCCCGATGCTGTATGTTTTCTGGCTCTATGCCACGGACCGCATTTCCGACCTCGACATGTCCGTTCGCGACGAGCGTGAAACCGTTTTTAGCACGTTTGTCGTGTTCTACTTGGCCGGTGCCGGCGTACTTTGGCTGACGCACTCGCCGCGCGTCATGATTGCAACGATGCTCGGATATTTTGCTGCCACGCTGGTGGTCGGTTATATCACGCGGTATTGGAAGATCAGCACGCACGCACTGGGGATCGCCGCACCACTGGTAGCACTCTCGCTGCTCTACGGGCGCGAACCGTTGCCGTTCTTAGTTCTCATTCCCATGGTATGCTGGGCTCGAGTCTACCTCAAGGCGCATTCGCCCCTGCAAGTCGTCGCGGGTGCGCTGCTCGGCGCCGTCTCCACCGGACTCTTCTTCTACATCTTCCACGTCAAGAGCTTAGGGAAGCTCTAAAATCTACGCCCAGGATGGGCTCGATGCGTTCGATGCGAGGATGCGGTTGTCTCATGATGCGGGCGACATTCGCGCGAAACAGTTCCGGATCGCCGCTGGTGACGTAGCGCGTCGTTCCGGACTCCTCTGGCTCGCCTCGTTGCTCGACCAAGCGCTTCGCACGATCGGCTTGCATCTCTGCGGGATCGATGAGAGCGATATTGTCGCCGAGTGCGGCGCGAAAATGTGCCGCGAGCAAGGGATAGTGCGTGCAGCCATAGATCACCGCATCCAGGTCGCGCGGCAGCTCGGCGCATGCCGCGGCCACGGCATCCCGCGCACGGGTTCCATTCGTTTCCCCGGCTTCAACCAACGGCACTAAGGCGGGAGCGGGCACTTCCCAAACTTCCGCTCCCGGCACGGCTGCCCGAAGCGTGCGACCATATGAACCGGCTTTAACCGTGGCCGTCGTTGCGACGACGCCCAGTCGCCGGAAACCGGCGCGTTGGGCTACCGTCGCTGCCGAATCAATCAAATCGAGAACGTGCCCGCGCGTGGAAGGCCAACCGTACCGCTGCGCGATCGCGCACGAGGTGTTGCACCCAATGACAATGATCGTCGCGCCTTGCTCGTCGAGCCACGCAAAATTCGCGCTCAGCAGCGCAAAGAGCTCTTCAGGGTCGCGATCGCCGTACGGGACGTGCAGCTGATCCGCGAAAAAGACGAGATCGGCTCGCGGTAAGCGGTCGCGAACGTGATGCACGACCGTGAGACCACCCAGGCCCGAATCGAAAAGCCCGATCATGATGCCTCGTTAGAGCGCCGGCTGGTTTGCGACCGGGTACGTTTGCGCGTATTCGTTGATGCCGTCGGCGACTGCTTGCATAATTTTTTGACGCCAAGCCGAAGAAGCCAACAACGCTAAGTCGCCGGGATTGGTGAGGAACGCCGTCTCGATAAGGACGGCAGGCATGCGCGTATGCAGCGTCACGTACATATGGCTCTTGATGACGCCGTCATCTTTCGTTCCGTCGGAGCTCAAATGCTGCTTGATGATCTCCGCCAGCGCAACGTCACTCTTTTTGGAGACGTAGTAGGTGGTCCCGCGAGGTCCCGAGTTGAGAAACGCGTTTGCGTGTATGCTGATAAACAGTCGCGCGCCCGCATTGTTGGCCACATCGACGCGGGCCTGGAGTTCCTGATGGGCGGTATCGTCGGGCTGGTAGACGTCGACGTCGGTATCGCGCGTCATCTGCACTTGCCAACCGCGAGCGACGAGCACGTCGCGCAGCCGCTTTGCCATGTCGAGATTTAAGTCGGCTTCCGTGTAGCCGCTGTGCATCGATCCGCGATCACTGCCGCCGTGACCCGGATCGATCACGATCAACCGGGGATTGGTCGGCACATACGAGGGCTCACGCGGACCGAACTTCCAATTCGAGTCGTCGCCGGGTGAACCCGACTCGTCCTCGGGAGCGGGTGTTACGAGCGCCGCTTGTTCTTCGGTCGAGGAAACCGTGGTTCCGACGCTGCCGCTTCCCTGGCGCGCAACCTCGGACGAGGCATCGGCGCGACCTACGTCGATGTTCAGCCCGTTTGCCGACGGCACGATCCCAAGCATCTTTGGACCGAGCAGCGAGAGTGCGACGCGTACCGACTGCGGATCGTTTTGACGGACGCGCAGTGAAGCAAGCGGATCGGGCTCTTCTTGATCGATCGACGGACCGCCAAGTGTAGCTCCTTCGATGTCGACCCAAAAGCGATTGTCCGGATCGCGCAGCCGATGCCACTGGAAGGCTGCGTTTCCAGTGACTGCAATCGAGACGGTGTATCCTTGCGCGGTCTGCGAAACGGTCACGCCGGTTACGACTGCCATGCCAGTCGATGCTTCGGGCAGAGGACTGGCGGTAACCGTGTCGGGGGCGGCAACCATTGCCGCCGCGGCGGTACCGGAGAACGCCAACACGACGTCACGATCGTCGTTGCTGTGTGGAGCCTGTGCAACGGCACCCGGCAAGAGGTCAACGCTCACGGTCGTATGTGGATCGCGCACCGTTCCGTTGGCGGAAACACGTACCGCTCGAACGCCACCGGCATTTACCAACCGCGTTCCGGCAAGCGTCGATCCGACCCCATCGAACTCGTAGACGACGGTCGTCGCATCTTGCGTCACGACGCGGGGCCGCAGCGGCGCGCCCCCGTGTGCCACGATCGTGATGGTATTGCCCTGGTTCGAAATATCCAGCGACGCCAGCTGCGGCTGCAAAAACGATAGCGGTCCATCCGAGCGTAAGGCCAAATCGAGCGAACGCAGCACCTCGTCAAGCGGAAGGTAGACTTCAGAGCCTTGCTGGTAGGGAGCGAAGCTGGCTTGAAGCGTAATGGGGCCGATATCGTAGCGGCGGTCACCCACCGAAAAGCTCACGACCACAGGCACCGCCGTCGTCAGCATCACGTATCGCTCGCCCGGCTTCCAGGTCAGTACCGCCCCGGTCGCGCGCAGGAGCGCTTGCAGTCCGGGATCTTCCGTTCCAACGGCCAATGCGCCGTTTTGCGACGATACGTGCGTGAATCGAATCGTCTGCTGCTGATAAATCGCGGTTAAGGACGTATCCGCTCTCGCTTGAACGGTGAACGCGCCAATTAACGCAAGCAACACCAAGGCGAAGAAGCCTCGATTCGTCTCAGGCCTTTTTCTACCAGTCCGTGCGGTGTAGAGCGGTGTCAAGCTCAAGATGCCCCCCCGGTAATGTCGGTAACGTTTCTCCAGCCACGTTCACTTGCACGGCATCAATGCCCCTGACCCCGGTGATCGTGTAAACGAGCGCTTTGAACTCGCCATTTTCCGCAAATGATCCGCCCGGCTGGCGTTCGACTTCCTTAGAGAGATCGACCGTTGCGGTCGATCCATTAATGCTCGTATCGAGCACGCGCGTCCCCACCGGAAATCGAATCGCTTGCACCTGGCTCGGTGGGCCGGCAACGGCTTCTACTGTGGCGTACAGGACCTCATTGCGCAGATGTTCGGCCCTGCTCTCACCACCTTGGCGAGGACGTAAAGAGACGCTCAGATGTCCGAGCGTCGTTCCGTCGAGTTTCGTATAGTAGACGGTTAGGTTTTCCCCGGCAGTCGGCGGCCGGTGGGAGAGGAAGTACCACGTGCCGGCGGCGACGATCGCCAGCAATGCGATCAGGACGGGACGAGAGAACCTCACCTTGTTGCACTCCCTTCTCGAACGGGGGCGAACATTCATTCGTCGAAGCTCGCATCACATGAAGTGGCTGAAACGCACGATTAAGGCGGAGCGGCGCAAGCTCGAGCGCGCGCGACGGCGCTTCGTGCGCAAGCCGACCGAAGATCGGCTTCACGGCGTCAGGACGACCGGCCGGCGTTTTCGATCGTTGCTGGAAGACGTGCGTTCCCGCCACCCGCGGCCCAAACTGCTGCGCCGAGTCAAGCGCGCTGCCGGAGCGACCGACGCAGCCCGCGATGCGGCGGTCATTCACGCATTGCTCGAAAGAAGCGTCGACGACCAGGAACGGGTTCTCGTCGAGCCGCTCCTCGACGAATTGACTAAACAGGAACGCAAGGCAACGAAACGGGCGCGCCGGCGCCTAAAGCGGCTGAGCTTTTCGTGAAGCCAAGACGCGTCGATCTCGATGGTGCTAAGCGCAAGCGCGACGTGATCGAGCGCGTGCTACAGACGCGTCTGAACGAAGCGCTCAATCTCGCGCCCGCATTGGTGACAAGAGAGCGGCAACCATTACATGACTTTCGCATCGCATGCAAGCGTCTGCGTTACGCTCTCGAGCGTTTCAAAGACGGAGAGTCGAAGCTCGAACGGGCCGCCGAGTGCCTTTCCGACTTACAAGATGCGCTTGGTGAAGTGCACGATCGTGACGTTCTCCTCGCCATACTCCCGCCAAACGTGCCGGAAACGGAGCGACGCCTGGTGCGAGAGCGGGAAGAGTTCGTCGCCAAAGCCGAACGCGAATGGGATTACACCATGTACGTTTTAGGCGGGTACGCCATTTGGAGGATCGCACGATCCACCGCAAAGGCACCGATGTCGCTTCGCGTCGAGCCATCGAAGACCAACTCGCTGAGGATGCGGCCGATGACGGATGCAAACTTAAAGGCGTGACCGGCCCCGATCGCGATGCTGACGTTGCGATGTTCGGGAAGCGTATCGATGACGAAATCTCGATCCGGGGTTAACGTGTAAAGACAGGTCTTTACCAGCTGCGTCCCACCGAGCACCGCCGGGAGATACCTCTGCAAGAAGGTGACGACGCGATCCGTGATTGCGGCGTCTTCTTCGAAGTCACGCGTATCGGGGTCGACCGGCTTACCTCCAGCGTCCTGGGTGACCTTGACGGCCTCCGCTTCACCAAAGACCGGGAATCCGTAAAACGAGGGATCATCCATCCAGATCCACACCGGAAAATTGCCAAACGCGAACGGGGTTATGTCCTGTGGACGAAAGTAGATGACCTGTTCTTTCGTTACTTCTAGCGGTAGGTGAACGTCGAAAAACCTTAGCACGTGCGCACTCCAAGGACCAGCCGCAATGACGAGCTTTTCTGCACGATACTGCTGACCGTTGGCGACCAGTTCTATTTCATTACCCTCGGCGCGCAGTGCGGTTAGCGCTGCGCGCTCGACGAGCGTCGCACCGTAGGCACGCGCCGCGCGTTGATGCGCCGCCGTCGCGCGGGCGGCCGCTACGATTCCGCCATTGGGCTGGAAGAGGCCGCGCACCTCATCACCCACACGAAAGGCAGGCCAGCGCCGGCGGATTTCCGGCGCCTCCAGCAGTTCGAACGGAACGTCACACGCACGCATGGCTGTCGCGTAACCAGAAATCGGAATCGCTCCGTCGCGTGGACCAATGTCGAGACCGCCGGTTTGAAAGACGACGCGTTCGCCCGCGTCCCGCTCGAGCGATTCCCACGCCGCATAGGCTTCCTTCGCGAGCCGTACGTACGGCGGCGTCACGTACGAGAGGCGAATGATCCGCGAGTGGTCGTGCGATTCCCCGCGGGCATGACCCAGTTCGAACTGCTCGAGCCCGAGTACGCGCGCCCCACGTTTGGCCAGCCAATATGCGGCGCCGCTCCCGATGCCGCCAAGTCCTACAACGACGACGTCAAATTCTGACGGCATCGTCACCCAACCTGCTTGCGATGTACCGCCGGATGTCGAGGCTTGCATCTTCCATCGGAGCGTAGTATCCGTACTCGAAAGCGCGAGAACTCATCCCTGCCTGCACGGAGGAACAGATCGCCCAATCTTGGCGATTGACGAGATCCCAAAATTCGATCGCATCGCTCGGATCGAAGTCCGGTTGCGCGATCTGCTCGGGATGGAACAGAAAGTCGCACTCGACAACCGTCCGCAACGGGCCTTGCGGCCAGAGTGAAAAGGCTGCCACGTGATCGGCGGAGAGGCTCAAGAGAAAATTGGGATAGATAAGCTCGCCTTTGTGACGCACCCGTTCGTTTTCGTCGAGCGTCGAAAACGGGCGCCGGTTGGCCGTGCCGCTAAACGTGAAGGTCCAGGCTCCATCGCGATGCGGAATTCCGCGTTCCCAATCCAGTTCCGAACCGCCGCGCCGTTTGAAGGCCGGGACGACGCGGCAGAGTTCGGGATGGACGCCCGCACAGTGATAGCACTCGTTATAATTCTCGAGCAGCACTTTCCAATTGGCCTCGGCCTCGTAACGAATCGTGCGCACCGTGCGCAGCTCGTCGAGCGGATACCGCGCGAGACGCTCGGGAATCGCGCCGAGTCGAGCCTGCAGCGTTCTTGGCTGGCCCTTGCCGTGCGCGCCGTCACGCGCAAGCGTGAGGTTCACAAACAGAAAGCCGCCCCAAACCTCGGCGCCGACCCGATGGAGACGGCGCGCGTTCTCGGGTACGTCGCAATCCTCGACGAAAGGTGTGGCGATCAAGCGGCCGTCTAAGGCATAAGACCATCCGTGATAGGGGCAACGAATTGCTCCGCGCAGGACACCCTCGCCGCACAGCAACCGGCTGCCGCGATGGCGGCACAGATTGTAGTGAGCGTGCAGCGCTCCGTCGTCGCCGCGCACAACAACGATGCTTTCACCGGCGACGTCGAACACCGCGAAAGCCCCGGGTTGGGCGAAGCGATCGGCGCGTCCGGCGTAAAACCACTGATCCCAAAAAATAGACGCCTGCTCGCGCCGGTAAAACTCGGCATCGCAATAGGCCCGCCGGGGCAGGGAAATTTCTAGAGCTCGTTCGGCCAAGTAATGCTTGCCCCCGAAGGCTTCGGCGGTATTTGCCGATTTATGCCAAACAAATCGCTGCTCAAAAGGGGATTCTGGCAAATGGCCACGAATCCTGGAGGCTTCATTTTTCGGCTGAGGTACGTGGCATGGAAACCTTTGCGAGGCCCACTGTTGGTGCGGGCGCAAAGACGCTCTCGTCGTCGTGGTACACGTCGCCCGAGGTCTTCGCCGACGAGAAGGAACGGATCTTTTCCCGTTCTTGGCTTTGCGTTGGGCGCGAAGAGCAGATCGAACGCGCGGGAGACTTCTTCATTGCGGAGGCCGCCGGCGAGAGTCTCATCGTAACGCGCGACGCGAACAATGCGGTGCACGCGTTTTACAACGTTTGCCGGCACCGCGGGACGCGAATCTGCGAATCAACCTCCGGTCACTTTCAGGGATCGATCCAGTGCCCATATCATGCATGGACGTACGGTCTCGACGGCGCGCTCAAGGTCGCCCGCAATATGGCCGAGGTTCCCGGTTTCGATCGCGCGGAATACCCGCTCAAACAGGCCGGTGGGGCGTTATGGGAAGGGTTTATCTTCATTAATTTGCAGCCGGAGGTCGAATTCGACCGGGCTTTTGCGCCGCTGATCGGGCGCTTTGCGCGCTGGGAGATTGGATCGCTTCGCACTGCGCGCAGCATTCACTACGACCTTGCCTGTAACTGGAAGCTCGTCTTCCTTAATTATTCCGAGTGCTACCACTGCCCGCTGCTGCATCCGCAGCTCGATAAGCTCTCGCCCTCCGATAGCGGACGCAACGATCTATCGGAAGGCCCGTTCTTGGGCGGCTATTCCGAACTCCGCACCGACGGCACCAGCCTCACGACGAGCGGGCACACGTCGCGGCCGCCGCTGGGAACTGTTTCGGGATCGGATCTCAATCGAATTTACTATTACACGATCTTTCCGTCGATGCTCTTGAGCTTGCATCCCGACTACGTCATGGTGCATTATGCCAAGCCGATAGCGCCCAATCGTACCGAGGTTGTGTGCGCGTGGCTCTTCGATTCTGCCGAAATGTCGAAGCCGACCTTCGATCCCAGCGACGCCGTTGATTTTTGGGATCTCACAAATCGCCAAGACTGGCACGTTAACGAGCTTACACAGCTAGGGATGAGCTCGCGTGCGTACGCCTCCGGTCCGTATTCGAATGCCGAGGCGTTGTTGCGCGCATTCGATCGCCACTACGTCGATGTGATGCAGCGTTGATTGCGGCCGCAGCCATCGCACTCAATCTCGCGTGGCGCAACATCGGGCCGGCCGTAGCCGGCGGCCGCACCGCCGCCGTGGCCGGAACCAACGCCGATGCGAATCTCTACTACTTCGGGAGCGCCGGCGGCGGCGTTTTCAAGACGACCAATGGCGGTCTGACCTGGGAAGACGTCTGGCCGCGCGATGCGGTCGGCGCGATTGGCGCGGTCGCGATCGCACCCTCCAATCAACAGGTCGTGTGGGTGGGAACCGGCGAGCCAAATCCGCGCAACGATGCGTCGTACGGCGACGGCGTTTGGGTCACCCATGACGGAGCACGAACCTGGAGCCGGGGCGGGCTTGAGGCGACGTATGCAATATCGAAGATCCTCATCGATCCGCACGATTCAAACGTCGTGCTGGTTGGAGCGCTCGGCAATCCCTTTGCCGATTCATCGCATCGCGGCGTCTATCGCACCATCGACGGCGGGAAAACATGGGAGCATACGTTGTACGCCGGCCCGCAAAGCGGCATATCGGACATGGCTTGGAATCCCAAGGATCCGCGCACCCTCTACGCCGCCGTCTGGCAGTTCCGCCGCAAGCCCTGGACGTTCACGAGCGGTGGACCGCGCGACGGAATCTACAAATCAACCGACGGCGGCAGTGCGTGGCATGCGCTGCGCGGCAATGGCTTGCCGTCGGGCTATATGGGCCGCATCGGCCTGGCCGTTGCTCCATCCATGCCGCGCCGGGTGTACGCACTCATTCAATCGGCGAAGGGTTTGCTTTGGCGCTCGGATGACGGCGGAGCGCACTGGCGGCCGCTCTCCGGCGACACGTTGATCGATCAGCGTCCCTTCTACATGAGCCGCCTCGCGGTCGATCCCACCAATCCCAACCACGTCTTCTTTGCTTCCGAAGATCTGGTGGAGACGCACGACGGCGGCCACACCTTTCAAGATATCGCCAGCGCCGTGCACCAAGATCATCACGACTTTTGGATTTCTGCGGACGGCAAGCGAGTCATCGAGGCCGACGACGGAGGCGCTCCCATTTCCATTGACGGTGGAAAGCGTTGGGATTGGCGGTTCAACGTCGACCTGGCGCAGATCTACCACATCGGCTACGACAATCAAAATCCGTATCACGTGTGCGCCGCCATGCAGGACGACGATTCCTATTGCGCTCCAAACCTGTCGTTGAGTCCGCTCGGCCTCACCGAACGCGATTGGCGCGACGTCGCCAACGATGGCGACGGCGTTGCCGTCTGGCCGGAGCCGGGCAATCCCAACTCCATCTGGAACGTCGGCATTAATGAACTCAACGGGCAGCTCGGCATTTTCGACCTTGAGTCTCGCCAAAACTACGACATCACGCCCTACGTCGCTGATACCAACGGCCGTGCCTTGGCTGGTCTACCGTATCGCTTCAATTGGGAAGCACCGCTGGCGTTTGACACGATCGGTGCAGCCTATTTCGGAGCCAACGTCGTTTTTAAGACAACCGATCGCGGGCGAACGTGGACCGCGATCAGCCCGGATCTCACGCGCAACGATTCAAGCAAACAGCGGCTCGCCGGCGGCCCGATCAACACCGATATCTCCGGCGCCGAATTCTACGACACGCTCTTGGATATCGCGCCGTCGCCTCTCGGTGCAAGCGTCATTTGGGTTGGGACCGACGATGGGCTCATCTGGCGCACCAACGATGGGGGCGCCACCTGGCACAACGTGACTCCACAAGATATCGCACCGTGGGGGAGAGTGGAAACCGTCGAGCCGTCGCGAGTATCAACCGCTGCAGCCTTCGCCGTCGTCAATCGCGTAACGATGGGAGATCGCGTGCCCTATCTTCTCGCCACCGACGACGCAGGCGCGCATTGGCGTCTTATCAGCCGCGGCCTGCCGCACGACGAGCCGGCGCACGTGATTCGCCAGGACCCTAAGAATGCCGACGTCCTCTATGCCGGGCTCGAGCAAGGTGCATGGATTAGCGTCGACCGTGGCGCGAACTGGAACAGCCTGCGGTTGGGAATGCCCTCGGCAGCGGTGCGCGACCTTCGCGTGCAACCCGACGCGAACGACCTTATTGCCGGCACGCACGGACGAGGAATCTACGTCCTCGACGACCTGACGCCGATCCAAGGATACACCGCTGCTTTGCATGCCAACGCGCCGGTGCTCTTTGCGCCGCCGACGGCGTACACGTGGTACGTCTGGTGGGCGGGAGCCTATGGCACCGGGGATTCGGAGTGCTGCATTTCCGACGGCGTGTTCAGTGGTACGGACGCTCCGTACGGTGCGTTGATTTCGTACTATCTTCCCAACTCGTTGCGCGACGTGCCCTGGATTGGGGTGCTTGATAGCAGTGGAAAGCAAGTGCGGCGTTTTGACGTTTCCGCACGTGCCGGCGTCAACCGGACGGCATGGGATCTGCTGGAAAACCCGGTGGTTCCCTGGAATGCTGCGCGCGATTGGAACAAGTCGTGGAACGCACCGATGGTCGTTCCCGGCGCCTATACGATCGTGCTCCATGCCGGCTCGAGCGCCGTTGAGCAAAACGTCGAGGTCAGGCCGGATCCCCGCGCGCACTGGACGCAAGAGCAATACGTCGCGCGTCACGACTTTATCGCGTCGCTGGACGGCGAGCTCTCGCAGATCGACGCCGCGCTCAACCGGCTCGACAGCGTACGCGCGAAAGCGACCGCTGCGCGGCGCCGCGCAATCGACGACGCATACTCGCAGTTGACCTCGGGAATCCTCAACTCCGAAGACGATCAATGGCGGCCCGATCAGCTACGCGAGCGGTTGACGATCCTGTTGGGCGACGTCAATCTATCGCAAGGTCCGCCGCTGCCCCCGCACCTTCGAGAAGCCGCCGACATCCGCGCGCGGTTCGATCGCGCGATGTCTGCGTATAACACCCTACTGCAGGAGATTTCACCATGATGCGCCGTGTGTCGATCATCGCGTTCCTCTTCCTCATGCCGCTCTTTGCACGGGCGGGAACGACGGGCGGCCTCAGCGGCACCGTTACCGACGCCGACACGCACACGCCTATCGCCGGCGCCAAAGTCAGCGCGGTCAGCCCGTCGCAAACGGTCAGCGGCTTTACCGACTCGGGCGGGCATTTCGCTTTCGTCTCACTCGCCCCCGACGAATACACGCTTACGATTGAAAAGGGCGGCTACGATTCGGTCAGCTATGCCGGCGCCTCGGTCCTTGCCGACGCACAACAAACGCTGAGCTTCTCCATGCGCAAGAGCCTCAAGACGATTGCCAACGTCACCTCGCGCAGCGCCTCGAGCTTGGTTCGTCCTGGAACGACGGCCGATCTCTACTCGGTTAATGCCGAGCAGCAACAGCGCTTGAGCGTATTGGGCGGAGGCAGCGACCTCAACAGCGCCTATTCCGCGATCGCAAGCGTTCCCGGTGCCTACGTGCCGGCAAACCAATCCGGGTACCTTCAGGCGGTACACGTTCGCGGCGGCGATTCCGATGAAGTTGGCTACGAATTTGACGGCATTCCGATCAATCGAGCCTTCGATAATTATCCTTCGGGCTCGATCTCGTCGCTCGGTCAGCTCGAGCTCCAAGTCTATACCGGCGCCACGCCGGCGGGCGCCGAAGCGCAAGGCCTTGCCGGATTCATCAATCAGGTCATCAAGACCGGGACCTTTCCCGGCTATGCAACCGCGAACGCAACGGTGGGATCGCCGACCTTCTATCACGACTTCCAAGTCGAATTCGGCGGCGCGACGCCCGATCGCGCCTTCTCGTACTACGTCGGCTTCGATGGTTTCAACCAGGATCACATCTACGTCGATCAGTTCAGCGGCGCGTCGTACGTCCCTGAGTTGGGACAGCAGCTCGCGCAATGTCCTTCGGCGAAGCATCTAACCCCCGCATTACAATCCTGTTATACGAACGGCACCCCGAACGTCGGCCAAAACGGAACGCCCGGTTGGCTTCTCGGCCCGTTCGGTTTCGGCACGCTCAACCCGGCGAACGTAGCGGACCGGTCGGTCATCGCCAACTTCCACATTGCGATTCCGCACCGAAACGACGGGCTGCGCGATGATATCCAACTGCTCTACGACAACGACGAGATCTTCACCACGTTCCTGAGCTCGGTCAACGACGAAGGTTACGATAACTGGATCGCGTCGGTCGGCAGCTTTCCGCCGTATTATCTCGACAGCTTTCAGTACTCCGGCCGCGTCGGCACGTTGCTGCCGAGCAACTATGCCTCGCTCGTATCGCCCTATTTGTATCCGTCGTCTCCACCGCATCCGTTGTTTGGAGACATTCCCGATCCATACAATCAGCGCGACCGCGGCTACAACGGCCAAGGCATCGTCAAGCTCCAGTACCAAAAGAATTTCAGCCCCGGAGCTTACATGCGACTCTACGGCTACACGTATTATTCCGACTGGATCGAAAACGGGGCGCTGGAGTCACTGCAGCCCTACGCCTATTACGACAGCGGCGATTACGAGATCAACAACCACACACGCGGCATTAGCCTGTCTTTTGCCGATCAGGTAAACCCGCAAAACCTCGTGCAGCTTGAAGGAACGTACACGACGGCGGCAGGCGCTCGCATTTACAACGAGCAGATGTTCGAATATGCCGATAGCTTTGCCGTGCTCGTCAACCCGAAAGCGATCGACAGTGGCACATGTTACATCGCGCCCACGAGCGGACACGGCGCAGCCACGCCGACAACGTGCAGCGACGGCGAAGGCACCGTCATCTACGGTTCAGCCTTGCCCACTTTTGCGTCGCTGGCTGGAGTTTACTCCGGATCGCTGCCACCGGCCGCCGCGAACATGACCTGCGGCGGCGTCACCTGCGCCTACTTTGCCGCTGAAAACGGCGCTTACGGTCTCAATAATACGGTGAAGCCGGCCTTTGCCGGGTACTCGCTCACCGACGAGTGGCGCCCTGGTGACAAGTGGAATATTAACGCCGGCGTTCGCGTCGACAACTATAGCTTCGTCGGGGCGAATACCGACTTCGGTGCCGCGCGCGACTTCTGGTTTGACGCCTTCAACGAAGACACGTGCTACGATACGCAAACGCTAACCTTGATCGACCGCAGCGCGTTGCCGCTTTCAAAATGGAGTACGAATTCCCAAGTCCCCTGCTCGGCATTCGGCAAGCAGTACGTCAACGCCAACTTGCAGAACAATCCAGGTGCTTTCGACTACAACATCGTGCAACCGCGCATCGGTGCGACGTATACCGTCAATCAAGACACCGTGCTGCGGGCGAGCTACGGAAGATACAACGAGCAGCCCAGTTCCGCATACGAGCAATACAACGGGCTTCAGCAAAACCTGCCCGACACTCTCACCCAGTTTTATTCGCTCGGGTTCACGTCGCCTGGCCATGAAGTCGCGCCCTCGATCTCCTACAACAGCGACTTCTCGCTCGAGCATCATATCAAAGGAACGGACATGTCGTTCAAGCTCTCGCCGTTCCTTCGGCAGACCCAAGACGAGATCGAAAACTTCTACATCAACTACGTCACCGGATTAACGTCGGGCCTCAACGCCGGATATCAGACCTCTCGCGGCTTTGAGTTTCAGTTCAACAAGGGTGATTTCACCCACAACGGTTTCGCCGGACAGCTTTCCTTTGCGTACACCTACGTTACCGTGAAATTTGCGACGCTACCGAACGGAACGACGATTCTCTCGCCGATCAATACCGGCATCACGCAGTACAACGCGTATACGAAGGCTTGCGCGCCGGGCGGCGCGGAGTACGGGAAGATCCAGTTCGGTCAGAGCGTCTGCGGCGCGACGACGACCGGACAAGCCGCCGCCCGTTGTTACACGCCTGCCGGCGCCCCCGACCCAACGTGTGCGAAAAACGACATCGCCAATCCTTATTGGGATTCGCCGGCCTTTACGCTTTACGATCCAAGCGCGGACTATCTGCCGTATTCGATCTTCCCGGGCCCGGTTGGCTCTGGCGTCAATTCGTTCAACTTTCCGTATGTGTCGACGCTCATTCTCAACTACAAGCACGACAAGCTGTCCATCTCGCCGTCCCTGCAATTTGTGGCCGGCAATCGCTATGGCGCTCCACTGACGACCCCGGGAATCGATCCAGCGGCCGGTTGCGGCAATCCGCTGCCAGGGTCGACCGCCGGCGACCCGCGCTATCCCTACGGCGCCTCCGGCGGTGGCCCGTACAACGCCGACAATCCAAGTCACGTCTGTTCAGCACTGCTCTCGATTCCCGATCCGTACACCGGACAGTTCGATGCGATCGGAGCGTTTCGCGAGCCCGCGCAGTTGCTGGGACATTTGCGGATCGCATACGACGTTTCGCCGAAAATAAGCCTCACGCTGACGCTCGCCAACCTGCTCCAGACGTGTTTTGGCGGACAAACGACCGGCTTCACCTACATGCAAAGCAGCGGTGTTTGCCTCTACACGAATCTCAACGGCGGACCGAACTCGCCACCCGTTGGCAACGCCTACAACCCGCACGACAATATACAGACGTTTCTGCGCTATCCGTACGAGCCGTATTTCGGAACCTACAACGACCTTTCGAGCTCGCTAACGCAGCCGTTCAACGCGTACTTCAGCATTCGGGTGAAGATTTAGGAGCCTCTCATGCCTGTAACGAATTACGACGCGATCGTTATCGGCGGCGGCCACAACGGTCTCGTCACGGCCTGTTATCTCGCGCGTGCGAAGTGGAAAGTGCTCGTGCTCGAGCGGCGCTACGTGGTCGGCGGCGCCTGCGTTTCCGAGGAAATCTGGCCGGGATACAAAGTCTCGACCGCCGCCTACGTTAACAGCCTGTTTCGCCCCGAGATTATCCGTGATCTCAAGCTGCGTTCGTACGGTTTCGAACCGATCGAGCGCAATCCGGCCTCGTTCTCACCGTTTCTCGACGGTCGATACTTGATGCTTGGAACCGGGACGCATCAAGACGTTGAAGAGATCGGAAAGTTCAGCGCTAGTGATGCCGAGAACTATCCGAAGTATGAAGCGATGCTCGAGCGCGTCGCGTCGGTGGTCGAGCCGACGCTGACGCAGGTGCCACCCAACCTCATCCATCCAAAACTCGGTCAACTCCTCGAGATGGGCAGGATGGGAAAGGCGCTCCAAAAGTTAGGGCCCGCAATGGGCGAAGCGATTGAAGTCCTGACCGGCGCCGCACGTCCAATTCTCGATCGCTGGTTTGACTCGGAGCAGCTCAAAGCGACCATCGCCACCGACGCGATCATCGGCGCCTTCATGGCGCCTTCGATGCCGGGCACCGCGTACGTTCTCTTCCATCACGTCATGGGCGAAACCAACGGCAAGCGCGGCGTGTGGAGCTACGTCAAAGGCGGCATGGGGGGATTGACACAGGCGCTGGCGGGGGCGGCAAGAGATCTCGGCGTTGAGATTCGCACCGAAGCCGAAGTTTCAAAGATTCTTACAAAGAACGGCGCTGCCGCCGGCGTTGCACTGACGAACGGCGACGAATACCATGCGAAGAAGATTGCCAGCGGTGTCGACTGTCATCTCACCTTCCAAAAGCTGTTGGATCCAGCGGCCCTGCCGCCGGAATTCAATGACGCGATCGCACGCATTTCGTACAGCAGCGCATCGTGCAAGATCAACGTTGCACTGGAGCGTCTGCCGAGCTTCACCGCGCTACCCGGCCACGATCCGGGCCCGCAACATCGCGGCACCGTGCATCTTTGTCCGGACCAGGATTTCATCGAGCGCGCTTACGACGACGCGAAGTTCGGCCACATGTCCACCGAACCGATCGTCGAATGCACGATGCCGTCCTCACTCGATTCTACGGTCGCACCGCCCGGTAAACACCTCATGTCGATGTTCACGCAATATGCGCCGTACCAACTCAACGGCGGCGCGTGGTCCGCGGCGGCGCGCAACGAATATGCCGACCGCTGCTTCGAGGTCGTCGAAAAGTACGCGCCTGGTTTTAATGCATCGGTGATCGACCGTCAGATTTTGACCCCTGTAGACTTGGAGGAAACATTTGGGCTGACCGGCGGCAGCATTTTTCAGGGAGCGATGCCGTTGCATCAGCTCTTCATGTTTCGACCGGTGCCCGGTTATGCGAGTTACAACACGCCCGTGAAGAACTTGTATCTTTGTGGCGCAGCGGCTCACCCGGGCGGCGGCGTCATGGGGGCGGCCGGTTGGAACGCCGCGCGGGTGATGCTGCGCGGTTAGCGCTTCTTCCCCCCGCGGGTATACGGAAGCTAGGTCTTGTAAAACATAAAGGAAGCAACCGTATGTCTCGTACTACCATCCTCGCTCTTCTTGCGCTCGTCATCACACTCGGCGCTTCGCCCGCGGCGAGCTGCGCGGGAGCCGATCCCGCGATCGTTTCCGTGGGGGTCAAAAACGTCACTCGAGACGGCGCCCTCAATACGTATCACATTACCGGAACCGTAACGAACGTCGGGAGCCAGGCGCAAGCGAACAACGTACTGCAATTCGTCGACATTTACATGGCGGAGCAAAAGCTTGATGCAAAAAGCATCCCGCCGCTCGCAGCAGGCCAATCGTATACGTTCACCTACGATTACCAGCGTTCGCCCGATGCTGGTGCAGGCAGCACGCATCTGCGTTTCCAAATCGAGGTGCGCCAGCCGTCGCCGGCCGGATCGCAAGATTGTAATCCGAGCAACGGCACCTACACGCTGACGCTCTAGGGAGCCTTGTCCGGCGAGGGGCGGCGTATCGTCGCGTTTTTCGAAGGCGCCGCCCCTGACGACCGCGGCCGCTTTCTCAGCGACATACTGCGCCTCGACGACGCAGCGCTCGAATATACGCATGACTTCATCCAGTGGCTTTTCCCGATGCGGGAGCGCAGCGGCGCTAATCCATCCGCACCGCGGCTCGACGATGATGCGATCGCCGCGTTTCGCTTGCATCCAAGACTTCAGGCGCGCTTACGCCGAGCCTTCGACCGCATGATGGCGTTTTACGGACTACAGTGGGAGGGCGACGGCATCGTGCCAAGCCCCGACTTCGCGCAACGCTCCCACTGGGTCACGCCAGGAAACCACAATCACCTCAGGCTGACGCGAATTCTAACCTCGGCGCACACCCTTGGTCTGGAAACGGAAGCGCGCGCATTGCTTGAGTGTCTGCTCGCAATCGGATCCAGTCAACGCCACGCCATTTCTGAAACGACGATACGCTATTGGAAAGCTGCGCTTAGGTAGTTGCGGGGGCACGTTTCGCGGCAATGGCGACCGCGATGACGGCCACGATTGCGACAACGTTGGACACCAGGGTAAAGCGGTCGTTGAGCGTCATCGAGCCCATGTTTAGTGTGCCTGAGGCGCCGATCAGCCGCTCCATGACGGCACCTGCCAGCAACGCACCGAGTATAAAGAGCATAACGAACGACCAAACGAGTCGCGGCGGAAATGCTTTGCGATAGATCGCAATCAGCGGTGGGATGAGCAGGTCGCCATAGATGAAAGTCGTGTTGGCGCCCAGCGGGATGCCTGCATTCGCCAAATAGCGGGCGATGGGAACGTTTCCCATCGAACAGACGAACGTGACGACCGCAATGAGCAATCCGACGACGAGCAGCAAAAGATAACCGATGAATGGAACGCCGCCAACCGACCGTAGCACGCCCGCCACAGCGCCCGTCGGAATCAAAGCCGATGCGTAGCCGGCGATGAGATATCCGACCACTAACTCCGTGCGTAACATGCGAACGTCGGCGAGCGCCGTTTGTGCGATATCTCGCCAAGTCGTTGCGTTGGCCAAGCTACGGTTCGCCCCGGCCTCGCTGTCGGCATCGTGATCGCAGCAACCGTCGTCCTCCGATTGTGGGCGCGTGCCTCGCGACCAAAACTCATTGCCCATTCGCTCGAGCTCGGTATTCCCCACCAGTGCGCTCAAGCCGGCCACGACGACGGCAATGATGATCGCGCCTCCAAAAAACTCCGCAAATGCAAAGCGCCAGCCCAGCAGCGACCAGAACAGAATGAGGATCGCAAGGTTCATGTTGGTCGAGGAAATCAAAAACGCAAAGACCGACCTCGCGTCGGCACCGGCACGATAGAAACCGCGCGCCGCGGCGGCCGCGCCGTAGGAGCAGGCCGATGAAATGATTCCAAACCCAGTTCCATAGAGCACGCCCTTGAGATTCGGGCCGAGAAAGCGTTCCATGGTGGCTGGTGTTAAGACGACCTGAGCGATCGCGGATACGAGAAATCCAAAAATTAATCCGAAGAGGCTATCCCAAAAAAAGCTCAACGACCCGAAGAGTCCCGCGACGAGGTTATGCAGCGCCAACCGGAGCGTGTCCGAAGAGCGGCGGAATAAAATGCCCGGCTAGATACGAGAGGATGAATACCGCACAACCGTAGAGCGCCACCTCGAGGGCCTTGCTCCACGGGTTGCGATTGCTCAGCGTTCCGGCATAATAGCCGACGCTAAAGAGACCTCCGACGGCAAAAGCGAGCGCAACCAGCGTTGACGTGAGCATCGGGAACGGAATGAGGAAAGCGAGAATGGGGACGAACGAGCCCACCGCATACGATGCCCCGATTGCGACCGGACCGCGCAGGCTGCTTTGGTCCGCTTCGCGCGGATCGATGCCGAACTCATCGCGCATCATTTCGTACAAGTAGATATCGGGGTGCTGCGCCAGACGCCGCACGATCATCTGGGCCTCGTCGGCGCTGAAGCCCTTTAGCTTGTAGTAGGCAACCTGTTCGGCGAACTCGGCCTGCGGATCTTCGGCCATTTCGCGCTTCTCCATTTCGATCGTTGCGCGAATGACCTCGCGCTCCGACTTGCGACCTAAATACTCACCCATTCCCATTGAGAGCGCGCCGGCCAGCAACGCCAGAAACCCGCTAATGAAGACCGCGGCGCGGTCGCCCTCGGCCACGCCGACGCCGGTGATGATGCCCAACGTCGTGAGAATGCCGTCCTGAACGCCGAAGACGACCTCGCGAATGCTGCGCTGATGTTCCAGCGTTCGGCGCTGCTGCGTATCGGGAATGCGCGGCTTCACTTGCTGCCATCCCGGCACGTCGACGACGACGCTCTCAACGATCGGTTGACTCGGCTTGGGCGGGTCCAAATCTGGCATGACGGCATCGTTCTACACAGGAACGCGCGCCCCCACGCGGCAAGGCAGCGTCGCAATGAGCCTACCGCCGGTCACGGCGCGCGCGCCGGGTCGCGTCAATATCATCGGCGAGCACACCGATTACAACGAAGGCTTCGTCATGCCGGCAGCCATTGGCTACTACACCATTGCTACGGGCACGCCGCGTAGCGATCGGATCGTTTGCGTACGTTCGGAGTCACATGAGCCGGCGACGTTCGATCTCGATGCAATCTGGTTGGATCGGCGCAGAGATTGGACGGACTACGCGCGGGGGATTCTCATTGAGCTTGGCCGCGCGGGCATCGCCTTGCGCGGTGCGGACGTAAGCGCACGGAGTACGATTCCACACGGGGCTGGACTGAGCTCATCAGCCTCCTTCGAGGTGAGCCTTGCGTTGACGCTCTTGAAAATCGCGCAAGCGAGCGTCGATAACGTTGCTCTGGCAAGGCTTTGTCAACGTGCCGAGATCGAACACGCCGGCACGCAATGCGGCATCATGGACCAGTTCGCGGTGCTCCTTGGTCAGCCGGGTTGCGCATTGCTGCTCGACACCAGCTCTATGGCGTCGGCGCCTCTTCCTCTCCCCGACCGTGCTCGAGTCGTCATCTGCAATACGATGACCAGACACGACCTGTCCAACGGCGAGTTCAACCACCGGCGGGCCGAATGCGAAGCGGCGGTCGAGCACTTTCGGCATTGGGACCCTTCGGTTACCGCACTTCGCGACGTTACGCCTGCCGAGCTCGCGCGGCATCAAGCGGGTCTTCCGCCTGAGCTCTATCGCCGCGTGCGCCACGTTGTGAGCGAAAACGCGCGCGTCCTCGAAGCGGCGCAAGCCTTGCAGCGAGACGACGTTCATGCGTTGGGATCGCTCATGAATGCATCCCACGAGAGCCTGCAACGGGATTACGAAGTCAGTTGCCCGGAACTCGATCTCATGGTAGCGATCGCGCGAAGCAGCGAGGGCGTCTACGGCGCGCGTATGACGGGTGGCGGCTTTGGCGGCTGCACCGTTAATCTCGTGGAAGCAACTGCAGTCGAAGCATTTCGCGACCGCATCGTGACCGAGTATCGCAATGCAACCGGGATGACGGCCGAACTCTACGACGGAACTCCCGTCGCGGGAGCCGGGATTGCGTGAACGATTGGCAAACGCAAACGCACCGCCGCTATAATCCGCTCACGCGCGAATGGGTGCTTGTCTCACCGCATCGAAGCGATCGTCCCTGGCAGGGCGAGCGCGTCGAGTCAATACCCGCGCCGGTTTCATCCTATGATCCGCAATGCTATCTCTGTCCGGGAAACCTTCGAGCGAACGGTGAGCGCAATCCGACGTACGAAGCGACGTTCGTTTTTACCAATGATTACCCGGCGTTGAAGCCGGCGAGGGAGCGCGGTTCAACGATGTCGGAGGAGCTTCTCACGGCGCAAGCAGTAAGCGGCACGTGCCGGGTTGTCTGTTTCTCTCCGCGCCACGACCTTCACCTCGCCCTGATGTCGGAAGAACAGATCGCCACAATTATTGATTGCTGGTCGGACCAATACGGCGAGTTGACGCAGTCGCCATCGGTGAAAGCGGTAACGATCTTCGAAAATCGCGGTGCGATCATGGGTGCGAGCAATCCTCATCCGCACGGCCAGATCTGGGCAGAATCCTGTGTCCCTAACGAGCTCGCGAAAGAATCAGAAGCGTTGGACGCATATCGGCGAGAACACGGAGGGTGCTTGCTCTGTGCGTACGCCCGGCTCGAATCGGAGCGTCGCGAGCGGATCGTGTATGCTGACGATTGGATCGTCGCAGTCGTTCCTTTTTGGGCGACTTGGCCATACGAAATTCTGATGGTCGGATACGCTCATCGCGGCACGTTGCCCGAACTTCCGGTCGCCGATCGCACGGCGCTCGCTCGCGCCATGCGTCGTGTAACGTCGGCATACGATCGTCTCTTCGGCGTCCCGTTTCCGTATACGATGGGCTTTCACCAGCGCCCGTGTGACGGCGCAGCGCATGACGGTTGGCACATGCACGCGCACTACTACCCGCCGCTGCTGCGGTCGGCGAGCGTGCGCAAGTATCTTGTCGGGTACGAAATGCTGGCGCAGCCGCAACGCGACCTCACGGCGGAGATGGCGGCCAAGGTATTGCGCGAGGCATGATCGGCAACGCCCCGATCGTCAGCGGCGAGATACACTATGCACGCATCCCTCGCGAATATTGGGTGACGCGCCTGCAGATGGCCCAAGCGATGGGCCTGGACGCGGTCTCGACCTACGTGTTCTGGAATCTTCACGAGCCGCACCCAGGCGTCTATGACTTTACGGGGGGCAATGACGTCGCCGAATACGTGCGGCTGGCCGCCGCCTGCGGGCTCGACGTCATTATCCGGCCGGGCCCCTACGTGTGTGCCGAATGGGACTTCGGCGGTTTACCAGCATGGCTGCTAACGATACCGCAGCTGCGCGTACGTACGACCGACGAAGCCTTCATGTCGCCTGCTCGCCGCTGGCTCAAACGTCTTGGGGATGAGCTGGCACCCTTGCAGCGAGCGTACGACGGACCGATTGTCGCGGTACAACTCGAGAACGAATACGGGGCCTTTGGAAAGGACGCCGACTACCTTCGTGCCTTGCGCGCAGTCCTCGACGACGCCGGGTTTGGCGTCTCGCCCTATTACACGATTGACCAGCCGCGCGACCTCGAACGCGGCTCCTTGCCAGACCTTCCGATTGCGACCACGTTTGCACCGGGAAATCCACAGCGCGATCTCACTGCAATGTGCGCGTTACGCGCGCAAGCACCGCCGATCTGCGGAGAGTATTGGGCCGGCTGGTTCGATCGTTGGGGAGAGCCGCATCAAGAGCGAGACGATGCGCAGCAAGTGCGCGATCTTGCGTGGATGCTGAGCGCAGGCTGCTCGGTAAACCTATACATGCTCTGCGGAGGGACAAACTTCGGTTTTACCAACGGCGCCAACGGCTCGGCCGACGAACCGTATGCTCCGGTAACGACGAGCTACGACTACTTAGCGGCAATTGACGAAGCCGGACGACCGAACCCAAAGTACTTCGCCTTCCGCGAAGCAATCGCACGGCACCGCCGCACATCGACCCGGGCGCTGCCTCCGATTCCCGAGGTCATGTCCTTTCCAGAATGCCGGCTCGAGCAGTACGCACCGCTGGCCGACCTCCTCGCCGATCCCATCGAAACGGAGCGTCCGCTTCCCATGGAGCGCTGCGGTCAATCATTTGGTTTTGTCCTTTATCGCACGAAGCTGCCCCGGTCGGGCAGCGGCGTACTCGAAATCGAGGAGCTCCGCGATTATGCGACGCTTCTGCTCGACGGCCGAATTATCGGGTACCTCGACCGGCGATTGCGCCAGTCGTCAATTCGAATCGACGCGCCAAAGGCCGCTTCGACGCTCGAGATCCTTGTAGAGAACTGCGGACGAATTCACTACGGTCCACTTATTGATGCGGAACGTAAGGGGATTACACGTGCGGTCAGGTTCAACGGTACCGAGCTACGGGGCTGGCAGCTTTTTTCGCTGGCGTTCGACGACCTGGCGGCGCTTGGGTTCTCGTACAGCCCGTGCGCCCCGCCGGCATTTTATCGCGCTACGCTGACGATCGAGAGACCGCGCGACGCCTTTCTCGATACGAGTTCCTTAGGCAAGGGAGTGCTCTTCGTCAATGGGCACAACGTAGGACGGTATTGGCGAATCGGACCACAGCGCTCGTTATACGTTCCCGGGGCATGGCTGCGCGAAGGCGGGAACGAGGTGGTCGTCTTCGACGTTACCCCTCTCGCGGCGCCCTCGATTCGTAGTGCCGAACGCGCTGTGCCAGGTTAAAAGCGGACTAATCGGACGTTCCGAAAGGCCTACAACGGTAGGAGTTTACTGTCTGGGCATTGGAGCTGATAATCGTTTAGGGGTTCCTTAGAGTGAAAGCCTTAGTTCTCAGCGGCGGCGGGGCCCACGGCGCATACGAAGCCGGGGTAGCCACGTCGCTTCTGGCTCGCGAGACCTACGACGTGATTTGCGGCGTTTCAATCGGCGCGGTCAACGCTGCGCTCATTGCCGCGGGCACGACGGATGACGCCCTCGAACGCTTCTGGCACCGCGAACTTCCGCGACGCGCAAAACAGCTTTTTCCGCACGTTCCCCGCTTACGCCGTCTCATCTATCACGTGGGATCGATCGGTCAGGGCAATGCCTGGCACGACGCCATGGGCGTGGCGCGCGCCGCATCGTCGCTGCCGTTCTTGCGTAAGCTCGGCAACATTCATAAGGAAAGCCTTCCCGCCGTTGCGGCCGCGCTCGGACAAATGGTGAGCCTTTCGCGATTACGCACGTCTCTGCTGATCGGCGCCACGAACGCGACGCGTGCCTCGGCCGCCGTCTTTCGTGCGTTCGTCGGCGAAGCACCCACGCCGAGCCATAGCGCACGCTTGACCGAGTATCACGATCTCACCGAGGAGACATTCGTGATGGCGCTGCTTGCGTCGTCGGCGATGCCGGGCCTCTTTAGTCCTATCGAGCTGGGGTTCAACGGCGCGCCGGATCTCTACGCTGACGGCTGTATCGTCCATACCTCTCCGCTTGGCTTGGCAATCGATAACGGCGCAACCGAAGTCACCGTCGTTTTCGTCGACCGCGAGCGCGATTCACGATCGGCGGGCGCCAGCCTCGGACTTCCGGAGATGGCGTACAACATTGCGACGCTCTGGCAGCAGCGGCTGCTCGACTACGAATTACGAATCGCCAATGCGACCAACGAGATCGTGCGTTTGGGCGGAGCACCCGAAAAGCGCGAGATTACCATTCGCTCCGTTCGCCCGGAACGTTCGCTCGAACTCGACATGCTGGCCTTCGACGACCAGGATGCCTTGATCAGGGCGTTCGAGCATGGCGTCGCCGACGGCGCGGTCGCGCCGCAAGTGATGTTGCCGGCCTCACTTCCCGAAGCTGCCCTAAAGAAGGGGGCAACGTTGTGGGATTCGTGGCGGCGCCGCTTTCCCTCATCGCAGCTTAAACCAAGCGGATAATTTCATCGAGCATCTGCTTTTCGTGCGAATCGAGCGCTCCTAGCGGCGGCATCGCTCGTTCCCATGCCGGGTCTGCGCGCAAGCGCGCCGTAAGGTAGCGTACGCGCAACAGGAGATTCGGGCCGCCAACGGCACGGCGTAACTCCGCCAGCCGAGTCGCCTGCTCGGGATCGCGCTTTTCAAGAACGCTTGCAGCCAGCTGCGCCCACAATGGGACGCTCGCGGAGATACAACCAGCGGCGCCGTAGGCGCTCGCCTCAAGCAGATACTCCTCGGAACCGGGGAAAACGGCGAGATCCCCATGACGTGCGATCAGCTCGCGTTGAAAGCCGCGATCGTTCGAGCTGTCTTTCAGCCCTGCAATTATGGATGGAAATTCTGTCGTTAAGGCTTGCACGACGTCGGGCCGAAACGTAACGCCGCTCATCTTCGGAAAATTGTAGAGCACGATACTGCGTGGTCGCGGCTCGACGCGCGTAAATAACCGAGCGAAGAAATCATGCACCCCGTCGTCGCCTGCATTTCGAAAGAAAAATGGGGGCAAGATCAGTGCCGCCGCGAACCCGCAACGCAACGCCGTTTGCGTGAGAACGGTCGTATCTTCCAGCGACGGCGTGCCCGTCCCGATCATGACGCGCTCACGTGGTAATTCGCTTGCGGCCAAAGCCTCCATGAATGCCGTGCGCTGACGGAGGCCGAGAGATGGAGCTTCGCCGGTTGTTCCCAGCACGTTGAGGCCGTCGCAACTGTCGCGCAGCAATGCGCCGTAGTATTCAATCGCTCGGCTTGCGTCGGGTTCCAGCCGTGAATCGATGGGTGTAAGGACGGCTGCCCAGATCCCGCGAAGGCTCACCGGCGCAATACTCCCTTGACGACAAACGCGAGGTTTGCGGGTCGCTCCGCGAGCCGCCGCATCAAGAACGGGAACCAGTACCGGCCGAACGGGACGGCCAGCCGCACGCGATAGCCGCGCTCGATCAAGCGTCGCGCGAACGGGGTCGCAATGCCGTACATCATCTGAAACTCGAATCGCTCTCGCGGCGGCAATCCTGCTTGGCGAGCAAAGCTTTCAACGTGCGCGACAATTTCAGGATCGTGGGTCGCGATCGCAGTGTACCCTTCGCTCGACAGCGCCAGCTCGGCGAGCCGCCGGTAGTTCTCGTCGACGTCACGTTTGCGCGCGTACGCGATCGCGGGCGGCTCCAGATACGCGCCTTTGACGATTCGAACGTTTGGATGAAGCGGCAACGCTGCGCGCAAGTCGTCGAGGCTACGCATGAGACAGGACTGCAAGACAAACCCTACGTTGGAGATCCGCTCGCGCAGGCGGCGATAAATCGATAGCGTTCGATCGACGTATCGAGATTGCTCCATATCCATCCGAATGCTGTTTCCGACCGCCTGCGCGGCTTCGGCGATGCGCGATGCGTTCTCGAACGCCAGCTCCGGATCGAGATCGAGCCCGACGTGCGTGAGCTTAAAGGCAACATTTGCATCAATATTGCGCTCCTTGAGCGTGCGCAGGAGCGTGCAGTATTCGTTGGTCACGGCCAGGGCTTCCGATCGGTCGCGCACGCCTTCGCCCAGAATCGTCACCGCCACCGCAAATCCTTGCGCGTTCAGCGCGTTTGCCACCGGGAAGAAGTCGTCGGCCGTCTCGCCGGCCACAAACCGTGCCGCTCCCAAGCGAAATCCGTAGCGCGTAACGACGTTGCGAACCACCCGATTATCGGCGGCCGCCAGGATTGCCGCTCGCAGCGGCCGATCGAGCACTAAGGAACCTCCCTACACCATCGTGCGGTTGAGCACGCCGGCCGCGAGCATTTGCAGTGAACTCTGCGGCCGCGCACCAAAATGGCTAATGATTTCCGCCGCAGCAATGCTGCCGAGACGGCCGCACTGCTCCAGCGAGACGCCGCGCGTCAAACCAAACAAGAAACCCGCTGCGTAAAGATCGCCGGCGCCGGTCGTGTCCACGACGCGCTCGACCGCTTCAGCCTTAATCTCGATGACTTCATTTCCGGCGATCACGAGCGAGCCGCCGGCGCCGCGCGTGACCGCCGCTAGCTGCGTCAATTGGCGCAGTCGCGCGACTGACGCGTCCCATGAATCCTCAAAGAGCGCTGATATTTCGGCTGCATTTGCAAAGAGCACGTCGACGTGATGATCGACGAGCTGCAAGAAGTCTTCTCGATGGCGCTCCACGCAGAACGCGTCCGAGAGTGAGAGTGCGACCTTTCCTCCCGCGGCGTGTGCGGTGTCTGCCGCCCGCGCGAACGCACGCTTCGCCGAAGGGTCGTCGTACAGATATCCTTCTAGATACGTGATCTTCGCCGACCGGATCAACAGCTCGTCGATATCTTCGGGCACCAGACTGACGGAAGCGCCGAGATAGGTGTTCATCGTTCGCTGGCCGTCAGGCGTTACGAGAACGAGACACTGTGCGGTAGCCGGGCCGGTCGTGAGCGCGGGCGTACGAAAGATGGTGCCGAGCGCGGTCATGTCGTGTCTGAACGCGCGGCCAAACTCGTCGTCACGAACCTTTCCGATGTAACCGGTGCTGCCCCCCAGCGAGGCAATCCCGGCGATCGTGTTGCCCGCAGATCCGCCCGACGAAATGATCGTCGAGCCCATGTGCGCGTAGATCCGTTCGGCACCCTCCGCGTCGACGAGCATCATGGCGCCCTTGCGCATGCCGTGAGCCTCGAGAAAAGCGTCGGCGGCGGGAGCGATCACGTCGACGATTGCGTTTCCAATTCCGACGACGTCAAGTTCAGCAGGCATTGCCGGGCCCTTCTCTACGCTGCGCATTTCTTCTTTCGCGGAGTTTAGCGACCGCGTGCGTACGCGGTTAGGTGCCCGTTTTCGTCCGAGCAGTATACCCAGCCGTTGACGACGATCGGACTTTCCCAATGGATTGGACCGATCGTTCGCACGGCGCTTGGCGAAGCACTGCTCCACAGCATCCGCCCGTAGAATGCGTCGAGCGCGACAAGTGCGTCATCGAACGCGACGAACACGATGCCATTGCTCACCACCGGCGATGATCCCTCACCACTGCTTTGGCCGGGGTGAACGGTCCAGGCGTGAAATAATAAGCTGTTGCCATTCTCCGTGACGAAACGATAGGCTTCGACGGTTTGCGGCAGTCCAATGAAGACCCACGCTCGCCCCGCGCGGTCCACCCACATTGCGGGCGTCGAAAAAAGGCCGTCGGAGAGTGTGATCTCCTGCAGCTCGTGTGCAACGCCGGGCAAGTGCGCGCGATCGACCAAACGCAGGATGGCGTCTTTTCCGCCTTGCGCCAGCACGAGCGGCGTACGGCTTGCGAATTGACGCGGGAGCATGACCGGCGAGGTGCTGCCCAAGTCAACGTCGCCGTCCTGAAGCTCGGTGTAATCGTGCGGCGCGTAATAGCCGAGCAGCCTTCCGACGTCGGGACTCAGGGAAAGCACTGAGTCGCCGTAGTTGTGGCCGCCGGAATTCGCATCGAAAAAGCCATTCCCCGTCGCGGCATAGACGCGGCCTTCCATCGCAGGGTCGGGATCAACCACGGCGCCGCCGCGCGCCCAAATGCCCGAATCGCTATTGGGACAAGACGTCGTCGTCGGTAGCGACTTCACATCGCTACAGAGTGAGTTAAACACGCGCGTATCCCCATCGCTCAAGCGCACGCTAAATACGTGCCCGTCGTAATACGGAGCATCGCCAAGATATCCCGAGGTCGTCGCGTACAGGTACCCGTTGGAAACGTTGAGCGCCGATGCGTCTTTCTCGGTTTGCGGCAATGTCGTTAGGCGCGCAGGAAAACCGGGAGCACCCTCTTCATGTCCGGTGGCTGCATCGAGTTTATGGATGTATCCGTCGACGCCCGGCGCGTAGATCGACTGCAGCGATGGGTCGGCGGCGGGTGTCGAGGTCGTGATGTTGGGACCGTGCGTGAAAAACCGCCAGACGATGCGGCCGCTCGTCGCGTCAATGCCGAAGGTTACGCCCGTCTTGGTCGTTTGAAACAACATCGGCCGCTGCGCTCGCCGGAATTGGACGTGGCTAAGGAGTATCGGCGTTGAGTCGGCAACGACGCCGGGGCCAAACGAGATCTGCCACCGCTCGCGTAAGCGGCTGACGTTACGGATCGTTAGGACCGTATCGCCGACGTCAACGCCGGTTCGGGCTGGGTCGTGCCCAAAGACGGGCCAATCGCTTGCCGTCGCCGGTGCCGCGCACTGTGCGATCGCGATCAGGATGGCCAGCGTAGCACGGCCTGTCCAAAGTCGCTTCATGATCGCAAGCTTAGTCTTCGGGCCGCGTGCTACCTTGGCATCTTCCAATCCAAAAACCAGGCAATGAGCGCCGCACAAAGACACAGCGCGGCGGCGATTGACATTTCTTCGCGAAAACCCGCGACGTAGGCATTGCGGATTGACTGCGTGATCGCTGCGCGCGACGCTGCGGGAAACGCCGTTTCGGCAACGTGCCCCGACAAGATGGCACTGCGCTCTCGAGCGAGCGCCGCAACCGTAGACGGCGATGCGTGCATTCGCGTCATGTCACGCGCAAGCGTTGCATCAAACGCGTTCGCCAGCGCCAGCCCCAACGCCGCAATCGCGATCAGCCCGGCGGCACGGGAAACGGCATTGTTGATGCCTGATGCAATGCCCGCCTCGGAGACAGGGACAGCATTCATGACCGTCGTCGTCAGTGGAGCAACGAACAAGGCACCGCCGATGCCCAAAATCACCGCGGCCGGAAAAAACGAGATCCAATACGGCGCCCCGATTCCCGTTCGAGCGAATGCAAGAAAGCCGCAACCCGCCAAGACGGCGCCGATGACCAGCGGCGTCCGTGCACCAATCCTCGCAACTAAGCCGCCGGACCACCGCGATGCCAAAAACATGATGAGAATAAACGGGAGCAGCGATGCGCCCGCAGCCAATGGCGTATAGCCTTGCACGTTGATGAGATTGAACGGAAGAAAGTAGAGTGCCCCGCCCAAGGCGGCATAGAGCAAGAACGTGTACAGGTTGGCGCCGGCGAAGGGATGCGAGGCAAAGAGATCGGCTTTTACCATCGGATGGCGCGCGCCGAAGCGTTCGTAGGCGATGAACGCAACGAGCAGAATGCATCCGGCTGCGGCATCGGCCGCAAATCGCGCGCCACCGAGTGCGCCCTGTAATCCGATGAGTCCGTAAACGAGCGCGGCGAGCCCACTCGTCGCAAGCAGCACGCCCACGACGTCAAACCGTTGCGATGCTTCGTCATCCCGGCTCTCGGGAACGCCGAAAAGTGAGACGGCTACGACGAGGGCCGCGATCGGCAGGTTGATGAAAAAGACGGCGCGCCAGGAAAAGCTTTGCGCCAGCCAGCCGCCCAGCACCGGCCCGAGCGCCGTCGTTATCGCCGAGAATCCCGACCACGTGCCGATCGCACGACCGCGTTCTTCGCCCGAAAAGGTTGCACTGATCAACGCAAGGCTTCCCGGAATCGCAAGCGCGGCACCGACCCCCTGCACGCAACGCGCGGCTATCAAGAATGTTAGAGAGGGCGACAAGCCGCAGGCGAGCGACGAGAGCGCGAACAGCCCGATACCCAACAGAAAGATCGCGCGGCGTCCGAAGCGATCGCCAAGCCCACCACCGACGAGAATCAACGCGGAGAGAAAGAGCGAGTATCCCTCTACGATCCATTGCAAGCCGGCTGCGCCGGCATGTAGTTCCCGCTGCACCAACGGCAACGCCACGTTCACCGCCGTACCGTCGATCGATCCCATGCTCGATCCGGCAATCGCCGCCACGAGAACGTACGCCCCGGTGCGCGCTCCGGCTTGCGGTCCGCGCCGGCGGCAAACCGGAAGGTCGCACGGAGTGCGCGCAAAGATTGCCATTATCGGGGCCTACAATGCTTCGGCAATAGTGTTCACGGAATCCACGTAAAGATCGCACTGTGCGAGAAGCAGCCTCGTGCTGCGATCGTTGCTGGTCTTTATCGAATGGGCAAACGCAGTATAGGCCGCTCTAAGGTCGGGGAAGTCACGAGCTTTCGTTCGGCTTCGCAGCGCTTCCACAACTGCCTGCATCGCGCGGTCGAGCGTGTGTGCAAAAGGACGAACCGCTGGTACGGGAGACGGGACTCCGGCAAGGATCTCTGACGTCAACGCGAGGTTTGCCAAGCCTAGCCGCCGAGTCGAGGCGAAGATCGCCAGTGCCTGGTCACGCGTCAGCTCACCGTGCATATCCGATTCTCCCAGCATCCGTTCGATCGAAGCCTCGATTTCGGTGCGCAACGTCCAGGAAACGCGTTGCTGCGCTTCGATCCACTCTGGTCGTACGGGCTCGTCTCCCGCGTACACCCCCAAGAGCATTCGTGCATAATTGCATAAGACGTCGAAGAGATTTGCGAGTGCCACACGCGTAAGGGGCGCTTCCTGGCTCGGCCACGCGCTATAGGCTACGAGCGCCAGCGTTCCGCCCAACAGCGTCGCAACGATCCGCGCTACCAAAGCGCCGGATTCCGGCGTTCCCGCCATCGCGAGCATGAAAAGCACGAAGACGGTGATGGCGACCGAGTAGAGCGCCCAATTGACGGAAAACACGAGAAACCCGAGGGCTGCGAAGACGATCCCGGCCGCGGCATCGGCTTGCGCCGTATGGGGAATCACATGGCCGATGCCCCACGCAAGAATTACGCCGAGGACGGTGCCGGCAATGCGCGCGATTCCGCGCGCAAGCGTCGTCGTAAAATCGGGTCGCAGTACGAGCAGCGCCGTCAACGCCATCCAGTAGCCGCGCTCGAGGTGCGTCAACCGAAAAAGGAGGATTGCAATTGTGAGGACAATCGCCAACCGAATTGCATGACGCCCAAAGGGCGATGAAACCACAACGTTTTCCCGCAGTACGCGCCACCACTCAACGCTGTGCGGCACGAGCGCAGGCTCGGTAATCGGCGTTAGGCCGGAACCCTGTGCTGCGGGAATCGACGCACTGCGCCATGCCGCGCGGAGCTGACCGTATAAGCGCTGCCAAACCGGATCGTCGGGAAGCCGCTCGTTGGCGCGCTTCCAGAGGCCCGTGTCAACCGGAGTGCGTCCCGCTGCGAGCGCGTCGGCAATCGCGTCCAAGAGATCTGCAGTCGCTCCAGGGAGTCCGTCGACGTTTTTTGCATCCGTTGCGGCGATCAGCGATAGTGTTTCACGGATGCGCTCGCATTCGTCGGCAAGGGTTTGCATTGCCAGGAGCTCGTCGCGGCGTCCCAGAGGCTGGGGATCGGCAAGCGCCGTTCGCACGGCGACCAACGACTCGTGAGGGGATATCGTGGCTGCGGCACTGCGAATCGTCCGCGCGTATGCGGCTAGCGTTCGGTATGCTCTTGCAAGCGCGTGGCGCTCGGTAACGTGGCGTCCCACGGGCCACGAGAGGACGACCAGCACGGTCTGGATGACGCCGCCGGCAAGCACGAAGAGCGCTACCTCGCCGATCTGCGCGCGCGGCGTTGCAATGTTGCCGAGAATGACAATCGCAATCATCGAGTTCAATCCGACGGCACTCGCCGCATCCCCAAGACCGGAGATGATTCCGTAGACGTACGCGCCCGCAGCGGTGACCAACACGATCGCAACCGTGGAGGGTCCGGCAAATGCGGCAATGTAAGCGCCCAGCGACATGCCAACGGCCGTAGCCAACATCGTCGCGGCACGCGTGCGGTAGACGCCGCGCAAGGAGGTCGGTCCAAGCGCGACCGCGCCAATTCCGGCTGCCAGTGCGTCGAGCCGTGTACCGAAATGCAGCCCGGCAATCAGCGAAATGGCGACGCCAAGTGAGGCGCGAGCTGCAAACCACCAATCGACTTCTGAACGGTTGAAACGAAAGGCGCCGGCGGCGACGTTGCCGAGCCTTACGCCGTGACGCTTCATCTGCGTGAAGCTACGCCGACGTGGCAGCGGCGACCCGCCCAAGGTGATCTGCTTTCGATGGGAGTAATCGGCCGCATGGGACGCGAGGAGGACCTTCGGCACGAGATTGAGGCCGCCGACGCGACCGGATTGGTTGCAAGCGAAGAGCTCATCGCGAATTTCCATGCAGTATTGCCGCGCGAGCATGAGGCCCATGCAACCATCGACGCGCTTCATGGCGAAGTCGGCGCAAGTGCTCCCAATCGGCGCTCCATCGAAAACCACGTGGCTCGTTTGCGAGCGCTGCCTGAGTTAGAGGTTGCGGTTGCGAACTGGTGGGACGATCCGAAGACGCAGCGCTTCATCGCCAACCTCAGCCAGATCGGTCTGTAGCAGCGGCCGGATCGACCGGCGCATCCGGCCGCTTCGCACGATGGTTGAAGCATCTGATACCGTGAAGGAAACGTTTCACCCGCTGGTTGGTCAGTGGTTTGCCAACCGCTTTTCGCATCCGACAGAGCCTCAAGTCTGCGCGTGGCCGCTGATTCGGGCGGGCCACGACGTACTTGTCTCGGCGCCCACCGGGTCGGGGAAGACGCTGGCGGCCTTCCTTATATGTTTGGACGATCTCATTGCTTGCTCGGCTGATGGCCGGCTTGCCGATCAAACGCTGGTCGTCTACGTTTCGCCGCTGCGCGCACTCACCAATGACGTCCGCAAGAACCTGGAGCTGCCGCTGGCCGAGCTTATGGCGCACGCAGCCGAAACCCTGACGCCGCTGCAACCGATTCGAACCGCGGTGCGTACCGGCGATACGACGCCTGCCCAGCGCCAGCAAACGCTGCGCAAGCCGCCGCACGTCATGGTGACCACGCCTGAATCGCTCTTCATCCTGCTCACCGCCGAAAAGTCACGCGCGCTCTTCACCAGCGTTTCGACAATCGTCGTCGACGAGATCCATGCGATGGCCAACAACAAGCGCGGGTCGCATCTCGCACTCACTCTCGCCCAGCTCGACGATCTCGTGCTTTCACACGGCGGGCGCAAACCGCAGCGCATTGGTTTGTCTGCGACAGTGCGTCCGCTGGAGCCCGTTGCTGCCTTTCTCAGCCCATCCGCGCAGATCGTCGACGTCGGCAGCCGGCGTGCGATGGAACTTGAAGTTGCGGTGCCAAGTGACGAACTCGGCGCGGTTGCCAGCGGCGAGATGTGGGGCGAAATTTACGAACGCCTCGCTGACCTCATTCGCGCAAACCGAACCACGCTCGTGTTCGTGCCCACGCGCCGAATGAGTGAGCGCGTGGCATTTGCGCTCACCGAGCTGCTCGGACCGGATATGGTGATGCCGCACCACGGCAGTCTTGCTCGCGAAGGCCGCTTCGAAGCGGAGAACCGGCTCAAGAGCGGCCAGTTGCGCGCCGTCGTTGCTACCGCCTCGCTCGAGCTTGGCATCGACATCGGCAGCATCGATCTCGTCGTCCAGCTCGGCAGTCCGCGCTCGATCGCGGTTGCGCTACAGCGCGTCGGCCGTTCGGGACACTGGGTCGGTGCGAAACCGCGGGGCAAGATTTTCGCAACGACGCGAGACGAACTGCTCGAGTGCGCTGCGCTGGTACGCAGCATGCGCGGTGGTGCGATGGATGCGCTGACAATTCCGGCCGCACCGCTCGACATTTTGGCGCAGCAGATCGTCGCAGCGTGCGCAACGCGGGAATGGAAGGCCGACGAGCTGTACGCGCTGGTACGCACCACCTACCCGTACCGCGATTTGCCCCGCTCCGATTTTGACGAAGTTGTATCGATGCTCGCCGACGGCATCGCGACCGCCCGGGGGCGCAGCGGTACCTTCTTGCACTACGATCGCGTCAATGGCGTCTTGCGCGCGCGCCGTGGAGCGCGTTTGGCGGCCATTACCTGCGGCGGCGCAATTCCGGAAGTCGCAAACTACCGCGTCATCGCCGAACCAGACGGTCACCTCGTCGGCACGCTTGACGAGGACTTTGCCATCGAGAGTTTGGCCGGCGACATTTTCTTACTCGGCACGACGTCGTGGCGGATTCGGCGCGTGGAAGCGGGCAGCGTACGCGTCGAAGACGCGCATGGAGCGCCGCCGACCGTTCCGTTTTGGAATGGTGAGGGGCTGGGGCGCACGATCGAGCTTTCCCACGAAGTCTCGGCACTGCGAGCCGACATCGACAGGCGTTGCGATGACGAGGCAATGGCGCTCTTGCTGGACGAGTGCGGCCTCGATCGGAGCGGGGCGGAACAAGCCATCGCCTACGTACGCTCCGGCAAAGCTGCGCTCGGCGTCGTTCCGACAGCCAATACGATTGTGGCCGAGCGCTTCTTTGACGAATCCGGCGGCATGCAGCTAATCGTGCACGCACCTTTCGGCGCGCGCATCAACCGCGCGTGGGGCCTCGCGCTGCGCAAGCGCTTTTGCGTGGGCTTCAACTTCGAGCTGCAAGCGGCCGCCACCGACAACGGCATCTGCATCTCGCTGGCCGAGCAACACGCGTTTCCGCTCGATGCGATATTCGAGTACGTCAAGACGGCGAGCGCACGATCCGTCCTGACGCAGGCGCTCTTACCGGCACCGATGTTCGAGGCACGCTGGCGCTGGAACGCGATGCGGTCACTGGCAATATTACGTCAGCGCGGAGGGCGCAAGGTGGCGCCGCAGCTGCTACGCATGCGAGCCGACGATCTGCTGGCATCGGTCTTTCCCGATAAGGCGGCGTGCCCCGAAAACCTCACCGGCCCGATTCGCATTCCCGATCACGTGCTCGTGCGCGAAACGATCGACAACTGTCTGCACGAAGCGATGGACCTCGATGGTTTGATGCAAGTCTTACGCGACATCGAAGGCGGCACCATTCAAACGGTTGCCGTTGATACGCCCGAGCCGTCAACGTTCAGCCATGAAATTCTCAACGCAAATCCCTACGCGTATCTCGACGACGCGCCGCTCGAGGAGCGCCGAGCGCGTGCCGTGCAGCTGCGGCGCGGTACGCGCGTCGAGCTAGACGGTGCCGGCATCCTCGATCCGGCTGCCATCGCCGAAGTTGCGCATGAATCCTGGCCGGTCGTGCGCGACGCGGAAGAGCTGCACGATGCGCTCGCGACGCTCATTCTTCTTCCACCCGCCGAGCGGTGGCAGCAGTGGTTTGAAGAACTAGCCGGCCAGCGCCGGGCATCGCTGCTGACGATAGATGACGCAACGTTCTGGGTCTGTGCCGAGCGTTTGGCGCTCGTGCAGAAGGCGTGCGCGGTTCGTGGCATGACGCCCGTAATCGAGGCCGTGCCGGGAATGACCGTGCCCGAGTCGTCCGAACAGGCAATAGCGGAGATCGTGCGGGGCTGGCTCGAGTGCGGCGGACCGGTGACGATTGGCGAGCTCGCGCATCAACTCGCTTTCGAAGAATCAGCGGTGGCTGCTTCCATGATTCGCCTCGAAACCGAGGGACAGGTCTTGCGGGGGCACTTCCGCGCGCGCGACGTTGAAGAATGGTGCAATCGCCGCGTCCTGGCGCGCATCCATCGTTTGACGATCGGTCAGCTGCGCCGAGAGATCGAGCCGGTTACCACCGCTGATTACGCGCGATTCCTGTATCGCTGGCAACATGTATCGCCGTCGGCTCGTTTGCACGGCATCGACGGAACGCTGCAAGTGATCCGACAGCTGGAAGGTTACGAAACTCCAGCTGCCGCGTGGGAAGCGCAGATTCTACCCAAGCGAATTGCAGGCTATAAAAGTGAGTATTTGGACCGGCTCTGTTATTCGGGCGAAGTCATGTGGGCGCGGCTCTCGCCCCATCCGGCGTTGCTTGCCGGTGACGACGAACGCCGCCGCCGCGTGCGGCCGACGAAACTGGCGCCGATCTCGTTATTCACGCGGGCCGAAGCGCACGAGTTGATCGTACGCCCTCCAGCACAACCGCACGGGCTTTCGCAAGCCGCTCGTGACGTGCTGGCCGAGATCGACCGGCGGGGTGCCCCTTTCTTTGCCGAAATCGTCCGCGGATCGAAACGATTGGCGGCTGAAGTCGAGGAAGCGCTCTGGCAACTCGTAGCGGCCGGATTGGTAACCGCCGACGGGTTCGACGCGCTACGATCGCTGATCGATGCAAAGCGTCGGTTGGGTGAAAAGGGTTTACGCGCGCGACCCCGGTCCTCCGGCGGCCGCTGGGCACGCCTGGTCGCGGAAATCGACGCCATTAATGCCGACGCTTTCGCGCGACGTCTCCTCGCACGTTGGGGTGTCGTTTTTCGCGACGTCGCCGCGCGGGAGTCGATGGCACCTCGCTGGCGCGAAGTGCTCGTCGCGCTGCGGCGGATGGAAGCGCGCGGAGAAATCCGAGGCGGGCGCTTTGTCGCAACGATCGTCGGCGAACAGTTTGCGCTCCCCGACGCCGTCGATTCGCTTCGAGCCATCCGGCGCGAACACAACGACGAGGCGCTCGTCGAGGTTTCCGGCTACGATCCCTTAGCAATCGTGAACGCGTTCTTGCCCGCACCCGGCGTTCGAGAAATCGTACGAAGCATTTCCTGACGGCCGCAACCCTGGCTTTGACGACGATCGCGTCCGGTGCGAACGATGCGGTTCGCGGCGACCGCGCTGAAGGCTGGCTTCCACAAAGCCGCTCGCCGGTTATGGCCCGCAACGGCATGGTAACGACGAGCCAGCCGCTTGCGGCCCAAGCGGGACTGCGCATCTTGATGCAAGGCGGCAACGCGGTCGACGCAGCGGTTGCGACGGCGGCGACGCTGACCGTTACCGAGCCGATGAATGTTGGATTCGGCGGCGATCTTTTTGCATTGGTCTACGTCGCCAAAGAGCACCGCGTCGTCGCGCTCAATGCCAGCGGCATAGCGCCGAGCGGAGCAACACTCGCACGAATGCAGGCGTTGGGCTACGCCTACGATCCGCAGCATTGGGGGCCGGGTTCGGGGATGCCGTCCGGCGGAATCCTTGACGTTACCGTTCCGGGCGCGGCCTGGGGCTGGGACGAGTTACTGCACCGCTATGGCGGAATGAAACTCGCGCAAGCTCTGGCTCCTGCCATCGCGTACGCCGACAACGGATTCCCGGTGAGCGAACGCATTGCGCACGATTGGGTTCTTCCCAACGCATTGCCGTTACGCGGCTGCTGCACCCGGCTGGATCCCGATTCGGTAGCAACCTGGTACGCCGGCGGAAAAGCTCCGGTCGAGGGGCAGGTCTTCCGAAATCCGCAACTCGGGCATGCGTTGCAACTTCTCGCGCGCTACGGGCGCGACGTCTTCTACAAGGGCGCGATTGCGCGTGCAATCGTAGCGAAGTCAACTGCTATGGGCGGTACGATGACGCTCGCCGACCTTGCATCGTATCACGGCATTTGGGCTGAGCCGCTGCAAACCACGTATCACGGTTATGACGTAATGGAGCTTCCGCCGCCGTCGCAAGGATTCGCTGCTAACGAGGCGCTGAACATTCTCCAGCAGTGCGTGCCGAAGCTCGCGCCAGGCAACAGCCTCGCCTCGCTCGGTCCGGCCAATCCGCTGTACTGGCACCTACTTGTTGAGGCAAAGAAGCTTGCATACGCCGATCTCTATGCGTACGATGCCGACCCTCGGTACGAAATGGTTCCGCTCAAGCGTTTGCTTTCCAACGCCTATGCTGCATCACTGTGCGCGAAGATCGATCCGGTGCGCGCTTCGAACATCGCGCCCGAGGACGACCCCGGCGGCAGAGGAGACACGATCGTTCTGTCGACCGCGGATCGCTGGGGCAATATGGTTTCGTTGGTGAACAGCAACTACGATGGTTTTGGCTCGGGAATAACGGTACCGGGATACGGCTTCGTGTTGCACGATCGGGGCGCACTCTTCAGCTTAAACCCAAAGAGTCCCGACGTTATCGTGCCGCACAAACGACCGTTCAACACCCTGTGCGCGGCCTTTGTGATGCACGATGGGAACCCGTTTGCAAGCATCGGCTTGATGGGCGGCGACATGCAAGCCCAGGCCCACGAACAAGTGCTCGTCGACCTGATCGACCTCGGAGCGAACGTGCAGCAGGCCGGCGACATGGCGCGCTTTCGTCACGATCAAGTCTCGAACGCGCTCTTGCTTGAGTCACCGCTCTACGAGTTGGTTGGAAAGCAGTTGAGCGATTTGGGACATAACGTCCGCGCGATCAATCGAGTTCCTATGGGCGGTTACCAAGCCATCGAAGTGCTTCCCAACGGGGTGTATAGTGCGGGTTCCGACCTTGGTAAAGACGGCGAAGCCGTAGGATGGTAACGAACCGGCCCCACGCTGCTGAATGTTTCGTGGGCGCGAAACCGCCGACAATCGTATCTGGTTACAGCCGGCATGAAGATTCTGGTCGTCGGTGCAAGCGGCACAATCGGAAAAAACGTCGTGAGCGAGCTGGAACAGCGTCACGACATCATTACTGCGTCACGCACGAGCGGTGACTATCAGGTCGACATCACGAACCTGCGTAGCATTCGCTCGTTGTTCGAGCAGGTTGGCAACGTGGACGCCGTGGTGAGCACCGCCGGAAACGTTCACTTTGGACCGCTCCTCGACATGACGTCCGACCAGCTGCAGATCGGACTCTCCGACAAGCTGATGGGCCAAGTTCACCTTGCATTGGAAGCGGCAACACACTTGAACCCGGGCGGCTCGGTGACGCTCGTGGCCGGTACGCTGAGCAAGGACCCGATTCGGTATGGTGCCAGCGCTTCGCTCGTCAATAGCGCGCTCGAAGGGTTCGTGCGTTCTGCGGCGTTGGAATTCCCCGCTGGGATGCGCATCAACGCCGTCAGCCCCACCGTTTTACGAGAATCGATGGCTGCGTACGGGCCATACTTTCCTGGAAGTGAAGGCGTGCCGGGAAGACGCGTCGCACTCGCGTTTGCCAAGAGCGTTGAAGGCGCGCAAACCGGACAGGTCTACTTCGTAGAATAAGGATCGCGTATGTATCTCGCGCTAAAGCTCGTTCACGTTGCCGCAGTTGTACGCGTTTGCGCAGCGGGGATTGTCAACACCCGCCGAGCGAGCGCAGTATGAGGCCATCTCGCGATCGTGGGGATTGTGTGGAAATGTTTCGCTGATGCGACGCGTGGCTTTAACGATCATGGTGCTCAAGCCGGCACTCCCAGCGTTTCACTCGAAAGAACTTCTAGGTAAGAGGGGGCAGATTGATGGAAGCCGTTGTCCTCAATAAGCCCCGCGAGATTAGCATAGAGCAAATCGCGGATCCCGAAATTAAGGCACCCACCGACGTACTTCTCCGGCTCACCTCAACCGCGATTTGCGGCACCGACCTCCATATCTACGAGGGAAGGCTTGGCGGCGGTGAACGGATCGTGATCGGGCACGAACCTCTCGGCGTCGTCGAGCGCATCGGGAACGCCGTCGTAAACGTGCGCGTCGGCGATCGGGTTACCGTGCCGACGCACATTTGCTGTGGCTTCTGCCCGAACTGCGTGCACGGCTTCTCGGACGCGTGTCTGACGAACAACCCGGGGAAATGGGGCGCAGCGTACGGTTACCCCGGAATGGGAGGCTTTACGGGCGCGCAAGCTGAGTTGCTGCGCGTTCCGTTTGGTGACGCCAATTGCTTGCGGCTACCGGGTGAACCCTGCGACCGTTGGGAGCACGACTTTGTGCTCCTCGCCGATGCGTTGCCGACCGCGTTCCACGCGACCGAACTTGCCCAGGCCCACACAGCGACATTGCCGGGATCATACCGCGCGGAGCGATCGGACTCTTCACCGCGATGTGCGCATTCCTGCGCGGCGCAGTACAGGTTTTCGTCGTCGATGCTATTCCGGAACGCCTCGATAAGGCGGGCGAACTCGGCGCACACCCGATCGACATGAGCACAGGCGATGTGGTCGAGCGCATACTCGAGCAGATTGCGCGCGACCGAACGGGAATCGCGTGGCGCGGTGAGGAGGCGAACCTCGGTGCAAACGTGTGCATCGATGCGGTTGGCTTTCAGGCACGCGATCCCCACAGTTATTCGGTTGAAGAACCGCAGGCCGTCATTGGCGACCTCGCGCGACTCCTCGCCCCGGGCGGCCGTCTGGGCATCATCGGCGTATTTCTCGATAGCGACCCACACGCGCCCGACGATAGTGCGCGACGCGGCGATTATCTCGTACCTTGGGGCACGCTCTTTAAGAAGGACGCGACGATCGGCATGGGCCGCGATCACGACAAGCGCTACAACGATCGCCTGCGTGACGCAATCGTGAAGGGACGAATCAAACCAAGCACCATCGTTTCGCATCGACTTCCGCTGCGCGACGCTGCCGATGCCTTCGCAAAATTCGACGCCCGCAGCGATGGCTACATTAAGGTCGTGCTCGAGCCTTGACGAGGGCAGTTCCTTTTTTCGGCCTGTCGTGTGCTGCAGGATGCGTCGATGCGATTTCCTTTCTCGGGTTCGGAGGGGTCTTTACCGCCAATATGACGGGAAACACCGTGCTCTTGGGCATCGCCGTCGCGTCGCATTTGGCCCTTGTCCCGAGCAGTTTGGGAATCGTGCCGCCGCTGCTGGCGGTCGCAACGTTTGTGGTCGGGGCGGCCATAGCATTGCCGGCATTTCGCGAGAGATTCGATGCGCGACGTGCTGCGACCGTGGTGCTAGCAGAAGTGATCGTGTTGATTGCGGCGGGTATTGGAACCGCAATCGTGGGTCACATCCCGCTGATTGAGCACGGGCTGGATATGTGTGGGGCATCGTGCTCATCAGGCACTCTCTGGATATCGCCTTCATTCCTGTGGCGCGAAGCGCAAACGCACCTCTACGCGATCGCGCAGCGGGGATTGTACCAACACCCGCCGAGCGAGGGCAGTATAGGCCATCTCGCGATCGTGGGCGATTTTGGGTAATTTCTCGCTGCTGATGCCGACGCTGGCCTTGTGTACGCGATCATGGTGCTCAAGCCGGCACTCCCAGCGATTTCACCCGTAAGCGTGAGCGAAGTCGTGCCATCCGCGCCCTCCCGCCATCGGAAAGCGTTGTGTTACGCGCCGAGGTTCTCTATTCCATAGTGCTTGAACCGTGGCCAGACGTGGGGCAGCGGCGGATGCATGCCTCGGCAAAGCACGATGGGGCGATCGCGCTCGTACGGCATCGCGTAAGGTGACGTCCCAAAATGCGCGACGACCCGCGTCGTTTGACAGATTCCCGACCACCGCGCCGGATCAACGTCCACCGCGATGACGATCGAGCCGTCGTAGCCGCGCGGGCCCCAGAGGTAGTACTGATTGTTCCCGCTGATCGCCGGCGGTACGTGCACGCCGTAAACGTCGATCGCGGCGGCTTCCCCGTAGTTCGAAGCGAAGATCGCAGTTCTGTCACGTTCGGTCGCCGGCAATGAACCATACACGTTATCGACGTCGCTGGCAAGCTCGCGCCAGCCAAACTCGTCGGAAAAGATCTGCATCAGCGGAGCACCAATTCCGGCGCGTTCCACCGGGCGCGGCCGAAAGGCCATGTGATCGAGCATTCGTTGCAATCGATCGGGCGCAAGAACGGGCAAAACGAGCGGAAGCGCGAGCGCACCGTTCGAGGCGGCGGCCAGCGCCCACACGGCAATGAGCGCGCGTGGTAACACCGAACACGCTGCAGCGCCGAGTGCAAACATCGTGGGATACGCTCCGGCTAGGTAGTAGCTCTTGCCATGCGTTAGATACACAAGGAACGCCGTAACGACAAACGTTATCGAGAGAAATCGGAAGCCTGCAAATTTCGCCGACGTAAACGGTGCGATGATCCCTGTGACCCAGAGCGGCGCGAGCACGACATTGACCGCGAAAATCTGATCGAGCGTGAAGAACAGGGGCCTACCGGTGAAGTTACCCGAGCTGTCGTTACGCACGAGCTCGAGGAACGGAAAGCCGTGAACGGCCTGCCAGATGACATTGGGCAACGCAATCGTGGCTGCGATCGCGACACCGATCCAGACGTCGCGCGAACGCAAGACCGAGCGCGGCCCTGCCAGTGCGAGGCCAACGGCGAGTCCGGCAATCCACAGAAGGATGCCGTACCGGCTTTCAAAGGCGCAACCGGCCCACGCGCCCGCCCACCAGAAGGCACGCGGCTTATCACGCACGATGGCGAGCGTCACGAGGTATGCGGTTGCGGTGAAATCGATCTGCTCGAACGTCGATGTCGACAGCGTTGCCGTCATTGCCGTTAATAGCATCGCACTTGCCGCAGCAACGGCCGAAATCCACGCTCCGCGCGTGCTGGCGCCGAGCAGTTGGGCAAAGAGAACCGTCAAGGGGACGAGCAACACCGCCGCAAGGACCGCCGGAAGCCGGAGCAACCAAATATCCGTGCCTCCGAGCTGCGTTATTGCCGCGACGAGCGGCACGAACGGCGGTTGATCGACATAGCCGAACGCCGGATGACGCCCGCACACGATGAAATAGAGCTCGTTGCGAAACGCATCGTATCGTCCCGCAGTCATGAAGTGCATGAAAGCTACGACAGTCGCCACGCTCCAAGCGGCCCACTGCATGCCACGGCTCATGTCGCCGACACCTTCGTCGCCTGGATCGGGTTCCACTTGGCATTGAAAGTCGTGGCCGTTAACATCCGATCGGGCGGCTCGCAAGACACGATCCAAGGACTTGCGGCGCGTTGCCTTTCTCACGATCCGGATATCGTTGTGCTCAGCGAGTACCGCGACAATCCCGTCGGCAAGCGACTACGGGAGCTCTTGCGAAGGGCGGATCGCGGGCAACAGCTCCATTCCTCGCGACATGGCGGCAATGGCGTGCTCGTCGCCGCGAACGCGGACTTTGAAGGCATGCTTAACCCATTCGGCCTAGCCGGCGACGAATACCCAAACGCAATCGTCGAGGCAATCTTTGCCGACGTGCGCCTCTTCGGCGTCTATCTGCCGGGCCAAGATCGAAAGCGGCCGCATCTGCGCTGTCTCATATCAACGGCGCAGCACTTTAACGAGAGCGGAATTGCCGCAGTGTGCATTGGCGACTTTAACTCCGGTCGGAACGAGACGGACATCGAGCGAAACCTGGGGAAGACGCATCTCGCCGACGAGTTCAGCACCGCGGACCTCTATTTGGAACTCGAGCGCTATTGGGCGGAGGCATGGCTCTATTGCCACCCCGATCGATATGAATTCAGCTGGTATCCGTTTCGCGTCGAGCCGGGCGCCGAGCGAAGAAACGGCTGGCGTATCGACAAGGCCTTCGTTTCGAATGCACTGCTTCCGCGCCTTCGCTCTGCAGACTACGACCACAGTTTTCGGACTGAACGGTTAAGCGATCACTCCGGTCTCGTCGTCGAGTTTGCATAATGCCGGAGTTGCCCGATATCTCTGCTTATATCATTGCGCTGAGGGAACGAATCGTTGGGCAGCCGCTCGTGCGAGTGGCGATCGCGAAGCCGTTCGTGCTCAGAACGGCGCAGCCGTCGCTCTCCGATCTCGAGGGCCATACGGTTCGCGAGCTTCGTCGCGTCGGAAAGCGCATCGCCATCGGGCTCGACGGCGACTACTGGCTGGTCTTGCATCTCATGATCGCCGGCCGCCTACAATGGAAAACCGACGCCTCTCGCATGTCGCGAGCGGCCCTGGCCGCTTTCGACTTCCCCAATGGCTGCCTCGTGCTAACCGAAGCAGGGCATAAGCGCCGCGCTTCGTTGCATGTGGTCATGGGTGAAGAGGCTCTTCGGGCACTGGATCCAGGCGGCATCGACGTTTTCCAGTGCGACCTCCAAGCCTTTCGCGCAGCGCTTAGCTCCGAAAATCGGACGTTAAAACGAGCTTTGACGGACCCGCATACCCTGAGCGGTATCGGGAATGCCTATGCGGATGAAATTCTGCACGCCGCACGGCTCTCCCCGATCGCCCTGACCCATAAACTGAGCGAACCCCAATGGGCCTCGTTATTTACGGCAACTCGGCTAACGCTGCGACGCTGGATCGATCGCCTTCAAGACGAAGCGAAACGCGACTTCCCGAAGAACGTCACCGCGTTCCGCGAGGGCATGGCAGTGCACGGCCGTTACGGAAAAGCATGCCCGAGCTGCAGCGAGAACGTGCAACGCATCCGCTACGCCGATAACGAAACGAACTATTGCCCGCAGTGCCAAACTAACGGTAAGATTCTGGCCGACCGCGGCCTATCGCGTCTTTTGAAATGAGTCAGAGCATGCAAGAACTTCCGCTCGCCGGTCCGCGCGAGCTCGTATTCCCGACCTTAAGCCCGGCGCAGATTAACCGCATTGCCGCACACGGACACGCGCGGGCAATTCATGCCGGTGACGTTCTTATCGAACAAGGAGACACAGTCGTTCCCTTCTTCGTCGTTCTTTCCGGCGCGCTCGAAACCGTGCGGCCGTCCGACACCAACGAAATACTTCTCACCAGGACTCGGTCCGGACAGTTTACGGGCGAAGCCAATAGCCTGTCGGGGCGGCGGGCGCTCTTCCGCATCCACGTTACGGAGCCGGGCGAGGTGATCGAACTCGATAGGCAAAGCATGTTGACCGTTCTCCAGACCGACTCCGAGATCGGCGAGATTCTGATGCGGGCATTTATTCTTCGCCGGGTCAGTTTGGTAAAAGCGGGTGTGAGCGACGTCGTTCTGCTCGGCTCGATGCATTCAGCCGGGACCTTACGGATCAAAGAGTTTTTCATGCGCAACGGCTACCCGTATTCGTATATCGATCTCGAGCACGATCCTGACGTCGAACACTTGATGAAAGCATTCCGGATTGCTGCGGCCGACATTCCGGTCCTGATTTGCCGTGGCCAAAAGGTTCTTCGCAACCCCACGAACCGGGAAGTCGCCGACTGCCTGGGTTTCAACGAAGCCGTCAACCAAACCCAAGTGCGCGATCTCGTCGTGATCGGAGCCGGTCCGGCGGGATTGGCGTCAGCCGTTTACGGTGCTTCCGAGGGGCTGGACGTGCTCATGGTCGAGACTAACGCGCCCGGCGGCCAGGCCGGTTCGAGCTCACGGATTGAGAACTATCTAGGATTTCCAACCGGCGTTTCGGGTCAGGAGCTTGCGGGCCGGGCTTACAGTCAGGCCGAGAAGTTCGGCGCGCAGATGCTGATGGACAAAGGCACGCGCCTGCACTGCAACCGCAGACCCTACGTCGTTAGCCTTGAGGACGGCGCTGAAGTTCCCGCGCGATCGATCGTAATTGCCACCGGAGCGGACTACCGCAAACCACCGGTAGAGAACTTAGCCGACTTCGAGGGAGCCGGCGTATACTATGGCGCCACGTTCATTGAAGCGCAGCTGTGCACCGACGAAGAAGTAGTCGTCGTTGGTGGTGGCAACTCTGCCGGCCAAGCCGCCGTATTTCTCGCGCAGACGGCCAAGCACGTCCACGTACTCATTCGGGGGGCCGGCTTAGCGGAGACCATGTCGCGTTATCTCAGCCGCCGCATCGAAGAGACTTCCAACATCACCCTGTGGCCTCACACGGAAATTGTCGCGTTGGAAGGGACCGACCATCTCGAAACGATCCGCTGGCGAAATAACGAAAGCGGGAAATCCGAAGAGCGCCAAATCAGACACCTGTTTCTCATGATCGGGGCGATGCCGAACACCAGCTGGCTCGACGGCTGTCTCGCGCTCGACGATAAAGGCTTCATCAAGACCGGCTTTGAGCTGACCGCCGAGGATCTCAGCAGCGCTCATTGGCCGTTGACACGTCAACCCTATTTGCTCGAGACGAGTCTGCCCGGCGTCTTTGCGGTGGGGGACGTGCGCGCCGGCAGCGTCAAGCGCGTCGCGTCGGCGGTCGGCGAAGGATCGATCGCGATTTCGTTCGTCCACCAATTCCTTAGGCAATGAGCGCGATTATTGACTGAGATGAAGGGGCCTCGTTGTCGAGGCCCCTTCACTTTAGCTTCCGGACTTCGTGCAGTTAATGGTCGAGGTCGTTGTTTTGCCGGAAGGGTCGGTGACGCTCAGATTATCGGTTGTCTTCGTATCACTGTTCTTCGTCCCGACGTCCGTGACGGAACTGCCATCAAGGCCCTTGCTGGTCCAGGTTATAGTATTCCCTTGCCATCCCGGCGAGGACGAGATGAAGTAGAGACCCGTGTTATCCATACCGACGGTCACCCAGCGCTTGATCGACGGATCGTACGTCATGTAGGACGTACTCTTGACGGTAAAGGTTCGATACTGATCGAACGGCGGCGCCGTGCCCTGCGTGACCATCCACGTGCCGTCCGGACTCATCGTCGTCACGTCTGTCTCCGGACGCTGCTTTCCGCGCAACGCCGTCGTGCAGCTCCACGTACCCATCAGGAAGGACATTGCAGAAAGGTCGACGTGGTTCATGGGAACCGGCGTCGGCGCCGGCATGGGGTCGGCGCTCGCAACCGATGGAACTGCAGCGAGCCCAAAGGAAATCCAGGTGCAGGCAAGCGCCACTAAAAGCGGCTGCTTCATTGTTACCTCCTCCGAGAAATAACGGGGGCGAAATTTGGTTGGGTTGCAGAACGAGCTACTCTGAGCTACTCCCCAGGTCCTGCGCTCCGCATGCGGATGATGCCGCGACGGGGAGCGTCACGTGAAAATCTGCAGCGCCTGCGACTCGTGTCAACTGCGACGCGAGTTCCGTCGCACCCACTGACGAGTTAGCGTTTGCACTCGAGCAAGGAGGCACAAGTGAAATCGGGATCGTCGTTGACGACGACGTGCGAACGCGGATCACTCTCTTGAATCCCATTCGGCTGACTTTCTAGCGGCCAAAACGACGTACCACATCGGACGACGGGAGGCTAGCAGCCTATGGCCCGTTTGCTAAGATCCGCGATGGCCAAAGGGGCTGACGTCGCATACAAAAATGACCCATTGGCTACGCGGGGGCTTTTGTTGAGATGAACTGGGAAGCAGTCGCGGCTCTTAGCACGGCATTCACGGGCTTCGTAATCGTCGTTACCGCGCTCGTCGCCGGCGATCAGTTGCGTCAACTGCGCGCACAACGGCGCGACGCTGCTGCCGTTGAGCTTACGCGATCACTTCAAGATACCGACGTCACCCGCGCCTTTCGTCTTATCGCCGCGCTCCCGCCAGGAATTTCGGCATCCGATCTGAGAGCACTGGGCACCGAATACGAGGACGCCGCACAGTTACTAGCACTGCGTTGGGAAATGCTAGGCGTGCTCGTCTACCGGGGGACGATCTCATTCGACGTGATGGAAGATCTGGCGGGCGGCGCAACGGTAGCCCTTTGGGAACGGCTCAAGAACCTGACGAGCGAGATTCGTCAATCGCAAAACTACCCAATGTACCTGGAGTGGTTTCAATGGCTTGCCGAGCAATTCATAAGGCGCGATCGACTACACCAAATCCCTGCGCACGTGCGATATCGCGATTGGACACCATAACCTGCACCAGCAGTCGGAGCGATGGATATGGAATTTGGTGGAGCTGTCGGGGTGCTGCCCCCCGAGTCCAAGACGCCTAACCGGCGCATTCTCCAGGCTCAGCTTCGACTTTATCTTGATCGCACGGACGCCTCGAAGCGGGGCTTACCGTGCGCTGCAGATTCCTTTTTCTTGTGCGCGCGTCGAATCAACCGCGCGCACCAGCCCGAGTTATTGACCGGAAGGCAGAGCGGCTCGGGCCGACCCTCTGCGTCCGGTGACTACCTTAGATTAGGCAGCCAGTGCGTATTCGTTGTTGGCAGATATTGCCGTGCGATCGTTTAAGGAGTGCTCGCAACTCCGCCTGCTAACGCCGGCCACGGACGTTCTTGTCGAACCTATTTCAGCCCCGTGACCGCACTATACTATAACACGGTGGGCAAGCCGACGGATTCGGGGCCGAGCGGTCGGCTCTAGCGGGGGGCCGGCTCGGGTGACTTCGTCGCCGCGTGCATGAGCGTGGAGACCAGCATCATGATGACGGCGCCATAGAGATTGGCCAGCCAGGGATTGATCTCGCCGGTATTGTGAAAGTTCGGCGCTATCCAGACCGTAAGCACGAAAAGCACGTAGTTGACGACGACGGAGAACGCCCCGAGCGTGATGAACGTCAGCGGGGCTGCCAGCAATCGCAAGATCGGGCCAATCAGCGCATTGACTAAGCCGAAGACGATGGCGGCGATCACTGCCGTCCAGACCGTGGCATTGTGGTTAAATCCCGGCACGTACTTCGCAATCAGATACAGCGCAAGTGCGTTAACGATGAAGCGAAAGATTAAGTGCATCGTATCTCCTTTCCGATGTCCTTATCGCTCCAGCGCCTGTTTTACCTTTGCTGCTAGGGTCGGCGTCATGCCTTTGACGGCTGCAATCTCGTCAATGCTCGCCCGTCGAATCGCCGCTGCCGAGCCAAACGCCGAGAGCAGCCGTTTCTTTCGCACCGGGCCCACGTCTTCGAGCGCATCGAGTCTGGATTCGGTCATGCTCTTTGCGCGTCGCTGCCGATGGTAGGAGACGGCGAAGCGATGGGCTTCGTCACGAATTCGCTGAACGAGATGCAGCGCCGGCGAGTTTGCAGGCAGCACGATTGGATCGGGCTGATCGGGTCGGTAGAGCCACTCGTGCTCCTTTGCCAACCCGGCGACGGACAGACCCGTCATATCGAGCTCTTCCATCACCTCGACGACAGCGCTGAGCTGGCCCTTGCCGCCGTCAATGAGCATTAAATCAGGCTTCTTGTTGAACTTTTCTTTCTTCGCCAATTCGCGCACGATCGGCGTATCGGGTTCGCTATCAACGCCTGCATCGGTCATCCGACGCAAATAGCGAAGCCGCCGCCGCAACGTCTCCTGCATCATTGCAAAATCATTCGGGCCTCGGTCGTATTGAATCTTGAACTTGCGGTAATCGCTCTTCTTCGCTCGCCCTTCCACGAAAACGACCATCGAGGCGACCGGGTTGGTTCCTTGAATGTTCGAAACGTCGTAGCATTCTATGCGGTGCGGCGGCTCCGGGAGCTCGAGAGCATCCGCCAAATCGGTCAGCGATCGTGCCTGCGCTGTCTCTTGTACCTCTTGATGCGCTAAGAACGCTTTGAGATTCTGCTCCGCATTTCTCTCGACGAGCCGCATGTAGTCGACACGCTGCCCGCGGAGCGGTCGGAGAATTCGTACGCGCTGGCCCTTGATCGTCGACAGCCACGATTCAATTGTTGCCCGCTCTTCAGGGACCGCGCATACCAAGACTTCCTTCGGCACGGCGCTCGAGCTCGCCGTCGAAAGCCGTCGGCGCGTCTTCACCGGAACCGGCGCCTGGTTATCGCGGGCAACACGCGCGAGAGAGATCGGTTCGTTTTCGGGAGCGCCGACGGTGCGTGCCGTATAAAACTGTTTGAGAAATTCGCCGACCAGCAATGAATCCGGTTGATCGTGGACGCCGTCGAGAATGAAGTGCTCTTGGGCGATGAGCTTGCCGCTGCGCACGAGAAACACTTGCACGCACGCCTGCCCGCGAGCGCGCGCAATGCCCACCAAGTCCATGTCCAGTCGAGATTTCCAGACAACTTTTTGATTTTCCGTAACGCGCCGCACTTGAACGATGCGGTCGCGTAAGCGTGCAGCGGCTTCGAAATTAAAATGTTCCGCTGCTTCAGTCATGTCGTTCTGGAGACGAGCGAGCAGCGACTCTTGCTTTCCTTCGAGAAAAAGCACGACTTCGTCGATCATTCGATCGTAATCTTCTTCCGATTGGTAACCGACGCACGGAGCGAGGCAGCGCTTGATGTGATACTGCAAACACGGACGCTTCCGGCGCCCGTCGATTGGCTCGGGACACGTGCGCAACGGGAAGACGAGCCGCACGAGATCGATAAGTTCGCGCAGCCCGTGCGCGTTCGTGTATGGTCCGAAATAGCGCGCGCCGTCATCTTTGACAAAACGGGTGAAGACCACGCGCGGAAACGGTTCGTTCGTGACCTTGAGATACGGATAGCGTTTATCGTCACGCAAGCGGACGTTGAACGGCGGTTGGTGGCGCTTGATGAGGTTAGCTTCGAGGATGAGAGCTTCGACCTCGTTTGTGACGACGATCGTGCGAACGTCGGCCACTTGCGCCACCATTGCCGTCGTGCGCGGATGGTGCGTTGCGCTATCCTGAAAATACGAACGCACCCGATTGCGTAGCGAGACGGCCTTTCCGATATACAGGATGCTGCCGTCTTTCCCGATCATTTCGTAGACGCCCGGCGCGTCGGGAATCTGCGTCAGTGTCTGTTCGAGCGACGTCATCCGGCTGCGGCGCGCTTGGCGCGGGCGCGTGCGATGAGCGCGACGACGCAAGCAAGCACGAGAACCAGGGCGAGTACCGCCAAGCCACCGCGATGAAGCAGCGGTAATACGGTGTCGACGTGAGCGCCGAGCGAATACCCCAACACGATCAGCGCGGTACAAAAGATTCCTGAACCGGCTAACGTCCAAAAGTAGAACAGCCCGAGGTTCATCTCCGCGATGCCTGCCGGGATCGCCACCACTCCGCGAATCACCGGCAAGAAGCGGCAGACGAAGACGGCGAATGCTCCCCAACGCTCGAAAAAGCGGTGGAATAGCAGTAAACGCTCGTGCGAAACGTGCACGTATTTTCCAAACCGCTCTACGAATGGTACGCCGCCATATTTACCAATTGCATAGCCGATCGAGCCGCCGACGAGCTCGCCGCTCAGCGCGACGACAATGGTGAGCCACAGCTTGCTCAAGTGACCGGCGGCGGTCAACGCACCCGAAACGGGAAGCACGAGCTCGCTGCCGATCGGGGCACCAATATTCCCCAAGATCAGTGCGACGAACAGTCCGGCATACCCGTAGCGGTCGACCAAACCAATGATCGCGTGCTCGAGGTGTCCCATCAGGTTGAATCCTACTCCGCGGCGGGAGCCGTGTTGCGCCCGTCCTGCGCGCGCCGAAGCACCTCGGCCGCCAGGCTGCCACCTTCAAGACGTAATGCTTCGAAGAGATCGATCGGAGCGATCTCGCGGTCGCCCGCCCGTTCTGCGGCCAGCATGATGATCTTACGCAATCGTGGCGTCACGAGAATCCCTTCCCAAAGCCGCTCCTCGCCGGTTCCCAGGGCGCGACGAACCTCGGCATGCACGTCGCGCACGTCGATTCCTCCCGCATCGAGACGGTGCAACACCGACGGATCGCGCTCTTCAAGTAAGGCTACCAAGAGATGCTCGGCGCCGACATAGTATTGACTGTGATTGCGGCACTCTTGCTCTGCTATGCGAAGTACGCGCCGCGAGGCGGGATTGAACCTAGAAAACAAGCCTGCTCCACGGCTCTTGCGAGGTCGGGGGGGGTCAATTTCGGGGCGACTGGATTCGAACCAGCGACCTCTACGTCCCGAACGTAGCGCTCTACCAAGCTGAGCCACGCCCCGTAAAAACCCCGGCTTTTTCGCAGGCCTCGCCGAGGGTCCTGCCCGCCATTGGCACCAGGGGAACCTGTTGAATCTGGGTAAGGCATTGGCGATCAATGAGATACCTCATCGTGGGGTGCGGCCGCGTGGGCTCCGCCCTCGCGAAATACCTTGACGCCGACGGGCATGAAGTCATCGTCGTCGACGAAAACGCATCCGCTTTCAAGCGCCTCGGTCAAAAGTTCAAGGGACATGTCGTTGTCGGCACCGGCATTGATTACGACGTGCTGAAACGCGCCGGCGCGGCCAGCGCAGATGGGTTCATTGCCGTTACCAACGGCGATAACCGCAACATCATGGCAGCGCTCATCGCGCAACGCATGTTCAAGATCAAGCGCATCGTCGCGCGCATCTACGATCCGCCGCGCGGTCAAATGTATCGCGAGCTCGGCGTTCAAACCGTTTGCCCAACGACCGTTGGGGCGAAGCTCATTCGTGACGTTCTCACGGAGGCGCCCTGGGACTCGTTAGCCTCGTTCGATTTCGGCAAACTTACCTCTCTCTCGGCCATCGTCACCAAGGAATACTCGGGCAAACGCGTTGGCGAAATCGAAGACGCAGGACGGATTCGTATAGCGGCGGTTCGACGGGTTTCGGGTTCGGTGATGGTCGCGTCGAGCGATCTGCAACTCGAGGAGGGCGATGAGGTGAACGCCATCGTGGCGCCGGAGGCCATCAGCGAGTTTGCGCAACGCTTCCACAATGTGGCTCCTCACGCAAAGATGACGGCGTAACGTGTTCATCCTCATCGTCGGCGGCGGTAAGGTCGGCTCCTATTTAACGCGCGCGCTGATCAACCAGGGGCATGAAGTGGTCGTCGTCGAGAAGGATGAGCGCAAGGCGAAGATGCTCGAGCGCCTCATCGACCGCCAGGTCACGGTGGTTGGCGACGGCTGCGATCCGTTCGTGCTCGAAGCGGCCGGCGTGGCGCGCGCGGACGTGGTGGTTGCCGACACCGGCGACGACGAAGACAATCTCGTCGTCGTTCTGGTGACAAAGAAAAAGTCTAAAGCACGATGCATTGCCCGAGTGAACAATCCGGCCAACAAGCTTATCTTTGACTCGCTCGATCAAGAGGATCCCGTTACGGTGATTTCTTCGACGGAATTGATCCTCGACGTGCTAAGCGAGCAGGTCAATGCTGCAAAATATCGGTCCTTGCTCGAAACGATGCATCTCTTTGGCAAAGGCAACATGCAGCTCGTGAAGGTTGCGGTTCCGGAGCAGTCGCCCGTCGAAGGAAAGCGCCTTTCCGAGCTCAACCTTCCCCACAACTCCGTCGTCGTTGCCGTCGACCGGCCCGATCACGATCTAGAAATTCCGACCGGCGATACAATCTTGCATGCCGGCGATTCGATGATCGTGATCGCAAAAAACGGTGCGGCCGAACGGATCCGCACCCTCGTAAGTAGTTAAGGGTTCTTTTCCGGGGTCGACAAAGGCGCCGGATCGACGCGTGCTCCCACCACGGCGTCGAGGTGAGCCTCTTCCACGTCCTCGTCGACCTGCGTCTTCTTCATGCCTTGTGCGCTGCGCAGGTTCGATGCGATAAAAAGCACGATAAAGAGAATCGCTAGTGCAACAACTGCATAAATAAGCGTTGTCTTGTCGATCATAGATGGGCCTCCCCCTTCAAATATATCCTTTACGCAAGGCCGTGACGGCCGCCTGCGTGCGGTCGGCAGCGGACAGCTTCTCGAGAATGTCTCGAATATGCCCCTTGACGGTTCCCAACCCGATGTGCAAGCTTTCAGCGATTTCGGTGTTCGCACGACCGTCAGAGATCAAGCGAAGAATCTCTGTCTCTCGAGGCGTGAGCGGTGTATCTCGGCTCCCCGTGTTTCGCTCCAACGAGAAGCGGGCCAGCACGACGTGCGCGATTTGAGGGTCGAAATAGGCACCCCCTTCAGCGGCAATGCGCACAGCCTCGACGATGCCCGCGGGTTCGGAGCTCTTCAGGCAGTAGGCATCCGCTCCCGCTGCCAACGCTGCAATGACCTCCTCCTCGAGGTCGATCATCGTGACGATGACGACGTGCGTTGCCGGCAGCTCGGCACGAACGCGCTGGGTCAAGGCAATCCCGTCCATGCCGGGAATGCCGATATCGACGACGGCGACGTCAGGACGCTCGCGTGCGATTGCCGTCCAACCCTCAATCCCATCCGCGGCCTCCGCAACCACGTCGAAGCTCGTTTCGAGGACGGTCCGCAATCCCGCGCGCGTAAGGGCGTGATCTTCGACGAGAACAACGCGAGAGCGGCTTACCAACGTCAGCTTTCTTCGTAGGGAAGAATGAGTGAAAAGGTGCTGCCGCGTGGTTCCGACGGCGCGTAGGCGACGCTGCCGCCGTGTTTTTCAGCAATACGGCGAACGATGTAGAGTCCGAGGCCGGTCCCCCCGCCAATCCGCGAGCCTCCGTTAAAGCGCTCGAAAAGCGATCCGCGCCGTTCCGCGGGTACGCCATAGCCGTCGTCTTCAACCGAGATCACCACGTGCCCGTTGCGCCGGTCACCACGCACGTTCACCGTTCCGGCTTGCGGCGTCGCTTCCACGGCGTTCGCGACAAGGTTTATGATAGCGCGCCTTATCTCGTGGCCGTCGCCGATTACCCGAAGCGGCCCGTGGGCGAGTTTCGCGTGCAGCGCGACTCCCTTCGCATCGCCCATCGGTTTGAGCTCGTCGACGACTCGATATACCAACTCGTCGCAGGCCACGATCTCACGAACGCTAGACTCTTCCCCCGCTTCGTAGCGCGCTACCAGCAACAGCGTTTCTACGATGCGGCGCTCGTCCTCGTTGGCTGCCAGTGAAGCGCGGAGTATGTTTTGGTAGGGATCGGGAAGCGTCCCGTAGGCTCCGCCGAGCGCCTGTTTCATCGTGATGTCCGCAGCCGAAAGCGGCGTGCGCAAATCGTGGGCCAAGGCGTAGACGATGTCCCGAATGACGTCGCCGCGTCGCGCGATCTCATCTTTTTGACGTGCAATTTCTTCGTTTTGCCTGCCAAGTTGCGTGAACAGGCGAGCCTGTTCGAGCGCCGTTCCCGCTTGTTCGGCAAATGTTTGCAAGACGCCTAAAGCGCCGTGCGTGAACGCGGCTTGCGCGTTAACGCAGGCGACGAGCACGTAATCGATTCCGGCGCCGGCATGGATGGGCGTGACGAGCGCCTCTGCGGCCGACAATGCTTCCAGGGTCAACCGTCCGAGCGCGTCGTCGCGCGTCAACCGAAAGCCGCCGGCAAACTGTCGTGCCCTTGCACTAAGAGATACGATCTCCATCGAAAGCTTTTCGCGGCTGTAGGCGATTTCTGCATTCGGAGCCTCAAGCGAAAGCACGAGCGGCAGCTCGAGGGGGAACTCTTCTGCTATAAGCAGCGCGTGCGAGGCTCCTAACAACTTCATCGATTCACGCAGAACGCCGCGCAAGACGAGATCGACGTTCAAACTGCCGCGAACGCGTCCCGTTGACTCACGCAAAGCTTTTTCAATTTCTACTTGACGAGCACGCGACGCGGATTCGCCAGCCTCTCGTGCATACTCTTGGGTTTTGATACTGAGGTAACCCACGAGTACAAACGACGCTGCGGCAAGAAGCCGGTCGCCCACGGCAATGCCATCCCAGTGGTAGCCGGCCTGTATGCCGTTAACGTAGCCGGAAATTGCGTTAGCAAGCTCGGCCAAAACGACGAGTCGAATCGTAAGCTGCTGTCGCAGCGCAAGGCTGCTTAACGCGATGGGCCCATTCAGAAGTATCGCGGCAATGAACAGCTGCGGCGTCACCAAGTCGACGAACCAAGCCACAACCAGCAAGGCGTAACACGCGAATGGCAGCACGATGATGTCCCATGCGCTTTGCACCTTGCAGGCCCCTGTCGCGCGTGGGTACGCACTTACCACGCAGCGAATCGGGTGCCCGATGGACCGTGCGGCGAAGGCGGAGGAACTGCTACGAGAACTCGGAGGGCGAGCCCGCCTAGTCGTATATGTCGCGAGCGCTTCGGGCGCGGGGAAGACGCGCCGGTTGCTGCAAGACGCGCAGCGCATGCAAGCCGCGGGAAAGCGCGTCGCGATCGGTTGGATTGAAACCAAAGGCCGCCCCGATCTCGAGCGCATCGCAAGCACGCTCCCGCGCATTCCTCCGCGCCAAGCAAAGATCGGCGATGCGTACTTCGAAGACTTCGACTACGAGGCGGCCTTGCGCGAGAAGCCCGACGTCGTCATCCTCGACGAACTCGCTCACGATAACCTCGGCGACGCCGCGCATCCGAAACGCTGGCAGGACGCGCTGGCGCTCAAAGAACACGGTGTCGGCGTCATCGGTGCCTTCAATATCGCGCACCTGGAAACGGTGGCGCCGACCGCCGAAGCACTGATCGGTTATCCGATCCGCGAGATCATTCCACGCTCATTCCTACAGTCTGCCGATGAGGTCGTTGCCCTCGACGTGTCTCCACAGCTGCTGCAAAGCCGCGTTCGCGCCGGAAAAATCGTCAATCGCGACGATATCGACCGCGCCCTTAACGGAGCGTTCAAAGAAGCGACGCTCTACATGTTACGTGAGCTGCTGCTGCGGACCGTCGATAGCTTGACGCTTCCCGCGGTCAAAGCGGGGCGAACCTCCGTCGCGGCCGCATTCATCTATTCAAACGTCGACCCGGTCTCCTATCTCAAGCGTACCGCGGCGGTGGCGCACGCTCTCGACTTGTCCTTAGAAATCATCCCCGTCAACGGCGCCGATCGCTCGCCGCTCGAACGAACTGCCCGGGAACTCAATGCTGAGGTCTTGCATGAGGCGAGCGATCCGGAAAAGGCATCTGCTGACATCCTGCGCGCCTCATTAGTCGCGCTACCCAACGGAAAGGCCGCAGCGAAACTGGCGAGCGCACCGCTTCCGTACGATCTCTTTATCGTCGGCATCGGTCAGACGTACCTTGGGGAAAATCCGACGCGGTCGCCTTATTCGCAGACTGCCGGCGATCGAATGCGCGTCGGCTATGGAAAACTGACCGTCTATCTCGGCGCGGCCGCCGGCGTGGGGAAAACGTATGCAATGCTCGATCGCGCCCATCAGTTGAAAGCCGACGGCATCGACGTCGTGGCGGGATTGGTCGAAACGCATGGCCGCAAGGAGACCGAAGCCTTACTCGATGGGCTCGAGGTCTTGCCGCCAAAAGTGAGTTCGCTCAACGGCATAACGTACAAGGAATTCGATCGCGATGCGTTGATTGCGCGCCGTCCGCAGGTTGCTCTCATCGACGAACTGGCGCACACGAATGCTCCTGGATCGATTGCACCGAAGCGCTTTCAGGACGTGCTCGCCGTCTTACGGGCGGGAATCGATGTGATCACGACCCTCAACATTCAACATCTGGAGGGCTTGGGCGACACCGTCTTGCGCCTAACCGGCACGATCGTGCGAGAAACGCTTCCGGATGGTATCTTGTCGTTGGCGGACGAAGTCATTCTCATCGACGTGACCCCCGAAGCGCTGCGCCAGCGCTTGCGCGAAGGCAAAATCTATCCAGCCGAACGCATTGAAACGGCTCTCACGCACTTCTTCCGCACCGAGAATCTGTTCGCCCTTCGCGAGCTGGCGCTACGCGAAGCGCTGCGAGCGCGTTATCGCGAACGCGTCGCTTCGCCGTTCGAGCGCCTCCTCCTCAGCGTCGGTTCGCGTTCCGTCGACCTTCCGATGGTCGCGCGCGCAAGCCGGGTGGCCGCACGATTAGCAATAGACTTTGCAATCGCTCATATCGTGAAGCCCCGCCAACGGGTGGACGCAGGAGTTGTCGAGGCGCTGCGGGCCGAGGCGCTCAAAACGAACGCAGAATGGATTGAGGACACCGCCGACGACGTGCCGCATCGTTTGCTCGAAATCGCGCGCTCCAAACCCGAAACGACGATCGCCCTCGCCGGCACGCGGCACTCGCCGCGACTTTTTGGTCGGCCTTCCTTTGCACGGCGATTGCTCGATGCCGGCGCGCGAGAGCTGCTCGTGCTGATGCCGCCGCATATCGCGGAGGAAGCGCCGCCGGAGGATTAGCAAAGCTTTACTGCCGTTTGACGCTGTCGAGCGCAAGGTTGAGCTCGAGTACGTTCACGTGCGGTTCACCTAAGAAGCCAAACGTGCGTCCTTGCACATGTTGCGAAACGATTGCATCGACCGCATCCACGCTCAGCTTACGCGCTTTCGCAACCCGAGGTGCTTCCCAATACGCGGCTTCCGGTGTGATGTCCGGATCGATGCCGCTTCCGCTCGATGTCACCAGATCGATCGGCGGAGCTCCCTTCGCGTCGGGATTTTCCTTCTTGAGCGTGGCAATCGTTGCCCGCGTACCGTCAATGAGCTTCTTGGACGTCGCACCATAGTTGGTTGCGCCGGTCGCGGTAGGATCGTAGCCTTTCCCCGCAGCGGAGGGTCGCCCATGAAAATATTGAGGCTTCGTCCAGAGTTGGCCGATGATCTGCGAACCGACGACCTTACCGTTGACGACGATCAGCGATCCATTGGCCTGGCGCGGGAAAAGTACTTGTGCGATTGCGGTCATGGCAAACGGATAGATCAGCCCCAGAAGGATAATTGAGACGATCGTCATGCGCAGTGCGGTTCCAAAATGCTTTATCATAGCGTCAACCCTACCACCGGTGGGCCGACAAGGTGCATTGCGGCAAGAATCATATCGATCAGCTTGATGCCGATAAACGGAATGATAATTCCGCCAACTCCGTAGATCATTACATTTTGAAGCAGCACGGCATTGGCACCCTTGGGTTCGTACTTCACGCCGCGCAACGCAAGGGGGACGAGCGCAATGATGATTAACGCGTTGAAGATGACGGCGGAGAGGATTGCGCTTTGGGGCGTCGTCAATCGCATAACGTTGAGCGCAGCCATCGCCGGATAAGCGGTGGCAAACATGGCCGGCAGAATTGCGAAGTACTTCGCCACGTCGTTGGCGATCGAGAACGTCGTTAGCGAGCCGCGCGTCATCAGCAGCTGCTTTCCGATCTCGACGACTTCGATCAACTTGGTCGGGTCTGAATCGAGGTCGACCATATTACCGGCCTCTTTGGCGGCTTGCGTACCGGAGTTCATCGCGACGCCCACATCCGCTTGCGCGAGCGCAGGAGCGTCGTTGGTACCGTCGCCGGTCATGGCGACGAGCCGCCCCGACCCTTGCTCGCGCTTGATGAGATCCATCTTCGTTTCCGGCGTCGCTTCCGCGAGGAAGTCGTCGACGCCGGCTTCATTCGCAATGGTCGCAGCGGTGAGTGGGTTATCACCGGTAATCATGACCGTGCGAATGCCCATTGCTCGCAGTCTGTCGAAACGCACGCGCATGTTCGGTTTGAGAATGTCCTTGAGATAGATTGCACCAAGCACCAGGTTGTTGCGCGCAAGCAGCAGCGGCGTACCACCGCTGCGGGCGATACGTTCGATTTCTGGCGAGAGGTCGCTGGTCGCGTTTCCGCCTTGCTCCCGCACCCACGCGAGCACCGAATCCGGCGCGCCTTTGCGAATTCGTATTCCGTCGGCTAGATCGAGCCCGCTCATCCGCGTATACGCACTAAACGGAACGAATACCGATCCTGTCGGCGCTTCGCCGTCGCGCGCGCCCAGCTGCAGCGCGAGCGTTACGATCGAGCGCCCCTCGGGTGTTTCGTCGGCAAGCGACGAGAGGCACGCAATCCGAGCGGCATCCTTCAAGTCGATTCCGTCAGCGCAAATGATCTCCACGGCTTGACGGTTGCCCAGCGTGATCGTACCGGTTTTGTCGAGCAGGAGCGTATCCACGTCGCCGGCGGCTTCAACGGCGCGGCCGCTCATGGCGAGAACATTTCGTTGCATGACGCGGTCCATCCCCGCAATGCCGATTGCCGAGAGCAGGCCGCCAATGGTTGTCGGAATCAAGCAGACGAGCAATGCAATTAAGACCGTAACGCTTTGATGCTGTCCCGCATAAATCGAGAACGGCGAGAGCGTCGCAACCGCGATGAGGAAGATAATCGTCAGCCCGGCAAGCAAAATAGAGAGCGCAATTTCGTTGGGCGTCTTCTGCCGTTGCGCTCCTTCGACCAAGCCGATCATGCGATCGAGGAAACTCTCGCCCGGGTTCGCGGTCACGCGCACGACGATTCGATCGGAAAGCACGCGCGTGCCGCCCGTCACCGAACTGCGATCGCCGCCCGACTCGCGGATCACGGGCGCTGACTCGCCGGTAATGGCAGACTCGTCAATCGTCGCTGCACCTTCGATCACGTCGCCATCGGCGGCGATGATTTGTCCCGCCTCGATGACAAAGCGGTCGCCCTTGCGCAACATCGTGCTCGGAACTTTTTCCTCAACACCGTTCTCGCGCAGCAAACGCGCCATCGTATCGGATTTCGTGCGGCGGAGAAACTCGGCTTGCGCTTTGCCGCGGCCTTCTGCCACCGCTTCAGCAAAGTTGGCGAACAACACCGTGAACCACAGCCAAACGGCGATGGCAAAATCGAAGTCTGCGCTGCCCGTGTGCCGAAGGACGTCGCGCACGAAGAAAATCGACGTCGCCAGCGCACCGATCTCCACGACGAACATCACCGGGTTGCGCCATTGCCAGCGCGTATCGAGTTTCGTGAATGAATCCCACACTGCTCGGCTCACGATGGCCCGGTCGAAGAGCGAGCGCGCTTTGGGACGGCGCTCCAAACGCCTCTGGCTAAGCATTTCCTAAAACGTCTTTCCTTGCAACACGAGAAGATGCTCGACGATCGGACCAAGTGCGTCGGCTGGTAGAAAGGTCAGCGCCCCGACGATGATGATCACGCCGATCAAGAGCGCGACGAAGATCGGCGAATGCGTCGTGAACGTACCCGCGCCTTCCGGAACGGCTTTCTTGCCGGCTAGCGCGCCAGCCAGTGCGAGTGCCGGCACAGCCACTGCGAAGCGACCGAACATCATGTTTACGCCCGTTGTCAGATTGTAATAGAGGCTGGGCCCAATTCCGGCAAATGCCGATCCGTTGTTTGCATTCGTCGACGTGAACGCGTAGAGAATTTCCGAGAAACCATGTGGCCCGCCATTGTTGAGCGTTGCCAGGCCGGCAGGTATTACGGCGGATATGCCCGTGGGGACCAAGCAGAGCACGGGCGTCACCAGGGCCGCCAAGATTGCAAACTGCACTTCTCTTCGCTCGATCTTCTTGCCGAGATACTCCGGTGTGCGCCCAACCATCAGTCCGGCAATGAACACGGTGAGGACGACGAAAACGATCATGCCGTACAGGCCACTGCCGACGCCACCGAAGACAATCTCACCCAACTGCATGTCAGCTAAGGGCACCAGTCCGCCCAGAGGCATGAAAGAATCGTGCATGGAGTTGACGGCGCCGCACGACGTATCGGTCGTTACCGTCGCGAATAATGCCGATGCCGGAACGCCGAAGCGGCATTCCTTGCCCTCCATGTTGCCGCCGCTCACGCCCATCGCATGTACGATGGGATTGCCATGCGCTTCTGCCCAGTATGCCAAGGTGAAGCCGGCAAAGAAGAGGAGCGCCATTGCCGTAAAGATGGCCCAGCCCTGACGTGTATCCTTGACCATCTTGCCGTACATGTACGTTAAACTGGCGCCCAACGAGAAAATCAAAATCAGCTCGACGAAGTTCGTAAGGGGCGTTGGGTTCTCGTTTGGTGATGCAGAGTTTGCGTTAACAAAGCCGCCGCCGTTGGTGCCAAGCTCTTTAATCACCTCCTGAGATGCCATCGGGCCGCCGGTAACTGCCTGCTTGAACCCCTCGATTGATGTGGCGGTTTGATACGCATGGAAGTTTTGCGGAATGCCGTTGGCAACGAAAAACAAACCAACGACGATCGAGATCGGCAACAGAATGTAGAGCGAACACCGAATGAGATCGACCCAGAAGTTGCCAAGCGTCCTAACAGACGTGCGTACGAGACCGCGGACGACCGCCACCGCAATCGCAATGCCTGCTGCCGCAGAAACGAAGTTGTGCCAAGCCAGCCCAGCCATCTGCGAAAGATAGCTCATCGTGCTCTCGCCAGAATAGAACTGCCAGTTTGTATTCGTGAGGAAGCTGACCGCCGTATTCCACGCCAAGTCGGGCGTCATATTGTCAAAGTGCTGCGGATTGAACGGCAGCCACTTCTGCGTGCGCAACAGCGCGTACAGATAGACGAGGCCGATGACCGAAAAGGCGAGCATCGAGAGCGCGTAGGCATACCACGGCATCTCCTCGTCTTCAGCGACGCCGCAGAGCCGATAGATCGCGAGTTCGAGCGGCCGAAGCAGCGGCGTAAGCCACGTCTTGCGCCCCTCGAAGACCGCCGCCATGTATAACCCGACGGGTTTGGTCAGCGCCAGAATAATGAGGAAAAAGATGATAGCCTGAAGCCATCCAATCGCCGTCATCGTCCGCTCCTAGAACTTTTCCGGCCGCAGCATCGCAAAGACCAAGTATGCCAGCCCGGCAACCGTCAGAACGAGGCCAAGTACGTCGTCAAACTGCACGCGTCTACACCTTTTCGCAGCCCAGCACGTACAGGTCGAGCAACACGAAGCAGACGATCGACAAGACGACGATCCCGATCTCGAGTAACATCTCGCCTTTCAGCATAACCACACCCGCGCGCAAAAGAACACCCTTCGATCGGATGATCCGTATGGATGATCCGAACGACGGACTATCAACTGAGCTCTCCCATATCTATAATAGTATGGTTATGTTGACTCTCACCCGGTTTATCGCAACCGTCTGGTTCGCATGCGTCGCCGGCGCGACGGTAGCCGCCGCTGCCGCGCAGACTGCGCCGGCTCCTTCCGCCTCGCCGCCCTCTCCGTCACCATCGGCAACGCCGAGCGATCCCTGCGGCTCGATCCTCTCAGTTGTGAATCGGCCGACGTTCACGACCGGCGTTTGCACCGTACGCAGCGGTAAATTCGACGTCGAAAATGGCTACACCCATACGACCACGACCGGGCCTGGCGGTGGTAACTCCGTCACCTACCCGCAAACGCTCGTTCGTGTCGGCACGTTCGATCCGCACCTGGATTTCGAGTTTGGCGCGCCGTCGTTCAATCAGGCGAACGCCGGTGGTACGGTTACAAGCGGATGGAGCGATATCAACCTTGGTGCGAAGTACGAGCTGGGCTATTCTTCGAATGCCGACTGGGGGTTCAACGGGATCGTCACGTTGCCAACAGGCATTCATGGATTTACCGCCGGCAACGCGCAGTTTAGCGGCAACTTCAACTGGGCCTATACGATCAACTCGGAGTTCGGCCTTGCCGGCACGCTGGGGGCGAACGCGTTTAGCGGATACAACTCGGGCGGCCTTGCGCAGTCATATTTTGCGTTCACACCGTCACTCGAGGTAAGCGCCGCACTGCCGGGCGGTCCTTCACAAATCAGTGCGGAGTATGCCTACTTCTCTTCGGCCGGACCGAACCTCGGAAGCAAGTCTTGGTTCGACTTCGTGTATCAGCGTGACTTGGGCTCGCATGTACAATTCGACGTCGAGTACGGCTTCTCACCAACCGTCATTGGTGGCCAAAAGCAGCAATATCTTGGCGGCGGCCTCGCGTTCGTGAACTGACGGCGCATGCCGCCCAGGCGGGAAATCGCTTGTAAACGGCCTAAGGGGGCGAAACGGAGGACCGGCCATGAGCATCACGACCCTTCCCGTTAATATCGGGAACACGGCTTTCATGCTGCTCTGCGCGAGCCTGGTCATGCTGATGACGCCCGGGCTCGCATTTTTTTACGGAGGCCTGGTCCAGCGCAAAAACGTCCTAACGATCATGATACAGAGCTTCGTCTCGCTCGGCTGGACGACTGTGCTCTGGTTTGCCTTCGGCTATTCGGAGGCGTTCGGCCCGGACTGGCATGGCGTCATCGGGAATCCCGGTACCTACGCATTCTTAAGCGGCGTTACGCTGCATACGATGTTCACCGGCAACGACGCAGGCATTCCGCTGGTAGTGCACATCGCCTATCAGATGATGTTCGCGATCATCACTCCCGCGCTGATTACCGGCGCATTTGCCAACCGCGTCACGTTCAAGGCCTACTTTCTCTTTCTGACCTTATGGCTGATCTTCGTCTATTTCCCGTTCGTGCACATGCTCTGGAGTCCTAATGGTTTGCTCGCAAAATGGGGCGTGGAAGATTTTGCCGGCGGCATCGTCGTGCACGCCTCGGCTGGCTTTGCGGCACTCGCGTCGGTGCTGTACGTCGGGCGGCGTTCGGTGATCGAAAACAGGCCGCACAACGTGCCGCTGATCGCTCTGGGCACCGGCCTTCTGTGGTTCGGCTGGTATGGCTTTAACGCCGGCTCGGAGCTGCGAGTCGATGCCGTGACCGCCGCCGCTTTTCTAAATACTGACGTCGCGGCATCCTTTGCAGCGATTGCGTGGCTCTTCATCGAGTGGGTGCGCGGCAACCAGCCGAAGTTCGTCGGCTTGCTGACCGGCGCGGTGGCTGGTCTTGCAACGATTACACCGGCGGCTGGATATGTTGCGCCCGGAGCGGCGGTGATTATTGGGATCGCCGCAGGGCTGGTCTGTTATTTCGCCGTTGCGTGGAAGAACCGCATGGGCTGGGACGATGCGCTCGACGTGTGGGGCGTGCACGGAGTTGGCGGATTCCTCGGCATCACTCTACTCGGCGTCTTTGGATCCACGCTGTGGAACCCAGCCGGAGCAAACGGACTGCTGTATGGAGGCACTGCGTTTTTCGGAAAGCAGTTGACCGCGGCGGTTTTTTGCAGCGCTTGGGCGTTCGTCTTCACCTACACCATGCTATGGCTCATCAATTTGATTACGCCGGTCAAGGTCATCGGTGACGCTCAGGAACGGGGTTTGGATATCGAACTCCACGGCGAAGAGGCATACCCGATCGGCATCTAGCGCGATCTCCAGACGCGCCAAAAGGATTGTACGTTCGGCGGGCGGGCGTTCGCACGATTCCTCCATCGATAATCGCACTATTGGAGCGCTGGAGGGAGACAGTAACGGCGTAGCAGTCTGCGCGCTCGCGGGATGCGCCCACAAGGCGAGCGCAACAAAGAGCACGACGGCGGCCAGTAGGCCCATCGATCGATTCAACATAGCGTCCTTAAGCGTACGGTGAGGGTTCGCTTTAGCGCCAGCGGCCGAACGGATGACCCGTTAGGACGCTCGCGGCATCCGACTGATCCTCTTATAATAGCGCGGCATGCCGTGGTTGAATGCAGCCGTATTTCTAGCGGTGCTGCTGCTCCTGGCAGGACCGTTGGCGCGCTACATGCAGGTCGTCTTTGAAGGGCGGCTGCGATGGCGCTTCGAGACGGCAATCTACCGCTGGTGCCGTGTCGATACCTCGCAGGAAATGAGCTGGGTCGAATATACGCTCGCCGCGCTTACCCTCTCACTGGTATCGATCGCGGTCGCATACTTTATTCTACGCACCCAGCAGTGGCACGGCGCGTTCTTCAATCCGCAGGACTTTCCTAACGTAGATCCGTGGATCGCGTGGAACACGGCGGTCAGTTTCATCACGACGACCGATTGGCAGTTCTACAGCGGCGAGAACACGATGAGCTACTTCTCGCAGATGGCGGCGCTCGCGTGGCTAAACTTCGTCGCCGGTGCGATCGGCTTGGCGGCGGGAGTAGCGATGATTCGCGGCTTCGCGCGGAGCGGCTCCAAGACGTTAGGGAACTTTTGGGTCGATTTCATGTGCAGCCTGCTCTACGTGCTCGCACCACTCTGCATGCTGTCGGCCTTCTGTTTGCAGCACAAGGCATTCCGCAGAACTTTTTGCATTACATCAGTGCGACCAACGGCGAAGGATTTTCGCAAAGTATCACCGGCGGCCCGATGGCATCGCAGGAAGCGCCGAAGCTCGTCGGCGGCAACGGCGGTGGCTTCGTAGCGGCAAACTCGGCGTCACCCAACGAAAATCCGAACGGCACCACCAATTTCCTCGAGCTATTGGCAATCTGGATACTTCCGGCAGCCTTTCCTTTACTCTTCGGACGAATGATCGGCAACCAACGTGCCGGCCGCGCGTTGCTCGCCGCGATGGTCGTTCTCGGCGTCGCTTCGTTTGCCGACGCGCAGCTTGCCGAACAAGCCGGAAATCCCATCGTACATAGACTCGGCGTTGCGGGCGGCAATATGGAAGGCAAAGAGGTGCGCTTCGACGTTGCCAACGCGGGATTATCGCTGGCGGTCGCCACCGACTCCGGAACGGGATCGTCGAACTTCGCCTACGATTCACTCACACCACTGGGGGGGTTGCTCGCGCTCGTTAATCTCGAGCTGGCGGAGATCGTCTTCGGTGGTGTGGGCAGTGGCCTCTACGGCATGCTCGTCTTTGCCGTGCTTACGGTCTTTCTCGCGGGCTTGATGGTTGGGCGCACGCCGGAGTACCTCGGCAAGAAGATCGAACGGCGCGAAGTGCAGTTCTCGATGCTCGCGATACTCATCTTCCCCGCAATTATCTTGCTGGCCGCTGCGATCGCGGTTGTCATCCCTTCAGGGCTGGCGACGCTATCGAATGCCGGCCCGCACGGTTTCTCCGAAATTCTGTACGCCTTCGCTTCATCGGCTGCGAACAATGGCTCGGCCTTCGGAGGGTTGGGCCCGAACGTCTTCTACGACGCGGCCACGGGCCTCGTTATGCTGGGCGGGCGGTTCCTCGTGCTGATTCCAACGCTCGCGCTAGCCGGGGCCCTGGCCGGCCGGCCGACCAACGAGAAGTTTCATGCCGGAATGTTCAATACGGACAATGCATTTTTCGTCTGCCTGCTGATCGGCGTTATTCTGCTCGTGGGAGCGCTGACGTTCTTGCCCGCCGATATGCTCGGCCCGATTGCCGAACACTACCTGCTTCAACCGGGGAAGACGTTTTAGCGACGAGCGTTTCCCGGCCGATTCTAATGAGGCAGGCGATAAGCGTGAAGTATTCGGACGAGGACCACTGCAATGAAGACGAAGGCTATCACCATGTACGCTGCGAGCATGGGAAGGAGCCGCTCTTTCCGGTCTTCGTTGCGGTCGTTCACCACGAATGTCTACGACTCGAAACGCGGACAATCCCACCGCGAGCCTAAATATGCCGTGGCAACGCCCCTCTCAGCCGGACGACGATACCTCTAACGCGATACGGTGCGAGCAACACGTGCTGCGGTGAGACTCCCTGCCACAATCGTGGCAATCGCGACGGCAAAGGTCGCCTCGACGATTGCATGGCGATAAGGGACGGTAGACGGTATGGCCAATGCCAGCGCGACACAGAGCGCTCCGCGCAACCCAGCGATACGGACAACGTCGAGCCATTCTCGTGGATACCCACCCGGCAGCAATAATCCGGCAACCACCGATCGCGAAATCGCGATCGCAACCAGACATGCGATAATAAATACGGGCTCGCGACCGATCTGTCCGAGCTGCAGCGCCGCCCCAACGAGAAAGAACACCAGCACGTTTGCAAGCAAAGCAGCGAGGTCCCAGAAGCGATTGACGTCCTCGGCGATACTCAACGTGATCCAGGCGCGTTCGTAATAGCGCAAAGCGATACCGCAGGCGATCGTGGCAAAAATTCCCGACAGCTGGAAATAATCGGCCGTAAAGTATGCCCCATACGCACAAAGTATGGTGGCGGCAATCTGCGCTTCCGTGCTGTGCCTTCCGCGAAGCACCCTTGCGACGACGAACCCCAGCCCAACCCCAAGAGCAACTCCTCCCAGTGCCCCAGTTAGCGATTCAATGGTAAGGAGTCCGATCGAGCGCGCGTCGATCGCTCCCATCGCGAGGGCTCCGAGGACGGCGCGATACAGCACCACCGCCAGCGCATCGTTGAACAGTGACTCGCACTCGACGATGGTTGCGAGCGTTCTGGGAACCTTCAGCCGGCGAAAGACAGCGATCACGGCAATTGGATCGGTGGCACTGAGAATCGCTCCCGTCAGCAGCGCCGGACCAAATGGAACGCGCGCGACCGAGAGTGCCCCGGTTACAATCAGCGCGGTGAGGATGACCCCCGGACCGGCCAAGGTTGCAATCGCCGGCCATTGGCGCACGATCGCTCGGTAATTGAGATTCCACGCTGCTTCGAACAGCAACGCCGGCAAGAACACGTACAACGTCGCATGACCGAGCGCGAATTCGAAGCGACCGGGCTCAATCGCGCTTACAACAAGCCCCGCCGCCACCGCAGCGACGATTTGCCAGGCTTTCACGGTCTAATGCGTGTGCGTGAAGTTTCCGACGGCGGTCAGGCCGCGGATTTCGTCAATTGCGCGGCGCATTCCGAGCGGGCGTTGCGGCCGTCCGACGGCCGCGAAGTAGCGATGCGGGTCGATGTTGAGCGTCCGGGTTTGCACCATGTCAACGCGAACGCTGTTCAGAAAAGTATGCATCGCGAAAAGCTCTTGGTCGTCGTCGGTCACGCCCGGATGCGTCAGCAGGTTTAAGCTTACGCGCAAGCCGCGATCGGCTGCAAGCCGAATCGATTCCAAAACGTCGTATAGCGTATACCCGATAGGCCGGTAGTAGGCAGCATATACGTCCGGTCGAAACGAGTTGAGGCTAATACGCACCGCCTGCAAGCCTGCGTCGATGCAGCGCCGCAGCGCCGACGGCACGCTGCCGTTCGTATTGAGATTGATCGTTCCGTTGCTGCATCGCTGTCGAATCAGCTCGATCGTTTTCGCTATCGTGACCCACCGCAGGAGCGGCTCACCTTCGCAACCTTGCCCAAAGGACACAATTCCGTCCTCGACCCTTTCGAGGTGGCGGTTCGCGACCTGGGCCAGCTCTTCTGCCGTTGCTTCGTACGCGATCCGTTCCTGAGGTGAGCTCGGACCCGCAGGGTCGTCGATCTCGGAGATGCAGCCAAGACAGCGAGCGTTACACTTCGGCGATATCGGTAATGCGGCCTCGCCACGTTCTAAGAAGACGTTCTGCGCGGTGAAACAGCCGTACTGGCGCGAGCAGAGCGCTAGTTGGCGTACGACCCGATTCTTTGGGTCGCGCGCGATGCGACGGTCGAGCAATGCCTCGAGCGCTCCTTCTTCAAAGAAACGAGGCTGCCAATCTTCAGACTCGTCAGTCTTCAACGCGGCCATCATCAGTCGATCGTCGACCACGCAGGCAAACGTATAGCCAAAGAGCGGCAATGGAGGGGCTTGCGCATCCTCTTCGTAGGCCGGCAAGAGCAGACGCGTATAGCCGGCCGGCAGAACGACCGCCAGCGGATACCGATCCGATTCTCGGGGGCGCTGCTGCACCAGAGGATGTCTGCCCGGAAGCACCATATTGACGGTGCCTTCCGGAGCCGGTATCAGTTCTTCGGATTGCGGTTTGCGTACGATTCCACCATCGGCCAATGGCCTGGAATGCGCATCATAATAGATGCGCCCCTTGGAATCGCAGTACGCTAGGCCGATCAGACGCTGACCTCGACATCCACGCTCGCGTCGAAGACGCGCTCCGCCGGACCGATGAGATAGGCGCTCCCACTGCCGTCCCATTCGACAACGAGCCGGCCGCCCGGAACGAAGATTTCAACCGGCGAGCGTACGAACTTGCGTTGCATCGCCGCCGCGGCGCACGCAACGGCACCGGTTCCGCAGGCCATCGTCAATCCGACACCTCGCTCCCAATGTCTCACTCTCAACGCGTCGCCTTCGACCGCCACGACGTGCACGTTCGTTCCGTTTGAAAAAAACTTTGGATCCTGCAGCCGATTGGCTACCATCGAAAGCGAAACGTCGTCAACGTTCTTACGGAAGAGCACGACATGCGGATTTCCGATCTCGACGAAGCGCGCGTCGTCAAGCGCGCATACCGGCGACTCGGCAACCTGCGGGGCGCCGATAGCTACGCGAACGAGATATTCCGGCTGACGCGCGACGATCTCCGTTTCGATGTTCCCGGCAACGGTTTCGAAGGTGCGGCGATCGCCTTCGCCCGCCTCGTCAAGCCAACGCGCAGCGCAGCGAATCCCGTTTCCGCACATCTCCGCCTCGCTGCCGTCCGCATTAAACGTTCGCATTTTAATGTCGACGAAGCTGGAGGACTCGAGGGCAATGAGTCCGTCGGCACCGATCCCCGTGCGCCGTTCACACGCCCAACGAGCGAAGTCGCTCAGCGAGCCTATGCCTTCGGCGCGCTGGTCAAGCACGACGAAATCGTTTCCCGCGCCGTGCATCTTCGTAACCGCGACGGACATCAGTCTTCCAGAGAACTATCCGCTACGTGCGTGCTTGGCGATAGGGTTGAAATCGCGTGCTTGTAGATAAGGTGGGTCCTGCCTTCGTATTCGAGCAGCACCGTAAACGGATCGAAGCCCTTCACGACGCCGCGTAGTTGGAACCCGTTTACTAAGTAGACGGTGACGGCTGCGCCCTGCCGTCTGCATTCGGCAAGAAACGTATCTTGAAGACCGGCAGGCATAACGCGGCTCATTTCGGAAGCCAGCCCAATCTTTCCCGTACGACAGCGTAGATGCTCTCGCGACTGAGCCATAAAGCGTTGCGTTCGCCGCGAAACCATGCGCGCTGTCGGCGTGCGTAGCGGCGCGTCGCACGTTTGAGCAGCTGACTAAGTTCTGCTCGCGTGCTCCAGCCGCGCAGATAGGCAAACGCATACGGGTAACCGACAGCGTTTGCCGCGACGGCCTCGCATCCCACGCGTTCAGCCTCCTCAATGAATCCGCTGGCCAGCATGCGTTCGGCACGTTCGTCGATTTGACGGTCGAGTTGCGGCAGCGGAACGTCGAGAAAGGTCAGCGCGTACCCGATCCCTTCGGTGAGAAGCGTTCGTTGCAGGGAAGTCGCTTCGGTTTGGGCAGCACACGACGCGCGAGGGCGGGTTAACGCGATCTCCAGCGACCGCAGCACGCGGTACGCATCGGTTGGAGCGAGCTCGCCCGCGCGTCGCGCGTCGTACATGGAAAGCCATTCGTGTAAGAACTGTGGGGGATGGAGACGTGCCTCGGCGGCTAGACGGTGGCGGACCGTCTCGTCGTACTGCGGCGCCAGCGAAACGCCACCGAGCAAAGCGCGAATGTAGAAACCGGTTCCGCCGCAGACGATAGCGCGTTTGTCTCGAGCCTGTATCGCTTCGATGGCGCGCACGGCAGCGGCGGAATAACGCGCCGCGGAATAGCGCTCGCCGGGGTCGAGAAAGCCGATGAGATGATGAGGGACTTCCGCTTGCTGCTGCGCCGACGGCATCGCAGTACCAATCGGCATGTCGCGATAAATCTGCCGCGAATCGGCTCCGACGATCTCCGCGTCAAATCGGCGTGCCAACTCGAGCGAGAGCTCCGTTTTTCCACTTGCGGTCGCACCGGCAAGCACCAGCACCGATAATTTCAAGATGGGCTAGCGTTTGAACATGCGGCCGATCTCCTCCGGCCCAAAACGGAGCATTGTCGGCCGCCCATGCGGACAGTGCATCGGATTGCGGCAGCGCTGCAAGCGGTCGACGAGGGTCGCCATCTCGTCCGGCTCCAGTCGCTCCCCGGCCGCCGTTACGCTATGACATGCGAGCGATGCCCAAATGCGTTCGCGAATTCCGCGTTGCTTGGGATCCTCGGCCAGCTGCGCCAAGAAGCCCTCGAGATCGAACCGGCGCGCGCCGTAGCCAGCCGGCGTCGCGAGAATGCGATACGCGCGCTCGCCAAACGATTCGATCTGCAGGCCTCCCTCATGGAGTAACTCGACAACTCCGTCGAGGGCGGCTGCTTGGCTTCCATCGAGCTCGAACGTATGCGGCACGAGAAGCGGTTCGCTCGGTGCGCGTTCCCGGGCACGTTCTACGATTGCTTCGTAGGCAATACGCTCGTGCGCCGCATGTTGGTCGACCAAGAGCAGTACGTCACCGTCGGTTGCCAGGATGTAAGTGCGGTTGAGCTGCGCCAGCACCCGCATCCGAGGAGCGGGCAGGTCCTCGGGGTCGCCACGAGCCGGCTCAAAGAGCGAGACGACGTGATCCAGACTGGCATCGATGGTATCCGGAATTGCAGCATTGGTTATTGCTGAAAAGCGCGCGGTGGCATCAGCGTGCAGCGTTGCGGAAATTGCCCGTCGTATCGTATCGAACACGTGGTTTGAAAACCGGAATCGCACGTCGCTCTTGGTCGGATGAACGTTTGGATCGACATGATCGGGCGGCAAATCAAGGAATAATACGCCGTACGGGTACCGGCCCGTCATCGCAAACGTTGCATATCCGGCATTCCATGCTCCCGAGAGAGCGCCGCCACGCACGAGACGACCGTTTACAAACATGAGCTGCATCCGGCGGTCGGCACGATCGTGTCCCGGGGCGCTGATAAAGCCCCGCAGATCTCCAGCTAGCGCGCCGGGCGACCGCAACGGCAGCATCGTGGCGGTCGCGTCGCGGCCGAACACCATCGCCAAACGCTCGCGCTCGTGCACTGTTTGCGGCAACGCCCACACGTCTTTGCCGTCGTGGCGTAGCGAAAAGGCAATCTGTGGACAGCCCAAAGCAAAACTGCTGAGCCAAGATGATATTCGATTGAACTCGCTTTGCGCCGACCGCAAGTACTCGCGACGGACGGGAACGTTGTCGAACAGCGCTCGCACCCGAACCGATGTTCCAACCGGCGCCGGCGAGGGTTCTGGTGCGCCGAAACGATCCGCGTGTCCGGTTAATTTCGCTCCGATTTCTTTAGAGGCAGGCCGCGAAACGATTTCGAGCTGCGCAACGGCCGCGATCGACGCCAGACCCTCCCCGCGAAAACCTAAGGTCGTTATCGATTCCAGGTCGGAGGCGGTTGAAAGCTTACTCGTTGCGTGGCGCCGCACGGCGAGCGGAAGCGCAGTCGGGGAAATTCCGGCGCCGTCGTCGCTAACCTCGATCAGATCGACTCCGCCGCCTTCGATGGTGACTTCGATACGGCGGGCTCCCGCATCGACGGCATTTTCAACGAGCTCCTTGACCACCGATGATGGCCGATCGATGACCTCTCCGGCGGCGATCTGCCCGATGGTCAGCGCATCGAGTTCGACGATTACGGAGTTGGCGTCAACCATGGCTTCGGAACCGCCGCTTCGCCTTCGCCCGACCGAAGGCGCCCCTCTTCGCCCGATTCGTAGTAACAGTTGCAGCGCACGTTAAGCACTGGATAGCCGATCGGAACGTAGATGCAGGGTGTTGGCTGATCGTTATAACCGGAAGTATCAAAAACGATGAGGAGTTGTCCGCCCTTACCATTGGGGATGAAGGAAAACCACAGAGTCTGCTCGCCTTTGTACTGCACGATTTGCTTGATCGTCGCGAGCTGCACATCGTCAAGCGCCGGGACGCCGGGCTTGCCGATGTCGACAACACGGTAGTTCGGCGGACCAATCGTGTCGCTGGAATAGAGATGGCATGCTTCGCCGTATAGGCCGACTCGAACCGGTCCCCAAACAGGAGTAGCCGCTATAACCAAACTATTCTGTGTCGGGCGCCAAATCGGATCCCAAGACCAGCGTCGTCCTTGAACCTGTTCTCAAGGTCGTCGCAAAGGTCTTGGATAGCAGTTGAGCGGCGGGCGTTGCGCCTATCACGATGCTTGTCGTGCGCGCAGGCTGATCGATGAAGGTCGGCACGTTCCAACCGGCGCCCCTCAATGCAGGAACAACGGTTTTGTCGAGGTCGGCATTACCCGTTGCATTCGCCACGAGAATCTCGTCCTGAGGCGGATTGACCTTTCTAAAAAGAAGGCCGCCGATCAACTTGGCCCAGCGCTGGTCGACAAAGACGACCGAGGCGTCGCCGACCCATCCGGCCTTGCTCGGTAGTGTAAACGTTCGAATGTTCTCGTCGGGAACGTTGCGATAGATGCTCAGCAATGCGAGAAGCTGGTTGTCGTTAAGCGTCGACGTGATGTCCTTGCGAGCAAACTGCAGGACGCGGGGAAGTTTGGCCCAGTCTTGCGGCTGGCTCAGCTGATCCATCATGAGTTTTAGGACTTGCTGCTGGCGATGCATCCGCCCGTAATCCGACGTGACATCGTGACGGAATCGAATGTACCCGACCACCTGGCTGCCCGTAAGGTACTGCTCCCCTTTCTTGAGGTGGATGTGGAGAGCGCCATTGTTATCGTCGTAGTCCATGTTCTCATCGACGTCGACATTGAGCCCTCCCATGGCGTCAACGATCTGGGCGGCCCCTTCGGGTTGCAACGCGATTGTTGCGTCGATTGGAACGCCGCCCATCAGCGTGCTGACGACGTGTGCCGTGGTCTTCGCACCGCCATACGCATAGGCGGCGTTAATTTTTTGCGATCCCTGGCCGGGAACCGGAACCCACGAATCGCGTGGGATCGAAACGAGCGTCGCCGTACGCCGATCCACGTCGAGATGTGCCAGGATGACGGTGTCAGTCGTCGCTTCGTCATCCTGATATCCCAGAACCAGCACGTTGAGTTGGTGCATACCGAAGGCTTGTTGTGCTGATTGCGTTGCGATCTGCTGTGTGATCTGCTGCTGGATCGGGGCGCGAAAGACCACAAAACCGATAACCGCCGAGAGCAGGCCGGCGGCGACAATCGCCCCTGCCTGCATCAATCGTCTAGAGGACATGCGCCCATCCTTTCCCGTCTCACTCGAAATCGTCCCTTCAATTGGATAAATGCGTGCTGAGAAATCGCTGCATTTAGTCCCGCAAAAAAGAAAGCTGCCGCTCCGGCGCTGGGCGTTTCGGCATCCGCTTGCGCAGCGGCACTCGCTCCTCGACGTCGGCCGTGCCGGACAACGCCTCGGCGATCTCTTGCGCGCGCTCGACAACGCTTTCGGGTAAGCCGGCCATGCGAGCGACTTCGATCCCAAAGGAGCGCGAGGAACTTCCCGGCTGCACGCGGTGCGAAAAGATCGGCGCTCCTTCGCGTGCGGTGTTTTCGATTGCGGTGATGTGATAGTTCGTCACGCTGCCATAGTGTTCGGAAAGCGCACAAAGCTCGTGGAAGTGGGTCGCAAAAAGCACCATCGGCGACTGCCCTTCTAAGCTCAGCAAGAATTCGCAGATGGCTTGTGCGATTGCGAGGCCGTCTAGCGTTCCTGTCCCGCGACCGACTTCGTCGATCAACAAGAGCGAGCGATTCGTGCTGCGGCGGAGAATGTTTGCCGCTTCGGCCATCTCCATGTAGAATGTCGATTGCCCCGACGCTAGATCGTCGCCGGCTCCGATCCTCGTAAAAATCCGGTCGACGACTCCCAATTTCATGGCCTTCGCGGGAACGAAAGACCCGATCTGCGCCATAATGGTCAATAAGCCTACCTGCCTCAGGTAGGTCGACTTTCCGCCCATATTCGGCCCGGTGAGCAAGAGAAACCGGTTTTTTTGCTCCCGCAGATGCACGTCGTTGGGGATAAAGCGCTTGTGCAGAATCGTTTCCATGACGGGGTGGCGCCCATCATCGATACGCAGAACGCTATCTTCGACAAATTCGGGACGAACGTAGCCTCGTTCGGCCGCACATTGTGCCAAGGAGCAGAGCGCATCGATCTGTGCGATGGCGCCGGCCGCCGCGAGCAGTTCGTCGCTACGCTCCGCAACGCGTTCTACGAGTGCCTCGAACAGCTCCGCTTCGAGCCGTTGCTGCCTGGATTGGGCGGTCGAGATCGCAATCTCGAGCTCTTTGAGTTCGGGCGTGATGTACCGCTCGCCGGTCGTCAAGGTTTGCTTGCGCACGTAATCGGCGGGAACGCTCGCGACCTGGCTTCTGCTCACCTCTATCGCATAGCCAAAGGCACTCGCGTACTTGATTCGTAAGCCCTTGATGCCGGTGCGATCACGCTCGCGTTCCTCCAGCTCCGCCAAGCGCGACCGGGCGTCGCTGCGCAGCGATAGACAGTCCGCCAGCTCGGAGTGAGCCTCCGGCCGAATCACGCCGCCGTCGCTGACGGTAGCCGGCGGATCGTCAACGAGTGTGTGATGCAGATCGTCGAGCATGTCGGCAAATTCCGCAACGTTAACCAGAACCGTCGCCAGCTGCGGCGGAGAAACCGCTTTGAGCGGCTTCAGCCCATCGAGCGTGCGTCGCAAGGATGCCAGATCGCGCGGCGTCGCACGTCGAAATCGAACCTTCTGCGCGATGCGCTCGAGGTCGAAATAGCCCTTGAGAACTTCGCGCAGCGCCTGCCTCCGCGCATGCTCCTCGAGGAGAGCCGCAACGTGGTTCTGGCGCTCGGTGATGCGAGCGCGCTCCACGAGCGGGGCCAAAATCCAACGCGCCAGCATCCGCGAACCCATGGATGTTGCGCATTGGTCGAGCGTACCGAGCAACGTTGCTCGAGGACTTTGACCGAGAGCGCGCGTTAGCTCGAGATTCTTACGCGTCGCGGGATCGAGGGCGAGAAAGGTCTGGCTTCGGTAGAGCTGCGGAGGATTGAGGCCGCCTTCACCGTTGGTGACCCCGGTGCGGCGCACGAAGCCGGATAATGCGTCAAGCGCACGATGGATCGCCAGCGACTCGTCGAGCGAAAATCCGTCGACACTTCCGCGCTCGCGTGCTTCGACAAGCCCGATCGGCGGCGCCGCCAATCGTGCGCCGAGTGCGTCGATCGCCGTGGCCATTGCCGCGCGGAGATCGGCCGGCAAGTCGGCAACGACCTCAGAGGGCCCGATGCGTCCCAGTTCGGTCAACGTATCTTCATAGGCGCCGTCGCCGCCTAAGGCGGTGGCGGCGCAAAAGCCGGTCGATACGTCGGCATAGGCGAGCGCAAAATTGTCGCCCACCGCGGCAAGCGCCGCCAAATAATTGTTCTCCTTACCGTCCAAGAGCTGGTCTTCGATCAGCGTGCCCGGCGTGACGAGACGCACCACCTCGCGGCGTACCAGTTTGTTGGGCTGCGGCATTTCAAGCTGCTCGGCGAGGGCGACGATAAACCGCTGCTGCACGAGCCGAGCTAAGTATTGTGAGAGCGCGTGGTGCGGAACGCCGGCCATCGCAACGCGCTTTCCACCTCCGGCTTCCTTGCTCGTTAGCGCAATTTGGAGAGCTCGCGCGATCGTTTCGGCATCTTCGCCGTACGCTTCATAGAAATCGCCGACACGTGAGAGCAGAATCGCCTCAGGATGCTTGACCTTCATCCCAAAGTACTGCTCCAGCATGGGCGAGTACTTAGCGGCGCTCAAAGCAGGCTAAGAGCCCGTGCCTTTACTGATGAACCCTCATCCGTACACCGTGCTGCGCGTCGCACGATCGTGCCGCTGCAACCCCAAACGTGAGCACCATCGATCGTCACATCCAGCCATGGCTCGGCGGCGTAGAGCCTTTCGTCATAGTCGAGTGGCTTCGGCGCAATCACCGTCACGTTGTCGAGTGTTCTTGACGCCAGCTTCGAGCTGTCCTTTTTCGACGGACCGGAAACGAGCGCCCGAACGGTCGTGCCGAGTTTGGCATCGTGGTAGGTGCGGGTCACCACGTTCTGCGCATCGAGTAACCGCGCGAAACGTGCCGCTGACACCTCCGCAGGCACCTGTTCCCAGAGTGCAGCCGGGGTCCCGCGACGACTCGAGTACACGAACATAAAAGCGTTGGCAAAGATGCCTCTGCGTACGTAATCGAGCGTTATCTCGAAGTCCGCGTCGGTTTCTCCTGGAAACCCGACGATGATATCGGTGGTGATAGCGCAGCCCGGCAGATAGCGCCGAATCAGATCGACCTTTTCACGAAACTGCGCTGCCGTATACTTGCGGTTCATTCGGCGTAGAACGGCGTCGCTAGCCGATTGCAGAGGCAGATGAATTCTTGGATTCAACTGCGGAACGCTCGCCATATCACAGACGATTTTTTCGGTGAAATCTCTGGGATGAGGAGAGATGAACGACAGGCGTTCGAGCCCTCGAAGTGCGCCGACGGCCACACAAAGCGCTCCAAAGTCCGCGCCGCTTGACGGATCCTTCCAAGCATTGACGGTCTGTCCGACGAGCATGACCTCCCGAGCGCCGCCCTTCACCTGCTCTCGCACGTCGGCAACAATCGTTTCGAGCGGCCGGTGATCGAACCGGCCGCGGACATGCGGAACGATGCAGAACGTGCAGTAGTACGAACAACCGCGTTGTACGTTGACGAAAGCACGAAGATGGGAGAACGCATCGGAGACTGCGTCGGCAGTTCCTCCGAGCGGCGTGAGCAGTGCGCGGTCGCCGGCAAAATCGACTCGTTGCGAGAAGGATGGTTGCCACGCCGCGAGCTGGTCGCCCAGGCGTGCAAGCTCCTTGGTGCCGAAAACGGCGTCCACGTGTGGCGCGCGCTCGAGCATGCGATCGCGATCTTGTTCGGCCAAACATCCCATGACCACGAGTCGGACGCTGGGATCGGCATCCTTGATGGCCTTAAAATGGTTCATGCGCCCGTAGGCGCGCCGCTCCGCGTTATCTCGGACGGTACACGTGTTCAGCACCAAAACGTCCGCATCTTCGGCCTTCGATGTGATCGCATATCCGGCCGACGCCGCACGATCGGCAACGTACTGCGAGTCCGCCTCGTTCATCTGGCAGCCGAACGTCTCGATATAGATGTTCGCCATAAGCCGGTCGGCCAGCTTCCACGTGGGTAGCGCCACGACCCGCGTCAAACCTGGCCCGACGTGGAGATGGACACGCTGTCGGATCCGGCGCGAGGCGCGCTTCATCCGCTCACGGTTGCAATCGTGGGGCGTCCCAACGTGGGGAAGAGCGCTCTCTTTAACCGTCTGATTGGCCGCCGCTTGGCCATCGTTGAAGACACCCCGGGCGTCACCCGCGATCGTTTGTATGCCTTATGTGAGTGGCGCGAGCGAATTTTTAGCCTCGTCGATACGGCCGGGATCGATCCGGACGCCGACGTTGCGCACGGCTGGGAGCTCGCCGACGTGACGCGCAAGCAAGCCGAGGTTGCGGCGCAAGAGTCAGCGGTTGTGGTTCTCGTCGTCGACGCGCAAGATGGCCTTCATCCACTCGATGAAGAGGTGGCGCGCATTCTGCGTGCTAAGCGCCGGCCGATCGTCCTCGCCGCCAACAAAGCGGAGTCTCCGAGCGCGGCTGGTTCGGTGCACGCGGAGTTCTCGAAACTCGGGTTTGGAGAGCCAATCGCCGTTTCGGCGATTCACGGCGAAGGAACGGGCGATCTGCTCGATCGTGTCGTCGAATTGCTGCCGGCCGATCAGAGCATCGCGCCGCCGGAAGGCGAACTGGCGCTTGCAATCGTCGGGCGTCCGAACGTCGGGAAGAGCTCGCTGCTCAATGCTCTGCTCGGCGAAGAACGCGCCATTGTATCCGACGTTCCCGGAACAACGCGCGATGCAATCGACACGACCTTCAGCTGGCATCATCGGAAGATTCGCCTGATCGATACCGCCGGGGTGCGGAAGAAACCTGAAGCCCACAGCGCGATCGAGTACTACGCCGCGCTTCGTTCGCTCAACGCACTCGCTCGTTGCGACATTGCACTGCTTGTTTTTGACGCCATGCATGGCGTGACGGCGCAAGATCGGCGACTCGTCGGCATTGCTATCGAGGAACGTAAGGGTTTGGTGCTCGTCGGCAACAAGTGGGATCTCGTGCGGGAGCAGGGGGGCGACTTTAGCCAGGGCGAGCTAGCAAACGCAATTTTGGAATTGATTCCGTTTGCGCCCTTCGCTCCGATCGCATTCCTCTCGGCGAAAACGCACCGCCGCCTTGGAAGCTTGATGCCGATCGTCGACCACGTCGCGGAGAATCTCGATCGGCGGGTTCCGACCGCCCAGCTCAATACAACCATGCGTAGCGCCGTCGTCGCGCATCCGCCGCCGGCCATCGGCGGCCGCCTCTTCAAACTGTACTACGCGTCCCAACCGGCAACGCACCCTCCCATCTTTGTTTTCCACTGCAACGATCCCGAGCTCATCCCGGCAAACTATCGGCGATTCCTCGAAAAGACGATTCGCGACCATTGCGATTTTGAGGGCGTTCCGCTCACGCTGGAGTTTCGCGCCCGCCGCAAAGAGCCGCAATGATCGTAGCGGCCGTGTGCGCCTTCCTCATCGGCTCGATTCCTTTCGGTTACGTCATCGGACGCATCTTCTATCGCGTAGACATTCGAAAGGAAGGCTCCGGAAATATCGGAGCGATGAACGCGCTGCGTACGCTCGGTAAAGGCGGCGCGGCGGCCGTCCTTCTGCTCGATGCTCTCAAGGGTTTCGCGCCCACGTTCGTCGCGGTAACCATTTCTCACTCGGACCGGCTTGGCGCTGTCGTTGCAGCGGCTTGCGTTCTGGGTCACTGCTTCTCGCCGTGGTTAAAATTTAGGGGCGGCAAAGGCGTGGCAACCTCATTCGGAGCGCTCTTCGGCCTCAGCTGGAAAGCGGGGCTCGTCGCGGTGCTCGGATGGCTGATCGCGGCATCGGCAACGCACTACTCCTCGGTCGGCTCCATGCTCGGCAGCGTGGTGGCTCCGTTCGCATTATTCATTTTTACGCGTTCGACGGCGGAAACAATCTTCGGCGTGCTGGCGGCGCTCGTCATCCTTTTGAAGCATCGCGAGAACATTGCCCGCCTGCGCGCCGGGACCGAAGGACCGATACGATTATTCGGGCGCGCGGGAGCGGACAAAGCGCTCTAATAACGTGGCGATAATCACGGACCAGGGCTCGCGCTCGTGGAACCCGTACCTTCAGAGCCCATGATCTCTTCGAACGATCTCCGAAACGGAATTACTATCGTCGTCGACGGGCAGCTCTGGACCGTGATCGAGTTCCTGCATGTCAAACCCGGAAAGGGATCGGCGTTTGTGCGCACGCGCTTGAAAAACGTTAAGACCGGAACGACCTTGGAACGCACGTTCCGAGCCGGCGAAAAACTCGAGCGCGCGATCGTGGATAACCGATCGATGCAGATGCTGTACAACGATGCCGAGGGCTATCATTTCATGGATCAGGAGTCATTTGAAAATGTGACCTTGCAGCGCGATTTGATCGGCGACCCTGCGGATTTCCTCAAAGACGGAATGGCCGTTGACGTTCAATTCCACGACGGCATTCCAATCGGCATCGACCTCCCCGCTCACGTCGAGCTCAAAGTGGTCGAAACAGATCCCGGATTCAAGGGCGACACGGCAACAAACACCACCAAGCCGGCACGACTCGAAACCGGTGCCACGGTGCAAGTGCCGCTCTTTGTGGAAACCGGTAACGTGATTCGCATCGATACGCGAGATCGGCGGTATATCGGACGCTCGGGCTGATGAGAGCGCTCGTCATTGCTCTCGTCCTGGGAGGTGTGGCTAGCGGAATTGGTGTCACGCTGGCGGCCCTTCCCCTCAATACGCTCCCTTTCGTCAATCGCATCGCGGACTTGGTCGCGCACGTGAGCTTGTTGAATTACACGGGCCAACTCGGTTTTGGACAGCCTTCGTACGAAAATTCCGCCAATCCCAATCTTGGAATCGTCACGGTGGACGAAGCCACGTACAAGGAAATGGGATTTCCGTTCCCGCGCACGGTGTACAAGCCGTTTCTCGAAAAACTGAAGGCAGCGGGCGCGAAGGTGGTCGTCTTCGACATCGATTTCATCGAGCCGCACCCGGCCGAAGACGCAGCATTCGCGGCGGCAATGCGCAAGCTGCCGACCGTTCTTGGCTATCTCATTACGACGACGAGCGCCGGCCAGATCGCAGAAGAGCTTCCCGCCGCGACACTCCGCCCATATGCAGCTGCGCTCGGCTTTAACACGCTCGACTCGCCCGGAGGGTATGCGCTCGGAATGCCCGCGGAGATCGATACCGGACAGCACGGCGAACACGGCAACGAGCGCCTTTTTCCCCTGGCCGTGCAAGCTGTCGCCGTTTACGCCGGACGGCCTCCCGATACGTCGAAGATTCCGCTCTTCGACGAAGGCTTCGGCGATCGCATTATGCTCTTGCTGCCGACGAAGACCGAACACCATCTCGATCTTGCAACCGGGGTTGACGAATTCAGCGCGCCGCCTTTTGTCGGGCGCGGGCTGCTGTCGTTCAAAGACGTTTATGCCGCAAAACCGGCCGAACTTCGTACGTTCGCGAATGGCGCGCTTGTCTTCGTCGGAGCAACCGCGCAAGGAACCTTTGACTCTTCAACGACGGCAGGGCGTAACCGTGCTCCCGGTTTATTCATTAATGCGCGACTTGCCGACCAGCTGATGCGTGGTTACTACCTGCGCGTCGCTCCATTGTGGCTAGACGTTTCCCTTGCAATCATTTTGCCGCTCCTCTCAGCGCTGGCATTCACTTTATTGCGTACGCCCACCGCAATTGCCATCTCGCTAACCGCGACCGTACTTTACGCCTACCTGAACCTCTATCTGTTTGCCGTCAAACTCTATTGGCTCGATCTCGTACACGTGGGCTTCGCCATGCTGCTTGGAACGACGTTCGTTGCCATCTATCGGATCATCAATGAAGCTTCTCAGCGACGCTTGGTAACCAATTTGTTCGGCATGCACGTGAGCCCGGCGGTCGTAGCCGAGATCCTCAAACAGAGGGACCCCAAAGATGCGCTGGCTCTGCGCGGCAAGCGCGTGAAGGCTACGATTTTTTATAGCGACATACGCGGCTTTACGGCGATGAGCGAAACGATGACGCCGGAAGAGATCTACAGGCAACTCAACGAGTACTTTGATGAGATGTGCAAGATCATATTCGACTACGGCGGGTACGTCGACAAGTTCATCGGTGACTGCGTCATGGCCGTGTTCTCCGCGCCGTATCAAACGCCGGAGGATGCACGCAACGCGGTCGTTGCGGCGATCAAACAACAAGATCGGATTCGCGAGCTTGCGCAGCGCTGGAAAGCGGAGGGGAAGAAAGAATTTACGGTCGGGATGGGCATCAATACTGGAGAGGTGGTGATGGGAAACCTAGGCGCAAGCTCGCGCATGAATTATACTGTCATCGGCGATGACGTGAACGTCGCAGCGCGCTTGTATAACGTTGCAAAGGGCGGAGAAATTATTATCAGCGAAACGACTTACGCGCAATGCCGTGACATCGTCGAAGTCGACGAGCTCGCGCCAGTCTCGGTCAAGGGCAAGAGCTGCCCGATCGCAATTTATAACGTCAAACGACTCAAATTGACTCTGTCCTAATGATCGGCCCTGTCGAAATTTTTGCCGTCGCTTTCCTCGCGAGCATCTGTGGATCGATGGTGGGGCTCGGCGGCGGCTTCATTTTGGTTCCGTTGTTGCGCATCGTGTTTGGATTTCCGCCCGCCGAAGCTGCCGGAACGTCTCTCGTACTCATCGTTGCCAACAGCGCGAGCGGAGCGTTCACTTACTTTCTCCATGGCCGCGTTCATCTCAAGGTCGGATTGCTCATTGCATTAGGCGGCCTGCCGAGCAGCATCCTGGGCGCTATCCTTGCCCTTCACATTTCTGCCAAACTGTTCGACTCCGTCCTTTCGCTTATTCTGATCGCCGTAGCGATCGATATCGCGTGGAACATACGCCGTCGGATGGAAGGCCGGGAAGTACGCACGAGCATCAGCGCAATGAAGGGCATGTCGTACAGAGCGGCCGTAGGAACCGGCTTTGTGATGGGGTTATTCTTAAGTCTCTTTGGTTTGGGCGGCGGAATCGTACTTATCCCGACGTTCCTCTACTTTTCCGAGCTCCCGGCGCATGCAATTAGCGCGACCTCACATTTTGCCATCTTGCTTACGTCTCCAGTCGGCCTCGTAATGCATGCACTGCAGCACGACGTCGCTTCGAGCGCCGTTCTGCCTCTGGTACTTGGCGGTTTGGCCGGCGGACCCATCGGGGCGCGACTCTCGCTACGTCTAAAGTCGCCGCAGCTTGCGATCGCCGTCGCCATCGCGCTCGTCGTCGCTGCAATTACGCTGGTTTGGCGGCAAATATAGTGCAAGGGCAGCGGCCCTCGAGCATCTTTGAATCGCGCACGTTTCGCCAGTATTTCGTCGGGCAGTCTCTGAGTTTGCTCGGCGACGGCTTGCGTTTGCTTGCCGTTCCGCTGTTGGCCTACCATTTGACGCACTCGGCGCTTTCCACCGGGGCGGCCTTCGCGTGCGAGTTCGGACCGTTTGCGCTGTTCTCGCTGGTTGGGGGATCGCTCGCAGATCGCCTAGACCGCCGTAAGCTGATGATCGCTTGCGATGCGATTCGGTTCACGATCATGGCCTTTCTCGCCGTTGCCTATTGGCTGCATTTTATTACGTTGGCAATGATCTACGGTGGGCTGATCCTCATTTCGATCGCTGCCGCCGGATTTGTAAGCGGTCAATCGTCCAGCATCGTGTACATGCTTGGCCGGCACCGTTCGACCGAAGCCATTGCGGTACTCATCACCGCGGAGAATGCATCGAACCTCATCACTCCCGTCATCGGAGGCGCTCTCTTTGCATATTTTGGGCCGCTGCCCGCGCTGACGATAAACGCGTTGACCTATTTGGCGGCACAGCTTTCGCTTTATATCATCCCGTCTCTGGGGCCGGACGTGGTGGGCGGGCTCCCGTCGGTGCGCCACATCGCGGAGGACATCGCGCTTGGCTACCGCCGCCTTTGGGCAGACGCGGGCATGCGAATGCAAGCCTTTACCGGGATGACCCTCAACTTTTTCGGCTTCGGCGCGTACGCTATTCTCATTCCCTTTCTCAAGAAGGATTTTGGTGCCGGCGATCAGCAGGTCGGTGCCTTTCTGAGTATCTCGGCACTTGGTGCCGTCGCCGGCGCAACGTTTGCGGTACGCAACGCCTCACGCTGGCCGTTCGGCCGTGCGCTCACGATGGCGTATCTCATGGACGCATTGCTCTTTCTGCCCGTCGTCCTCGTTTCAAATATATGGGCGGCGGCCGTCTTTTGGGCTGCCTCAAACGCGCTCGCGAACTTCGAGCTCGCGCAAATCATCGGTTTCCGCATGCGCGTTACGCCGGAAGAAATCATTGGGCGCGTCATGGGGGCCGTGCGGTTGCTCGTGCTGTCCGGTATGATTCCGGGAGTGTTGTTTTTCGGCTGGTTTGCCGACCATTATAACCCCCACGCCGCAATGTGGATTTCATGCGTTGCGTACATCACGATCGCGCTGGCCGCCCTGGTGACGCCGGCGGTTCGAAATGAAACTCGCTGATGCAGCTCGCGCTCGTTGCGTCCATCTTCGTGCGTTTGCTTGCGCTTCCGCCACACGCGACCGTCGATCCGTTCGGTTCTAGGGCGCTCATGAGCGTTGCGCCAAACGGAACGATTGCCGCAACGGTAACGATTGGTGGTTTCGTCCAGCGCGTCGCGATTTGGAATCGCGGCAGCGGCTACGCGTTAGCCGACGTACGCGGTGCTACCGCGGTCGCTGGATTTGACCCGGCTGGAGGGCTGCTGGTAAACGGCGAGCAGCCCGAACGCATCTGGGGTTTTCTTGGAACGGCAATCGACATGAGTTCGTGTGAAAACTTCCCGCAATCTTCGGCTGGCCCGCTGATCGCCGGCGCCTTGAGCAACGGCTCGCTGATTGCCACAATGCAATCGCCGCCGATCGTCGATTTGGACGACGCGTCCGGTCAATATGCGCCGGTCGTCGTTCATTTGCGCAGCAGGGAATGCTTGAACATGGGCAACGGCATGGCGTTAGAAACCGGAGGGCTCTACACTGTCGGGTACACCGCTTACATCGGCAGCATTCCTGCACCCTCGAACGTCGTTTCGGACCGCGAGCGCTTCGTTGCAGTACGTTGGCACGAGCGAACGCGCGAACAGCTCGGGGACGGGGTGGCGATTGCCGTCAACGCAAACGGTGCCGCGGTGGGCACCAGCGTACCTCCCGGCAAAGGCGCCGCGTTCAACGCACAACCGCACGCACGCGCGTGGCTATCTGGTGCTGCAACGCCGGCCGAGCCTGCAGCCGACGCGCCGTTGAGCGTCGCCTATGCGATTGACGCGACGAACCGGGTGGCCGGCATGCTTGAGGACGAACGCGGTCGTCACTACGCATTCTTGTGGCAAGACGGAAGGCTTCACCGCCTTGATGATCTCGTGCACGCCCAAGGCTGGCGCTTCGAGTCTGCATACGCGTTTGGGCCCGGCGATAGCGTCGTCGGAATAGGCACCTACCGAGGGAATGCCGCCGGCTTTGCAATCAGTGGGCTGTAAGTCGCATCTCAGCGCACCGCGTAGCTATCGAGCCAAGCTCACCGCAGCGCCGATAGGATAGGAAAATCCTGCGATCGCCCTAATCGGCGATCCGCCGGCCGGGTAGTGGAAAAAAAGTGCGGTTCCGCCGCTTTGTGCGTTGGGTCCGATGATGGTCGAGCCCTGAATCCAGAACTGGTCGAGGTTCGGGTCGCCGTGCAGCTTTACGGTTTGCACGATGTTGCCGCGTGCGGTCGTGCGATAAATCAATCCGGCCCCCTTGTCGCCGACGGCGATATATTTTCCGTCCCAAACAACGCCGCCGGGAGTGTCGATGCTTCGGCCCAGCTTCATGATTCTAAAGGTTTTCCCGCGCTTTGGCAGCTCCAAGAATATGACGCTACCCAACTTGTTCCAGCCGTCCATAAAAAGGTTTCCGGCATTATCGTAGCCGCAAAAGAACGTCGCGTCGACCATGTCGTTGAAGTACGCTTTCGGTTTACCCTTTGCTTTTGCGTAAATGGAAACGGTGCCGTAAAGTAATGACGATTGATTCGTGACGGCGAGATTGCCGGAGGTTGGATCGAGAGAGCAACCGTTGGGAGCGCCGGAACTCTGGAGCCTCCTGATTGGGCTCGTGCCACCGTGGGCGTAGACGTCGACCGGTCCGGCTTCATCCACGACGAAAACGTCGCCCGCATTGTTTGCGCACAAGGTTGCAACCGATCCGAAGTCGGTTATTTCTCCGACGAGCTTTCCTTTGGGATAGGTATAAACGATCACGGAGTTTGCACCGAGATCGGAGATGTAGAGGAGATTCTGGCCTCTCGCCTCCGGCGACATCCACGACCGAGAACGTGCGGAGTGTGTCGCGATCGCTCGGGTTTGGGCGGCTGCACCGGGTGCTCCGATCGGAGGCTGCGGCCCGCCGCACCCTGAGAGCATTGCAGCCGCTGCACAACAGGTTAGCACGTATCGGCCGCAGCGACCGCCTCGTTCGGGCGAACCTCTCTGCCACGTTCTCATCTTCTTTAACCTAATCTGTTTTCGACTTCGGATAGGTCATCTCTTTCGGAACGACGATGCTATCGTACTGATCCTCGGTGACGTGACCTAACTCGAGCGCTGCCGCTTTAAGCGTTTTCTTGTAGTGGTGGGCGTGCTTTGCAATCTCGGCTGCCTTGTCGTAACCAATGTGCGGCGCAAGGGCGGTAACTACCATGAGCGATTGGTCGAGGTACTTTTTAATTTGGTCTTCGTCGGCAACGAGCCCTTCGATTGCATATTTGCGAAACATCGTGCACGCGTCCCGCAGCAGGGTCGTCGAATGCAAGAAATTGTAGATCATGACCGGATTAAAAACGTTGAGCTCAAAGTTGCCTTGCGACGCGCCGAAAGCAATCGCCAGATCGTTCCCATACACTTGCGCAACGACCATCGTCATCGCTTCGGATTGCGTTGGATTGACTTTCCCTGGCATGATCGAGCTGCCGGGCTCATTTTCGGGCAGAATGAGTTCGCCGATTCCGGCGCGCGGACCAGATGCCAGCCAACGGATATCGTTGGCAATCTTCATTAATGCCGCTCCCAGCATCTTGAGGGCCCCCGAAGCAAAGACGAAGTCGTCGTGAGATGCGAGCGCCGTAAATTTGTTTGGATGCGAGCGAAACGGAAGCCCGGTCAGTTCGGCGATCTTCGCGGCCATGCGCCGGCCGAACTCCGGATGCGCATTGAGTCCCGTACCGACGGCCGTTCCACCGATTGCCAAATCGTACAGATGATTGAGTGCCTCTTTGCACGCCTCGAGCGCGCGATCGAGCTGCGTCACGTATCCCGAAAATTCTTGACCCAGCGTTAGGGGCGTCGCATCCTGTAAATGTGTGCGCCCGACCTTGACGATATGCGACCACCGCTTCGCCTTCTCGGCGAGCGCATCGCGAAGTGCTTCGACCGCAGGGAACATGCCGGCCATTGCCTCGGCGGCAGCCATATGCATCGCGGTCGGAAACGTGTCGTTGGATGACTGCGACATGTTGACGTGGTCGTTAGGGTGCACGGGCTTCTTGGAACCCATTTCGCCGCCCGCGATCTCAATGGCGCGGTTGGAGATAACCTCGTTGACGTTCATGTTCGTCTGCGTGCCGGAGCCCGTTTGCCACACTCGCAGCGGAAAGTGCGCGTCGAGTTTTCCGCTGATGACCTCGTCGGCCGCCTTGACGATGAGGTCCGAGCGCTCTCGATCGAGCTTACCGAGATCCTGATTGACGAGCGCAGCCGCCTTTTTGAGCGTCCCCATTGCTCGAATGACGGCTTGCGGCATTACGTCACGCGGCCACGTGCCGTCGCCAATAGCAAAGTGGATAAGCGAGCGCGCCGACTGCGCGCCGTAGTATTTGTCGGCCGGTACCTCGATCTTGCCCATCGAGTCGGTTTCAATACGCGTTGTCATAACCCGATCTATCTTCGCTCGCAAGACGCGATCTCTCCCTCGATTTAGGTCGCAATGCAAGAAACGAGGGTTCCGCCACCGAGCGGCGCATCTCGTTTCGATGGCATCAGTGCGACTTTTTCGCGCGGCGTTGGAGGTTGGCGAGCTCGCTGCCGCATGCCGTTTCTACGAGAGCCTCCTCGGCATCAAGCCTCGGCCGGTCGGCGGCGGACGTGCCTACGCCGACTGCGACGACGTGATCCTCGCCCTGGTCGCAGTGGGTGACGCGCCACATGCGGCGGCTCTGCTTTGTGGCCAGCGGCACGCTCTTTTTGGGCAGGTAACGGCGCTGCGCAAATGTCGCTAACGATCCGGACCGCGGCTGCTCAAGATCTCGATTCCCTCGCGCCGCTTTTCGACGCGTATCGCCGCTTCTTTACGAATGCTCCCGACCTCGAGACGTCGCGCGCGTTCTTGGCCGAGCGAATGAGGCAAAACGAATCGGTCGTGCTAGCCGCGTTTGAAGACGAAGCTTGCGCCGGATTTCTTCAGCTCTATCCTCTCTTTTCGTCGTGGTACTGCAGGCGGCAGTGGTTTCTCAGCGATCTGTACGTCGAGCAACCGTTTCGCGAGCGCGGGATCGGCAAGCGGTTAGTTCGCGCCTGCCTGGACTACGCATCACGCACGGAGGCTCGGGCCGTCTTGGTCGAGCTGCCGATCTCTGAGCCGCACTTGGTGCGTTTTTACCAGCAATTGGGGTTTGCAAAGGACTCCGTGTTCGAGCTCTATCGAGCGGTATGCACCTAGGGCCCTTGACCCGCGAGCGCTGCGAAGCCTAGCGTCGTACCGACGACGCGCGTCTGCGTCACCTCGTAAATCGTTAGCGGATACCGCGAATCGAAGCGGCGCTTGTTGCAGCGGGCGCAGCTCGCCGGTCGGCCGGGCTTCCTCTTTCGCAGCGTTTCGAACCCGCAATGCTCGCAGCGCAGGATGTAGCGTTTGCCCGATTCGGTCAGCGGCCGTACGTTGCCCAGCTCGTGATAGATCGAGGAAACGCCGCATTCGCGCAGCTTCTTCTTGAAGCGCGGGCCGTGGCCCGTATCTCGAAATTTGGCGTAACACCAGGCGTGCACCATTTCGTGGAGCAACGTCTCTTCCAAGGCTCCGGGGTACTTGCGAAAGTGTTTCGGAGAAAGCTCGATGATCAACGGCCGTCCGCCGTAGCTGATGCGTCCCGCGGAATTGCTGAATCGCTCGTTATAACGAATCCGGCAGTCGGGCACTTCTCCCTGAAAAAACTGATAGTTCAAGCGCGCGAAGAGTAACTGAAGATCGGATTCGGCGGGCAGCACGAATGATTTGTTTCGTCGCGCGTCCAAACGACTCTTGGTGTCGACGGAGCTCGGCCGCGGTTTACCGCCGCGGATATACCTTCCAATCCTGGCCGTCCTGTCGTTGCTCTTTCTTGGGCTGATGGCATATCTCGTCAGCGAAGGTTTTGGCGTGATGGGCTCGGTTTTCGGGAAGGCAGCCAACCCTGCAACCGCCGCACGGTTGCAACGCAACGAAGGATCGCAGGCTAGCGTCGAAGGAGGGCCGCCACCGGCCGTTGTCGAGCAGCTGAAAACGTTGCGCGAGCGAATCGCCACGCATCCAAAGGACGACGTCGCGATCACCCAGCTCGGGGATATGTACCTTGCCGCAAATCGTTTCGCGGACGCGATCCCGCTCTATCGTCGCGCTCTAAAGATCAACCCCGAAAACGTTGCAGCGCAGACGGGCCTTGCACAGGCTCGCGAAGGTCTCCGAGAAACGCAGCAATGAAATTGTATCTTTCCTGCGACATGGAGGGAACGGCGGGCGTGTGCTCGTGGAAGCAGTGCGATCCGTCGGACCGCCACGAATATCCTGTCTATCGCACGTATATGACGCGCGAAGTAACGGCTGCAATCGAGGGAGCGCGCGAGCGCGGCGTAACGGAGATTTTGGTCAACGACTCGCATTGGTCGATGCACAATTTGCTCTTCGACGAGCTTCCGGCAGACGACGCACTGCGGGTGCTCTCCGGCGCGCCGAAGCCGTGCTCGATGGGCCAAGGCCTGGACGCAACCTTCGACGCCGTTTTTCTTACCGGATACCATGCAAAATCAGGCGACGCAGCCGCGTTGTCACACACGATGACCGACGAGGTGGTGTACGGGGTCGCGATCAACGGCACCGAGTGCAGCGAAGCTTTGGTATTCGCAGGACTAGCCGGCAGTTACGGCGTGCCGGTCGTGCTGATCACCGGCGACAGCACGATCGTCGAAGAGACCTTGCGGCACATGCCCTGGGCGGTCGGCGTTACGGTCAAAGATTCCATCGGCTTTTCCGCGGTCAACTCGCTGACGCCGCAAGCCGCGCAAGCCGCGATTCGCGCCGGGGCGCGCGAGGCCATGGATCGCGTCGCGCAAGCAAAACCGTTTGGTTTCGAGTCCCCTTACGAGCTCGTTCTCGAAACGGTTACCGTTGAACAAGCCGATATGATCGAGTTGATGCCAGGGTTCGGGCGCATTGGCTCCCGCGCCGTTGGGTTCACGACTGACAATTATGGCATGCTCTTGCGTGCGTTTATCGTTGCCACCCGCATGGGTGGCGCTGCAAGCACCCCGACATGAAGATCTACGTTTCATCCGACATGGAAGGCGTAGCTGGAGTATGCGCATGGGAGCAAGTCGACGCACGCACACCGCACCCCGAATACGCGATCTACCGCAAATATTACACGCACGAGGTTCGCAGCGCGATTGAGGGAGCGCGGGACGGGGGTGCGCTCGAGGTCCTCGTCAACGACTCGCACGGGCCGATGCGCAACCTTCTATTGGACGAACTGCCCGGCGACGTGCGCGTCATTTTTGGAAATCGAAAGCCGTTTTCAATGGTCCAGGATGCCGATGCTACCTTCGGTGGCGCATTCTTCGTCGGATATCACGGAGCAATCGGGGATGCCGACGCCGTGCTTTGTCACACGTATACGCCATCGGTCATCTACGACGTTTGCGTGAACGGCATTCGCTGCAGCGAAGCGACGCTGAACGCCGCGCTCTTGGGCCATCACGGAATTCCCCTGCTTCTCATCACCGGCGACCGAACGACCGTTGAAGGCGTGCGCGAACGGATGCCGTGGGCCCACGGTGTCATCGTGAAGGAATCGATTGGGACCTTTGCGGCGGCCTCGCTGACGCCGCGCAACGCTCAATCGGCGATTCGCGAGGGTGCGCGCGCTGCGGTTGCGGCAGCCTCGCAGGCCAAGCCGTACCGCTTCGATTCGCCGGTCACGCTCGACGTGACCCTTGCCAAGACCGAACAAGCCGATCGCGTCGAGATGATCCCCGGGTTCTCACGCACGGGAGGGCGCAGCGTCCGCTTCGTGCACGAGGAGTATCCGGTTGTTTTTAAAGCATTCGTCGCAACCTGGCGGCTCGGAGCGCTTACATAGGAGCCTTTTGGGCAGCGTTTTCCTCAACCACGCCACCGGCGAAGAGATCCCGCTGCGATACGTCACGTCTTCTATTCGTTCACGTACGGCTGCCAAACGCTAAGCGCTCGCGACTCAAAGAATCCGGCCGAAGACCCTAACTTCGAAAGCATCGGCGGGTCCGGCATTAGCTACTACCACGGCAACCTCGGCGCCCGAGGAACGATGATCGTCGACGTTTTATGGAAACAGCCCGACACCGGGCTCGTCGTGCGCGTTAGCGAGTACGGCTTATACACGAGAAACGCACCACCGGCAACTTGCATCGTGTATGGCAATACCTATGTCACGTGCGATCCCAACGTCACGGTCAACCCCGAAGAGTAAGGCAAATGAGGCCATCATCATCACAGAAGTGCGCGACGTCATCACAAAAAGCGCTGCCGATGTGACCACCCAAGCACAAACCAAAAATCGGCTACGATCCTCGGCGCCTACTCCCAATCTCGGTCGACGAGTACGTGACGCAGCGTAAGGACGACGAAGTATACGGCACGAGCACGACGATCTATCAAACGACCCTAAAGCCGGTTACCGACTCGTTAGCCGGTACTACGCCGTAGCACAACGCGTGTCACCCCGACACCGGCGCGCCCAAAGCGATTGCAATCTCGACGACGTCGTCTTCATCGAGGGACAGACTCCGCATGGCCCGTTCGTAGGCGTCGATGGCTTCTTCGCTCATGCTGGAAGCGGCGCGCTCCTCACGCAGACGCTTGATCTCGTCGGTAACGCGGTGGGCGAGCTCGCCGGTTACGGTCACGCCGGCGCGATCGAGCCGTTCGCGCTGACGGCGCAGCGTGTCTTCGACGAGCGCAACCCCGGAATGCTTGCCGAAAATGAAACTCGTCCCGCCGCCGACGAGGTCGGCCGGCACCGCTTCGTACATCCGGTGGTCGATGAGGATCGCGTGCGTGTGGATGCCCGATTCGTGTGCGAAGACCTTTGAGCCCACGATCGGCTCGTGCTGCTGCATTGGAATGCCGCTCATGCGTTCCATGAAGCGCGCGAGTTCCCGCAGCTTATTGTATTTAAATCCGGGAATCTCGATCCCGTAAAGCACTCGCAGGGCCACGACGTACTCGTGCAGCTTGACGTTGCCGGCGCGTTCGCCGTAGCCGTTGGCCGTGACGCTGACCACCTTAAAGCCGCACGACGTTGCGGTGAGTGCGTTGATCGTACCAAGCCCGTAGTCGTTGTGAAGGTGCGCGACGATCGGCAGATCTTTTGGTAAGCCCTTGACAATGCGCGAGCAATACCAACGTGTTGCCTCCGGAGTCAGCGTTCCAACGGTATCGGGCCACGCCGGGCGCGTTCCGCCCGCTTCGAGCGCGGCGTTGAAATAACGGATGAAATAGTCGACGTCGCCGCGACTTCCATCTTCGGCGCCGAATTCGATCCGATCGATTCCGTAGGAGCGAGCATGCGCAATCGCATCGCATTGCAATCGAATGTTCGCATCGCGATAAAACTCGAGCGGCAAATCGAGCCACTCCTTTTCGTCGCGTCCTTCGAAGCGCAACAGCGTCTTACCGATCTTATATTTGAGGTGCAAGTCGCTGCCGCTGGTAAAGATGAAAAACGTGACCTCTCGCGGTTCGACGCCGGCCTCGCGCAGCGTTTTGACCGTGACGTCGATATCGCCGCGATGACTGCGGCACATGACGACGATTTCCGCATTACCCAGCTCTCCGCGACGCTTCGCGTCGACGATGAGCTGCAGCGTGCGCCGGTCGCCTTCCGATGCGGCGGGAAAACCGACGCTCATGATGTGCACGCCGATGCCGGCGAGGGCCTTAGCGATTTCGAGCTTTTGGCCGGGCGTATAGCAGACCCCAGGCATTTGCTCGCCGTCACGCAGCGTTTCGTCGTAGATCCGCAGCTCCTTAGCGTCTGGAAAGCTCACGTCGCGCGTGAACTCTTTCGGATCGCGGATTAACCGATCGATCGGCTCGCGCAGTTCCATGTGTAGTGATTCCCTAACGAGGGCCCACGTCTTGCTTTTGGGTGTCAACGCGAAGTTCGGCAATATCGCGCGGAAACAGCAGGTCGAGCGTCCAGTCAAACGCGACGCGCAATTTTCGATCGAGTCCAGGGAGGCGAAGCAGGTAGTAGCTGCGCCAAAGGAACCAGGCGACAAAGCCGGTCAAGACCAGGTTTCCGGGAAGCTGCGCGACGGCACGGCGTGCGCCAAGAGCGGCCATCATGCCCATTGACGCGTAACGAAACGGTTTGGTTGGCTTTCCCCGCAGCACCGCGACGATATTGTCGGCGAGCGCCGGCCCTTCTCGAATCGCATGCTGCGCGGTCATCGGATACACGCCGCCTTCGCCGTCGGGAATCGCGGCGCAATCGCCCAGCGCCCACACGTTTGGAAAGCTCGTTACGCGCATGTCTGCGTTGGTCATTACGGCTCCGCGCTTGGTCTTGGGCAGCGCCGTTTTCGCGATCATTGGAGAAGGCGCGACGCCGGCACTCCACACGATCGTCGCCGTCTCGATCCGGCGCCCGCTCTGCAACGTTAATCCGTCCTCATCCGCGCCGGCAACGCCGTCACCCGTCATGATTTCTACGCCGCGGCGCTCGAGATTGCGGCGCGAATACTCGCCCATGCGCGGCGGAAGCCCGGCCAACAGCGTCGGCCCGGCTTCTACCAACACCACGCGCACGTCCGCCGGGCGCAGGCGCGGATAAAAACGCAATACGCTGCGGAAGAGCTCGACGATCTCACCGGCCGTCTCGACGCCGGTAAATCCGCCGCCGACGATTGCAATCGTCAAATACCGCCGAACACGTTCCTTTTCTGCAATGGTGTCCGCTAGTTCCAGTAACCAAACGAGCCGATTGCGCAAAGCGTCGGCATCTTCCAAAGACTTCAGCGCCCACGAATACTCGGCGACGCCGGGAAGCCCAAACGTTGACGTAGACGAGCCGAGCGCGAGCACGAGATGATCGTAGTGCACGGTTGCGGACAGCCTCGTCAGAACGTGGCGATAGGTGACTGTGTTGCGGTCCACGTCGATCGATTCCACTTCCGCCAAGACGAACGACGTGCGGCGTAATTCTACGCGGATCGGCGTCAGGATGTGGCGCACCTCGAGTTCTCCGGACGTGACCTCGGGCAGCATCGGCGTAAAGAGCGTGTAGTTGTCGCGACTCAATAAGAGTACGCTGGCTTCATTGCGGTGAAGCCGGCGCTCCAGACGGCGAGCAACCGTGCTTCCGGCGAAGCCGCCGCCCACGACCACGATAACAGGCACTTGCACGGGACGCGGTTGAAGAGGGCGACGTGGATTACCTGCCGCCTCCACACGACCGCGAACCGTCGCCGCGTAACGTTACCAAACGCCGTCGCGGCGGCGGCGCGCTCGGTGCAGGCGTGGCTGCGGTCATCGCATTTCTGGCAAAATTCAAGTTCGTGCTGCTCGTCGGCGTGAAGCTGCTCGCACCGAGTTGGACGTTCTTGCTTTCGCTTTGGGTGTATGTCGTAATCTTTGGCTGGCGGCTCGCGGTCGTTCTCATGTTCGTTCTGCTCGCTCACGAGCTGGGGCACTATTTCGCGTTTCGCGCCTACGGCTTACCGGTCCGATTGCCCGCATTCGTTCCGCTTCTGGGAGCGTTTACCGCTGGCGCCGTGCCGCAAGAATTGGAGCATGAGGCATACATTGCGCTTGCCGGGCCGCTGACGGGCCTGGGATTGGCCGCCGCCTTTTACGGCGTCGCGACGGTGACGCAAGACCGCTTCTGGTACGCTTGCGCGGACCTTTCGGCGTTCTTGAATCTTTTTAACTTAATTCCCGTGCCGCCATTTGATGGCGGACGAATCGCGAACGCACTCTGGCCGCCGCTCTGGATTGGCGGACTCGTGCTTTTCGTCGCCTTTGCAATCTTCTTTCACGTCCCAATCTTCTTCGTTGCTATCATCGCGTTGCTTGGTTTACCGGCGATCATGGCTTTTTGGAAAGGTCATGTCGATCCGCGCGCGGCGCAAATGACGCTGGCGGCGCGCGTGCGCGTGAGCGGCTGGTACCTCGCAACGCTAATTGGGCTCGTGTACGTCATGGCGCAAGCGCACGCGATAGCAACGCCCGCGAGCGTGGGCCAATCGGGCAGATTTTGGTGAAGGGCGCGCTTCTTACAATTTCTTTCGCGTTAATCGTAGTTGCTTTGACCGCGGCGCGCCCTGCCTCGACGTGGGGACCGCTACTGCGCGACTTTGAGGCTTATTGGAGCGCCGGCCAAACGTACAATGCGCACGAGGATCCGTATGGGCGCCGCATTTGGAGCGCTGAACGCGGCGTTCCGGGCGTCGACCAGCATCACGAAGAAGTGTTGCCGTTCATCGGTCCGCCGGCCACACTTTGGCTGTGGAGCGCGTTAGCTCGCCTGCAGTACGGAATCGCATCGACGATATGGTGGCTGCTTCTCGTTAGCGCGCTTGGGACGTTGATTGCGATCAGCCTGCGTGCATCCGGAGCAGTCGTTAGCTTCTTTTCGTTTCTGGCCGCCTCAGCGCTTGCGATTGGATTCGGCCCGATTACCGGCGATCTGGCGCTCGGCCAACTCGCGATGATCGCCTTTGCGGGTGCCGCGGGTAGCGTCGAAGGTACGCTGCTGACGAAAACTCTGGGCTGCTTTCTCGCCTCGTTCCAACCCAACGTCTCACTCGGTCTGATTTCACAGCTCGGCTTTAACCGGACCACGCTTGCCATCGTCGTTGGCGCACTGCTGAGCTATCTCGGAGGCGCGCTCGCTATCGGTTGGAACTGGCCCGTAACGTATGCTGCTCTGGTACGCTCCCATGCAAGCGGCGAGCGCTTCAGCGGCATCCAAATTACACCGGCCTCCATTGCTTACGGCTTTCACGCTTCGGCGGTAGTGACAAGCATAGTGACAATCCTCGGCGTGGTCGCTGCAATCGTCGCCGGAGCCCTCATTTGGCGCAGCGTCGGCGATCGCTTCGCCCGCTTTGCAGCCTTCTCCGCGCTCACCCCGTTCGTTGCAACCTTCGTCCACGAGCACGATCTCGTTGCCGCTTTTCCGGCTGCGATTTGGTGCGCCGTGCGCACGCAAGGCGCGCTGCGCGTTCTCGCATTATTCGGCACGATGCTGGTCGCAATCGATTGGTTTGGACAAGCGCAGCGACCGAATGGAATCGCGCAGGCCGCGCTGTTAGCTGCCGCAGCGCTGGCGGCGTTTGGCGCGCTCGGGAAAGAACCCGAAATTGGTGCGGTGTTACGCGCCGCCGTTCCAATCGTCGCACTCTTCGGCGCGATGGCGGCGATGGCGACTGCCTATCCGGCTCCGATCTGGCCCTACCATCTGGGAGCCTTTCATCCGCCGCCGAGCTGGCCGATCGCGACGGTATGGCAACAGGAGCAGCAACGCGACGGACTTCAGGCCGCCGTACCCTCGTGGAGCGTCTTGCGAAGCCTCTCGCTGGTCGGATGTGGCCTATTGGCGCTGGCTATATGTCGACATCCATCATATTATCGAACGGCGTCACGTTGTTCGGATGGTAATTCTTGAGGTCTTTGTTGTAAGCGAACAGGTCTTCGCGCAAATCCTCGACGATTGACGGCACGTCCGCGACGAACTCTTTTTCCACGACGCGCACGTCGTTGTTACGCAGCGGCTGTTCGTAATGCCGGAAGAGAGCGTCCATTGCCGCTTGGGCGCGAGGATTACACCAGCGCAGGTTGTTCTGTCCGGCCGGCGGGAATGACTGGCAGCCGTATTCAGTCGACACGTCGCCGATGGCGTCGCTCAACCACGCAAAAATGATCACGTCCCACTTGTTCGAGTAGACGATGCCTCCCGACTCCAGGGGCGCGAACATCAACGCAGACGGATAATGCCGCACGCTTATTTGAACGCCGATCGTCTGCCAGTTCGCGCGAATCAGTTCGATCTGCTCGTCGGTATCGGGCGTACCGGCCGTCGTCGCGAAATCGAGCGACAACTTTACGCCGTTCTTGGCACGAATGCCGTCCGGTCCCCGCGTCCAACCCGCCCGATCGAGCAACGCATTGGCCCGAGCGAGATCGAACGGCGTAACGCTCAAGTCTTTCACCGCGTAGGGCGCCGTGAGCGGCGTCGTTACGTCTTGCAAAATGCCCACTCCCCGACGGATCTTCTCGATAAGTTCTTTACGATTCATCGCTAAGCGCAGCGCCTGACGCACTGCCGGCTCGCTCAGCGCGGGACGCGTCACGTTAAAGTCCAGGTGATCGTAGAAATAACTGGGTCGACGCAGTATCGAATAGTCCGTCAGCGCCTGAGCCCGCGAGAGATAGGCGCCGGGAAACTGATACCACATGTCGACTTCGTGCGCTTGCAGCTGCGACATGAGCGTGTTGCGGTCGGGAATAATCTTGAACACGATTTTGTCGAGCTTCGGCCGGCCGCGCCAATAGAGCGGATTGGCAACGAGCGTGACGTGATCGGCGCGCGCCCATTCCTGATATTTAAACGGCCCAATCCCGACCGGAAGCGAGTTATACGGGACGTTGTTGATGTTTGGGTATTGCGCGAGCAAGTGTTTTGGCAGAACGCACGGGTTTGCGCCGGCGGTTGAAAAGAAGGTTTCGACAAATGGCGAGTACGGTTTCTTGAGGTGATAGATAACCGTGTACTTGTCGGGCTCATCGACCTTCGTGATCTGATCCCAGCCGAGCCGGCCCACCTCGTTTGTCGCGGGATTGAGCACGACTTTGGTCGAGAAGACGACGTCGTCAGCGTCAAAGGGCGCGCCGTCAGACCATTTCACGCCTCTGCGCAGATGGTAGGTAATCGTGAGGCCGTCTTTGCTGACCCCGCCATTGGTCTGGGTCGGAACCTGCGTCGCCAGTTCGGGATAGGGATTGTTATTTTCGTCCCACTTGACCAGCCACGCCATCGTCATCGAAGATAGGTATCCGATGTCGGCAAACTGTCCAAGGTGCGGGTTGAGCGTGTTGACGTCCCCCGCGTCGGAGATCGTCAACACGTGTGGAACGGTCCAGGAGTTTATGCGCCCACCCGTGCCGCCGCCTCCGTTCGTTTTCGAGCACGCGCAAAGCAGCCCCGCCGCGAAACCTGCGGCAAGCACACGAAAAACGGTGGCGTTCATTTACAACAAACTCCTTGTGGCCAAGCTCGCGAAGCGAGCGCAGTCCTGAGCGAGGGCGCCGAGTCGAAGGGTCAGGGTGACACGGGGTGTGACAGACACTCCGTTGCATCTCATATCGAGTAGTTCCAGGGGTCCCAGAAGGCCGAGATGACCGGCGACGGATCGAAGCCTTTGAGGTCGCTGTTGTAGACGTACGGCACCCGGGTGAAATAAAGGATAATGGTTGGAACGTCAACCGCCAACTGTTGCTGCACGATGACGTAATCGCGCTTACGCCGCGCCTGATCGATTGTTTTAAGCGCATCGTTCATTGCATCGGTCGCAACTCGATTGTTCCAAAACATTGCGTTCTGTCCATGCGGTGCCAGGTTATCAGCTGAGTAAATCGCGCTATCGTCGGGATCGGCGGCGGCCGCCCAGCTAAAGCTCGCGGCATCGTAGTGGCCCCCCTGCAAAATCCCGTTGGTCGAATTATCGAAGAACTGGTCGGATGGATAGTTCTTGATGTCCGCTTGAACGCCGATGTCGCGCCACTGGCGTTGCAGAACGGTTTGAATCGCCTTTCCGTTCGTCGATTCGGTCTGAGTGCTGAGCGTGAACTCCAAACGCTGGCCGTTCTTTACTCGAATGCCGTCCGGGCCAACGACCCAACCGTCGGCATCCAGCAGTGCCTTCGCCTTGGCCGGATCGAATGGGTAATGCACGATATCGTTCGTATACGCCCAGGAATAATGCGGCTGCTGGTCGGTGTCGGCCGGAATCGCCGAGCCGTGGGCAATTTTTTCGATGATTTCGTTCTTATCGGTCGCATACGCCAGCGCTCGGCGCACCTGCACGTCGCTGACAACCGGCTGTTTGAGGTTGAAGTCGACGTGGGCGAACTGAAATGCGTCGACGCGGACCGCCGTCAAACCGTTCTTCGGATCGGCGGCGAGGGCTGCGTATTGTGGCCATTTCAGGCCCGTGCCGAGGGCGATCAAATCGATCTCGTGGGTTTGCAACTGGGTCAGGGCCGTGTTTTCGTCGGTCAGAATCTTGTACACGACCTCTTTAAGTTTTGGCGGCCCGAGGTAGAAGTCAGGATTGGCGACCATTCGCACTTCTTGCCCGCGCAGCCATTGCACGACCTTGAATGGGCCGCTTCCAACCGGCAGCGAGTTATACGGCGCGGTATTGAACGAGCCTTTGTCGTCGTTATACTTTGCGAGCAGATGCTCGGGAAGAATCGGCGCATTGCCGTTTTCGCTCCACAGCTGCTGCAGGAACGGCGCGTAGAGCTTCTTCATGTGGATGACGGCAACGTAGGGATTGGAGCAATCGATGCTGCCGATATCCTTGTAGCCATCGGTCGTCACGACGTTGTTATGCGGGTTCATGACGACTTGCCACGTGAATTTGAGATCGCTGCACGTAACCGGTGGCCCGTCTTGCCATCGCAGATTGTGACGCAGCTTGTACTTGAGGGTCAACCCGCTTTTGCTGACATCGCCGTTAGCAACGGTCGGTACTTCGCTCAGCGCGTCGGGAATAGGGCGCGCCTTGGAGTCGTAACGGATCGTCCAGGAAAAAATAAACATTGAGAGATCGAGTGTCGGCGATCCGGCATTGAGCACGACGTTGAGGTTCTTTGGATCGGAAAACTCAGTCCAGCGGAACACCCCGGGCTGCGTCCACCCGTGACCCTCGCCCGTCGTCCCGTTCCCGGTGGAAACCTTCGAGCATCCGGCAAGCAGCGTCAGCGCCGCAAGAAACGCTAGCAACGCACGCATCAAAGAGCCGCTCCTCCTTCGTCCGATTCAGCGAGCATCGAGTTCGGATCGATTCCGTTGCTTCGGCAGAACTCGCAATACGCCGAGGGAACGATCTCCGATGGTTTGATCTCGCTGCGGCCGCCCCAAAAGACGTTGGTATACGTAAAATCAATTCCGGCTTCGCGTAAATGAGCGTCGATCGCGGCCTTATGCGCGAATACGACCGGCTTTTCCATCCCGTGCGCCACCGCCATGACGTTGACGTCGTGAAACTCAGGGCCGCCCTCGCGCCAATACGCGTGAGTAATAATGTAGTGACGCGCGACCTCTTTCCCCGCCGGAATCTCCGATCCGGGCGGTACCGCCCAATGAAAGAGGGCATTGTAGCGCGTCACGCGCTCGTTATTTGCCGTGGCCTTGACGTGTTCGAGAAAGGTGGAAAACCTGCCGATGACGCGGCGTTTGTTTAAAGCGCGGGCAACTTCGACGAAGGTTTCGAAATCGACGCCCGCTTCGGCCGCACGTGGCCGCCACAAATCGCGCATCAACTCGTTGGCGGCAAACTCGCGCTTAAGCGCGACCAGCACGCGCCATTCGATCTCGGAGAGCTCGACGATCGTGGTGTTGTGCGGTTCGCCGGGCGTTTCTGCGCGAGCGCCCGGCTCGACCGAGCGCCGGCGCACGTGCCCCACCCCAAGCGTAAAAAGCATCTTCGCCGGCATCAAGCGGAATCGCTCGGCTCCGACGCGGATTCGCAGAAACTCGGCGTGCTTGCGCAAAGAGAATCCTTGCGGTACCTTGAGCGTCGTCCACAAACGGTAATTGCTGCCGGGCGAGGCGGCATCGGTGGTGCGTATAACGACGTGTCCTGAAAATGGATCTTCTCGAAACATATAGTCGAACGCGTCGTCGAGCCGCTCCGGTGCAACCGCCCATGCGCAGAGCGCGCCCCGAGCCAGATTCGTCGACATCAGCGTTTGGCGCACGCGGCGAATCGTCCCGGCACGCAGCATGGCGGCTACGCGCTCGATGACCAGCTCAGCATCGAGCCCCGTTCGCGCAGCGATCTCACCAAATGGATCGGTGACAAATCCGAGGAGCCGGTCTTCGGAGACCGCTAGAATCTGAGCGTTAATTGAGTCGGAGACTGCCGCGGGAACCGCCGTCAGGTCAGAGGCCATTGAAGGCCCCAGTTAGATTTGCAGGTCGCTCGCTCCCGTCGCGTAGAGGTAGTTCTGTTCGGCCGTGTGCACGCCGTAAAGCGCCGAGATATACGACGCAAACGCGGTCGACAGGTTCGCCTCGGCGGTCACTAGGTTGAGGATCGTCGCTGCTCCCACCTTATATTGTGCTTGGGTCGCGTCGAGCGAAACCTGCGCGGCATTGCGCGACGCAATGGCCTGGACGAGATTCGCCCTCGCAGAGATGAGATTCGCAAGCGCCGAGCGGACGTCTGATTCGACCGTGAGCTTCGTCAGCTGAAGGTTCGCAGTCGCCTGGTCCAACTGCGATTGCGCGACTGCAACGTTGTAGTTCGTCACGCCTTGGTCGTAGATCGGCACGGTTAGCGTCAAGCCAAGAACCTTGTTGTTCGAGTACCCGCTGGGACCGGGGCAGGCCGTTTCGGACGGATGCGCGTTTTGTTTGCCTGAAGCATAACTACAGTCGAGGAAGTTTCGGCCCGTCGTATCGCTCGCGCCGGCCGCAAGAATGGGAAATCGCGCGAGCTTCGAGTAACGTAGGTTCTCCTGCGCCGAAACGACGCTGTACTGCGCCGCCAAGAAGTCTGGGCGCAAGATGAGTGCGCGCTTGAGCGAGGTGTAATAGGTGGGATTTGTCTGCGGATTTTCCGCCGCAATTTGCTTGGGAGCAACCGCGACGTCCGCGTCGAGCCCAAGCGTCGTAGCAAACGTCGCTTGCGCACCGATTGCAGCTCCTTGAGCCGTAACCAGCTGGCCGCGCGACTGCGCGGTTTGAAACTGCGCCGCCGCCAGATCGGAGCGCGCCGCGGCGCCGTTGCGAATCTGCGCGCGCACCGAATCCTCATTCGTTTCGAACTCACGAACGAGTTGAACGTCGGCATCGACGGTGGCATTGTCAGCGAGCACCGAATAGTATGAATTGGCAACGTTGAGCTGCAGCGTCTCGAGCTGACGCAGCAGGGTGCCGCGCCCCGCCATGTCGGCGGATTTTGCCGAATGAATCGCCGCAATCGTGCGCCCACCGTCGTAGATCAACTGCGAAATGGTGATCCCGACCGACTCTTGCGTGACCGAGCTTCGCGAAAAAATCCCGATCGGGGGCGAGGTCGTTGCTGCGTCGGGCGCAAGAGCGCCGGTCGGGGTGGTGCCGCCGTTCGTCCGCGATTGCGCCGTGGTGGCCGTGCCATTGCTGTAAGTCGAACCCATCGTTGCCGTGCCGCCGATGCCCGGCAGCAGGGCTTGCCACGATGACGTGTACTTCGCATGGATCGCAGCCCAGGCGCCGTTTTCGTTCGCAAAAACCGGCGACAATGCGACCGCGAGCTTCTCTGCCTGCTCGAGCGTAACAATCTGCGGCACACCACTCTGCGGCGTCAGCTTCGATACGTCGGGAGCCGGAGAACCGTACGCCGGATACGGAAGAGGCGAGTTGTTCGGCGTCGGCGTCGGCAATGGCGACGGCATTTCGACCGGCGCCGGTTGGTTCTGTGCGGCTGCCGTTGCAGGCACAAGGGCGATGGGCGCAAGCAGTGCCGCGACCGCTAGCGCATGAAAAAAGCGTTGCATCAATTAATGGCCGTTCGTTGACGAATCACTTGGAGTGGTCGGATTGTTGACGGCTACGAGGCTGCCATCCTTGAGCGCGTCGGGACGCGTCGTGACGACCACCGTTCCGGGCTGCACCCGCGGACTAATGACCTGTGCAAGCGTATCGGTCTGCACGCCAAGCTTTACCGGCACTTCGACGGCTTTGTCCTGGTTGACCACGTACACCGCATTCCCATTCGGCGTCTGCGCGACCGCGCTGCGTGGAACGACCACGGCGTTACGAGCCGATTCCCTAGGAAGCGTCGCCGTGATGAGCATCCCACCGCGCAGTAATTCTCCGGGGTTGGCGGTTTGCATGCGTGCGAGGTACGAGAGGGTGCCGGACGTGGGGATTGCATTTACCGTTTGAATGACGCCTCGGAACGCGCGTCCCGGTACCGACGAGGACTGGTACGTAAAGGGAACGCCCGGATGCACGTACGGAAGGTATTCATCGGCGACGTTGATGTTCAGCCAGATCGTGTCGATGCGAGAAATCGTCAGAACCGGCTGCGAAGGGGATGCGTACGCTCCCGGATCGAGCAAGCGCTGCGAGATGACGCCGTCAAACGGCGCGTAGAGATAGGTTTGCGCCAGCTGCGTGGCGAGCACTTTGGCCTGTGCGGCCGCAGCTTGCGCCGCTGCCTGTTGGGCCTTCACGTTTTCGGCAGAGACGACGTTGTTGCGCATTCCGACGACGGCGTTATTATAGGCTTGCTCCGCGGAAATATACTGCGAGCGCGAGTTCTCGAGCTGCGTTTCCGACACGTAACCTTGCTTGTATAGCTGTTCGTTCTGCTGGTAGACGAGTTTTGCGTTCGCTAAAGACGCTTTCGCGGTCTCCAAGGTCGCTTGGTTCGATTGCGTCTGCACCGGGTAACCGACGACCGCCCCTTGCGCGGTTGCACTCTGCTGACTGGCTTGGGCTTCCGCCTGCGCGAGCTGGGCCGAAATCGTCGACGGATCGATTCGAGCTAACAACGTACCTTTCTTTGCGATGTCACCGATGTTCACGTAAATCCCGATGATCGGCGCGCTCTGCTGAAAAGCTAGTGTCGATTGCTCCAGCGGCGCAACCTGTCCATCGAGCGGAATCTGCGTGGAGATGTCTTGGCGTTGCGCGCGCGCCACGTCCACGCTGAGCGGCGGCGCTGCAGGCGCGTTTCCTTTGCTGCACGCGCCAAGCACGAACAATGAAACGAACAGTGCGACCTTCAGTCCGTGCATCTTTCTCCTCTAATCCAGTCGAATCGTCACTTCGATATACGGGCGCTAGGGGGATTTTGATTCAGGGCGTATTTCCCCCCGGCATGGGCGCGAAACTCGACGTTGGCCGCTCGTATAGCCTCCAGAGCCGCGTCGAAGAGTGGATGACTGCCGAAAAGGCCGGTAACAAGGGTGTCGATGTCCTTTCCACGTCCGTCTTGGTTCAATTAGTCGAAAGCGCAGCCGTTCATTGTATCGAGCCAGTCTTAGACAACGCCCAGGTCAGCCTCGGAACGCATATCTCTCTCGAACACCACAAGCCGGTACCGGTTGGTTTCATCGTTCGCATCGAAGTCGAAGTCGTCATGGTCGACGGTCCGCGCGTCAGCTTTGCGGTACAGGTCTTTGACGAACGCGAGGCAGTCGCCGACGGTACCCACGAGCGCTACATCATCGACCGGGCGAAGTTCCTGGCAAAGCTTGAAGAAAAGCTTACATAACGGTAGGGTTAGGGCAGGCTAAAGGCGTTCGGAAGGCCTTCTAGGGTCCTACTGCAGGGGGGGCAATCGGCTGTTCCCGAAGAGATGGTGGATTGCCATCCGGTCGGCCGAGCCGCACGGAAGGCATCTGAGGTCTCATTCACTAGCTAGCTAGGAGGAAACATTGAAGCGACTGAGCACCGGAGTCCTCGCCGTGCTGATAGCAGCCGGCCTTGGATTCAACGCGGTCGCGGCCCAGGCCAACGCATCGCATGGCAACATTGGAACCAACGCAATCGCGCAGGCCCCGGACCAGACCATGGCTGCTCCGCCGGCGAATTTTGGATCCCCGCCGTCGGGTCAGATCCCGATTCTCTACAATGACCACCACGTCTATGCTAAGCCCGATGTGCTGAAGCAGGGCCGCGTTTTAGCCGCACTCGTTCGCGGCGGAACGCTCCTGATTCCACTGCGCTCGATGTTCGAGCAAATGGGTGCAACCGTTTCGTACGAAGCGGGCAGCAAGACGGTGACGGTCACGAAACCCGGCGCCGAGGTCAAGGTGACCGTCGGAAAGCCGGAAGTCGTCATCAACGGCGAATCGCGTCCTCTCGACGTGCCGCCGATGATCTATAGAGGCACCGTTCTCGTGCCGGTCCGTGTGATATCGGAAGGCATGGGAGCCTACGTCCAATGGGTGCCGGATCAACACGTCGTCGTCGTTCGGTACATTCCGCCGACGCCGCCGCCCACTCCGGTTCCGTCGACGCCGGCCCCGCCGCCGCCGACACCCACGCCCACACCGGCCCCGACTCCGTTCTACGACCGTTACGTCGCTGGTGATTACATCATCTCGCCGAAGGTCTACAACGAGTTCACGCCGGGTACCACGGCCAGCAACAACGTCGGCGGATTCTCGTATCGCCTGCATGGCGCACTCGAGTTCACGCTGCTCAACCTGCCGTGGATGGTTGAAGGCGACTATCGTCAGTACAACTACCAGCATCCCTGTGCCGGCGCGGGAGATCCGTCCTGCTTCGTCACGGCGATTGGTGGCCTGTTTGCGACGTCGGTACCAGCCTTCAATATGAAAGACTACGACCTCGATGTTCGCTTCGGACTTCGTGTCCTTAACCCGCGTATCTACATCGGCATCGGCTATCTCTGGCGCGGAAACAACGCCGGCTACCCGTCACAAAACGGCGTCGGCGGCGGACTCGAGAAACTTCCGAGTCTACAGCGCGCCTTCGACTGGTACGGTAGTGCATACTACTACCCGTCGATCTTCGGAAGGTACACCGCTACCTCTGGCATCATCAGCTCGACGTATCCTGGCGGTAGCTGCTCGACGACAGCACCGTGCAACTACGGCGTTGCGTACGGCGTATTGAAGTACGACATCGGCGTAGAGTATTCGTTCGAGGGCATCCCGCTCTTCATCGAAGGCGGATTCCTCGGCGATCGCGGCTGGCAGCAACAGTCGGCTCCGGCCGGCTTCTCGGAGTTCGGGCCGTACGTCGGTATCGGCATCAAGTTCTAAGTTAGAACTAGCGTCGAATGGAAAGCCCTCGCGAGAGCGGGGGCTTTCTCATTTGCTGCGATCTTCTTCTTTAGCTTGCAGCGGGTTCGAGACGAACGCAATGCGTTCGCGCCCGATATTGGAGCGGCTAACTCGAGTCTTTGGATTTAGGGACCCCGGCGAGCGTCCCGAGCGCGGACATGTCCCACTCCTACGCCCAAGACGCTGTCACGGACGCTAAGGATGCTTTGTTGGTGACTCCGTTGGTAGCGGAGCCTCCGTTGGGCTGGGTTGCACGCAGGGCGGAGTGATGATGTCGACTGCGGGTTCGCCCGGCTGCGGCGAAGCGGTCTCGGCGGGGTTGGGCGTGTTCTCCGACACGACGCCGCTTGGCAGCGCGGTTGGACAGAGTTGCGGCAATGCAAACCAGTGCTCGGTGAAACCGTTCTTGGCGAGACTGGCTTTCATGGTTTTGCCGAAGTATGTCGTTCCGTATTTGTGCGTGAGAATTGTAATGTACTTCCACGCGATTTCCTGGCCGTCCTGAGTGTACACTTTGCGGAACACTTGCTCGCCGAAGAAGAACGATCTCGCCAGTTGGGGATCGCCGGGATACTTTTGCGCCCAGCGTTCGAGCGCATCATCGGCAAACATGAGCTTGGAGATAAGGTGCTGGTCGGTCGTGTACGCGCCGGCGCTGATGGCGCCGTCTTTGAACGTGTTGTCGATGCCGAGGTAGCTCATCTTCATGCGGCCGAAGTACTCGTCACCGGGTGCGGAGCCGTTGTACTCCTCGCATTGCAAGTGCGCCCATTTGCTTTTGGTATCGGAGCACGGATCTTTTTTCGGGTTCGGGGAGGGCGATGCCGTCGCGATGGCGGCCGTGGCGACCGGTGTCTGGGACACGGAAGAGATTGCGGCGATTGTACACGCCGCCATTAGGAGAAACGCAAGTTTGCTCATCGACGGTGAACGTTTCTCATGCGCGCATCGGCGTCCTTGGCAGGGGTCGCGCGGACAGCTGTCTCGAAGCCACCGCCCACCATGACTCGTCCGATTCGTGTCGCGGCTCTTCAACTGCGCGCGCACGACCGCGCCGACTTCAGACACGCCCACGATACAATCGTCGCTGCGCTTGCCGACGCGGCCGCTCGTGCCGAGTTGGTCGTGCTTCCCGAGGGAACTTTTCCCGCGTATGTTCTCGGCAACGAACGAGCTCACGACGAGCCGACCGTCGCCGCAACGATTGAACGCCTTTGCAACCTCGCTCGCGCTAGCGAAACGGTCATTGTGGCCGGCGCCGCGGTCGACGAGGCTAGCGCCATTCGCAATGCCGCATTGGTCATCGACCGAGATGGGTCGGTCGCCGGCCGTGCCGACAAGCTTTTTCTCTGGCATTTCGATCGGCTTTGGTTCGAAGGGGGCGCAGAACTAGCGCCAATTCGCACGGCGATCGGAACCCTGGGCGTCCTCATCTGTGCCGATGGACGCATTCCGACCATTGCGCGAGCGCTCGTCGACCGTGGCGCTGAAATGCTCGTCATGCCGACGGCCTGGGTAACGAGCGGCCGTAACCCGGATGCGCTCGAGAACGTACAAGCGGACCTCCTGGCGCGCGTCCGGGCGTTCGAAAACGACGTCCCATTCGTTGCCGCGAACAAGTGCGGCTCTGAACTTGGAATGGTGGCCTATTGCGGCAAGAGCCAAATCATCGATGGCGGCGGCGAGATCGTCGCGATTGCGGCCGAGCGCGATACCCAGACGCTCGAAGGCGTGGTGCACTGCGGCGAAATGCGGCCTTATCGCGCTCCACGCGTGGAGCCCGCTCCGCGAGAAGCCGCTCTCGATTCGCCGGTGCGCATCGCGATTTCGATGGATCCGCTCTCGGACGATGCCGATCGCCGGTTGCGAATTCTCGACGACGCGTTCGCGCTGACGCCAACTGATTCGAAACGCCTGGTGGCACTCGACGGAGTGCTTCCGGCCGTCGCTGCAGCCGACGACCTCTTCTTCGATCCCGGCGGGTTGGTCGGTTATCGCCGGGCCGGCTACCGCGTCGCCGTCTGGTCGACTGTTTCGCGATCGCCGTGGATCGAACGCATCGCACGCGCTCGAGCACTGGAGCTGCGGATCTACGTCGTCGTTTTCGATGTAGCCGCGGACCGCGCATACGCCATCGATCCGGACGGAACCGTGATTGCGGGCACCTTTGACGGTTATCGGATGGCGAGCTTCGTTCTCGACCCCCGCAAAACGTCGGAGACGCAGGTTGCGCCGGGAACGGATATCATTGAGGGGCTCGAACGGATCGCTGCGATTGCCGAAAGCGCGGGCGTCCCCGCCCGATGAGCGAGAACGTTCACAGAACGTTGCACGACGCGGCCGACCTTAAAGAAACCGCCGAGCGTGGCCGGCGACTAGTCTCACTGGCGGCGGCAATCATCGCGGTATTGGCGGCGCTGGGCACGCTCTTTACGCATCACCAATCCATCGTCGCCCTGACGTCAAAAAATCGCGCGATCCTCCTGCAAGGCCGGGCGACCGATATCTACAACCGCTACGAAGCGAAACAGGTTCGGGCTCAAATTGTCGACGGTCTTCTCGAGACGGGTTTGTACCGCGATCAAGCCTCGCGCCAACGGATGACATCGTTTGCGGAAAAGGAGCGCCGTGACTCGGCGCACGATTTCGACGCGGCTCAGAATTACCAAACCGAATCGGATCTCGCCGAAAATCGCTCCGAACGATATCTGCGGTCGTACGAAACCTTGCAAGTAGCGACCACGTTTTTCGACGTGGCGATCGTTCTGGTTTCGATTTCGGCGCTCGTGCGTACTCGGGCCTTACTCATTGCAGGACTCGGCTTAAGCGCAATCGGCATCGCCCTAATGATTTTCGGTTACCTCCAGGGGCACTAGGCAGCTTCTGAAAACGCCGATACCACTTCGCACGATCGCTACGTTACTGCTGGCGATTTTCGGGCTTGCCGCGACGGCTCAGCAAAGTACTCAACCGCAACGTGCGGTCGGACAGATCACCGCATCTGCGTGGCCATACTTCCCCGGCAGCATCATCCCCGTGCGTGTCGACGGCTTTCCCGTACCGTATCATGTCGCGCTCGTCGGTCCCGGAACGCTGCTTGAGGGTGGGCTCTACGCGGTTCCAGGCAACGCGCAACCCGGCATCGCGACGCTCATTGCCGGCAGCGCTCATGGCCTGGCGGAGCGCAACGTGAGCATTGGCCCTCCTCCCCCGGATGATCGCGCGCTGATCGCCGTCGTGTCATACGATGAAGGCATCATCTTTCATGACGCCCGCACGTTCGGCGTGATCGGTTTGCTAGGCACCGGAGGAGCGCCAAGCGACGCGGCTATCGATCTTCGCGGACGACTCGCGGCGACGGACACCCAAGGTCTCACGGTAACGATCGCGACGCTGGCCCCGTGGAGCGTGGCCCACGTGTCCGGCATTCCGTACGGTGACGAGATCGCTATCGACGAGACGACGCACGCGATCTTCGTCACCAACCGCGACGTGCAAGGCCGCGGGGCGCTGACGCGGGTCGACAAAAATGGAACGACCGCCCAAGCGATCACGGGCCAAACCGCTGAAGGCCTTGCGATCGACGAGCGACGGCAACTCGTGTACGTTGCCAACGTCAACGACGGTACGGTAGCAATCGTCGATGCGCGATCGATGCACGTCCTTGCTCGGTTTCCAGCGGTCGCTCGCGTTTTCTCGATCGCGCTCTCGCCCGACGGCAAGCGCCTCTATGCGATTTCCAATCAAAGTGCCGGTTCGCCGTTTGCCGCGCCCGGTTCGGTCGTCGCCATCGCGTTGGGAGAAAGCAGCGCGCACGTCGTCGCACGAAGTGCGAACTTAACCTTTCCAATCGGCGCCGTGCTGGACCCGACGGGCGCTACGCTCTACGTGACCGACGAGTCCCTCGACCGCATCGACGTGCTCGATGCGCATACGCTCCGCCCGAGGCGTCCACCGGTTCCCACCTGCCGTACCCCGTGGAAACCCTCGCTCGATCCGCTCAGCGAGCGTTTGTACGTGCCGTGCGCGCGCGCCGATACAATTGATGTGTTTGACATTCGCGGCATGCGCCGCGTCTCTGGGGCACCCTTTAGGACGGGCGGGTATCCGCTTGCCGTCACGGTATGGCACCCGCAGGCCGGTGCGAACCCTTCACAGTGATGAAGTGCCTTGCGTTCGCGCTGACGCTTTTCACGCTGCCGATTGCAGCCGCAGCCGGCGACCTGCCCGCTCACATCGATCCGTCGTCACCCTTTCCGCGCATCCTCGAACAGGCGCCGGCCGTCGAGTCGATTGCGCCAGGTGTCGAGTATGGCGACTATCAGCTCTCTACTGAGATCGGTCCGCTCGCGATCCACGTCGTCGAAATCGATTCGCATCACAGCGACGTCCGAATCGAAAACGTTCTCGCTGACAATCGGTTGGAATCGCGTGGTGAGACGGTCGGTTCTATGGCCAAACGAACCGGCGCGGTGGCCGGTATCAACGGGGATTACTTCGACATCGGCAACACCAATCGGCCGCTGAACATCGTCGTTCGGGGTGGCGCTCTGCTCGCGATGCCTCGCAAGCGCTACGCGCTCGCCATTGCACGAGACGGCACGCCGTCGATCGGGGAATTTGACTTCGCCGGGCAGGTTCAGGTCGGCGATCGAACGCTTTCACTCGACGCCATCGACGAGCTGCCCGCGCCCAATGGCGGTACGTCGTTCCTAACACCGGCGTACGGCACCGTTCGTCCGGTAGATAACACGACCTTGATCGCGTTGCAGCTTTTAGATGGCACCCCACCGTTGGCGCGATATCGCGTCATCGCAATCGCGGATAACCTCTCGCCGCAACCACCGGGGTATTACATTGCCGTCGGACCGAGCGCGTACAATGACGTCGACGTCCCCAACCCCGGCGACACTGCGGAAGTCACGGGCGATCTTTCACCCTTGGGCCTCGATCGAATCGAAACCGCTGTTGGGGGAGGACCACTTATCCTGCACGACGGCTCGTGGAACGAAGACCCGGATGGCCCCAATGGGGGCGAGTTCGCAAAGCGCATTCCGTGCTCGGGAGCGGCGATTACGGCCGATGGCAAACTGCTGCTCATTCAGGTTGACGGGCGCGAACCGTCGCTTTCGGTCGGACTGACCCGTCCGGAATTCTCCGCGTTGATGCGTGCATTTGGCGCGACCGAAGGACTGGCGTTTGACGGCGGCGGCTCGTCGACGATGGCTGTGCGGCGACTCGGCGAATTCGAATCGGGCATCGTCAACGACCCCTCCGATGGCGTCGAACGGCCTGTCGGTGACGGTCTCTTCGTCTATAGCACAGCCCCCGTCGGGCCGGCAGTTCGCCTCGTCTCGCGGCCCAGCGTCGTCCGCGCCCTGACCGGCGGCGACATTCCGCTGCGGATTGCTGCCATCGACGCCGCGAGCCACGTTGCATCGACCGATGCGCCGATTGGCGGAAGCGTCGAGCCGCCGTCTCTTGGGACGTTCCGGGATGGACGCTTCATCGCAGCGATGCCGGGAGAAGGACGCATTCTCTTACATAGCGGTCGCATCGGCGGCGAAGTTCAGGTAGAAGTCGTCCACGCTGCGGCGCGCGTTGCGATCCTTCCCCTGGATCCCAATACTGAGAGAAACGGGACGCTCGCGTTGCAGGCGCGCGCCTTCGATGCCCACGGCTATCACCTGACGCTGCCGCCGTTCTTGCCTTGGCAAGCCAACGCCGGATCGATCGACGCTCGCGGCATCTATCACGCGGCGCAGCACGATGCAAACGTGCAAGTGCGCATTGGAGATGCGGTCGCCGTTACCCGCGTCACGGTTGGCTCGCACGACGTCGCGTTGCCTTTTGCGGAACACGCCCACTTCGTGACACTTCCTCACGGCGGCGCGGGCACGCTCGAACGAGGGACCGATTGCGGTAGTTGCATCATGTTGAACTACGTATTTTCGAGTGACGAGCGTGCGGCATATGCGATGACCGATCTCACCCTGCCGGAGCATACAATTGGTTTGGAGTTCGACGTCCTCGACGACGGGAGTGACTCGAGGTTACGCGTGGCGTTGCGTAATGCCATCAATGAGGATGTTTTGCTAACGGCAGCCACATTGGACCAGTCCGGATGGCGTCATGTGGTGGTGCGATGGGGGAGTGAGATCGGGGAAAAGACACGTTTGCTGGCGATTTACGTGTTGCCGCCCAAAGGGATGGAGGTCTCAAGCGGTGAGGTCGAGCTGCGGAACGTGCGCGCCGTCGTCGCGGGGGAATAGTCTGCGGTACTCCAAATACCGCCGACCATGGAATTTGAAGCCCTCGCCGCGCGCGCCCTCGACACGTCCTTAGCGCGCGGCGCGGCCTATGCCGACGTTCGCGTCGAAATCCAGCGTGCCGAACGCGTGGAAGTCCGCAACGGCGTCGTTGCGACGCTGGCTGACAGCACGAGCACCGGCTATGGTGTCCGGGCCCTGGTCGATGGCGCGTGGGGCTTCGCTGCCAGTGGCGAGCTTGGAGACGCAGCTGTAGATCGCACCGCTTCGCGCGCCGTTGCGATTGCCCAAGCGAGCGCCTCGATTGCGCGCCGACGTTGCGCCATCGCTCCGGCGACGGCTTACACGGATTCCTTCGCGACCCCAATGCAGCGCGATCCGCAGACCATTCCGCTTGGCGAGCGCGTCGCGCTGCTGCTCGATGCCGAGCGGCGGCTACACGTCGCGCCGGAAATTGCGGTTGGAAGAGCCTGGCTCGATCTCTGGCGCACGCAGAAATTCTTCTACGCCAGCAATGGATCGCGGATCGGTCAAGACGTGCGGCATACGGGCTGCGGGCTTGAGGCCATGGCGGTCGGAGGGGGCGACGTGCAAACGCGCACGTACCCCGGCGACATCGGGCTCTACAATACCGGCGGCTGGGAAATCGTCGAGCAGGCGCAACTGCTCGAGGGCGCTCCACGAATCGCAAACGAAGCGGTTGCGTTGCTCTCCGCGCCGCAATCACCGAGCGGAACAATGGACATTATTTTGGGCGGCTCCCAGATGTCGCTGCAGATACACGAATCATGCGGTCACCCGGCGGAGCTCGATCGCGTCATGGGCTGGGAGGCGAATTTTTCAGGAACCAGTTTCCTTGAAATCGATCAAATCGGCAAGCTGAAATACGGCTCCGACATCGTGACGATTGTCGTCGACAATACGCTCGCGGGCGGGATGGCGACCTGCGGTTACGACGACGAAGGCACCAAATCGGTTCGCTCCGACATCGTGCGCAATGGGCTTCTCGTTGGATATGAGATGGGGAACGATACCGCGCATGCAATCGGACGGGAAAGCAACGCCTGCGTTCGCGCGCAGAGCTGGGAGTTCGTGCCGATGATCAGGATGTGCAATCTCGTCCTGCTTCCCGGCACGGTATCCTTTGAGGAACTGTTCGACGGCGTCGCACATGGAATTTACATGGAAAGTAACCGCTCGTGGTCCATCGACGATCGCCGCTTGAACTTTCAATTCGGCTGCGAAATCGGTTGGGAAATCCGCGATGGAAAGCGCGGACGCATGCTCAAGAACCCGACGTATGCCGGCGTGACGCCCGTGTTCTGGAATTCCTGTGATGCGATTGCAGACGAACGCTCGTGGTTTGCCTGGGGGACGCCGAACTGCGGCAAAGGAGAGCCGATCCAGCTGGGCTTAACGACCCAAGCCGCGGCACCGGCTCGTTTTCGTAACGTGAGCGTCGGAGTCGGATATGCATAGGACTGCTCGCGAAGCCCTTGCGCAAAGAACGTTCGGATTGGCCGGCGCCGCCGATCAAGCCGAAGTTTTCGTCAGTTTCGGTGACAGTGCGCTGACACGCTTTACGCACGAGGTATCCAATCAAAACGTTGCCGCCTCAGACGTGGTTGTCTCCGTACGAGCAATCGTCGACCAGCGTACGGGCGTTGCGCGCACCAACGTTCTCGACGACGCTTCGCTGCGCGACAGCGTCGAGCGGGCGATTGTAATGGCGCGGCTCGCTCCCAGCGATCCGCTGCAGCCGCGTCTTCCCGAAGGTGGGCCAGCGCAAACCCCGGCTAACGCGTACGACAACGCGACGGCGAACGCTGGTGCCGACGTCCGCGCGAAACTCTGCGACCAAATTTTTCGCGAAGCGGAAGCGGCAAAACAATGGTGTGCGGGATACGTTTCCACATCTTCGATCGGATACACGGTGGTCAACAGTTCAGGGGCACGCGCTTCGTTCGACGGGACCGACGCCGGCCTCAACGTGAAGATGACCGCGGCCGATTCGACCGGCTTTGCCGAGTCGTATTCCAACATCGTTAGCGAGGTCGACGCGGCCGCAGCGGGCCGCACCGCAACGGGAAAAGCTCGTGATTGTGCGCACCCCAATGCAGTCGACCCGGGGCCCTGGACCGTTATTTTGGAGCCGACGGCATTCGGCGAGTTGTTCATCTATCTGGCGCATCACTTTTCAGCGCAGTCGTTCGAGGAAGGGTCGTCATTCTTCAGTGACGGCTTGAACCAAAGCTACTTCTCCGAGAATGTCTCCGTGCACGACGATTACGATCACCGGCTGTCGCCGGGCATGCCGTTTGACTTCGAAGGTCAGCCGACGCTGCGCTTACCACTGGTCGAAAGCGGGGTCGTGCGCAATTTCGTAACCGACAGCTACTATGCCAACAAACTCGATCGCCCGAACACCGGCCACGCCATGCCCGCGCCGAACTCGTACGGACCGCAGGCACGCAATGTCGTCGTTTCACCCGGCAGCAAATCTCTGCAGCAACTCATTGCGGAAACCAAACGCGGCCTGCTGATCACGCGCTTCTGGTACATCCGTACCGTGGACGAAAAAAAAGCGATTGTAACGGGGATGACTCGCGACGGCACGCTCCTCGTTGAAGACGGCCGCGTGAAGCACGGGGTGCGGAATTTACGATTCAATCAGAGTATCCTCGAGGCGTTGCGGCATTGTGAGTTCTCCAACGAGCAGAAACGCACGGGGCAGTATCATTATTCGCTGGTGGCGCCGGCAGCGAAGATCGAGGGGTTTCAGTTTACGTCGGTCACGGACTTTTGAGGATTTGGCACGCCCTTAAACCAACGGACAGTCTCTGATCATCGAAGAATTTTGGATTTAGATTGGAGTTCATCATGCTGAGGAGATCGATCGCAATCGTTGGATTCTTCACGCTGCTGGGAACCGGGACGGTTAGCGCGCAGACGGCAGCCTGCGGCCGCGGCGCGATTGCACCCAACACAGGGACCGTCGTGGGTGCCCTGCCTGACGACAAATATGAAGTCACGAAGACAAGCCTAGTCACGGCTTCTCCACCGAACAACGGCATGGTATGGCCGCTCGGGTGGCTCTATGAAACAAAGGGAGGCGGTTTGTATTTCTCGAGCTTCGGTACGGTTACCGTACAAACGGCATCGGAAAGCCCAAGCGATATCATCGCAGGGTACAAGAGAGTCCTCGCCGCCCTTGCGCAACCGATGCCGAAGGATGGCCCGCTCTTTGACGTGTTGACCGGCGCGTGGCCGATACGAACGCTAGAATGCCACGTTGGCGGCCACTAAACTACGACCCGTTTCTCCTAACAGGTCGCACGATCAAGCCGCCAAGAACGAGCAACGTACCGAGCGCGACGGCCGGAAGCGAGGGAACAGCGACAACTTCGACGCTGGGATACTGCAGCACGATGGCGCGCAAGAGTAGGCTTTCGACGGGGACGGTTTGACCGCTGATCGCGACGGCAATCGCATGCGGCAGCGGACGATCTTCCTCGTCATCGACCGCAAAGAGGACGGCTGGAATCGCAAGACCGGACATTCCACGCAACGCTGCGGCCTGCTGTGGTGTGAAGAGCACGGCTTTGACGATCCGGTGAGCGGCCGGAACGGCAAACGAATCGAACGGCAAGTCCAAACCGGCGATCACCTGATCTTGCTGCATGAGCAGTACCGGCGATAGGAATGCAATTCCGGTCGGTTGCGTGACCGTTAGACGACTTCCGTGTGAATCGGAGGCCTGAACGTAGACAACTGGTCGCCCAACCGTGCGCAGCACATAGCTTCCGACGTTGCGCGAACGATTGTCGATTGTGACTGGAGCGTGATTCTTGCGAAGAAGCACGACCGGTTCGTCAATCGCGCCTCCGCGTGCAAGCGGAAACTCGAGGGTTCCGCCAAGGTCGGCAACCGGCACGCGTTGCCCGGGAGCCGCAACGATGGATCGGTTGTCTGGAGCGAACAGGCCGCACGCAATGCCCGCTATTGCTAAGACAATCGCCCCGCATGCAATGAGCGCCGCCCGTTGCCGGAGTGAAATCCTCAACGAAACCGCGGTCAGGGCAAGCAACGCAACGTTATACCAGCCAGTGTGGTAGAGATTGCGACCGGGGAAGACCATTTCGGCGATGATAGCGGCCGTCAGCGTAAGCGCCCCGATCGCGAGTGAGGTCAACGGGCTCCCACCAAGGCGGAAACGGCGGCGCGCATTTGCGCGTAGGAAAGCGCTCCGTCGACGGCGCGCAGTATTTTTCCGTCGCGCCCAACGATAACGGTCGTGGGTAATCCGAGCACGCCGTACGCACGGCCGTACCGTTGCTCCTCGTCCATCCAAATGGGAAATGCGATGCCCAACGATCGGGCGAAGGCGCGAGCGCGCTCGACCGATTCGCCTTCGTTGACGCCGACGATGGCAAGACGACCGCGATAGGCATCGGAAAGCCGCTGCAAATCGGGCATCTCCGCGCGGCACGGCGGACACCAGGTCGCCCATAAATTCATCAAGACGATCTCGCCGTGGTAGCGGTTCACGGATACCTGCCTTCCCGCGTCATCGTTAAGAGCAAACGCGGGCGCCGTTTCTCCCACGAGCCCCCCTTCCCAATTGGAACCGGGTGACGTCGCGTTAAAGAACGGGAGCACAATGAATAACGCCGCGACCAGGCCGGCAGCAACCAAAACATACGGTACGACGCGCCGTGTCACCAATCACCCATCCGATCTTCGTCCACCTCGCCTTCGAAAACGATCGTTCCGATGGGCAGGACCGCAGCCAATAATGGGACGCCGCGAAACCGAACTTCGCGGCGACGCGCCGCATCGTCTCCACGTTCGAAGAGGCGGCAGTACCGATCCAGCACGTCAGGGCTGCACCGGCCCGTATTCGGCGAGACGTTGAAGGTCGTTACGAAACTTTCGAATGCGCGCTCGAAGTCGCTCGAATTAAAACCGGGATGCAGACAAATCTCGCGCTGTACTCGCTCCAGAGGGTTTGCCTCCTCCTGCAGACGAATCGCCGTCGGCGTGCCTGCTCAGATCCTCGATGGGAAAGCGCTTGCCGCCGACCTGCGAACCGAACTCCTGGCGCGTACGAGTGCGCTACGTGAGGCCCAGATCCATCCCAAGCTCGCGATTGTTTTTGTCGGTCAAAACGAATCGAGCAGCGCATACGTACGCAACCTTCAGCGTGTCGCCGAGCGCGCCGGCGTCATCGTAGACATCGACCAGCTACCCGAGAATGCATCCCCGCAGAACGTTCGTAGACGTTTAGAGCGCTTCGGGAGCGACGCATCGGTCCATGGTGTCATGCTGCAGCAGCCGCTGCCCAAGCACTTACGCATCCGCGAAATCGCGGACGCGATTCCGCTCACCAAGGACGTGGACGGCACGCATCCGATCAATCAAGGAAATCTCGCCCTCGGCAGTGGCGTGGAATACGTGCCCGCGACGCCGGCAGCCGTCATGCTGCTGCTCGAGCGCAGTCCGCACTGGCCGCTGCGAGGACGCCGCACGGTCGTGGTGGGCAGGTCGGTCGTGGTGGGCGCTCCGGTTGCGCTCCTCATGCTCGCCCAAGACGCAACCGTGACCATATTGCACCGAGGCTCGGGCGGCTTTGCGCCCTATTTAGAGACGGCGGAGGTCGTGGTGGTTGCAACCGGCGTTCCCGGCTTAATTCGCGGCGAAGACTTGGCGCCCGGCGCTACGGTGATCGACGTCGGCACGACGCTCGTCGACGGGGCTCTCAAAGGCGACGTCGATTTTGAAAGCGCCGTGCGCGTTGCCGGTGCCATCACTCCCGTGCCCGGCGGCGTCGGACCGGTCACCAATATCGCTTTGCTTCGCAACGTCGTCAAGAGCGCCGAGAAGCACCTAACGAAGTCCTAGTTACGCGAGAAATACTTTCCGAAGTATTTTTCTTGGGGTGGTTCTTTGCGACGCCGTTCTAACATGCGACGAAGTTGGGGAAGCAGTTGCTCGAGAAAATCTTCTTCCGCAAGCAGCCGCTTTTTCGTCGAATCGAGCTCGAGCAATCGCTGCTTGATGAGCTCGGCAATGAGCAAACCATCGCCGATTGCAAACGATGCGGCTTGCGCGTCGTCGGGGAGTTGGACGGCTGCGTTCTCTCCCGAGAACTCCACGACGAGGTCCACGTATTCCGCGAAAAGATCGCGAACGTGACGGTTTAGGCGCTCGACCTCGCCGTCTTCAATCGGAATCTCGTCGCTCAGAATATCCGCGTCGACCACCAAGTACGGCTCGCGGCTAATAATCTGCGTAATCTTGAAACGCTGTCGGCCGACCGTCGAAATGAAATACCGATCCAGCGGCAGCGGCTGCACGTCGATGATTTCAGCAATCGAGCCAATGTCGTGAGGCGTAACGTTAGGATCGCCCGCCTCGGCGCCTTCCGCAATCAATGCGACTCCGAAACCTTCCCCGCTTTCCAAGCATTCCTTGATCATTTGCTTGTAGCGCGCTTCGAAGATGTGCAGGTTCAGCACCGCCCCGGGAAAGAGCACTGCACTGAGCGGGAAGAGCCGCAGGCGCCTGGGAACGGGCTTGGACATTGACAAAGGTTTCTCGGGACTTCGCCAAAGCTCTTCCAAGCATGCAGCATATTCGGGCATATCTCGAAGCGATACATCCGCAGCCGCACCCGCTATTAGTCGAGATCGAACACCTCAGCCTCAAAGACGGCGTTCCCATTCCCTCGCGAGAGACGGTACGTTTGCTTTCCAGTATCGTAGCTGCAATGCAGGCAACCCGCATCCTCGAGATCGGCACCGCGTACGGCTATGCGACGTTATGGATGGCATTCGCCCAGCCGAGGATCGGAAGAATTTGGACGATCGATCCCGACACGCGCCGGACCGAGGTGGCGCTTTCGTATTTCAAGCGCGCGGCCGAAGACGATTTCATCGAGATAGCAAATACGCCCGCGCTGGAGCTGCTTGAAAATTTTCCGCACCGCAATCTCGACATCGTCTTCATCGATGCAGATAAGAACGAGTACGGCCGCTATTTGGACTTGGCTATACCAATGCTCAAACTTTCCGGCCTCATCACTGTGAACGATTGCCTCCTCGGCGACCGCTCTACGAACGATGCATTCAATCGCTATTTTGTGACTCATCCGGATTTGGACGCGACCATTCTTCCCCTCGGAAACGGCATGGGCATCGGCGCACGCATTCGATGACCTCGGCGGAAGACTTTAAAGAGGCGATGCGCCACGTTCCCACCGGGGTGACGGTTGTCACCAGCTTGCGGGATGGTCAACCCCGCGGAATAACGGTAAACGCGTTTGCGAGCGTTTCGGTCGAGCCGCCCGCGATCCTGATCTGCGTAAACCGCGCTGCGCGAAGCTACCTCTACATTTCCACCTCTCGCATTTTCTGCGTTAACGTGCTGGCCGGCGAGCAACGCCACCTGGCCGAGCGTTTCGCTGGAAAGGTCAGCGAGCGTCAATTCGAAGAGATTGGATATGGCGTCGATCAGACTGGGGCGCCCGTGCTGGCGGGTGCCATCGCGCACTTCGATTGCACCGTCGTCGAGGAGCACCATGCGGGGTCGCACTCGATCTTCATCGGACGTGTCGTTTCGTGTACCGCCCGCTCGGGATCACCGCTTGGATATTTCAACGGCGGCTATCATGATTTCGGCATCAAAACCTAATAGGTTCCTACCATGATCCTGGAAACGCTCGCGGTCGGGCCGTTAGCGTGCAATTGCACGATTATTGGCGATGAGAATACGAATGAAGCCATCGTCATCGACGGTGGGGACGGCGTGGACGAGGTCGTGCGCCGCTTAGAAGAGCACAAGCTGCGAGCAAAATTTCTGATCCACACCCACGCGCACATCGACCACATCGGCGACCTCGGCCGGCTGCGCGAGCTCACCGGAGCCCGCGGATTGCTGCATCCTGAAGACGTACCGCTCTACCAATCCCTCGCGTTGCAGGCGCGCTGGATTGGTCTCGCGCACGCGCCGCCGGTCGTCATGTTAGACGGAGAGCTCCATGATGGGGACGTGCTGCGGGCCGGCAACGTTCGCCTGGACGTCCTCCACACGCCTGGTCACACCCGCGGGAGCGTCTGCTTCGCGCTCGATCGAGATGGATCGACGACACTCCTGACTGGTGATACGCTATTCGCCGGTTCGATCGGCCGCTGGGATCTCGGCGGCACTTCAATGGAAGAGCTCGTGCACTCGATTCAAACCAAACTCATGACGTTCGACGATGCAGCGCCCGTCATCCCCGGCCATGGATCGTTCACCACAATTGGAACCGAACGAAGGACGAATCCCTACCTCGCGTAGGCTCTTCGTCGGCGTCGCTCTCGATGAACCGGTCCGTGCGGCGTGTGCCGGCGCCTCCGACACGCTGCGCCGCACCGGATTTTCCGCGAAGCTCGAGGGGATCGAGAAACTGCATCTGACGCTTGCATTTCTCGGCAACGTCGACGTCTCACGCTACGTATCGATCGTCGACGTGATGCGTCGCAGCGCGGCGCAATGTCCAGCTTTTGACGTGACCCTCGACAGGGTCGGTGCATTCCCGCACGAGCGCAAGCCGCGCATCGTCTACGTTGGTGCGCGTCACCAGGGCGCCGCGTTCCGCGAGCTTTCACACCGCCTACGCGGCGCCTATGCCGAGCTCGGCTTCGAATTCAAAGACGATGCCGTCGCCCACGTAACGATCGCTCGGGTCAAAGGACCGCGCCGCGCGCTGCCGCTTATCGAGATCGCGCTGGTGTCCTTGCGGGTTACCGATCTCACGCTCTTCGAATCGGTTTTCGACAAAGCGGCAAACACGACGCGGTACATCGTCAGCGCGACGGCGAGCTTAGGTACGCCGAATGCTAGTGAAGCTTGATGAGCAGTTTTTCGTCGCTGCCGTTGGTTGCTGCAGGAGACGCAGTATCGGTTGGCCTGCCTTCGCTCGGCCTTGCAGGTTCGGTGCGCGGCATCGTCGCGTAATCGGGAATCGCGCCCGCGGCGACTTTTTCGCGGTAATCACCAATGGCTACGCGCAAGGCCTCAAGCGCACGCTCCGGATAATCCTTCTTCTTCTCCGGGTAGCCGCCCAGCTGAGCTTCAACTTCGGCCGGCGTGATCGCTGCGGCGGCGTCGACGGTCTTGCCTCTTGCGAGGTCAACGACCAAACTGCACGTCGCGGTGCCAAAGCCGCAACCGGTCGTGAAGTACGAAATGTCCTCGATGACCGCACCCGCGCCGACTCTCAAAAAGAAATTGTACATGTCTCCGCAGGAATCGCTGAAGTATTCCCCACTTGCCGTTGGGTTCTCCATCGTGCGAAATCCGCCGCGTTCTTCGACCAACCGTTGAAATTTCGGAAAATCCATCTCTTCTTGCTTCCAGTTACCGTGTGACGTTGTTCGGTCTCATTTCGAAGCGGCACTCTTTTCCGCCGCGAATCAATGATTCCGTTTGCAGTGGCTTGATACCGATTGTCTCGTCGATGACGTTGTGAATGACCTGGCACATCTCGGGATGTTCTTTCGACACGCCCGAGTAGGGACAGTTGTGTTCGTGTAAGGCAAAACCGCCGTCGATGAGACTGTATTCAGCGACGACCCCGCTCTCACGAAGCATCTCGGCGAGCTGGGCGACCCTTTCCTCGGGGTCACGAGCGGTTATTTTTTGCCGAGCGCGCTCGACTGCACGCTTCGACAACCCGTCGAAAATGCGCTCGACCGCGGGCGAGCCGAACTGATCGCGCACCTCACGCAACACCGCGCCCAGCATCTTGTCGTGGCCTTGGACGAACAGTCGTTCCGCGTCGGGGGTGAGCGAAAATTCGAGCGTTGGCTTGGTCGGACCCCGGCGAACCGGCTTCTCGACGACCAGCCCGTCCCGCTCGAGAACCACCAGCTGTTGCCGAATGGCATTCGGGGATAATCCGAACTGCCGGGCGAGGTCCGCAGCCGAGGCCGAGCCCTGGCGCCGCAGCTCAGTTACGATCTTGCCCCGGGTGGTTTGAAAGAAGCGATCGGCGTGCACGTTGGGACTATCCTAGCACGCCGCCGGTAGATAGTAAAGTTTTTCCTTGACTTTCTACGAGAGCCTCCGCTACGATACGAAGGTCTTCAAAGAAAGGAAAAGCCGAGCGTGTCCGACCAGGGCTTGCGCGTCACCGACCTCCACTGCTCCGTCGCCGGAAAAGAGATTCTCAAGGGCATCGATCTGCTCGTCGAACCCGGCAAAGTCTACGCATTGATGGGTCCCAACGGCAGCGGGAAATCGACGCTTGCCCTATCGTTGACCGGCCATCCTCAATACCAAATAACCGAAGGCAGCGTCACCCTCAATGGCGACGACCTGCTGGCGCTCTCGCCCGACAAACGCGCTCGCGCGGGACTCTTTCTTTCCTTCCAATATCCGGCTGCGATCCCCGGCGTCAAGGTTGCTAACTTCCTGCACGCCGCGCGCCAAGCCGAACGTCCTGGCGATCTGCCCCCCGCAAAATTCCGCGCATTGCTGCTGGAAAAAATGGACGTACTCGGCATGGATCCTTCGATGATGGGCCGCTATTTGAACGACGGCTTTTCGGGAGGTGAAAAGAAGCGGCTTGAGATGCTTCAACTTGCCGTGCTGGCTCCGCGCTATGCCGTGCTCGACGAAACGGATTCGGGGCTCGATATCGACGCGCTCAAGGCCGTCGGCGAGTGCATCCACGCGCTGCGCGCGAGCGACGAAGGGCGCGACACCGGATTTTTGATCATCACGCACTATCCGCGCATTTTGCAATACGTCACACCGGACGTCGTGCACGTCATGATCGACGGCCGCATCGTCAAGACGGGCCGTCACGACTTGGCTCATCGCATCGAACGTGAAGGCTACGACACTATTCGGGAAGAGGCGGGCGCAATTGCCTAGCGTCGCTGCGCCGTCCGTCGAGCTTGCCGACAAACTGGCGATGTTCGACGAGCTAGTATTAGCGTTCAGCGATCGCAACGAAGCTCTCTCCCGGTTCTTCTCAACCAGAAGCGGCCGCCAAGGCCCAAGCCGTTTTTGGCGCATCGATCTCGACGCGATCGCTCCCGACCCGGCAACCATCGATCCAAACGCCGGCGCCGTCCGCATTGACAATCCAAGTGCGCGGGCACTCGTCTGCGATCTCCCGACGGCCGCGCGCGAGCATCCAGCACTGTTTCGCCGCGCTTTCGGCGCGACGTCCGCTTCGACGACGAAGTTTGGTGCGCTCGCCCGCGCGTTCGCGCAGCTCGGTGCGTTCGTGTACGCGCCCGCGGATGCGGATTGCGATCGCCCGATAACGATCGAATACGTGCTTGCCGCGGGGAAGGCTGCCTTTCCTTGCACCGTTGTGCTCTTGGAGCGCGGCGCGCGTGCGACGGTCCTCGAGCGCCTCGTCGCCGGTGACGATGCGACTGTTTGCGCGTCAATGGAAATCGTGACGAACGAGAATAGCGATCTACAGATTGCAAGCGTTCAACAGCTTGCGTCGTCAGCACGCTTCCTGCACGCGCGTACCGCACGACCCGGGCGAGACGCGCGCTTGTCGTGGGCATGCGCAGAGCTCGGCGCAGCGCTCAGCGCCGGCGATCTTACGGTCACGATCGAGGAGCCGGGCGCCGACACAAGCCTCACCGCCGTTTTCTTCCCCAACGGTTCTCAGCATGTCGATTTCGTCAGTACGGTCGACCACGCGGTCGGCGATGCTACGTCTCGGACGTGGGTCAAATCAGCGGCGACCGACAACGGACAGGCTCGTTATTTGGGCAACATTCGCATCGCAGCGCAAGCCCAACATAGCGATGCCAGCCTCCGCGACGACGCGCTCCTGCTTTCTCAAACCGCGCACGTGGATTCGGTTCCGGCTCTGGAGATCGGCGCCAATGACGTGAAAGCCTATCACGGCGCTACGGTCGGGGCGATGGATCCTGAACAGGTTTTCTACCTCGAAAGCCGCGGCATCGATCGATCCGCGGCGGAGCGTATGATCGCGTTGGGCTTTTTTGAACCCGCGATCGACCGTTTTCCAACCCAAACACAGCGCGAAGAACTTCGCGCGGCGCTCGAAGCAAAACTGTCATGAAGCAACTCGTACACAACGGACCAGGCAGTGCTGTAGACGAAAAGCTCGCGCGGATCATCGGCGACTTTCCAATTCTCGCCCGACCGACGTCGCGCGGAAAGCGTCTGGTCTATCTGGATTCCGCTGCGACCTCGCAAAAACCGCGCGTCGTCATTGCGGCGCTCGTCGACTATTACGAACAATACAACGCCAACATCCATCGCGGCGTGTACGAGATCGCGGCGCGAGCGACGGCGGAATTCGAACAAGCGCGTATCAAATTGGCGCGTTTCATCAACGCCGATCCGGCTGAGGTCATCTGGGTACGAAACACGACCGAGGGGATCAATCTCGTCGCCTACTCTTGGGGCGGTGGCAATCTGCGGCGTGGCGACGCAATCTTGCTCACCGAGCTCGAGCATCACTCCGATCTCGTTCCGTGGCAAATGCTGGCCCAACGCTCCGGCGCCGAGCTTCGTTTTATCCCCGTTGACGAGCACGGAATGCACGTCCTCGACGATCTCGACGCGTTGCTGGACGGCTGTAAGATTGTGGCGATCGCTCATGTGAGCAATGCCCTCGGCACCATTGCCCCGCTCGAGAAAATAATCCCGCGCGCCCATGCGGCAGGCGCGGTCGTTCTCGTCGATGGTGCACAGGGCGCGCCGCATCTTCCGCTTGACGTCAGGAAGCTGGATGCCGATTTTTACGCCTTTAGCGGGCATAAAATGCTCGGCCCCACCGGCATCGGCGTGCTCTACGGTAAACGGGCGCTTCTCGACGCCATGCCGCCGTTCGACACTGGCGGCGATATGATTCGCCAAGTTCATTACGACCACACGACGTTTAACGATCTCCCCTGGAAATTTGAAGCCGGCACGAGCAACATCGCCGACGCCATCGCCTTCGGCGTTGCGGTCGATTATCTCGAGGAGATTGGGATGGACTGGGTGCGCGCCCACGAGCGCTCGATCACCGCGTATGCGCTCGAGCGTTTAGAACGGTTCGAATCGCGCGGCTTGACGATTTACGGCCCGCGCGACCCCAACCTCGTCTCCGGCGTAATTTCGTTCAATTTCAGCGACATCCACGCCCACGATCTCGCTTCGGTCCTGGACGGCGAGGGTGTTTGTATTCGTGGTGGCCATCATTGCGCGATGCCCTTGATGGAAAAGATGGGTTGGCCTGCAACCGCCCGCGCGTCCTTCTACGTCTATAACTCCTATGATGACGTCGACGTTCTCGTAACGGCGCTGGAAAAAGCGGCGGCCGTATTCAAGATCTGAGGAATGCCCCAGACGTAATGGACGATTTTTACCGAGATTACATCCTCGACCATTATCGCCATCCGCATAATTTCGGTCAGCTCGAACGGCCCGATGCCGAGGCCGAAGATCTCAATCCACTGTGCGGCGACCAAATTCGCATGCAGCTTAAAGTCGACGATGGGGTTGTCAGCGACGTACGGTTTTCTGGAAAGGGATGCGCGATTAGCCAAGCTTCAGCGTCAATGCTCACCGACGCGATCAAAGGTATGAAGCTAGCGGACGTCGCAACGCTCTCCAAGGACGTGGTGTTGGAAAATGTCGGTATCGGCATCAGCCCGACGCGCATGAAATGCGCCATGCTGGGATTGCGCGTTCTCAAGAGCGCGGCGATCGGCGAACTCGCCGGCTGGCCGGACGAAGAGTAGATGCGGTTGGACTTTCTCCACGAAACGGCTCTCCTCATCAGCGCCGTTCTCGTAGCTTTCTTCGGCATGGTCGTCATCAAGTCGTCGAAGCGTACCGCCGGAGCGTGGGCGGTGCGCTTTGTTCTGGCGATACCGCTGTTTATCGCAGCACTCTGCATCGTGCTCCTCTCCATTCCGTATCCGCTCGATCCGGGCATACCGACGTTTTCGATTGTCGGAAGCGCCGTGCTCGTGGCAGGGCTAGCGGCCGAAGAACTGGTTGGCGCCGACGTGCGCCGCAAGCTCGGGTTCTAAAGAGAACGTCGTGGAGACGCAACATCATCACGTCTCGACGGCACAGTGGGATGAGCTTGCGTCCGACCCCGAGTTCCGTGCGCTGGTAAAAGCACGACGCAGCTTCATCATTCCGGCCTTCACCTTCTCCATCGTCTTTTATCTTGCACTTCCGATTCTGGCAGGCTTCGCTCGGCCGATCATGAGCCGTCCGGTGATTGGACCGCTAACCGTAGCGTACTGCTTTGCGCTGCTGCAGTTCTTGATGGCATGGACGATCCTCGGACTCTATCTCTTTCGAGCTCGGGCATTCGATCTTCAAGCTTTGCGGTGCCGTAAACATGAGATTGAGGAAATTCGCGGATGATGCGAACGCAGGAAACCCTCGTCATGTTTGGCGTTTTTGTCGGCATCACGCTGGTGGTGACGTATTGGGCCTCAGGACAAAGTACGACTAGCCGGGGCTTTTACGCGGCAGGACGCCGCATTGGCGGACTGCAGAACGGTTGGGCGATCGCGGGCGATTACATGTCGGCCGCTTCGTTCCTCGGCATAACCGGCCTGGTCGCGTTTTACGGTTTTGACGGCTTCATGTATTCGGTGGGGTGGCTCGTGGCCTATCTGGCAGTGCTTTTCCTCGTCGCAGAACAGCTGCGAAACACCGGCAAATATACGATGGGCGACCTCATCTCATTTCGGTTGCGAGGGCGAGGCGTACGCGCCATTGCAGCTATTTCCACGCTCACCATCACGCTGTTTTACATGATCGCGCAAATGGTAGGCAGCGGTGCTCTGATCAACATGATGCTTCCGCAATTCAGCGGCGTATTCGCCATCATACTCGTAGCAATTCTGATGTTGGTCTACGTTCTCTTCGGAGGAATGCTCGCGACCACGTGGGTCCAGATCATCAAGGCGGGTCTCCTGCTCTGCACCGCGCTCGTGCTTTCGTTTCTTGTTGTCGCGCACTTTCATTTTTCGATCGACGCACTGTTGCGGGCGGCAACGACCGCGCAGGGTGAGATCGGAGCGGTCAACCTGCTGCAGCCCGGATTGCTCTTTCGCGGCCCCCTCGGTGCGTGGAATCTCGTATCTCTGGGTCTAGCGCTCGTACTGGGAACGGCCGGGCTTCCGCACATCTTGATGCGCTTCTTTACCGTACCCTCCGCCCACGCAGCGCGCGTATCGGTCGCCTGGGCGATGATATTGATCGGCATCTTTTACCTAACGACGTCATTTATGGGCTTGGGAGCCGCGACCATCGTCGGGCAGGAACACATCGGTAAGCGACTGTCCGCGGGCGAAGCGATTTCCTACATCGCGCACCATCCCGAAGATGCAGCCGCACTCAATAAAGAGTTTGCCGCGGACACCTACATCGTTCCCGAAAAGAACAGCAATCTCGCCGTTCCGCTGCTTGCAGCCAATCTGGGCGGCTCGCTTCTCACGGCGTTTGTCGCGGCGGTTGCATTTGCGACGATCCTCGCCGTCGTCGCCGGGCTGTTGATCACCGCTTCGTCAACGGTTGCTCACGATATTTGGTTCAACTTGATACGCAATGGAACCGGGGACGAAACCGAGCATCTCTACGTGGCGCGCGTCACCGCTCTCATTGTCGGCGTTATCGCAATCCTCTTCTCGGTTGCGCTCAGAGCCTATAATGTCGCATTTCTCGTCGGCTTGGCGTTCGCCGTGGCCGCGAGTGCAAACGTCCCCGTGATCCTGCTCTCGCTGTGGTGGCGCCGTTTCTCGCGCGGAGGCGCTATAGCCGGCATGCTCGCCGGCCTGATTTCTTCAATCTTGCTCATTCTCATCAGTCCCGTCGCGTTAGGAGCGCACGCCATCTTTCCGCTCGATAATCCCGGTTTGATCTCCATTCCGATTGGATTCATTGCGGCCGTTGTCGGGACGCTTGTGGCACCGGATCATGACGCCGAAATGATGTTCGATCAGCTTCAAGTGCGCGCGACGACCGGCCTCGGCGCGGAAGTGTAACCTCTTGTTTAATAAGCAGTTTAAATCATCAAGCGCGATGCGCGAGGCAAGCGGCCGCCCAAGCGACCTGTTCCAAATCCCCAGCGCTCGGAACAGCTACTGCGTCTTTATCGCGTAGTGGTCGGTGATTTGCAATCCACCGAGTCCCGGTTGCAACATGAATGTAATGTAGTATTCCCCGGTCGATGTTTGTACGTCGGCAGTGACCTTGTATTGCTGATTTGCGGAGCTTTCGGGCCGGATTGAAATAATGCGCGAGCTCGGATCCATGAACGTTTCACTGGGAAGACCGTGCGCCAGATACGTCGTCGCGGTCGCACGGTCGCCACGCTCCAGTGAGCCGAGGTACGAGCGCACGATCAGCGCGGCTTGGTCGCTGCCCGGCGGAACGTAGTTCGGCACCGGGGTGCTGGTCGTCGGTACGGCCGCTGAGCGCAGCTTCGGTGAAGGCGCGATCGTCGGCAATACCGCGACGGTATGGAGCGGTGCCGGCGTAACATACACGATGGCCCGCGCGCTAGCGGTCGCAAGCGGGCGCACCGGCGCCTTTGTTCGCGAAAGGCGCGGCGTGAGAAGCGGCGTCGGCGATTGCGTTGCAACGGGCGAAGTGGCTGCGCTGGGACGAAGGCTCGGCGCCAACGTCGCGGGCGGCGGCGTGGAGGTCACCGGCGCAATCGGCGTGGAAGTCACCGGCGCAATCGTAAACAGCGGCTGCTGCTTTGCCACGGCGTTGCTAGCCGTCGAATGCGCTCCGAGGAAGTGCGCCAAAATGCCGCCCAGCAAGAGACCGGCAAAAATCACGACAAGAATCAACGGAAAGAGTGGAAGTCCTCCACCACCACCGCCGCCGGCATCGTCTTGGGAACGCCGACGGCGCGGAGCCTCGTTCACGTGACGTGCGTTAAGCGCTCGGCAATCGCAGAGCGAAGCATGGCGGGAAGATCCGCCACGAGGTCGGGATGCTGCTCGACGAAGAGCGTGGTTGCTTCTTTGAGAACGCCGGGATTCGTTCGCGCATATTCCATCAGCGCAGTAACTGCGCCGCTCTCGCGCCGTTCTATCCCCGCCAGCGTCGTGCCGGCCCCTTCGACGGCGTCTTCCGACGATTCGCCCCGCTCGCGAAACGCGTCGAACATCGCTTCCATGAACGCCCCGAACGCTGCACCCGGCATGGTGGAAAGATCTCGCGAGAACACCCTCGCAAGATCGGTCTCGTCCATCTTCGAGACGAGCCTTTCCACCGTGCCGACCAGTACGTCGGCCGGTACATTCCCAAAGTGGGACATTGCCCGGTAACGGTTATCCCCTCAGGCAGGCAGCTCCTCGATGCAGCAGAAAATGACGTCTGTGATTCGCGTAAGGGTGCCGCTCGATCTCCACGCCGTCGCCACCGACGGTTCGGCTGCCTTTGCGCTCGCAACGCCGCTTCGAGTGAGAGAGCTGCTGGCGCTAGCGGTCAGAGAAGCGATCGGATCGCGAGCACCATATGATAAATTCGTGCGGAGCGTTCATCGCACGCTCGCCGGTCTCGCAGCCGGCGATTTCATCATTCACGTCAACGGCCGCACATTCACCGATGCCGAAGCTGTGGTCGTCTGCGAAGGCACCGCCGACGTACGATTCTTCTTAAGCCAACGCCGCCGCGCCGGAGTGCGGCGTTAGTTCCCAACCATCGTTCCTCGCCCTCGTTGGGCTAGCTCTTCGTCTGACGTTCTACCGCTGGCCGCTGTATCTGGCGGCCGTCGCGATCGCGTTGGGTGCGCAAGCCTTGCTGACATCGCTGTGGCGTTCGCCGGCATCAATTGACGTTGGACTCGCCGTGGCGCTGCCCGTTCTCACGGCGCTCGTCTATGCATTTGTGTGGGCCGACACGAAGGAGGATCTCCCGCCGGGCGCGGCCTGGGAACGTTTCCTCGATCGGGTTTGGGCTGTTATCGTTATCGATTTCATCATCGGCGTACCGGTAATCATGGAGCTGCTGAGAACCACGCTCGGAAACAGCGCCGACCCAAAAGATTTACAGAATATGGGCGCCCTCATCGCGCTCGTCCTTAGTCTCTTTTTTCTGTTCGCCGATGCGAGCGCCACTGCCGACGACGACCTTACGGTCTGGAACGTCATCCCGCTCGCATTCCTGCGTAGTCTCGTGATCTCGTTGAACCCAATGACGTTTGCGCGCGTCTTATTACTGATCGCGTTAGAGTTTGCGTTGCTTCTTCCCGAGTCCGGCGTTTCGATTTTGCTCGCGAAGGCTCACGTTCCATTCGCGGACTTCTGGTCGGAGGTTCCACTGTCCACGTTGCTGCAGCCGCCGCTTGCGGCGTTGACGCTCCTCGTGTACCAGGGTGCGAAGGTGCCGGGTAAGCAAGCGAGCTGATCTTGCAAACAAATGATACTGTTAATGTAAAGACATCCCTGAAACGGAGTTCACCATCTCAGCGGCCAGGCCAGCCTTCGTCTTCCTCACCGTGCTCGTCACGACGATGCCTGCCGTCGCAGCCGATCAACGGTACGACGTCACCGGCCAGGACGTCTATCGGGTCGGCGTATCCGCCACAACCTCGCGCGTGGTGTATGACGGAATCCAGCAGCTTTCCATCGAGCGGCACGGTAAGACGCTCCGTTACGACGCACACGCCAGTTACACGCGCGTTGACGCCAGCGGCAAAAGCAATGCAAGCGCTCGATTCGTGCAGGAGCTCTTGGCAAACGGCGCCTTTGAGGACCGGCTAAACGACGACCCCGACTTCTTGACCGTTCTCAATCAACCGTTTGCGGTGCAGCTCGATCCGGTGACGATGCGCGACTTGCGACACTTGCGGGCCTCGGTTCCCTTTGACGCGACCTCTCCATTGGGTGGGGATGCCGTGCTTCGGGGCTTCCTACGGCCCGGAACTGCCGGCGAAATCGGCGGCCGTCACGCTATTGCCGTGCGCTTCCAGGCCTCGGGGCCGATGAGCGGCGCGATACCACAGGCGGCTCCCGCCACGATGTCAGGCCGCATGCGGATGGATGGCACCGCCTATTACGCTCTGGACGATGCGATGCTTCTTGCTCTGGACGCGACGCTAACGATCGACGCCACGCTGCAGGAGAATTCGCAAACGATTCCCGTGCGCATTACGTACCGGCGCTACATTCGCGCCAGCGCGAACTCCGCGGCCATTCCTAGAACGCCCCTACCAACTGCACTTCCATCGGATGCCGCAACGGCGTCTCCCCCATCTCTGTAAGCGGCGTGAACGCGAGATGGTTTTGATGGCAATCGATGAGCATCTGGATGCCGCGCTTGACGCATCCCGTCTCCTCGACGTATTTGTTCAGCTTCTTGAAAAAATAAGCGCGCGGATCGCCCAGCACCTTCGCATAGTACGGATCATCGGTTAAGCCTTCACTGCTGACGCCGCCCTTGGGCACGAGCCAAACGAACCACGGATCCTCTCCCTGACGGTAGCCGATGAGCAGCAGCGGAATCGCTCGCGCCGAATCGAGATTCGGCAGGAAGCTGCACATCGTATACGCGTCGAGGGCGATTTCATTGGGTTCGATGGCTTGCTTCATCGCTAGCACCTCTCTCTGTTTAGAAAGCAAAACCGCCTTATCGTCTTACGATAAAGCGGCTCATTTCAGGCGAGCTGAGAACCGGACAAGGGCGGCATAACCCGGCATTTAGAGACCTCCGAGCAACCCCCTGCGAGTCCGACGAGGGACCGATGTCAGGCTGATTGAGCCACCAGAGTTCGTTTGGCGCGCCCTAGGGGAACGTTCTTCCAGCCGATGTCTGTCGCGCGCCATGGCCGGGGGCCCCGACGAAGTTGGGGGGCGCGTAGCCGGAGGCGTAGCGCCTGTCTAACTGAAACCGTCAGGCAGGCAGCGGTGGTCGGAGTGTCCGTAATGAATGCACTCGCACCGCTCCTACAGGGAGTGCCCGTGCCATCTGCGGTTCCGTCGAGGAAAGCCGCGGCCGTAGGGCCGCCGGTCGCCCCGGTCGCAAGCATCGACAGCTTTGAGCGGATCGTCGACGATTATCAACGCCGCCTCTACGGCTTTGCTTTGCGGATGACCGGCAACCGCGAAGACGCCGAAGAGATCGTTCAGGACGCCTTCGTGCGCGCGTTCCGCGCGCTGGGGAAAATGTCGCCCGAGCAGCGCGCCGAGCTGCGCCTGCAGCCGTGGCTATACACCATTACGCTGAACGTTACGCGCAACAGGCTGCGCAGCAAGCGGCCGACGAGCGTTGCACTTGATGCATTAGCCGATCCGGACGCCCTCTTACGTGAATCGAACGAGGGCCCGCCGCAGCCCGAAGCAATCGTCGAGCAAAATGCCGACATCGCCCTCGTCGAACGCGCCTTACTCCAGCTACCAATGCACCTCCGCGCCGCCGCGACGTTGCGCTTTATCGAAGGTCGCAGTCACCCCGAAATCGCCGAAATTCTTCACCAGCCGATCGGCACGGTCAAGTCGCACGTCCATCGTGCGGTTCGCATCTTGCGACGCATTCTCGGACCGCAAATCGGAAGGTTTACTTCGGAAGGAGATTCTCTACATGCGCTGTCGTGAGATCGATGCCTTATGGGACGAGATTCGCGGCGATTGCACGAAGTCGCTCAAGGAAGCCGTCGATAGCCATTTGCGCGCTTGTCCGCCGTGCCAACTGCTCTACGAGCAATACGAGGGCGTCGCGTACCGCCTCTCCTCCTTGCCGCAACCGCAGCCCTCTTGTGACCTTGCGAAACGCGTGGTCGAACACATTGCGACCATCAAAGCCAAGACCCGTGCGCCGATCGTACTGTCGGCGATCTCGACGCCGATCGGCCGCCTTTACGTCGGGTTCAAAGAAAACAGAATCGCGTACATCGGTTTTGACACCGGCGAACCGATTGACGTTATCCGTCAGCGTGTCGAGACCCGGTTGCGACGTCCCGTTCTCGTTGGTGAGGCGCCGCCTTGGCTTCGACCAACGTTGGAGGGGTTCTTCGCAACCTGGACCGTCGACGATACCGTGTTGGACATCAGCGATCTGACGCCGTTTGAGCAGGCCGCTTTGCGAGCCGCCGCCAGAATACCGCCGGGTGAAGTGCGTTCTTACGCGTGGGTGGCAACCCAAATCGGGCGCCCTCGCGCCGCGCGAGCAGTCGGACGCGTCATGGCGCGTAACCCCGTTGCGCTGCTTTTTCCTTGCCATCGCGTGGTGGACTCGTCGGGCGGCCTGCACAACTACTATTACGGGCTCGACATGAAGGCGCGACTGTTGAAGATGGAGGGATATCGCGGATAACGGCGCCAACCTTAGCGAAGGTGGTTAAACGCGCCGGCAAATCTGGGTTCCCCGCGGAGTAAAGGAAGGCCACGCTGAGCGACCCTCGCATTCCCGCTATTCCGGACGTTCACGGCCATGCCAAGGGAGAACACCGACCGTTTGCTGAGGAGCGTCCGATTGCGTATTCGGCACGCATGCTCTTTCTTTGGTTTTACCACGCGTGCCGGCGGGCTTCGCCGCGATTTCTCATGGTGGCCGACCATGTCAACTACCTCACATTCGAGGACCCGGGCGCCGTCAACACGGTACGCCGCGCCCTGAAGCTGGCTCATGCCGGCGATCTCTACGGAGCGGCCGAGACAGCCGGCGTCGACGTCGCACATTCGGCGATCGTCTCTGAAGGATTGCGGCGCGGCATGCGTTTTTCAATCGGTGCCGAGGTCGACAACGATCCGCGCGCGCGGCCTGACGCGCAGAACATCGTTGACGCAATGCGCCCTGACGGAATTATCCGCACGGTCCACTTCGTCAACATCGAGCACCCCGAGAAGGGTGCCGATTGGCCCTGGCCCTTTGACAACGAAGAGTTCGCGCATCTGCACGACGTCGTCGGCGCCGACAAACTCTGGGAGCTCTATACGGCCAAACTCTTCGACGATATCGAGAAGCTGCCGGTTCACGTGGTGGGGCACTTTTATGGGCCTGCAGTCTCGGGTCGGTGGCCGGCGCAGAAAACACTCGAGGGGTATGAAGACCGGCTGATGGAAATCTGCCATCGGCGCGGGCTTGCCGTTGAGATTAACACGCGAATGCTCTATCGCGCAGATTCCGAGGAGTTCAGAAAGAAATATCGCGACGCGAACGCGCGGCTTATTCGCAAGGCAAAGGCGCGCGGCGTCGGGATTGCGGTTGGATCCGATGCCCACAGCCCGAAGGATCAAGGCAATGGCTTTGACGTCGTGCTCGGATTGCTCGACGACGCAAAAGTTAACGAAATCGTTTTTCCCGTCGGCGGGCATCTCGCCCGTGTAGCACTGCGCGCCACTCGCGAACATTTGGAAGCGCACGCGCGCTCACGCGAAACCAGCGTCCCGGGAAGCAGCATCACCGGCTACAGTCGCGCCGAACTGGGGCTTCCAGAAGAGGTCGAAGGTTTGCGGCGGGAGAGCGCACGCAGTTTGCGCGAGGGGTCGAAGAAACGCGCAGCCGAAGCCGCACGCGGCGCGAAACGCCTCGAAACCAGCGCACCGTCCCCCAAGAGCAGCTCGCGCCGCTCGACGGAATCCTCAACGCAGTCAAGCAAAGCCAAGGCCGCTCGAAGTTCCGCAAAAGCGGTTTCGCCGAAAAAGACGGCGCCCAAGCCGGTCAAAAAGGCAGCCAAACCGCTGAAGCTCGCGAAGAAAGCGGCTAAACCGCCGCCGAAACGTAAGGATACAAAGAAACGACCCGTGGCAGCGGTAAAATCCGCGTCCAAGCGCGGTGCGAAGCAACGTCCAGCCAAGAAACCGGCAAAAACTACGGCAAAATCGAAGAGGCTCATAAAGCCCGCCCCTAAGAAGGCGGCAAAAAAATCGGCGAGACCAACGAGCAAAGGCGTGGCTAAGAAAAAGTCCGCTAAGCGTCGTTAGCGCTACATCGGCAAGCAGGGGACATTGAGAGATGGCGGAGATCGCTCGGCTACGGAATATCGCTTTCGTCGGTCCGCACCATGCGGGCAAGACGACCTTGGTCGAGGCGGTGCTCGCCCATGCGGGTGCAATCGGCCGGCGCGGTTCGATTACCGAGGGCACGACGGTGACCGATCACGAGCCCGAAGACGTGTCGCACGCTCAATCAACGACGGCCGGCTTTGCGCACTTGGCGGCCGACGATGCGGATATCACGATCGTCGACTGTCCCGGCTTCATTGACTTCTTTGAGGAAACTCGCCTCGCGCTCACCGGCGTTGACGCAGCCGTCGTCGTCATCGAAGCCGACCCCGCGCGCGTGGTCCAAACGCGCGCAATCATCGACGCCCTCGAAGCAAAGCGCATGCCGCATCTCTTCGTCGTCAATAAGATGGACCGGCCCGGCGCGGATTTCGTTGCGACGCTCGCCGCACTGCAAGAGGCCTACGGCCGCCACGTGGTCGCCGAGCAATGGCCCATCGGAAGTGCCGAACAATTTCGCGGTTACGTCGACTTGGCCGAGTTGCAGGCGCGTCTGTTCGAAGGCGACAAGGAACGGGCCGGAGCACTTCCAGCCGACCTCAAAGAGACTGCACAACAGGCGCGCATCCAGCTGCTCGAGGCAATGGCGGATTTCGACGACCACCTCATGGAAGAGCTGCTCGAAGGCGTCGAACCGGCCATGGACGAGGTGGAGCGCGATCTATGTTCGGAATGCGCACACGATCAGATCGTTCCGGTGCTGGTAGCGGCCGGCGCGTCCAGCGCGGGCGTTTCTGCGTTGGTCCGCGCCATGGTGAAATGGTTTCCTTCGCCGGCAGAAGCACCGCAGCCCGATGCCGAGGGCCGGCTCATTGCGCCCGACCCCGCAGGGCCGGTGATTGCGCGCGTTATTAAAACTGCGATCCATCCGCAAAGCGGAAAGCTCTCGATCGCCCGAATTCTTTCGGGCACCATCAAGTCCGACTCAACGTTGACGGACATCAGCAAAGAGGGTGAAAAAGTACGCCTCGGCGGTCTCTACCGTCTTCAAGGCAAAAAGCAAGAAGCGATCTCTGAAGCCGGACCCGGCTCGATTGTTGCTCTGGCACGCTTAGAGGCCGTCGCGACCGGCGATACCTTGACCACAAACGGCCATAAAGTTCTTCTCCCGCGCGCGACCGTCGCAGAGCCCGTTTTTGCCGTTGCCATCAAGCCCAAGGAGCGCATCGACGAAGCGAAGATCTCACAGATGTTGGCGCGCATCGTCGATGAAGATCCGGCCTTGCGGCTAGAGCGCGCCGACGTCACCCACGAATTGCTCTTGCTCGGAAGCGGTGAGCAGCACGTTTCCATTGCCGTCGAGCGGCTCTCGCGAAAATACAAGGTCGACGTCGAGACGGCGCCCCCCACGATTCCGTACCTTGAAACGATTACCGGGGGCACGGAAATCCATTCGCGCTACAAACACCAGACCGGCGGACACGGTCAGTTCGGCGACGTGTGGCTGCGATTCGAACCCCGCGAGCGAGGCTCGGGTGTCACCTTTGAAGATAAGATCGTCGGCGGAGTCGTTCCTCGGCAGTTCATACCCGCGGTCGAAAAGGGCGTACGCGAGGCCCTGGCGCGCGGCTCAAGCGGTCATCCCGTGACGGACCTTCACGTCGTTCTCTTCGATGGTCAGTACCACGACGTCGATTCAAGCGAACAGTCGTTCAGAACGGCGGCCGGCATGGGCGTGCGCGAGGCGCTTCCAAAGTGCAACCCCGTTGTGCTCGAACCGATCGTGCACGTCCGGGTCATCGTGCCGACGACGCATACGTCGACGGTTATTCAACAGCTCACCGGCAAACGCGGTCAGATCCTCGGAATGAATCCGGCCGATCGAAGCGGCTTCGATATCGTTGAAGCGTACGTTCCGCAAGTTGAGCTTTCGCGCTATATCACCGAGTTGCGCACCGCGACTCAAGGCCTCGGCACGTACTCGTGGCAACACGAGCGGTACGATCCCATTCCCGGCAATCGAGTAGCGCCCAAGGCTGCAGTATGAGCCGCGCCCTCGCGGCGGCGGTCGCAATAGTCATACTTGCAGCCTGCAGCCGTTCGTCCACCAGCGCCGGCGGCCGGCTTGCGGCGACCGAGCCGGGGGTTTTGCGAATCGCGCTCCAACAGGAACCCAAGGCGCTCGATCCGCTGCTCAACTCCAACACCACCGACGGCTTCATCAACTTTTTGATGTACTTGCCGTTGCTCGCGGCCGACGACAAGGGAAATCCGGTTCCGATCTTGGCGACCTCGGTGCCGTCGCCGGAAAACGGCGAAATCAGCAAGGACGGCCTGACGGTCACTTACCGTCTGCGTAAGGACGTGAAGTGGACCGATGGGGTGCCGGTAACCTCTAAGGACGTGAAGTGGTCGTGGCAAGCCATCATGAACCCAGCAAATAACGTGATCTCGCGACATGGCTACGATTACGTCAGAAGCGTCGATACGCCGGATGATTACACTGTTGTCGTGCACCTCAAGCAAAAATTCTCTCCGTTCGTCAACTCGTTTTTTGCGATGAGCGATCAGCCGTATCCAGTCGCACCCGCCCACGTTTTGGACAAGTATCCCAACGTCAATCAACTCCCGTTCAATAGCGAGCCGAACGTGAGCGACGGGCCATACCGCTTTGCCGAATGGTCGCATGGCGATCACGTGACACTCGTACGAAACGATGGATTTTTTAAGGGAAGACCTGGGCTCGATCGCATTGAGATGAGGATCATTCCCGACGAGAACACCTCGGTCAACCTTTTGAAAACCCACGCTATTGATTACATGTTTCAGGCCTCACCGAACACGTATCCGGCGCTCCAGGGCGTAAGTGGCATCAAGCTGGTGTGGGTGAATGTGAACGGCTACGAGTACGTCACGATCAACACGACACGGCCGGGCGTCAGCGATCCGGTCGTTCGCGAAGCGATCGCCTACGCGATCGACAAACGTCAGCTCGTGGAGACGCTGACTCACGGTCAAATGAAGGAAGCAACCGAAGATCTTCCGGACTGGATGTGGGCGTTCGATCCAAGCGTTCACTCCTATCCGTACGATCCGCTAAAGGCACGCGAGCTGTTGCGCCAGGACGGATACGCTCAGGGTCCGGACGGCATCATGCGCAAGAACGGCGCCCCCCTCCTCCTGGTATTAAATTCGAACAACTCGAACGCGACTCGGCGCCAAGGATGCTTGCAGCTCCAATCGATGCTTCGTCAAGCCGGCATCAGCGTCGAGATCAAGTACTATCCAGGAAACGAGCTTTTCGCTCCGGCGGGTATGGGCGGCATCCTTCAGCTCGGAAAGTTCGACATTTCGTGGGCGGGATGGTACGCGGGCATCGATCCCGATGATAGCACGCAGATGCTGTGCGAAGATGTGCCGCCGGGCGGCTACAATTACTCGCGTTATTGCAACCCGCAGATGCAAGCCGCTCAGAACGACGCGCTGACACATTACGACCGCGCATCGCGGACGGCCGCTTACCACAAGATCCAGCAATTGCTTGCGCGAGATAACCCTTACATTTACCTGTGGTGGACGCGCCAGATGGAGCCGATTAGCGCGGACTTCAAAGGCTTCGATCCCAACCCCGTAGTCGAGTCGTGGAATTCGTGGCAATGGAGCATTTAGGTCAGCCGGATCGGCCGGCGGGCCCGCTCCAGGAGCTCGTCTGGCTACGCAAGATCATCGTTGAGCGCGCGCTCACACGAGGGGATTACGTCCTCGCCGGAGGCGTTCGTAGCGACTACTACATCGACAAGTTCAGCCTCTTCTCAGATCCGATGGTGCTCCGACGAATCGCGCGCATGTTTACCCCGCTCATCGCGGAAATCAATCCGGCCCTCATCGCTGGAACGGAACTTGGTGGCGTCATCATCGCTACCGCCGTTTCACAGATGTCAGGTGTTCCGATGATCGCGGTACGAAAGAAGCCGAAGGCATACGGTGCGTTCGCAAACGAATACGTCGAGGGCCCATACGAATCAGGCCAAACTGTGCTTCTCCTCGAGGACGTCGTTACGAACGGTCGTGAGTTGATGGCGGCCACCGCCCGGCTCGAGGAACTCGGCTTAAAAGTGACGCCTTGTGCCGTCGTTAGTCGCGGGCTCGCTCCCGTTCGGTCGCTGATTCACTTCTCGCTCCCGCGACCGGACACTCCGCGAATGGAGAACTGAACTGACGCCGGCGTCGGGCCGCAGCTCGCCGAAGCGCTTGGCTTTGGCGTCGGCGTCGGCGGCGGTAGCGTCGGCGGTGGCGTGGGCTTCGGTGTAGGGCCGGGTCCAAGCGAAGGCACCACATGCGGCGAAGGCTTTGGCGTCGGCTTGTGCGCAATCGGCGTACCGCCGTTACCGCCGTGACCTGCGCCGAATCCACACCATGGCTTATGCGTGACGAGATCGGCGATGATGCACGCGCCGATAAGGTACAGCGGGATCGCATACCGGCGCCACGGGTTCGCCGGTGCGGGGGTCGGCGACGGGATGAAAGCTGGCGGCGTCGTTACCAATTCGGCCGGCGTCGGAGCGGCTAACGGCGACGCGGCTGGAATCGGCGTGCCCGCCGGCGGCGGAGTTGCGGGCGCCGGCACGTACGAGCGTACGATCGAAACGTTTCCGCAACGATTCGGAATGTAAAATACGGTCCGCGTCGTTCCGTGTGAAAAGGCGAGCTCCCAGCCATATTGGTCGGGCGGGATGATGACGTTACGTATGGCGTGATATCCATTCGGGCCACCGCTGGTCATCGCGTCGAGGTGACGTGGAATGGGGCCATAGCCAAAGAGTTTTGGATAATGCAGTAGCGCATCGCTTAAAGCATCGGACTCGCCTTGCGTTAAGCCGAGCGTTTTGGAGGCCGCGATCAGCTCGCGGGCGTGCGCGCGCAATTCAGCAGTGGACGGGACCGAACCGATCACCGGCGATCTGCCTAACTGCTGAATAACATACGGTGCATCGACCGCTTGCGCTTGCAGAGGTAGCTGCGTGATGAGGACGGAGGCTGCAAAGCAAGCGCCCAGCACGCGCTGCACTCGTCGGCATGGCATTGATTTCATTGTGACCCACACTCATCGCCGTGCGGACATGGCAATCGTGCTCTCCCCTAGGGAAATAAAGGCAACCGAGGCAGCCGTTGGCTTAGTGATTCCGGCCTAGGTCTACGCGAAAAAATCGGAGCCGTCGTCTGCGAGGCTGATCTGGCCCGAAAAACGCCGGCGAGCCGCTTCGAAAAGCTCGCCAGGCGAAATCGTATCGTGATAATGCGTCAGAACGAGATGTCGCGCGCCGGCACGTGCGGCGATCTCTCCCGCCTCCTCGGCCGAAAGATGACCGCGGTCCCCTTCTTCGGTTCCCAGGCCAAGGGTCGCCTCGCACAAGAAGAGCCCGCAGCCCCGCGCATGCTCCACCAGCGCTTCGCACGGTGCCGTGTCGGCGGAATAGACGAGAGATGCCCCTTCCCCCTCGGCACGCATGGCATACGTATCGATGTAGTGCCGGGTCTTCTGAAAGCTCAATCGCAGATCGCCGACGTCGAGCGGCCGGGCCGGATCGTATTCACGTACCTCAAAGACCTCGTTGAGAAAGTCCGCCGCACTCTCGGGCGTAAATGTGTTGCAAAGGGCACGCAGCATCGCCGATCCACCGGGGGGTAGCCAGAGGGGCATGCGGGACTGCCGCACTGACGGACCATATTTCAAACCGTAGCGCAGTGGAATGAGATCGAGAAAATGATCGGCGTGCATGTGGCTGATGATGACCGCATCGATGCTTGAGTAATCGATGGCCAAGCGCAAGTTGCCCAGTGAGCCGCTTCCAAAATCGAGCACGACTGCAGCACAGGACGAGCGCAGCACGTAGCAGCTGCAGGCTCGCCCCGGCCGTGGCACTGACGGACTCGATCCGACGATCCTCAAACGGATAGCCGGTGACAGCTCAGGAATGCGAGACGTCTCCCTTCTACTCGCTAAACTGATCGAGCGGGACCATAAAGATAAGCCGGTCCCCGCCGTGGACTTCTCCCACGAATTTGCGTATTGTCACGGCTTCCCCCTTGCCTGCAATCTCCCGCCATGCATAGAGCGGAATCCATCTGACGGTGAACTGAGGCCGCTCGGGGGGAGCCGGAGGCGGCGCATTATCCGAGCCCTGAAAGCGTTCGGCCAACTGAAAAGTGCGTGCGTAGTCGGACCCCGCGAAAAGCTCGAAACGACCGCGCGTGCTCTCAAACCGCGCTAATCCCGCAATCGTCGGCGCGGTCAGCTCGGTCGTCGAGAACGACGAGATGCCGAAATGCCGCTTGATAGAACGACCAAAGGACAAGTCGTCGATCCGAAGCACGACGTGCAGGCCGCCGTCGGTACGTTCGCGCGTGCGAGAGCGTGCGCCCAACGCCGTTTCGAGGTTCGCGGTGTCGCTGTTCGTGACGCCCACCAAACTCTTGGCCCGTTCCGGCGCACAGTACGCGATCGTTTCGTCGTTTGTCGCGTCCCCGGTCAATAGATCGACTTTTCGGTCGCGCGCGAGCTCGATCAGGAGATTATCGGGGTTCTTTTCCACCACAACGACTTGTTCGCCAAGCTGGCGCAGATAGTCGATGACCAGCGCGCCGACGTTGCCCGCTCCGCACACGATCACGTGGCCGCTTCGGTGAATCCTGCGCAAACCTCGAGTACGCCGCGCGGCCGCCGCATTTAACGCCGAGGTAAGCGAGGCTGTAAGAATTGCAACCGCGGTCACACCCACGAGCATCACGAGCATGGCGGCCACGAGCGGAATCGCTTCGGCGAGCCCAAGCGGAAGCGCCGCGCAGTTCTTGCACGGCGAGATGTCACCGTATCCAACCGTGGTCATCGTCGCCAAGACGAAGTACATCGTTGCAGCCAGGTTCCAATGCATAGCCGCAGCAAAGTAGGCGACGAAGCCCACGTACAAAACAAGCGTTATCACAAACGTTTGGCGCAATATCGGTTCGATGCGTCGCAACCCTGACGCGACGTCACTCCACTGTGCTCGCAGCCGCTCGCGCTGCAAGAGCCCGCTAACGACGGCGTGCGGCCCGACGGCCTTCAGCGCTGCGATTGGGCCGAAGGCAACAACGAGGTCGGAAGGCAAGAGCTCGCGCTCGAGCAGTTCGTGGTCCCACTCCTCCTGTTCGCCGTAGCACGCGTACGGAGCGCGACCGCTCACGCAAACGATTCGCGCCCGCAAATGACTCTCCGCGTCGTTCACCGTCATCCCCGCAATTCCGAACTCGAGCGCGGGCCGCTCACAGAATCCGAACAGATCCGAACCCTCGACCCGTGCGACCATCGATTCGAGCGTTGGAAACGGCAGCGCATAGAAACAGGACGGGTCGACGGCAGAAGCCGCATACGTAGCGGCTGCGTGAGCGGCCGGCGAGATCGCGGTGCAATCGTGACGTAACCCTTCTTGAATCTTGCGCCCGAGATGCGGATTAAACTGACGAAGCGTCACGCGCACGCGATCGTTAATGTCGCGCGCCAATAGCGCCACGCGTAGATTTAGGCGATCGTCCTGGGAGACCGCAACCACGCAAAAATTTTCCCGCGCTCTTTCCTCGTTCGAATGCAGACCGGCACGCCGCAGCGCACCCGGTTCGGTTGGATCTTCGTTAATAAATGTGAACGCTTCGCCGAACTCGTTGGCTAACAAGGCCGTTTCGTGACTCAGCATCCGAGCTACTCGCTCGTCGTCATGCCTCCACATGAGCACGACGTGGTGTCCCGCCGTCTTGAGAATCTCTTTGCAGATCTCCAGCGCGAGGTAGTCGCCGCCGACGACAATAATGAGTGTCTCGGACGCCATCAATGCCGCCTTCTTCGCCATCAGACTCTGCCTCCATGCGCCGGCCACATCCGCTGGCGTTACGGTTGATCAAGCGTTTGAGGGATGCCGACCTCCCGCGCGCTCGCGTCATCGATTTTGCTGCGGGCAGCGGTCGAAACGGTAGCGCGCTACGTCACGCGGGTTTCGACGTCCTCAGTGTCGACGATGAAACGGCGTACGGCGAAGCTTGGTGCACGCTCGACGCAGAGTTTGACGCCGTCATTTCGACGCATGGATTGCTGCACGGCACCGTCGCATCAATCGCGAAGCGGCTCGATGCCCTTTGCAAAAAACTTAAGTCCCGGGGAGTGCTGTTCGGAACCTTTGGCTCGACGCGCGATGCGCGTTTTGGCATGGGGAAACGGATTGACGCCTCGACCTATAGCGCTCTTGACGGCGACGAACGCGGCGTACCGCATGCGTTTTTCACGCAAACGGAACTCCGAGAGCTGCTCCTTGCACGGTATGAGGTCGACTCACTCGAAGAGCACGCCGCCGACGAAGTCGCGGGCAAGTGGGCCCACGAACAAGCCCCGCTTCAGGGAGCGGTGCACTGGTTTCTTGAGGCGCGCAGGCGCTATTGATACCGGCGCAACGAGGAGTCGACGCGCACGCTGTAGGCGTCAATGCCGCCCTCCAGGTTATAAACCTCTCGGAAGCCGTCGGTCATCAATAATCGTGCCGCGCGCCAGCTGCGGTCGCCCCGATGGCACATCACCACGATCGGCTGGTCGCGTGGAATCTCTTGCGTACGCGTCTCTAATTCACGCTCGGGAATGTGTAGTGCGCCTTCAATCTGCGCCTCTTCGAGTTCGTCCTCGCGGCGCACGTCAAGTAGCACGTGCGGCACGCCGTGGAAACGCCAGTTGGCGAGTTCCTCGGGGTCAAGTTCGAGAACCTCAGCCATCCTGGAAACCTACGGCCGAAATAAGGTCGCGCATGGGGCTCGAGGCGCTCGCGTAGAGCCGCTTCTCCATGCGCCCGGCTAAGAATGCTTGTCTTCCCGCAAGCACGGCGTACTTCATTGCCTCGGCCATCGCAATCGGATCGCGAGCCGAAGCGATTCCCGTGTTCATCAGCAAGCCGTCGATTCCCAGTTCCATGGCAATCGCCGCATCCGATGCCGTGCCAACGCCCGCATCGACGATAACCGGTACCCCGGCGCGTTCCTTGATGACGCGAATCGAATAGGGATTGCAAACGCCCAGCCCGCTTCCGATTGGCGCGGCCAGCGGCATAACCGCCGCACAGCCAACTTCCTCGAGCCGTTTGCACGCCACCGGATCGTCCCCGATGTAGGGCAGCACGGTAAAGCCGTCACGAACCAACTCTTGTGCCGCCTTGAGCGTTTCGGCGGTATCCGGGTGAAGGGTCTCCGAATCGCCGATGACCTCGAGTTTGATCAGATCGGTGCCGAGAAGCTCGCGAGCGAGTTGCGCGGTCAAGATCGCGTCTTTGGCGTTGAAGCATCCGGCCGTGTTCGGCAAGATTCGCAACCGATCGCGTTCGATGAAATCCAGGAGCGTCGATCCGTTTGGATCGTCGATGGCGATCCGCCGAATCGCGACGGTGACCATCTCCGCACCGCTCGCGCGATGTGCCGCCCGCATGGCGTCCATCGTTGGGTATTTGCTGCTGCCGACGATGAGCCGCGAGGTAAACTCGTACGTCCTGATTCTTAGGGTGTCATTCATGAGGAAGCCTCTTAACCGCCGGCCACGGCGGTGATGATTTCGATGCTGTCGCCATCCGAAATCGTATGCGAATTGAACTGCGCGCGGCCAACGACGGAGCCGTTGCGCGCAACGGCAATCCCGCCAGCTCCAACGCCTAACAATTCGAGCAAGGTTGCAACCGTCGCACCGTTTGGCAGCTCCCGAATCGTCCCGTTGACCGTGGCCTTCATGAGGTGCGGCTTCGCGCCTCCCGGGCCCGAACCCCAGGCAAGAACGTTATGCGAACGCGTTGCGCTCGAGCGCGAACGATGCAAGCGCTGCAAGCTCGCGCCCTTCGACGGCCTCAGCAACCAGTTGTGCGGTAATCGGCGCCAAAAGTATCCCGTTGCGATAATGGCCGGCAGCGACGAACAGCCCCTCGACCGGAGTGCGGCCGATAAAGGGTCGCCCGTCCGGGGTGCCGGGCCGCAAGCCTGCCCAGCTTTCCGCTACCGTAAAGTCCCCAAGCGAAGGAGCTGCGCGTAATGCCGCATCGAGAAGCTGATGCATGCCGGAGGCAGTAACCCGCACGTCCTCGCGTTCGTGCTCCGTGGTGGCTCCGATCAACAATCGCCCATCGTCGCGCGGCACGAAATACGCACCCGGAACCCACGTCGCACGGCGCACGAAACCGGTCGGCACGTCAAGAGCGAGCATTTGACCCTTAACGGGCTCGATCGGCGGAAGTGCACGCTGCGGAACGCCGTCGATTCGTGCTGCCCACGCGCCGCAGGCGTTGACGATCGCGGTTGCAGATGCAAACCCGAGATCGCTGCGAACCCCCAGGGCTCGGCGCGAGTCGCATTCCACGATGAGCGCGCTAACACGCGCGATTGTAACGTGCCGTCGTTCGCAGGCCGCAACCAGCGCTCGTCCGAGACGCCGATTATCGACGTGTCCTTCAGGTTCAACGAGCAAGGCGCACGAGACGTCTGCGCCCAACCAAGGCTCCGCTTCGAGCAGCTGACTGCGTTCAAGCAATTTGCATACGACGCCACGGCTGCGCAAAGCTGCAGCGCGCCGCTCCAAGCCCTCACGTTTCTCACGATCAAAAACGGCATGCACGATGCCGTTGAGGTGTAGGCGCGGATCGATGCCTCCCGCGGCGCGCACGCGATCGACAAAGGCCGAATACTGCGCGAGCGACGATTCGCACAACTGCAGGAGCACCTCGTCTTCGAGGAGCTCGGCGTAGGGCGCCAACATGCCGGCTCCAGCCCACGAGGCTGCTCTTCCGGGTTCGGCGCGATCGTAGACGCGGACGGTCGCGCCTCGCTCCGCAAGCTCGAATGCAATCGCTAAGCCGATTAGGCCGGCGCCAATAACGATGACGTCGCCGGAATCGGCCGTCATGAGGAACCTCTGCTGGAGAAGTCGCTGCCCGAAGGGTTTGAGCGCAAAGCTGCCATCTGCATCGTCGACGGCTCGGTCACATATCGCTGCGGGTATGCTTCTTCCGGACACGGATGTCCGCAATGCACGCGAGCACAGGACGTGCAGGAGCGTGCCTCGCCGCCTTCTCGCATCTGGCGGCTTTGCGACTCAAACGATCGGTACATAGACTTCTTCAGAGGTTCCTAAGAGCTTGGTCGAGGTCACCGATGATATCGTCGACGTGCTCGATGCCGACCGAAAGGCGGAGCAACGATTCGGGCGCACGTGAATGCGGGCCCTCGATCGAGGCGCGGTGCTCGATGAGCGTATGCACGCCGCCTAGACTTGTCGCCCGGACGATCATCTTGAGACGCGCGAGCATCGCGAAGGCTTCTTCGCGGCCGCCTCGGATTTCGAACGCAAGCATGCCCCCGTAGCCGTTCATCTGTTTGCTTGCGATCGCGTGGCCCGCATCGTCGACGAGGCCTGGATAGTGCACGCGCGAGACCGCTACGTGGCCTTGCAAGTACTCTGCGATCGCTTGCGCATTCTCGCAATGCCTGCGCATTCGCAGTGCCAGCGTTTGAATGCCGCGTAACGATAACCAGGCGTCAAACGGCGCGAGGACGGCGCCGGCGGTCCGCGCAAAGCGACGAATCTTTTCCGAGAGCCCGGGATCGTCTCGCACGACGACCGCTCCGGCCATAACGTCGCTATGTCCCGATAAATATTTCGTCACCGAGTGCACGACCGCATCCGCACCGTGTTTGAACGGCTGCTGCACTGCCGGCGAAGCGAAGGTGTTCTCGCAGACGAGCCGTGCCCCGACCGCGTGTGCCACGCTCGCACAGCGGGCGATGTCGATCACCTCAATAAGCGGGTTTGACGGCGTTTCAACCCAAACAATTCTCGTGGCCGACGTGCAGGCTTCTTCCAACGCGCGTACGCTGCGCGCATCGACGAATACCGTCTCGATTCCCCGGCGGGGAAAGTGCTCGCGCAACAGCTCGCGCAAACCGTAATACATGTCGTGGGCAGCAACGATTCGCTCTCCGGGTGCAAGCGTCTGGAGCACGGCAAAGGCCGCAGCCATACCGGACGGCACCGCTATTGCATCAGCGCCGCCTTCGAGTTCGCACATGCAGCGCTCGAACGCATTTCGCACCGGATTGCCGTCGCGAATGTAGTTGTAGCCTCGCGAAAATCCGCCGTCCGCGTCGCGCTCGAACGTGGTTGAGAGGTTCAGCGGCAGTGAAACCGCGCCGGTCTGCGGATCGACCGTGCGGCCCGCATGCACGGCAAGCGTTTCATCATGCACGGCGGTGGTCGATCACATTCCGGTGTAGACGGGGCCCTCGCCACCTTGAGGCGGGACCCACGTAATAATTTGATACGGATCGATGATGTCGCACGTTTTGCAGTGAACGCAGTTCGTGAAGTTGATCTGCAAGCGCCCTTGTATCGTTGAATCGCCGGCGCCGTCCGTGCGAACGAACATCGGCTCGTACACCTTGGCCGGACAGAAGTATTGACACGGATTGCCGTATTCCACGGTGCAGCGATCCCGACAGATGTTCGTATCGGAAACCTTCAAATGAGAGGGCTGGTCTTCGTCGTGCATCGTGCCGCTGGCGTACACGTCGGTGAGTTTGTCAAAGGTCAGCACGTTGTCGATCCTAGCGCGCTGGGTTTCGGGCGGCTGATAGCCGGCCTTGCGCATCACTTCGTATCCCAGTTCGCCTTTGAGGCGATCGACGATGCCAAAGCCACGCCCGCCAGTCACCGTTGAAAGCGCCGCATTGAGCATTCCGGGCCAAAGGCCATTCTTGAAACCCTGGTGGAAGTTACGCGCCAAACGTAGCTCGGCGTAGGCCCACGACTCTTCAAAGCGCCGTTGAAATGCGGAAAGCGTCTCGCGGTCGTAGCGATCTGCGACCATCGCATCCCACGCTGTTTCCGCCGCCATGATGCCCGACTTAATCGCTAAGTGAATGCCTTTGAGGCGCATGCCGTTGAGAAAACCCGCGCTATCGCCGACGATCAATAACCCATCGGCATAGAGGCGAGGCATTGCAAAGAGTCCTCCCTCTGGTATCGCTTTCGCGCCATAGCGAATCATCTTGGCGTCTTCGAGCATCTTGCGCACGCTGGGATGCTCTTTCATTCGCTGCAGCTCGTTCTGGGGATCGGTCGTGGGATTCTTGTAATCGAGCCCGGTGACCATTCCGATATCGAGGATATTGCCCGCCATTCCGTAGATGAAGCCGCCGCCGAACGTTTCCGGCGACAAAGGATACCCTAACGTATGTACGACCGCTCCTGCTTTGAAGCGATCGTCGGGCAACTGCCACAGTTCTTTAATGCCGGCAGCATAGACTTGTGGCTCGCGTTCGCGCTCGAGATCGAGCCGCGGAATTGCCTGCTTGGCAAGTGTTCCGCGCGGTCCCTCACCTAAGACGACGATCTTTGCGAGAATGTCGGCGCCGGGCTCGTAGTTCGGTTTCGGATTGCCGGCGTGATCGAGCCCTTTGTCGCCAGTGCGCACGCCGACGATTCGCTCACCGTCCCAGAGTAATTCCTGTCCGGGGAAGGACGGAAAGACTTGCGCGCCGGCTTCTTCAGCCTGCGCTCCCATCCACTTCGTAATCTTCTGCAACGAAGCGACGTACTTGCCGTGATTGCGCAACGACGGCGGCGTAAGCGGGGCTTTGATCTTTCCGCCGCGCGTAAGAAACCATAATTCGTCGCTGGTGACCGGCGATTCGACGGGTGCAGATTCGCGCCAATCGGGCAACAGCTCGTCGAGCCCGCGCGGGTCCATAACGGCACCGGAGATTCCATGATTGCCGATCTCGCCGCCTTTTTCGATAACGAGAATCTCCAGGGCGCGTCCGGCCGATTTGGCTAACTGCCCAAGTTTGATCGCACCGGCCAAACTCGCCGGGCCCGCACCGACAAAAAGCACGTCGACTTCCAACTGATCCCGTTGTGCAGGCATGAGCGCTACTTACGCACCGCTTCGCCCGAATCCTGAGCGACCGCCGCGATGGCCGTCTGCAACCCCAGCCGATGCATCGCCAGCCGTGCCTCCCAAGCAGCCTGCGACGGCGTTTCAAACGTTACCGCGTGACGCGCGGCATGCCGAGCAATCGCAAGGGTATACGAAAGGCCGCCAAGGAGTGCTCCCTCCGAGAAAGGGTCGGCGAGTATTTGACCGCGTTTGCGGACGCACTGTGCGTCGTCGAGCGGGCCGGAGGTGACGAAGGTGTCCGCAAGCGGGTCGATTGGAAAGCCCGCGCGCTCGAGCGCCGCGACCGCACGCTCTCCGATCGTTTCGCCGCCGTATTCGTAGCAGTAGAAGCCTGCCGCATCGCAGTCTTCGTGCAGATCGATCGACAGAACGAACTTGCGATCGCGATTTGCTGTGAGAATCGCGCGAGCTTCGGGCGATCCACCGCCGCGCCCAAAACTGCGATTCACATCGGTGCCGTCGACACTGACGCGGGTGCCGGCGTCATAGCCGGTTGGATTCATGCATGGCCAGATGCGGTAGGTGAAGCGGGGATCGAGTAGCCGCGATTCCACAAAGGCAAGCAACGCCCACGGGCCGGCCGGTTCGTCACCGTGAACGCCTGCCGACAGTGCAATGGCCGGCAGCACGTGATCGCCCCATTCGGCACACAGCAGCGTCCTTGGTGCGTTGACACACGCTACCTCTCGCACGCGCACGTCGTGCGTCGTTCGCAAAGCCTTCCAGCGCCGCACGAGCTCCGAGTAGGTGCCTAGCTCTTGTTTCACGATTCCTCCATCTCATGAAGGTACAAATTGGCGTGATGGGTTCGGCCGGCGGACAAATTTCCGCGGAAGAACTTGGCCTGGCAAGGCGCATCGGCCAGCGAATCGCCGAACTCGGCTGTACGATCGTCACCGGCGCCTGTCCGGGGTTGCCGCATGCGGCCGTGCTCGGGGCAAGCGAAGCCGGCGGCATCAGTCTGGGCGTCTCGCCGGCACTCTCACGCGAAGAGCACGTCAACGTCTACGGATCGCCGTTACAGCCGTATTCGGCAATCGTCTTCACCGGCTCCGGATTGATGGGCCGCGAGACGCACAACATCCACAGTTCCGATTTCGTCATCTTCGTCGCCGGGCGCAGCGGCACGCTTGGCGAGTTCTGCATCGCATACGATGAAGGCAAACTCATCGGCGTCTTAACCAACTCGGGCGGCATCAGCAACGAGTTCCTCCCGATTGCGAAGATGGTGAACAAAGAAACCGGGTCGATCATCGTCTCCGATGACGCACCAGAAAAGCTTGTCGATCGCTGCCTGGATATCTATTGCAATACGTCAATTCCAAGCGCTGTCGCCTTCAACCGCAATCAACAGTACTCGCTGCGCCGCCCTGCCGTCACGGAAGAAACGCGGCTGCTCAATGGCTGAGCTGACATTTGTCGGCGCCGCCGGAACGGTTACCGGCAGCAAGCATCTGCTTACCGTCGGAGGGCGTCACATCTTCGTCGACTGCGGTCTCTTCCAGGGCGTCGTCGACGTTCGCGCCCTCAACGACGTCCCGCTGCCCGTTCCGGCCACGGCCATTGACGCGGTCGTCATCACGCACGGACACCTCGATCACGTCGGCTATTTGCCAAAGCTCGTTCGAGACGGTTTTACGGGACCGATTTACTGCACTCCACCGACGCAAGCGCTCATGCAGATCGTTCTCGAAGACGCGGCTAACATTCAGCTGGAGCTCTATCAGCGCGGCTTTCACCACGAGCGGCCGCACGCACCCCCACCGTACTACGACCAAGGCAACGTCGCCAAAACGATGCAGTTGGTCCACACCGTGCCGCTCGAGAAGCCGTTCGATCTCGGCGGCGTTGCCACCGCGACCTATCGCAACGCCGGGCACATCATTGGATCGGCGTTTATCAACCTCACCCTCGACAATCGCAAGGTGACGTTTTCCGGTGACCTCGGCCGGTATGGCCGACCGCTGCTCTACGATCCCGAGCCGATTGGCGCCGCCGACGTGCTCGTCAGCGAGTCGACCTATGGTGACCGCGTTCATCCTCCCGATCCTTCAAGCGAGCTTCGTGACGCGCTGCTGACAGCGATCGATCGCGGCGGCCCGATCGTCATGCCCGCCTTCGCCGTCGAACGGACGCAGGATGTTTTGCTCGCCGTAGCAGCGCTGCAAAAGGACGGTGCACGAATCGCCGCGCTTCCCGTCTACCTCGATAGCCCGATGGCAGCAAAAGTCGACAACCTGTTCGAAGCCTTTCCGGATGCGCACAAACCGATTCCGCGCGATGCAAGCGGATCGCCCTTCGGCGTCGCCAACTTCCACCTATCCGTCACGACCGAGCAATCAAAGGCGCTCAACGATCTCGATCATCCGGCGCTCATCATCTCCGCCAGCGGAATGGCATCGGGGGGCCGCATCCTGCATCATCTGCACAACCGGCTCTCCGACCGGACGGCAACGGTGATCTTTGCCGGTTATCAAAGCGCCGGCACGCTAGGATATCTATTGGTGCACGGGGCGCATACGTTGCGCATCTTTGGGGATGCCCTCCCCATTCTCGCAAAAATTGTTCACCTCTCTGGATTCTCAGCACATGCCGATCAAAACGACCTGCGCCGCTGGTTTGGAACCTGTACGAGCGCGCCCTATCTCTATGCCGTTCATGGTGAAGTTGAATCGGCCACCGCAGTCGCAACCCTGGCTGCGTCGGCGTTTGGGTGGGGCGCCCAAGTCGCGCAACGTGGAACCACCGTCGAGCTCTAGGCAACATGATGCAGCGCTCCTTTGCTAGCGACAATAACGCGCCCATCGCGCCAGAGATTCTGCAAGCCATCATCCGCGCTAACGCCGGAGACGCACTTGGCTACGGTGATGACGAATGGACGCAGCGCGCGATCGCACGCTTTCGCGAACATTTCGGCGCGCAGACCGACGTGTATTTCGCCTTCAATGGAACGGGTGCGAACGTTGCTGCGCTCAGTTCCGTGCTGCACCCCTGGGAGGCGGTGCTCTGCCCTTCGACCGCGCATTTGCAAACCGATGAGTGCGGGGCATTGGAGCGCTTCGCCGGCTCGAAAGTCATCCCGGTTTCGACCACCGACGGAAAATTGCGGCCGGCGGATCTCGAGCCGTACCTTCACACAACGACGGAAGTACATGTTCCGCAGCCACGCGCAATCTCGATATCGCAGGCCACGGAGTTTGGCGACATTTACGAGACGGCGGAACTGCGCGAGTTGTGCGAGTTCGCTCACGCGCGAGGGTTGCTCGTCCACGTCGACGGGGCGCGGCTCGCCAACGCCGTCGCGGCCGCCGGCGCATCGTTGCGCGCGCATACCGTTGATGCCGGCGTGGATGTTCTGAGTTTCGGTGGAACGAAAAATGGGCTTATGGTCGGCGACGCCTTCTGCTTCTTTTCCCCCGGCGAGCACGCCGCGCCGTTCGTGCAAAAGCAGGCAATGCAGTTGGCCTCCAAGATGCGTTTCATCGCGGCTCAGTTTGAAGTGCTGCTCGAAAACGATCTCTGGCTGCGGTATGCGGGCCACGCGAATGCGATGGCGGCACGCCTGGCCGACCGTGTTCGCACGATCGCCGGCATTCGCATCACGCGACCCGTTCGCTGCAACAGCGTCTTTGCGACCATGGATCGTGCCGCGTCGCAACGGGTTCAGCGTGAATACCCATTTCTCGTTTTTGACGACCGCCTCCCCGAAGTACGCTGGGTGACGCACTGGGCCACGACACCAGACGACGTCGACGCGTTTGCCTCTGCCTTGGAACGAGGCCTCAAAACGTGAAACCGATTACCATCGAAGCGATCGAGGCCGCTCGCGAACGAATTGCCGGCACGATCGTACACACGCCGTTGGTCAAGCTCGAGACGGGCAGCGCGAGTCCGACGATTTACGTAAAGCTCGAAAATTTGCAGCCGATAAACTCGTTCAAGCTGCGCGGTGCGGCCAATGCGGTCGCAATGCTGCCTCGCGAAAAACGTTCGCTCGGCGTGTGGACGATCAGCGCCGGCAACGCGGGCCAAGGCGTTGCCTATGCTGCGCGTCAAGCCGGCGTGCCGTGCACGGTCGTAACCATTGAAACCGCACCCGCTACGAAGGTCGAGCGCATGCGCGCGCTGGGCGCAACGCTCGTGAAGGCGTCATTCGATGCGTGCTGGGAAGCGATGGAACGCCGCACCTTTCCCGGCGTTCATGGAACGTTCGTTCACCCATTCGACGACGATGATTTCATCGCGGGCAACGCCAGCATGGGACTGGAGATCGTCGAGGATTTGCCTGACGTCGCCGCGGTGATAACAGCCATCGGCGGAGGCGGGCTGGTCACCGGCGTCGCCCTCGGCGTACGCGCCCGCAAGCCCAACGTGCGCATTTATGGCGCCGAACCGGAAACGGCGGCTCCCGGCGCGCGCTCCTTTTCGACCGGCAAGGCCGAGGTCTTCGCGCAGTGGCAGGCCACCTTTGTCGACGGCGCCGGCGGCAAGAGTCTTTTTCCGCGCATGTGGGAGCGGATGCGGCCGGTCGTCGACGGATCGATCGTCGTCAGCCTCGATCAAACCAAGCGTGCAATGCGCTTGTTGGCCGAGAAGGCGCGCGTCATCGCCGAGGGCGCCGGCGCGCTCGCAACAGCCGCGGCACTAACCGGACAAGCCGGCCCCGGCCCTCTCGTTGCGGTCGTCTCGGGTGGGAACATCGAGCTTTCGACCTTCTGCGAGCTTATCGGTTCGGTAGGATCAGGCGAACGTTAAGTAACGCGCAGCCCACGTACGGCGTTTTATGCAGTCCAGTCCAGCATCGTTTCCCAGTGCGGCTTTGGAAAGGCTTCTTTGCTCTTGATCGCCTCGACGTACTTGCGTTTACCCGCGCGATTGCCCTTACCGAGCATCAACCCGCCGACCAAACGATCTTGCCAGAAAAAGAGCGCGCGATACCACTTCTTCTCACGGTCTACTTTGCGCACCATCTCCAAATCCAAACGCAGCTCGGGGCTCATACCGAACTGCGTGATCGTTTGTCCTTTGAACAGCAGCGACGAATACTCGGGGACGTCGTGGTATTTTTCGCTGCCGCCCATCATGTTGAGCGCCGCCACTTTCCCGTGCGCACCGGCGTTGTTCCAGGTTCCCATGCGATACCGGATTTCGAGAATTGGGTCGTAGAAATCGGCCACGTCGCCTGCGGCAAAGATTCCTCGTATATTCGTCTCTAAGTGGTCGTCGCAAAGGATTCCGTTCTTGCTCGTTTGGATGCCGCTCTCGCGGCACACCTCGGTATTCATCGTAAGCCCAAAGCCGTAGGCGTAGCACTGCGCCTCGATCTCTAAGCCCTTATCGGTGCGAACCTTGGTGATGACCCCGTTGGAACGGATGAATTCACCGACTTCATGGCCATAATGCATGTGCACGCCGTCGGCCGCGGCGGCTTCGTGCAGCAACTCTCCCGCTAGCTCGTCGATGATGCGATGCAGCCCGCGCGGACCGCGCATGAGCCAGTGGGTTTCCATTCCGCGCGATGCAAACGCTTCGGCGAGTTCGTAAGCGATGAACGATCCGCCGATCGCGACAGCGGAGCGGCTACGATCTATTTGTTCTGAAATGGCGCGCGTATCGTCGAGATATTGAAACGGATACAAGTTGGAGGCGCCTTCCGCACCGGGCTTGCCTGTGGGATTGGGCCGGCCTCCCGTCGCGATGAGCAGAGCGTCGAACGGGTAAGATTTTCCGTCGGCGATGACGACCCGCTCCTCCGGAACGACGCGTTCGACGACGGTTCGCAGGTGCAGCGTAATTCGATGCTGCTCGTGCCAGGCAAGGTCGCGAATCATGACTTTGGCTTCAGGGATTTGCTTACGCAGCATGGGTGGGAGCGAGATGCGATTGTAGAGCGTATACGGCTCATCACCGAAAAGCGTGATCTCGCAAGCCGGATCGTGTTTTCGCAGGTGTTCGGCAGCCGTCGTCCCGGCGAAGCCGTTCCCAACGATCACGTATCTGCGGACGTCTGAATCTAACAAGCTGGCACTCCCGTGCCGATTATCGCGGCACGGGTCTCGACATCCTCTTCGCCGAAGACGTTATGCCGATGGACGTTCGACTCGTTCAACTGCTTGGATCGTTCATTACCGCGCGCAGCGAGTACGCGCTCGCGCGTTTGGAATTCGCGATGCATTTTCCCGGCCGCGATGCGCCGCCGCTGATCGACCGAATGCTCGCGCCCTCGGAGCGCGCTTTGCGCGAGGAGTGGCCGCATCTTGAAGCACAATTGGAATCGGCGTTGAGCTACATGCAAACGGTCGGGCGTTCTCAATCCTTGGTGGTCGCTCGAGACGAAGGCTATCGCCGGCTTGCGTTATCGCTGCGCGAGCTCGATCAATACGCTCGCGCCATCCGCTGGGTCATGACCGTCAGCGAACGAGCGTGACGCTCTGTGTCGCCGAGCTTGCTCAGCACATGGGGGCGCCAGTGCCGACGCGCAGCTCGAACCTGCGATTCGCCCTTCGGCAGGTCTTCGACAAGCTCAGACTGACATTGCTCAGGGTGACACGATTTCGTTGAGCGCTATTCCCATCATCATCTTGTAGCCGACCTCGAGTGCGGTTTCGTCGATGTCGTAGCGCGGGCTATGCTGCGGCTCGATCCCTTTAGTCGCGCCTTGAGCGCCGACGACGAAGTACGCACCGGGCCGCTGCTCCTGCATGAAGGCCATGTCTTCGGCCCACATGATGCGGTCGTGCGGATCAACGACGTTCGCAACGCCCACGACCCTCTTGGCGACAGCGCGAACTACGTCATTGATGGCACGATCGTTGACGGTCGGCGGGTAGCCCCAGTGATACTCAAACTCGTAATCCAAGCGCAGCGCGTCGCACAGCCCTTCGACGATTCGCTCCAGGCGCTGGGGGAGAGACGTACGCACGTCCGCCTCCACGGCGCGCACCGTTCCCAAGAGCGTCGCCCGGTCCGGGATGACGTTAAACGTCGTTCCGGCATGCAGGGATCCGACGGTAACGACAACCGGATCTTTCGGCGCGACCTCACGGCTGGCAATCGTCTGCAACATGACGATAAGCTGCGCCGCACCAACGATCGGATCGATGGCCGATTGCGGCATCGCGCCGTGCCCGCCCTTACCGTTGAGCTCGATTTCGAACCGATCGGAGGACGCGAAAAAGGCTCCGTCACGGATACCAACCTTTCCAACCCCCAGCCCGCTGTACAAATGCAGCGCGAAGGTTCGGTCCACGTGCGGATTCTCAAGAGCGCCGTCGTCGATCATCAAGCGATTGCCGGCCGCGCCCTCTTCCCCGGGTTGGAAACAGAAGACTAGCGTCCCCGCAATCTGCCTTCGTTCACGCGCCAGCGCACGTGCGGCAGCGAGCAGGATCGCCATGTGGCCGTCGTGCCCGCACGCATGCATCACACCCTCTCGCTGCGAGCGATACGGCACGTCGTTGAGTTCCGTCACGGGTAGCGCGTCCATATCGGCGCGCAGGAGCGTAACCGGACCCGATTTCTCGCCGCGCAGCATTGCGAGAATGCCCGTCTTGCCGACGCCGGTGCGCAGATCGTCGAAATCGCAATCCACTAATTCGCGTTCGATGAAGGCTGCGGTTTCATGCTCTTCCAGTGACAATTCAGGGTGCGCGTGAAAATGCCGCCGATAGCGCACGAGCTCCTCGCGCGGAACTCCCATTACGGCTGAAAGTCCGCGCGGAAAAGGTATTCTGCGTGAACGGCCTGGCAACAGGAAATGGCAGGCTTACACGTAGAGGCGCGAGCCGAGGCGCGTCCGCACCAAGCCATGCTAAGGAAGGCGGTTACGGAAATGACGACAAGCAGCCGCATCGCCTCGAGTTCCGGCGGCAGCCCGCTCGACACCTGGCGCGGGACCAGGCGGAGGATTTCCTTCGTAAGCCGGGCGAGTACCGCAGTCCGTGGCAACCAAGAATACATCACCCGCAATGGAAGGCCGCCATTTCGAACGCGAGGGTCTGAGCGACGAGCAGCTCGTGTCGATCTTTCGGACGATGCTGGCCCATCGCACGCTCGAAAGCCGTGGCTTTCAGCTCAACCGCCAGGGCAAGATCCCGTTTGCCTCGGCCGGCGAGGGGCACGAAGCGGTTCAAGCCGGAGCGGCGATGGCATTTGTGCGCGGCACCGATCTGCTCGTTCCCTACTACCGCGATCTCGGCTTGGACATCGGCATCGGGCTGAGCGCGGATGAAATTCTCCTCTCGCTCTTCGGCCGAGCCGACGACCATTCTGCCGGTCGCCAATTTCCCCATCATTACGCAAGCCGCAAGCTGGGACTGCATACGATCAGCTCGGTGATCGCCGCGCAGTTGCCGCATGCCGTCGGCGCCGCATATGCGATCAAGTACCGCGGCGAGAAACGTGCCGTTCTAACAACGTTCGGCGACGGTGCCACGAGCGAAGGCGAGTGGCACGAATCGCTGAACTTTGCCGCCGTGCACCGCCTTCCGGTGGTCTTCCTGTGCGAGAACAACGAGTGGGCAATCTCGACGCCGCTTTCGAAACAGATGGCGGTTCCCGACGTGTATCGGCGCGCCGAAGGCTACGGGATTCCGGGTGTAGTGGTCGACGGGATGGACCCGATCGCATGCTATGCCGCGGTTAAGGCCGGTTTGGAGCGGGCGCGATCCGGCGGCGGTCCCACGCTCATCGAAGCGAAATGCTATCGCTTCTTGTCGCACACTACCGACGACGACGACCGTACCTACCGGTCGCGTGACGAGGTTGCCGAGCGAAGAAAAACCGACCCCGTTCCATGCTTTGAGCGCGTGCTGCTCGACCAGGGCATCATGAGCGCGGACGAGGTTGAGGCATTGAAGCGTTCGGTCCTGGACGAGGCGAACGAAGCTACCGATCGGGCCGAGGCCATGGCATACCCCAGCGCCGCTGGCCTCTACACACAAGTCTATGCCGATGGATGGGAACCGTGGCGAGATGGGCGGGAAGATGGCGAAGACTGAACTGAGAACCGGGACTTTCGAACGCTATGGCCTCAGCAACGATCAGTTGCGCCAGATGTTGCGCAATATGCTCTTGCAGCGGCAACTCGACAATCGTGGCTTTCAGCTCAATCGTCAAGGCAAGGTACCGTTTGCATTGGGGAGTGAAGGTCACGAAGCGCTGCAGGCCGGCGCGGCGATGGCGTTCGAGCGCGGCCGAGACATTCTCGCTCCGTACTATCGCGATCTTGGCCTCTGCCTCGGCATCGGATTAACGCCGTACGAAATATTGCTTTCGATCTTCGCCCGCGCCGGCGATCACAACGGCGGCCGCCAATTCCCCAATCATTACTCGTCGAAGGCTGCCGGTCTGATGTCATTCTCCTCGATTCTTGCGGCGCACATTCCGCACGCCGTGGGAGCTGCGTATGCTTTGCAATATCGCGGGGAAAAGGGACGCGTCGTTCTCGCAACGTGCGGAGATGGAACTACGAGCGAAGGCGAGTGGCATGAGTCAATGAACTTCGCGGCAATCCATAAAGTGCCGATGGTGATGCTGGTCGAGAACAACGAATGGGCAATCTCGACGCCGCTGGACAAACAAATGGCGCAACCGGAAATCTGGAAGCGCGCGGCCGGCTACGGCATGCCGGGATGGCGTTTTAATGGTTTCGATCCGGTCGAGACCTACGGCGCGGTTAAGGAAGCCATGGACCGCGCTCGCGCCGGCGGCGGTCCGAGCCTCATCGAGGGCATGTGCTACCGGTATCTCGCGCACTCAACCGACGACAACGACATGACGTACCGAACGCGCGAGGACGTCCTCGAGCGCCGCAAGAGCGACCCGGTCCCGCGGTTCGAGTCCTTCCTCATCGAGCATGGCGTAATGTCGACCGAGGAGATTGAGCGCATGCGCAAAGCGGTTCTGGCCGAAACGAATGAAGCGACCGACGCCGCGGAAGCACAACCGTATCCGCAGTCCTCCGATCTCTATACCCACGTCTACGAAGGAGCCTGGGAACCGTGGCAGTGAGCACCGATGCAATGTCGACGGTGATGAATAACGTCGAAGCCGTCCGCGCGACGCTCTACGAGGCGCTCAAAACCGACGATCGTACGCTAATTATCGGGGAGGACGTGGGAGCACGCGGCAACGTCTTTCTCATCACGAAGGATTTCATCAACGAGTTTGGGCCCGAGCGGGTCATTGACACGCCGATCGCGGAAGCTTCGATTGTCGGGATTGCCGTCGGCATGGCGATGGAAGGGCTGCGCCCGATTGCCGAGATTCAGTTTGCCGATTTCATCTATCCGGCGTTCAACCAAATTGTCGGCGAGGCAGCGAAAACACGCTATCGATCGAACGGCGAATACACATGCCCGCTCGTGATCCGCACCCCCTACGGCGGCGGGGTCCGCGGCGCGCTTTCGCATTCAGTGTCGATCGAAGCGTTGTTCTATCACGTCCCCGGCCTCAAAATTGTCGCACCCGCATTTCCGGCCGACGTCAAGGGCTTGCTCAACACGGCGATCGACGATCCCGACCCCGTCCTCTTCCTCGAGCATAAGAAGACCTATCGCCTCATTAAAGGCGAGGTTCCGAACGGTCATTACACGATTCCGCTCGGCAAGGCGAACGTTTTGAAGGAAGGGACGCAACTGAGCGTCGTCTCCTACGGCTTGTACGTCCATTGGGCGCTCGAGGCTGCACAAAAGCTCCAGCAGGAAGAGGGCCTGTCGGTTGAAGTCATCGATTTACGCTCGATTCGGCCGATGGATAAGAGCGCGATCCTGCGCAGCGTCGAGAAGACGCGCAAGCTTTTGATCGTGCACGAAGACAATAAGTTTGGGGGCATCGGTGCTGAGATTAGCGCGATGGTCGGCGAAGAGGCGCTCTTTCACCTCGATGCGCCAATACGCCGGCTCTGCGGTCCCGACGTTCCGGCAATGGGCTACGCCCTGCCGCTGGAGGAAGAGTTCATGTCGTCGCCGGCCGAGATGGCCGATGCAATGCGCGAGTTGGTGAGGTTCTGATGCCCACCACCGTAACGATGCCGCAACTGGGCGAAACGGTAACCGAAGGCACCGTTGCGCAATGGCTGAAGAACGTCGGCGATAGCGTCGAGAAATACGAAGCCTTCGTTGAAGTTTCCACCGACAAAGTCAATGCAGAAGTGCCGTCGCCCGTGACCGGCACGATTCGCGAAGTGCTCGTCAAAGAAGGCGAAACCGTTGCTACCGGCACGCCGATTGCCGTCATCGACGAACCAGGAAGCGCGTCGACACCCTCAACAACGCAACCGACGCAAGCTTCGTCTCCCGCACCTCAGCAAACGTCGCATGCGCCCGTCGTCGCGGCCCCCGAGCGGCCTCCGGCGGCTCCCGCAGCACCGGCGCAAACCTCGACCCCGTCGAGCAACGGCGCGGCCGCATTGCGCGCAGCTTCTCCGGCCGTGCGCCGGCTCGCACGCGAGCACCAAATCGACATTCGAACGATCAAGGGTACCGGCGCGAACGGGCGCGTCACCGCGGACGACGTCATCGCCGCCGCGCGCACGGAACCATCGGCGCCCTCAAGCGCGCCTTCGAACGCGTCAACGTACGCAAAGCCGATTCCGGGCACGACCGTGCCGCTGAGCCAGGCGCGTCGCATCATTGCCGAGCGAATGGTGGAGAGCAAACAAACCGCGCCGCATGCCTGGTCGATGGTCGAAATCGACGTGACCGACGTTTGGGCTTGGCGGACCGCAGAAAAAGACCGCTTCCAACGCGAGACCGGCTACCGGCTAACGTTGCTTCCCTTCTTCATTCGTGCCGTGGTCGAGTCGCTCTCTGCTTTCCCGCTCATGAACGCGATGTTTACGCCCACAGGCATCTACGTCAACAAAGACATTAACATCGGCATCGCGATCGGCCTCCCCGACAACCTCGTCGTTCCGGTGGTAAAACACGCGGACACGCTTTCCATCAAAGGCTTGGCGGTTGCCGCCGGCGAGTTGATCGAAAAGGCGCGCAAACGCAAGCTTGGCGTAGACGACCTTTCCGGCGGAACGTTTACTGTCAACAATAACGGTGCTAACGGTTCGTGGGCTTCAGCGCCGATCATCAACGGCGGTCAAGCCGGCATCGTGACGATGGAAACGATCGTCAAGCAACTTGTCGTGCGCGACGACGACTCAATCGCGATTCGCCAGATGATGAACTCGTGTTTGTCGCTCGATCATCGTGTGGTCGACGGCTACGTCGCCAGTGGTTTCCTCGCCGACCTCAAGCAACGTCTCGAAAAGATGGGTCCCGGGGGCGCGCTTTGACGACATTTGCCGGCGCCGATGCAGATCCGTAGACGTTTCCGCTTCGAAGCAGCTCACGTGCTGCCATTTCATTCCGGAAAATGCTCGCGCATGCATGGCCATTCGTATGCGCTCGAGGTCGGCGTACAAGGGCCGATTCGAACCGATGGCCCGACGCGCGGAATGATCGAGGATTTTGACGAGATTCGGCGGCTTGTCCGCGAGCGGGTCATCGATCAACTCGATCATCAGACCCTCAATGACATCATCGAGAATCCGACCGCCGAGCACATCGTCACGTGGATCTGGCAACGGTTAGAGCCGGTGCTCACCGGGCTTGACGAACTCACGCTGTGGGAGACGCCGAACTCCTGCGCCGTACTGCGCCGCGCCGATGCTGCTGCTCTCTGAAGTTTTTTACAGCATTCAAGGCGAGGGGACGTGGACCGGAACCCCCGCCGTCTTCGTTCGGCTCGCGGGCTGCAATCTCGCCTGCGATTTCTGCGATACCGACTACTCGATAAAGTCGGTTGCCACAATCGCCGACGTCGTGCGCATGGTCCGCGAATGCGGCGCAGATTGCCCAACGGTGATTCTTACGGGTGGCGAGCCGCTTGCGCAAGCCGAAACACCCGCGCTCATCGACGCATTGCGCCGGGACGGGCGCCGCGTGCACATCGAGTCCAATGGATCGATTTACGTTTCTTTGCCGCACGACGTGTGGCTGTGCGTCTCGCCGAAAGAGCGGGTCGATCCTCGCATGGCGCAGCGCGCGAACGAGGCGAAGCTGATCGTCGACCGCCGGGTGCCCGAGGAACAGCTCGAACTGTTTGCCGGCAAGCCGTCGATTCTGCTCCAACCGGAAGGAAACAAACCTCACAACGTCCGGCTGGCCCTCGACTACGTGAAGGCCCATCCGCAACGCTTCCGGTTGTCGCTGCAAACGCATAAGTTCATCGGCGTGCCGTAGCATCGAATTTTAGTTCATGATATTGCTGACGTGCGCGGTCGAGCGAGAACTTGCGTTCTGGAAAGCGCGCGAGGGCGTGGAGTTGATGGTCACCGGCGTTGGCCCGGTCGAGGCGGCGTCTAGCATCGCACGTGCGCTTGCAGAGCAGCGTTACGGCATGCTCGTCAATGCCGGATTGGCCGGCGCAATCGACGACGCTGCAGAGATCGGTGACGGCGTCGTCGTCGCACGCGATACGCTCGAGCTCGACCTCGAATCGGGTGCTTCGATTGCGTTGCCGGACGGCGCCCGGGTCGCCGACTGGGCCGATTCCGACCCGCAGCTCGTTGCCGGCTTGACTCGGCTCGGCTTTCCAGCATTGCAAGGCATTACGGTCTCGCGCGTCACCGCGACCAATGAGACTGCCCGCCGTTTAGCCGAACGCGGGGCGCAAGTCGAATCGATGGAAGGCTTTGCCGCGTTGCGCGCAGCTAAACGGGCCGGCGTGCCCGCCATCGAACTGCGGGGCATCTCAAACCGGGTTGGCGATCGCGAGCAAAGCGGCTGGAACTTCGTTGCGGGCGAACGTGGCCTGGAGATAGTAGTCCGCGCGTTTTTTGATTGGGTCGATTTTGGAGCAACCGGCAAAACGAATGAAAACGTATAGCTTAGCGTATTCGCCATGTCCGAACGACACGTACGTGCTCGGCGCCCTTGCCCACGGCTTAATCGATGAATCACCAGACGTAGCCGTGACGCTCGCCGATATCGATGAGCTCAATACCGCTGCAGCGCATGGCCAGTACGACTTCGTTAAAGTAAGTTACGGCGCCATTCCGTTCTTGACCGACCGCTATCGCGTCCTGCGCTCAGGTGGGGCGGTTGGACGCGGCTGTGGGCCGCTACTCGTCGGCCTTCCGAAAAACTCACCACCGCTCTTCGCCGAGGTGCGAGACAAGCACATCGCGATTCCTGGAGAGCGAACGACGGCATTCATGCTCCTGCAGCTGGCGCTTGGTGGACGACCCCGCCGAATCAGGCAGGTGCGCTTCGACCAGATCGTGCCGGCGGTTGCGGCCGAACAATACGATGCGGGACTGATCATCCACGAATCGCGCTTCACGTACCGCGATGCCGGACTCATTGCAATTGCCGACTTGGGCGAATGGTGGGAGAACATGACGTTGCTGCCGGTTCCGCTGGGCGCGATACTCGCGCGCAAGGACGTGCCGTCAGCGGATGCCCTGGCCGTTGCCGATGCAATTCGTCGCAGTCTCGCATTCGCGCGCGCAAACGAAGAAGCCGTGATGCCATACGTGCGCGAGCATGCCGTCGAGAGTGACAACGTCGTTCGCCAGCACATTGACCTCTATGTCAACGAGTTCACCGACGATCTCGGAGAGACGGGCATGGAGGCGGTGCACGCACTCTTTGCGCGCGCTCATGACGCTGGTCTTTCCCGCGAAGCCACTCCGGAATTCGTGTGAGGCGCAGCGCCTTCATCGCGTTGGGGGCCGCGCTCGGGGTTCCGTGCCGCGTCTGGGGCGAGCCGCTGCCTCCCGCGCGAATCGAGCTTGGTGACGACGTTTTCTTGCGCGAAACGTGGCGGGAGCTTGGATCCCGTAGCGTTGGCATCGTTTGCAATCAAAGCGGCGTCACGTCATCGCTCGAAACGATCGTCGACGGGCTGCGCCGCCGGACCGATCTGCGCATCAAAGCCATTTTTGCGCCGGAACACGGCTTTCGCGGCGATCGTCCCGCCGGCGCATCCGTTGCCTCGTACACCGACGAGCAAACCGGATTGCCGGTCATCAGTCTATACGGTCCCGCTCGTCACCCCAACGCGGCCATGCTCGCCGATATCGACGCCTTGCTCTTTGATATCCAGGACGTTGGATCGCGTGCGTACACCTACGTGTCGACCATGGCGTACGCGATGGAGAGCGCACAGAAACTCGGCAAAGAGTTCTGGGTCTTGGACCGGCCCAACCCGGTCGGCGGCGACCTCGTCGAGGGTCCGGTGATGCAACCGCCGTTCGAATCGTTTATCGGTCTCTACCCGATCCCGATGCGTCACGGCATGACGATTGGCGAACTCGCTCGGCTCTTCAACCAACACTTCGGCATCAATGCCAGGTTGCGCGTCGTAACGATGCGGGGTTGGGAGAGATCGATGATTTGGCCAGACACCGGCTTACAGTGGGTAGCAACGTCGCCAAACGTTCCGACTTGGGAAACGACCTTCGTTTATCTCTGCACCGGCCTAATCGACAATGCGGGCATCAATAACGGAACCGGTTATACCAAGCCGTTCTTCTACGCCGGTTCCGCAGGCGTCGATGCCGCCAAACTCGCCGGGCATCTGAACGCGCGCGATTTGCCCGGCGTTTGGTTTCGGCCGGCTGCATGGTCGCCGATGTCCGGCTTTTGGCAAGGCCGTGAGCTCACCGGGGTCGAGCTTGTCGTTTTCGACCCGCGGCGCTTTCTGGCCGTTCGTGCTGCAGTTGAGATCCTCGCAGCGGTCCGCGATCTGTCGCCCCGTACGCTGCACATCGACACCGCTGCTCTCGATCGCGATTGGGGCACCGCTGCGCTGCGCCAAGGATTGGCGCGAGGGCGAGGCGCGGCAGACATCGTCGCCTCGTGGAGCGATGAGGTTTCGCGCTTTAAGACCCTACGCCAAGAGTATCTGCTATACTAACGAACCCTCAAGACGATGCTCTACAATCGGCTCGTTGCTGCACTCGGCCGCGACGCCGTAAAAATCGCACCCGAAGATCTCGCCGTTTACGCCTTCGACGCGTATACAGACGGGCGGCTGCCGTCGGCGGTTGTTTTGCCTGAATCCGTCCGCGACGTTAGTGCGGTTGTGAAAATTGCTCGTGTGCTTGGTGAGCCGCTCGTGCCGCGCGGCGCCGGAACGGGACTTTGCGGCGGAGCGGTGCCAATCGACGGCGGAATCGTCATCTCTTTCACCCGCATGAACCGGATTTTAGAACTCGACGTTCGCAACCGCCGAATGCGCGTGCAGCCGGGAGCAATTAATCTCGATCTTTCCAAACACGCCGCCTCCAGCGGGCTCTTTTACGCTCCCGATCCCGCGTCGCAAAAAACCGCGACAATTGGTGGAAATATCGCAACGAATGCCGGTGGCCCACACTGTCTCTCGTATGGCACAACAGTCAATCATATCTTAGCGCTGGAGGTCGTCGACGATCGCGGCGAGGTTTTTACAACGAGCATCGACGAGACCGGATACGACCTAACCGCGGCGCTCGTCGGCAGCGAAGGAACGCTCGGCATCGTTACCTCGGCCTGCGTGCGTTTGCTGCAGCTCCCCGAATCAGTTCGCGTTTGGGTGGCCGCGTTTGGAGAGATCGACGCCGCTTCAGAAGCCGTTTCCGCAATCATTGCCGCGGGGATCGTCCCTACGGCATTGGAGATGATGGATGCCGTCATCGTGCAGGCCGTCGAAGCGGCCTTTCACGCCGGATACCCGACGGACGCGGGTGCAGTCTTACTAATTGAAAATGCCGGCTTCGAAGATGATATGAACGCTTGCGAAGCAGCGATTGCGAGCATCGTCAAGCAGCACGGAGCTCTTTCCTGGCGCAGCGCGAGAAGCAGCGCCGAATGCGACGCATTGTGGGCCGGACGAAAAGGTGCAGCCGGCGCAATCGGCCGCATCGCTCCCAATTACTACACACAAGACGTCTGCGTGCCGCGTACGAAACTTCCTCAAGCGCTGCGGGCCGTTGCCGCGGCAGCGAGCGAGCATCGGGTTACCGTCGGCAACGTCTTTCACGCGGGTGACGGCAATCTCCACCCGCTCTTGATGTACGACAAGCGCGACCGCGCCCAGCTCGCAGCGGTGATCGAAACCGGCAACGCCATCCTTCAAGCTGCCATCGATCTCGGCGGAACGATCAGTGGCGAACATGGCGTCGGTTATGAGAAACGCGATGCGATGACGCAAGTTTATACGACAGACGACTTAGCGGCGATGGCACGCGTGCGCGACGTCTTCGACCCGCAGCGCAGGCTCAATCCCGAAAAAATCTTTCCAAATGGAGCTCGCTGCCCGGAGGTGGTGGGCGCGTCGAATGCGGCGCGATGACAACCACCGCTTGCGATCTGCCGCAGAACATCGAGGCGCTGAGCGAGCTCGTTGCGTCCTGCGATCGGGACGGTCGGAAAATCTCAATCGTAGGTGGTAACACCCTCGCCGGATTGGGTTTGGCTGCCGAGCGTACCGACGTGACCCTTGCGACAACGTCGCTGGCGAACGTCCTCGAGTATGTTGCGGCCGATTTGACCGTTGCAGCGCAGGCGGGAACGCCGATTCAAACGCTTTCGGTGCTGCTCTCACAGCGTGGCCAATTCATTCCGTTCGATGCGCCCAAGCCGCAATACGCAACGCTGGGAGGAACGCTCGCCGCGGGATGGGTCGGGCCGCGCCGGCACCTCTACGGCCGCCCGCGCGATCTCTTGCTTGGTACGACGGTCGTCCTGGCGGACGGTACGATTGCGCGCGCGGGCGGAATGGTCGTCAAGAACGTAGCCGGTTACGACATGAGCCGGCTCTACGTCGGCTCGTTCGGCACGTTATGCGTTCTCGTACAAGCAAATCTTAAGACGCTCGCGATGCCGCCACTGGCACGGGCGTTCGTCGCGGCGCTTCCCGAACGAACCCGCGCGCGCGCCTGCGAACAGCTTGCGGCGCTTTCTATTCGGCCTTCGGCCGCGTTTTGGATCGACGGCTTCCACAATTCAATTGAAGGTGAGGATGGACCGGAGGGTCGCGTTTTTGCCCTTCTCGAAGGGACGCCCGCTTTGCTCGAGCGCGCCACTCGAGATCTGCGATCCGCGCTCGGCCGGGCAGGCGTCCCGGAAACTCGTGTCATCGACGCGGGCGCACGCGAAATGTTCGGGCGCATCGTGGACGAGTACGTCGCAACCTTGGGAGAGCGGTCCGTCACGTACCGCGTCTTCTCAAACCCAGACCGATGCGTGGAGCGTGCGCTTGCCATGCACGAGCTCGGTGCGCAGTTCCAACTTCGTTGCGAAGGCTTGACCGACGTGAATAATGGGGACGTTATCCTGCGCGTTTCCGATCTCGATTCGCGCGTGCTCGGAACGAAGATCGAAGCCTTTGACGACGCACTGCACGCACTCGAGCCGCACGCTCACATTATTGCTTGCAACCACCCCAGACGCATGGATCTCCAGGTATGGGGCGAGCCGCCGTTGTCGATCGACCGCATGCGCGAGCTCAAGGCGCGCTTCGACCCGAATCGTACGCTGAATCCCGGCCGCTTCATCGGCGGAATTTGACCGCTGTAGTTTCAGCCGATGCGCGATGAAATCTCCTGGGCGGTATGGCACGTGCTTACCAGCTCTACCCGCTTGCGTTTTTTGCTGCATGAAGGTCCATCGACGCCGCTGCACGTGCTCCGGTTCTTGCGCCGCATCGTTCCCAATGCCCGCCGGCAACTCGATGGCATTCGAAGCGACGCACTCGCGATCGAGGACGACGCCCTGCGCGCCGAAGCATTGCAAAGCATTACGGCGAAAGCCTATCACGTCGCCGGCGGATGCATTTTGGCCACCTTTCTTCCACCACAAGAGGCGCAGTCCTACGTTGAGATTGTCGCGCCGCTAGAATCCATCTACGATTATCTTGATAATCTCTGCGACCGGCACGCTGAGGTTGCACCTGAAGCGTATCCAGTGTTACACCAGGCCATTGCCGACGCGCTCGATCCGTACGCGCCTGCGCGCGATTACTACGCTCGGGGCCCAACCGGCCACGATAACGGTTACCTCGTGCGGCTCGTAACGCGCGTTCAACAATCCTTGCGCCAGCTCCACGGACATGAAGAGCTACTGCCTTACTTTCGCGAAGCGGCCTCGCTTTACGGCGAAATGCAAACGTACAAGCACTTCCCGCCCGGCGAGCGAGAACGAGCCTGTCGGGAGTGGTTCGAACGGCGCCGGGACCACCGCTATGCCGAGCTCGAATGGTACGAGTTTGCGTGCGCGGCCGGTTCACAGTTTCAGGTTTACGCTCCGCTCTTCGAACTCTTCGCCGGTCGCGAAGAAAGCATCGCGCTGACGTACGATGCATATTTTCCGGCTGCCGCGGCCCTGCACGTCTTATTAGACTCCTTCATCGACCAATCTGAGGACCGGGAGCATGGCGAGCTAAATTTCACCGTGGCCTACGGCGATCCGACGCGCATGCGTGAGCGCGTGGCATTCTTGATGCAACGCGCGATGCGGCGCTTTGCTGCGTTACCGGATGCTCGGCGTCACCGTTTTGTGCTACGCGTCATGGCGCTCTTTTACCTCACCCATCCAAAAGTATACGCGCAAGACCTCAACTTCGAGGCCGAGGCATTGCTGCAAGCGATCGAGAAGCCATCCGATCATGCAACCGTATGACGACCGACGCGCGCGGCTGCGCATCCTGATCGCGGATGGGGTCGCAATCATCCCTTCTGCACGAACGATCATTCGCAATAACGATACTCCCTATCCGTTTCGCCAAAACTCTGACTTCCATTATCTCACGGGCTTTAATGAACCCGAAGCAGTGCTCGTCCTTGCATCTCGGCGCGATGAAAGCCGCACGGCGCTCTTCTTGCGCGAACGGAATCCGGAGCAGGAGGTTTGGGATGGTTCGCGGCTCGGCGTCGAGGCCGCGCCCCGTTCGCTCGGTATCGATGAAGCTTTTCCCATCGAAGAACTTGCGCAAAGGCTTCCCGGTTATTTGATTGGCGCCCGTACGCTGTACTACGTCCAAGGTGCTGACGAATCAATGGACCGTGTTATTCATCGGGCACTCGAAACCGCGCGCAGCAATGCTCGGCACGGCGGGAAGACTCCGCAAATGTTTGCCGATCCGGCGCTCGTTCTCCACCCGATGCGATTAATAAAGAGCGACGACGAGATCGCGACGCTTCGCCGCGCTGCGGGAATTACGCAAAGCGGATTCGTTGCGGCCATGCGATCGACCAAACCCGGCATCTTCGAATACGAGATTCAAGCGATATTGGAAGCGGAATACCGGCGGGGTGGCGCCCAAAGCGTTGCGTACGAGTCGATCGTTGCCGCAGGCAACAATGCCACCACATTGCACTACGTCGCGAACCGCGACCGGCTCGACGCTGGTGCGCTGCTCTTGATCGATTCCGGTTGCGAGTTCGACAACTATGCTACCGACGTAACACGGACTTGGCCCATCACCGGACACTTCACCACCGAGCAGCGCGCGATATACGATCTCGTGCTCGCCGCGCAGAAAGCTGCCATCGACCGCGTACGTCCCGGTGTCGCACGCAACGAATTTCACGATGCGGCGGTCGCGACGATTACCGAAGGCCTCATCGACCTCGGATTGCTTTCCGGTAACCCAGCAGAAGCGATCGAACAGAAGCGCTATCGCCAATACTTCATGCACGGCACCGGCCACTGGCTCGGGCTCGACGTTCACGACGTCGGCCCCTATCGCGACGACAACGACAAACCGATCCGATTCGCACCGGGCATGGTCACGACCGTGGAGCCAGGCATCTATATCAGCAGCGACCTCGACTGCCCCAGTGGCTTTCGAGGAATCGGCGTTCGCATTGAGGACGACATTCTCGTGACCGCCGCCGGCAATGAAAACCTCACAGCAGCTATTCCAAAGGAGATCGAGGCGCTCGAAGCGATCGTCGGGGAGGCGCGCGAGACAGCAGCAGCGCGATGAAAGTACTCGTGCTAGGCGCTTCCGGCTTCATCGGAAGACATCTTAGCGCTGCCCTTCGCGAGCGCGGGGACCAGGTTGAGGAAGGGTCGTTGCGAGATCCCGCCGCAGCAGCCGAAACGGCACAAGCCTGCGACGCCATCGTCAACTTAGCCGGCGAAACGCTAGCGCAACGCTGGAACTCCGCCGTAAAGCAACTGATCGAATCCAGCCGCACGGAACTTCCACGCCGGTTTCTGGACGCACTCGCGCAGCGCGAGCGCCGCCCCGCGACGTACGTCACCTCGTCGGCGATGGGCTACTATGGAACCAGTCAGAGCGCTACATTCGACGAGAGCAGCCCTGCCGGAAGTGATTTCTTGGCTCGCGTCTGTCAAGGCTGGGAAGCGCAAGCATTGCGCGCCGCCGACCTGGGCATGCGGGTCGCGCTGATACGCAGCGGCTTCGTTCTCGGCGCCGACGGCGGCGGCTTGGCAAAAATGCTGCCGCCGTTTCGGTTGGGCTTGGGCGGGGTCGTTGGCAACGGACGACAATGGGTTTCCTGGATTCATGTGCGCGACGCGGTCGGGATCTATCTTCTAGCGCTGGATCGCGGGACTGGTCCTATTAACGCGACCGCCCCAAACCCCGTTACGAACGCCGAGTTCACGCGAACGCTCGGGGCGGCAATCGGACGTCCGACGGTCGCCCCCATGCCGACCTTTGCGCTTCGCATACTGTTGGGGGAAGGCGCCGACATCCTCGTGCGTGGCCAGCGCGTCGTTCCGAGGCGTGTGACGCAAGAGTTTGGATTTACATTTGCATTCCCGCAGCTCGAAGACGCGTTACGAGACCTGCTGCACCTCGACGCGAAACTCTAGCGCTTCCAAATGCTTTTCGGCATCCATCGCCGCACGGCAGCCCGCACCGGCTGCGGTGACGGCCTGCTTGTACCGAATGTCGTTGACGTCGCCCGCGACGAAGACACCTTCCACATTAGTTGAAACGCCGTCGGGCGAATCGATGTACCCCATGGCATCGAGATCGAGTTGTCCTTCGAAGATCTGCGTGTTTGGCGTGTGGCCGATCGCGATGAACAGCGCATCGGCTTCGAACTCGTAGTGGCTTCCATCGACGACGTTACGAAGGTGCAGCCCTTTGACGTGCGTTTCCCCGAGCACTTCGTCGACAACCGTGTTCCAAATGAAATCGATCTTCCCGTGAGAGCGCGCGCGATCGGCCATGATTTTGCTTGCGCGCAATCCATCTCGGCGATGAATGACCGTCACTCGCCGGCCAAAACGCGTCAGGAAGAGCGCCTCCTCCATGGCCGAGTCGCCGCCGCCGACGACGACGATGCGCTTGTCGCGAAAGAATGCACCATCGCACGTCGCACAGGTCGACACGCCGCGCCCGCGTAAGCGCTCTTCACCCGGAACGCCGAGCCAGCGCGCGCTTGCGCCGGTTGCGACGATCACCGTCTTTGCTTGATACTCGTGCTCGCTCGTGCGCACGACGAGCGGCGTTTGCGTGAAATCGACGGAGGTAGCGTCGACGTTTTCGACACGAGCGCCGAAACGTTCGGCTTGCGCGCGAAATCGCTCCATGAGGTCGGGGCCTTGGATGCCTTCGGGAAAGCCGGGATAGTTCTCGACTTCGGTCGTGAGCATGAGCTGGCCGCCGTACAGGCCGCCGGCCAAGACGAGCGGCTTGAGGTTGGCTCGCGCGGCGTAAACCGCCGCGGTCAGCCCCGCCGGCCCAGACCCAATGATGATAACGCGTTCCACTCCGCCGCCTTCGACCGCCTGCCCGCACGTTCCGGTTTCAACCGAAGAGGCACGCGACACGGTGCATGTGACACGCCGAGCGTGTCGAGCTGCAGCCCAAACGTTTACGTCGCCCTTCGACAAGTTCAGGATGACACGAACATGGCGGCGAACCTGCGCGCATGAGCTCAGGCGACAACATTCCACTCGAGGACACCTTCGGCGACATTCTTCGTAAGGCGATGCGAGGAACCGGTGTCAGCGCCTCAGCGCTGGCCCGCGCAACCGATATCGACCCGGCTGCAATCGCCGCGTGGTTGAAGGACGACGGTGTAGCGGACGATGCCCAAGCCCGGTCGATTGCGCGTGTTTTGCATCTCGATCCGGGAAAACTCGCCGACAGTGCCGCGCAGCGGTGGTATCCGCCGCATATCGAACTCGACGACGTGCGCCATCATCCGCAAAACCCCCATCCCAGCAATGGTTACGTCTTCTTCCTCGAAGGCGGACGCCGATCGGCATTGGTCGATCCGGCCGGGATCCCGCAAAATCTCTTACGCGTGCTGCGCGAGGGTGACTACCACTTGCAGTACATCCTCATCACGCACAAGCACGCCGATCATTGCGACGCGACCGCGGACGTCGCGCGGGCCTTTCCACAAGCAGAGATTGTCATGCACAAGCTCGACGTCGGGGCCATTGGTTCCCTCGCCGGTAAGGCGATGCTCGTCCGCGACGGCGACGATTTGCCCTTCGGTGACGGCGTTCTCATTCGAATGCTGCATACGCCTGGGCACACCGATGGCTCGTCGTGTTTTCTCTTTCAGGGCGATCCCGGTGGAAATCGAAAACGAACCGTATTTACGGGCGATACGCTCTTCGCCGCCAGCGTCGGCGGGGCGTATGGCGACCAGAGTACCTACGACGACATCCTAAACAGCGTTCGCAGCAAGCTGTTCACGCTGCCCGAGGAGACGGTAATTATGCCGGGTCACGGGCCGCCGTCGACGATCGCGCTCGAGAAAGCGCACAATCCCTTCTTCTAGCGCGAAACTGCGGGAACGTCAACGAAAGCGCCGTCGTCACACACAATGCGGGCGCCGCTTCGGCTCGGAGCCGTGTCCTCTTCGCGAATCAGCTCGAATTGCAGCACGATGGTGCCCGAGCTAGGCAAATTCGTATCGACGCTTTGCGGAGCGCAAACGGTCGGCGTACAAAAGGCGCCCAGCCAGCCGTCGGCCACGCCCGAAGCCTGAAGCCGCAGATGCGCGTTGGGTTTACCGGTGACGATTAAACGGAACTTCGCCGCCGACGCCGTCGTCGTCACGAGGTCTTTGCCGGTCCACGGCTGGACTTCGAGATGCGTCGATGGGGATGCTAGTGCGATGAACAACGCCAAGACTGTTATCATGAACCCCTCTTAGAGCCGCAATTTGTAGCCGACGGCGGTCAACCGGAGAATCGCAACCACCGCAATCGCCGCGAGCCCAACGATCATCGCAAGCGAAAACGCCGGTGGCAAGAAGCTTTCGCCGGTGTAGCTCCGCCGAAAGGCATCGATCGTATAGAATATCGGGTTAAAGAGCTCAAAGGTCCGCAAGACCGGCGGCAGCATCGTGGCCGAGGTGAAGACGCCGCCTACGAAGGTCAGCGGCGTGATGACAAAGGTCGTGAGGATCGCGATGTGATCGAACTTCTCGGCAACCAATCCGAAGATCAGCCCCAGGGCCGAAAAGAGAATCGATACCAGTGCGATGACGCCGACGAACAACGGCCAGTCGCGCGGCACCGCCCCAACGAGAACGATCCCAAGGGCCGTTATTAACCCCGCGATTAAGAATGCGCGCGCCAAACTTCCCGCAACGTAGCCGCCGACAATCTCGTATGCCGACATGGGTGCCACCAGCAGCTCCTGAATCGAATTCATGAAACGCCCCTGAAAGAGCGAGCTCGAGCACTCACCGTACGAGGAGTCGATGACCTGCAGCATGATCAATCCGGGAATCAAGAACTGCGCGTAATTCACGCCTTGGATGGTTTGAATGCGGCTGCCCAACGCCAAGCCGAAGACGAACACGTAGAGCAGCGTCGTAATAATCGGCGGCCAGATCACCTGGTTGATGATTTTTAGGCTCCGAACGATTTCACGCCGAACCAAGGTCCAAAAGCCGACCACGTTCATTTCGTCAGCTCCAAAAAGACGTCTTGGAGCGAGTTCCCCGCGGCGATGAGCTCCGCGGTCGGTTTCTCGGTCACGATCCTGCCCCTGCGAATGATCGCGATTCGCTTGCAAAGCTCTTCCGCTTCTTCCAAATAGTGGGTCGTTAGGAATACGGTCAACCCCTCGGCGTTGAGCGTCTTGAGCCATTCCCACAGTTCGAGACGCAGCTCGACGTCGACTCCGGCGGTAGGCTCGTCCAGGATCAGCAACTTCGGTTGGTGGATGAGCGCGCGCGCCAGGGTCAAGCGGCGTTTTTGGCCGCCCGAAAGCCGCGTGTATTCGACGTTCGACTTCGACGTTAGCCCAAATCGCTCGAGCAGCATGTCGGCGCGATCCGCAATCTCCTTGCCTCGCAAACCGAAATAGCCCGCGGCAAAAATGAGCACGTCGCGAATCGAAAGATAGCGATCGAAATTGAACTCTTGCGGCGCGAGTCCCACTAAGCGCCGAGCCTCGCGCCATTGCCGGACCGAATCTAGCCCGAAGATTCGGATCGCGCCGCTATTTTTGTTCACGAGCCCGACCACGGCGTTTATCGTCGTTGTCTTACCCGCGCCGTTGGGACCGAGAAAGCCGAAGAACTCACCGGACTCGACGCGCAGCGAAACGCCGTCGACGGCGGTGAAGTCGCCGTAACGCTTCACGAGCCGATCGATTTCGATAGCGGGAACGCGGGCCGAGCCGTTTATGGAATAGTCGATCGTAGTTGTTTATACCGATGGCGTCTGAGGGTTGCAACGAGTTCTGCACTCCCCGGAATCCCACAATCAGCCAATTGGGTTGCAACCTTCTTTACGTCGAAGGGAACGCGCCGGTGCTTGACTTCCCAACCTCCGCCCCGTTCGGTAAAGATCGCGTAGCAGGCACGCGGATCGCCGTCCTTAGGGAGGCCGGCGGACGCTACATTTACCAGCAGCTTGCCGCGCCACATTCTGACGTAGGGCAGATGGAGGTGGCCAAAGGCAATGGCAGCAGCGCGCTCTTCGCCGACGAGGCGTTCTAAGGCCGCATCATCGGCATCGGGCCACATATGTTCGTCGTCACTACGCGGATTTGCGTGCACGATGAGGAGTTGATTCTCATCCTCGCCGATGCGCAGGGCGAATGGAAGCTCGCGCAAGTACGTTAGCCACCGCTCGCCGATCTCTCGTCGCGTCCATGCAATCTGCGCGTCCTCAACCTCCTCGAAGCTTTCGCTACCCGTTTCCGATAGATAGCGGTCGGTATTACCGCGGACGCACTGCGCACCGACCTCCTCGAGCCGTTGCAAGACCTTCTTGGGCTTCGGACCGTCCAGGCAATGATCGCCGGCGGCAGTGATGAGGTCTGCGCCGCCCTGTCCTGCCAAGTCCGCCAGACAAGCATCGAGCGCCACGAGATTCCCGTGAATGTCCGAAAAGACGGCCAGGCGCATTACGCTCGCTTCAGTGCAAGCACGAGCATGGACGGCGTCAATCCGATTTTGCAATACTCGTACAGATCGATCGCCTCGACCGTCACTCCGGCGCGCCGAAGCAACTGCAGCGCGGTTCGATAGCGGATATCGGCAACGACGTGCCGTTCGTCGATCGCAATGACGCCGGCGGCTAGCTCTTCGCCGCGCTCGAGCATCACGATCTTGAACCCCTCAAAGGCGGCGTGATCGACTTGATCTCGGGCTAAGACAACCGTGTCGCGCGCGACAGCGCTCGCAACCGCACGCAAGCACGGCGCTGCCGCGCCTAGGCGAACCTCGACGACGTCGTAGCCGTGAGCGCGCGCGACCGCTGCAAAACCGCTCCGGCCCAGGTCGTTGCCGCGTTTGCCGATGCCGACAAACGCCGTTCGGCCAGCAAGCAGAACGTCGCCGCCGTCGAGCAGTCCGGGAGCGGCAATATGTCCTGCCAGCGGAACGTCGATTCGCGCAAATTCTGCTTGTAGCCGCTCGACTTCTCCACGCCGAGCCATCGCCGTCGGGCGCATCATGAATACGCCGTCCTCGAAGCCGACCGCTGCATCAGCTACAGCGGCTTCGTAGGGATCGGCAGCGTGCGATTGCAGCAGGGTAACTTCTACGCCGAAGTATTCGAGGAGGCGCCGTAAAGCTTCGTGTTGTTCAAGCGCCCAATCATACACCGTGCCGGGCTCACCCGGGAGCGCTTTGCCTTCCTCGATGCTGCGCGATGGCCTGACCAATAGCGCGGCCCGCAGCGTGCCCGTAGGCGAACCGATCAAGCGCGGGCCGAACTGCGCGGTCAGTGCAGGGCCTCAAATGGCTGCGGCGCGGGAGAATCCGCAAAAAAGTCGGCCATGTCGCTCGCCAGCAAGTCGGCCAGCGAAAGCGGCCGCAATCCCAAGATCTCTTCCTCTGTTTTCACCACACCGGGAACGCTCAGGTGAATATGTCCGACGAAACCTCGCCGCGCAAGCGGTGAAACCACGATGGCATAACTGCGCAATGGATTTACGTGGTCACTGCCCTCGTCCACGCCCTCTCCAACCACAAAGATTGCCGTCGAACTCCAATGCGGCGTATGCGAGATGAATTCAACGATTTTGCCCAATGCCCGATCGGCACCGGCAATCCCACCCTGAAACGAAGCGGTCGGAATCCACACGTAGACAAACGACGGAACCGAGTCGGCCGTCACATATCGCTGCATGTCATCAGTAAATTCGCGCGCCCGCTGCGCATCGTCGATGTGCGGGTTCCAGCCGCTGTATTCGAGGTCGACGTTGTTGGAAAGGCTGACCAATGCCGGAACGTCAAGGCGATACAGCCCATCAGTGTAGCCGGATAGGCGCAGCAATGCGCCGTAGTCGCGAAACGGCAACCCGGCGCGAAGCAGCGAATTGAAGAGATAACCGTCGCGACCGTAATCTTCGGGATCCTCACCATGACCGCTTAACGGCGATCGAATCGAGCCGACCGCCGCAACGAGCTCCGTAAAGAGCGTCGCCTCTCCTCCCGTCGCATACTGCGCTGCCGCGTCGACGTCGGGGTCGGGAGCGTAAAAGTTGTCGGCCAACGCGTAGCTGCGGGCAAGCGCGTGCAGATTCGGCGTAACGCTCTCTGGATAGGTATTGAAGGAGGCATTGCCGTTCGCTTGCGCGACGGAGAGGTCGCCGAGCACCGCATCGTACGTCTGCGTTCCGACCGAAATATAGACGACGTGATCGATTGCCGTGCTCCGCGTACCCGAACGCAGCGGCGGGATGACGGCATTGAACTTCGCCACCGCCGGCGTCCGGTTGTAGCGCAACGCGCTTAGCGTGGTTTTCACCAGCGACGTATGCTTGAGATCGACGCGCTGGAGCAGGCCCCAACCGTCAACCCCTTTGGTTGCCAGAACGAAGAGGTAACGACCATCGCGCGAGAGCTCGACCACGGTGGGATACCAACCCGTCGGGATCAAACCGTACCGGTAGCGCGTTGGTGCCCGCGCGTCGAGGACTGCAACGGCGTTCATTCCGGCCAGCGCAACATAGAGACGTTTTCCGTCGCGGCTCACCGTCTCGCCGCTGGGCTGGGCGCCGAACGGTGCATCCGGATAGAGCCGCAGATCGAGCCCTCGTACGACGCGCGGCGTGCCCGCCACCGAAATGACGGCGACGCGATCGACGTTTGCCAGGGAAACGTAGGCTTCCGAGCCGTCGGGGCTCAGGGCAATCGCTTCGGGCGCGGCACCGCCGATGAGCAGCGAGCCGTCAGGAGCCGGATCCATGCGAACGATCGCTGGATCTCCGGCGATGTCGCCCGCGCCGGCCAGGCTAATCGCGGCGACCGACGAGGAGCGATCGGGATCAAACGAGGGCATCGCAAAAGCCGGGTCGTGTTTGGGCACCGGCAACGAAGCATAACTGGAGAGACCCGTCGAGCTCACCAACAGGTGACCGCCGCCAGCCACGAGCGAAAAGGGGAAATCGCCGACCGGGAAGGTGCGCGATATCGTTCGCGTCGCCAAATCGATTTCGCTGACGGAATCGCCGATGTTATCTGCAACGTACGCGATGCGATCGTTGGGCGCGACGGCAATTCCGGCCGGAAACGCATGGTGCAGCGAGTTCGTAGGGAGTGCAATCGCCTGCGGTTCGGCTGTAAGCTGACCGACAGAATCGAGATCGAAGACACGCACCGAGCCGCTTCCCGGATCCGACGCCAGCACGATCGTACGCGATGGATCGCGCGGGTCCCGTACCGACGCGAGGCCCATGAAGAAGGTCCCGGAATCCCGGTAGATGCTCACAAGGCTCATCGTGCGGGCGTCGACGACCGCAAGTGAGTATCCCATGACCGGGGGCGGCTCCGTGTTCGGAATCGGCAATCCGCCGGTGCGCTCGTCGTCGTTGGTCACAATGACGTAGCGGCCGTCGGGCGAGAGCGTCATGCCCAGCGGGTTGGTTCCGACGAAGGTGCTCTGGCCGGCCGGAGCGGCGATCCGCCCGTTGGGAAGAATGGCATCGGTCGGCCGCACAGCATCGGCTCCCGCGGGACGATCGCCGGCGGGAGCAGTGTAGACGATCAACGGATCGGGCCGATGGACCGCGCCTAGCAAAACGGCGGCCATCGCCGCCGCTGCGAATGGTCTGAACGCCACGGGAGGTAAGGCAATACGGATGCGAGGCGCGGGTACCCTGCCGGGTACGCTTGCATGGTGAAGCGGCCGGCACGCGTGCTGTCCGTGGCCACCGCAGTGCCCGGATACGCGCTCGACCAAGAGGACGTCGTTCGTCGCGTCGAGCTCGCCCTGGGACCCCGCTCACGCGAGATCGTCCGCATGTTACCCACGTTCGCGAGAGCCGGAATCGTACGCCGCTATTCCTGCGTACCGATCGAATGGTACGAGCGCGTCCACGATTGGCCGGAGCGGAATCGCATCTATCTCGAGACCGCGGTCGATCTACTCGAGCAGGCGACACGCCAAGCGCTCGAGCGGGCCGGACGCCGACCGGAAGAAATCGACGCAATCGTCTCGGTTTCGACGACGGGCATCGCCACGCCGAGTCTTGACGCCTTGCTTATGGAGCGCATGGCATTGCGCCGAACCGTTCGTCGCCTGCCGATCTTCGGATTAGGCTGTGGCGGCGGTGCGATTGGGCTCGCACGCGCTGCCACGATGGCGGCGGCAGAACCGGGCTCGCTCGTGCTTCTGCTCGTCGTCGAACTTTGTGCGCTCTCGTTTCGGCGCGACGACTTTTCCAAGAGCAACATCGTGGCAACGGCCCTCTTCGGAGACGGCGCCGCCGCATTGCTGCTCTCATGCGGTCAAACCGGTCCCGCCGTCGTGGCCGCCGGAGAGTACACGTGGGAAAGCAGCTTGGACGTCATGGGGTGGGACGTGACGGACGACGGCCTGCGAGCGATTTTTTCACGTGACATTCCGGAATTGGTTACGACGCAGCTGCGCGAGGTTGCAGTCGACTTCTTGGCCGAGCATGCGCTAACGCTTGCCGACGTGGACCGCTTCTTTTGCCATCCCGGAGGTGCCAAGGTGATCGATGCGCTGGAGATCGCGTACGATCTTACACCAGGCACCTTGCGCGAGTCGCGAGACGTGTTGCGAGAGTACGGCAACATGTCGGCGGCAACGGTGATGTTCGTTCTCGAGCGCGCCATGACCAATGGGACCGCAAATTGGCGGCGTGCACTGGTGAGCGCACTGGGCCCAGGGTTCACTGCCGGCTTCGTGATTCTCGAAAACACCGCGCCGTGAGCGTGCTCTGGATCGTCCTCGCTTTGGTTGCGCTACAGCGCGCGGGTGAACTCGTCTATGCCGCACGGAACACGGTGCGCCTGCGTCAACGCGGAGCAATCGAATGGGGCGCCTCTCACTATCCGCTTATCGTAGTCCTGCACGTGGGATGGTTGGTCGCAATGGCCGCATTCATTGCGCCGTCAACGCCTCCCGTTTGGCCGCTGCTTGGTGTCTACGTCGCACTTCAAGCGTTACGTGTCTGGACCATTGCTACGCTTGGAACCTCGTGGACGACGCGCATCATGACCGTGCCGAATGCTCCGCTCGTCCGCAGCGGCCCTTATCGCTTCTTGCGCCATCCGAACTATGCGATCGTCTGCGGCGAGATTGCGATTCTGCCGCTGGCCTTTCACGCAGTCGATATTGCAATCATCTTTTCAATCCTCAACGCCGCGCTCTTATGGTGGCGCATTGGCGTGGAAGAACGTGCGTTGGCAGGTCGCCGCTGACGGCGTTGCCTAGCAGGAGCCGAGGTGCGCGCCTGCGGACCCAAGAAAACGGGCTCGTCGGGGGTCACCATGCGAATTCTTTGCTTAATCGTTTGCTGCATCGGCCTCGCGAGTTGCTCGACAAAGGGAACCGTCGGTTCGTTACCGCTTTCGCCCGTCGCACCAAACCTCGACCCACAAACGCACCCCGCCTACAAAGTTCTCTACGCTTTTACAGGCCACGGAGACGGAGGTGGCCCGGTGGGTCCCGTCGTTGCCTTCGGCGGCAAGCTCTACGGCACAACATTAAACGGTGGCGTGATTGCTGGATGCAATGGCCCCGGATGCGGGACCATCTTCGAGATGAGCGCCTCCGGCAAGGAGCGCGCGTTCTACGCCTTTACAGGCGGGCGGGACGGCGGGCTTCCCGACTGCGGCCTCACCGCCTTGGGAGGAAAGCTCTACAGCACGACGCCGCTTCTCGATGCAGACAACTTAGGGACTGTCTTTGAAGTGAGCACGGCCGGTGTGATACGCGTGCTCCACAACTTCAAAGGGTCGCCAGACGGTCGAAATCCGATGAGCGGGTTGCTCGCCGTGCACGGCACGCTCTTCGGCGTGACGTTCGCCGGCGGAACTACGATGGGGTGCTACGGCAGCGGGTGCGGAACCGTTTATGACGAGAGCACCGCCGGTAAGGAACGCGTGCTTTACCGCTTCAAAGGCGCACCCGACGGCGCAGAACCGTGGACAAGCCTACTGGCTCTAAACGGCAGCTTGTACGGCGCCACCTCGATCGGCGGTGCAAGCAACGCAGGAACCGTCTTCGAAGTGAGCCCGTCCGGTAAGGAACGCGTGATCTATAGTTTCAAAGGCCAACCGGACGGCGCTACTCCGTTCGCGGGCTTAATCACGCTGGACGGAAAGCTCTACGGCACGACAACCAAAGGTGGAACCGACAATCTTGGAACTGTCTTTGAAGTAACCGCGTCCGGTAAGGAACGCGTGATCTACAGCTTTAGGGGCAGCCCCGATGGATCAGACCCGCACGCAAGCCTCATCACCCTAAGCGGGAAGCTCTACGGTACGACATATCAGGGCGGCGCGAGCCAGGTCGGGACCGTTTTTGAAGTGACCAAGTCCGGTGCGGAAAAGGTGCTCCACAGCTTCAAAGGCAGCCCGGACGGATCTCACCCGTACGCTAACCTTATCGCCCTGCACGGCAAGCTCTACGGCACCACCAGCGGCGGTGGCACAGGCGCCGGCACAGTCTTTGAACTGAGGCCATGATTTTGGCCAAGTGAAAAGCCCATCACTGGCTGAACACCGTAATCCATTCGAGAGGGAGATTTCAGATGGCGAAAGCACGATTGACGGAATACTTACTGAAGCTCGCGACCGATTCCGAGGCGCTTGAAAAACATAGGAAAGGCAGCGAAAAAGAGCGAGTCGCGTTGATGGAAGCCGCGGGGTTGAGCGTCACGCAGAGACAAGCGGTTTTGAGCGGAGACTCGCAGCGAATCACCGAGGAAGTTGTTAAAGAGCTTGGTGTCGAGCATCTCGCGGGAAGCGGAATCTACGTGCAGCATCCCCCGGGAGGCGGAATCTACGTACAGATTCACGTACAGTTGGAACCGCAACAGGACCAATGAAGCGCCGCGGCGGTTCGCTTTGCGCGGTCGGCATAGGCATTCGCGCTCCCGCGCAGGCGACGTTCGAGGCACGCGGACGCATCGAGAGCGCCGACAAGGTTTTCTCGCTTCTCGCCGATCCGCTCTCGGAGTATTGGGTCCGCTCCCTCAATGCGAACACGGAGTCGCTCGGCGATCTTTATGCCGTCGGGAAGGAACGCTGTCAGACGTATCGCGAGATGGTGGAACGAATCGTCGGCGCGGTACGAGAGCAGCTTTGCGTCTGCGCGGTCTCATACGGACACCCCGGTGTCACCGCATATCCGCTTCACGAATCGGTGCGCCGCGCGTGCGCCGAGGGCTTCGCAGCCCAGATGCTCCCCGGGATATCAGCCGAAGATTGCCTCTTTGCCGACCTCGGCATCGATCCCACCAGCGGCGGATGCCGCAGCTATGAGGCAACCGACTTTCTCGTGTACCGACGCGGCGCCGACCCCGCAAGCAACCTCATCCTGTGGCAAATCGGCGTCATCGCCGTGTCGGGGTTCCGGCAGGAACCAGCAATATGGAATCGCGACGGACTTGCGGTTCTCACGCAAACACTTCTGAAAGTTTATCGACACGATCACGAGGTGGTCGTATACGAAGCGGCTCGACTACCGGTATGCGATCCAAGGGTAGAGCGCGTTGCGCTCGAGGATCTCCCTCATGCTGCGGTGACGCCGCTTTCCACGTTATTCGTTCCTCCAATGGTACATGCGCCGCCGGATCAGGCGATGTTGCAACTCTTGGGATTGCATATGCCTTCGCCGCCGCCGACAAGCGTCGGTTAACGCCGTATCGGCAATGTCGAGCTTTTGGCGTGTTGTCATCGTAGCCGCCGTCGGCACATGGATGCTCGGTACTCTTATCCCTCGGCTGACCTGCTTGTGGCAGCCGTGCCCAGCCAATGGGCTGTCAGTGTACTACAACGGTGTCGTCCTCGACGTCGCGCCTGGCTCTCCCGCAGAGCAGGCTTCGATCGTTCCGGGTGACCGCATCGTAGCGCCCCTGCCTCGAGATCTCTTTCGGCAGCCTCCCCAAACAATATCATTCCGATTGCTGCACTCAGAGAAAATTCGCTCGGTAACGCTCGTGCCGAAACCGCAAGCCTTGCCGCGAGCGGAAAAACTACGCTTGCTAGCCGTATGTGTCTCCTACCTCGTATTCCTGATCGTCGGATCCAGCGTACTTTTGCTCCGGCCGAGCGCTATGACGTGGTCCTTTTATCTCTACTGCGTGCTGCGCCGATTCGGGGATCTGGGTTTCTACTGGCCAGGATCCGACGCGTTCTTTTGGTTCAACTTTCTAGCGTTTGCAGCACTAGGCGGAGCGACTTGCGCCTTCGTCGTGATCTTCGCTTTGCTTTTCCCGAGCAATCGCCTCGGGGGATGGCGTAAAACCTGCTACCGCATCGCCTTGGCGCTGGCCGTAGCATTTCCGATAAGCTGGCTTTACGTTTTTGTGAGCACGGTGTTCTATGGGGCTCCCGCGCCTGGGCTTGTCAAGCTACTCGTCGTGCTTACATCGGTCGTTTACGTCGCTGCGGCTGGGATCTTCTTGCTAACGCTCGTTCAGAGTCATGGCGACGAGCGTCAGCGGTTGCGTTGGGTAGTTGTTTTTCCAATTGTACTTCTCATGCGTATTATTGCGATCAACTTTTCGCCTTGGTTGCCTTCATGGTTTGCGGATACGCTCATAGGCCTCGGAGTCTGTGTACCGCTGGCGGTGGCGTACGCGGTGGTACGCCGTCGCGTATTCGACATCGAATTCGCGATTAGCCGTGCGCTCGTCTACGGAGCGATCACGTCGATCATCGCCGGAACGTTTATCCTTTTGGATTGGTTCATGTCGAAGCAATTCGCGCAAACACGTTTCACGCTGACGGCTGAAATTCTCGTCGCCTTGGCGCTGGGATCGTGGCTAAACATGCTTCATAGTAACGTCGATCGATTCGTGGACAGCACGTTTTTCCGTCAGCGGCATCGTGCGGAGCAGCGGCTGGCCAAGGCGGCTGCGGCCCTGCGCCGCGCCGAATCACATGACGCCGTTGATCGGTTCTTGGTGCACGAGCCGGTGCAGGCGCTCGATTTAACCTCGGCAGCGCTCTTTCATCGCGACGAGAGCGGCGCGCGATTCCTGCGTGACGTGGTCGTCGGATCCGAGCCTGCCGGGGTTAGCGTACTCACGCCCGACGATCCGCTCGTGCTCCATCTGTTGGCCGAAGGCGCTCCGGTACGTCTGGCGGATGTCACCTGGTCGTCGGACGAGGTTCTCAAAGTCGCTAACGCCGTGCTGGCGACGCCGGTCTTCTTGCGCGACGAGCTCGTTACCATCGTCTTGTACGGCCCGCATCGCAGCGGTGCCGATATCGATCCGGACGAAGTGCGAAGCTTGGTGCTGCTCGCCGAGAGCGCCGGAGCCGCGTACGACCACATCCAGGCTCGAATCCTCCGCGATCAAGTCGAGGCACTGGCGCGAGAGCGAGACGAAAAGGAGCGCGAGATCGCCCTGTTGCTCACCAAATTTAGCGCACTCGGCAAAGCCGACTCTTAGTCGGAAAGGGCGCGGCCCAAGCGCATCACGCCTTCGCGCGCGCGATCGATGGGAAGGTGACCGAACGACAGACGCAATGCCGGCGGTCCGCTGCGCGTCGGATAGAACGGCTCGGCCGGCATCACTAACACACCTTCGCGCGCGCACGCGTCGAACGCAGCTTGCGTCGAAAGCCGCGCCGGCAGCGGCAGCCAAACGTTAACGCCGGCCGCGGGAGATCGCACTTCGTGCCAAGTCACGACCGACGCAAGCGCTTCGACGAACGCGTCGCGCCGTTGCCGGTACAGCGTGCGCGCGTAGCGCCGATGGCGTGTATAAGCGGGCCCATCCATAAAACGCCAGAGAGCGCGTTGGGTGAGCGTCGACGTGAAGACGTCCGCGCGTACTTTGGCGGCCTCGAGCGCTTCTCTCAAGCCGCCCTTTGCATAAAGATAGCCGATGCGAAGCGCCGGAAAGATGGATTTTGACAGGCTCTCCATGACGATCACACGGCCGTCGGTATCATGCGCGGCTAGAGGCGCGGGCGCCGTCGCGTCATACGTCAGTTCCCAGCCTGTTTGGTCTTCGAGAACGACGACGTCGTAACGGCGTGCCAAGGCAACGATTTGTTTTGCGCGTCGAGCTGGCAAGACGGCGCCGGTCGGGTTTTGTGCGATCGGGTTGACGTAGAACAATCGCGGGCGATATTCGGAAAAGACACGCTCGACGTCGTCGACGCGCACGCCATCGTCATCGCCGCGCACCTCGACGTACGTTACTCCACGCGCGTCGAAAACGCCCAGCGTTCCCGAGTAGGTTGGGCTTTCGCTCGCAACCACCGAGCGCTGATCGAGTAAGACCGTTGCAACGACGTCTGCAGCTTGCTGGGCGCCGGAACAGACAATGACGTCGCAAGCGTCTGCCGTGCAGCCGCGGCGGCCGAGCAGCGCAGCCAGTGTTTCGCACAAATCGCTGTCCCCCGTGGACGAGCGATATTGCATCAACTCCGGCGGGTCGTCGAGCAGCGTGCGATGGAATGCCCGTCCGAAATCGTGCAATGGAAACGTCTCGGGCGCGGGATGGCCGGTGGCTAAGTTGATCGCGTCGGGAGCCGTCGCGCGCGTGAGCTGTTCCATGACACCCTCGAGCCGCTGCGCTCGCGCAAACCGCCCGGCGTCCGGTTCCCAGCGGCGCGCGAACGGCGCGTTGGAGACCGGCTGGGAGGCGACGAACGTACCCTTCCCCACGCGTGAGACGACTCGGCCCCGCGCAGCCAGTAGCTCGTAGGCTTGCGAAACGGTGACGAGCGCACAGTCGAGGGCCGCAGCGAGCTCGCGCATCGCGGGAAGGCGCTCGCCCTCGGCGACCGCTCCGCGCTCAATGTGTTCTACCAGCTGATCGGCAAGTTGGACGTACAGGGGTCGCGGATCGTTGGGCTCGAGGCGCAACGATACCGTCAGCTCACTTTTTGTCGAGCCGATAACCAATTCCGCGCACGCTTGCAATTTCGAGCGGCGCCTTTACTTGTGCGAGCTTATCGCGCAATGCCGCAACGTGAACGTCGACGACTCGCGTTGGAACCCCCGACGTATCGTTCCAAACGTGTTCGAGAATCTGCGCACGCGTGAGGAGCCGTCCTTCAGCCTCACCCAAAAACCACAGCAAGCGAAACTCAAGAGCGGTAAGGGTGATGCTGCTCCCGTCGTTTGACAACGTGTGGAAGTCGCGATCGAGTTGAGCAGTGCCGAGCACGAGCGTGCTTCCGGTAGCGCGCCCGGCCAGCTTCTCTCGCCGGCGCAGAAACGAAGCCACGCGAGCAACGAGCTCATTTCCGGAAAACGGCTTCGTGATGTAATCGTCGGCGCCCAACCCCAGACCAAGCAAGATGTCCTGCTCGCGCGAGTGCCCGCTCACCATCAAGATGAACGCGTTGTTTGAGTTCGAGAGGGAGGTGCAAACGTCGAGTCCCGATATGTCGGGCAAGCCGACATCGAGCACCACGGTGTCGGGTTTATAGGACTCCGCCAGCTCGAGCCCTTCGGCGCCGCTCCCGGTGACGCGCACTTCGTACCCGGCTCGCTCGAGCACGGTCTGCTCCAACCGAGCCACGTCATCGTCGTCCTCAATGACCAAAATCCGGGCTAAGGGCACGTCTTAAACACTCGTAGCCAAATCTTCACCCTCGTCCTTTACCAGCGCGCGTACGACGTTTCCTACAAAGCTGCGAGACGGTTGACGGCGCGAACGATTGCCGAGTCGGGATCGCCGGGAGAACCGTCAATTGAAAACGCAAAGACGAGGCGCCCATGGTGGAACGAGTTGACGTATCCCGCGAGCGACGCAACCCCGGTGATATGCCCGCTTTTTGCTCGAACACGGCCGAGCGCGGTCGTGAAATCATACTCTTCGAGCGTGCCTTGCCGCCCCCCCAGCGGGAGCAGGAGATAGAGCGACGCGTTCCCTCCGCGCAGCTCCGCATCGCTGAGTACGCGCGCGAGCGTAATGGCCGCCACTCGGTTGCCGTCGGCAAGTCCGCTTCCGTCCAGCAAGCGAAGGCCCGGAACCGGCACGCCGCGTTCGCTCAAGAATTGCAGCTCGGTCGTAATCCCCGTCTTGTCGGTCGCAATACCGGTGCGTTCGCCACCCACTGCGCGCAAGAGCTGCTCCGCGTAATGGTTGTCGGAAACGTACAGCATGTGCGACTCCAAAGCGCGCAACGGCGGCGATGGATGATCCCAGAGCACGATTGAATCGAGGGGCGCAGGATCGACGGTGGGGCTTCGCTCGACTTGAATTCCTCGATCGCGCAAGATTCTGTCGAGTACCGCGCCGGCATAACCGGGAATACGATGTACGGGCAACCAGTATTTTTCGCGGATGCCTGGTGCAACGGATCCGCCCAACGCAAACGTATTGATTGCCTGCTGCGGTGCGATCGTCACGTCGTCATCTTCAGCCGACGCGCTGGTGACGATCGATCCGTGTAACTGGATCGCGTCGCTCTCGGGCACGATTTCAACTTCGGCCGGCTGTCCCGGGGACGTGCCGGTCACGTCAAACTCGACCGTATCGCCGTCAATCGAGATCGCGCTGACCGCAGCCGCGTAATCCTCACCTTCGTCGTCGGGATCCCAATGCGGATTGAGCTCCGGGCCGTGCATTGCGTCCGCATCGACCGCGACGCTTCCCGCGATCCGCCGTAACCCGGCCAATGCCAGCAATTTGACGCCGGCCTCGAGGTCGGTGCTGCGAAACGACGGATCGCCGGAGCCAACCAGCCACAGCTCACCGGCGAGCAATCCGTCTGAATCGATCGCATGCTCGGCGGCGAGAATGGTGTGAAAACGAAACTGCGGGCCCAACACATCAAACGCCGTTGCGGCCACGATCAACTTTTGCGCGCTCGCCGGCGCCACGGCCTTGTACGCGCGATCGTCATAAACCGTCCGCCCATCCGCCCCCAACACCGCCAAACTCCAATTCCCGGCTCCTGTCACGGCGGGCGCAAATGCATCATCCAATTCGGTTTTCAACCGTATGCGATCGGCCGCCGTCCAGGGCTTCGGCGTCGCCATCTCCATCGCCGTCGCACAGCTACGTTTCGTCGAAGGGCTTCTCGATTTTCCGGCAACACAGGATGTGTTCTTCAAAGCTTGCTCTTCGGAAAATCGAGCTGAGCGAGCCGAGAACACGACGTTCGAGGCGAGCGGCCCTGAGAAGAAATGTAGCGAAGCGACGGCGATAAGGACGAACGCCGCAACAAAAAGAATCAGCGCGGTCGCAAACGGCCTCTTATCAGGTCCGCGAGAGCGCCTCGATCTTCTCCTGTAGTCTCCGCTGTTCTTCACGTAAGCCGTCAATATCGGTGCGCATAGCCGTTACTTGGGTTGGGACCTTCGCCGCCTCCCGCACGCGGATTGCCGCTTCGGCGGCGTCGCGGCGGATCCGGCCGTCAGGAGAGGCTGTACTGAGCCGATCGAGAGCCGGCAGCAAGCGCGCATCGCCAAGCGATTCGGCCGCCGCAAGCGCCGCCACTTGCACCAAGAAGACGCGATCGTCGAGTCGTTCCTCCAATGCCTCTACAGCATGCGTGCGCTCAGCTTCGATGAGTTCGCCGATGCGTCCGATGGCGGCGACGGCAGCGCGCCGGACGCCTTCATCACGCTCGCTGCGCGCAGCTTCGAGCAGGAGCCGCATCGCTCGAGCATCCGCCAGTTCCGCAAGTCCGCGGGCTGCACCGGCTTCGACCGTTCCGTTCCAGGTTGTTTCCTTGATCGAAGACGAGAGCACGTCGAAAGCCCGCCGATCCCGCGTCTTTCCTAAAGCCGTTAACGCCGCGGCGCGCACGAAGTATGACGGATCCTGCTTGGCCCGCTCAACGAGCGCGCTTGCGACGTCGGCGCTTCTGAAGTTTCCCAGCGCGGTGGCAACACCGCGCCGCACCTTCGGATGCGGATGTGCCAACGCGTTGACCAATATCGCTTGTGCCCATGGGGCTCGCGTCTGGCCCATAGCGGCTGCCGCCTGAACGAGCACTCCCCAAAACGATTCGCTTTCAAATGCCGCTTGCAACGCATCGCGTGCCGATACGCAGCCATCCTTCGCAAGCTCTCGAGCCGCGCGAATCCGCGCAACGACGTCCTGATCGTCACGCAACACCGCCGCGGAGAGATCGCTTCCCAACTTATACGTTGCGCTGCAGAGGATGAAAGCACCCGGATCGAAGCGCACGAGCTTGGGCTCCGATTCGAGCGGAACGGTAACGGTTTCATGTTCGCGCTCGATCAAGGTACGAATTTTCCGCTCCTCGTTTGAAACAAAAGCGACGTCAACCTCAAATCGATACGGCGGGTGCTGTGCGTCGATCGGCTGTTTCTGATCGATCGTTAAAACCGCAACCCGGCGCTTTGCATCCCAGGAATAACCGATATCAAGCTCGGGGTGCCCCCCGCGAAACACCCATTGGTCGAAGAACGCACGCATGTTGCGTCCGGTTGCCTCTTCGATGGCGCGAATGAAATCGATTGTTTCGACGTTACGCTGCGCGTTGTGCTGCACGTAATGCCGAATGGCACGCCAAAATCTGGCGTTGCCGAGATCGCCCCGCAGCATGTGTAAAACCGCGGCGCCTTTTTGATAGAGGTGGCGATCGAAGATTTCAATCGGGCTTCTATACGTGTTGTACACGATCGGTCGGCGATACCGGTGAGCGTCTTCCTGCAAGTACGTTTCGACGCACTCAAAAATGTCGTAGAGATACCGGTCGTAGCCGAGATCTGATTCGTACCATACCGCTTCAAAAAAGGTCGCGAAACCCTCGTTGAGCCAGGCGTGCGACCAATCGCGGCAGGTAAGCAGATCGCCGAACCATTGGTGCGCGAGCTCGTGTGAGACCAGCGGATCGCTGGAAAAGTCCAGATGCGCGCGCTCGTCGTGCAGCGTCCGGTCGGTCTGCGTGGTCGCCGACGTGTTTTCCATTCCGCCGAAGATAAAGTCGGACACGGCAATCTGCGAATAGCGAGCATAGGGGTATGCCGTGCCCGTCCTTTCCTCGAAGAGCTCGACCATACGAGGCGTATTGGCGAACGATCGTTCACCGTCAGCTTCTCTGCCTGGAAGAACGTAGTAATAGACGGGAACCTTCTTCGAGCCTGCCGTTCCCTGCGCGATTTCGACGAACGGTCCAGCCACCATCGTCATCAGGTACGTGCTGTGAGGTATGTCTTGCTGATAACGAAATATGGTCGTATTGCCGTCGTCTCGGCGCTCCACTAATGCGCCGTTGCCAAGCGCAAACGTTCCCTTCGGCACGACGATCGTCGTCGTGGTGCGCTGTTTCTCGTGCGGATAGTCCATGCACGGAAACCAGTTCCGAGCGTTTTCATCTTGGCTCTGGGTCCAGACGTGTGCGACCCCAGGCGCGCCGGCGCTCGCGTTCACAAAGAACAGCCCATGGCTGGGCTTGGAGACCCGGTACGTGACCGCAAACGTTGCGCGTTCGCCGGCATGAATCGGCGGCTGGAATTCGATCTCGAGCTTGCCGTTTCGACGGACGAAGTTCGTTGCGCGGCCGTCCCGCTCGACGCTACTGACTTCGAAATCGACGGCGTCGAGAACGAGCCGATCGACGTCCTCGTCCAAGGCCCGCACGGTAGTCGTGCAGACGCCGTCGAGGCGTTCGTTTTCGATGTCGGGGCTTAACCTGAGGTCAATCTGCTCGACCGCGACGGCTTTATCCGGCCCGTAGTGCGGGCGCGCGCCCGGTAAGGCAAACGCACGATGGTCGCTCGTTTCGTCAGGGGTCATGAAGGGCGTTCGTTTCGCTCGTCGGCTTGCGTCAATCCTCCGGTCACCTCCAAGACGGCGCCGGTCACGAAGTCGCGCTCGGCAGCAACCAGGAAGCGAACCGCATCTGCAACGTCTTCGTAACTTCCGGGACGTCCTCGAGGATTGCGCGCTTCCTCGTTCGCGCATTGGGTCCGCCTTCGGCGCTTCACCCGGATGTCGCCGGGAACGACGACGTTAACCGTGATGCCATGGCGAGCTTCTTCAAGCGCGAGACAGCGCGCAAATGCCACGAGCGCGCTCTTCGCCGCTTGATAGAATGAAAAGCCGCGGAACGGTCGCGTTTCGTTGGAGCCGAGCATTCCGAAAAACACGATTCGGCCAAAGCGAGCTTGGCGCATTCCCGGCAAAACCGAGCGCGCGACTTGCACGGCGCTGCGAACGTTGCCGTCAAAAATTTCTGTATAGTCGTCGAGCGTTAAGCGATCGAACCGCTTGACCGCGAAAGGCCCGACACCGTGCACGAGCGTATCGATCGGCCCGTTCTCGCGCACCAGCGTCTCCAGCGCCGCAGCGACCCTAACGGGATCCTCGAGAAAATTAATACGTGCTGCACCGGTAGCTGCCCCAGCGGATTCAATCGCGCGCAGCACCGCATCCGGCGACGTGTTCCTGTACGTCACGGCGACGTGCGTGAATCCGTCGCTTGCCAACGCGGGAGCAATGCCGGCGGCCAAGCCGCCGGCGGCTCCCGTAACGAGCGCACGACGCATCATGCGCTCGTACATTCAGTGGTTCTTAGTAAGAGCCTTGATTGAACGTCCAGCCCAGGTCGAAGCGCAGCCCCCCTCGCGTTTGCCCGACGATACGCACGCGATGGTTGCCCATTTGCAGCGAGAACGGGCTGGGCACGAAGTAGTACTGCCCGTTAAACCGCACGCCGGAAGTAATGTCGTTGCCATCGAGCGTCACTCGGAACGATCCAATGGTGATCGGCCGGTTGAGCTGGAACCGAATTTGCGGAAGGTGATTGTAAACCGTACCCATCGGCCACTGCATCGTCAGCATCACGGCACGCGGTTGCGGCGGCGGGGGCGCCGCTCCGCCCCTACTCGCAATCGTAACCGTTGAGGTCGAATCATTCCAGTTTACGCTTGCGCCGAGAGACTGTGCGATGAATCGCAAAGGTACCAGCGTTCGCGAGCCAACGACAAACGGAGCGACATCGAGGGTGGCAGGCTGACCGTCGACGACTGCCTGCGTCGAGCCGATCGTCAAAGAAACGGTACGGCCGTTTCCGGTTGCATTAATCCGGCCGTTAGCATATACGACGCTTGCTCCCAGTTGCTGAAATACGCCGCGTAGCGGCACGAACACGCGCCCGGCTTGAACGATCGGGGGTTGATCGAAACTCATCGTCTGTCCGTTCACGATGACGGTGACGCTCTGCGCGAGAAGCGCGCACGGAATGGCGACTCCGGCAACAACAAGGGCCGCGACCGCCGCCCGGCGCGTTATCAATGACTTCATGCCCGCCGTCTACCCACGCTTGGTCGCCCTTAATCGCGGCGCCCTCTCTCGATCGGCTCCTTAGACGGCCGCGACCTTCGGCTGGGACATTTCTGCGGCCAGGGCCCGTTGATCGGCACGGTGCTCGAACCAACCCATCCATGTGTTGTAGATCATCGGAACGACGAACAAGGTGAGGATCAGCGAGCTGATGAGGCCGCCGATGATGACGGTGCCCATAGCCTGTCGCCATTCACCGCCTTCGGCATAGCCCAACGCGAGTGGAAGCATGCCGAAGATCATTGCCGCGGTCGTCATCACAATCGGACGAAATCGCGTCGCGGCCGCTTGCAATACCGCATCGTGAACGCGCATTCCGCGTTTGACGAGCGTGTTTGAGTAGTCAACGAGTAAGATTCCGTTCTTCGCGACCAAGCCGAAAAGCATGATGATACCCAGCATCGAGATGATGTTCAGCGATTGCCCCTGAGCGGGCTCGAGGCGCCCCATGAGCGCCAAGAACATCAACGCGCCAATCACGGCGAGCGGAACCGAAAACATGACGATCAGCGGCGAAAGGAAGTTTCCGTACAGGATGGCCATAAGGAAGTAGACGAGCAGAAACGAGGTGATGAGCGCAATACCCATGTTGGCGAACGCCTCTTCCATGAACTGCGAGTTCCCCTGCGATTTCAAACCGACGCCCTGCGGAAGGAATCCCGGGCTTTGCAGCTTGGCCTGTAATGGTCCGGAGACTTGACCGGTCGAGTAACCCGGCAGCAGATCGCCGTAGACGTTGATGACTCGCTGACGATCCAAGCGCTCAATCTTCGTGGGTGCCTTCGTCCACGTGAATTTTGCGATCATGCCGAGCGGCACGAGCGATAGGTCGCTCGTGCGAACTTTCACGTCCTTGAGTTGTTCGACCGTCGTCCGGTCGGCGAGCGGAAACTGCACGCGCACGTTGACGAGGCCCGTTGGCGTGCGAACTTTAGTTGCGACCGCACCGTCGACGGCGATACGCGCGACCGTGGCCGCGTCGGATGGATTGATTCCTAGAAGCGTGCACTTCGCACGGTCGATGTCCACGTTCAACCGAGGAGCTCCGTTTTCGGCGCTTGTCTGGACGTTTACGGACCCGGGAACCGTTCGCAAGAACTGCGCGACCTTCTCCGCTGCCGGGCCGAGCGCGTCGTCGGGGCCCGTCAACGAATAGTAAATCGCCGGGCCGTTCCCGTTGTCGCCCGCTACGTCGAACTCGGCGCCGGGCACGAGATATCCGAGCTTGCGGATCTCTCTTATCGTCGCGTTGGTATCTTTAATGCGATTATCTTGCATCATCGCGTGCAGCACCGCGTAATTCCCGCCGGTCACGCTGCCCCAGCCCGACGGCTTGCGGCCGGTCGTCGCACTGACCGACTTGATGCCGTCCATCTTCATGATGGCATCCTCGAGCCCGGAGACGTAACGGTTCGTCGTCGCAATTGGCGTGCCGGCCGGATACGTCACGCTCATGTCGATCTCGCCATCCTGCTGCGCCGGCATGAAGTCGGTGCTGATGGAGCCCAGCGGCAACATGAGCGCCACGAGAACTACCGGCACCGCAAACGTAGCGATCGTTGCTTTTCGTGACGTTCCGATCGATCGCACAAAGCGTAGAGGCGCTAAGTGCCAGCCGCCGAGATTCGGCCGGGGTGCCGCCTTGCGAAGAAACAAACCCAGAGCGTGAGCAACCGCGCAGAGCGCAAACAGAACCGCGTCAACCGCAACCGTCGCCATTCCGCCGCCGGCAGCCAAGCTCAAGGCGTTGAGCAACAGCGCGACACAGACGAAGATAACGAACGAGCCGTACCGCAGCCCAAGCGGCAACAGACGCGTATGGTAGACGCGGAGCACCCAATCGTAGCGCTGCACGAACGCGTTGAGGAGCAGCAGCGCGATGATGAAGACGCCCAGAACGTTTAGGAGGAACCAGCCCGTTAAGTTGCCGACCACGAACATGGCAGCCGCCAGCGCAACGAGCACAACGTCGACTTTGCGGTTGTCGAGCATCGTCACCCATCGGGGCGGCGCTTCCGAACGGTTGAGGACGCTCCACCGCGCGGCGAGCAGCGGCGTCAGCGTGAACGAAACGAACAGCGAGAACAGCGTCGCCGTCACGACGACCATCCCGTACTCCCGCAAGTACGCCCCGACGATTCCCGACATAAACGCAATGGGCAGGAAGACGACGACGTCGACCATCGTAATGGCGACCGCCGCACCGCCAATTTCCGTACGGCCGTTCACGGCAGCATCGACCGGCTGTTCTCCCAGATCTCGATGGCGCGTGATGTTTTCTAAGACGACGATCGAGTCGTCGACGAGTATGCCGATGATCAGCGACAGTCCCATCATCGACATCGAGTCAATGTGGAAGCCGAAGATCCGCATGAGGATAAACGTCGACAGAATCGAGGTGGGAATGGCCAAGAAGACGACAACTGCGTTGCGCCAGGCATGCAGGAACAGCAGCATCACGATGGCGGTTAGGATTATACCCTCGACCAGCGATTGTCCGACGCCGACGAGCATCTTCGCCGTGTAATCGGCGGGCGCATCGATCTCGTGGAACTGCAGCTGCGGAAACTGGCCTTCGATCGTCTTTAGCCGCGCCCGTAGTGCGGCCGTCGTCTTGATTTGATCAGCATCGATCGTCGGCTGAATCTCCATGTAGACGCGCGGCTGTCCGTTGTAGGACGAAATCGTGCGCATCTCGATGTGGCTGTCGTAGACGTGTGCCACGTCCCCGATCTTCATCGACTTAACCGGATATTGCAGCAGCGTCGGGGGAGCTAACGGAATCCCCTCGAGATCGCGAGCCTGGTCGACATAGGCGTGAATTGCAACCGTACCCTCTTGCGTCGGCTGCGTCATGATGCCGCCCGGCACGACCGGATTGTTGGCGGAGACGGCGTTGAAGACGTCTTGAAGGGTCGTTGCGGTGCCGTCCAGCCTCGTCGGATCGGGCTCAACGTGAAACTCGCGGTCGGCAGATCCATAGACGTCCACGGATTGAACGTGTGGGATTTGCTCGATGAGCGGTGTGATCGACGTGTTAATGGCGTCGGCAATCTGCGGCTGCGTCAGCGTCTGCGAGCTCACCGCGACGTCGAGCAGCGGCGGTTCCGCCTGACCGGCTTTGGTGACCACGGGCGGATCGAGATCGGTGGGCATGTAGACGCGGGCGGTGTCGACGCGACGCTGGACGTCAACGGCGGCCAAGTTCAGATCGGTGCCCATCGTGAACTGAACGCCCACCACGGCACTGCCCTCTTGGGCGGTGGCGGTTAACTGGTCGAGGTTGTCAATGCCGGCCATCTGATCCTCGATCGGCTTGATGACCATGCGCTCCATGTCTTGCGGCGATGCGCCCGGATAGGACGCAACGACGATCACAATCGGAAAATCGGTATTGGGCGGACTCGAGCTACGGCCCAGCTGGAAGAACGAGAAGACTCCAAACAGCACGAGCGCGATGAAAATCGCGGCCGTAATGGCGGGCCGGGTAATGGCGAATCGCGTCAACCACATTCTGTTTGCTTTTACGGGCTCGAGTAGCACCGTGTTTCAGATTTGCGCAAGACTGGACTCGAACCAGCACGAGATTGCTCCCGCTAGCCCCTCAAGCTAGTGCGTCTACCAATTCCGCCACTTGCGCGCAGAGGGCTTTTTTCGGGCGTCACGCTAGGATACCCGTTACCTCATGTTCGGGTCAAGGGCATCGTGCGGCCTCGGCAGCCGAGCGAGGAGGCAGCCCGTAGGCGCCTCTTCATGTACTTGATGTGAGCGCGATCGCACCCGTTATTGTCCCTAGATGTACCAGAGCGCTTCCCGAACCTATGTCACCGGTCGCGGTTGCGCCCACGACGCTACGGTTCACGGACACCCCCTGAAAATCGGTGGAAATCTGCCCGACGGTCGTGCTTGCATTAACTCGCGCGCTACTGTCCCTCGCGATCGCCGCACGAATGGCTCCCGTCGTGGCCGTCAGTTCTATCACGCGATGGCTAGCTACGACGCCCAGGTCAGCGTCGATTTCTCCAACCGTTGTTGACGCGGAGACGTCGCCGCGCACACCAGTGATCTCCAACTTTCCCGTCCCGTTAACCACTTCGATTGCAGCATTGAAAGGCACCAATACGCTATAGCTGACGCCGCCCTCGTGGCCCATGCCGGTGTACTGCGCGCTAATCGAGACGTTTTCGCCTCTCACGCTTACGTCTATCTTGATGTTATGTAAATCTCCGATGCTAGGCGCTGATTTCGTCGCTTGCACGTCAACTTTTTCACGGCTCCAACCCTCGATCTGGACCGCCCCAACCGCATTATCGAGATGTAGTCTTATGGGAGCGCCAAGCGGAATCGACTGGTGAAACCGTTCTTGCACCTCGGTGCCACTCCCACATGCTCCGAATGCGAGGAACGAAATCAATAAAGCAGACGACGATACTACTGACTTCATCGCATGTTCGGGTCAAGGGCATCGCGCAGGCCATCGCCGATGTAGTTGATCGAAAGCACCGTGATCAGGATGCAGAGCCCCGGGAAGACGGCTGCCCACCAGGCGGTCTGCAAGTTCGATTGCGCGTTGGCAAGCATATTGCCCCAGGACGCCGTCGGCGGCTGGATGCCAAGACCTAGGAACGACAGTGTGGATTCCAGCACGATGACGTTGGCGACGTCCAGCGTGGCTTGGACGACGATCGGAGCGATCGCGTTGGGCAGCAGATGACGGAAGATGATGCGTCCGTCCCCGTTGCCCAAAGCCCGAGCTGCTTCGGCAAACTCACGCTCGCGCAAACTTAAGAACGAGGCTCGCACCAGGCGTGCGACCGTCGGCCACGAGAGCGCTCCGATGATGAGCACGATGACGCCGAAGCTGAGGCTGGCCCTTGAAGAGCTGGCTGCGACGATGGCCGTCAGCACGAGCAAAAGCGGCAAGAGCGGAATCGACAAGAAGACATCGGTGACGCGCATGATGATGTAATCGACGACGCCGCCGTAATAGCCGGAGATCGCGCCCAACACCGTGCCGATGAGCACTTCCATGATGACCGCAAAGAGACCAACGGTCAGCGAAATGCGCGCTCCGTAAAACAGACGGGAGAGCAGATCGCGCCCGACTTCGTCGGTGCCCAGCGGATGGCCGCCGCACGATGGATCCTGAAAGCAGGGCGGCAGCGGCGTGCCTTGCCAATGGATGTTATCGATCGCGTTGGGATCGAACGGTGCAAGCTGCTTGGCGAAAACCGCCGCGAGCACCATTAGGATCAAGACGACCATTCCCGCGACGGCAAGCTTGTGCCGTCGCAACCGCGTCCAAAAGGTTACTTTGGAGACGTGAAGCTCTTCTTCGATCGGAAACGCCGGAGGCGCGGGTACGGCAGCGGCCATTAAGGAGCCTCTGAAGAAGTCACTGCACCGATCGCAGCGTGCATTTTCGCCGCAGATCGAGGCGCGACCGAGGGCACGCTCCTGCACCTCCTGTGCTCGCGTGCATTGCGGCCATCCGTGGCCGGAAGAGCATGGCAAAGCGCTCCGTGACTGAGGTCGTAACGAAGAGATGCGGCGAAAATGCCGCTGCCCGAAGGGTTTGAGCGAAAAGCCGCCGTCTGCGTCGTCGAGAGCTCGGTCACATACCGCTGCGGGTATGCTCTCTCGCCCTCTTCTCGCATCTGGCGGCTTTTCGGCTCAAACGATCGGTACATGGATTTCTTCAGAAGCTCCTAATCGTACTTCACGCGCGGATCGAGCCATGCATACATGACGTCGGCCAGCAGGTTCGAGAAAACGACGAAACCTGCGATGAGAATCAGGTAGCCCATGAGCAGCGCGATGTCGCTTTGCTGCAGCGCGTTATAGAACAGCCTTCCGGTTCCCGGCCACGCGAAGATCGTCTCAGTGATGATTGCACCGCCAACAATACTGGGCAACGAAAGCGCTAAAATCGTCACGACCGGGATCAGCGCGTTCTTTAGGCCGTGCTTGAATAAGATTGTCCGAAAGCTCAGCCCCTTAGCGGCGGCAGTGCGCATGTAATCGGTCCCGAGCACTTCCAGCAGCGACGAGCGCATGAACCGGCTAAAGAGCGCAAGCGACAGCAGCGAGAGCACGATAACCGGTAGTATCAAGTGCGAAATGCGGTCGCCTAGATCGAAGGTGTCGCTGTTGGAGATTCCCGCCGACGGCAGCTGGATTTGGTAACCGAAGGGCAGTGGAATGCCGTGTACTGCAAACGCGAGCTGCATCATCAGGGCGAACCAAAAAACCGGCATTGACTGGCCGAAGAACGCGAGAGTCGTAATGAAGTAATCGACCAGCGTGTAGCGGTAGACGGCCGAAATGATGCCGGCCGCAACGCCCACGACCACGGAAAGGACGAACGACGTGCCCATGAGCTCGAGCGTTGCGGGAATGCGTTCAACGATAGCCTGAAAGACCGGCTCGGAGTTGCTCGTCGAGTACCCCATGTCGCCGGTGAGAATATGTCCAAGCCACTTAAAGTACTGGATCGGAACCGGCTGGTCCATACCGAGGTTGTGCTTGAGGCGCTCGATGTCGGCCGGCGTGATGTGCGGATTCTGAAGATATGGAGCGAGCGGTCCGCCCGGCATATTGTACAGAATGGCGTATAGGATGACCGATATCGCAAGCAGCAGCGGTACGGATTGCAACGTGCGGCGAATGACGTAGGTAAACACTTAAGAAACCCGCGCGAGTTCTTGAAGCCCGAGGATTTTACGCGCCTCGTCCGGCGTGGCCACGGGGCGGCCGGCCTCGGCGGCAATTCGTGCAACGCGCGCTACGAGCTCTTCGTTACGGGCCAAACGGCCTTTGCTGTAATAGAGATTGTCTTCCAAGCCAACGCGAACGTGACCGCCCATTGCAATGGCAGCCATCGCCATCGGCAACTGCTGGCGGCCAATGCCTGCAACCGACCAGGTGCATCCGCTCGGAAGGTCGTCGACGAGGTCGCACAGGTTTTGAACCGTTGCTTCGAGACCACCGGGAACACCCAAGACGAGATCGACGTGCTGAGGAAATGTCAGCAAGCCTTCCTTCGCCAACCGCCGAGCGTTCGCCACGTGGCCTTTATCAAAGATTTCTAGTTCCGGTCGAACGCCGAACTCATTCATGGCGGCAAGGATGCGGCGCATGATCGGAAAGCTGTTCTCGAAGATGTCGTCGCCGAAATTGACGCTGCCGCACGTGAGCGTCGCCATTTCCGGCTTGAGGGCTAAAACCCCGGCACGCTCTTCCGGCGACATGCCGATCGCACCACCGGTGGAAAACTGAACGATTAGATCGCTGTTCGCACGAACGGCCTCAAACGCTTCGCGAAATCGCTCGACCGCATGTGTGTTCGTGCCATCGTCGTTCCGGCAATGCACGTGGACGATCGAACCGCCCGCATCGCGCACCGCCCGAGCCGTCTCGCCCAGTAACGTCGGCGTATAGGGCAGATACGGAGTTTGATCTGGGGAGATCTCGGCACCCACCGGGGCGCACGTGATAATCAGCGGGTCCATGGCGACGCTCTCTTCTGCACGGACGCGGGCGCTACTTCAGCGCCTGGTACGCCGCGGCGACTAACTCCCGATCTAAGCCCAAGAGCTGGGCGAGGGCGATCGCATCGGCCCCGGAGTTCTCCTCACCTTCACCGACTTCGGCGATCGTGTAGTCCATCGAAACAGCGAGCGCCGCCAGCGCCTCATGCAGATCGGTCGTCGCAGGATGTCGGGGAATCCCTCGCAAGCCGCGAACCGCGAAGTGACGAACGCCCGCCTCGCGTGCAACGCCGGCTAAATGCGTTGCCGCCAAGCCGCAGGCGTTGCGCTCGTGCAGGCGCTGCAAGACCGCGATCAGGAGTGCTTTCCCTTCGTGTGGAGTGGTCGTGCGCGCAAACTCGTCAATCAGCACGAACAGCGGCTGCGCACCGCGCTCTAACAAATCCCGCAGCCGCACGACTTCGCCGGCGAACGAAGACAGCAGGCTCGCGGGTGCGTCGTCATCGGTTCCAATACCGAGCCATGCAATCTCATCAAAGAGCGCCGTGCGCGCGCTCGCCGCGGGAACCGGTAAGCCCAGCGCGGCGCACAGGGCGATGAATCCGCAGGTCCGCAAGCACACGCTCTTCCCGCCCATATTCGGCCCGGTTAGCACGGCAACGCCCAGCAGCTCGACGTCAATCGGCGTAAAGCGACGGCCGTCGGCTTCGATTTCAGCTTCGAGCGGCAAGAATCGGCCGGCACGAAATGCGAACTCCGGGTGCGAGACGATTTGCGCAACCTCGCACTGGTAAAGACTCGTGAAGCGCGCGGCCGCGACGACGACGTCAATTTCTCCGAGCGCCAGAATAGTTCGATCGAGGAATGAAGCGTTTTTGCGAACGACGCTCGTGAGCCGCTGACGAACGACTGCTTCAGCGTGCGCGACCGCCTCCGCGGCGGCGTCGCGCCGTTCGAGCGCTCGTAGCGTTGCGTCGTCGTACTCAACCACGCAGAGCAGATACGTTGGGGCTTCCCGCACGACGCGAACGCCGACCGGTAATACCGCGGGCGCATCGCTGCGCATAACGATAAACTCGTCGCCGCCCAAGTCTTCTCGGCCGAACGAAGCTGCGATCCGCTGCATCAATCGGCCACGAGAAACGTCGAATTCCGTTTGCATGTGGACGAAATGCGCACGTGCGCCGGACAAGGCGACGTCAAACGAGTCGGCGAGGTAAAAACCGAACTTCCCGCTTCGTCCGGGCTCAAGCGTCGCAGCCACGTCGCGAGAGCCTTTATTCGCTGCCGCCGGAAGGCCGGGCACGCCATCAAACAAAGCATCGACTCGCTCCACCACGTCGATCAAGCGCTGGAGTTCGAAGAAATGGACGTCGGTAAGAACGTCGTCCATCGACGCGCGCGCAATGGCGCCGGCCGCGTCGGGCGCACTTCTCAGCAGGTCGCGCGCAGCATCGAGACGCGCGGCGTCCACGGCCTGGGCAACGCCGGCAATGCGCTCGGCTCGCTCGCGTGCGAGCCGTTCATCACCGCCGCTAAACGGCTGCACGTGCGCAAAGACTCGTTCACCGTATTCGCTCGCCGGAGCGAGCGCTTCGCGTAACCATTCGAAGCCGAGCATCTGCGCCGTCGGCGCATCGAGCAACGATCCGACCCTCACGACGCTTTTGCTCCCGCGTACACGTCGAACGTCGGCAAGCCGGTGGCCGTAGCAACCGCGTGCGCGAACTCACTCGGCTCAAAGGCCCGTTCTCGACCAATCGAGGCGACGGTCGTCGCTACCACCTTCAGCGCTCGTTCGCAACGGACGTCAAGGACACTCAAAGCATGCGCGGCCGCTTTGCCGGTGAGCGCAACTTGCGTTGGATCGCGTACGACGACCTGACGTGTCTCATGGCGCGCAATCAAAGATGCCGCCGTGGCCGGGGTTAGGGCGCCTTCTATTCGCACCGAATCCTTCGTTGGATCGTAGGAGCTGATGCACAACCGCTGGACCAGAGCCGCAACGCCGTCGACCGCTTCTTCGACGGTCTGCGCGGCCGAGGCTCCGCACGCGACGATGATTGCATCCGGTCCGCCGGCTAACGCTGCAACGCGATCGATGGCGCCGTCGACAATCGTCAGTGTCGCTTCGGCACAGAGACGGTCAACCGTTCGCCGAATGCCAGAGGCCGTCGGCGGACCGACGAGCTCGTAAAATGCGGCCGTGATCACGCGCGCGAAAATCAATGAACCGGCGGCCGTCTGCAGGTAACCCAGCGCCACGATCTCGCTCGCGGGCGAAGTGGGGAGCACGTCGCGCGATGTTGCAATCAGGGTTTGTGGACGTAAGAGGAGTCGCGGCTTCGGCTGCGCGTCGCCGGCATCGAACGCTTCGCCGTCGCGACCGACCGACGTAAGAGCGACGCTCACGCCTGCGTCGTAAGCGGCCTCGTACATCGCTCGTGTCGTCACCGTTTTGCCTACGTTTTTCCCGGTCCCAACGACAAATGCGGAACGAGCGCCCGACGCACGCACGAGATCCACGAGTGCTTGACCTACCCGCACCGCCAAAGCCTTCTTCTACGAGCCGCGTAGCGCCTTGAGAACGAACAGCGTCAGGCCGGTCAAGAGTAAGAGCAGTCCACCCAAAAATGCAGCGCTTTGCTCGGCGCGCGCCCCGATACGCGCTCCGATCGTCAACCCCAACGTCGTCGCTGCGATCGAAACGACACCGATGATTGTGAGTGCTTCTATCAGCGGTACGCCGACGTACAAAATGGAAAAGCCAACCCCTAACGAGTCTAAGCTAACGGAAATGGCGGCAAGCGCCAAACCCGAGCCTCGCGAAAGGTCGAGTTTCGATGCGGCCGACAATTCGCTACGGCTCTCCTTGATCATGTACGCGCCCAGCGCAATAAGCGCGCCAAAACCAAGGTAGGCCGCAACGGGGCCGATCAGTTTTCCGACGATGAGCGCGCCCATGGCTCCAGCGAGGTTCATCGCGACTTCGGCACACGCAAACGCAACCCCGATGCGAAACCTAACGGACGGGGCGACACCGCGCACGCCAATACCGACGCCGACGGCAAAGACATCGAGCGAGAGCGCCAGCGCGATGGCGAGGGTTTTTGCTAGCGAGCTATCGATTCGGTCAGCAGCTCGTTAACGGCCGCACGCAACTGCGAGATCGTAAACGGTTTATTCAAAAAGAGATTGGCCCCGGCGGTGCGTGCGCGACCGTCCATTGCATAGTTTGTGTGTCCGCTAATCATCAGCACCGGCACGCCACTGGTGTTTTCACTCGCGCGAAGGCGCTCGATCAAATCGATTCCGGAGATGCCGGGCAGCATGAAATCGCAGATGATGATGTCGAACGGGCCATGCCGATCAATTGCCACGAGCGCGCTCTCGGCATCGTTGCACGTCAGCATGTCGTAGGGCCCCCTACGGAGGACCGAACCAATGAGCGTGCAGATGTCAGGGTCGTCGTCAGCGATCAGCACGCGCCAGTTGCGCAGCACCATCTCGTTGCCTTCGCGTCCTAGGGCGCCCCGCCTCGCTTGCCTGGTGATGCTTTGGTAAACTTTCGATGATGGCAGGTCGGTACCCAGGGCCACTTTTTCTCATGGCCGCCCTTCTTCTTGTCGCCTTCGTCGCTTCTCCGATGGCCGCGGTGCTCGTCGCACTGTCCCCAAGCGACGTCGTTGCAGGTTTCACTCCTTCCGCTCGCGAGGCGCTACAAACGTCGCTGTATGCGTCAATAGGCGCGACTGCAATCGCAACCGTGTTGGGGGTACCGGCTGGTTACTTTCTTTCAAAAACGCACATGCAGTTGCGGGCATTGTTTGTTTTTATCTTAGCGTTGCCGCTTGCATTTCCGCCGGTAGCATCCGGTCTCATGCTGATCTACCTTCTCGGCACAAGGGCTCCGCTGGGCCAATGGCTCGCCATGCATGGCCTTGTGATTCCCGATTCGCTTTTGGGCGTCGGCATCGCAGAGTTTTTCGTGTCCGGATCGTTTGTGGCAATCGCTGCGACTGCGGCTTTCGGTGCGCTCAATCCCATTGCCGAAGATGCGGCGCGCACGCTGGGTGCAAGTGAGTGGCGGATTTTTAGCCGCGTCGCGCTTCCAAACGCAGCGGGCAACGTCGTCGCCGGCATCGCATTCGCTTGGTTACGAGCAATCGGGGAGTACGGCGCGACGAGCATCCTCGCGTTTCACCCGACGTCGCTTCCCGTTGCACTGTACGTCACGCTGTCCGCCTCGGGGGTACGAGCGGCGCTGACGCTCTGTTACGGCTTCATCATTCTCGTTGCATTCGTTCTCGCCGGCGCGTGGATCTCCCGACGCGGCGTCGTTTTGTAAAGGGATTCACCGTGAGTTTTCAGGAACGGTTTTTCTTCTTGGCCAAGCGCTTCGTGGCGGGAGAAACGATCGACTCAGCCATGAGTGCCGTTAACAGGCTCAATGCCGACGGCTTGTCGGCTTCGCTCGACTTCTTGGGTGAGGACGTCCTCGAGCCGGCAGCGGCAATCAAGACACGCGATACATATCTTGAGATACTTGACGCCATCAACGATCGCGGCGTCGATTCAAATGTTTCGATAAAGCTGACCGCGATGGGACTGCTCATCAACGAGGATTTCGCGCTCGATAACCTCCTGCGGGTCGTCGAGCATGCCAAACGCAACAGCGATTCGTTCGTACGTATCGACATGGAGGGCTCAGCTGTTTGCGAGGCGACGCTTCGGGTGTTCGAGCGTGCTTTTACCATTCACAAGAACGTCGGTATCGTGCTTCAAGCCTATCTCAAGCGCACACCGGGCGACGTGGAACATGCGATCCGCTTGGGCGCACGCGTGCGCCTGTGCAAAGGCGCTTACAACGAACCGCCTGAGATCGCGTACAAGAGCATGGAGAAGATTCGCGAGCAATACCTGCAGTTGGCTAAGCAATTGCTAACCTGCGGAACTTATCCCGGCATCGCCACGCACGACCATCGTTTGATTTCCGCGGTATCCGACGAGGTGAAGAGCGAGCGCCTGCCATCCGACCGCTTTGAGTTCCAAATGTTATACGGATGCCGGCCGCGTGCGCAACATGCGCTGATCGATCAAGGGTATCGCTTGCGCGTCTACGTCCCGTTCGGGACGCACTGGGCTGGTTATTTCTACCGGCGAATCCTCGAACGACGCGAAAATGCGCTCTTTGCGCTCTCCTCGCTATTCTCACGATGAGGGCCGTCGTTCAGCGGGTGTCGCGAGCGAAGGTTACGGTTGACGGACGCGTCACGGGCTCGATTCAGCATGGAGTTCTCGTGCTCGTAGGGGTTGGCGTCGATGACGACGAGCGCGATGCCAGACAACTGGCGGAAAAAGTTGCTGGCTTACGAATTTTTCCCGATGACAACGGCCTCATGAACCGTTCGCTGCTCGATGTGGGCGGCGAGGCGCTTGTCGTTTCGCAGTTCACCTTGCACGGCGACGCGCGCAAGGGTCGCCGCCCTTCATTCATAGCCGCCGCGAAAGAGCCCCGATCGCGTCAGCTTTACGAGAACTTCGGCGCGGCGATTGCAGCCAGCGGCGTTCGCGTTGCCTACGGCACGTTCGGCGCGAGCATGGACGTCGAACTCGTCAACCGCGGACCGGTAACGATTCTTCTCGACTCAAAGCGCCAGTTTTAAGCAGAGCAAGCAAGCGGTCGCTCGTGGGTGGGCTACTGCCAAGCTGCTAACCCGATGACCGCAGTTACTAATTCCTCGCCCAACTGAGCAACTAAACCAAGCCTTTTCATTGCTCCCCAACCTTAGGGAGCGATGCTGCGTTCTAATATAGTGAAAGACAGTCGTCCTTTCGGCGGCGTCATCCAATAGGTGAACAACAACGAAATGCCAGTCCCAGAATACCAGTCAAAGCGCACCAGCGGTATGTCGGTCCGCGAAGCGGGTCAAAAAGGCGGCGAGACCGTCAAGCAAAAGTACGGCCCGGAGTTTTACGAACAGATCGGCCGCAAAGGCGGGTTAGCGACGAAAGAGGCTCACGGTCACGAGTTTTACGAGCAGATCGGCAAGAAGGGTGGGAAGAAAGGCGGCGAAGCCACACGCGACCGTTATGGTCCCAACTTCTACGAGCGTATCGGACAAAAAGGTGGGCAGCGCGTCAAACAACTCATCGAAGAGGGTAAACGCGCCGCTGCCGCCGCGCGTGAAAAGCGCGCGAGCTAGCGCACTTTTTCTTTTCGTCTTCGCACTCGGCGCGGCGGTGGCGCGGGCGTATCCAGTCCCGCCGACGCCGCCGCCGACGTCCGTACCGAGCAGTTCTCCCACGCCCGCTCCAAGCGGAAACGTTTTGCCGTTTGATTCGAGCGTTATCTTCGTTCTCGACGAATCGATCTCGTCAAAGTCCTCGAAGACGGGCGATCTCATTCCGGTGCATTTGAAAGACGCGCTCACGGTGGGCGGTCACGTAGTGGCGCCGGCAGGCACGGACACAAAGATTCGGATCACCAACGTTGAGCATGCCGGCATCGGCGACGTGTACGGCTTCGTCGACATTTTTTTCGAGCCGCTCGTTCTTCCTGATGGGCGAACGCTTCCGTTACGCGCACCCGTCGCGCGACTATCGCCGCGCACAACCGCTGGTCATGAATCTACGGTTGAGATGGAGGATACGGTCGGAGACATCTTCGTTCCGTACTACGTACTCTATCAGGTCATGCGTAAAGGCAAGAATTTCGTCCTGCAATCCGGATCGGAGCTACCGGCCCGCACTGAGGCCACGTTGACGGCACTGCCGAGCGGCACGGTAGCGATTCAAACGCCGCGTCCCCCGGCGCAAACGCTCGCCGTTCCAAAGTCAACCTTCCCGGTGGAACCGGTCGCAACGCCCTTTGGACCCTTTGGAGGGACAAAGAAGGCTCATCCCTCCCCCTCGCCAACACCATGGCCGACGCCGGCTTGGCCCAGCCCCAGCCCGTCTCCATCGCCAACGCCGGCCGCTTGAGAAGGAACCATGCCGTGATGACACGTCTGATGAGCACGCTCGCGCCTTTTGCTCTCATGATCGCCGTTGCAGCCGCGTCTCCGACGCCGGCGCCGACTTCCTCGCCCACGCTTTCACCGATCCCTCAAGGGGCCGAGGTTGCATTCATTCGCGAAATTCAAAAGGATCTGGGTAGCCGTTTCGCCACCGAACAGCAAGCCGTAGCCGCCGGCTATTTCCGATATACAAATGAAGATGAAGACGGCGCGATCAGTTATGCGAACCTACAGTGGCAGACCCCTGACCCGCAGCATCCGAGCCAACTCTGGTACGACGTCAACGGCCATCTGTTGGGCGCCGACTTCTCGGTGCTGCAAAGCACGTCGATGGAACCGCCCAATCTTTGGGGCATTAACTATCGCCGTTGGATTTCGTTCCGCGAGCACATTCACTACGTGCTGGCCGGTCCGAACGGCAGGGCAGTCTACGGCGCGACCAGCGTCAAGAAGTTCGCAGCGGCCGGCGGAAACGTCGACAATCCCAGCGCGGAAACGCTCGTCAGCATGAAGCTTGCCACGAACCCTTCAGACGTCACGCATATCTTTCTCTTCCCCTCGGTTTGGGATTTGATCGTCTGGATCAAGCCCAATCCCCTCGGCGCCTTCGCCGACAAAAACCCCGACGTCATCCCCAGCGCGAACGCCGAGAAGGGCGACTAGTAACGCTCTCTACTTAGGCTGCGGTGAAGACGAGGAGCAGTGGGTGGTCGCTGCGGTGTAGGCCACGTCGACTGCTTTATCTTCGGCACCGTCGATGCTCGCGCGCTGCGGATCGAAGTGTAAGTACACCTTGATGTTCTTCGCGTCAGCCGGAAGCGTGTTGTCGTAGGGAGTCCATCCACCGAGCGGATGGGGACCGCGCAGGACGTTGTACTGCATCATTGAGTGCGCGAGGCTGGTGAGGTCGGTCGACAGTTGGAACTGATGGACGTAGGCGTCGCGCAGCTGGTTGGCTGCATCGGTCATCTGCGCTGCGGCTTGAGGATCGTTCGTCAGCGAGGCGGCCTGCTTGAGTGCAAAGATCTGATCGTTGATCGGCTTGAGCGAAGCATCCAACGTGCCCGACTCCTTGACGATTTTGTACCGTAGATCCATGAAACGATTCGCGTAATCGGGATACTTGAACATTTCGTTCATATCGTCGAGCTGGGTGTCGACGACGTCGAAGACGCGGTCGTTGGCAAGCATCGGAACCATCGCAGCGTTAAAGTGCTCTGACAGCGCGTTGCAGTAGGGCGAGGAGACGACCGTCACGATCGTCTTGAGCGCGCGCGGCGTGGGGCTCGGGGCGGGCGAAGCCGCAATAACTAAGGCAAGCAGACTCGGGAACAGCATACTATTTCATACTACCGTATCGCGGGTTGGAAGCGTTGGAGCTACTCGTTTGTCCAATAATCTTTTAACGCTTTGCCGCGGGAGGGGTGGCGCAACTTACGCAGCGCCTTGGCTTCGATTTGCCGGATCCGCTCGCGCGTTACGCCGAATTCCTGCCCGACCTCTTCAAGCGTGCGCTGGTGACCGTCTTCCAGCCCGAAGCGCAAGACGAGCACCTTTCGTTCGCGCTCGGTGAGGTTCTGAAGGACGTCTTGCATCTTCTCCTTGAGGAGCATCACCGAGGCGGCCTCCGCGGGAGCGACCGCTTCCTGATCCTCGATGAAGTCCCCCAGATGCGAGTCCTCTTCCTCGCCGATTGGCGTCTCCAGGGAGATGGGTTCTTGCGAAATCTTCATGACCTCGCGCACTTTTTCAGGGGTCAAAGCCATGGACTCGGCGATCTCTTCAACCGACGGTTCGCGCCCGAGCTCTTGGAGCAGTTGCCGAGACACCTTGATGAGACGGTTGATGGTTTCCACCATATGCACTGGGATGCGAATCGTCCGGGCCTGATCCGCCAGCGCGCGCGTGATCGCCTGGCGTATCCACCAGGTCGCGTACGTGGAAAATTTGTAACCCTTGCGATAGTCGAACTTTTCGACCGCTCGAATGAGACCCAGATTGCCCTCCTGAATCAAATCGAGAAAGAGCATGCCGCGCCCGACGTACTTCTTGGCAATCGAAACAACGAGCCGGAGGTTAGCTTCTGTTAACTGACGTTTTGCTTCCTCGCCGTCACCGACGATAAGAGTATCGGCCGCGCCGTTCTTTCGCATCTCGAGCTCGCCGTGCTCGATCCTCATCGCCAGCGACTTTTCTTGTTCCATTGAAAGCAGCGGCACGCGTCCGATCTCTTTGAGATACATGCGGACTGGATCGTCGAGCGAGAGGCCCTCGGCGATTTGCTCTTCCGGCTCTTCCTCGCCCTCGGCTTCAGCTTTTTCTTCTTTCGAATCGTCGACGATCTCAATGCCGGCGGCTGTGATTTCTTCGAAGAACTCGTCGAGCTGCTCGGGGCTGACGTCGTCAAGCGCGTCGAACGCGGTGTTGATTTCTTCGTACGTCAACGAACCCCGGGTCTTGCCGCGGGCGAGCAGCTTCTTCTTCAGCTCCTCCAGCGTGACTGGGGTCGCCTCGGCAACGGACGCCGAACTCTTCTTGCGAGCCATTTTAGAACGTTCACCTCCTCTCGCTTTCAAAATCTGTTATTACCTTTTTAGCCTCGCGACAAGGGTTTCGAACTCCTCGCGAAGCTCCGGCGAAACCGGCGCCCCGGCGGCCAGCCGCTCGTTGATGAGGACGTCTAACTCTCTGTATCGGCGTTGTGCGTCTTCACGTTGAAGGCGCTCGACCACCCGATCGAGATGCACACGCCGTTCGTCCGAATCCCCATACCGCACGGCCGAACTGCGATCTCGCCGCCCAAGCGTAGCCAGCACGTCGAGACCAGCTTGATCTTCCGCAAACAATCCAAACACGTCGGCCGTGGTTCGTAGACTGGCAGCTGCGTCGACAATGCGCTCGTAAATTCGCCGGTACACATCGTTACGGAAGCGCGCCGCCGGGATTCGATCCGCATACTCGGCGGCTAGCGTGGGGTCCTCGAGAAGAATGCTCGCGACCTCGCGTTCGAACGATAACGGTTCGATTGAGGCTCGCACGTGGCGACTTTCCGAAGCACCCCCAGAGGCACGCGGCGCAAAGTTAGAACGGTTTGCGAAGAAGCGGCTATTCCGAAGGTCGTCAACATTCACCTGCAATCGGCCGGCAACGTACACTCGCCAACGATCCCATTCCGCGCGCGGGGTTAGCTCGCGTATCAACGCCTCCGCCGTCGGAACGATCTTTGCGGGTGAATCGAAACCGGCGCGCAGCCGATCGATCGCGGCATCGATCTTGAACTCGATCGCGGGTTTGGCGTTCTGCAAGAGGGCTTGAAAAGCGGGTGCGCCATGGCGCCGCAAAAAGCTGTCGGGGTCCTCGCCGACGGGCAGCAGCACCACGCGAACCGAGGAGCCGGTGTGCTCGATAGCCTTAGACGCGATATCGACCGCTTTGGTTGCAGCCGCGTTGCCGGCCGTGTCCCCGTCGAAACAGAGAAAGACGTAATCGGCATACTTCCGGAGCGCCTCAGCCTGGGCCGGCGTAAACGAGGTACCAAGGGCCGCCACGGTGTTCTCGAAGCCTCCCTGCTGGAGCGCAATGCAGTCGAGGTAACCCTCGACGACGATCAGCGTGCGATCGTTCTGCGCCGCGCGACGGGCAATGTTGAGCGCGAAGAGATGCTCGCCCTTCGTATATACCGGCGTCGAAGACGTGTTGAGATACTTCGGCTCACCTTCTCCGAGCGCGCGTCCGCCGAAGGCGATAACTTCGCCCGTGGTCGCGTACGTCGGAACCATCAGGCGATCGCGGTAGAAGTCGTAATAGCCGCGCTGCCCGCGTTTGATGAGCCCCGCATTGCAAGCCAATGCAAGATCGACCTGGTTGCGTTGCAACTCGTCAACGAGTGAGTCCCATGAGTCCGGGGCGTAACCCAAGTTGAAACGCTCGATCGTCGCATCGGAGAACCCACGCTTCGCGCAATATGCTCTCGCCGCTTCGCCCGCCGGAGATGCAAGCGCTCGAGCGAAGTAGGCGGCCGCGATCTGGTTCGCTTCGTAAATCGCCTCTCGCTCGTTGCGGGCTCGTGCGGCACGCGGATCCTCGGGCTCCAGCGCAATGCCGGCCTTATTCGCCAAGCTTCGAACGGCCTCAGTGAAACTGATGTTGTCGAGCTTCTGCACGAATGTAATAGCGTCGCCGCCAACGCCGCATCCGAAGCATTTAAAGAAGCCCCGATCCGGATGCACGTGGAACGATGGAGTCTTCTCGGCATGAAAGGGGCAAAGCCCCACTAAGTCGTTGCCGCGCTTGCGTAGCGGAACGTACGCCCCGATGAGGCTCGCGATATCGAGCCGCGCATGAATTTCCCTCAGAACGCTCTGATCGAATTTCACGACATGTCGCTTTTTCGGCGGCGACTCATTGCTCCCCGCACCTCGGGCTAACGGAAAACCCGCCGGATGGGCGGAAGGCAATACGTACATGAAGAGGATCTTCGACCCAATACATCAGTTCATCGAACTATCCACCGCCGAAGCGCGGTTGCTGGACGTTTCGCTCGTGCAGCGCTTGCGCCGCTTGCGCCAGCTCGGGTTGGCCTACCTCGCCTTTCCTTCGGCAGAGCACTCTCGCTTCACGCATGCGCTTGGTGCACTGGCCGTCGGCTCGCAGGCCTTTGACGTTCTCGCGCGATATGGGCGCGGCTTTTTCAACAACGAAGCCGCCCTTGAATACCAGCGTCGTCTCCTCCGGGTCGCGCTGCTATTACACGACATCGGTCACGGCCCATTTAGTCACGCGTGCGAAGCCGTGCTCGGGATTCGTCACGAGGAGCGCACGGCCGAAATACTGTCGTTACCGGAGGTCACGCACCAGCTGACCGCTCTCGAAGTGGATGCCGCCGACGTCCTAGGATTAATTCTCGGCAGCTCGGACAGCCGTTATCCCGCATTGCGAGAGCTGGTCAGCGGCCCGAACCTCGATGCGGACCGTATGGATTACCTTCAGCGTGACGCCTATTTCACGGGCGTGGCGACCGGCCGGTACGATGCAGATCAACTGATTGCGTCGTTGCGGTTCTTCGAAAAGAATGGCCGCGTTGTGATGGGGATCGACGCCCGCGGAGTCGTTGCGCTCGAATCGTTCGTCATGGCGCGCTACATGATGTTCGCATCGGTGTATTTTCATCACACCACGCGCATTTTCGAGCGCATCCTACAAGACGTCTTGCGTGAGCTCTGGCCGAATCCGCGCCTCTTGGACCCAATCGAAGAGTTCCTTCGCTGGGATGATTTTCGCGTGCTCAACGAGCTAGGCGATCGCCAAAGCGAAGCGAGCCGGGCCCTGCGCGAACGAATCGTGCTCTACGCGCTGGCCGCGGAGTTCAACGCCGAGCGCGACTTGCGCGTCTTCGAAACGTGCGAGCGCACGTTGCGCGATCGCTTCGGCTCAGAAAACGTGTGGGCCGACGAGCAATCGCAGGTGCTCCATCGTCTGCCGCTCGGCATCGGGCAGGACCATACGGTATGGGTTTCATCGCCGGCCGGCGTCGTAGACGCGCGCGAAGCCTCGGATCTTATCGCCAAACTCAGCGGTAAAGCGTACTGGCGCAAACTCTTTGTGCGTCGATACCACGTCGACGTTGGGCTCGCGCGGCGTCTTTGCGCCGAGATCGTCGCCGCCCGCTAGGGGCTGCTCGTCATTCTAATGCGCCGATGGCGGCTTGTGCTGCGGCCAGCCGCGCAATCGGTACGCGATAGGGCGAACACGACACGTAATTCAAGCCTAGCTGATGGCAGAATGCGATGCTGCTAGGCTCTCCACCGTGTTCTCCGCAGATCCCGATTTGAATCCCTTCGCGAACCGATCGGCCGAGCCTCACCGCCTCGCGCATCAACGATCCGACGCCACGCCGATCCAGGACCATAAACGGGTTTTCCTTGAGAATGCGCTTCTGAAGGTAAACTGGAATGAACGAGGCTTCGGCGTCATCGCGACTGTAACCGTAGGTCGTTTGCGTGAGATCGTTGGTGCCAAAGGAGAAAAACTCCGCGTACTCGGCGATCGCGTCGGCAATGACACAAGCGCGTGGAAGCTCGATCATCGTTCCGATCTTGTACTGGAGTTTAACACCTTCACGCGCGAGCACCTCGTCAGCGACCTCTTTGGCCGCATCGCGGGTGATCCGCATCTCCTCTCTTGTTCCGACGCCCGGGATCATGACCTCCGGATGAATGTCGAAACCCTGACGCTTCAACCTGCACGCGGCCTCGAAAATAGCGCGCACTTGCATGGCGTAGATTTCAGGGTAAACAATTCCCAGCCGGCAAACGCGTAACCCAAGCATCGGATTCTGCTCGTGCAGCTGCAAGACTCGATGCAGGACCGCGTCTTTAATTTTGAATTCCGCTGAATCGCTTCCCCGACCGACCCGCAGCTCCGTTACTTCCACCAACAGCTGTTCGAGCGAGGGCAAGAATTCGTGAAGCGGCGGGTCGAGCAGGCGAATCGTAACGGGATAGCCTTGCATGGCCTTGAGAATCCCAACAAAATCGCCGCACTGGAACGGGAGCAGCTTTGTAAGTGCCTCGTGGCGCGCTTCGTGCGAGTCTGCAAGAATCATTTGCTGCACGATCGGAAGGCGCTCCGTCTGCATGAACATGTGCTCGGTTCGGCACAGTCCGATGCCTTGTGCTCCGAGCGCTCGTGCACGAACGGCATCTTCGGGCGTATCGGCATTTGCCCAGACTTCCATCTCGCGCAACTCGTCGGCCCATGACAGAAAGGCTGCCAGCCATTCCGGCAGCGTCGATGGCGGCGGGATCAGCGCAAGCTTGAAAATGTAGACGTTGCCGGTCGTCCCGTCAATGGTGATCCAGTCGCCTTCTTTGAGGTCCTTGCCGGCAATCGTAGCGCGCTTCGTTCGCCGCTCGATCTGCAACGCGTCGCAACCCGCGACGCAGGGCTTACCCATGCCGCGCGCAACGACGGCGGCATGTGACGTAGCCCCGCCTTTCGCCGTTAAAATACCCTCGGCAGCAATCATGCCGTGGACGTCGTCGGGATTGGTTTCGGTCCGGACCAAGATCGTCTGTTTGCCACGCTCTTTCCAGTTGACCGCATCGTCTGCCGAAAAAACAATTTGTCCAGTGGCGGCACCCGGGGAGGCATTGAGACCTTTGCAGGCGATCTCGAGCGGCTGATCGGGATCGATGCGTGCGTGAAAGAGCTGGTCGAGCGATTGTGCGTTCACCATTCCGACCGCACGGCGCTTATCGATCAGGCCTTCGGACACGAAATCGAGCGCGATCTTCACCGCGGCCTCGGCGCTGCGCTTTCCGCTGCGGGTTTGCAGCATGAAAAGCCTGCCGCGCTCGACGGTAAACTCCAGATCCTGCATGTCTTTATAGTGGCGTTCTAAGCGGGTCGCGATATCCTCGAACTGCGCGTATACAGCCGGCTGCGTGCGTGCGAGATCCGTGATTGTTTCGGGAGTACGAATGCCGGCGACGACGTCTTCACCTTGAGCGTTGCGCAGATATTCACCGAAAAGTACGCGCTCGCCGGTGTTTGGATCGCGGGTGAATGCGACGCCCGTTCCCGAGTCGTCGCCCATGTTCCCGAACACCATCTCCATAACCGTAACCGCCGTGCCCCAGTCGTCGGGAATCTTGTTGAAGCGGCGGTAATCGGTTGCGCGTTTGGAGTTCCAGGAATCGAAGACCGCTTGGATCGCAAGTCGTAACTGCTCGCGAACGTCTTGCGGGAATGGCCGGCCGGCACGGTCTTCGACGAGCGCCTTAAAACGATCGACCAGCAATTTCCAGGAAACGGCGTCGATTTCGGGATCGGTGGCGACCCCAAGCTTTGTCTTAGTCTCTTCGATGCAATCTCCGAACTCGCTTTTGTCGACGCCGAGCACGACGTTGCCGAACATCGTGACGAAGCGCCGGTACGCGTCCCACGCGAATCGGTCGTTGCTGCCGATACCCGCCAGCATCCTGAACGTTCGCAACAACCGATTATAGGGGTCGTGTGCGGTCCCGGCATTTCCGGTCAGACGCGCAAGGGCGTTTACGGTTTGATCGTTGAGGCCAAGGTTGAGAATCGTATCCATCATTCCGGGCATCGACACGCGCGCGCCGCTGCGGACCGAGACGAGCAACGGATTATCCGTCGATCCGAACTGTTTGCCGGTGCGCCGCTCGAGCTCGCTCATCGCCGCATCGATCTGCTCTTCGAGTCCTTCGGGAAAGACGCGTCCGGCTTCGTAATAGCGCAGGCATGCTTCGGTTGTAATCGTGAACCCCGACGGCACCGGTAGACCGGCGGAGGTCATCTCGGCCAGACCGGCACCCTTTCCGCCAAGCAGCTCGCGCATCGACGCGTTACCTTGCTCGAAGAAATAGATGTAGCCGGCCTTCACCTCAAGCGACATGGCGAGCCTCTCCCAATCGATCGCGCAAGTAGCGCTCTAGCTGCTGGGCATCGACTCGGTCTTGCACCATCGAGTCGCGGTGCCGGATGGTGACCGTCGCGTCTTCGAGCGTTTGATGATCGATCGTCACGCAGAAAGGCGTACCGATCTCGTCTTGGCGTCGGTAAAGTTGCCCGATATTTCCCTCGTCATATTGGGTTCGAAACTGCGGTCGGATGGCCGCCTCGATGGCGCGCGCGCGCTCTACTAAATCCGGACGGTTGCGCGCCAGCGAAAAAATTGCCGCCTGAACCGGGGCGATCTTTGCGTCAAATCGAAGAACGACGCGCTCGACCGCCTTGCCATTCGGATCGACGCTGCGCTCGCGGGCATACGCATCAATTAAGAACGTCAGCGCCGTTCGATCGACGCCCGCCGAGCTTTCGATCAGCAGCGGCGTATAGTGCGTCTTGGTCTCCTCGTCAAAAAACCGCAGGTCTTTGCCGGAAAGCCTCATGTGAGCGTCGAGATCGAACGTGGTGCGATGCGCGATCGATTCGAGCTCACCCCACCCCCATGGAAAAAGATATTCGACGTCGACTCCGGCCTTGGCATAGTGTGGGCGCTCGTTTTCCGTGAGCTCGTAAAAACGCAGCCGCTCGACCTTTATGCCGTAATCCGAGTACCATGATTTTCGGCGCTCGACCCATTCCTGGAAACGCTGCATATCTTTGCCGTCATTGGGAACGAAGTACTCAAGCTCCGCCTGTTCGAACTCTCGAGTTCGAAACGTGAAGTTGCCGGGAGTAATTTCGTTGCGAAAGGACTTGCCGATTTGAGCAATGCCAAAGGGTGGTTTTTTGCGTGCCGTCTGGTACACGTTCTTGAAATTGACGAAAATTCCCTGAGCCGTTTCCGGACGAAGGTATGCCTGCGCCGACGTATCCTCCATCGGACCGACGAATGTCTTCATCATGAGATTGAAGTTGCGCGGCTCCGTGAACGAATCTTTGTTGCCGCAGTCGGGGCATTTCGCCCGGTCGCTGAGATGATCGAGGCGGAAACGATGCTTGCAAACGCGGCAATCGACCATGACGTCGTGAAACGCGTCGACGTGGCCTGAGGCCTTCCACACCAACGGATGCATGATGATGGAAGAGTCGAATGCCACCACGTCGTCGCGTAATTCAACGGTGTCGCGCCACCACGCATTTTTTACGTTTCTTTTCAGCACCGCGCCCAGCGGTCCGTAATCCCAAAAACCATTGATGCCGCCGTAGATTTCGCTCGATTGAAAAATGAAACCACGGCGCTTTGCCAGCGCCGCAATGTCTTCCATCGTTGCGCGCGTTTCCGCGACTGAATCCATCGTTGGTAGATTTATCACGAATGGCCTAAGGAACCTCTGAAGGAGTCCTACCCGAGCCGTAACGACGTCCACGCCAGTAGACGCCGCGACCGCTTGCGAAGAGCGTCATCGACGCGCCGAGAACCGCGACCGTAAATGCCGTGCCGACCGGGTACCAGAACGCATAATACGCCGGAAGCTTCATCAAACGCATCGCCTGCACCGATATCGCCAGTACCAGCGCCATCGATACGGTCAGAACTTCCGCAGCAACCCACTGCATTGAGACGAGCAGCCACACGAGCGCGAGGGGAGAGAGCGGCGAGATACATGCAAGGACAAACACGGAAAACGCTGCCGACAACGGCTGCGCTCGAAGCCCAAGTGCGAAGTTCTTGGTAAAACCGCGCCAAATCTCTCCGAGCGATCGGTACATACGCGTGTGCGCGATTCCCTCGGAACCGACGAGCGCAATCCCGAAACGGCCGTCACGTTTGAATCGCCTGGCGAGCTCAAGATCTTCGGCAATCTCGCCGCGCACCGCGTGATGACCGCCTATTGCGTCGTAGGCCTTTCGTGAAGCGAGAATATATTGGCCGTTGAAAAGCGCGACACGCGGCTTGCGTGGATCGGCAACATCGCCAATTGGTCCGATTGCCCCCAGGATTGTGAGAAATAGACTTGGCATGAGCGCGCGTTCCGGCAGCGTATCGAGATCTTGTTCGGTCAGCAAACTCAAGACGTCGAGTTTTCGTTCAATTGCCGCAGCAACGGTCGATGCGGCGCTCTCGGGATAATGGAAGGTATCGGCATCGGTGAAGAGCAGCCACGAGCCCGTCGCCTGGCGCGCGCCTTGCACGAGCGCCCACGGCTTACCGACCCAACCCACCGGTAGCGGTTCGCCGTCGACGACGCGTAAACGATCGTCTTGCAAGGCGATGCGGCGAAGAATCTCCGGAGTACGGTCATTCGAGCAGTCGTCCACGACGATCACCTCAAAATCCCGATAGCGCTGTGCCAATAGCGATTGGGCACACGCTTCTATCTGCCGCTCTTCGTTCCGAGCGGGTACGATAATTGAGAGGCTCGGAAGGGCCTCTCTCACTTCGTGTGCGGTTACACGCTCGTACGGCCGACGAGCTGCTGCAAAGCTTGCCAGTGCATAGAGCACGTTAACGACGACGAGAACGCTTACGAAGACGATCAAGGAACTCGCGTCGACACGCGCATCGCGCGATCGCGCAGCGCGGCGGGCAACAGCGCGACGATGCTGCCCATGCGCGCCGAACCTCCTAATAGGTAGTGCGAACGGGGTTTTCGCGCGGTCAGCGCATGCAAAATGGCCTCCGCCACGATCTCCGCCGGCATTCCGTCGCGCTCTTCCGTCTCGGTCAGCGCCAGCATTCGCTCAAGCGCCACGCGGTAGTGCGGTCGCTTACTGCCGGCTAAACGAGCAGTCATCGCGTCTCGCGTTTCCCTCCCTTTACGCCAAATCGGCGTCTTGACCGAACCGGGCTCGATCAGCGAAACCGCTATGCGACTTGGAGCAAGTTCCACGCGAAGCGCTTCGGCTAGTGCGCGTAACGCGAACTTTGACGCGCTATAGGGACCGAGATACGGCGTTGCCAAGCGTCCAGAAATCGAACCCACGAGAACGATGCGTCCCGTTTCTTCCAATAGTAACGGCAAGAACGCTTGGACGAGCCCGATTGCGCCGAAGACGTTCACCTCGAATTGGCGTCGCAGCTCGTCGATCGGCGTGTGCTCGAGGGGGCCGCCGATCGCGATGCCGGCATTGCTCACGATCCCGAACAGCCCGGCGCTGCCCGCGCGCACTTGCCGAACCGCATCGTCGATCGAGGCTTGCGACGTTACGTCGAGCATAATCGGGCGCACGTTCTCACCTACGGCTCCGATACGTTGCGCGTCGGCCGTACTGCGAACGCCGGCGTATGTCACGAAGCCTTTGGCGGCGAGCAAAGAAGCCGTCGCCGCCCCGATACCGGTCGATGCGCCGCTGATGACGACCGAACCCGGCTTCATGCCGGCGTCTCTTCTGCCTCCCGTTTAGCGCGCAGGCTTCGCGAGTCGCGGTTGAGGCGCTGGCGTATGCGCGCGTTCCCGAAAATGAGGTCGATCAGCCCGGGGAATGCGTTTGCAACAAAGACCGGCAGCGAATAGTAGGCTGGAACGATCACTCGGCGACGCGGATGCTCGACCGCTCGAAGGATCGCCCGCGCGACGATGTCGGGGCTTGGCAGCCGGTCGCCCATTTCTTGGTTGAGCTGCGTTCGAACGAAACCAGGCTCGATGAGCGTAACGCGCACGTTCGCGCTTCGCACTTCGCGGCGAACGCTGTCAGTAAGTCCGCGCAACCCGAATTTCGATGCCGAATAGATGCCCATCACGCCGGCCTCGCCCGCAATCGATCCGATGTTGACGATCGCGCCTCGGCGTTGAGCCTTCATGACCGGCAGAACGGCGTGCATGGTTCTCGCACAACCCAAAAGGTTGACGAGCAAGACCCGTTCGATTTCTTCGTCGGTGTCGTCGCAAAGCGACGGGCTGGATCCAATCCCCGCAACGTTGACCAAAACGTCAATCGTTTCGAAGGCTTCGACGGTGCTGCGCATTAAGCGATCGACGTCGTCGCGGTTCGTGATGTCGGTCGGTACGACCATCGATCGCACGCCGAGCGCTTCGGCCTCGGCGGCAAGTTGATCGAGCAGATGAATATCCGTTACCGGTGCGGCGAGCACGGTATGCACCCCATGCGAGGCGAAGGCTCGAACGGTCGCCGAGCCGATTCCACCCGAAGCGCCGATCACGATCGCCACTTTGCCGCGTAAATTCAAGACGACCACTTTACATCGGGTTAGAGAGCCTTTCCTCGTTTTTTCTTGCCTGCGCGCGAAGCTGTCCGCAGGCAGCGGCGATATCGCGTCCCATGTTTCTGCGTACCGTCGTCGGAACTCCAGCAGCAGCCAGGACGCCGGCAAACCTCCAGATGTGGCTTTCCGAGCTTGCCAAAAACGGGCCGTCCGGAGTCGTGTTGTACGGAATGAGGTTCACGTGATAGAGACGTCCGCGCATCAATTCGCCAAGCCGCCGTGCCATCTCGATGGAATCGTTGACACCTTGGAGCATGACGTACTCGAAAAACACCTTGCGGTTTGTCTTTTCGACATACCGTTCGCACGCCGCCATGAGGCTGCTCACAGAAAACCGCCGGTTCACAGGCATCATTTGCGAGCGAACGTCGTCGGAAGGAGCGTGCAACGAGATCGCAAGATTCACCTGAAGGTGCTCGTCGGCGAATCGATCGATCTTGTCGACCAACCCTACCGTCGAGATCGTTATGTGGCGATGACCCAAGCCAAACCCGGCGGGATCGTTAAGCAGCGCTACTGCCTCCATGACGGCATCGTAGTTATGGAACGGCTCGCCCATGCCCATGAAGACGACGTTGGTAACGCGCTTCGAGCGCTTGGCTAACTCGCGCGCGAAGAAGCGCGCCTGATCGAAGATTTCGACCGCTCGAAGGTTGCGCCCAAAGCCCGCTTGACCCGTGGAGCAAAACGCACACGCGAACGCGCACCCGGCTTGAGACGAGATGCACACGGTCGTGCGACCGCCGCTGTGCTCCATCAAGACCGCTTCTACTTCTTTGCTGTCCCTCAGACGAAAGAGTGCCTTTGTGGTTTGTCCGTCGCGCGAATGCTGCACGACGCCCGGCAGCAAAGAATCGAACGATGCAGTCTTGCTGACCGTTTCACGCAGATCTTTCGGCCACGGCGTGACGTCGGCGATGCGCCCCACGAGCTCCTTACAGGCGGCTCGATAGAGCTGTCGCAAACGGTACGGACGCAATCCATACGCATCGGCGAACTCGTCGACTCCGGCAAAACCAGCGCTCGCGGCAAGCGCCGAAAGCCACAAACCGGCGGGATCGCGGGTCACGAGCGTCCGAAAAGCTCGACTTGTTCCACTTGCGCTTGCGGGGCAACGGGCGGCGGTTCGTCGAGCTTTGCGCGCACCGCTTTTAAGTCGTTCCATACCATGCGTTTTGTCGCTTCGATCTCGCCGCCCGTCTGCCGTAATACGTAAGCGGGGTGGAACGTCACCATCAACGGAATACCGTTCGGCCCGACGTACCAACGACCGCGCATTTTCGTAATTTGGAAATCGCGGCCGAGAAATGACTTGGCTGCGGGCGATCCGACGGCAAGAATTGCCTGCGGCGCAACGATCTCGATCTGCCGGTCGAGAAACGGCCGACAGTTCGTCATCTCGTCGAAGTCGGGTGCCCGGTTGCGCGGGCCGCGCGGGCCCGCGAGCGTCGGCCTGCATTTCACCGTATTACAAATGTAGACGCTCTCGCGAGCAAACCCGATTGCGGCCAGCATCTTGTCGAGCAACTGGCCTGCGCGACCGACAAAAGGGCGGCCCAGCAAATCCTCGGTCTCGCCCGGGCCCTCGCCGACCACCATCAACCGCGCGCAGGGATCACCTTCGCCGTACACGTTGTTGCGGCGTTCCGTGCCGATCGCACACAAACGGCAGGCGTCCGCCGCGGCAGCTTCTTGCGCCAGCAGCCGCTCGCGTCGCGCCCGCTCTTCGAGGCTCACTTCTCGGCTACCCAAACAGCGCGACCAAACGCAACAACTTTGCACGATCCGTCGCCGCTTTCGGAGACGTGAAACTGTAAGCCGACGACCGCATTCGCTCCCAGCGCGTCGGCACGCCGCCGCAATGCCTCCAGCGCTTCCGTCCGCAGTTGTTCCGCGTCGCTGATGAATTCGCCGGCGGCCAACCCAATGAGCATGCCGAGGCTTCGAAAGGTCGACCGCAACCGATTTCGTGGCCGCGATGCAATGCCGGAGACGTAACCGAGACTTCGAACCGTACGATAACCGTCGGGCTCGTCAAGGGTAACGACGTCGACCCGCGCGATCAGCGGGGCCTCCGGACCACAGCGCGCGAAGCATCCGTCATGCCGGTGAGTTCACCGTCGGTGCTTATCATCCGCCTCGACGCTGTCGGTGATGCGCTAGCACTCACGCCCATGCTTGCAGCGTTCCGCGCACGTTCGATTCCCGTCGACATGGTATTGCGCGCGGAAAACGCGGAGATTTTTGCCGAGCGCGCGCTGCGGCATGCGATCGTCGACGAAAGGGCGATCGAGCAACTTGGCACCACCCTGCGCGAGCGGCAGTACTCCCACGTTTTGGTTGCCACGGAAGACCCGGCCGGCTACCGGCTGGCGGGCGAGACCCGCGCTCCCCTGCGCGTCGGATTCACAAACCTTTTCGGAAAACCGCTCAAGGCGCTGTGGACGCTGCAGTTCATTAACCGGTTTGTCTATCGCAGTGCCGGGCTCGATCGCCGTGCTCCGCACGAGTGCGAAGTGCTGTTTCGTCTCTCGTCCTCGTTATTGGGAGACGCGGAACCAACGCGCGATCCAACGGCCTTGCGGCCAATGCTGCTCGACGCCGATAAGATTCCCGCCGACGAGCGGATCGCCGTGCAAATCACCGACAAATGGGAGCGGTTAGGCATTCGCTTTTCCGACGTCGTCGAGCTGGTGACCCGGTTACAGGCATTTGGACACGTCCGCGGGCTTGCTTCCGCGAAAGAGGACGAGTATGCGGCGCGCGTTACGGCGGCAACGGCCATTACCGTCGATCGCTTCGAGCAACTCGAACCGTGGAAAGAAGCAATCGCCGCTGCGGCGGCGATCGTTGCGCCCGATTCGGGCGCACTTCACGTGGCTGGAATGGTCGGGACGCCCGTCGTCGGGATCTTTCCCCCGCAACGCAATTTCGCATTGCAGGTTGCTCGGTGGGCACCCTGGGCGGCTGCGCATCGCGTCGTCCGCGCCGATCCGGGTTGGCCGGCAAGAACGGCGGACGCGCTCGCCGGACTCTTATGATGCTAGCGGCATTCACCAACACGTCGATAGACTTCGATCCCGCCGGCCCGGCGCACCATTACGTAGGACCGTTGTGCGACCAATCGCACGAGAGCCGCACCATACTCCCGCAGCCGCGGCGAATCGGGAAACTCGCGATCGATCAAGATGAAACATGCCTGCGTATCAATGCCAGGCGATTCGGGCATGAGGCGCACGAATGGATCGTAGAAGGCTAGGTGCGTGTAGGCTTCTTCCTGCGTTGCCATACTAACGCCACGCGGCAGCATTGCTAACGACGCGTCGAGGGCGGTATCGCGGGCTTGCTTGAAATGCAAATTCGCTCCCGGATGGAGCGGATCGGCAACAATGAACTCCAGCGCACAGAATGCGAGTGCCCAGAGGAGCACGAATGCGCGTCCCCGCGACGCCAGCTCGGCACTGCCGGCCGCGAAGCCAACCAGCAGATACCCGATCCAGGCTCCGGCATAATGCGTACCGAGCGTAAATGTCGTGCTCATCTTCGACGCAAGCACTTCAAGAAGCGGCGGCACGGCGAGCATCACCGCGCGGCTGCGAAGCGGAATGAACGCCAGCGGCGCGAGAATGAGGACGAGAAATCCGGCTCTCGCGATCAACCCGGCCGGGACGAGCATCTGCCAATCGACGCTGCTCCAATCGTAAAAGCGCGTCGGCTGCCACGCCGGATTCCCATTGGCATGCGGTTGGATGACGAAGAAAAAAATGGCGGCGACAGAGAGCGAGGCCGCGAGCGTAATCGTTGCGAATCGGCATTTGCTCCGATCGTTGCGATACGTAATCGCAGCCGCTAGGGACGCACATGCTAAGAATATGACTTGGTCTTCCTTAATCGAAAGGACGAGCGTCGCACAAACGGCCGCGAGGATGAACTTCCGCCGGTCGAACGCGTAGACCGTCCATAGGACTGCCGCCGGCGCAAAGACGTTCTCGTGAAAATCTCCGAAGATCAATCCGGCTAGCGGTGGATAGAGCCATACGGCCAGCGCTGCCACGCGCGCCGTTCGCAGTTCACTGCGTACCCGAACCAGCGCGTAAACCGGCGGCGCGCAGAGCGCTCCGGCGATTGCGGCCAGCGCAATCAGCGTCAACGGCGTGTGGAAGAACCATACTGCTGCCGCAACCAGATAGAGAATTGGAGAAAAGTGAAAGGCCCAATGGCTGCCCTCGAGTGGATTGCAAAAGCAGCCGAACGCGCTGCTAACGGTTTGGGCAAAGATTCCAAAGTCGACGAGATTGCGGTGGGCCTCGTACTTTATGACGCCGAGCCATGTAAAGAGCGCCGCGTAGAGAACGCAGCCCACCCAAAGGAACCGATCGCGCATCAAGAAACGGCGGTGCGCCGCTGCTGAAGGTACGGCCAGATGAAACCGTCGATCTCGCCGTCGAGCACGCCCGAGGCGTTGCCCGTTTCCACATTGGTTCGATGGTCTTTTACCAGCTGATACGGCTGCAACACGTAGGAACGTATTTGCGAACCCCATTCGTTGGCTTGGCGTTCGCCGCGTAATCCGGCCAGCGTATTCTCGTGCTCGTCCAGCGCTCGCTGCGCGAGCTTCGCGCGCAGCACGTTCATGGCAACCTCGCGATTTTGCGCTTGAGAGCGCTCTTGCTGCGAAGCCACGACGATCCCGGTAGGAACGTGGATGATGCGAACGGCCGATTCAGTCTTGTTGACGTATTGGCCGCCCGCACCCCCGGATTTGAACGTTTCGATTCGCAGGTCGTCGGACTTTATCTCCACGTCGGTTTGCTCGCCGGCCTGGATCTCAGGTATGACATCGACGGCTGAAAATGACGTGTGCCTGCGATGTGCCGCATCGAAGGGAGAAAGCCGCACCAACCGATGGACTCCGCGTTCGCTTTCCAGCATCCCGTAGGCGTTGCGTCCACGAACGAAAAACGTGACCGATTTCAGGCCCGCTTCTTCTGCCGGCGACTCATCGACAAGCTGCACGGCGAAGCCTTTGGATTCAGCCCATCGGAAATACATGCGCGCCAGCATTTGCGTCCAATCCGCTGCGTCGACGCCGCCCGCGCCTGCGTAGATGCTGACGATGGCATTGTGCGCATCGAACTCGCCATTGAAATTCGCTGCCATCTCGAGGTCTTCGATGCCTCGTTCGGCAATGCCGATGTTGCGATCGGCCTCCCCCGCCGCCTCCGGGTCGTCCCCGAACAACTGCAGCACTTCATGCGCTTCTTGCAATGCAGCGGCGACACTGTCGGTTTTTGCGTTTTCGTCGCGAAGGTCGGCCAGTTCTTTCATGACATTGCGCGCACTATCGGGATCGTTCCAGAATCCGTCGGCGTGCGAACGGGCCTCGAGCTCGCCTATACGGCGAGCCTTCAGCGCGTAGTCAAAGACGCTCCCTGAGCGTACCCAGACGCTCTTGGAGACGGGCGATCGTCGTCAGTTGCGTATCGCTCATGAGCACGAGCGTTTCTTACTGCCTCGAGAAGCTCCCTTGTTTCGTTGGGCGCTCGTCGTGATCGGTCGGCAGCCAATTCCATGGAGGTCTCAATGTACGTCCAGCCCCACGAAGGCACTCTTGGCCTGTCGTCGTTTCCACCACTCGGCAACATTTCGGACGGCGCTTTTCCGATGCAAGACGAGGTTCCCGGAGCGGTCACTGCCGGCGATGGCGTAACGCTCTCAGGCGCACCGTGGTTAAACTCGATGACACAGAATCCGGCGCAAACCGCAATGTTCGGGCCGCTTGCCAGCCTCATGCAACAACTCATGCAGATGCTGCAATCGATGCTTGGCTATCAGGGCGGCGGCTGTTCTCCATACGGCGGGGAGCAATTTTTCCCGAACGCGCAAGGCGCAAGTGTTGGCGACCCGCATCTGTCGTTTAACGGAAATCACTGGAACAGCATGGTCTCGCAGCCGAACTTGCTCAACTCGGACTCGATTCCGGGCGGCTTTCAAATCTCGACTCAGGTTACGTCTCCAAACGCGCAAGGCATCACGCATAACCAGTCCGCTTCGATTTCGCTTAACAATGGGCAAACAACGATTTCGATGACGAATGCCGGTCAAGCATCAATTCAGAGTTTCGGTCAGACGATTGCGCTTGCACCCGGTCAGAGCACACAGCTCGGCAACGGCGCAACCGTTACCTGCAATCAGAATGGTTCGCTAAGCGTTGCCGTCCAGAATGGATGTGGAGGCGAAATCACAACCTCGCTTTCGCCGCGCGGACAGGGTGTTGACGTTTCGGTGAGCGCTCAGAACGTCGACCTCGGCGGGGCGCTCGTGAATCAAACGCCGGTCGTCTCGCAACCGATCGGCGCTTCACCCGGCCCGGTGAACTTGCCGATCGTCATGAATCCGAACTCGCTGCTCACCAATCAAACGCCGTAGCAGAGGCACCAGGCTCGAAGCCACCAATGGTACGCAGACGGCCGCGTTGGAGGCAACCTCGCTATCGCCGCGTGGTCTTCTTTCGCGTCCGGCTGCCCGTTCTGCTCGAGGTCTTACGCCCACCTGAGCGCTTGCCGTTCGCGCTTGCTGTTTGACTCAGGGCACGCGTCTTCGCTTTTCCCCAAGCAGCGCCGATCTCGTCCAGTTGCTCTTGACTTAAGAGTTCCCGCGCGACGCCGAAAACCTTCGACTCCTCGTCCTTCACGTGGTGCTTAACGCTTTCTCCTAGCACTTGAAGCTCTGCCTTGAAGCGCTCGTCCCCCTTACGGCCAGATTTGAGCATTTGCATCAGCTGTTTTGCAACTTCGTGTTCGGTATATGCTTCGAAGACGTCGACCTGATCGTCTTTGTCCTTGGCCCCGTCGCGTAGCCGTGCATAGAAAAGACGCTCCTCGATGGCAAGATGGAGCGACAACTTGTTTTCGATTTCGTGCGCCAGTTCCATGAGTCTCTCGTCGCCGGCTTCGCATCCGCTGACTTCGTCGATCAAACCTCCGACCTCACGATGTTCTTTTTTGATAGTGCTGAGAACGTCCACGTTGTGTCCTCTCCAGACGATTTTCGGTCGGTGGTTTCTTACCGAGCGGCTAATAGGATCAAACCCGTACACAAAAGCAACCGGCCGTGCTATTGGTTATTTGCTATTTGCCTTAAAGGCGGGTAAGCTCGTGCGAGCTATGAGCAAGAAGAGCATCAACGCTACGCACTATGACCTAATTCCGACCTTCCCAGCGGATTGCAAGAAGCGCGAACACGTCGTTAATGCCATCATCGAAACGCCTAAGAAGAGCTGTCATAAGTTTGCGCTTATGAAGGACTACGGAATCATCGCGTTTCACGAACTCTTGCCGAGCTCGCTCGAATGGCCCTACGATTATGGCTTTATTCCTCAAACGTTGGCGCCCGACGGAGACCCGCTCGACCTCCTATTGATGAGCGAGAACGGATTGTTTTCGGGCTGCCTTATTAAAGCGCGCGTGATCGGGTCGATTCGGGAAACCAAGGACGGCACCGAAAACGACCGCTTGATCGGCGTTCCGTTACCCAGTGCGGGCGCGCCTGCCCGCACAGACGAGTACAGCGACATCAGCGACGTCCCCAAAAAAGACCTCGAAGACGTAAAGCGCTTCCTTGTCGAGTACTCTTCGCGCCAAGGGCACCAGATTAACGTCGAAGGAGTGGTCGGGGCAAAAGAGGCCATGTCTACGATCAAAACCACCGTGAAAGCGTTTAAGAAAAACGGTTCCTAGCTCGCTCCGAAACCCAGTGACTTACCGAGCCGATGCACGGTTAACCGGCTCGCAGTTTCGGCGTAATCCGTTAGGGTAAGCATGAGACATGCAAAAAGAAATGACGCGCTTGCCGGCTCACGGCAGAGACGCGGTGGAAATTCTACTCAACGATCACAACGTCATCAAAAGCCTGTTGACCGAGTTGACGCAGGGCGATAGAAATCAGCGCCGGGCAACGCTCGAACAACTCAAAGGCGTTCTGACCATTCACAACGCGACGGAAGAGAATCTCGTCTATCCTGCGCTCGACAAGGTCGCGGGAGAAGGCCAAGAGGCCGAAAAGCTGTATCACGAGACGGCGGAAGCAGACATTCTCGTCTTTGAACTCGACAACGCGCTAAAAGACGGAGACGACGCAACCTTCGAAGCGACAGCAAAGAAATTCGTTGGAGCCGTTCGCGAACACATGAAAGACGAGGAAACGAAGGCGTTTCCACACCTCGTCGACGGATCCGATCCCCAAGAGTCGGAAGCGCTGACGACATCGGTAAAAATGTTCCGCGAAAAGATCCGCTTTGAGGCCGGGTAGGTGTAGATCGTTGCTCCGTACCGCCAACGAATAACGGCGACCGCTCTAAAACCGAGCGGTCGCCGTCGTGTCCGGTCAGGCCGGGGAATTCGCGTGGCCTACTCTGCGTCGCGAACTTTACGTTTGGTCCTATCGACTTCGGCCTGAACGCGGTGCTTTGCTTCGTTCACACCGGAGGTAACCTTCGCTCCCGTTGTCATGCTGTCGCCCGCAAGCTCGCGGCGCGACCGTTCAGCATCGGCTGTCGAGCGATGCAACACCTCGCGGGTGGCGTCGCGTACGTCCTTCACGGTTTTTTTCACACCGGAGTTGAGGTCGTCTTTTGTGCTCATGCTGCGGATTGTACCCAGCCGTAGCAAGAATAGGCTAAACGACCAGGGGATAGGCGCCTGCTGTCGCAAATCAATTCGGCCTTGTTTCTACCGGAAGGAGCTACGAGAATGTCCGCAATCAGAACGTTCCTCGCTTTGTGCGCGTGCGTGGTCCTCACATCCGGCCTCGGACTGGCACAAACCATGGAATCGACGCCGATTCCCGCTGTCCCCAAGCCTAATTTCTCATCGATGAACTTCATGATCGGGACGTGGTCGTGCAGTACCAAGAGTTCTCGGCGGCCGGCGCCTTACCTGACGACTGCAACGTACACGGCAAGCCCGGACGGCTGGTGGATCGACGAGACGTCGGTGACAAATCCGGTGGCCTGGTTTCCGCACAAAACGTCGAATTACGACAAAATCACGTTCGACGCCACCACGAACCGCTGGGTCGACGTTTCTTACGGCGATCTCGGAGCCTACGGCTCCTCGACTTCACACGGTTGGAACGGCGATTCGATCGTATGGCACGATCTTTCCTTCGCACCAAACTCAGACGTGAAGTCAGAGAGCGATACGACGGTAACGAAGAATAGTGAAACAAGAATGACCGCCACCTCTTCCTTTACCGAAGGCAGCGGACGGACGATCTCGGTCGTTACCAAATGCAATAAGAAAGGCTAATCTTTATAATGAAACCGGCGAAAGGGGAATGCACGTTCAGCCCCGGTGCCCAGGCAGGTACGAACAACCATTCATGTACCGGCCAATACACCCCGGGTGGAGCTGCCTCGCACTAAAACCTTCGTCGTACGCCATGAATAAGGACCGGTTCGAAGCCTTTTCAGACGCCGTCTTTGCGTTCGCGATCACATTACTCGCGCTGGGGTTTGTGTTGCCGGGACTGCACTACTCATCGAATCGTCAGCTTGCAGATGCCCTGTTGGGACTCTGGCCCAACCTCATCGCCTATGCGTTAAGTTTCTCGGTCATCGGGATCATGTGGCAGAATCACCACGCGCTCTTTCGGTTCGTGAACCACGTCGATCGCAGGACGGTTTTCTGGAATCTTCTGCTCCTCGCCGGAACCGTCTTAATTCCGTTTGCAACCACCACGCTTGGCGCGTATCCGACGCTCTCGGCCTCGGCGTTTCTGTATGGGCTCGTCCTTTCGGCCTGCGCGACGTTTTATAACCTGATGCTCGCGCATCTCGTTCGCTCCGATGCCTTCACTCCCGAAGTCGATCGCTCGGCCATCGATTCAACCGTGCGCGGATATCGAACGGGATGGCTGGTTTACGTTGCTGCGACGCTGCTGGCTCTCGTGTTGCCGATCGTGAGCTTCGCCGCATTCCTTGCGATCGTTATTTACTTCCTCGTCCCGCGCGGGGCCGATTCGGATATGCCCTTAAGCGCGCGACGCTGGTGACGTCCGCCGGCTTTGCCATTTGCGAAGGGCAATAATTGCCCACACTGCTTCAACGATGCCAAACGGCCACGTACCGGCCATCCACCCATAGGCTGACGCCGCTAGGCACGCAATGGCAAACGCCAGCGTATACGCCGGCGCCCGCTCCTCCATTGCATAAAAGACCATCATGAAGGCCACCGCGCAAGCGCCGAATACGGTAAGCGTCGTCATACGTACCGATTAGCAGGCGCGAAGCCGGTCCCTCCGCTTTTAGCCCCGGCGGAGGTGCGCTCGCCCTGCGCCGCCCAATTAAGCGCCGAGATCCATGCCGCTAGGAGCCAATGTGTTTCGTGCCTACCTCCGCAGCCTCGCTGCATGCACATTGTCTACGTCGATATTTGTTGGCACAAGCTGCATGAGTAGCTTTGCCGAACAGCCATCGCCGAATTTCGATCGCATTGGAGCCGACGCGCTGGCTCCAAATAAGGCGCCGGGCTTTTCCTTCGCGGTCGTGTTCAAGGACCAACTCGTCTACGCTAAAGGTTTTGGCGTGGCCGATATCAGCCGTAACACTCTCGTTCAAGCACAAACGCGCTTCGCCGTAGGCTCAATCACCAAACAGTTCACCGCCGCGTGCATCCTCCTGCAGGTACAGCAAGGGAAGCTCGTTCTCGACGACCCACTTCGCAAAGTACCTTCCTTCGTCCCAATGCATCGGCGATCACGTTGCGCATGCTTCTTAACCAAACATCGGGATTGCACAACTATCCATATCCTAACGAACACGACTGGCCCATGAACGGGGCCATTGCGCTGCCCAGCGTGCTAAACATCCTAGCGACCGACAAGGCCGACTTTGCTCCCGGCACCAAATATGAATATAGCAACGCAAATTATACGATCCTGTCTGCAGTTATTGCGAAAATTAGCGGCGTAGACGAAGCGACGTTTCTGCGACACGACGTTTTCGGTACTTTGCGTATGACGTCGTCCGGTTATGGCTACGCCGCTCAGGAAGAACCCGGCGTTGCGAAGCCGTATGAAGCGCGCACTCCTTTTACGCCGCAGTCACCAATTTCGCTCGATCTCTACGCCGGAGCCGGCGCCGTCGTCTCGGATGCGCCGGACATGGCCGCTTGGGACGTCGCCCTTATTCGAGATACACTTCTCGACACAGCCTCGATGCGCGCGATGTGGACTCCAGGTAAACTCTCTAACGGCGAAGACGTCGACTACGCAATGGGCTTTGTTCTAGCGACGATGGCGGGTCATCGGGAAGTTTGGCGCAACGGTCTTAGCCCCGGCGCCGGCGGTTACTGCTACAATGCAATTTTCCCAGACGATCATCTTGCCGTCATCGTGCTCAGCAACGGCTTTGACTTTCGCGGCGTTCCAGAACTTATGGTTCAACGAATCCTGGCCGCATACGATCCAAACGCCGCAGCGTCGCTGCTAGCAGCGACCCCGCCGCCTGCCACCGGTGAAGACGCGGCAGTCACGGCACGCGCGAAAGACTGGTGGCATCGCCTGCAAACGGGCACGGTTGATCTAAGGCAAGTTACCGCAACATTTGCGCAGAGACTTACTCCGTCGTTCCTGGGCCAGATCCAAGGCGATCTTTCGGGGATGGGCGCGCCAACCGATTGGATCTACTTGGGCTCTCAAGGCGCGCTCGGGTCGACCATCTATCGCTACTGGATTCGTATCGACGGCATACCGCACATCTGGAGCATACGGTTGACGCCGGACGGCAAGATCGCCGGTTCGCAGCTGCAATAACTTGCGGCGCCGAAATCTCGACAAATGGTTGATCTTGGTGTGGCTGTTATACGCCGCACTCGTGGTGGTTTACGCTGCAATCGGCGTTTGGCGATATGAGATCCTTCGCGCCGGCCTCGACGACGGGATCTTCGTTCAGATTGCCAACAGCGTAGGTTCCAGTTTTTCGGCGACCGAGGAGGGAGGTGCAAATCATCTCCTCGTGCATGCGTCGCCGATCCTCGTCATTACTGCCCCATTCGTTGCGATCTTTCATGGAGCGCTCGGCTTAATCGTCCTCCAGTCGCTCGCAACGGCGGCCGTGATTTTTCCACTGTGGGGAATGGCGAGCGCGCGATTCCCGAAATACATGGCCTTCGCCATCGTGGTCGTCGCTGCGTCCTATCCTCCCTTGAGCGCAGAAGCCGTCGGTGACTTTCACGAACTCGCATTTGCTCCGTTTTTGACGGCAGGGTTGGCATGGGCCATCGACCGGCGGGCGTGGCGCTGGGCGATCGCGGCGGCGTTGCTGCTCGTGTGCGTCAAGGAAGACCAGTTTGGCAGTCTCGCCTTCATTGGCGCTTTCTTAGTAGTTACGGCTGGAAAGGACGGCGAGCTACGGCGCTGCGGCATGTGGATTGCAATAATAGCGATCGTTGCAGCAGGCCTGTATTTTGGCGTGGTCCGGCGCCTAATCGATCCAAGCTTTCCGTATTGGTCTTTTCACTACTATCAGTGGTGGTGGTTTCCGCCGACGCCGAACGGGTTCGCTGGGCCGACCTCACCGTTGCGTTTGCAATATCTGTTTGCAGCGCTGTCACCTTTGGCGTTCCTTCCCCTCCTCTCGCGCCGTTACGTTTTCTTCGCGCTTCCGGGACTGGCCGAAGTTCTCTTATCACACGAAGCAATTACAATGTTTATTGGAACGCACTACAGTGCGACATGGAGCGGTTATATGCTTTGCGCCTTTGTAGACGGCGCCTACTGGCTTTCAAAGCGCTCCCTGCTCGCAGCGAAAGTCGCTACCGTCGCTGCTGCGGCTATATCGATCTGGACCTCCGAATACTATAGCCCCATTGCACCGGGCTACTTTTTGAATCGCAGGCCAACGGCCCAGGACCGCGCTAAGGAACGAATTTTCGCGTCTTTGCCGCGCAAGGCGAGCATTTTTAGCGACAATCTCATCTTCGCACATCTCGGGATGTACGCAAGGGCCGCAATGGAATTGCGAAATCAAGAGTATCTCGTGTTCGACAAAGGTCAGGACGAAGATCTCCTAAAGACCAGCGGGGTCCGGCAACGCATCAGAACTGGTCGCTACGTCACATTGATCGACGCAGACGGTGTACTTGTGCTCCGTCGCACCATCGGCGAACCTCGCCAGTAGCTTTCTTAACCTGGCCCTGGTTCCACCAGCCTCATCTCCGTTGCGTCGGGCGCAAGAAGCGGGCGATTGTATATCGAGTCGTCTGGTTGGCCAACGTTCTCAAATGCAATCGTTGCAGCCCCAACGACGCGGCGGTGTGAAAGGTAGAGCATCCGCTCAGCACTTTCACGCACGACAAACGGCGCTCCGTCGACGACGGCAAAGTCGACGACCCAGGGAACGTCGACGAGCGGGGCGATCGTAAAGTTGCCGGAAATGATTGCCTTTCTTGGGAGATAGTCGTCCGTTCCAACCCACAATTCGCGAAGCCGGTTATCTTTTGGCTTACGTAACGGCTTGAGCGCCAGGTGGTATGTCGAAACGCCATCAACCGTCGCAACCTCTAGTAGTGTTACTTGGTAATCACGAGCCTGCGTCGATACGGTTGCGATGATCGGCCATGGGTTGCTTTGCGGTTGCGTCGCGCTAGCAGCGATGTCGCGATACCGTAGCCCGAACATGTAGGTTGGCGAAAGCAGCGGTTCGCCGATTAAGTCTTGATACGGTGCTGGATGCCCAACAGGTTTGTAAATTCCTACGCATAAACCGAAGCAAATCACCAGGCCGGCATTCACATTCATCCCATGCGGAACGGACGGCGGCTGTGCCAGCTGTTCCTCGCTGATCGAAAATACTCTAATCGAGCCGTCGTTTGGATTGCAACTCGCGCGATAGTGGTCGGCTTTTGCCTTCGCCCCATCAAGCCCCGAAATCGCAATTGTATAATCGATGCGCCACGGGTATCGCGCGCTCGTGACGGCTGACCGCGTATGAAGGAAGGTTGTCCAGGCGTCTATCGCCGCCGGCGTTTCAACGACCACTCCCGTTTCATCCCATTCTTAAGAACCAATAGCGTGCCTAGTGCTGCCCCCACACCCAGCCCGTGAACAGCCAACCGGCCGCGGTCTTCTTCAACGCAAGCGTGAACGTCGAGCCGGATTCCTTCATCGGTTTTCCGTTCTCTTTGTAGGTGTAGCTCGCGGGAGTCACGACATATGCGCGATCGCCGGTCACGGCGACGTGCCATGGGGTACCTAGCGTAACCATGCCGCCGGTAATCCCATTTTCCTTGCTAAAGGCCGCGTATGAATTCGCCCAGTCGGCGCACGCGTTCGCACCCTGCCACTCATGAGGTGGAAAATCGTCGATGACGGATGACGGCGAGGCGCACGAAGCCGTCCACGTCTTCATGTCGCCTTTGTTGAACGCTGCGACGGCCTTATTAATCGCCGACATTACGTCGCTCGAGTCTGAGGCGGCGGCGGGTTTCGGCGCGCAGACGACGGCAAACGCCATCGCCACTGCCAAGACGGCGAGTCGTCTGAAATCCATAGGTGCTCCTTTGCTGCCTTAACAAAAGGCATGCCTCGTTTCGCGAAAAGAGGTAGGTCTTACGTTCCACTCAGCACATACCTCTGTCTATCGCTTCAGAGGGGGTGCCATCGATTGGACGTTAACATCCTCCCGGCGACGTTGGCCGACATCGACTCGCTGTTGCCGCTTGTTACGGCCTATCGGACCTTTTACGAGCGACCGGCGGATACGCAACGCGAGCGGGAATTCATGACCGAACGATTGGAGAACCGCTCGTCGGCACTCTTTATTGCACGGGATTGCGACGATCGCATTGTTGGCTTCGCGCAGCTCTTCCAAACCTGGAGCACCGTATGGCTCGGTCCCTCGCTGATATTTGAGGACTTGTTTGTAGTACCGGATGCGAGACGATCCGGCGTTGCTACGAAGCTACTCGAACGTGCCGTCGCGTACGCCCTCGAAATCGGCGCCGTCGGAATGTTCCTGGAGACGGCAATGGATAATGCGACGGCCCAAGCAGCATACGAGCGCGCTGGCTGGACGCGCGAACAGCGTTTCTACAAGTACAACGCAACGTTATGATCCCACCGAACCAGGAGGCGACCAGTCGTTCGTGAACGCAACGAACCGAAAGGGGCTGACATGAACAAACTCTTCGAGCGGTCGCAAGCCGAAATAGGCGGCACCTGGAAAACCGAACCTAATATCACTTGCACTAAGTCGTAAATGGTTCGGGAGCGTCGCCAATCAACGCCGAGTTCGAACCTCGGCCGTCATGTGTTTGGAGTGGCGGCTTTGGCCTTTGGCCTGATCACGCTGGTCTGGCACAACTACAAAGATTGGGATCAACTGCGTTACATTTTGAACGCTAGCGATGGTCCAGTCTTTGTCTATGCCGCAGCTGCCGCCCAGATCTTTGGCGGCGCTGCGATTCAGTTCCGTCGGACCGCAAAAATCGGCGCAGTCGTCCTGGGCGCGGTTTATCTTGTTTTCGCGTTACTGTTCGTGCCACGGATCGTCACCGCACCGCGGATTTACGATCGCTGGGGCAACTTCTTCGAGCAGTTCTCTCTCGTGACCGGAGCGGTGATCGTTTACGCGCGCTTGTCATCGGCATGGGCACCGGAAACGCTGAATCGAATCGGCCGCATCCTTTTCGGCCTCTGTGTCGCTTCCTTTACCCTCGAACAGGCGTTTTATCTTGATGCTACGGCCAGTCTCGTTCCGAAGTGGCTTCCGCCCAGTCAAATGTTTTGGGCAGTGATGACGACCTTTGCCTTCGCACTCGCGGCCGTGGCTCTTCTTACGAATCGAATGGCACTTCTCGCGACTCGTTTACTGACCATCATGCTTGTGATCTTTGGGCTACTCGTGTGGGTACCGTTGCTTCTTTCGAATCCCCATAGTCATGCGAATTGGAGCGAAACCATCGAGACCTTCGCGATTGCCGGAGTCGCTTGGATTCTCGCCGATCTCCTCGGCGTTGCGAAAACCAGATTTGAGGGAGTCACCTAAGACCCTGGCTTTTCCGGAGACGTATCTTTAGTCATGACCTTGGTGCACATGCGATTGATCGTGTCGAGGCAACGTGCGAGCGCGGGGTGATGGATGGGCGAGACGTTGAATGATGCCACGTCGGTCCCGTAGACACACTCGCTCGACTCGACGTCGTAGCCTTGGAGTTTGATTTCAAAAGCGGAAATTTCTTCGTCAGTCGAATTCATGCTCACGCGGATTCGGCATCGGCCCTCCTCGTCGATGCCGTAGAGCGAGCCGGTGAGCCGTTCCAGCGCATAAGGCGTGCTTTCAGTCGGGGCCGATTTTCGATAACAAAGGCTCGAAATGCACCTTAGATCGGCCCTACGGATTGTGTTGCCGATCAGTTCGCACGTGTGCCCCGCTACACTCGGGTCTTTTGTTGCCAGTTCCATGCAGGCAGCTCTTGCGGTTGTACCGACAAATCCCTCTCGGGGTTTATCACCGCAGTAATTCTATGTCACGGGCACTTATTGCCGCGTATCAGCAGGCCTTTGATAGACGCACCGCCGAGCCGCGAGCAATAGTATAAGTCGCTGTTAGTCCCCCGATTGCTCATCACCCATGATTGACCCACTGCCTTATCAAACCCGACGTCACGGTAATCGCCGTTCGGTGTTGAGTACCGCAGGACGAACCAAGAAGTCTCGTGCGAGCATCTGCAACAGCCGCCATTCGTGTCGACTACGTACTGGACGGTTTCATCAGGATGGACGTCCGTAACGTTCGGCACGTTTTCTTTCATGCAATTCTCGTCGAGACGTCTCCAGGATACGTTCTCCTTGGTGCCATTTTTGAGTTCGTATGTATAAGTCGCCATCGGCACCAGTGCAGGGCGTGTAGCGCTCGAGTCACACGCCGTCGCGAGCATGGCGATACCGGCAAGCGCGGGGCACGCCCCCACGGCACGTTGCTGGAGCCCAGCCACTGGCGGGCTGGATGCCGGATTTTGTTCGGGAAGCAAACCGTGACCCGAGCATCCCGTGGCCGCGATCGCTGCCGTAAATACGGCGATGCGAAAGCAAAGTGAAAAAATGGACATAGCCTTTTCGCCTCCTAGAGAAATTATCGATCGAACGGCTCGTAGCTGAACCGATATTGGCCAGGATTGCATCACGATTCGGTCACGATTTGGCCTTCGAAATTTCATGAAAGGCGCTGACCCTCGCACGACCACCGAAGCGGGGCTGAAACGCAGGTGCGCGCGTTCCGCATCCGAGATCCCGTCTCGTTACGCCGGTGCGAGCGAAGCGGCATACTGCTTGTCGGCGTCGAGCCATTCGTCGTTGAGTTCGATGCGCCGCACGCCGGTGGGATACGTGCCCTTCGGATGGGCGGTCATCCAGTCTTGCGCCAGCACGGTGAGGTATTCGAAATTTTCTAAAAGTGCGTCGCCTATTCTGCGCCGAGCTATGGCCGTGAAGGGCTCGAGCCTTTCCCAAGCGCTTCGCGCAATATCCGCCCACATTTCGAGCACGAGGTCCGCATCGACCAATCCGGTCTTTACCAGGATGCCCATGCTTTCGTAAAAGTTCGCGAAAGCGCTCACTCTTCGAAGCATCGTCCGTGCTTCGTCGGTCCTGGCCGCTGCGGGCAGGGCGATTTGATACCGGAACGCCGGATCTTGCATCTTTGCCGCCAGCTCCGCATTAACAAATTGTTGTGCCTCTTGAAAACCGGGCGTTTCCATCGTTTCGCGAAGTTCGTTGAGCGCGGCGATGTGATTGCTGCCGCGAGCGTGACGCAGCTGCACGACGGCGGCGATCGCGGTTGCGGCGATGACCAGGAACGTCCCGAACGTCGCGAGAGTGTTGACAAGCTCTAAAGACATGATGTCCTCCGAAAACACGGTGGTTTTTGAGGGCATTACGTTTATAGTTGAGTCGGCCTTCGCGGCTGCTCAGGGTGACAGGCGACCCGGCCCGGCCCGCGTCACGCCGGCGTGGCTGGCCTTGTCAGTTCCCAGTGACGCTAGACTCGTTGTTTGAACCGCACTTCGAGCAGGTCAAAGAGCGCGCTCCACGTCACGCTATCCCGCTTGAAGGAATTGGTGAACGAAAGCGATGGCCATGCTGCCTTCTCCGACGCTCGCGGCGACCCGCTTGAGCGAACGGCAGCGCACGTCACCGCACGCGAACACGCCGTCGACGCTGGTTTCGAGCAAATACGGGTTGCGCTTGAGTTGCCATCGTCCTGTGCCGGCAACGGCGTCGCCGGTGAGGATGAAGCCGTTTTTGTCGCGTTCGATCTCCTGTGGTAACCACGCCGTTTCCGCGTCCGCGCCGATGAAGACGTAGACCGCCGCCGCCTCGAGCCGATCGGTCTTTCCGTCGACACTGATTTCGATGGCCTCTAAGTGATCGTCGCCGAAAACTCCGATAACTTGCGAGCCGAGCCTGACAGAGACGTTCGGTTTCGTTCCGAGCTGCTCGATCAAGTAGTGCGACATGCTTTTTTCGAGCGCCTCGCCGCGTACGATCAACGTTACCGAGCGGGCGTAGCTGGAGAAGTGCATCGCAGCTTGGCCGGCCGAGTTGCCTCCGCCAATCAAGAAGACGTCCATACCTTGGAGCGAGGCGGCTTCGTGTTGCGACGCACCATAGTAGATGCCTCGTCCAGCGAAACGTTCGAATCCCTCAAGAGCGATGCGGCGCCACGACACGCCGGTGGCGAGAATGACGGTTTTCGTTTGCACGATCTCGCCGCCATCGAGTTCCAGCCGGCATGTTGCCGGATCGAGATCGACGACCGATCGTGTGATAACGATCTCCGCTCCGAATCGTTTCGCTTGGGCGAGCGCGCGCCGCGAGAGTTCGTCGCCGGAGACGCCGGTTGGGAATCCGAGATAGTTCTCGATTCGCGACGACGTGCCGGCCTGTCCGCCCGGAGCTTCGCGCTCGATCATGAGCGTACGAAGACCTTCGGACGCGCCGTAGACGGCGGCGGCAAGTCCAGCCGGGCCGCCTCCGACGATGGCGGTATCGTATTGGGGACGCGAGGGAGCAGTTGGAAGACCGAGACGGCGCGCGAGCTCGCGCGTCTCAGGCTGAACGAGTACGCTGCCGCCGGGCAGCGCGACGGCCGGAAAGCGTCCCTTGATCTGCGCGAACCCAGCGATGCGTGCTTTGGCCTCCGGGTCATTGGGCGTGATCCAATCGAACGAGACAGCGTTGCCGCCGAGAAACGTCCGCAGTGCGCGCGTATTCAGATCGTATCGGTCGCCAACGAGCGTCACCTGCGGCGCCGGTTCGTCGGCGGCCAGATCCTGAAGGCCCTCGATTCGCTCGCGTGCGAGCGCTCCTAGCCGCGCGGAAATCTCAGGTGCGGCAGCGGAAACCGCGTGAAACTCTCGCGCGTCGACGCGCATGACCCGCAGTTCGGTTGCAGCGCGGAAACTCGCCGGAAACGGCGTTCCCAGTACGAGTGGGACTTCACCGAAAAACTCGCCCGGTTTGCGACGGCCGACGATACGTTCGATCCCGTCGACGGTCTTCGTCGCCTCGGCCTCTCCTTCAAGAACGACGAACAGCGCGCGTTCTTCACCTTCGTGGACGGCATATTGGCCGCGTTGCAAACGCAAATCCGCAGATCGCCGCGCTAAGCGCGCGATCTCGGCTGGCCCTACGCCGCGAAATAACGGAATGAGGCGGACTTCATCCGGCGTGATCATGCGATCGGAAAAACCGCTTCATGCCCGCGTTAGCCGCCACCTCCGGGCGAGCAGGATCGTTTCGCTCTACGGCGCAAGCGCCCCCAGATGCGTGCGCGCGTACTCGTTCTCGGCGCCGGCTTCGGCGGACTCGAGCTCGCGACGATGCTCTCGGAAGCGTTTGGGGAGGACGCCGGCGTAACGCTGATCGACGCGGCGGACGCCTTCGTCTTTGGATTTTCGAAACTGGACGTGATGTTCGGCCGCACAACCGCCGACAAGGTGCGGCTCCCCTATCGTAACTTCGTAAAGCCCGGCGTAACCTTCCGCAAGGAAACGATCGTGGCTATCAATCCGCAAACGCGAAGCGTCACCACCAGCGGCGACATCTACGAAGCCGACATAATCGTCGTCGCGCTCGGTGCCGATTACGATTTCGAGGGCACGCCAGGACTTGCGGAAAGCAACGAGTTCTACACGCTCGGCGGCGCGGAGCGGCTCGCCAAGATCCTTCCCGAGTTTACCGCAGGGAGGGCATTGATCGGCATCTGCGGAGCCCCATACAAATGTCCGCCGGCGCCAAGCGAAGCGGCGCTGCTTTTGCACGACTACCTCCAACAGCGCGGAGTGCGCGATGCGTGCGAGATTACGCTGCTTAGCCCGCTGAGCGCTCCGGTACCACCCTCGCCCGAGACGTCGCGTGCGCTGCTTTCGGCTTTTGCCGAGCGCCGCATCACGTTTATCGCGGACCGCGAAGTGCAGTCGCTCGACTTGCGGCGTCGCGTTGCCGTTATCGACGACGGCAACGAGCTGCCCTTCGATCTCTTCTTGGGTGTGCCGAAGCAACGGGCTGCGAAGGTGTTGGAGAAAAGCGGCATGACCGTCGACGGATACGTTCCGGTGAACCGAACGACGCTGGAAACGAAGTTTCCAAGCGTCTACGCCGTCGGTGATTGCGCGCTCCAAGGAACGCCGAAAGCAGGGGTTTTTTCCGAAGGGGCGGCTCGCGCGGTCGCCGCCTCGTTGATCGCGCGAATACGCGGTGAGAAAACGCCGGTTCCCCATGCGGGGCTGGGATCGTGCTATATCGAGTTCGGCGGCGGTCGCGTCGGGCGCGTCGACGTTGATTTCTTTACCCATTCGGAACCGACCGGAACGTATTATGCGCCCTCGGCGACGCTACGCGCCGAGAAGGATGACTTTGGTTCGAGTCGTCGAGCCCGCTGGTTTTCTCACGCCTAACCAGTTACGCCGGTGCGAGCGATCCGGCATACGCGCCGCACAATCGTCGGTTGAAATTACTTAAAGGCGATCCCGTCCACGGTGCTAAGATTCGTGATCGTCGGTTTGATCTGTTGCCCCTTGGCGTTGTACGAGGTGATCTCGCCGCTTCCTTGATTGACGACGTAGATATCGCCGGACGTTCCGAGCGCGATGGAAAGCGGCTCATTGAGCCCCGCGGCGATTGTAGGGCTGATTTGCTTTCCCTTGGCGTTGTAGACCGTGACCGTGTTGTTATCGTAATTGGTCACGTAGATCTTCCCGTCCGTTCCGACCGCGATCCCTCTTGGTTCATCTAAGCCCTTGGTAATCGTCGGCCTCGTCGGCTTTAGATCGGAAGTAAACGTTCGTATTGAAACGGAGGTCTCGTCAACGACGTAGAGCTTGCCGTGCGAATCGACGGCGATGCCTCCGGGGTAGTGGCCATGAAAGTTCAATTTCGGCTTGATCGGTTTCCCCGAAGGCAGATATTTGGTGATAAAGTTTGACCGCTGGTCGGACACGTAAATCTCGCCCGCGTTGTTGATGGCGACCGCAACCGGGCCGGAGACGCCGGTCGTAATCGTTGGCGTTGTTTCGGTACCCTTCAGAAGATACGTCGTGACGGAGTTTGCGTCGTAGTTCGGTACGACGAGTTTATCGCCGTGGATCGCGAGGCGCTCGGGGGCGTCGAGGTTGCCGGTTATCGGGCTACCGACGGTCTTGCCCAACAGCGTATACGTCCAGATCGAACCACTCCCAAAGCTGACGTAGAGGTGGTGCGCCGTATCCGGACGTGCTGCCGACGTTGCCGGCACGACGGCGTTCGAGACCGGTAGCGAACCCGTGCCGTTGCAGCCGGTCAGGTTTGCGAGCGCTAGGCATGCGAGCCCCGAGAGGACCGCAGCTACGAATAGGCGAGCCTCGAAAGTCACATCAAGCCCTCCTCTTTTAGGAGCGTCACGCGCGAGAACCGTCTCTTCGCTGCTGCGGTTGCGCGCGCCTCGCCGCGGGGACCTCGGGCACCGCAGTTCGCCGGTCTTTTTCGAAGCTGTCAGATCGACGATGACACGCTTACGTTTACGATAGACGCCGACATTTGGGATCCGATGAGCGACCAAGATAAGAAGCACCGCCGGACCACAGATGAGTATGTAAATCTCGTCTTAATAAATACCGTGGCGGCGCGCAAGTTCTTCGGCCGGCGCTTCGGCATCGAACTCGCGTAAGATGACGACGATTTGCGCTTCAGAGAAGCGACTCTTGCGCATGGGTGAATCTCCTTCGCAGCCCGTTTGGGCGGAAATCCACAGTTATCCGCTCTCGATTCTGGGCCGACGTTAAAAAGACGACTCGATCCCAGGATAGCCCGCTACGTCCAAGAAGGACGGGCTACCGGGCCCCTTCTTCCCCGTTAAGAAAGGACTGAGTGCGCACAAAATGTTCAGAAATATATCCCTTGCGTTGTTGCTGGCGGCGTTGGTGTCGCCGCTGGCTTCGCTCCCTGCCATGGCCGACGAGCACAAGTTCAAGGTGGACAATAAGGGTGGCCACCAGGTCGACCACCTGTACATTTCGCCGATCAGCTCTGCAAAGTGGGGACCCGATCAACTCGGCCCGAACGAGGTGCTGCCCCCCGCCCACCACATAACCTTTCACATAAATACCGATTGCGAGTTGGACGTACGCGTCGTCTATCACGACGGGACCGTTCACATCGATAAGGACGTGGACAGTTGTAAGTACAATCTCACCTTGAACTACTGACGGGACACAGAAGCAACCCAAAACCCACAAGAAGAATCCGAACAATCCAATTTTAGATGAATTTTCATGCCGGAACTTTCTCTCGAAGAACTGATGTTAGAGCATCCCGGAGGCGCTCGCGTGCGCCGGTTGCGAGACGATGGTAAACCCAGGTTCCCCGACGCTTGCCTGCGACGAGTCCCGCTTCACGCAAAATACGCAAGTGGTGCGAAACCGTCGCTTGATTCCGCCGCAACCACAGCAGCCACAACAACCAACCCAGCCAAGGCGCTGAACCGGTGCAAGTCGGTGCCAATTGAGTGCCAACCCGGAGCCATTTCCGTGCCCCTGTCGAAGCCTGCGGGCCTAACTAGTAGCTCAAGCACCGCGATGGTACGGGCTTGTCGACCCTTAGCGTACCTCTGCCCCGCGCCTCCCTAGGATTGAGGCAAGTAAAGAGACTTTCAAAAAATGACCGCACTGTTCAGTATCCTGGCTATACTGCTCGGCCTAAATCTGCCGATCGGCCACGGCCCGATCCACACAAACACCGCGATATGGGGAACCGAGCCCCGAACATCCGGCACCATGCAAGCACATAGGCAGATCAACCCCGACAGCGTCGTATGGGGCAAAGTCTGCAAGAAGAGCGGGAACTGCTGATCCCGCTCTAATCGGGAAAGAAGTCCAACAGGGCCGGCACCGTCATTGGGAAGCGCCCGCGATTCAAGTTAGCTGGGGCGCGTTGGCCTTCGCAAAACGGGGCGTAAAATCAGGGTGCTCAAGTATCTTCATTGGCTTCGCCTGCGATGGCCCGGATCAGCGAATCGTCTTCGGGCAGCCGCGACTCGCTGCGCGGATACGCTCCGCCGGGATGCTTTGCGGTGAACCGTTTGGAAAGCAGCGTCAGATATTCGAAGTTCTCCCATAATGCGCGATTGTCGAGCCTGCGACGCAAGTACGTGGTAAGCGGCAGCATTGCGTCCCAGTTGCGAACCACTATATAGGCCACCACGTCACATGCTACGTCGCGATCGATGACGCCGCTTTTTATCAGGCCGCCGAGCGACTCGAACATATTTGCAACCGTGCCTGTCGCCGCGTATTCGCCGCTAAATGGCAGCGTCGTTGCCTTGACGCGTTCGACCGGGTCCTTCAAGCGCTTTGGAAGCTCGTAGGAAACGAATGTTTGAGCCGCCTGGAACTTGTCGCTTTCCATGGTTTCCCGGAACTCGGTAAGTGCGGCGATTTGGTTGCTGCCGCGCATATGCCGCAATTGAATCAGTGCGGCGATGGCCGACGCGGCAATGACCAGAAAGGTTCCCAGCGTGCCAATCGCAATCACCCACTCAGCCGACACTTACGGGTACACCCCTATCCCATCGGTTAGGATTAGCCATGCGAAGAATGATTCGCTAGGTCCGGCAGGCTCTCTTATCTTCTGGTGAGCGGGGGCCCGAACGTCTCGCCATGATGAAGCGGTTTCCAACGGTCCCCGGTCTTGCGATGGCACCACATGCCGAGGTCAGTGGCCTTGTCATTATCGCTGATGCCGAATAAGGCGGTTCAGCCGAATCTAGGGACAAGCCACCGCGCACTTTAACCCCCTTCGCAAACGCAACCGCGCTTTGGGAGGGCCTTATGTCTTTGGAGCTTGTCAACACCCTTGCCACCTTTGGGACGTTCTTCGTCATCGCCGCGACGGCGATCGCGGCCATCGTACAACTGCGCCACGCTCGCAGCAGCAATCATATTGCTGCGCTCAACGAGCTTCGCGAAACGATGGAGACGCCAGACTTTCAAGCGGCACAGTACTTTGTTACGACAGAGCTTTCGGTCAAGCTGCAAGACCCGGCGTTCCGATATCAATACGTCGAGCGCCTGGCAAGGACCGACCAAACGCGCCCTCTCTTCGCAATGGTGAGAGCGACCGCGAATTTCTACGAAAGCATGGGGCTGCTCGTGAAGACCGGACTTGTTGACAAAAATCTTGTGCTTGAAATATGGTGTAACGTTGTAGTCCAGTCCTGGGAACAGTTAGAGCCGATCGTGGCGATCGCTCGGCGCACAATGGGCGATGCGCTTTGGGAGAATTTCGAATACTTGACGGTATTATCGGAAGATTGGATGGGGGCGCACCCCAAGGGCACCTACCCAGCGAACGTGCGGCGCATCGATCTCAAAGACGAATGGCTCGACGCCGACAAGCAGTATGCCGCCTCGCTCGCGCCAGCGTAGCGATCGACGGCGCATCAAGCGAGACGACCGTTGCTATTCTGAAATGACGCTCTGCGATTGACTCTGTAGCGTGATCGTGCCGGTGTAGACAAAGGGGATCTGAACCTTGATTGGGTTCGCAACGGTCACCTGCACGATGCACCCCGGAGCCTCATTCGCTTGCGAGCAGCTTGACGGGGCGTTTGCCCACGTCGACGGGGGCGTGCTCCATTGCGTAGTAACCGTCGCGGTGCTGCTGAGTCCGGGCACTTGGTTGAGAACGAAGTACTGCACCGCCGCGGTGCTGGCCGGACAGAGGGTATTCCCCTGCGCGTCGGTTCCGCTGGTATTCGTGCAGCTCGCGCCGCGCACGCTAGCCCAACGCGCGCCAACGCGTGCCCCGTAGTCGGTTGCGTGATAAGCGAAGAGCATCCAGCCGGCTGCAATCGCGCCGATGAAGAGGATCAACAGCGCCTCGGCCACGATGGCAAACTCGACGAGCGAGCCGCCACGCTGATAGTGCAGGTTCAATTCTTCACCCTCATCGTGGCGGTTGAAGACAGCGTGATCGTGTGAGGAATGAAGGGATAGCGGAACAACGTGGACGCCTGCCCGTTCACGGTAACCGCGACATAGCGCACCAGCACCTGGGTGCCGGTCGTCTGCGCGCAGCTCGAATTCGACGACAGCGTCTGCGTAGCCGTGTTCCAGTAGCTGCAAAACTGCGTGGCGGTGGGGGCCGGGCTCGCGATCGAGCCCACGCCGTTGTTGTTGCCGTCATTGACAGCCGCCGCGATCATCCCACTGTCGTCGATAGCGGTCGCGCCGGATTGCGCGCCGTACTGGGCGCCGGCGCGCGCCGCGTTGGCGACGATGATGTTGAAGTAGGCGAACCGGCCGATCTCGATGATTCCCGCCACGAGCAGGATCATGAATGGCACCAGCAGCGCGAACTCGACGAGCGCGTTGCCGTCCTGGCGGTGGCCGAAGGAACGAAGCGAACGCATCATAGTCTTCATTGCTACTCTACCAGCGTTGCCTGCAACGAGGCACCGGCTGCGTTGTTGCCCGTCCCGGGCGCAAGCGTCAACGAACTACCGCCATTGAAGGTCATGCTGGCGGCGACGACCATGCCCGTAAAGTTCTCGGAATGCCCGTCGAACGTGAACGCGGCGCTCGGGAAGTACCACATTCCCACCGTGTTAATGGTCGCGGCAACGTCGACTGCGTTCGAGTTGTACGCCGGTTGATAGAACAAAACGCCGGCAGACAAACCGCTCGACGGGGCGGAGAGATTGAGGGTTGCCGCCTTTGTGGAAACGTCCAGCGGACCCGCATTGACGTAGAACGTCGCGCCTGGGGCGCCCCCGGAGTTGCTGCTCGTACCGGTGAAGTGCACGCCACCGGTGCCGACGATCGTATACAGTCCCGGCTGGAACGTCACGCTGTCGAACGTCACGCCAGTCGTGCCGCCGTTGTAGCACCCCGGCGTCGCCCTACCACCGGAAGCCGGCACGGTTTGCGTCGTCGTGCAGGTCGCCGAAGCGTTCAGCGCCGTCATGTTGAGCCCAGCTGCCGATGCTTGGGAGAGTGCAAAGCATCCAGGTACGTTGCTGCACGGATCCGGAATCGGTAACGACGGGACCGGCGACGCATTGGTGAACTGGCTGGGGCCGCCGTGCGAGGTCTCCGTGCTCGCGGAGTTGTACTGGACCGACGCCACGTTGATCGAGCCGCCGTCGAACGTGATGTTGTCGTTGGCGTAGATGCTGCAGTTCGGACCATTGATCTTCGATCCGTTCTGCGTCGTGGTTGCGGGCGCGTTCGCCAACGAAACGAGACATGCATTGCCGGTGGCGGCCAACTTTGCAACGGCACTGGTGCTGACCGGGACTTGGCCCCCGCTGACGATGCCGCCGAAGAAGCGCGCATAGTTTTGGGTTACGGTGACCTTCACCGCGGCGATGCTTCCGGTCGTGTAGGCGTCAGAATAGTTCGGATCGACGGAAACAGTCGCCGACGGCGTCGTGAATCCATTGGTCGCCGCATCGTCCAGTGCCGCTTGCGCGGCATTGGGCGAAGCGTACGCTGCTGCTTGCGCTCCGGCGATCGCTGCGCTGTCGGTCGCCGTTTGCTGCAGGCGCTGTTGGCCGCGGTAAACGCCAATATCGATCGCCAGCGCTGCCACGCACAGAAAGGCGAAAAGTAAAAATGCGAAGAGCAGGTAGACCTGACCGCGGGAACGCATCGAAACGCTCGGCTCCTATCTGACCCGTATGTTGGATTATGTCACTGACAAGTTAACGTGACAAGCGGGCTCGTTAATGCATTCGGCTCAATTCTTAAGGCTACCCGCTAGCTCGCTTTGCTTTGTCAGGGCCAATCGCAGCTATCGTACCGACCTGTACAAGGAAGGTGAGGGGCCGATGAAGGCCGCGTCGGCGTAACCGTACGCCTCGGCCGCGAGATAGGCGAGCCAACCGTTGGAGCAATCCGAAGGAAGGCCGTCCGGTTCGAGTTTGATGCGCGTTCCATCGAAGAACTCCGGTATCGTCTTCGTCGCCTTGAGTGCGAGATCCAGTAGTTCCCGGTCTATCCGAGGATCGAGTCCATGCGAGAGCATTGAGTAACGAATGGGACTTTCTACATACTCCGCGCTGCCGACACCGACGGCAGTTGCCTTTCACATCCTACATGATCACAGACCGGGTTCGCCAGACGTTATGAGGTGCGTGCTGGTACACTCGCTGATGCAAGCGGGGGGATACGACTTTATTTTGGGGAGGGCAGCCAAATGCTGAAATTTCAAAAGACAACCGCCCTCGCAGTCCTGTCGGGGATTGCTCTTCTAACGATGATTCATGCCGACGCTGCCGGTTCGTCCAAGGTCGTTACGACCGCGGCTCAGCCCGTCTTGAACGTGATTACGAGTGCATTGCCAAAAACACCGAGCGCCGACGTTCGCGTCCTAACTGCCACGCTTGCGCCCGGCTACTCAACTTTCTGGCACACGCATCCCTCGCCACCCTTCATCTACGTTGAGAGCGGAACGGCCACGTGGGAATACAAGGGTGGTCGCTCGCCCGACACGCGTCACGCAGGCCAAGCCATCATGGAGCCGGCAAACGTCATCATGCGAATAGCTAATCGTGGAACGACTTCAGTGAGCGTCGTCATCTTCCAAGTCTCGAAGCCGGGAGAGCCTCGGATACTTCCAGCACCTTAGATCTTTTCGGTGACATGCGCACGTTGCAAAAGCTGCGCCATCGCGCGCCCCACCGCCACGCCGCAGGGGCGTCTCGCCTCGTCGCTGCAAGAATGAGAGACTCACCTTACCTCATCCGCGGAGGGTTTGCTATGTCTCTCGAGTTGTTCAATGCCTTCGGGACCTTTGGTACGTTTCTAGTCATCGCGGCAACCGCACTCGCCGCCCTCGTGCAGCTGCGCCACATGCGTAGCAGCAATCAGATCACCGCGCTGAGCGATCTATACGAAAAACAGCGGGATTCAGACTTTGTATCGGCGCAGCACTTTGTGTTGAGCGGATTACCCGAGAAGATGCAAGATCCGGCGTTTCGTTATCAAGTCATATCTAGGGCGGCACGTACCGACGAGTACGCCGCGCTGATCGCCAAGGTTGTCGCTGTAGGCAATTATTACGAAGAAACGGGACTGCTCGCCAAGACCGGCCTCGTAGACCGCGAATTTTTCCTCGCGATCTACAGCGGGAACGTCGTGATGACGTGGGATGCACTCAGCGAATACACGGCGATTGCTCGCGAAGCCCGCGGATCCGGGATATGGGAGAATTTCGAGTACGTCACTGTGCTGTCGCAGGATTGGCTCGCACAGCACCCCGCGGGCACCTATCCCGCGAACGTTCGTCGACTCGACGTGCCGAACAAATGGCGTAGCGCCGACCTGGCGTATGCGGCGTCACTTGCGACGTAGTGTGCTCGATTCGTGCGTGCGAGTTCGTCGGGCGCGAGGCTTTCGCGCGGGCGAAACGGGGCCGTGCCGGCGTCAAGCAAGGTATCCATCATTGCGGCCAAACATCATCCCTAAATGTCGAGAGGGGTGCCCAGTCGGACAGCCAGCAACTCCTTAAGCGAAGGCGAGCATGAAGGCAAGTAGGATACCGGCAGCAGCTCTCGTATCATTTTTCTTCCTTGACGTAGGGTTGGATGCTCAGGCGGATTCGAGTGACGCAAGGGCAGCCGACCGTGTCGCTATCGGACAGACCTTGGCCGCGTTCATGAACGCTTGGAACGCGCACGACGCTCATGCTTTCTCGCTGGCCTTCACGCCCGATGCGGACTTTACAAACGTTGTCGGCGCCTCCGCGCACGGTCGTGCGGGCGTCGAATTCTTCCACGCGCCGGTGTTCGCAACGATTTTCAAGGATTCACATTTGATGGGCGTGATCCGCAGCATTCGGTTTCTCACAGCGGAACTAGCAGCGGTGGATGTTGATTGGCAGATGACGGGAGCGGAAAACCCTGGCGGTAGTCCGGGCGCGTTACGGAAGGGCTTGCTTGATTGGATCATGCAACGCCAAAGCGACGGCAGCTGGCTAATTGAGATTATGCACAACACGAACCTTCCGTCGGGAACCGCAACGCCTCCGAAGTAGAACGGAGAGACGCAACGCATGTGGTGGCGGTCCGACGGTGCACCGGCTCACGGCTCTTCACGTTCGACTCAAACGTCGTTTATTGTGGCGGTCTCGGGGGTCACATAGCGGCCCTGTTTCTCAGTGACCTGAATGCGATACGCGATGCCGTCGCCGCCGACGCGTGTGACGAATGTTCGCCAGGCTGTCACCGGTGCTGAAGTCGCAGCTGCGACGGTCCTGAGTCGATCGGAGATACGCTCTACTGCTTCGACGGCAGCACTTCCCTCGAGCCGATCGAACGTTCCACGAGCTACAACTGAACACCAATCCGCGGCGTTTACCACACGGTCGACCTCTACGCAGACATTCGGATGCGCACCCATGTTCTCGATTTTGGTTCCCAACAAGCTGTAGCCGTAGAAGTTTCGCCCGTCGTACGCATACGTGATCGGCGCTATACATGGTAGGCCGCGACGATCGATGTAACCGATTCGGCAGACGATTTCCGCATGGAGCACGGACTCAATCGCGTCGGGTGTCAACTTGCCAAACATAATCTTGTCTCTTTCACTGCGGCGCAAGATTCGCGGGCCACTGCGGACCCGTTGGCAACATGAACCAGATAAGCCCGTTCCAGGTTGGCTTCTGCCCGACGCTGAGCGCCTCTTCAGCGTAGACCATGATGAAGCGCGTCACGTGGTAGGACGCATCGATGTTGCCGATTTGCGTGTGATTGCCCAGGCCGTCGTTTGTGAACTGTTCGCCGACCGAAACGAGTCCGCGCTGGCCAATGTTATCGTAAAGTTCGTACGAAAGGCCGTTGCTGCCCGCCGGTAGCGCACCCATACCCGGATTGCTGTCGTGATTCATCTGATAGGTCGCGAGGAAGCCGGGGACGCCATTGACCGGATCGCGCTGTGCGTAGAATCCGTTCGTGTAGTACTGGTCGAATCCGCCCTCGGTCAGCGGCCAGGAGCCGCGTGCACCCCAATAACCGACCTCGAGCGGATTGCTGCGGTTCGCGAAAGCGAGCTTGTATTGCAGCGTCTTGTCCTGCGTCCAGTCGAAATCGTTGAATCCATTCAGATCGGTGGTCGCGGCACCGTATGAAGCCTCCGCGTCGAGGGAATCGCGGACGTAGGCGAACTTATAGCCCCACCGATTAGCATCGAGTTCGTAGGTGTGCTCCCCGACGGTCATCTCCGCCGCGGAGTTGACCGTAAGCCCGCTAACGTCGAACCACTGGCTGAATCCTGACGGCGCCGGTACTTCGAGCTTCCCTGCGAAGATATGCCCCGACCCGTTAAAAAAGTTATTGTAGGCAACCCATGCCGTATCGAGGCCCCCGGGTTGACTCCCCTGCCAGAGCCATTGTTGTATGTGATACGTCCATTCGCTGTTGACCGTTCCGAACGCGCCGTCAAGGTGCAATCCTAGACTCCCCGGATCCCACGCAGCCGTGCTTGGCGTTTGCTCCGAGTAGCCTACGGGATAGTCGACCCACACGGGAGATTCGCGTTCGATCACGTGCGGATTCAGCGCCGCAAATCCGGTACGTTGAACGTAACGTCCATAGGCGTTCAGCGCCGGAATTTGAAGATGGCAATAGGAACACTTGATGCCATACGCTTGTGCAAAATTGGGCATCGCGTTCGCTGGTCTGCTCGTTGGTAGCGTTAGCGCGAGGTAGACGACAACACTAACGCTTAAGAGAATGCCCAGCCGGCTGCTGACGTACATAAGCGCTTCCCCGCTGTCCTTACAATGGTGTGGCATCTCGGAGGGTCGACGACTCGTGAGGCAGTTTTCGCGGCGCAGGAACAGGACCTTCGTGCTGAATAAGCGAGGTTACGCCTGTTCGGCTGATCGCGCATGAAACTCTCAGAACGAGACGAATGCTGCGCTTTCGGCGTTTTGTTCGAGGAGGATCGCATCAATGCTGAGACGCTCGATAACCCTTGCTCTTATCGCTGCTGCGGCAAGTGCTTTCATCGTCTCAGTCGCAGCGCATGGGCCGGCCATTGCCGCTTCCAACCCCGCTGGCGAGAAAGTCTACACCGCGAACTGCTCCGCGTGTCACGGCGCCAACGGCACCGGCACGTCCGGGGTTTTCCCGCCGCTCGCCGGTAATGCAATGGTCACCGGTGCGCCCGATAAAGTGATTGCGGCTGTGAAAAATGGCTTAACCGGCACGACGACCGTTAGCGGTAAGACGTACAACGGCGCGATGCCGGCGTGGAAGGGCAAACTCAGCGATGCCCAGATTGCCGACGTCATTACGTACATTCGCTCATCGTGGGGCAATGCAGCCGGCGCTGTAACCGAAGCGCAGGTTGCCGGCTCGAAATAAGAACAGACGCCGCTAGACGGAGGCCACGCTAGATGTACGTACGGCTCGTCGTTCTTGCTGGGATCATCATCGCGATCGCGGGATTGGTGTTAGCCGATAATCGTAAGAGCGCGATGGGCGCGCAAACGCCCGACGGCAAAGCGATCTTTCTCTTGAACTGCGCGGCTTGCCATCGGCCCACCGGCCAGGGCGGCGGCCCCTATCCGCCGCTGGCGGGAAATCCCGACGTGAATCAGGCCGATAGCGCCAGCTTAATCCAGACGGTTCTCAACGGACGCACGGGTCCGATCACGGTGAAGGGGACGCAGTACGGCGGCAACATGCCGTCCTGGCGAGGCCAGCTTTCGAATGCCGAGATTGCCGCAGTCCTAACCTACGTGCGCACGGCGTGGAACAACAGTGCGCCGGCGGTTTCTGAGGATCAAGTAGCGGCCGCGCGAGCGCCTGAGGCCTTGAGCGGTGCTGCACTCTTCGAAACAAAATGCGCGACGTGTCATCAACCCGCGGGGCAGGGAACCGCTGCGTATCCGCCGCTGGCCGGGAATCCGGTCGTCACTGCCGGCAACGCAAGTGCTATGATAGCCGTCATTGTCAACGGTCGCACCGGCCCGCTATCGGTCAATGGCAAAACGTTTAACGGCCAAATGCCGACGTGGAAAGGGCAACTCTCGGATGCCGACATTGCGTCGGTCGCAACATACGTGCGCTCTGCCTGGGGCAACACTGCCCCACCTGTGACCGAACAAGAAGTCGCCGCTGCCGGCTCGCCCGTCTCGTTCCAAGTGGGAGCTTCGATCTTTGCGAAGAATTGCGCCGCTTGCCACGGAGCCAACGGAACCGGCGGAATTGGTCCAGCGCTGGCCGGAAACCCGCATGTCAACATCGCGAATCCGGCTGTGATGCTAACGACGATCGTACAAGGTCGAAATCAAATGCCGTCATGGCGGGGTCAGCTTTCAGCAAGCGACATCGCAGCCGTCGCGACTTTTGTACGCTCCTCTTGGGGGAACTCCGTACCTCCGGTGAGCGTAGAAGACGTCATGGCGATTAAGTGAACCAATAGTTCAACAGTTTCTAATTCCCACGCGATACCTGGGATCGAACCAAAACGATGCGCGCCTGCCAATGGCTTCGATGGGGAACGCGTGTGCCGGCGCGAAAGCGCGAGCAGGCCGCAAGCGACAGACCCGTCGCGGGGGCAATCTCCGTTAACGAGAAGTCGTCGAGATGTGGGACGATCTCGCGCAGAAATCAGCGCATCCAATGACCGAAACTAGTGGTTCTGACTTTTGGTGGAGAGGCTGGTGGTTTCGATCATAATCCCCGACGTTCGCGATGCGATCGCGGCGCACTGTAGCCGAGACGCTTTGCTCGCATCGCGAAGCTGCGACGCATTGACAAAATTCACGGAGTCGCCGAGCGAGCTCGTGAATGATAATCGGAGCTTACTCCGAGAGGTTCTTGCCGTTTCTTGGGATAAGATTTGAACGTGTCGGAGTTGTTGGAGGCGCATATCGTGCTTTGTCCGTACCCTCTCGCGCAGGGCTATCTAGCGGAGAGCGTCGGCGCAAAAGCGGCATCGGGAGAGCAAGGCCTCCTCACCTTAACGGCCCCAGCGCCGGGAATGGAATTGGTAAAAGACGTGATTGTGAGCTTCGGCTCGGCCGTCGATCCAATGCACTTCGATCAGCCGTGGCGCATTCATTGGAAACCGCAGAGCGGGCTGTATCCGGAGTTTGAGGGCGAGCTCACCGTGCACGCGGACGAAACGTATGAAACGTCCCGGCTCGAGCTGCGCGGATCGTATCGCCCTCCGGGCGGCATCGCAGGAGCTGCATTCGATTTGGTCGCGGGAGGGCGGATCGCACGCTCGACGGCTCAAGCGCTACTGCGTCGCCTCGGAAACGAAATGGAGACGCGATACCAGCACGACGAGCAGGCCAAACGGGACTCAACCACGTCGTAAGCGGCGAAGTTTGAGGCGAACGTTGTCAGGTAGCTAGTTCCCCGCGGAGCGCGATAACCGAGGCGCTGCCGGTAGTTAGAGTGAGACCGGAATACCTCCATGCGATTGTCTACACATATAAGAACGCGCCCTTCAGACGTTTTGCTTCCTCTCGGTGTTATGCACTAGCTGAGAGAGGAACTCATCCATTGTGCGCCCTGCTAGCTTTCGCCCTACAACACGATCGAAAAAATGACCCATTAGGCCTCCCGGCGGTTCGTACGATCCCTCGAGTATAAGTTCCGTTTCTTTATCGGCTCGTTGAACCGTAAGCGTGGCACCAAATGATGGGAAACCACGCCAACCCGGGCGCCACGCAAACGCCACACCGTCACGATGCGGAGCAATGCTGGTCCAGTCGAAAAGCAGGTAGTATTGAACCTCGACGCTCGCCGTTGAGGAGCCCAGAGCCTTCACCTGGAGTTTCGGGTGCTGAGAAAAGAAGGTTTCGACTCGATCGACCACCACAGTCTCAGGAGCGTGGATCCGAGTTGTTCGGACTATTCGGGTCATAGGTGGATATTTTTCCGAGACACGCGAAGACACCCGCTTATGTTCAACCATATCTTAGTCGCGCTGGATGGATCGGATTGCTCTCACAAAACGCTGAATTTAGCTGTGACGCTCGCGAAGGAGCAAGGCGCGAGATGTACGGTGTGCACTGTTGTGGACGTCGTGCATGCGGCGGCCTCGATGACATTCGCGACTGGAGACATCGTTGATGAGTGGATCGCTACACTCAATAAAGACGCTCGGCAGATCGAAAGCGAGGCTGTCGCAAATTACGCAGCTTCCGGTGTGTCCATAGAGACGCCGGTACTAGAAGGCTATCCCACCTCCGCCTTACTCGATGTCGCGAAGAAGAAGAGCGCCGATCTAATCGTCATGGCAAGTCATGGCCGCACCGGGCTCAAGAGACTATGGCTTGGCAGTGTTGCGGAGTCGGTCGTGCAAGAAGCGACCATCCCTGTTCAAATTGTGGGGTGATCTCAAGAAATCGCAGAACCACGCCGCAGGGGCCCTTTTGAAGTCGGGACGTCCCTCTTTTGAAGCCAGAAGGGCAACGTGGCCTACGCATGAGTTCCGCGCTGTAGCGCGCGAGCTCATCTCTTAGTCAGAGCTTTTGCTCGAAGACGCTCCCATCGCCCTCGGTTCCGCCGATGACCGTCGTTCCATAGAGATATCCTTTGACGTCGATAAGGTCGCTCCACGGTTCGCGGCCGTCGTTGCTGTTCGCGGTTGCGAAATCGTGCACGATCTTCTCGCTGTTCCCAACGATCTTATAGAGAATGCCGTTGTTGGTCTTGCCGCCTTCGGATGTGACCCCGTACAGCGCACCCTTCACCTCGATCACGCCGGCATTCGGACCGACTCCATCGTTAGCGTTCAAGCCGCGGAATGCGTACACGGTCGTTTCAGTGTTGCTCGCGAACTTAAAGACTGTCCCGTTGTTGGTAGGACCGCCTGACTCAGCGGTTCCATACAGCGCGCCCCCCACGAAGGTCAAACCGGAATATGAGTGGCCGCCGTCGTTTGCCACGTCTCCGAAGTTATACAGCACGGTCTCGGTCGTGCCGGTGAGTTTAAAGACCGTTCCCTCCCCATGTGTGCCGCCATTTATCGTCGTACCGTAGAAATTGCCGGCGATGTCGATTAAGGGTCCGTATGGGTTCGCTCCCGTCCGGGGACGTACCGAAGCTATGCAGCACCGTTTCGGTCGAGCCGCGTAACGAGTACACGGTTCCCGCGTCGGCCGTTCCGACCCCGACGTTCGTCGTGCCGTAAAACGTACCGTGCTCGTAGATCAAGCCGGAGTCAGGCGTCTGGCCGTCGTTCCCCCCTTTGAAACTATATAACGGCGTTTCTTTCTTACCGACGATTTTGAAAATCGTCCCTAGTCCAATCGTTCCACCGTTTCGCGTCGTGCCGTACAGCGCGCCGTTGACGTACAAGAGCTTTCCATCGGCTGCTGGCCGTCGTGCGGCGGACCGGCGAAACTATGAAGAATGGTTAACTTGTTGCCCGCAAACTTGAAGACCGTTCCATCGTTGTGCGCGCCGCCTTGTTGAGTCGTGCCGTAGAAAATGCCCTTCACGTAGATCAAACCCGCGTACGGACTTTCACCGCTCTTCGTTGGCCCGAGAAAGCTGAAGACCTTGTCGCTGGAGCGTCGAGCGATCTCGTTGGGCGTGCCCCCGGAGCCGAGCGACGGCGTCATCGCCGGTCCGCAGGAGGCCAACGTCACGGCGACGGCCATCGTGGCAGAAAGAACGAGAAATCGCTGGCGCATAAATGCCTCCTCGATCGGGTCCCCGGCCTGCTCGTTCCATATTAGCACCGGGACCGCGATTCCTGGAGGCGATTCCCGTCGCCGAGTCTTATGGTCCTCACACACCTACGCCGTTGAACGCTTGCCTATTGGAGATGGAGCGCGCAGGCAGTACAGAAACGGCCCGACTCAGGATTTTCTGCCCCACAACTGCCACAAAACTTTGCCAAGACGCTTACCCTTCAATGGCTAACAAGATTTCATCGCGCTTTGAACCGACACACCAGCTCTCAATGCTCATTGCAAGACAGTAATCTTCCATGCGCATTGCGTTGTCAGTTCGATGTAGTAAGTCCCGGGCTGATGGAAGTATGTCGTATCGCTTCCGTTCAAACCGCTCTTGGTAAGCGGCAATATATAACTTGAGCCGCCCTGAACCGCAAGTTTAAACGTATTATCGCTCCCGGCTTTGGAGCAATCGAATCGCCAAGAGATCGCCCATGTTGAGCTAACAGTGAAGGCGTTGGACGTTGCCGATCCGGACTTTGCAAGATGCAGTGTCACGCTTGCCGGCTGCCCAGCGGCTTCAGGTGTGTCACTTGATGGCTGTTTAGAGGACGGCGCGGCAGCCGTGTTACTGGACGATACCTGCGACTTAGCAGAGGGCACTGGTGAAGGCTGGAGTGCGGGTGCTGGCGAGAGTGCTGGTGCAGATGAGAGTGGTGCGGGCATGGGCGAGAGTATCGGCGCGGCCGAGAGCGCGGGTCCGGGTGAGGCAGACGGGATGCTAGGGTTTGTTACTAGAGAAGTTTGCGGCGAAGCTGGCGACGAATTCGCAGTCCAGATAGAACCGTCCGCGAACTTCAAGGCTGTGATTTCGCAGGTGACATGATCATGCTCGTGCAGGTTGGGCCTCTGCCAACTCTTTGGGCCAAGCAGGTCGAATGACGTTCCCGGAGCCACGGACATCTTATCGGCGGAGCGATTCGCATTCGTATCGAGGTCCGAAGTTACAATCTCGCTGTTGAATGCGTCGTAACTTACAGTCTCAACTCTCAGCGCAGTAACGGCCTTGTCGGAGTTGTTGGTGAAGTCGATTCCTAAATTGAAGTACGCGTTTGCCTTCGAGAAGTGAGCCCACTCGACGGTCTTATTCGCATCACGCGCCGAGGCTTCGCATTTTGTTAGCGTCACGGGTGATTGGTTTTTGATAATCGTAGTCGGGTAGTGCTCATCCGCAATCGCGATGGCTGGAGACGCGATCAGAAGCGTGAGGAACGCGATAAGATACCGCAACGGCGTGAAACTGTTTGTCTGAATCTTGGTCATCCGATGCCTTCTCGCTCAAACGCGCGTCGGGTCAGACGAGCGGTAATGGCCGCAACTTTTGCGCGCAGTTGCTAGGACCGAAAGCACCGACACTACAGACTAGGCAATCCCACCGTCCGTGGAGGCACAGATCGCCAGCAGATGTGTTCATTGTGGGCTCCCTTTGCACCGCGAGCCGCGCCTTATTGCCGGCCTGCGCGCCCGCAGTTACTAGCGATCCGAAACTGCCGACACTACAGACTAGGCAATCCCGCCGTCCATGGAGGCACAGATCGCCAGCACATGCGTTAACCGCGAGCTCCCATTGATCAAGCTCGACGTAGTTCAATCCTTAAGGCCCTCTTGTTTCCGGTAGTAGACGAAGGTATTTGCTCTTAAACTATCTTCTATAAGTTGGGAAACGTTGTCGGGGTCCTAAACGCACGGTTACGATCCTCAGTGTACAGCTGACCAGAACGACGCGGTATCCCCGGTTTATGGGTAGCTGGAGTGGCCGTTATTGAGCTCCCCTCGAGCTTCTGGCCTGCGCGGCTTCGAAGACTTCGATCCAGGGGAAAGGCTCGGAAGCACGTGCCTAGGCCATCCGGTGCCGCCCTATTTGAATGTGCCGGGCAGTCCGTTACTCCGAGCTCAAGATGCCGGTAGTGGGTCAGTCACACAAGCCGGTAGTTGGCGACCTTCATCTTCTCGCCGCATACCGGACACCGCGGGGCACTAAACGTACCAATGGAGCACGAGTGCGGGTTCGCGGAGCCAGGTCTACAGGGACAGCGGTCCTCTCCACATCTTGTCTGCGCGTACTGCCTTCAAAATAACCAGGGTACTCGAAGTCTTCTCGGGCGCCGGGATCCCAAAAGGAAATCCGCCGCTGGGCGATATTCGTTAGGGTAGATGGCACCTCTGCCTATTGTCTACAACCTGCGATCGCCGCTTTGGTCCGCGGTCGACTTCGCAAGTTCCTGTCCGACCTCGGCAAACATCGCTTTTCGGCTAATCGCAAGTTTTACAGGCCCAGACTGACCCGGCATCTCACGATGATTCTTGCCGACGGTGACGTGCATCCCTGAGTTATGCCGCAGATAGCTGGAGAGGTAGCATGATTTGTAGCCCTCGAGCGAACTCCTCGGGGGTACGATTTTCGAGGGCTTGATGCGGTCGATCGGTGTTGTAGTCGATTCGCCAAGCTTCGATGATGAGGCGAGCCTGGCCGAGCGTGGCGAACTGGTGCTCGTTCAAGCATTCGTCACGAAAACGGCCGTTGAATGACCGTCTTTGTCAATTTTAGGCGGCAACAACTTCGCGTCCGGCGTTCGCTATAAGCGCCTGATAGTCGTCGGCGAGGCGATAATAGACAACCGTCGCTAGACGCCGCTTAAGCGATCGCAGTGCAGCAGTAGGCGACTTTCCCTCGCGCAACTTTTTCCGGTAGTAGTCCTGGCCGGGATGACCCGAGATCCGACGCTGCACCACCGCCATGGTGTGCAGCAAACGATTCAGTTGTCGATTGCCACCCTTGTTAAGGCGCATCCGGCCAGTTTTCCCGCTCGAACACGGCAGAGGTGCGGACCCGGTACGCATCGCAAATGCATCGGCGTTGCGAACGTTTCGAATGTCACCAGCATGGCCAACTATTCCCGCGACGACGATCGAGGACACGCCGGTAATGCCGAGCAGCCCAGAGAATTTGCTAGCTAAAGGGCGGATCGCCGATTCTACCTCCATAATTTGCTCGTTATAGAGTCGGATTGCCGCGATCGCAAACTCCAGCTCCTTTAGGACGACCGCTACAACCGGCGAGAAGGCCTTGATCCGGCGCGCCCGCAGTTCGACCAATTTGAGCGCTTTTTCCCGATAACAGTCCCGTGGCACTTCTCCCAGCTGAAGGCGAAAAATGGCTGTCCGCAGGCGATTTATGGCTTGTACGCGAGCGTGCACCAGCTGATCACGGTGGTCGTAGTGAAGACGCAGTTCCTCGTGGACGTCGTCGCCATAGTAGCGACCGAGCCGGTCTCGTTCTCTAAGAACGGCCTCCGCAATTGCACGTGCGTCAATTGGGTCAGACTTACCTGAGCGAGTTCCGAAAGAACGATGACGCTTCGTTAGCCGCCCCGGAACCTCGTAGACCACGAGTTTCGCGGCGCAAAGATAATCCGCGAAAAGCCGCCCATAGGCGCCGGTACCCTCGATTCCCCAGACCGCCTTACCGTGCCGACGAACTCTCTTAACCGCGACATCAAAGCTTGCAGCACGGTTGTCGATACAAAATCGATCGATCTCCTTCCCGACGGAATCGATGAGTACGATCGCTAGCGAATCCTTGTGCGAATCAACTCCTGCCACTAAACTCATGTTGCCTCGCTATCTCAACCGCGATTGGCAAGTCTTTACAGAGCGTCAAGCGTTCGTCTTTAAAGCCAAAACTCGCGGTCGCTCTTGTGCTCGCCGGCAGGTCATTCACAAGCCACTAAGGCGATTCGATGGAAAGCCAGAACGAGCAATTGCCATGTTACCATGTAAAGATTCGACGTACGCATTTTGTGTCGGCTTGCCGGGCTGGATGAAGTGAAGACGCACCTTCCGATCACGAGCCCAACACGCCATGGCGATACTGGTTAACTCTGTCCCGTTGTCCATCACGATGGTTTGTGGAAAGCCTCGTACGGAGCCGATCGCATCAAGGACACGCGCAACACGGTGCCCCGAAAGCGACGTATCGACTTCGATGGCAAGGCATTCCCGTGTGAAGTCGTCGACGATGTTGAGCGTTCTGATTCGTCGGCCACTTTCTAACGTATCGTGAACAAAATCCAGCGACCAGCGCTCGTTCATCGACACGGCCGCTGCAGCTAAATCGCCGCGTCCAATCGCAACGCGCCGTTTGAGGCGCTTGCGCACCTGCAGATTTGCCTCGCGATAGACCCGCAGGACCCGCTTGATGTTGACCTTCCAGCCATCTCGGCGCAGGAGCACGGCCAATCGCCGATAGCCGAACCGCCGCCGTTCCGCCGCCAGTTCTTCCAGACGAGTACGAAGTGGCACATCGTCTTTAGGAATGCTTACATAACGGATCATCCGGCGATTCGCTCGGACGTACCGACAGGCTTGGCGTTCACTGACGTCGAGCTGCTCCTGAGCCGCCTGTACGACTCGACGCTTCTGCACAGGCGTTAGAAGTTTCCCGAGGCGGCAATCTTGAGCGTGTCGATGTGGAGCGCCTGATCGGCGACAATTCGCTTTAAACGGCGGTTCTCGTCTTCAAGCGCACGCATCTTTGCGACGTCGCTGATTTCCATTCCGCCAAACTTGGCTTTCCACGCATAGAACGTCGCTGGACTAATCCCATGCCGTCGGCAAAGATCTTTCGTCGGTGTGCCGGCTTCATGTTCTTTGAGGGCACCGACAATCTGGCTTTCGCTGAATCGAGACTTCTTCACGGTGGTCTCCTTTGAGGCCGAAGGCCCCAGGATTCTCCACCTATCGTTGGCTCACTTTACGGGATGCACGTCAGCACGTTCCTCGTCATCGCGGCAACCGCACTCGCCGCGCTCGTCCAGTTGCGCCACATGCAACGGGCAAATCAACTCGCGGGCCTTCAAAGCACGTTCGGGATGCTTCAAGAACCTTCGGTGCGCGAGCTCGTCAAGTTCGTTCGCCACGATCTATCAGAGCGAATGAAGGATTCGACGTTTCGAGCGAGCCTGTTGGCGATTCCCATCGATCGGAGCGAGCATCCCGAACTGTATCTCTGCGATATTTACAATCACCTCGGCTCGTTCGTACGTAGCGGTCTAATCGACGAAGACATCTACTTACAAACGGATTGGTACAACGTGACGCTCTACTGGAGACTGCTTCGCGATACCATTGCGCAAAGTCGTCAGAATCGCCCACATATCTTCGAGAACTTCGAGTGGCTAGCGTCACGGGCAAAAGCATGGACCGAGCGGCATCCTCACGGAGACTACCCGACCGACGCGCCGCGAATGATCCAGATCGATATCCCGGCAGAAGGGAGCGGCTCGTAAGGGTGGATTACGAAGACGCGAGGATGTCCGCGCTTTGTGGCGAGAATTCCGAGGATGTCCGCGCTTTGTGGCGAGAATTCCGAGGATGACCGTCCTTGCGCAAGACTGGGAGGCGAAGTAGTGCTTTGCGTTTGTGCGAGGCTCTAGTTTGCTACGCCGGTGCGAGCGAGGCGGCATACTGCTTGTCGGCATCGAGCCATACGTCGTTGACCGGCAAGCGTGGAGCGTTGCGGGGATAGCCGCCCTCGGGGTGGGTCTTCAGCCACGTTTTGCAGAGCATCGCCGCGTACTCGAAGTTCTCCCAAATGGCCTTGCCTCGGACGCGCCGGCTAACGGCGGTAAGAGATTCTAGCTGATCCCAGGCTCTGATCACATCCGTGCCGTAAATCGGGATCGCCAAATCGCGATCGAGTAAGCCAGCTAGGATCAACGCGCCGACGTCTTCAAAATAGTTCCCAATAAGGCGAATGCGTTCGATCTGCGCGCGGAATTCATCCGTGCGAGCTGCACGATGCGACCACTGGTAACGAAACTTCGGGTTCTTTACTAGCTCGCTCAGCTCCGTATCGACAAAGTTCTGAGCATCCGCAAATTCACGCGACTGAAACGCTTCGCGCAACTCATCGAGCGCCGCGATCTGGTTGCTTCCGCGGGCGTGACGCAGCTGCACGAGAGCGGCGATTGCCGTTCCGGCGATGACTAGAAAAGTGCCAAAGGTGGCTAGGCTGTTGACAAGCTCCAAAGACATAAGGTCCCTCCCAAAGCGCGGTGTGTTTGGAAGAGATTTAATTGCGCGGTGGCTTGTCCCTAGATTGGCTGCCCCGGCCCCGCCGCGAGGGGCATCTCTCTTTACCGGCGGTCGGTTTCTTTCCACGGGTCTACGAGCGGAAGGCGATTGAGGTTTGTCGGAAATGTCCCGTGCTGGTGACGGGCAGTCCACGCGAGCGCATCGATGACTAACACTTCCCAATTCTCCCAGGCAACGTTGATGCCGCCGGTCGACTCGGAAAGCATCGAGATCACGGGTTCCATCACGTTCCAGAAGGAGATAGCGATGTTGCCCATGTCCTTTAAAAAGGCGCGCTTATCGATGGAACCGCTGCGATAGTTTCTGCCCCACTGTTCGAAGAAATTGCCGATTGTGATTTCCGGGTGTCTCGCGCGGTCCAGCTTGTCCGAGCGCAACTCATCGCGGAAGCTCCGATCCTCTAAGCGGCTTGGGAGCTCTGTGCGAACGAAATGGAACGCGTCGCGGAGTTCCGGTCCTTCATACTGCTGTGTAAACGTCGCGAGTGCAGCGATTTGGTTGGCGGCACGCAAGTGTCGGAGCTGGATGAGTGCCGCAAGCGCCGATGCCGCGATCACAACAAATGTTCCGACGGTTCCGATTGCAGTCACCCACTCAGCAGACATAAGCTCACCGTGCCAACTTAGCCTTCTTGTTGCGTCTCGCCAGCGATCATAAATGATAATCGTAGGAGTGAGCGTGAATTGCGACCCGTGATTTGTCATTCCTTTTCCGCCCCGCGCCCGGCAGCCGGGGGGCCTTGTATAGGCTGGAGATGCTATGATCCACGCGTGAGGTAGACCGATTGGGGGCTGGGGTTAATAACCCGTAAACGAGTTTCTGGTCACCTCACGCGGTGTTCCATCCATTCCGAACAGTTGCTTGGGCTTCGAGCCCGCATTGACAAGATTGGAGTTGGAAGGTTGGACGAATGCATCTTCGTTGGCATCGACGTCGCCAAGGACCAGATCGACGTTTGCCTGCAGCCCGCGGATATCTACCGAACGTTCCCTAATGAGAAAAAAGGCTTCGATGAGCTGCACAAGCTCCTTGCCCACCAGCGGATCACGCTGGCGGTTATGGAGTCTACCGGCGGCTTAGAAATTCCGGTTGCCGCATCGCTGGGCTGTGCCGGCATCCCCATTGCCATCGTCAACCCGCGCCAAGTGCGCGACTTTGCCAAGGCCGCTGGGCGCCTCGCAAAGACCGATCGCCTGGATGCGGCCATCTTAGCGCAATTCGGGGCCGCCATTCGACCGGCGGCCCAACCGCTCAGGGGCGACGAACATCGAGCACTGGCTGCGATCATGACCAGACGCGTGCAAATCATCGAGATGATCGTTTCTGAGAAGACCCGGCTGTCGTCGGTACCGAACGCTGCGATGGCCAAAGATATTCAATCGCATATCGCCTGGCTCGAGAAGCGACTTCGCAAAATTGACGAGGATCTTGGCAAACGCGTGAAGCAAACGGCGCTCTGGCGTGAGCGTGATGAGCTCTTTCAAAGCGTTCCAGGTATCGGTACGGTTGTTTCGCACACGCTCTTGGCCCATCTTCCCGAACTGGGTACCCTCGACCGCAGAAAGATCGCGGCCCTGGTTGGTGTAGCGCCGTTGAACTGGGACAGTGGCAGAATGCGTGGACGACGCGTCATCTGGGGTGGTCGCGCTGCCGTTCGGAAAGCGCTGTATATGGCGGCAGTCGCATCGCTCAAGTGGAACCCTGTTATCGCGGCGTTCTATAAACGCTTGAGAGCTGCCGGGGAAAAACCCAAAGTGGCGATCGTGGCCTGCATGCGCAAGCTCTTAACCATTCTCAATAGCATCGCCCGCTCAGGGGAAGCCTGGCGTAGCTCCACCTGAATTTCCCCGTTACAGTTGCTCGTTTTGCGGGTTCTAAGAAACACGTTTACGGCAGGAAAGGCGATATATGATAGTCCTTCAGGGAACAGTTCAGTCAGGAAGCAGACACTGGGAGACGCGCTTGAAACCGTATCCACAAGCTTTCGCGAAAGCAACTGGAGAGAATCTTTTTCCTGGTACCCTGAACGTGAAGGTTGCAAGCCCTGTGCAGATCAGCGAACACTTTAGAGTTTGCGGCTATGAAATTGGCTCATCTGAGGATTTCCTTTTTGAAGTGTGCCGGATAAACGGGATTTGGGCCTCGCAAAACGGCCGTAAAATAAAGGCTTTTCGCCCATCGAGTCCCATGCGCTAAATTTGCAGTCGCGTTTGCAAAACTCGCGGGGCGTCGAAAATGCTATATGGCGTAAGGGGTTTTCGCTACGGTCCGCGATGGCGCTGCATGCAGGATGCATTAGACGCGTTCTTGCAGCGACAAGGCGAGACGCCCCTGCGGCGTGGCGGCTACGCTACGTCGCTTCATGTTCCTCAAGTGCGAGGGCGATCGCAGTCTCTGGTGTCAGTGCAGCGCCCTCGGCGATCAGTCGTGCGAGTTCGTCGGGCGCGAGGCACTGGGCGCTATGCGATCGGTCGCACGAAACGAGGTCCGCGGGTTGCGAGGCGTGAGGCTGCGAATCAATCGCCTTTGGGCCTGCGTCTCCGAATCTGCTTTTAGTTTGACATCGTTGAGGAGAACACGACTTGAAGGCAGCGATTATGGGGGCACCTGATGCTACGCCCGAGTATGGCGAGTTCCCTGAACCTCACGTCAGCGAGGGACACGAACTGGTCGAGCTGGTCGCTACGGGGATTCACCCGTTCGTGCGATCCGTAGCGGCGGGGCGCCATTACGGCAGCACGGGCACCTGGCCACTCATTCCCGGCGTCGACGCCGTCGCACGCACCGTCGACGGCGATCTCATCTTTACTGGGTACGTGCATCCGCCTTACGGAACGCTCGCCGAACGGATGGCGATTCCCGGTGCGATGCGCTTTTCGCTTCCCAGCGGTGCCGACCCCATTGCGGTGGCCGGAGGCATGAACCCCGGACTCTCATCGTGGATGCCGCTCAGGGCGCGCGCAAGCGAAATCGGTGCGCTCGGAACGGTACTCATCCTCGGCGTGACGGGTATGGCCGGATCGCTCGCGGTGCAGAACGCGCGCGTGCTCGGTGCAGAGCACATCATCGGTGCAGGACGCGATCGCGAACGCCTCCAGCGCCTTGCAAACGCGGGCGCGAAGACCGTGGCGCTGAGCGGAGATCGCGATGCCGATGCCGCCTCGCTTGCAAACGCACTCGAGACCGCTACGCCGAGCATCGTGCTCGACTTCCTTTGGGGCCCGGCTGCCGACGCAGCATTCATTGCACTCGGGCGACGCGGCCCGGATGAAGATCGCGCTAACATTGCCTACGTGCAGATCGGTCAGATGGCCGGCGCAAATGCGTCCCTGCCTGCGTCGCTGCTTCGGAGCCGGCGTATTCGCATTTCGGGCAGTGGCGCCGGATCGGCTCAGATCACCGACGTCATGGCACAACTGCCGGTGTACATGCAACTGATTGCCGAACATCGGGTAGAGGTCCCCACGCAAATCTTTCCCCTGTCGAACATCGCCAATGCATGGGATGCGTCGACTTGTAGCGGCAATCGCGTAGTTGTCGTGCCCGGTTAGGATGCGCTTAACGGAAATAACCCGGGCCCTCGTTTTGTTATGGAGTAAATGCCAATTTAGAGTACATTCGGTTGTTCGTTAGGACCGACATAGTTAAGGGACAGGAGTAGATCCAACGTCACCCACCACAGAAAGACGGCTGTTGGTCCGCGTGTTTTCCGCCGGTTGCACCCCTCTCCCAAGCTGCTCGGCGCCGCGCTCCAATCGGCTAAGCTAAGCTAAGCTAAGCTCAAAGCCATGCAATGCGCGCAGCGCTAGAATGCGAGGCTGCTGCGAGCGAGGCTGCTGCGAGCGAAGCTGACGCGATGCGATGCGCCTCGCAGCTGCAATGCGAGTAAAGCTGCAAGGCTAAAAACAAGCCCCCTCGCGCCGGCGTGGCTCGGGATCAAACGATCTTGATACGCTAGTCCGAACGCACGAGAGCAATGGTAGCGAGCATGACCGCGCAGGGCCGACCGTCGGCAGATTCTGGATCCACTTCTATGCGCGCGAAGCGTACACTCAGGCGACGCCCTGCGCCAGCCATCCAGGCCCCTGCGGTTAAGGCCTTTCAAAACGCGGCCCCGCGGCGTGGGTCCCATGCCGAATCTAGGGACAAGCCACTGCGCACTTTAAACCCCTTCGCAAACGCACCGCGCTTTCGGAAGGGGACCTTATGTCTTTGGAGCTTCTGAACACCCTTGCCACCTTCGGCACATTCTTCGTCATCGCGGGAACGGCGATTGCCGCGCTCGTTCAACTCCGTCACGCGCGCGGAAGCAACCAGATCGCGGCGCTCAACGAGTTGCGCAGCGTTTTGGAGACGCGTGAGTTTTCCGACGCCATGAGCTTCCTAGACACGCGGCTCAGTGAGCTCGTGAAGAATCCGGCGTTTCGGTACCAGTGGGGGAATCGCGATAAGCGTACGGAGGAGTTCCGCGAGCAGGTCGAACGCATTCGACTGGTTGGAAATGCCTTCGAAGATCTCGGAGCGCTTACCGCGGCCGGATTGCTCGACTGGGAGCTGACGAGCATGATCTATGCTTTCCAGGCGACGAGGGCCTGGGAGCAATTGCGGCCTCTGACCGCGATTACCCGTCGCAACGCCCCGCAAATTTGGGTGTACTTTGAGTACGCGGCGATGTTGTCGAAAAAGTGGATAGATGGCCACCCCGAAGGCGGTTACCCTCGCGGCGCGGAGCGCCTGGAAATCAAAGACGAGTTTCTCGACGCCGACAAGCAGTATGCTGCCTCGCTCGCACCGGCATAGCAAACCCGAGTCTTGCACAAACGCAAAGCACTACATCGCAAGTGATGCCGCATACGCCAGGTCGGCACTGCGCCACTTGTTCGGCAGGTCGTTCCGCCCTATGTACGACGTCGTAACGAAACGTCGGCTCTTGCATCTATACTCCTCGACTTCTAGTGCGGCGCGGGCGATCCGTCGGACCACGTGAGAACCCGTACCATAACCAGCGTCGATAGATATGGACCGCGATCAACGGACTGAGTCGGCGAATTGTCTACGTTGGGGCCCCCACTAGCGACTTGATCTGGTGGAATGAAAAACATCACGTGGGGATACCACGGTCCGTGGGCATGGTTAAGATGCTCCTTCTTCGAGAGCATGAAGCCAAATGCACCAGGTTCCGGTGGCTTAAAGCTATGATCGGCGAAGGCAGCTTTCGTTCTTTCCGCCATTTGCTGCCTACTGAGCCCGGCCAGGGCCCATTGCGCCTCCTGACGTAGCTGCGGTATCTCGGTGTGCGCCGCGGGAGGATTGTAACAATCGGGCCCGCGCTCTTTCGGATTCCAAAACTCGGTATCGTTAAATGGCGAAGTCCAAGAACGTTCGACGAGGCACACGAAGCCGTTCGTTCCTTTCACCGCCATCTCGAAGCCATGGGAAGTAAGCACAAGCACCTCGGCGTTCGCAGCGATCGATGGCGGAGCGGCGCTCCGCGCCAAGGCAACTTCAGCTTGACGATCGGGCATAAGGTATGGAGCGATTGGGCCCCTCGTTGGCAATCCTTCGCTGGTAGCGGCTCGCGCCACAAATGGCAGCGCCGTAGCGGCGAGGAGCAACACGAGCGCTCGACGCAATCGAAAAAGAACCACGATTGGTACCTCCGTTTTTCAGCAGCGTACACGTTAAACACGCGGCTCCCGGGCGTTGTGACGACAAAAACGCCCTCTCCGTTTATGAGACAAATAAGAAAGGCCGTTTATTGAGGCTCAGTTCCATCCTAGCCCCCACACTTCGATCGCGGGAGCCATCTCGGCCAAAGCTCCGCGGGCACGCTACCGATCGGCGGCGCAACGAAATCGCTTCGACTACGGGCCTATCGCTCGCGGATTCGCGCTGGTGAACGTGTTCCGCATAGGCGGCACTGGAAAGCGTTGGCAAAGCTTGGTTCTAGATAATTGGTCTGCGCTGTCTACGCGAGTTCAGGCCAGGTAACCTCAATCGGAAGCCTTGGCACGCCTTTTGGATATGCTCCGTTCGGATGTTGCGCCAGCCACTTACGCGCTTGAACGACCAGGAACTCAAAATTCTCCCACACGCTGGGTCCGCCGCGCCTGCGTACGAGCGGTACAATGCCTTCGATGATCTCCCATGCCCCGATTACTCGAGTTTGATAGACGTCGAGCAACGACTCTTCGGGAATGAGGTTGTGCTTCACCAGGCTGCCGACCCAGTCATAGGAGTTCGCGAGGTTTAACCACGGGTTGTCCTTTCGCTCAAACGTTCCGTCCAGAATCGCGCGACGGTAGCCCGGGTCAGACATCTGTGATTTGACCAGCTCCCTCGCACCGTCCACCCACGCGTTGAATTGTGGATCCTCGACCCTCGCCAAGACAGTGAGCAATCCGGTGAGTTGATTCTGTGCGCGCAAATGGCGGAGTTGCACGACGGCTGCGATGGCGGTTGCCGCGATCACGATAAATGTGCCGACAGCGGCAACGGTGCTTAAGGTCTCCTGCGACATGAATATAGCCCTCCAAATGGTTGGCGCAGAGGTTTTGAACGCCGTGGGTTTGTCCTATGCATTTGGTCATTTGCCATTCGTCGCAGGATAAGGCCGTCGCCGATGCAGCCTGTGCGGCGTTGGAACGGGCCGGCGTTGTCTGCTGGATCGCTCCGCGCGATCCGCTGCCCGGCAGCCCCTACGGCCAGCAGATCATCGAGGCCGTCGAAAACGCGGACGTCGTTCTGCTGATCTTCTCGGAGCACGCCAATAGCTCCGAGCACGTCTCGCGAACTCGAGGTTGCCGCCAACGCCAAGAAAACGATCGCGCCGTTTCGCATCGAAGCAGTCATGCCCTCGGGCGGCCTGCAGTTATGCGCAGCGGCTTCGAACCTAGTTCATTCGGTGTCGACTGGCTTGTTCGATGGTTGTTGATGCTCGAAGAACGAACGTGAATATTTTGCTGCGACAGGGCGGAACTTGCGGGGAGCCCGACTAAAATCGAAGAGATCTTCAATGCTCTGTGCGCGTCTGTCCGTGCTTAACTGCAAGCGTCCGAGTTTCCAGTTGTTCTCTATGAAGCGTATGATGCTTCCGAACTCATACTGGGTGTGAGAAATGGTGCCTCGTTTTATATACGGAGATATGACGAGCATTGGGACGCGGAACCCGAGGCCTTGATAGTCGAGTTGTGGCGGAGCGACATGATCGTACCAGCCGCCCCAATCATCCCAAACGACAATGATTGCGGTTGACTTCCAGTAGACACTCTGGCCTATCGCGTTCACCACTTGGGCCACCCACGACGGGCCGGTATCTGAACCGGCTCCCGGGTGATCGGAATTCGCGAAGTCGGGAATCACCCAGGAGACGTTCCGCAGCCTACGGTTCGAGATGGCCGTAAAGATGTTTGTCTCGGGAGTCGAAATGTTCGTTGACCACTCGGAGCCGTAGCGTACCGCACGGATCGCGCTGAATGCGTTCCAAAGCTCGCCGCTGTCTATTTCTAATCCTGGCAAATAGTATTTCCACGAGACATGTCCGGCGTCGAGCAGATCGCGCAGGGTATCGTAGCCGAGACATGGGAACGGCCCATTTGCAGTCTCCTGGCCGCTGCTGATAATGAGCGGCGTCGTTGTCCCCAGCGGAGCGTCGCATCCCCACGGTTCAGCGTCCGGCATATCGATGAGGCTTTCGGACTTATTGATCGCGGTGTTGCCGCGAATGAGGTCCTGATGCGCCGTGAAGCTTCCGCTGCCTTGCGTCTGGAACATATGGTCGGCGAGTGCATACTCTTTCGCCAGCGTCCAATAGGGTCGAATCTGCGCTGGATCGACATACTGATAGACGTATGTGCCATACTGACCTGCGACCGGCACGAGGTCGAAACCATCCATCTTGCCGCCGTCGTAATCCCTGACGAATGCCCAGTGCGCGTTTTCCCCATCAATCGGACTATAGAGGTTGCTTTTTTGGAGCGCGATCGACTGACCGGTGTGAGTTTCTCCGCTCGTCGCTCCGTCAGCGCCGGGAAACCCCGCAAAGAGATTGTCGAAGCTGCGGTTTTCCTGAATCAAAATGACGACATGTTTGATATAGCGTTCGCTCAAGCTAGCTGGCAGCGATTGCGGCAAAATTGATGAGGCTGCCGGCGAGCCAGAAGTGCTAGTTCCGGCGCAGGCAGTGAAAGCGAGAATGACAAAAATAGCTAAAGCGGCTCCGGTGATGTGCGGCACATCTAGCGAGGAACGTGGAATACGTGCAGCCATACTTGTAGACAGAGCGCGAAAATGAGAGCAATAACATAAGGTCGCGCCTAACCAAAGCGTCGTCTGCCTCGTCGCGACTGCAACAGCTACGATAAGGGCTATGCTGACGGCTATGTGTCCTACTAACATTCGCACCCCATGTTCTGCGGTCGACCAAGTATATAGCAGAAGCGGTTTCCTCTAATTGAGCGCCGCGCCCTTGATTTTACCCGAACTTCGGGTCGCTGGGGTCGACCGCGTTGCGTAGCGCACTCGGCGACGACGAACTGCAAAAAACTCATGGCCGAAAAGCGCAGTGCTAAGCGGAGGCTTTGTCACCGGATTAGCTCGGTCCCTAGCCTAGAGCCTCGCGCCCGGGAGGGGCCTTGTTTTAGCGTTGCAGCTTTGCTCGCACTGCAGCCGCGAGCGCTCGCGGCGCGGCTGGCAGCAAGCTCGCACTGTTAGCATTACGCAATGCAGTTTCGATCGCGCAGCTTAGATTCGCGATGCCAAGCAGTTCGGCAGAGGGGGCTCGTTTTGAAAGCCTCTAACTCTTATGCCCCTTACGCGGCGGCCCGGGATAGGAGATAAGGCCCGGAAAAGTGCGCCCCCCTGGCGCGTGGCGGCTGGGCGGCAATTTCCTAAGCGCTAAGCGCACCGACCGTTCGGATACGTAAGAATCCAACTAAATATACAGCTCATTTGCAAGGCTATGAATCGATTTCGAAGATGCTCGGATCCAAAACGTCCACGACAGGGGAACATCGAGCTCATCAACCTCAATGCGGCGCTCAAGAGCAATACGAAGGCCCACGGAAGTTGGCCTTGTTTCGAAACCGACACATGCTGGCCGTGGAGGTATTCGAACCAATTGGCAAACTTCACGCGAGCCTGTAGTACAAATCGACCGATCAGGCCGATTGCATAAAGGAAATGCACGAATCTTTACGCGGCCGCTGCTCATTTGCAGCGCAACGTTTTTTCCCATTGCATCGAGTTCGGCCACGCCTGTTGCCCCCGACGGCGTGTGGTGGCTGGGAGCGAGAATCAAGTTCACATCCGACGTGGCTTAGTAGCTCACGCGTGTACGAAGCGCGATCCCCAAGCGCAGCCGTGCTGGCGATGCAATCGGCGAAGCGGCTAACAATGACGCCCCCGCTCAGCGACGCGGCGGTTGAGTCAAAGGACAATGGAATGCAGTCATGGAGCCTTGTTGCCGATACGGCATTCAAACGTCCGCGGACACCTATTAGGGCGAAATCGCGCCGATCCGCTCAACGACGACGCCTTTGGCGTTATCTCAGTTCATGGACCGAACGTCACCCCTGTGGGAAGGTCCAGGCTGTTCGTGATGGTGGCGATGGGTGCGCCGGTATAGGGCGGTGCGTACTCCGTGACGGTATCGCCAGAGAAGTTCGCGACGAAGAGGTTGCCACTCGCATTGAACGCCACCCCAAAGGGTTCGATCAGGCCGTTCGAGTTGCTGGCGATGGGTGCACCGGTATACGGCGGTGCGTACTCCGTGACGGTATTGCTAGAGCCGTTCGCGACGAAGAGATTGCCGCTCGCATTGAACGCCACCCCTGTGGGACCGCTCACGCTACTCGAGATCGTGGCGATGGGTGCGCCGGTATAGGGCGGTGCGTATTCCGTGACGGTGTTGTTACCAAAGTTCGTGACGAAGAGGTTGCCGCTCGCATTGAACGCCACCCCAAAGGGAAAATTCAGGCCGTTCGAGATGATGGCGATGGGTGCACCGGTATAGGGCGGTGCGTACTCCGTGACGTTATCGCCAGAGTAGTTCGTGACGAAGAGGTTGCCGCTCGCATTGAACGCCGCCCCTGTGGGACCGCTCACGGTACTCGAGATGGTGGCGGTGGGTGCACCGGTAAAGGGCGATGCGTACCGCGTGACGTTGTTGCTAGGGTAGTTCGCGACGAAGAGATTACCGCTCGCATTGAACGCTAGGCCGTAGGGAGTGTTCACGCTATTCGAGATGGTGGCGGTGGGTGCGCCGGTATAGGGCGATGTGTATTCCGTGACGGTACTGTTACGAAAGTTCGTGACGAAGAGCACGGCTCCGGTCGGACACCCTTGAGATGGGGCAGCGGTGAATGGAATAACGGCATACGCGACGCCCCGTTGTAGTTTGACGTTCTTCTGGCGGCCGCCAAACGTCAAGACGTTGCCGGACACGGTCATCGGACCAAAGTCGCGCCAACCGCTTTGCGGACTGAAGGCCCACGCGTAGAATGCGCCATCATTTGCGGGCTTCGAGCGTAGCCTCACCGAGAACTTCGGAATGCCGCGGAGCGTCACGTCGGCCGAGGCCGCTAACGTGAACGATAGGAAGATCTCGCTCTTCGTTGCCGGGAGCCGTGAAACGCTCGGTGGAAGTGCGTTTGAAACCGTTACTGCCAACGTTGCCCCCGGCGGCGCATCGTTAGCGGGGAGCGTCATACGCTCCGTCATTCCCGCTATTGACGGCAACGTGAGCGCTTTGCCGATCTCATCGAGCGCGATACGTTGTCGACGGCGTTCGGCCGTGTGCAGCGCATTATTAGATGGAGCGGAGGGCACAAAACCGCTGCCCGCGGCCATCGGGTTGACCGGTGTCCCCGATGGACCGTTGGCGCCTCCCGAGCACGCTGCAACAATGGCAGTGGCAACGAGTGAAAGTAAAATTACGCGAAGGCCGGACTTTGCCATGGCGAGTACCTCACAGCGCTCTCTCAGTTGGCAACATCGTAGCTCAAGAAGAGAAAACGACGCATGCGGCGGTAGGCCTTAATTGCCCTTACCACGGATAAGCGACGCGCCGCTCATGTCGCCATCCGAATGACCGAGCGGTAGCCGCTTGGGGCCTGCTTCGGGAATCACCGCGCTGATCGGCGGCCCCTCGGCGAACTAAATAGGAGGACTTTGCTCTTGCAATCCGTCGCAAGATCACCATGTTCTTAGCATGCGGTCTCCGCCCCGCGCGTATCATCTGCAGGGCGCGTCGTGAGAGCCCCGCGAGCTCTTGAAGCCTTGGAAGCGGAACAGCCTTGATGATTGGCAAAACCTTCGTATACCAGCCATCGCGTCGCGGATCAGGATACTCCGTGTACGCGGCGCTTGGATCGGTGAGGCTTTGTTCCTCGACCTCTTCCAGCCGATTCGATTCCTTGCCGATGTACGTGATCGAAGCGATCGTCACGTGGCGGCGGGCCAAGAGGCCTACGCTTCTCTTATTGCAAGCCTCGCCTCTTTTATCATCGCACTTCGATTCCGGATGAAATTCGTACCCGCGCAAAATGTCGCCGTAGTTCTTCACACGCGCTAGGGATCGCGAACCGTGCGGCGCCGAGGCGCTGATCCGGTAACGCTTACCGAAGTATTGATCGACCCACTGAACTTTCGCCCATTGCCGCGGATCGAGCTCATAGGGTGCGATGAGATGAAAACGCTCGGGATCGACTCCGATCGGGTGACCCAGCGCGCGCACATGGCAGCTGAGGATGAAGTTCGATGGTTTGATCTGCTCGGGGTAGGTCTTACCGGCGTTCAGCCCGCGCAACGGTTTGAGTACTGCGGGGCTACTGATGGTGATGCGACCAACGGCGGGGCGTTTTTGGAATGGAAGCGACTTCGTCGTTAAGCCTAACGATCGGCGGATCATCCGAAGCCACACCTGCGCGATCCATGAGCGATCGTCACTCCGTGGATTGGTCGGATTCAGCAAGTGCCCCAGACCGTGCTCCGACCAGCGATCCTCGCCGTTATTCTCGCCTTTCCGCAAGAGGATAGGGTCGCCGTCCCGATTGCGGAGGAAAAGCGCATAGCGTTTGGCGGAAATCGCCAAGCACCAAAGTTGTCGCTGCCGGCCGGTCTTGGGATCGAAATTGTCGGCTTCGATCTTTAGGATCGAACCCCAAACCGCATCGCGATCATACGGATTGAGCGGCGCAAACCGCTTGACGATCTCGGTAACGTGTTCCCAACTGAGTGCCTTGACCGCATCGATGCCGTTCTTCCGATATGGACCACCCGGGCATTCCACAAGGCCGCCACGTTTGGTCGCCACAATCGCCATAGAGTCGGTGTCTTCCATCGCATAGGTCCCCCCAAGATCGGTCACGCAACGCTCGAGCATTGCCAGCATCAGTCGAGCTCCGGAGGTAATGAGTGAGGCAAGTTGGGGAAAACAGTATTCACCTGGGGTCTCGACATGGGGAACGCGGCAACGGAACGGATCAGCATCGATGCCATAGCACGTTACCCCACACTGCTCGATGCTTTCCTGGCGTCGCATTTCGGCAAAGATGCCGTAGCTTGTGGCGCTTCCCAATACCTTGAAGGCTTTGTCTAACCTGGGGTCCGCACTTCCGTGCCGTTTGCGCTCTTCGATCACAGCGCGAAAGAAGTCTTGGCTCTGCGGGTTGATCTCAACTGCCCCTCGTAACCTAATCGCCTTGAGCCCGGGCATCGTACCCTTGGGCACGATGCGAAACGCATCGACGATCTTCGGGATGGGCCCGGTTAAGAGCACCGACGCAACCACATCGGGTAGCGCAAACCAGAGGCCGTCTTTGGGATCATGGTTTGCCCCAAAGAGATGATTGATTGCGACTTGCCAGTCGTTGCTCTCATGACTGTATTTCGCACGCGTCGGCAGGACATCGCCATTCGGGATGATCCGAACAAATGCAGGAAGCTTACGCCACGTTTGCGGATCGAACATTTTCTCCAGCGTGACCGTGCGGAGAAGCTTCTCGATTTCGCGAACACAGTTGGCTTGAACATCAATCCTTTCCGCAATGACAAAGCTCCAAAGACCCATGAGTGAGTTGACGGTCGGGTACATGGAGAGAAAGTCTACGTAAACAACAGGAACTGGTGTCTTGCGGATATGCGCGCTCGTTCGACCGCCATAGAATGCTGCTTGCGCATAACCGAGGTATTGTTTCGGGAAGTCAGGTTGCCGTTCGAGAATCGGCGCAATGCCCATGGCGCGCAAATGCGCTTTCCCCAACGAGGCCGGTGAGTACGCTTTGGTGACTTGCAAGCGTACGTCAAAGCGGTCGTATTCTTCCAAGAGCTTGGCGCAGAGTTCGGCCGTTGCCAAAACGTCGCGCCGGTTATAGTCGATATATTCCGTTGTAACGATACCGTGGCGTTCGGCCTTCGTCTTTCCGTGCTCGACCCCAAACGCTTGGCAAGCTGATTCCAGCGAATGGCCGCGATCGGTCAAGACAAATGCCAGCGTTCGAAGATCGAGGAAGTTGCCGCGGAACCACTGCTTCGCATCCGATCCAGGTTGTGCGCCTTCGGGGATCAAATCGATTTCGTCGGGGTCGAGGCTGGAGGTAAAGCCCTTTAACGCGCGTTTGCTGTCGATGTGCTTGACGGCGACGCGCGGCCGGTGCCGGTTCTCTTTGCGATTGCCGTGTTTGTCTTCGTATTGCCACAAGCCGAGGGAAAAGCCGCCCGCGAAGCGATCGCGCGCCGCACCGACCGTAAAGGCCAGCCTTGAAATGTCGAATGGGAAATTGAAAGCGACGACCAGAGACCGAGCATCGAAGGCCGCCGCGTAGAATCTTTCCAGAATTCCTTGATGGAAAGTAAGAGAATTCGGGAGTTTCCCACGCGCCGATCGGTGTCGGCAGCGCGCGTTGCCACATACTGTCGGAGAATGACGAGTTCTTTTTCGTTCAGATCATCGCCGTAGAAAAGCGCCTCTTCCTTACAAATGCCATTGTCATAGAAGCGGTAACTGCCGAAGGTCAGTGCTTGGGCGGCGTCGATCCGCGTTTCGGTATCGAAAATGAATGTCGACGTGGGCCGTCGCCAGCGTGTAATTCCGCGGGCGCGGGTCTCGATGCCATCGGGAACGGGATACGCGCGGATGGCAAGCGGGAGCGGTGTAAGATGCGGTTTCATGAGTGCGGCTCCCATTGTTCGAGCTCGGTGCCGCGCCACCACAGCGATCCCAGCTGCTCGGCAAGGTACTTATCCAGGGCTTCGAGCATGATCGCTACCCACTCACCGAATACGTGGAATAGGTATGCGATCGTGGCGCTAATGCCACGAATGCATCCCGCACCGGCAAGAAGCGGGCTCCCATCGGGATTTTCGCGAGTACGTTGCGGCCAGCCGTACTGAGCGACGCTGAGGTTTGCGCGATGATCGTTGGCCGGAATCTCGATCGTTCCAGGATGGTTCGCGCGGCCAGCGACATGATGGGCCTCCATCCCCGACTTGCCTCGTTTCTTCTCGTCACAGGCATAGCACATCGGTGATTTTCGCCCGCTAAGTAAGGCTTCGGGTCGCATCTCACCGCACGAGCAAGCCGCGCCCACGCCGACGCGCCGCTGCGCCTTTTGCCGCCGCGCGGCCGCGGCGATCGGGTCATTCTCTCGGCGACGCATTAGCTTGCCCTCGCATAGAGAGATTCGAATGAGAGAACGCCGGCGGAGCCAAGTCGTTCGAGCTCGTCCGGATCGGTGAGCAACGCGTGGGGCCAGCCCGAAGCGTCCGTCAGTGTCTTGCCGCGGTATCGCCGCAGCCTCGATTCATCGCCGGTTTCAAGAAAATGCTGGACAGCATTCCAATACTCGGCAGCCATCGTCGCCGACGCGGAATCGCGAGTGGCGATTTCCGCCAGTCCCTGCGGGGTAGGCAGAACGAGGACACGCAGCATCTTGTCACTTGTCCGCGCCCTGTACTGGCCGCTTGCGTTCTTGCGCAATGCCGACCTACCGTGGCGCAATACCGTTTGTGGGCTAATTCCCTGATCGTGGGCCGCTCTGCGCAAGGAGATGCCCTCCGCGCGCATGCTGGAAATTACGTGAGCGGTTCGCTTGAGATATTCTTGCTTCTTTGCGCGATTGCGCACGGTATTGCGCAATCGTGCGTGGAGGCTTTTTGCCCGTGGCTTGACGCGCACGGGGCTTTCCCTTACCCTTGGACATGGAGAAAGTTCCTTTCCGAGGGCCGGTCGATTCGCAGTCGCCGGCCCTCAGCATTTGAGTGAGTTAGGCCGGCACGACGTTCTCAAAATAGTATGCTCGTCCGGATTTGCGAAGGCGGATGTTGGGAATTGATCCGCGACGGGCAAGGAAGTCTTGCGCTGACTTCAGCTGGGCGTCGCGCTGGTCGTTACAACCAAACGTGATGATCTCGTCTGGGCGTCCGTCCAAGGCAATTGTCACTGCCCAGCGGTCTGTGCCCTCCTCGTAACCACGGTCTTCTTGTAGCTCGATGGACTTGATCGTGAAGGTAAGGTTCTTCTCGATCAGTTCGTCTTTGTCGGCAAATGCTGCCGTGTTAGAGAACGAGAACCCGCTCTCGTCGTGGGTTGTTCGGGTTTCGCGCTTCCTGCGCGTTTGATTGTTCATTGGATTCCTCCATTGGAAGTGATGTGTTTTCGGGCTTTTCCGACTTTGAGCAAAAAGCTCGCGTCGGTTTCCAGATCGGAAAGGACAGTGGTCGCGCGTTGCTCGCCCATTGCGGAAAAACAGGCGCGTGCGATCTCGGCCGGGTCATCTGACCAGGCGTCAAGTGCGGAGTTTTCTTCGTACGGATCGGCAAGCGCAATGACGACGCGCTGCACGTAGCCAGCAATAGCCTTTTCATCGCGCGTTGCTTTCGCTCGTCGAATCGGATCGAGCAGGCCGATCGTATCGGGAAGGTCGCCCGGCTTACGCGCCGTTACTCGAAACGCCGGCTCGTGCCCACGACGCAGCCCGCCGACCGTTTCATGATGGAGCCCCGTGCGGCGCCCGACCTCTCGATCAGAGAGTTCGGGGGATTTCTGAATCAGAAAATCCGCGTAACGCTTGCGGTCGCGCAGGTCGAGTGGCCGTCCGTGCGACGCATTCAGTTGGAATGCAATCCGAAAGAGATCGCGATCATCGGGTATGGTAAAGACGGTGGCCTGGATGGCCTCATATCCGAGCCACTGCGCGGCTTCGAGGCGATGGAATCCATCGACGAGCTTGAGGTCGTCTCCATCGCTCGCTAGAACCACCGGCGGCCAATCCTCGGGAGTCTCCGCGAGAGCCTGGACGTGGGCTTCGTCTAGTCCGTCGCACCGTGGCTGAAGGCTTTCGTCTACGGTTATCGCGTCGAGTCTGACGGCTTGAGGATTGCTCATAGCCCACTCCCGACGCGTTCGCGCACCGGTTCGAACAATTGATCGGTGTTCTTACCGAAGGTGCGTCGCAGCTGATCTAACTGTCCGCCGCGTCGGCCGCAATCGTCCTGATTCTAAGATCGCAAGCGTCGATTCGCCGATCCCAAGTCTGCGCGCTGCCTGATCCTGCGTGAGACCTTGCTGGAGTCGCCACAGCTTAAGTCGAAGCATATCTCTCCTTTGCGGATTAGTTTACGGTTGCTCCGCAAGAAGAGTGTGGCACACTGCGAGCGCGCTTTCAGAAGAGCTGCAAAAACGGAAAGTTGAGCGCGGAATGAACCCGAACGACATCAAGGTAGTCTCGACGGACGAGGTGATACAGCGGTTGGAAAGCCTTGGGCTTCGCGTTACAAAGACGATGCTCGACAACGATGTACACGACCACTTTCTTCCTCCGCGGCCGTGGCCCGCATGGGTTATGCGTCGAGCCGAGCGTCTTTACCGGCTACGGCGGCGAGGTGCGAAGGGCGACGTCCTCCGTGTGCTGCTTTTCGTTCACGACGGTAAGCTATGGCACACGGTCCGCCCGGTGGCTCTCGCCGGGCTTGAGAAAAACATCAAGGCGAACCAGGTCGGAATCCGTGAAGTGATTCGCCAGCCAACGCGACAGGGCTTAGAAACAGTGCTTCCCGATGCGATCGAGAGGCATCACCAGCATCTGATAAATCGGATCGGTCCCGAGAATGCGGGCGGTGTGCAAACGCGATCCTCTACAATGGGTTTCGCCTGGGGCATCGGTCTGTTTGGCAAGCCGCTGGGGGGCGGATCGATGAAAACGCTTGAGCCCCTGATGCGCGCCATGAATCCCGACTGGGACGCTGAAACGACGACGGTGGGACGAGAACTCACGGAGGAAACGTTTGCGACGCTCAGCCTTACGTGGGAAAAGCAGCTTTCAATCATCGAAAGCGCTGATGAAGCAATAGCGGCGACTGCGCTTCCCATGTTTTGGCGCCAAATCAAGAATCAGCGACGATTTGTCCGGGAGGCCGCGCTAAAAGACGGCAAGCCTGGGCAGTGCACAAATCCGCTTTCGATGTTCGGATACTTCAAGCAGTCGCTAAGAGATGGATTCTGGGAAAAAATGCCCGAGCGTCTCACGCCGGCGCAGATGCTCGCGGCCCAAGTCGGCATGACGCTGATGGCGATGGTTTCCATCGATAGCTCTCTGCCCGGAATGGCGTTCAAATTGTGGGATGCTCTGATGGCCGACGCGGAGAATAGTCCAGAAGACAATTAAGGTGCCCCGATCCGCGCGAACGGACCGGGGCGTCGCACCCGGAGGTAGTTGCTCCAGATGCTAAAGCAGAACTTTACGCCCTTGTATCCCCCGCTGCAAGTCCGCGTCGGCGTTTTGGTCGTGGACGGTTTCGGAATTGCGATGCGCGTCGTCGACCGCGGGAAGCTGCAGGTGCAGGACGGGATTGGCAGGCAGCGCCGGTCGATCGTGCTCGACCGTGCGGGCGGTGGCCTCGAACGCCTCGTTTTAATTGGACATGCCGGATTTGTGAGCCTCGCGAGCCTAGCATGGCTTCGGGCAATCGGTGCGGCGTTTGTCCAGATCGGCCGCGACGGCGAAGTGCTTACGCATTCGGTTCCTTACGGCTACGACGGCCACCCAATTCGGCGCGCACAAGCGCTCGCGGTTACAAATGGCCTGGACGTGACGATCGCGCGCGAGCTCATCGCGGCAAAACTCGACAGCCAGGGCCGGAACCTCGTACGCCTAGGTGTCCCCGACTTGCGTGAGTTCGACAACCTGCGCGCGGCGCTTCGCACGGCTGAGTCGATTGAACGCGTGCGCGTCATCGAAGCGAGCGCCGCCAGCCTGTACTTCGCTGGGTTTCGTGACGTGCGCGTGCGCTTTCGCGATCGCGATCTCGCACGTATCCCGGCGCGCTGGACGCGGGCCGACTCGCGGGCGTCACTCCTTACGGGTGCGCCGCGAGCCGCAACGTCCCCGGTGAACGCGTTACGGAACTACCTGTTTGCCTGCGTGGAGGCCGAGACGCGTCTCGCGTTACTCGCGTATGGGCTCGATCCAATGATTGGCGTGCTCCATGCCGATCAGCGCAACCGTGACTCGCTGGCCCTCGACGCGATGGAACCGGTGCGAGCGGACGTTGACGCGTTCGTGCTCGACCTGTTGGAGGATCGCACGTTCACCGCGCGTGACTTTGCCGAACTGCCCAACGGCGTGTGCCGGCTCGCAGCGTCACTCACCCATGACCTCGCCGTCACGATGCCGCATTGGCGCGAGCTGCTGCGCCCGATCGCGGTGCGTCTCGCACAGATCTTTCGTGACGCACAGACGAGCACGATCGCACCGTCTCGCGTCTCATCGCGGCCGTCGCGTAGCGAGCGGCGCGTGACGCGCGCGTCACCGCCGTCACCGCTTGTCGCTACGCCGCGCAAAGCCTCACCGCCACGGCCTTACGCCGCGAGAACCTGGCGCACCCCACGGCTTGAGGCACTCGCAGCCAATCCGCTTGCGTGCGTCTCGTGCGGCGAGTTAGTCCTCAAACGGAGAC
>CAVVZD010000009.1:0-1022339 GCA_963752765.1 Vulcanimicrobiota bacterium
ATTCCCGTTGGCGCTACCACTGAAAGCCTGTAACGACGGGCTTTTTTCGTTACGCAGGAGCATAAGTGTAGCCAAAGTGTAGCCATCCGGTTTAACGGAGTTCAAACTGCCTGTCCGCGAGCGAGGTGCTCATCGATCTTCTCCACTGCTGATTCGGCGGCCCCAGCGATGGCGTGCGAGTATATATTCAGAGTCGTACTGGGCGCTGCGTGGCCCAGGATAGCCCCAACGGTCGGGATATCAACTCCTTCCGTGATAAGCCATGTCGCCGCCGTATGACGAGCGTCATGAAGACGCGTGCTGGAAACCCCACATTGACGGGCAAGCTTCCTGAACTTGTCGGTCACGGCAGATGGAACCCACGGATCACCGGTGGGGGTTGAGAACACAAATCCCTCATCTTTATAAGCCTCGCGAAGTAGCAGCTTTTGCTGAGCTTGATAGGCGCGCTGCTTGCGGAGCGCATCGATTGCGAGCGTCGATAAGGGCACGCGCCGAGACCTGTTTGTCTTAGTCCCCTTGAGGCGAACAAGCCCGCCGACTTCTGAGAGGCTAGATTTTATGGTCACGTAGCGAGCTTCAAAGTTAACATCATGCCATCTCATGCCAAGCAATTCGCCGCGCCTTGCGCCAGTTGTAAAGGCTAACACCACTAGACTGCCGATCGCGCTGTCTTTGGCAGCGTTCAGAAGTTTCGTCGCCTCTTCAACCGAAAATGCCTTCGCTTCACTTCGACGAATGTGTGGAAGATCAACAGCGGCAGCCACGTTCTTTGAAACCAGCTGCATCTTCATTGCCCAGACGAGTGCGGCATTAATAATGCTGTGAACATGCCTAACAGTCTTTGATGACAGGCCTTTTAGGCCACCTCGCCGGCCCGAGCTGAGGAGAAAAGTATACAATTCGCTTAAATGCGCTGGTTTGAGTTTGGATACCAGAATATTACCCAAACGCGGTTCGATATACAAACGAATTCTTGCGGCATCCTCTTGAATGCTCTTTGGTTCAAGGTTGCGAGCTAGCTGGTCGGCTTTGTAACGTTCCAGGACGCGCTTGAAGGTCACCTTGGCAGGGGCGAGATCGATCCCGTTATCCCGTTCATGAAGTGCGTGAACTTCCGCGGACCTAGCTTCCTTCTTTGTTTTGAACGACCCTAAGTATGGCCTATGGCGTTGGCCGTTTGGTTCACGATCGAGATCAATGGAGACCGCCCAGCGGCGTCCACGTCTGTAAACACTCATGCTTCACCAAAAATACTTTCTGCGCTGTTTTTCAGGCTCTTGGCGTTCGAAGGGTTGAATCGCTCCGGAAACAGACCAGATAAAAGAAACATCGAGGCCTTGGTGACCGCGACTGTCGGATACAGATACGGATCGCGTCTCGGTAGGAATTTGAGATCACTAGGTTCGCATAGCCGAAAAACGCTTCGAAGTTCGGCGCCTTTCACGTGAGTGATCTGTACACGGGCTGGGATGGTATTCCAGAACTTAAATTGCCTCTCGATTTCAGGCAACGCTCGACTAAATAGACCCCACTCGGGTGCAAAAAGGTCGAGTGTTGTGAGCTCATTCTGAAAGGTCCACGTTCTGAAAACATAACCGGTCAACACAGCCGCCTGTGCGAAACATTTGTTCGAGAGAAGCATCTGAATCGCTACGACAAGATGCTGAATATAGCGAGCCTCGTAAAAGAGCACTACCCAGCTTGCGCCTGTGGCCTGCGACAGTCTCCGAAGTTTGTCAGGTGATATAGTGCGCTTCTTCCTTAGCCAACCTTTGAGATCGCGCAACCAAATGCTCGGGGATTCCTTGCCATAGCTTTCATCCGCTACGAAACTCGCGAACGCACTCAATCTGTCGTGGCCATTCGCAAGTCTAGGCGCGCTGATCGTTTTGGCTTCTGTCTGCAGGTAGAGTCTTGGGTCAAACGGCGAGTATCTGGCTACCCACCGCCGGCTTGCCTTGCGCAGTGCGGCTCGCCCTACCTGTGGATCACCTTCCTCTTCGTGACTGTAGAGGCCCTTGATGGGTGAGGGGAGCCGAATAGTGCCGTTCAGATCGATGGAGTCCTGATGGTTCACGAGGAGTACGGCGATTGCTCTCGAGGCACACTCGCGAACTATGAGGGCTTGATCGTCTGGTGGTCCACTTCTCCTAGCAATCATAACTCTTTTGTTATGAACTTGTGGTATCGATCCCTACTACTCCATGCTTAAGAGTGCCGGTCTGCGTATGTTGATGTTTTTGGAGGAAGAACCGAGTGGCGACAAATGAAGAGGCCCTGCTCTACACGGTCGAGGAGGCAGCCCAACGTCTTCGAATCGGGCGCGGTCTAGCCTATGAGGCAGCCAGAAGAGGAGACATCCCGGCGATCCGCATCGGGCACAGACTCCTTGTTCCCAAAGCGGCTCTAGAGCGTTTTCTGGATGGAAGCCGCAAGGCAAGCGAGTGAGTGGGTTGGCGCGGCTCCTCGGTGAGGGTCGGCCGGCGTGACCGCACCACTCGATCGCCGGGAGTTTGAGCGTTTGCGCGGTCAAGTCGAGCCACATCGCATTGAGAGCGGGGCTGACGTTGACGCGTTACTTCTCAGCGATCCAGACGAGTACGCTCGTAAGCTCAGAGCATATAAAGAATTGCTCGGATCGTCGGAGCCCGAAGCGCATGTTCAATCCCGAGGCGAACCGACAACCGCGGATGATGCATGGGTAATGATGGGCGCCCTGCTTGCGGAACCAGAGCTGGAGCATGAGTGGCTCGTCGATGGCCTGCTTCCCGACGCTGGCACATCACTACTCACCGCGAAGCCTAAGGTCGGCAAGTCAACACTCGCCCAAAACCTTGCCTTCAGCGTGGCTCGAGGCGAACCGTTTCTGGGGCGGCCAACTAAACGCGGCCGGGTCATCTACCTGGCGCTAGAAGAAAGGCGCAACGAACTGCGCCGGCACTTCTGCATGATGGGTGCAACGGAAAACGACGACATCGCTTTTTACGTGGCGCGAGCGCCGGAAGACGCACTAGCCTGGCTCGAAGCTGAGGCTGCGGAGCGAAAGCCGGACGTTATTATCGTCGATACATTGCAAAAATTCGCGCGATTCAGCGACCTGAACGACTATGGCGAGGTAACGAACAAGTTCGATCGACTCTCGCACCTCGCTCGCAAGGTCGGCGCGCATCTCATGTTTACCCATCATGCCAAGAAGTCAGGAGGGTCCGACGGTGACGCAGTCTTGGGCAGCACCGGCCTCTTCGGTGCGGTCGATACGCTACTCGAAATGCGGCGGCGCGACGACGTGCGCTCACTCTCCTCGATCCAACGATATGGCGAGGACCTGGAACCGACCATCATTGCACTTGATCCCGAAACGTATCGGCTAAGCGCACAAGGCTCCACGACAGAGGCCGATCAGAACCGCGTCGAGGCGGCGATAGTGGATCACCTCGAGGCCACAAGCGAAGCGGAAACCCGCGTTGAAGTCTTCGATGCAATTGAAGGGCGCGGAGCCGTCAAATCCAAAGCGCTGAAGGCTCTGGTCGAATCAGGCAGGGCTCTGCGAACCGGCGAGGGGAGGAAGAACGACCCGTATCGGTACGCGCGCCCGGTTTCTTGTTCCCCTGTTCCCGATATATGTGGGGATCAAGAAAATAAGAAGCGCCAGACGGGCGAAAATCCGCATGACCACGCAGCTTTTTCTTGTTCCCGGGATTTTGCGGATTCGCAAGACGCTCGGAACGAAAACCCAGATGCCGCCAGCGAATCCGCTACCGACCCAGAGGCTAACCAGCCCGTAAGGGCCGACGACACTTTCGCTTACGCCAATGCCCGAATCCAGGCCGACGAGGGCACTTCTCCGCGGGCTCCCGAGGAACTCGACTTATGACCTCGGACTTGATCGAACGCGTACGATCCCGAGGCGCGGACCTTCTTCCGTGCGGCCAGGTGCTTCGCGTGCTTCACCCTGAGCGACTTGATGCAGCGATGATCGAGGAGTTACGGCGTGAGAAATCGCGTTTGCTCCCTGCGCTGGAAGCCGAACACGGGGCAGTAGCAATCGTGAGTGCCCAGCGCCTCCTACGCGAATGCCGCCGGCTGCCGACGCCTCCTGCCTGCGATTTCCCCATCAGGCATCACGGTGAAGCTTGTCAACGATGCGTAGCGTCATGGCGAGAGCACTTTCCGGCGCAGGTCGATTCAAAACACCCAAACGTCAATCAAAACAACGGAGGCCAGAATGAAACAGACCAACGCAGCTAGCGTGCTGCTCTCTAATACAAGCGGTTTGGATACTCCCAAGAAGAGGTGCAAATGCATAAACAAACTCGGCCAGCATTGCACCCGTGATGCGATCTCAGGCGTCACCGAGCACCATGAGGAGCAACGCGACATTGAAGCTTTGATGGAGTACTGCCCACCATGTTGGTACGGAGTATGCGATGAAGATGGCCTTACGCATTCCGCCGCGTGAAGAGTTCCCAAATGGCACACATAAACAACAATGTAACTTAGAGAGAGGAACAAAATGAAAGAAGATACTTAAACCGAATCCGTAAGATCTCAAACGTGCGAGTCAGAATGACGAATTCTCATTCGGCTCCGGTCGCGTCTACGCCGATAACGCTGAATACGCGAGCAAGAACATCCGATTCGACATTCTCGCAATTGAGTTCGAGCCAGGACGTGGATACGAGGGTGAAGACCGCTGGGCGGTTACTGTTAAAGCGCCGATCACGGCCGCGAAGTCCTGGTTCTCGGCTCCAATCCCGGGCGGGATGAGGAGCTGAAACGGGCGCAAGCGCACTTGGAACGCGGCGGCCCACTTACCAATAGACGTCTGCGCCGTTTTGGCAAAGCGTATTACTTCACTGACGGAGATCGCTAACGATTAGGGGCCGACGCATGCTCGTGCTCGGCCCCTAGGACTTGTACCTAACCATAGCCAGTATACCCAAACAGAACGGCGCTGGTCAACGTTAATTACCAATCGAGGCACTCGCGAACAATCGCCAGATCATCTTTCGTCTGCTCCCACTAGTTTTGGCAATGACTTTAAAGACAACGCAAAATCGACCTATTTCATCAACAAGAGCCGTCACAGGGCGTTCCCAATGCCAATCCCGCAACGATTCGCAACGACACTGCTAGATCGGCTTTAGGCTGCCCCAGCGGTATAAAGCCCGAGTTGTCGTATACTAAGCAATATGAGCGAAAGAAACGGCCCAGTAAACAAAGGGCAGACGAGTCACCGAAGCGGAGATCGATGCACGAACGCATGATGAGGAGCTTAAGCGTTGGCGCGGAAAGATGTTCTTCGAACGAAGGCGATGACGGCCGATGAGATCGCCCAGGAGATACTGCAAAGGCAGGAGCGTTCAAACTGACAGCCGATGTAAAGCGGGTAACGACGTTTATCCGAAAATGGGTCCCATCCCCGCACCTCCACCCGCCGGTCCTTTGCGGCACTGTAAAATGTCACTCAATCCTATCAATGATCGTGAACGCGTAGCGACGATTGAACGCACTCGCAGGGCTAAGATCGAAGCTGCTTTCATGGATCCCCGCCAGATGAGCGTTTTCCAAATGTTCTATGCACTTGGCGAAGGACGGACGCTCGACAAGTTCGCTGAAGTTTGCAAGACGCAGGCGCCTGACGTCTCGATCCATATGCTCCGCCGATGGTCAGCCCAATTCAAATGGGCCGATCTCGTATTGCAGACGGACGTTCAAGTGAGCACGGCAATTGCGAAACGCAGTTTGCCAAATCACGTCGAACGCGCCGAAAAGGCACTCAAGTATCTCGCGGCATTGGAGGATAAGTTCTATGATAAGGTTGACCGAGGCGAAGTTGATGTCAACTTGATGGAGTTTATAACGGTGCTCAAGATCGGTTCAATGCTGCGTGGGTTACCAACTGAAGCCGCTGAAACGGTTCATGCGCATCGTTTCAAGATCGATCTCAGCGATGATGAGCTTCGTGCAGCTTTACGGCTTGACGTGCTTAAGAAACGAGGGCTACCACTGCCTCGTTCTGTAAACAATCGACGCGCAGTCTGACGGCTCCAGTTGAGCGAAGACCAGATTACGATAGCCAAAATCTGGCTGGTCGGATTGTCAAGCTGAATGCGGCGGGACGGATCCGGCGCTTGTAAACGGTCCCCGGAGGCCAGACCAGAATAATATGAGTCCGCCGATTGTCGAAACCCCGGCCAGGATGCACCAAAATAACCAGGCGCCGGCGTCGAGGCCTTCCGCTTGGCCGGCCGCTCCCCCTGAAATAGAGAGTCCCACCAAGAGCAATACTAGGGAACCGGCGCAAGCGAGCATAGTGCCAGCGATATTTTGGTCCATGCTGCTGGCGTGCGGCGATGTACCTTACCCTCAGAGCTTACGCGTGCAAAGAGCGATGTTGCCTGGTAGGCGCCGCGGATGCGCTTCATCAGCGACCTGCACCAAGCCGCCTCGCCGATGAGGACGAGCACAACAATCGCAAAACTCCCGAAGGTGACCCCAGCGTCGTAGCAGGCGTGTAGTGCGACGGGATAAACTATTGCGCGCAACAGTAAACTGGACTGCATTTGAGGTGAGGCGAAGCGTGCGGTGCCGACATAGGCGCCCATGATTGCTCCCAGCAGGGCATGCCCTGGCACAGCAGTGAGCGCTCGGACTACTGCAACCGCCATTCCACCGTCAAATACATAAGCCAGGTTCTCCAAGTTAGCAAAACCTAATCCGAGCGTTGCGCCGTACACAATACCGTCCATCGGGTCAGCGAAGCCGTGCTGCCTCGATACGTAGGCCCACAATACGAAAATTTTAAGGCCTCTTCGCAGATCGCCGCAACAAGAAAGTCAAAACCATGAACCGGAAATAAGGCCTCCACTAATGCTGCCGGAATAAACATGAGCATTCCCAACAGAAAGACCTTTAGCACCAATACGCGCGGCTCCGGGTGGTCTTTGCGTTCGTAAAAGTACCAGAGGAGCAACACTACGGGTGTAACCGCGCTTACAGCCAGAAGTAGATTTCCGGACGTCAGAATTAGAGGCGAACTCCTCGATGCATCAATTGCGCGCTGCGCTATATTTCCTTAAGCGCGATATTGCTCAGCATGCAAAAGGCGACGATACTCGGCACCGTGGTCGTACAACTGATGAATGAATACACCCAAGGTTACCGGAATGAAATCAACCCACTTGGCAAGGCTGGCAAAGGCGAGATAACTACCGATACCTGCCAGCACGGGGATGCCCAGTAGGGTGATAACCAACGCCGCACGCGGTCGAAACCCGTAACTGATCCAGACGATTAGTGCGCCGATCCCCAGGTCCAGCAGAAATGCGATTCCGGAACGGAGCGGTTGAATTGGTCCGCGATCGAATTCTGAACGTATAGCATCCGCGGTCAAGGATACCCCCGGCTTGATCCCGAGAGGCGTAACTACTAAATCACGGCCAGCATGATACGAACCGCCAATCAACACGATCATGTCGTTTAAGGGCCTGCTTTCACGCCAGTAGGGAGAGCGCGCTGCATCGAGTATCTCACCTACCGATAGTGATTGCCTGGGCAATGATGAGAACCGCATTACCATAGTGCGAGATGATGCATCGCGCAAGTCTATGTGGCTACACAAGTTTAGGTGCCGAGCACAATAAGTTTTCACTATTATCCAGCTAAACGATGGGAGCAGTTTTGAACCAGACATAAACGTACGCTGATACCGCCGCACAACGCCATCGCTATCAATTGGAAACTCCGTCAGACCGGTCAACGCTATGCTGCGGCCCCCCAGGGCGGGTACGGGTACCATGCTGCCAGTGTTTGGAATCCCCTCTTCGCCCCAGATTACCGCTGGCCAACGCGAATCAATTTGCAACGTTCGAAAGCTTCGATCAGAAGTATCTAGGTCAACACCAATCACGGAGGCCCCTCCCACCGAAGCTGCACTGACTGCACGCGATAGTATTGCTGCATCCAACGGGCTGCGACCCTGAAAAAGCTTGTAATAATCCTTGTCAGTTATATAGACGATGGCGACGTTCGAGTTTTGCGCACGGTTCATTATTAGGAACGAATCAAGCCAAGCGGTCTCAAAATGACTTAGCCAGCCAGCTGCTTCCATCAGCACCGAAATGGCAGACAGTATCACGATGAGCGGCACCGCGCGAAGAAGGCGCGTCGAGTAGCCCGCTTTTATTAGCCTCTTAGAACCACTAGCTCCGGCGCTCACGGCAAGTTCTGTGTGCTCAATGAGACCAGCCCAGCTCGTGTGATGCCGCGGACATCTTCGGCCCCGAGCTCTGATTCCAAGGCATTAGCCGTTCTGACGAAGTTCGCGTACGCCGCGGCGGCGATTGTAAACCGTTCCTTACCAAGGACTAACAACCAAACGTCACTCGTAATTTCACCCTGGTCATCCGTTTCGTTATGGAAGATTCTACACCGATATAGTCCCGGCGCTATACCGGCCTTTCCGGTTCCTTCGGTGCCATCCCATTTGATATCAATTGAGTGACTTGCCTCAGAGATTGCGCGGCCTTCCGAATCGATTGGGATCAAATCAACGCGATAACCTCCGGGAGGTACATTTGAGAACAGAAGCGACAAATCGAGGTGTCCCGCAGAAAGCTCTCCCAGCGAATCGGAAAAATCTGCAGCAAGTACGGAACCTGATCGGCTCATTGCCTCAAGATAGCGCTGTGGCTCTTGCAAGAATAGGCGAGCAGCTATAGCTAGTAGCTTGCTTCCGATCGACCTGTCCGCATCGATTGACTGCGGCAGCCTCAACGGCGCCTTGGCGCAATCGCCTATTCCTTGATCGCACGTGCGAGACAGATGCGTGCCGTCGAGTAGGACAACGAGGATCCGAGGATGCTTTACAGACGCCGGTTGACGAACGGACGGGTTAATCACCGCACCGGCGAACACGGCTTCGCCACGGTTCAATGGCATGCCGTCACCAGTCCAGCTTCCTTCGATGGCTAGCACGAATCCGATCTGGCTTCGGTCGGATGAAACGGTCCGCGTAGGCAAAGCGATCATCAACCCCGCCATGGCTGCGATCACATAGACCAGGAGCTTTTGACGCATTTAGGCTATCTCTCAAAGAGCGCGGGGCTCTTAGTCTGCTGGACCTGAAGCTAGAGCGTGCCAGAGCCCGTTTTTTGAAGGCTTATGCGGCGATTCAATCCTTCCTTGGCAGTTGATGTTCGACACGTCCTTTTGGTAGTGCTGATCTGTGCTATGTGTCGCCCAGTGATCGCCGCACCAGCTCCTGACCCGGGGGTTGGCATCGCGAACGAGGTCAAACAAACCACCGACCTCTACGAACGCGGTTTGTATGAAGAGGCGGCAACGCATGCCGAGAGAGTAATTGATCTCGGCTTACAGCTCAACAACTCGAAGTATGAATTGCTTGGTCATTACTGGCTTGGGATGGCCAAGGTCCAGCAAGGGGACTATCCAACCGCAGAGAGCGAGTTAACTAGGGCCCTCTCTAGCCTTGGTCCGACCTCCGACCCGGAACTATCGTCCTATGGCGATGCATCGCTGGCTAGCATGTATTTTGCGCACCGCCAACACTACAAGGCCGAACTTGCCGCAATCCAAGCCTTGGTGGCCGACTCTGGCATGCTTGGACAAATGTCCCGTACACCGGCGGAAACTCAAACTATCGCCAAACTTTACGAGAGCGTTAAGGCCGGCTCTTATGAAGCTTTTGCCCAGATGAACTATATAGAACTTTCTGGACCGAACGCTCCCAATAGAGATCTCGTAGCCCTAGCGATACTAGAAGACAGCCTCGGAGACCATACCAAAGCTCTGACGTTGCTGCAAGCCGCTGCACTGGGTGCTATAGCTTCGCGATCTATCCCCACAATGAGGCTAGCTGTTTACGACCATGCCTCGATAGAAGAAAATTTAGGCGACTTCGATCCAGGGGCAAGAGAGCTATCGGCTATCTTGACCTTCGACAAGAAAACTTCAGGTGACGACTCATTGGCAGTTGTCGTTGACCTAAACAGCTTGGCTGTAATTAAAACGAGTGCTGGCGAACTAGGGCAGGCCGATGACTTCGTGAAACAAGCCCTTGATATAGAATCTAATCGCGAGGATTCGTTAGTAGGGCGATTAACGTCCCTCAATATCCGAGGAGCGATACTGCTAGCGAAAGACGACCTTAGGGCGGCTTGGAAGACATTTCAGCTATCATTGACGACTACCGGCAAAGGTTTGGTCGATGATGAGGCATACAAAGCCGACGCTGAAAACGGACTAGCACAAATCGATATTGTGCAAGGTCGAATAATAGACGGACTAAAGCTGCTCACCGATGCAACTAAAATATACGGTGCTAAACACTATGAACAACAGTTTATCGCTGCGCTTCTTCTCGCCGTGAAGACCATGCCCCTGAGCGATGCGGACGCAGCCCTTAAAATGGTTAGTGATGCGGATAAGCTCATCACTCAGGCTCATCTCCAGGACCAGTTCCAATACATAGCGGTTCTCACCGTTCTAGGGTCGCTATACCTTGAAAAGGGGCAGTTTGACGACGCTCAGAGATCATACGAGCAAGCCGTCCGCCTGTATCGCCTACATCCCATTTATGGACCCCTCGGAGAGGAAGCCAAGGCAAATCTTGCCTACGTCCTTTCAGAAAAGGGCGATTACACAACGGCTGATCAACTGATCGATGAGGTGCTGGCGAAAGGGAATGCTTGGCCGTCATCTCCCGATACGCTGACTGATGCATCAAAGATAGCTGCCTGGGTGTACAGTAAGCAGGCGGATCGCCATGCAGCGGAGTCGGCCTTCCGTCGAGCATTAGCGCTTGTAGAGAAGCAATATGCTGAGTCGCTGGGCTGGTTAAGCGAACGAGACCGCTTGACTTACGTCGGTAACTACAATTATCAAGCGGCTTATCTCTTTAGCTATTGCGAGCGAGATCCAAGCAGCGCTTGTGCTGAACTAATGTTCGATTGTCTTTTATGGCAAAGAGACATGGTCGCTAGTGGCATCGCGGCCATTCAATCTAAAATTGCTACTACCCAAGATCCCTCGGTTCAAAATATCTACAAAGAGCTTCGCGAAAAGCGATCCGAGATTTCAACGCTCAAATTACTTGAGGCAAATGGGCAGACTGGTTTGGCTCAGCAGATCGACCTCCTAGAAAGACAATCGAACTCAATAGAGCAGGCAATCGTGCAGAAGTTTCCTGATCTGGAGGGCAGTACCCAACGAGTGACGTCATGGAACGACGTGCGAATGGTATTGGCTCCGAACGACGCGGTAGTTGAGTACGTTCGATTTGCGTATAATACGGGAGTATCGATATACACAAATCAAGGTGCTCGTTATGCGGCGCTTGTCCTTACTCATAGCTCAGCGAGCCCCGACGTCGTTGATCTGGGCCCCGCTGACACCGTCGAGAACGACGTATGGCGAGATTACCTTCATTCCATCGCTGGCGAACCATCGTCGAACAAGATGTACGAAGCTGTGTGGAAACCAATCGAGCGCGATATCGCCGGCGCTAATCGCGTATATGTGGTACCAGATGGAATCCTAACTAAAACATCGTTTGCCGCGATCGTAGACACAAACAGGACACCCCTAATAGAAAAGTATGACCTTCGAGTATTATCGAATTCTGGCGACCTGACGAAGACGTCGTCCGTCTCTCCCGCTGTCAAACCGACACTGACAGCCGATTTATTTGGCGACCCCGCTTTTGCGAGCCCGTCAAACGAGCCGCCTGTCTCACCTCAGCGATATGCGGAGCTTCGAGACTTGAACGCGATAACGGTCAACCTGAAGCCGGCGCCTCTTCCTGGTACGGCACGCGAAGTGGAGCGGATCTCCTCAATCCTGCAAACCAATGGCTGGAGCGTTCGAACATTTACCGGTCCACTGGCAACGAAGGCGGCGGTGGAGTCGATCTCAGGCCCGCGCTTACTGCACATAGCGACTCATGGCTTTTTTATTTCGGAGTCGGAAGCTCGCGTTATGTCCAAGAATATGCCGTCCTGGTATGCAGATGATGTCCTGCTCCGTAGCGGCTTGCTGTTTGCGGGATCGGGAGCTACTGACGAAAGCGCGAGTGCTGCGTCGGACATTCTGACTGCTTTCGAAGCCTCGGGGCTCAACCTACTGCATACCGAATTAGTGGTCCTAAGTGCATGTGATACGGGCTTAGGCGATACCGAGAATGGCGAAGGGGTCCTCGGTCTTCGTCGTGCTTTGCATGAGGCCGGTGCACAGACGATTATGATGTCTCTGTGGTCGGTTCCTGATCGTGAGACTGAGGAGCTCATGACCGCCTTCTACTCGAAGTGGTTGGGCGGGATGGAAATGCATACAGCGCTAAAAGCAGCGCAGCTGGAACTTCGATCAATTGTAATAGCGAGGTATGGCAAAGACATCCCACAGTACTGGGCTGGATTTGTGCTTTCCGACTAGAGCCAAAGCCCTCGCCGCCACCGACCCGATATACAACGCCATGCTCATTGGGTCAAAGCCCGCACGTGCCACAGGCAATGGCTTTCGACGTGCAACGTGAATGTGCCGACTTGCTGTATCGTTGGTGTGACGTCGGTCCCGTTTACGCCGGCTTGAATGATTGGCCGAATCGGCGTCGATGCTCCATTTACCAGAAGCGAAAATCCCGTGGGGGTTCCCTTCGGCGATGCGCTGCAATCAAATGAATATTGAACGGCCCAGAATCCGGTTGCCGTAAAAGTCTGTGACGTCTTCGGCCCGGTTCCCTGGAGATCGAGTAACGATGTACCTTGCTCAGAAGAACTTGGAGCTGTCGCGGCCTCTGCGACCGTTGACGCTGCAGTTGTTGGTTGAGTAACTGACGATCCGTTTGTCTGTTGCGGTGATGACGTAGCAACTGCCTCTGCGAACACAGTCGGCGCCGGCGGCGCCATTCCCGTGGGGGTTGTTGAGGGCGACGTCGTGTTTTGTGATGGAGAAGCGTTGGTCGACCCGCCAACTATCGGAGGAGTTGCCGGCTCGCCAGTTTGTTGTGCGGGAGCGGTGGTAACTGATTGCGGAGCGGGGGTTTCTGGCGAGGGCGCATAACCAGCAGCGATCGCTGGCGCAAAACCGCCACCGGTGTCTTCACGCGTCGTTGCAACAACATAAACCGACTCGCCCACGTAGGCTTTCAGCGGAATAGACGAGTCAACTTCGACATCATGCCCTTTGACGAAGTTGTGCGTAAAAAGGCCAAGCGGTCCCAGCAGCGCGTAAGAGAGAATCGTCATTGTGGAGGCCACGCCCGCCTCGCCCTGTCCCTCCTGGGTACTGCGTTGATTGGTGAGCTTCACCTTGTCACCGTCTACGGCAAAGATCCAATCGTATTGCACACCGAGGCTGCCGGGATGCCCGTGCGATCCCGCTCTATCGACACTCAGAATCTCGCCTTGCCCTGGAGCACCCTTCGCGATCACAACCCATCCGTTGACAACGACGTCGGCACTAGCTTGGATAGCAAAAGTGTCGCCAACGTTGGCCGTTGCGGAGCTGATATTGTCGGCAACAACAATCGGAATGACTGTACCGCCAGGCACGACAATTCGCATACCTGAAGCTCCAGGCGCTAGTGTAGTTTGAGCAAGGGCGGAGGGCGCGTGCATTGCGGCGCCATTGCAAATGAAATCGCTGCGAAAGCCAGATTGTAGCGAATGCGATTCATTATTCATTCACTCCTAAGTAACGGGCCGGATATGGGCCTCCGTAGACAATTCCTCGTCCAAATAGTGCGTCACTGTTGTTTCGTTCCCGTATCCAGCTCTTGCTCATTAGGCCCCTAGTTTAAAGCGCGCCCAAACCGTTCGGTGACCCCCAGCCGGTGGGCCCGGAGTACAGACCATTCTTATACGTGCCCGCTTTGCAGATGTAAAGGAACCTTCGGGGGCAGATGAACGTGCCAGCGCGGCGATTCTCATTAGTGCCAGAAACGATTGGGTTAAATGCGCTTGAACCTCCGGCAGCCCACACTGTTGCCGCAGAAGCGGTGCTCGCATTGTCAGCGAGCGCGAACATCGCTGCGATCATCGGAGAGGCGGCGCTTGTTCCACCGTAGCTATAGTAATATCCGCTATAAACGATATACACCCCTGTGTTCGGGTCGGCGTCGGCAGAGATATCCGATTCTGATCGACCGGCGCAGCCATGGTCGTACTGCCACGGCGGCTTCGCGACGTAGACGCTGCAACCACTGCCTGTTGCGCAAGGTGACGAATAACTAGATGAGGAGGAGCTGCTTGCAGCGCACTGGTCATGGACGAGATCGTCCCACACCACTTCGCTGATGCGTTCCTCGTCACTAAGCACTAGCGACGTACCACCGACGCAAACGACGCCGCGGAAGGAACAGGGCTGCTCGGCCTGCACCTGCTGGCCGTAAAATCCCCCTCCTGCGCCTTCGTCCCCAGCACTTGCGGTGATAACGACACCGGGATGGTTATCGAAGTACGACCATGCGTGGCGTACTCGGGGCCTCCCCACGAGTTACTCACGACATTCGCAAGACGGACGGCGGTCTTCTCAGCCTTGACGAAATTTGCGTAATTGTTCCGAGCTTCGACGAGCACGATGTGGCAGTTCGGACAGATGGCCGAAACCATGTCAACATCGAGGGCCTGTTCCCCATCCCAGTTGGCGTTTGCTCGCGGGAGCGGAAAAGCGGCCCCGTTTTGGTTGACAACCGCGAAACAGCCGACGCCGCAAGCTGGAAGTCCGAAAGTGCTTCTGTACGATGCCAGGTCTGCGGCGACTCCGGGATAGCCGTACGCGTCGACCAACGCCACCGTCATTCCAACTCCATTGCTCGCTGAAGCTGCTATAATACCATATGCGGCCTGTAAGTCGCTCGGGCCGTAGCACCCTGGCGTGTGCAAACAGTAGGAAGAGGATCCTAGCGGTACCCTAACGCCACTCGTAATCGCCAGGCATTCAAAGTGACCAGGTCTCGCGACTGGACAAAGACGATGCTTTGGAGCCTCGAGAACCTGCAACTCAAACTGCGATAGTCGAGGTGGCAAGCTCGTGGAAATAGTGTTTCCGGCAGTCTCAAATGGTAACGTTGTACCGGACGACGACGCCCCACTGCATGCAGATATCAGTAGGATCATACCGGGGGCAAAGATACGAAAGACTCGGTTTTTCATAGACCGTTGAAGCTCCGAAACTGACGATTGCCGATCGAGGAATCGGGTCAGTTCCATGTTAGCACCCGCGCTGCTATCGCGGAAGCCATCTCGGCCCAGAGCTCCGCAGTCACGACGCCGATCGGCTGCGGTTTGTCGCTGTATACTTTGGCTCGGATCGAAGCCACATTCATACTCCATCGCCATTCCTCAGTGCCTAGCGGCCAAGCGAGCCAGGACATCCGCGGAGTCTTACTTTTCTTAGGGCCTGGTCAGCGGTACAATCGTTTTGCGATCCCTGTCCCTGGTCGCGGAGGTGTTCAATGCTTAGGCGTCTTGCTCTGATCGCGGCGCTATTCGGATTTCTTGGCGCAATGCCGATGCCTTCATCGGCGACCGTAACCTCAGTATCTCAGCCTGCCATTGTCGCTGAATCGCCGCCACCACTCTTTGACACCGAGGCTGCGGCCCAAGCGCATTGCCCTAACAACGTGGTGGTATGGCTCAATATCCCAAGCGGAATTTATCATTATAAGGGCGAGCGCTGGTACGGGCGCACAAAGCACGGCGCTTACGCCTGTGAAAAGGAAGCTAATGCAGCGGGTGACAGAGCGAGCGAGAATTGACAGTGACCTCCCGAGTTATTGGCGCAAGCCTCAAGGGATTATTATAGAGGAATTAGGGTCGGTGAAGCTCATGGCCCGGACTTTGCGCTTGCAAGTGAGTCGCAGCTGAACGCCGGGGAATTAGCGAGGCAGGCCACGATGCTGCCAAGTCCGATGTCTTGCCGGCTTGGATGCATGCTATAGAAATCCGAAACGGCAGCCGCGTAGAAGCGGTAGCTGTGTGAATACCTGAGCTCACCGGCATTTCTTGACATAGCCTGTTTTATTAGTGTTAGCTGGCCCGATGCAGAGCGGCCCGTCTCGGCTGCCACGGCGCTACCACCTATCCCCCAACCTTGTTCGAACGCATCAATAGCGACGGAAACGGCAAACTCTTGTTGGCGCGGTGAGAGGCTCCCCCACCATTCGCCAGGGTTTGGTTCGGCAAGTGCAGCGGCAGCTTGAGCCAATGCCAAAGCAACGATTAGAGTATACTTCGTGCCGTCTTTAGATTCATCGATGCTCCTTTACCTAGCGCGTACCTGTTCGTCGAAACGATCCGTCGCCGCTGCGTTTCGCTGGGACGCGGACATCCGTCAAGCGACTCGCACTTCCGGTTAGGAAATGGCGTTAAGGGTCTTTTTGAAGACTTCGAGATTCCAGGGCTCGGGTGAGCGATGTATCATACGGTGACAATTAGAACAAAGTACCGCAAAGTCGAGATTCGGATCGCGACGAACCTTTTGACCTTTTAGCTGCGAGATCGGTACGAGATGATGGGCTTCAATATAGTCACGTTTGTCGATGCCCGGGTACGCGATCCTGAAATCAAACCCGCAAGCTTTACAAACTAAGCCCTGAGCGTCTTTTACGCGCTTGGATACTTTCGCATTTCGCTCAAGCCGTCGATGCTGTCGGAAGCGGGTATGATCTTCGTCGAATTCATCGCCCGTCGCAGGCTCGTCTCCCTCGACAGCGGCAGAACTTAACTCGGGATCGGCATCGCTTATTGCAGAGTATGCCGCAATTATCGTCGTTAGGTTTTGAGCAAGTTGCGCTTCATCGGGAATACCGCCAGCATCATAGAAGGCCGAGCAAATGTTGCCTGCTTCGTAAAACGCGGAGTTGTTGTTCGCGTTGGATGGACGCAAGCTCATTGGTTCGGCGGAAAAGCCTCCCGGCAGCGTTCCTAGACGCGCTCTGAAGTCGATCGCGCGGGCAATGAGAGCATCCTTGGCGTTTGCATGGTAACGACTTCGCACTTCGGTAACGCCCTGATTCAAGCTCAGATAGAATCCCGAGAAGTCTTCTCTAAATAGATATACCGGGTAGTAGCCTCGCTGGGCGGTATCAGTGATCAGCGGATCAAAGATCGCCACCCATGGGCTTCGCGCCCACTGGCCCTGACCGGCGCTTCCTTCGGCGACGAGAAATTCGTTGAGCGGTTTGACTATCTGAAGCACAGCATCTTTGAAGTCTTGCCGTATATAGGCAGCGATTCGACTGTCCTTGAGAGGCCCCAACATCGCTGCAGGGTAGTTGTCCAATACATATTGGGCAGCTTGTCGAATGCTCATGCCAGTCTAGCTCCTCGCCCGGCAGTTACTCGGTCCTCCTCACCAGCGCCTTTATGTAGTATCCCTGGGCAAGGCGTGTGTTATACGCACCGATTGCGACTGTCTCGTACGGCTTGCAGCGATTCTGAAGCCTATCCAAAAAGTATCGGCAATCGTCCCGTTCTGGGTATAGCTATTCATGGGAATACCTCCCAGCGACAAGCATCGAGCACCCCAGGATGCGCAAAGAAACCTAACCTTTCTACATGCCGTTTCGGATCGTGAGTGCCACTCGATTGCGGCTGTCGAATTCCTCGGACGGTACGGCATGCGAAACAAGACCTTTGACGATTGTTCATGAGGCCATCTATGTGTCGGCACCTAAACGCGATGGTTAAGTCGATACTCCAGCATCTCAAACCGATGCTTGCGCCAAAAGCGACAGTCACGTGGACGCTGCACAAGAAAAACCTTACACAATCTGCGACTGGCTTGAGATTGGCCCAGCGACAAGCACATGGGCAGTCCTTGCAAGCCTAAACAGCCTCGATGCTGAGAATCCATCGCACGTCTATCTCCGGAACGCTTGGAGCCCGCTGCTCAACGCGCGCCCATTGACGTAGTAACGGATTAGCTACAACGTTGGAACGACGCGCTAGATGGCGATCTGAGTAATCCGATGGTGCTCAACTGCTGCCGCGTGAGCAACTCTGGTCTAGTTACCGCGATACGCCGTATAACACTAGCGCATTTTCGGCGGCGGATTCAAATGCACTTTCTGACCAGGTCGTACGACGATACTCGAACTTCGCAACTTTCTCAACGACCAACTTGCCTCCGTGGAATCCAATCTGCCTAACGACGAAATCTTCCCCCAAATCATGGGCCATTTTGTTCATCGCCAACAGCTTACCGCCATGAAAGATGATCTGTAGCCCATCTGGGTAGGCATTTTGATACTCGCTTACCGCATGGATTGTCCCAAGATCAACGGTCTGAGGACCATTTCCACCTTGGCCAGCCCAGTAAACGTGCGCTGAAGTCGCTCCCCCGTTCCCACCACTATTTATCATTACAACGGTAATCGATTGACCGTCGACGGTGCCTTGCACGACTGGGGAAGGGCCCGCGGTAACGGGGCCAGCATAAATTAAAACAAATAGGCTAGTCAATACAAGAGCACCAAGTGATTTCATTATACGTCCTTTCGCACGGCTCAAGCTACGGGCACCCTATGATGGCGCTAGTTTGAGGAGCCAGCATAATCCCTTACTCATGCACCTCTTCGAAGCCCCCACTACGCAACGATATCCAACAGGTTTGTCCGCTTACGATTCGTACTGGCGCAGCTGTCAATGTTTGTCCATAAACCAAGATGTCAGTCGGCTCGTCGTCGGTAATGTAAAACCGAACGCGATCGCCGACTTGAAGTACGGTGCCATACGACGAAAAAATTTGTTCGGCCTCATAGCCGTTGTTTGTACTCGAACGCCTGAAATTCCCATTGCAAATGGCTGAGTGTGTCCATACACGGTTGCCCCTTCCGAATAACCGCCAAGGTTATAAAAGGCGCTGGGGCGGGCGTGTCTGTAGCTTCCGGCGCGGGGGTGCCTGCAGGCTCCGAATAAACCCCGGCGTGCAGCCAGTTCCCAGTTAGCGGCTGAGCAGGTGACGATGTCGTAAACGGCGCCGGCGAATCGGTCGCGATTGCAGTAGCAACTTGGTCTTCGTTGGCTGACACCAACGGTCCAAAGAATATCGTCACAAGTAGGACCGCCGCAATCAAAAACGGGTGGATTGCTAAGCACTCCGCCGGAGCCGAGCACGGCACCGGCTAAGAGGGAGACTTTGAACCAGCTGCGATGTTTTGGTTGATGTTGTGTCATTTGCTCAGCCGCTTTCGTACCGGATTAAAGCCCGCGGAAAACGCCATTAGGTCCTCCCGTCTGCTGGGGCGAAGAGGCTTTGGGCTGCGTAGGGGCCCTTGAAGCCTAAATCAAGCCTAGCAGCCAAAGTCGGGACGACGGTATCAGAACCACGACTAATGTCACTGCTCCCCTTACTAGGCCTTGGCGCGTGTCTTAGTCTAATACTTAGAGCGAGGGTGGGCCAGAATTACGCCAAGAACTGTGCGCGCTTCGCCAGAATCGCGTATAAATAGATACTTACGCAAAACCCCCAAAGCCATCCCCACCAACCAATGCCCATTCCGGCAATCCAGGCTCCAAGGGCAAGCATAGTCAGATGGTAAAACGAACGAAGATCCTTACTATTGCGTTACGCCGCACGAACCAACGGAGTTTGCTGTCGACTTCCTCCGGCGCTAACTTTGCTAAGGCGCGCTCTAGCAGTTTTTCCCCAGTGGTTACGAAGATATTGACGATTGCTTGACCGCTCCAAATGACAATGCCGGCAAAAACGAGTAGCCGATGACTTCCACAAGCATAAGAAACTGTAGCCCCCTTACGGTCGCCCACAAGCGTTGCGGTGGCGGAGCTGCACTGGGAGGTAACGTGAATAGCATCGCCTCGAAGCCATCACTTGGACCGGTCGTGCAAGAATGCAATCGGGGACTGCATAAAAGAAACGAACTCAAGCGCCGCCGCACCCATGCTCGCTATTCATGCCGAGTACTGTGGCCTCACTGTCAGTAATCGTGGAATAAACATCCTACCTCTCGTATCTTTATCAGGATTGCATCCTTCACCGCGTTGAGGACGTGAAAGAAAGCATACCCGAACAAGATCGCCAGGGCGTTCGCGGAGCATGACGGCATTGTCCTCACCCTGGTAGTGCGTAACGGCGGCGAGCACTTACCGTTGAGCCGGTGTGGAACCAAGATACGTATCGAAGTCTACAACGACACCACTGGCTTGAAAGTCTTGAGACGAGAATTTCTTTTGCCCATACTCTACGAGGCGTGGTTGCCGCGTCCCTCACCGACGTATCGACGCACGTAATAGGCGTGCTTGTTTTTGTCGCTACGGAAAGGGGCGCGGTGCTCGATTTGGGATGGCTCAAGATCGCTCCCTGCGCGTTAGCGCTCTTGTACGGCCTCACTCCCCATCCCTCCGTGCCTCTGCCTGGCACGTTTGTTATCCGCATCGAATAATACGTCTGGCCATTTTTTAGATTTTGCGAATAAAATCAACTCGCGCTCCTGGCTTTAGGAAATACAGGGTACTCAAGCCCGATGTCTCATCGACCTCGTAGACGTGGCCATCATCTAGCTCGACCAGTGTAGGCAAATGCGAAGAGCTGGCAACGGGGACAAATCCAGGAGGAGGGGTCTGCTCCCAGGCATGGATGACGGTTTGCGCTCGCCAACCAGTTTACCATTGAGGAGCATGCTGCTAGGGCGAGCGCTGCGAGGACTGTTGATCCTGTGGCCCGTGACTGCTCGGGGGATTCATAGTCTTAGACGATTCGAGCGCTTGTTCGCGGCCGCCCTTCATGACGGTTCCAGTTGCATCCGTCTCCGTGGGCCAGAAACGAGAACGGCAATCGTGGTGTGACCGAGTGCCGTCCGTTACGCGTAGTGCCCTGTTATTTACTCACCGCGCCACTGATCACGCGATCCTTCACGGCTATTGCGGACTCTTACGACGTCGACGCCCGCACCGTCGTTCAGCTCCTTGGCTCGCGTGATCGCTTCCTCTTGCGTCGGTAGAATCTCGCTGGCATGATCGGCGCCGCGACGACGCACCGCGTAATCACCTTCGAGTTCGCGTTTCTCGACATAATATTCGTTTGGCTTGGTTTCCGGCATCATTTCCCTCCGTCTGAAATATGCCCACGTAGAGCGTCGATGCTAGGTTAACGGCGGGCGGGGATGAGAGCGCCTGCGGCACTCACAGGAGCGATTTCGCTATGCACCATCATTTACTGTTGGTAACGTCGCCTACGCGGGTGGACGACGGTCCCTATACAGCCCACACTCTTGCCGATTTGCTTACTTCGGGGGACGACTCACCCCGCGAGAAGATCGTCCCTGTCTGCTCAGACCCTTGCTGAGCTGGCGTGATCGACTGCCGGTTTTTATAAACTCGCTGCTGCGGTGCTCAACACAGTGCTGGCATGCTGGCCGACCAACTTTACGGAAACGATGCAGACCACGGCAATCAACGATAAGAGCAACGCGTACTCTACGAGCGTGACACCGTCGTTATCGACGAGGACCCTTAACATACTTCGCGTTTTGAGGGCGCAACAATGCAGAGCGGAAAGCGATCTAATCACCATAGCTGTTATCGGCCCTAACGCTTCGAGAATACAGAAGCCGGCTTCGAATGTAAAGGCACCGCATGTAGCGATTTTACCCAAACAAGTCGCGGCATTTAAGACGAAGGCAGGTTTGCTCGAAGCTATCTTAGTATTAGGCATCTCTCGAACACGAAAGGAACCGCTGTGAAAATATTTGGTAAGCTGGAAAAAGACATCCAGATGTTCTTCGAGATCGGCGACACCGTAGGTTGCCCGGACATCATTCTACTTCACCTTTGATTGATACCGTCTAGCGAAGTCGAACCGTTCACGACGTCGACAAGAACTAAAGGACCCTGGCCTGCCGGCTGGGGTCTGCTTTTCTGTTACGTCGACGGCAGCCGTGGTGTCGATCAGCCGCCCTCCGTTCTGTATAATTAGTGCAGCGTCTTGCCCGCGATTACGGGGCAGGACTCCGATTGGGAAAGATGCCCGATTCGAGAAACTGCTTAATGTCTCGCGAAGCGAAACTCGCCTCTTCGGGGGTTGGCTGGTAATAGTGGTATCTCCAATCAGGGCGCGGGATGTCTTTGTCCTTTGCACCGAGTGGGACGCGGGGGCAGTTCAGTAAAGCTCTGCGGCCTGAAAGCGAGCAGCAGGGCCAACTGACCGCGCTCGATTAATTCGACTGTACGATTTTTGCTGCGCCATTGCCATACTCAGTCGCGAGCAAACCACAGGTGGACCGCTGGTGGGCCAGCGTTTACGAACTCAATCCACTTGTCCAGTGGTATGGTCGGCATGTCAAATGGTTTGATTACTAGAGTCCGGGCAGTCGATTAGAGTGGCCGTCTTCCAAAGCGCGTACTGGTGGCGGCAGCAGCGTTCGCACACTATCCTGGAGACAATACCGCCAGTCGGCAGTTGAACCAACTCGAGCTCGCCGCACAGACCGCAGGCTCCGTGCAAACCGCCGTCGCGGAAGAAACACCTCGTCTTGGTGTTTTTCCCGCAGCGGCACTTGAGCAACCCTTGGCTAGTGAAAAACGATTCAGCTTTGATTTTGTTGACTGCGCTTGCGAGAACTACGATTGATCGCTTTGCGTTCATGATACTGTGCCTCGGACGAACTGGCCGCTCGGTGCCTCCACGATAGGGCGCGAGGCGAGCGCCAGCCATACCGAAAAGTACGTAGCAGGCTGCCCGATTGTGCCGTGCGCTTGGTTATATCTACGCAAAGCTAGCGTGACAGCGCTCTAGCTCCTCAAAACTCGGCCAACGCCCCGCATGATCACGCGGTGCGACCGCGTTGCGGTAAGCCATTCGGTTGCGTCCATCCTACGAAAGCGGCGAGTGTTTTAACGATATACGGATGCGCCCCACCCGCGCAGGGGAAGTTCTCCCGGAGTGAACGATGGCGCATATCGAATCGCGTTCTTGCGAGTCGAGCGCGCTTTTTGCAGATGGGGCATCGTCGATCGCGCCGTGCGATTGCGATTGAGTATCAGGAGGGCTTTTTAGCGATCGGGAGGCAGTGACGCGAAGCAGTCGCGACAGTAGACTGGCTTGTCGCCGCGTGGCTGAAACGGTATTTCTGCGACGCCGCCGCACTGACTGCCGGTAGCCTTGAACATTTCGCGCTGACCGCCGCTGCGGCCACTCCCAGCGCCGCCGGAGCGGTCGGCTTTGCGAGCGGCACGGCAGTCGGTGCAGCGAGTCGGCTTGTTCGTGAAGCCCTTCTGCGCGTAGAACTCCTGCTCGCCGGTCGTGAAGGTGAAAGAACGACTGCAGTCTACGCACGCCAGCGTTTCGTCTTGGAACATATTGCAAGTATCTCCTAATTCAGGATTAGTGTTCGGATTCGACTCGCTAGTACGTCAAACGTAAACCATGCGGGCTTCGAAACCTTAAGTGAAGCCCTAGTATAGCACGGATGCATGAAGAACGGCAGCCGTGGTTGTGATCGACTGCCGTCCTCCAGTTAGTGCCCGCTGTGTCGCCGAGGTGCGTCAAACATCGAAGCGTGAGGGTCTTCTTCATGGCGCTCCCGTGAACAAGCCGAGAAGCCAGCGTAGCGCAATCACTCCAAGCGATTTGAGGCGGGACGGCTTCTTTGGAGCGTCAGCCATGGCCCGAGTATAGCACTGCGTAGCGCCGTACGCGGCCCAGCCAAATCTAGGGACAAGCCACCGCGCACTTAACCCCTTCGCAAACGCTCGCGCTTTGGGGAGGGGCCTTATGTCTTTGGAGTCTGTCAATACTCTTGCCACCTTTGGGACGTTCTTCGTCATTGCCGCAACGGCTATAGCCGCCATCGTGCAACTCCGCCACGCTCGTAGCAGCAATCAGATTGCCGCGCTCAACGAGCTTCGCGAAACGATGGAAACACCGGAATTTCAAGCTGCGCACGCATTTTGTCGTAACCGAACTGCCGGTCGAAGCTGCAGGATCCCGCGTTCCGTTATCAGTTCATGGAACGGTCGGCCAGAACCGACGAAATGAAGCCGCTCATTCGAAAGAGTGAACGCAAGGGAAAATTCCTCGAGAGCATGGGAGTGCTCGTGACGGGCGGGCTCGTCGACAGAGACCTTAGCACTTGAGATGTGGTCAAGCGATAGTGGTTGAGCGTGGGAGCAGACTCGCCTCGCTCACGGCATCTCCGACGCAGACATGGCGATGCGCTTGTGGGAGAATTTCGAATACCTGACGGTGCTTTCGCAAGACTGGTAGCCGTGTATCCCAATGGAACCTATCCTGCCGGCGTGCGTCGCATCGATCTAAAAGACGGTGGGTCGAGGCCGACAAGCAGTACGCCGCCTCGCTCGCACCGGCGTAGCAAACCGAGTCTCACTAAACGCAAAGCACTACGTCGCAAGTGACGCCGCATACGCCAGGTCGGCATCACGCCACTTGTTCGGCAGTCGATGCGACGAAGCCAATCGAATCGTCGGGTTCTCAATTGGTCGAAGTCACAACAACCAGATCTTTGGTGTACCTACTGGGACATCCAATATTATTGATGCCTAGTGAAGTGCTAGATATTGCCACCCCACACGGCTTCGTCGGCATGCAGCTAGGATCGCTGTGCCGATCTCCCTAAGGAGTGTCTGAACCGACCGCGGGCGCCTACTTGGTCTTCACCGGACGACAAAGCTGATCGTATTTGAAGTGAGGCGAGCGAAAACGGATTTAGCGCGCTGGAAATGAAGTTCCTTCGTAAACATCGAGGGAAACTGTCAGTTTGTACATTCCGGGCTGAAGACCGTACCGGTAATCCAGACGCAAGTGGTTCTTAATTGCATCGCCTCTATTTAATTCATAACCAGAAATTCCGGTGGTATTGAGATCATTATAGCCTCGTCTCGCGGCCACCGCTGTCGCACGCGAATCGACAAGCATCGTCTCGAACGATAAGGGTTCCACTGGCTCCACTGATAATTTTGATCCCTCATTTTCCACGATGACGAACAACTCTATCGGCTTTCCGACCTCGTACACAGACTTGTCAGTATAAGCTGACATTCTTAGACCGTGCGACTAGGTCCCCACGAGACGGCTCCTGCAAAGTTCGGGAAATTTCTTGAGCATAACCCGCGCGACACGCCAATCCAACGATCACAATAAGAATGCTGCCGTCTGAAGATTCGCTCTAAAATGTTCCATTATTAGTATGCTCCTGTCCATGTCGGCAGCACCGCGGATGGTACCCCCGACGGATTGACCGTATTACTATGAGTAGCGAGGCACCAATTAGATACAGGGCCACCGGACAACTCATCAGATCAGTTGCGCATCTCCCGCCCACGCCCAATTCAGCGTCCCAAGGGTTATCCAAATACTATTTCCGACGTTATCGCTGCTTGGCTGAAACATGAGGTAATCCGTAAAGTTATCGTTGCGAGATTCCTCAGTACAGGGGTTGCCGAGTCCTATAGCCGGATTGTCATAGGCCGCGTTGGGGTTTTGGCTGCTCCAGGTTACTGAAGTTCCAGCGCTTATTGGCGTCGTGTCGTTTGCCAATGGAAACCTAGAATCTAGTAGGCCGTTACCATTTACCGTGGCCCAGCAACCTGCAGGAGTAGCGGTTTGCGTCGTGTTAACGACTTGGGCAACACCAAGGGTACCGCTCACAGTAGAAGGCGTCCTCGCGGTGAAGATCCAGTGGATTCCATAGTTTGACAGGCTCCTCTCACCAAGGAAAGCGCCAATGGAGTTCCGGTTGGTTGGGGGTAGGGACCAATCTAAACGTTTCCCGTCTTCGTAGTCATCTTTCCGTCGGCTGCTTGACCGTGTACGTGGTGGATGCCGTGAGCTTGTGCCCCGCTTGATCGGTGCATGCGACGGACACTTTATCTGTCGCGTTCGCTGTATTTGTACCGCTGCCAGTCCAAAAGAATCCGACTTGTGGGCTACTTGTCGGCACGGGAGCCGGCGCAGTACCCGGAGTATAGGCGCCGACGTTGTTCCCTGCAATGGTCCACCCGCAATTTGAGAGCGTCGCGCCGGCCTGCGAGTCGACAGCCTTTAGAGACTGCTGCTGCCCTACGGCTGCACTCGGCGTGGCCTTTGTAACTGTCTTTTGAAGATTGTTGTCGTAAATGTCGAGGGTTGGGAGAAGATCAATCGTGTCTGTTTCGTCATCGGCGTCGGTGAAGTCGACTACTATCCGTGTCGTATCGTTCGGCCAATCTTGATAGCCCGCCGGGACGAATGGCGGGTCGTCTGGGTTTCCACCTTCGCTTCCTACACCTTGCACGACGGACGACCAGACAGAGGGCCCGAAGTCGTCACTATTTGTGAAGTCGTTACTCTCTTGGGCAATGGCCGACATTCGTGCTATGATGTACAGCTTTCCACCCACCCAGTAGCCGGCACATCCGCTAGAATCTCGCATTGCGGTAAGTTACCGCACGTTAAGTCTTCTAGAATCGCTGCAAGGCATGTGCCCGTGCCCGTGCTACAAGTTCCACCCCCAAGTAGCAACAACATCGTATCACCTACCGGAAAGGATGGTGTCTCCGTCACTTCCATGCCCGTCGACGGTGTACTGGTGTAAAAGAAATAGGCGCCGTCGCTAAGGAAGATCCCCACTTCGGAACTCTGTTGGTTTGGTCCGGGCCAGCCCTCAAAGTAAATATATCCACTGTCCGCATCGCCAGATGGATTGGAGAAATTGGAGCCAATGATCGTCGCGCCCACACCGGTTAACCCAGGCGCGCTGTACACGCTTCGGAAGGGACCGTTCGAATCGCATGATGGCGGTGTGTTGCCAACCCACTGTGGCGTACACGTTGGCGAGGCGTTCGGGAACAATTACGCTCGACGGGTTAGTGCTGACTGAGCTAGTCGCTCGTTCTTTAAAACCCGGTGGGAGTGCAACTTCTTTCCCGTCGGCAAGAATCATCGTGTGGTGCCGGGTCAGTTGAGATTGGAAACTTACGATTAGCCGAAAAGCGATGTCTCCCCAGGTCGGACAGGAACTTGCGAAGTTGAGTGCGGACCAACGCGGCCATCGTCGCCATCGGAGCTGATTGATTAAGGGATTGTGGACGGACGATCTGATTTGGGATGCTCGTTGAAGGGGCGACCGAACCGGATGAGCATCCTGCGATAGCGACTAGCGATACCGCGAGCAACAGGCAAATTGCGATCGAGCGAGGATTCAGCATCTCTCTCCTGTGAGTACCAACCCTAGCGACTAGTTGATCCACCCTGGAGGCTGTAGGCGAACTCACCCACATCCAAAAAGGAATGGACAACTATGAGGTGTCTCTGCGCACCCTTTTTTGGGCGCTGGTGCGGGGCCCCTTCTATATAGACCTAGCGACTATAACCGAACGACAGATTACCTGGGAGTCGACGCGGTGTTAGGAGAGCCCAGGATCGGAAGTAGCGTTCGAAGTCTGATTTTCAGCTGTTAAGCTCCTAAGAATGATAAAGAATGACTTACCACAGCGCCCTGATTACTCACAAGCCATCTTTGAAGCACGAGTTCATCGAGTCCCTGCTACAAAACAACCGCTGGGGCACTGAAGAGCTTCATAAGCCAGCCCTATCAATAAATGAAGCGGCCGAACTCTTAGGGGTGAGCAAGAGCACGATGAAGGGTCTCATCTACATGAAAAGAGTGGGTTCGGTGAGAATAGGGCGCCGTGTTCTGGTCGTCCGAAGCTCTCTAATGGACGTTTTGGCTAGTGGATCAGTTTGAAGCGCAGCTCCGTACGCTAAAATGGAGACATGGAAAAGGACTTATGGCTTACGAGTTTGAGTGTGACTCTTGCAACTGCACGACAGAGACGCGTACAAAACCCAAGGGCAAGACCGCGTAATTCCAGCTGACCCACCGCGGTGCCCAGAGTGCGGCGAGAAGATGAGGTCACCAACCAGCGCCTTGTGTTACTGACCCGCTACCGGCGTCTCGAGCTTCGGAGCAATCCTTGCTAGTCTCAAGTCTCCTTAGGTGTGCTTAGAATACGATTCACTTTCTCGGCCAGAGATCAAGAAAGCCATGACGAAGGCGAGCCTTGGCGAGGCAGCCCTTACTGCAACCTTCCGATGTTGTTGCCTTGTGCTCCGTGAACCACAGCGCCCCATCAGGACCTTCGGCGATTCCTTGCGGAAAACTCGATTTGGTGGGGACCACGGCCTCACGCGCAAAGGCGCCGATCGCGATGATCTGCCAGATATTGTTGCCGAATTGTTCCGTAAACCACATTGAGCCTTCGGGGCCTACAGTAATTCCCCACGGCATCTCATCCCCATAGTCGTCTACTTGTTGCGTCGTAATCGAGCCAATCGTCGTGATCCGCCCAATTCTTTCGCCATATGTTTCCGTGAACCACACCGCCCCGTCAGGACCCGCGGCGATTCCCCACGGCGACGGTTCATTTCCGTAGTTTGGAATCGGATACTCGTTCGTAATCGTACCGCTAGTCGTGATCCGCCCGATCTTGTTGGCGACACTCTCCGTAAACCACAGCGCCCCGTCAGGACCCGCGGCGATACCAAAAGGCCCACTGTAATTGGTCGGCGTCGGTGTCTCAGTAATCGTACCATCGGTAGTTATCCGTCCGACGGCGCCGCTGCCGGCTACTGTCTCATTGCCATAGAACTCTGTAAACCACAACGCCCCATCGGGGCCAGCAGCTATGCCGTACGGTGCGCTCGAACTGGTTGGAATCGGATACTCGTTGGTGATCGTGCCGCCGGTAGTGATCCGCCCGATGTTGTTGCCATGTTCTTCGGTAAACCACAACGCCCCATCTGGACCATTGGCGATCCCAACCGCGGCACTATTGTAAGTTGGAATCGCTGTCTCAGTAATCGAGCCGCTGGTGGTGATCCGTCCAATCTTGTTGCCCAGTGCTTCGGTAAACCACAGCGCCCCATCCGGACCCTTCGTGACCTGTTGCGGAGCGCTGCTGCTCGTCGGTATCGGATACTCCGTAATAACGCCACAGACATCGTCGTTGAACGTCACGTCGATTTGAGAGCTTAGCACCGAGGTCCCGCTTTTCAACGATCTCATTACGCTCGCCATTAATTGCACAACCTGCCCTGCGTTCGGAATTGGCTGACTTTAGCGCCGGCGGTGGAACGAGCTCGAATGTATTCGGAAACGGGCGACGACGAGGTTTGGTAACCGCCAGGTTCGTCCTATCGTTGGAACTCAACCTCGGCGAAATAGGTGCGTCGGGCCCAATAATTTGGTTGCCCTCGACATCAACCCCAATCACGCTAACGCTTTGCGCCGTCGTCACGCATTTGGAAATCGTGAACCCACTACTCGAACTTCCCGTCAGCGTCGATGGGGGAAGGGGCACTAATGCCACCGCTTTCGGAATCCCATCAAGCGTGAGTTGTACGAGATTCCTTTGACCGATGGTGGCCGAAAATACGATTTCTTGGTTTGCCGACAACTCGTGCGCTTCAGGAGGAATTCAACAGGTCCCTCTGACGCATGAGACCTCGTTATACGTGGTGATTACGCCGACGTAACAACTAGCTGTCGATGGACACCGGTCCAATAGTATCGTCTTCGTACAAACTGTACCGCTCGCGCTAGCCGAGCATTTTGGGGAATCCGGGGTCAGACCAATAGTCGCGTCGAGTGTCGTCGGCCCAGAGAAAGCTATGGTCATGCCTTTTGGAGAAGGGGAAGCATCATCCGCTCGAACCTCATGCTGATGATTCTTACGTTTAGGCAGTGCAATACGGACGACGACCTTGAGAGTATGCTTGTTCCTAGTCGCCTTGGTGTTCTCCAAGATCTCTGTACCTGGTAGGATTCCGCTCCTTCCGCCCGCGCAAGCTGCAAGCAGCGCACCAACCGTCGCAACAATCAGGAACCTTTTCACGAACGTGCGGTAATGAGGCCCGACAAAAAAGTGCATCATCGAAGAGCTCGCCTCCATTCTCGTGGATGATTGCCCATCCGAACGCTGGAAATGCCGTCGGCTGAGCAGGGCGCATGAGACGGCCTGACTGGGGTTATTGTTCGCCTTTCTGTCGCCGCTGTCAACGAGAACCAAGTCTATTGGTCTTCCTCACCTTCCACCTGGGTTCGGCCATCCCGTAGATAGGCGCGATTTTTAGATAAAAGGAAGACATAGGTGTATAATCAAGCGAGATACGGTTGGATGTATCGTTCCTGCTGTTATCGATGCCACATGGAGGTTGATGTGAAGATTCTGACTCTGCCAGTATCACTGGCCTTTCTTGCCGTTGGACTTCTACTCGGTGGATGTTTTGCTGGTGCAGTGCATGGCAACTACTTGGCGCCTGAGCAGTCTCAGGACGTTGTACCTGCGCGACAGGTGAAGATTGGTAACTACTACTGGATTTCAAAGACATTTCATTTGGGCAAGTTTTCCAGCAAAATGCTGACCGTTCTTTGCCCTACGGGATACATCGTGCTCGGTGGGGGAGCTAACTTTACAAACGTTGGTAGCAATGTCATCAACTTTGATGCATCCGCCCCGAACAGCAACTTTACTGGCTGGACCGTCTCGACCGGCGAGCAAGACCCGATAACTGTCAATGTCTACGCCTCCTGCGCTCCTAAGGCATGATGATGAAACAGGGCCCCCTTGGCGACGTGTTACGCTCACGCTGCTATTGGCCGCGCAAATTGGCGTCTAAGTGCCCATTAACTTAATGGAATGCGTCAAAGTGGGTTACCAGCAATGCGAATCTTGAAACTTTTCGTTTGTGCTATTGCTCTTGCGAGTTGCTCGAAGGGAGCCGTTAGCTTCTTGCCGCTTCCGGCCAATCTGCCAAACGGCACGTGGTCTCCTGGCGCAGTGCAACGTTCGCAGTCTACGTTTGCTTGGCAACCGCGCACGAGTATCGCTAACAAGTTCCCCTATAGTCTCAGAGACGCCGTGGTGAACGGCACGTGCGAGTGCGCTGACCTAATCGATGTAAATGGCAAGCTCTATGGCACAGGGAGTGGCACTGCGACATGCAAACTCGTCTATTGCGGAATCGTTTTCGAATTGAACCCTTCCGGCACCGGATACAAGAGCCTCTACAACTTCAAGGGTGGCAATGACGGCGCGTCACCGGGGCCAGACCTGATCGCCGTGAACGGCAAACTCTATGGCACAACGTCATACGGTGGGGGGACTGGATGCAACGGCTACGGTTGCGGAACCGTCTTCGAGCTGAGCAGATCTGGCAAGGAACGCGTGCTCCGCAGCTTCAAGAGCCCACGTGACGGACTTGGTCCAGATACGCTAATCGACGTAAATGGTAAGCTCTATGGCACGACGACTGGCAGGGGCGCAAACGAAAGAGGGACCTTCTTCGAACTGAACCCGTCCGGCACCGGATACAAGACCCTCTACAACTTCAAACGCTTTCCGAACTCCGGATCCCCGCTTAGCCTCATCGCTGTGAATGGCACGTTCTACGGAGAAGGCAGTGATGGCAAGTTTGATTCCGGGAGCGTCTTCGAGGTAAACATCTCTGGCAAGGAAAGCGTGCTGCATTCGTTCGACGATTTCGGATTTAAGGATGGCTTCATGCCGTCTGGGGGCCTGATCTACGTAAATGGCGCGCTTTACGGTACCACGGAATCGGGTGGTACCTTCAACGACGGTACTGTCTTCAGCGTGAGTACGACTGGTGGGGAGCGCGTGGTGTATAGCTTCGGCACAGGCGGCGAGACGGACGGCTATGACCCCTACGCGGGCTTGGTCAACGTGAACGGCACGCTCTACGGAACGACGACCTTGGGTGGCGGAAACAACGACATCGGGACGGTCTTCAGCATCAGTACAACGGGCACAGAGCGTTTGCTCCACAGGTTCGGCGGCGCAGAACTGGAGGCGGGCCTGATTAGCGTGAACGGCAAGCTCTATGGGACCGCGTTTTCCGACGCCTTCTTCGTCTTCGACTTGAGCACGTCGGGGGGTGCGTTTCATATAATCCACCGCTTTCCAGTGCCGCACGGTTGATGCAAGTCGAGGGCATACTCTTCGCACGATGAAACGCGGGCGGCTGAACCGTCTCTTGATATTTGAAGGAATACTGCTGAGAGCGGGAAGGGATAGGCATTCAAACAACCCAGGGTTTAATCACCAGATTAGACGGCTTCAAAAGCGCATGCAATCCCTATGGCCCATCTAAGGAACGCCGGATTTTTGCGCTATGCTACGTGCCTGCTACGCAATTGCATCGGGGTAAGTAATTCGGTCGGCATCGGCATACGCACGGAGTCGCCCGTTGGAGCAGGCCGACGTTGTAATCTAGTCTCTGCAGTGGAGTCGGGTCGTCCTCGCCTCTAGTGTAGCCAAAGTGTAGCCATACCGCTAGACAGGGGTCGTCATGGAGCCGCATGTAAGGTCTGCGTAAGCCGTCATTCACGAATGATTCAGCACCTCTCGGAACTATTCTGATATGGACTTCAAGGCAAGGCACGGATTCGATTCCCGTTGGCGCTACCAAGGAAAGACCTGGCTAAAGAACTGTGTGTTGATTAGAAGTAATCTAAGCTCTGGGTGAACAGCCGAGTCGCGACGCGAGCGCTTCTTGTCGCGATTGCCTAACGTGTGCGTAAACGTTGGCCGTGATCGCGATCGTCGAATGCCCGGCGCAGACGAGGTTACTTCCATTTTCGTCTTAGCCGGCGGGGATGACGACCTTTTTGCCATTCGCCCACGTTTCGGAGATTTTGATGTTACCGAGTTTCGCGGGATCCGTCGCAAGCGGATTACTCTCGAGCAGGACGAGGTCGGCATACTTACCTTCGGAGAGAGAACCGGTTTTTCCGCCGAGTCCGCATTGTGCTGCGGCGACTGTCGTCATGCTCTTAAGCGCCGCTTCGAGCGGCACGCGCTCGTTTTCGCCGATTACGGAACCGTCGGTCGAACAGATGCGCGTTACGGCTGTCGACATCTCGCGCAATGGTGCTATCGGCGAACACGGGCAGTCGCTATGGATTGAAAATGGAATTCCCGCGGTGAAGAAGGCGTTGGTGGGATTGAAGCGGTCGGCGCGGGGAGCTCCAAAAATCTTGTCGCGGTACGCGGAGCCGTAATAGTAGAGGTTGTTCATGAGGTGGCTCGGTTGCACGCCCATTCGTTTCATACGCGCAATTTGATCGGAATTCGCGAGGGTGCAATGTTCGATCCGGTTGATGCCTTCGGGGGGCGTCGTCGAACCGTACGCTGCTTCGATGGCGTCGAGCGCTCGTTCTAACGAGGCATCGCCATTGCAGTGAATCGACACTGCCCATCCACCCTCTTTCACCTTGAGTACCAGGGCGTTAACTTCTTCGACGGTATAGTTTGGCTGGCCGGTAGACGCGCTGTTAAGATACGGTTGTAACTGAAACGCGGTCTCCTGCTGCGGCGATCCGTCTAAGACGATCTTGACCGCGTAGAAGGATAACAGCGTGTTGGGAATTTCTACGGCTTTAGCGCCCGGCTTTCCATATGGTGCGACGAACTGGTTGGCCGCATCCAAGAATTCTACCGCGGGGCTGGCGCTGTAGCGCACCGGCGAGTTGGCCATCACTACCTTGTAGCCTTCCAGTGCATTGGGTGTCGGTGCGTATGCACCAGCCTCATGCACCATGGTGATGCCCAAAGCGGCACTTTGATAGAGAAACTTCGTGACGGACGTTGAAACGAGTTCCATCGTGAGCTTCGGCATCCCAACCATGAACTTTACCAGCGCCGGCGGCTCGAAGATCATGCCGTTGAGATTGCCACTCACATCTTTGCCGAAATGTCCTCCACCCGGCAACTCTCCGGTGGAGGCGGTAACGCCGGCCAGTTTGAAGGCGGCTGAGTTACCCGTCGCCGAGTGCATGCTGATGTAGTAAACGAAGATTGGATGTTCCGTCGAAGTGCTGTCGAGCTCGTTCATCGACAGGTCCCCGCCTTGCAAGACGTTATCGTAGTATGCTGCGTAGATCCACTGACCGGGCGGAAGCTGGCCTGCCTTCGCTTTGAGGACCGCGAGGACGTCAGCTTTGGTTTTGTAGGAATCGTAGCCGACGTTCATCGTCTGTGTGAGCATGATGCCGCCCGGAATCGGATGCTGATGCGGGTCGATCAGCCCCGGCATAAGCGTGCGGCCGTCGAGATTGACCTTTTGCGCACCCGCGCCGGCTGCGCCCAAAACGTGCTCCGTGTCGCCGACCGCCAGAATCGTATTGCCCGAAATCGCGACTGCTTGGGCGCTCGGCATGTGGTCGTCCATCGTAATGATGGGGCCGTTGTAAAAGACCACCGGCGTCCGCGCCGCTGCTAGTGCCCGGCCCGAAACGGCAGCCGCAATTCCTGCTGCGGTTGCCGAGGCGAGGAATCCGCCACGTGTCATTTCCGTCCGATAAAAGCTTTCCAACCCAAAAGCTTTGCCGCAGCCGCTGCACATCGCCCACCCTCCTCCAAGAAGCACGCGTCCCACGCGGGCGCGTCAATTGCTAAGTGCTTTCGCACGCGGGAGCCTGCTTACTGCTGGCGGCGGCGAAAGACTCGTCTAGTTCTTGCAAGCACTCCGGTGTGCAATTTCGGCTTCGGGTTCGAACTGCTGAACCTAGTGCGCTGCAGATTTTGGTCAGAAATTGGTCAGCTCATGGGAAGTAATCGCCGGGAAACGCAGGGAATGCAAGCGCGACAAAATCGCCAGGACCTTGAATCTACGGGAATCCGCGTGACTACGCGCGATTGGGGAGAAACAAAGCCGCCGCATTCGATTCCCGTTGGCGCTACCAGCGGTTCGCACTTAGCTCGGCGGTTCTCACTGCATGCGTATAAACGTCTGAAAGACCAAGCTGGTCGCAGACCGATGCAAATTCGGTGGTCGGTCCGTGCCACTGCAACTGGTCGACACTGTCGTAGAGCCTCGCATCAGTTCGGAGCGTTGCCAGTTTCTTGAACAGTAAGGCGAGCGCGCGGTGCTCGCCCAGTACTTCCGGTGGGAAATCCTCGATTCTGCCATACCGCGAAAGCAGAGACGCCGCCCCTTTTGCTCCGATGCCCTTTACGCCGGGATACCCGTCCGAAGCATCGCCGACGAGGGCCAGATAATCCGGAATCAAATCCGGATCCACCCCAAACTTCGATCGCACGCCGGCAGCATCGCGAACCGTCTTGCTCTTTCGGTCTACTTGCACGATACGATCTCCGCGAACGCACTGCGAGAGATCTTTGTCCGGAGTCCAAATACAAATTTTTTGAACGCGAGAATCGTGCGATGCGATCTCGGCGGCGGATGCTAGCGCATCGTCGGCCTCGAGGTCGACCATTGCCCACACCACGACGCCCATCGCCCGCAACGCGTTCTCGAGTGGCTCGAATTGCGCGACGAGCGCCGGCTCGACGCCCTCACCCGTTTTGTATCCATCCCAGAGTTCGTTGCGAAATGACTCGATGACGTGATCGGTGGCGACCCCGACGTGCGAGGCTCCCTCGGCAATCATTTGCAAGACGGTGTTAAGGACCCCAGCCACGGCGCCGAACCGAGCGACTCTACCATTCCTAGCGCGGCTCAGACCGTAAAAGTGCCGGAACAGCTCGTACGTTCCGTCGACCAGGTGAACGATCATAGGTTTGACTTCACCGCGCATTCGCCCACGGCCCGGGCCGAGGAGCAAGCGGATTCGGCGCGTGCATCGAAACCGACGGTAATGCCCTCGCCTAAAACTATGCTCATGGCGCTATGTGCGCTAGCCGCAGTGTGGCTGGCCGCCTACGCTTTCGATAACTTCGGCTTAGGCGGACGGCCCTTGTTTGGATGGTGGGATTCGTATCGCGCACCTTCCGGAGCGCCGTTTACCCTTGCGTTCAAGCCCCCGCGTCCGGGCGGCGCAACGGAGCGCGCCGGCATCCGCGCGGGCGATGTCGCCGACCTGCGCGATCAAAGCTATGCCGCGCGGGTCGTGTTGCTTTCGCAACCGCTCGGCACCCAACCCACGACGCTGCGTATCCGACGAGGCGCGCGGATCGTCGACACCGACCTCCCCGGAAGCGCGTGGTGGGAAGGAGCACCGCTGTGGAAGCTGACGGCCGCGCTTCCAACGTTGCTGTCGGGAATATGGTTTCTAGCGTGCGCCTTTCTCATCGCGCAGCGGCGTGCGGAATCGCCGCAGGCGCGCGCGCTGGCGCTCGTTCTACTCTGTCTCGTTCCGGGCTTCTTGGCGCAAACCGCGCCCGTGTGGCCCGATCCTACGGCTACGCTTCTGTCGTGGAGCCTAACGCCGATGCTCGGGCTATTCGGATCGGCGTTATTGGTTCGCCTTGCGTCCGGCTACGGCACGCGCTCTTTCGCACGCACGCTATTAGAAATCGCAACTTATGCGACCTTAGCTTCGGCCGCGCTAAGCTATCTCGCCCTCGACGCCGGCGCGATTACGCTTCGAATCGACCCCGTTACATACTATTGGGGCGGAACGCTCGATATCGCTCTGACATTTGCGTCGGGGATGGCGACGCTGGTTGTCTGTCTCGTCGCAACACGTAGCGTCAAAACGTCGGAGCGATCGCGCGCGCGGTGGCTGTTGTTACCGCTGCCGATTGCGGTGTTGGCGAGCACGCTCACCGAACTGTCTGCATCTTCGAGCAACTGGTTTGTCGGCGTAGCGCTCAACAACTCCGGCACGATCTTGCTTCTTGCCGGCTCGTTAGCAGTAACGTATGCGCTGCTCCGTAGGCGCGTGTTAGATATTGGCTTCGTTCTCAGCCGCACGATCGTCGTCGCCGGAGTCTCGCTCATCGTCGTCGCCGCCTTCGTGCTCTTGGAATGGGCGCTCGGAAGCGCGCTGGTCGACGTCAGTCATACGACAGGTGTCGTCGCCAATGCCGCGCTCGCCCTAGTATTAGGGCTTTCATTGCGCGCGATCCACAAACGCGTCGATCAATTTGTCGATACCGTCTTCTTCCGAAAGCGCCACGAAGACGAACAAGCCATCGGGACATTCGCTCGCGAGGCTCCGTATATCACCGACGAAGCAACGCTCGTGGACCGCGCCCGCGCCGTGTTGACCGCGCATACCGACGCCAGGGCGGTCGAGCTGCTGGTGCAGAACGGAGACGGGCGCTACGGCACGATCGACGAGAACGATCCCGCGCTCGTACGCCTGCGGGCGACCGGAGGGGTCGTTGATCTGCACAACGTCGCCTCGGCGCTGCACGGCGATCTCGCTTTTCCGATGGTTACGCGCGGCCGCCTCATCGGCACCATCGTGTTGGGAGAGCGACGTTCGGGAGAGTCGTACGCACCCGACGAACGAGCGGCGATCGCGCACATGGCGCAGACCGTTGGCACTAGTCTCGGCGTTCTTTCGGCCAACGGCTCGGATTCGCTAGGGCAACTCCGCGACACACTCACCACCGGTTTTGCGAAACTCAGCCGGCAGATCGAGACGTTGCGCGGTTCCTGAGATGTCTACTTACGGACTGTATCCGACTGCATCTATCTGCCTGGACGGTTTGCAGTCGGCTGCTCAATCTGCGTCTGAGAAGACGGGAAGCATACTCAATAATACGCAGCGCTCCAAGGCAACGTAGCGCGGTTCGGCTATGCCCGCAGGTTCGCGCAAACGGCGGTAACGCCGAGCCGCACCCGATGGTTCTGTGGGTACGTTATGGCAGAAATTGGTCAGCTCTTTGGCGGAAATCAGCGGGAAACTCAGGGAATCGGAGCACCGCCAATCGTGGAAAGGTGGGAATCTACGGGAATCCCCGTGGCTACATAGGATTCGGAGAAACAAAGCCGCCGCATTCGATTCCCGTCGGCGCTATAAGAGACCGCTTATTATTATGGCACGGCCGCACGAGCATCGGGCTCCTGCAAGACGCGTGCTTCGCTCTAAGACCAGACGCGACCGCGCCCTTTAAAAAAGGTTACTGTAAGAGGGCTACGAGAATCCGATTAGCCCGAGGCGGCTGCCAAAGCGGACGCCTATTAGTGTCGCGGAGAGGTGCCGGCGATAAAACCAGCGCTCGAGAAGCGGTCCCCGAGTCTATTGGTTGCAGCAGCGACCCTGATCGGGACGTCCATTGAGTGGTACGACTTCTACATCTACGGGTATGCCGCTGCGCTGATATTTCCGGCGGTCTTCTTTCCGAAATCCGATCCGTTCGTCGGTCAAATCGCATCCTATGGCATCTTTTGGGTCGGTTTCCTTGGTAGACCATTAGGCGGCATCTTGTTCGGGCACTTCGGCGACAAGATTGGCCGCAAGGCGATGCTCATCGTGACTTTGAGCCTCATGGGTATCGCGACGTTTCTCGTCGGCTTGCTACCCACCTACGGTCAGATCGGAGTGTGGGCGCCACTGTTGTTAGTCGCATTGCGCTTGTGTCAAGGCGTTGCCGTTGGTGGCGAATGGGGTGGCGCCGTCGTGCTGGCGGCGGAGCACGCGCAAGCGCGCTTCAAAGGCCTCCTCGCGAGCTGTCCGCAGATGGGGGTACCGCTTGGCCTTATTCTTGCAAGCGTTATCTTCAACGAGGTCACCGGGCGGCACTCGGCGAGCGGCGGCGGGACCGAAGCTTTGCTGAGCTTTGGTTGGCGTATTCCATTCGTATTCAGCATCGTTCTTGTGGTAATCGGTCTCGCAGTGCGCCTGAGCATCGTAGAGACGCCGGCGTTTGAACGGGTGAAAGCGCAGGCAGCGATCGAAGGGGTGCCCATTTTGTCGGTCCTTCGCAACAGTTGGAAGACTGTCGTACTTGCCGGCGGCGCCTTTGTTGTACTCAATGGAGGCTTCTATCTCGTCACGACGCAGCTGGTCAGTTACGGAGCGGGGCCGCACTCGATCCTGAAGCTTGATCCGAGCGTCTTCTTCAACGCGAATCTGGTAGGAATGTCTTTGGGGTTGATCGTTACCCCGCTTGGAGGGTGGCTATCAGATAGGATCGGCAGACGTCCGGTCTACATGACCGGAGTTGCGCTGATTCTGATCTTCGCCTATCCGATTTACGCGCTCGTCGATAGCAAGGATCCCCACCTGATTACGCTAGCAATTTGCTTGTTCGAGCTGCCGACGGCTGCAGCATATGGAACGCTCGCCGCGATGTTTAGCGAGCTGTTCGGGGCGAACGTGCGGTACAGCGGCGCGTCGCTCGGCTATCAGGGTGCAGCAATTTTTGCCGGCGGCTTGGCGCCGCTCGTTGCGACGCTGCTGCTCAAACTCTCTGGCGGCGCGTCCTGGGTGCTCGCGCTCTACCTAATGGTGATGGCGGCGATTTCGTTGGTTTCGATCTACCTGATCGCGGAAACGCGCCAGGTCGATCTATCCGATGCCCACTACGCGCTTGCTTCGCCGGCAGTGGCGGCAGGCTGAGAACTCATCCACCGTTCTAATGGCCATCTAACGGATTACCCAAAACTCGCCGGGATTCGAAGGGAGTAGGCGGGATTCGAAACTGCGAAAACCCGGACAGGAAAGGACTTTCCGGTAATCGCCGATTCGCGGTTCGATTACCATTGGCGGTACCAATCGTTTCACTAGCGATAACACCCGATTGTCGGACCCAAATCGGTCTAGGTCGTGTTGCCACGAGGTCCTAGTTTATGTCGATTCGTGTTCCTCATGCGCGAGTGCGATCGCAGCCTCGGGTGTCAGCGCAGCGCCCGCTGCGAGCAGTCGCGCGAGTTCGTCGGAAGCGAGGCGTTCGCGCAGGAGTGCGGTGAGGCGGTCGTGCGTCATCCTCTCGGTGAACTCGCGAAGCACTCCGTGTCGCACAAACGCGGCGTCCGCGTAACCTTCGAGCGTCGCCGCACGCACGAGATCGTCGCGCAGTGCGACGGTAAGCGCCAGGTGCTCGATCGCAACCGCGACGTAGGCGTGGTCCGGCTCGCGCGCGGCATGGATTCCGATTACCTCGCGCGCCGACGTGGCCGCATCGGGAAGATCGTCCACCGCGGCGAGATAGCCCGCGAGATTGAAGAGTAGGTTAGCGAGGGTGCCCTTATCAGCACCGGCCCGCGCTGCTGGGAGTATCTCACGAACGATCGCAATGGCTCGCTGTGTCTGACCGCGCGCGTGTTCGATCTCTGCGAGGTTGACCGCCGTCACCTGCTCGCCGCGGGTGTTTCCGAGCGAGCGGAACTCATTGCGGAGCTGCTCGCGCATACGCGCCGCCGTCTCAAGATCGCCACGTTGGCTGCTTAGCGATGCGCGCGTTTCGAGCAACCTAATGCGAAGGGCAGCCGAGGTCTGCGGAATCGCCTCGGCTTGCGCTAACGCTTGCTCCGCGTCGTCAAAGTGTTGGAGGTACGCCGCCGCATACGCATACCACCGCAAGGCCGCAGCGAGCAACGAAGCGTCGGCGCTGGCTCGCGCACACTCGACCGCCTGCGTCGCCACTTCAAGTGCGCGCGCCTTTTGGCCGGATTGTATGAGGTAGCTTGCCAATGCGTTTAACAGCCGCGCGCGCAGCTCCAACTGGTCCAGGAGCGCCGCGAGATATGCCTCGCACCGCGCCATGCCTTCCGCCTCGAGTCCGATGGTTTGCCAACTCCCGCCAATGTTGGCGAGCAACTCGCCGCCGTCGATGAGTTCCGCGCGCGTTGACGCCCCGTCGAGCGCAAACCGCACGTCCTCTAGTTCGGTCTGCAGCGCCGCACCAAGATCGGCAGTTCGTACGGTTCGCTCGTACTGCTCCCACAGCTGTGCGAAGCGCTCGCGCAGATAGCGCAGGTGGCGGCGTGCAAGCAAATCGCGCTCGCCGGCATCGCCAAGTTTTTCCAACGCATAGGCGCGCGTTGATTCGAGCAACCGGTAGCGCACCGCGTCGCCCTGCGGCTCGGCCAGCACCAGCGACTTATCAACCAGTGAGGCCAGCACGTCGAACAGGTCGAGTTCGTCGAGATCATCGCCGCTGCCGACCGCAACCGCTCCCTCCAGTACAAAACCGTTGACGAAGATCCCCAGCTGCCGGAAGAGAGTGCGCTCGCGTTCGTCGAGTAGGTCGTAGCTCCAATCGATCAGCGCGCGCAGCGTCTGTTGGCGCGGCAGGACGTCGCGGCTGCCGCTGGTGAGCACCCGAAAGCGTTCGTCGAGTTTCTGCGCGAGTTGCTTCGGGCTGAGGAGCTTCACCCGCGCCGCCGCCAGCTCGATCGCTAATGGAATGCCGTCGAGCCGCCGGCAGATGTCGGCAACGTCGGGCGCATTGTCGTCGGTGAGCGCAAAGTGTTTGGTCGCCGAGAGCGCGCGATCGGTAAAGAGCCGGACTGCGCTATACTCCGACGCCGTTTGAGTGGTGCTTTGCCGATTTGCCGGCGGCGTCGCCAGGGCGGGCATCCGATACTCCGCTTCGGCGGTAATGTTCAGGCCTTGGCGGCTGGTCGCCACGATGCGCACCTCGGGACAACCGTGCAAAATGGCAGAAGCGACGCTCCTGGTTTCGTCGATGAGGTGCTCGCAGTTGTCGAGGATGAGCAGCAACTGCTTGCCCTTGAGCACGCGAACGAGGTTCTCAACCGGATCGCCGTCGGTCCCGATCCGCAGTGCGAGCGCCTGCGCCACGGTGCTGGGGATGTACTCGCCGCGGGTCAGCGGTGCCAGTTCGACCAGCCACACGCCGTCGCCGAAGCGGCCGAGCAGATTCAGGGCAACCTGCAAGGACACGCGCGTCTTGCCGATGCCGCCGGAACCGGTCAGCGTTACCATGCGCGATCGATCCAGCACCGCCGCGATCTCGACCAGCGCTTCGTCGCGTCCAATGAGCGGCGTGAGCTGCGGGGGGAGATTGTGGCGCGGCGTCGCGTCGAGTACCTGCTGCACCGCCGCGACCAGTTCGCTTAACCGCGTCTCCAGCGGCGGCGCGGTGGCATCGAGCCAATGCACGCGCATGACGTAATACTGCAGGTCACCCGAGGGCATCACCGCTTCGATGCGCAACGGCACGATGGGCTTTTTGGCGTTGGCAGCAAGCTCGAGTTCACGCGCGACGTGCTCGGAGCGATTGGCATGCTCCGAGAACAGCAACAGCAGCAGGCGGGCTCGTTCGATCGCGTCGATGATCTGGCGTCCGTAGGGGATGCCCGCCACCGGGTTGCGTGGCGCAATCCAGCAGGCAATGTCAGCCCGTTCCAACGCCGCACAGGCGGCATCCGCGACGGTCTTATCCTGCGACGAATGGCAAATGAAAACGTCGTGAGCCATGAGCGTTCAGCGCTTTCGCCGCGCACTCAGACAGACCCGCACCGCTCCGTGCCCGCGATCGGCGATGCCTCGTCGCTGAACAGTTGGCTTCGGTCGCCGCTAATGCGCGTGTCGCAATGCAAGCGATAATATTTTCTTGACGGGGCCACACACCCCGGGCTTGTCCGGCATCGGGATCACGGACCCATTAAATGACGCTAAGTCAAATGATAAGGCCGTGGCGGCCGATTGCTACGGTATAATCGACGTGATGCCGCTACAAAATCGGGTCACGCCGTTCGGTGAAATCGTTGCGATTCAAAGTCACGGCCTGATTATGGGAAATAGAGGCATTCTGCACGATGATGCTCGTCGAATCGTTCGTTACTCGCAGGTTCGCCGTTGGATCGCGTGTCGCATCGAGTTCCACGGTCGACACCGGCTAATCATGCGGCCGCACTCATATACAGAGTTGTTCTTCCTCGATGAAGCGACGGCGCTCAGCGCGGGTCATCGCCCTTGCGCGGAGTGTCGCTACGTAGATTATCATCGATTTCGCTCGTTGTGGGAGGCCTGCCATGGCGCCCCGGTGAGCGCCGATACCATCGATGCGCAACTTCAAGCTGATCGGCTTACCGGCCGTAAGAAACGCACATACCGCAACGACCTAGGTGTTTTACCGGACGGAACCTACGTCGCGCTCGAGGGAACCGCGTGGCTAGTGTGGGGAAGCAAACTGTACGCTTGGTCTGGCTCCGGCTATACGGTCCGGCGTCCGCGGCCCACGCGGCGAGAGATCGAAGTGTTGACGCCTCGTTCGACCGTCGCTATTCTTGCGGCTGGATATCGTCCCGGAGTCCATCCGAGCATCTAGCGGATCGTTAGATACTAAGGGGCTGGTGGCACGGCGCATCAAAAGCCTGTCGGGCGAACGACGGTATTCGGTGATACCCGGCGGCATGAGAACCGTGGATCTCTTCGTAAAACGGACGCGACGTTGGCGCCACCAATGAAGGCCCGTATTTGCGCGTCTTTTCCTGTAGGCGCCGCTGATCGGCGACGCCTGCTCAATACGGCTGCGCTTGAGGGTTACGTGGGCGGCGCGGGCGTTCCGTCAGACCAATGAGCGACGGGAACCATGAAGATCGTTTCTGGCTCCGGCACGACGCGGTGCGACGTGTCGAGTATGACAGGTGACGCCGGCAAGTCCGCGCCCCAGCTTGCCCCGTCTTTCGCGCCGTCTGTTTTAGGAGCGTAAAACATCAGGTGCGACAACCACGGCCCGACGGCATCGCCCAGATCGCCGTGCTTCGACATCATATACGACATGGAGCCCGGTTCCGGCGTCGGCAGCTGCTTATCGGCAACCGCGGCCTTGGTGCGATCGAGCATTTGTGATTTGGTCAGCCCCGACACCGCCATTTCCGTCCGTTGGAGCGTGTAGAGCAAAACGGTGCGCGCCGCCGCCGGGTTGTAGCAAATTGGCCCGCGCATTTTCCAATTCCAAAACTCGGCGGAGTCGAACGGCGACATCCACGATCGTTCCACGAGACAGGTAAAGCCGTTCGTGCCCTTTTCCGCGGTTTCGTAGCCGTGATGGCTGAGCACGAGGAAGGTTGCGTGGGTCGATATCGCCGAGGGCGCCGCGCTTCGCGCGAGGTTGATTTCTGCTTGACGATCGGCCATGAGATACCGGCTGAGCGGGGCCATTCGTTCGTAAGGGACATTTCCCGCCCAGCCGGGGGCGGGACGAGCGACGGCTACTACAAGTGCCAGCATCATTGCAAAAAGGACGCGGCGCGAAATGGGGTCCATTAGAGCATACCTCCTGCCTATGAACTTGCTTCTAACGAGTGAAAGCATGCGCTTGTGACACCACCGCCGTACAATTACGAACGAGTATTCCAACTCTTCCGCGTTCTTAGCCGGGAAAGGCAGCTGATTAGGTCGCATCACTTGCCACAGGACCTCCGGCAGGAGTGCTCCGGAAAATCGCGCGAACCGATCTGTCAGATGAAACTCCGCGTGCATTGTTCTGCCATATCGCTCGACGGCTACGGCGCCGGCTCCGAGCAGGATGTCGAGAATCCGCTTGGAGTCGGAGGTTTGGACGCTGCAGCAAGCACGCGTCCTCTTCACGCGCGACCCACGCCGTGATTCTCAAGCAGCCGTAATGGATCGCGCGGTACTACAAACCCCGTTAGGTCCGATGGCGTTGGTTGTCGACGAAGAAGGGGCCGTCACGACGCTGTCTTTTCTTCAACGAGAGCTACAAAAACCGGCCGCAGTGAGCCGAACCGCTCGCACGCGCGAAACGATCGCAAGCGTCAGACGACAGCTGGACGAGTATTTCGATCGCAGGCGAACCGCTTTCGATCTTCCCCTCAATCCGAGCGGCAGAGAGTTGGAGCGGCGCGTTTGGGCGTCGTTGCAAGCCATACCCTATGGGACAACCACCACCTACGGAACGATCGCAGCGCGGCTCAACATCGAGAACGGCGCCCGTGCCGTCGGACGGGCTAATGGAGCCAATCCCATTCCGATCGTCATACCGTGCCATCGGGTTGTCGGCTCAAACGGCTCCCTCGTCGGATATGGCGCCGGATTACGAATAAAAGAGGCGCTGTTGCGACTGGAAGGCGTTCTACTGCAACGTCTAACAGAGATCTAGCGGAGTACACAGCATTCGCCGTGTTTTTCGCCAGTTCGCAAAGCCTTACTCCTCACCATCGTAGTAGTCGAGCGCCTCACCGCGCATGATGCGGTACTCCGGCGCTTTGACGGCCCACTTCTCGCTGTCGGGATAATGGCAGGATTCACCGATAGGATTGTCCGCGACAATGTAAAGGATCAAGTCGTTGGCACGATTGTTGATGATTTGGTGCGGCTCGTTCGGTTTGAAGAGAAATGCGTCGCCAGGCTCGATCTCGATCTTGCCGCCGTGGTGCCGCACGACGCCGCCCCCGGAGATAACGTGATAGAACTCCCACTGCGCGCTGTGTGAATGGTAGGGGCACAGTGAGGAGCCGGGAGGAACCCGTGCCATTTCGACATCGAATGGATGCCGCTCGAGCAGATCCATCGATTTCGGCTTCCGTCCGAGCGCTTCGGAGATTTTCTTTTCGTCTCGAAAGAATCTCTTGGTCGGAGAGCCATGCGGCTGCCATCCAATCTCGGCTGAGTTGATTCTGCGCATCTCCATTCTTTCAGCGCACAAGCTAGGTACTCGGCCGCGCGGCGTAGCGAAACTGACCGGGTATCCACGCGCAAACGCTGCCATCGTTCATCGCAAACGATTCGAAGCCGTCCACTTCAGGGTTGAAATCCGCGTTGAGCTCCTTCGTCGCCGGCCAATTGACCTTTGCGTCCTGACGTGCTGCCCCGCGCGCCTTCATATTTGAAAACTGCGGCAATTTGACGAGGACGTTCAAAGCGTTCGCGAGATTCTTGGCGTCCTGCATCGCGGTATCATTCGGAGCGTAAGGGGCGAAGCCCCCGCGCCGAGCGCTTTGGACTAACATTCCACCTCACGCGGAGTTATTACCAATGCGGAACGTCTGCACGAAGCGTTCAAGCAGCTTTGGATCGCCCGTAATCCGCACGAGCCGTTTCTTGAGTGCCTCGCTCGGCGAGATTTCGTGAGCCATCAGCGCGCGCAACGCCGGTCCCGTTTCGATGATAAGATTGGGTTTGGCAATGCTTCCGCGTCCGACGGTTATCGCGCCGTCGCGGATGCGCGCGTGCACCTCGATAGGGCCCATGCGCAAGAGGTAGGTGACCTTCGCTTTTCCCGCGGCTTCTGGGCGGAACGTCGTGCGTAATGCCATCGCGATCGAATCTTCGGTGATCGTCTCGTCCGGGTGGGGCTCGCCCAAATGCTGCGCGCCCCAGCGCCCAAGCGCGACAACCGCTTCCTCAAGCGTTGCGCCCGCCTCGGTCAGTTCGTACGCAACGCCCTTCGCCGGGCGGTCCTGCACCCGCCGCCGCACGAGCCCGCTATCCTCCAGCTCGTTCAAGCGAGTGGTCAGAATGTTCGTTGGAATTCCGGGGAGACCGCGCGCAATCTCGCCGAAGCGCTTCGGGCCGACGAGCAGATCGCGCACGATGAGAAGCGCCCAGCGTTCCCCTACTAACTCCAAGGCACGGGCGAACCCGCAGTACTGGCCGTAATGCCGCTTGACGATGGCCACGGGTAGAAGTATAGCAACTAAAGTTGTTTTTGCCAATACTGCTTGCATTTAGCAAGTGATTTTGCTACCATGGCTTTCACCTCAACCGAAAGGAGTCCCTATGCCCAGCATCACCCCATTTCTGTGGTTCACCGGCCAAGCCGAAGAAGCGGTCAACTTCTACGTCTCCGTTTTCAAGAATTCAAGGATCACCGAGGTGCGCCGCTACGGCGAGGCCGGACCTGGTCCGGTCGGCGCGGTGATGACGATCGAGTTTGAACTCGACGGCCAGCCGTTCATGGCCATTAACGACCCCTCGGATTCGCCACCGAATCCGAGCACCGAATTTTCGCAGGGCAAGATCGCGCTCTTCGTCAGTTGTCAAAGCCAAGCCGAGCTGGATGAACTTTGGCGCAAACTCTCTGAAGGCGGCGGCAAAGAGTTGCCTTGCGGATGGGTTCAAGACCGTTTCGGGTTTGCATGGAACCTCGTACCGCCAGGTCTCCTCGACGTTCTCAGCGGTGACGACGAGGATCGGTCGCAGCGTGCGATGAGCGCGATGCTCAAAATGAGTAAACTCGACATCGACGAGCTTCGTCGTGTCTACAACGCATAGCGAAAGGAACAAGAACATGAAACACCCGGTCATGCATTTCGAAATCATGGGGCAAGACGCGCCGAAGCTGCGCCATTTCTATGCTGACGTCTTCGGCTGGAACGTCGCCGCGCCGATCCCCGACTCCGAAGTTCAGTATAGCCTCGTCGATCCGGTTCCCGGATTCCAGCGCGGCATTAGCGGCGGGATCGGCAAAGCTCCGGAAGGCTACGATGGCCACGTAACGTTCTACGTCGTCGTCGACGACATTGAGAGCGCGTTTGCAAGAATCGAAGAACGCGGCGGCAGGCGCATGATGGGTCCCGACAAGGTGCCCAACGGCCCCGTCATCGGGCTCTTCCGCGATCCGGAGGGACACACGATCGGATTGGTCGATCCCGGTGAGGACATGCGCAATGCGCCGCTGGAGCTCGTACCATTCATTTTCTTCTATGGGCGTTGCGAAGAGGCACTCGAGTTTTACAAGAGCGCCATCGGCGGTAACTACGAGATCGTCGTCAGCCAGGATGCGAAGGTTCAGTATGCGACCTTCAGCGGTTGCGGGATCTCGTTCAAGGCATCCGACGGAATGGCGAGCCGCACCATCGACCCCAATGAGGGCAACGTCACGTTGGCGCTGAACGCGCCCGACGCAACGCGCGCTTCGGAGATCTTCGCGGCGCTCTCCGAGCGTGGCAAGGTTATCACACCCTTTGGTGACGCACAATGGGGTGGAAAGTTCGGTGCACTGCACGATCGCTTCGGCACCGAATGGTTCGTCACGGCTCCGTCCTAACATTCGTGGCGGGGCCGCCGCCCCAATCGCATTTTGTGCTCTTCATTGCCACGATTCAGCTCCTCTCGGGAATCGCGCTTCTTTTCGAATCGATCGGCAGGGTGCCAGAAAAATGCCAGACGTGGGCCGCGAGTTGGGGAGCGGTTAATATAAGATGTATGAGAACGAAGTCTCTCGCTGTCTTCGCGCTGCTTGCCATGTCGGCTTGCGCCCCCGCTGCGAACCCTTTGTCGGCGCCGTCTACCGTTACGCCGGTTAGCCCGAGCGATAGCAGCTCCGCGCAGAAGCTGAAACTCACTGTATTTACGCCTGGCAAGACGCCTGGATTTCTTGCGAGCGCCGTCCCTTGGGACATCACGATCGGTCCTTCTCAGGAGATCTGGTTCACCGATCCCAACACTCCGGCAATTGGGCGCATTAGCACCGACGGAACGGTAAGAGAGTTTCGCCATGGGTTGCCGCGAGGTTCCACGCCGATCAACATCGTGCCGGGACCTGACGGAAATCTCTGGTTTAGCGATTCCGGTACGGGTGGAATCGGGCGCATTACCCCCCACGGTGCGATCACCGAATTCAATGATGCTACGCTAGGGCGTGGAAGTACGGCCGGCATTGTCGTCGGCAGAGACAATGCGATCTGGTCGATCGAACAAGTTTTTGGCCACTACTACACCGTTAAATCGTCGTTTCTCGTTCGGGTAACCGTCGACGGGCGGGTTTCCCACTTTCACTTGACGGGCTTACATCCTGATGGCTCGTTAGCGGCGTCACCCAACGGCGAACTCTGGTTGATCGCGTATCACGATGGCGTGCCGATGCTTGTGGAGCGCCGTGCGGAGGGATCGTTGGTCGTACACGAAGCGCACTTGCGGCCTGGCCACGAGCAGTGCTGTGCAAATCTCGCACCCAAGCGTATGGTCGTCGGGGCGCTGGGACGGCTATGGTTTACAACGTTGTTCCTTTCCCCTGATAATCCAAAAGTTCCAGCAAACCCACTTGCAATGTTCTCGCACGGTCGCGTCCTATTCTATTCCTTGTTTGGAGGAAAGCTGAAGTATCCCGTGTGGCCAAGCGGGGTCACGAATGATGGGAATGATATATGGGTTGCCGGCGGCAGCGTTTTCGGATATTTGGGTGCCGTCTTCCACGTAAGACCCGACGGCAAGCACGAATCGTATCCGGTACCGTACGTCCCACTCGGTATTGCGGCGAACGCAGGTACCGTTTGGTTTACGAGCTACTTCAACGCCAATTATCCGACGTATATTGTCGCGGCGACTCCGACTTCGTCGCGCTAGAACCCGCTGGACTTCGTCTCTAGCCCAATGCCGACCAAGCTTCTCCCATCGCGTCCGAATGTAGAGCAGCTCAAGCGGCAGGCGCGGGAACTGCTACAATCGCAGCGGGCCGGATCGCTCGATGCAGCTCAGCGAATTGAGAATTCCATCCGGGCTTTCGGGACGCGACGGACACAGTGATTGCTGCTGCACCACTGAAGTTGAGCGATGCACTCCTAACGATTGCGCGTGAGCACGGATTTGTGAGTTGGCCACGACTACAGGCCTACGTCGAGGGCCAACGCGATGTCTTGTCGCTTCCATATGTCGATCGGATTGAGGATTTGGCCTTTCGTCATGCCGTAGATTTGATCGACCGCGGCGACGTTGCCATCTTACGCGGCTACCTCGCGTCAAACCCGGACATCGTTCGACAGCGAGTCGAATTCGAGGGCGGGAATTACTTTTCCAATCCGACGCTGCTTGAGTTCATCGCCGAGAATCCGACTCGGCGCGGGCATATGCCGCCCAACACGTTAGATGTCGCACGGGTGATCCTCGATGCGGGCGGCAAAGCGGATCAACGGAGCCTCGATTCCACGCTTGAGTTGGCAGCGTCGAGCGGGATCGCGAACGAAGGCGGCCTGCAGATCGCATTGGTTGATTTGCTGTGCGATTACGGTGCCGACCCGAATGCGGGCATCAATGCGGCGCTCTATTATGGCCAGTTCGAATCCGTTGCCGAACTGCTGCGGCGCGGTGCTACGCTTACCCTCGCAATTGCTGCGGCGACCGGGCGGTACGAAGACGTGTGCCAACTCCTCAGTGCGACAAACGCAGAGAGCCGGCAACAAGCTCTCGCCCTCGCCTCACAACACGGACACGTCGACATTGTGCGATTGTTACTCGATGCCGGAGAAGATCCAAACCGATACAGCCCTCCGGGAGGCCACTCGCACGCGACGCCTCTGCATCAAGCTGCGCTCGCCGGCCATGAAGACGTCGTTCGGCTTCTCGTCGAGCGCGGTGCACAATTGGATATTGAAGACATTCACCATCGTGCGACGCCGTTAGACTGGGCTGAGTATGCGGGCCGCGCGTCGGTTGCCGATTACTTACGGACTAAGCTCCAATAAGAGCGTGGCTGACGGTAACCCACCAGGACGGCGCCGTTGCAAAGAGCGTCGTTGTGAACGTCTGTCCGATGATCAGCAGGGGAAAGGCGTAACGATAGACGGCGTGAACGCTCTTGTTCACGAACCAATCTCTCGCTACGCCGCAAAGAATAAGTACGTCAACGCCGGCATACGCCAGGCCGAGCGTGATCGCATGGTTATCGGCTCGAAAGGGGGGCCAGCGATCGAAGCCGGCGTCGGTTAGCAGGCACGTCGCTACAAACATCAGCCTGCGGTGGAATTCGGGCCTGTTCCGCAAAATCGCTGCGAGCCCAAATAATGTCAGAAAAGCAGCGCTATCGTTAATGTGAACAATAAAGAATGGCGGAAAGAAATCATTCTGTTCGTTATGCTGGATATGGAGCCGGTCCATAACTACCGCGGTTGCGAGCGCAACGATTGGCAATAGCATACCGAGCGCGAGGCCGAACGTCCCGAGACTCCGGTGAAGCGCGATGTTGCGGCGGCGTACCAGCGCCGTTTGTATCAAGAACAGCAAAAGGTAGAGTGGAAAAACCGTGGCGTGCACGTAGAGAAGCCACGGTCGGGCGTAGGGCGGGTGGACGAGATTATCCGCAAACGTCTGACTGAACCCATAAAGCGTCACGCCAACGATTGCTAAGGCCATCCCGAAGTAAAAGTTCTTTTGTAGCCATTCCGCGATTATGCGGTGGATATTCGTCGTCTCGGACAGCCCTTTCGGACCGGCAATACCTGGCGAAGCGATTTTCATGGTCCCCAGCAAACAGTTTCGCGACGATCGCATGGCATCACTCCCCGCGTTCGACCGCGAGCGTCAGCGGACGAACAGATAACCCCTGCGCGGGAACCGTCACGAGATAGCGCGGATTGTCAGGATCCTCTTCGATCTTCTTACGCAAATTATGCATGTGCACGCGTAACGCAACGAGCGCTGCACCAGCCTCGTCGCTCCCCTCAATGCGATGTTCGTCGACGAAGGCGCGGACGCGATCGAAGACGCCATCGGCCTCAAACTCGGCCGCCGCGAGATAATCGGTGCCGATGAAGGAGTATCGGGAAAGCCGTCCATCGCGGTCCGCACTTTCTAGCGGTACGGCCATCATGCGCGAAGGGAAGCCGGTTGTGGACGAGTGATGTTGTCTTTGCCGAGGAATTTACGTATCCACAAGGCAGCCTTGCTACCAACTTCATGATCAGCCCGAAGAATACGTGGGGCGCGTGGGGCGTCGCGATCGGTCCTTAACTGCTTAAATCCAAAAGTTGGTCTTGTCCGTTGGATTAGCGGTAGTCCGTTGCTATAGAGGAGGCACGAGTACGTGGTTACTTTCAGTTCCATAAGGTACGCGGCGTGCTGCTTAGTAGCAGCCGGCATGTTCGCCAGCTGCGGTGGCTCGTCGCAACCCATCTTAGGACCGACGGCCGCGATGCCGTCCGCTGGGTTGAGGCTGTACGTCGCATGGAACGATGGTGCCGCTAACGGGCACGCGCAAATCAGGGTTTACGCTGCGCAGCTCGTTTCTAAACCAAGGCTGCTTGAGACGCTCCACGCGCCCTTTGGTCAGGTATGGGGCCTAGCGACGGATGCGCAGGGCAGTCTTTACGCGGCAACGTGCACCCAAACGTGTCCAACGTTGTGCGGCGCTTTTGTCAACAGCTCGAAGCCCGGCGCATTGACAGCGGAAGAGGCCATCATAGCATCGCGGCAGAGCAAAGCCTCCGGAACCAATGGCATTGCGGTCTACTATAAAGGAACCGGGCAGCCAAGTCTTGATTATCTCGCGCCGCCCGGCGAAGAACCCCTCGAAGTAGCGGTAGGATCCGACGGTACCGTGTACTCCGGAAATAGATCTTCCACCACTTGCGCGGCCTATCCGAGACTCGATGTCGAGGTCTACGCTAAGGGCCACGAACAGCCGACCAGTACTACCCGCGTCGCAACCGGAACCCGAGGCCTCATGGGCCTCGCGTTGGACGCGAAGAATGATATTTGGGTTTCGTACTTCCATATCAACGATCGAATCCACATAGACGAGTTTACACACGGTTCAAGCGAGGTAAGACGATATACTCTGCCTGCAGCATACTGCTGTGCCGACGGAGGATTGACGTTCGATAGAGCCGGCCATCTTGTTATCGGAATCTGTTTGGCGCAAGACTCTTCACTGTGCGGCGCGGCCATAATGGACGTTCATACAATGAAACGGGTAGGCTTTATTCAGGGAGCTTGCCCAGTAGTTAGTGGCTTCCAGATTTGCTTCGGGCCGCAGGCATTGGCATTTAGTGCGGATGAAAAGCAGCTCTGGGCGGCCCTTGTCTTCGCTGAAGGTTACACGTATCCGCAGGGAACGCTTCGAAGCGACTTTCGCATCAGACCGGGAAACAAAACTGACCCCACTTGGGGCGTCGCGATCGGTCGTTAGGGATCGGTAGCGTATTGGGTCGTCGGCAGCCGACATTAATGCCGGCTGCTTCCTCCCTTAGTATGCGAGCGGATCGGGGCGGAGCTTTGACGCCGGCTTGCGCGCCTCCCGACTGAGTGTTAAATATTGTGCGTGAGCAAATGACGGGAATCTCGATTACAGCGATCTCGACCGCGTGAAAGAATGGCGGCGAGAGTTTCTGGCTTACCTCCGCCACGACGACGTACCGCAGCTGGAGTATATGTGGCTTCCCAACGATCACGTATGGAAGTCGTCTTGGAAAGCTTACGCCCGTTGCGTACGTCGCAACCAATGACTATGCGCTGGCGAGATCGTCGATACTATTTCGCATTCGGTCGCCTGGAAGTCGTGCGCGATCTTCGTGATCGAAGATGATGCCCAAGATGGTCCCGATCACGTGAGCGATCAGCGAACGACCTTTTTCCTCATCTCGCCGTACGCACGTGGCGGGCTCCAACACGCGCACTATTCGACCGTGAGCGTCCTTCGAACCATGGAACTCATTCTGGGGCTAAGCCATTATCGACATACGATGCAATGGCCATTCCGTTATCGGCGGCCTTTTCGCCGGTCGCGCATCTCGCGCCTTACAACGTCATTGCGCCACCTGTCACCATTACGGCCCGAAACCGGAAGAACGCGTACGGTGCGGCGCTGAGCGCGCAGCTCGACTTTCGCCGCTCCGACGCTGTCCCGCCGGGCGCGTTGGAAGAGCTAATCGCGCACAATCACACGACCTAGCCGGAAGTAGCCGGTCCGCTTTTCGTAAGGAGATCGTTGGTCGCGTAGGTGCCGTTCAAGAGGTTTTGCGCTTGCTCGACGCCGGTGATCGGCAAGTCCGATCGATCGAGCGCGCCCACTTGCGTCAGCAAACAGGCTTGATCCCAGTAAATATGCTCGTGAGCGACTTTACCCTCAGCAAACTTGACGATGACAACTACCGGCAGCAAGACGCGCTTACCGCTTGGCGGCACACCCGGTAGCAGCGCATCCATAACCGTGTCGTGCGTAAAAGTCATGACGAGCTCGTCGACGATTTGATCCTCTCCAATGGTTCGCGAGACGCGCGTCGCGCTCGTGTCTTGCGGCCATTTCGTGACGAAGTGGTCGCGATAGAACCGGAAAATCTCATCCCTCCCGTTTCCGCCGGCCATCGTCGGCAAGTGATAAAGATGCGGGTTGGCCGTCATCGTGTTCATTGTCGCCGCCGCGTCGTGGAGCTCGAACTCGTCACGCAGGTGCTCGTCAAAGACGGCTCCTAGGTCGGGTGTTGGTGCCATGACAACTCCTTTAAGTACAGTGCATTCTTAGTCGCCTTCGCCAAGGTGTCATTGTTAATAGGCGTACACGATTTGGATCATTCTGAAGTGATACCCGGGGAGGTTTTTCTGCTTGAGCCGCGGCATCGTCGGCTTTCGGAGGGAGCGTTATGCGTTCGACAAGGTACTCGTTTGTTGCGGTCATCCTCATCTTTACGTGGAGCATCGGCGGAGCGGTCGTACGGGCGCAAGGCTCCGATAGCGGGCTCGTGGGATGGGCGTCCGGCCCGGCCGTCAGCGCGGAGCTTGCGGCAGAGAAGACAATGACGAGCGTTCCAAGCGCCGCCACTGCCATGGCGATCGAACGTCACCTTTCGTCGGTTCCACACCGCGCGGGTTCGACGGCCGATTACGCGACTGCGCTCTACGTTAAGCAGCGCCTCGACGCTGACGGATTCGAAACGCGCATCAAAGAGTACCAGGTCGAATTCACCGGCCCGATCGAGCAAAGCCTCACGTTGCTCTCGCCCCACCGCGTCGACTTCGATCTGTTGGAAGGCACACCCGGTCACCATACCAGGTGGGAGTTGATGGCGGGCCAACCGTTCTTAGAAGAGTCGGGAGACGGCGACGTCACCGGCCCGGTGGTGTACGTCAATACCGCATCTAAGGACGATCTTGCGGAAATCGACGCGCGGCACATCTCGCTGCAAGGTGCCATTGCGATCGTTCGTCTGGGCGCTCCCGGCACCGGCGGCTTTCGGACGTTCGATCCGACGTACGTTGCTTACAACGAATTGCGTAAACGCGGGGTCTCGGCGATTTTGGAATTCATGGATCCTGCCACCAGCGGGTACGGCGGCGGCAACATGTGGCCCACCGGCAACTTCAAGAACACGAACATGGCCGAACGTATGGGCGGAATGTCGCCACGCGGCTTCCTCAGTTTTCCGCCGGGCGACCCGACGATCGCCGGTCAGGCCCCAATCGTCGGTGCGACGCATAAGAGCTGGGCAGAGATTCCGCACGCGACAATTCCTGAGCTTAGTATCACGCAGAACACCGCGCGCACGCTCTTGGGCGGCCTCACGGGCGACGTCGTTCCGCAATCCTGGCATCCGATGTTCGAGTTCGTGCAAGACTTCGGCGGCAACGAGGTCGTGCACGTTCACACGAAATTCGAGCGTACGTTGAAAACGATTTGGCTCGTGTTCGGGGACATGCAGGGCAGCGAGCAGCCGAACGCAATCGTGATGATCGGCAGTCATCGCGACGCGATGACGTTTGGCGCGATCGATCCCGGAAGCGGAACGACGGTTATGCTGCAGGACGCCGATGCATTTCATGCATTGGCTCAGCAAGGGTGGAAGCCGAAGAGAACGATTGAGATTGCGTCGTGGGATGGCCACGAGCTGGGGCTCTACGGTTCGGCGGCATACATCTATGAAAATGGCTCCGAACTGCGAAAGGATGTCTTTCAATATATCAATACCGATCAACTAACCACCGGTGATCCGTTCGTCGTGAGCGCGTCGCCGGGGCTCTATGCATTTATGAAGCAGATTTGCGACGTCGTTCCCGCGGCGGACGGCAAGGGAACGCTCGGAGCCCGAGATCAGCGTGTCGATCCGCTGCTCAATCCGATCTTCGGCGGATCGGACCATCAAAATTTTGCGTACATGTTGGGCGTGCTGAGCACTTCGAATGGTTACTACGGACCTTTTGGTGCTCACCACACCGCCGAGGACAACCTGGACGGCCTGCGTACGTACGATCCGGGCATGAAAGAGGCCGTCGTAACCGCGCAGGTGACCGGAATCCAGGCGATGCGCGCCGCGAACGCTACCGTCGAGCCGCTTCGCATCGAAGAGATTCCAATGCAGATGCTCAAAGATCTCACGGCAGTACAGGCGGGGGCGCTGACGCGCAGCAACGGCGCTGTAACGCTGGCCGAACTGCGTCAGGCTCTTGTCACGTATCAGTCGGCTGCACATGTAACCGACATATCCATGCAGCAAGCGGAGGCCAAAGGAGACGTGGCCGCGATGCAAGCGCTCGCGACGCGCGAACAGGCCGCGCGTGACGCCTTCTTTCTGCCGGGCGGCCTGCTCGAAAACGCATATTACCATACCATCGATCGCGTCTTTTCCAGTTTTCCGGAGATCGTCTATGCCGGCGGGCGTACGGATGTCGTGGAAAAGGCAGTCGTGAGAATAACCAGGGCCATCGCGAACGCGACGAAGGCTCTGCAATGAGCGCAAGGCCGCCGACGATCGGTGCCAAACTGGCCGCCGAGGCCATCGGCACGTTTATGATTACCGCGGTGGCGGCGGGCGTCGACGCAATGTATTACAGCGGTGAGCGCGTCGATGATGTCTCACGTTGGCTCGCACGTGGATTCATTGCCGCGGTCGTCATCTACGCGTTTGGAGAGACGTCCGGCGCGCACGCCGACCCCGCCGTGACGATCGGCTTTATGCTTAGGCGCGTATTTCCACTCGGTTTAGGCGTGGCCTACATCGTAGCGCAGTTCGTCGGGGCCTTTCTCGCGGCGACACTGTATTTGAAGTTCGTCGGTTCTTCACTGTTGGCTGTAAGCTCGAGCCACCCGGGCATTCATTTCTCACAGCTGGAGGCGGCCGTCGCCGAAACGATCCTCACCTTTGCGCTCATGCTCGTCATTCTCATGACGGCCCAAGAACAGGCCGTCGTCGGAAAGCAAGCAGCACTTGCCGTCGGTCTTACAATTTCCACGTGCGGGTTTGTGGCCGGAGCAATCAGCGGCGCTTCAATGAATCCCGCTCGAACGATTGCACCGGAAATCCTTTCGGGATCGCTGGCAAACGTTTGGATCTATGCTGTCGGCCCGGTTCTTGGCGCAGCGTTAGCGGTCGCCGTTCACGCGCTGCTGTGCGGGCCGCCAAACCCGGAAGAACACAAAGTTGCGAAGGGCAACTAGCGCAGTTTGAAGATCGCGCCCAAGCGGGTAAGGAGCTAGCGTCCAAGGGAGTTTAGGGAGTTTAGAGATGGCTGCTAGGAAGAAGTCTCGCAAAGCTACCTCGAGCCGCAAAGGAACGTCGCGTCGAAAAGGTGGGCGCAAGAAGAGCGCGTCGCGGCGCAAATACGGTCCGAAGTCGCGCAAGAAAGTCGAACGCTCGATGCACGAGATGAAGCGCGGCAAGCTGAAGTCAGGGCGTTCGGGGAAAAAGGTGAAGAGCCGTAAACAAGCAATCGCGATCGGTTTGAGTGAAGCTCGCCGATCCGGTGCAAAGGTGCCCAGAAAAAAATCGCGCTAGCCGCTTTTACTTGGTTGCAGTAAAGGACCAGTTGGAGACGACCTTCGTCTCCTTCTTTCCAATTGTCAGCGAATCGGTTTGGTTCCCCGAGATGTCGTTGAACCGACCGTTTACAAAGTGCGTCGTCACCGTCAAGCCGATGGCATCGGGCAGATCACCGGCCGCCTCTTCCTTTTGCTCCTCGGTTTCGTGGTGTCTACATATGGCAATGACCGCGCGTCCCGCAGGAGTAACTCCGTGCGTTGCAACGCCGATGCCCACGCTCTTGACGAGCTGCTGCGGATCCAGCCCGCTCGCGGGCGGCAGTTGGGTGGTCGTTTGAGCTTGGACGGATCCGGAGCACGTGGTTGATCCGTTCGAACCCAGAGTTGCTTTCATCGTCAGCTCCTCCGGTATCGCCGTGCCGTTGCCCACCGGTGAGAGGTTGACGTCAACGGCGAAGCCTTTTCCTGGGTTCTTACGCGCAGCCATGCCGATCTGTGTGGCGAGCTTCATGTTGGAAAGGAGTGCCTTCGCAGCCGCCTGGGGTTGCGAATTTTGAGAGCTGCTTGCCATGTGCGTGGGATCGGGCGCGAGGGTACCGTTTTGTACGACAAGCGGAATCGTCTGCGATTTTCCATCAGAAGTGGTGACGGTCAGCGTAAACTTCTGCGGGCCCGTCGGCTTGAGCGCAATCGTTCCGCTGGTGGTAGTCTTTCCTTTCGGAGTCACTACGGCCGTCATAAAAGCGAAGGTCATGCCGGCCGCCCCGTTCGGCAAGGCATTGAGCGCGGTTGCCACCGCAATCAACATTGCAATCGAACCTACGAGATTCATGCAATCAAGATTCGTTGCGCTTGCTCGGTTTCCCGGCTCCTCGGACGCCGGTGCGACTAGCCTATAGCACGCTAGCAGCCGTACGCAGGTCGTCCACAAACTGTTGCATCTCGCTTCGGCGAAAACGATCGTCGGGGGTACGCAAGATCGCCGACGGATGGATCGTCGCGAACAGAGCGACCTCGAACGGTGACGAAACGGCGTGTCCCCGATGCGCCGTGAGGCGAAACGACGGGCCGAGAAGTGCCTGCGCAGCTGACGCACCCAACGTCACGATGACCTTTGGTCGTACGACGTTGATTTCGGCTTCCAGCCAAGGCCGGCAAGCGCGGATTTCGATAACTCGAGGCTTGACGTGAATGCGACGTTTCCCCCGGATTACGAACTTGAAATGTTTGACTGCATTGGTAACGTACACGTCACGTTCGGCGATGCCGGCTTGCTCCATTGCTTCGTGCAAAAGGTTTCCGGCTGGTCCGACAAAGGGTCGTCCCATCTTGTCTTCGCTGTCGCCGGGCTGCTCGCCAATCAGCATCATCGGCGCATGGGATTTGCCTTCACCGAAAACCGTCTGCGTCGCGTATTTGTATAAGTCGCAGCCGCGACAGCCTGCAGCTGCTAACCGTAGATTTTTCAGCGTGAGCCTGCTCGGAAGAAATTCTGCGGCCGAACGTGTGGCGCTCATGTCGCTGTGTCTTTACCCACGCAGATGACCGGCATTCTTCCCGCTAGGCGATGCCTTCTCGCCTAGGGAAAGGTCGCGCGATGACCTCGCCAAGTGCGTTTTCACGGCTGCGCGATAGCTTGCGCGCCGGGTGGCGCAGGCACGATCGGCGATCGCGCTGGGTTTTAGCGATGGTTAGCGCCGTGACAATCGTCGGCATGTGCGCTTCGGCCCTGACGCCCTACCCGCTGCCGTGGCGGCTGCTGCGCTTTGGCGTCGATTCACTTTTTCTCGCCGCTTTGCTTACCATTGTCGCGACGCCCGAGGCGATGCGACACAATAAGATTCGACCGGCGCTGCACAGCTGGCAAGAACGACTTGGGTACGCGCTGCGCGTCATCGAATCGGCGGTGCTTCGCTTTCTTACGATCACCATTGCCGTCATCATTGCGGTTGGTCTCATTACCGCGCCCTCTGCAAATGCCGCAGTCATCGTTTGGCGGTTTAGTACGGCGATATCAGCTGCAATCGTGCTCAACAGCCGATTGCTCAAGGCTTTTTGGGCCGGCGGACGCGCGTTGCGTTCGCTGAGCGTCGCAATCGCCGGCATTGAAATCGTCGCTTTGGTCGCAACCGTTTCGATCGATATACCGGCCATTTTGCAGAGTGCCGACCTCGCGAACGGGTCGCTCATTGCTCGACTAACCTCGAGTGAAGGCATAGTCGTCCCTTCGGCAGCTGCCGACTTGATTCGAAAGGACAGGTCATTTACCGGTATCCTCACCGCAACCGATAACCACATTATTGCGTCGCCCGCGGTCGCGGACGTGTTTCACTTTCTCGGGCCGCATCCGTTTGCCGTCGTGCTCAATGGAATCATACGGATTCCGTGGACGCATCAGAGCATCGCGTGCGTGATGGCGTCGAACGATTCTGCACCGACGTCAGGATACCGCAGCCAGCAGGGCGTCGTCGATTACGTCCTGCCGATCTACGTTGGGTGCTCGCCCGGGCTGAAGAAACTTCCGGCCTTCATTGCGAACCTGCCGGACGAAGCGACGCAATCGGAGCGAGCCGCGGACATTCGCAGATGCGGCAGCGTGCGCGTCGGATCCGCCTACAATGCGCTCGAAAGCCTGCGTGGGCAGGCCTCGGCGCAGTCGCGCATCCTCGATCTGCTCCCAAAGGCGGAGCGTCACTGCCCACAAGAAGAGCGCACTAGGACCTCAGCGCGTCGGTCCTAAAGAGGGGCTGATGCGTGTTCTCGTTACGGGCGGTGCCGGATATCTCGGCACGGTCCTCTGTCGTGCGCTCATCGAGCGTCGTCATGCTCCCGTCGTGCTCGACCGGTTCTTTTGGCCGGCTGCGCCCTTGAAGGAGCTTGAAATTCCTTACGTGCTGGGTGACGTGCGCGATTGGCGCGACGAGTGGCTCGACGGCATCGATGCGGTCGCTCATCTCGCCGGCCTTTCGAACGATCCCACCGCCGAATATAACCCCGACGCGAATTGGCAGATGAACGTCGTCGCTACCGAACGCCTCATCGCGGGATGCAAGCGGCGCGGGGTTGCGCGCTTCGTCTATGCTTCCAGCGCGTCCATCTACGATACCGAACAGTCAGCGCATGAAATCGATCGTTCGCCGATCATGTGCGACGAGAAAACTCAAGTGCGGCCCCGAGGTGCGTACTCGATTTCAAAGCACGCCGCGGAAAAACTGCTGCTCGAAGCGGCGGACTCCAATTTTTGTCCGACGATTCTGCGCCAAGGGACGATCTACGGGTACAGTCCGCGAATGCGCTTCGATCTCGTCGTTAATACGTTCATCAAGGATGCCGTCGTTAATCGGCGGCTGTTTCTCCATGGCGGCGGCTGGATGTGGCGCCCGCTCGTGGATACGACCGACGTTGCGCGTGCGCACATCATGTGCTTAGAAGCTCCAATTGAGACCGTTTCCGGCGAGCTATTTAACGTGCTGGAGGAAAATTACCAGATTCGGCAACTTGCGATGCTTGTCGCAGGCTCGCTGGCCATGCTCACGCGCCCGATCCATGTCGAACTGGTGGAAGCTCCGCTGCCCAAGCTCGTTCGCAACTATCGAATGTCTAACGTGAAACTCTCGCAGACCCTCGGATTCACGCCATCCGTCACGGTCTTGCAAAGTATCGAAGACATGCTGCGCCGGCTGCCGCTCGACCGGGTCGAGGAGCTGACGCATCCTCGCAATTACAACATACGGTGGATGACGCTGATCGAAGAAATCCATCAGACGCAGCGCGAGTTTTCAAGCATCTACTGATGGCAAACCTCTCGCTCGACACGGTCTTAGTTCTTGGAGGCGCGGGACAGCTCGGTTCCGAGTTGTGCCGGGTCTTTGCCGACCGCAAGGTGCTCGCACCCTCGAGTTCCGAGCTGCCAATCGAAGACGAGGGCAAAATCGCCGAGGCGCTCGATCGCGGCCGCCCCGACGTCGTGATCAATGCGACGGCCTATCATCAGCTCGATCAGTGCGAACGAAATCCGAGCCGAGCCTTTGAGGTGAATGCACTGGCAGTCGGCGCGCTCGCGAGGGCGTGCGCCGAGCGTAAAATCCGCTTTGTCACGATCGGCACCGACTATGTCTTTTCCGGCTTTGAGGGACGGCCGTACGATGAGAAGGATCGCGAGTTTCCCCTCAACGTCTACGGAATTTCAAAACTTGCCGGCGAGCGGTATGCGGCCAGTGCGAACGATGCAACGGTGGTGTTTCGCGTCAGCGGCGTGTTCGGAAGGAGTGGATATTCCAACAAGGGGCCGACCTTCGTCGAGCGCATGATCGCGCTGGCAGAAAAAAGCGAGCCCATCCGCGTCGTCGACAACGTGCGCTTCTCGCCGACCTATTCACCGCACGCGGCCGCTACGATGCGTGAGGTGCTCGAGCGCGAAACAGCAGGGCTCTTCCATATAACCAACGCTGGGATGTGCACCTGGTACGAGCTGGCGGTCGAAGCGATTCGAGTTGCAGGACGCCAAGCACACGTTGAACGCACGCAGTATTCGAACGACGGCAGTGCGGTTAAGCGCCCGTTGTGTTCAGCGCTCGCGCACGCGGAGCTCAAACGTCTCGGTGTGGGTTCTCCGCCGACCTGGCAGACCGGCGTTGCCGAGTACGTCGCCGAACGCGAGCACCGGACCGCGGTGCACGGATCGCGCTAGCGAGCCAACCGTTCTACGGCCTCGCTGACGCGGGATGCGGCTCTGTCTTTAGCAGAAATGCGCGGCTCGCCGACGAGCGGCCAGTCAATGGAAAGTGTCGGGTCGTCCCATCGCACGGCCACTTCTCGGCGAGGGTCGTGGTGCGCCCCATGCTTGTAGCTGAACACGACGTCATCCGTCAATGCGAGGAAGCCGTTGAGGCATCCCTTTGGAACGTACACCTGTGCGTGGTTGTGCTCGGACAAATAGAAGCCTTGCCACTTCATGAACGACGGCGATGAACGACGCAGGTCGACGATGACGTCAAAAACGCGCCCTCGAAGGACCTGAATGAGCTTGCTCATTTCGGGATCGCCATGCAGACCGCGAATCACGTTGCGCGAAGAGAACGAGACGCTATCCTGCACGAAAGCGTCCGTCACGCCGAGTTCCCGATACTTATTGAGTGAATAGGTTTCCTTAAAGAAGCCGCGGTCGTCTTCGAAGACGTCGGGATAGAAGACTCGTACACCGTTCAGATTTGTGTCGACGGTTCTAATGGCCATGAGTCGCAGATTCCATCGACGTCCGGTTGGTGCCTATCGCAGCGCGAGGAGTCTTAATTTTCGACACGTCGCGTTACGCCTCGAAGGGCCTCAACCATCTCGCGCAGCAAGTCGCGTTCGCCGTGAAGCAGGGCATTTTCAGAACGAAGAACGTTCGATTCGGCCAACAGCGACTTCGATTGGACGTGCTCGTACGCGGTTGTCGCTGCGTCAGCTAAGTGCACGAGCGTCTGACGTTCGTCCGGGTCGATCGCTTCGCCGCCATTGTGCCCCCCGTAAAGAACGAAGCCGAGCATTTCGTGGCGCGCAACTAGCGGAATGGCAATGAGCGGTTGGCGTAGGCCGCCCGGCAGCGAACCTCCCGGCCAGCGAACGTCGGCTAAATCGACGGGTTGCAGCTCTGCCATAAGATTGACGACGAGATGATCGTCGCGAGCCAATCTCGCCGTGTGCTCCGCTTCCCAGCCGCGATCCAGCACGTGTACGTACGCCGTTCCTTCCAACCGGAACAATGCTGCAGAAGCCAAATCGAGTGCATCGCAGGCTTCGATGACGAGCGCCTCATCGATAAAATGTAGACTTTCAGCATGCGTCAGCGTTTTCGAGGTGCGGCGTAGCCGCTTTTCGGCCAAGTACCTTCTGCGAAAGAGCGTCCGGTCCACGAAACGATCGATGCGTGAGTGCATTGAATTGAGCCCGATACCAAATGCGAGCGCCGCCGCGGCTTCGAGAAAAAGCGTGACCTGGAGATGCTCCAGAACTTTGTTCGAGATGAAATCGATCAGCACGAAGGCGCCGACGAGAATGGAGGTGAGGATCGTATAGACGACCGTTCTGCTGATAGCGAACGACACATCCACGACGCGGTGCCGCACGACGCCGTTTGCGACGGCCGCTGCGAAAGCAATCGCGGAGCAAGCGGTTATTATTGAAAACGCCGTCGCCGCAAGGACATCGGTGAAGAGCGAGGCGTAGATGGTGCTACCCAACGACGAGGCCACGAAAAGCGCAAACGCGATCAGGACCGGGACGATCCGCTGCCGGTCGCTGCCTTTTGCCAATGCATATCCCGCGAGGAGGGCGACCAATGCCGTTACGATGACAAATACGTTGGCAATATACTCGTTGAAAATGACGATCCAGATCGGCGGGGGCACGGACGCTACGAAAATGTCGATGACAGCGTACAGATTGAGGAGTGCCACCACGACGCCCAACGGAATTGCAATCTTGTCCAAAATGACGAGCGGGCCGCGCGCCTTGTCGGCTGGAAAGCGGCTCATAAAAATGAGGATGCCACCTGCGGCCGCACCGCTAAGCAGCGCCGCCGTTACGTTAAAGAACAGGAACCACGACGCGTTTCCCTCAGCCCAAACGGGATTAAAAGCTGCGCCCAGAGACCCAAGCAAAAGGCCCCACGTCATACGGCTCGGTTTGAGATAGACGAGTGCCGCGCCGATGATCAGCAAAACGAGACCTCCAAACGTCGCCAACCGCCCGGAGAAATCGACCATCGGGGACCAGCGCTCGGGAAGCAGCGTCACCGCTCGCAATCGCGTTCCTTCACCGACCGTTACTCGCAGTGGCGCGTTGGGCGGCACCGCTTGGTCAAGGGCAAGGTTCGCGCGCCCAAGCAGCGGCAGCGTGCGCCAGTCGATCCGGTCGCCGGAGCGAATCCCCGCACGCCATACGGCAGCGCCCGGAGTTACGTACATTATCGTTGCGCCGTCGGGTCCGAGGTTCCATCCATAAAAAGACCCCGCACCGCGCAGCAACGCATTGCCGAACCAGAACAGCCCGACGAGCGTTACCAGTGCGAGAAGCGCGAATCTCACCGCCGTGCACGTTTCAACCCCACATCTGAGAGGTCCCTCAACCGCCCCACGGAAGTTGGATGCGCTGTCGTCACGAGGTGTAATCGATGCTACTGCGCCGCAAGTTTACGCTGGTTGGAGCAATCGCATTTCTTGCTTCCGCATGTACGCAACACGGAGCGCCAGCCCCGGTTCTTCCGCAAAGCAACGGTGCGCCGACGGTTCGAACCGCCTTTTCACAAGATGCATCGGCTCCGATGGTGGCGTGGCAAGAGTTTAAATTGCCGAAAGGATATACCGGGCCGATACACATCACGAGCGCCCCGAAGAAAAAGCATAAGCTCTGGTTTACGGAGTACGGAGCAAACGCGCTTGGCGTGATTACGACGAAGGGAAAGATCTCCGAGCACAAGTTGCCCGAGCGGGCGCCCGAGGCGCGCGGTGGCGCGCCGGCTCCGATGGTGACGGTTCCTCCGAGCGGGAACGCTCCCTACGGTATCGCCGTGGGTTCAGATAACAACGTCTGGTTTGGTGACGAGTACTTAAATAGTAGCAGCGAAAGCGACGAAATCGGCCGCATTAAAGCAAAGCACGTTGTGCAATACAACGTTAACGCGCCCTGCTGCGTTCAGAATCTCGTGCTTGGCCCAGGCGGCGCGATTTGGTTTCCGGTCTCGAACAATTATCAGAACGCGTGCCCCTCCAACAACTACATCGGCAAGATCACTACCAACGGTGCCGCTAAGCTCTATGCGCTGCCAAATTCGACCTGTCCATACAACGTAACGGTCGGGCCGAACAAAGACTTATGGTTTACCGAATTCACCTCGAATTCGATTGGTGAGATGACGACCACCGGCACAATCATCCACACCTTCGCGCTGGCCAGCGGGGCCGGCCCCCCCAAGATATCACGCTCGGTCCGGACAAGGCACTCTGGTTTACCGAATGCACGGCGCACAAGATCGGCCGCATAACGACATCCGGCAAGCTTACCGAATACAAGCTGCATAAGAAGACGTTCCCGAACGGAATTACGGTCGGTCCCGACGACGCGTTGTGGTTCACCGAACCCGGCAAGAACGCGCTCGGGCGCATCACCACGACCGGCAAAATCAAAAGCTATACGATTCCGACGGCAAACAGCGATCCATTCTTCATTACATTAGGCCCGGATGGCGCTTTGTGGTTTACGGAGTACAACGCCAACAAAATCGGAAGGGCGCGCGTCAACCGGTAGCGACATAGGCCCCATGGGCCTCGACCGTGTCTATACCATTGCCGACTTGCGGCGTCTTGCGGAGCAGCGGCTTCCGCGGGTCGTCTTTGACTACATCGACGGTGCTGCCGACGACGAAGTGACGCTGCGTGAGAACTGCCGCGCCTTCGAACGCGTAACGTTCCGCCCGCGTAACGCCGTTGCGAACGCGTCGTGCAGCCTGCGCACGACCGTCCTCGGCTCGACGCTTGAGCTGCCGTTCTTGCTCGCGCCCGTCGGAAGCTGCCGCCTGATGTTTCCGCGGGGTGAGTGCGTTGCCGCCCACCAAGCGGGGATCGCAGGCACGGCGTGCGTTCTATCAACGTTGTCGGGCTGCAGGCTGGAAGAGGTCAAGACCGCCTCAAACGGCCCAATGTGGTATCAGCTCTATCTGTTAGGCGGTCGCGACGTCGCTACGGAGGCGATTGGACGCGCTCGTGCTGCCGGCTATTGCGCGCTCGTCGTGACGATCGACACGCCGGTCGCGGGTTTGCGGGTCCGCGACTTGTACAACGGTACGAAAGAGCTCGTCAGCGGCAATCTTTGGAGCATCTTGCCGCACTTTACACAACTGCTGGTGCGCCCACGCTGGCTCGTTGATTTCTTGAGCGACGGCGGCCTAATGAAGTTTCCGAACGTCGTTTTGCCGGAGCAGGGGGCGATGCCGTATGAAGACGTCGGCGCGGCACTCGAACGCTCGACGGTTTCGTGGGACGATTTGCGATGGATCAAAGAGGCCTGGAGCGGACCGCTCGTGATCAAAGGCGTGCTCACCGCCGAAGACGCGCGTCACGCAATCGACGCTGGAGCCGACGCAATCGTCGTCTCGAACCACGGCGGACGGCAACTCGACACCGTTGCTCCGACGCTGCAGGCATTGCCCGAAGTGGTTGGAGCCGTTAACGGGCAGGCGGAGATCCTACTGGATGGCGGAATCCGGCGCGGCAGCGACGTGGTCAAAGCCCTCTGTCTGGGCGCACGCGCAACGCTCGTCGGTCGCGCCTATGCTTACGGTCTCGGCGCCGCCGGCGGAGCCGGAGTCGCCAAGGCGATCGACATTTTGCGCGGGGACATCGTACGCACGCTGCGGTTACTCGGTTGTCACGACGTTGCCGCACTCGATGCAAGCTTCGTCAATGTTCCGGCTTAGGAGAGCAACGCTAGGATAGCGTCGGCAAGAGCGGATACTGCGGGCGGGTGCATCGACAGAAATAGCGTCGGCTCGATGAGCTCGAGCTCAAGAACGCAGGGCCTATGACGGTCGTCACGGACGATATCGACCCGTGCGAACAGCGGACGTTCTGGTAGGGATGCGATCGCCTGAACGGCGACAGCGCGTTCGTCTTCGGCTGCCGTTACTAACGGTGCGTCACCAGCTTCTCCGCTAGGCAGTGCTCGCTGATATGGCGTCTTGCTGACGGCATGCGTAAAGCTGCGGTCGATGAACATGAGGGCGCGCTCCGGATACAGTTCCAACGTTTGCAAGAATGGCTGGACCAAGACGTCTTGGGTGTCGAGCAGCCTGTCCAGCTGAGCTTGGCCTCTGCGACGCTCCAGTTGCGAATTTCGTACGTGGCGCACCTCGGAAGACGACGCGCCGTAGGCCGGCTTGAAGATTAGCTCTGAACTGCCGTGCACCGCGAGCAGTTGTTCAATCTTTACCGGTTCGCCGCGATCGAGCCACACGGTAGGAACGATAGGAACGCCCTTTGCCGCAAGCTCGCGGAGATAGAATTTGTGCGCGTTCCAGCGCACGATACTAGGCTGATTGCGAACCATCGTTTGAGACGCTGTCTGGTTAAGCCATTCGATAAACCGCTCGGGGCACTGGTGGTAGTCCCAGGTCGACCGCAACACGCAAAGGCGTGCCGAACCCCAATCAACGGTCGTGTCCGTCCATACCGCAGCCTCGACCGAAACGCCGTGATTGCGAAGCCGTTCCACAACGAGCCGATCGTGCGGATCGAGATTAGGAAGGCCATCGTAGGTAACGAATAGACAATCCACCGCCACGGGGCAAACCTACTCTTCCTCGAACCGGCGGATTGCATCGAGCGCATCGCACGCCGCTCGAAGATTATCGCCAGCGACTTCTCTCGCGAAGGCTACAAAGAGGGGCGAAGCACCATGTGCGCTTCCGTACTTGCGTGCAAGCCAAATTACAATTGGTATCACCGCCAAACCGAATGCCACATTTGCGATAAGCCAGGCGGTATCGGTAACGGCGTAGAGATCGACGCCAAGGAGTCCGCGAAGCGCAACGATCAAAATCGGTAGCCACATCAGCGGCGCAAAAAGCAATGTCCACTTGGTCGTGTGGATGCGCAGGAGCCTGAGTTGCTCGAGTCGCCGCTGAATTGAAACGACGGGCTCGTCGAAATCGATACTGGACGCCGCCGCAATCTGACGGGCATTCGCAACGGTCAGCCCTATTGCATAGACTTCGAGTAAGGCGGCAGGGACGAAGAACCCCGGCTGGCCCACGTGGTCGGCGGCGAAGCCTCCTAACAGGAGCAACACCACGACGCTGAGCGCCACCTCGATCGAGAGGCCGATGCGAAGGCGTTTGAGCGCGGTGTCGGCCTTGCCGAGGTTCGATTGCTGCACGAGGTGCAGGTTGAGGCGCATACTTGCCTCGAGCTTACGCTCGCTGACATGCCAGAGGCGTTTGAGCTCATCGAGTTCCATACGTTTGCCTTTCGATCCGTTGCGAATCGGCGACGTCGCGTTTGAGGCGCTGCTTGATCCGTCCGATTTTCGTTGCGACGTTGGTTTCGGAAATACCGAGTATTTCGGCAATGCTCGCGTACGAGTTGTCGTCGAGATAGAGAATCATGAGGGCGCGGTCGAGAGGTTCGAGCCGACCGATGGCTTCATGCAAGAGATCGAGCTGATCCTCTTGGCTGCGATCGCCTTCCGGCAGCGGAATGGTTTCTATGAATCCGCTTTCTGCCGGGACGACGTCTCGGACGCGACGGCCTTCGCTTCTGTACAACGAGATGGCGACGTTGAGGGAAATGCGGTACATCCACGTTGGGAACGACGCTCTGCCGTCATACCAGGAATACGCGCGCCAAAGTTGGGCAATCGTTTCCGCCACGAGATCCTCCCGGCGGCCAGCGTCGCGGCAATAGGCGTTGGCGATCTTGAACAAGATTCCGCGGTGAGACTCTAGGCGCTCGACGAACTCCGCTTTGGCCTTTTCGCTTCCCATTGCATTACGTTATTCGCAGGCAACCCTCAAGAAATCACACCTTGCCCGCGCAGCGCCGAAGCCATTCGCTCGACGATCTCCGTAAGGATAGCCCGGGACGTCCCGAAGTTCAACCGCACGAACGTCTCGCCGCCGGTTCCAAAGCGGTGGCCAGGCTCGAGCGCGACCCGGCCGTGCTCCAAGAAGTATGTCGCCGGATCGGAACCGATCCCGAGCTGGCTGCAATCGAGCCACGCCAGATACGTTGCTTGGGGCGGACACCAGGTAACCTCGGGCAGCTGCGTGCGCAGCAACTCTCCAAGCAGCTGCCGGTTGCCGCTGAGATACGAGCGCAGTCCGTCGAGCCACGCGTCTTCTTCGCGATAAGCGGCAATTGTCGCAAGCAGGCCAAGGTGTCCGACACGCGATGCGATTTCGGTCGGAATTTCCTTGAGGCGCGCGGCCAGCGTGCGCCGTACCGATTCGTTACCGGCAATCAATGACGCGCATTTGAGTCCGGCGATATTCCAGGCTTTCGATGCCGACAGGACGGAGACGCACGACTGCGTTTGGACGGCGCACGACAGCAATGGCGTGAACGTAGCGCCCGGCAAAGCCAGCGGAGCGTGAATCTCGTCGGCGATTGTTACGACGCCATGCGCGCCGGATAATGCGGCGACGGCTCGGACTTCATCGGCGCTCCATACTCGTCCAACCGGATTGTGCGGGCTGCATAGCAGATAGCCTCGTGCGCCGGCAGCAAAGGCTCGTTCCAATCCTTCCATATCGATCTGCCACGCACCGTCGCTGCCCTTGCGTAAGGGGACCTCCGAAATCGTGCGTCCGCTGGTACGGATAACTTCGAAAAAGGGCGGATAGACCGGCGGATTGATCACGATCGCCGAGCCGGGCGGCGTTAACGCGTGCAACGCTTGGGCAATGCCTGCCATGACGTCCGGCACCGTGAAGATCGCACGGACGTCGAGCTGCAGGCCAAACGAACTCCGGACGTATTCGGCGACGACAGGTGAGAGTTCGGCTACCGATGCGTATCCACAGTCGCCATTGTCTATCGCATTGTGCAAGGCCGTCTGGATCGAGGGCGCGAGCGCGAAATCCATCTCGGCAACGAACGCAGGGAGCACGTCAGGAGGGAACGATCGCCACTTTTCACTGCGGCGTTGCCGAAGCCATTCCAGCGAAAGATTGTCGAAGTCGTTGGAACTCACTCTTCGCCGTCGAAGTAATCGAGTGGTTCAGAGCGAATCAGCCGCCGCTCGGGCGAGTAGACGATCCACTTCTTACTATCGGGGTAGTAGCAAGATTCATTGAAGGGATTGTCGGCGACGCAGTAATACACGAGATCCTCGCTGCCATCGTTGATGAACTGATGCGGCTCCCCGGGCTTGAAGATGAAGGCATCGCCCGAGCTTACGGGGGTGCTTCCGCCGTCGTGACGGACGCTGCCGCTGCCGGAAACGATGTGATAGAACTCCCATTGCGCGGAATGCATATGGTAGGGGAAGGATTTCTTTCCCGGAGGAATGCGCGCAAGCTCAACGTCGAAGGGATGGCGCTCTAAAAAGTCGGTCGACGTGCGCTTGCGTCCGAGCTCTTCGGAAATTTGAATGCCGAAGCCGCCGAACGTACCTTTCGGTGAGGACCACGAAAGTTCGGGGAGGCTCTTGGTGTTGACCTTACGCATTACGTTGCCGGTCTCCATTGGACGTCGATGCCTGGTGTATTGGTGAGGGAGCCGATCTCGTGGACAAATTGAACGCCGGCGGCGACGAGCGCGTCGCGCACCTCTTGCGACTTCTCCGGCGGAACGGCCATTAAGAGTCCGCCCGACGTCTGTGCGTCGCAGAGTACCAGCGCGAGTCCGAGAGGCAGACGAGCATCGAATCGCGTTCCACTCACGCGGGCGTGAGCCAGATTCGTTCGCGTTCCTCCGGGCACGATGTCTTGGGCGGCAAGGTGCAGCACGTTGGGAAAGAGTGCAACGCGTCCCGCGTCGATTTTCGCCCCTAGGCGTGCGCCGAGCATTTCCTTCAAATGGCCGAGCAATCCAAATCCGGTTACGTCCGTCATCGCGTGCACGCCGAAACGCACCGCGATCTCGCTTGCCGTTCTGTTGAGGGTAACCATTGACTCAATCGCCGGTGCGAGGTCGCTCTCCGCAATCTCGTCGTTACGACGAGCGGTCGTGAGAATGCCCGTCCCAAGCGGTTTGGTCAAAAGGAGAACGTCACCGGCGACGCCGCTGTCGTTGCGGATCACCCGATCCGGATGGACGACGCCGGTGACGGCCAGTCCGTATTTCGGCTCGGCATCCTTGATGGTGTGTCCGCCGACGATCGCGATCCCGGCTTGTGCCGCAACGTCGACCCCGCCGCGCAGCACTGCCGTGACAAGCGACGGATCCAAATCCTCCGGAAAGCACGCAACCGCAACGGCAAAGAGCGGCTGCGCGCCCATGGCATAGATATCGGACAGTGCATTGGCGGCCGCGATGCGGCCGTAATCGTACGGGTCGTCGACAATCGGCGTGAAGAAGTCGACGGTCTGCACGAGCGCGCGATCGTTGTCAAGCCGAAAAACGCCGGCGTCGTCGGCGGTCGCATTGCCGACGAGAACGTTGGCATCCGTCACCGGAGGCAGCTCGCGCAGGACCTGCGCGAGGACGTGCGCGTCGAGCTTCGACGCTCAACCCGCGCAGGCGGACAGATGCGTTAGTCGCAGGATCTCGGATTTGGTCACAGAGGGCCACACATCCGTCGCTTGGAGTAGCGATTCCCGCCTTAAGGTTTTCCTACTAACTGTTCAGGTATCATTAAGACATGCAGCACCGTGCGCTGGCCGGTTGCGCCATTCTCGTTTCCTTCATCGCAGCGTGCGCGCCGCAAGAGCCGCAAAGCGGGCTCGTGCCCGCAGCAAGCAACCGCCAAGATGCTATCCAGGGAACCGGTCGCGGCACGTCTCCTCGCAGTCCGAACGTTGCCGCGCGCGGCATCGTGTCAATCCGCGGCACCGTCGTTGCTTTCTCTGAGCGAAACATAACGATTGCGACGAAGTCGCAGGGCCGCCTGCGCGCGTTCATCGACGCAAAGACGATCGTTCACGGCCAGCCACGTAACGGCGAACGCGTGCAGGTGGTGGGTTTCGGTTCGACGCGCATTCGAGCGGAGTATGTAGCATTTTGGGACCACGGCCTGCCGGCGATCACGGTCTCCGGAACGATCGCGTCCGTCGCACCGTTGGGCTTCGTCCTTGGGGAGTTGGACGGGACGCGCGTTACGGTCATCCTAACGTCCTCAACCGCCCTGCGCCCAGAACGCCTCGGGGTCGGCGACGCCGTCACCGTCTCCGGTTCCGGCTCGTTGCGCCGTGCGATCGTGGCGGCCCGCGTCGAGCTGAAGACGGGCACGCCCACGCCGTCGTCAACGCCGACGGCCGCGCCGTCTCCGTCGGCAACGTCGTCCGCAACCGCTGCGCCTACGCCGACTCCGATCAATCTGTACCCAGGGCGCATCACGGGCACGGATAATCTCTTTACGCCTAACGACGGCGACTCGCCAACCGGTGGACAGGGCCAAACCGTTGACGGAATTCCGTGTGCGCTGACGATGTACGAAAATACCTATCACGTACACGCGTATCTCGGCATCCTCGTTAACGGACGACAGGTTGCCATTCCCGATCAAATAGGCTTGTACAAACCGGGGTCGATTTCAAACGGATACACGTCGACGGCGCAATGCTACTATTACATTCATACGCACGATGCATCGGGTTACGTCCATATCGAATCGCCGACCAGTACGCCGCTGAGCGCATCGCTTTACGCCTTGCAAAACGTGTTCGACGTATGGGGTATGACCGTAAGTTCAACCAATGTCGGACCCTTCCAGGGTCAAGTGCGTGTTTTTATCGCGACCGTGCCGTTGCAAACCCTCACGGCCGCAAACTACCAGGAGTACACCGGCAATCCCAACACGATCGCACTCTACTCACACGAAGCGATTTGGCTGGAAGTTGGGCCGTCGTACGTGCTCCCGCCAAACCTGCCGGCCGTTACCTTTTATACGGAGTATTAGGCCGCTTTAGCGGAAGCTCGCGAGCGCATCCTCGAACGCGGCCTCGAAGTCTGCGGGCGCCTCCACTGCCGTTGTCTTCTCAACATCGACGATCTCGCGCATCATACGCTCCGCTCCGAATAGCGGCGCGCCCGAAGCTTGCACGATTGCATCGGCGCGAAAGACGAGGCGCGCCGCCTCTTCGATGCGTCCGTTCGTGCAGAGTAAACACGCAATCGAGAGCATGACCGCGGCGAGGCCGCGCGCGTCGCCGATCTCGTGGTACACGAGCAACGAGTCCCGGAGCGGCTGCCACGCATCGGAAACGTGACCACGCACGAGTTGCACGTTACCCAGCAGCAGCCAGGTCGCGGCTAATCCAAGGCGGTCGCCCGCGCGACGCATTGCCAGGCTGCGCTTAGCCAGCTCGACGGCTTCGTCAGCCTGTCCCTGGAGAAACCGAAGTTCGCCGAGATTGCTGATCGCCAGTGCTTCAAGCTCTTTGTTCTGCGTTGCGTGCGCGCGGGCGATTGTGTCGTCGAGGCGGCGATTGGCATCGGCGTAGTCCCCACGGAACATCGCCAGGCCCCCGAGGTTATTTATCGCCATGGCGACGCCTTCAGGATCGCCGAGAAGCTCGTATTGCTCCAATGATTGTTCATAGAGAAGTGCAGCGCGCTCAAAGTCGCCAATCGTATGAGCGATGAGCGCGAGACCATTGAGGGCCGAAGCTACGCCAACCGGATTTTCCTGGGCCCGCCAGAACGAAAGCGCACGCTCGTTGTACTCTCGCGCGGATTCGAATTCGCTCAGCAAGCGACAAATACGTCCGGCGTTTCGATACGCTAGCGCGACCTCGGATTCGTCACCTTCTCCCTGTCGCGCCAGGCCTGCACGCAGCCAGTCAAGCCCTTCGGAAAGATGTCCGCGCCGCAGCCAGAATGAGGTGAGTGCATTGGCAACGGAAAGCATTTCGGCGCGAGACCGATGCAACAGCGCAAAATTCAAGGCGGCGGCGAAATTTTGCCCCTCTCCTTCGAAAGATTCGACCTGCCCGGAAGCTGCGAGCGTTGCGTAGTACTCAAAGTGCACGAAGCGCAGCGCAGCAACCGCTGGATCCGTCAGCCGGCTGCGCGCAAAGTCGTGCATCGCCTGGAGCATCGTGTAGCGCGCGGGGCCTTGGTCGCCCGTACGAACGATGAGTGATTTACGTTCGAAGGCCTCGATGTCGACCTGTCGTGCTTCTGCGACGACGACAGCTGCCTGTTCCGAGAAGCCACCTTCGAAGATCGACAAAGCGAGAAAGACGTTTTTGCGGCGATCGTCGAGTAAATCGATGCTCCACCCGATGACGTCGTCGAGCGCGCGAAGAGGAATGGGACTCTCCGCGACCAGACGCTCCAAGTGGCGCAACGAGCTTGTCGATGCTTGCGCGGCCATGAGCTCAATAGCCAGCGGGAGATAGTGAGCGCGCTTGCAGACCGAATCGATCAGCGCGAGCTCTTCGCTGGAGCAGTCGGCAGTGCCCAGCGCGAGCCGCCTAAACAACGTGCGTGCTTCTTCGGAACGCAATCCCGATAATCGTAGGACGGATTCGCCGGGCATGTGTAAGACCTCGCGGCTTAGGCAAAGCACCTTTACCCACCGCGTCTGTCGTAGCAGCGTTTCAACCGCCGTCCGCACCGCGTCGATCGCGCGCTCGCATCCGTCAAACACGAGCAATGCGCGCGCGTTGCGTAGCCGATCGGTTACGAGACCTTCCGTGGCGCTGCCGCGGAGCTGGAGTCCGAGCAGGGACGCCAGATCGCTAAAAATTGCGCGCGCCCCGCCCGGCGTGCCAACGTCGACAAACCAGACGCCGTCATGGAACGATGTTGATTGCGACAGTGCCATCTCGCCGGCAAGCCGAGTCTTGCCGGTGCCGCTGCGGCCCGCAAGCGTGACGAGGCGACTGCGCTCGACGGCACTGACGAGATCCGCGAGCTCCAAATCCCTACTCACGAACTCCGGCCGCATCGGGCGAAGATTGTGCACGCCTGAACCCGGCCGCGTTGCGGGCTTGCTCTCGGAAAGATAGCTCGCTGCGGCTACCCGATTACGCCCGGCTTCTTTGGCGCGATAGAGTTCCCCATCGGCTCGAGTGATGAGTTCCGCGGAATCGGTCTCTTGGCCGCGCGTGGTTGCAACACCAACGCTGATCGAAACGATCCCCAGGGCTGACTCCTCGTGCGGGATCTGCAGTTCGAAGACCGCCGAGCGCATGCGTTCCGCCATGCGAATCGCGTCCTTCTCCTTCGTGCGCGGTAGGACGACGACAAACTCCTCGCCTCCAAAGCGAGCGACAAGGTCGCCACGCCGCCGTACGCAGGATCGGAGTGCCTGTGCGACCCGCCGCAACGTGCCATCGCCGGTGAGGTGACCGTAGCGATCGTTATACGGCTTGAAATAATCGATGTCTAGTATCAGAACCGAAAGCGTTTTGTTTGCTGAGCGGGTTCGCTCGAACTCAGCGTGAAGAGCGAGATCGAGGGCGCGCCGATTCGCGATACCCGTCAGCTGATCGCTGGCAGCGATCGCCTGCAGCTGTGCGATCTCCTCTTCAATTGAAATCTGACGCAAGCGCAACGAAAGGATGGATGCCCAAACCTCCAACAGCGTGGTGTCTTGCGGCGTGAATTCCGGCGCTTCTCTGGCAAGCGCGACCGCACCGACGGTGGAATCTCCGAACCGCATCGGCACCACTGCGATTGCGGCCGAGCTGACGGGTTGCTTCTCGCCACGGAGTGTCGCAAATGCGGCGCGCTCCAGTACTGCGCTCAGCTCGCACTCCTGCGACGGGTAGCGGAAAGCGATTCGCGGTTCGCCCGTGCCGGGCACGGCGAGGGCCCCACCGGACGCGCCAATTGATTCAAGTAGAATCGTAAAGAGCGTCGGGATGAGCTCTCGCAGCGGCTCACCGGAACCTAATAGTTGAGTCGTCCGCGCAAAGAGTGAGTCGCGCTCGGGCGCGCTCACGCGAGCGGTATCGTGAAGCGCTGCGTCTGTTGTCGGGGCGACACAGGGGCTAGACTTTTTCGAAGAGCGCCCCGATTACTGTCAGGCCGGGGCCAAAGGCCATGCTGAGAATCTTGGTCCCGACCGCAATCTCCGTTGATTCGATGATGCGCTGCCAAATATGGGGCGCCGTCGCCGATGCCATATTGCCGTGCTGTCGAAGCACCTCGCGGCCCAGCGAAAGCTGAATCTCTTCGATGCCAAGCTTGTTACGGATTTGATTGAGAATTGCTGGCCCCCCCGGATGAATCGCAAAGACCATGTTCGGCTTTTCGTCTTCCAACTCGAGACCAGCTTGCGTGCAAAGCGAGCTTACGAAGTCCGCGACGGAATCACGAATCAAGAACGGCACGCGCTTCGATAACGACATGTCGAACTGGAATGGTCCCGGCCTCAGGGTCATGTCGGGTAAGGACTCCGGCAGCAGGCGTTCCTCGAAGGCGAGGACCTTCAATCCGCGTTCCCCAGTCTGCGCAAATGCAGACTCTGGATACGCCGAGTACTTCATGAAGCCGTCGGCAAAGAGCGTCGAGGTCACGAAATTATCAGCCGTCTCGCCGAGCAGGTCGAAGTGTAAGGAAAGAAACTCGGTGTGCACTACGTCAACACGTTGCTTAGGATGCGGCAGCGAGACAAACGACGAGCCGACCAGGCCGACTGCCGTGCGAACGGCGGGGAATGCGCCATAACAGCCCATGTGGTACGAATGGGTCACACCGGTAGTTTGCCAACCGCGTTTGGAGAGATAAATCTGAACCGGACTGGGCGAGACATACCCCGAGCATGTTACGTGCACGATATCGTCGGGCGGCTCGATCGCATCGTCGTACAGGCGCGCAAAGACTAACGCCGCCGTTTCTTCGAAGAGATCCATGCGCGCGTTGAGAAGCTCGCCGGTCGGAGTTCGCAAATCTCCGTACTCTGCTTTGGCGCCTGCGGCGCCGGGCTCGTGAGTAACGAAGCACGACGTCAAAACGCTAACCTGCCGTTGCGCGATGTACTCCGATGACGTTCCGAAGCGCGCCATGCGCTGCGCAATCGCATCGTGAAGGGCCTTGCGTTCCTCGTCGTCGGTTATCCCGCGTTTGGCCGCCTGCGCGATGGACATGAAGTGCACCTGGATGCGTTTCAATTCGTCTTGCGGACAGGGCTCGGTCAAGGCGACGCACTCGAATTCCGAAAGAATCACCGGCACGGCGCGACCCTTTGCACCGCTTTCGCGTAGAGAGAGCGCCCGGGGCGCGTTTGTTGTCGTCATGAGTTGATTCAACTATTGATAGTATCGGTCGATATGGCCGAGCATTGAGTTCTCCGTTCGGCTATGCTACCCATTTGGTAACAATTGTCATCGGCATTAGAACTTGAAGTAAATAAAGTTGACTGCGGTTCCCGGCCAAGAGAATAATTCGATCGCAAGAAGAAGTGCGGCCAGCGTGCTCGCCCGCGTAATGGGTGAAATGCGTTGCCACGAAACGTTCTGAAGAGCTCGTCCATCAAGTGCGATTCGAGCGATCGCAAAGATCAAAAGTGCGACCGAAAGCACTGCCGACCAACCGGTCAGCAGCCACATGCCGGAACCGCCGGCGACGAGCGCGCGATATACTGATATTGCGTCGGTAAAATTTTGCGCGCGAAAAAGTACCCATGCGATCTCGACAACCACAAACGTTACCGCAACGCGCACCGCTAACATGAATCGGTTAAGAACGACGTCGCCGGTGCGACCGATCCCGAGAAGCCGCTCGACGGAAAGATACAAGCCGTGAACTCCGCCCCACGCCACGAAGGTCCACTGCGCGCCGTGCCAGAGGCCGCCCAGCAACATCGTAATCATGAGGTTACGCAGGGTCTTGAGCGTGCCGTCGCGGTTGCCTCCCAATGGAATGTACAGGTAATCGCGCAGCCAGGTGGAGAGCGTCATGTGCCAGCGGTGCCAGAAATCGGTAACACTCGTCGCCAGGTACGGGAGATTGAAGTTCTCGGGAAAGACAAACCCAAAGAGCCGAGCGCAACCAATGGCAATGTCGCTGTAGCCAGAAAAATCGAAGTAGATTTGCATAGAAAAAGCAAAGAGCGCGCTCCATGCGGGCGCTGCTCCGGGGTGAGATGCAATCGAACCAAAATAGCTATCGGAGACCGAGGCGAATTGGTCGGCAATCCCGACTTTCTTAAACAGCCCAAAAGCGGCACGTGCCAGGCCGTAGCTCACGTCTTCCGCGGTGGGCGGCCGCCAATGGAAGAGTTCGCCGAAGAAGAGTCCCGCTCTCACGATCGGGCCGGCGAGCAGCTGCGGAAAGAACGAAAGATAGAGAGCGTAATCGAACGGATCGCGCACCGCCGGCGTTTTTCCGCGATAAACGTCGACGAGATACGAGATGCCTTGGAACGTGTGAAAACTGATGCCGATCGGTACGACCAAGTGCACGAGCCACGGGTTTTGATGCATTCCGATCAAAGCCGACATCGTTCCACTCGCGAGGTTTGCATATTTGAACGTGCCCAAGAAGATGAGGTTGGCCGCGACACCCGTCGCCAGAAGCAGTCGCCGGGTACGGCCCGCGATGCGCGCAAGGGCCAATCCTATGGTAAAGTCGCTGACCGTCAGGATGAAGAGGAAAAGAACGTACCATCCGTTCCAGCGCGCATAGAAATAGTAGCTGGCGACTAGCAGCAGATAACGGCGAAGCGTTCGTGGCAAAACGTAGAACAGCGATGCGACGATAGTAAGGAAAATCCAAAACTCGTACGATTGGAACTGCAATGGAATTCCGATTCCAATGATTTGGCGCACAACGTGCACGACGATGGATGGGCTCGGCGGTGCGAAGGGCCGGTCGTTCGAGGCAGGCGGCGTTCGTGGCGATGGTTGGGAAAGGATGCCCCGCACGTCCGCTGCCAGCAGTCGGCTAAAGCGCAGGCTGCCTTTATGGTTGAGGTGATCGTGATCGGCAAACAACGCAGGCTGTTCCAGCGCCACGTACCCTCGGGCGGCAATGAATCTGGCGCCGCTGCGAACCAGCTCTAGAAGTGACCCTCCGGGAAGAAGCGGGGTCGGGCGGTGGACCGGTCGCGTGGGAATGCGTACAAAAATAACCGGAACGCCGGCAGCGGCGTAACGTGCGACAATTGGAGTGAACCACTGTTCCCGGTAGCGCGCATACGAGGGGCTCGGACGAGCTTTCGGGAGAACTTGCCTCGCGATTTCGCGCCGTTCCGCCGTTGTGATGCCGGACGGAAACTCGATGCGGCCGGTTGCAAAGTCAACCCTCAATCCGGACAAAGATTCGGTACGCGGATGAGCCGCTTGCGGATCGTAGAGGTCTTCCGTTCGGCCCTTTGCGATGTCGTCGAACCTTTCGATCGGATCGCTTGCAAAGGCTTGGACATCATCGCGCAAGATGGGGCCGCGTAGCAACAGATCGAGCGCCGTGGTCAGCTTCGTGCGTGGATCGGAAAAGGAACCGGCGATGCGAGCAAGTTCGCCGAGGTTCGTACTCAGAACGACGAAATGCAGATCGGCAACGCGCTCGTCACCGTCGATGCTGCCGATTGCGCTATCGTCATCGGCATACGTGTCGACCGGAATGACGATCGCGCGAAAGCGCGCAGCGTGGGGATCGATCGCCCGGAGGAAAACGTACCAACATCGTGGCGTCGTTCCGGGGACGCCTGCATTGAGAAAGCGCAGACCAGGCGCCGCGCGGTCCGCAGCCGACGGGTCGAGAACTGAGTAGATTCTCGAGTCTCCCACAACGAGCACATCGCGATGCGCGTCACTAGAGAATTCGCGGAACCGGTCCTTCGCCGTTTCGAAGCTGCCCGCGCTAGAAAAAGGATCGACCAGCAATCGATACAGCGGCGCTCCAAACATGAGCGTGTCGACGACCGCAAAGAACAACGCCGCGGCCAGCGCGGTACGAGGCAGCCTTATTCCGTGTCGACTGGTTGGTTCGACCGTTTTTGGCGAATGAAGTATGATGGCGAATAGTGCGACGGGATCGTCTCGAAAGCCCGCGGCGCAGCTTCGAAATCGAAGAGGTCTCGCATGCTATTGGCGCGCACGTCGGTCTTTCCCAGCGACGCCAGACCCCAGTTCTCTTCGATAAACTTCAGGACGCTGCCGAACTCGTACTGCGTGCGGGAGACGTAGCCTTTGCGGGCGTACGGCGATACGATAATCAGCGGCACCCTAAAGCCCAGGCTGTCGTAGGAGAGTTGCGGGGGCGCTACGTGATCGTACAGACCGCCCAATCGTCCCACAGGATGACGATGACGGTCGAACTCCACGCATCGCTTTTCCCGATTGCGTTGACAATCGATGCGGCCCACTGCGGTCCTAACGACGGGCCGCCGGAGTGGTCCAGTCTTCAAATTGTGGGACGATCCACGACACGGCCGTAAGCCGGTCCCGCGCAATATCCGTGAAGATCTTCGTTTCGGCGTAGAGATATTGGTGTTCCATTCCGCGCCATAGCGAACGCCGCTAATCGCGTCAAACGAATTCCAAATCGCGCTGGTGTTGCCTAGACTCGGTGTGTAGTATCTCCACGAGATTTCGGCGGCGTCGAGACGATCGCGTATCGTCGACCAGGTAAAGCATGGGAAGGGTACGGCGGTAAACAGATACTGGCCTTTCGACGTAATGAGCGGCATGGTCGTCCCGAGCGTTGCGTCGCATCCCCAGGGCAGGCCGTCCCAAGGAGCGTCGACGGCGCTTTCGTGATCGTTGACGGCAGTGCCGCCTGCGATCAAGATTTGATGGGCGGCGAAACTTCCGCCGCCCTAAGTTTCGAACATGTGATCGGCGAGTGCGTACCGGCGCGCCATAGTCCAGTAGGGTTCGATATCGTGAGGTTTCGTCTATCGGTAGGCGTACGATCGCAACGGCGGCGAGTTCGACATGGCAAAGTATGCCTCGTCGAACCCGTCCATACGGGCGTTATCGTACTCGATTTCCCAGCAAAGATACTCGTGGCAAATGTCCTTTCGAATCGAGAGGGAACTCTCTCGTAACGCGATCCTCGTACCATCGTGCATCCTGCCGTACCGGGTGCCGTCTGCACCTGGAAAGGTCGCAAAGAGGTTGTCGAAGCTGCGGTTTTCCTGAATCACGACGACGATATGTTGGATCTTTAACAACCTAGGCGGTCGGGGAGCGCGTGCCGTCGGAACAAATCCGGCAGAGCCGGAGGACGTGGCAAAGCGTGTCGTGCAGCCCGCCATCAACGCAGCAACGACAACGCAGTACAAACGCCGTGAACGCACATTACAGGAGTAAGCGTACAGTGACCTTAAGTCCAGCAACGCTCTAAACGAGCATGCAAATCGTCGATGCCGGCGCGGAAGCTCTCAATCGCGCCGCGCAATTGCTGCGCAGCGGCGGGGTGGTGGCCTTTCCAACCGAGACGGTCTACGGGTTAGGTGCAAATGCATTTGACGTAGACGCGGTCGCGCGCATCTTCGAGATCAAGCAGCGGCCGCGTTTCGATCCGTTGATCGTTCACGTTCTCGACGAAGCGATGCTGGCGAAGGTGGTCACCGACGTGTCGGCACGAGCCGGCGATCTCGCGGCCCTCTTTTGGCCCGGCCCGCTGACGCTTATTCTGCGCAAGCGTGGAGCGGTTCCCGATCTCGTGACCGCCGGCTTGCCGACCGTCGCGGTTCGCATGCCGGCGCATCCGGTGGCGCGCGCACTCTTGGAACGTTTGCAGCTTCCGATCGCAGCTCCGAGCGCCAATACGTTTGGCCTCCTCAGTCCGACACGTGCGGAACACGTAGCACGAATGTTGGGAGATCGCGTCGATCTCATCATCGACGACGGCACGAGCCAACATGGGCTCGAGTCGACAATCGTGCAGCCGGATCCAACCCCGGCAATTTTGCGTCTTGGCGCGATCCCGGTTGCGCAGATCGAAGCTGCGATCGGGCCGCTCGAGCTGCAGATTCGTCAAAGCGACGACCAGACGTCGCAAGCGCCGGGACGCTTTTTGCGCCACTACGCTCCGCGAACACCGATACGGTTGGTCGACTTCGTGCAAGTCCCGGCCGGAGAGCGCCGCGGCGCCGGCGCCCTGGCCTATCGCGAAGCACCGGAGGGATACCGATTGGCATGCGTGCTCTCGGCATCGGGTGACTTGCGTGAGGCTGCGGCCCACTTTTTCGAGCTCCTCCACGAACTCGATGCAGCAGAGGTGGATCGCATTGACGCCGAGCATTTGCCAGAGAAGGATCTGGGAGCGGCGATCATGGATCGGCTGCGACGCGCAACTTCCTCAGCTTGATCGACGTTTGACCGATAGTAATGAAGGCGATGCCAAGAAACCCGCTTGTCCGGCGGCCGGTTGCCGCGTTTGCCCTTTCCGCGCTCTTCCTTTTGGGAACGGCGCCCGCCGCCGTGCTTCCCGGCCCGGTCGCCGCAGACGTTCACGAAAGCTATCGGCTGCTGACGTCGAGCTTCTACGATCCGGTCGATCCAGCCGCGCTACTTTCGGCCGCCGGCGGTGCATTAGCAGACGAGGCCCGCAAACACGGCGTCACGATTGCGCCACCGGTCTTGCGCGTCGAGCTGGCGGGCGACGATACCATGGCCGAGCTCGATGCGGCCATCGCGTCCACTGCGGATGCCGCGCATGGTGCTCCAACCGATTTTGCCTACGCGGCCATCGATGCGATGGCGCGCGCGGTAGGTGATCGGTACACGCAGTTCTTTACGCCCGAGGAGTTTCGCGCGTTCAACGACGCGTTAGATCCGCAGCGCATTAGCGGTATCGGCGTCATGATCGCTCCCGACGGGTCGTCGGGCAACATTCACATTTCGTACGTCGTTCCCGGCGCTCCGGCTGAACGCGCCGGATTACGCCCCGGCGACGTGCTGCTCACCGTTGATGGAACGCCTCTCAAAGGCTTGCCGGTGGAAAGCGCCAGCAAGCTGTTACGCGGTCGGGCCGGCTCGATCGCGGCGATTACCGTCGAGCGAGCCGGAGAAGCAGCCGCGCTGTCGTTCTCAATCCGGCGCGAAGAGGTGCAGCCGCCGACGGTCGTCTTTCGCATGCTTCCGGGCGACATCGGCTACATTTACGTCATCGCCTTCGGCAAGGCCACGCCCGGGGAGTTCGATACTGCCCTGCTGCGCTTACGCGACGGGCACGCGCGCGCATTGGTGCTCGATCTCCGTAACGACGGCGGGGGCTACGTCGATTCCGCCCTGACGATTAGTTCCCGTTTCATCGCCAACAAGGCGCTGGTGACGATTGAAGAGCGCGGCCAGCACGCAACCACGATCGAAGCCGACAATGGTGCCGCCGTTACGCTGCCGGTGACGGTCTTGGTCAATCAGAACACCGCATCGGCCTCGGAGATTACTGCCGGCGCGCTGCAAGACGACGGGATCGGGACGTTAATAGGCACGAGAACGTTTGGCAAGGGCGTGATGCAAACGCTTACCCCGTTGCCGGACGGCGCGGCGATCAAAATCACGACCGCCCATTACCTGACCCCGCGCCATCGGGACATCAACCTACGCGGAATCGATCCCGACGTGCGTATCGAGGAGAATCGCGACGCTCGGCTGGGCGAGATCGAACACGACGTGCAACTGCGCACCGCGTTGATGCTGCTGCAACGGAAGATTGCGGAAGCGAAGCCGTAAAGGGGAAAAGGCGAGAGGGTCGTTATCGCTCTAGGGCGCGCCCGGACATTGCGGGGTAAGGGTGAGCGTTTCAACCTGGGGTTGGGCGTCATGGTTGAACCCGGTAATCCCAACGTACGGAGTGCACGGGTTGGCCAGTCGTCTATAGTTGACCGTGATCGGTCCCGGGGCCGAAGCGTACGAGCGCGAGTTTGTGAAAGGACCGTTTTTGCCCCCGAACCCAACGATCCCGGGGGCGTTGCTGTTAATAACGATCGGATTTTGGAGTTGCGTGCCCTGAGCTATGGCTACGCCGCCGCTGTAGGCCGTCACGTAAAGGGTGAACTTGCCGCTCGGCCCTTTACCGGGAACGATCGGCATCGCCAACGCGAAGGATGAGACCAGCGTCGGGTACACCGTCTGATGGAAGTCTCCGAAGTGGTCACCGGTGTCGCCGCACGCAGCAAGCGTAGCGCCTGCGAAGCTCAGGACGACCATAGTAGCGGGTAAGCGACGCATCAAGCCCCCATAAGTGAAGAAGCTCCGAACGTGGCAAGCCCCACGCCGGTTGCGCGCTTCCTTCGGCCGGTAGACAAATCGGTCCTCTGGGACGAAGATTGGGACGCCACGGGCGATTAGCTCAGCTGGGAGAGCGCCTCCCTTACAAGGAGGAAGTCGCAGGTTCAAGTCCTGCATCGCCCAAGGGCTTCCTGCGAGGTTCCCCTCCCATGATGACAGATGATGCCGTGAGGATCGATCGGGAAGGCGAGATCGCCGTCCTGACGATGAATCGCACCGAGCGACGCAACGCGTTATCCGTCGAGATGATGCGCGAGCTTGATCGTGCGCTCCGCACCCTGGGCGAAGATGAAAGTGTGCGAGCGATCGTGCTCCGGGGCGAAGGGGCTGCCTTTTCGGCCGGGCACGACCTGCGCGAGCTCGCCGATCGCGACGTCGAAGCGTATCGCGCCGTCTTCGAGGCGTGCGTCGACCTCATGGCGCGGATTTCTTCCATTCCGCAGCCGGTCATCGCCGAGGTCGCCACGGTTGCCACCGCGGCCGGCTGTCAACTCGTCGCCGCGTGCGACCTCGCCGTCGCTTCGACCGCGGCAACGTTCGCCACGCCCGGCGTTCGGATTGGATTGTTCTGCAGCACGCCGATGGTCGCACTTTCACGCGCGATCGGTCGCAAGCGCGCGATGGAGATGTTGCTCACCGGGCAGCCGATCGACGCGCGGACGGCCTGCGATTGGGGCCTGATCAATCGCGTCGTCGCGCCGGAGCGTCTCCATGAAGAAACGCTCGCGCTTGCACGGCATATTGCATCGGCCAGCCGCACCGTCGTTGGGATTGGCAAGAGCGCTTTCTACGCACAGATCGACATGGAACAGCCGCAAGCGTATGCATATACAAAGAGCGTCATGACGGCCAACGCGCTCGAACCGGACGCTCAAGAAGGCATCGATGCGTTCCTGAATAAACGCGCGCCAAAGTGGAGGAGGGGTCGCTCAGACGGGGTTGAATCGTAGGGGTTCCGTCGCCCACACCCGGTATGTGCGACCCGACAAAAAGGGAACTGCGCATACGCGACGGCAAGGGGGCTCGCCATCGGCGGGTCCTCTTGTTTTCTCCTCGAAGATGGCCGCTCCGTGATCGTTCTGCAGTCTCGAACGCGCTTTGCGGCGATTGTCTTGCTCGTTGCTTTGCTCGCAGCGCTCCTCGTCGCCGTCTTTCGCGCACGCGTCGAATCGCATGCCAATCGCGTCGAGATCGCCATGGACTACCAAGACTTTGATGCGCTGGCTCGTTCCTATAATTACAACCTGGCCGCATTCCTCATTGCGCTGCGGCGCGCCGGCCTAACATCGCTAGCACTCACCGAGGAGCTCGGCGCGAACGTTGGGTACGACGGAAAGGCGTATGCCGCCACCGGCGCCATGCTCATCAATCAGGCGCGCCTCTCACCGATCCGCGACCCGTTGTTGGCAAAGATGGTGGACCAGAAGCATATCGACGCGGGCGCCGTCTATTTGCTCGTCTCCGACCCCTCCTCGTATCATCGCTATCGGACGCAGCTCGCGTTGCACTTCATGCCCAAGAGCGTTCGCGTGCTTCGAGCCGTACGGCCCTGGCTGATCGAGGTGCATACCCAGATCGACTACTTCAACAATACCGCGCTCGGCATTCCCACCGGTCAAATCGAGCTGGCGCGCTACCTCGGACTGCTCGTGATTCCGCGCTTCCAAAACGACGAGCGGTTCGAACAACCGCAAATGGACGGGCTCTTCAGCGACGTTCTGCACTACGACCGTAAGGTTTCAACCGTCATTTTCTTCGGTCTGCGCAACCAAGTGCTGGGCTATCCCGACCACCTCACGGATGCAGCCGCGTCCTTCAAACGTCATGCCTTCAACTTTGGCACCATTGAAACGTACGACGATAGTCAAATTCAAAAGGGAAACGTGACCCTTGCGCGATTGATCCCCGGACGAACCGTGCGCGTTGAGGCTATCGCGAAGACGGAGCTTGACAAGCTGCGACTCGACGACGTGGTGGAGCGCTACGTCCTGGGCGCTCGCGAGCGAAACGTTCGCGTGCTCTACTTGCGGCCTTGGGATCACCAAGATGGCAATCTTTCGATCGAAGCTACCAACGTCGAACTCGTCAAAGAGATCGCCGACGGACTGCGCGCCGGGGGGTTGCGACTCGGTCGCGCCACGCCGATTCCACCGTACCACGGCAACAATCGCATCCTCGTCGGTATTGCAGCGCTGGCCGTGCCGTCGATATTTGTGCTGCTGGCGGGAATGTTCGGCTGGTACCGTCCCTGGCTGGCGCTGACCGCGTATACGCTCACCGTGGTGGTCTACGGCGCCGGAGCGTTAACGGGTCACGACATGTTCGTGCGCTCGGTCATCGCGTTGATCGGCGCGTTGTTGTTTGCGATCGCTGCCTTCGTGATCTTTCGCCCCGCGTTCGAGGAGCTGCCGGCGCAGCGCAACGGCGAGCAGCTGCTGCGCAGCGTCGGTTGGACGCTCGCTGCAACCGGCGTTTCGCTCATGGGCGCACTCGTCGTCGTCGGCGTGATGAGCTCGCCGCTGGCGATGGAAGAGATCGAACGTTTTCGCGGCGTGAAACTCATCCTTGCGCTGCCGCCGCTCATTGCGCTCTTGCTGTATCTTTTCGATAAACGCTACGGCTCCGGCGTCGAACGCCCGCGCGACGTCTGGTACTCGCCGGTCCTCACCTATCAGCTGCTGGCCGGCATCGCAATCGTCGGGGCCGGCGCGCTACTCGTCATTCGAAGCGGCAACGAAAGCGACGTCTCGCCTTCGCCCGTCGAGCTGACGCTTCGTCACGTGCTCACGCACGTGCTCAGCGTCAGGCCGAGATTTAAAGAGTTCTTGATCGGCTATCCGTGCATGCTGCTCGTCCCCGCGCTGCTGGCAACGCACCGTCGTGCCGTCGGATGGTTGTTGGCCCTCGGGGTCGGCGTCGGCATCGGCGATGTCATCGATACCTTCTCGCATTTGCACACCCCCTTGGAGATCTCGCTGTTGCGCATCTTCAACGGTTTGGTGATTGGAATTGCAATCGGCGCGCTCGCAATTTGGATCTACCGGCGCCGAGTGTGAAAGCAATGCGTCTCCTTCTTTCAGGTTATTATGGCTTTGGCAACCTCGGGGACGAGGCGCTCCTCGAAGTCATCGTCCGCCGGATTCACGACCGCTTTCCTCAACTCGACATCGAAGTTCTGTCCGCAACGCCGAACGCGACCGCTTCGGCGTTAGGCGTAGCGAGCACGCCGCGCTGGCAGTGGCGCTCGGTTCGCGATGCGATTGCGCGTTCCGACGTCGTCGTCTCCGGCGGCGGAGGATTGCTGCAAAGCGCAACCAGTTTGCGCAGTCTAATTTACTACGCGGCAATTCTGCGCGAGGCAATTCGGTCGAAGCGAAAGACGATGGTTTTCGCGCAATCGATCGGACCGCTGGATACGCTCGGAAAATTCGTTGTCCGGCGCTTCTGCCGTGGGCTGGGACGAGCGACGGTGCGCGACGAGTCGTCACGGACGCTGTTGCGCGAGCTCGTGCCCCACACCCCGGTCGAACGCACGGCCGATCCCGTCTTTTTGTACGAGGCGCCCGACGAGCATGTCGACCTGTCGCTCGAGGGGCTGGGGCCGCAGAGCGGACCGTACGCGATCGTGAGCGTGCGCAAGTGTGCCGGTCTGCGCGAGATTGAGCCCGTGGTCGCTCGTGCGGCCGATCGTCTTGCGGAACGCCACGGCATACGCGTCGCCTTTCTTCCGTTGGGAGGCATCGCGGACGCCGAGGTGTCAAGTGCGATCATTCGAACGTGTTCGTCGACGCCGGTGTTGCTTCCGGAAACGTCTCTGGCGAAGGCGGCGGCGATCCTTAGCGGCGCGCGAGTGGTCATCGCGATGCGTCTGCACGCCCTCATTCTGGCGGCACGATACGCTATTCCATTCTTGGCAATCCCATACGACCCGAAGGTCGCAGGGTTGTGCGCCGACCTTGCGTATCCGCTGCAACCGCTGTGGAAGCCAGGTGCGGGCAGAACCGCCGACACCGCAACCGACGCGCTGGTCGACCGGCTCGTTTCCGATCGGGATGCGCTCTGCGCACACCTGGCGCAGCGAGTGGAGACCGTGCGAGCACTGGCGGAGCGCAACTTTGACGTGCTTGCCGAGTTGTTACGAGAGTGACGTCCTCAAAGAGCGTGCGGCCGGACTATCGCGACACGCTGAACCTGCCCAAAACGAGCTTTCCAATGAAGGCCGATCTGGCAACGAGAGAGCCCGATCGCGTGCGTTGGTGGCGCGAGCACGCAGTCTACGAGCGGCGGTTGGAACATAACGCCGGCAACGTACCTTGGATTCTGCACGACGGGCCGCCGTATGCCAACAATGAGCCGCACATGGGTGGATTCTTCAACATGGTCCTCAAGGACATGTTTGTCAAAATTGCGCTGTTGGAAGGGAAGCACGCGAAGTTCGTTCCCGGGTGGGACATGCACGGATTGCCGATCGAGCTCGAGACGCTCAAGCATCTCGGAATCAAGGACTTCCACGACATCGACCCGCTCGAACTGCGCCGCCAATGCCGAGAACGTGCGCTGTTCTGGCTCGACCGGCAGCGTGAGATTCGCATTCGGATGGGAAACTTCGGGCTGTGGGATCATCCCTACCGGACGATCGATCCCTCCTTCGAAGCAACCATCGTCAACGCGCTCGCGGATCTCGCTGAGAAACAGCAGATCTATAAGGGCCTGCGCTCGACCTTGTGGTGTATCCACGACGAAACCGCGCTTGCGGAAGCCGAGATCGAGTACGAGCCGAAGATTTCACCGTCGATCTACGTACGCTTTACGGCAGACGAGCAACAAAAGCGCGCAGTGCTCTCCGCCTTCGGGCCGGCCGCAACGTCTGCACCAACCACCGTCAAGCTCTCGTTTCTGATCTGGACGACGACGCCATGGACGCTGCCGGCGAACGTTGCGATCGCTCTGCGGCCGACGGCCACGTACGGCTTGTATCGGGTCGGGGACGAAATGCTCGTGCTGGCAACCGCGTTGGGGGAGCAAGCGTTAGGCGAACGTTTCCGCGATGCAACCTGCGTTGCGACCGTCGCAGGCAAAGAGCTCGACGGTTTGGCGATGCGCCACCCGTTCATGGATCGCGATTCGGTCGTCGTGCTCGCCGATTACGTCGATCTCGAAACCGGCACTGGCGCGGTACATACCGCGCCCGGTCACGGTGCCGACGATTTCGAAACCGGCATGAAGTACAATTTGCCGGTCATCAACCCGGTGGACGAGCGCGGACGCTTTACCGCCGAGGCGGGAACCTACGCCGGACTCTTCATCTTCGATGCAAACGCTAAGATCGTCGACGATTTACGCGCGAGCGGAGCTCTTTGGAGCGCGCAGGAGTACGAGCATTCCTATCCGCACTGCTGGCGCTGCCACAATCCCGTTATCTTCCGAGCGACGGCTCAGTGGTTCATTGCAATGGACTTAAACTTACTTCGCCAGCGCGCCGTGGACGCGATCGATCAAGTCGCGTATATCCCGCACTGGGGTCAGACTCGCCAGCGCCAAATGATCGAGGCGCATCCCGAATGGTGCATTTCACGCCAGCGCACGTGGGGAACGCCGATTCCCGCCCTCATCTGCACGGCGTGCGGCGAGTCGACGCTCGATCCTCGCGTTGCGCGACTCGCAGCAAAGCGTTTTGCGCAAGCCGGCGCCGGTGCCTGGTGGAGCGATCCCGTCGAAACGTACCTTCCGGCCGGTTTCGCCTGTCCGAGCTGCTCGGCGACGACGTTTGAAAAAGAGAAGAACATCGTCGACATTTGGTTCGAGTCCGGGGTTACGCACTTGGCGGTGCTCGGTCGCGACGGGATGCCATGGCCATCGGATCTCGTGCTCGAAGGCGCCGATCAATACCGCGGCTGGTTTCGAAGCTCGCTCATGACCGGCGTGGCGATCAAAGGGCGCGCTCCGTACAAGCACGTCGTCACGCACGGGTGGGTGAACGACGAACACGGCCGCGCAATGTCGAAATCGCTGGGAACGGGAATCGGTGCGCGAGAAGCGATGGAGAAGTGGGGCGCCGACGTTCTGCGCCTGTGGGTCGCGTCTACGGAATTCGTCGACGACGTTCGCTTCGGTCCCAACGTTATCGAGCAGATCGGCCGAGTCTATCGCAATCTGCGCAACCGCATCCGATTCATGCTCTCGAATCTCGACGATCTCACGCCGAGCGCGGTCACCAAGCGCGACTCCATGGAGCCGCTCGACCGGCTTGCATGCAACGTTACCGATGCGTTCGTGGCTGCCGTACGGCACGCATACGACCGTAGCGCTTTACACGACGCCTACCTGCGTATCGTCGAATTCGAAAGCGCGATGTCGAGTCTCTTTTTCGACGCGTTAAAGGATCCATTGTACTCCCGAGCAGCGAACGATTCTCGGCGGCGCAGCGCGCAGTCGGCCTTGTCGTACGTGCTCGTCAATTTCCTCACCGCGGTGGCACCCGTACTCTCGTTCACCGCCGAAGAGGCGTGGCAGGCGCTTCCGAAAGAATTGCGCGGCGATGCCGAGAGCATCTTCGACACGTCGTTCGGTACGCCGCACGAGCGGGCCGAACTGTTGGAGTCTGACGTCGAGCTCTGGGAGCAGCTGCGATCGTTGCGCGCGCGGGTGGCGGCCAGTGAAAACCCGCGTGATTTCGAGGCTGCGGTACGTCTCGTCGTCGCCAAACCGCTGTACGGCCGGCTGGCTGCGCTGGGCGACAATCTGCGCGAGGCACTGGTCGTTTCACAGCTGGACCTGGCGGAGGCTTCACATCCCTCACCTGCAGAGCAGGTAGTCGCGTTCGAGCTTCGCCGTGCGGACGGCGAAAAATGTCAGCGTTGCTGGAAGTATCGCACGCTGGGTACGAATGCCGATCACCCAACGATTTGCGCCGATTGTGCGCGAGTGGTTACGGAGATCCTAGAGTGATACGGTGTCTTCTCATTCTGGCCGAAGCCAACATAGTGTCAGGGTGACACGCCGGACTTCAGCGCATTGACGACCGCGTCGGCGACGCTCTTGCTCGACTGCGGATTCTGACCTGTAATCCACGTTCCGTCGACCTCGATATGGTCGCTCCAATCCGGGCCTTCGACGACGTTCGCACCTTGCTCGCGGAGCTTCGACGCCAAGAGGAACGGCATGAATCCGTCCAATCCTGTGGCACGTTCTTCTGCGTCGGTGAAACACGTAATGCGTCGCCCATCGACGAGCGTGCGGGGCTCGGCGGCGCGAATGGCATCGACGAAGGCAGCCGGGCCGTGGCAGACGGCTGCAACGATCTTTCCCTGCGCGTCAAACTCGCTAATGAGCGCCTTGAGCGAAGCGTTGGTCGCCAAATCGAACATCGTTCCGTGACCGCCGGGTAAAAAAATCGCCGCGTACTCGAACGCGTCGCCGGCTTCTTGCGCCGTGATCGTCGAGGAGAGCGCTTCCATGGCGGCTTTGTCGGGCGTGATTTTTTCGAGCGACCGCGGGTCGACCGGCGCCTGACCTCCGTGCGGACTGACCGTTACGACTTCAAAGCCTTCGCTCCGAAATGCCGCGTACGGTATGGAAAACTCTTCGAACCACAGACCGGTCTTGTGCTGTGGATCGATCTCGGAATGACCGGTAACGACGATCAAAATTTTGCGCATGAGCCGATTCTACCCAAACGGAAAGATTCGTAAAAGGCCGGCCAACGCTGCGCGGCTATGGCCTTGCGCGCTTCGCGCATGATCTTTTCGACCACGTAGACGTTGTGGAACGACAGCAGCCGGGGAGCAAGCATTTCTTTGGAGCGAAAGAGATGGGCCAGGTAGGCTCGGCTGAACGTATGGCAGACGTAACACTCGCAGCGCTCGTCGATCGTTCCAAAATCCTTGACGAAGGCGGCGTTGAGCAGGTTCAAATCGCCGGCGTGCGTCATTGCGCGGCCATTGCGTCCGCAGCGCGTTGGATACACGCAATCGAACATATCGATTCCGCAATCGATGGCGGCCAGCAGATCGCGGATCGTTCCGACGCCCATGAGATAGCGGGGCTTTTCGCGCGGCAACAGCGCGGCCGTGACACGCGCCGTGACGAGCATCTGTTCGCGCGTTTCACCCACCGAAAGGCCGCCGATTGCGTAACCCGGAAAATTCAAATCCACGAGTGCCTGGGCACTGCGCTCGCGTAGCTTTTCGTCGAGACCACCTTGCACGATGGCAAAGACCGCGACGCTCTCACGCGTCCGCGCGGCGGCGGAGCGTGCCGCCCAGTCGCTTGTGAGCCGGACCGATTCTTCGATTTGTTCGTACGGCGCCGGCAGCTTGACGCAGACATCGAGCACCATGGCGACGTCCACCCCGAGCGCTTCCTGAAAAGCAATCACGCTTTCGGGCGTAAAACGGTGTTGGCTGCCGTCGATGTGCGAGCGAAAGGTCACGCCCTCGTTGTCAAGCACGCGGCGTCCCTCGAGACTAAAAACCTGAAAGCCGCCGGAATCGCTGAGGATGGGTTCGTCCCACGCCATGAAGCGGTGCAGCCCGCCCGCTGCCTCGAGCGTGGCGAGCCCCGGACGCAGCCACAAATGATAGGTATTCGCGAGCAGCATTTGGGCGTGAGCTTCACGCAGCTCGCGCGGCGTCAAGCCCTTGACCGTCGCGGCGGTACCCACCGGCATGAAGCATGGCGTCTCGACCTCTCCGTGCGCGAGTGCGAGCTTGCCGCTGCGTGCATTGCCGCTCGTCGATTGGAGCGTGAAGATCGCCGCCATCGGTCAGCTCGAGCTGATGGAAGACTGACGGATCATCGCTCGTGCCCGTTCGTATTCGGACGGGGGATCGGCCTCGAACTGCAGCTCAATTCCCGTGCGCGGGTGCACGAAGCGCAGCCGCCAGGCGTGAAGCGCTTGACCCGCAAGCCCGTACTGCGGCTCGGCTCGCCCGTACGTTGGATCGTTTACGAGCGGATGTCCCATCGCCGCCATGTGGACGCGAACTTGATGCGTGCGCCCGGTTTCCAGACGAAACGAGAGTTCCGCGTGCTTTGCAAACGCTTCCCTCACCTCGTAGTGCGTTATCGACGGTTTTCCTTGTTCGACGATCGCAAACTTCAAACGGTTATGCGGATCGCGACCAATTGGTCCTTCGATCGTTCCGCGCGCGTGGTCGGGAATGCCGTGCACGAGCCCCAGATATTCTCGGGCAATCGCGCGCGTCTTCATGGCGATGCCGAGTGCCGAAAGTGTTTGCGCGTTCTTGGCGACGACGATCAGACCGGAGGTGTCGCGGTCGAGCCGATGCACGAGACCGGGGCGCAGCGCGTTGCCGGGCAGCTCGCCCGACACGTGTGCCAAGAGCGCGTTCACGAGCGTTCCGCTACGCGTCGAGCGTGCCGGATGCGTTACCATTCCCGCCGGCTTGTTGACGACGAGCAGATCGGCGTCTTCATACACGATTGGCACCTCGATCGCTTCGGGCAGCGCGACAAGCGGCTGCGCGGCAGCCACGTCGAACTCGAGAAGGTCGCCACCTTCGAGCGCCCGGCTTGCTTTGACGACGAGACCGTTTACCTGCACGTTTCCCGCGCGGATCGCCTCGGCGACAAGCGATCGTGATGCGCGGCTTATCCGGGCGACGACGACGTCGACCCGGTTTCCCGCTTCTTCAGTGGTGACGACGTGCAACAAAGCCTGAGATGAGCAAGAGGCCTACGCCGATGGTAATACACGAGTCGGCGACGTTGAAGATGTTCGGCCAGATCCGGTAAAAGTCGATGAAATCGATGACGTAGCCGTAATGCAAGCGATCGACGATGTTACCAATCGCTCCGCCGATAATCATGCCGAATGCTACGCGCACGAGACGTGATTGCGCAGCCGCTTCGCGATAGCTAAACCAAAATATGACGAGCACGACCATGGCCATGCCGATGAGAAGAACGGTGTTGCTTCCGAACAGGCCAAACGCGCCGTGCAGATTTTCCGTAAAGTTCCAGCGTAAAAACCGCGGAATGACGAGATGAACGTAACTGTGGTAACGAACGTGTGACAAGATCAATCGTTTTGTGTATTGATCCAGCCACAGCACGGCAAGCGCCGTGCCGACAATGACCACCGTATCTGTTACGTTTTCTCTAAAGTTTTGGTTGCGGGACAAACTGATAAAACCATCCTGCGACGTTGAGAAAAGCATTGTTAATGAGCACGAAGCCAACCGCGATGAGAAACGCGCCGGCGGCAAATTCGATCGCACGCAAGGCGCGCCGCAAGCGCGCCAGCGCCGGAAGCACGAAGCCGATCGCGCCGGCGGCGATCAAGAACGGGAGTGCCAGGCCGGCAGAATACAGCGACAGGAGGACCACCGCCTGGCCGTTGTGCTGCTGCGACGCGAGCGCGAGGATTCCAGCGAGAATCGGCCCGATGCAGGGCGACCATCCGGCGGCAAACGCCATTCCGACGATGAAGGAGGTCCAGATGGTACGCCGGTCCGCAACGACGTGAGCGCGCCGGTCCATCATCAGAAATGGAATTCGGATGAAACCCATCATTTGCAGACCGAGCACGATCACCAGGATGCCTCCGATTTGCGCGATGAGGATGCGGTGCGCGTTAAGCGCACCCCCGATGGCGCTCGCCGTCAAGCCCAATATAATGAAGATCAGACTGAAGCCGACCACAAACGCTATCGCATGAAGCATCGTTTGCACGCGCGCGGTCCCGGTCGTCTCGGCCTTGAGATCCTCGACACTTTCGCCGGTGAGCAAGGAAAGGTAGGCTGGGACCAGCGGAAGGACGCAAGGCGATACGAAGGAAACGAGGCCCGCGAGGAAGGCAATCCCGCCCGTTATGTGCGTTGTCGAACTCATCCGCCCGCACTGGTTATCCTGAGATTTGAGTAAGGCCTGTTTTCATGCATCATTGGTTTGAATATCCGACAAACATCGACCCCGTTGCAATCCATCTTGGGCCGATCGGCATCCACTGGTACGGCATCGCCTACTTGGTGTCGTTCATTTGCGTCTACTTCTGGCTCAGCCGCCCCGCAGGTCGACGGCGACTTGGATTAACGAAGGAGCAAGTCCAGGATTTTCTCTTTTACGCGCTGATCGGGGTACTCGTCGGCGGGCGAACGTTCTTTGTCATCAACGACATCATCAGCAAACACGATTTGTCGTTCTATGTATCGAATCCAATCAATTTCGTCGCCGTTTGGAATGGAGGGATGGCATTTCACGGCGGACTGATCGGCGTCCTCGTCGCGATTGCACTCTTCGTTCGCAAACATCCGGGATTGAAATACATGGTGCTCGGAGACGAAGTCGTCATGATGCTTCCCGTCGGAATCACGCTCGTTCGCATCGTCAACTTCATCAACGACGAGCTCTGGGGCAACATCTGCTATCCCGATCGTCCGTGGTGCACGGTCCCCAAGGACACCTCGATCTGGGGAGTCGACCCGCGCCATCCGGCGCAACTCTACGAGGCAATCCTCGACATTCTTACGCTGCCGATACTGCTGATCGTTTACCGCCTCAAGCCGAAGGACGGCGTTGTCGGCTGGACGTGGTTCGCGCTCTACGGCATCACGCGCAGTTTGGCCGAACTCTGGCGGCAAGCCGACTTTACCTGGATGGGGCTCACGGGCGGCCAGCTCTACGCGCTGCCGATGATCGTCGTCGGCGTCGCGGGAATTGTCTACTGTGCCACCCGGCCCGGCCGTCGCACCGAAGAAACCGCACCGACCGTTGCATGACGTCCGGACGCGATACCGTGCGCTCCTTGAGGAAGTAGACGAAGAGCTCGAGCGCTGCGGGCGCCCGCGCGGCAGCGTGACGATCGTCGGCGTGAGCAAGAAACAGCCCGCCGAACTCGTCCGTGCGGCGATCGCTGACGGTCTTGCGGACATTGGCGAGAACTATCTTCAGGAGGCGCGAGCCAAGTTTGCCCTGCTTCCTCCGGTGCGCAAACACTTTATCGGACATCTTCAGACGAATAAGGCTGCCGCGGTCGCCGCTCTGTTCGATGTAGTACAGAGCGTCGATCGCGTCGAGGCCGCTCGCGCGCTCTCCAAGGCGGCGCAGCAGCTCGAAAAGGAACTGCATATTCTGGTGCAAGTCAATGTCTCTGCGTGCGAGCGCTTTGGTTGCCCGCCCGAACGGGCGCAGGAGCTTGCCGAAGCGGTGCGTGCCCAGCCTGGGCTGCATTTGGACGGTCTCATGGCGATTGGCCCGATCACGCGGGACCGCAGCAAAATCTCGCGCTCCTTCGAGCTGGCAGCCATGACGTTTGCCTGCGTAGGTGGAAGTACGCTTTCCATCGGCATGTCGGGTGACTGGCCGCTGGCCGTGCGGGCAGGCTCGACGATGATCCGAATAGGAACCGCGCTCTTCGGCGGGAGGCAGACGACGTGAGTATGTTCAGCAAGATTGGATCGTTCTTTTCGATCCACGACGACGAAGAAGAGCTCTATTACGACGAATCGTCTTCCGGCGGCCGCGTAGTTCCGCTCGCGCATCCGCCGCGACGTGGAGGCACGGAGGTAAGCGTCTATTCTCCACGCGCCTATCAGGACGTCGTTGAAATCGCCGATTCGCTCCGCAATCGTCAAGTCGTCATCGTTAACCTGCAAAACGCCGACCGAACGCTGCTGCAGCGCGTTGTCGACTTTACGTCGGGGGTCGCGTACACTATTGATGGGAAAATCCAAAAACTGGCCGAGGCGATCTATCTGGTCGTACCAGCCGGCGTCGTGGTTAATGCTGCTGGACTACGCGATTCGATGCTCTCCGACGGCACGTTAGACTTCATGAATACTAGGGGCACGATCTAGTGGAAAAAATTACACCGATAGACATTCAGCACAAATCGTTCAAGAAAGCCCTGCAAGGATACGACCGCGCGGAAGTCGACCAATTCTTGGACGAAATCATCGAAACGCTCGAGGACGAAGCGCAGCATCGCGCTGCCCTCGAGGCAGAGATTGCCGACCTGAAAGAACGCATCAGCCATTTCAAAGCGATCGAAGCATCCTTGCAAAACACGCTCGTTTTAGCGCAGCGTACGGCGGACGAGGTCAAAGCGTCGGCTCATAAGGAAGCCGATCTCATCAAAGAGCAAGCGCGTTTAGCTTCCGAACGTGAGATCGCCAACTACAACGATGCCACCGCGGACGCACGCCGCGAGCATCAGCGAGCCGCCGAGGCGAGCGAGAAGGCACGCAGCGAGCTGCGCAATCTGCTCATGACGCATCTCGCGCTTTTGGAGAGATCCGCGCAGACGCAGCCGCCGATACCGACGGTGAACGGCGAAACCGAGCCGCAGGCCGAAGAGACGACTCGAATCACCGTGGTTTGAGCGAAACCGTCGCGCTGCTGCCGGGGGACGGCATCGGCCCCGAAGTCACGCGCGCTGCGGCGTCGGTCTTAGGTTGCGTTCGTCCCGACGTGGTTCGCGTCGAGGCGCCGGTTGGCGGCGCCGCATTGACTCTAGGGCTTCCAGCGTTGCCTGACGCGACACGATCGCTCTGCGACCGCAGCGCGGCAATTCTCTTTGGCAGCGTCGGTCTTCCCAAGTACGAGGCGAAGCCGCTCGAGCAGCGCCCGGAGTACGCGCTCTTCGTGCTGCGGCGCGACTACGAGCTTTATGCCAACATTCGGCCGGTGCGCGTCTTTTCCGGACTCGAGGACGCATCGTCGCTCAAAGCGGATCTCGTTCGTGGCCTCGATTTGATCGTGGTGCGCGAGCTCACCGGCGGCATTTACTACGGCCGTCCCAAAGAGCAACGCCGCGTCGACGGCGTCGACGAGGCCGTCGATACGATGATCTATCGCGCGCCCGAGATCGAACGAATCGCTCGCGTCGCGTTCGAGCTTGCGCTCTCGCGGCGTAAACGTCTGACCTCGGTCGATAAACAGAACATTCTCGAAACGTCGCGGTTGTGGCGCCGCATCGTCATGGCTATCGCTCCCGATTACCCCGACGTACAGCTCGAACATCTTCTTGTCGACAACGCAGCGATGCAGCTCGTGCGGCGACCAGCCGAATTCGACGTTATCGTCACGGAAAACATGTTCGGTGATATTCTCTCGGACGAAGCGGCGATTCTCACCGGATCGATCGGAACGCTCCCCAGCGCGAGCTTGGGAACGCGCGGCGCGCCGGGAAGGCGTTTCGGTCTCTACGAGCCGATCGCCGGAACGGCTCCCGACATCGCCGGCAAAGGCATTGCCAATCCCACGGCGGCAATTCTTTCGGCTGCACTCCTGCTGCGTTTCAGCCTGGATGACGAGGAGAACGCGAGGCGCATCGAGGGTGCGGTTGAATCCGCGTATCGCGACGGTGCACGAACGGCCGAACTCGTCGGCAATCGCCAGCCGGCGCTTTCAACGCAAGCGTTCACCGATGCGGTTCTAGCGAGGATCGATAGCTAAGCCGGACTCGGGGTATGCCGCGCGAGCGACTTGCTACGTCTTCGTTGAGGCTTTAGCGATTGTCCGGCCGATGAAGTCGATGAAGCGGACGCTGATGACCGCGTGCGACGACGGATGGGAACGCATCCACGCGCCACGCCAGCGTGCGACCACCGCGCTCCTCATCGCATCGGCGTCGGCGTCGTTCATGCCGATGTAGCTCTGCAAATCCAGGCTGACCACCAGCGTCGTGGGCTGTGGAAGGTCGAATCCCATAACGATTCCGGAATATGTCTGCTTCAGCGGCGCCAGTGCGCTCAATTCGGCTTCTTGCGCGCGTTGCTGCGCGCTTGGCGCCGAGCACGCAGCGAGGAGCGCACAGAAGCATAACATGCTGCGGATGCGTTGTAACTTGGACATACTCCGCTAACGATTCCGTCACGGCCGCCCGCTACCATTCCGTCATGGACGGAATCGATTGGGCAGGCAGCGCAATGATTGCGGCGCGTTCGCGGCTCGAAATCGCAGCGCACAATCTTGCCAATGTCTCGAGCGACGGCTTTGGCGCCGTCGTGGCCCAGGGCATGTTAACGCCGAAGGGCGTGCAAGTCATTGGTTCGCGCTCTCGGCGACATGGGGCACTGCGTCACACCGGCCGCGATTTCGATTTAGCGCTGGTGGGTGCCGGAGCTTTTCGTGTCCGCGATCGCTTCGGCGCGGTTCATACCACGCGCGACGGTGCGTTCTCGCGGCAGGGCGACGGCAGCCTGCTCGATCTCTCCGGCCGAGTTCTGCTGGGGACGTCCGGAGCGTTAAAGGTTCCCGTCGGCGCGCGCATCGACGAACACGGCTACGTTATTGCCGGCGCGCGACGAATCGACCGCATTGCGTTACCACTGGGAAGCCGGCTGGAGAGCGGCTTTCTCGAAGCTCCCGCCGTCAATGCAATTGGAGAGATGGTGAACCTCCTGTGCGCCGAGCGTTCGTTTGAGAGTGCGCAAAAAGTTGTTTCTGCAATAGATAGGACCCGTCAAAAGGCATCGGACGACGTCGCCCGCGTGAAGTAAAGGAGTACCTCGTGGATCGTGCGCTCTACGCATCGGCCACCGGAATGGCCGCGCAGCAACAAAACCTAGATACCATTGCAGCGAACCTCGCTAACTCGGACGTCACCGGCTTCAAGGGCTCGGTCGAAGCGTTTGCGGAGCTAACCGCTCCGCAAGAGAGCGGCCTGGGGACCGTATCGCTCGGAAGTCATATCCTCTTCACGCAAGGCAAGCTCGCAAAAAGCGGTGGAGCTTTCGACCTGGCAATCGACGGTCCGGGGTTCCTTGCCGTTACCGATGCGCAAGGGCGCTTGGGCTACACGCGAGGAGGCGCGTTCTCGCGCGCGGCCGACGGCAGCGTTCGCGACATGCAAGGCAATCGGTTGCGCGGCGTTACGATTCCCGCCGGTGCCCTCTCCGTCACGGTCACGCAGGACGGAGTCGTTCGGGCAACGTTTGCGAACTCGGTGCGCACCATTGGGAAAATTCGCATCACCGAATTCCCGGCACCCGATCGCCTAAAAAGCGTCGGTGGAACGTTTTTCGAAGCGACGCCCGACTGCGGTTCTCCCCGCTTGGTTGTGCCTGGGATCGAAGGACGGACCTCAACTACGCTTTGGGATGCTCGAACAGTCAAACGTTTCCATCATCGACGCGATGATGCAAATTCTCAGCGCGCAACGGGCGTACGAAGCCAACGCAAAGGGTGTCCAGGCGGCCGACGAGATGCTGCGGATCGCCAACAACCTCCAGCGTGGATAGCCAAAGCACTACCTGCGGACGGCTTCTCGCATGATGGCTAGATGGTCAGCTTCGGTGGCTTCGCGCCGTGTGTTGTGAAAGTTGGCCAGCTTCCAGCGGTCGTCGTCGCGCACGAGCAAGATGCTGGCAATGCTTAAGACGATTCCCTTCACCGATCCGGACGGAATGTCGATTCGAGACGGTGCGATCACGAGCACTGCGCTCGGCGAGACGATGCGAACGCTCTCAATCGTGAAGGCGACGGTGCTGTCCTTGTAGGGGCCGCGAAAAATCTTTTCGTGCAGTTCCGCGACGGCGTCGCGACCTTTGACGTGCATGCCGAGCAGGTTGATGAAGTCGACGTCCTCGGTGCAGCATTCAGCAAAGGCTGCGCCGTCGCCGTTTTTCCAGGCCGCGCTTAAACTGGCGAACGTAGCTTGCAGACCTTGCTCTGTCGCATCGACTTCGATGAAATGTTCTCCAATGTGTAACAATGAGACGAACCCGCGGCAACAATCGACCGGTAGTATCTCGGCATGGATTGTGTTCCGGCTGGCAAGGTTCCTCTCGCCAACAACTTGCAACGTGGATAGCGCCGTCGCGTTTCGCGTCGGAGCGGCATTGGAGGCAATGCTGCTCGAACCCGCGCTGCGCACGCTGACCGACGATTGTGAAGCGCTAGGCGAGTACGGGACCGGCCTGCTCGCGAGCGAGATAGCGAAACACGATACGCACGGCTTTGCTGCGCTCGTTGCGCGACGGCTGCAATCGGCGCCGTGAACGACCGCGAGGCATCGATCCGCTGCCTCGTAACGCTGGTGAGGAAGATCGCGCGACGGATCAAGCGGATCGTTCCGGTGCTCGACATCGACGACTTGATCGGTGACGGCAGTATCGGCTTGATCCGCGCCGTGGATTCGTACGATCCCACTCGCGGTCCAACGCTGCGGCACTACGCGAAGCGTTTGATCGTTGGAGCGATGCTCAACGGCATTCGCCGAATGGATCCTGTCTCGGAGCGCTCGCGGCGCATCGTGCGGGACGGTGAAAATCAACGCTACTCGCTGGCCGTGACGCGCGGTGAGGTTCCGAGCGCCGCTGAGATGGAAAGGCGCTGTCCGGGCTTCGGACGAGCGCTGGCGGCCGCACACTGGGGACAGCCGCTTTCACTCGATGCTCCTTTGCCCGACGGCGAGAGCGTGACGCAGGATTGGAACGACGATCCGGCTCGCATTGTCGAGCATCGCCACCACCGCGAAGGTTTTGCGGCGCTGGTCGCGCGCCTTCCGGCGCGACAACGCCACGTCGTCTTCGAACATTACTTTCGTGGCCGATCGCTGCGCGCAATTGGCGCAACCATGAAGATTTCGCCACAGCGCGCCTCGCAATTGCACCGCAACGCGATTGCGGATCTGCGCTCGAGGATGTATGCTGCGCCCCATTGAGGCCGACGATACCGTCCTCGCTCTGCCGGTGGACCTCTCACGTCCGGAACCGGTTTTGGCCGCGGTTAACGAGGCCGAAGACGCGGCGAGTTTCTTACCGCAGGATCATCCGCGTTGGGTCAGCGACGCGATTGCGATTTCCAAAGCCGCTCGGCAGCTCGTCGCCAAACTCAGGCCGGTGCTCGTGGTCGTCAGGTCGACCTGGGATCACCGCTTGCGGTGCATCGCCATTGCTGGGCGCCGCGTCGGCATCGATGCAAGCGGCAGTTACAGACTCGAGATGTAGAGCAGTACCCGTAGCTATTCCGTGTCGACCGGCACGTTGGACGGCGCCTGATGCAAGAAGAACTGTTTCGTAAACTTCGTCGAGACCGGCACGAACGTGCGCGCGGGCTGCCCGTAATCGAGTACGCGGTTGGGGCCTTTGCTGGTACAAATGCTCGTGGGCCGTGTGTCCCACATGCTCAGCCGTCGTAAACCCCAGTTGTCCTCGATGCACTTCAGGATGCTGCCGAACTCGTACTGAGTGTGTGAGACGTAGCCTTGCCGCGCGTAAGCGGAGATAACGATTGCCGGAACGCGAAAGCCCAAACCCTGATAATCCAACTGCGGGGGTGCCACGTGATCGTAAAAGCCGCCCCAATCGTCCCAGACGACCACGATCAGCGTTGAATCCCAGTATTGGCTTTCGCCGATCGCGTTGACCACGGTCGCAACCCACGACGGCCCGGTATCGACGGGAAACTTGTAGTTTTTCACGCCAGCGGGCGGATCGACCGAGTGATCGGAGTTGGCCCAATCCGGGATGACCCACGAGACTTGCACCAACGTCCCGTTAGTAATGTCCGTGAAGATGTTTTTCTCAGGCGAGGAGATATTCGTGTTCCACTCCGGACCGAAGCGCACGGCCGCGATCGCGGCAAAAGCATTGAACACCGCGGCCGATGGATCTGGAAAACTGGGAACGTAGTATCTCCACGAGATCCCTCGGGCGTCGAGCCGATCGCGCAACGTCGCATAGCGGAAGCACGGAAACGGCCCCCCGCCGGGATGGTAGTTGTCGCTCGTACCCGGCATCCAGCGGGCCAAGGTCAAGAGCGCGGTTCGCGTCTTGGGCGGTTGGGTGCACCCGTACGGCTCGTGGATTGCGGGATTGGGGCCGATCGTCGGGAAATCCGCGACGCTCTTCCCCGGCGCATACCGCGTTCCGGCCGCGATCAAATCTTGATGGCCGGTGAAGCTGCCGCTGCTCTGGGTCGGGAACATACGATCGGCCAGAACGTACTGCTTGGCCATCGCCCAATACGGTGTGATCTGATCGGGATAGACGTACTGGTAGGCGCGGGTTCCGGCCGAACCAAACTGCCCTGCTCCGCCGAGACCGATGTCATACCACCCGTCCATCTTTCCAAAATCGTACTCCTTGAGGAAGCTGCCGTGCGCGTGAGGGTAGCCGTAATCGCTCACGTTCGTCTCTTTGAGCGCGATCGTTTCGCCGTTGGGCAGTTTTCCGACCGTCGTGCCGTCGCCGCCGGAAAAGGTCGCAAAGAGGTCGTCGTACGTCCGATTTTCCTGAACCACGATGACGATGTGCTGGAAACGCCGTGTGGACGCATCCGGCGCGGTGGCCGGCAAGACCGAAGCATTCCCTGCACTTGTGACTCGGCTTGCGCACCCGGCGCTCAACAGGAGCGTGAAAGCTCCCGCGAGCCAGCCACGATTGTGCACGATTCGTTGAACCCTCCGACCCACGATGCGTACGCTTATTCGAGTCGCGCGCGTGCCGGGCTCCTCTTTTTCCAGTGAGGACTCGAGATCTCGCCTTCAGAGCAGCGCGAGGTGCGCGGCGATTGCGGCACCGACCGTTAGCGTGCCGATCACCACGAAATAGACGAGCGCCTGCGCAACCAGCATTTCCTCTCGGAGCCTCACGGCCCAAGCGTGCCACCTTCGCCTGGTACGCAGCTGAACCGCATCTGAACGGATCGTGAAAATTTGCTAAATTCGTGAGATAAGCTTGTCGATTACGTCGCCCACGCGTGAACCGGCGGTACTGGCCGCGGCGACCGCGGCACTATGCCGTTGCGACGCGCCGGCGCGGTTCGCGATCGCGCTGATTCCCAGAACGCTCAACCCAATCGCATAGGCGTAGATGGCCTCGAGCACCGTCGACGTGCCGACGGCATGCGCTCCGATCGTACGCAAGAACTGCGCTTCGGCGGGCGTTTCGTAGCTGGGACCGATGACGCCGGCGTAGATCCCTTCGCGAAGTTCGTGAGCCGGCCCGGCGCACTCTTTGACGAGCTGTCGCAGGCGCGAAGAATACATTCCGCACGTGTCGAGGAAGGGATCGGCGATCGGTGAACCCAGCAATGGGTTGTGCCCGGTAAGATTGATGTGGTCGGCGATCAGCATGAGATCGCCGGGCTCAAAGGATGGATCGACGGCAGCGGCGGCATTCGTGAGGATGACGGTCCCAGCACCGGCAGCGCGCGCGAGCCGTACGTTGGTGGTGACCTGCCTGGCGGAAAAACCTTGGTAAAGATGCGGGCGTCCGGCAAAGGCGAGGACGCGCTTGGCGTGCCACGTTCCAACCAGTGCTTCGCCGGCATGGCCCTCGAGCGGGACGATTGCCATCCCGAGCATGCGATCGTAGGGAATAGCAGTGTGCGTGAAATTCGCGCCGATGACCGAGGACAGGCCCGTGCCCAGCACGATTGCGAGGTCAATCCGGCCGCCCGCAGCCGATTCTAAGGTGGAGGCATCGTGAAGCAGAATTTTGTCGGTGGGCGAGCGGCGTTCGATCATCGGTACAGATTCCTTCCGGTCATACGTTCGGGAATCGGCAGCCCCATAATTTGAAGCAACGTTGGCGCAACGTCGCCGAGCTTTCCTGCGCCGAGCCTACCGCGCAAGCCCTGGGCGACGAGCAAGAACGGCACGGGATTGGTCGTGTGCGCGGTCAATGGGTTTCCTTCGGGGTCGAGTTTTTCTTCGGCATTCCCATGATCGGCCGTGACCGCGAGGAGCCCACCCGCCGCAAGGGTTGCGTCGGCTAACCGCGCGAGACAACCGTCAAGAACCTCGACCGCCTCGATCGTCGGTTCCCATTTTCCCGTGTGGCCGACCATGTCGGCGTTAGCATAGTTCATAATAATGGCGTCGTAATCGTTGCTCGCAATCGCGTTGATGGCCACATCGGTGATTTCTCTCGCACGCATGGCCGGCGCCAAATCGTAGGTGGGAACGCTGCGGTCGGAGGGAATGAGCACGCGATCCTCCCCTTCGAACGCTTCTTCGCGACCGCCACTGAAGAAATACGTCACGTGCGCGTATTTTTCGGTTTCGGAAAGACGGAGTTGGCGCAATCCGGTGCGCGCAAGAACCTCGCCGAAGGTATCGTACTGAGGGCGAGGCCCGAAAAGGACCGGGTTGGTATAGTTTTCGTCGTACTTCGTCATCGTCGCGAAGATGAGGTTGCCGTACCGTCGCGCTGGAAAAACCGCGAATCCGTTGTCAAAATAGATCTCGATTCCGGCGTTAAATGCCGTGGTTAACTGGCGCGCCCGGTCGGGACGAAAATTAAAGAAAATGCAGGCGTCACCGTCCTCGACGGGACGAATTTCCCCCACCGTCGTTGGCTGCACAAACTCGTCGTCTTCCCCGCGCCGGTATCCGGCCTTAACCGCCTCCGCTGCCGATTCAGCGTGAAAGGAAGCACCCTCCTCGGCTGCCGTCGATCCGAAAGCCAGCATGTCGTACGCGCGCTTCGTTCGCTCCCAGCGGTGATCGCGATCCATTGCGTAGAAGCGGCCGCAGACGCTGGCAATCGAGCCTTGCCGCCCGCGTTGTGCAAGCTTCTGTTCGAGCTGACCGACGTACGTCAGCGCCGAACGCGGTGGCGTATCCCTCCCATCCAGAAAACACTCGACGCAAATCGCGATGTCGGCATCGACGGCGGCATCGATCAAGGCGAACAGATGGGTCATCGAGCTATGCACTTGGCCGTCGGAGATGAGGCCCATCAGATGGAGGTGCCCGTTGCTGCGTTTGACATGTGCGATCGTGCGTTGCAGGGTTTCGTTTCTCGCAAATGCTCCCGAGGCGATGTCGGAGTCGATAATGACGACGCCTTGCGGCACGACCCTGCCGCTGCCCAAATTCATATGTCCGACTTCGCTGTTGCCCATGACGCCATTGGGCAGACCGACATCTTCACTCGACGCTTGCAGTATCGTCCACGGGTAGCGATCGAAGAACCCGCGCCAGTTGGGCAGTTGCGCTGCGGCGATAGCATTTCCGTAGGTTCGATCGCTGCAGCCCCAGCCGTCGAGCACGGCAAGCACGACCGGGCGATACGTCATGTTCCGGCGTTTTCGATGAGCGCGGCAAAACCGTTGGAGTCGAGCGACGCGCCGCCGACCAGTCCACCATTGATATTCGGTTGCTCGATATAGGAACGCACGTTTTCGGGTTTCATGCTGCCGCCGTAGAGAATCGGCGTCTCCTCAAGTCCGTCAACGCACGCGCGTATGAGCGCCATTACGCGGTCTGCCTCGGCGGGATCGCAGTTTTTTCCGGTACCGATGGCCCAAATCGGTTCGTACGCCATGACGACGCGACCCAAATGCGGGCCGACGATTCCGTTCAGCGCGGCGCGCGCTTGTGCAACGACGCGCTCTTCGGTGAGGCCGGCGTTGCGCTCGTCGATGGTCTCACCGACAGCGACGATCGGAATGAGCTCTTGCGCCAACGCGGTGGCGACTTTTAGGTTGACGGTGCGGTCGGTTTCGTTGTTATACGTGCGGCGTTCGGAGTGCCCGATGATGACGTAGCGAACGCCAAACTCACGAAGCATCCCGGCACCGATCTCCCCCGTAAACGGTCCTTCGAGCTCCCAGTGCATCGTCTGAGCTCCCAGCGCAATGCGAGAACCCGCTAGGCGCACCGACGCGAGCGGAATCGACGTAAACGGTGGGGCGATGACGATCTCGACGTGCGGGGGCAAGCCGGGTACGCGCGGGAGAAATGCGTCTAAGAATGCAGCGGTTGCCGCAGCCGTCTTATGCATTTTCCAATTGCCGGCGACGATCGTTCTTGGAATGTTAGGGAGTCTCCTTAATGTTGGAGGGCAGCGATGCCCGGAAGCGTTTTGCCCTCTAAGAACTCAAGCGTCGCTCCGCCGCCGGTCGAAACATGCGTTACCTTGTCGGCAAATCCGAGCAAATGCGCAGCCGCGACCGCGTCACCACCTCCGACGACGGTGGTTGCGCCGGCGGCGGTCGCGCGCGCGATGGCCTCGCCGACGACGGCGGTCCCGTTGCGATACGCCGGCTGTTCGTAGACGCCCATCGGGCCGTTGAAGACAATCGTCTTACACTGCGCTATGACCTTGGCATAGGCGGCGGCCGTCTCGGGAGCGATATCGAGAATCATCTCGTCGCGGGGAATCTCGCGAACCGAAACGATCCGCGCTTTCGCGTTTGCATCGAGGGAAGCCGCCACGACCGCGTCAGTTGGAAGACGCAGATCGACATGCTTCGTGCGCGCGAGCGCCGCAATCTCGTGCGCCGGCGTCAAGTCCTCGTCGCGAAGCGACTTCCCGACCTCGTTGCCCTGCGCTGCTAGAAAGGTGTTGGCCATGCCGCCCCCGATGCAGAACGCATCGACGTGTTCCATGAGATTGCGCAGAACGCCGATTTTGTCTTTGACCTTTGCGCCGCCGATGACGCAGACGTAGGGCTTGGCCGGCGCTTCGATCAGCCGCTGCAGCGCCTGCAGCTCCGCCTCCATGAGAAATCCGGCGGCATGCGGCAAGAGATGCGCAACGCCCTCGGTTGAGGCATGGGCGCGGTGCGCGGTTCCGAATGCATCATCGACGTAGAGGTCGCCCAGTGTGGCAAGCTTCGCTGCGAAGGCCGCGTCGTTTCGCTCCTCCCCGGGATGAAATCTGACGTTCTCGAGAAGCAGGACGTCGCCGTTTTCCAAGCGTGCAGCAGCCTCTCGTGCGACCTCGCCCACGCAGTCGTCGGCGAAAGCGACACGAATACCGAGCCGGTCCGAGAGCGCTTGCGCGACCGGCCGCAACGAATATGCGGGATTCGGCTTACCGTCGGGCCGTCCTAAATGCGAGAGGACGATCGTTCGCGCATCGTGTTCGTGCAGCCATTTCAGCGTTGGAATTGCCGCGTCGATGCGCGTGAAGTCGGCAATTTGCGCGCCCTTGGTCGGCACGTTGAGATCCTCGCGAACCAAGACGCGCTTGCCGCTGACGTCCAAGTCGCGAAGCGATCGAATCGCCAAGTGAGGAGGCTCCCTAGCCTTTACGCCGTTGCCGGAATTTTCTCGAGCACCATCGCCGTCAAATCGGCGAGCCGGCACGAGTAGCCCCACTCGTTGTCGTACCAGGCTGCGATCTGAACGAGGTTGCCGTTCGCATTGGTCAATTTAGCATCGATGATCGAGCTGGACTCATTCTTCTTGAAATCGCTCGACACAAGCTCTTCTTCGGTGTACTGCACGTATTTCTTGAGATCGCCGGAGGCAGCCGCGCGTAAGATCGTATTGACCTCGTCTCGCGTAGCTGCCTTGCGCGTTTGCGCTACGAGATAGATCATTGAGACCGTTGGCGTCGGAACCCGTAACGCGAATCCGTCAAACGATCCTTTGACTTCGGGAATCGTCAAGTACAACGCCTTTGCCGCCCCGGTAGACGTCGGGATAATGTTGGTGGCGGCGTTACGCGCTCGCCGGCGATCTTTGTGCGGTGCATCGAGAATGTTCTGGTCGTTGGTGTACGAGTGAATGGTGGTCATGAAGCCGTTGACCCACCCAAGCTCGTCGACGATCGGTTTCAGCGCGGTCGCGAGACAATTCGTCGTGCAGGAAGCGTTCGAGATGACGTTATGCTTTGACGGATCGTAGCTGGCATCGTTGACGCCTAAGACGATCGTCACGTCCTCGTTCTGCGCCGGCGCCGAAATGAGCACTTTCCTCGCTCCGCCCCCGTCGATGTGGGCGCGCGCCTTATTGGCGTCGGTGAAGAGGCCGGTCGATTCGATGACGACGTCTACGCCGAGGCTCTTCCAGGGAAGTTTGCCGGGATCGCGCTCGGCTAAAACTCGCATGCGGTGGCCGTCGATGTCGATCGCGTCGCCGTCTACACGGACGTTGCCCGCATACTGCCCGTAGTTACTATCGTACGTGAAGAGATGCGCGCACTCTGCCGCGCTGGTGAGATCGTTAACCGCCGCGATCTCTACGTGCGGATAACGTTCGATGAGCGCTTTAGCAAAGTTTCGTCCGATGCGGCCAAAGCCGTTGATTCCGATGCGCATGAAGAGCCTTTACCGGCCGTGCTTGGCCGGCCCCTTCCCCTGCTCGAGCCGTTGGGCCAGCCGCGCGAGCGCGCCCAGCCGGCTGCTTGCAGTCGGTTTCGCGATCGGGGGATTGCAGCGCTTCCCAAGCTCGGTGAGCGATTCGTCGGGATAGTGCAGCCGCAACTCGGCGATTTCGCGCAGCGGCGGCGATAGCCGCGCAAGTCCGTGAGCGCTGGCAAGATATTCGATGATCCGCCGATGAGTGGCAGCGGCGGCGGCGGTGCGCTCCAAGTTCGCCGCCTCGGTGTTGACCAGCCGATGGATTCGGTTCTTCGTCTCGCGCAGCGCTCGAACGTCTTCAAGACGCAGCACAGCGGAGAATGCGCCAATGAGCGTTAGCATTTCTACGATCGCATCGAAGTCCTTGTAGTAAACGACGATCCGACCCTTGCGATGCATGGTCTTGGGCGTGGTCCCGGCGCTGCGCAGCATCCATTGCAATCGGCTTGCCCGCGCGTCGTCGGCGAGGACAAACTCGAGGTGGTAGCCGTGCGCGCCCGTCGCCAGCGAACCACAGGCCAGAAACGCCGCCCGGATCTCGATCAAGCGGTCGCACTTGCGCACGGATTTCGGCGGCGTTGCGAGCAGCACTTCGGGAATGCGAATTGCGAAGGTTGGTAAGCGCTGCAAACGCGTCGCAGCTCGGCTCTCGATCGGATGCGACTTGTCCTCTTCGTCCAGCAGCGACCAAAAAAGCCGCGCGACCGCGTTTCGATGCGTCAAGAACTCGGAGCGTTGCGCGGTGCCGTAGAGCGCCAGGCCGGCAAGCAATGCGTGGCGGCAGTGGGCGGCCTCGGGGACGACGCGAGCCAGCGCGTCCTTCGTGTCGGCGGAGATCACGTCCAATCCGACGGTTCGTCTTTGCGCGTCTCGAGAATCTCGTAGAGCTGCGCGGGGACGACCGCGGGCGTGACGCGCAACGGCACCTCTCGCACGCGCACCGTGACGAACCTCGTCGCATAGTGAATTTCGAAAATGTCTCCGGCTTGGACCCGGTATCCCGGCCGCAGCGGCTTACCGTTCTTCGTAATGCGTCCGTGTTCGAGCGCTTCGTGCGCCTCACTTCGCCGTTTGGCGAGGCGGGAAACCTTCATGAACATGTCGAGCCGCACGCGGTGGAGCTTCGCGGCTTGCCGGGAAATACCATAGAATGCAGTCCACTAGGCGTCACGGCGTTAACGTGTTCGAGGAGGGGAAGCCGATGTGGCGGATCCTCCTCGTCTTTCTCGTTCCGTTTATGCTCAGCAACGTGTTGCAATCGGCTTCGCAGACGATGGCAAGCATTTGGATCGGGCGTCTAATCTCAACGCAGGCACTGGGCGCCGTTTCGGCCGTGTTCCCGGTCGTCTTCTTGCTGTTTTCGTTTGTCTTCGGCGTTTCGAGCGGCGGGAGCGTGCTCGTCGGTCAAGCTTTTGGAGCCGGCGACCAGCATCGCGTCAAGCGAATCTCCGGGACGGTGCTGGGTGCAGCGCTTTATCTCGGCATCATCGTTGCCGTCGTGGGATGTCTCGGATCGCCGACGCTCTTGTCGTGGTTAGCAACGCCGAAGGACATTATAGGTGCGGCCGATGCGTACTCAAAAGTGATCTTCTTGGTCATGCCCGTCTTCTTTGTGTACTTCGTGTATTCCACGATCTTGCGCGGGACGGGCGACTCGACGACGCCGTTTTATACGTTGATCATCTCGAGCGTGCTGGCCATTGCGATTACTCCGCTCTTTATCTTGGGCTGGTTTGGGCTGCCGAAGCTCGGCGTCGTCAGCGCCGCGGTCGCCGGCCTCATCGCGAACAGCGTCGCACTCGCCTGGCTCGTCGTCTACCTCCGGCGCCGCAATCATCCGCTGAAGATCGATCGCGAAACGCTGGCCGATTTCGCGATCGACTGGCGCATTCTCTGGTCGGTTCTACGCATCGGTGTTCCGACAGGCGTGCAAGTCATGATGGTCTCGCTGGCGGAGCTGGCCGTCATTACCTTCGTCAATCATTTCGGATCCAGTGCGACCGCCGCATATGGCGCCGTCAACCAGATCGTGGGTTACGTTCAGTTTCCGGCGATCTCGATCGGCATCTCGGCATCGATATTTGCGGCCCAGTGCATCGGCGCACGGCGCGAGGACAAGCTGGGTACCGTTATCCGTTCCGCGGTGGGGTTGAACTACGTGATCGGCGGCATCATCATTGCGCTCTGCTATGCTTTCGCTTGGAACATTTTGGCTTGGTTCATCACCGATCCGCACACGCTTCGCATTGCCCATGAGCTTCTCATGATTACGCTGTGGAGCTATGCGATCTTCGGTAACAGCGCGGTGCTGAGCGGTATTATGCGCGGCAGCGGAACTGTTCTGGTGCCGACGTGCATTGGAATCTTCGCGATTTGGGGCGTCGAGGTGCCGGCGGCCTACATCCTCATGCATCGCGTCGGTTTGGACGGAGTGTGGATGGGATACCCGATCGCCTACTGTACAGGTTTGGTCCTGCAGTTTTGTTACTACGAGTTCGTGTGGAAGCGCAAAACGCACGAAAGACTCGTGTGAGGGGACAAATCGTTCTAGCGCCTTTTTTTGTCTTTCGGCGTGACGCACGTTCCTTTAGCGCGACAAACCACCACGGGCGACTGGAGAACATCGGCTGCGCTTGCGTCTATGTCGGGCCGGGCGGCAATGACCTTACGCGCTTCGAACTCCATGGTGCGCGAGGTGTTGCCGGTCTTGACGATTCTTCCCTCGGCTTCGATGTAGTCTCCCGCATAGACCGGCGCTAGGAACTCGACGCTATCGTAGGCGACGAAGAGGCCCTCGTCGCCGTCGAGCCGGATGAGCAGTTCGGTGGCGAGGTCGCCGAAGAGGGCGAGCATGCGCGCGCCGTCGACGAGATTGCCGCCGTAGTGAGCGTCGTGCGCGCTCATGCGCAGCCGGAGCACCGCCCTCTGGGTGTTCCCTATGCCGCTTGCGTCTTTGCCAGTTGCCACAGTTCCTCGAGTTCATCAAAAGAGAGATCGGAGAGCGATTTGCCATCGGCGGCCGCGCGTTCTTCCATGAAGGAAAAGCGGCGGTAAAACTTATCGTTGGCTTCGCGCATGGCCGTTTCCGCGTCGACCCCCAACGCGCGGGAAAGATTGACGAGCGTAAAGAGCACGTCGCCGAGCTCCTCACGGATATGCGAATCGTCCTGCCTTTCACGGCGGGCCTGCGCCAATTCGGTAAGCTCCTCGGTCAGCTTTTCGAGGATGCCGTACACTGCAGGCCAGTCGAAGCCGACGCGTGCCGCCTTTTCCTGCATGCGCTGACCGCGTTGCAAGGCGCCCAGCGCTTTCGGGATTCCATCGAGCCGGCTCTTGCGCTTTTGGCCGCTCTTCTCTTGTGCTTTGAGCTTCTCCCAATTTCGCCATTGTGCGTCCACGTCTTCGATAACGGCATCGCCAAAAACGTGCGGATGACGGCGAACCATCTTGTTCGAGAGCGCGTCGACGACGTCGGCGACGCTGAACTTACCGGTTTCGGTGGCAAGCTGCGAATGGAAAACGATCTGGAGCAGGAGATCGCCCAGCTCCTCACAGAGCGCGTCCGGGTCGCTGCCTTCGATTGCTTCGACGACTTCGTACGTCTCTTCGATCAAGTACGGCACGAGCGTGCGGTGCGTTTGCTCGCGATCCCACGGACAGCCCATTCGTAAGCGCGCCATGATTTCAACGAGATCGTCCCAGGAGTGATGCGCCGATTGCGGAGGCAGCGGCACCAGCGGCATGGCGATCGATGCGGACAGCGTCGCGCGCGGAACGCCCGGAACGATCTCCGTCGCGATCTCGTTGCGCTCGAGCAGGCGCAGCAGCAAAGGAAGGCCGGGGAAATCGGAGAGTGGATTTCCGAGTATGCCCAGACCGAGGTCGCGCCCATCTCCGCGCGCTCGTACGCGCTCGACAAACCGCCTGATTTCATCGGCACTTCCACGCACGAAGAGCGCCGGATCGTCGATGAAACCGTCGACAATCTCGATGCCACGTTCGCGCAAGTAGCCGGTCAAATCGGGCGGGGCCAGCACGGTGACGGCGCGCCCCAGCGCGCGCAACTTTTCGAGGCTGCCGACCGTCAGCAGCCCCGGATCACCCGGACCGAGCCCTGCGATGCGCACCAGCATGGCTGCTGGAGATTCTCTCCAATGCAAAAAGGCCCCGGCGTTTTGCCGAGGCCCTCTGCATCGTAGGCGTTACTTCGTCGCGGCCGGTGCGGGAGCGGGCGGGCTTGCCGCGGGCGCGTTCGGGAGCGGCGACGGGAAGAGATCGGCAAAGCGCGGATCGTTGACGGCGATCGTGGCCTTGGCTTGTAGTTGTTGCAAGAACGGCTGAATGAGCGGCGCCTCCTGCTGTTGGCGCAGCAGTTCCGTGATCCGTTCGGTGCTGTTTGCCACGGTAGCGTGTTGGCCGGGCTGCTTACCTTCGACCTGAATGATGTGGTAGCCGAACGGTGATTTCACTGGCTGACTGATCGCGCCGACCGGCAGCGTGAAGGCAACCTTATCGAATGCCGGCACCATTTGCCCGCGGCGGAACCATCCCAGCTCTCCGCCTTTGTCTTTGCTGCCCGGATCGATCGAATATTGCTTCGCGAGATCGGAGAAGTTTTTGCCTTGTTTCAGCAGCGCTTCGATCTTGTTCGCGGTCGCCAAATCCGAAACGAGAATGTGTCGTGCTTGAACTTCCTCGGGCTTGTCAAACGCGGTGTGATTCTTGTTGAAGTACTGCTTCACTTGCGCCGGCGTAATCGTCACTTGTTTGGCGAGCGCTTTGTCGAGGATGATCTGCTCGCGCAAGGCTTGCTTCACGTCGTCTTCGGTGAGATTGCGTGCTTTGAGCATTTCATCCCACGAGCCGTTTGGAAAATTGGCCTTGAGCTCGTCCTCGCGCTGACTGATCTCCGCATCGCTGACCTGGATGTGGTTGTTCTGCGCGTACTGCTCGATCAGCGCCTCTTGCACCATCTGTTGCAGGATGTTGCGCGCAACTGGGCTGGACTCGAGCTTCGCCTGAAAGGCGGACTGGCTGATGGGCTGGCCGTTCACCGTTGCGATCGCGCCACCGCCGCTCGCGCAGGCCGCTAAGGACGCGCCGAGAAGCAGGGCAACGAGGCACGCGATGGTGCGTTGGGCTATCGACATGGTCGGCTCCACTGGAAAAAGGACGGTACGCAGTGATCGCGGAGCCGAGGGCTCCGCGGACAAGTTCGCCTGCTTCTCTCGGAAGCGCCGAGGTCCTTTCGCCGTTCCTTAACCCTGTTAAGCCTGTTTTTGGCAGCGTTCGAGCGATACCGGGAGCCAGGCGGTAGCTTCGGTTCCGTTGCCGGCGACACGGCGGACGCGCAGCCGCCGCGCGGCGTTGTGTGCGATAAAAAGTCCGCGACCGGATTCGGCGTAGAGCTCGGGCAACGACGCGCCACCGCTCCACTCAAAACCTGGCCCTTTATCGATCACGCGCAACACGGCCGTATCACCGTCCCAAAAGAGCTCGAGTGAGATCGGACCGGGTGCGTGGCGAACGACGTTTCCGACGAGCTCCCCAAAAATAAGTGCGGCCGCCTCAAGATCCGATCCCGCAGCGGCGTGCGCTTGCAAGTGCGCGAGCAAGTCGAAGCGGACGCTGTACGCTTTTCCGGCATCTGCCGCCTCGAATCTCCATCTCATACTCTGACATTTGTCGACATTTGTCGGAATACAGGCGGAGAACGAAGCATTTCCTTGGCGCCGTGCGCCCGCTCGCTTTTTACAATGCTTCCAAAAGCTTGCGCAGCAACGGCATCCAAGTCGTTTCGACGCGCTGTCCTTCGCGCGCAGCGGGAAGATCGACGAGAATCTTCCCCTCCGCAAAGCGGAAGCGGTTTCTCGTCAGCGATTGAAACTTCGGCACCATCGCCGGAGCGAGCGCAAAGCCGCTGCCGACGCCCAACGTCAGGCGCTTGTCGTCGACGACGACCCGCGTCACGCGCTTTTGCAGGGCGATGGCGCGCAGTTTGGTGAGTTCGATGAGATGCTGCAGCGGCAGAGGAAATGCTCCGAAGCGGTCGCGCACGCCCGATGCGATTTCCTCGACTTCCTCTTCCGTGCGAGCCTTGGCCAGTTGCTGGTACATGGCAATTTTTTGCGAAACCTGCGGCACGTAGTCGTTTGGAATAAAGGCATTGATCTTGACGTCGATGACGGCTTCGCCGCGCTCCTCGAGCGATGCTGACATTCCGCGGCGTTGTGCGATTGCTTCGGCGAGCAGCTCGCAGTACGTATCGAATCCGACCGACGCGATGAAACCGGATTGCGCCGCACCCAGGAGATTGCCGGCACCGCGTATCTCGAGATCGCGCATGGCGATTTGGAGGCCGGATCCGAGATGGGCGAACTCACGAATCGCTTCGAGCCGCGCCTTGGCCTCTTCCGTGAGCGCCTTGTGACCCTGATAGAGCAAATAACAATACGCTTGATGATTCGAGCGACCGACGCGACCGCGCAGCTGATAGAGTTGCGCCAGTCCAAATTTGTCGGCGTCGTCGACGATCATCGTGTTGACGTTGGGAATGTCGATGCCGTTTTCGATGATCGTCGTTGCGATCAAGACGTCGAGTTCGCCGTCGATGAAGCGCTGCATCACCGGCGCGAGCTCCGTTTCGCTCATTTGCCCGTGTCCGATACCGATGCGCGCCCGGGGCACCAATTGCTCCAAGGCATTTCGAAGCGCATAGATCGATTCGATCCGATTATGCAGGTAATAGACTTGCCCCCCGCGATCGAGCTCTGCGATAATCGCGCGCTGTACGACCGCGTCGCTGGCGGGAACGACGTGGGTCTTGATCGACATCCGGTTCTTGGGCGGTGTCTGAATAAGGGAAAGGTCACGAACGCCCATGAGCGACATCTGAAGGGTGCGCGGAATGGGGGTGGCCGACAAGGTGAGGACGTCGACGTTCGCGCGGTACTCCTTGAGCCGCTCCTTATGCATGACGCCGAAGCGCTGCTCTTCGTCGACCACGATCAAGCCCAAATCGGCAAAGGTGACGTCTTTTTGTAGCAGACGATGCGTACCGATAACGACGTCAACCTTGCCTTCGGCAAGATCGCGCACGATTTGCTTTTGCAAGGATTTTGGCGTAAAACGCGAGAGCTCTTCGACGCGCAGCGGGAAGCCCGCGAAACGGGCACTGAAGGTTCGGTAATGCTGATCGGCCAGCAGCGTCGTCGGAACCAGCACCGCTACCTGCTTTTTGTCGGCGACGGCTTTAAACGCGGCGCGCATTGCAACTTCGGTTTTTCCGTATCCGACGTCTCCACAGATCAGGCGATCCATCGGCTTGGGCCGCTCCATGTCGCTCTTCGACGCTTCGATGGCTTTTTGCTGATCGGGCGTGGGCTCGTAGGGGAATGCTTCTTCCATTTCAGCTTGCCAGGCCGTATCCGGGCCAAATGCGAACCCGCGCGAGAGTTCGCGCTCGGCGTAGAGTTCGACGAGCTGGTCGGCGATTTTCGCAAGAGCTTCGCTGACGCGCGATTTGGCGCGAGCCCAATCGGCACCGCCCATCTTGGAGAGGCGGGGGATCGCCCCTTCGGCGGCCGAGTACTTTGCAACTTGGTGCATCTGCGTGACGGGCACGAGCATGCGATCGGTGCCGGCGTATTTGAGATCGAGATAATCCTGCGTCGCGCCGAGAACCGTTTCGGTGCGTAAACCGAGATACTGACCGACGCCGTGCACCGCGTGCACGACGTAGTCCCCGACGCGCAGATCCGCCAGCGTGACGGGAACGCCTTCCTTGACCGCTCGGATCTTGACGCGCTTGGGCGGCGCGCCGAAGATCTCACGATCGCCCAAGAGCCGCAGCCGTAATTCCGGTATTGCAAATCCCGCTTCGATGCTGCCGTGATCGATCGTCGCGCTTGCGCGCGTCAGTTCGTTGCTCAGCCGTATGCCGGCGGCGCGCAGTACGTCGGTCGTGCGCGCGACCGCCGTGCTGACGATGAAGAGTGTCTCCCCGGCCGCGGCCCAATCTCGGACGCTGCGCGAGAAGAGTTCGATTTGGCGGTTGAAGTGCTCGGCCGGGCGCGTTTCAAAGACGAATGACTGCAGGATGCGCGGAGTCCATTGCTCTGCGGCCGGCTCGATTGCACCGCGAAAAATCAGCGTCGCATGTGCTGAAAGGTTTTCGCCAAGTACCTGCAACGCGGGATGGGGCGCCGCGAGATCGGCCAGTAACGCTTGCCCGAGTTGCGAATCATCGGCACTGAGCTCGCCGATCTCACCGCGCAACACGCTGCGTTCCCGCGCGCGCTCCTCGTCCAGAGCGGCAGCGAGTGTGGCAATCATGCCGGGTTCATCCACGACGACGATGGTGCGATCGGGGAGGTAATCGAAAATCGTTACCGGCCGTTCGTACGCCAGCGGTATCCAGGTCTCGGGGACGTCGCTTTGCGTTGTGAGGTAGGTTGTTAAAAGATGCCGTGCCGCCGACAACCCGTCGAAACGCTCGAGAATGCGCGTGCGGTAGATTTCCTGCCGCGGAATCTCCGTCCACGGTACGATTTCCACCTCCGCCAGCTCGGCATCGCTGCGCTGCGACTCGATGCGAAACGAGCGAATCGATTCGATCCGGTCACCGAAGAATTCGGCTCGTATCGGCTTCTCGCTGCTGGCCGGAAAGACGTCGATGATGCCGCCGCGCACCGCATACTCGCCGACCGCTCCGACGACGTCGCTGCGTTTGTATCCAAGCTCGTAGAGCCGCTGTTGCGTCGTTTCCCAGCCGGCATCCTCACCCGCGCGCAGGACGAAACGCAGCGACTCGAAGATCGTCCGCGGCATGACGTATTGGCGCACCGCGGCAATCGGAGCGAGCACGATGCGCCGCGCCCGCGCGGAAAGATCGGCGAGCAGTGTCATGCGCGCGCTGCGCTCCGACGGGCTTTCAATCGCGCCGACCGCTTCCTCGCGCGAGCGTAACAACGCCAGCTCGGCCGCGCGATCCTCGCCTACATAGTAGAGAAGATCGGCGAAGGCGCGCTCCGCAACGTCGGGGGTTGGGACGATGACGAACAACGAGTCGCTGTTCCCGGCAGCAAGCGCGGCAATGATGGCGGGCCTAGCGGCTGCAATCGTTTCGTGAAGCGCGTACGCTCCCGGTTTGGGCGCCGGCAAAGCGCACAGCGTGCGCAACCGTTCCGCGACGTCGCGCAGCGTCGAACTCGATGCGAGATGACGGACGAAGTCGCCATGGAGCGCCCGTCGCGCTTCAGGACGCTCGAGAGTTTCCACCATGGCCCGCAAACAGTAGCACGACCGGTAACGTTGCGGCAATGCCGAGAATCACTTGCATGGCCGGCGTTGGAGCGCCGACGGCATCCGGAACGTAGCGCAACAGCGCGGCCAGGGAGAACAACACCAGAACAAAGCTGGCCCGGCAGCCGGGTGCTAGCGCTGCAATCGGCAGCAACCAGACGGCGTACCAGGGGTACGGATTCGGAATGAGCAGCCACCCGCCGATAGCCGCATACGACCATCCCTCAAGCCGTCCGCTGCAAAGCGAGCGAATCGCAGCCGTTGCGCAAGCTGCAGCGGCTGCGAGTGCAATCGTGACGGTGACGATCGAGCCCGTTCTATCGTCGTGGAGGATAAGGAAAAGCAGCGGCTTCACGATGGACTCGAACGAGGCTTGCGGTGCGAATCTCCCGTGAGGCGCCAGTTGCGTCGCAACGCCGACCAGCAATGGCGCGGACAGAACGAGCGTTGTTAGCGCGCCGATAGCGGCTCCCACCAGCGCACGTCGATCGCGGTACCCGATCGCTATTCCAGCAGCAATGCCGGGGAGCTTGATCGTGCCCGACAACGCCGCCAGAGCGGCGCCGAGTGCCGGTCGTCCGCGCCGTGCAATTGCACAGCCGCCCAAAACGATCGCGAGCGCAATGGCGTCGTTATGGCCTTCAGCGGCACACCAAAGCGCTGCCGGATTGAGAGCGATCGTTGCAGCAGCCGTCAGCCGCTGCGCGTCGGCGCCGTCGTACGACAAGAACGCCAGCGGAACGCAGACAAGCAGCGCCAGAGACGCCACCACCCGCAGTGCATCGAGCGTAACGACCGCCGGCAAGCCGTGCGCCGCGCAGACGATCCCGGCCGCGATCGCGACGAAGGCGGGCCCGTAGACGCATGCCGGTAGCGAATTTCCCCATTGCCAGATTGCAGCGTCGAAAATGGAATTTCCGCTCGGCGAGATTGCATGGGCGTAGGGATTGCTTCCAAGACGAACCATTTCTCCGTAGGCCGCGTACGCGTAAACGTCGCTTGAAAAAATCGCCGGCGTTATCCACGCACATGCGATGGCCGTCGCGCAGAGTCCAATCGTCCAGGCGATCGACGGCGTGCGTGAACGAGCGGGACGCAGCAGCACAACGTAGGCGACCGTCGCAATCGCGCAAGCAGCGAACAGAATCGCAAAGAGGCCCGCACCGTACCAATGCCAGTTGGTAACGACCACGAGCGGCTGGCGCAGGTCGGTTGCAATTGATGCCGGAGCGTGCAGAAAAAGAAACCGGAATAGCAGCGACATCGCAAGCAGCGATGCGGGGATCAGCCAGCTGCTGCGTTTCAGACGGCGGCCGCTCCGATTCCAAGCAACACGAACCACGTGTCGCCGATCTTCGGGAAGAAGACGAGGTAATCTCCGATCTGATGCAGAGCCAGCGCGAGCGTTGCCGCCAATGCAGCAAGAGCCCAGGGCGACCGCTCCCGGATGTTTCGACCAAACGTCACGACCGCCGCCGTAATGAGGCTAACGGTCGCCAGGAACAAGATCGCGCCGCCTTCGGCCAGCGATTGCAGATACCAGCTGTTGGCGTGCGTGCGTACTCCCATCGCGCCGTAGAAGGGAAGCTCGAGCTCATAATTACCTGCTCCGACGCCGAGCAACGGATGCGCGAGCCACATTTTCCAGGCAGCGCGCCAGAGCTCGGCTCGGTTCCCGACGCCGCCGGCATACGCGCTTTCAATCGAGATGCGAAAGATGTTCGCGCTGTGCGCATAGATGCCCCAACCCGCAACGCCGAGGATTCCGAGAAGAAAGCCGGCCAGGGCCGGACGCAGCGCACGCAACGCCGCTCGTCCTTGTGCGAGGAGCACGATTGCCGCGACCACCGCTAGAGCAACGAGTCCGGACCGCGAGAAGGTCAGGACGTCGGCGCACGTGGCAAGCACGAGCGCGGCGGCAAGCAGCGCCGTTCGTCGCGACGCGGCCCATGCGGCGACGGCGGCTACGGTTACCTCGTAGTAGCCGGCGAGTTGATTGGGACCCTCGAGAACACCGGCGATGCGGGGAACGATGGCTTGCCCGACATAGAGTCCGGATGGAGCGCCGATGAACTCTTGCGCAAGCGCGGTGAGCGAGACGACGATAACGACGGCTGCGATCGCGTCGACGACCAGCTCAGCGTCTGGATCGATGCGATAACAAAGGTAGGCGGCGGTAAAGAATAATCCGTATTCGACGATCTTAAAGGCTTCGCGCAGCGCCAAATCGACATGGGCCGCGCCAAATGCCGATGCGATCGTTGCAACGAGGTAAAAGACGATCGCCGCCAGCAGCAGCGCAACGGACTGCCGCCGCAAATGCCGAGCGCCGTTTGGATGGGTGGTTATGCCGACGAGAACGCCGAGCACCACGATCTTGGAAATCGTCACGTCGGTAGCAAAGAGCGTGTGGTACAAGGCAAACGGCGTGGCGAGAACGAGCGCGCAGACGCCGTAGCCGGCACGACGCGACGTTACCGCAACCGCGGCAACGAAGAGGGCGACGAAGAGAATGGCCGTGACGGGATCGAGGGCGGGGACAACCGGAAAAAGATCGACGACCGGCCGGTACGTCAAGAGCGCTCGATATCGCTAACGAGATAAAGCGGACGACCTTTGACTTGATCGTAGATTCTGCCGAGATACTCGCCAATGATCCCAAGACTGATGAGCTGCACGCCGCCCAGAAAGACGACCGCAACAATGGTCGACGCCCAGCCCGGCGTGTAGGCCGGCGGATTGAGACGAAACAATTTGGCGACGATCACGATCAGCGCGTAGAGAAAGGCAAGCACGCTCACGGTGAAGCCGAGATACGACGCAAAACGTAATGGAATCTCGGAAAACGACGTGATACCGTCGATCGCAAAGCGGATCATCTTCGGCAGCGGATATTTCGTGCTTCCGGAATGGCGTTCGTCGCGATCGTACAAAACGCCGATCTGATTGAAGCCGACCCAGCTTACCATGCCGCGCAGGAAGCGGTGCCGCTCGCGCGAGCGGCGCAGTGCTTCGACGACGCGGCGGCTCATCAGCCGAAAGTCGCCGGTATCGACGGGTATGGCCACGTTGGTGAGGCGTTTGATGATGCGATAGAACAAGCGTGCCGTCCAGAGTTTGAAGCCGCTCTCGCCCTTGCGGATCCGCCGAATGGCATACACGACGTCGTACCCAGCTTGCCACTTTGCCAGGAAGGCACCGATCAGCTCGGGCGGATCTTGCAAGTCGCCGTCCATCAGCACGACCGCGTCGCCGGCGGCTAGCTCGATCCCGGCCGTGGCGGCGAGCTGGTGCCCGAAATTGCGCGAGAGATTCACCAGCACGATGTGAGGGCGCCGCTCCATCTCTTTGCGAATCGCCGCTGCCGTACCGTCCGTACTGCCGTCATTGACGAGCACGATTTCGTAGGTGAGGCTTTGGGGCACTGCTGCGACGATCGCGACGATTCGCTCGACGAGCGGGGAAACGTTCTGCTCTTCGTTATACATCGGCACGACGATGCTGAGCGCCGGACGGTCGGCAGAAGCGTGAGCTGTCACAGCCTGCGCTTCGCGAGCAAGCGGAAAGCGACCTGGAATCAAGAAGGCGGCCCCGTGCAGTGCCGCAGCTCGTTTGCACCGATGCTTTTCGCCGCCGCGTTGATCGTAGGCGGCTGCACGCCGCACGCAACCAACAGCTCTCCCTCGCGATCCGTTGCGCGCGTTGCGCCTTCAGCCGCGCATTCGTCGGGCAAGCGTGCTGTGCCAACGCCCGCAGCAACGCCAATCGCGGTTGCGTCTCCCACAGTACGCCCGAGCCCTGCTGCTACGATCACCATTCCGGTACGACGTCCGGACGCTCCGCCGCAAATCGTTGCGGTCGACGTCAATTCGACGTTGGTGAGCTCGGGCAGTACGCTCTGGGGCAAGGTGCTCACCAGCTCGAACGTCGCCAGCGTCGAGGTGCGCGTCGCAACCTATGGCCTCGGGCTAAAGAAGATCGGGGTTGGACGCTTTGCGCTGCGGTATCAGCTGGGCGACATCCCGTTCTTCGTGCGCGGCACGTTTCCGATGCGCATCATCGCGCGCAATACGCGTGGCGACGCGGTCGAACGAACCTTGCCGTTGACCGTTCGTTAGCGCGCCCCGTCAATGGCACTTCGGCGGATTCGGACAGGGCGTCGGTACGCCCGGCGGTCCGACGCCGGGCGGTAAGTTCGGGAACGGCGCCGGGTTATAGGGCGTCGGTAGTCCGGTCGGAGAGAGATTGTAACCGCCGTTGACGGAATCGATCCAAGCGTAGATTTTGTCGGTCACCACACGTACGTCGGCGTCGGCGACGACGATCTGGCGCGGAGCGCGTTGCAATCCGTTTTCCGCGACCTCAACCGATTGGAACGATCCGCGATCGTACAGGTAGCGGAAGATCGTGCCGGAGTTCAGCCGGCGCGTGATTTGATAGTGTAGCGCATCGGTGCGGTCCATCGGGATCGCTTGCGCATTCCAACCGCTCGCGTCGGTAGACATGTAGACGGTCGCCGTAAACGGCGTGTTGGGCGGCACTTGGGCGGTGAACGTAACGAGGACCGGGCGTCCCGAGAAGTGCTGCTGCACGGCGACGGTCTGTCCGGGAGCCGGCGACGCCGGCAGCAAGTCGGGATTGGGGACGGTCGGAGATAGCGTGACCGCAAAACGCGCAACGTCATCGAAGCTGCCTTCCTGCGGCAGCGGCTTACGCGAAAGATCGAGTTCGGTCACCGTTCCCGTCGCGTCGAAGGTCGCGCGCGCCCAAACGCGTGGAGCGGGTGCGACGCCGGTTGGTCCGCGCGTCTGCGCATCGCGGATTGCGACGTTGGAGGCGACGTGAAAACCGTCACCGGTCGTAAAGAAGACGTAGCCGTCCTGATACGCCAGCAATTGCCCGGTGACGACGGTGCTCGAGCTTGCCGCCAGCAACAGGATCGCCAACAATACGACCGCCGGCCCGACGCTGCGGCGGATCACAGCGGAAGCACCTGAACGATGAAGTTCGGGCTCCAGCGCTGTGTCCCGAAGTTAAAATAATATGTCCGCGCGACGTCGACGAGCATGTGCGGCAGCAAACGAAAACGGACGTCGCCGGTAATATCGTTGGGAGGCTGGCCGAGATAACTGGTATACAATGGTTGTCCGAGTATGTTGGTCGGCGGTTGCGAGAAGAGGCCCGGGACCGGAATCGGAAAATCGTCGTGATGGCGTGCAATGATCGAGGCGTTGAATTCCGGATCGGGAACGTAGTTCAGCCCGAGCGTATACGTTCGAAGCGTTGATACGCCGCGAAACGACCGCAGGCTTACTGGACAATAGAAGTTGGAAACCGGCGTGCCGTTAATGATGACGGTTGGACTGCACTCGGGATAGCCGCCGTGGAGGTAGTAATCGCCGGTGTTGGCAACGGAGTAGCTAAAGTACAAATTGACGGGGCGCGCAAACTGCCGGCTCAAACTCAAGGTCGTGGTCGTGTTCCGAATGCGATGCGGAAGTGAGATCCACTCCTCTTGTTCGTTGAGGTTGGCGTTGAGATAGACCGTCTTGTACGGGTTGTATTGATCGCCGATTTTGATCGAGGTCGCATAGAGGTTGAAACCGAGAATCGCATTCCAGATCGTCGTGTAGACGGGACAAAGGTACGTCGGCGGAGTCGTCTGATACTTCGCGACGCACGGCGCTCCGTAGGCTTGCAGACCAGGCACTAACGGCGGGATCGGGTTTGGCGGGAAGCCGGGGCCGCACGTGGCGATGCTACAACCCTGAATGTAGGTATTGGGTCCCACCGCATCGTGATTGAAGCCGTAGCCCTCATAGATCTGCTCGTAGAGCGGCAGCCGTCCGATGCGATTCTGAAAGCTCGATGCGGTCAGCTGCACGTATGACGGATGCGCTAGGCTGCCTGCGGTGACTTTCACGTTGTCGGGGTAGCTCGTTTCCCAGATCAGCGGTCCGATGCCCAGAATGTTGTAATTGGTGAAGTTCGAGACGGCGGTGAGGTATGAGTGCGGCATTGCGTACGTCGCGTTGAGGAACGTCGTTTGCGTACCGGCTTCCGGCGTCGACAGATTATATTGGTAGAGATAGACCTGCGTGAAGCTCTGAATCTGAAAGCGGTTGCCGAGCTTCTCGTAGAGTTGCGTGTTGAAGAACTTCCCGGGCTTCGTTGCCGGATTGATCGAGGTAATCGCATACTCGTGTTCGCCGACGAAATGCTGCTCGAATGCGAGATAGGCATAGTTGGTCGTATCGTAGCGCAGGTGTGCGGCCGAGAGCGTGTTCGTGTTTCCGGCAAAGTTCCAGGTGGCATCAAAATTGGCGCCGGTCAATGAGTTTTGAGCGAAGTATTGATTCGAGGAGAAGTTAACGACGTAAGAGCCGAGTGGAATCGGAACACCGCCCAGATACGCGGTTACTCCGCCGAAACGCGCGTAGGTCTTCGTGCCGATTACGGCCGACGTCGCCGTCAGGCTCGGCGTCTGGCCGACGGCCGGAAAGTAGAACGCGTCACCCGGCATCATGCGTCCCTTCGCCGGATGGGCAAGGTCGCCGTTTAAGAAGGTCCAGCGATCGGGCCCAGTCGTCACCGGTACGAAATACATGCGGTTAAAGTCGAGGAAATCGGAGATCGCCGCGCCGTTGATCGTTTGACCGCGCAGGCTTAGCGAGAGGTGCCCCGCCAGCAAGAATCGGTTGAGTTTTAAGTCCATCGAAAAGGCGTCGCCCGTTGCAACCAGCCCATCGCTCGAATCGAGACGAACGTGTCCGTCGGCTTCAATGAGGAAACGATCGTAATAAAACTCGATGTGATCGGCAGTCAGGCGAACGATCGTCGGCGCCGGTGTTGCAGACTCGGTCGGCGACGGGACGGGTGACGGTACATTTGGCTGTGCCAAAGCGACGCGGTACGAGAGCGCGGCAAACGCAATAGATAACGGGAGGGCAAAAGCTACCCAAACCGCGATGCGTCGCAAGCGTCTTCTCCATGGCATATGAATCTGGCGTCGATTTTGGCCGCCGCTCGTCGTATCCTACGGATCGTTCGTGGGCGCAATCGTGACACGGCTCGCGTTGGCCGCTCGCTCACACGGGCAAGCAGGTAGTTCCTCTTTCGATGCGGTACGGTGCCCCTCGGAGCATGCGACCATTTCTTAAGAGAGCCGGGGGGTTTCTGCCAAACGCCGAATCGACGCGCCTAGCGGGGGTGGACGCGGTGAGATCTATTGCCGACAACCTGAGCACTAAAGCCTCTTTGGAGAGCGTGTAGTCGATGCAAGTCGCCGTTGCCGTTTCCTCGCTGGAACGGAAAGTGCCGGATTGGTGGATTCTCAGCAAACGCACGATAGACGTGACGCTTGGATTCTTGCTGCTGGTGCTGCTTTCGCCGATTATTCTCGCTGCCGCTGCAGCGATTATTTTTGTTACCGGCGGAACTCCGTTTTACGCCCAGGAGCGCGTCGGAATGCACGGCCGGCGGTTCAAGATGTACAAACTGCGGACGATGGTGAACGGCGCGCACGAAATGCGCGACGACATCATGCACCTCAACGAACTTGACGGTCCGGTCTTCAAGATTCGTAACGACCCGCGGCTCCATCCGCTCGGCCGGTTCCTTCGGCAAACGAGCGTCGACGAATTACCAAACCTGATCAACGTCCTGCTCGGCGACATGTCGCTGGTTGGACCGCGCCCGGCGCTTCCTTGCGAAGTCGAACATTACGATGCCTCCGCTCGCCGTCGCCTCACCGTTCCCCAAGGTTTGACCTGTATATGGCAGATTAACGGGCGCAGCGAGGTTTCGTTCGAGGAATGGATGGCGTTGGACAATGAGTACGTTGAGACGTGGACGCCCCTGGGAGACCTCGCATTGATCGCTCGGACAGTGCCGGCCGTGTTGCGCAAAAACGGGGCGCACTAGGAGCTTCCAGATTCGATATCCTGCAATGGGCGGCGCCGCGGGCCTCGTGCTGAGCGCCGTTATCCCCATCTCCGCCGGTTGCTCGTCCAGTGCTCGTCTTATGCCCGCACCGTCGGCACCGAATCCGGCGGCGGTTGCTCGTGCCGCCTCTCCGCTAGGTACGTACATCAAACACGTCGTCATCGTCGTTCAAGAAAACCGCAGCTTCGAAAACATCTTTGCCGGCTTTCCCGGTGCCGACGCACCGCTGCGAGGATCTATGAACGACGGGACGCCGGTGCTGCTGACCACCACGACATTCAACGGACCCGACCTCCCGCACGGCTGGAGTGCGTCGATCCTCGATTGGAACCGGGGAAAGATGAACGGTTTCAATCTGCCGACGCAAAATGGTCGTCCGATGGGGGCGCGGCCCTACGAGTACCTCAAACGCAGCCTCGTGGCTCCCTATTGGGCGATGGCGCAGCAATACGTTTTAGCCGACCGCATGTTTCCGACGGAGTTCGGGGCGAGCTTTACGTCCCACTTCGACTTGGTCGCAGCAACGGCGAACCTCACGCCAACTCTGGCCGAAGCCGATAATCCCAGCGCATATCCATGGGGATGCGACGCTCCGTCCGGGACGTACACGTTTACGATAAATACGAGCCGGGTTCTCAAGCCCGACGGGCCGTTTCCGTGCTTCAATCAGTTTCGCACGCTCGCCGACACTCTCGACGCGGCGAAAATTACTTGGAAGTACTATGAGAACAACCAGGAATATTGGTCCGCTTTCGACGCGGTGCATAACGTCAGGGAAGGCGCCGACTGGAACCGCAACGTGATCGAGCCGCAGACCACCGTGTTGACCGACGCGGCCGGCGGCAATCTTGCATCGGTCTCGTGGGTCGTGCCCGACGTTGCGGATTCGGATCACCCCAGTTCCAACAGTAATACGGGTCCGTCGTGGGTGGCATCGATCGTCAACGCGGTCGGCAAAAGTCGGGATTGGAAGACGACGGCCATTATCGTCGTGTGGGACGACTGGGGCGGCTGGTACGATAACGTCCGGCCGCCACAGCTCGACTTTGTGGGTTTGGGCATTCGTGTACCGTGCATCATCATTTCGCCGTATGCGAAGCGCCGTTATGTTAGTCATACGCAGTATGAATTCGGCAGCGTCGTAAAGTTCGTCGAACAAGTCTTCGGCTTGCCTGCGCTGGGGCCGCGAAGTTTCGGGTACACTGATTCGCGCGCGAACAGCCTGGTCGACAGCTTCGACTTCTCTCAAAAGGCCCGTGCCTTTAGGAAAATACCAGCGCCGTATCCGGCTTCATTTTTCCTGGAACGCAAGGAGTCGACGGAGATTAATCCGGATCCGGAATAGCCGGGGACTTTGCTGCAGGCGCCGAAGTCGGAGCCTTTAGTGAAACGCCGCCTGCGAATCGTCACGGAGCCTGCGCGGCCTCGTCATCGTTTTTCGATTGCCGGATCGACGCTGTTCATCGTCGGCGCAACCTTTGCGTCGACGGTCTTCGGCTTCTTACGCGAAGTCGTAAGCGCACGCTACTATGGCACGCGCTGGGAAATGGATACGTTCTTGGCGGCGACCACGATTCCGACGATTCTCTTCGGCGTCTTCAACGGGGCGCTGGTCATTGCGCTTGTGCCGACGTTCTCCGAGTATCTTGCCAAGCATAAAGAGGACGAAGCCTGGCGCTTAGCGAGCACGGTCCTCAACGTCCTGGCGATCGTATTAACGATCGGAGCGATCGTGGGATACTTCACGGCGGGATGGTACGTGCCGCTCATCGCTCACGGTTTTCCAGCCCCGCAGATGGCCGTGGCCGTGCGAATGACCCGGTGGCTCATGCCCAGCATCGTAGCGGTGAGCTTGAGCGGCGTCCTTTCGGCGATGCTCAACGCTTATCACCGATTCCGCACGACCGCGCTCATCGGCGTTTCGGTCAACGTCGTGACGATTGCGTGCATGCTCGCGTTCAACCACGCGATCGGCATTTATGCGCTGGTGCTTGGAACGTCTCTGGGCCTCGTTGCACAGATGGTCGTTCAGCTTCCGGCGTTTCTGCTCATTGGAAAGTACCGGCCGATTATCGATCTCAACCATCCCGGATTGCGTAAGATTTGGTTACTGCTGGGGCCGATCATCGTCGGCTCCGCTGCTGGCCAGCTCGCGTTGTTCTTCGACCGGTTCTTCGCCTCGACGCTATCGCCGGGGTACATCGCCGGGATGAACTATGCGGTCAAGTTGGTCAACTTCCCCCAGCAGATCTTTGCGGCTGCGATTGCGACCGTCATCTTTCCGCTGCTGGCCGCACAGTTTGCGCAAGAGAACCGCGGCGGGGTCGCGCGCAGTTTGGTGACGGGTCTGCGGCTGGTCAACTTTATTACGATTCCATCGGCCTGTGCGCTCATCGTACTCGCGCGTCCGATGGTGCAGGCGCTGTTCGAACGCGGCACGTTCCAAGCAACGGCCACCGATCTCACTGCGGGTTTGCTGCCGTATGCTGCCGTCGGCTTGATCGCGCTGGCAGCGAACGTCGTGCTCACGCGCTGCTGCTTTGCGTGCAAGGAATCGATATGGCCGGTCGCGATTTCGTTGATCGCGGTCGTACTCAACGTTTTACTCTCGCTGGTATGGCTCTCCACGCTGGGAGCTCGCGGCCTTTTGCTGGCCAACAGCGTCAGTCAGACGGTGCAGGCCGTCTTGCTGCTCATGCTGGCCGCGCGCTTGGTTTCGGGCATCGATTGGAACCACTTGATCGTTCCGTTGCTCAAGACCGTCGTGGCGTCGATTGCCATGTTCAGCGCTCTGCAGTGGATCGGCACGCTCGGCGTGGTTCCCGAGCCGACGCTAGCTTCGCGCGCCTGGTTTCTCTTCGGTCAGATCGCCATTGGCGCAACCGTCTTTGTGGCGGTCGCGCGCGTGCTCGGCGTCGAAGAGCTGGGGCTCGCGAGGCGCACGATTCTTGCCAAGTTCGAACGCAACTTGATCAGCCCGCCGGACGCCCCACAGGCTCCAATCGCTTGAGTTCGCTTTACTCCGTATCGATGGGCTGATTCGAAGGTGGCTCAGCGCGGAAAAAACTCTCAGGATATTTGGCCGGGATCTTATTGAACTTGCGCGGCTTTTGCGTAAAGTCGAACGCGCCGAACATGTCGTGAGACCGGGCGTCGGTCGTTCCGATCGATTTTAAGCCGAAGATCTGCTCGATGGTCTTCAGGATGCTGCCGAACTCGTACTGCGTGTGATCGACGTAGCCTTTCTTTGCATAGGGTGAGATGATGATGCACCCCACGCGCATTCCTAATCCGAAATAGTATTGCTGAGGAGGCCGTACATTGTCGTACCAGCCGCCCCAATCGTCCCACAGCACGATGATGGCCGTCGTCTTCCAATCCGGACCTTCTCCGACCGCATTGACGATCGATGCCACCCATGAGGGACCGGTATCGCTGCCGACGCCGGGATGATCGGAGTTGTAATAGCCGGGGATCACCCATGAAACGCCGGCGAGCTTTCCCGCTTCCGCATCGTCGATCACGCCCATCGGCGTAGACGTCACATTGGCCCAATCGGCGCCGTAGTAGACCTTGTGAATTCCGCGAAACGCATCCCAGAGCGGCTGCCCGTATGGAGCAACCTGATCGTAGTAATGCCAAGTGACGTGCCCCTGATCGAGCGCGTCGGCGATCGTCGGCAATTGCGTGTAACACGGAAACGGACCGGCGCCGTGGTGATAGACGCGATGAGTATCGATCAAGTTGGTGAAGGTTCCCGGCGGAGCCGTGCAGTCACCGCTCTCACTCGGAAGGTCGACCACGCTTTCCGTGCTCGACACCGCGGTCGTGCCGGCGATGAGCTGCAAGTGCGCGGTATAGCTTGCGCCGAACTCCGTTGAGAACATGTGATCGGAAAGCACGTACCGTTTGGCCATCGTCCAGTACGGCGCGACCTGCGACCGTTCGATATAAGAATACGGGTAGAGCGGGTTATTCATCTGATTGGCCGGCACGTCGAAACCGTCCATCTTGCCGCTGTCCCAATCGGTGAGGGCGTCGTGCCAAAGATGACCGATATCACCTTTCTCAAACGGAATCGCTTTGAGCGGAACGACATTGCCGGTATGCGTGCGGCCGGTCATCGACGAGGCTGCACCAGGAAACCCCGCAAAGAAATTGTCGAAGCTGCGATTTTCCTGAATGACGATCACGATGTGCTTGATGCGTTGTCCGGTCCGCATCGTGTCGGAACGATCCGACGCCGGAACGTACGACGGCGCAGTGGTGCTCGCACAGCCTGCATTTGCAAGCAAGCTCAGGACGAGGAGCAAAGGAGGAACGCGGCGCATACGAACCTCGGTTAAACGGCGAATCGATATAGGCGAATCGATATAAGTGTAACGAAACGCTTCCAGCGGCCGTGATGGAGTCCTGCAACACCATCGGAAGCGCATTCATGCCGGGAGGTGTCGAAACATCGTGCGCTCGTGTTTTCGTGTTAGCGTGCTGATCGCGTTATCGCTGAGTGCCGCGTGTGCCGGGACGCCGCGCAACGATGGTAGTTACGGAATCGGCGTGCTGCCGGTCGTAGATCGTTCTGACGCGAAGCCGACGGGACGGATCAAACATGTCGTGATCGTCATTCAGGAAAATCGCACGTTCGACGATCTGTTTGCAACCTATCCCGGGGCGGATGGCACTCGAACCGGGCAATCGACGAGTCATGGGGTCGTGACGCTGAAGGAAGTCAATCTTTCAAACTACGACCTCGGGCACGACCATCAAGACTTCCTTAACGAGTACAACCACAAGAAGATGAACGGATTCGACACGATCTGCTTGGGCAGCACGTGCCAATACGGTCCCGCCGGAACCTATGCGTATCAATACGTCAACCCGGCTCAGATCGCTCCGTATTGGACGATGGCCAAGGAATACGTGCTGGCCGACCACATGTTTCCGACGCAAAGCAGCGGCAGCTTTACGGGACATCAAGATCTCATTACGGCCGGCACCCAGTTTGCTTCCGGAAAGAGCGTGGCCGATTTCCCCACCGATGACAGCGCTCCATGGGGCTGCACCGATAGTGCAGGCACGAGGACGTCGCTGCTGACGCTGGCGCACTTTGTGCCGGGAACGGGCGCCAATTACAAGAAGGGCGGCGGGCCGTTTCCGTGCTTCACCTATCCGACGCTCCGCGACTCATTGGATGCAAAGCACATCTCGTGGAAGTACTACGTCCCCGCCGTTCCTAGCCCGTCGGCGTTTGAGTTCAACGCATTCGAAGCGATCGCCGCGGTCCGCTGCGCCACGTTCGAGCTGAAACAGGATATCTGCTCCGGTTATGGCGCGGAATGGTCGACAAACGTGGTGTCGCCGCCGACTGAAATCTTCAACGACATAAAGAGCGACAGCCTCCCTGCCGTCTCGTGGGTAATTCCTGAGTTCGAGGACTCCGATCATCCGTACGATCCGCCGTCACCGCCGGTCTTCCCGCCCGATTACGGGCCGGAATGGGTTGCATCTGTCGTCAACGCGATCGGAAAGAGTTCGTATTGGAATTCGACGGCAATCGTCGTCGTTTGGGACGACTGGGGAGGTTTTTACGATCACGTGCTGCCGCCTCAACTCGACTATCAGGGTTTGGGGTTTCGCGTGCCGATGCTCGTGATCTCTCCCTACGTGCCTAAGGGGCTGGTCAAGCATTCGCAATACGAGTTCGGCAGCATCGTCAAGTGCATCGAGGACATTTGGGGCTTACCGCGTTTGAGTAGAATTTGGGACACGCGTCCGGCCAGCATTTGCAAGGGGAAAGGCAGCGTTTTCGACTTCAACCAGAAGCCGCGTAAATTCGTGGCAATTCCAGCCAAGAAGCCGCAAGACTTTTTCGAGCACCAGAAGCCGTCCGGCATGCCGGTCGACACCGAATAACGCTTCGCCTCCCTACTCGTTATCCGGCAGTTTGTACGAAGGCGTTTCGTGGAGGAAGTGCGAGGCAGGATAAGGCGCAGGAATCTTTGTGAACGCCCGCGGTTGCTGCGTAAAATCGAAGGCGTCGACGAGGCTGTTTGCGCGCGAATCCGTATAACCGTGCGACTCCGGCCCCAGGGGCGATAAGTCGAACGTCTCCTCGATGAATTTGAGAATGCTCCCGTACTCGTACTGGGTGTGCGAGACGTAGTTGGAGCGTGCGTAAGGCGAAATGATGAGGCAGGGCACGCGGATGCCGAGACCGACGAAGTCTTTTTGAGGTGGTGGAACGTTGTCGTACCAGCCGCCCCAATCGTCCCAGACAATGACGATTGCCGTCGAATTCCAGTACTGGCTTTGCCCGATCGCGTTCACGACGGCGGCCACCCACGACGGACCCGTATCGCTTTGCGAATCGAGATGATCCGAGTCGTGAAATTCCGGCGTGACCCACGCCACCGATGGGAGGGCACCTTTACCCGGATCGGTCAGTACGTCGATTTGCGGCGTGGCTCCAAGAACGCCCGTCGACCACGTCGTGCCCTCGCGGATGTCGCGGATCGCGTCGAACGCCGACCAGCTTCCTTGACCGTCGTTGATCGGCGGCTCGTAGTATTTCCACGAAATGCCGGCAGTATTGAGAACGTCAGCCATCGTGCGGAAGTGCGCGAGACACGGGTACGGGCCGTTCGGTTTGATGACGCGACGCGTATCGACCGTCCACGTCCACGTGCCCACCGGCGCGTCGCAACCCCACGGACTTCCAGTGGGTTGGTCGACCAGCGCGCGCGTCTGGCTGATGTTGGTCGTTCCCGCAACGAGATCGAGATGCGCGGTGAAGCTTCCGCCGAGCTCGGTCGGAAACATGCGATCGGCCAGCGTGTACTGCGAGGCCATCGTGATATAGGGCTCGATGAGCGAATGCCGGACGTACGCATACGGGTGGTAACCGGAAATCTGACGATTGCCCAGCAGCGGCAAGCCGAATCCATCCATCTTCCCGCCGTCGTAATCGGCGACCGCGGCTTGATACGAATGCACCAGATCGTAGCCCTTAAAACCGGTTACGTGCAGCTTCACCTTGAACGGCTTGCAGGTTCGGCACGATCTGTACCAGCCATACATCGGCGCATCGGCGCCAGGCCAGCCGGCAAAAAAGTTTTCAAAGCTGCGATTCTCTTGGATGATGACGACGACGTGTTTAATGTATGTTCCGATCGGAACCTGATTCGTCGCTGCGCTTTGTCCTGGCCCGGGAACGACCGGCGAACCCGAGCTTCCCGTTGCTTGGGAGCAACCAGCCATAATGGCCAAAGCGGCCCCACTCAGCACTCGAGTCCACGTCATGTGCTTCCTTTTCTACGGCGTAAGGACCGCACCTCGCAGCCGCCGAAGTCGGCGCCGTCGTGAATCTCCGGATCGTCATCCCGGCATACAACGAAGCTGCGCGCATCGTTTCGACCCTAACCGATTACTGCACGGAGTTTCGCGACGTCGGAACGGTCGTCGTCGTGGCCAACGGATGTTCCGACACGACCGTTGCAGTCGTGCGCGGCCTGCAGACCGAGTTTGACAACTTGGCGCTCATCGATATCCCTAATGCCATCGGCAAGGGTGGGGCGGTGCGCGTCGGGCTCGCAAGCGGCGAAGAGCCGTACGTCGGTTTCGTCGATGCCGACGGATCGACGAGCGCCAGCGAGTTCATGCGATTGTACGATCGGCTCGTGGAGTCGGGCGCGGACGCGTTGGTTGGATCGCGTTGGATGCCACAATCGCAAGTCGAAAACGCGCAGACTGGAACCCGTCGCCTGGCAAGCCGTGCGTTCAACGCCATCGTTCGGGCGCTCTTTGGACTGCGCATCAAAGATACGCAGTGCGGAGCGAAGGTGTTTGCGCGCAAGCCGTTGAGCGCGATCCTTGGGTGGCTCGAGGTTGCGGACTTTGCCTTCGATATCGAGGTGCTCGTTCGACTGCAGAAAGCTGGGTGCCGCATTCTGGAAGTGCCGACGGTATGGACCGATCGAGCGGGAACGAAGATTCGTCTTGTGCGCTCGTCTTGGGCGATGTTGAGGTCGGTTTTGCGCTTACGTCTGCGCGATACGGCGCTCTGGCAGATTCCGCTGGTCGACCGTTTCGCGCGTCGAGGCGTCATTCCGGTGAGACAGGGGCGCCGCGTACTAATCGTAGGCGGTGGGCCGAATGGTTCCGAAAGCTCGGTACTGCACGAGTTTTTCGGGCGTCTGCGCGAGGCGAGCGTCGAGGTAGCGTTTGCCGAAAACGAAGCGCGACGGTCGAGCCTTTCGCCATGGCAATTGTTGATTTGGTACGGGCTTCGAAGCCGGCGCGAGTACGATGCCATAATAGAGATTGCCGGAAGCCGGCATTGGATCATCGGCCGCTTCACGTCGAAGCCAAGCTTCCTGATCGCCACGCAGAGCGGCACCAATCCCGAGCGCGCCCGGCAGGTACGCGGCCGTTCGACGTGCATCAACCTGCGGGAACAGGAGCCTCGCGCGGCCGCAAATCTCGTGCTGGCAACGGTCTACGCCGACCCGGCATATCCGGCCGTCTTCATCGATACTTCGCAAGCGCTGTCCTTCGACTATGCGGATCGCGGGACCGGGGCTCCAAGAAGTCATGTATTGCGAACATACCCCGGCACCCAACCGGCGGCCATCCGTGAACTAAAAGCCACCGTTCCCGGCAGTTGCATCAGTATCGTCATGCCGGCGTTCAACGAATCGGAGCTGATCGCCGCGAACTTACGCGAAGTCGTAGCAACTTTTGAGCGCTTCAACGCAAACTTCGAAGTGATTCTCGTGGACGATGGAAGTCGCGACAACACCCACCTGCACGCGTTGCGCGTGCTGGTCGACCATCCCGAGAAGGTCCGCATTCTTCGGTACGAAGTCAACCAAGGGAAGGGCAATGCACTGATGGCCGGTGCGGCCAACGCGCGCGGTGAGTTCGTCGTTTTTCTCGACTCGGATATGGACATTCACCCCGAGCAGCTGCCGCGGTACTTCGAGATCATGCAGAACAAGAAAGCCGATGCGGTTATCGGCTCCAAGCGGCATCCCGAATCTCGGGTTCGGTATCCGCTGATTCGACAGCTCTACAGCACCGGCTATTACGCCATCGTGCGCGCCCTCTTTGGGTTGCCGCTACGCGATACGCAGACTGGTCTCAAGCTATTCCGTACCGAGCTGCTCAAAGACGTATTGCCGCGCGTGCTCGCCAAGCGCTTTGCTTTCGACATAGAGATGCTCTCGATCGCTCATTACCTCGGATACCGGATTGTCGACGCGCCCGTGCTTCTTGGCTTCAACCGTCGGTACGGCCGGATCAATTATAAGGAAGCGTGGCGCATCTTCCTCGATACGCTGGCAATTTTCTACCGTTTGCGTCTGCTGCATTACTACGACAGCAAGCACAACGACTTCATGGTCGGCGGTTCGACCGTGCGCGAGGTGTCCGGCGACGACGCTCCCGCGCTTTTGGAAGTAATCGATTGACGAATCGGCCGCACGCGCTAGTTTGCCTGCTTCCCGGTCTCGGCGATGCCCTCATCGCCAGCCCCATCGTGCGTTCCCTCGCAGCGGGTGGTTTCGAGATGGACGCGTTGACGATGCTCGGGCCGGTCACCGAGTATGCCTTGGGTCTAGAAGTCTTTGGTAGCGTGTGGGAGCTCCAGTTACTACGCGATCGCCGCTCGATCTCTTCGCTCTTTGCTTTGCGTCGCGAGCGTTTCGATCTCGTCTGTGTACCCGCGCCCGCGCCTCGCTGGCAATACGCGGCTGTTGCGTGGGCCATCGGCGGGAAGAGGACGATTATGCATTCCTATGGAGGCCTCTCGAGCCGCATAGCGCGCCTAGGCAAGATCGAACAGGTACCGTTGCGCGGCGGTCACCGTATCGCCGAGAACGTGCGATTGCTCGAATCGCTCGGTATGCGCGGCGACGACATCTCGTATTTCGTTCCGCCCTCGTGGCGCGGCGATCGCCGCGAACCCGGACTCTTGGGGTTGCACAGCGGAAGCATGAGCTATAAAGGAAACGAGCAGAAGCGCTGGCCGCTGGAGCGCTTCGCCGAGATCGCTCGGCGTCACGCGGCGAAGGGCTTTGGGGTGCGGGCCTTTTTCGGGCCCAACGAAATTGACGACGCGGGCAAGCTCAGGGAGATGGTGCGCGAGGTCGAGATCGTCGAGCGGCCTCTCCCGGAGGCCGCTCGCGCTCTCTCCCAATGCGAGGTCTTCCTTGCAAACGATAGCGGCCTCGCGCATCTAGCGGCGGGTCTCGGCGTGACGACGCTGGTACTCTTTGGCATGACCGATCCGGTGCGCTGCAAACCGGTCGGTCCCGCGATTGCACTGCGCCCATCGGCGTGCCCGTCCTGTTTCGATGAAGGATCGCGCCGGTTTGAGTGCGTTCGCAACTTGAACTATCGCTGCCTCATCGAGGACATGAGCGTCGATTACGTCGACCAAGCCCTCGATGCGGCGTTAGGCGGACCAACACCAGTCGCGGAGATCGAGCGCGAAGGCGCGCTGGTACTCTACGGTAGATCCTATCGGTGATACGAATTTGAATTACTGAATTGGCGCGACCCGAAGCATCCGCAGGCGGGTGGTGCTGAAGCGTATCTATTCGAACAGGCACGTCGTTGGGCGGCGTGGGGCCATCATGTCGAATGGCTGACCGCGAATTTCCCCGGCGGCCAAGAGAGAGACGTCATCGAGTCGATCCCAATTCGGCGCACCGGGAATGCGCTCACGGTCTACTTCACCCTGCCGTGGACGTATCTGCGCGAGTTTCGCAACAGATTCGACGTACTGATCGATTCGTCAAACGGCATCCCGTTCTTCAGCCCGCTCTACTCGAACACACCGAAAGTGTGCGTCGTCTACCACGTGCACCGCGAAGTATTTCGAAGGCACCTTACGATGTGGCTCGCGTACCCGCTCATGTGGTGCGAGGAGAAGATTGTGCCGGCACTCTACCGCGGAGCTCATTTCGTGACGATCTCCGAGGACACGCGCAGCGAGATGTTGCGATTGCACATCGGACGGCCGCCGATCGGCCTCGTTCCGTGTGGAGTTGATGGTAAACTTCAACCGGGAGTGAAAGCTGCCGTGCCGACGCTGCTCTATCTGGGCCGGCTCAAAGCCTACAAACGCGTCGATGTGTTGATCGACGCGTTTGCCCGGGTCAGAAAACGCGTCCCAAATGCAGTACTGCGCCTCGCCGGATCCGGAGATTCGGAGCTCGGCCTGGAACAACAAGTGGAAAAACTCGGCCTCAACGGTTCGGTCGTCTTCGAGGGGTTCGTTGACGACGATCGCAAGGTCGCGCTTTTTCAGCAGGCTTGGGTTTCGGTCGTTCCGTCGGAAACCGAGGGATGGGGAATGACCGTCATCGAGTCCAACGCGTGCGGAACCCCTGCCATCGCGTTTGCGGTCCCGGGCTTACGTGAAGCAATCGTCGACCGAGTTTCGGGTTTGCTCGTGCCGGACGGAGAAGATCTCGCGCCCGCGATCGAGCGCGTCCTTACCGACGAAACATTGCGCGACAAACTAAACGAAGGCGCGATCGCGCGGTCGCGCTCGTTCTCATGGGATGCGTCAGCGGCGGAAATGCTCGACGAAATGAAATACGCCACCGGCGGATAGACGCGAAAGGATTATTGCAGCCGCGCCTCGTCGAAAACGGCCGATGCCTCACGCACGTGGTAGACGGAGAGACGTTGGCCGTTCGAGCGCGCCATGACGACGAAGTTACTCGAGAGTGAGGGAACGTACGAGAACAAGCGGTCCAAGGCCGCCGCCGGATTGGCTTCGGGAAACATTGCGCCCTCGATGCGTTCTATTGCGAACCCATTTGCTGCAAGCATCTCCTTGAGCGCGGGGAGCGTGAAAATCTTTAGGTGTCCTTGCGTCGGTTTCATCTGACCGAGCGTCATGAACCGCCGTCCAAGATTTGCGTGCAGGCTCGTTTCCGTAAAAATCGGCTGAATGCCGACAATCAGGAGCAAGCGGTTAAACCAGCTCGCAAGATTTGGCGTCGTAAGGACAAGGGTGCCGTCAGGCTTTAGGACTCGCGAGATCTCCACCAGCGCCGCATCCGGATCGACGAGATGTTCGATGACTTCGCCAAAAACCACGACGTCGAACTCCCCGTCGGAGAAAGGTAGGGTCTTTGAAACGTCAGCGACGTGTGCCTCAAAACCAGCGCTTCGTGTGAGTTCTACAGAGGGTGAAGCAATGTCGACGCCCACGAGATGGGTACCAGGCATTCGCTCGCGCAAGAGCCGCAACAGTACTCCGCGACCGCAAGCGACGTCGAGCAGCGTCCCAGCGCCCGTACCCGCCACCATTCGCAACACCTTGATCAGGCGATCATCAAGTTTATTTGTGATGTCCGTCTTGTGGTTTTCGTAAAACTGCTTCAACCTTGGCGCTCCTGCGAGCGCAGTTCCTCGGCAGTGAGCGGATATCCGCCCTCAAGGAGAGGCAAACAATTTGGCGTATCGTCAGATTCGTGCGGCGGCGCCTGAAGACCGGCGTGGTTATCAATACGTTCGAGAATGAAAGCGGAATGGCCGGCGGTTTCGTGCATATATTTGAGTCGATCAAGCGCTGGCATGATTTCGATGTAATCATATTTGCGCCTGAGATTGCCAGAACGCAAATAGCGAAGGAGTTACCGGAAGCAGAATTCGTTCCGATTCTTTCGCCGGATCGCTGGACGCGCAACCTTGCAATACTTTTTGCTACACGGATTGTGACTGCGTTGTGCACGATCGTTCGACGGCTTCGTCGCTGCGACGTTGTGTATGTCTTTTCGCACTTTCTTCCGGACATCGCGCCGGCCGTATTTGCGGCACCCCAGCGCATGGTCGTGCAAGTCTTTCACTTACAAGAACCGCCGGGAAAACGGCCGGGCAGCTTTCTGCGAAACGTCATGGCGTACGGCAACGAATATCTCGGAATGGCTCTCGTCCGGCGTTACGCCCGCAGCATCGTCGTGCTCAACGACGTAACCACCCCCGAATTGAAGCTGCCTGCTTTCGCGCGCGTTTTTCGCGTCGGCGCGGGCGCTTGGCCGAATCCAGTCGAGGGTTTTATCCAACCCTTTGAAATGCGGTCGGGCGTCGTCTCCGTGGGGCGCATTCATCCCACGAAGGGAGTCGACGATCTCGTCGACGCCTGGACTACAGTGCATGCCAGCTGCCCGAACGTGCATTTGACGTTGGTCGGCAGCGGCGATCCGACGTACATTCGGGCGCTGAAGGAGCGCGTGGCAGACCTCGGGCTGGAATCGTCGATCCGATTCGGCGGCTTCGTTTCTGAAGAAGAAAAGCTGCAAATCGTGAGCAGCGCGCGCGTGTTCGTGAGCGCTTCGAAGGAAGAGGGATGGGGTATCGCCATCGCCGAAGCGCTCGCTTTGGGTGTCCCCTGCGTCACCTACGATCTACCCGTGTTTCGAGAGGCTTTCCCAATCGGGCGTGTTGCCGTGCAGATCGGCGACGCCGCAGCTTTCGCGGGTGCTATAGCCGCTTTGTTGACCGATAACCAATGGTATGGTTCGCTCGCCGCGCAGGCGCGCGAGCTCGGGGCGAAACTTTCATGGGACTCGGTGGCCCGAATCGAGGAGGACGCAATTGCATCGGTTGCATCGATCGCGAAGCAATGAATGTCAGGTTGGCGCAACCGTGGTCGCAGTTCTCTGTTACGCGTTCCTTGCCGGCTGCGGTGCTCCCCGGGCGCAGGTAACCGGCGCCGATTTTATCCCTTCGTCGATTTCTTCACCGCAGCACGCGAGAGCGTCGATCGTCATTTTCGCTCCCAGGCATAGTCGGCACACCGTCCGATCGGTTTCCGTCGAGCTGAATCCAATCCCAAGCGGCACCGGCGTCTTCAAAACCATCGTCAACGTGTCGCCGATGGCCGCTGGGTGCAACACGACCTCATCGGGTACGGTGTGCACCCGCATCTTCGACCAGATGCCCGGAAGGTACGAAGCGGTGCTGGCGGCCTACAGCGGTCCTAACGGCCGCGCATCGATCGTCTCGCAGGGACAAGAGGTTCCCTTTAGGATCGTTCCGGGACGGAGCAATCGATTGGCGTTGAGTCTGGACTCCGTTCCAACCTCATATCTTGTTGCGCCGATCTCACCTGCCGTTAGCGGTTCCGCATCGTCCGGTTTTACGATCGGAGTGCGAGGAGTGTGGGGAGATCCGCAAACATTTCTCATCGACGCGCGCGATGCAAGCGGCAACGTCATCGTCGCACGCTGGTCGCCCAAGCTGACCTCGTCGCACAAAGACTTCGCGCTGGGGCCTCCGACTCACGCAATGCCCAGCGCGTTCTCGGTGACGCCGCCGGCTCGCAGCACGAGCGCTTCGACGTTGCTTCATATCCAAGCAGTCTTTGACGATTCCGCGATCTGCCGCCAGCCGCGTGCTCTTTGCAACCTCGCCGTTCGCGTGAACTATGCGCCTTTTGCCCGTGACGACTGGATTGCATTCGCGCACGATTTTCGCCGCAGTGCCGTGCAGGAACAGCCAACCGGCATCTCTGCAGCGTCGGTTGCGGCGCTGAAACAGCGGTGGAAAGTGTCGCTCCCGCACGCCGTTTACGCAAGTCCGCTCGTTTATAAGGGCGAGGTGTTCGTTGCTACAACCGGGCTAGGCTCTGCCGGGAAGTACTCCGCGGCTCTCTACGATCTCTCGGCGCGCGACGGCTCGATTCGCTGGAAGAGAACGCTCGCGAACGCATTCGGCGACCACGTGCGCGGGTCGCCCACGATCGATACCGACGACGCTCTGGTCTTCATCGGGACGACGTATTTTGCGCCTTCCGGGGCAGCAAGACCGTCGAAGCTCTACGCAATTGACTTGACAAACGGGAGGATCGCTTGGAAAGCCGTTCTCCCGGGTTTTGTTCGCGGCGCGGCGGTGTACGACACCGGGGTTGTCTACCAAGGATGGTCAGGCGGAGACCCTCCGGCCTGTCTTAACGGAGGCGTGAGGGCGTTTAACGCGCGTACGGGCGCCGTCGAGTGGACTTGGCTGACCAACCCGTTTACGAATTCTGGGGGCGGCGGAGGTATCTGGGGAGCACTGGCCTGGGACGGCAAGCATCTCATCTTTGGAACCGGCAACACGTGCCAACGCGAACCGTGGGATCAAGGTGCGGTGGCGCTACGATCGGATGGCTCGATGGTCTGGTCGTTCCAAGCCGACCCGGACGTTTCGAACGACGACGATACCGGAAGCGGCGTTCTGATCCAAAACGGGACCGCTACGCTCATGAACAAGAACGGGTCGTTGTACACGCTCGACGCGTCAACCGGGAAGAAACTTGTCGCGATTGCGCTCGGGGCAACCGTCGGCAACGGTGGATTTGCGACGCCAACGAGCGATGGCTCGATCGTTGTCGTGGGCGCCGGATACTTCCCAACTTCATCCAGTACGAACGATTCGCACGTCGTCGACTGGCGACGTAAGAAGCCGGCGACGGAATTCCCGGGCTACATGTCATTTTTGAAAGCGGTGAGTCCGACGGGACACGTCCTGTGGTCGATTCCGATGGCGAACTCGATCGACAGCTACGCGGCAGTGAACAACGGCGTGGTCTTCGCCGGGATGGACACGAACTTGGACGCGATCGCGATTCAGACCGGGAGAATTCTGAAGGAATTTCCTGTGGTCGCCGGTTTGGAGGCGGGCCCGGTAGTCGTTCCGAGCGGTCTCTACATGGCGGATTGGGCTGGGAACGTTTATGCGCTGAGCCTACCTTCGGATACGAATTAAGGGGCGGCGGCTCCAAAGGCCGAAAGCGGAAGCCTTGTGACGAGAGTGTTATCGATCGTGCGGCGTGCGGTAGCATTCGCCGCTATCCCCATCCTTACGTGTACGGCGCAGCCGATAGCGGTTTACGCCGCTGCTCTTCCAGACGTGGGCGAACAGGAAGTGATCGGCCGGGTTCCGGTGGCGCTGCTGCGCCAAATGGCCAATCAAGCGATACCAAACGCGCAGGGCGCCGTCGGCCTCAATCTTGGCGGCTGGGAACGAGTCGAGTATCAGCGCGATACCACGTTATGGGCGCAATACGGAATTGCAGCTCATAACGCGGGTGCCGTCAGGACCGCGCTGCGCATCGCGGACTATGCGTTCGCGCACCAGCAAGCAGATGGCGGATTTTCGTTAGGGCCCGGCCAGAGCAACGCGGCAGGTGCTGCGAGCTGGTTCGTCAACGACTTCTCGCACGCGGCGGCGTTGCTGCAGCAAAACGGCTGGTTCGAAACGAGCGCGGCAACCGCTACGCTGCGTGCGAACCTTTCCGACGATATTCGGCGCCTGCGGGCGGCCGTGCGGTATCTCGTCGCGCGCAGCGACGAACTGGCTGCCGACACCGCCGCGGCCAATCGAATTTTACAGTATGCCGTCGGTTATTTGCTCGGCGGACAAGAAACGGGAAATCAAGAAGCGGTGCGCTTCAGCCGACAGTTCTCGCGCAGCGCGCTCGGACATGTAACGCCCGACGGCGTGTTCGTAGAGGCCGGGGGATTCGACAGCAGCTACCAGTGCGTTTCACTGTACATGGCGCAAGTGCTCGTTCTCAACATGCAGGCTTCCCAACCGTTGCGCGAGCGGCTCTGGTCGGCGATCGAATCGGGCATGGCGCGAGAGCGCCGAGCATTGCTGCCTTCAGGCGAAATCTCGACGTTGAATAATACACGCGTGGGTCGGCAAAGCATTTCAGGTTTACACGGCGGGGTCGTCCATCAGTTCGATCGCTTCTTTTCAGCGTTTGCCTTCGAGTATTTTGCCGGAATCACCCAGCGTCCGGCAGCGCAGCGCGATGCCGTGAGCGTCCTTTCTTATTATTGGGGACTCTAAAAGAGGGTAGCGCGGTGCTGCCGATCGCTGAGAAGTAGTCGATGCGTATTGCGCACGTCACGAACTACTTCGTTCCGGCCTCGATTGGCGGCGCCGAAGTCCACTGCGCCGAGCTAGCGAGGCGTCAACGCGAAGCGGGAAACGCGGTCACTGTGATCACGAACCACCTGGGTGTGACGTTTGAGGATCCAAATGTCCACAACCTTGAAGTTAAGCCGAATCCGCTGCTGGTTCCGCTACTCTTTCCACAGCGATCGATCGACCGGAAGCTTGAGCAAACCCTGCGTGCTTTCGAACCTGACGTCGTGCATATCCATAACGTCCACCGCACGCTCGGATTTGGGGCCTATCGTGTCGCCGCGCGCTGGCCCAGCGTAGCGACGATACACGACTACCATCTTTTCTGCCTGAAAACGGATAACAGCCGTCGCGCTGGATTCGCCTGTAACGACCGCAGCGAGTGTGCCCGCTGCGCGCGCACCTTTTATCCCGAGAAGGCAAAAGAGGATTATCCCGCTCGGGCCGGCGCGATCGATCGGCTTGTATCGCTCGCCGGCTGGATGTTCCCGGCGGTCCCCCCGCTGCGCAATGCAATGCGCGTACACTTCTTCAATGCGTGGATCGACGCGGTAATCGCTCCCAGCGACGCGGTGCTGAAAACGCTGCTGCTGTGGGGCGTACCGCCCGATCGGCTCGTAACGATCGGAACCATCATCCCGCTTTGCGACCCGCAACCCGTTGTAGACCTGCCAGGCGCAAACGGCGTGGTCTTCGGCTTCATAGGCAAGCTCACGGAGAACAAGGGCGTGCACATCCTACTGGACGCTGCGCGGAGCGTTGCACGATCGAGGCGCAACGTGCGCCTTCGCATTGCCGGCGATGGGCCGAACGCCGACGAACTGCGCACTGTCGCAGCCGGAATCGAAGGCGTCGAATTTCTCGGCCGTATCTCGCAAGAACGGCTGAGTGAGTTTTACCGCAGCGTCGACGTGGTTGTGGTGCCTTCTACGTGGCCGGAACCAGCGCCCCTGGTCGTTCTCGAAAGCATGGCGCGCGCGCGGGCGCTGATCGTCGCCAAAATCGGCGGCATGCCGGATCAGGTTGGTTCGACCGCGATTACGGTGCAGAGCAACGATGCGGTCGCGCTGGCCGGAGCGATGACTCGCCTGATCGACAATCCAGCATTAGCCGGCGAACTTGGAGCGCGCGCTCGAACGCGCTTTTTCGCCGACCTGGCACCGGAAAAGATTCTGGCGCAGACCGAAGACGTCTATCGTCGCGCTATCGCAGCGCACGCCGATAAACACCGGTTGCGTTGGAGCCGCCATCTCGTCTAGTTGGCGAGCTTGCGCGCGATCAACCCTTGATCAACGGGATTCTTTTCGTCGCGGATAAAGGCCGACAGTACAAGTGCAGCGAGATTGTTAAAAGCATAAAAGGGTGTCACGATAGCCCGACCTGGGAGTGTCTTTCCTCCCGGCAAACGCTCCGCACAATTGAACAACATCACGTTCGCGACAGTCGCCACGGCTTTCGGGCCAGTCGCCATACGCCGCTGCTCGAGAATTTCAAATCCCTCGCTCTCAAATAGGCGTCTTAGACCATAGGGCGTCTGGCGCGAAAAATCGTACGGCACCTCGTGCAGAGGGTAAAGAAGCGGCGTAGTGAGTATGAGGCACCCGCCTCCGCGCAGAATGCGCGCCATCTCCCGTACGGCCGCTCTCGGTTCCGGCACGTGCTCGAGCACTTCCGTGCACAGCACCGTATCGAACGCATCATCTGGAAACGGCAACGAGTCCGCGTACGCATGCACGTCGGCGCGGACGTTCTCCGGAACGTCGAGCCCAATCCACTCGCTCACGCGCGACGCTGCACCTTCGAAAGGCTTCTCGCCACAGCCAATATCGAGGAGCCGGCCACGCGCGTACATGGCAAGGCTGCCCCGAACGAACCGCGCGTTCTCCCGCAAAACTAGCCAATCCGGATAAAAAAAAGGAACGGCGGACTTTCGCCGCCGTTGCGCAGTGGACGCGTCCTTTCCGTAGGGGCTCGGGTCCATTGTCGCGCTGGGTGTTTGCTCGGCCTCGCGAAGCCTCCTGCCCCGCCAGATGCGCGTACCGGTTAGGGCTTGACGGCGATACGTCCCGTGTAGTCTATACGATCGAGAAGCAGCGCGATCGAGTTCTCGCTGAAATAGCGTTCGGTCGCTTCACGCGACCCCTGCCAGTGGCCGTAGTCATCGAGGATCAGCACACCTCCCGGCTGTAGGAGCGGATAGAGGTGCACCAGTTCATGATATGTCGATTCGTACCAATCGGTGTCGAGGCGAAGGAGGGAGATGCTCTGAGGACATCTCGCCGGAAGCGTTTCTTCGACTCGCCCTTCGATGAAGACAACATTCTCCTCGGGATACCCGGTTGAAAGAATATTGCTTCGGACTTCGTTCAAGGCGGCAGAACACCAGCCGTTTCCGTCGCTCCGTGACTTTTCAAACATTTGCTGAGCGTCGCCGCCGAGGAGGTCCCAATCGCGTTCACCTGGAGCGCTCAAGCCCTCATAGGTGTCGTAAAGATGGATGACTCGATCCGTGACCCCCCGCTGCAGAAGCGAAAGTGCAACCATCATGACGCTGCCGCCGCGCCAGACGCCGCATTCCACGAAGTCTCCGGGGACGCCGGCGCGCAGGACGTACTCTGACGCTTTATACAGTGCGTACATTCTTTCGGCTGAAGTCATCGTGAACGGCCTGCAGCGCGTATAAATCTCGCGAAAAGCCTCATCGAAATCCGGCGGCAGATCCTCATGCTTGCGGCGCAATTTAGCGATCAGATTACACAGCACGTAGAAAGGGTTTGACATCATGGGTTCGATCGCCGCAGCAGAAATGCGGCCTGGTCGCCACGGCGCCGCGCATTGAGGCGGCGTGCGCGAAGCCAAAGGTGCATCGTGCTCGCCGTTAACGCAATCTTGCGCAACGGAGAAGATGGAAAGGCTTCGTAACGGGATCGCCCCTGGGCGTGCGCCTCGCTGACGATGAACTGCATCCGCGTTGAGTCGTACACGACGTCCGCAATGGCGAACCCAGTTCGGTCAGCAAGCACGTGCATGCTGCGTTCGCTTGGAATAGAGAGATGTTGGGGGGCCGAGATTCCCCACCACGCTTCACGGTACCGCTCCCAGGCTTCATTGACAACGGGCAGGCGGATGAAAACGACGCCGTTCGGTGCGAGAACTTTCGATGCGGCCTTCAGAGAGGAAGCGGGATCGGGCACGTGTTCCAGAGAGTGATGGAACATCACCACATCAAACTCGGTGGAATTTTCTTCTGAGAACATATTATCGTCGAACGCTTTGCGAAGCATCGTAATGCCGGAGGTGTCCACACGCGCAGGAGCGTACGGATCGATTCCCGTCAGATTCTTGTAACCCAGTTTGGCCATGGCGCGCAACAGCCAGGGGTCGCCGCAGCCAACGTCGGCGAACCGTGTCTGCTTGGTAAGGTCTACTCCGTGCGTGCGAAGGATCTTAGTCCAGCGCATCGCATCGATAAGGGCGACGACGCTATCGTTGAGTGCGCGAGCACTGCGGCGGCTAGGATCGCCGAAAGCGAGATAATCATCGGGATAAAGCGATTCCAAGTCAAGTGCAGCATCCGCAATATAAACGGCGTCACAGAGCGCACACCGACAATAAGCGTACGATTCGCGAGTTCCGACGACTAATTCGTGCGCCTCGAAGCGCTCCGCGACGCTGTCAGAGCAGCAAAACGGACAGATCCGCTCTTCCTTGTCTGTGGTGCTTTGCCAGTTAACGGAGGGATTCCGCAAGGGCTCATCCAATGGCACCCCCCCTATTAGGACATTTCCCACATCGCGCTCCTTTTCGGAACGGCAAGTTTTGCTGGACCTTCGCGGCACACACGCATGTTCCGGACGACGCCAGGCATCTTAGCGTACCTTTGCTGGAGGGTACGCGAGGAGGCATAGTGACGCTCGTTGGTCGCAGTCCGGCGTGACCGAAACTCGCGTACGGACCCTCGCAGGTCTTGCTGTCTGTGTGGCGTGGGCTCTCGTATGTATCTGGTACGTTAGCGACAAAAGACCACCGTTCTTTTGCTCCTACGATTTGGGTGCCGACATCCTCGCAGTGGGGCGCCTCGGTGCTGCGGCAACGTCGCTGGGAAATCTCTTGTCGATGCTGGGATGGTTCGCGTGGCATGACTATACTGCATTCCTGTACTCGCCAATGGGACAGTATGCGATTGCTCTGCCGCTCGAGTGGATCTTTCGCGATCCGTTTCGCACCGTCAAATTCGTTCAAGTTGCGCAGCTAACGGTTGCCGCATTGGGAGCGGCGTGGCTCTACACGAAACTCTTCGGCGCTTCGCGCTGGCGCTGGTTTGCAGGACTGCTCTACGCCTCTCTGCCGCTTTCGACGCTCGTGGTCCGAGGCAACATGGACTTTGGCTGGGTTGTTGCCCTAGCACCCATCGCGATTGCTGCGAGCATTGCGCTCGTGCAGCGATATGACAGCCGGGCTTTGCCGATCGCAGGATTGATCTGCGGCGCCGCGTCGTGGGGTTTTTCGATCGAGCACGGGATCTTCGTCGGAATACCCATGATCGTGCTAACGATAGCATTTTGTCGCATTTTAGGTTTTCGTATCACGCCGACGGCCGTATTCGGAGCGATATTGGCCTTTGGCCTTTTCCCGGCCTATACGATCCTTGCAACGGTAGCAGAACCTCGAGTGATGACTTTCATCACGGCCAATCAGGGCGTCTCTTACGTCCTCGATCTTACTTCGCAAAGCATTCCTAATCAAATCGCTAACGTCTTCGCCGAAAACCTGATAAGTCCGGATTCGGTTGCTAACGCGTCATCGAATTCCCCGATAGCCTTGGTGGGCGGCACGCTGACGTGGTTGCTCGCATTTGTTGGTTTCGGCTTTGCGGTCGCGAAGATGCGATTGCGTTTGTGGTGGCCCGTGCTGCTCGTTGGCGCTGTCTGTTTTGTACTCGCACTCGGCACGACCGTGCCGCTTGTCGGAGCGCCCCTCTGGAACTTTTTTGGCAACGTTCCGGTCTTGCAGGCTTTGCGCACACCCAATCGCTTCGAACAGGTCAACGGGTTGCTGATCGTGCTGGCCGCAGCAATCGGCGCCGAACGTCTCGCGGCCCGCGGGAGGTTGGCGCACTACTGCGTTCTGGCGCTCACTGCGGCCATTGTCCTCGTATATGTGGCCTTCGACACACGCGAGCGCGTTCTTTCGGTGATTCCCGTCAACTCTCGGTTGCCAGACTTCGATGCGGTCAATCGCCGCGTCGAAAGCGTCGGCGGCAGGACCGCAGTCTTTGCATTTCCGCGCAATGGATCGATCTTTGACTATCCGCCGTATGCACCGAAGAACCCATCGGTCTCGTTTGCTTGGGATACTGCGGGACGCTTCGCGAACGTCGATGCCGGCGTGGCATTGCTGCGGCGATCGGCAGTTCGCTCGGTCGTGACGACGCCGGTTTGGACGACCGTTGTGCCCGAAAGTATGCCGTCCGACATGGCCATCCCGGTAAGTCATTCATCGTACGCCCGGCCTGTGGCGCGCTTCAACAGCGGGGTTACCGTCTTTACGATTGAGGCCGCGCGTTCGATGCTCGATTCGACGACGCCGCTGTGCGGCGTCGCCGGCCCGGCGGCGTTCGAGATGGCAACGGGACAGCACTCGTTCGAGCGCGCTGCGCTGGTCCACTACCCCGACGCGAATTGCTCGCCGCAACTCGTTGCGGATTACGATCCGCGCGATTCCGCACTTGCGCAGACCGCGCTCATGGAATGGAGCGGCAGCGCCGCGTTCGGTAAGACGCTGCCGCTTCCAACGCCCAACGTCTTCGAGGTCGATCGGTTCGGCATCGCGACGCCGTGGTATCGGAACGCATACCGGGGAGATACCCTGCTCGCGGCCAGGCCGTTTCTGACCTACGGATATGCGACATCGTCGCTTTCGTTCCAGATTCCACGTAGTGACAGTTACGCTCTCTACGTTCGCATGAGCGGCCTGGCGACGCTTCAGACTTCGGATCCGCACGGTCGGCTCGTCGTCGGCCAGAGCCGGCGGGTGGAAGGGTTTCGCTGGGTAAAGCTGCCGCTGGGCCGGCTCGCACTCGGTTCGTATAAGATTCATATCGAGCTAACCGACGCTCCCGAGGCGGACATGCCGACGGTGGTCGATACCGTCGCACTGGCCCCCTCAGCCGATGTCGTGACGGCGCTTCGTCCGGCTTGGACGCTCGTATCGTTGCGCGCGTTCGAGCCGCCGCTTCTCGTGCGTTCGTTTCAATTTCTCTTCCCCAGGCCAAACAGCGGCGTCGTCACGCCTAAGGGGCAGAACGTTCGGCTCCTCGACGGAATGAGACTGTTCTTTGACGGCGCAACAAAAATCGTGGTCAGCGGTAGTGACGGGCACGCGCGTTTCCAATGGTATGGAAAGACCGGCAGATACGTGGTGGCCGCGTCGGGTTGGTTTAACGAAGGCGCTCCAACGCTAACGTTGCACACCGGCGGCCAGGTATTGACGCTTCGCTACGATCCGTCGATCGGCATTGCCGAAAGTACCGCATACGCTCGCATGTTGCTCGTCCATGGCGCACCGATCGACGTTACGATGGACGCGCGCCCCGGTGGAACGGCAGCGCTCACGAAGATCATCGCCATGCCTATCCAACCCGAAGAAACGCCGACCAGCTACAATGACGCGGGCGAAATTTGGGAGTTCGGCAAGAGCGACCCATTGCAATTTTATGAAGCCATTCATTCCAGCGACGTTGCAATTGCGTCCGGAACGATTCGCGCATTTCCAGGCGTGACGGCCGAGCTGCCGTTCAATCCCGTCTTCGTGCACGGCCGCGTCACCGCAGACGTCCAAGTGAGCGGGGGCAAGGGTGCTGCCGAACTACGGTGCGGCGCGCGGTCGGATCGTTCGGACATCGGCAGCGGCAGCGAGAATCCCGGCGGAGCCGCCCTCGTCGTCGAGCGAAACGAGGACGTTCCCTGCGCGCTTAGCGTGCAATGGAAATCGGAGACGATGACGCTGGAAAGCGTGGTCGTGCACGCTCGCGGCGCGATCGTGGCGAACTGGATCGCGCAGCAGTACTTTGCGGGCGGCGTGTACCGCTGGACCGGTTCGAGCGGCGCCGACCTTCATGTCGATGGGCGCCCCTGGCCGGCAAAAGCGCCGCTCGCGCTGGCCGCGGGGGAACACGCCCTCACGCTGCGTCGCGCACCGGCAACGATGCCGCCTTTGCTCTTTGTGCGTGCAGGAACTGCCGCCTCGCCGCTGCCGCCGAGCATCAGCGTCGAGGAGCGCTCCGCGACGAGCTGGTCGGTTCACAGCCCTACCGCCACGACGCTCGAGCTTGCGCAGTTAGACGACGGCAACTGGTTTGCGCGAACGAAAGCGCAGCGAACCTTCGGGTATCCGTGCGATCTCGTTAACACGTGCTTCGACGTCGCGGCGGGTGACGTGTATGTCGGCCGGCGGATTCCGCCGATTTTGGCTCTCGGACTAACGATCACGGTCCTCGACGTAGCCATCGCGATCGGCTTACTGTTCTTGCCCGAGTTGCGCGCACTATGGCGCCGAACGCGCGCTGCGCGAATCTCGGCAACTGCCGGATTGCACTGACCGCAGTGAGCCGGCTGATTCCGGTTCTCTGTGGTTTAGCGTTTGCGATTTTTCTCGGGTACACGGGCATTCCCACGCTGCGTCATGATTGGAGCAGTTGGATCGCAAACGGCGGTTTCTTTTCCAATTCGTGGAGCTCGATCTCGGGCTGGCGCACGGACGGTTTCGGTAGTCCTCGACCGTATCCAAGCGATTATTTGCTCGCAGTGGCCAACTCGGCGATCAATGCAATCTTTGGAAGCTATGCCGGTTACCTCGTCGACGTTTTCGTCGTTGGCTACGCAAGTGCGGCCGGCGCTGCCCGCCTAGCGCGATGCTGGTCGCCGAGCGGCGCGGCGAGCGGCGCTGCGGCGCTCTTTGCCGTCTTCAACCCATGGGTCTACAACGAAGTTGTCGCCGGACACATTTATATGGTGCTGGCTTACGCCGGGACGATGCTACTGCTTTCAGAGATGATGCAAGCGCGGCCGTCGCAGTTTCGGTTGGGCGCCTTTTTGCTGCTAACGATGGGGCAGCTGCAGTTCTTTCTACCGTCGCTGGTCGGCGTCGCCGCGTGGACGGTCGTCAAACGTCAGCCTCCCTCGGCCCTCGCCGTCGCGATCGTTGCATCGCTGCCGATATGGATTGGCCTCGCAGCCGAAAGCAGTTACCTGCGCGCAATTCCGTACTCATTGGCTTGGCAGAACAACCAGTCCGTCGATCCTCTCCACGGACTGCTCCTCGTCGGCTACTTTGCGCTCTACGAAAACGCACTCCCATGGTTTGCAACCGCCGCGACCTGGGGGATCGTCGTGTTGGCTGCGATCGGCGCAATCGTCGCCCTGATTCGCGCGCCGCGCCGCGCGATCTGGCCCGTCATTGGAGTCCTTGCGGTTTGGGTTCTCGTCACCGGAACGAAAGGTCTCTTCGGCGGTGGATACACGTGGCTCGTTCAGCACGTCCCGGCAACGGGTCTGTATCGCGAGCTCTACGACGCCGTCGCCTTCCTTTGCATTGCTTACGTCGCGGGCTGCTCGGCGGCGGCGCAGCGGCTTCCGGTTCTGCGCTGGGCGTGGCTGGCGTGTTCGGCAGCGTTTTTCGCGGCGTGGGTCGTCGTGCCGCCCGCGCGCTACTGGGTTCCCGCACAGCTGATTCCCGTCGTGCACGTCGCCGCGCTGGCGAACACCCGATACGCGTTGATGCCACCGTTGCAACCGATCCGTTTTCTCTGGGGGTCTGGCCTCGATCCCGACGCGGTCGTACTGCACGACAACGTGACGCCGCTCAATACGCAGGAGTTCAGTTATCCGGAATCCCCCGCGCTGGTACGGTACGCGTTTTCGGGCGACGCGCGCTGGCTCGAGGCGCTAAGCGTCGCACAAGTTATCGAACGCCCGCAGTTTCAAACCGACGTACAACAGCTGCGCGAACAGTTGGCGCTGCCTCCAGCGCAGCCGCCGCAGACCGCGCCGAGCACCGTACTGCGCGAGATGCCCGAACTGCTCCTCACGAGCGTGCCCGGCCTGAGCGCGATTCCGCAACCTCTCTGGGAGAACTCAATCTTCTTTGGCGATGCGTCACGCGTGGCAGGGCCCGGCACGCCGGCGGACTGGCGTACTGCGCCGGTCGTTCGCGTCGTGGCTCCATCGTCGACAGACGTGTCAGCCGCCGACGGGTGGGTCGATGCACGTTCGGCGTTTGCCGTCCTTCCCGAACTTTCGCAAGGATTGGGCGGCGCCATCACGAGCAATAGCAAATCGATGCTGCAAATCGATCCGTCGAAATGGACGCTTGCGTACGTCTCCGGAAGGCTTGAAGCCCTGCACGGCGCGACGATCGCGAGGTCGTCTCGAGGATATCGGTGGCTAGCGCCGGCCCGCGTCTCCGCCGTCCGGTGCAACGGCCTTTGCGTCGTCGTCGCGCAGAGCGTCCATCCCTACGAATCGCGCGCTCGACCGCAAGCGGGCTGCAAAACCGCTCTGCCATTTCGCTTGCCGCTCTCGTGGCTCGCCGTTTCAGAACTACCACCCTCGCCGCTCTGTCTGGTTCGGTACAACGTTCGCTTCGATCCGCATTGGCTTGGGTTTGCCGCCGGAACGCGCCTCGCTCACGTTGCCGTCGATTCGACCGCAAACGGATGGATCGTTCCAGAACACGCCCGCAGCGAACCGTTTGTCATCGTTGAATGGGTCGCCGCCTTACAGTTCACGACCGAGGTGTTCTCGGTCGCGCTCTTGCTCGCGGTGAGTGCCACCTATATCGTCGGTAAAGCATGGCACGAGCGCGCATCGTAATCGTCAACCACAACGACGGTGCATTCATCGCGAGTGCTATCGAATCGGCGCTCGCGCAGAGCGTTCCATGTGAGGTTCTGCTGGTCGATAACGGCTCGACGGATGGATCGGTCGCGATGATCGAGACTCGTTATCCGCCCGTGCGCATCGTGCAAACGAATGCGAACCTCGGCTTCGCTGCCGCTACGACGATCGGCGCGTTCAGCGATCCACGTGAGTACGAGTACGTTGCGTTTCTTAATCCCGACGCATCCGCGCAGCCGCAATGGATAGAACGGATGTGCTCGTGGATGGAGGGCGAGGGCATCGAGGTCGCTTCGAGCGTCGTCTCCGGCGGCGACCGGCCGTTTTTTGCCGGAGGAACGTGGCAGCCTTTTCTCGGCAGCGCTGTGAAACGTTTTGCCTACGTGGGAGAACGTACCGATTGGGTCAGCGGGTGCGCGATGGTCGTGCGCCGCGAAACATTCGAAACGCTCGGCGGCTTCGATCGCTCGTATTTCCTCTATTACGAGGACGTCGATCTCTCGCTTCGCGCCGCCGCGCGCGGTGTTCGGATCGGTGTGTATCGCGAAGCGCTCGTGGCTCACCCGGAGGAGGGGCGCACCACAGGACGCGTCGGCTCGCTCCAAAAGCGCTGCAACGGGCTGCGATCTAAGGGTAAGGTCGTACGCCGTTTCGTTCCTTTCTCTGCGATGCCGACGGCGTTGCTCTTTCAGTGCATCGTCTCGCCGGCCCTCAATGGAGCGTCCTTGCGCGAATATCCGGCATTGGTGCGCGCATTCATCGAAGGATTCCGGGAGGGCGGCGAAAACGTCGCGTAGCTGATGGCCGTGAAGCTCTACCAGTACGTGCTTATTGCGGCGCGCAGCAATCCGATTGCATTTGTGGCCGCATTTGCCGCGATTGCCGTCCTGGCCGCCGTCGCCGGCATAGGCGTGCTCTATATAACGTCGCCCGTACCGCCCTACGGCTTTTACTACGATCTCGGCGTCGATCTCTTGGCAACGTCCACCATCGCCCATTGGCTGCAAAGCTTGACGGACGCTAAAGATGCGTTGGGCTGGGCGGGTTGGGGAGATCGCAGCGCCTTTGCCTTTGCCACGATGACCACCGCTTCTATCTCCGTAGTGCTCGCAAAGATTCTTGGCAGAGATGCCTTTGAGGCGGTCAAGAGCGTTCAAGTCATTGAAGTGCTGCTTGCGGCGGCATCGGCCTTCTATCTTTATCGCGTATTGCGAGGAAAGTCTCCGTGGGCGTGGGTGGCGGCTGCCGTCTATGCGCTTCTCGCCGAGCAACTACTGATGGTTCGAGGCGACCTGGCGTTCGGTTTTACCGCGGCGCTCGCGCCGCTTCAGCTTGCGGTGCCGCTCGTGCTTGTCCGGCGCTACGGAATGCGCGCGCTGCCGATGTGCGCGCTGCTCGTTTCGCTGTTGAGCGCATACTTTACCATCGAGCATCTTTTTCTGCAGTCCATTCCGGCGTACGCGTTGGCGGTGGCGCTCGCATTCGACCGCCGCCGCCTCGGAGCGTGGGCACTAGCTGGTGTCGGCGGCCTTGTAATTCTTTTTGCGAGCATCGCCTACGTCGTCTTGCCGACGCAAGCCTCGATGTCGCTCTTCGCACCGAGCGCGACGGTCGGAGCTGCGCTGGCAAGGGGGGAGTTCGCGCAGTACCAAAATGGACCACTGGCACTCGCTTGCCTGTGCATGAACGAGCTGATCGCGAACCCGCGCAAAGAGTTTGCCTTAGGTCCGCTGCTCTTCTTGACGGTTCCCATCGGTCTTGGGCTTTGGGCGCTCGCCATTGCATGGGTGAACGGCGCGGCGCGGCGACGTTTTTCTTTCGCTTGGGGCGAAGTTCCATTTCTCGTAATAGGTTTGGCCTGCATCGCGCTGTCGACGGGCGCGCTCATACCCGGCTTCGGCCTGATCTGGTGGATCGTTTCGCAACTTCCGGTCGTTGACAATATCCGCACGCCCGATCGGTTCTTGGCGCTGGGCGTCGTCGTCGTCCTGGTCTGCGCAATCTCTCAGCTAGAGCGTCTTTGCAGAGAAAGGCGGTTTGCCGTCTACTCGGCATGGGTTGCGTGTGCATTGTTGGTTGCCGGTTTCGCGACGTTTCTGCTGTTCCGTACGTTCTCGGGCGATCTGTATTCCATCGACGACAAGGAGCCGTATCTCGGAAGCATCGGCGCGGTCGCGGCGGCGCGCGACAATCGGGTCGCTAATCTTGCGCTCGTCGACAAAGGCTCGGTCTTCGATACGTCGCTCTACGGCGCGCCGATGCCGTTCCTCGACTTTCAGAACGATTTCGCCGAGCGTTACGAAGGCGACGGGCTTGGCGGTGCCGGACTGCTTGCACGCGGCAACGTGGCAACGATCATCGCCTCGCCGCCCTGGACCCCGGATTCGCCGCTGCTCGGCCAGTCGTCCATCGTGCGCAGCTCGTTTCTGACGCCGTTGGCCGGCGATGCGACGACGGTAGCAGCGTACAGCGTCGAACCGATTCGGACGTACGTGCACCGCGTCTTGCGCGCGTGCCTGATCGGCGGTCCCGGGTTGCTCGATAACATCGTTGCGCGGCCGGAGTTTTTCGATATCGCTCTCGACCTTAATGCTTCGGCCTGCTCGCGCAACGTGTACGCGGATGCGGCGCCGCTCGATGCGGAGCTTGGCGGAATCCCCGCGTACCGGTGGCCTGCCATCGTCCTTTTTCGGCACTCCGGCATCATGCGGGACGTTGACTACCGGCTGACATTCGGGCGATTCCTCATCAACGTGCCGTGGTACCGAAACTCCGTCGACGGAGACGCTCCGATCTTCGGTGCATCGGCGGAGTCGCTCGATGCGGGGAATCAGGCCTCATCAATCTTTGAAATCGATCGCGCGGGAGCCTACGTGTTTGCGATGCGCGTCGTCTGCCATGGCAGAGCGCGCGGGCGCGTCGAGATCGATCGTCGCGAGTTTTCATTTAATTGTAACCCGTCCGCTGGATTCGTGTGGCTGCGGCTCCCGATCGGCTTTCTGCGCGCGGGGCTTCATGGCATGACGCTGCTCTTCGACACGGTCGACGAGTCGGCGGCGAACCTGTCGACGACGTGGCGTCTCGCCTTTGACGGTGCAGCGATCGTGCGAAGGGAGCGCGTTACGGTGCCGCCGGCGCAAAACGCGTTCGTGTTCTCGGCTAGTCGTTTTCCCGAGCGGTCGGCATTGTCATCGCCGAAGGGATCGTTGGCGTTGCTGGCTTCCAATGGCATGAGACCGGTCGGCCCGGCGCGCGGAAACGGAGGGCAGCGCCTGCTGGCGCTCGCGCCGAACGCAGTTGCAACCTATCGCTGGACCGGCGCAGCGGGCCGGTATCGTGTCTGGGCAACGGCATACGCGGAAAGTGGATACGAAGCTTCGTCGTACGTCGCAATCTACACGGGTAATACGTGCTGCTCGGGCGTGTCAACGGGGGCTGCCAACCGCGGCAGCGTGCTGATCGCACACGGCGACGTGGATCTGCGTACCGGTGAGTTGGTTCACGTGCTCGTGCACAGCGCTCCGAACGACATTCTGTCCATCGCTCAACTCCTCGGCGTCGCAATCGAAGCCGATCCACTGGCCGCGCGTCCGACAGCGGACCGTTCCCTCGTTATCGCCGATTTCGATTTTCTCGGTCGTCTCAGGCATATGGCTCCGGAGATTCCCGCGTATGGCGCAACTGCGGAGTCGGGGCACAACGAGATTCCCCGCTTCACCGGATTGCCGGTGAGTTCGAGTCTGACGCTGCGAGTGGTCTTCCCGCCGGGCACGTCATCGAGTCCAACGACCCTTTCGGCCCAGGGTGATTTTGGAAGCGGACCAATTCGCGTGCGTCTCGCATGCGGCAGCCGTTCCATCGATGGATCATTCCTGGCACCGGTGAACGCGCTCGCGCTTGAACCAACTCCTGCCGGAAATTGCACGGTGACGCTCGCGAGCGTCTGGTCGACGTCATACGTTCAAGATATTACGATTTCTCGCGCGGTAAACTCGTACGACCTGAGCGGACGCCGGTGGCTGAGCGCCGGAAGGTATCGCGTATTGCGAATACGCCGGGGGTCGTCGAGCGGCGGTGGTTCCGTGGTCGTCGACGGTCGCAACGCCGGCGATGCGATGACGGTTGCGCGCGACGGCTGGCACGCTATCGCATGGAACCGCGCGCCGGCCGATGCGTATCTGATGGCGTTCGTCCCTCTTTCATGGAGGGCGCACGCAAAGCCGATCGACGTGCAACAGATCGCGAGCGCGCGTTGGATCGTAAGCGTCGAGCGGCCGACGACGTTGGAAGCAGCTGTCTTCCCGGACGGCTATTGGCGGCTGCAAGGCGCCGGCCGCGCGCTGGCCGGATACCGGTGCGATCTTGAGAACACCTGTTTCGACAACGTGCCGCCCGGAAAATACGTGCTGCTTCACCTTTGGCCGGCGTACATCAAACTTGGCTTCTTCGTCACCCTCTTGGGATGGTTGGTCGCGATCGTGACGTACGCGCGTGCGAGGCGTCTCGAAGCCGTTAGCGACGGTTAATACAAACGAACGTTCCTCAAGCCTGCCGCTTTCAATTTCTCTGCGATCGCATTGGCATTGCTGCCCGCATCGGGGTAGACCACGACCGCCCGTCCTTCGTCGATCGCACCGTTGAAGTTGTCGACTTCGTCGTCGGGAACGTGAAACGCCGCTAGGTAGTTCGGCCGCTCGGAGTGGGTGAACGACGAAAGCGACGGACCGCGGCCGCCCAGACCGGGAACGCTCGTTCCACCGGAATCTTCCATGATTTCCTTGCCGTGGGTGATCTCGTCGGTCATCGCGTTATGCTCCATCGCCTCTTCCACGTCCATGAAGTGGATGCCGGAATCGTCGCCGGTGTCGTCGGTCAACGTGCGGCTGACGACCTTGACCTGGCTCAAATCGATTTGCTGGGCCGAGAGCGCACCTTGAATCGCCGTCGGATCGGCGCTGGGAAAGATGCCTACGATCAGACCTTGTGACACGCCCGGTTCCTCCTAGCGGCGATATGCCGTGATAGCGTGGCCGAGACGTTCGATGCCGGTCTGGATCTTCTCTTCCGAAGCGTTCGAAAAGTTCAGGCGCATCCCGTCGTGCACGTCGCGCGCCGGGTAGAAGTTGACGCCTGGAACGAAAACCACCTTCGCTTCGGTGGCGCGTTGCAGCAGTTCGGTCGTGTCCACCCCCGGGACGCGCGCCCACAGAAACATTCCGCCCGACGGCCGTGAGTATTCCAGGCTGGGATAATCGATATTTGCGAGGGCAGCGCTCATGACGTGACGTCGCCGCCCATACGTGCGCGCAATGGCGCGCACGTGTTCTGCGAACGCAGCCTCCTCGCTTACGAATTCGTAGAAGACGTACTGGGCGAACGTCCCGCTGTGCAGATCGGCACCTTGTTTGGACAGCACGATCTTTTCGCGAATCTCGTCGTCGCGAGTCACGAGCCATGCGACCCGCATACCCGGTGCCATGATCTTACTTCCCGTGCCGACGTACAGGATCGGAGCGGTGCTGGCAAACGATGCCAAGATCGGCAAATCGGTTCCTTCGAAGCGAAGCTCGCCGTAGGGATCGTCTTCGACGATCGGCAAACCGAAATGCTCGCAGATCCGCACGATGCGCTCGCGACGGTCGGCGGACAGCGTTCGACCGGTCGGATTTTGAAAGTTAGGAATCAAATACACGAACTTCGGAAATGGATCGGCATGTTCGAGCAGCTGCTCCAGCGACTCCGGGACGATGCCGTTGTCGTCCGTGTTCACGGTCAGATAACGGGCTTGATAGCCGTCGAAGGCCTGAATCGCTCCTAAGTACGAGGGGTTCTCGAGCACAACGTGATCGCCGGGATCAAGAAAGATTCGCGCGATCAGATCGAGTGCTTGCTGTGACCCGTTAACGATCGTTACCGCATCGGCTTCGAAAACATGACCGGTGCGCCACGTGAGCCGCTCCGCGACCCAGCGCCGCATTTCGGGGATCCCCTCGGTGACGCTGTACTGAAGCGCGGCGGCACCGTTGCGATCCATGACACGCTGCGTCGCCGCCGCTATAGCCTTGGTTGGAAAAAGCTCGGGTGCCGGCAACCCGCCGCCGAACGATATGACGTCAGCCTGTTGCGTGACCTTGAGCATCTCGCGAATCGTCGACGCATGCAGACGTTGCGTGCGGGACGCAAACGTAGCCGCCCGTGAAATAATTTTCATATTATGCTCTTTCTTCCCCGGATGGCCGAAGGATAAAGGCGGCCTGGTCCCCGCGCTTGCGCGCATTGAGCCAGGCGGCGCGCAATCGCAAGGGGATCGTCAGGATTTTGCGCACCGCCGTTCTCGGCGGGCAGGAGGGAAATGCTTCGGGCTGCGTCAGACCGCGAGCGTACGCCTCGCTGACCAAAAACTGGTTTTCGGTCGAATCATAGCGCACGAGGGAAACATGTAAACCGACGCGCCGTGCGAGGTCCCACATGCCGCGCTCGCTCGGAATCGCGACGTGGCGTGGGGCATCAAAACCGACCCAGCATGTTGCGTAGCGTTCCCAAGCATAGTTCACTACCGGTACGCGGACGACAATCCCACCGCGCGGCTGAAGGAGTTTTCGCGCTGCGACGAGTTCCGTCGCGGGATCGAAGACATGCTCGAGCGAGTGATGAAACATGACGACACCGGCGCTGCCCGCGTAGGCCGGATCGTTGGCGAGCTGCTCGAGCGTCCGTCGCTCGACCGGAATTCCCGCGGTCTCGACGTCGTCTCGCAAGTATGGATCGACGCCGGTCACGTTGTCGTAGCCAAGCCGAACAAATGCGCGTAGCAGGTCCCCCGCGCCGCTCCCGACGTCGACGACGCGCGCGCGACGATCGATGCGGGCGCCGGCTCGGCGCAGAAGTCCAAGCACAAAGCGGGCACGCACCCGGCAGACGAAATTCTCGGCGGCCGCCTGGAGAGGCGGCCGCCTGTTACCGGTATACGAATAGTAGTGCTCTGGATAGTGAGCGCTCAGGTCGATGGTGCGATCCGAAAGGTAAATCGATCCACAGTCTGCGCAAACGTTGTACTCGAACGAGCCGCCGTTACCAAAGAAACGTTCGGTTCCCTCGACCGTTCGCGCAATCTCCTCGCCCGTGCAAAATGGACACGTTAGCGCCACTGCTACCATGGAGCCCGCTCCTTCGGGGGCCATTGGGCGCCTTCCGCTCCAGGTATGCACGTATGAGATTGCCGAAAGTACCAATGCGTGCGCTCAGCTCTTCGAGTTGCTTTAACGGTTGCATTGCTTGCGGTGGTTGCATGCGAACCGATCTCCGGGCGAGGCGGTGCTGCGCTTCCCTCAGCGGTGCGTGCGGCCACGGGAATCCTTCCCGGAAAGTACATTAAGCACATCGTGATCGTGGTTCAAGAAAACCGCAGCTTCGATATGATTTTCGCCGGATATCCAGGAGCCTTGACGGCAAAAAGCGGCCTCAACAGTAAGGGCAAAACCGTACCGTTGGCACCGATCAGCTTCAAGGATCCGCGCCGAGACGTCGGGCATAATTTTCGCACCGCCGTCACTTCATGGGACAACGGCAAGATGGATCGATTCGACGAGAACTTCATCGGATTGACCGGCGGGCCGGCGGGAAGCTATCCCTATTCGTATCTGGAACGGACGCAAGTGAAGCCCTACTGGGATATGGCGCAGCAGTACGTTCTCGCCGATCACATGTTTCCAACCGAATGGGGGCCGAGTTTTACTGCACATCAAGATTTAATTGCTGGTACTACGCAGCTCTCGAAGCGCTCCGCAGTGGCCGACAATCCTACGACCGAAGAGGATTGGGGGTGCGGTGCCCCAGTAGGAACGGTGACGAACCTTGCCGTCATGCCTCCCGGCGGTGTCGGCCCGGGAATCGTCAAGCAAAACGCTGGCCCATTTCCCTGCTACGCGTATGCTACGCTCGCAAATGTTCTCGACGCCAAGGGAATCGCTTGGACGTATTACGCTCCGAAGATCGGCAAAGATCCGGGTGGGCGTTCGTGGACTGCCTTTTCGGCGATACAGGCTGTCTATCACAAAGCAGACTGGAAGAACGTTGTCTCGCCGCCCAGCACCGTTTTGTTGGATGCCCAAGAGAACCGGTTGCCGGTCGTTTCGTGGGTCATTCCCGACCAAAAGAACTCAGATCATCCGGCTGCGGTGTCAGCGACCGGTCCATCGTGGGTCGCGTCGGTTGTGAATGCAATCGGCAAAAGCCCATCGTGGAAGTCGACGGCTATCATCGTGCTCTGGGACGATTGGGGAGGCTGGTATGATAATGTCCCTCCGCCCCAACTCGACTATCTCGGTTTAGGCATTCGCGTGCCGTGCATGATCATCTCGCCTTACGCTCGGCAAGGCTATGTCGATCACACGCAATATGAGTTTGGAAGCATCCTGAAAACCGTCGAGCTCACCTTCGGATTGGCGTCGCTTGGCTACAGCGACGCGCGCGCCAAAGATATGTTCGGCGCCTTCGATTTCACGAGATCGCCGCGTGCGTTCAAGGCGATCCCGCAGGTGTATTCGGCGCACTTCTTCCTGCAACAGGCGCCATCGTTGCTCCCACCGGACTCCGAGTAACTCCCGCGAAGGCCGGCTCGCTGACCAGTGTCAGCATTGCGGCGCCTAAACCGATGAGAGCGACGAGAATCATGACCATCACCCCAATGACCGGTACGAGTTCTCCCGCGGTGAGCAGTGCGAGTCCAACCACCAACGCAGTGAGCGGTGCTGGGGTTTGCGACGGGTTGATGAGCTCGCATAGGCGCCGACCCACGAGCAATGAGAGAGCGGCTGTTCCGATGCAAACGCCACCGATGACGGCGATAAATTCAAGCGGAATGAGCGGGATGAGGATGACGGAAACCGCCAGCAGGACCGCAAGCGGAAAGATACCGACAAATCCGAGCGTTCCAGTGGCAACCGAGAGACCGGGATGGCGTTCGAGCCGGTCCAATGCCATGCGCGTGCGCACCGGAAAGATCAGGAAGATGAGCAGCACGACGACGTCCCACGCTAGACGCCAGAGCAAATGCGAGTCGGATTCAAAGGGAGCACGCACTTCTGGATTGGGCATCCACGGCACGACTTCGCTGACGACCTCACCACCGACCGTGTTCACGTGGCCGGTAATGAGTGAGCCTTGACGCTCGTAGACGCTTCCGCCGACGACGTTGATATCGCCATCGACCGTTCCCTCGACGGTGACATTGCCGAAGAGCACGTTGAGATCGCCTTCGACCGTTTGTTCCGGCTCGACCACGACGCTGCCGAAGTAGCTTCCGCCGTGATCGATGCTTTGTGCGGCCGAACCGAGCGCTGTAGTCAAAGAGAGAAGCGCTACGAATGCGAGCGCCGTTCGTGCAAACATCATGCCTCCCGTTCGGACAGTCGTGCCGCTAGCCATGGCCGTACCGCTCGGTAGAAAAACAGAACGCCGACGGCCAGCGCTACGTCGACCGCGAGGACAACCGCAACCGTCGCGGCCAAAAGCGGCGTCACCGGAGTAAAGGCGCGCAGGGTCGCCACGAGTGCTTGCCATGCGCCACCATGCAAAACGTCGGAGATCCAGTTCTCGAACGCTCCGAGTCCCAACGCGGGGAAACCGCTGCGAACGAAGACCATGATGACCGACGCCGCGATCCACACGCAGATGACGTAGAACGCCAGCGCCATCCAGGCCGCTCCCCCGCTGTGGCGCGGTTTGGGCAGGGCGCGGACGTGGGTCATGGCTGCATGGGCAAAGTTCGGCGGTAACTCGATCGGAGTGGTTGTCGCGAGCAATGCGTCGACGACCCGCAACTCCTGCATTGTTACCGTGCACGAGTGGCAGTGGTGCAAATGGTTGGCGACCTTGCGCATCGTCCGCACGGGAAGATCGCACTCCAAATAAGCGTCGAGCAAATGCTCAAACGAGGAGCAATGCATTCGATATTCCCGTTCGTGCCGCGACCGCTTCACGATCGCGCATGCGTTTTGACAGTGCGATTTTTCCGCGGTGAATGAGCGTCTTGACGTTCCCCAACGAAAGACCCAAGGTAGTAGCGATCGTCTGATACTCCATGTTGTCAAAATATCGAAGTGCCAAGACGGTTCTCATGCGTTCGGGGAGTTCTGCCAGAGCCGCTGCGAGCTGCCGTTCCGCTTCCTCGCGCAGAACACCGCCGGCCGGATCCGATTCACGCGAAAGGTCGGGCACTGCGTTTTCCAGCGTCTGGTCCTCGGGCATCGGCGCAATGAGCGGGCGACGCGACGATTTTCCAAGATGCGTGCGTACGACGTTGCGCGCAATTTGATAGATCCACGTGGAAAAGCGTCCCAAAGCAGGATTGAAGGTCGCCAGATGAGCGTACGCGCGCAAAAACGTCTCTTGCGTCAGATCGGCCACGTCGCTTGCATCCCGGACGGACGCACCGATAAAGTTTGCAATTCCTCGTTTGTATCGATCGACTAAGGAAGCGAAGGTGTCGCGCTCGCCCACGAGAACTCGCCGAACGAGCGCCTCATCGCTCTGCCCCTCGATTCGCATCCTCCCATCCTTCGAGTCTTAGGGTGGACTACCCCAGACCCTCCGATTTGTTACGGCCAGGCACCGGAAGCGAACGCGACGTACTCTGCGAAGCGTGAACGTCCAACGCCGGCTCGCTCCCGCTAATGAGCCGGTGGCTACTCTTGCCAATCGCGTTCGGGCCGGCGCCATGGCGCGGCAGGCCGCGCTGGTATTTCTCGCTTCGCTCTTCCTTAATTTGGGCGGATTCGTCTTTCACGCGATGGCAAGTCGCGCGCTGGGCGTCGCGACGTATGGTCAGCTCTACGCACTTATCTCCGCGTGCACGATCGTCGCCTTGCCGACCGGTCTGGCGTCGCCGGTGATCGCGCGTTTTGCCGCCGAGTTTGCGGCATTGCACGACGAGTCGCACGTGCGTGCCATGACGGTCGACGTGGTGCGCTTCTTCGGAGTCGTCGGCGTGGCCGTCATCGTGCTTGCGCTCGCGCTGGAGAACCCGATCGGCGTCTTTCTACACGTTCCTGCCTGGAGCGTACCAACGGTCGCGATCATATCGGTATTTACGTTACTCAACGTCGCGCTGCGGGCGATCGCTCAGGGAACGCAAGATTTTGGGACGTTCGCCGGTTCGGTCTGCGCAGAAGGAGCTGCCAAGGTGCTGGCATTGGCGGCGTTGCTTTCTTTTGGCTTTGGCCTGGCCGGAGGCGTGGTTGGATTTTCGGCCGGTGCTGTCGCAGGCTTTGGGGTGATTGCAGTGCTGCTTGCGCGACGGTATGCGCGCGTTGCCCAACGAGCGATCCGCTACGACTGGAAACGGATCGCGCTTTCAGGGGTCGGCGCGGCGGCGTTGACGATCGTCGTGACGCTCGTTGGCAATGTCGACGTCATCCTCGTAAAGCATTTCTTCGATGCGGCGCAAGCGGGTCTGTACTCTGCTGCGGCTTTGGGAGGTAAGATTGTCTTTTATTTCTGCGGGTTCATTTCGACCGTCCTCTTGCCGCAGGTCACCGATCGCCACGTGCGCGGCGAACGGACGCGTCACGCACTCGTACCTGCGCTGGTCCTCTTCGTTATAATTGCGCTGTGCGGGATCGCCGGCGTGAAGATCTTTGGATTGCTGCTTCTCCACGTTTTGGTGGGCCACGCGTTCGATGCTGCCCGAGGGTTGCTCGTCGGTTACACCACGGCTATGTTGTTGCTGGCACTGATCACGTTGCTGGGATCTTACGGCATCGCGACGCACCGACTTGCGTTTGCGGCACCGCTGCTGGCAGGGACCGCGGTAACGCTGCTCTCGCTTTTGGCCGTTCATGCGACGCTGGTCCAAGTCGTACACGTTCTGGTTGCGGGCATGAGCGCGACGACGGTGCTGGTGGCCGGCGCGCTCTCGTGGCAGGGCTGGCGATCGTGCGCGTCCTCCTGATCGGAGGCTCGGGTCAACTCGGAACGGAGATTCGGCGGAACTGGAGGGACGACGACGTTGTCGCACCGCCGCACGCGCAACTTCATCTCGAGGACGCCGCTGCGCTCGATGCAGCACTGATGCAGTCCGCAGCCGACGTGGTGATCAACTGCGCCGCTTTTCACAACGTCGACCGCTGCGAAAGCGAGCCGGAGCAGGCCTTCGCAATCAACGCCGTGGCGGTCGACCGTCTGGCCTCGCTCTGTCATGAGCGCGGCGCGCTCTTCGTCACGATCAGCACGGATTACGTGTTCGATGGGAATTCCACGAGGCCGTATACGGAAGAGGATCGCCCACAGCCGCTTTCGACGTATGGTGTGTCGAAGTTGGCCGGCGAGCTGTTGGTGCAGCGCCGAGAGGCGCGTGCGCTGATCGTTCGGACGTGCGGACTGTACGGCGTGCGGCCTTCCGCGAGCAAAGGATACACGTTTATCGACCGCGTGATCGCACAGGCGCGCGCCAACGAGCCGCAGCGGATCGTGAATGACGTCATTGCCTCGCCATCGTTCGCGGGGCACGTCGCGGCGGCATTGCACCGGCTGGTCAGTGGCGGCGCCATCGGTATCTATCACGTGGTCGATCGCGGTCCTGTCAGCTGGTACGACTTTGCCGCTGAGGCACTGCGGCAAGCCGGCGAAAGCGGCCAGATCGAGCCGATTTCGGCCGCCCAATGGAAGACGACGGCGCGGCGACCCGCCTTTTCCGCGCTGGCAAGCAGTAAACTCGGGACGCTCGGCGTCGACATGCCGACCTGGCAGGAGGGGATACGCGCGTACTTAGGGCTCCGTGGCGGGCGTGGCGAAACGTGAGCGGGACATGGAGCTGAGGATCGATTCTTTGCAGGTCGATCGCTGCCGCAACCTGGCGGCCGCGATCGTTGCGCCCGTTGAAGAATTCATTCGCGAACATTCCACCGCTTCGGTGGAACGATCGGTTCTGCGTCTCTTAGGCGTCGACGGTATCGGCGCCGACGACGTTCCGGTTCCCAACCTCGTGGTGGATTCGCTCTCCTCCGGCCAGCGTGAAGACGGGGTTGCGCTCGCCTTTGGGAAAGCGCTGGCGGAGACCGGCTTCGAACCGCTCATGCTCGGCAAAGCGATTGCAGCCGGCGAGTGTGCGCTCTCGAGTTTTGCAAGCACGCCCGATGCCGCCGCGCGTGGCGCGCTCCGCCCGCACGTTGAGGCGGCGCTCGACCGCATCCGTACTCGCCGCGAGCAACGCAACACGTTGCTGCACCGGCTGCCGCAATTGCCCACGCCGTTGCTCTACGTCATCGTCGCCAGCGGCAACATTTACGAGGACCGCACCGCCGCGGTTGCCGCCGCGGAGGCCGGAGCGCAGGTCATTGCCGTCATTCGCTCGACGGGGCAATCGCTGCTTGATTTCGTGCCGTACGGTCCCACCACCGAAGGCTTCGGTGGAACGTACGCCACGCAGGAAAATTTCCGCATCATGCGTTCCGCGCTGGACGAGGTTTCCGAAAAGCTCGGGCGCTACGTCATGCTCACAAACTACGCTAGCGGCCTGTGTATGCCGGAAATCGCAGCGATGGCCGCGCTCGAGCGACTCGACATGCTGCTCAACGACTCGATGTACGGTATCTTGTTCCGCGACATCAACATGAAGCGGACGTTCATCGATCAGCACTTCAGCCGAATGCTCAACGCCTATTCGGGCATCATCATTAACACCGGCGAAGACAATTACTTGACGACGGCGGATGCCGTCGAGCAAGCTCCGGCCGTGCTTGCCTCACAATTCATCAACGAAGAGTTTGCGCATCGCGCCGGAATGCCGGATCGTCAGATTGGTTTAGGCGATGCGTACGAGATCAATCCGGAGCTCGAAGACGGTTTTCTCTACCAAGTGGCGCAAGCCCAGCTCGCGCGTCAGATCTTCCCCGAAGCGCCGCTGAAATACATGCCGCCGACCAAGCACATGACCGGCGACATCTTCAAGGGCCATCTCATCGATGCGCTCTTTAACCTAACGTCGGTCATGACGCGCCAGACCATTCATCTGTGCGGCATGTTGACCGAGGCGATTCATACCCCATTCCTCGGCGACCGCGTTCTTTCGCTCGAGAATGCCCGCTACATTATGTCCACCGCGCGCCACCTCGGCGATGAGATCACGTTCAAGCCGGGAGGCATCGTCGAGCGCCGCGCTCAGGAGGTGCTAACGTCCTGTGAAACGTTGCTGGAACGCGTTGCGGGCAGAGGTTTGATGGCCTCGATCGATGCTGCGGCTTTTGCCGACGTGTCGCGTTCCCCCGACGGGGGCCGAGGCTTTGACGGCGTCTTCGAGCGCTCTCACTCGTATTGTAATCCTTTTGAAGACGCGTTGCGCGGCGTAGTGGCATGAGCAAGCTCGTCAAGCCGTACGGCGACACCATCGACGACGGAAAAGTGCAGTTGTCGTTTACGTTGCCGATCGAATGGAGCGAGGCGGCCGACGAAGCCGCGCGGCAGCTGGTCGTCAAGATGGGCTTTACCGACGTTGCGGTCGCAGAAGGGCGGCGCATTGCGAGCGGCTTTTCGTTTTTCGTCGTCTACGGCGCGAGCCCGCAGGCCATCGATGTCGATAGCATCAAAGCTCCGTCGGCACGTGCTCACGTCATGACAATGGAAGAGATCGATGCTTTCGTCGCCGAGCGTATCGGGCGAAAGGTAAAAGTTGCCGGCGCCTGCATTGGTACGGATGCGCACACGGTCGGCATCGATGCGATCCTCAACATGAAGGGTTACAAGGGGAATTATGGGCTCGAGCGTTACCATATGTTCGAGGCCTTTAACCTTGGAAGCCAAGTGGCGGCGGACGATCTCGTTCGCTTCGCCAAGGAGCATTCGATCGACGCGATCCTCGCCTCACAAGTCGTGACGCAAAAGGGGAGCGACGTCAAGAACTTTACCGCGCTCGTCGAGTTGCTCGAAGCCGAAGGCTTGCGCGATCGCATCGTGCTCATCTGTGGAGGACCGCGCGTTACCAACTTAATGGCGAGCGAGCTAGGCTATGACGCCGGTTTCGGCCGAGGCACGCTGCCAAGCGAAGTAGCTGCCTTCATCGCGGTGACGCTCTCCGAGCGATTGAAGTCGCTCGAACGCGTCGTAAGTTAATGCAGAAAACCGCGCTCATCACGGGAATCACCGGCCAGGACGGCTCGTATCTAGCCGAGTTCTTGCTCGAAAAGGGGTATCGCGTCATCGGCATGACGCGCCGCACGAGCACCCAAGTGCACGAGCGCATCGAACATATCGTCGGTGATTTAGAGATTGTTTCCGGCGATTTGCTCGACCAGAGCTCGATTCAGTCGATCGTGCAGCAGACCCGGCCGCAAGAGGTCTACAACCTGGCGGCACAATCGTTCGTGCCGACCTCGTGGGAACAGCCGGTGCTCACCGGTGAGTTCACCGCGCTGGGCGTCACGCGCATGCTCGAGGCGATTCGGCACGTCGATCCTTCCATCAAATTCTACCAAGCATCGAGCTCCGAGATGTTCGGCAAGGTCATTGAGGTTCCGCAAAAGGAAACGACGCCGTTCTATCCACGTAGCCCTTACGGCGTTGCTAAAGTCTATGGCCATTGGATTACGGTCAACTATCGGGAATCGTACGGCCTTTTTGCGTGCAGCGGGATCCTCTTTAATCACGAAACCCCGCGCCGCGGACGAGAGTTCGTGACGCGCAAGATTTCGGACGGCGTCGCACGCATCAAGCTTGGCCTCGCCAAGGAGTTGCGGTTGGGAAACCTCGATGCACAGCGGGATTGGGGTTATGGCGGCGATTACGTTCGTGCCATGTGGATGATGATGCAGACCGACGAGCCAGACGATTACGTGATTGCAACCGGGCGCACCCACAGCGTGCGGGATTTCGTGCGGATCGCGTTCGAGACGGCGGGGCTTGGATCGTACGAGCCGTACGTGGTTGTCGACCCGCGTTTCGTTCGGCCGGCGGAAGTGGATATGCTGGTGGGCGACGCCAGCAAAGCGCGGCGCACGTTGGGCTGGGCTCCGGAAGTCACCTTCGAAGAGCTCGTCGACATGATGGTGAAAGCCGATATCGACCACCTCTCGGAACAAGTTCGAGTTTAGGGAGTCTTCCTAGCGTCGTGCGCGCGCTCGTCACCGGAGCGAGTGGATTCGTTGGGCGTTATCTTGTTGAGGCGTTGCGGCGGCAAGATGTTGACGTCGTCGGTTGCCGCGGTCCGCACGAATCCATCGAAGGCTACCTCCCGCTCGATCTCGGCGATCCGGCGACGATGAGCGCGGCGCTGGAGAGGGCGCGGCCCTCGGTCGTCTTTCATCTCGCCGCGCAAACGTTCGTCCCCGATTCGTTTGCCTCGCCGCTGCAGGTATATCAAAGCAATGCGGTCGGGAGCGCGCTCCTTGCGACGTGCGTTCGCGAGTTTGCGGCCGGCGCGGGTTGGATGCCGCGCATCCTCTTTACGAGCTCAGCGGAAGTGTACGGCCGGCGAACACGTGAAGAGCTGCCGGCGCGGGAAACGCTCGATCTTCGGCCGGCGACGCCGTACGCTGCGAGCAAAATGGCCGCCGAAGCCATCCTCCTGGGCGAATCGCGCAGCCTCGGTCTCGACGTCGTGGTGGCGCGAGCCTTCAATCATATTGGGCCGGGCCAAAACACGCGCTTCGCGGTCGCATCGTTCGCCGCGCAGTTGGCGCGGATTGCCACCGGCGGCGACACGGTGCTTCTGGTGGGCAATTTGGATGCCGCTCGTGACTTTCTCGACGTTCGCGACGTCGTCAACGCTTACATCGCACTCTCGCGCGACGGCGAGTCCGGCGAGGCGTATAACGTCTGCAGCGAAACGGCGGTGAAAATGCGCGATGTTCTCAGGGATCTCATCACGCTTGCGCGCGTACCCGTTGAAGTGCGCGAGGACACCGCGAGGATGCGGCCGAGCGACGTTCCGCTTTTCGTCGGCAGTGCCGAAAAGCTGCGCGAGCGAACCGGGTGGCGCCCAAGCATTTCGCTCTCCCGCTCGTTGCGCGATGTGTACGAGGCGGCATATCGCGCTGCTTGTGGTGAGGGAAACGCGAGCTCGGTTACGTAAGCGAGCTACAAGCAATGGAAAAATTCGAATCCGAAGCATTCGAAAAGTTCGTCTTCAAGAATCGCGGTACGCTGCTGGCGGTCCCCGCAGCGCTTCTGGTGCTGTGCGGGAAGCCAAGCGCGTTCAGCGTGGCAACCGGTTTGCCGCTGGCCATGGCGGGAGAGCTGGTGCGTTGCTGGGCGGTGGGATATTCGGGCGCCACGACCCGAGCAGATACGGTTACGGCGCCGGACCTGGTCACGGCCGGGCCGTACGCGTACGTCCGCAACCCGCTGTACCTCGGCAACATGGTGACCGCCGCCGGATTTGCAATTGCCTTTACCGGCAGGAATGGAGCCGTAGAGCGTTTGGCTTTGATTGCCGGTTCTCTTGCGGCGATGTGTGCCGTGTACGCCACCATCATTCCGCACGAGGAGCGGTTCTTAACTGCGTCATTCGGCGAAGCGTTCGAGCGGTATTGCGAGCAGGTGCCGCCATTGATGCCGCAACTCGAACCAATGCCTGGCACCAAGGGCACGTGGCAGGGCGGCGTGATTGCCGAGGCCGAGAGCAAGACGTTCGTTACGTTTACCGCGATGCTCGTCGCGCTCGCCGTAAAAGCGCTCAAGGCGTAAGCGCGCGCACGTGCGGGCTTATACTGCGAAAACTGCCTTAGCGACAAGTGCTGCCGGTGCAATCGCCGCGGTGCTGGCGGCTGGGTGCGCGAGCGCTGTTTCGGTATCGCCGCAATCGACGAGAGGCGCCCTTCGAGAAGCTCAGGGCGACACGGCTCCGCTCCAGAAATACATCAAGCACGTCGTCATCATCGTGCAGGAGAACCGCAGTTTTGATAACCTTTTTTCAGGTTTTCCGGGTGCGGACACTGCTCAGATCGGCACCCTGCATACCGGGGCGCGCGTACGGCTTCACGGCGCAACGCTACAAGGACTCGACATTTATCACGATTGGGTTAACGCGATGACCTCTTGGAATAACGGCAAGATGAACGGATTCGATCTCAATTCGCTCACGAACGGAGCGCAGGCCGGCACGTATCCCTACGCATACGTCAATCGCAACCTCGTGGCGCCGTATTGGGCGATGGCATCGCAATACGTCCTCGCGGATCACATGTTTCCGACGATGTTCGGACCGAGCTTCACCGCGCATCTCGATCTCATTGCCGGAACGACCGATCTCTCGCGAAGTGAAGCGGAAGTGGACGGCCCCGACGCGCAGCCGTGGGGTTGCGATGCGCCGTCAGGAACGAGGACCTCGGTCATCGGTCCGCGCCGGGTCGAGTTTGGCGGGGCGGGCCCGTTTCCGTGCTTTACGCAATTCCGCACGCTGGCCGACACGCTCGACGCAGCGCACGTCACGTGGAAGTATTACGCGCCGCCCGTAATTGCCGGCAGTACCGGCCGGATTTGGTCGGAGTTCGACGCAATACGGAGCGTCCGCTACGGTGCGGATTGGTCGCGCAGCGTCGTTTCGCCCGAAACGAAGGTGCTAACCGACGCATCACGTGGCGCGCTGCCGCAGGTGGCGTGGGTGATTCCGGATGCAAACGATTCCGATCACGAGTCGCAAGGACCGGCGGACGGGCCGTCGTGGGTGGCATCCGTCGTCAACGCTATTGGAACGGGACCGGATTGGAAACATACGGCGATTGTAATCGTGTGGGACGACTGGGGTGGTTGGTACGATAGCGTACCGCCCCCGCAGCTGGATTTTCGAGGCTTGGGAATTCGCGTGGGTTGTTTGATCGTGTCGCCCTACGCCAAAGCGCACTACGTTTCGCACACGACCTACGAGTTCGGCAGCATTCTGAAGCTTGTGGAACAGGTCTTTGGATTGCCGCCGCTCGGAACGCGGGCGGAGGGCTACACCGATACGCGTGCCCATTCAATGCTCGACAGTTTCGATTTCCGCAAGCCACCGCGCGTGTTCAAGCACATTACGGCGCCGGTCCCTGAGTCGTATTTCCTCAGGCGCCCATCCTCGCTCGAGCCACCTGACGAATACTAGAAATGAAGCCTAACGCCGCCCTTACGCTTTTATTGTTCCTTGGGTGCGGACGTCAGGCGGAGGTACCGCTGCGGAGCTTGGCTTTCAATACCGCGAGCGTCACGGCCGCCGGCAAGTACATCAAGCACGTCGTCATCATCGTACAAGAGAACCGCAGTTTTGATAACCTCTTCTATGGCTTCACGGGTGCGCACTATGCGACGCACGGACGACTGCACGATGGTACGACGGTGGCGTTGCACCCGGAAAACTTACGGGGTGCAACGATCCAAAACAACTGGCGAGCCGCCATCACCGATTGGGACGGTGGAAGGATGGATGGATTCGACCTGGCGGGATACGGCACACCGCCGACCGGACCGGCCGGAACGCACGCCTACGCCTATGTCTATCGCAGCCAGATCGAGCCCTATTGGGCGATGGCGTCGCAGTACGTGCTCGCCGACCACATGTTTCCGACGATGTTCGGACCAAGCTTCACCGCGCATCTCGATCTCATCGCCTCTACGGCAGATCTCAATCCCAATCACTCGCTTGTCGACACGCCGTCAAGCCTACCGTGGGGATGCGACGCACCGTCAGGGACGACGAGCTCGGTGCTGAATGCGCAACGCGGTGAAGGCATTCTCAGCGGCCCATTCCCCTGCTTGACGCAGTTTCGCACCTTGGCCGATACCCTCGACGCGGCACGTGTTATGTGGAGGTACTACGCCCCGGAAGTAAACGGCGGAAACCTCGGCGGCCAGGTATGGACGGAGTTCGATGCAATTCGCAGCGTCCGTTATGGTCTCGATTGGCAGCGCAACATCGTATCACCGCCAACGCGCGTGCTTGCCGATGCCGCGAACGGGCGGCTGCCCTCCGTTGCTTGGGTCATTCCCGATGCCCAAGATTCCGATCACCCGGGCTTCGGAAGCGACAGCGGCCCGTCGTGGGTCGCGAGCGTCGTCAATGCGATCGGGAAGAGCTCCGCATGGTCCTCCACCGCGATCGTGATTTTGTGGGATGATTGGGGCGGATTCTACGACAACGTCCCGCCACCGCAACTCGATTTTCGTGGTTTAGGTATACGCGTGCCGGCCATCGTCGTTTCGCCGTTTGCTAGGCCGCATTACGTTTCGCACACGCAATACGAGTTCGGTAGCATCGTACGCTTCGTCGAGTGGGTCTTCGGTATGCCCCGACTTGGAACGCCGGCGGCCGGCTACACGGACGCGCGAGCGAAGAATTTGACCGATTGCTTTGATTTTCGGCAGAGGCCGCGTGCCTTTATCCCGATCGCAACCAAGTATCCCGCCCAGTATTTTCTGGCGCAGCCACCGTCGCTTCGGGTCCCGGACGACGAGTAGGGCTGACAACACGCTCGCCAGAAGCACGTCATGCTATGATTTCCATGAACTCCAAGGCCGTCGTTCTGGCGATGGCTCGTACGCCGTTCGGCAAACTGGGCGGCGCGCTCGCTCCGTTAAACGCGACGACTCTAGGCGCAATCGCGCTCAACGCTGCTATCGAACGGGCGAAGGTCGACCCATCTGAGATCGAGCACGTCGTGTTTGGCGAGGTACTGCAGGCCGGCGTCGGACAAAACCCTGCGCGTCAAGTCGTCTTCAAATCGGGTCTGGCGAAAACCGTCACCGCCGACACGGTAAACAAGGTCTGCGCATCCGGGCTGCTCGCCGTCGTGAATGCAATGCGCTCGATCAATGCCGGCGCAAACGCGATGATTGCCGCTGGCGGCATGGAGTCGATGTCAAATGCTCCGTATCTCTTGCGCGATGCGCGCTTCGGGTACCGTTTCGGCGACGGAGCGCTCATCGATGCGATGATTTACGACGGTCTGTGGGATCAATATTTTCCGATGACGATGTCGACTCAAGGCAATAAGGTCGCTTCGGAAATTGGGTTGACGCGTGAAGAACAAGACCGTTTCGCGCACGAAAGCCACCGCCGCGCTCACGCAGCGCACGCGAGCGGACATTTCGGCAACGAGATCGTCCCGGTGAAAGTCGCGACGAAAGCCAAGGGCAAAGTCGTCGTCGACCGGCTTCCGCGGCGCGGCAACGTTCGCGTCCCGGCCTCGGTCGGCGCGGGCAGCCGCGTGTGGGATCACGAGCCGTCATCCGATTTCTCGTTCGATTACGAAGCGTACGCGCCGTATATTACCGGCGATCAGCCGCATGCCGTCGTCGATCGCGACGAAGCGGTGCGCGGCGATGCAAGCTTGGAAAGCATGGCCAAGCTCAAGCCGCTCGATAAAAACGGAACGATTACCGCGGGCAATGCGCCGGGAGTCAACGACGGAGCGGCGGCGCTGATCATCGCGGATGCCGACTACGCGGCTGCGCAGGGCTACGAACCGATCGCAGCCATCCTCGACCATGCCACCGTCGCGTGGGACTCTCCTTATATTTGCTTGACGCCGGCGATGGCCGCGCAAAAGCTGCTCGATCGAACGGGCATCGCGCGTGAAGACGTGGCCGTCTGGGAGATCAACGAGGCCTTCTCCGCCGTTGCCATTACGTCGGCTCGCAACCTTGGAATGGTTGAGACGTCGATCAATCAGTTCGGCGGAGCCGTCGCCATGGGACATCCGATCGGCGCGTCCGGTGCGCGTCTGATCGGCACGACCATCAACCAGCTGCGTAAGCGGGGCGGTGGTTTGGGCATTGCGTCGATATGCAGCGGCGGCGGCCAAGGCGACGCAGTCTTGATACGAGTCGACTAGCGCGCTTTCGTTGATTACGCCGACACGCGCGCAGTTCGAACTTACCGACGAGCAGCGGCAAATCGCCGCGCTCGCCGCCGAAATCGCGCAAGGCGAAATCGCGCCGCACATTGCGCAGTGGGATCGCGAGCACGCGTTCCCGCGGGCGCTCTACGCAAAGCTGACCGAAGCCGGCATCATGGGCATCATCGTGCCCGAGCAATACGGCGGCGTCGGCGCGGATTACGTGTCGTACGCGCTGGCCATCGAGGAGCTGGCGCGGGTTGACGCCGGAACGGCGGTCACGGTCTCGGTGCATTCGATGATTTGCTCCGCGATCATCAAGCTCGGCAGCGATCATCAGAAAAGCCGGTGGCTTCCCGCGCTTGCCGGCCAGGATGTCATTGCCGGTTTCGCGCTGAGCGAGCCCGATGTCGGTTCCGATGCCGCGAACATTCGTGCGACCGCGAAGCGCGCCGCCGACGGCTACGTTCTGGGCGGCCGCAAGCAATGGTGCACGAACGGCAGTTACGCCGGCGTCATCATGGCCATGTTTCGCACCGGCGCCGCGGGCGCGAAGGGCGTGAGCGCTTTTCTGGTCGAGGCGGCGACGCCCGGCGTGACCGTCGAGCGAATTACGGACAAGTTGGGCATTCACACGAGCAACACGTGCGATCTTGCTTTTGACGAGGCGGTCGTTTCCGACGACGCATTGCTCGGCGCCGAAGGCGATGGTTTCGGGAGCGCGATGACGGCGTTGACGTCGGGCCGGATCGGGATTGCGGCGCAAGCAACGGGCATCCTCGCCGCGTGCCTCGATGAGTCGGTGAAGTTTGCAAAGGAGCGAACGGCGTTCGGACGTACGATCGGCGCCTTTGAGGGCGTTTCATTCAAGATCGCGCAGATGGCAATGGACTTAGATGCAGCGCGGCTGCTCGTTTACCGCGCGGCGGCGCTCGCCGACGCCGGAAAGCCATTTACGGTTGAAGCCAGCAAGGCGAAGCTGTTTGCATCGACGGCGGCCAGAAAGCACGCCGCGGAGGCACTGCAAATTCACGGTGGGTATGGGTACACGACGGAGTTTCCCGTCGAGCGCCACTACCGCGACGCAAAGATCACCGAAATTTACGAAGGGACGTCAGAAATCCAACAGCTCATCATCGCCCGCTCGCTATTAGGAAAGCTCGACTAGGTATGAATTTGATGGAATACCAGGGCAAAGAGCTTTTCACGCGCGTCGGAATCCCCGTGCCGCGCGGCCGGCATGCGCTCAGCGCTCACGAGGTCGCGCAGTTTATTGAAGAGACGGTCGGTGAATGGGTGGTGAAGGCGCAGGTTCTCATGGGCGGGCGCGGCAAGGCCGGCAAGATCAAGTTTGCGAACACGGCAGACGACGGGCGGAAAGTTGCCTCGGACATTCTCACCACGCCGATGCCGCCCAACCGCCAAAATCCCGCCGGCGAACCGGTGAACTCGCTCTTGGTCGAAGAGAAGCTTCCGATCGCGAAGGAAGCGTACTGCGCGATTACCATTGATCGTGCCGCAAAGAAACCGGTGATGATGGTGAGCCGTTACGGCGGAATGGACATCGAGGAAGTCGCCGAGAAACATCCCGAATCGATCGCGAAGTTCTGGGTCGATACCGCCATTGGGTATTCGCCGTTCATTGGGCGTGAGCTCGCGTTCGCGGCCGAGCTCGACCCCGGCTATCGCAAGCAGTTTCCCGCCATCGCCGGCGCGCTCTACGAACTCTTCTTCCGTTACGGCGCGAAGCTCGTCGAAATCAATCCGCTGGTGCTCACGGCCGATGGCCGAGTCTTTGCGTCGGATTCGAAAGTCGAGCTTGACGACGACGCGCTTTTTCGCAACCCGGAGTTTGCGCAATGGCAGAAAGCACTACCGCTCGACGAAGACGAGCAGCTGGCGGTCAAAGCGGGTGTCGGCATTCGTAACTTCCGCCGCTTCGATGGCACGGTCGGCACTATGGCCAACGGTGCTGGCCTGGCGATGGCCACGATGGATGCGGTGAGCAGTGCGGGCGGCAAGGTTGCCAACTTCCTCGACGTCGGCGGCGGCGCCAGCGCCGAACGCGTGCGCAACTGTTACGAGCTCGTCGTCAACAACACCGGCGCAAAGGTTTTTTTCATCAACATCTTCGGCGGCATCACGCGCGGTGACGAAGTCGCGCGCGGCATCGTGCAGGCATTCCGCGAAACGTCATCGCGGAAGATTCCGTTAGTCATTCGCTTGACCGGCACGAACGAAGAAGAAGGCCGCACGATTTTGGCCGACAACGGAATGATGCCGGTCGAAACGATGGACGAAGGCGCGCAACGAGCCGTCGAGACCGCAGCCGCCAGCACCGTGTCACCCTGAGCTTGTCGAAGGGCGAATAACATGTCGATTTTCGTCGACAAAAACAGCAAGGTCATCGTCCAGGGCATCACCGGGGCCGAAGGTTCCTATCACACCGATCGGATGGTGAAATACGGAACGAAGATTCTCGGGGGAGTGACGCCTGGTAAAGGCGGACAGCAGACGCCGCAAGGTTTGCCGGTATTTGACACCGTCAAAGAGGCTGTCGACGCAACCGGTGCGACGCATACGTGCATCTTCGTGCCTCCGCCCTTTGCAGCCGACGCGCTCTACGAAGCCTTCGATGCGGGAATCACCTTCGCGGTCTGTATTACCGAAGGGGTACCCGTCCACGATATGCTCAAGGTGGTTGCGACGACGCCCGGCATGCGCATCATCGGACCCAACTGTCCCGGCCTGGTCTCCCCCGGCCAGGCTTCAATCGGCATCATGCCCGGACACGTCTTCTCGCCGGGCAACGTCGGCGTTATCTCCCGCTCCGGCACGCTCACGTATGAAGTCGTCGACCTCTTGACCCGTGCCGGCATCGGCCAATCGACTTGCATCGGCATCGGCGGCGACCCGATCATCGGCACCACCTTCGTCGATTGCCTGCGTGAGTTCAAGAACGACCCGCAGACCAACGCGATCGTCATCTGCGGCGAGATTGGCGGCTCCGACGAAGAGGACGCGGCGGCGTTCATCGCCGAGCATATGACGGGAACGCCGGTGGTGGCGTTTATCGGCGGCCGAAACGCGCCGCCCGGGAAGTCGCTTGGCCACGCCGGTGCGATCATCTCCGGCACCTTCGGTACGGCGCAAAGCAAGATCGCGGCGTTTGCCGCGGCGGGTGTGCCGGCGGCCAATCGGCTTTCAGAAATTCCGCGCCTGCTTGGCGAACGAAGCGCAGTGATGGCGTAGCGTCTTTTAGCGCTCGGTTAAGATCATCTAAAGGAAGAGTCGTTTCCCCCAGAAAAGTGCCGGACCAGCGTCACGCTGAGAGCTGGCTGAGCGCTATCTAAACGCGAACTGAGCTGATCCCAGCGCTTCGCAAACTTCACACATAACTGACTGAGGGTGAACATGAGTACATTCGGATCCCTCCGTCGCGGATGCGTGGCAGTTCTGGTACTGGTGGCCTTCCTCGTCCAGGGAACATGGGCACTGGCGGGAGTCACCGGCAACTTGGCTGGTACGGTTCGCGACAATACAGGCGCTCCGGTTGCCGGAGCAACAATACAGGTCGTTTCGCCGTCACAGCAGGCGAGCACGACGACCGACGCGGGAGGACACTTCACGATCCTTTCGCTCGCACCCGACACGTACACGGTTAATATTGCCAAGGCCGGCTATCAATCGACGTCCTTTCCGGGCAACGTCGTCTTCGCCGACCAAACGCAGCAAGCAACGTATACGATTAGTAAGACGCTCAAGGTTATCGCCAACGTCACCGCGACCGGCGCAGGCGCGCTCGTCAAGTCCGGTGTCGGCAGCGACCTCTATAGCGTTAACTCGACGCAAGCCGCGGCGGCGTCTGCACTCGGCGGCGGCGGCAATCTCAATAACGCGTACTCCGCATTAGCTACCGTTCCGGGCCTACAAGTGAATCTCGGCGGCCTCGGCTGGACCTTCAACGCGTCGTACGTGCGCGGTCAGAACCAGTACTACACCGGTTACGAGTACGACGGTATTCCGATCAACCGTGCCTTCGACAACTACAACTCGTCGACCGAATCCAGCTTAGGCTTGCAGGAGTTGCAGGTCTATACCGGCGGCGGTCCGGCGTCCGTCTCGTCGTCCGGCACGGCCGGTTTCATCAATCAGGTCATTAAGACCGGCACGTATCCGGGATATGCCACGGCCAATCTCGGCGTCGCTACGGACACGTTCTATCACCAGGCCTCGATCGAGGTCGGCGGTGCCACACCCGACCGCAACTTCAGCTGGTACGCCGGCTTCAGCGGTTACAATCAGGACTTCCGCTTCCTCACCAATGGGAACGGTACTCCCTATACAGAGCCAAACGCTTACTATTCGGGCCCTTCCGCAACAAGCGCGGGCATCGCGTATTCGGATTGCACCACGTTCACGTGCCAGGGTGTGAAGACGAGTTGCGCGCTCGGCGCCGCTCCCGGGCCCACGCCACAGGGCTGCTGGGAGTTCTATAACGGTGCGGCCTCCTTCCCATCGGAAGTAAGCGATCGCGAAAACGTCATCAACGTGCACTTCGGCATTCCGAAACATAACGGTCTACGCGACGACATCCAAGCGCTCTGGAGCGCTTCTGCGCTCTGGAACTGGTCGTACAGCTCGATTGCCGACATCGGCACGAGCCCCAACCAATACTTTTGGGCGCTCTACCACGCGCCGTACGCGGCACCGATCTGCGGTCAAACCCTGACGGTAGCGCCGTGGGCGGGCGTAACGGCAACCGGATGCGGGCCGTCAAAGACCGGTGCGTATCAGCCCTATAACGACGAAGTCGTCTACAACTTGCCGTTCGGTACGCCGATCGCAAGCAGTCCGACGAACTTTAGAGCGCCGAGTCTGTACTACGCACCGGATACGCCGGCGCATCAGTTCGCCGGCCCCATTCCGCTCTACGATGAGTCCGTCACGCCGTACCAAAACGACACCGGCATTGGGAAACTGCAATACACGTATGCGCTTAGTACGGCTGCCTACTTGCGTGTCTACGGTTACACTCTCTATTCCGACTGGCTCCAGACCAGTCCGATCTTCGGTGCAACCGTTGAATCGACGCCGTCGGTCGCTTCGGCACAGTACGATCTTTTCGCACACACTGTCGGCGGCGCGCTGGATTTCAACGATCAGGTCGACGACCAAAATCTCGTCGGCGCCAACTATAACTACACGACGTCCAATACCAGTCGCTTCAACAACTACTCGGCATACGGCGGTTGTCTCGGGCAGTGTGGCGGAGGGTCGCCGATCGGCTACATGCTCGACGGAAAGTGCTACGACCCCGCGGGGAAGGCAGGGGAAGCTTCCCAGGCATGCCTGACCGGCAGTTACTACAACGAAACCCTTCCCGGCTGCAACAAGGTGGCTGCGGCAACGTGCACGGTAGCACCGACGTGGCTCAGCGCCGCAGCGGTCGGACCGACCGGTTTCGGCGGCCCGCACGGTGCAACGTGGGACACGCTGTGGGACGGCAACGTGACGGGTTTCCTCAACGAGGTCCGGCCACGCTTTCAGAGCGCTTCAATCAGCGATCAATGGCGGCCCAACGACAAGTTCCTGCTCAACGCGTCGCTGCGCTACGACAACTACACGTACGTGCTGCCGGACTCGGCGACTGCCGCGACGCAGTTCTACGCGAACCTGACCTCCAGTTACACGTGCGTGCAAGCAGCAACGAATCAGGTGCTCGTCAAGCCGCTGGCTCCGGGTCAGCCGCCGCCGGCCTCTGCACAGTACGTCGTCGGCGACTGCAACGCGGCTGCGACGGCACTGTTTCCGAAGGGTCCGCACACGGGCTGGGTCCATCCCAACGGGACGACGCAGGACGGCGTAGCGGCTCCGAACTTCACGGCCGCCTCGCCGGGCTCGTATCCCCAAGAGTTCTGGGAGCCGCGCTTCTCGGCTACGTATACCGAGTCGCCGGATACCGTCTGGCGTGCATCGGCGGGACGCTTCACGCAGCCGCCGATCTCCGCGTCCGTTCAATACCTTAGCCCGTCGGGCGATGCGCGCTCAGTGTGGAACAACACGATGGGTCTCGGATTCTACTCGCCGTTCCATCCGATACCGGGCATCTCGTCGGCGCAATACGATCTGTCGTACGAACGCCACTTTACCGGCACCGACATGAGCATGAAGCTGACGCCGTACTATACCTGGGTGACCAACTGGCAGCAGCAGCAGTTCATCGGCTCGAATTTCGTCACGCAAGTCCCGGCCGGCGTGAACCGAAATTACGGCCTCGAGTTCCAGTTCACGAAGGGCGACTTCAATCGCAACGGTCTCTCGGGTCTGTTCAGCTTCACGTACACCAACTCGAAGGTTCGCTTCGAGAACGTGACGCTGAGCACCGGGGGCGTTCTTCCCAACACCACGATCGCGCTCAACCAAGCGATCGCGCAGTACAACCAACTGACGAAGGCGGGCGGCGGAGCGCAGTGCTATCAAGCCGGTCAGCCGGTGGCGTGCAATACCCCAGCCGGTACGATTGCGCATGGTTTCCAGACGATCCTCAACCCCTACTACAACCAGCCCGTGCAAGGCGCACTCGACCCGAACGGCTGGTACAATGCGTACTCGACCGGGATCGCCCCGAATATCAATGGCATCGTGGACGGCTACATCTCGCCCGCGATCGCATCGTTGATCCTCAACTACCGGGCGAACAGATTCGCGGTCACACCGAGCCTGCAGTTCCAGGCCGGCGGCTTCTACGGCAGCCCGCTGGACGTCAACGGGTACGATCCGCGAGCCTGCCAGCTCAACTCCGGACATACGGGCATCACCGACACGAATCCGCTGCAATGCAACACGCTGACGCTCGTGGCCCCCGGTCTCGGGCAGCTCGGCTACTTCTACATCCCCAACCCGCAGACGGGGCACTTCTCGGCGATCGGATCGTACGAGCAGCCGGCGATCATCACCGGCAACCTTCAAGTTACCTACGACGTCAATCCGAAGATCAAGCTGACGATGACGGCCTCGAATATCTTCCGCACCTGCTTCGGCGGAACGCCGGAGCCGTGGACGGCGAACTATCCGCCGAGCCCGAGCGTGTGCGGATACTTCCCAGACGGCGGCGTGTTGAACAACACGACCTACCCCTCGAACTTCTACAACGGCAAGAGCATCAGCGACGCCAAAGAAAACGGTGGAGTAGTAACACCCTGGACGCAGAGCTACGTGCCGCAAACGAATAACCTCGGCGCCATCGGCGGGGCCGTGACACCGTTCAACGTCTACTTCACCGCGCAGATCAAACTCTAAGTCTGACTGCACCGAAGTAGTGAAAAGCGGAGCTTCTTAGGAAGCTCCGCTTCTCGTTTCGGCAGGCGACGTGCGCCGCTAAAAGAAATTTGCCGCAGTGAATCGGAACATTCTGTTTCTCGCGGCGTGCTTGCTGACGAGCCTCTTCGTACCTCCGCAGCTCGCCTTGGCGGCTGGGGCAAGCCCGGCGCCGCCCACGCCGCCGCCCCAGATTTATCACATCGTCACGACGGCAATGTGCTCGCGGCTTCACGAGCACGTTCGTCCGGCCGTGGCGATGATTCTGCAAAACGATCAGACGATCGCAAAAAGCCAGCCGCTGTTCAAGAGGTATGCGCGCGGCGCCTTCGGCGCTCAAGATCCCAAGGCGCCTCAATACTCGAACGGTGCGCCGCCGCCCGACTCGATCTACGCCCAGTCCCCGGAGACGAGCATGGCGTTGCAGCAGATGTCGTATCTCGTTAGTCCGATCGCCCAGAACTTGCTGTCGGCGCAAAAACTGCTCGACGCGGCCGAGCTGATTGCGCCCACCGGCAACCCAAACGACGACCGGCAATTGCAGCAGATCAAAAATCAGCTCCTGGAGACGATATCGTTTCAGAGCGCATCGCTCGATCTCATCAACGGCTTCGTAGCGACACAGCAGATGGGCGAGTTGCAGCACGCCGGCGAAGAGTACATCGCGGAAATTTCAGGAAACGATATGGCTCATCAAATTCCCACACCGACGCCCAATCCACTGCAGGATCCGAATGCCCCCGGCCTGCCGCAAAATCCGTATAACGTGGACTTGGCGGCCGTTCCGGGGCTCGCGGTCGGGTACAATCCGCTCACGCGAATTGTCGGTGGTTTGCAGTGGCTCCAATCGGAGACGACCAAACGCGAGAATTTGGCGGCGACGAGTATTACGTCCGCACTGAAGGCGTGTAATACGTGATTTTGCGTTCGACGATCGCAGCGGCGGTGCTCGTTGTCGCATACTCGGGTGCGACACCGTCATTCGCCGACACGGCGCCGATCCGTCATCTCGTCTATTCATTCACGTACGGCTCGCAACAAAACGTGAGCGTTCGCGATCAGGCCATCGAAGGCAGCAATGCCAACGGACTAAGCGGAGGAATGTCGTCCGGGATCAGCCACTACAACGGCACGCTCGGCGACAAGGGCACGATGATGGTTGACGTCATCGGCGAACAGGCCGATAAAGGCGTCGTCGTTTCCATCAGCGAGCAGGGAGAGAACACGCGAAGGGCGCCGGCGGCAACCTGCGTCGTGTACGGAAACACGTCCGTCATCTGCGATCCAAACAGAACGGTTAACCCAGAGGAATACACGCTGCTTCGATTTCTCGCATCGAATTTCGTCGATCCAAATCAGCTCGACGCGAAGCAGCATTGGAGCGTCAACCAAAACGGCGGCGGAATCGAGGTTCATGCCGATTACACGATTCAGACAAACGCCAACGGCGTCATGACGATCGGAGAAGCGCGCACGATCGTGCAAGAAGCGCACCGCAGCATGACGACCAGCGTCCAGACGCAGATCGGCTACGATTTCAACCGTTTGCTGCCGATGTCAGTCAATGAGTACGTGACGCAGCGCGCCGATGCAGGCGCGGCTGGCACGTCGACGACGATCTACCAGACGACGCTGAAGCTCGTTTCCGATTCAATGGCCAAAACATAGCGGCGCGTGCAGTATGGGTATCAATGCGAGGACTGCGAGGTCGCCGTCTTCCCGACGACGACGCGCAGTGAGCTGCAGTGGCTCAAAGATCGCCCGCACGTCGTTCGCGAGGTTGCGCGTCACTCCAGCGGCGGCCTCGATCTCTGGATGACGGAAGGGCTCTCATTCCTCGACGAGCATCAGGGGCACAGTATCGTGCTCGTTAGCAGACGCAACAAATAAAAAAGCGCCGGGTTAGAGCGCTTGAGATTACGTCGTCCCTCGACAAGCTCGGGATGACACCAGGTGCTACATCGGGATTCTCAGCTGCTCGCCGGGCTGTAACGTTACGCCGCGGAGATGATTGGCCGAGGCGATGCGATCGATCGTGTCTTGGACGTCGCCGTCCCCGCTCTGCCGCGCAGCGATCGACCAGAGGGTATCGCCGGGCTTGACCGTGACGATGGCGTAGCGTTGCGTGCTTGCAGCGTAGAGGCGCGTCGTGGAGAGCATCGGAACCGCGACCATGAGGCTGAGGGCCGCCAGCACGATCACCGGCATGAGGTTGACCCGTCTCCGTCTGCCCATTCCGCCCTCCTCTATATAGTGCCAAACGGGTGTTCGGCCACTAGATTTTACCATGCGTTCAGCAACGGCTGTCAAGGCCTACGCGAACGTATGTTTGCTTGGAAATCGGTTCTATGGTAAGGTGATAGCCGAAGTTAATGCCATACGGGTGGCATTATGGATTGACGCGGAGGATTTTTTATGGGCGGCAGCCTCACCGACAAGCCGGCAACGGAGCGTCAGCGGCGCATCCTCCAAGCGATCGGCGAGCTCACCCACGAGCACGGCTATCCGCCCTCGGTTCGGGAGATCGGGGAACGAGTGGGACTCTCCTCGTCGTCCACCATTCACGCTCATCTGAAAGCGCTGGAGCGGCGCGGGCTCATCTCGCGCGACCCAACGAAGCCTCGCGCTCTACGTTCCGAGGTCGGAGCGGCCGCTCGCGATGCGGTCGTCGTACCCATCGTCGGCAAGGTCGCGGCCGGCGTGCCGATTACGGCCGCCGAGAACCTGGAAGGCGAGTTCGTCATGCCGGCAGCGTTCGTACCCCGCGCCTCGGATGCGTTCATGCTCCGGGTTCAGGGTGATTCGATGGTTGAAGCAGCGATTCTCGACGGGGATTTGATTTTGGTGCGGCCGCAAAAGACCGCACAAAACGGTGAGGTCGTCGTTGCAATGATGGACGGCGAAGCGACCGTCAAGCGGTTCTACCGCGAGGACGGCCGCATCCGCCTGCAGCCGGAGAATAAGGAGATGACGCCAATCTACGCGAGCGATGTCGAGATCGTGGGTCGCGTCGAGGCCGTCGTCCGCCGCTTGTAATCGCGTTCAAACGCGCTCGAAATGACGCGAGCGCTCGCTTTTTTTGAAGCCCGCATCGCGCCCGCGATGCATCGCCTGGGTGAATTCCCGTTTGTTGCAGCCGTACGCGAAGCGCTGCCCTGGAGCTTCTGCGGGCTCGCCGCCGGTTTCGTCATCTTCTTCGTCCTGCAAATGGTCGGTCAGCCGGCGAGCTCGGATTCGCTGGCAGTTCGTTTGTCCACCGCGCTCCTCCCAGCGTTCGGCCTGATGGCGGCGACGCTGGTCGTGCTGCTCGCCGTTCGCCTAAGTCGAAGAACGGGCTTTGTCCTACCGGCGCTGCTCGTTAGTAGCGTGGGCGGTTTTGTACTCGCGTTGCCGCGTCCTTATGGTCCCGACGTCGTGCAGTATCTCCGCACGCTGGGGGCTTCGGGAATTTTCCTCGCGCTTCTCTCGTGTGCCGTTGCCGGTACGTTCATCAGCGTCTGTCGACGCGTGACGCCGCGGTGGGGTGACTGGGTTGGGGCGCTCGTTACGATCGCTTTGTTCGCCGGGCTCCAACTGCTGCACGTCTATCCCTCAGCAGTCATCCTGCAATTGATGCGTCCAATGGCCACCCTAGGCGATAGCTACGCAGCACTGATGGTCATCGTGCTGGTAGAGACGTTGCTCTGGACGGCGGGTGTTCACGGGCCCGCGGTGCTTTCGGCTTTGCTGTTGCCGGTCTATCTCACGATGCAAATCGCCAACACGCATGCGTTCGGGGCGCACGCGCCGCTGCCGTACATCGTCGTCGTCTCGCTTTTTCTGTTCGTCTTCCCCGGCGGAGCCGGAGCGACGCTCTCGTTGGCCGGGCTGCTGGCGATATCTCGTGTCCCGCGCCTGCGGCGCATTGGACGATTGACGCTGATTCCAGGCATCTTCAATGTAAACGATCCGCTATTGCTCGGCGCGCCGGTTGTCTTTAATCCCTTCTTCGTCGTTCCGTTTGTTGGTACGCCGCTCGTGCTGGCCACGGTCACGTATGTTGCAGTCGCCGCAGGGCTCGTCGCACGCTCGGCGTTTTACGTTCCAACGTTCGTTCCGGCGCCGTTGGCAACGTACGTAGCGACCCAAGATCTTCGCGCTGTTGCGCTTACGCTCGTCAACATCGCCCTGGCGCTGATCATCTACTATCCGTTCGTGCGCGCGTACGAGCGCCACCTCATCGAGGCGGCGCAACCCGCGTGATCGCCGAGCTCTGCGAGCGCTTCGGCATCGCGAGAGAATTGAAAAACTCGGCATTGCAGGCCTACGAGCGTACGGCGGGTCTCCGGTACGAAGCTCAGCCCCGTGTTGCGGCCTCGGTGCTGGCCGCGTTTCTGGCGGAGGGCGTGACCGAAAGCGACCTCGCCGGAACCCTGGGATACGGTTACGACGATTCGGCTCGCAGGCACTACGAGGCATTGCTCGCTCGCGTCTTTGGAACTGAGCGCGCGCTGGCGCGCCTGGCGATGGTCAGCGGTACGCACGCGATAGTCACAGCGATTGCCGCGAGCACGCCGCCTGGCAAGAGCCTGCTGTCAATCAGCGGGCCGCCGTACGACACGTTGCGCAATGCCATCTGCGAAGCAGCGCACGCGTTGACGAAACAGGGAATCGGTTACCGCGAAGTTCCCTTGCTCGACGGCGCGGACATCGATCTGCCGGCCGTGGAGGACGCGCTGCGGAGGTACGACGTTTCGACGGTCTTCCTGCAGCGTTCTCGCGGTTACGCGCCACGCCGGTCGCTCTCGATCGCTCAATGTGAAGTTGCCTGTGCGGCAGTTCGCAAGAGCGCGCCCAATGTCGTGATTCTGGTCGATAATTGTTATGGGGAGCTCGTTGAGGATCGCGAGCCGACCCACGTGGGCGCGGATGCAGCAGTCGGCTCGCTCATCAAGAATCTCGGCGGTTCTATTGCACCCGCCGGTGCGTATGTTGCCGGAAATGCCAAGTTGTTGGAGCGGATCGCGGCCAGAGTGTACGCGCCGGGGTTAGGCGCAGCGTTGGGACCGACGCTCGGTTTTGGCCGCAGCTTCATGCAAGGATTGTTTATGGCGCCGTTGGTCGTCGAGCAGTCGCTGCGCGGTCTCGACTTCGCGGCGGCACTCTTCGACGAGCTCGGCTACCAGGTCGATCCGCGGCCGGGCGAGCGCCGGACAGATATCGTACAAGCGATTCGCCTCGGCTCACCTGACCAACTCATCCGCTTCGCCGCCGGATTGCAAGCGGCGTTACCGGTGAATGCACGGTTTCGTCCAGAACCCGGGTCGGTGCCGGGGTACGTTGATCCCGTCATCATGTCGAGCGGTGCATTCGTTGCTGGTGCTACGATCGAACTCTCGTGCGACGCCCCGCTGCGTCCGCCGTACGAAGTCTACCTGCAGGGCGGCACCACTGTGGCTCACGCTTGTCTCGGCGCTCTTTTTGCCGCCCGCGCCGTTGTCGAAGGCTCCTAGCAGCCTTCGAAGAAGCAACACTATCCGTGAGCACCGAAAAGACACCCGAACGCAAATACTTGCGGGTACGTACGGACTTTCCGGCAACGGTAATCTTGCCCGGCCACGAGTTAATCCTCGCGGGTAGAGCTGTCGATCTCAGCGGCGGAGGAATGCGTGTAGCGACCGCGACCGATCTGCCGTCAGGCCAAACAATCGTTCTGCGGTTCACCCTTCCCGGGAAGGATCGCGAGTTGCTGGTCCGCGGGCGCATCGTTCTCTCGTTTTATGATGCAGCGAGCAAACAATATGCGCACGGCGTTGCGTTTACGCAATATGCGCCGACCGATCAAGAAGCGATCGTTGATTTCATCGCAACGAACAACGCGTCAGAACGGTAGGGGGACGGCTAGGAGCGACTTAGTCGCCCGAGCCTAAGAATCCGTAGAAGAAGTAGCGATTGCCGTCTTCGGTTGAAATGACGATGCGCGTGTCCTCAATGGTTGCGTCGGCAATCACTTTTCCCACGAGCGTTTCCAGGATCGCCTGCGCTTGAAAGAACTCGGCTTCCCGTAGGGCATCCGGTTCGACTTCAATTAGGTGGAGGAGCTCGTCGATTCGGTCGTTCATCGTTATCCTATGAGTAATCGTCCAAATCTGACGATTTATTAACACGACCAGGAGGCGCGGGACCGGCTCCTCGAAGGCCTGCCGGCCATGTACTTGCTCGAGGTTCTCAGCGGTCCGCTCGATGGCAAAACGTGGCATTTCGAGCACGAGATCACAATCGGCCGTGATGATTCCATGGCGGAAGCATGCATAGCTCTCGATCGCTACGTCTCTCGAAAACACGCTCAACTGCGAATCGACGACGGGTCGCTCTTCCTCACCGATCTTGAAAGCCGAAACGGAACGAAGCTCAACGGCCAGCCGGTTTTGGGGGCGGCTCCGCTTCCGATTGGCGCTCCCTTCGTGGTGGGCCGCACGGTGCTGCGGGTAACCCGGACGTAAGATTTCCCAAACACATGCACATCGCGCACTCGGTTGCAAACGCGCGTGCGTCTCTTGACGCACTGCCGCGCCCGCTTGGTTTCGTGCCGACGATGGGTGCTTTGCATGACGGGCATCTGGCACTCGTCCGACGCGCCCGCTCGGAGTGCTCCTCGGTTGCGGCTTCGGTTTTCGTCAATCCGTTGCAGTTTGCGCCGGGGGAAGATCTCTCAAAATATCCGCGCGATCTCGAAGGCGACAAAGCGAAGCTTGCCGCGGTCGGGGTCGACGTGCTTTTTGCGCCCACCCACGAGGCGATGTATCCGCCCGGCTTTTCGACGTCGGTGGACGTCGGGCTCATTGGAAGCACCTACGAAGGAGCGATCCGACCGCAGCATTTTCGCGGCGTCACCACCGTGATGGCGAAGCTGCTGGCGATCGTTCTGCCGGACGTGCTGTACTTAGGCCAAAAGGACGCGCAGCAAACGGTGGTGCTCCATCGCATGGTGCAAGACTTGAATTTTGCGGTTCGCTTCGAGATCGTTCCGACGGTGCGCGAAGGCGACGGCTTGGCATTGTCAAGTCGCAACGTCTATTTGAGCGACGAGCAGCGCGCTGCCGCTCCAACGTTATACCGCGCGCTGACGACCTTCCGTGAGGCCCTCGAGCAAGGCAAGGAAAAAACCGCGGCGCTGGCGCTGGCACGCTCGACATTGAGTCCTCTTGCCGTCCCTGACTACTTCGACGTCGTTGATGCGCGAACGTTCGAGCCGCTCGAGAAATTGACCGCGCCTGCATTTGTCATTGGAGCCGCGCGATTTGACGGCACGCGGTTGCTCGACAACGTGTACCTGCCATGAACGGCGCGCGCGTGCTCCTCGGCGTTACCGGCGGGATCGCAGCCTACAAGGCTGCGGCGCTGACGTCCACGCTCGTGCAGCGCGGCGCGAGTGTAGACGTCATCATGACCGCCGAGGCTGAGCGCTTTATCGGAGCGCTGACGTTCTCGTCACTCACGGCGCGTCCCGTCTATACGTCATTATGGGATGCACCAGAACGCATCACGCACATCCGATTGGTGCGCGAAGCCGATCTTATCGCCGTCGTTCCGGCAACCGCCAACGTGATCGCGAAGCTGGCGTCCGGCATTGCCGACGACTTGCTAACGACCGCGCTGCTTGCCGCGCGCATTCCGATCGTGCTGGCTCCGGCGATGAACGAAGCGATGTACGAACATCCGGCGACGCGCGCCAACCTGTCGGCGCTGCGCGAACGCGGTTGTGAAATCATCGAGCCCGAACGAGGATTCTTAGCCGAGCGCGAGAGCGGAATCGGCCGCTTGGCCTCGGAGGAGCGAATCCTTGAAACGTTGCAACGCATCGTTGCGCGCCGGCGCTCGCTGGCCGGGAAAAGAGTAGCCATCACTGCAGGCCCCACGCGCGAACGATTCGATCCGGTGCGTTTTGTCAGCAACGCCTCGACCGGTGCCACCGGCATTGCGCTCGCGCGCGAAGCCGCTTTGCGAGGCGCAGAGGTTACGCTGCTGCTCGGTCCGACGTCTCTCGAACCGCCACCCGGCGTGCGCGTCGTTCGCTTCACGACCGCAAGCGAATTGCAGGATGCCGCGCTACAACACGCCGTCGGTGCCGATCTCATCATCGCCGCTGCGGCGGTTGCCGACTGGCGACCGGAATTGCAATCCGACGCGAAGCTCAAAAAAACCGGCGACGCGCTGACCGTGCGGATGCTCGCTAATCCCGACGTTCTGGCTGCACTCGCGCAACGCAAGGCCAGGAGCTTTCTCGTGGGGTTCGCTGCCGAGACGAACGACCACGAGGCGAGCGCCCGTGAAAAGCTGCGCCGAAAGCACCTCGATGCCATTGCCGTCAACGACGTCGGCGACGGACGAGGATTCGGCACGGGTGAGAATACGCTCACGCTGTTATGGGGTGAGGACGGCCGGCGCGAACTCGGCACGGCGCACAAACCGGCGCTCGCCGCAAAACTGCTCGATGCCGTTGAGGAACTGATGGCGTGCTCTTAACCATCGACGTCGGAAATACCGAAACGAAGCTGGGATGTTTTGAAGACGGGCAAGACAGGCCCAAGCACATGTGGCGCGTCACGACCGATCTGGCGCGCACCGCCGATGAGTACGGAGCCTTCTTCACGCAGCTCTTTGCCACCGAAGACGTCGACGTTCGCGGCATTGAGTCTGTGGCAATCGCCAGCGTCGTTCCGAAACTCGATCCTGCGCTCGAATCGGTGTGCGAGCGTTTTTTCGGCGTCGCGCCTTCCTTTCTTCGAGCGCAGGATCAGACGCTGATTGCGGTGCGCACCGAGTATCCGGCTGAATCCGGCGCCGATCTCATTGCGGCTGCAATCGGCGCGCGCGAACACTTTGGGGCTCCGCTTATCGTCATCAGCTACGGTACCGCGACCGCCTACATCGCAATTTCAAAAGCGGGCGAATACCTCGGCGTGTCGATCGCTCCGGGCATTACGATCTCGATCGATGCTCTGGTTGCGCGCGCCGCCAAGCTCCCGCAGATCGCGCTGGAGGCGCCGGCGCGGGCGATTGGGCGCAATACGGTCGAGGCGCTGCAATCCGGCATCGTCTATGGTTTTGTCGGCCAAACCGAGGCCATCGTCGAACGCATGCGTGCCGAAATCGGAGGCAAGGCAAAGGTGATAGCAACCGGCGGGCTCGCCGACGTCGTCGCGAAGCAAACGGCCATCGTCGACGCAGTCGATCCGCACTTGAGTCTAATTGGCTTGAGGCTGTATCATGCTAGCCGTGGTCCCTCCCTTAAAGATCGGACCGATTGAGGTCTGGCCGCCGCTCGTTCTCGCACCGATGTCCGGGGTCACCAACCGGACGATGCGTGCGCTCTACCGCCCGTTCGGCCTGGGGCTGACGGTCACCGAGTTCGTTTCTGCCAACGCGCTGACGTATGGCAGCAAGCGAACGATGGAGATGATCGACCAGCACGGTCTCGAGAGGCCGGTTTCCACGCAGCTCTGGGGCGACGACCCGGCGACGATGGCGGTGGCGGCAAGAATCGTGCGCGAATGCGGCGCCGACATCGTCGATATCAACTTTGGTTGCCCGGCACCGAAGGTCACCAAAACCAACGGCGGATCGGCGTGCCTGCGCGATCCGGACCGCTGTGAGGCAATCATGCGCGCCGTCGTCGCGGCCGTCGATTGTCCGGTGACGATGAAGATGCGCTTGGGTTGGAGCGACGACCAGCTCGTCTACCTCGACGTTGCCAGACGTGCAGAAGACGCCGGCGTTGCGGCCATTACATTGCACGCGCGAACCGCCAAGCAATTCTACAAAGGCGCGGCGCAATGGGAACACATTGCACAGCTCAAACGGGCGGTGACCATTCCGGTGGTTGGAAACGGCGACCTCGACGATCCGTATCGCGCGATGCAACGCATGCGCGAGACGGGCGTTGATGCACTGATGCTGGGGCGCGCGACACTTGGCAACCCGTGGTTGATTTCACAAGTTCGAGATCTCATGGAAGGCCGCGGTCCCGTTTCAACGCCCTCGGCACCGGATCGCTTGCGTTACTGCATGACGCACTATCGCGCGATGGTCCACGAGCTCGGCGAGGCGCGTGCGGTACCGCAGATGCGCAAGCACGTTGCTCTATACCTCAAGTTTGTTCCCGGGGCGGCCAGCCTGCGCGATCGCATCATGCATATCGATCGCGCCGCCGACGCGCTGGCGGTGATTGAGGAAACGATCGCGCGCCTGGAATCCGCAGCGTTGGCTGCGGCATGATCGAACCGATGGAGGAGCTCTACGGAAGCGGATCGGCGCGAGAGCTTTGGACCGAAGTTTTCGAAAACTACAAGCAGTTCGTAAATCCGCCGCTGGCGCGCGTCATGAAATTGTCCGGCTCGCCGGTCGAGGTACGCGCGCAGGGGTGCACGATCTGGGATCAGACCGGAAAACCGTATCTCGACTTTGCAGGCGGCTACGGCGTATTCACGGTCGGTCACCGGCATCCGCGGGTGGTGGCGGCGGTGCGCCGCCAGCTCGACCTCATGGCACTTTCGGGCAAGACGATGTTCAACGTGATGCTCGGTCGCGCGGCAAAGCGCTTGGCCGAGATCGCGCCGGGTGACCTGCGGATTTCATTCTGGTGCAACAGCGGGACGGAAGCGATTGAAGGCGCGATCAAATTGGCCAGGGCGGCAACCGGACGGACGATTATCGTCAGCACGATCGGTGCCTTTCACGGCAAGACGATGGGTGCGCTATCGGTCAGTGGACGAGAAGCATTTCAAACGCCGTTCAAGCCGCTGCTCGAAGGGTTCGCACACGTTGAGTACGGCGATGCGTCGGTGCTTGACGAAGCGCTGCATGATGCGGCAGCTTTCGTTGTAGAGCCCGTGCAAGGCGAGGGCGGTGTCAACGTGCCCCCGCATGGGTATTTACGCGCAGTGCGGGAAGCGTGCGATCGCAGCGGTGCACTCTTCGTTGCCGATGAAGTGCAGACCGGTTTGGGCCGGTGCGGATACCGATTCGGCTGTGATCGCGAAGCGGTCGTTCCGGATGTTATGACGCTCGCGAAAGGATTATCGGGCGGCGTGATGCCGGTTGGTGCATTCATCGCTCGTCCCAACGTTTGGCAGCGGGCGTTCGGCGACGCTCCGCTGTTGCACACATCGACCTTCGGTGGCAACGAGTTGGCGTGTGCTGCCGCGCTGGCGGCCATCGATGTTTTAGAGGAAGAGAGCCTTGTCGAGAGCGCACGCGCTCGCGGTGAACAGCTCCTCGGCGGAGCGCAAGCGATCGCGGCCGAGTTTCCCGACGTGGTGCGAGAGGCGCGCGGCCTTGGGCTGCTCGTCGGCGTCGAGCTGACGAACGAAGGCTATGGCGGCTGGATCATTCCCGAGATGCTCAAGGCGGGCGTCACGGCCGCCTGGACGCTCAATCTGCAACGCGTGATTCGGTTGGAACCGCCGTTGATCGTAACGCCTGCGGAGGTGGAGACTGCATTGGCGGCCCTGCGGGCAGGGGTACAAACTGCCTACGAGAAGCTCGGCCGCTTGGGCGCTGTAGATCGCGGCACTTCGGCCGGCTAAATGCCCTATGTCGAAACCTCAATCGCGATTGCAGCTCCGGCACGCGTGGTGTACGAGCTTGCCAAGGAACAGGAGCGCTTTCCTCAGTTCATGCCTGACGTCGAAACGGTAACGATCTTGGAACGGCATCCGGACCGCGTCATCTCGCACTGGAAGACGCTGGTCGAAGAAGCGCCGATCGAGTGGACCGAAGAGGATCGTTTCGACGATTCAGCATTGCGCATCGACTACAAGTTGATCGAAGGCGATCTCGACAAGTTTGAAGGCCTGTGGACGTTCGCCGAGTGTGATGGCACCACGCAGGTCGTGCTCGGTGTCGATTACGATTTCGGTGTGCCGACGCTCGCCGAGCTCATCGGTCCGACGCTGGAACGGAAGGTGCGCGAAAACAGCGAGATGATGCTGGCCGCACTTAAAAACGAGGCGGAGAAGCAATGAATAAATTCTGCTTCGTGATCCACCCGCTCTCGCTCGAAGACGTTGCCCGTTACGAGCCTGGCGCGAAGGGCAAAGGCGACGCGATCATTCGGAAGATCATGGAATGGATGCCGCCGTGGACGGTTGCGCACGTCACCGGCGTGCGCGCGCCGGATGGTCGCGAGGTTGAAGGCTGGTTCGTATCGGCGCCGTTGTTGCCCGAGCAGATGATGGAATTTCCGCGCGAAGAGGTCTACGGTCGCATTCTGAAGGCAATCGAACTTGGGGTGGAACGCGGCGCACAGGTTGCCGGGCTAGGCGCATTCACCGCCGTCGTGGGCGACGGCGGTGTGACGATCAACGAACGCTCGCCGATTCCAGTCACGACGGGGAACTCGCTCACCATCGCGGCGGGCGTTGCAAGCCTCTTCCGCGGAGCCGCGGAGATGGGCATCGATCCGTCCGCATCGACCGCCGTCGTCGTGGGCGCGACCGGTTCGATCGGATCGGCGTGTCTGCGTTTGATTGCACCGCGCGTCGGGCGCGTCATCATGGTTGCGCGCAACGATACGCGCCTGCGCAAGTATTACGAACAGCACGCGCCGGCGTTGCCCTGCGCGAGTTCCTTTACCACCGACATCTCGCAGGCCGTCCGCTCATCGCAATTAATCCTGACCGCGACCTCGTCGACGCAGGACGTCATCGAGCCGGAAGACTTGCAGACGGGCGCCGTGGTGTGCGAACTTTCGTTGCCGCATGACGTGAGCCGCCGCGTCGCGCAGGAGCGGCCGGACGTCCTCGTGACCGAAGGCGGCAACATGTTGGTGCCGGGTAATCCGCGTTTCGAACGCATTCGCGAGCCGGGCACCGATTTCGATCTGAACCTTCCGCCGTGCACCGCGCTGGCATGCATGAGCGAAACGATGGTATTGGCGCTCGAAGGGCGCTTCGAGCCGTACACGCTCGGTCGCGGTATTCAGCTCGAAAAGGTCATTGAAATCGAGTCGATGGCGGCGCGTTGCGGCTTTTCCTTGGCCGGTATGCGCGCTTTCGACGCCGCCATCACACCCGAAAAGATCGCTGCAACGCGCGAAGCGGCGGCCGCGCGCGCACAGGCTTTCGCGTGAAGACCGTTGTCTCCGTATCGTTGGGGTCGTCGACCCGCGATCATCGCGCGCACGCCACGCTGTTAGGCGAAGAGTTTGATATTTCGCGTGTCGGCACCGACGGCAAGCTCGACGCGGCGATCGCGAAGGTGAAAGAGCTCGACGGACACGTCGACGCCATCGGCTTGGGCGGAATCGACGTCTACCTTTACGCGGGAAAGCACCGCTATGCTCTGCGCGACGGATTGCGCCTGCTCGAAGCGGCAAAGACAACGCCTGCCGTCGACGGCAGCGGGCTCAAGAATACCCTCGAACGTGAGGCGGTTCGTTTCATGCGAGAAGAGCTCGAAATCGATCTACGCGGAAAGCGCGTGCTCATGGTGAGCGCGCTCGATCGCTTCGGTATGGCGCAGGCGCTCGTCGACGCGGGCGCCGACGTGCTCTTCGGCGACTTCATCTTCGCGCTCGATCTCGACAAGCCGGTCCGCGGGCTGCACGAGTTCGAGCAACTCGCCGAAAAGTATCTCCCCGATGCGTGTAAGCTGCCGTTCCAATTCTTCTATCCGACCGGAAAGAAGCAAGAAAAGCCTCCGGAACCCAAATATCCGCAATACTACCGGGAAGCTGAGATCATCGCCGGAGATTTCCACTTCATGCGGCAGTTTATGCCCGATCGGCTCGACGGAAAGATCGTGCTGACCAATACCGTGACGCCGGCGAACGTCGATGAGCTGCGCGAGCGTGGCGTCAAGTTGCTCATTACGACGACGCCCGAGCTCGAGGGCCGGTCCTTTGGCACGAACGTCATCGAGGCTGCGCTTCTCGCGTTATTGGGCAAGAAGTGGAGCGAGGTGACGCCGGCCGACTACGAGCGCGTGCTTCATACGCTGGAACTTCGTCCACGGGTGGTACATTTGAATTGAGCAACGCTTGGTAGCCGTTGAGGTTTGCGATCCGTCGCAACACCGGTTACCCCGTGTGTTGCGCTTCTTCGACGTGTCGGTGCTGGCGTCGGCCTCGATGGGCCCTGCCTATTCGCTTGCTTCGACCATGGGGCCGGTGGTCGCAGCCGCGGGCTCGGCCGCTCCGTTGTCGCTCGCCGCGCTCTCCGCGATCATGCTCTGCATCGCCGTTTCCTTCGCGATGCTGTCGCGCATTGCGCCCAATGCCGGCTCGTCCTACTCGTGGATTCGCATGGAGTTCGGCAATTGGGTTGGAGCGTACGGCGCGTGGCTGCTCATTCTTTCGAATTTCTTCGCCACGATGGCGATCGCGGTCCCGGCCGGCAGTTATACGCTCGAGCTCATCGCGCCCGCGTATGCGCAAGAACCGCATTGGGTTGCAGGCGTCGGGGCGATTTGGATCGTGGCCAGCACCATTTTGCTTTACGTTGGGCTTCGTCCGACCGCGGTGGTGACATTCGCCGCGCTCGCGTTCGAGATGCTTGTTTTGTGCGCGGCAGCAGTTGCATCGTACATCATTCCACCCAGTCACGTGGCGCACACCGCAAGTACTCACGCGGGAATTCCGTTGACGTTCGCCGGTTTCGTCACCGCCATGACGCTGGGAATTTGGATGAGCGATGGATGGGAAGTCTCGGCCTCAACGAGCGAGGAAATCGCCGACGACGCTCGCGCCTCCGGCCGCGGAGGCATCGTCGGTTTGATCGTCACGACGTTTGTGCTCATCTTTTGCATGATGGCATTCTTGCATCTCGGCACTCCCAAGGGCTTTGCCGACAATGCTGCCGACTCGCTGGAGTACGTAAGCCGACTGCTCGGCGGCGGAGCGTGGCGATTGTTGATCGTCATTACCGTTATGGTCTCAACGCTCTCGACGCTCTGGACAACGATCTTGTATCTCTCGCGTTCGATTTACGCGATGGGGCGCGACCGCGTGCTGCCGCGCGTGCTAAGCCGTCTCGACCGCCGCAGCGAGCCGGCTTGGGCGCTTGGCGTGGTGGCGGTGTTGACGGCGCTTTGCCAGTTGGTCACCGGGTATTCGCCAACGGCGAACACCCAACTCAACACCGTGGTGACTGCCAGCTCGGTCTTCTTGGGACTGCTCTTCGTTTTGAGCGCGGCCGCAGCCGTGCGGCGATTCGCCGCCGAGCGCCGCGAGCGAGTACGTGGCGTTCTCGTTCCGGCCATCGGCGCTTTGGCGTTGCTGGCGGTAATCGTCGCGACCGTTCGATTCGAAGACGCGCCAACGCAGGCGTACGCGTGGGGCGGCGTGCTGTTGGGGATAGTCTTCGCGGCCTGGCGGGCCCGCAAGACGCGAGGAGGCCTCCGGGCACTGCCAAGCGTGGCCAGAGAGTAACGCGACCGGTGCTGGGAGGGGAAGGATTTGGCCTCCCGAACAAACCGCGCCAGCGTCTGAGGGCGCCACCGACTCGACGGGCTTTGCGGCTGGAAGACAGCCATAAGGTCCCGTTTTAATGAGGGGCTGTAATTGAACGACAAAGAGATCGTCCTGACACCGGAAGGGCTTTCCAAACTCGAGCAGGAGCTGGATGAGCTCAAGACCGTCCATCGGCGCGAGGTCAATGACCGAATCAGGCAAGCGAAAGAGTATGGCGACTTAAGCGAAAACGCCGAGTACGAAGACGCCAAACAAGAGCAAGCGTTTATTGAGGGGCGGATCCTCAAGCTCGAACAGATGATCCGCAACGCGCGCATCATCGATGAATCCGAGTACGCGGCCGATACGGTGCACCTCGGCGCGGTCGTGAAGGTCAAAGATCTCAACACCAACGAGAATTACGAGTTCCACATCGTCGGTTCGGTTGAGGCCGATCCGTCGAATCGGAGGATCTCGAACGAGTCGCCCCTCGGTAAGGCGTTGATGGATAAGAAAAAAGGCACCACGGTCGAGGTTGTCACGCCCCGCGGCCGCGTCAAATATAAAGTCGAAGCGATAAAGAGTAACGCGCCCAAGAAAGCCGCTAAAAAAGCCTCTTAAAAGGAGCGTCCGCAATCGACGAAGAGTTCGGCAAGACCGAAGCGGCACTTGTAGCGGCCAGACGCGAAAATCTGGCCGCTTTGCGTTCTGGGGGTTGCGATCCGTTCGCGGAGCGCCGCTTCGAACGAACCGCGACCGCGCAAGAGCTCACGGAGCGTTACGGCTTTCTTGTCCCCGGTCAAAGCGCGTCTGCGGAAGCGTGGAGCGTCGCGGGTCGCATCCTCTCCAAACGCACGATGGGCAAGACGATTTTCGCCGATCTCGGCGATCGCACGGGGCGCCTTCAACTCTATCTTCGCAAGGACGAGCTCGGCGACCAGACGTTTACCAACTGGGCGCACGTCGATCGAGGCGACGTCGTCGGCGTGCGCGGGTATATGTTCCGCTCAAAGATGGGCGAGTTAACGCTGCACGTGTCGCACGCCACGGTCCTGGCAAAGTCGCTCATGCCGTTGCCCGACAAGTGGCACGGTTTGCAGGACGTTGAAAAGCGCTATCGTCAAAGGTACCTCGATCTCATCGTCAATCCCGACGTGCGCGACACGATGATCATGCGCAGCCGGCTGATCGCCGAGATGCGACACTTCATCGATAGCCACGGATTCTCTGAGGTGGAAACGCCGACGCTGCTCCACGTCGCCGGGGGCGCAGCGGCACGACCCTTTACCACGCACTGCAACGCGCTCGACCAGATCATGCAGCTGCGAATCGCGACCGAACTCAACCTCAAGCGGCTCATTGTCGGAGGGATGGAGCGCGTTTACGAAATCGGGCGGATTTTTCGCAACGAAGGCATCGATACGACGCATAACCCTGAGTTTACGATGCTCGAGCTCTATGCGGCGTTCTGGGACGTCGGGGACATGCTGGACTTCAACGAGGCGCTCGTCGCGCATCTCGTCTCGGTGGCGACCGACGGAGGCACCGAGCTCGAGCAGCGCGGGCGATCGATTTCATTCAAACGCCCCTTTGCTCGCATGACGTACTTAGAGGGAATCACCAAGTACAGCGACGGGAAATATACGCGCGAACGTCTGCTCGATCCAAAGGGCGCCGCTCAGATCCTCGACGAGCTGGGGCTGCCTGCGTCACCGACGCACGGGCATGCGCTCGACAAGATTTTCGAGCGCGTCCTGGAGCCGCACCTCATCGAGCCGACCTTCGTTCTGGATTATCCGGTGGTCATCTCGCCGCTCGCCAAGCGAAAGCAGGACGATCCGCAACTCGTCGACCGCTACGAGCTGTTTTGCGCCAACATGGAAATCTCCAATGCGTTTACGGAGCTCAACGACCCCGACGACCAGCGTCGCCGCTTCGAAGCGCAGGTCGCCGATCGTGCCAAGGGCGACGAAGAGGCGCCCGACCCGGATTGGGATTACGTCCGCGCGCTCGAGTACGGTTTGCCGCCAACGGCGGGCATCGGCATCGGCATCGACCGGCTTATCATGCTCTTGACGGGAGAACAGTCAATCCGTGACGTGACGCTCTTCCCACTCCAGCGGCAGCACGGCTAAAATACAACCTATGGACGGGCAAAAATGCAAGCGCGAGCAGTGCACGTGCTACATCGACTTGGGCCAAGTCTATTGCGGTGACCGCTGCCGAGCAGCCAACGGCAACGAGGCCCCGCACGGTCCCTGCGGCTGCCGCCATGCCGGCTGCGAAAAAAGCTAACCGGGCCTCCCTAGTTCGCTGATAGGCAGTCAGGCAACTTTTCGTCTGCAACTTACTTCTGATTGGTGCGGTCGTAGGGGCTGCAACACCAGAAGGGGAGATTGCAAACGTGGATTTGACGAAAGAGTACCCCCGCAGCGTGCGCGCCAAGTGGCAAGGCGTCGTTCAGCTTGCTCGCACGATCGATAAAGGCAAAGCCAAGGCCCATGGAACGATCGGCGATTACCATTACAACTGCCCGATGGACCAGGAGGTCTTCGCCTTTCTCGGCATCGACCACGAACGTTTGCTTGGCGCCATCAAGGGCGCCAAGAGCGACGGCGAGATCGAGGCCTACACGCGCCCGTTTGTTGCGGCGAAGTCAGCCGAAGAGATCGCGCGCTGGAATCGGGAATGGCTGGCTCATGAGCCGGAGAACGACGAGTCGCGCGGCTATTTCCTGCAGCTTCGCAATTCGGTGGCGCCCGATCGTACGGACGTGACGACGTGGTCCGATCTGCTCGATCTGGACGAGAAGCGCGACGTGCCGCGCCGGACGACGCCGGCGACGGCCTAATCACCCTTCGGCTTGCCGTCGAATATGACGGCAGCGGCTTTTGCGGTTTTCAGTGGCAGCCGGCGGCGCGCAGCGTCGCCGGCGTCCTGGAAGGTGCATTGTCGCAACTCTTGCGCGAATCGGTCAAGATTTCTGGCGCCGGACGTACGGATGCCGGCGTGCACGCAACCGGCCAGGTCATTTCCTTTTCGACGACGTCGAGCTTTCCGTTCGAGCGTCTGGTGCTCGCGCTGAACAGCGCGCTGCCGAGCGACGTCAAGGTGCGCGACTGCGCGATCGTGCCGAGTCGGTTTTCAGCTCGATTTTCGGCCGGTGAGCGCTCCTATATCTATGCGATTCTCAATCGTCCCGCGCCGTCGGCATTGCTGCGAGCGCGCGCCTATCACGTCTGGAGCCCGCTCGACGATTCTCCGATGCGCCACGCCGGTGACGAGCTCGTCGGGGAGCACGATTTTCGCGCGTTCTGCGCAACGTTGCCGGAGAGCGGCGTAACGGTACGAACCGTGCGCTCGGCGACGATATCCGTCTGCGGCGAACTGTTACGGATCGAGATCGCGGCCGATGGATTCTTACATCACATGGTGCGCACGATCGTCGGCACGCTCGTCGAATGCGGCCGAGGAAAGCGCGACCCCAACACCGTTGGCGACCTGTTGCGCTCGCGCGATCGCGCCGCAGCTGGTCACACTGCGCCGGCGCACGGGCTCTATCTCGCGGGCGTTCGATACGGCGACGGCTACGATTCGTTTCTCGAACCGCCGGTCTTCGGTAGGCGTTAACCGATATCGCCGAGCAACCGCTCGAGTTGACGAATTTGCCCGACGCTCAACCGTCGCAAGAGCCGAGCAGCCGATTCCGCCGCCGTGGCACTAGCGTGCTCGAGTAGCGTTCGGCCCGCCGCCGTGAGGCTGATTCGGCTCGCACGCGCGTCGCCCGGATCGACGTCGCGCTTGACGATTCCGCGTTTCTCAAGCGGAAGAACGGCGCGCGTGACGCCCGAGGCGGTGATGTCAAGGCTCGCGGCGATATCGGTCGGACGCGCCCGGCGTTCGGGGGAAGCCTCCACGGCGCGCAGCAGGCGCAACTCGGAAAATCCCAGGCCGTGGTGGGCCGCGAGGCGTAGCTCGAGCTGGCGGGAGGCGGTCGCGTGCGCCTTGGAGAGGCAAAGAAGGGTCTCGAGGGGTGCATGCACAGGACGATCATATTACTTGATCAGTCAAGTATCTGTCAACTTGTTCAGAAGCACGAGTTTTGCTTGACTCCGATGCTCCGCTCAAGTACGATGCGTTGGCTAATGATCCGGACTTACCAACAAAAGACCGCTGAAGTACAGCACGACTGGTACATCGTCGACGCGAGCGGCCAGCGCCTTGGAACGCTGGCGGTACGAATTGCACGCGCGCTTTCCGGCAAGCATAAACCGACCTGGACGCCGCACGTCGACGATGGGGATCACGTCGTCGTCATCAACGCCGAGAAAATCGAGCTCGGCGGCCAAAAATGGGACAAGAAGCTGTACTACCGGCATAGCGGCTATCCCGGCGGCCTGCGACGGCAGACCGCGCGTGAGATCTTAGAAAAAAAGCCGGAACGTCTGTTGGAAAATGCCGTGCGCGGCATGCTTCCGACCAATCGCATGCGCGAGCAGCAGCTGCGCCGGCTCAACGTCTACGTCGGCCCCAATCATCCGCACGATGCCCAAAAACCGAAGCCGCTTTTTTAGGAATGTAACGTGAACGACGTCATTGCAGCCACCGGTCGACGTAAACGTGCGATTGCCCGCGTCAAGCTGACGCTCGGTCAAGGCATCATTACGGTGAACAAGAAGCCGTTCGAAGAGTACTTTCCGCGCCCGCAGTTGCAGCAGATCGTTCGCCAGCCGTTGGAAGCGACGCAAAGTCTTTCGCGCTTCGACGTTGTCGTCAAAGCCGAAGGCGGCGGCGTTACGGGGCAAGCCGGGGCGGTCCGTCACGGCATCGCACGAGCATTGCTCGCAATGGACGAGACGCTGCGAGATACGCTGCGCAAGGCCGGATTTCTGACGCGCGACCCGCGCGAAAAGGAATCGAAGAAGTACGGCCGCAAGCGGGCCCGCAAGCGTTACCAGTATAGCAAGCGCTAAGGGAATCCCACGAATCTTTCTCCGAGCGCTCATCGTCGCGCTCGGAGTTGCTGCCCTGCTGTGGCAGCCGAGCCCGCACTGGATCGAGCGCGCGTATGCCAACGGCGCGTACCCGGTTTGGGAACACGCCGCATTCTCAATCACGAATCCACTGCCGTGGTCGCTAGGAGATGTGGCTTTGCTCGCCGGCATCGTGGCGATCATGTGGGGAATCGTCGCATTCTTCCGTTCTCCCCGCCGGCGCCGAACGATCGCATCTGCCGCGTTTACGCTGCTCGATGTTGCCGTCGTCGTTGCAATCTATGCTGTGTGGTTCGAGGTGAGCTGGGGCTGGAACTACGCGCGTGCGCCGCTCGAAAGCCGTGTGGTCTTCAGTGCCGCAAGGGTAACGCCGCAAGCCGCGACCGCGCTGCGCGAACGCGCCATGACCGAGATGAATGCGCTGGCCGTGCCTGCGCATGCGCGCTCAAGAATTCCGCTTGACCGAACCGCTTTGCGCGACACGTGGCTGCCGGCCGTCCAACGGGTCGGCGATACGTGGACGCCGGAGGTTGGTGCACCCAAACCGACGCTGACCGATCCGTTCATGCAAGCATCGGGAACGAGCGGCTACATCAATCCGCTCACGCTCACCGTGCAAGTCGCTTCCGATTTACTGTGGTTCGAGCGGCCCTTCGATCAGGCGCACGAGTGGAGCCACGTCGCCGCGTATGCACGCGAGGACGAGGCCAACTATCTTGCGATTCTCACCTGTTTGCGATCGCGCGATCCGGTCGTGCGCTACTCTGGTTGGTTCGAGCTCTTTCTCTACCTGCCGCAGAAGGTGCATTATCGTCACCGCGACTTCGTTTCGCTCGTATGGCAAGATTTTGCCGCGATGCGGCGCCGGGACGCAAGGCACATTAACGTCATTCTGGCGCACTGGTCATGGCGCACGTATAACGCCTATCTCAAAACCAATCGAATTGCATCGGGGGTCGAGAATTATAACGAGGTGACGCGATTGGTTCTTGGCGTTGCGCTCGACGCCCAAGGCCTGCCCACGCTTGCCGGCACGCATTGACGCCGTCCCCGATACCTTGCGCGATGGTCGCTGAGTTGTCGGGGGTTTCGGTTCGGCGATCAAAACCGCTGTCGTCCCACGCATACCAGCCGACGTAACGCGCGCCGAAGCTGCAAAAGCCCGAGGCTTGCGCTAGCATTTCTGCAGCGGTGAGCCCGGGCTGGTAGTGGTGTCCATCGTACCGTCCCGACCATGCCTGACCGATGCCGTACAGCGGCGTGTGTCTGATCGCCCAGCCATATTTGGCCAAGCTGCGCGCTATTCTCGGCAACAGACCGCGCATCGACCAATTGAGATTCGTTCCGAGCGACGGCTTCGTCTCACCAAAAGATGAGTATATGTACCAACCCACGACGTCGCATCCGCCATTGGAATAGTTCTTCGCGATTGCGGGATCCCAAAACGAATGATCGCCTCGCCCGATGCCGGCGCCAAAGCCGCAGATCGCTGGTTTACCGGGGGTCTTGGCGGCGATGAGCGCGTGAACGCTCTCCAGCAGTGCGTGCGCGCTTCCCCCATCCCACCAGGCCCAGTCGTCGAGCACCCAGTAACCGACGACGTACGGGCGCTTCGCGTCGCGAGCGAGCAACGCCGCAACGGCGCGCAACGCGACGGCTTCGGAATTAAAGCGCGGATTTTCATCCGTACGGCAATACGGATTGTGTTTTGTAGTTACTCGGCGGCAGCGCGACCGTGTGCGTTCGGTGGCATTCCCAGTAATAGAGGTATCCTGACACGAGGCCGTCGATGACGTCGATTCCGTTGGCGTTCAATGCTTTCCCAAGCGCGCTTCTCGGCGCGGGTGATCCGTCGTAGAGGATGGTGGTCGTAATGTCTTCCCGCGCGGCAATCGTTACTCGCGCGGGCGTGTCGACGCTAAAACCGATGATCGCATGCGGTGGAAGTCCGGTTTGCACCGGCGACCGAGCCGTTGCGTTGTCGGTTAACGGCGGCATCGGCACGTAGCTTTTTGGTCCGGCGCATGCGGAGACGAAAAACAGGGCCATCGTTCCGATCGCGAGACGCACGTTCATACGCCGGTCACCTCGCCGTTTCGTTTCGGACACTTCGCGAACGTACCCTACGATTTTGTCTGACGTACGTGAATCGCTCGTCCGGCGCTTGAACGCGCATGTTGTGCTTGCACGCGGCAGAAACTTCCTTCGGCCACGCAAACTCGGGCATAGTCTGGCACCATGATTCTCGAGTGCATTGAAACGCTAGGCCTGTTATGTACTTGAAAAGGGGCATTCGAATGGCCCGTTGAGGCACCCGGGGCGTCGCATTCACCCGCTTCCCCGATGCAGTTAGCTTCGGACTAGAAAGCTCGGCAGGTTGCCGCCGGCCGTGCTCGACTTACAAACACCCCACCTGTCTGCTTTCACCGCTTTGTTCGCGTCCAGATCTTGCCGATACTTAGCTCAGACCCGTTCGCGGAGTTCTATGAGTTGGCAACGGAGGCTGGTGCGAAATGTTTGCGGCGAAGGTCGGCGGTACATGCCGGAAATCGAAGGAATAGCGCTATGAAGGGTCCTCAGAAGGCGCGGGATGCAGCAGGGATGGATGTGCTGATGAACGTTCCCTTGCAGGTAACGGCGGAGCTGGGAAGCTCCAGCATGTCGGTGGGTAAAGTGCTCAAGCTTGGTGCCGGTTCGATCATCGAACTCGACCGCTTAGCTGGCGGTCCAGTCGACCTGCTCGTCAATAACAAGCTCATCGCGCGCGGCGAAATCGTAGCGGTCGATGAGAACTTCGGCGTGCGCATTACGGAGCTGATTGGTCGCCCGACGTAGGCCTATGCAACGTCGCTGCCGCCTGCGTCACCGCCCCTATGATTGTCCGTCGCGGCTCTGCGCGGAGGCGTTGTCGCGACCTTTACGTAAGTTCGCCTGATGCGCATCGACGAAGCGCTCGCAACAACACGGCCATTCTTCTCGTTCGAATTCTTCCCGCCCAAGGACGACGCAGGATCACGCCAGCTGTTTGAGACGATTTCGGCCTTACAGCCGCTGCGGCCGGCATTCGTTTCGATCACGTACGGCGCGGGAGGCTCGACGCGCGCGCGAACCGTAGCGTTGGCCAAGCAAATCCAGCACGAGATCGGGTTGACCGTCGTAGCGCACGTCACGTGCGTGGGCGCATCACGCGCCGAGCTGCGGTCGCTGTTTGACGATTTTGCACGGGCGGGCATCCAAAACGTGCTGGCGTTGCGCGGCGATCCTCCCAAAGGGGCGGAAGAATTCGTTCCAGCGCCCGGTGGTTTCGGCCACGCAAACGAGCTGATCGCAATGCTGCGGCGAAATTATGATTTTTGTATCGGAGCGGCGTGCTATCCTGAGAAACACCCCGAAGCCGAGTCTTTTGAGGCAGATCTTGCGTCTCTGCGAGCGAAGGTTGATGCGGGCGCTGACTTTCTCGTGTCGCAGCTCTTTCTTGATAACGACCTTTATTTTGATTTCGAGCGCCGCGCAAGCGCCGCCGGCATTGACGCGCCGATTTTACCGGGACTGATGCCGATCACAAACTTCGAGCAGATCAAGCGATTCGTGGCCATGTGCGGAGCCAGTATTCCACCAAAACTTCACGTCGAGATGGAGCTGCGAAAAGGCGACTCGGAGGCGGTGGAAGCACTAGGGATCGCCTACGCCTCGATGCAGGCCGTTGCACTGTTGCAGGCGGGAGCTCCGGGCATCCATTTCTACACGCTCAACAAGTCGCCGGCGACGCGGGCAATCGTGTCGTCGTTGCTGGCCGCTTCCGCGTGGCGTCCGGTGCTTTCAAGAAAAAAGAGCGTTCACGCCGAGATCGCAATTCCTTAGGGGCTTCGGTTAGCGGTTCGCCCGACGGCGCGGCCCACGTAGCACTTAGACCTCCCAATAGTGTACGGTCGTGGCGTCGAACGATCAGGCACCAGGTGCGAAACGGCGCTCGCTTCTGAGGGAAGGCCCGGCGCGTGCAGTGCGCTGCGTCGGGGTCCCTCGGAATAATCTGCGACTCTGGATAGGGTACCTCCCATGCGCGGCTTTGCGGCAGCACGTAGCGTCGCCAGTCTTCGCCGCGCCCTGCGCAGGCGACCGCGTGCCCCTGCTACGACCACGAGATGATGCGCCCGAAGCCCTTCCCGCTTAATGGCCGGGCAGGCCCTCTTCGCGTTCGCAGTTAAGCTCCACCGGCCAATGAACTGGAAGACCCTCAAAACGCCTTTCAAGGCGCTCGTCGTGGCCGCTATTATCGTCGGCTCGATCGTGGCTGTTTTCGGCTGGCCGCCCTCGGGCGCAAACATTGCCAAGACGATTCGGCTCGGCCTGGATCTACAAGGCGGCTCCCGGCTCTTACTGCAGCTCTATCCGACCGCCGAAGTGCCCGACATCACGAGCCAGGTCCAAGCGCAAACCAGAGAGGTTATCGATCGCCGCATCAACGGCTTAGGTGTGACGGAGCCCTCGATTAGCAACGTTGGAACCAATCGGATCCTCGTCGAGCTTCCGGCAGTGAAGAATCCTGACGAAGCCGAGCGCGTCCTTAAAGAGGTCGCGGTCCTCGAGTTCAAGATCGTCCCCTTCGATGTCGTGCAAAGGGCCGAATCCGCCAATGCATTGTTGAGCAACCCTAATCTCCCCGCAAAAGAGAAAGCCGCCGCGGAAAAATACGTTTCAACAACAGCGTACAATCTTAGCGGACGGGTGATGTATTCGGGCAAGGATCTCAAAGCAGCTCAAGCTTCTTACGATCAGGCGGGGCGTCCTGACATTACGTTTCAAACCAAGAACCCGGCGAAGTTCGGTAAGCTCACGAGCAGCAACCTGGGAAAGCCGCTCGGAATCTTCCTCGATCACCGCTATCTATCGGCGCCGACGATAAACGGGGCAATCTACGACAGCGGCCAGATAACCGGAGACTTTACGCAAGAGGCTACGGTAACGCTTGCCAACGAGCTCAATGCCGGCGCGCTCCCGGTCACCGTGCGGATCATTGAAAAAGAGACGATCGGACCGACGCTTGGAAAGATCGACCTCGTGCAATCGTTGCGAGCATCGCTGCTTGGGCTCGGTCTCGTCTTACTGTTCATGATCGTCATGTACCGTTTGCCGGGCTTTCTAGCCGACGCTGCGCTGGCGATTTACGTCGGTATCATGCTGGCGATTCTTGCTACCTCGCACGCGACGCTAACGCTGCCGGGCATTGCGGGTTTCGTCTTGTCGATCGGTATGGCCGTCGACGCGAACGTCTTGATTTTCGAGCGCATCAAGGAAGAGCTCTGGAATGGCAAGACGATGCGCGCAGCCGTGCGAATTGGGTTTCAGCGCGCCTTCTCTGCGGTCTTCGACAGCCATTTCACGACCATTGTCGGCGCCTTCGTTTTGTTTTCGCTGGGAACTGGCACCGTCAAAGGTTTTGCGTTCACGCTGCTCTGGGGCACGATTGTTTCGCTCTTTACCGCCGTCTTCATCACGCGCTTCTTCGTCGACGTGCTGGTTGACAACGACGTGCTGTCCGCCCCCGAGCTCTACGGCGTCCGGCGCGAAGACGTCGGCATCTTTGCGAAGGCTGGAGCGTAGCCGATGCTGTTTCGCAGACTCAACTGGAACATCGTCGGCTGGTTTAGGGTCGTCTCGACGATCTCGTATCTGATCATTGCGCTTGGCTTTGGAGCGATGATCTATCACGGTTTCCAAGGCGGCCAAGGATTTCAGCCCAGCCACATGTTGCGCTTGGGTTTGTCGTTTACCGGCGGAACCGAGATCGACGTCCACTTTACGCAACCGACGACGACCGACAAAATTCGGCAGGCGCTTGCGGGGCTTGGTCTGAGCGACGAGCTGGTAACGACGGCCAAGACGACAGGAGAAGATTTTGTCATTCAGACACAGACCGCGTTTGCCAACGATTCGACGCCCTTGTGGAATGCGCTTGGCACGATCGCACCCGTCGATCGCGCGTCGTCGCAGATCATTTCGGTCGGGCCGTCACTGGGCCGCGAATATCTGACCAAAGCGCTGTTGGCGCTGGTCATCGCGCTGAGCATTCAGTTTATCTACATCGCCTTCCGCTTCGGGTGGAACTACATTTTCGGCCTCGTGACGGTCATCGCGCTCGTGCGCGATGCTGCGATGATGATCGGTATCTATGCGCTGGCCGACAAGCGGGCCGACGATGCGTTCTTGGCAGCGGTCCTGACGGTCATCGGCTACTCGGTCATGGATACGATCGTTATCCTCGATCGAATACGCGAGAATACCAAGTTGATGGCGGGAGCCGCCTACGCGACGATCGTCAACGACTCAATCAAACAAACGATGACACGCTCGTTCAACACGCTGGCAACCGTCGTCATCACGCTGGTTGCGCTGTTGGCCTTGGGCGGCGGGAGCTTAAAGAACTTTGCCTTTGCGCTCTTGGTCGGCATTTGCTCGGGCGGCTATCACTCGATTTTCTACTCGGCGCCGTTGGTGCTCGTCTTCCGCAAGCGTCAGCTCGAAGCGGCCGCACGCCGCCGTCGCGCTGGGTTGGCGGTCGATCGGACGTCGACACCGCGTGCGCGAGCCGACTCGCCGGCCGCACAGAGCAGAGGAATGGCGCGCGAAGACATCGTGGCAGCTCGCCGCGAGCGGCGGCAAAAAGCCAAAGCGGCTCGCACCGCGCCCGCAGCGCAACCCGCGCGCTATCGCCGCAAACGCACCGATGAAATCGTGGCTGGCAGCATCGCTGTCGAAGAGCCAATGAGCACCGACACCGAGATCGATCCGTTAGATGCGCAAAACGCGGGGTTGCATGACGCAGCACTCGAACAGGGCCACGAGGAGATCACGCTCAATCTCGATGAGTTCGAATCGGCTGCCGAGCAGACCGAAGAAGAGAAGCGCTAAAGCCGCTCTGCCCCCGCCGACGCCTTCCGAAGCTGCGTTCGAAAAGGCGTTAGCAGCGCTGGGTCAATGCAAAATATCGGCGACAGCGCGCATCGCCGTACCGTGTCACCCTGAGCAGCCCGCGACAGCGGGCGTCGTCGAAGGGCGAGATACCCTCGACGCTTTCGTCGAGCGCGCGTTTGCAAAAAGCGCCGAATACGTCAACGATCCGTATAGCACGATCGGCGATGCCACGCGATTTTTCAGCAAAATTGCCGGCGTCTCGTTTGAAGGCCGGCAAGACGTCATTGCAGGCTTGCAGTCTGAGGCCGAACTTGAGCTCAAACGCGATCCATCCAATCCATACGACGGAAACGCCGTTGCAGTCTACTACGGCAACCTGCAGCTTGGCTTCATCAAGCGAGGCATCGCAGCGCACATTGCGCCGTCCATCGATGCGGGCGTTCGCTATCGGGCGCGGGTCGCATCGCTGACCGGTGGTGACGAGAAGCATCGCGGCGTCAATATCCTTGTAACACGCGATAGTTTACAGACGATTACGGCTCGCGATCGAGGCCACCTTGCCCTGCGGCTGCACACCGACGACGACGCCGAGCGGATTCGGACAGCACTCATTGGAACGGCGTTGCCGCACGCCGCGCAGCAGGCCGTTTTGGAACGCATTGAGCGCGGAAAGAACACGCTTGCCGTCCTCGGAACGGGCCGCGGAAAATCGTTTTGTTTTCAATATACGGCCGCGGTGCGAGCATTCGCCGCAGCCGGCAAGACGTTAGTCATCTACCCGCTGCGCGCGTTGGCCAACGACCAGTACGAGGGCTTAATGCGGACGCTCGATCCTCTCGGCTTGCGCGTGTACCGGGCCAACGGCTCCATCGCAAACGAGGAGCGTGACGATCTTTTCGAAGCATTGCACGAGGGCGCATGGGACGTGATCCTGGCAACGCCCGAGTTCCTGGACTTTCACCGCGAGGCATTCGGTGGCCGTAGCGTGCCGTCGTTTGTGGTGGTTGACGAAGCCCATCACGTGCATGACTCGCGTCACCGTCCGGCCTATTCGCGGTTGCGAGCGGCGATCAAGGTACTAGGGAATCCGCAGGTATTGGCGCTTACTGCCACCGCCGGCGACGAGCAGTTTCGCAAAATCGTCGACGAGCTGCAGATGGAGGCGTGGGTGATCGACCCAACCATCCGTGAAAACCTACACGTCGTCGACGCGCGCGAGACTAAGGACAAGCTCGCGTATCTCGCCGAGGTTTTTGCGCGGGAAGAGAAGGGAATCGTTTACACGAATTCCCGCAGGGGGGCCTCCGACCTCGCAAACGATTTACGCAAACACTTTGGAAGCGACGTCATGTTCTACCACGCCGGAATGCCAAGCGCCGATCGCCACGAGGTCGAGCGCTTCTTTCGTGAAAGCGCGTTGCGGATCGTCGTTGCCACATCAGCGTTCGGCGAAGGGATCGATCTACCCGACGTACGTCACGTCGTGCTCTATCGCCTCAACTTTGATTTCGGCGAATTCAATCAGCAGGCCGGCCGCGCGGGTCGCGACGGCGCGCCGGCGGAGATCCACCTCCTGTACGGCGAAGCTGACCGGCGAGTCAACGATTATTTGATCGACGTCGACGCGCCGACGTTGCCAACCTTGCGTGGGATCTATCGCACGCTGAAGGGCGCAGCCCGAGGGGGAATGCTGCGCTCGAGCTTCCGAGAATTGGCAGATCTGGTGGACGTACGTCCGGTGACGGACCGAACTATCGGGGCTGCGGTGCGAATTTTTGCCGATGCGAGGCTGATCGAAACGGCAGAAGACGATGACGGTCGTTACATTCGATTTCTACCGGTGAGCGGACGCATCGACATGGAGCAAAACGAACGCTTTGCGGAAGGCATTGCGATCCGGGAGAATTTTTCGAGCTTTGCTTCTGTCGCGCTGACCGCGAAGGCATCGACTCTCGAGCGGATCATTAACCGGCCAATCTACCCCAGCCGCGTCGATTTGGTTCGCTAGGCGACGACCCGCGCGAGAGATCCTTCGTCGGTATTGCGGTAGAAGTCATTATCCGTTTCGCTGATGCCATTGCGCGCCCAGGGATCGATTTGACCATGCGACGTGGGCAGATGAATCGTCGGGCCGGCGGCGTCGCTATAGTCGGATCACCCAAAAGGCTCGAAGCCGCGGCTTTCGCGATGTGCAAGAACGAGATCCCCGATTGCATCGCGCGCGGCGTGTGCGTCGGAGCGCAGGAGGCCGTCTAAACGACCGTCGGAAGCGATCGTATCGTAGACCGAGATTGCCGGACGATCGGCGTGCCACGGCATATCCTTGGTCGCGCCCGGAAAGCGCACCATGCCGTCGGTTGCCCGAATGTCTTGGCGCAGGAGTGCGCGCACGTCACGATTACTGGACGCCTCTACGGCCGCATCGTTGAATCGTTTGATCGCGGTTTCAGCGCGTGCAATCTTCGCCGGATCGAGGTCCAGAACGTCGAAGGCGGCGGCTGGGCGAAGCGAATCACCGAATGGATCTCGATACTTGACGTTCATGACATCGTCGACGAGCGCGCGGCTCATGGCATTCGGATCGCCCTCGCCCTGCGCGATCGCACGGGCGACGTCGGTCGGAACGCCGGGAGCGACCATCGTTTCGGGACTCGCCGCAAGGTACTGCACGCCCGCGTGCGAGAGCGCGTCCGCGAATCCCATCGTGTCCATGAGGCATTGATTTGCGACGACGCCGTCAATATTTCGACCGGCGTCTTCAGGGTGTTCCTTTGCGTGAAGAGCCACGCCGTCCGAGATCGCTTTGGCGATATCGGGCATGCTCATCGTGCTGCCGTCGCTCGTCTCGAGGCCGCCGCCATCGCCTCCACCGTGATCGACGAGCTCGATCCACGTCTGACTTGCTCCGCACGCCTCAGCATTATCAAGCGTCTTGGCAACAAATGCTGCAAGGTTCGCCTCGTCGCTCATGTCGCGTGCCTTCGTGCTGTCAACGTGACTCATCGTACCATCGGCAATGGTGAATTGATCCGTGTGCAGGCGCTCCGAGTGCCTCGCGGTTGTGTCTTCGACCGTAAATTGAATCCGCGAATCGGCAGCACTCGTCTGAACGGCCTGAGAAACCACGGTCTCCTGGATTGCGTCGAGATTGTTGTCGCCGTCGCGGTAAATGCCGAATTTTAGGGCCCGACGCGACGGAGTAGGCGAAATGTTTTGCAGCATGATGCCTCCTGACGGATAACGTCAGTGACCCTCTGCGACGAAGAGGCTCATCGACAAGCAGTCGCCGGACTAAGCCTGCTGAGGATGCCAAGACGCGCATTACTTGGATGAGGTGCGCGCGTTTTTGACTGCGTCGATAAAGGAACGGCTCTTGGGCATGCGACCAAACCCGCTTGGGTAGCTGCCCGTGGGGTTGTCCTCATAGTACCGTTGGGAGAGCACGGCCAGGTATTCGAAGTTCTCCCAAATCGCCGGCATGCCGACGTCTTCTCGCACGAACGTGACAACGGGCTCGAGGGCGTTCCAGTTTCTTAAAATAACGTATGCCCAGGTGTCGCAGGCAAGGCGGTGGTCGATGATCCCGTTCTTGACGAAGACTCCTAGATTTTCGAAGAAGTTTGCGACGGTCGAGATCGCCCGATACTCGCCCTCGAACTGCGTCCGCACTCGCGCGACACCTGCGACGCGTAAATTTCTCTCGGGTCCTTGAAGCGCCCCGGAAGATCGTAGGCTACGAACTGCTGGGCCTCTTGAAACTCTGGCGACTCCAGCGTTTCTCGGCACTCGGTGAGCGCTACAATCTGATTGCTTCCTCGCATGTGCCGAAGTTGAATCAGAGCCGCGACCGCAGATGCAGCGATCACGACGAAGGTTCCGATGCTACCGACCGCCGTCAACCACTCAGCCGACATGCTCGTGCCTTCGCTTCGGTGCTATCTGCTCCCGCCAGAGGGGCGATAGTATTAGCGACTCAACGCATTTATGCGAGCAGCGATAATCGGGTTATTGGAATAAGCGCGTGCTCGTTCGTACCAGTACAGCGCGGTCTTCTTATCGCCCAGTAGCTCGGCATCGTAGCCGGTCGAGAAGAAACCGCCGGCGTAATACTCGCGGACTGCTTCGCCAAAACCGTTCGAGAGCCAACGCTCGGCAGTGACGTCACCATAGCCGGGAGCCGATTGGAGTGCAGCTTCGACGCGATAGCGCTGTGCCGCGTCGATACGTGAGGCGTTGTCGACCATGCGCGAGACGACGCCTTCCGCGACGGGGTGATCCCGTGGCCCAGGGGCATGAATGCCGCGTTCTCCGGTTGTGTAGAACGGGCGTTGGCGATTTGCGTCGACCAGCAAATCGCGTCGCGTTTGCGGCGGATATGGCATACCGACTCCCGCCGGAACCGATAACTCCGTTTGCAGCTGCTCGACGTAATCGGGAAGGTCGAGCAAACCGAATGTGACGACCGTCACATCGGGACGCCAATGTTCGACATTTTGAAAGTACACCGGCGGTTGATCGACGGGATCGCCCGCGGTCATCAGGATGGCATGGGCGGGTAGCGCGCGACCGATGTCGTTGAAGAGCACGCTAGGGCCGTGCGCGTTTGCTAATGAAAGCTTTGGAACCGTGAATAAAGCCGCAGCGAGCACAACGACGATCGCGATTCCTTCGAATCCGCAGACGGCATACGCAGAGAAGGGCGCTAACGCTGTCAGTGAGAGCAATGCAAAGCGCTGGAACGTGGCGCGTAGGAGCGGATCGGCGACCGCAATATTCGCCATCAGGCAAAACGCAATCAGCGGAAAGAGCACGATCAAGGCGGCGACGATTGCCGCACACCGTCTCCGAAACGATACCATCATTGCCCCGAGCAGCATGAGCGCCAGCGGCCACCCATCCGCGCTAGCCATTGCGACAAGGCGATCCGCGGCAGTCCCGCCTTGATCCTCAGCGCGGGGAACGAGATTGAATCCGCCGTACGCGCGGCGTTCGATGAGATCGCGAAGTTCGGAAAGCGAACGCGCTGCTCCGAAATGCCAGCGGGTGAGATGTTGTGACACGAGCAACGTGTGCGCGTATGGCAGGACGAAGGCGAGCGGAGCGATGATGACCGAGGCAGCCAGCACCAGCGAGGCGCGCGGATCGCTGCGAATTTCTTTTCTGCTGCGATACAGCGGCCACAGTGGCAACGGCGCAAGCAGAATCAGCGACTGATGGTTCGAGAGGCCCAAGCCAAAGAGCAGCGCCAGCACGAACACGAGCCGCCAGCGGCGCGGATCGGAAAGCCACAGCAGGCAAACGAAAACTATGGCCGCCGCGAAGAAGTCGTTGAGCGAAAAAACTTCGGCCTGAAGCGACCACGACACGAAAAGGGGCGAGCCGAGAGCGAGTGCAAGCGCTGCCACGAGTGCGGCAAGCTGCTGCCGCACGAGAACGAAGGCCGACAGATAGACGAGACCCACGGTAAGCGCGTGATAGAAGCACGCCGTAAGATTGACTCGAAACGCGAGTGTTCCAACCGGAATCAGCGAAACGACGTGTCCGAGCATGATCCAGAGCGGATAACCGGGCGGGTGAGCGACCGTATTGGTGATTGCAGCGGCTGTGAGCTCCGGACCATCACCGAACATGACGTCGCGCGCCGCCAGCGCAACATAGACAACGAAGACAAGCGTGCTAACCCCAGCCGCGCTAAAGAGCACCGTCCGCCAGTTAGCGTTCGGAGTTACCTTGGACCCTATGACGACGAAAGCTCGTTCACGATAGCATCGCACTTGGCGGCAAAGATGAAATCGCTTTCGGTCAATCCGCCGATCTTGTGCGTCCAGATCTCGACGCCCAGGCGGCCCCACGCAACGTGCAGATCGGGATGATGCTGTTGCTCCTCGGCCATCGCTCCAATTCGCACGGCAGCCTGCATAGCCGCCGCGAAATTCTCGAAGCGATAGGTACGCGAAAGAAGCTGGATGGCGCGATCTTTCGCACCGGTGCGATCGAGAATCTTCCATTGCGGATCGAGCTGCGCCAGCAGCGGGGCCGACTGTTCCGCGGAAAGCGGCGGTACGCCGCCTCGACAAGGAACGCAACTGCGCTGCGCCAGTTCCATCATGCGCGCCCAATTCGCAGCGCGTGCAGGCAACCCTTGCCGCGTACGAGTATCCGGAACGGGTGCTTCGCACGGCCGCCGTCGTAATCGGTATTTTTCGAACCGCGCCCCACGGCATCATTTTCGTCGAGCGTGCGGCTCACTTGCGCGATCACCCTGGCCAAATTGGCTTGCCCGGCGGCAGCGTTCATCCCGAAGATCGCGACCTCGAAGCAACTGCGTTGCGCGAACTGCGCGAAGAGGTAGGAATTGCGCCGGAACGGGTGACGATCGTCGCGCGATTACCGACATTACATCAGCGTGTCGTGAACAAGTTCGACGTCACGCCGTTCGTTGCGGTCATCGAACCCGGAGAGCTAACCCTCGACGCCTCCGAAACGGCCGGCGTGTTCGTCGTTCCGCTGCGCACCGTGCTCGACGAAGGTTTGCGTGAAGAGAGCGTCGAGTTTCGCGGCGTCCAGGTGCGCAGTCTCGTTCTCGACTACGAACAGCGCCGGATTTGGGGCCTTACCGCGCGCATTCTCGAGCTGTTTCTTACGCAGTGGCAAAAGGGCGATCTGCACGCGCGCGTGAGCCCATTCTTGAGCGAAGCAGTTTCCTAGCTTACGGACAGTCTTTGAGCAGCGTGATGCCCGGCGGGGCGCTATGCGCGATCACGTATTGGACGACCGCGGGTTCGCCGGCCGCCTTATTCGCCGGCGGCGATTGAAAAAGCATAGGGTCGTCTTCGTGCTCGAACGGATTGGCCGCAGAGCTTGGATAGTACCACGGATAGTCGAGCATGAGTGATTCGTTGTGACCGTCGGGAAAATGCACCGACATTTGCACGTCTACCCAAAAGCCATGCGTCTGAGGATCGTAATGCGAACCATGCGGATTCATGAAGGTCACAAAACCGCAGGGTTGCGTTCCCGCTTGCGCCCCGCCACCCGCTCCGCTCGCTCCCGCGCCCGTTCCGGTCCCGCCACTGCCGAGGCTTCCGGCGTCAGTGACCTTTCCTGCTCCGACCCCTTGGCCCCCCATCGGAATATCCCAAATCGGTATTGCGTGAACGACGTGCACTGGCTTCGGACGGGCTGCGCCCTCGCGGCGAATGGTTTCTTTCTGTGCCGACCGGCCGGTGGTTGTGTGCCGTATGATTCGCGTTTCTAATGCCGCGATGACGTGTGTGTGAGGAACCGCTGACGGCGTCGGACGGGGTACGGGCGTCGGCGTTGGCGTTGGGCGCGCAGCGATGCTGGTTACCGCAACGTGTGAAACGATTTCGCGCTGGGCCGGCGCTTCCGTGCGCGGCGCCGGAATTACGCCGGCAATGATCTCGTGAATCGCTAGGGCAATGGCAAAAGCGACGAGCAGTCGGCGATTGTCGCCCTTGCCAAAAAGAAGGCCGAGCCATCCTCGCTTGGACGGCCCGGCGGAGGAGCGTGGGGTTCGCTTAGTCAGGGTTGGCGTTGTACGTTTGGACGTACCATTCTTTGAACTGTTCGTAGGTCGGGTAGTAACCGTATTTGTGATAGAACCAGTCGCGATAGGCATCCTGCCGTCGTGCTACTTCTTTTTGTTCTTGATGTTTTTCGCGCACCTTACGCGAGTAATTGACGGCAAACGGTATCGTTGCGCCGCTGAGCAAGATGATGTTGCGTGTGCTTGCAGCGCCGTCGGCGAGCGCGGGAGCGGCAGCGCCCGCAGCCAGCACCGCCATCGCGACGGTCGCAAGAGCTCGCTGCTTCATGTTCGGTCCTTCCTGGGCCCAAACTCCCGCGGTTTGAACGTAGAGGCGCGCTTGCGCGTTCCTCGAATCCCGGTCTCCCGTGGAGATCGAAGCCCTTATTCGTGCGATCCCGGACTTTCCGATTCCCGGGATCCTTTTCCGTGACATTACCCCGTTGTTGAAAGATAAGCAAGGCTTTCGGCGGGCAATCGACCTCTTCGTCGAGCGATTTATTGGGCAAGGAATCGATGTCGTCGTGGGAATCGAGGCGCGCGGATACATCCTCGGCTCTCCGATTGCGTATGCGATCGGTGCCGGCTTCATCCCGGTCCGCAAACCAGGGAAGCTGCCGCATGACAAGCTCACCGAAGAGTACGCGCTGGAGTACGGCACGAATTCGCTCGAAATCCACGCCGACGCCATTGGCCGCGGTGACCGTGTTCTCGTCGTGGACGACTTGCTGGCCACCGGTGGTACGGCGGCCGCCACGCGACGCTTACTGGAACGGCTTGGCGCCGAGGTGAGCGCGTTTGCGTTCTTGATCGAACTAGGCGGCCTGCGCGGCCGGGAAGCATTGGCAGGAGCAGATGTCGTCTCGTTCGTTACGTACTAAGGCGATTGCGTCCGTAGCGGGCGCGCTTTGTGTCATCGCATTCGGTGTACACGCCGCGCTCGCGCGGTCCACGCCCACGCCATCCCCTGCTCCGACGCCGACGCCGGTCGCTGACCCGACGGTGACCAAGCTCGTGCGCCAGCAGTTCGTTGCCTGGCAGTCCGGCAGCATCGATAAGAGTCTCTACGCGCAGAAGGTTCAGCAGCAGCTCAACGATGCGAAGATCAATGACGTTTCGCAGAAGCTCGCGTCGTTGGGCGCGCTCACGAACACCGTCTACATCGGGCCGTACGTTTCGCCCGATTTTCCGCCGGCCGCGCGTGGCTACATCTATCAAATGCAGTGCAACGAGGGCAACGTCTACGTCTTCACCGTCCTCGACGCGGAGGGCAAGATCGCGACGATCTACTTCAAGGATAGGCTCGTCACCGAGACCGTCGAGGTCCCTGCGACCGCCGCCCCGTCCCCGCAAGCCTCGCCGTAGGCTCCGCGAGCCTCTCCGGCTGGGGGCTGCGTTATAATAGCGGGATACCATGACGATCCAGGAGCTCATCGGCCGCATCCAACTTTATGACCCGGGCGTCGACGCCGGGTGGCTGGTGCGCGCGTACGAGCTTGCCGACGCTGCCCACGAAGGCCAGCGCCGGGCATCCGGCGAGTCCTACATCGAGCACCCGCTGGCGGTTGCCGGCATTTTGGCCGAGCTCGAGATGGACCGTCAGACGATTTCGGCTGCCCTGCTGCACGACGTGGTCGAGGATACGTCGGTGACCAGCGAGCAGGTCACCAAAGAGTTCGGTGAAGAGATCGCGCAGCTCGTCGAGGGCGTTACGAAGCTTACGCGCATTCCCTATCAATCGAAGGAAGACGCACAGGTCGAGAACCTGCGCAAGATGTTCATGGCGATGGCCAAAGACATCCGCGTCATCATCATCAAGCTGGCCGATCGCCTTCACAACATGCGAACGCTCTCAAGCCTTCCGGCGCCAAAGCAGCAGGCAATCGCGCGCGAAACCCTCGACATTTATGCTCCGATTGCGCACCGGCTCGGCATTTGGAAAATCAAGTGGGAAATCGAAGACATTTGCTTGCGCTACATCGATCCGGATCCGTATCGTGAAATCGTTGACCTCGTCGCCAAGACACGAAACGAACGCGAAGCTGACGTCGAAGAAGCGATTGTGCGCTTGCGCCGCGAGTTCCAAGAGCTCAAGATTAATGCCGAGATTCACGGCCGTCCAAAACATTTCTACTCCATCTATTCGAAAATCAAGAAAGGCCGCGACTTTTCAACGATCTACGACCTAACCGCAATCCGCATCATCGTCGACACGGTCAAGGATTGTTATGCGGCCTTAGGCGCAGTCCACGCCATGTGGACGCCGTTGCCCGGGCGATTTAAAGACTACATCGCGATGCCGAAGCCCAACATGTACCAGTCGCTGCACACGACGGTGGTTGGTCCGACCGGCGAGCCGCTGGAAATTCAAATCAGAACGTGGGAGATGCATCGCACGGGCGAATACGGCATCGCTGCGCATTGGCGATACAAGGAAGGCGGCAAGGCCGACCAGTTCGAGAACAAGCTGTCGTGGCTGCGCGCATTGCTCGAATGGCAAAAAGACATGCGCGATTCGCGTGTGTTCATGGAAAATTTGAAAATCGACCTGTTTGATTCCCAGGTCTTTGTCTTCTCACCGCGCGGGGACGTCTTCTCGATGCCGGCCGGTGGTACGCCGCTTGACTTTGCGTATGCGGTTCACACCGACGTCGGTAACCATTGCGTCGGCGCAAAGGTCAACGGGCGCATCGTTCCGCTCGACTCTCAGCTCAACAACGGCGACATCTGCGAGATTCTCGTCAGCAAATCCAGCGCGCGGCCGTCGTTGGACTGGCTGTCGATCGTCAAGACCTCGAGCGCCAAGCACAAGATCAAACAGTGGTTCCGTAAGGAACGCCGCGAGGAAAACGTGCTCGCCGGTCAGGAGGCGCTCGAACAGGAGCTGGCGCGCGCCGGCCTTCGCGTCGACATCGCGCGTGGTGAGTTGATCGAACGGGTCGCAGGGCGACTGAATTTTGCAACGCCTACCGATTTGTTTGCGGCGATCGGCTTCGGCGACCAGTCGGCGCAAGCCGTGACAAACCGCATTCGTGACGAGATCAAGACCGACAACGTCGTCGACTTTACGAAGATTGCGCGGAAACCCACGCGCAAGGTTGCGCGCAAATCGTCAGGCGTGCGCATCGCCGGGGTCGACGACGTGCTGGTCAGGCTCTCCAAGTGTTGCTCGCCGGTGCCGGGCGATCCGATTATCGGTTACGTGACGATCGGTCGAGGGGTGAGCGTCCATCGCGCCGACTGTCCCAACGTCGCGTTCATGAAAGCGACACCGGAACGCATCTTGCAGGCACAATGGCTGGTCAATGCCGACCTGACGCATTCGGTCGACGTCGAGGTCGAAGCAGAAGATCGCTCGCAGCTGCTCCAAGACATCATGGGCGTCTTCGCCGAGCTCAAGACGCAGGTAAGCTCGGTCAATGCACGCGTTCGCCGCGACGGCATGGCGGTAACGAGCCTCACCGTGCTCATTCGCGATCTCGACCATCTGCACAAACTGCTGACGAAGCTCGAATCGCTCAAGAACGTCCGCCGCGTCTACCGAGTTACCAAGCGAGAACGGGCGGCGCCATAGCGCTCCCGCCGTTTGTCCTTCCCGGTGGTGCTGCCCTTATCGCGGGGGCGATGAACAGCGTCGCGGGCGGCGGCAGCTTCGTGTCGTTTCCGGCGCTCGTCTTTGCCGGCGTGCCTGCGATTTCAGCCAACGCGACCAACAACGCGGCGATGTGGGTGGGAACGATCGGCAGCGTGCGAGGTTATAAGGAGGAAATTGCCGAGCACCGTGCCCTGCTGCTGTCGGTCGTCATCGTCAGCATCGTCGGTTCGCTCATTGGCGCGACGCTGTTGCTCGTCACGCCCCCACGGCTGTTCGAACGGCTCATTCCCTGGCTGCTGCTCTTCGCAACCACCATCTTCATCATGAGCCCGTGGCTGGCGCGGGGGAAGGCCGATCGAGCGCCGCGCCATGCGCCCTGGCAAGTCGTGCTGCAGTTCTTCGTTGCGATGTATGGCGGCTATTTTGGAGCGGGAATGGGCATCGTGATGCTAGCGGTTCTCGCGTTTTCCGGATTGCCGAATCTCAACGCGCAAAATGCGGTGAAGAACGTGCTGACGATGACGATCAACGGGGTGGCGCTCATTCCGTTTCTGATTGCGCGCATCATCGACTGGCGTTTTGCCATCCCGATGGCGGCGATCGCTTTGTTGGGAGGGTATTTTGGAGCGCGATTCTTTCGCCGCATGCCGCAGGCATTTTCGCGCGCGGTCGTTATTGCAATCGGCGTCACGATGACCGTCGTTTTTTTCGTTCGGTAGCTAGCCTGCTGACTCCGACCTTGCTGCCGGCGCGAAGCGTGTGATAGACTGCGGGGGTTCCGGCCCTACAAGGCCCGGTTATCACCCGCTGCCCGTCGCGTGAAGGCGGGCCGCCTGCTTGCCAGGCGTCCATAGATGGGGAAACATGACCGATTACGAGGTAACCTATATTCTGCGTCCCGGCCTCGAGGAGAATGAGGTAGAGACGCGTGCCAATGCCATTGCCGAGATCGTCAAAGGGCAGGGCGGCGAACTGGTAAACATCGAGAAGCTAGGTCGTAAGCGCTTAGCGTACGAGATCGACGACGTGCGCGAAGGAAATTACGTTGTGATGCAATTCAAGAGTTCGCCGGCCGCTTCCAAGGAGCTTGAGCGCCAGCTGAAGCTGCACGAAGACGTCCTTCGAGCGCTCGTCGTACGGCTCGACAAGCAGATGCTCGAGCATATGGCAGCAGTCGCCGCGGCAACCCCGCCGCCGCCACCCCCGGCCTAAGATTTCAGTTGTAATGAGCGAAAGAGAGTAAACGATGGCAGGTTCTTATAATCGCGTCATTCTGGTCGGCAACCTTACGCGCGACCCGGAAATTCGATACACGCAGTCCGGAAAAGGCGTCACGAAATTTACGCTCGCCGTCAACAACCCGCGTAACAAGGAGGAGACGACCTTCGTCGACATCGTTGCTTGGGATCGACTGGGCGAAACGTGTAATACGTATCTCAAGAAAGGCTCCAACTGTTTGGTTGAGGGCCGGCTGGTGATTCGCAGTTACGACGACAAGGACGGCAACAAGCGCAAAGCCACCGAAGTCGTGATCGACAACATGCAGATGTTAGGATCGCCCCGCGATCGCTCGAGCAGCACCGGCGAAGCAGCCGATTACGGCGGTGGATTCAATGGCGGCCGCGGCACCACACCTACGCCAGTGGCGTCCGGCACCGGCGATGCCTTCGGCGACGAACTCGACGAAGAGATTCCGTTCTGACGTTTCAGTAGAACGCGGCACCTGTATGCAGCTTTCGCGTCATGTTGCGCGCGGCGCCGTTGCGTTCGCGGTTTGGCTGGTTTTGCCGATCGTTACGATGCCCAGTTCCACCGGGGCGGCTACGCCGTCCGCGGCGACGATTCAAGCCGTCGTGCGCTCGTTCATGGTCAAAAACCACCTCAAGGCCGTCATCGTGCAAGTGCGCTCGAACGGAGCCGGAGTCTACACCGGCGCATTCGGCGACTCGATGACGGGCGTGCCGGCGACGCCCGACATGCACTTTCGCAACGGCGCGCTGGCGTTCACCTATATGGCGACGCTGCTACTCGAATTCGTCGACCAGAAGAAAGTGAGCCTCGACACAAGACTTTCGGCGTACTTTCCCAATCTGCCCGACGCAAAACGCGTCACGCTGAGGAACTTGGCGCAGATGACTTCGGGCTACGCCGATTACGTGTATCAGCCCGAGACGCTACGCGGCGTCGAGCGCGATCCGTTTCGTCAGTGGACTCCCGAAGAACTGATCCACATCGGCGTGTCGAAGCCCATGGTGTTCGCGCCCGGCACGAACTGGGAGTATTCGCACACCAACTACGTCATTCTCGGCCACGTGCTGGAGAAGATCGCCGGTATGCCGCTTGCCGACGCGCTGGCGCGATACGTGTTGGAACCAATGGGGCTAACGCAGACGAGCGCGTCGACGACACCTGCGGTTCCGCAGCCGGTGCTGCACGCGTTTACGTCGGAGCGTCGTGAGGCACTCGGCATCACGCCCGGGGTCCCGTTCTACGAAGAGGCAACGTATTGGAATCCGTCGTGGACGACGATCGAGGGCGCCGTCGAAACGACCGACATCACCGACCTGAGCCGTTCGATCGAGGCGGTCGCCGCCGGGAAGCTGCTCTCTCGAACGTCGTCGGCTGCGCAGATCGTACCCAGCATCGTCGGATTCGGTCACGCCCAGCCCGGCTGTAACGCGTGCGTTACAAACACGACGGCGTTCAACTACGGGCTGGGTGTAATCATCTCGGGGCCGTGGATCGACCAAACCTTGGGCTTTTCAGGCGCTTCAGGAGCCGTCGGATATCTCGCCGAGCAAAGACTGACGATCGCCGTGGAAGCAACCAACGGCCCCGGCGCATATGACGCCAAGGGCAACAGCGGGCTCGGTGCCGTCGCGCTCTTCCGCGCGCTTGCCGCTGCGCTCGCGCCGAATACGATGCCGAAGAGCCGCCTCCCATGACGCCCGGGTCACAGGCTAGAGTGCCGCAGTTCCTCGCTGGTGTAAACGAAAGGAATGTTGCCCGGCGTGATAATACGCGCGATGTCGCGGAAGATGACGCTCGCGACGCCTTCTGGCGGTTGCGCGGCCTGATACGTTATCCACGCAACGACGGTCGTGTCGGTCGCCGGGAAGTAGTAATCCGCAGTGTTGTAACCGGGAAGCGCGCCGGTATAGCCGTACCAGCCGTCGCTGCAGTTGATGCCGAGACCGAACGCCGTGTTCCCCAAAAACTGTTTGCATTCCGAGGCCGGGCGATAGGTCGGCGGACCGCCGATTTTCCCGGTGGCATACAACTTGATCCAGCGTTTTATGTCGTAGATGTCCGAAATCATCTCACCGGCCGATCCCATGAAGGCAACGGGAATGGTGTTGCTGACGTCTTTCCAGTTACGCTGCGCGTCGAGTCCGTAGCCATGTGCCCACGGCTCGGGCATGGCTTCGGTTTGCGGATAGGAGGTCCGAGCGAGACCGAAGGGTTCCAATAAGCGCCTGCGGATCTGATCGCCGACACTTTCCTTCGTAATCGACTCGATGACGAGTCCGAGCAGCAAATAATTGGTGTTGCTATAGTGGTAGCCTTTACCTGGCGGAAAGTACGGTTTCTGTTGTACCGCCCAAGCGACGACCGTACGTGGGTCGTAGTTCTTCGGGACCCTCATATTCAATCGAGCGAACTGCGGCGTGTTAAAAACCTCGAAGAGGCCGCTGCGCATATTGCAGAGTTCGCGCACCGTAATATGATTGCCGTTCGGGATGGTGATGCCGAGCGAGAAGCGGCTGACGGGATCGTCGAGGCTGAGTTTCTTTTCGGCGATCAGTTGCAGGATGACGCTCACGACGAAGGTCTTCGTATTGCTGCCGATGCGGAAATGGTCGGCCGGCGTCAGCGGCCGCTTCGTCGCAAGGTCGGCGTAACCGAAGGCGTGCACGAAACTTCCGCCGTCACCGTCCCAGACGCCGATAAGCACGGCGGGAAGGGGCGTGCGGCCGCCGTAGATCTTGCGATCCTTTTCGACGGTGGCGACGATGGCGGATTGGACGGACGCGCTCGAGGCCGACGGAGCCTTTTCAGCGCCGCGCGCGACCGAAGGCAAGGGCACGCAGCAGGCAGCGAGCAGCGAAAGCGCGCAGCGTGCGGCAATCCTGCGAAAACGGCGATCCAGATCCCTCAACAATACTCCCCCGTTTCATTCCGACGGATGGTCTTCGTCCGCCTGCTGCGTTAAGTTTGCGGTACGATGACGTCGACGCCGCGCGTTCGGAGCGTCGATTCAAGATCGACGCCAACGAGTTGCCGAGCTTGATTGTCCTGTGCAAGCACTGCGTCGAAATGGGCGAGCGTTAGACCGCGCGTAAACAGATGCGCGTGCTCGCCGGAGCACAGCTCGGACATCGGGCGCATCTCTTGGCCAATCCAGGCGAGCTCTGCTGGCCATGCCATGGTACGAATCGTCTCGTGCTGTTGTTCGACGTCGTCCACGAAATGCAAATGATCGGCTCGGCGAAGGACAATCAGGCGCTTCGGGTGCGGCGCTCGTTCGACTAACTCGTAAATACCGTCCAGCGGCGTCGACACGTCGTTTTCTGCCGCCAAGTACAGTGCTGGAACTTCACGACCCCATTTGAACGATACCTTTACGGGTAGTATCCCTGGTCGTGGCTTCGAACTACCGGCCGGCGCTAGGGCAACAACCGCCCGAATACGCCAGTCGAGCTCGGTTGCGGCGAGGGCCGTCCAACCACCGAAACTATGGCCGACGATCCCGATACGCGATGGATCTATTGGGAGTTCGGGACTTAACGCTTCGTTCGCGAGCAGATAGTCGAGAAGAAATTCTATATCTGGTGCGCGGCTGGCAATGATGGCTTCGATTCGAGCGATTTTCTGATCGTTTGTCTCATCGCTTCTGCGCTCCAGTTCGGGCGCGACGATCTCGGAGTGATCCATCGCTGCGACGATATAACCGTGGCTTGCGAGATGAGAGCAGAGAAACGTTGCAGTTCGGCGGCCACGGCCGCCACTGCTATGCGAATAGATTACCAGTGGATAGTTAGCAGGTTTTGCGCACTGAGGAATCCATACATCCAACGGAAAGGTTCGTCCGCGTAGCGAGTCAACAGCGTCGAGCGCGCGGCGCGCGACGCTAAAGTCACCGGAAGCGAACGGATCGTACATTGGCTTCACCAATATTCAGTGCCGAGCTGCCGCTAGTCCCGCCGTTATAAGTGGATCGGTTCCGCGCGCAGTCTTTTCGCACCGGAATGCTTCGCGAAGCCGCGACTTGAGTTCGCTAAGGGTCTAGCCCCAGTCCTCAAAGGGTCGAGGTAGTTTCCCTCGCGTTGAGCCAGTCGAACGCACGCCGGAAAACGACGATCGAAACGATCAACATCACAACCGAGACGGCAAACCTTCGGGTCGCATTCTCGCGCGCGTCCGGGATGAAGTGCTCGCGAATGGCGGGCGCGCCGAATCCTGACGGCGGCGCTGCTTGCAATGCATGCTGCATGACGTGCGATTCGACTGTCGGGGAAACGATCCCAAAGGCACTGCTGACGAGGCCGGCGACGCTGCAGAAGAACACGACGACGGCGATCAGGCAGACGAGATAGCCGAAGATCTCGGCAACGAGCGAGCGCGGCATTATGGCGCGCTCGCGGGCACTGCCCGGTAGATAGCCTCGTTATTCGACTGTATGTTCTCCGTTATCTGATGCGTCGTTCCCGAGGCAACGAAGTTCCATTTTTCGTACGCTTGCGCTGCGTTTGCGTTGAACGCCCCGTTCGGTACGTTCGCCATCGAGTTGTAGTGGTAGAGGTTATAACTTGCTCCCGACGTCAGCTTCGACACGGTTATCGTCAGCGTCAGCGGCTCCGGCGAAGGCCGAACGTTCGAGCCATTCTGGATCGCCGGTTTTTCGTAGTTAACGTTCGTCGCGACGTTTACCGGGACGGTCTCGTGATTCTGATCGATGACGCCGGTGATGGTAATCCCGTAGTTCGCAGGCTTAGAGTCGATTGAGTAAATCGAGCCGTTTTCTGCGTTGGCTTGCTGGCGGGTTGCCTGGAACGATCCAAACGGATAGCTGAAGATGTACTGGGGCTGCCCATTGCTCGTTCCGGTCCACAGACCGTTATCGTTAAATGTGATGATATCGCTTGAGTAGTACGTCGCCGGATTTGTCAGCGGGGAGTTCGAGGCCACGCCCGTCACGGGGACGATATGGTCGTACTGGCCATCGCCAGCGTCTGGATTCGTCTTGCCGTAAAAGAGGTACTCGTTGGTAAAAATGCCGATCGCGACCGGATAGCCGGCGGTCACATTTCCAGCAACCCAGGCCAAGAACGAGTTCGTGCTCTTCTCGGTGGCGGTATTCCATTCGATATAGGTGAGGTGCATCTGGGTGGCGGCATACGTGTCGTTGACGCCGATTAAGAGCTGAGCGCTCGATTTATTTTGTGCCTCGTTATTGCTGGCAATCGCGCGCGCATCGTACTGAGAAATGTACTGGCCGTAGTACAGGCCTGCGCTGATCATCGAAACTTCACCGCAGTATCCGTTGTTTGTGTTCCACTGCAAGCGGGGCGGGATGTTGTTACTGACGGAGTACGTGTCCTTGGGCGTGTGCCGGTGGGTGACGGCGCGGTCACTCCCGTTTACGGGGGCATTAGTTGGGCCTTGCGGCGTCAGGTTTCCGCCCGAGCAGCTCGCGAGGAATGCGGCGGCGCCCATGGCACCAAGAAGCCAACGAAGTTTCATAAACGGGTGTTCGTCAAAAGCGAGCTGGCGGTCTCTTCGCGTGCGTAAAGCATTGATTCGTTTCCTTAGCTATTACCGTTAAATTTACGCTGCGCGGCCGCCGTCGTGGTAGGGCGTGCCGTTCACGCGGCAACGACCCGTTAACACTTTCGCGTATAGCTCGGCCCGGAGCCGCTGATGTGCTTGCCGTCCGCCGAAAGCTTCATCGTCTTGTTGCCGTAATACGTCAGCGTGACGGTCGTTCCGACTAAGTACCAGTTGCCGGAAACGCCATCTGCGTCGGTGAGATTGCCGTCGGTGTCCATGGTAAGAACCACCTTGGAATCAGCATCGGAAACCCACGTGCCGAGAAGGTTCGTCGTGCTGCAGCCAGTGGGCAGCGGCGTCGGCGTTGCCAAAGCCTGCTCGGTCTTTCCTGAGAAATTATGCGCGATGTCGAGGCAGAGCGCATCCGCCGCATAAGCGTTGCCGGGCATCTCGACGGCGCATGTGAAGGTTACGACGAAACCTTGTCCGTTCGCAGCGCAGCGAACGATGGCGCCGGCCGTGGTTTGTCCTGATTTATTCGGTGGACCATATCCTTGCCATTGTCCTGGGCTTTTTTCGGTGGCGTTCTGCAAATACGCATTGAGCGCCGTCTTCGCCTTTGCCCCGCACTGGTCGACCGTCCCGTTGTCGAAGACGTAGCGGATTCCGGTCGACATGTCGACGCCGGCGCTAGCCGACATTCCGGTGGCAAGCACTCCGATGGCAAACAGCACACCAAAAGCGACGTGTTTCATATGCTTGCCGCCTGACTGGTGTCGAACGCTGCTTCAAGCTTCGTACACAAATCGCTGGCCGGCGTCGGATTCGGCGGCAGTTCGACCGCGCATTCAAACGTTACGAGGTAGCCGTTGCCGAGCAAAAAACAGTGAACGGAAGCGGCCGCTGGAGGCGTCGCCGGGGCTTGCACGGGCGTATATGCCAGCCATTCACCCGTACCGTGACCGGCTTCAAAGGGAGCCTGAAGAGTTTTCTGCAGTGCAGCTTGGGCTCGCGTATTGCAATCGCTGACGGGCTGGTTTTGGACCACACGCTGGTCGCCGATCGCGATATCGATTGCAGCTGGCGCCGGCGCCGTACAAATGACGACGTCGAGCGCGACTGCGACGCCAAGGAGACCCAGGCGGTAACGAAGCGTCCCCACGAAAGCCCTCCTAACAAAAGACTTGGATGCTCAATATGCACGCGCGGTCGGTTCTTCCTACCCGCCGGCCAAGGCACCCACAATCAAGAACGGCTCTCTTCCGGCTGCGACCGATTCCGGAAGCGGCGTGTCGGGAGGGACGTGCGACAGATCGCGCTCGCAGGCAAAAAACCTCACGAAGGGGCGGCGCTTTTGGGTCGTGCGATCGCGAATCGTGCCACGCAGCGCGGGGTAACGGCGCTCGATCGCATCCAGCAGCGTTCGCTGTGTGGGTGTTGCATCAACATCAACGGTGAACTCGCCGTCGATGCGAGCGATCATTCGCAGATGGGGCGGCAGCATGACGCGGATCGGGGTTGGCATCAGAGCTAGAGTGTTTGAACTTCGACCGAAAGCACGGCAGGAAGATCGCGAACGATGGCGGTCCAGGTCTCGCCCGCATCCGCAGATGCATAGACTTGGCCGCCGGTCGTGCCAAAGTAGATCCCGCAGGAATCGAGCGAATCGACCGCCATCGCGTCGCGCAAGACGTTAACGTAGCAATCTCGTTGCGGCAAACCGTTGGTCAGCGGTTGCCACTCATGGCCTCCGCTGCGACTGCGGTAGACTTGCAGCTTGCCGTCGAGCGGAAAGTGCTCGCTATCGCTCTTTATCGGCACGACGTACACGGTTTGCGGCTCGTGCGCGTGTATGTCGATCGTAAATCCGAAATCCGTCGGGAGATTTCCGCTGACTTCTTGCCAGGAATCTCCACCGTTGTCGCTGCGCATCACGTCCCAGTGTTTTTGCATGAAGAGCACGTTGGGTTGCGAGGGATGCATGGCAATCCGATGGACGCAGTGGCCCACCTCAGCATCAGGATCCGGAATTTGGGCCGAACGCAGACCACGATTAATCGGCTGCCACGTCTTGCCGCCATCGTCGCTGCGAAAGGCTCCGGCGGCGGAAATGGCGACATAGATGCGTTGCGCGTTCTTGGGGTCAAAGAGAATCGTATGCAAACACATTCCGCCTGCGCCGGGTTGCCACGCGGATCCGGTCTTGTGACGGCGCAACCCGGAAAGCTCCGTCCAGCTTTGGCCTGCGTCGGTTGAGCGAAAGAGCGCCGCATCCTCGACGCCCGCATAGACGGTGTCAGGGTCGTCAGGCGATGGTTCAAGGTGCCAGACGCGTTTGAATTCCCACGGCCGCTGCGTGCCGTCGTACCATTGGTGCGTACCGGGCACGCCATCGTAGACGAAGTCGTTGCCGGTCGTTTCCCACGTTTTCCCGCCGTCGTTTGACCGTTGAATCACTTGGCCGAACCAGCCGCTGGTTTGCGACGCATACACGCGGTTCGGATCCGCGGGCGAACCTTTCACGTGGTAGATCTCCCAGCCCGCGAAAAACGGGCCGTCGACGCTCCATTTGTCGCGCTTCCCGTCGGCCGTCAACACGAAAGCACCCTTGCGCGTACCAACTAAAACTCGAACCGAGCTCACGCGAAACCCTCCCTCGGCGGACTCTGGACACGCCGGTGCGAAAAACCTGCCATGCTTTGGCTCAGCGTCGTTCTCGTTGCGACAAGCGCGACGACGGCGCCCGCGCAATCGAACGCTGCCGAGACCGTCGCCGAGGCGGCGCGCCTCCTCGCGGCCGAACGCCTTGGCGTCACCGCCTACCGGCTTCACTACGATTATCGCGAGTACGGGCCTGCTCATAATAAGACCGTCGTCGAAGATTCGCTCCGCTTGCGAAACAACGGCCTGCTCGTGCGCGTTCGCTTGCTGAGCAGCGTTTCCAACGGTAACGTTGCCTCGCACGACGATCTCGCTCAAAAACAGTCGCAGCTCGATAAGCATCTTCCCGACGAGGACTATCGTCTCCCGGTCGAGAGCGATGCACTCCGCGACTACCGGTTCAGTTACGCCGCGTCTTGCGCTGGTTGCCCAGCCGGATCTACTGCGATTCTTTTTACCAGCATTGTGCGCGACAACGGCCACGGAGATGGCACGCTCGCCATCGATCCGACGTCGCACGAGGTCTTAAGGGTGGAGTTTCGTCCCAGCGTATTTCCTAGTCACGTTGACTCCGGAACGATCGTTACCGTGTTTGGTAGAGTTCTTCCCGACCTTTGGGACGTCGTTGAGACCAAACAGCACTACACTGGACACCTCCTCTTCATGCATGGCGGAGCGGACATCGACCAAGTCTATGGCAGTTACAAACGCTTTGGCTCGCTCGCCGAAGGATTTGCCGCGCTTGCTGCCGTGAAGTGACGACATGAACGCTATGCGCACCGCCATTCTCGCACTTTCGGCCTTCATGCTCTGTCGCGCCATTGCTGGCGCCGCGCCGGTCGTGCCGGAGGACCTCTTCAAGCTTACGTTCTTGAGCAGTGCTTTGATTTCGCCCGACGGTACGCACGTGCTAGTAGAAGCATCGCGAATGGACGGCGCCAAGAACAGCTACGATCGCACCATCGAGCTTGTCACCATTAAGAATGGACGGTTGACGCATAACGTCACCAAGCATACCGGTGACGGCGATTACGATTGGATGCCTGACGGCAAGAGCTTCGTCTTCGTGCGCAAGACCGGCAAGGAAAAACCGCAGCTGTTTCGCTACGTTCTCAGCAGCGGTGCGGTCGTTCGGCTCACGCATATCAAGCAAGGTGTATCGAGTCCGGCAGTATCCCACGACGGAAAGCTGATCGCGCTGTCGGTAACCGACACCGATCCCGCGCACGACGCGTACATTGACTTCGCAAAAGCCGGCTTCACACCCAAGAACACGCAGAAGAAAACCGACATCCGTTTCATCGACGAACTATTTTTCGAAACGAACGGCCAAGGCTACACCTACCAAGACCACAATCACCTTTGGACGGTCGACGCGGACGGTTCGCATGCGAAGCAGCTGACTTCGGGGAAGTATTCCGAAAACTTCGACGCGTGGTCGCCGGACGATCGCACGATACTCTTCAATTCGCTGCGCTATGAGTCCGTGGACGGCGGTCCCAACGACGTTTATACGATTCCCTCCAGCGGCGGAGCGATGGAGAAGCTCCAATCGCCATTGCCGGTAAACTTTGGATCGCTGTTCAGCAGCGACGGCAGCCGCATTTACTTTCTATCGGCAGACGTCAAGGATTCCGCGGAACTGCCAGCGCTGATGAGCGCGAAAGCCGACGGCAGCAACCTTCAAACCCTCGTGCCGAAGAACACCGTTTCCTGGGGCGACAGCTTGCTCGCTGATATGAAGGAAGGCGGCGGATTCTGCGGCGTGGCGTTGTCGCCGTCGAACGTCGCCGCGCTCAACGTCGATGGCCCGGGCTTTTCCAATCTGCGCACGCTCGATCTTACGAATGGCACGTTTCGCGATCTGACGCCGCCGAAAGGCGAAGCGTGGTCGTGTTCGGCTTCACGTGACGGCAAAGAAGTCGCCTACCTCTATAGCGATTTTCTGCATCCCGCGGACGTCTACGTCGTCGCGACCGCGACCGGCGCAACCCGCCAACTGACTCGGGTGAACGATGCCTATCTTGCCGCGGTGACGCTTTCGACGCCGCAAGCGTTTTCCGCCAAAGACGCGGCCGGCAACACGGTGCAAGCCTGGTTCATGCCCGCGATCGGCGGGGGTGGGAAGCATCCGACGTTACTCGACATCCACGGCGGCCCGGAAACGCAATTCGGCGACACGTTCTTCCAAGAGTTTCAGATGTACGCGTCGATGGGGTACAACGTCGTCTTTTCCGATCCGGCCGGGAGCACCGGGCACGGGTACGCGTTTGAGGAAGCATTGGAGAGCAACTACGGCGATGCGATGTTTGCAGACGTGCAAGCCGTCATGGATGCGGCCGTGCAGCGTCCGGACGTCGATTCTTCACGGCTGGGCGTGCTCGGCGGATCCTACGGCGGCTATGCGACCCTTTGGGTGATTTCACACACCGATCGCTACAAGACAGCCGTCGCCGAGCGCGTTGTCAGCTACCTTCAAAGCGAAAATCTCGCGGCCGACTTTGCCGGGAAGAACGGCTTGGGCGGCGGCTACTACACGTGGGGCCCGCCTTGGGATCCGGCCAGCACCGACTATGCGAAGTTTTCGCCGCTGACATACGTTGCGAACGTGCACACCCCAGTCATGATCCTACACTCAAGCGACGACACGCGAACGCCGATCGATCAAACGCTGCAAGAGTTCACGTCGCTAAAGATCTTGGGGCGAACGGTGCAATACGTGGCCGTGCCCAACGAAACGCACGACCTCTCCCGTACCGGTTCCCCTATTCACCGGGTCGAGCGGCTTCATCTCATTCTGAACTGGGTCAATAGGTACTTGTCGCCTTAGGAGCTATTCGCAGGCCTGTGGAACGTCGTCCACAAGGTCGGCTGTACCGGATGCATAAAAGCGGCATCATCGAGTTGTGTAGCGGGCCAGCGTAGCGCTCCGGCCGACATGCGAAACTGTTGGTAACGGCGCCAGGCCGGCCGCTCAGCGAACAGGAGTGACAGACCGATGATACCGACTGAATCCGCCAGCAAACCAACGGAAGCGCAGCCATTGCGCGATTTTCTTATCCTGCCGTATTCAGAGCTCGAGGAATTGAATCTGCGAGCGAAACGCCAGCGCAAAGAGCGTTTGGCGGCGCATCAACTCCAAGAAGAGCGATTGCAATATCTCGCCGACGAGAAACGGATCAAAGCCGTCACGGTCCTGTTCAGCGATCTCGAAGGCCGGTTGCATATGCTGGATTACGATAAGAAGTTCTTGCTCGGCAACTACGGCAACCTCACCTTTGACGGTTCTTCGATTCGGGGCTTTACAGCCCAACGTGAAAGCGATCTGCGCTTGGCACTCGACTGGAGCGCCTTTTACTGGGCACCCGCCGACGTGTTCGGGCCCGGAAAGATGTTGGTCTTCGGCGACGTGCTTGCGCGCGATGGAACGCCGTATGAGGCCGATATTCGCGGCCTGCTCAAGAAACTTTCGAACGAGTGCTACGCTAAAGACGGTTATACGCTCAACGCGGCTAACGAAATCGAGGGATTTCTCTTCCAAGGCCTCGATGCAGAACGCCGTTACCACGAGACCGGGAAGTTTGAATACGTCAATACGGGCGGTTATTACCATTCGCTGCCGGGCGATCCGCTGCGCGGCTTCATCGACACGGTTGCGGAAGTTCAGCGCGCAATGGGTTTCGAAAACGAAAAAGACCATCCCGAAGTTGCTCCGTCGCAGTTCGAAGTCAATTACAACTACGGAGAAGTCGTCGCCGCGGCCGACCAAATCCAGCTGTACAAGCTCATTTGCCGCCAGGTCGCAACGCGCTTCGGAATGACGGCTAGCTTCTTGCCAAAACCAATCGCCGGCGTTAACGGCAGCGGCATGCACACGAACGTGTCGGTCAGCAAAGACGGGAAGAATCTGTTCTGGGATCCCGACGGAGATGAGCAGCTCAGCGAGTTCGGGTGGGGTTTCGTCGATCGCATCCTCTCGCACGGGAACGACATTTGCTTGATGCTCAACGCCAGCGTGAACGCGTACCGCCGCCTCGATCCACACTTCGAGGCGCCCAATCAGATCAACGCTTCGGCAGTCGATCGTGGCGCAATGGTGCGCGTTCCGGTCGGCAACGAACGCAGCATGCGGACGGAAATTCGGGCAGTCGCACCGGATGCGAACCCCTACATGGTCATGCTGTCAGTCTTCAAGACCGGCTTGCACGGTACCAAGAGCGGCGCTAAGGACCTGCGCCAGGCTGGACGCCGTTTACCCGACAACATCTATGACGCGATGGAAAACTTTCGCAAATCGGAGTGGACGACGCAATTACTCGGCGCGGGCGTGAAGCAACGGTATGCGGATCTCAAACAAGCCAGCGCGGATCGTTGCCCTCGCTTGCTTGGGAGCGCGGTGAAAGCACAAGAAGTGCAATACCACCACGAAGTCTATAACCAGTATCTCTGGAGTATGTTCTAGCGCGTCCCCATTAAAAACTAGACTTGTCCTAGCGGCCATCGTGGCCGCGTTTGCCGGTGCGCTGATCTTCATCGTGCACTGGCGGTACGTCATTTTCCGTAATGACGTCGATCTCGGCATCTTCACGCAAGTGATTGCAAGCACGGGGAGCGGGTTTTCGAGCACGGTTGAAGGCAGCGTCAACCATCTCCTCGTGCACTGGTCGCCCATCATTGTCTTGGCGTGGCCCTTCCTGCATATCTTTGGGCCGTTCGGTTTGGAAGTGTTTCAGGCCGTGGTGGTGGCCGCGACGCTCATTCCCATTTGGGCGTTAGCGCGAGTTCGTTTCTCGCCGGCTGTTGCCTTGGCAATTGTGGCGGTCGCCGCGCTCTATCCGATTCTCTGTGCCAACGGGGTCGGAGATTTCCATGAGATGGCCTTCGTTCCGGTGCTCTCGGCGACGCTCGTCTATGCGTTCGATCGGAGACGCTGGGCCTTGGGCATCGTAAGTGCGCTGTTGCTGGCATGCACGAAAGAGGACCAGTTCGTGATGCTTGGCGTTAATGGTGTGCTGTGCGTGGCATGTATCGGCAGAAATCGCGACGAGAAGCGGTTTGGACTGGCGCTCCTCGCAACGGCAGTCGTCATGGCGACAGCATATTTTGCCGTCGTCCGAACCGTGCTGACGCCGCATCTCGCTTATGGTTCGCTGCACTTTTTTGATTGGAGGCAAACCGGTACGGCGTTCACACCTGTTGCGTTTCTCGTTCCGAGAATCAGCTACGTTCTCGCAATCTTGGCGCCGCTCGCATTTTTGCCGTGCATCTCGCGATACGGGCTCTTCCTCATTCCGGGCTTCATCGAAATACTTGCTTCGCACGAGCCGGTGACGCTCATGCCTGGGGCGCATTATAGTGCGCTGCTTTCAGGTTACGCGTTGGCAGCGTTCGTCGACGGCGCGGCACGGGCCGCTGCGTGGAGGCCGCGGGTTGTCGCAGCGTGGATTGGCGCAGCAGCGCTGCTCTCGGTTGGATTTGCCATCTTCGCAAGCCCGATGGAGTATTGGTACTATCTGTATCGCGCTCCCAACGTGCACGATACCTTGCTTGAAAAGACGCTACAGGCGCTTCCACCGGACGCGGACGTTGGTGCTGAGGATCAAATCTTTGCGCATCTCGGGCTCGATCCGCGAGCGTCGATCGACGTGCACGGGCAGCACTGGTTTGTCTACGACCGCGGTCAGTACTCGGTTCGCTGGCATGATGTCGACGAGCCGGCGCTTGCGCGGCTCGTGGCGCAGCACGTATACGAAGTCCGCAGCGACGAGGATGGCATCGTCGTACTTGAGCTGCGGCCGAGCCGGAAGTAAGAACGATGCAGCGCCATCATCTCTACGCGCTAGCCGCTTTCACGATACCGTTACTGTTCTACGTCTGCTCGCTCGACGGCGATGTCGGTTTTTGGGACACCGCCGAGCTGAATACCGTTCCCTACATGCTTGGACTCGCCCATCCGGGCGGATTTCCAGCCGAAGTCTTGCTCGGCTGGGTTTTCTCGCATGCAATGCCCGTCGGCGAGATTTCGTATCGACTCGCGCTGCTCAACGCTATCGAAATGGCCGGTTCAGCTCTGATCGCCTATCTCTTCGTCACGAACGAGGGCGCAAATCCATTGGCGGGGGTGCTGGCAGCGCTCGGGTTTGCCTTATCGCCTACTGTCTGGCGGCATGCGACGCACACCGACGAAATGGCCCCGGCGGTCTTCCTGACGTGCGCTACCTTCGCGCTGGTCCGCCGATTTTGGCGCTGCGGTCGCGGGCGTTTCCTTTTTGCCGCTGCAGTGGTTGGCGGGCTCGACGTGGGGACGCATGGCGCCGCCGTCCTTTATCTGTTGGTTCCGGGGACCGTTGCGATCGCTGCGTTTCGCCCGGCCTCGCTGAAGCGATTCGCGCTTGCGGCCGCACTCTTTGTAACGATCGCGTGCGCGGTCTATGCGTACTTACCATTGCGTTCGTCGTTTGTCGTCGCGCATCGGCTGGATCCCACACTGGCGCTGGGGTTGCCAGCGGGTCGCCCGTTCTGGGATTGGGGCGATCCGCGGACAGCGCAAGGGTTCGTTGAAGTCGTTACCGGTAAACGGTTTGCGGCGCCCGCGGCGATGGCGGCCTACGGAGATGCGCGGCGCGTCGCCCGGAGCGTCGGATACGGATTGGGCGGATTGCGCAACGCGATGGGTTTGCCCGCACTCGTTCTGACGCTGGCATTGTGCATTGCGCTTGCAGTCGACGACCCGGCACTCGTCTTGTATCTGCTAGCACCGGCGCTACTCGTCAGCCCGTTTGTCGCAAGCTTTTCTGCCGAACCCGATCCCGTGCGCTATTACCTGTTTCCAGCGTGGGCACTATGGAGCGGCGCGGCGTTGGGATTGTGCGTTATTCTTCGTCGGGTGGTCGCCCGAGCGAGCGCGCAAAGCGGCGTCGTTTTGGGTATGCTGGCCGTCGTCGCGCTCTGCGAAATTTACGCCGGACGCTCGTTGTTCGTGCAAAGGAAGGATCATCTCGGTTTTACGTACATCGATGCCGTCATTGCGAGGACGACCGATAACGCCGTGATCGTCGCTCCGTGGACCTACATAACGCCGCTCGCATACGCCGCCTACGCGCAACATCGCACGAAGGCAAGGATCGTCGTTGCCGGTGAAGCGGACGATTTTGCGGATCGAATCCCGCGGTGGATGGCGAACGATCCCGTCTTTGCGATCTCCGAGAACGCCCCGACTTCACCGTACTTCCGCTCGTCGTATCTGTGTAACTTTTACGTCGTTCCGGGGTCGGCGCACGACCCAAAACTTTTCCGCATCTTTCCGGCTACGGATCGTGCGTTAACCGAATCGTTTGTAACGGGACGGCGACGAGCGAGCCTGAATCGCTGCCGATGATGAGCGTCATGCCGTCAACAAGGGGTGAGCCGACGTTGAAGCGCGTCTGCAGGTTCTTGACGCCGATCACTGCGCCCGAGCGCTCGTCTACGGCCCAGAGATAGCCACCGTAATCGCCGAAATACACCGCTCCATCAACCGCAACCACTCCGCCTTTAACAGGCCCGTGGGTACGCAAATGCCAAACGAGTTGACCCGTCGCGACGTCGAGGGCGTGCATCTCCGGCGCGAGGGAACTTCCAACGTAGAGCCGCCCCCCAGCCAGGAGCGGTATTGCGGCCTCGTTGCGCGGCTGCAGAATCCCTGACTCGAGCCGAACGTCCCATCGTTTCGCACCGGTCGCGAGGTCAACGGCGTAGACACGCTCCACGGCGGCCTGACCGACTTGAGTCATGTTATTTGGCGGGACGGGAGCAACATAATCGCACAGAACGAGCGTACCGTCCGTGACCGGCGGGCAGTCGCCGACCCCGGATGCACCGGAGTCAAACGTACTGCTCCACAAAACCGTTCCATCAATTGCGCTCATTCGCCAGATCGCGTTCGTGCCGACGCCGGTGGTGACGAATTGGTTGCTTGTCACGGGGAGGATCGCCGACATCGATGCGACCGAATCTAAATGGTGCGAAAATTTCAGGCGCCCAGTAGCGGGATCGAATCCCCCTACCCAACCGCTGCCGTTGTGGTGGACGAGCAGCCCGTTGACGATAGCGGGCGTCGGCATGCCCGAACCCGCGAGTGCCCGTTGCCAGCGTGGTGCCCCGGTTCGCCGATCGAGCGCAATCAGCGAGCTCGCGCCTTGACCGACCTTGCCCGGCTCCGAAGGATTGGTGCCCATGCTATCGGCATCACCCTCTCCGACGATGACCAAGTCTCCGTATACGATTGGAGCGCTCATCAGCGGGTTGCGAGCGCGAAACGTCCAGAGGGGTACGCCAGTCTGCTGATCGATCGCGTACAGCGTTCCGTTATTGTTTCCGATATAAAGAACACCGTCGCTTACGGTTGGGCTCGCAGAAATTTGTCCGCCGGTTTCAACGCGCCAGGACGTCTCGAGCGAACCGCTGACGACGGCGTTGTTGTCAGGACCAAGGCGAAACTGCGTCCAATCATGCGAGTTGCGATGAAAGAGCGGAAACTTCAGGGGAAAGCCGGCCGAGACAGCCTCATGCGCAGGGTAGAGCACGGCCAGCGCTATCGCGGCAATGGCCACTGCCGGCCGAAGAGCTCTCGCCATACTCATAAGTATTCCCGGGTTAGGTTAGTCGCGCATGAGGACTAAGCGACCGTTGGCCGTAGTATTAGCGCTTGCTTGCATACTCCCAGGCGGCCGCGCGCTTTCCGCATCGATCAGCGTTCGGCAAACCCAGGAGGAACTCTACCGCCAGACGCTGCGGCAGCGAATCAAACACGTCATCATCGTCATCCAGGAGAACCGGAGCTTCGACAACCTCTTTAACGGCTTCCCCGGGGCGGATACGATCCGGATTGGGGAGCGCCGCCTCGGCCCGGTCAACTTAGAGCCGGTTGATTTGGCCTATCCGGCGGACGTCGACCACCAGCACCGAGCCTGGGTAACCGAATACGACGCCGGCCGCATGGACGGGTTCGCCGACGTCGAGACCACGCCGAAACAGCCCGACGAGTTTCCGTACGCCTACGTCCCAGAGCGCCAAATCGAGCCGTACTGGGTGCTAGCCAAGCGGTACACTATCGCCGACCGCATGTTTCAGTCAAACACAGGGCCCAGCTTTCCGGCACATCTCTATCTCATCGCGGGACAGGCCGCATACGTGGCGAGCAATCCGAATCAGTTGGGCACGACGAAGTTCGCATGGGGTTGCGATTCGCCGCCCGACGCGCGCGTCGCGCTGATCGGCCCCGACGGCAACGAGATCGATCCGGGAATCAGCCCGTGCCTCGATTTCCCGACGCTTGCCGATGCGGCCAACTCGAGCGGCGTAACGTGGCGCTATTACGCGCCAGGATTGAATCAGCTCGGAAACATTTGGTCGGCGTACGATGCGATCGCGCACATTCGCTTTTCGCCGCGCTGGGAGAATGTGGTGTCGCCGGAAACGCGCATCATCAACGACGCGGTGATCGGAGACCTGCCGTCGATCACTTGGGTCGTTCCAACGATGCAAGACTCCGACCACCCGATGCCGCGTAATGCGACCACGAAGGACGTCGGCGTGAAAGGCGGCGCACAATATGGCCCCGACTGGGTGGCCTCAATCGTCAACGCTGTCGGTCACACCCCGTTTTGGAATTCAACGGTGATTTTCGTCGTGTGGGACGATTGGGGTGGGTGGTACGATCACGTGCCGCCGCCGCGGCTCGATCGTATGGGCTTGGGACCGCGCGTCCCGCTGCTCGTGATTTCGCCGTGGGCGAAGCGCCATTACGTTTCACACGTCCAGCACGAGTTCGGTAGCATCTTGAAGTTCGTAGAAACGGTTTTCGATTTACCATCGCTGCACACGACCGACGAGCGCGCCGACGACCTCCACGATTGCTTCGACTTCTCGCAAGGGTACGTACCTTTCGAAACGGTTCCGACGTTTCGCCGCGCCGCTTTTTTCACGCAACGCGGCCGGCTCGACATTCCGCCCGACGACGACTTCTAACTAGCGATACGGTCTTACAGCGTCATTCCATCGTACGCGATCTCTGCGCCGGATGCGCGTATTGCAGCCGCCGCTTCCGAGGCTGGGTCGAGCATAGGGTTTGAATTGTCGAGGTGAGTGAAAATAATTCGCGTTCGAATGCCGCGTAACTGACTCAGCGTTCCGTCGGGGCCGCCGACCGGCTGATGCCCGAGACCCCGCGCGCTCCTGTCCAAGAGGTGCGCCGCAATCAGCTCGTTGTCGCGGTAGAACGTTCCGTCTAAGAATGCGACGTCGGCGCGCTCGATGGCATCCCGAAGTGCAGCGTCGATCGAGGCGAAGACCGGCGCGAAGCAGATCTTCGGTCCGCCGGTTCGGCTCGCAATTTCATAGGCGACGACAGCACCAGTAACGGTCCGGCGCCCGGCGTAGCCCGGGGTCGTGCCGGGCACGTTCTGCGCGCTCACCGTCAACTGATGCTCGACGACGTCATTGCCGTCTGCGGCTTCACATCGTTCGCCAAGCGTCACGGCGATCCAGCGATGCGGTGCCGAAGCAAATGGCGCAAAAGCCGGTTGCGAAGTCGCGATGTCGCGCGTGACGTCGCTTGAACGGATGACGAACCGATAATCGCCTTTTTGACGCAACGTTGCCAATCCGCCGAGGTGGTCGACGTTCGCGTCGGTCAGAAGCACGCCGTCAATCGGCGTTCCGCGGAGGGTGCGTGCTTGGAGCGGAGCAAACGACTCGATCTGAAAGCCGATGTCGGGCGAACAGTTGAGCAGCAACCAACGGGAGCCGTCCGCACTTACCCCCATCGTGCTTTGGCTGCGACGAGGCTGCGCGCCCGACCGCGCGGCGCAACAGTTCGCGCAGCCGCAGTTCCACTGCGGGACGCCGCCGCCGGCTGCCGAGCCGAGAACGCGAACGATCATGCTAGCCCATCGGGAGCGAGCGGCGTGGCACCAACGCAACGTCATCGCGCCGCTCTCGCAACGCCAGCAACGCGCCATGATCGGGACTGAGCGAGCATGCGGGATCGGTGGCGGCGGCGTTTCCCGTCACGAGAAAGGCCTGGCAACGGCAGCCGCCCCAGTCAAGCTCGCGCCGTTCGCACGAACGACAGGGTTCGGGCATCCACTGCGTCCCGCGATACCGTGTGAAGGCATCGGAGTGATGCCAAATCTCATCCAGCGATCGATCTCGTACGTTGTCGAAACGCAAGGCGGTAATCGCCGCCGCAGCCGGGCACGGCAGAACGTCGCCGTTGGGTGTCACGGTGAGAAAGGTGCTGCCCCAGCCGTTCATACACGGTTTGGGAAAATCACCGAAGTAATCGGGTAGAACGTAGACAATTTCCATGCGGCCACGCAGCCGTTCGCGAGCCGTTTCAACGATGTCTGCGCCGCGGCGTACCTGCTCGATCGTCGGCATCAGCGCCTGGAGATTGCGATACGCCCAGCCATAGAACTGGACGTTGGCGAGCTCCAAGCGCGTAACGCCGAGCCGTTCGGCGAGGGCGATAACCTCTGCGATGGCGTCATGATTGGTGCGGTGCAGGACGCAGTTGAGCGTCAATGCGACGTCGCGCGCGCGCACGCGCCGTACGGCGTCGATTTTACGCTCGTGCACCTCCGTGCCGGCGATGTGGTCCGCTAGCGACGCTTGCGGCGCTTGAATGCTGATCTGGACGTGTTCTAGTCCAGCCTCCAGGAGCGCGTCAAGCGGTTCGTCGTCGAGGAACGTGCCTTGCGTGATGAGGTTGGTATACAAGTCGTCGGAGCGAGCGGCTGCGATCAGCTCGCAGAGGTCCGCACGCAGGGTCGGCTCGCCGCCTGAAAAGTGAACCTGCACGACGCCCAGTTCAGCCGCTTGGGCGATGACTCGCTGCCATGCGGCGGTCGAGAGTTCGTCCGTGTAGCGCCGAAGATCGAGCGGATTGTAACAGTATGGACACCGCAGGTTGCAGCGGTATGTAAGCTCGCAAAGCAACGAGAGTGGTCGCAGGGCAGGGGCGCTCATGGCTCTTCCGCATCCACAAAGCACCGTTCGGCCAGGCGTCTGATGAGGCCGTAAACGTCTTCCTGCGCCTTCTCTTCTCGAACGTCGAAGTGTTCCATTACGGCATCGGCAATCTCGCCGATACTGCGCCGGCCGTCGACGAGTTCCAGCGCTGCCGCCGCGGAGGCATTGAGCACCAAGGCGCCCTCGGGTACGAGCAGCATTGCACGCCCGTCACGGTCACGGTGCAAACGAATGCCCTTGGCGAACTTCGGGCGGGAGTCGCGCGTCACGATATACGGAATACGCCGCTCGCCAATGCGGTCGCGTCAAGAATGCACCAAAGCACGTCGCACTTGAACGCCAGCGCGCTGACGCATCGGTCCTGCAGATCGGGCGTCGTCGCTTCTTCCAGCACCCAAGCCAAGGCCGTGTCCGCGTCGCGTTTGGCCAGCGGAATGCGCCGTTGGAAGTAGTGCAGCCCACTCCGATCGATCCACGGATAGCGTTCGATCATGGCGGCAACGCGGCGCTCCATGACTGGCGGCCCGAAGAGTTCGGTAAGCGAAGATGCCACCGCCTCAAGCCACGGCCGAGTACGCGCAAAGTTGACGTAGGCATCGACGGCAAAGCGAGTGGCGGGAGCGACGGCGCGCTCCGAACGGACGTCGAGGTCGTCTAATCCGACCGCGCGTGCGAGGGCCAACCACGACTCGGTACCGCCGTCCTTAGCGTCTTGTCCGTCATGATCGGTAATGCGCGTGATCCAACTTCTGCGATGCGCCGCCGTTGGAAGATTCGAAAGAATCGCTGCATCTTTGACCGGGATCTGTTTTTGGTAATAGTAGCGATTGGCTACCCAGGCTTGCACTTGCGCGCGAGAAAGCGCCCCGGCAACGAGGCGCTGATGAAACGGATGCTTATCGTGGTATCGTTCCGTTCCGACCGCATGGAGCCGGGCAACGAAACTATTCGGAGCGGCCGATGCCAGGGCGCGGTGCGCTCATATACGCCGTGACCTCGGCGCCGAGCGGGCGCTCTTCGAAGTCCGGACGTTCCCAGTGCTGCTTCATGGTTTTACTATACACCAGCCCGCGCGCATTAGGAATCCGTCGTTACCGAACGAGCGTTCGCAAGTGACATTAACCGCTGCTGCATGATGCGGCTCGGAACGCGAATGCGGTCCGCAAGGCGCAAGAAGGCGAGCACCTTGACGTGCCACCACGTCAGGTCAATCTCGAACCAGCGCAAGCCGTGACGTGCAGAGAATGGAAAAGCGTGATGGTTGTTGTGCCAGCCTTCGCCGAACGAAATGAGCGCGACCCACCAGCAGTTTGTCGACTGGTCTGACGTTTCGTAGGTTCGATAACCCAGCATGTGCGCCGCACTATTGACCAGCCACGTTGAGTGGTAGCTGATGACCAAGCGGACGAAAATCCCCCACACTACCCACGACCAGCCCCCAATGGCGAGCAACACCAAGCCAAACGCGACTTGCAGCGGCAGACTAAGGTAACGCAACGCCCGATAGTAGCGGTCCGCCCAGAGATCGGGGGCGAAGCGCCGGATCTCTTCTTCGGACGGCAGGTCGGCGTTGTGCCTGTACAGCCAATCCATGTGCGCCCACTTGAAGCCGAGATGAATGCTGTGCGGGTCGCCCTCGCGGTCGGCATGCGCGTGATGCTTGCGGTGCGTTGCAACCCACGTGATCGGGTCGCCTTGCATCGCGAGCGTTCCGCACGTGGCCAAGAAGTACTCGAGCGGTTTTCGTAGCCGCAAACTCCGATGGGTCAAGGTGCGATGGTAACAGAGCGTGATGCCCAGCGCGCCGGTTAGATACGAGAGGACGGCAACGAGCACGAGCACCTGCCAGTGAAAGAGTGCCGGCAAGAAGGCCGCCAGAGCGCATGCGTGGACAGTGGCGAGCGCGATACCGTTGAGGCGGCTGTGCACGTTCGAGCTCATAGCGATTGGTTCTCCAGAAAAGAACGAGAGCCCACCGGTAAGCGGGCTCTGCGATGCGAGTTTACGCGAATTTGGCCTCGAGCCGAATTAGCGGTACGAGGGGCGACTGGCGAAGCAGTCCCGGCAATACACCGGCTTATCGCCGCGCGGCTGGAACGGGACCTCGGCAACGCCGCCGCATTGGCTGCAGGTCGCCTTGAACATCTCGCGCTGGCGGCCGCCGCCACCACCGCCTTGTGTCCGGCCGGCTTTGCGCACCGCGCGACAATCGCCGCAACGGTTGGGCTTGTTCGTGAAGCCCTTCATCGCATAAAATTCCTGTTCGCCCGCTGTGAACGCGAACTGACGTCCGCAATCCATGCAGGTGAGCATTTCATTGGTATACATCTAACTAACGAGTCTCCCTAACGAGTGATGTTGGTGTGTTCTCTCGGATCCGACTCGCTAGTACTAAGAACGTGCTCGCGGACTTCGAAACCTCGGTAACCCGACCACTATACACCATCGGTGCCCCAAAAGGTTACGAGCGGGCAGGAATTGGGACAAATTGACGGCGCCAGCCCCTCTATGGCATACTGCCGCGGGGGCGCAGAGGGGGCCAGCCGCCCGCCGCCCGCTCTCTCGCAAGCAAAACCCTCTCGTATGAGGTGGTGACGCGAGGTTTGTCGCGCCACCTGGCTAGGGTCATGAAGACCGCCAACCACCTAGTCGAAAGGACAACCGATGCCCACCAAGACGAAGCGCGCTCCGAAAGAGCGGCGCACCAAGCGCAAGCCGTGCAATTTCTGCGCGGATAAAGTCATCGACATCAGTTACCGCGATCTCAACCGGCTTAAGAAATACGTTTCCGAGCGGGGCAAGATCGTGCCGCGTCGCATCTCCGGCAATTGCGCCAAGCACCAGCGCATGCTGACGACCGCAATTAAGCGCGCGCGCGTGATTGCTTTCTTACCGTACGTTTCAGAGTAAGGCTACCGACGCAAAACCATGAAGCTCATCCTGCTCGAAAACGTGAAGTCGCTGGGGAAGAAAGGCGACGTCGTTGACGTTGCCGAGGGCTATGCGCGCAACTTCTTGCTTCCACGCAAGCTTGCAACTGAGGCCGACCGTGCGGCCTTGGCGCGGCGGGGATCGCAGCAGAAGGCTCAAGAAAAGCGCGATGCGGCTATGCTTGCAGAAGCACGCGAGCTTGCCGAGCGGCTTGAATCGACGCACGTGAAAGTGAAAGCCAAGGCTGGCGACACCGGCAAGTTATTCGGTGCAGTGACCAACGCCGACGTAGCATCGGCGATTCGTGCTGTCCTTGATGTCGCGATCGACAAGCACAAGATCGAGTTGCGAAATCAAATTAAAAACCTCGGCACCTATGAGGTTGAAATCCGGCTCCACCGCAACGTCGTTGCCAAGACGACGGTCGACGTCGTTTCGGCGTAGGGACTTCTGATGCCGGCCAGGGCAAAGGTATACGCGACGCGCTTTCGGCGCAAGTTCGGTGTGGAAGACGAGCTAAGCCGCTACGTGAGCGCGCTCTACGAGATGCTCGCATCGGTGCTCGGTCAGGACAAAATCGTGCTGCGTGCCGGAAAAGTCAACGCGCTCAAGATGATGCGTTCGCAACACTTGCCGGACCGTCTGTGCGCCCTGCAGCGGCTCGTTCTTGAAGATCCGACGCTGGAGCGCGCAATGACGCGCTCGCAGCAGCGCCGCGTCATCGCGGAGATCGAGGAAGCGATGGCGGACGTCATCGCTCAGCGGCACGCCGGCGAAGCGATTGAGCGCAGGGTCAACGAGAAAATGGCCGAGCGCCATCAAGAGTATCTCAAGGATCTCAAGCTCGAGGCACTGCGAGAAAGCGGTGGTCCGGAAACCCCCTCGTCGCAAGCGAAGCTCGAGGAACTCGAAGCGCTTTCCGCACGGACGCTCGCGGCCTCGGCCCTGCAACGGCTACGGCCACAAGCACTGCGCGACGTGGTCGGTCAAGAGGCGGCCATCAAGGCACTGCTGGCCAAGATCAGTTCGCCGTATCCGCAGCACGTTATTCTTTACGGGCCGCCGGGGGTCGGAAAGACGACCGCAGCGCGATTGGTGCTGGAGGTTGCTAAATCGCGTCCGTACACGCCGTTTTCAAAAGATGCGCCGTTCGTCGAAGCCAGCGGCACGACGTTGCGGTGGGATCCGCGCGAAACGATCAACCCGTTGCTGGGCAGCGTCCACGATCCGATCTATCAGGGCAGCCGGCGCGAGTTTGCCGAAGCCGGCGTTCCGGAGCCGAAACTTGGTCTCGTAACACGCGCCCACGGCGGGGTGCTTTTTATCGATGAGATCGGCGAGATGGATCCATCCCTGCAATCGCGGTTGCTCAAAGTGCTCGAGGATAAGAAAGTAACGTTTGAGTCGTCGTACTATGACGAAACCGCACCGAACGTGCCGGAATACGTCAAGCGGCTCTTTCGTGAAGGTGCGCCGGCTGATTTTCTTCTGATCGGCGCCACGACGCGCGAGCCCGACGATATCGACCCCGCGATTCGCTCGCGCTGCGCCGAGATCTATTTCTCGCCGCTTACCCAGCATCAAATCGTTTCGATCGTCACCGGCGCAATTCGTCGTTTGGGGGCGAAAACGGCGCGCGGCCTTCCGCAGCTGATCGCGTCGTACACGATCGAAGGCCGCAAGGCCGTTCAGATCGTCGCCGACGCGTTCGGTCAGGCACTCTACCGACTCTATCCGAGTAAGAACCGCGAGGCCACCAAGAACCCGACGATTACCGAAGACGACGTGCGCGCCGTCGTGCAGACCAGCCGGTTGGTGCAGCATACCTTGGTAAAGGCTCGTTCGGCGCGCGAGGTCGGTAAAACGTTTGGATTGGGCGTTCTGCATTATCTCGGGAGCATTATTGAAATCGAAGCGGTGTCGTTTTCAGCAGCGCAGCCCGGCAAAGGCGCGATTCGCTTTAACGATACGGCGGGCTCAATGGCCAAGGACTCGGTTTTTAACGCGACCAGCGTCCTGCGGGCACTGACCGCGATCGAGACCTCGGATTACGACATTCACGTCAACGTCGTCGGCGGGGGCAACATCGACGGTCCGTCGGCGGGGTTGGCGATCTTTCTGGCCCTGTACTCGGCGATTACGAAGACGCCGTTGCCGCAAGACGTCGCAATGACCGGCGAGCTCTCTATTCAGGGAAAAGTACGTGCGGTCGGAGGCATCATCGAGAAGCTCTACGCAGCGCGACAATCCGGAATGCGACGCGTGATCGTTCCGAAAGAAAACGTTCGCGAAATCGATACCTCGCTTGCCGCCGTCGAAGTCGTTCCCGTTTCGACGGTTGACCAAGTTTTGCGCGAGTTGCGCTTGCGCCGGCGCCGCACCGCACCGAAGAGCCGCCGCCGACCTCGCTAGACCGACGCAGTGTGCCATGACGTATGGCACACCGGCCGGCGATGATGGCGGCGTGATTGTTCGCAAGTTTGTAGCCGCTATGCACAAGGGGTCCACAAGGCGTTCACCGGTCGCACGCAGGAGCGGGCCATCATGTCGCTGAGCGCCCGTTCTTTGCCGCAAACGATCGATCGTATTCCGCCGCACAATCTCGAAGCGGAAATGGCGGTCATCGGGTCTGTCCTCGTTGACAGAGAGATGATGGAGGTCGTCGACGAGATCCTTCGGCCGGGCGACTTCTACGCGCACGTCCACGAAACGATTTACGACGCACTCGCCGAGCTGTACCGCAACGATCCCCGTGGACCGCTCGACCGGATCGTGTTGGCGGAAGAGCTTCGCCGGCGAGACGCCCTCGAGCGGGTTGGCGGTTTATCGTACATTAGCGCACTCATGGAGACGGTGCAAAGCGCCGCTTCAGCACGGTATTATGCGACGATCGTTCACGAAAAAGCGATTTTGCGATCCCTCATTCACGCGGGGACCGAGGTTACGCAAAATGGTTACGAGGGAGAAGAAGACGTTGCAGAAGCGCTCGAGCGCTCGCAACAGCTCGTCTTTGGAATTGGCCAACGAGGCGTTACGCAGTTTAAGCAGGCCAAAGACTTGCTGCTGGAAGCGTTCGGCAACATTGACCGGCTATTCCAAGCGCGCGGCAACCGGACCGGCTTGACTTCGGGCTTCCGTCGAATCGATGACATGACGGGAGGATTTCAGCCAGGAAACTTTATCATTATCGCGGCGCGTCCCGGCATGGGAAAGACGTCCTTTGCGCTCAACATGGCGGTGGCGGCGGCACGCGACGAAGGGCTTCCCATCGCTTTTTTCTCGCTGGAGATGTCCAACGACGAGTTGATACAGCGCCTGATTTGTTCGGACGCCCGCATTTCAATGCAGGATGTTCGGCGCGGCCACATTCAGGGCGACCAGTGGGAAGAAATTTCTCACGCCATGGGGCGTCTGAACGACCTTCCTATTTATCTCGATGAAACGGGGGCACTGACCGTTACCGATATTCGACACCGATGTCGGCGGCTAAAGTCGTTAACCGGCAAGCTCGGCGCCGTTTTCGTCGATTATCTGCAGCTCTTGCGGCCCTCTCTTTCGGCGCGCAACGCCAATCGCAACGAAGAGATTTCGGAAATCTGTCGCAATCTCAAAATCACCGCGAAGGAGCTGGGCGTCCCGCTGTTTGCGCTCGCGCAACTCAATCGAGGCGTCGAAACGCGTACCGAAAAACGGCCAATGCTAGCGGACTTACGGGATTCGGGATCGTTGGAAGCGGAAGCCGATATCGTCGCCTTCCTCTATCGAGATTACTACTACCACAAAGAGTCATGCCCCGATCCTGACAAAACCGAATTCATTATCGCCAAGCATCGCAACGGTCCGACGGGGACGGTAGAGTTGCGATTCCAAGAGGAATATACGTTGTTCTTGCCCCATGGCGACGAGTCGCACTTTCCGCCGCCTAATTAGTGTTCGCGCTCCCCAACGCGCCAAAAAACTCCGTCGCGGTGTCTCGCAGTGCATCCAGCAGGCGTCCGAAGTGCGGCCGAATCTCCTCCGAGTTTTCGACGCACAGCTCGATGGTGAAGAGCGCGTCTTGCTCGTCCTGCCAAATAGCCGTCTTGACAAATTTCTTTCGCACGTTCAGAGCGTTAGCAACCGCAACGGCCTGACCGACGTCGACGTCGGACGGAAGAGCCCAACCCGAGCCAATCATGACGAAGTTGGAATCGTCACGATAGCCAACGACGAAGTATCGATCGCCTTCGCTTTTGAACGTGATGCGAAGGGCTTCTTCGTCGTCATCGCGGGTAAAGAGCAGGCCTTCGTCGTCGATCGCCGATTCGAGCGGCAACAGGTGATCCACTATCGCTCGCCCCGCATGAATTGACGAATGAACTTGTCGGCCGCAGCCTTGGATTCGCTTCTGTCAACCATGCGTTCGACCCCCGCCGCGCCGGCTTCGCGCAAGCGGCCCACCAAATGCCAAAAATGCTGTATAAACACTTCAACGTCGGTCGCCTGATACTCGACGGTCGCAACAAAGATCGTGTCGTCGTGCGCGAGCATGAAGCGCGCTTCGGGGAAATCTCGTTCGACATCCGCGAGGGCATCAAGTGCGTGCGCTTTTGTTTGCACCCAGTCAGGGATTTCATACGCGGTCGAGATGCTGAAGCGCCTGGGTTCAATTTCGGAGACGGAGATCGAGAATATTTGTCCGCGCGTTCGAAAGACGAGTTCGGAAAGTTCTTGAATGCCATCGACCTGCGTGATCTCGACGCGATGTCCTTCGTCTTGAATGAAGCGCGCGATCCGCTCCACCACCGTCACGTATATTGCACCTGCTGACTCTGCGGTGTGCCGATGTTCTGCGCGAGATAGCTTCGCGAGAGTTTGACGTACTCACCCGCCGAAATCTCAATCCAGCTCGCAGCCGCGCCATCGATGGATTTCTTGACCTTCGCGGGCGCGCCCGCTGCAAGCACGTGCGGCGGGATCTGCGCACCCTCACCGACGACACTGCCGGCTGCAATCAGTGACCCTTCGCCGATCGTCGAACCGCCCAAAAGCGTCGCATTGCTGCCGATAAGCGCGAATCGTTTGATGTCGCAATCCTCCATCACCGCGCAATGGCCGACGGTCACGTCGTCGCCGATGAGCGTCGCCCCCTGTTCACTGACGTGCACGACCACGTTGTCTTGGATCGAGGTTCGAGCGCCGATCCGGATCGGTCCGTTGTCGGCGCGCAGCACCGCGCCGAACCAAATGCTTGATTGGGGGCCAACCTCTACGTCTCCAATGAGGACTGCGGTTGGCGCAATAAATGCCGAGGGATCGATCTTCGGCCGCTTGCCTTGATATTCGATGACCATGCAACCATGCTTCGCACCCTTGTGCGGCGAACCTCGGAGTGACGTTATGCACAGGCACCAAACGCGGCTGCGCGGCGTAAAAGCCACCCCGCATCCTACGCCGGACGATCCGAACTACACGGCCATCAATTACACGTATGCGGGTCGTGTCGGGCACATCCATGAGGTTGTCGAAATCGGCGGCCGCCCGCTGGCAAAGGTCGGCTTCGACGACCGGAAGATCGTGTATTACTTTCTCGAAGACCTCGAACTTGACGATCGTGCAAAGCGCGGTACGTTTCACGACGCTGACTTGGAACACCACTAGCGCCCGCAGAAAGGGCCGGAGGTGCGTGCGTGGAACCACGGCCGGCGCCCCTTGGCAGGCCGACGTAGCTCAGTTGGTAGAGCAATTGTTTCGTAAACAATAGGTCGCCGGTTCGAGTCCGGCCGTCGGCTCCATCGAAAGGGTGGCCGCTTCCCGTGGTGCTGCAAAGCGTAATGGTCCCGAGCAAAGCTCATCCTTCATCTCTAACGAGATGACGTTCGTGTTTCCCGGAGTTGCCACGAAAGCCGAGGAAATAGCACAGGGCTGGCTCCGCTTTCTGGCGACCAGTCCGTATGTGCCGGGGGGAACATCGGAGAAGAGAAACGCTCCATTTGACACTGTAGTGGTAGTCGCGATCACTGCGTCAGAAGTGACCGATACTACGGAGACCTGTGCCATCGCAACAGGTTTTCCGTCCGCTCCCACTACGGTTCCCCCGATTCGCGCTGTACCGGCTGCCGATGCAGAAGATGTTAGCAGTACGAAAGCCATGCCCAGCACGACAATAGCTTGCGGCATGTCACAGATAACGCTCCCGGGTTCGATCGAGTGACAAACGAACGTGGTCGCACGCGTTGCGCCCTATCATTCGCCGATGCGAGCTCCAATCCAGAGAGAAGCCGTCTCGGGTAAGGCGACTGCGCGAGCGCGAGAAGAAGCCGGCCGCGCCGCCGGGCATGACCCATCGAGAGGTTTGTCCGGAATTTGTGCCATCGCCGCTCCCGCTTTCGCAGTAGCCTCGAGCCTGCCCGCGAAGCGCGGGACGGCGAAAGCCGTTAGCCTAGTGTGACGGCGCGATCCACAGTGTCGCGTCGGCCCACTTGACCTTGGTCGGAACGCACGACTGCACGTGTTTGCCGGCGTACGTGACATCGCTGAAGAGCGAAAAGTGGTGCTGAATCAAAACGCCCGGCGCAAACGATCCGTCGTCGGTGACCGTGCGAACGTAGTGGCTTGCGGCATTTCGATATGCCACGCTAAAGGTAATCGCAGACGCATTCTTCTTTCCGTAGATAATGTAGTCAATCTGCGTACCGCTTGCATTCTTGCTGAGCGGCTTAGGCGCGGTGATGAAACACTGTTTAACGAGAACCGGTGCGGCGGCTGAGGCCGCCGAGATGGAAGCGCCGAGAAACGCGCTGGTGACCGCAAAAGAGAGACAAAGACGAGCGAAAAGCTTCATAGCAGGCGGCTCCTTTCAAGGCGGCACACATACGCTCGCTCGTTTCATAACTCCTGTAGGAGGCCCATGAGTAGTGACGTAAGTCGTTTAGCTCCGTCGCAACACTTGGAGGCCATATGCAGCAGCATCGATTTTCCGCCATTGGCAGCGCAGTACTCGGGATCGCGATGGCGTCCTTGGCAGCATGCGCCGGGCAATCGCAAAACACTGGGACAGGCATGGTGCCGTCGATGCCCGATCGCGGCTCGTTCCCCGGTCGCACCGTTAACGCGGTTGCCACGCCGCCGGTCACGGCACCGGTAACGATTCCATATCCGTATACCAACGTAAGCACGACGACGACGTACGCGGGTCCGACGGCAAGCCCGAAAACGTCGACCTCAACCGATACCGGCACGATCACCGTCAAGTTCAAGCTCGACACGAAGACGGGCGTCTACGACGTTCCGGAAATCATCAAGTCGAAACTCGGTTACAGCGAAGTGCTCAATTCCGCAATCACATTTCCGCCGTACAAGGGCGGCACGGCGCAGATCATTCTGTCCGACAACTACACGTTCATCGCTGGCCCGTTTACGATGACCGGCATGGACACGTATCCGCGCGGTGAGAACTCTATTGACTTCCCGATGACGGCCGGGCGCACGTGGAGCGCTGCGGCAGCGCATCTTTCGTATGTCAATAATCAGACGTCGGGCAAGAAGCCCAATGCCGTTAACACCTCTACCAATGAAGCGGCCGATGGAACCTACTCCGCGCAGACCTCTTCCTCCAGCCTCAAAGGCGGGCAAAATCAAAACAACTACGCTTCAACCACGACGGTCTTAACGAGTGCACCGTCGATTTACACGATCTCGATGCGCGCGGCCGGCTTTAACGAGCTCACGCAAACCTTTGGATTACCGGCTAATGGAAAGATCGCCGTCACCTCGGGGGGCAAGAAGCCGATTCCCGTCACGCGGGGCAGGGTGAAGGTCCCCGATTGGTATCCGGGAGCCGGACCAATTCCCAGCCCACTGTATTCCGACAATTACCGCGTGGTCGGAACGGTGACGACGCCGCCCGCCTGCGCGTCGCGCGCCGGAGTTTCGGCGACGGAGGTCGACGAAACCTTTGCCAATCTCGATCCGGTGCAAGGCTTCTACGATACGTACACGTCGACGTACTATTTGGCGACGCTCGGCACGGGCCAGTTCTGGTTTTCGTGCATCATCGAAAATTACACGAATGACAATTACGCAAATGGCTGGATCCTGAGCCCGGGAGACTGGGGCGGTCTCACGCAGCACGTAACCGGAACCGAAACGCTCATTGCCGCTTCGATCAAAACGTCAGACGTTGCACGGGCCGCCGCGCTGATGCGCGTCCCGGTTATTCCATTCCCCAACCTTGGGTTCCGGGAGCGGGCGGCATTTGAGCGAGCGCTGACGCGCCCGTAGGTTACTTCGTAACTGCGGAGACTTGGGCAGCGCTTACGGCACTGCCCTGGTTTCCCCAGGCCGTACGCACGTAAGTGATCGCAAAGGCGATGTCCTCGTCGGAAAGCTGCGTGCCCCAGGCGGGCATCATGCCGTTGTACGTCTTTCCATCCACGGTAACCGCGCCGGTCAAACCGTATTTCACGATGTGGATCACTTTGCCCGGATCGCCGGTGACGACCGGATTGCTCGCGAGCGGCGGAAAGGCGCCCGGAGTGCCTTGGCCGTTAAGCTGGTGACAACTCGAGCAGTTCGTTTGATACACATGCGCGCCGCCTCCAGCCGGCGTCGCGTTCGTCCCGCTCGTTGTAGCCGGAGCCGCCGGGGCCATTGAGGCTTGCGTCATAGCCGGGGCTTGCGTCGCCGCAGACGACGACGCGTTGGTCGCGTGCGAACAGGCCGCAGCGACAACGAGTCCCATCAACGCGGTGCCCAAGAGGCGGGCCGATTGCTGCATCACTACGCTCCTTGCGAAGGTACGAACTTGAGCGCCAGTCCGTCGATGCAATAACGCAAGTACGTCGGCGCAGGTCCGTCGTTGAACAGATGGCCCAAGTGTCCTCCGCACTGCCGGCAATGCACTTCGGTACGGGGCTCGATTAGCTCGTAATCGGTCTTCTTTGCAATCGCGTTTGGTAACACGTTCCAAAACGATGGCCAGCCTTCACCGCTATCGTACTTGGTCTTCGACGAAAAGAGCGCCAGATCGCATCCGGCACAGCGATAGAGACCAACCCGCTTTTCATCGATGAGCTCACTTGAGTTCGCCGGCTCGGTGCCGCCGTCGCGCAAAATGAAATATCGGTCCGGACCAAGTAGCCGGCGCCACTCGGCATCGCTATGGCTCACGGTGTACGCGCTCGATGCGCTCCGTCCTCGGCCCTGCAACACCACGACCGCCGCAGCACCGCCGCTCAGAGCCGCAATGAAGCTGCCGCGTTTCATGTACGCTCCAACGGAATGTGACATGCCGCTCCTCCGTTTTTTTCGAAATAACGTTGGTGGTACTCTTCTGCGGGCCAGAAGCGCTGCGCCGGCTCGATCTGCGTCGCAATCGGTCGCGAGAGCGTGCGCTGTTCGCGTTCGCGCGATGCCAGCGCTGCAGCCTGTTGTTCGTCCGAATGCGTAAAAATGGCCGAGCGATATTGATCGCCGACGTCGGGGCCTTGGCGATTGACTTGGCTGGGATCGTGGATGCGCCAGAACACGTCCAGCAGCTGTTCGTAGCTGACGCGCTGCGGATCGTAGGTAACTTCAACCGCTTCGGCATGACCGGTACCGTGTCCGCACACCTGCCGATAGGTCGGAGACTCGGTCCGGCCGCCGGTATATCCGGAAACGGCGTCCAGCACTCCGGGAATCTGGCGGAAGGCCGCTTCAACACCCCAAAAGCAGCCGGCGGCAAAGGTGGCGGTTTGCGTCGAATTCATATCATCATGAACGCTTGGCGGCCGCCGGTGGATGCATGTCGACGTCGTTGGCAAGCACCTCGTCGAGCATCTCACGCCGGATCCAAGCAGCATGGGTGCCTGCATGCACTGCAGTAACGGCGGGTCGCACGAAACGGTTGTAGTTGCTGGACATGCTGTACGTATACGCGCCCGTCGGTCGCATCGCCAAGAGGTCGCCTTCCGCGAGATCTTCGGGCAAGCGGACTTGCCCAAGTTCGTCGTTTTCGCAGGTGCGACCGCAAAGCGTCATCTCTTGCAGCGGGCCGGAGCGCGGCGTCACCGCGCTGACGTAGTGGTCGGCGCCATAGAGTGCCGGGCGTGGGTTCTCAAAAATTCCGCCGTCCACCACGACAAAGGTCCGAAAAATTTGATGCTTGACCGCCAGCACCCGGTAGAGGGTAGTGCCTGCATTTGCAACGATCGCGCGGCCCGGTTCGATGCCGACGCGCGGGGCAGACATGCCAAGGGCGTTCGTGCACTCGCGCACGCAGCGCGCAACCTCGGAGAGTACCGACGTGACGTCGAGCGACTGATTCTCGGAATTGGGCTGTACCTGCACGCCAAAGCCGCCGCCGATCACGATGCGATCCACGGTTAGGCCGCGCTCGGCAAACCGTTTCGCGCCCTCAACGAGCGCGTGCGAATTAGCGACAAACGGCCAGGTCTCGTAGATTTGCGAACCGATATGCGCATGTAAGCCGACGAAACGAAGGTGAGCGTTGGCCTTCAGTATGCTCGCGGCTGCCGCTTCGTCCCGTTCGGCAAGGCCGAATTTTGTTTCGTTGCCGCCGGTTCGCAAGTATGCGTGCGTCGGGGCATCGATCCCGGTGTTGAGGCGAAGCATCACGCGCATTTGCTTGGCACCGTCGGCGCCGACTTCGTCTCGTACATCCAGAGACGCTAAACGCTCGAGTTCTTCCAAGCTGTCCACCACGATGCGACCCACTCGTCCTGCGACCGCCGCGCATAGCTCCGCGTCGCTTTTCCCCGCGCCGTGAAGGGTGAGGCGTGCGGGCGCGAAACCGGCGCGTTCGGCGGTGAGCAGTTCGCCGAGCGAGCAGATGTCTAATCCAATGCTCGAGTGTGCGGAAAGATGGCGCGCGAAGGCGACGCAGATGAAGGCTTTGGCGGCGTAGGAAATCTCGACGCCGTACGGGGCACATGCGACGTGCAGCGACGCAATGGCCGCGTCGACCGCGTCGACGTTAATGACCAGCAAAGGAGTTCCGTACATTTGTGCCAGCTCGCCGGCGTCCACGCCGCTAATCAACACCGCGAAATTGTTCCATAAAGCGATCGACGCGCTCTTGATCGACTCCGGCGGCGAGCAGCCGCACCGCGAGCTGTTCGCGGTTTTCCGGTGGCGAGACGAGCATGAAGGGCGCCGGATCGCCGATCGCGCGCACGGTGCACCAATTTGCCGCGGACGGAACGAGTGCCGTCTGATAGCAGTTCAACTGCACGGTGGTCGCATTGCAGGCGAGCTCGAGTTTGGCATCGAGCGTCATCACGATGAGCGGCCGACCGTTGGTTGCAAGCGAGGCTGGTTCCGAGCCGGCGACGACGCGCTCGACGACGAAGTGGTCGTCGGCCACCAGCGCGGTGCGCTCCAGGTTTTCGAAAGAATACGGAACCTGCATCAGTGCGCCGGTCGTTTGCGCGCGATAATCGAGAACGTCGGCAGCTTTCCGCACGTGCAGCTGGCGCGGCTTCCCGTTCGCGTCGACGCGGTTCCAGTCGAACATCCGATAGGTGAGGTCACTTGCCTGCTGCGTCTCGAAAAGGGCGACTCCCGCTCCAATCGCATGCACCCTGCCCGCCGGAATGTAGACCGCGTCGCCTGACTTCACCGGAATGCGCCGCAAAATGTCGGCCAACGTGCCGTCGGCGACTCGCCGTTCGTATTCTTCACGCGACGTGTCACGGGTCCACCCAAGCACCAACTGCGAATCCGGCTGAGCCGACAAGACATACCAGCACTCGGTCTTTCCGTTCGGTTGGTGCTCGACGCGTTGGGCGTACGCGTCGCCGGGATGAACCTGCACGGAAAGCCAATCGTGAGCGGTGATGATCTTCGTAAGTACGGGAAAAATCCGGTGCGGATCGAGATCGCCCAAAAGTTCCGGTCCGAGCTCACCCCGAAGGTCGGCCACCGTCTTGCCTGCCAGCGAACCGTCGGTAACCTTGTTGGCGTCCCAGCATTCCCACGACTCCCCAAGCTTCTCGTTCGGATCGCCATGTTTGCCGAATTCGGTTACAAGCTCGTTACCGCCCCAAATCGCGGGTGCAAGCTTTGGATCGAGCACGTACGGGTAGAGCCTCGAATCGGTTGGCGCGCTCACGTCTTTTCGATACGAGGCGGACGCGCCGAATCCCCGGCGATTGCCGCGGGAGTCATCTAAACTCAGAATGCCGAACGTAATTGTGACGATGAACTGCCGTAGAGCCGCGCTTGCCTGCACCTTCGTCGCATTTTGTCTTTCATTTAGTCCGCAACCGGCGAACGCAACGGTAGGTCGGGCCTCGCTCGCACCGTTACTCTCCGCGAACGATTGGATCAATGGACGTGCGAACGCAGCACAGCTGGGCGGTAAGGTCGTCGTCGTCGACGTCTTCACCGTGGACTGCTACAACTGCCAAAATGTCGTCCCTACGTTGCGGACGCTCTACGCAACGGACCGTTCTCGTGGCCTGGCAATCGTGGGCATCCACGCTCCCGAAACGCCCGCCGAACGCGGACGCGCGTACGTTACCCAGAGCTTAGCCCGCCAGGGAATCGTCTGGCCCGTGGCGATCGACAACGCATTTGTCTTGTGGAACGCGTATGGGGTGACCGGTTGGCCGACCGAGTTGTTCTTCGATCGCCGCGGTCACTTGCGCAAGACCATCGTCGGCGATTCGCAAGATGCCGACGTCCAATCGACCATCGATCTTCTTTTATCTGAGAAGTAGCGCCCCGTGTCACATGTCACGTGTCACGCTGAGCCTGCTCAGCGCAGGATGCGCCAGTGCCGACTCAGCACATGGGGGTGCGTTGGAGTCGGCGCGAAGGGCGACGGAAACCTAGCGCCGAGGCAAACCTACTGGCTGGCGATGCGAACCATGACGGGCACGCTGATACCTTGCGTTAGCGTTGCTCCCAGTGCGGTGGTACCCTGAACGTACGACGTCACCGTGTGATTGTGCCGGTTCGTAACCCAGAGCGTGCCATTTGGATCGAACGCGAGCGAGTCCGGCCTCGAGAGTCCGTTACGAATGATCGCAATGAGCGTGGGACCCCCACCGTTGTACTTGTTCACGGTACTGCTGTCCCGATTGGCGACATAGAGGTTCCCGGATCCGTCGAAAGTTAGCGCGTCGGGCCTTGACACGTTGCTGCTCATCGTAAACATCCGTACCGCCGTGCCCGAGGCATACGAGGTAACGGTGTTATTGCCGCTGTTGGCGACATAGATGTTGCCCGAAGCATCGAGCGTTACGTAAAGTGGGCGAGAGACGCCGCTGGTAATCGTGCGACCGAGGATGGGGATGTTCGTTCCTGCAGCGTAAACCGTTATCGTATTGTTGCCCTTGTTCGCGACGTAGAGATTATTTGAGCCGTCAAAGGCAAGACAGACGGGATCGGAAACTCCCTGGGTCACCGTTCGTATCAGACTGACCGAATGCGGACCATATTCGTTGACGGTGTTCTTGCCGGAGTTGGCGACCCAGAGATCGTTCGAGCCGTCGAGCGCTAAAAACGACGGTCGCTTAAGACCGGTTATGGTACGAATGACGCCGGTCGTTCCAGCCGGATACGACGTGACGCGGCCGCCTTTACGCCCGTTGCTGGCAACGTAAAGGTTTTGCGACGAATCAAAGGCGATGGCCAATGGGTGCTGCGTGCCTTCTTTGACCGTTCGGAGCACAACCGTGCTGGTGCTGGGGGCGTAGACGGTCACCTCGCGTGCGTGATTGGCGACGTACACAAAGATGTTGTTTTGGTGTGCGCTTTGTGGGCGTCCGAGCGATCCCGACGCTGGCCCCGACGCGAGTTGAGACGAACATGCAGCAATTGCCACCGCACATATGGCCGCGCCGAGGGGGCGGAAAAATGAGACGAACACGGGAACCTCCATCCTTTATACTAATATACTAAAAACACGTGCATCATATCTACATCGGCATCGGCTCTAATCTCGGCGATCGCCAAGCCAACGTTCTCGCTGCGCTGCAGCGGCTCCGTTCGCGAGCGCGTGTCGTCACCGTTTCCGCCTTTTATGAATCCGACCCAGCCGGGGGGGCGCAGGGACCGCCGTACCTCAACGTTGCGGCCTTCCTGCAGACGGAGCTGGATGTTGACGCGTTCGAGCGCTTCATTCGTGACGTGGAACTCGCGGTCGGCCGGGCTGCGGGAAGCCTCCGAAAACTGGCCCCCAGGCCGATCGATATCGACGTACTAGCCGTCGACACAGACGTTCGATCGGACCTTGCGCAACGGCCGTACAACGCGGTGCCGCTCTCGGAGATCGCACCGCAGTTCATCATCGCGCATCCCGACGGAACGGTGCGAAGGCGCAAGCGCAGCTTGCATTTCGACACCGATCGCCAAGACGCCGCGCCGGACATCCGGTTGTCACTTAACCGCGCCGGTGTTTCGAGCGTCCGTCGTATCGTTCGCCTGGACGTGGATGGACAAGAACGCGTCTACAACGGCGAGTTTTCGATGGTTGCCGATCTTGCGCCGGACAAGTCCGGGCTGCACATGTCGCGCTTTGCGGAAGTCTTGGAAGAAGCGACGCTCGATGTCCTCTCGCGCGACGTCAGGCCGGCAAGAATCGAACGGCTCGTCGAATCCATTGCGCGCGAGATCGTGCAAAGCCACCGCGCCGTTCGTGCGGACGTCCGGTTGCGCGCGCAGTTCGGTTTGGAGCGCTGGACGCCGGTCAGCGGTAAGCGCGGGCAAGAAACATACACCCTCATCGGCATCGCTCATGCGGACGAGCGCGGCACACGGCGAATTATCGGTGTCGAAGCGGAAGGGATGACCGCATGTCCATGTGCTCAAGCGATGGTACGCGAACATTCGCGCATGCAGCTTTGCGAGGCCGGGTTTAGCGAATCGGAAGCTGACCGCGCCCTCGACGCTCTGCCGGTTGCGACGCACAATCAGCGCGGCCGCGGCAGCGTCCTCTTGGGTGCCGACGATGCCGAGAGCGATGCAGTTCGGGCTGAAGACCTCGTCGAAATCGTCGAAAACGCCATGTCGAGCGAAACGTACGATTTGCTCAAGCGCCCCGATGAATTTTTCATTGTGAACAAAGCGCACTACAACCCGAAATTCGTCGAAGACGTCGTTCGGGGCATCCTCTCCAACGCGCTCGATCTCTACTCCGATCTCGACGACGAAACATTTATCTTCGCAAGCCAAGTCAACTACGAGTCGATCCACAAACACGATGCTTTTGCGGAAGCGTTCGGTACCTTCGGCGAGTTGCGCCATGAGTTGCGCAGCGGCGAGTACGTCACGGAAAAGACCGATCTCGCCGGATGGTTAGGAACGCGTCCGTCGCCCGTTCTCGTGACGTCGTAACGATGACGACGGTAGGCCGCGTGGAGAGGCGCATCTACCGCGTCGAAGGATTTCGTGCCGAGGTTCAGCACCTCGACGGCCGTAACGTGCGTTCAGACCGCGAGGGAATGCCGGCGTGGCCGTTCGAGCGCGGCGCCAAAGATTCGTGGACCGTGGCCGACTGGAGACGAGAGCGCTTCAATGCGGTATATCCCGGATTCGACGTTGACGTTCTCGACGGCGGTCGCAATCCGGTCCCTGGTCATACCCGCCTCAAAACCGTCCGCGATACCTACGACGACTAACGCAACACGCGCATCGTGTGCTCGTGTGCATCGTGTGCATCGTGTCACCCTGAGCTTGTCGAAGGGCGCCGTGTCACCCTGAGCCTGTCGAAGGGCGCCGTGTCACCCTGAGCCTGTCGAAGGGCGACTGTAACCTCTGGCACCGTGTCACCCTGAGTCTGTCGACTACTTCATAGTGTCTAGTGCGGCGATTCGATTTTTTAGCGACGGGTGTGACGAGAAGAAAAACTCATACCATCCCGGCGGATCTTCGTCAGCCAAGTTTTGGTCTCGCAGCCGGCGGAAGGCTGAGGCTCCGCTTGGCCCGTCGCCGGTCGCCGCGAGAGCAAACGCATCCGCGGCCCATTCGCGAGAGCGCGAAAAGGCAAACAGCAACGGTCGCAAGATCTGCGTGTTGACGAGCATGACGGCGTAGAAGCGCAGCAAGAGAATCGCGTTCTTGCGCAACTCGTCACGCTCGGTTTTCGGCGTAGCGAGCTGCGCGATGACGAACAGCAAACTGGCGAGCGCCTCACCGATGCCGATCAGGCGCCACGTGTCCTTGCTCACGTAGTGTCCCAACTCGTGGGCGACGACAAACTCGATTTCGTTTTCGGGAAACTTGCTGATGAGCGTATCGCCAAGCACGATGCGATGCGTGTGGCCGATCCCGGTGACGAATGCATTTGCCTTCCGGGTTTGACGGCTCATGTCCATGCGCAAAATCTCCGCTTCGCCGACGCCGTAACGAGCGGCGAGCGCACGCAGCCGTTGTTCGAGCGATCCCGAGACCGGTTCGAATGCGTTGAACATCGGCATCACGTAGAGCGGTACGACGATGTTGCCAAGGACGAAAAGCGGAAAAACACCGATGGCTGCAATGACGGGCCACCACCGCGGCGCATGCCGCACCGCTATTCCAAAAAGCGACGCGACGAAAACGCCGAGTGCCGTCGAAAAGGCCGTGGCCTTCACATAATCCCGTAGCCAATTCGCCGCGGATTGATCGCTCAGTTCGTATCGCCGCTCGAGCGTGAAGTCCTCAATGAAGGCGGCGCCGAGATCCGCAGCGGCCGAAGCGACCGAGAGCGACCCAACGAGCAAGGCAGGGCGCAGCCACGGCGGCGCTCCGCGCGTCGCGCGATCCGCAGCTTCGCCCAACGGCCCGTATGCGAAAGCGACCACCGATACACTGCCGCGAACCGTACTCGCGATTTCTAAGGAACGCCGCATGCGCGCGTACGCCGCTGCATCCTTACCGAGCGTCGGCGAAGGCTCGCGCCATTCGCGTAGCGCTTCCCGAATGCGAACGGCCAGATAGCCCGCAGAAAGACCGGCGCCAACGCCGAGAAGAAGATTTCGCAGTTTCATAGTCTGGATGTGTCACCCTGAGCTTGTCGAAGGGCGCATCGATGGGTCACCCTGAGCCTGTCGAAGGGCGCCTCGATGTGTCACCCTGAGCCTGTCGAAGGGCGCATCGCATGAAACTTCTCGCGAATGCCCGTTTCTACTCCTACAATCGCGGGGACCGCGCGTTCCATCCTCATCGCTCGCTGCTCATCGACAAAGGCCGCATCGCCGCGATCGACGAGGAACCCTCCGGCATTGGATTGGAACGCATCGATCTCGCCGGTGCGACCGTGCTGCCCGCATTCGCTGACTGTCACGTCCATCTTACCGACACCGGATACTTCCTCGGTGCGCGCAATTTGGCCCCAACGCGCTCATACGAGCAGTACGAGAAAGCCGTGCAGCGCCTGCCGAACGAAGCGGGGCTCGTCTTCGGCGGCCAATACGACGAAAGCACGTGGGACGACCGCCGCGTTGCCGATGCTACGCCCCTCGAACGCTTTCACCCCGACGCGCGCGCGCTGATATCGCGCATCGACGGCCATTCTTGCATCGTCAACCGCAAAACGTTCGCGTGGCTCGACCTTGCGCCTCAAATCAAGGGGATCGAACGCGACGAGGCGGGCGATCCGACCGGCAAGCTCTTTCTCGAGGCTAACTGGTGCGCGCAGTTCGCGTTTTTCGCAGCGCTTCCGGTAGACGTCCGTCGCGCCGCCGAGCAGCGCGCGGTTGAGCTCGCGCTATCGCGCGGAGCGCTCCACCTGCACGCGCAGCTCCTCGGATTTGCCCGCGATGACTACGCCGCCGAAGTCGAAGCGTTGCGCGCCTTGCCAGCGAAAATCTATCCAAAGATTTGCGAACCCGACGCTTCGCTCGCGCGCGCGCTGGCGCTCCCGTATATCGGCGGCGACGTCTTCCTCGACGGTTCGATCGGCAGCCGCACCGCCGCGCTCGCGCATCGCTATGCCGACGCCGAGACGTGCGGCTCGTTACGCTTTTCCGACGACGAGTTGCTCGCGTATTTCGCGCAAGCCGAAGCACTCGGCGTCGCGGCCGGGGTGCATGCGATCGGTGATGCGGCAATCGAGCAATGCATACGGGTTTGGGAGCAGGTGCTCGCCGGAAAACCATCGCCGCGCGGATGCCGTCACTTCATCGAACACTTTGAAATCGCGAATCCGGAACACATCGATGCTTGCGCGCGCATGGGCATCGCGCTTTCGATGCAACCGCAGTTCGACGCGCTCTGGGGCAACGAAGGTGGGATGTACGAAGTGCGTTTAGGTCAGCAGCGAAAACGCGCGATGAATGCGCTCCGACGCATCGATGCCGCCGGCATCGTACTCTGCGGCGGAGACGACAGTCCCGTCTGCGCGCTCGACCCACTCGCGGGAATGCAAGCCTGCGTCGAGCATCACGAAGCGTCGGAGCGTTTGTCGCCTCACCGCGCGCTCGCGATGTACACGGTGAACGCCGCGCGGCTAGCGTACGCGGAAAACGAAACGGGTAATCTTGCGCCGGGCCTCGCGGCGGATCTCGTCGTCCTTGACAACGACCCGCTCGACGGCGTTGCGTTCACGCAATGCGGCGTGCTCCAAACCTGGAAAGACGGCACGCCGTGTTTCCCCGTGTCACCCTGAGCTTGCTCAGCGCATGGATGCGCCAGTGCCGACTCAGCACACGGATGTGCGTTGGAGTCGGCGCGAAGGGCGCCGTGGACTTGCTGCTAGGCAAGTAGTGCAAGAAGTGCCACGGCGCAGCCGTGTTGAGGGATAGATACCGTATTTCGAGTCAAGCGTAATTGGCATCGAAGCGCCTGCCGGAGCGAAGAATGCCGTAGGCGAGAACCAAGAGCTTACGCATAACTGCGCCGATAATCAGGCGCTTGTGCTTTCCGGCCGCCAGGAGACGATCGGCAAAGATTTTGAGAATGGGATTGAACCGAAGGGCGACGATCGCCGGCATGTAGAGCGCCTTGCGAAGGCGAGAGTTGCCGGTCTTACAAAGCCGCGGCCGACCGTGGATGGAGGTTCCCGACCGCCGATGTCGCGGCGACAGTCCAGCGAATGCTGCGACGGCTTTGGCCGATTCGAAGCGATCTAAATGGGGGATCTCGGCCAACAACGACCCGGCAGTCGTTTCGCCGATTCCAGGGATTGATGTCAAGAGATCGCGTTTCCGCTTGAGGTCGGGATGGTCGTCAAAGTGCTGCCGTATCTCTTGTTCGACGCGTGCGATCTGCTCGTCGAGGGTGGCGATGACCTCGCGAATGGAAGCCTTGACGACGGCCGCCTCAGACGACTGCGCGTAGACCGATTGCTGGACGCGGGTTGCCTTGAGGTGCTCGTAATGGCGCACCAGAGCTTGTAGGGCACGGATTTCCGGCGGCGGGGGAATCCACCGCTCAGGGCTCTGACTCTTGCAAAAGCGAGCGATGAGTGCAGCGTCAACAGCATCGGTCTTGGTCCGCAGCAACTCGCTCTGCGCAAACGCTTTGATACGGGCCGGATTGATCACGCTGACGTACTGTTCGCGCTCATGAAGGTACACCGCCAAGGCTTCCCAATAGGCGCCAGTCGCTTCCATACAGGCATGGAACTCGCCAACGTTGCGATTCTTCAGCCAAACCAGCACCTGCGCAAAACCCTTGGGAGAATTCGGGAACACCTTCGTGGCTTCGCGCTGATCGCTCAAAACGCACGCGTGGAAAGTCTCTTTCGAAACATCGATCCCGAGAAACGACGTCATTTATCTGCAGCCTCCAATGCCAGCGTCCTTTCTCGATCGACCTTGTGCATTCGAGCTGGCGCGACGTGCGGCGCTCACGATACCGTCCGATCTCTATGGACGCCATAGGCAGGCCGCCTATCTATCCCGCGGGCCCTAGGAGCTAAGTCGACGTGACCTGCCCTATCCTCATAATACAAGGAGCCAGAGCCTTTTAAAACGAGCAACTGTATCCGAGATTCAGGCGCACGCGTGCCAAGCTTCCCCCGATCGAGCGATGCTATTGAGTACGGTTAGGAGCTTGCGCATGCAGGCGACGATCGCGACCTTAGGCCGCTTCCCAGCCGCTCTGAGGCGTTTGTAGAATGCCACGATGACGGGGTTGCATTTCATGGATGCCACTGCCGCCATGTGCAATGCTTTCCGAACCGCAGCTCGACCACCCCATATCATGCGTCGCCCCCGCATCCTGCCGCATCCCAGCTCAGCGGCGCTACGCCGACGAGGGCCGCGATCTTCCTGCGGTCGAGAGTGCCCAGTTCAGGAAGATGGGCCAATAGTGTACGCGAGACAACGTTACCAACGCCCGGTACGCTTTGAAAGAGCTTATCGCGTTCGCGCCAGAGTGCCGTTCGCTTCACGCGGTTTCCAAGATCCTCGTCGATTTTTCGAAGTCGCTTTTCAAGCCAGGCAATGTGCGCCGTGATATCTTTGGCCATCGCGGCATTCGGCACCGACGCCAGTCGAGTTTTCTCGGAAGCGATCATGTCGATTACTTGCGTGCGCCTCGCCATAAGCGCAGCTAGCGCACAATGTTCTTCGTCCCTAAGAGGTTGGGCTGCTGGGCGAATGGCGGCACCGAATTGCGCCAAGATCGCTGCATCGAGCCGATCAGTCTTTGCGAGGCGCCCGGCGGCTTTGGCAAAGTCGCGTACTTGACGCGGATTGACGATGGCAACGGGGATCCCGGCGCAGCCCAAGGCGACCGCAAGTGGGATTTCTAGGCCGCCAGTCGACTCCATTACTGCCAGCGTTACCGGCTGTTGCGCGAGGGGCTTCTCAAGCTCGTCGAAGCCTGTCTTACCGTTTCGGAACGTCCGATAAATGTTCGCCGGCTGCACGCACACGTCGATCTGATCCTTTGCGACGTCGATGCCGACGAAAATGCACTCTTCCAACCTTCCAACTCCAATCTTGTAATGCGGGCTCGAGGCCCTAGCAACTGTTCGGAATGGATGGAACACCGAGTGAGGCGACCAGAAACTCGTTTACGGGCTTGACAGCCCCAGGCCCCAGCGGCCTACCTCACTCATCGATGATAGCATCTTCAGCTTATACAAGGCCCCCCGTGGCGCGGGGCGGTGGTGACACCTTGCGAGCTATAGTTTTTCGAACTAGGGAGGAACGAGCTTACGCAACTTGCGCCCCATATCGATCCAATAAGCCTTCGACCATTCTCCGTTTGGGTGGTAAGTGACAACGCAGGCCGTTGAGCCGACCATTACCGGCTCGTCTCGATCCAGCTGGGTGCCCGCGATCCATTGCCAGGCTTCGCGGTATCTCGGGTCGGGGGAATAAAAGACAATGTAGCGCGGGGCATTTTCGATCATTCGGTTGTGAATCGTCGTGATACGTTCATCGCGAAACAACTCACGCGGCGTTTTGACGTCGTTGTGCTTCGCTGGGAGACACGAAATTTCGATTAACGCGGTGCTACCGCCGTCGGATCTACCGAGCTTCGTCTTTTGATAATCTAGCGCAGCTTGCGCCGTGGGCTCGCAGCCTTCGTATCCGAAAACGAGCCAGATCAACTTCTCCCATGTGCGCTGAATGTGGGCGTAGGGACCGAACAACTCTGCTCCGCACGTGTGCCAACAGTGGCCCTCTCGAGCATCTAACAGCTCACCTCTTCCAAGTGCGTTCCAAGCGTGAACGCAGGCATCAAGCTCATCGCCACCCGGCTCCAAGCCGACAAACCAGTACGGGGCCTTCCAAGAGCCGTAGCCGAACCATCCCCAAGCCATTGCAGCCTGCTCGGGCGTCAGCATGATCTCCAACGATTTTCGGTTCTAGAGGTGCCGGGTCATGCGGCGCCAGAGACGCCTGCCGATCGAGGCCCCCTCTGCCGGGCGCGGGGCGTTAAGCGTCTACGCGAAGCGCAAAAGTCTCTTAGCGTCTTATGATGAGACGCAAAAGACTAAGGCGCAGATTTACTCTTGCAATGCTTCCTCGACGGCCCGATCTTCGGACCACGTCGCGCCTTCTGCTAACAGTGGTGCAAGTTCGTCTTCGCGCAGCGTCTCGCGCAATGCAACGAGGAGCTTGTCGTCGCCCCATTGCTCCGTGCGTTCGCGTTGCATTCCTAGCTCGGCGTATTGCGCGTCCACGTCCGCACGGGCCGCCAAAGACTCGGAGCCGTTTCCGGTTGAGCGAATCTCACGGCGGGGGTCTCTGACACGGACGCGCCCATGCGCCTAATTTAAATCTCCGAGCTGCACGCTCTTCATAGGATTGCACTACAGTGGGACGTGCAGCGGGATACGCTATGCGCGTTCGTCGACAGCGTCGGCCGGCTTTGGTAGCTCGGAAACTCCGGCGTTGTCGCACGATTCGCGAGGAATCGTTGTTCTTAGGCGATTTCCGCAGGACCCAAGCAAGGCATATTTGCAAAGTTTCAGTTAAACTACACGTCAGAGTTCTTAACAAAATGTGCTGGAGGTGCCATGATTCGGGATGACAAGGGCCCCCGTACCGCGCCGAGCCTAGGGTCTGTGGGAGTTGTGATATGTCCGACGTTTGGTTTCGTGCCGCCCGCTTCGCGAGTCACCTTGGCCGTGCGGGCTCAGGCGATATTGCCCAGGCAGAACCGAACCCGGTCGAATCACCTGAGATCCTATTGGACAAACTCGCCCAGCTGGACGCCAGCATTGCTGATTCCAAAGCTAGACACGACGCTGAGTTGGCGGCACGAGCTGCGAGAGCGAAGTTAATCGAAAGGGCTGACGACGTATTCCCATGGCGCGGGAACAAAACTCCGGAGCCGGAAACGCCGCCGCAAAGCGTAGCCAAAACCGAAGCGGAAGTTTGCAGCCTAGAGCCCGCGGTCGCTGCCCCGAACGAACCAACGAAGGTGAAGGTTACAATGCCCGATGACGTTCAAAAGCGGTCCGCCGCATGTGACGAGGCGACGACTGAGGCTCTGCGCATCATAGCGGAGCAGCGCAAAGCGGCAGAAGCCTTGCTGTTTGAAGCGTGTGCCCTCGAAGATCGGCTCAAGAACGAAGCGAATCGGGCGCAAGCCGCCGCCGAATACGCGGCCGCCCAAGATAAGGCTCAGAGCGCGGCGATTGCGGAGCGGATGGCAAAGCAAGTTGCTCTAACCAACCGCGAGCGTCATGCCGCCTTGGCAACGGAGCGAAAAGACCTCGAAGAGCTCATCGCTACGAAGTGCGCCGAGCACGAAGCCGCTCGAGCCAAAATGACGGAGCTCGAGCAGCAGTTAGTCGAGGCTCAGCGGTCTGCAGAGCAGATCTTTTCCGTGGTCGCAGCGCATGAAGCGCGCGCAAAGGAATGTGTTGAAAAGCAAACCGCCGTTGAACGCGAAGCGACGGAAGCCGCAGTACGCGTCACTGCATGCCAAGCCGAGCGTGAAGCAGCTGAGATGGCCGCCAAAGCCGCCAGAGAGCGCGTCGAAACTCTGAAAACAGAATCGTCGACAAATGACGTGGCTGGAATCGAGGAAGCCCGAACCCTCGCGGCGCGCATCGCTGAGCAGGCCGCAATAACGCGCCGCTCACGCAACGGAAGCCATCGAAGCTCTGAGAGCTGGATACCAGCGGCGCGCGGTTAACGGGTTGTCATACCCGTTGCTGCACCGCGGCCAGGACACCGTACCGAACCCCGACTGGTTTCCGTCTTCTCCTCCCGTGTTCATCGCCACGATGCACGTGAGTCCCGTTAGATCAGAGTGAGCGGACTACCCGAATTTCGCGTGGCCGCAGCTTGGCGCGTGGGAATCGGTCGAACTGATTCTCGGCGCCCCCTCCTGACACCGAGCGTGATCGGGAACGCCATCGATGTCTCGGCGAGCACGCAGCAATTCGTTTTCGGGTGCGCTGCGGCAATCGTCATCTCGATCGCCGGTTTCGCTTTCATCAAGGCGGGGTGACGCGATGCCCGCGGAGTTCACCTTCTACGATATCCTCGGCGTCCAGCCGTCCGCCGCGGCCGACGAGATAAGAGCGGCGTATCACGCGGCCGCCCTCAAATACCATCCCGACGTTAACTCCGCTCCCAACGCTCAGCGTTTGACGGCCATCATCAACGAGGCGTATGCGACGCTTTCCGATCCCAGCAGGCGCAGCGCGTACGACGCCACTCTTTGCTCGGGTTCTCCCTATGCGGGGCCGGAGGATGAGCGAGAGGAGATTTGGGACCTCTACGGTTGCGACGGTTGCGGGAGCATCGACGCGCATCTCCGCTACGCCATGTTCTTCAAGGTGTGGTCGATTCTCGTCTTCACTCAAATGCGAGGCGAAGGTGGCATCCTCTGCCCGAAGTGCCGCAGCAAGCTCGCAATTTCGACCGCCCTATTCTCGACGTTCTTGGGACCATGGGGATTCCCGTGGGGCATCAGCTACACGCTTCGTTCGCTATTCGCATCGCTGCGAGGCGGCGAACTCCCGAAGCAGCAGAATATGCAACTGCTACGCCACCAAGGCGTCGCATTCTTACAGCGCGGTCTCGCGAAGCAAGCGAGGATGGCGTTGAACGCCTCGCTCTGGTTCGAGAAGAACGACGCCGTCGTCAGGTTGCTCAAGAAACCGGTCTTCACAGAAAAGCTGGCAGCGACCGCTAGAACTAGAGCGACCGGAAGAAATACGACTCATCGCAGCAAAAGCGGCACAAACGAGTAGACTTCGGGCCTCCGGTCCGCATTATGAAGAATCGTTACCTGGTGATGGTGATGCAGCCGTCGTTGTTCGCGTCACACTCGTTTGCCGTGGCCTGCGAGCTTGTTACGTTGGTTGCACTTCCGGCGAAAGACGAGCCACCGCCCGTCGACTTGACCGCAGGTTTTCCGATAACTCCTGCCTGACAGGACCACGTGCCAACGTAATAACGTAAGGCCGCCGCCCCAGGCGCAGCTCGAACGCTAGCGGGCCCGGTGACGATAACCACTAAAGCAAAAAAAACCAGAGTTTTATGCGACGCATGCCTCATTTCAATGTCTGAGCCTGCAGCGCTTCCTCGACGGCCTGATCTTCGGACCATGTCGCGCCTTCGGCCAACAGTGGTGCAAGCTCGTCTTCGCGCAGCGTCTCGCGCACTGTAACGAGGAGCTTGTCGTAGCCCCATTGCTCCGTGAATTCGCGCTTCAATCCCAGCTCGGCATAGCGCGCGTCGACGTAGCCCAGTAACGCAGCGGCGCGCCGTGATTCGCCGCCTAGCCCGGCGAGCAGCGCCAGATGCTGGAGCGCAATCGCGATGTCTAGTTCCCTTCGTGCCTTGCGTGCAACGCGCAGTCCCTCGCGGGCCGACTCGTGCGCGCCGGCGAGATCGTCAAGCGCGATGCGGTACGCGGCGGCGTTGCCGTAGGCGCCGGCGATGTACGTTGCGTTCTTCCCGCGCAGGTGAATCTCCAGCGCTTCGCTGACCGCGCGCAGCGCCGGCTCGGGATACCCGTCGGCAAACTCCAACTCTGCGACGTTGCCCAGCACTACTGCAGTCCCCGACTCGTTCCCGAGCGCCTTGCAGGCCGCCAGCGCCTGCGCATAGCGTTCCCGCGCCGCGCCAACATCGCCCCGAGTCCACTCGATTGACGCCTGCACGTTGAGCGCCTCTGCCACGCTCAAGGCATCCACACACGCGCGCGCCGCCGCCAGCGCCCGCGCGATCGCGGTGTGTGCAGCATCGAACTCGCCCATTTGAAACAGCGCAAACGCAAGGTTCTGCTGCGCACGCGCCCCTCGGCGCGCATCGCCAACTGCCGCGTACAACCGCATCGCCCGTTCGGCCGCATCGTACATGTGCTTGCCGGAAGAAAGGCGGCACAGCGCCAACTGCAGGCGGGCCACAACGCGCGGCTGCTCGGCCTCGCTCACGCCTTCGAGCGCGCGCTCGGTCCAGTAGCGGCCCTCGACGGTCAAGCCGGCGTTCGTCCAAAGCCGTTCCAATGCGCCGGCGATGGCGCCGCCTACAAGGGCATCGTTGCCCTCCGTCAACGCCCACGTCAGCGCCGTCCGGTAATTGTCCAGCTCCAGCTCCACGCCGGCAGCCACGCCGCGGTCAAGCCGGTGCCGTAGCGCTCGTCGGCGGCCTCTGCTTGATCGCAAAAGTACGCGGCGTGACGGCGAGCCATTGCCTCGTGCTCCCCTGACGCGCGCAGTTTCTCGAGCGCATACGCGGCGGTGGATTCGAGCAACCGGTAGCGCTCGTGCTCGCCGCTGGTATCGGCAACGACCAGCGACTTGTCGGTCAGCGAACCGAGCAGATCGAGCATATCCAGCTCATCGAGTCCTTCACCGCCGCATACGCTCGTGGCGGCGTCGAGGTCGAAACCGCTCGCAAAAATACCCAATCGCGTGAAGAGCAGCTGTTCTTGCGCGGTGAGGAGATCGTAGCTCCAATCGAGCAGCGCATGTAAGGTTTTCTGCCGCGGTAGTGCGCTACGACTGCCGCCGGTGAGCAGCTTGAAGCGCTCGTTGAGGCGCTCGGCAAGATGGGGAATGGAGAGCACCTTGACGCGCGCGGCGGCCAGTTCGATCGCCAGCGGAATGCCGTCGAGGCGGCGGCAGATGTCGGCAACGATGGGCGCGGTATCGTCGGTGAGGACAAACGACTTGTCGACTGACGTGGCGCGCGCCACGAACAACGCCACCGCCGCGAACTCCATCACCTTCGCCGCACTCAGGTCCGTGATGGCATGTGGAACGTCCAGCGAAGGAACCCGTACGACTTCTTCGCCGCCGATTTCGAGTGCTTGCCGCGACGTGGCTACGATCCGTACATTCGGCGCGGTGCGCAGAATCGCCGCCGCAATCGGCGCGATAGTTTCCAAGACGTGTTCGCAGTTGTCGAAGATAAGCAGCAACTGCTTGCGCTTGAGCCAGGGCGGAATCGACTCGTCGACTCGGCAGCCTTCCTGCTGGCTGATGCCCAGCGTTTGGGCGACCACGCTGGAAACCAACTCCGGGTCAGCGATTGGCGCCAGGTCGACAAGCCACACGCCGTCGGCAAATCGATCGAGCAGCTCGGTGCCAACCTGCACTGCCAGTCGGGTCTTCCCGACGCCGCCTGAACCGACCAGCGTGACCACACCGTGGTCGCTGAGCAGCGCCCTGACCTCGGCAACGTCGTGCTCGCGGCCGATGAACGCGGTTCGAACAACGGGGAGGTTGTTGGTTTCGACTTCGGCGCGTGGCGGCAGCTCCACGACCGGCGGCGCGGCTGGGCGCTCCGTCTGAGGCTGCGCTTGCGACTTCCAAGAACGCGGCGTAAAACTCGACACGTGAACTGCCTACTTCTGTTACCGCGACGAATCGCTTCCTCTAATTCCCTCGCAACATCCACGCGCCGAATGTGGCAAACCCCTTGGCCGGGGGGACGTCGTCAGGGGTCGTGCGCGGCCGTTGCGTCCAGGAAGTACTGAACGTTTAGCTGTAAGCACCCTGGACCGGAGGTTGCAGAATCTTGACTTCACTCTCTCGCCGCATCGTCTGTTTCGTTGTCATTTCGGCACTTGCCGCATGTTCGAGCGGCGGACCGCAGGCCACCAACACCACGCTACTTCCGACGACTTCTTCGCAGAACGTCGTCACGGCGTCTGGTCGCAATCCGCACGCGATAGACTTGTATCTCGTAATCAAAACGGCCGGTGCTTTTAGCAACGGCTCCTCGAGCTCCGGCCCGTGCTTCGGTAACCCGTCCGGCGCGATCGACATATTGTCGTTCTCATTCGGAACATCACCGACGGCTGTCGTCGGACCGAGCACGACGTGCAAGAACGCGCCGGGCGGATTTACGTCAACAGGTCCGTCAACGGCGGGCCCTGCGGCGACGCTCACTCCGAAAAACTGCTCTCCGTATGCCGTCAGCCAAAACGGTCTGACGGTTGGACAGTTCACCTACGACATAGCGGCAAATGTCCGCGACCCGCAATGCGTCGCTCTTTCGAACCTGCCCGGTGCCACAAGGTCAAGTGCGTACGGCGTGAATGACGCGGGCACGATCGTCGGCTATAGCGGATGCAAATGCGGTGCAAAGCATCCGGTTGAGTGGGTCAACAATCAAATCGTGCCGCTCAGCATGGGATTGGGCGAAGCCGTTGGGATCAACAAACACGGGCTGATCATCGGTAGCGTGTACGACTCGCACGGAAATCCCACCGCCGCAATCTGGAGCGGCCCCAATAAGGTCAATCTCATCGGTAACCTCGTGCCGGGACAGCATCTCTTTGGCGGCCAAATCAACGATCTGGGCCACGCGACGATGTACGGCGCCGGCGGCGCCTACTTCTACAACGGCACGACGGCCACGAAAATCCCGCAGATGCCCGGCGATACCAGCGTCACGCCGGTCGGGCTCGATAACGTAGACGTCATTTACGACGTCGCCGTCAACGTGCCTGACGTCAAAGGAAAGGGCGGTCGCGCCTCTTCCTCTCGTCTGGAAATGGTGTCGGGCGGCACAGCGACCGATATGCAAACTCTCGTTCCAGCGAACGTGACGCTTCTGCCGAACAAGATTAAGACGGGCTCCGGAGGCTCGGGCTTCACCGTTTCTCCCGGCACCGGAATCATCGCGACCCCCGCACAAGAGCGGATCGACGGAGTGAGGAAGCCCCACGCCCTCGACACGTTCATGGTCTTCTTGATACCGCCGGCCTGCGTTCCGCCGGCATACCGTCATCGATAACGACTAGAGTCCCGCGAGCGCGATAAGCAATTACACTTGCAGCGCTTCCTCGACGGCCCGATCTTCGGACCACGTCGCACCTTCTGCCGACAGTTGCGCAATCTCGTCTTCATTTAAATTCTCGCGCAATGCAACGAGGAGTTTGTCGTAGCCCCATTGCTCCGTAAATGCGCGTTTCATTCCAAGTTCCGTGTAGCGCGTGTCGACGTAGCCCAGCAACTGCGCGGTGCGCGGTCCATCGCCGCTAAGCCCGGCGAGGACCGCTAGGTGCTGGAGCGCAATGGCGATGAAGAGTTCGACTCGTCCCTGACGTGCAACGCGCAGTCCCTCGCGGGCCGACTCGCGCGCGCCGGCAAGATCGCCAAGCGCGAGGCGGTACGCGGCGCCGTTCGTGTAGTCGCTGGCGATGTAGCTTGCGCTTTTCCCGCGCACGTCGATCTCCAGCGCCTCGCTGAGCGAACGCAGTGCCTGCTCGGGATGTCCGTCGGCAAACTCCAGCTCCGCGACGTTGCCCAGCACCCCTGCGGTCCCCGACTCGTTCCCAAGCGCCTTGTAGGCCGCCAGCGCCTGCGCGTAGCGCTCTCGAGCGGCGCCAACATCGCCCCGACTCTTCTCGATGACTGCCTGGATGTTGAGACAATTTGCCACGTTCTTCGCATCCTCAGACGCACGCGCCGCCGCCAGCGCCTGCGCGATCGCCGCCTGTGCCGCATCGAATTCGCCCATCTGATTCAGCGCGCCCGCGAGGTTGTTCTGCGCACGCGCCGCTCCGCGGGCATCGCCGAACGATGCGTACAACCCCAGCGCCCGCTCGGCCGTGTCGTGTCTGCGCTTGCCGGAGGAAAGACCGCTCAGCGCAAACTGCAGCCGCGCCGCAACGCGCGGCTGCTCCGCTTGGCTCGCCCCTGCGAGCGCCCGTTCAACCCAGTAGCGGCCCTCAACGGTTAGGCCGGCGTTCACCCAAAGCGAACTCAATGCGCCGGCGATGGCCCCGCCTAAAACGACATCGTGGCCGTCCGTCAGCGCCCATGCCAGCGCGCTCCGAAAGTTGTCCAGCTCCAGCTCCGCGCCTGCCAGCCACGCGAATATCGAGCCGATGCCAAAGCGTTCGTCGGCGGCTTCCGCCAGGTCGCGATAATACGCAGCATGACGACGAGCGAGTGCTTCATGCTCGCCAGAGGTGCGCAATTTCTCGAGTGCGTACGCGGCGGTGGATTCGAGCAACCGGTAACGCTCGTGCTCGCCGCTCGTGTCGGCAACGACCAGCGACTTGTCGGTCAGCGAACCGAGCAGATCCAAGATATCGAGTTCGTCGAGTCCTTCACCACCGCAGACGCTCGTCGCCGCATCGAGCGCGAACCCGCTTGCGAAAATACCCAACCGCGCAAAGAGCAGTTGCTCCTGTGCCGTCAGGAGATCGTAGCTCCAGTCAATGAGCGCATGTAAGGTCTTCTGGCGCGGCAGCACGTCGCGACTGCTGCCGATGAGCAGCTTGAAGCGTTCGTTGAGGCGCTCGGCAAGATGGGGAATCGAGAGCACCTTCACCCGCGCGGCAGCCAGCTCGATCGCCAGCGGAATCCCGTCGAGCCGGCGGCAGATGTCGGCGACGATGGGCGCCGTGTCATCGGTGAGTGCGAACGAGCGATCCGCCGTCGTGGCGCGCGCCACAAATAACGCCACCGCCGCAAACTCCACAATCTTCGCCGCACTGAGATCGGCAATGGCATGCGGCACGTCCAGCGATGGAATGCGCACCGGTTCTTCACCGCCGATAGAAAGTGCTTGCCGCGAAGTCGCCAGGATGTGCACGTGGGGAGCCGTGCGCAGAATCGCCGCCGCAATCGGCGCGATCGTCTCGATGACGTGTTCGCAGTTATCGAAGATGAGCAGCAACTGCTTGCGTTCGAGCCAGGGCGGAATGGTCTCGTCGACCCGCGGGCCTTCTTGTTGGCTGATGCCAAGCGTTTGGGCGATGACGCTGGAGACCAGCTCGCGATCGGCGATCGGGGCCAAATCGACAAACCACACGCCGTCGGGATAGCCATCGAGCAGTTCAGTGCCGACCTGCACCGCCAGTCGGGTCTTGCCAATGCCGCCCGAACCAACGAGCGTGACCAACGGGTGACGCGCCAGGAGTTCCTTTATCTCGGCAACGTCGTGCTCGCGGCCGATGAACGCCGTCGGCACAATGGGAAGGTTATTGGATTTAGCACCGTGCCGGTACGCGTGAAACTTTCCGACCGGCGGTTCGGCATGGCGCTCCGCCTGCGGCTGCGCTTGCGACTTCCATGAGCGCGGCGTAAAACTTGACACGTAAACCCTAGTTCTGTTGCCGCGACGAATCGCTTCCTCCTGGAGGGTCGTGTCACCCTGAGCAATGTCTGTCTGAGCTTGTCGAAGACTTGTCGAAGGGCGACTCCAGACTCGAGCTATGGCACCTCGGCTTCCATTTCTTCCGGTTCCTCCGCTGGCTTGAACAGCGCTTGCGCGATTGCGGTTGGTACGACCGCGGTGAGAATAACGACGGTAACGAGCGCCGTGTATTGCGCCTGCGTGATGTAGTGATGCGTTAATCCGTACAAGCTGGAAATCGTCCCGAAGGTCAGGCCGGTTGCCATCATGAGCGTCAAGTAATTCGCATTGACGGCCGGGTAGCGGAAAACGATTCGCGCGAGCGGCAAAACGCCGGCAACCTTCGCAGCGACTTTCACCACGAAGAGCGCCGCAATAAGGCCGAAGCTCGACAACGCAGCGCCGAACTGCACGTACGTTCCGGCCTTCAGAAAATAAAACGGCGCGAGCAAGGTCATCGTCATCGTTTGCAACCGGCGCTTAACGTCGGGCATCGCCGTCATCATTCCGGCGCAAGCCAAACCGAGGAAGTACGCCGGCAACACGCCTTCGCTCTTCGAAACGGTCGCAAGCGCGGCCAAGAGAAAGATGACGGCAAAGAGGATTCGCAAGCCCGGCTCGCTGACGTAGCGCCGCGTCCGCTCGATCGCGCGGGGAAGAACTTTCGGAACGATGGCGACGGCGGCGGCAATCGCGCCGGCGAGCCCGGCCAGCCAGAAATTTAAATTCGCAAACAACAACCCGAGCGCAACGACCGTTCCGAGGTCGGTGAAAAAGCACGCCGCTAAAATGAGCTGACCGAATTCCCGTTCCGCCAAACCGGATTCGATCATGACCGCATAGACCACGGCAACGGAAGTCGTCGACATCGCGATGCCGGCGATCTTTGCGGCGTCAGCGGTCCAATGTGCGATGAAGAACGCAAAGGCCATCGCGGCTAAGAACGGTGCCGCGAACGAGGCCAAGCCGATCAGCGATGAGGGAAGAAGCTGCTTGCGCAACACTGCGGGATCGATTTCCGCTCCCGCCAGAAACGTGAGCAGAATGCTTCCGAACCCGGCGACAAAGTCGACCCAGGCATTCGTGCGCAGACCAATGAGGTTGCCCGCGATGATGCCGATGATGATTTCCGCAAGCGCGGCGGGCATCTTGATGCGAATCGCAACAAACGCACTAATCGCAGCCAGAGACATCCAGAGCCCGGCGACGAGCCAGATATTGTTGCTGGTGGCGGCCACAAACATAGAAAACTCCTGTCAAACATTTTCAACAGGAGCCATCAGCCGGTGCCGGCGATTAGGCGGGAGCTCCATCCCGCTACGCCGATCCCTACTCGAAAGTGCCGGCGCTACCCTTTTCGCTGCGCCCGAACTCGGCGCGCAACTCGTCTTTGGCCTTCTCCAAAACGCGCAGCTGTTTCTCTGGCAGATTGTGTCCGGCGCGATTGATGTAGAAGGTCAGCATCGACATCGCCGAACGGTAGGGGCTGCTCTTGCGCCGCTTGCTCTGTTCGGCGGAACGTTTGAGCGAGCGTGCGATTGCCTGTGGATCGCTCTTGGCGAACACGTTGCCCTCGAGATCCAACGCGTTGCTATTTTCGGTGACCTCTTTCGACCAATTTTTCCGTGCCATGGCCCTCGATTTGTACCCGCCTTGCATTCCGTGTCACCCCGAGCTTGCTCAGCGCAGGATGCGCCAGTGCCGACTCAGCACACGGATGTGCGCTGGAGTCGGCGCGAAGGGCGACTCCCAGCATTGCCGTAACCCACTAGGCAAGCGCAAAACCAACCGCGAATTACGCCGCATGATAATGCTGACGTTCGTGCGACGCCTTGCTTTTTTGTTACTCGCAACGACCCTTGCTGGGTGCGGCTTTCGCGGCCCAACCGGCACCTTGATTCCCCAAAACGCGGCCGTGGGGATCGATGGGAAGAAGGGCGGCTACAAGCTTCTCTACCTCTTTAAAGGCGGCACCGACGGAGCGAATCCATACGACGGCCTGACTCCACTCCGCGGATCGCTTTACGGCGTGACGTACGGCGACAAGCTGTCGGGACCGGGAAGCATGGGCACCGTTTTCGCGGTGAGCACTTTCGGAAAAGAGCGCGCGATCTATCGCTTCAAGGGCTTTCCAAATGACGGTGCCCTGCCCGTCGGGAATCTCGTGGTAGTAAACGGACTGCTGTACGGCACGACATTCGACGGCGGAAAGTTCAACCTCGGCTGCGTCTTTGAAGTAAGCCCGTCAGGTAACGAGCGCGTGGTCTACAGTTTCAAGAGCGGCACCGACGCCCAGGGTCCGGGAGCCGGTCTGTTGTCTTACAAGGGCAAACTCTACGGAACGACGGTCGACGGCGGTTCAGACGGCGACGGCACGGTTTTCGACGTGACCACGTCCGGTGACGAGCACGTTCTCCATTCGTTCAAAGGGTTTCCGACCGACGGCGAAAGCCCACGCGCGCCGCTCATTGTGGCTAAGGGTGAGCTTTACGGTACGGCGTACGAAGGTGGTACAGACCGCTACGGAACGGTTTTCAAAATAACGACGGCCGGCAAGGAAAAGACGCTGTACAATTTCATGGGGCCGCCGGATGCTGCACTTCCGCTTGGAGGGCTAACACGGGTTGGCAGCCAGCTTTACGGCACGAGCAGCGGCGGCACCGGGGCTATCTTCAAAGTAAGCCTCTCCGGGCACGAGAAGGTTCTCTATCCGTTCAAAGGCTCGCCCGACGGAGAAGATCCCGCTGGCGCGCTCGTCTTCTTGCACGGCAAGTTCTATGGCACGACCCAAGAAGGTGGTCAAAACGCATTCGGAACCATCTTTGATGTGACGAAGTCGGGCAGCGAACAGGTGCTGTACAGTTTCAAAGGATCGCCTAAAGATGGAGCCACGCCGTTCGGCACGCTCCTCGCGTTAGGCAACGTCCTGTACGGCACGACCCAAGATGGCGGCCATCCCGACGGAGGAACGCTCCACGCCGACGCCGGCAGCATCTTCAAGTTCACGCCGTAACGCGGTAACCGTGTCATGGTAACCGTGTCACCCTGAGCCTGTCGAAGGGCGGCTCGCAAACTTAAGCTTTAGGAATGTCTCCACAGGAAGCGTAGGTTGCCAAGTCGTCCGTCGACTTGTGGACGTTGATCGCTAAGCCGCCTACCCGCAGCGAGTCAAGCTTCGTGTTCTTGAGCGTCGTCGTGCTCTTGCCGTCAACGAGAGCGTCGAGCGGATCGACCACCGCGCCAAGTTTGGCGCACGAACCGGCGTGAACGTGGGCGGGCTGCGGAGTACTCGTTCCGTTCTGCAGTGAGATCTTTACCAGCACGTCGTCGCCTTGCTGGGTCAAGGTCGCGGTTCCGTCTTCGGTCGATCCGTTTTGCGCTTTCATCGGCACCGAAACCGAAGCGCCGGCCGACGCCATTCCGTTGCCCGTCGTTCCTTCGGCGAGTGCCGCATGGGTATACGCAAGTGTTAGGAGGGCGCTCAGTGCGATCGTTAAAGGAGTTTTCATCGATGTCTGCCTCCGAATCGGAACCCAAGGTACCAACGGACCTTCGCAAAGCCCTCGCGGCTACCCCCTCGGTAAAGGCATTGTGGAATGATCTCACGCCGATTGCGCGCTGGGACTTTATTCTTTGGCTAGAGACCGCCAAACAAGCCGACACACGGAGACGACGGGTCGAGAGACTTTGCGCGATGCTTGTGGAGGGAAAGCGACGGCCCTGCTGTTTTCCAGTTGTGCCCATGGATCTCTATAAGGCCCTCGGGAGCGCCCCGAAGGCGAAGGCGCAGTGGTCGGCCCTCACGTCGATCGAACGCAGGAACCTTGTGACTTGGATAGCGTCAGCTAACGAACGGGTGTCCCGTAAAACCCGCGTCGAGAAAGCCTGCGCGCTGCTTGCGGCCGGAAAGCGCCGTCCCTCTAGAGTTTAAGGCACGCGCGCGCTTACGATCGGAATAAACCAGGCCGCGTACCCGAGCGGGTCGCGGATAGTGGCGATCATGGTATTGAAGTATGCCGTCGCCGATTCGCGCGAAAACCGCGTGTACTGACCGATCGAATCGACATAGCCGTCGCGCCACGCTTCGATAATCGACTCGAAGGTTTCGCGTGGAGTGCGCGTCGTGTCGACGATCGCGTAGTCGATGGCGATTTCTTCCAAGCCCATGCGAGCAAGCACCGTGAAGATATTGCGACCGATAAACAGATCGGTGTTGGTCGCGGAACTGAACTCGACCGGAGCCGAATGCCAAAAATCGCTCGGATCGAGCCGATCGCCTCGCTGAAATTCCAACATCCGGTAGTCCTCGGCCAGCACGTGCAAATACCCACCGGGCCGGGTGACGCGAACGAGCTCGGCGATAACCCTTTCGGCATGCGGGATGGCATGCAGCACGTGACGGCACACGGTGAGGTCGAAGCTGTGGTCGGCTTCTTGGAGTTCGAAAATGCTCTGATGCTCGAATGCCAATCGCGGCGCCAACGTCGCGTAGCGCGAACGCGCAAGCTCGAGGTGCGCGTCGATGATATCGACACCCAACACGTCGGTTTGTGGAAAGAGCGTCGCCAGGCGCGAAGCGATTTCGCCGGTGCCGCAGCCCGCATCGAGAATGCGTGCCCTTGCGGGAAGGGCGTAACGACGAAACAACGGCTCTTCCTGAGGCCAAATCGCGCGAGCCTGCGCCTCAAGGTTGCGAACCATGGACTCGTCGGCCATTTGTGTCGCTTGTGGATTGAGATCTTCAGGCAATGGCGCAGTCCCCTAAGCCATATCTATCCTTGGGTCGGGACACCGAAGCATTGCGAATAGCCGTCATCGTCGGTCAGGAAGAACTCGGTCTGGCCGCTCAAAGTTCCCGCACGCTGGTTCAGCATTACTTTTCTCCAGGTCTGCACTCGGAATGACCGGGATGCAAGCTTCAACAGACATGACGGTTCCTAAATAATGGAAATCGTTTCCTTCGGCTTCGGGTGAGCGGAGAGAGCCTCCACGAGGTGGGTCGCGAGCTCGTCGCAAACCGGATCGTCGATCTCTTCGACCCGACCCTCATCGGCGAGCAACGCCTTCGCCGGATCGATGGGAATGCGCGCTAACACCGGCGCCCGCGCGAGCTCGGCAACGCGTTGCGCGTAGGACGGTCCGAAAATCTCGTAGCGTATGCCGGTGTCGGGCGCGATGAAGTACGACATGTTTTCGACGACGCCGAGCACCGGCTTTTTGAGCTGATGCACGAGGTTTGCCGCTTTGCGCACGATCATCGTAGCGAGCGCCTGCGGCATCGTCACTAAGACGACGCCGTCGATCGAAAGCGATTGCAGCACGGTCAACGGTGCATCCGACGTTCCGGGCGGCAAATCGATGAGCAGATAATCGAGATCGCTCCACACCACTTGCTCGTAAAATTGGCGGATGACGCCGGAGAGAATCGGTCCACGCCACACCATCGCGGTGTCTTCTTTATCGGTGAGCAGATTCGAACTGACGATTTCGATCGCGCTGCGTGAAACCGCCGGCACCATCAATGGCTGCGGTTGTCCCTGCGGCGTCTTCGCAACCGGATCCGCTTCAATGAGCAACGGCGTGTGCAAGCCGAAGAGTTTGGGGATCGATGGACCGGTGATGTCGGCATCGAGAATGCCCACCCGATAGTGCTGGCGGCGCAGCCCGATAGCGATAAGCGCGGTGACGAGCGACTTGCCGACGCCGCCTTTGCCGGACATGATCGGGATGACGTGGCCGATCTTGGCACGACCGCTAAATGCCCCAGGCGCTCGACGAACCGGGCGCCGGTCCTCGTTATTGATGAGCGGGACGAAACCCGAAAGCCGTGCTTGCTTGAGCGCGGTGACGATCGGTTCGACGCGCAAACCGTGGGCTGCTGCTCCCTGCTCGATCGTCTCGTACGTGCTTACGCCGCAGCCGCTGCAACCCAAACCAAATGCTTGCATGACCTCAGTGGCAATCGGAAGTTTCGCCACGAGTTCCTTGATGTTCGTCTGCGGAGCAATCTCCAGCTCAATATGGGGCACGCAATAAGTATACCCTTGTCACCCTGAGCCTGTCGAAGACCTTCGTGTCACCCTGAGCCTTGCTCAGCGCAGGATGCGCCAGTGCCGACTCAGCACACGGAGGTGCGTTGGAGTCGGCGCGAAGGGCGCCACTAACGTGTCACCCTGAGCTTGTCGAAGGGCGACGTGTCACCCTGAGCCTGCTCAGCGCAGGATGCGCCAGTGCCGACTCGGCACACGGAGGTGCGTTGGATTTAAATCCAAAGCCCCGACTTGGCGTTAGAGCTCGCGGCATTCGTGCTTGTAAGTGCGAGTTTCGTCAGCGCATGCTCGGGAATGCGTCTCACTCCGAAAGCGCCGTCGCCGTGACTATGGCCGCCGCCATTGCGAGCTTGTGATCCTTGTTCCATGGCGGCCCGAGTGCCCGGCGCGCTTGGAGAAAGTGAGTATCGAAGTTCTCGACGTGCAACGCCTGGCTCGCCAAATCTAGCACCTTCTTCGCGTCGTACCAATGGACGGGCCAACCGCGCGCCTCGGCGGCGGAAGCAAGAGCTTTGCGGTACATCACCCAGTCGGCAACGTTTCGTGCACGGTAGTCCTTGATTCGTTCGGCAATCGTGGCCGGAAGCTGCGGGCAACTGCGAAGGGCGATGCCGAGGATGTGTGGTACCGCCATCGCGAGGGCGTCCAGCGCAAGCACCGCATGCCTCTCCGCCGAAACGCGCACCCGCTCGACGAGGGCCACGGCTCCGTCCATCGGGAGCAGCTGGCCTTCGTGGTGATGGGGAAGACTCGGCAGGCTCTCGTCCACAAGCTCTACGCGGCGGCGGTCGAGGAGCGTCCCATCGCGCGTCACTGTCACCAACACCGCCCAACCGCCGTGATCCGATACCCCGATGATGCCGCCATTCTTCGACATGATCGTTCCTCCCATCTGACTGATCTGAGCGCTGGGAGTCATGCCGCGAATAAAGTTCTCTTTTGTTTCGTCGAGCGTCTTTAACAAGGCGAATCCTATTTCTCTTCAATGCATCTGCGGTGGCTGCTGCATCGTAGCCGCGTCACTTGCGACGTAGCCCTTTGCGTTTGTGGCGAGGCTCTGGTTTGCTACGCCGGTGCGAGCGAGGCGGCATACTGCTTGTCGGCTTCGAGCCACTCGTCTTTGAGTTCGATGCGCCGCACACCGGCAGGGTACGTACCTTTGGCATGCGCGGCCATCCAGTCTTGCGCTAATACCGTCAGGTACTCGAAAATTCTCCCAAAGCCCCGGGCCTGCTTTGCGCCGCTCTATCGCTGCGATCTGCGCGAGCCTATTCCAAGCCCCGATTACGTTCATGCACCAAATTTCGAGCACGAGCTGCCCATCGACGAGTCCGGTCTTGACGAGCACGCCCACGCCCTCGTAGAAGTTTCCGATTCGATTGAGCCGCCGGGCGAGTTGCCGCGTCTCGTCCGTTCTCGCCGAGGGCACGGCGATTTGGTACCGGAACGCCGGGTCTTGCAGCTTTACCGCTAGTTCGGTGTTCATGGAATGCTGCGCCGCTTCAAAGTCCGGCGTCTCCGTGGTTTCGCGCAGCTCGTTGAGGGCGGCAATGTGATTGTTGCTGCGAGCGTGGCGGAGTTGCACGATGGCGGCGATTGCCGTTGCGGCGATGACGACGAACGTGCCGAATGTGGCAAGAGTGTTGACTAGCTCCAAAGACATAAAGGCCTCCCCAAAGCGCGGTGCATTGCGCGCCGAAGACCTCGTTATGCACATCCTTGGCAGGCTTCCCCCGGATGGCATCGCGATCGTGGGCAGCCGCGAGCCACCGGCCGAGGCTGCGAGCTTCGCCTACGAACTCGCATACCGCGTCGGCGAACCAGTAATCGCCGGACTCGCACCCGGAATCGACACGGCGGCACACCGCGGCGCACTCGCTACCGGCATCCCGACGGTCGCGTTCGTGGCCTACGGTTTCGGCAACAGCGACCCGCCCGAGAACGCGCAGCTCGAACGCGAAATTGTGCAACGCGGCGGCGCGATCGCAACGCTCCGCGAACCCAAAGCCAGCGTAACGGAGGAGGCGAAGATTGAACGCGACCGCTTGCAAGCCCAACACGCACGCGCCGTCGTTGTAGTCTGCAGCGAAATCGACGGCGGCGCGATGCACACGCTGCGCTTTGCGCGCGAGTTCGGAAAGCCGCGTTACGCGGTTGTCCCGCCGGAAAACGCTGGCGCCGACCCGCGTTGGGCCGGCAACCGTCAAGCGATCGACGACGGCGCTACGGCGCTGCCATTCGACGTCGAGCGCGCGCTGACGCTATTGCGATCCGCTCGGTGATGCTTCCGGCGAACCGCCGCCCTGATTCCCGTTACGGTTGAAGCGGCGTCCGCCGACTACCAAAACATTGCTGATCTGTTGCATGCGGCCGAAGCTCGAGCGGAACATCCCGGTAACGCTGACCGTTGATCCGTCAGCTACTTGCGTGTTGCCGAATTGAAAGACGTGGATGCAGCTCGTGTCGCAGAGTTGGTACATCACGGCCTCTCCGCGCCGTGTTTTGCGGATGTGCGGCTCCTTGGCGGTGCCGCTGACGGTCACCGTCTGACCGTCATACGTTGAAGCATCGCTGACGAGGCTTGAGGGAGTAACCTGCTTTGCGCCTCCGCCGCAGGCGGCGAGCGCCGGCGTGGCGGCCAGGGCTGCAAACAGCAGCCGGACGTAAAAAGAGCGTACGGATGACATTTCCTTTAGTTTTTTCCTCCAGCCGAACAGAGTAGAGCCGGTAGCTGTGAAATCGGTAAGGAATCTCCCAGGTTCCTGAGTAGGCTTGGAAACAGTGATACGCTTCCCCGCCTTGACCGCGGCCGGCTTGGCCCTGCTCTTCCTTATACCAGCCTGCGCCCACCGCGCCGGAGGACGAACCCGGCCGGCGGGAGCCGCAGGCGCTATTCCCTCAGCGACCGCCCGCCCGGCTACCATCCATCCGACGCTCACCATTTCCGGCATCATCGCCCCGTACCAAAACGTCCAGCTCAGCAACGCGCTCAATGAACCCACCGCGACGGTGAACGTCAACGAAGGCGACCACGTCTATAAAGGCGAGGTCATTGCCACGCTCGACGTTTCCGATTTGCAAGCGCAATACGAGTCCGACCTGCATACCGCCAACTCCGACGTTGCGAAAACGTCGCAAACCGTCTACACGGCGCAGCAGACGATCGCGCAGGCGCCGCAAACCACTTCGTCTGCTCGTCAAGCGCTGGTGCAAGCCCAAGCCAGTTTGCGCCAAGGAAACTCCGATCTCGCAATCGACACGGCGCTCGAGCGCCAAGGCTATCTCTCGCTGCAAGCGCTGCGAACGCAGCAAACGCTGGTCAACGTGGAGGCAGCCGCCGTTCGCTCGAACGAGGCTGCACTCAACTCCGCTATTATCGCCGAAAAGACCAACGGTACGATGAGCGCCGGCTTGCAAGCCGCAAACATTACCGGCGCGCAAGAGGACGCCGCCTCCGCGAGCGCCCAAGCACGCCAGCTCGCAGCCGAGATCTCGCGCGCGACGATCGTCTCGCCGATTGACGGCGTCGTCGTCAATCGCAATCTCAACCCCGGCGAATACCCCGGCTCGCGCACGATCTTCGTGCTGCAGCAAACCGATCCGGTCTACGCGGAGCTGAACGCATCGAGTGCCGACGTCTTTCGCGTGAAGACCGGCGCGCCGGTCAGCTTGACCGTTCCGGGTGAGCCGAACTCCGGTTATCATGGCACCGTTGTCGGTGTCCTCGGACAGGTGCAGCCCGGCTCGACGAACTTCACCGTCAAGGCCATCATTCGCGGTACGCAAGGACGCCTTGCCGCCGGGCTTCCCGTAACCGGCGTGATTTCGCTAACGCCGGCCAGCGGCATCGCAATTCCAACGACCGCATTTCTCGACGACACGCACTCTTCGGTGATGGCCGATAAGGACGGCACCGCGGCGCTGGTCAAAGTGCGCGAGATCGCCAACGACGGCACCACCTCGATCGTCAGCGGTCTGAGCAAAGGTCAAATCATCGTTTCCAACGGCCAGCTCGGCATCACCGCCGGCGAAGATCTCGAAGACTCTCCGTAGCGAGCGAACGCCGGCGCATGTGGATTACCAAGGTTTTCGTCAACCGGCCGACGCTCGTCACGGTGGCGCTCGCCGCCATCGCCATCGCGGGCGTCTTTTCGTATGCGACGCTCGTAAACCAGCAATTTCCGAACATCGACTTTCCGACGATTCAGGTGCACGCCAGCTATCCCGGAGGTTCGCCGAGCGAAATTCGCGATGCGATCGTGCGTCCGCTCGAAGATGCGATCGCCGGCGCTCCCAACCTCGACCACCTCACCTCGACCATTCAAAACGGCCAAGCCGCGATTGCCGCGACCTTCACGCTCAACTCGGATAAGACCACCGACTTGGTGGAAGTGCAGCGGCGCGTGCGATCCGCCGAAGGCAATCTTCCCAGCGATCTGGTCACGCCGACGATCGGCAGCTTCGATCCCGGCGAGCCGACGGTGGCGACGCTCGTCGTCACCTCGCGCACCTTAACGCCGCCGGCCCTTTCGCTGCTGGTTAACAATCAAATCGTCCCGGATCTCGAGCAAGTTCCCGGCATCGCCAACGTGAACGCCAGCGGTGCGCTCACGCCGGCGATCGAAGTCGACGTCGATCCGGCGCGATTGAGCGCATCGGGCCTCACGCTTGCCGACGTCGTCTCCGCGATCACGAACAATAACGTCCGCGCGCCCGGCGGCATCGTCTATCAACCCGAACGCGAAACGAGCGTCGACGTTCGCGGCGACGTGACCGGCGTGCATTCGGTCGCGAGTCTCTTCTTGCAACCGACGGCCGGCGGAACCGGAGGCGCGGCACTCAACACCGGTTTGTCGGGCACGACGCGGGCGACGGTCGCGCCGCTGCAAACCAACGGTTCGCCGGTCTTCAGTGCCGGCAGCACCTTCAACAACTGGAGCGTCGCCCCGCGCTACATGCAGGTCAGCGACGTCTCGCACGTGTTCAACGGCGCTGAAGTGCGACGCGTCTACTCGTACGTCGGCCCATCGTTGGCGATCTCGCTCGGCGCGCAAAAAACGACCGGCGCGAGCGAGGTGACCGCATCGAACGCCGTCCTTGCGGTGCTGCCAACCCTCCGTGCGCGCTATCCGCAAGTGCAGTTCGCCGTGCTCAACGTCCAAGCGCAGTACACGGCGCAGCAGATCACCGCCGTGTGGCACACGCTCGCGCAAGGCATACTGCTGACGGGCATCGTGATGCTCTTCTTCCTGCGCTCGTGGCGCAACGCGGTCGTCGTGCTCATCGCGATTCCCTCATCGCTCTTCATCGCCTTTACCATCATGAAGCTGGCGAACTTCACGGTGGACACGGTTTCGCTGCTTGCGATGACGCTCATCATCGGTATTCTCGTCGACGATTCCATCGTCGTCATCGAAAATATCGAACGTCATTACGAGCACGGCGAAGCGCCGCGCACCTCGGCGATCCTCGGGCGATCTGAGATCGGACCGGCGGCCATCGTCATTACGCTTGTCGACGTCGTCGTCTTTTTGCCGATCGCGTTCTTGCCGGGAATTACCGGACGGTTTCTTGCCGAATTTGCTCTCGTCGTCGTGGCGGCTACGTTAACGTCGCTCGTCGTTTCGTTCACGATCACGCCCTCCTTGGCCGGCAACTGGGCGTTGCTTTCGACGTGGAAGCCGTGGCCGATTCTCGACGGGTTCGGCCGCGGCTTCGAGCGCGTCAGGCAATGGTACTCGACGAAGATGATTGACTGGGCGCTCGCGCGCCGGGGTCTCGTTTTCGGCATCTGCGGCGGAACGGTCGTTCTCGCGATCGCGTTCCTCGCGCTCGGCGCGGTCGGCTTCGAATTCTTCCCCGCCGTCGATCGCGGCGAAATCTTCGTGCAGGTGCGCTACCCAACCGGCTCGCCGCTCGCGCAGACGAACCTCTCCGTTCAAAAAATCAGCGCCGCGATCGTCAAGCAGAGCGACGTGCAAGCCGTTACCGGTGTCGCGGGTTCGTCGCAGCAATCGTTTGGTGGTTCGCTCAACATCGGCTCCTCCGGTCAGATTCACGTCTTTCTGAAGCTCAAACGCAAGCAATCGACCGAGTATTGGGCTAAGCGCTTCGGTCAGATGGCGAGCCAAATCGCTCCCGGTGCCGACGTCGTGTCGATTCCCGCAACCGGCATGGGCGGCGGCAACGCGCAGCCGATCGACTACCTCGTCTCCTCGCTCGACGATAAGCCCGAACTCTACGCCGGCAAAGTGCTCGCCGCGCTGCAAGCGACACCCGGTACCACCCACGTGACGAGCTCCTATCAGCAGCTCACGCCGCAAGTGGACGTCGTCTTCAATCGCGATCGCGCGCGTGCGCTCGACGTGGACATCGCCACCGCTGCCAATGCGATTCGCTCGAGTTTCGGCGGTTCGCTCGTCACCCAGTTCGAAACGCCGAAGGGCATCCAGTACGTCCAAGTCACCTATCCGCAATCGGCACAGACCGATCTTCAGAGCGTTCTGCGCCTGCCGATTCGCGCGCGCAACGGCTCGTTGCTCGCCGTCGGCGATATCGCGCAGCTCACGCAAGATCCGGTCGAGCCGATCATGACGCGCACCAATCGCCAGACCGTCATCCACATCAGCTCGAATCTCGAACCGGGGTACGCGCTCTCGTCGGTGCAGAACGCGTTCCGGCATCGTCTTGCCGCGCTCAATCTTCCCAGCGGCGTTGCCGTCACGCCGATGGCGGGCGGCCAGCAAGCAAATCTCGCGCAAACGATGGCGGGCATGGGCGTCGCGCTGACGCTATCGTTGCTTCTGGTCTATCTGCTGATGCTGGGACTCTACGATAGTTATCGCATTCCGTTCATCATCATGTTTGCGGTTCCGGTCGCGGCCGTCGGTGCCATCGGTGCGCTGGCGATCACGCGGCTCACGCTCAATCTCTTCTCGCTGATCGGAACGATTTTGCTCGTCGGCCTCGTCACGAAGAACGGCATCCTCCTCGTCGACTTTGCGAACAATCGCATCCGCCGCGGCATCGATAAGGTCACCGCCATCCGTCAAAGCGCTCACGAGCGATTCCGTCCGATCATTATGACCACTGCCTCGATGGTGGCTGGTATGCTTCCGCTCGCGCTTGCGCTCGAACCCGGCAGCGGACAGCGTCAAGCGTTGGGCGTCGTCGTGATCGGGGGTTTGCTGAGCTCGCTTTTGCTGACGCTCGTCGTCGTGCCGGTCGCCTTCGTGCGCTTCGCGCCGCGCTACCGTCCGCGGCCGGAGCCGATCCCGCCGCCGTTGCCCATTGCGGCTGAGGCGCCGGTTCCATGAAAATTACCGAACTCTTCATCCTCCGGCCAACGCTGGTTACGGTCTTCCTCGCGCTCGTGCTGCTCGCCGGCACCATCGCCGCCAACGTGCTCGTGAAGCAGCAGTTCCCGAACTACGACGTCCCGACGATCCAAATTTCGCTCACCTATCCGGGCGGCTCGACCACCGAAATTCGCGACGCCATCGTGCGTCCGATCGAAGATCAAATCGCCGGCGCGCCGGATCTTCAAGCGATCGAAACGGCCATCCAGCCCGGCCAAGCGACGATCGTCGCCCGCTTCTCGCTCACCTCGGATCAAAACTCCGACCTCGTCCAAGTGCAAGGACGCGTGCAGAACGCGCAGCGCCAGCTCCCCAGTGATCTGCAGACCCCGCAGATCACGATCTACGATCCCAGCCAAGCCGTCGTCGTTTCGCTGACGGCGAAATCCGCGTCGCTCGGCGCGGGGCAACTCTCGGCGCTCGTCACCAACAAGGTCGTGCCGGCCATCGAGCAGATTCCGGGGATCTCGTTTGTCGAGGTAAACGGCGCAGTGACGCCCTCGTTCCAAGTCGAGGTCAACCCGCGCGCGCTGAGTGCATCCGGATTCACGCTGACCGATATCGTCAGCGCGATCTCCACGAACAATGTGCGCGCGCCGGGCGGGATCGCCTACGAGCGCAATCGCGAAACCTCGATCGACATTCGCGGCGACGTCCAGACGCCCGCAACGGTTGCAGACTTGTTGCTTGGTTCGACGGGCGCGTCGAGCTCCTCGGCGGAGTCTTCGGACGGAACGACGAGTTCCTTCGGAACGACCAGCCGCCTCATGCGCATCGGCGACGTTGCGCGCGTGCTCGACACCTACGAGCCGCAGCGCGTCTACGGCTACGATCACGGTACGCCCGCGATCGCGCTCGACGTGCAGAAGGCCGCAAACACGAGCGAAGTGCAAGCCTCGCAAGCGGTGCTCGCCGAGCTGCCGCGGTTGCAGCACCAGTTCCCCGACATCACCTTTACCGTCCAGAACGTTCAAGCGACCTACACGAAGCAGCAGCTCGCCGGCGTCGTGCGCACGCTGAGCGAGGCGATCCTCATCACCGGCATCGTCATGCTCTTTTTCTTGAGGTCGTGGCGCAGCGCGATCGTCGTCATGATTGCAATACCGGCATCCCTGTTCGTGACGCTGGCCGCGATGCGGATGCTGAACTTCACGCTCGACACGGTGTCACTGCTCGCGATGACGCTCATCATCGGCATCTTGGTGGACGACTCCATCGTCGTGCTCGAAAACATCGAGCGCCACGCCGCCGCGGGCGAGCAGCCGCCGGTCGCTGCGTACCGGGGACGCGCCGAAATCGGCACCGCCGCGCTGGTGATAACGCTCGTTGACGTAGTCGTCTTTCTTCCGATCTCGTTCTTGCCCGGAGCGGTCGGTTTGTTCTTGCGCGAGTTCGGCCTGGTCGTCTCCGTCGCGACGCTCACCTCGCTTTTCGTTTCCTTCACGGTCACGCCGGCGCTAGCGGCGCATTGGTCACTCGTCTCGCGTTGGAAAGCGTGGCGATGGATCGAGCGTTTCGCGGCCGCATTCGACCGCACGCGTTCTTGGTATGTGGAAGAGGCGCTCCCCTGGGCACTTGAAAGGCCGCGTTGGATCCTGGCGATTTCCTTTGGATCGCTCTTGCTGGCACTGCTGGTGCTGCCGCTCGGTTTGGTCGGCTTCGAGTACATTCCACAAGTCGATCGCGGCGAGCTGTTTCTGACGATCGCGTACCCAACCGGCACGCCGCTCGAAACGACGCGGCAGGCCATCCTCGGTGTGGAGCGGATGATCGACGCCAACCGCGACGTTGCAACCGAGACCGCGCTCGCCGGCGCCTATCAGGGCAATCTTCCCGGCTACGTCAACAACGGCGCGATCGGTCAAATTCACATCTTTTTGCAGCCGCATCGTTCGATGAGCACGGCCCGCTTCGCGCAGACGATCCAGCAGCAGGCCGCGAAAGCGCTGCCCGGCGCGCAGGTCGTCGCCGTCCCCGCGACGAGCACGATGGGCGGCATCCAGCAGCCGATCGATGAGATCGTCAGCGATCCGTCAGGCGATCCGACCGCTGCCGCGGCGCGCGTCTACGCCGCGCTCGCCTCGACGCGCGGCGCGATTGACGCGACGACCTCCGACAATCCGAAATCGCCGCAGGTCGAAGTGCAGTTCGATCGTGACCAAGCCCGCGCTCTCGGCGTCTCGGTCGGCACGGCGGCCGACGCCGTTCGCGCCGCCTTCGGCGGAACGCTCGCCACGCAATTTCCAACCGAAGATGGTCTCAAAGACGTGCAGGTGATTTACCCGCAGAACGATCAGATCAGCCTCTCAGCCATTGCATCGATTCCGATTACCGCTAGCGGCGGTTCGATGGTCAAAATCGGCGACGTTGCCTCAATCGCTCGCGAACCGGCCCCGCCGCTGATCACCCGCATCAATCGGCAAACCGTCGTGTACGTCGGCGCCAACATCGCCCCGCTCTCGGAGCTCTCTAACGTCCAGCGCCGTTTCAACGGCGCCGTCAAACGACTGAATCTCCCCTCCGGCACGTCGGTCGCGCCCGTCTCCGGCGGCAACCAGCAGTTCGTTAGCGAGACCGTCGTCGGCATGTCGATCTCGCTCGCGCTCTCGGTGCTGCTCGTCTACCTGCTGATGGTCGCCTTATATAACGGTTACCGCACGCCATTTGTCGTGATGTTCAGCGTCCCGGTTGCCGTCGTCGGCGCGCTCGGCGCGCTGACGATCACGCACCAAACCCTCAATCTCTTTTCGTTCATCGGCTCGGTGCTGCTCGTCGGTCTCGTGAGCAAGAACGGCATTCTGCTCGTCGATTTTGCGAACCGGCTGCGCCTGACGCAAGAGGGCCGCCGTGCAGCGATGATCGAGGCTGCATTCGAGCGATTCCGGCCCATCGTCATGACGACGGTTGCGATGATTGCGGGCATGCTGCCGCTCGCGCTTGCGATCGATCCTGGAGCGGAGGCAGAGCGTTCGCTCGGCACGGTCGTCATCGGCGGACTGGCGAGCTCGCTGGTGCTAACGCTGGTTTTGGTTCCGGTAATCTATATGCGCCTCGCCCCCGACGTCGCAGAAATCCGCGCCGGCACCGGTGATGTGCTCGGCACCGTGTCACCCTGAGCCTGTCGAAGGGCGACTCTACTCTCTAGCCCCGTGTCACCCTGAGCTTGTCGAAGGGCGACTCTACTCTCTAGCATCGTGTCACCCTGAGCTTGTCGAAGGGCAACTCTAACCTCTAGCACCGTGTCACCCTGAGCCTGTCGAAGGGCGACTCTAACCTCCAGCATCGTGCACCGTGTCACCCTGAGCTTGTCGAAGGGCAACTAAAAAGGTTGGCCGCGCTAACGCGCGTCCTTCCGTTTAACCTGTGTCACCCTGAGCTTGCTCAGCGCATGGATACGCCAGTGCCGACTCAGCACACGGATGTGCGCTGGAGCCGGCGCGAAGGGCAACTAAAAAGGTTGGCCGCGCTAACGCGCGTCCTTCCGTTTAACCTGTGTCACCCTGAGCCTGCTCAGCGCATGGATGCGCCAGTGCCGACTCAGCACACGGATGTGCGCTGGAGCCGGCGCGAAGGGCGACTCTAACGTGTCACCCTGAGCCTGTCGAAGGGCGGCAGAGAGTTAAGCTGCGCCCCGTGTAACCTGAGCCGGCGCGAAGGGCGACTCTAACCTCTAGCCGCGTTTCCACACCGTCGCAGATGACTCACCGTGAAAACGTACTACGTGTACATGGTGATGTGTACCGATGGGACGTTCTACGTCGGCGTCACGAACGACGTCGAGCGCCGCTTCGGCGAGCACAACTTCGGCATAGACCCAGATTGCTACACGTACACGCGTCGACCCGTCGTGCTCGTTTACGTCTCGGAGTTTACTGAAGTTTGGGATGCGATAGATTGCGAGAAGCGCTTAAAAGGTTGGAGCCATGCGAAAAAGAGCGCGCTGGCGCGAGGCGACTGGCAAATGATCTGCGCGCTTTCGAACGCAAAACGTCCAACTCGCCTCTAACGTGCCACCTGAACTTACTCGAACGGCGCTTACCAGAGGCGGCCGATCTTGCCGGTCGATTCTTCTGTAAACCAAATCGCCCCGTCGGGTCCCGTCGCGATGCCAACCGGACCGCTCGCGGCGGTCGGGATGGAGCTCTCTATTACCACACCGTCGGGCGTAATCGACGCGATCGCACTTGTGCCGTATTCGGTGAACCAGATGTTCCCATCCGGTCCGGGAGTCATTAACTGGGGGCTTCGTGTCGGATGAGCCAGAGGAAACTCCACGCTGACGCTCGGCCTACCTTGCGTCACTACGCCGATGTTGTTGCCCGTCGCTTCGCCAAACCAAAGGTGGCTTACGCCGTCCGAGCCTGGGCCGGTAGCCAGGCCGAACGGACCTGCCGAAGCGGTGGGGATGGTGATGTAGCTGACCGTCGTGCTGGGCGGTGTGATGTAGCCGATTTCGTTTGCGTGATAAAGCGTAAAGTACATCGTGCTGCTAGGCCCGTTGGTGATGACGTATGGTTTGGAAGACGCCGTTAGTGACACCTCGGGCAGCATGGTACCGCTCGTTGTGACGAGGCCGATCTTGTTAGCATTAGCTTCGGTGAACCAGAGGTTCCCATCGGGGCCCGCCGCGACGCTGAGCGGGGCGGAACTCGTCGTTATCGTAGCATATTCGCTTATGGCGCCCGCAGTCGTGATTTTCCCGATCTTGCTTACGTTGCACTCGGCGAACCAAAGATTGCTGTCGGGTCCGACGGCGATGCCCGTAGCAAATGCACTCGGCGTGAGGCCGGAAAATTCCGTGACGCTGCCGTTAGTCGTGATGCGCCCGATCTTGTTCCCGATTACTTCGGTAAACCAGAGCGCGCCGTCCGGACCACTTACGATTCCGTAAGGTGCGCTCGCGGCTCCCGAAGGTACGCTGAACTCGGTAAATGCGCCGCCGTTGCCGGGGCCGCAGATGTCGCCGCTGTACGTGACGTTCACCGTCGTATTGACGGCCGAGCCACCGCTATGCTTTGCGGGCTTCGCGGTCGCGGTTAGGGCGATTGTGTGATTGCCATGCGGATATCCTGGCGAGGCCGGCGGTGAGAGCACAAAGGTTCCTGGACCGCTACCCTTACTAACGGTCAATTGACTCGTATCGCCCGACGCAAGCGAGACTTTTGGTGCGCCGGCGCCGACGATGTAGTTGCCGTCTTTATCGGTTGCACTCAGAGTCACCGTCTGCGGCGTTAGCATGCACTTGTACAAGACGAATCCAGAAAATTGCGAACCCGTCCAGTAGCCGCTGTTGCTGTCCGCTGGAGGCATGAACGCCACCGAAGCCGGAACGCCGTACAGCACCAGTGGAACGATTGTCGGCTTGGATCCGATTTTAAAGGTGAACTGTTGATCGGCCGAAAGCACGTGGTGTGCGGCGTCGTAGGTCGTAACCGTTGCGGTATAGCAGCGCTTCTTGGTCGGGCACGCCTTCAGCGAGGGAACGACGAGCGTGCACTGCAAGCTCATCAGCTTGCTCTTGCAGCCGGAAGCGCCGAGCTTGAGCGGGGCACTCTTCTTGAATTTCGTAGGTCCGGTAATTTTGATGCTCAGCGACGCTGTCGACGGGCTGACGTAATCAGGCCGCAGATGTGGGCGCGGCACGGTGACAAGTACGATCAGATTGCCCGCCGAGCTCATATCCGGCGCACCCGCCGATGCAAGATTAGGCGCCGTATCCCCAATCGAAAGTGCGGGGGGTAGCGGATTGTGATTTTGCGTCATCGCGGAACACCCCCCGACGAATCCGGCAACGAGAGCAACCGCCAGAAGGCGAAAAGCGATCCGCATATCCGTAATTAAACGTACCAAGGTCCCCTCCAACAAAACGACGGTCGGTCACTGGTATCGTTATCGGCGGTCTCTCAATCGATAGTTACCCCTTGTCACCCTGAGCCTGTCGAAGGGCGACTCTAACCTCTAGCGACGTGCCCACAACGTCGCAGATGACGCACCATGAAGACCTACTACGTGTACATGGTGATGTGTACGGATGGGACGTTCTACGTCGGCATCACGAACGACGTTGAGCGCCGCTTCGGCGAGCACAACTTCGGCATCGATCCAGATTGCTACACGTACACGCGCCGACCCGTCGTCCTCATGTACGTCTCGGAGTTTACTGAAGTGTGGGATGTGATAGCGTGCGAGAAGCGCCTAAAAGGATGGAGTCACGCGAAAAAGAGCGCGCTAGCGCGGGGCGACTGGAAATTGATCTGCGCACTCTCGAACCGAAATCGTCCCTCAATCAAGACAGCGTGACGGTTTCGCGGATGCCCTAGTTACGTACGACGTCCCACGCCTCTGCGTTCCAGTAGTCGTACAACATATTCGGTCGAAAGCCGTGCAGGGCTGGATTGATTGCAATGTACTCCCGATCGTAGGCTAAGGGCAGCAAAACCGCTTCGTCCCGTATGCGGCGCTGCATGACGTCAAAGAAACGGGTGCGCTGAGTCCGATCGAGCGTCAGTTGTTGCGCCGTGTACGCCGCGTCGTAAGCCGCATCACAGAAACGTGCCATGTTGGCCCCGGCAGGAGGTCGCTTTGCGCAGGTCCACTGCTCCGATTCTTCCGGATCGGAGCCGCCATAGAGGTTATCTGAAAATATGCTAAAGCGGCCGCCGTACTGAATGCCGCCGGCGGACGCGGGCGCGTACATGATCGAGTTCGGATACGTTCGGATGGTGACGCCGATCCCGAGTTGTGCGAGATCGCGCTGCACAAGTGCCTGGATGCGGCGATTGTAATCGCGCGTGTCGGAAATTAGCTCGATGTCGAGCGGTTTGCCGCCTTTAAACCGGCGGTCACCGCTGAGCTGCCAGCCGGCGGCGGCAAGTTCGCGGCCGGCGTCCCGCGGATCGTACGCCGGCGGTTGGATCGACGGGTCACTCGCCCACAATACCGGAGGGATTTCGGTATTGGCTATCGGGCGCAACCCGAGGTACGTACCGCGAAGCAGTTCCGGACGATCGATTGCCGCGATGATCGCACGTCTCACCCGCAGGTCATTCGTCGGCGGCTTGGCGGTTTGAAAATTCAAGTAATCGAAACCATTACGGAGCACGGATATCAGGGCCGCATTGGGCAACGCGCGCGCTCGCGGCACCTGCAGAATCGTCACATTGTCGACATCGACGTCGTGAGCCCGAAAAGCGTTGAAAAGTGCTTCGTAGTCGGCAACGATTTTGAAAACGAGGTGCTGCAAGCGTGGTTTACGCCAAGCGTAGGGATTCGGAGCGAGATCGATTTCATCTCCGCGGGCCCAACGGACGACGCGAAACGGTCCGCTACCAAACGGGTGGGAGTTCCAGTCGGCGCGCGAGACGTCTGTGCTCGCGAATGCGTGTGCGGGCAAAATGCCGAATGCAAAGTCCGATGGAGCGAACAGCTCGCCGACTGCCGCCGCCCACGGATGGCGCAGCCGGATGCGAACCGTGTAGGGATCGGGCGTATCGAGCGCAGCGATGGCGCGGTAGGCTTCGGTGTCGACGACGGGATTGCGCGGATCGAGAATAGCGCGATACGTAAACGCGACATCTTTCGAAGTGAGCTCTACGCCGTCAGCAAAGCGAACGCCGCGACGCAGATGGTAGACAATGGTCTTCCCGTCGGAAGAAATCCCGCCGTTGGCTTGTGAGGGCACCTGCGCAGCTAGTAGGGGGACGATACGATTGCTATCGTTTAGCGTAACGAGCGTTTCGCAGTACAGTTGGCTGAGATCGATCTGGCGCTCGACATAGCTGAAAAGTGGATTGAGGGAATCCGGATCGTTGACCATGCCGATCCGCAGTTCATGCGACGTCCCAAATCCGGAACCGCCAACTTTCGAACAGGATGCCGCCAGAACGAGTAACGCCGCCGACAAGAGGATGCGGACGTGCATGCTCGCAGCGTTCGTCGCCAGCGGCGCGCTGGCCCGTTGGCGTCTAGGGGGCCGAGAAGGCGACCGCCGGTTCGGCGCCTAACGAAATTTTCTTCTTCCTATACTTCTTTGGAGGCACGCACATGAAGAGGCTTCTTCTCCTTGGCGCATTTGCGTCGTTGATGCTTTCGCCGTGCGTGGCGGCGGCACAATCGTCGATGTCCGGCGTCGGACCGCACGGGTGGGACTATTACCTCGGAACATGGACCTGCACGAATGCCATGGCATCGTCCGTCAGCGGCTCGAGCACCTCAACGATCACGATCACCTCAACCGATACAGGATTCTTCTTTCGAGCGAAGGGACAAGGCTACGATCAGTCCGGGTACGTCGCGTATTCGGCGAAAACGAAGACGTGGTCGAATCCAACCACCTACTCAGATGGCAGCTACAGCTACGAATCCTCGAGCCAGTCCGGCAAGAAAACGACCTGGACCGGTATGTACTACAACGCCGCTTCGGGAACGACCGTCCAAGAACGCGACACGTACACACTCTCTCCCGGCCGATACACCGACCTCAACCAAACAAAGAGCGGCGGCGTATGGAAGACGACGGGAAACAGCACCTGCACCAAGTCGTAACGACTCACTAGACGGTCGTGTCACCCTGAGCTTGTCGAAGGGCGACGAAAAGGTTGGCCGCGCTGACGCGCGGCCTTCCGTTTGTAACATCTTGCATCGTGTCACCCTGAGCCTGTCGAAGGGCAACGATAACCTTACGCGGGCGGCGGTCCCACCTCAATGCGAAACGCCGGCAAGACGCCGTATGCATTGTTCGCCGGCGACGGCGCAAACCGAATGAGGTCGTACTGCCACGCCTTGTGAAAGCGATTTTTTTCTGCCTTCGGCTTGTACTGGACCGAGTAAGTTGCCGTCACGGTGCAAACACCGTTGTCGCAGCTGCTCTTGAGGCTGGTTTGTTCCATGTTCTTGATCTTCCCGAATGGCTTTTTGCCACGCGCGGGTCCGCATGTCGTGATTTGCGGAGCGTACCTGACGGGGGCCCTCATCGAGGATTGATCTTTGAACGTGACAGTCCACGATAGCAGCTGCGGAAAGCCAAAAAACGTGAGTTTACTCGCAAAGACGGTCGACGCCTTACCGCTTCTGTACGTTTTTCCGGGAATCGGACACTTCAGCAGCGTCGCATCGGGAGCCGCCGCCGAGGCGCTCATCCCAAGTGGTGGCATCGGGCCAACCGACGAGAAACCCGCAGAGCAGCTCGCCACCAGAACGCCAAGCAAGAGACAAAAAATTCGCATCGCTTCTCCTACTTAATGGGCCTCAGACGCCATTGTTCATTTCCAGCGCACGGACGTTGCAAGCGGCTCAGTTAATAGGCGGACGTCGCGTCGGCGGTAGGCGGCGTCGATCTCCGCGTCGGCAATCGATTGACGAGTTTTGGTCGCACGCATTAGCAATAATCCTCTCAAAGGTCCGCTCGCCCCGCCAAGCCACCGCCGCGGTCGCGCAGCTACTCTAGGGCGCGCTCTTCACGGAGTCCGCCTCTTTCGGCGGTTCCCACAGCTCGACGCGATTTCCGTCCGGGTCGACGATCCAAGCAAACTTGCCGAAGTCGTACTCTTCGCGTTGGGGAACGATCTCAACGCCCTCCTGCCGCAACTCTTCGAGGAGCGCGTCCAGATCCTCGACGCAATAGTTGATCATCCATCGTTGACCCGACGTGCCGAAGTACTCCGTGCCCGCTTCAAAAGCGGCCCAAACGGTCATTCCGAGCCGGCTCGGATCGCCTGCGTCGCGCCACGAGAATGACGTCTGCCCATCGTCGCCCACCGGCACACCGAGACGATCCTTGTACCACGCATTGATCGCCGCAGGATCCTTCGAGCGAAAAAAGACCCCGCCAATGCCCGTGACACGTTTCAATTTATTTGTCGCTGACCGCTACGCTTGCCGCAACAGAATAGACAGTGGCGGTCGGCGCGCCGCCGGCTGGATAGTTGTAGATCTCGACGTACTCGGTGCCGTCACCGCATACGACGGAGCTGCCGTCGATATAGTATGCATAGATCGACGAGGTATCGGTAAACGACGTCGTGCCGATCACCTTCGCGCCAGACGTTTGATAGATCTTTCCTGCCGAAAGATCGCCAAGCGCCATGTATTTACCGGCGTATTGGAGATTTCCAGGAGAGGTAATGGCTTTTTTCAGCTTGACGGAAGTGAATTTTGTCTTGCCTTTCGACAGCTCGGCGTAAACGAATTTATTTCCTTTTCCCGTACCGTCAAGCCAGATGTTGTCTTTGTCATCGTAGCCCGGGTAAGTGGCATACACGAAATTGGCGTCCGTATACGCCTTCGGCGTGCCCTTGGCTTTGGCGTAGACATAGAGATAACCCGGTCCGTTGCCACCGTAATAGGCCGTGACCGCTAAGTCGCCGGTTTGGCGATCGATCGAGCAGGCGTACGGATTGTGGAATTCGGGCGTTTTGAGCGTTGCTTTGGGTTTGTGGCTGCCGTGCGCGTATTCTACCAGCCGATCGCCTCCGTAATCGACAACCCAAATGTCGCCGGCCTTATTGACACATAAACCTTCGGGTTGTGTGAATCCCGACAACTGCCCGGCGGCCTTCAATGCGGGATAAGTGTAGATGTAAACATGGGAACTTCCGTCCGATACGTAAAGGAGCGCACCAGAATTAGCGTTCGGCGACATCCGTGAATCATAATGTGCCGGTGCTACGGGTCCCAGTGTTGCACCAGTTCCGGTGCAGCCGGCTATCGCAAGGCTCCCCAGCCCCACAAAAAGGCGTCTAAAGGAAAATCGTACTGGCATCAATTTGGCCTGCTTTCGTTAGAAGGACTGGATGTCACCCTGAGCTTGTCGAAGGGCGCCGGTAATGTTTAGCACCGTGTCACTCCGAGCCTGCTCAGCGCAGGATGCGCCAGTGCCGACTCAGCACACGGATGTGCGTTAGAGTCGGCGCGAAGGGCGACGATAATCTCTAGCTACAGCCGTTTGATTGTCGCAAACCATGCCGGTGCGCCGTTCTCGTCGTGGAATCTCGTTTGAACGCGGTCCGGTTCGATGGCGCTGATACTCCATCCACCACTAGCGTTGAACGCCGCTCGCAACTCATTCTGACTGACGGGATGCGGCCCAATATCTGGACCTTCGTCACTAAAGCACAACACATACAAAGTTCCGTCGCGCTCCGTTACCGAAGCGAGACTCGCGACGTATCGTGGTCGCTCTTCGCCATCGAACGTGTGGAACAGCCCGCTGTCCAGCACCGTGTTAAACCTGCGCCCCAGACGGTCCAACTGAAACGCGTCAGCCGCAGCGAACTCTACCTTGATCCCACGGTGGTCGGCCTTCACTCGCGCCATTGCGAGCGCCGTCTCAGCCACGTCAATGCCCAGAACCGGCAATCCCAACGAGGCGACGTGAAGCGCATTCTCTCCGGTCCCGCAACCCGCATCAAGCACCGCTCCGACAAATCCGCCTTCGGATGCTACACGCACAATTGTGGGCTGCGGCCGGCCAATATCCCAAGGCGCAGGTCCGTTGTGGTACGACGCGTCCCAGGGACGTCCACTCATCCGTTCGTGACTGGTGGGTTGCCGCCCACCGAACGGATCGTCAGCACGCCTTCCTAATTGCTCCGACAATTTTGTTTCCTTCCTTCCGTATCGCCCTGAGCGCGCACTGGCCGAGCACGCCCGTGCGAGGTTCGCGCTACCGAGACCATAAGTGGATTGACATGAGTAAGTTCATTATAGCCCTGGCGCTAGTAGTATTCGGCTTGATGCCCTGCGCCGCGCGGGCGCAGATGTCCCTTTCGATGATCGGAACCGGGCCACGCGGTTACGACTTCATGATCGGGAGCTGGTCGTGCAAGAACAGCGTGCCTTCACGCCTTGGCGGCCCCTTGACGTCGAATCTTACGATCAGCCGTGCTAATAACGGTTCGTTGTTCATTCGTTCCAGAGCCGCGAATTACGATAGCGCTTCGTACACCGGCGCACCCGTCGCCACCATCTCGAACAGCGTGAGCTTTCCCATTGGGGTGTCGTTCAATGCGAGCGGCAACCTCTTCGTCGCAAACGGGAACAACAACACCGTCACCGCAAAGCATTCCTTTACGGCGCGGCGAACTCGCGGTCGTAGATAATACACGCATTGCAGAGGCTATCGAAAAGCTGTTAGTGAATTGAAGGCACGAGGTAGACGATGAGGCCCAAGCTTGCCCTCTTAGCGGTCGCGTCCATTCTGGTTGCGGCGTGCGGCGTCTGGAACCAGAGCGTGGCGCCGACGCCGGCGAGCGGTGGCGTGCCCGATTGGGCGCCGCGGGCCCTGCACTTCGTTCCCTTCGTCGCTACCTGTCAACAGAGCGGGTCGCAGTGTTCGGGGGGCCGGGTTCAGTCACTACGCAAAGCCAGGCCGCCGATTTCAACCGGAATAGATTATCCGTACGCTCTCCAGTACGACGCGAGCAACAATCTCTACGTCGCCAACTACGTCGCAAACACAGTCACCGTCTACGATGCTACTGGAAACCTTACGCGAACGATCACTTCAAGGATTTCCAACCCGGAAGCTTTGGCCTTCGACGATTCTTCCGGAACGCTTTACGTCGCGGACAATTGCGTCGTGCAATCAAACTGTTCCAATCCGAACACCGTCACCGGCTACGTCAATGGAACCTATTCGTTCGAGATTACCCATCTTCAACAACCGCGCGCGCTGGCGGTCGACCACGACGGCAACCTCTACGTAGCAAACTACGGTAACAACACGGTTACCGAATACACGAAGAGGCACGCTTTAACACGAACCATTCGGGGATTGCACAATCCAACCGCCCTCGCGATTAGTCCGAATCGAGAGCTCTACGTCGCAAACAGCAATGGGTACGATGTGACGGAATATAAACCCGGAGCGACTAAGCCGAGTCGAACGATTTACGTGCCACAGCCTTACCACCTAGCTGTTGATAGCGATGGAGATCTTTACGTCGGAACCCCAAGCTTGGTGCTGGAGTTTTGCCCTTTCTGTAACAGGCCCGTTCGCTATATCAATCACGTCACAGTGGTTGCGCTCGCGCTCGATTCGTCGGGGAACCTTTACGTGGCAAATGGCGGTATGGCGTACGCAACCCAAAACGTGCAAGAGTATACTCGCGCCAGCATTACGCCGTCGAAGACGATCCCATTCAGTCAGACGATTACCGCGATGGCGATCGCGCAGTGACTGCTATGGCTCGCCTCAATCCATCGTGATCGTCCGGTGCTGATTTTTCTCGGCGGCGTCAAGTGAGGGCCGATTCTTTGACGGCACGCTCTTCGCTCCACGCTCGACCTTCGGCCAAGCAAACGTCGAGCGACTGTTTACGGAGATCTTCGTCGAGTGCGTGGAGAACGGCATCGTACTCGTGCTGGTCGGTAAAGTCGCGCGGGTAGCCCAAGCCCTCGAAGCGCAAATCGACGTAGCCGATTAACCGCGCGGCCCGAGCGCGCAGGTCGCACTCCGACTCGTTCTCCTTCACCGGACGTAATGCAGCCGCCGCAGCCAAATGCTGAATCGCCAAGGCAGCCCCAACCTCGATCTCTCGCTCCCGCGCTAAGATCAGCCCCTCCCTTGCGGACGCGGTCGACTGTTCCCAATGTTCGACAGATACCAGATACGCGGCAAGGTTGCAGAGATCGAAGACGACAGAATCGAGATCGCGCAGTTCGCGGTCGTTTGCGAGCGCCTCGCGCGCTAAACGTATCGCCGGGTGGGCATTTCCGCTCTGATATTCGATCTCAGCCATGACGAGCGCGATGTGCGCCGCCGGCCGTAACGCACCGATGCCTCTGTACGCCTCGAGCGCCTCTGCCAACAACGGCCGCGAGCGCTCAAGGTCGCCCGCTCGTGCGCGCGACAGCGCAAGGTATCCAAGTGCTGCGCCGATTTCGCGCCGATTGCCGCGCTCGCGAAACGCGGTTAAGGCCATGAGCAGATGCCGCTCACCTTCTTCTGCCTCACCTAACAGGCCGAGCGCGCCGCCGAAGAAGAGGCGCGCCATAGCGATGCTTTCAACGTCTCCTAGAGGCAAAAAAAGATCGAGGGCACGGGCCGCTGATTGTCGAGCGGCTTCGTTCTTAAGACCAAACATATGAAGACTTGCGGCGGCGAGCTCGAGGCGGGCGGCGACTCGCGCCGGCGTGTCCGCTTCCACTCGCTGCAAACCGGTCGCGACCCAGCGCCTACCCTCCGACGGCGCCAAAAACCAGGCGGGTCGGAGTGCGGCCGCAAGGCGCTGTCCTAAGAGTAGGTCTCCATTCACGCCGAACGCCCAGGCGAGCGCCGCTCGAAAGTTCTCGAGTTCAGGTTCCGCTGACTCGCGCCAAAGTGCCTCCGGCGTTGCGTGCCATTCCGATTCGAGTCGTTCGGCCAATTCAATGCACACCTGTGCGTGAGCGCGTGCCGTCGCTTCGAGCTCGCCATGCCCGATAAGTTTTTCGCGAGCGTACTCACGCATCGACTCCAATAGGCGATATCGGGGCTCCGCATGCTTAAATTCCACCTGAACGAGCGATTTATCGACCAGCGATGTCAATAAGTCGAGCACATCGCGTTCATCGATGTCATCGCCGCTGCCGACCGCAACGGCTCCCTCCAACACAAAGCCGTTGACGAAAATTCCCAGTCGGCGAAAGAGCGTGCGCTCATGCTCGTCGAGCAAGTCGTAGCTCCAATCGATGAGCGTGCGCATCGTCTGATGATGCGCCAGCGCGCTGCGGTCGCCGCCGGTGAGCACGCGAAACCGCTCGTCGAGCCGTTCGCGCAGCTGCTTTGGGCTAAGCACCTTCACGCGCGCCGCGGCTAACTCGATCGCCAAAGGAATGCCGTCTAGTCGCCGGCAGATCTCGGCAACGTCGGCTGCATTTTCATCAGCGAGCGCAAAGTGCTTGTTCGCCGAGAGCGCGCGATCGGTAAAGAGACGTACCGCGCCGTACGCAGCTGTTGTTTGGGCGGTGCTCCGTTCGTCTACCGGCGGCGTCTCTAGGGAGGGCATCCGATACTCCTCTTCGCCGGCGATGTTCAAGCCTTGGCGGCTGGTGGCCAAGATGCTCACCTCAGGACAACCGTGCAAGATCGCAGAGGCGACGATCCGGACTTGGTTGATGAGGTGCTCGCAGTTGTCGAGGATCAGCAGTAACTGCCTGCGCTTGAGATGGCGCACCAGCGCATCGAGCATCGGCCGATTGGGGGATTCTCGCAGGCTCAACGCTTTCGCCACAGCAGCCACGACCAGGGAGGCGTCGGAGATCGGCCCCAACTCAACCAACCACACGCCGTCGCCAAAATCGTTGAACAGATTCGTCGCAACGCGTAAGGACGTGCGCGTCTTGCCCACCCCGGCTGAGCCCGTCAGCGTTATCAGCCGGTGGTCGTGTAACAGTCCGGTGATCTCGGCGACGTCGTTCTCGCGACCAACGAACGATGTTAGCATCTGCGGTAAGTTGGTACGCGGCTCGTCCCGCACGCGCAGGCGCGAATCGAGCGCGAGCAACGCCGCGCCCGCGGCGTCAGCCAGCGCGCCTAGAGCGTGGCGGTCATCGTCATCGTACTCGATGCGTTTGGGCGTGACGGTTAGAAAGCCGATCAGCGCACCGCCGGCCATCATCGGAAACGCCAGTTCACCCTGCGCCGCCGACTGTAGCGCGCGCGGGTCGGTTGGAGCTGCCGCCGAGCGCAAGCGAATCACGAGCGCGTCATTGGGTTCGACGTTTGGAAGCGGAACGTCAAAGGACGAGGCCTCGGCCGTATAAGAACTGCGGCGCAGATAAATCGCGCATCCGGCCGTACTCATGTGACGATCGACCGCCTCGACCACGCGGCGCAGCACGTGCTCCTCGCTCGGAATCGAGGTTAGTTCCTTTCGCAGGTGAGATAAGGCTTCGCGCGCTTCCCGCCGGCGTTTGGTAAACGCCGCTTCGATCATTTGATCCACGCGGCGATGCAGCGGCCGAAACACGAGCGCAGCCAGCACGACAATCGTGATTTCGACCGCTGCACCGGCAAGGCGCGAGCGATCGGAGATGTACTTTTCAGCGACACGCTCGGCCAAGACGAGTCCGACAAAAATGAGCGTGGTAACAAGACCGAACGCATATGCGCGCCAATGACTGATCGGGCTGAGTGCTCTCATCCGATATCGCTCATATCGAGGACGATGTGCCTCCTCAGCCGGTTTTATTCCCTCTGGTGACCGAGGCCTCGAAATGGCGCGACCATTATGCCTTGGGCGGTACTTGGGCCTGGGCTTGTGTAACGCTGTGCCTCGTGTCGCCCTGAGCCTGCTCAGCGCATGGATGCGCCAGTGCCGGCTCAGCACACGGATGTGCGCTGGAGCCGGCGCGAAGGGCGCCGCCAACATTAGCTCGCAAATCGCAGCATGGCCGGCGGGATCAGCGCGATTCGCCACACGCAGCGCTTGAGGGCGTACGCCCTCGGCTTCCTTACCGCCGCGATCGTCGTTATCTTTGCTCTGGCAGAAAGTCTGACGGAGCGCTACGTCTCGGCCCACTCCCGTCTCGCCGGTACCACCATCGAACTCGCGATCGTCGCGCTCGCGGCCCTCGCGTTCCGTCCGCTGCATCAGCGCATCGAACGGTTCATCGAAGCTGCGTTAACCAAGCGCCGCCGGGAAGCACGCGCAGCGCTCGCGCATCTGCAAAAAGAGCTAACCTCGTTCAGCGACGCACAACAACTGCTCCGCCGCGTCGTCGACGCGGTCGACACCCACATGAGTACCGCCGGCTCCGCCGCTTACCTCTGGCGCGGCGCCTACGCACCCGAAGCGTCATCGTTCGAAACATCGATGGAACGCGTCACCCTGCACGACCCGCTTGCCATTCGCCTGCGCTCATCATCGCTGCCGGCCGATCCGCGTGCGCTCGGCTCCGCCGCCGCCGGCGAGCTCGCCTTTCCGATGATAGCGCGCGGCGAGCTCGTCGGTTTCCTGACGCTTTCTCCAAAACGCATCGAGTACGAACCCGAAGACCTCCACGCGCTGAGCGCGCTGACCGAAGCCGCCGGCCTCGCCCTCGTCACACTCGACTCCGAGTTGCGCCTGCACGAGGTGCCGCGCACGAATCTCCCCCAAACCGCGACCTCGTTTGTCGGTCGCGAACAAGAGATCGCCGAGATCAAAACCTTGCTGCACGATCATCGCCTGGTGACGTTGACCGGCGCCGGCGGCGTCGGCAAGACGCGCACTGCGCTCCAGCTCGGCACCGAACTGCTCGACGAATTCGACGACGGCGTCTGGCTTGCGGAATTCGCGCCGATCGCCGACGCCACGCTCGTCGCCGGAACAATCCTGCGCGCGCTCAATCTCCCGCAGTCGCCCAGCCGTTCGCCGCTCGACACGATCGTCGGCTACCTTAAGCGCAAGACGCTACTGCTCGTCCTCGACAACTGCGAACACGTCATCGATGAAACCCCCACCGTTGCAAGCACCATCCTCAACGCCTGCCCCGGCGTACGCATCCTCGCGACCAGCCGCGAACCGTTGCACGTTGCCGGCGAACAGCAGTACCGCATGCCATCGCTCGCTGCGCCGGCGCCCGCTGCCGCAACACTCCCGGCGGAAGAAGTGCTGACGTTTGATGCCCCGCGGCTCTTTGCCGACCGCGCCTTCGCGATCGATCGCCGCTTCGCGCTCACCGACGACAACGCGCGGCATGTCGCCGAGATCTGCCGCCGCCTCGACGGCATTCCGCTCGCGATCGAGCTCGCCGCCGCCCGCGTAAAATTCTCTCGCCGCAGCAACTCGCGCAAAAACTCGACGAACGTTTCCGCGTGCTCACCGGCGGCGACCGGAGCGCGTTGCCGCGCCATCAGACGATGCGCGCGCTCATCGACTGGAGCTACGACCTGCTCTCGGAGCAAGAACAAACGCTGTTTCGCAAGCTCTCGATCTTCGCCGGCGGCTGCACGCTGCAGACGGTAACCGCCGTGTGCGGCGACGATAACGACGAGCTCGCCATGCTCGAATACCTCTCGTCGCTCGTCGACAAATCGCTGCTGCAAGCCGAACCCTCGGAAGCAGGCACGCGCTACGACCTTTTGGAGTCGACCCGCCAATACGCGCGCGAAAAGCTCGTCGAACGCGGTGAGGAGTTGGCGGTAACGCGCGCACACGCGATCGCGTTTCTAGTTCTGGCAGAAGAGCTGGATAGATCGTTTGAGACGACGCCGGATCGCGCATGGGAAGCACAGACCGAGCCCGAGCTGGAAAACTGGCGCGCGGCTCTGGCGTGGACGCTCGTCGCCCGCCATGACGTTGCCGTTGGACGGCGACTCACCGGAGCGCTACGGCGCATGTGGGGTTGCTTTGCGCCGGCCGAGGGCCGGGAATGGGTGCGCCTCGCAGAGCAAACCGTCGAGGCCGACACCGATGAAGCGATCGTTGCCGCGCTTGAGCTTACCGAAGCAATGCTCGATATAATGCTCAGTCACCATCGGGCGAGTTTTGCCGCGGCCGAACGCGCGCTCGAGCGCTACCGCCGCCTCGGTGATGAACGCGGCGCCCTTGCGGCTCAGCAAGGAGCCGGTTTTGCGCTACTCTTCCTCGATCGCATTGCCGACGGCGAGGCGTTGCTGCAGGCGACGCTCGCTGCGGCTAAACGACTTGGCCTGCAGAAGATGACCGGCTCGATCTTGAGAGAACTTGCGGTCGCGCGCTACATGGCCAGGGACATCGACGGCGCACGCGCGCGCCATGCTGAAGCGCAGCCGATTGCGACGGCTACCGGCGCCGATCGCCAGCTGGCGGTCATTGCATTCTTGCGTGCCGAATTAGAGTTTAGCGCTGGCGACGCGCGAACTGCCGTGCAGCTAGTCACCGAAGCGCTCGGCGTGTACCGAATGTCCCATGACCCAAATCGCACGGTCGCGCTAAACAACTGTGCCGCATATCTCGTCGCATTGGGCCGCTACGATGAGGCGTGTTCGCGCGCGCGCGAAGCGCTGTCGCTTGGCCGCGATCTCCAGCTCGAAGTCCGAGTTGTCTGGGGGCTGCAGCACCTCGCGGCGGTTGCCGGACTACGCCCACCCGACGAAGCAGCACGCGCGTCCGACGATCGCGCGCGGGCAACGCGTCTGCTCGGCTACGTCAATGCCCGTTTGGCCGCACTCGAATTGGCGCGCGACTACACCGAACAACAGGAGTACGATAAGCTGTTGCCTGCGCTGCGTGACGCACTCGGCGACGATGACGTGCAGAAACTGATGTCCGAAGGCGCGGCATGGACCGAAGACCACGCCGTCACCGAAGCGTTGCTCGTCTAGCGTGTTACGGCGTTACGCCCCGTCCGTGTCACCCTGAGCCTGTCGAAGGGCGACGCAACGCCTTGCATCGTGTCACCCTGAGCCTGTCGAAGGGCGACGTAACGCCTTGCATCGTGTCAACCTGAGCTTGTCGAAGGGCGAGCAACGACGCTGTGCCATTGCCGTCTACTCATCCGCCACAAGTGCCCAGACCCTCTTCAATGCCCATCAGACGGACTGCCGGCTTGTCACTCTCGCGGAGGTACGAGCCTTGGTGAATCACGTTCACGCAAAGAGCCACGGCAGAGACTCTAGAATTGGGCCAGCACCCTCGAATTTCTCACAAGAAAGCCACACCACACTGATGTTAGCCTTCGCTACTAGAAAAAAAACCAGCTGTTGATCTACCTCTTTGTCGAGTAGCATGCACAGCTTGGCTTCGCTATAGCCGGGCAGATCTCGATGAAGGAAAAGGTAGTGGTAGAGTTGCCCGATCGCTGCGCGAATCTGATCGATCGCGTCGTCTTCTATAGTTTTCATTTCGAAGATCCAATTGGCGGCCAGGGCGTCAGCGTACTGGGTGCAATCGACTTTGACCCGATTGCGCCGGCATGCATCACGAAACGCCACTACCAAGTTGTGGTGACCAATTTTTCTTCGTTCGAGGGCTTGACGCCGAGCTTCCGGGTCACTCCGAGCTAGCTCCCGGGTAGACGGTCGAGGCGGTCTATCACCTATTGGTCGGCGGACAGGCGGCTCAAGGGCACCTCGTTCGTTGTCGGCCCATCGGAGAAAACGGTCCATCAGGTCTCGACAGTTGAGATCGTTACAGGAAAGTAAACTATCGGCAAGACAGAGCGCCATGCTCGTATCGTCCGTCCATTCGCCGGGGTTCAAGCCGAACGTGCCGCCGCCGACGAGATCGGTCACCGGCGCGTGTTCATCAGCCGGCTAAACTCAAGCGTCGTGCCGAGCGCATCGCCGATCGCAAGTCCGACGAGGCAACCCACGCCGCGATCGATGATGGCAAGCCTTACCTTTCGCGCTCAGCGATGTCCACGACTCCTCCACGCGCGATTGCGCACGTACGCTTCCTGCTCGAGCGTTTGAATGGCTCCCGGGCGTGTTTGCCGCACCGCCGTGATCGCCTCATCGGGTTCCATGCCGAGCTCGACCAACAGGCGTGCCGCCACAGTGCCCGCTCGTCCGAGACCGCCCCGGCAGTGGACGAGCACGCGTTCGCCGACCCGAAGGCGATCGCAGAGTTCCTTTCCGATGGTCTCCCATCGCTCTTCGAAGGTCGCGTCGGGAATGGAGACGTCACGGATCGGCATATGATGCCACGTCATACCGCGCCGCGCGATGCCGTCCGGCAACTCCCCGACGCGCAACAGATGGAATTCCTGCTTCTCAATCAACGTTACGACGACGTGCGCGCCCCAGTCACAGATGGCATCGAGGTCCGCGTCCAAATCGCGTGCCCATTCCCCAAACCAGTCGTGCTTTCCAGGACAAAACGTAACGCCGATAACGCCCTTGCAATCGGCGAGCCTTAGTTCGTCGATTCGCAATGGGTCGCTTGCGCTGGTCCTCATTTTGTCTCCGCCGCCCAATTCAAAAGCTCAACATCCTTTTCGCTGCGTTCGCTAAAGCAAATGCTGGTAACTCTGCCGTCCGCCGTCACGTTTTCGACGCGTCGTCGGCTCAAGGCCAGCCCGACTCGAGGCGGAGCTAGAAGTCGATGAGCTCGATCGCATCGGTGCCGTTGCGTTACTCCTTCCGGAGCTGCTGCAACGAAATGCGGCGCCGTCGCACGAGCTCAACGATCAGCCTTACCTTGCGCTTGTCGGGACACTCGGCAATGCGGGCCGTTCGCGCGGTTCATCGTGCGTTCCCTGAAACTTCCACACTGAGTCATGAACCTGAAAAGCCTTAATCCCACGGCCGCATGCAGGTTAAAAGTGCGATGCAGCCAACCACCCTCGCCTCGAAAGGAGCAAGAGGGTGTTGCAATCTTTTGTGGGCGACAAGCTCGCCTATTATCGCGTCGCATTTCCTTTAATGGTCGCGTCGTTCGACGGCGTCCCACTCGTCTGGAACACGTATCCGCAAGGGTCGGATAAACCCCCAGCCTGGCACGGCCCATTACGTAGTCGAGGGCAGCACACGTTACCAACCGTCGACGTGACGCTGCACGACGGCAGCACGTATCCGTACCTTGCGCTGCAGCAGCACACGATGGAGTGGCTCGTCGAGTATCACCACGCCGTCGAGTTCCATTCCTGGACGCCAACCGGCCGCGATCCAAGCGCGCTGCGCTTCGCGCGCATCCTCCTCGAAGCCGGCAACCTTCCGGGCGGCACAACACACGACGCGATGCACGATGCCGCAATCGCAACGCACGAAGTGCTGCAAAACTATCGCATCGCCTCGATCCCGCTGCTCGACGGGAACGCCGGCGTCGCAATCTACATCCCATTTAGCGACGCACCCGTGTACCCCGACGTGCGCCGCTGGCTGCACTGGCTCTGCAACGACGCAGCACAGCGCTACCCGTCGCTCTTCACCACCGAGCCGAACAGCGCAGGCGGCTCCCGCATCCACCTCCACGTGAAAGGCAACGCGCCCGGACTCTTCAGCGCGTTGCCCTACAGCCTGCGCGGACCGCACGGCGACTGCGCGGTCGCGCCCATCAGCTGGGACGAGCTCGCATCACGCCCAACCAACGAACTCACCGTTTCCACCGAAGAACTCCTCGAACGCATCCGGCTTCACGGCAATCTCTTCGCGGCCCAGCTCGCCGCCATCGGCGACCAGCACTTCGCCGCCATGCAACGCTCGCAACTCGAAGCAGAAGCGCTAACGATAACAAACGAAAGCACAACCCTGCCGCACGGACACGTCATCACCGCCGCAATGGACATCCTCAGCGACGGTCGCTCGTACACTGCCGAACAACTCCTCGCCGAAGCCATCGCGCGCAAACTCTTGCCGCCCTCAACCTCCTACCGTTACGTGTACAACGCGCTCGTCACGCTCATCACCCGCAACGTTGCGCGCGACCGGAAATCGCCGATCGTGCAAAACGCCGATCGCAGCTTTCGGTTGAACGAACCGCTCGACGATTGGCCCGACGTCAACCTTCCGCCAATGCCTGCAGACGATGACGACGAAACCGCAGCCCTCATCGCGCGCCTCAACAAAAGCGCGCACGGCGGCGACCCACTCGCTTGGGAAACAACCGTTTGCGACGCCTTCGCGCAACTCGGCTTTCGGGCAACACACGTCGGCGGCCACATGGCGCCTGACGGCTACATCGACGCGCAACTCGGTCCGCTCGGCTATCGAGCGACGCTCGAGTGTAAGAGCGGCATCGGCGTCGTCACGCGGCCCGACGCCGTCGAAGCCGCGAAGTGGTCACAACAATACGGCGCGGAATACGCGACGCTCGTCGGCTCCGGCTTCTCGCAAGAAGTCGAGCTCCACACCGAGTTGCTCACGCACAAAGTCAGCGCGTGGTCCGTCGACGACCTCACGCAAGCGCTGCGACAACAAATCACCGCCTTCGAGCTTCGCCAATGTTTCGAGCCCGGCTTCGCCGCCGACGCATTGCTTGACGTCATCTGGGAGCGCAACCACGGCGCGCGCAAGCGCATCGCCTACGTCGCAAGAACCATTGCAGAAGAAGCCTGGAGCCTCCAAGCAACACTCGCAACCCAACACGATCCGCGCAACGCCCCGCGCCTGACGATCGACGCTGCACTCTTGCTCGTCCAAGAAACGCTTGCACGTGCCGGCGCGTCGCGCGCCTGCTCGCGCGACGAAATTCAGCGCGCCTTCGAGTATCTCACGAATCCCATCGTCGGCGCCGCAACGTGGACCGATAATGACGGCGAAGCCATCGTCATTACGACGCCTCAACAGGATGCAACCTAGGGCTACGGCGGCGCAGCCTCAAAGCTTTCCGCTATTGAACGCTGGCCGCCGAATTCACACCTTTCGGCCAGTTGCTTCGTGGTTGGAGGACACCATGTCGCTGGAAATCATCAACACCCTCGCAACGCTCACCACCGTACTCATCGTCGCCGCAACGGCCGTCGCCGCGCTGACTCAGCTTCGCCACCTGCGCGCAGGCAATCAGATAAATGCGATGCTCAGTATCGCCAATCAGTTTGACGAAAAAGAATTTCGCGATGCACTCGCCCTCGTTCATCAGAACCTAGACGCGGCGATGGATGATCCCGGATTTCGCGAGTTCCACGTCTCCCTCGTACGCCAGCAACCCGCACCGGCTGTGCCGGCCGAGCATCGCGAGCTCTTTGATGCGGCGCGCTTTATCGCTAATACCTATGAAGAACTCGGCATCTTGGTCAAGAATGGCATCGTCGACAGAGACTTGTTCCTCGACCGCTATTCCTGGGTCATCAGCCGTGCTTGGAATGGCATGCAACGGCTAGTCGCCTGGACTCGTGCGGTCACTGGCAAGGACGCGATCTGGGAGAACTTTGAATACCTGGTAGTGCTCGCTCAGGATTACATGAAGCAACATACGAGCACGTATCCCAAGGGCGTCCGGCGGCTGGAACCGCGCAACCCGTGGCCGGTACCGCCAATGCCTACGCAAGTTCGGGCCACGTGACATCAACGTGCAATCTCGGCACCCCCTTCGGATATGCGCCGTCTGGATGTTGCGCGTACCACTTGCGCGCTTCAACGACCAGATATTCGAAATTCTCCCACACGCCTTGCCCCGAACGCCCGCGCACCAGCGGCACAATGCCCGCGATAATGTCCCATGCTTGCACGACCCTTCCCGCGTAGACATCGAGCAAGGATTCCTTAGGGATGAGATTGTGCTTCACGAGGCTGCCGACCCAGTCATACGAGTTGGCGAGGTTTAGCCACGGGTTGTTTCTTCGGTCAAAGGTTCCATCCAAGATCGCGCGCCGGTACGCTGGGTCGGGTAAGCGCGATTTGATCGTGTCTCGCGCTGCGTCCACCCACTCATTGAATTGCGGATCCTCCACCCGCGCCAAGACGGTGAGCAAGACGGTGAGCAAGCCGGTGAGTTGATTCTGCGCCCGCAAGTGGCGCAGTTGAACGATCGCTGCGATGGCGGTCGCCGCGATCACGATAAATGTGCCGACGCCGGCAACGGTGCTTAAGCTCTCCTGCGACATGCTATAGTCCTCCCTTTGCTCTTCGAATAGCTAACGAATCCCATCGTTGGCACCGCGACCTGGATCGGCGAGCCTCGCAATGCCATCGTCATCACTGCCTCGCAGTTGCGCGCGCGATCTCGTACTCAGAGCACCGAAGCACAATGCAATCGCGTAATGTGCAAGGGCGCCAGCTAATGGAACACACTGTTCTAACACGTGGTAGCGGTTTGGGATTGGCGGCGTTACATTAGGGGTGGAGGAGTCGCTTTTGCGGTCTCTGGTTTCGGCCTCGAGCGCGTGTGCTTCGTAGGTTACGTCTCTCGGGTGAGCAGCGGCGACACGCTTGAGGACGCGATGTGCCAGTTCAGCCTCGTAACGTTCCATCATGAGATCTATTAGCTGAGAACGACGCTGATTAGATTCATTCTCGAACAGCAGTACGTAGGGTATCCCGTCGTCGCTGTCAGACCCCAACCACGAGAGCTGGCGCCGATACGGGTGCAGCTGCTTCTGGATGAAGGCAATAGCGATAAGCAGCGCCTGGAGCGAGTCATCACCGAACACCGATTTCCTTATTGGTTCGGCGAAGCCGATAATCTCGTAATCGCAGACGTAATCGCGCTGCTCTCGATATGGTTGCCGAATACGGACGACAAGACGAACGGTTTTGTTTCTCTCCTTGAGCTTAAGTTGCCGTCTTGCAATTATGGGCCTATGTATCACGGCGGTTCCTCAGCAGCTGTTAGCTGTCCGGTTTGATGCTTGCTTTTGCCTTGGCGTTTCTTGCCCGGGCGCAAGGATTCACCTAGCCGAATCAGATCGACGCACTGCCAAGCTGGCCCCCACGTCGCGGTCGGCGAAAATCTTATGGGCGGTTGCTCGCTACGACGACTAAGGGTCGTACGGGAAATCGGCAGTTTGCGAAGTAGCCTCGTTTTTCCGATAAGGAACATCGCAAAGTCGAACATATCATCGAGGGTGAGGAAGAGCGCGGCTATTCGCCGCGCCGAGCGTGCGCCTTGCGGCTAATCGGCTTACAAATGGGGTAATTTGGACTGGCGCGCGCTGATGGATCAGGAGCGGCTCGAGTCTTTTGGATCCGCGATCACGGAAACCTACGCAACTGGCCCGGTGCGCGCCCCCCGGCGAAACGCCCTCCGCAGGAAGTACGCGAGACAATTATTCACGAGGTCGGGCACTACTTCGGACTCGATGACGACGAGATGCCCGACTGAGTTGGCGCCGCCTTATCTCAATCGTCCGACTTTGTTTCCGGTGAGTTCGGTAAACCACAGCGCGCCGTCCGGCCCTACCGCAATGATTGCCGGCTGACTCGCCGGCGTCGGCACCGCATATTCGAGAAACGCGCCGGCCGTTGTGATTCGTCCGATGCGGTTCCCTTCGAATTCCGAAAACCAGACGGCGCCGTCCGGGCCTAACGTCGGGAACGCGGGATAGCTGAACGGCTCGGGAGCCGGGTACTCCGGAAAGACGGTGCCGAGCGTCGTGATGCGGCCGATGTTGTTGGCTTGTACTGCGCCGAACCAGAGCGCACCGTCCGCTCCCATCGTAATTCCAAAGGGACCGCTCGAAGGACCGGACGGAATCGAATACTCCGTGATCGTGCCGGTGGTCGTCGCTTTACCGATCTGCCCGACACCTCGTTCGGCAAACCAGAGGCTGCCGTCAGGACCGGTCGTAATCCCGAACGGGTTACTGCTCTGCGTCGGGGTCGGGTACTCGGTGATCGCTCCGCTCGTCGTGATTTTTGCGATCTTGTTTGCAGTGCACTCGGTAAACCAGAGATTGCCGTGACGTCCTACGGTAATGAAGAACGGAGACGCAGATTGCGTCGGCGCCGGATATTGGGAGAGGGTGCCTGACGTCGTCATCTTCCCCACGCTGTTGTTCCCCGATTCGGCGAACCAGAGGTTGCCGTCCGGACCGGTGACGATACCGGCCGGCACCGCGCTGCGCGCCGGGAGTGGAAACTCCGTGATCGTGCCGTTCAGCGTGATGCGCGCAACTTTGCCGGCGGCATTCTCAGTAAACCACATATTGCCGTCCGGGCCCGCGGTAATTCCGGCGGGCTCGCTTACCGCGGTAGGGCTGGTGAACTCGGTAATGATGCCGCAGATGTCCCCGCTATACGACACGTTGACGGTTGCGGTTGCTGGCTTGCGGCCGGCATTGATGTTTGGCGTGGCCGTCACCGTGAGATGCGTGGTGAAGTTGCCGTAGGCGTAATTCGGTGCGGTCGGCGGTGAAAGCACGAACGTGTTCGTACCGCTCTTGCTGACGGAAAGCTGCGACCGCTTGCTCGACGACATCGACATCGTCGGTGCGCCCACGCCGATAATGTAGTTCCCTTTGATATCGACGCCGACCGCGGTCACGGTTTGTGGGCCGGCGCTGCACTTTGGCTCGATAAAACCGGCGGCTTCCGTCCCCGATAGCGACGAGCCCAGGGCGGGAAGAAACGCGACGCTGCGCGGTACGCCGTAGAGCGCGATCGGAATGACCGTGTTCCCGCCCTGAATCGAAAACCCGAAGGCTTCGTTTCGCGAGAGGACGTTAGCCCTCGGCGGAATCCGGTTCTTCGCGGCGTTATAAGCGTCGTAAGTCGAAACCGTCGCCGTGTAGCAGTTTTTCTTCGACGGGCAATTCGTCAGCCCGGAAATTTTCAGCGCGCACTGCAGCGTCATGAGCGCGCTCTTGCAGCCGTTCGCGTTGACGGTCAAACCAGCGACCGTCATTTTGACGCGCGTCGGGCCGCTGATCTTGACGCTCATCGCCTTGGTCGACGGCGAGACGTAGTCGGGCTGTAGCCCGATGCGCACGCTGAGCGTAAGCGATCCCGTATCGGCCACCGGCATGCCCGCGGCGTTAGGAAGAAATGGCTGGCCAAGTTGCCCGTGCGCCGCGCACCCCGCAGCGAGCGCGGCAACGCCCAGCACTAAAACAAAACGTATCACTGCAGTACCTCCCACTAGCGTAATCGTCCGACTTTGTTGCCGCCGTTTTCGGTGAACCACAGCGCGCCGTCCGCGCCGAGGGCGATAATCGCCGGCCGACTCATCGGGGTGGGTATGGCGTAATCGGTGATTGCTCCGGCCGTTGTAATTCGTCCGATGCGACTGCCGCCGAGTTCCGTAAACCACACGGCGCCGTCCGGTCCTAGAGTAGGAATCACCGGAAAGCTGGAGGGTTCGGGAAGCGGGTACTCCGGAAAGATGGTGCCGAGCGTCGTGATGCGCCCGATCTGGTTGGCGTTGGCTTCTGCAAACCAGAGCGCACCGTCCGCTCCCGTCGTGATGCCGAGCGGGCCGATCGCGGAACCCGACGGACCCGAAGCTTCCCTAATCGTGCCCGCCGTCGTTATTTGGCCGATCCGCCCCGCGTTGCTTTCGGTAAACCAGACGTTGCCGTCGGGTCCCAAGGTGATTCCTTGGGGTGCGCTGCTCTGCGTCGGCGTCGGATACTCGGTGATCGCTCCGCGCGTCGTGATTTTTCCAACGTTGCCTGCGGCGCATTCGGTAAACCAGAGATTCCGATCCGCGCCAACCGTGATGAGTACGGGAGCGGCCGACCGCGTCGGGGTTGGATAATCGACGATCGCCCCCGCCGTCGTGATCCTCCCGATGCGGCTGTTGCCATTTTCGGCGAACCAGAGCTTACCGTCGGGGCCGGTAACGATACCGACCGGCGACGCGCTCGGCGCCGGAATCGGAAACTCGGTGATCGCTCCGCGTAGCGTGATGCGCGCGATTTTACCAACGGCATTCTCGGTGAACCACATATTGCCGTCCGGCCCTGCCGTAATCCCCGTCGGCATGCTTGCGGCGGTGTGGGTCTTGAATTCGGTAAAGATGCCACAAATCTCGCCGCTGTACGACACGTTGACGGTTGCGCTCGCCGGTTTGCCGCCGGCCTTTGCGTTCGGCGCGGCGGTCACCGTGAGGTGCGTCGTGAAGTTGCCATACGCGTACTTCGGCGCGCGTGGCGGGGTGAGCACGAACGTGTTTGTACCGCTCTTCGCGACGGAAAGCTGCGACGGCGTGCTCGAGGTCATCGAGACCGTCGGCGCGCCAACGCCGAAAATGTAGTTCCCGTTGATGTCGGCGCCGGCGGCGGTGACGGTTTGCGCGCTGGCGCTGCACTTCGGCTCGATAAAACCGGCGGCTTGCGTTCCGGTCAGCGACGAACTCCTTGCCGGGAGAAAGACGATGCTGCTCGGCACGCCGTAGAGCACGATCGGAATGACCGTGTTCCCGCCCTGAATCGAAAACGCGAAGGCTTCGTTTCGTGAGAGGACATTTGCGGTCGGCGGAATCTTGTTCTTCCGAGCGTTATAGGCGTCGTACGTGGAGACGATCGCCATGTAGCAGTTTTTCTTCGACGGGCAATTCGTCAGCCCGGGAATCCTCAGCGCGCATTGCAGCGTCATGAGCTTGCTCTTGCAGCCGTTCGCGTTAAGCGTCAAGCCCGCGACCGTCGTCTTGACACTTGTCGGGCCGCTGATCTTGACGCTCATCGCCTTGGTCGACGGCGAGATGTAGTCGGGCCGCAGCCCGATGCTGACGCGGATGACGAGCGATCCCGTACCCGCGGTTCCGAGTAGCGCGCCGTTGTTGGTCGCGGCGTTAGGAAGAAATGGGCTTTGGCCAAGTTGCCCGTGCGCCGCGCACCCCGCAAAGAGCGCAGCACATCCCAACATTAAGACGACACGTCCCACCGTGTTTCCCTCCATCCCCTGTCATACATCGGCCCGACAACGCAATCGCTTAACCTGCCGTGTCACCCTGAGCCTGTCGAAGGGCGCCACTTACGTGTCACCCTGAGCCTGCCGAAGGGCGGCACTAAGACACCGCTAATGGCACGCGTATGATCTCCGCGAATTCGCTTGTCGAACGCGCAAGCAACGTTCTTGCCGGCGGCTGCGACTCTCCCGTGCGCTCCGGCTGGGCCGTCGGCGGCCCGATGTTCGTACAAACGTCGGCGCACGGCGCCTATGTTTATAATGAGGAAGGCCGCCGCTACATCGACTACATCATGGCGTACGGCCCGCTGCTCTTCGGCCACACGCATCCCGCGCTGACGACCGGCCTCGACGAGATCGCTGCGCACGGCTTCGTCTGGGGCTCGACGTTTCCGGAAGAAGTGCGCCTCGCCGAACGCATCCGCACGCATCTCCCGTCGATGGAACGCGTGCGCTTCACGACGACCGGCACCGAAGCGATGATGAGCGCGATCCGCGTCGCGCGCGCCTTCACCCGCCGCAACCTCGTGCTGAAGTTTGCCGGCAACTACCACGGACATTTCGACCTCGCGCTGCTCGACGCCGGCGCTTCAGCGCACACGACCGACGCCGCCGCGAGCGGTATTCCCGCCGGCGTCACGCGCGACGTCGCCGTCGCGCGCTACAACGACCTCGCCTCCGTCGACGCGTGCTTACGCGGACGAGAAGACGATCTCGCGGCGATCGTCGTCGAGCCGATCTGCGGCAACATGGGCCTCGTCATGCCGGCTGCTGGCTTTCTCGAAGGTTTGCGCGAGCGCACGAAACACTACGGCGCGCTGCTGATCTTCGATGAAATCATCACCTGGCTGCGCTTTGGTTTGGAAGGCGCCCAGGCCCGCGTCGGCGTCACGCCCGACCTGACCGCGGTCGGCAAAATCCTCGGCGGCGGCTCGCCGATCGCCGCCTTCGGTGGAAGAGAAGATGTCGTGTCGGCGCTCGCGCCGCTCGGCTCAACCTTCACCGGCGGCACCCACGCCGGCAATCCGTTTAGTGTGGCGATGGCACACCGTGTCCTCGACCTGCTCGAAACGCATCCCGAGTATTACTCGTACATGAACGTCCTAGCAAAGCGCCTCGCTGACGGCATCCGCACGATCTTCGCGCAGCACGAACCCTCGTTTACCGTCGTGCAATACGAATCAATCGTCGACTTCAAATTCCGTCCCGGCGCCGCGACGCGCAACTACGACGACGCGCTCGCCGCCGACAAATCCGCATACGCCGCTTACTACCACGCCATGCTCGAACATGGCATCCTGCTGCCGCCATCGCAAAACGAAGTGATGTTCCTCTCAACCGCCCACACTGAATCGGACGTCGATGAAACTCTCCACTCCATTTAGATGGCGCTTCTCCCTGACAGCGTCGAGTCAAGCAGATGTTGCAGCTCGAGGCCAACGCTTCGTTCCAGCGCTAGGTCAACGTCGGGGCGCTTTGCGACGAAGGCTCAAGCCGAGCGCGAGGCCAACACATCACCCGGACACTCTCGCGCACCAGAACGTCGACATCGGGCGCCAGGTCAGCACACAGGTCAACCCCGCCGACGAACTGACCTTCTCCAAGCTCCGCGACCTTGGCCTTACGGTATATGACATCGGTGAGACCACGGAGAATGACGGAGAATCGGTTATCTTTCTTGTCGTGTTCTACGAGCGAGGCTCCGGGCGCGACGTCGTCCCACACACCGGTGGCAAAGAGATCGCGAGCTTCCCCCGGCGTCAAGGAAGGGAATGAGAGCTCTCTGAGGCGCGCTTCCTCCGAAGTCAAATGCACGGGCCGGCGCTCGAGAATCAATCGAACGATCCAATACGCGTTGATGGCAATGAAAACCGCATTCCAGCCGATGGCGGCGGTTAGTGGCACGGGCTGCAACATGTAGTACGGAATCAGTAGAGCTGCAGCGATCACGGTCAGGATTCGCAACCATAAGATGTCGTGGACCGAATACGAAGCCAAGTACAGGACGTTGGCGATCGTGATCCACAAAAGTGCGTTGTGCATGCTTAGCATCATCGCTCCGTCTTCAGCCGCAACTCAGGGCGAGTGCAGCTCGATTCACGCCTGCCACATTCATGCTTGGAAGCAGGCTGACGGCTGGCGATACGCTAGTTGATTCGCTGTAGGCCTGCTTCTTCACTTGGTCTGCTCCCGGATGTATAACGTACGCGTGAGCATGTTTAGTACAAGTATAAAGGAGGCCACCGAAGTGCCTCAGACCGGCCTCCCCGTGCGTTACACCCGACGAAAAGCGCGTCGACGAACTGCCTTCGCTTATGGAGATTGCGCGTTCCCTTTCTTGGCGAATGCTTATGGCACAAGGACGATGTACGCGCTTGTTCTCGGATGCGACATTTACTCGCCGTTAAGGTGAAAAAGCTGGCTATTCGCCCTGCCGAGCGTGCGCCTTAGAATGCCCCTGTGCGAGAATTGCGGTAAAGCCATCGGCTTAGTCAAATTTTGTCCAGCGTGCGGAACCCGCACGACACTGGACTGGCGCACGCTGATGGATCAGGAGCGGTACGAGTCTTTTGGATCCGCGATCACGGAAACCTACGCAACTGGCCCGGTGCGCGCCCGCCGGCGAATCGCACTCCGCAAAAAGACACTCTTCTGGCTTACGCTGGCGGCATGTGTGATCGTTGCCGTGTTCGCAGGTGCGCGGCTGCTCGTACGGCACCAACCTGCGATGCAAGCGAAAGCCACAATGGTCGTCGCGCGAAGCGCAATCGTCGCACGGAAAAGGGCTCCTCCGCCCACAGCGCCGCCTCCGAGCGCAACTCCAGTGCCGACCGCAACGCCCTCGCCCGTGCCTACGAGCGCACCGACGGCAACCATCACCCCGTCGCCACTTGCAACCGCGGCGCTTTCCCGCGACGACGCACCCGCACTGGTGCGCAGTAATGCCAAGTTAACCGTCGGCACCAAAGGGAGCTGCCAAGGTGACGACGTTTCGATCGACGTTCGGGGTTTTACGAGGGGATGCACGCTGTTTGGTCTTTCCAGCAGCGGTCTGTTAGCAAACGGTAGGGGAACGGTGCTTATCGTTCCCGTCAGCACGACGGAGGACGTCGCAGACGTCGCCTATGGACTGCTCTATATCCGGTCCAGCGCTACTGCGAAACCGCGCTTCCTGGGGTTGCTCGCGGGCGATGGATCTGGCCCTTTGGTCATGCGCCTGCAAAACGGCTTTATTATCGAACAAAACGGAACGCGTAAAAAGTTTTTCACTTTCAACGGAAACCGCATAGTGCAGCTCCAGGGCTAAGCCGTCGCCGGAAAACTCGGACCTCCGGACGGGTCAAGGACTAGAAGGTTTTCCCTTGAAAGCTCGCCTTTCGTCCACTTGCACGCTCACCGAGGTCAATCAGAATTTATGAAAAGATCCCTTTGGTCAATGGCAGCAGCTGCGCTTGTGCTCATCCCGAGCATAGCGCGGTCTCAAACGATCCCGTCAACGGTGGGAGCCGGACCACATGGCTTTGACTGGCAAGTTGGAACGTGGTCGTGCACCAACGGTATGTCTGCGACGTCGCTCGGCGGCCCGAGCAATCAGACGGAAACCGTGTCCCGGACCAGCGCTGGCGCGATTCTTTTTCATGTCACCGGCAACAACTATGATGCCTCTGCGTACAACGTGTACGTACCGGCGAAGAAGATGTGGGTGAGTCCCCTCAGCGTGGCAGATGGCACGTACGCTACCGAGTCGACGATGCAAAGCGGAAAGAAGATCGTCTGGACCGGTACAGCGGTCGACGCCGCCGGCAAGACCACGCAAATTCGCGACACGATGGTGTATGGCAACGCGAGCTATAGCGACTTGGGCGAATCGCTCTTGGCCGGGGCCTGGAAAAAAGAGTACAAAGTCAACTGTGCGAGGAGCTAGACGCAATATCCGCGGTTTCGCTTGAGAAAGAGAAAGTCGTGAAGCGATTCGCTCGAAACGGACTCATGTCGGTGGTCGAAGCCGACGCGCAGTTCGAGCTTGCCGAAAGCTACGCCCCGTCGCTGCGGCTCTCGCAGTTGCTCGGCACGGCGCCGGATGCCGAACGCTTGGAGCTCGATTACGCCAGCGTAGCCGGCGACCCCAGACTGCGCAGCGTCATCGCGCAGCGATCCGGCGTCGCGCCCGACGACGTCGTTCTCACGATCGGGGCTGCGCACGCGCTGTTCGTGACCGCCTTCGTTTCGTGCGCGGCCGGCGACGAAGCCGTCGTTACCGTGCCGTATTTTCCGCTGACGCGCGCCGGTCTCGAAGCGGTCGGCGCGCGAGTCACCGCGCTCAGGCTCACTTTCGATGGGCAATATCGCGTCGATCTGCAGGCGTTTTGTTCGCTGCTATCCGAGCGAACGCTCCTCGTGAGCATCGCGTCGCCCCACAATCCGTCGGGAATCGTCATCCCGCGCGACATGCTCGCGCAGATGTACCGATCCATCGAAGAGATCGCTCCGAACGCATACTTCGTCGTCGACGAAATCTACCGAGAGTCCACGTATGGGGATGACGCGATTTCCGCACCAGCCATCGACCTCGGGCCGAAGGTCGTGACGATTGCCTCACTTTCGAAATCCCACGGCGCTCCGGGCCTTCGCATCGGATGGGCGATTACGCGGGATCCGTGGATGCGCGAGCAGCTCGAGCTTGCGAAATTCAATACCGTCGTCTCGTGTGGGCTGCTCGACGAAGCGCTAGCGATCGAAGTATTCGGGCACATCGACGAGATTTTGCGCGATCGGCGGCGTCTTCTCGGGTCGCGCCTGGAGCGTGTGGCGGACTGGGTACGCGCCAACGAGCGCGTCGTCGAATGGGTGCGACCGGATGCCGGCGCGATATGCTGCGTTCGCTTGCGCCGAGATGCAATCGAGGATGGAGCGGTTCCGCAATTCTACGAGCAGCTGGCACGAGGCGGCGTGCGGGTCGCCAATGGTTCGTGGTTCGGAGACGAAGCGCGCGTCTTTCGGTTGGGCTTCGGCCTGCTGACGGACGAGGATTTTGAAACGGCGCTCGAGACCGTTGCGCATGCAATCGGACGCACAGCCGGCGCGGCCGTGTAAGCGGCGCACGCGGCGCAGACCCAACGTTTTCGATGTTTTCGCGCATTGCTCCAAGCACGTCGCTCGGCGCACTCGGCGCGTGCATTTTGCAACGCCGTTTGCAAAAATCACGGCGCGTCGAAAACGCTATACGGCGTAAGGCTTTTTAGCTAGGCTAAACCGATTCAGGTTCCTCAAGCGCGAGTGCGATCGCAGCCTCGGGTGTGAGTGCAGCGCCCTCGGCGATCAGCCGTGCGAGTTCGTCGGGGGCGAGGCGTTCGTGCAGGAGTGCAGTGAGGCGGTCGCGCGTCGTCGTCTCGGTGAACTCGCGCGCGAATCCGTGTCGCTGCATCGCGGCGTCGGCGAAGGCTTGGAGTGCGGCCGCGCGCACGCAATCGCCGCGCAGCGCGACGGCGAGCGCCAGGTGCTCGATCGCAACCGCGATGCGGTGATGGTCCGGTTCGCGCGCGGCATGGATCGCGATGGTCTCGCGCGCCGCCCCGACCGCACCGGGAAGATCGTCGACCGCAACGAGATAGCCCGCGAGGTTCTGGAACAGGTTGCCGAGCAAGCTCGTATCAGCACCGGACCGCGCCGCGGGAAGTATCTCGCGCAAGATCGCAATCGCGCGCGGCGTCTGACCGCGCTCGTGTTCGGTCTCCGCGAGGTTCTGCGTGCCATCTGCTCGTTGCGGACGTTTCCGAGCGCGCGGTTTTCCTTGCGAGCTTGCTCGTAGATGCGCGCGGACATCTCGAGATCGCCACGCATCGAGCTAAAGAGTGCGCGCGCGTCGAGCAACATTATGCGCAGGCGAGCCGAGGTCCCCGGGATCGCTTCGGCTTGCGCTAACGCCTGCGCCGCGTCGTCAAACCGCTGGAGGAACGTCGCCGTTCCCGCATACCGGTGCAGCGCCCGAGCGAACACCGCGGTGTCGCCGCCGGCCCGCGCCTGCTCGACCGCCTCCGTCGCCACTTCAAACGCGCGCACCTTGCGGCCGGAAGAGGAGAGCAAACTCGTCAACACCATTGACAATCGAGCGCGCAGCTGCGACTGGTCCGCCGGAAGCGCCGCGAGATACGCCTCGCACCGCGCCAGGCCTTCCGCCTCGAGCCCGATGTTTAGCAAATTCGCGCCGACGTTGGCGAGCAACTCGCCGCCATCAATGACCGCTGACCGTGCCAATGCGCCGTCGAGCGCCGAACGCACGTCCTCCAGCTCGGTGTGCAGCGCCGCAGCAAGCTCGGTATCTTGTGCGGTCTGCTCGCGTCGTTCCCATAGCTCCGCGAAGCGATCGCGCAGATAGCGCAGGTGGCGATCCGCCAGCAGCTCGCGCTCGCCCGCAGCGGCGAGTTTCTCTAACGCATAGGCGCGCGTCGATTCGAGCAACCGGTAGCGCACCGCGTCGCCCTGCCGCTCGGCGACCACCAGCGACTTATCGACCAATGACGCCAGCACGTCGAGCAGGTCGAGTTCGTCAAGCTCCTCGCCGCTCCCAACCGCAACCGCTCCCTCGAGCGTGAAGCCGTTGACGAAAATCCCCAGCCGCCGGAAGAGCGTGCGCTCGCGCCCGTCGAGCAGGTCGTGACTCCAATCGATGAGCGCGCGCATCGTCTGATGATGCGGGAGTGCGCTGCGATTGCCGCCGGTGAGCACGCGAAACCGCTCGTCGAGCCGTTCGCGCAGTTGTTTTGGACTGAGCACCTTCACCCGCGCCGCCGCCAGCTCGATCGCGAGTGGAATGCCGTCCAGCCGCCGGCAGATATCGGCGACAATCGGCGCATCGTCGTCGGTTAACGCAAAGCGGGTATCGATGCCGCGCGCGCGCGCGCGACGAACAACTCGATCGCCGCATAGCGCATCGCCTCTGCAGCCACCAGCGACGACCCATTCCCGACGGCCAGCGACGGCATCCGGTAGGTCAGCTCGCCGTCGATCCCGAGTGCTTGGCGGCTCGACGCGAGCACCCTGACGTTAGCGCAGCCATGCAAAATCGCGGTGAGCACACCTGCCGTCGGTTCGATGAGATGCTCGCAGCTGTCGAGGATGAGCAGCACCTGCTTGTGGGTGAGCGCGCCCACCAGCGTCTCGAGCATGGGCTGATCGGGGGATTGTCTGACGCTCAGCGCTTGCGCCACCGCGGTCGCGACCAGAGACGGATCGGAAATCGGCGCCAACTCAACGAGCCACACGCCATCGGCGAAACCGTCGAGCAGATTGGCCCCGAGTTGCACCGACACGCGCGTCTTGCCGATACCACCTGAACCAGTCAGCGTCACCATGCGCGATCGCTCAAGCAAAGCCGTAATCGCTGCCAGCTCTTCGTCGCGTCCGATCAGCGGCGTGAGCTGTGCAGGCAGGTTGTGGCGCGGCGCGTCGGTTGAGTCCGCTGGTACTGCGGACTGCGCGTGAGGAGCAGCGAGCGTTGCCGGCGTTGCAGGTGTTGCTGCTCCGCCTTCGAGCAGCTGCTGCACCACCGCAACGAGTTCACTGAGCCGCGTCTCCATCGGTGGCGCCATGGCATCGAGCCAATGCACGCGCGTGATATAATACTGCAGGTCCCCCGACGGCATCACCGCTTCGATGCGAAACGGCACGATGGGCTTCTTGGCATTGGCGGCAATCTCGAGTTCACGCGCGACGTGCTCGGAGCTGTTGGCCTGCGCCGAGAAGATCAGCAGGACGGCGCGCGCGTTTTCGATCGCGTCGATGATCTGGCGGCCGTAGGGCATGCCGGGCAGCGGATCGCGCGGCGCGATCCAGCAGGCAATGTCGGCCTGTTCTAACGCCGCACAGGCCGCATCGGCGACGGCCTTATCCTGCGATGCGTGGCAAATGAAAACGTCGTGAGCCATGAGCGTCAGCGGGCTTTCGCCGCGCGCACAGGTAGACCCGCGCTTTGCTGCCGGCGCCACGCTCGATGGTTTATCGACGGCGCGTTCCTAGAAAACGGAGTAGCCGCCATCCACTGGAAGCGTGACGCCGGTTATGAAGTCCGCGCCGCGAGAAGCGAGGAAGACCGCCGCACCAATAACTTCGTCCGGCTGCCCCCAACGGTTAGCCGGCGTGCGCGCGAGAATGGCGTCGTTCATCGGTGAAGCACGGACCGGACCCGTCATATCCGTTTCGATCCATCCCGGCGCGATTGCATTGACTTGGATGTTATAAGGGGCTAGCTCGATCGCCATAGACTTGGTGAGCTGCACGATCGCGCCTTTTGCAGCACTGTACGACGGCACGAGGCCCGATCCGAAGATCGAGTACATGCTCGCCAGGTTTATGATTTTCCCTCCGCTCTTTCGATCGATCATCGACTTGGCGGCCAACCTTGAAAGAAGAAAGCTCGCGTTCAAATGCGTTTCGATGGTATTGTCCCAAACATCGGCGGTTTCGTTGAGCACTCCGCCGCTTAGAACGGCGATCCCCGCGTTGTTGACGAGAATGTCTATGCCGCCGAGCTCGCGTTCTACTTGCGCCACGGCGGCGGGCAGTGCCGCGCGATCCGTGACGTCGAGCCGAAAGGCCATTGCCGGCCTACCGATGCTTTTTAGTTCGGCAAGCACGAGGCGGTTTTTTTCATCGTTACGCGCCAGCACTGCTACGGATGCCCCCGCGCGAGCCAAGCCGAGGGTGATGGCGCGGCCAATCCCGCCATTCCCGCCGGTCACGACGGCGATACGGCCGCTCAAGTCAAACATTGATTCCGCGCTTCTCATCGGACAACCATATCAGAGTCTTCGCATAATAACCAAAGACTACTGAGGTCCCGCCCAGCCATCCGCGCAACCGCTGCGGGACACTGGCGGTTGGTGGTTCAGGCGTCAGCATAAACGGTGGTACCAAGAATATTCGGGTGATGGGGAACCACATTTCCGACAACCGTAATCCCTGGTATAGCGGGATTAGCGTGGGCTTTGCTTCTCCGCCTGGACCTTCTGGGGACAAGGACGGCCAAGTTTCCAAAAATGTCGTACACGGCTTTGCTGTGGGAATAGGGCTTGGTCAGTATTAGCCGTGGGACATTTTACTGGCAACACGCAGATCGACAAACCGATCCCAATCGATTTTAAAGTCATCAACCTTAAGTGCTGGTAATCGAACGGTAACCTTCGAGGGTGTGGGTAACGAAGGCCGTGCCCGGTCGGGGTCGCGGGATTTGTCGCCTCGAAGTTGGATTTGTAGTTTCGCAGGGCAAGCGGAGCAAGCGAGCTAATGTTCCCTGCCAGGAGGCAGATTCTATGAAACCTATCGTCCTGTTAGTTTTTGTCTTAGCAGTTGCTGCGCCGATGAGCGCGCAATCCGCATCGGGAATGGCAGCGATGCAATATTACGTTGGCTCGTGGTCGTGCACCGGCGGTATGACGAGCGATCCGCCTACCCACGCCAGCGTCACGTACACGATGGACAACGGCATTCTCCGCCAGTGGGTTGCGGTCGCGCCCAGTGGGAAGATGACGCAGCCGTATTACATCGCCTTTGCGCTATCGTACGATGCCAAGCATCAGCGGTATTCGCAGACCGGTCTCGACAGTTTGGGAAGTTGGTGGGCGTCGTCCGCCAAGCCCTTTACCGGCAACACCGAACATTGGACCGACACCGCCTCGAGTAGCGGAAAGCTGGGATGGGGCGAATCGGTTCGCGTCAATCAAAACACGAACACGTACACCGGCTACGAATCGATGGCGTCGAAGACACCGAATTTCAAAGTCACCTGTACGCGTAATTCTTAGGCCGTCGGCTAACAGAAGATAAAACGAGGAAGAACGACTCCCCCTAGCGAGCGGCGCCCAGCGCTGAGCCTGCGGAAAGAGGGAGCAGGCGCTTGCAGAGCAGAACGAGCGTGCTCTCACTGAACGATAGCCAAAGGAGGGAGCATGAAGCTGATTAGACCGGCAGCCCTTGCCATAGCGCTTTTGGCGGCCGCCACGTGCGTGCCCGCAAGAGCCGTCGCGTCGGATAGTAGCGACGTGATGGCGCTCATCAATAGCGCGGTAGCATCCTTTAATAAGGCCGACGGGAAAGCGTGGGAGGCACTCTGCGCCTCGTCGGCACCCGTCGTCTCCAATATCGCGCCGTACGTATTCTCGTCATGTGCCGATTGGTGGAACGCGAATACCGCGTTCGTGAAGAAGAACGGAATTTCCGGAGAGAGGGCTACGCTGGAGACGGCTTGGCACGTTATCGTGACCGGCGATCGTGCTTACGCCGCAATTCCCACCGACCTCACGTACAAACAGAAGGGCAAGACCGTAAATTCGTCTGGTATTCTCACGATTGCGCTGCAGAAAACCGGAAGCGGTTGGCTGATGACCGGCTGGTCTTGGGCGGCACACTAGCGTCTTCGCCTAAACCAAAGCTCGAGACTCTCGCCTGGTAAGGCAGGGCGTGCCGATGCACTCGTGCGTCACGATGCCTTACCAGGCAAATCTTTGAAAGTAAGTGACTAATCCGAATCTACTCGAACTGGGAGGTCACCCTTTGAAGTACATGCTGACATGGACAGAACGTCCGCAAGGTTCGCCTATGGAGTACGAAAATGCGCAGAAGCGGATCCTAAAGGTCTTCACGCAATGGAAGGCTCCCGGCAATTTCAAGATTGAGTTGTTCGTGATTCGCGTGGGTGACTGGGGTGGTTATATGTTGCTGGACTGCGATGATCCGACGGCCGTTCACAAGTTCTGCTCGATGCTTCCCGCTTTTGTGTTCGAGGCACGGCCCGTCATTTCAATTGATGATGCGGTCCGAGTCGAACTCGAAGCGATTGCCTTCCGCGACGGGATCAGTTAAAGAGCATTTTGCGCTGCCTCCCGGGCATTCCGCATTGCGGGCATTGCAGCTGCGCGGCATGGCGGCGCAGCCAAATCTAGGGACAAGCCACCGCGTACTTTAACCCCCTTCGCAAATGCACCGCGCTTTGGGGGAGGGGCCTTATGTCTTTGGAGCTTGTCAACACACTCGCCACCTTTGGGACGTTCTTGGTGATCGCCGCAACGGCGATTGCCGCTATCGTGCAACTGCGCCATGCTCGAAGCAGCAATCAAATCGCCGCGTTCAACGAGCTTCGCGAGACAGCACAAAAGCCGGATTTTCAGGTGGCAGAACAGTTTGTTCAAACGAAGCTGTCAGCATTGCTGCAGGATCCTGCGTTCCGGTATCAACTCGGCCATCCATCTGCAAGGACCGACGAAAATCGCCCGGTTGACGCGAATATAAACGCTATTGGAAACTTTTATGAGGGCATGGGAGCGCTCGTCAGAGCCGGTCTCATCGATACGGAACTCGTGCTTCAAATCTACTGTGACCGAGTGATGGGGGCTTGGGAACGCCTAGCGCCGGTTGGAGCCATAGCGCGGCGGAGAATAGGGGATGCGCTTTGGGAGAACTTTGAGTATCTCACGGTGTTAGCGCAAGACTGGATTGCCGCACATCCGAAGGGCACCTATCCCGCCGGGGTGCGCCGCATCGATCTCAAAGACGAATGGCTCGAAGCCGACAAGCAGTATGCCGCCTCGCTCGCGCCGGCATAGCAAACCAGAGCCTCGCACAAACGCAGAGCACTACGTTGCAAGTGACGCCGCATACGCTGTACGAGGGCTGCGAGCCGTTGCTGCGATGACGACGAACGTGCCAAAGCTGCGAAACGCCTGTGTTCAGCGGCAGCTGCTATTCCCGCAGCTTGGCCGCCTTGACGATTTGTTGACTATTCGCTAGTACGATTTTGACCAATCCTCGTTCACTGAAGCTGGCGAATTTCGAGGTATCCTCATGAAGATCCGTACTGTGCGCGCACTCCGTTTTTGGGCGGGCGTGTGCGCTTCTTGTATTGCGGGCGCGGTGCATCACGCGCGAATCTACGCCTTGGAAACCTTCACGGGCTTCTGCGCGCCCGCGCCATCCGTCGCGAACACCGGAACGGTCGTGCGGCTCGCGCGCGACGGCTCGTGGCGCACCATCGTTGGCGGACTGAGTTTTCCGACCGCGATGACCTTCGGCGGCCATAACACACTGTACATCTCGAACAAAGGCTTCGAGCAGCCGACAAATACGTCGGGTGAAATCGTGAAGGTGCAGGTACCGGACACCGGCGACTGACGCGCATTCTATCCCGACAGCCAGTGCATCGGACCCCCGCCCCTTGCGCGGCGATCGGCTGCTATCCGAGGGGATTAGCGCAGCGGAGGGCGCACATCGTCGTCGAGATGAGCGATATCGGATGAGCGCCCTGAGTCCGATCGGTCGCTGGCGCGCATATGCGTTCGGCCTTGTTACCACGGCCCTGTTTGTCGCTTTTGCGCTGGCAGAGAGTGCCACCGAAAAGTACGTGTCCGATCGCTCGCGCCTGGCCGGCACGGCGATCGAGATTACGATCGTCGTGCTGGCAGCTCTCGCGTTTCGGCCGCTCCATCGCCGCATCGAACTACTGATCGAAGCGGCCTTTACCAAACGTCGGCGAGAAGCGCGCGAAGCGTTATCCCACCTGCAAAAAGAGCTGACGTCGTTTCGCGACGTGCAACAGGTGCTGCGCCGCGTGGTCGAAGCGGTCGATCGTCACATGAGCACGGCCGGATGCGCCGTCTATTTGCGGCGCGGTTCGTATACAGCCGAAGCCTCCTCGTTTGACGTTCGGCTCGAAAACGTGGAACCCGATGACGCGCTGATCGTTCGCTTGCGCTCTGCAACGGCGCCCGCGGATCCGCGTACGTTGCACTCAGTAGCTCATGGTGAGCTGGCCTTTCCGATGATGGCCGGAGGCGAGCTGATCGGCTTTCTCACGCTCATACCTAAGCGCATCGAGTACGACGCCGAGGATCGCCACGCGCTGAGCATGCTGGCCGAAAGCGCAGGCGCCGCGCTGTTCGCCCTCGATTGGCGCCTGCGCGTGGTCGAGCCGCAAACGAACTTACCCCAGCAGGTGACGAGTTTCGTCGGGCGCGAGACGGAAATCGCCGAGATCACCGCGCTGTTGCACGAGCACCGGCTTGTAACGTTAACCGGCTCGGGCGGTGTGGGCAAGACGCGCGTTTCGTTACAGGTCGCGGCCAAACTGCTCGACGACTTTGCCGATGGCGTGTGGTTTATCGAACTCGCACCACTGACCAGCGGGGACTACCTTCCCACCACCGTCGCTCAAGCCGTCGGGCTCACGCTCGCGCCGCAAGGCGATCCAGTCGAGAACCTCGCTCGCGCGCTCAAGGGAAAGCAGACATTGCTCGTCTTCGACAACTGCGAGCATTTGATCGAACCTACAGCACGGGCGCTTGCGGGCATTCTGCGCAACTGCCCCAACGTTACCGTGCTCGCCTCCAGCCGCCAAGCTCTGGGAATCGAAGGCGAGGAGAGCTACCGGATGCCGTCGCTCGCGGTTGGGAATGGTTCGTCGCTGTTCGCCGAGCGTGCGCAAAGCGTCGATAAGAAGTTTACGTTAACCGATGAGAACGCGCAGGTTGTCGCCGACATCTGCCGGCGGCTCGACGGCATTCCCTTGGCGATCGAGCTGGCCGCCGCGCGGGTGAAGGTGCTTAGTCCAAAGCAGCTGCGCGAGCGGCTCGACGAACGCTTTCGCGTGCTCACCGGTGGCGATCGCAGCGCGCTGCCGCGCCATCAGACGATGCGCGCGCTCATCGATTGGAGCTTTGACCTGCTCGACGAGCGCGAGCGCACGCTCTTTCGGCGGCTGGGCATCTTCGTCAACGGATTCACGCTGGAGGGAGCGGTTGCGGTTGGCAGCGGCGAGGACCTCGATAAGCTCGACGTCTTCGACGTATTGGCGTCGCTGGTCGATAAGTCGCTCGTGCTGGCCGAGCCGCAGGGCGACGCGCTGCGCTATCGGTTGCTCGAATCGACACGCGCGTATGCGTCGGAGAAGCTCGTTGATGCGGGCGAGCGCGACCTTCTTGCGGATCGCCAACTGCGTTATCTGCGCGATCGCTTCGCGGTGCTATGGGAACGGTGGGAGCGGACCGCACGAGATGCCGATGTTATTGCGGCGCTGCAGACCGAACTGGAGGACGTGCGTTCGTCACTCGATGCTGCATTGGCGGGTTGCGCGGTCATCGACGGCGGCGAGCTACTCGTCAACATTGACGCGACTTGGCGGTCCCTCGGACTAGATGCGGAAGGCATGGCACGGTGCGAGGCCTATCTCGCGGCGCTCCCGGCGGACCAGTCCCGGCTACGCGCCCGGTTGTTAACCGCGTTGGCGCATTTGCTCCGAGAATCCGGCCACAAGGTGCGCGCATTCGAGCTGGCGACGCAGGCGGTCGAGCAGGCGCGGGCGAGCGGCGACGGCTCGTCGCTCGCTGCGGCGCTGTGCCGGTATGCTCAACAGGCGACGTTCTTCGGTCGGTTTGACGACGCGGAGCCTGCGTTGGTCGAAGCCGAAGCGGTTCCGGGAACCTCGGCTAACCTTCGCCTTCTCTTGCTCGAAACGCGCGCACTCTTCAGCCACCTTCGTGGCGACCTTGAGACGGCGTCCCGCATGCACGAGCAACTCCGCAAGGAACTACGCTCGCTCGGAAACGCTCGCGGCGAACTGGCTGCGGCGGTCAATCTCGCGGAGGCCGAGCACGCGCGAGGTCAGACGCAGCGAGCGATTGCGATCGTTCGCGAGATGCTTCCGGCGGTGCGGGCTGGTGATGATAAAGGCGCTCTCGCCCTCCTGCTCGTCAACCTCGCGGGCTATCTCGCCGAGGTGGACGATCTTCCGAACGCTGTTGCGGCAGCTCGCGAGTCGATTGGGATCCATGCCGAGCGCGAGCCAGACCACGTCCGTGTCGCGATGGCGATCGAGCATCTGGCGCTCGCCGTCGCGCTGCGCGGCGATCGTGCGCGCGCGGCTAAACTCGAAGGCTACGCCGACGCCGCGTTTGCGCGACTCGGATTCCCCCGCGAGCTCACCGAGGCGACGACGCGCGACCGTCTGATCGCACTGCTGCGCGAAAGCCTCGCGCCCGACGAACTCGCACGACTGATCGCCGAGGGCGCTGCGCTCACACCAGAGGATGCAATCGCACTCGCGCTCGAGGAACACGAAACGACATAGCGTAGCCGAGGTCTACGCGACGACGCGGAGGAGGTCATCATGCGTATCCCGCACGAAACGGGGTCATTCCCGATCAAGCACACGCGTTCATCACTGAGTTGTTGCGGCCGATCGGAACCTATCTCTATGGGCGGCGACTCGTATGAGACGATGGCCTACTTTGATGCGGCGACGATCGAGGGCTATCCACCCGAACACCGCGATTTCGCACGGATCTGGCAGAAGGCCGAGAAGATCGTCTTTTCGCGAACGCTAACAGGCGCTACGACACGCAACACGCGAGTCGAGCGGGACTTCGACCTCGAGGCTATTCGAAAGCTCAAGCGCGAATCGGAGCACGACATCAACATTGGCGGCGCCGAGCTTGCGGGGCTTGCGCTCGAAGCCGATCTCGTCGACGAATGTCACCTGTTTCTCAACCCGGTGATCGTCGGCGGCGGAAAGCCGGCATTCCGAGCCGCCTTACGACGGAATCTCGAACTCCTTGAGACACGCCGCTTCGGCACCGGAGTAGTCCACTTGCGCTATCGCATACGCGGCGGTACTCCTTAAGGAACCTAGACGACATCGCCCCCGCGCAGGCCCCTACGGATGCTCGACTGAGCGCCTGCCTGGTGCGTGAAGTGTAACAGCGAAAACTGACCTCCCTTGCTAGGAGGATGGATGTATGCGCAACATTCGATTTCTCGCTCTCGTGGTCGCGTTGTGCAGTTGCTCCGGCGGTGCGATGGGTTCGCACGCCGGCGTTCCCAGCGCGCCTGGCGTTAGCACCCTACGTCCGCACGCAAGCACGAATTGGAGCGTGCTTACGGGCGGCGCGAATAAAGACTTCGCGTTCCAAGCCCTCGACTATTATCCTAACAGCATCACGATCGATGCAGGCGACACCGTTACGTTTACCGTCGCAGGCGGTGCCGGCGGCGACGCGCACACCGTGGCGTTCGTTCCGGCCGGTGCAAAGATGCCGTCTCCTCTCGACCTCAAAGACGAGTCACCGCACGGCGGCACGACCGTTACCGGTAAGAAGTTCCTGAACTCCGGCATCCTCGTCGGAGGCCAAACCTACACGCTGAAGTTTCCGACACCTGGAACCTACCGCATCGTGTGTCTCTTCCACGAACCTGCGATGGAGGGAACGGTGATCGTGCAGAAAGCCGGAACGCCCTATCCGCACGATGCCGCATATTATCGCAGACTCGGCGCTGCCCAGCTACGCGCGGATTTACGCGGCGCACGCGCTTCGGTTCGAGAGTTTCCCTTCAAGCCAGGCGGAACGACGCTTGCCGCGGGCGTCGATCCGCAACTCGTACAGTATCCACCGACGGATCTCACCGTGCTGCGCTTCCTCGACACGCGTAATCCTGCGAAAGCGGCTACGTCGGGCAACCTCACGGTGAAGGTAAACACCGTCGTGACGTTCATCAACGAAACGTCGAACGAGCCTCACACCGTGACCTTAAACGTCGCCGGTAAGTCGGGCTTGCCGAACATTCCCCCCGATCCGGCCGTGAACATCGCGCCCCATGGCGGTGTCACGACATACGACGGGACGAAAGTCGTCAACTCCGGTACATTCTTGGGCGGACGCGGCTTCCAGGTGATGTTTACCAAAGCCGGCAGCTACTACTACGGTTGCATCTATCACGTTAACGCCGGCATGGCAGGCACCATCACCGTCACCCAATAGTAATGGAAGGACGTGCTAAACGTCCAAAGACATAAAGCCCTCCGAGCATCGCACGTCGACGGCGGAGGGCTTTGTTCTAGTTAGCGATTAAATGGGCTAAGATTTGCCCCCAAGGCGTTGGATTCGTACGGCGCGCTTTTGGCTGCGACGAAATGGATGCTGTGGACTTGCGATCCACGCTGGACATCGTATCGGACCGGGTCGCCGGGGCGCAGGCCTACGAAACGGGCATCATCTGCAACGGAAAGAGAATCGCCGAGGCGAAGGGTGCGACGATGAGCGCGGCGCGCCAAAGGGCTTTCATCCTTAAGGTTTCGCTTCTCGGGCGAAGGCGAGGGCACTTCTGGGCAGCGTTACTGCTCGTCGTCATCGCTCTTGGGGTGGCGCGGTTTGCGGCCGCCGATCCGGCCGCAACGCTTCTTCCGAATGATTGGGTTTTGGACGCACCGCCGAGCACGGTGGTGCAAACCGGGACGATGCCGCAGGGCGCGGCTGCGTCTCCCGACGGCTCGATGGTGGCGGTGGTGGAGGCGGGCTTCAATCCGCCGGCGCTCGTCTTCTACCGTTCGTCGGATTTGCACCGGTTGCGCAGGGTTGCGCTCGGCGGAGCGTCGGGGCGACCCGTGTGGACTGCCGGCGGCGTGCTCGTTGCGGGTTTTGGCGCGGACGCGATTTTCGACGTTAATTGGCGCACGGGTGCGGTGCGCACCGTTGCGTTGCACGGCACGACGCCGACGGCGGTTGCGGCGTACGGCGATCTCGTTGCAGTCTCGGCGAAGGGCGAAGATGGGGTGCGCATCGGGCGGCTGGGCAATCTTTCTTTGTCATCACCACGCTACGTCGGCGCCTTTCCAGGGAATCTCGCGTTTGCGGGGGACGGCGGCACGGTATTCGTCGCGGTGCGGTCGGCGAGTTACGTCGCGGCGATCGACGTGCGGTCGCGAAAGGTGCGGCACATCGCGTGCGATCTCCATCCGAGCGACGTTCTCGCCTCCGGCGGGAAGCTGTACGTCGCGCAGGCCGATGCGGATACGGTCGGCGTTTACGACGTTCGAAGCGGGCGGCGGCTCGACGACGTTTTCGTCGGGCGTTTTCCTGGTATGGTGGGGAGTTCGCCCAACGCGCTTGCACTGCTGGGCAATTCGCTCTTTGTGAGTTTGGGTGCGGCGAACGAAATCGCTGTGTTGCGCGGCGATCGCGTGGTCGCGCGCCTAGCGACGGGCTGGTATCCGACCGACGTCGTTCCGCTTGCCCGCAGCCTCCTCGTCGTCGACGGCAAAGGCGAGGGAACGCAACCGAATCCGCGTTTCGACATCTTCGGCTCGCCAAGTGCTGCGAATTCCTATATTGCGGCGATTCAATACGGTTCGCTGCGATCGTTGGCATTGGGTGCATCGGCGTCTTCCGTGGTTGCGTTGCCAGCGATCGCGCCGCCGCCGGGAACCGTTTTGCGTGCGGGTGGCCCGATCAAGCACGTCATCTTCATTCTCAAAGAAAACCGCACGTACGATCAGGTGTTGGGCGACGTGCCGGGTGGAGAGGGGGATCCGCATCTCGTCTGGTTTGGCGAACAAGTGACGCCGAACCAACACGCGCTCGCGCGGCGGTTTGGTCTTTTCGATAATTTCTACGCAAGCGGTGAAGTGAGCGACGCGGGGCACAACTGGGCGGACGCAGCGTTTGCAAACGATTACGTGGAGCGGCTGTGGCCGCAAGTCTACGGCGGACGGTGGGATCGCGACGACGCGCTCTCGGGGCGCGGCGCGTCGGTTCCGCGCAACGGTTATTTATGGGATGCGGCGCGACGAGCAGGCGTAACGTTTCGCGATTACGGTGAGATGGCGCTCATGCCGGCGGCCGCAGGGCACATCGCCGCGACGGCGCCGAGCCTCGGCGACCGGTTCGATTCGCGCTACGTCGGGTGGGATCTCGACTACAGCGATCTCGATCGCGTGCAAGAGTGGCAGCGAGAGTTCAACCACTTCGTCAGGACCGGCACACTGCCGCAACTCGAGTATATCTGGCTGCCGAACGATAACACGTACGGCAGCCGGGCGGGAAAACCCACGCCGGCGGCTTATGTCGCGACAAACGACTACGCTGTCGGTTTGATAGTTTCGGCGATTTCGCACTCGCCTTTCTGGCGATCGTCGGCAGTCTTCATTACCGAAGACGACGCGCAAGACGGCGCCGATCACGTCAGCGATCAACGAACGACGCTTTACATCGCATCGCCGTACGCGCGCGGCGGCGCGTTTCACGAACATTACTCGACGGTGAGCGTCGTGCGGACGATGGAGCTGATCTTGGGGATGGCGCCGCTGACGCCATACGACGCGAGCGCGTTACCGTTGTACGCCGCGTTTTATGCTACGGCGGATTTTCGTCCGGTCGACGTGCTTCCGCCGAGAATCGATTTGCAGGCGACGAATTCGAAGCTGGCGTACGGCGAGCGGCACAGCGAGACGGCGGATTTCAGCCGGCCCGATGCGGTGGCACCGCCGGTCCTTATCGATATTCTGGCGCACAACCGGTCGATTACGCCGTTGCCAACGACGCGGCGTACTGCCGGTCGGCTTCGAGCCACTCGTCTTTGAGATCGATGCGCCGCACACCGGCAGGATAAGTGCCTTTGGGTTCGGTGGCTCGGGTAGCCTATTACAATGTAAGCGCTCCGTTGATCGCTGCGTTCTCTATTCTTGCTTCCGGGTGTGCCGGGAGCGCAGGCGGCAGTGGTCCTACGCCGCCTAATGAGAGCGGTCATCGGATCCACGCAAAACCCGCCCATGTAAAACGGCTCGCCGCTTCGGGCACAACGATACCGTATTGGGAATCGTCATTTACCTACGATGGGGTAACGTATCCCTACAAGATGGTCGGAACCAGTCCGTTTGCAGCTGCGGCGACGACAACCATTCCGAATGAAATCGTTCCACTCAACGTCACCTTTGCGAGCAGCGGCAGCAGCGGCCAGAATTTCAATGCCGGTGGCGACATCAGCGTGTTGACGGGCTCCCCTCTCTACACGAGCGCGTCATTCGGGACGGTCGGCACGACGCAGTTCGGTGACGCGGTGATGCGGTCCGAGTTTTGGAGCTCGGTCACCGGCACAAATTACCATGTCCTTCTAGGAACTCCCACGATTGAGCCAACGCAGGCTATAACTATTCCGGCAGCGGACGGATACACCACGACGTCGGGCGGGGTCACGACCGGTTACATCCAGTTCAACTACTTCATGAGCGTCGTAGAAACCGATCTCGTCGAAAAGCTCAAGATCCGGCCGACAACGATGACGCTCTTTGCGACGATCGGCATCAAGCTGCTCGAGCCTGACGGAAACTACTGCTGCTATAGCGGTTATCACAACGATCTCTCGATCACGACGTCGTCGGCATCCGGCATCTTTACAACCGTGTGGGGGAATGTCTCGTCCGAAAAGTCGGTACCAACGCTCTCCCACGAAGTAGCCGAGTGGCTGAACGATCCGTTTTATAAGAACGCGGTCCCGCCATGGGTTCAACCAGGTGAGACCGCTTGCGGGGGCGGCGACCTAGAAGTCGGCGATCCAGTTACAAATTACAGCTTCACCGTCAACGGCTACACGCTTCAAGACATTGTGGGGTACTCGTGGTTTAGCCGGCTCGTCCCGTCAATCGGGATCGATCCGTTCACGGATAAGCCCAGCTACGATCTGCTCGGTAAGCTCACCGGACCAGCGTCAAATTGTAAAACGAGCTCACCTGGTCCGTCGCCGTCGCCGTCGCCCAGCCCCAGCGCGACGCCTAGTCCGTCGCCGTCGCCCAGCCCCAGCGCGAGGCCTAGTCCGTCGCCGTCGCCCAGCCCCAGCGCGACGCCAACTCCGTCATCATCGCCGACACCGAGGCCGTTTGGTCCCGTGCGGATCGATCCACAATCGTTGAAGTTCGATCACCTCGGCCTAGATTTTGAGAAAAAAGTGCACGTCGCGCAGCGGAATTTCGACGGCAAGTTTTCCAATCACGGTACTTGCGGCGAGACGAAGACAGCGTCAGTCCGGTGGATCGACGACGGTAAGGGCAAAGGAACGTACGAGGTCATCCCGCGTCGAACCGGCCGCTGCTACGTGACCTTCGTTGGTGGAGGCGGGAAGGACGCAAAGCTCGACGTCGTGATCGAACACTAACGACGCGGCGTTGCCGAGAGCACCCGTAATCGCCGTTAACCGTTGTGACGCGGTGACTAATATTAACACGCATATCAGCGCTGTTCTGCGCCGAGCTCGCGCGGAGCAGCCGTCTGACTACTCGCCACTTGATAATGTCGGGACTTGGGAGCAGTTCAAGAGTTTCGGGGCGGCCTTAGAGCCCTACAGATATATCTTCCGCGGCCAAGATAACACGTTTCGATTGCGCACAGCATCATGGATACCCAACGCCCCTCTTGGATTGGACATATTCGCCGTTCGTAGCGGCCGCCGCGATGTGTCGGCCCTTGACCGCAAAATCGGGAATCTGATTTCATCCGATTTCATGCTAAAATCGGCGTAAGGTGGCATTTCGTAGGTCGGACCTGCTAACTTGCTTTTCCCGAAGTGAGGCTGCGATGCTCAACAACTCGTTGTGGTTCAAGGCCGGCGCGCTTGCGCTCATGGTCGCCACATTCACGGCCTGCTCTTCGAGCACGCACGGTAACGCGTTCCTTCCGCCAAGCCCGCAGAGCGTACCGAGCATAGGCTGGGGCGATCTCGTCCTGCGGGTCACGACGGTTAAGGCATCCATGCGCGGCCTCACACCCGACTACATCTCGCCGGCGACCAAAGGCTTGACCGTGAAGATCGCTGGACCCACCTCGATCGAGAAAACGGTCGGACTCACGTTGTCGGCCACGGGCTGCAAGAGCTCCCTGATGACCACGCAGTGCACCCTGACGGTCCCGCTCAAAGCCTGCCCGTCGACGAAGAACTGCTATGTCGCAACCGTCGCAACGTACGATGCGTACAAGAACGGCAAGATTCCTAAAGGCGCGCACCAACTCTCGGCCGATCAGAACTTCGCCTTTACAATCACCACCGGCAAAACACTCATCCCGCTCACCTTAGAAGGCCTTCCGCACGCCGTGGCCTTTTTCCCAAGTGCCGAGTCATCGTTGATGGGCAGTCAAACAGCGGGTTTTATCGAACCCAAATGCCACGCTCGCAATGAAACGGTCAGCGTCGTGGCTGTCGACGCCGACGGCAACTACATCGTCGGCGCGGGAGCGCCGCGTGTCTCGTTGCAATCATCCGACAAAGCACAGCTCGCCGTATCAAAATCCCGCTCGTCTCCCAACGACTTCGTGCTTTCGCCGCCCAAGGCCCCGGCCTATCCGTACGGCAATCACGCGATCGTGCTTACCGCCACCGTGACGCCGGGCGCCAACAGCGGAGGCGTACGCCGACGCAGCAGGGTCAAGGTGGCCTACAGTGGCGACATCTGCGGTGTGCTCACGGAGTTTCCAGTACCAACGGCCGCAAGCATCTTGCGATCCATTACCGCTGGTCCGGACGGCGCCCTCTGGTTTACGGAGTTGGGCGCGAACAAGATCGGCCGCAGTACGACAATGGGACAGATCACTGAGTATCCTGTCCCCACAGCCGGATCGTTCCCCTTCGACATCGCGTCCGGACCGGACGGCAACGTGTGGTTCGGCGAAACCGGCGGAAGCAAGATCGGCCGCATCTCCCCGAAGGGTGCGATCACCGAGTTTTCGACGCTGACGGCCTCGAGCCAACCCAATGGCATCACGGCGGGACCCGACGGGAATCTCTGGTTCGCTGAAGGTAACGCCAACAAGATCGCCCGCATTACGACGGCGGGAGCCATGACGGAGTTCCCCGTTCCGACAGCCAGCAGCGATCCCGATGGCATCACGGTCGGACCCGACGGTAATCTCTGGTTTACTGAATTCGCAGCGGATAAAATCGGATTCGCAACGACCGGCGGAAGCGTCACTGAGTTTCCAGGGACTGGAGGCTCTCCAGCCGCTATCGTCGCGGGACCCGACCGAGCTCTTTGGCTCGTGGCCGCGCTCGGGAACGTCGTGCAACGCGCGACCACCGCCGGCTCCATCACGTCGACGTACACCCCGATAACGAGTGGCTCCCGGCCATTCAATATCGTTTCCGGACCGGATGGCGCGCTCTGGTTTACCGAATTTTCCGGGAACGTGGGACGCGTCACCGTCAGCGGGAACGTCACGGAGTACCTGGTCGCGAGCAAAAGCGTGTGGGGGATTACGGTCGGCCCCGATGGTGCGATCTGGTTCGCCGATGTCGGTGCAAACATGATCGGCAGGTTGCGCTAGAAAAACAGCGTCGCAATTACGCGAGTAGCGTCCTACGTCCGAGAGTAGCGTCCGTTGAGAGAAAGAAGGCTGCGAAATGGACGATCTAGATCCGACATACACCGATCAGGACAAGTACAAGACGATTTTCGAGAACGACCGGGTCCGAGTTCTGGACTATCGAGACACGCCGGGAGCGAAGACGAAACCACATCGGCACCCTAACAGTGTGTTGTTAACTCTGTCTGACTTCCGGCGCCGACTGACTGTTGGCGATGACGTTAAGGAAGTCGCTCTGAAAACAGGACAGGCGCTCTGGCGACCTGCCGAAATCCATACGGGCGAGAACATAGGGACCACCGATACACACGTCGTCTTCGTAGAGCTGAAAGACTGACCTAAAGGGTTCCTGCGCCTCGCGGCCTCGATCGCGGCGCTCGAAGCGCGTTGCGCTTGCGCCTGGCCGCGATGGTGCGTCGCTACGTTTTGTACAAGCCGGTAATGCTCGCGGATCCGAGAATGTGGCCATGCACGGCGAGGTCGAGATTCTCGACGTAAGCCGATCGGGGAAGCTTTAGCGTGGTGTCGAGCGCATACACGGTGAATACGTAGTGATGCGGCTTGCCCGGCGGCGGGCACGGGCCGTCGTAGCCACGATTCGACTTGCCGAAATAGATCGCCCAATCGTTGAACACTGCGCTGCCGTACGTGCTCTTTGGCGTGCCGGCATTTTGGGGCAGGCTCGTGATCGTAGGCGAGATGTTGTACATTCCCCAGTGCCAGAAAATCGCAGTCGTATCGAGCGTTAGTACTGCAAAACTCTTGGTCTTCTTGGGGACGCCGGTCCAGCTCAGTTGCGGCGATTGATTGCCGCCGGAGCACCCGCTGCCTTTATGGTTATACACCATGCTCGCCGGCACGAAGTGGTTATTCTTGAAGGTCGTGCTGCTCACGGTGAATGGCGGCGCCGCGTTTGGGTTCATCGTTAGGGAAGTGCCGGTAGTGGCCTCTGGGATTTGTGGCCCCGAACAGGCGCATACGAGGAGCACCGCCGCCACCGGCCGCAGGAACGAAGTCAAGAATCTCATGCTCCAACCCTCCGAATACCGTACATTATTACGGCTCGTTCTATTCGAGCCCCGACTTGCGAATGCTGCACAGCAGGGCGCAGCACCTATGTTCGCCGTGGCGAGGGACATTGTTGGGTCGACTCAAACCCTTCGGCCTTATTGAACGCTGGTCGCCGAATTCTCCCTCTCGGCGGTTGCTTCGTGGTTGGAGGACACCATGTCGCTTGAAATCATCAACACCCTCGCAACGCTCACCACCGTAATCATCGTCGCCGCAACGGCCGTCGCCGCGCTGACTCAGCTTCGCCACCTCCGCGCCGGCAATCAGATAAACGCGATGCTCAGTATCGCCAATCAGTTTGACGAAAAAGAATTTCGCGATGCACTCGCCCTCGTTCATCAGAACCTAGACGCGGCGATGGACGATCCTGGATTTCGTGAGTTCCACGTCTCCCTCGTACGCCAGCAACCCGCTCCGGCTGTGCCGGCCGAGCATCGCGACCTGTTTGATGCGGCGCGCTTTATCGCTAATACCTATGAAGAACTCGGCATCTTGGTCAAGAATGGCATCGTCGACAGAGACTTGTTCCTCGACCGCTATTCCTGGGTCATCAGCCGTGCTTGGAATGGCATGCAACGGCTAGTCGCCTGGACTCGTGCGGTCACCGGCCACGACGCGATCTGGGAGAACTTTGAATACCTGGTGGTGCTCGCTGAGGATTACATGGAGCAACATACGAGCACGTATCCCAAGGGTGTCCGGCGCCTGGAACCCCACAACCCGTGGCCCGTCCCGCCGATGCCGTCTATGCAAGTTCGGGCCACGTGACGTCAATCTGCAATCTCGGCACTCCCTTCGGATATGCCCCCTCTGGATTCTGCGCGTTCCATTTGCGTGCTTGAACGACTAAGAATTCGAAATTCTCCCACACGGCGGGTCCCAAACGCCTGCGCATCAGCGGCACGACGCCCGCGATAATGTCCCATGCTTGGATGACCCTCCCCGCATAGACATCGAGCAAGGACTCCTCGGGGATGAGGTTGTGCTTCACAAGGCTGCCGACCCAGTCATACGAGTTGGCGAGGTTCAGCCACGGGTTGTCTCTTCGCTCAAAGGTTCCATCCAAGATCGCGCGCCGGTAGCCCGGATCGGGCAGGCGCGATTTGATCGTTTCGCGCGCCCCGTCCACCCACTCATTAAATTGCGGATCCTCCACCCGCGCCAAGACGGTGAGCAATCCGGTGAGTTGATTCTGGGCCCGCAAGTGGCGCAGTTGTACGATGGCCGCAATGGCGGTCGCCGCGATCACGACAAACGTGCCGATGGCGGCGACGGTGCTTAAGCTCTCCTGCGACATGCTATAGTCCTCCCTTTGATGGGGGGACAGGTTTTGGATGCCGCAGTTTTGCTCCCGCGGACGGCGACGCTCCGGGGAAATCCATCCTTACCATGAAGTGTTGATTTATGAGTGGGCATCTGACGCGTGGCGAATTCGAACGCGTGGTCAGCGAAGCGCTGGAATCGCTTCCGGAACGGTTCTCACGCCTTATCGAGAACGTCGTTATCGCGGTCGAGGATGAGCCCACGGCTGAGGACTTCGAGAGCGTCGAGGGCGATTCAGACGGCGATTCGGAGCTCCTTGGGATTTACCGTGGCGTCGCGCTCACTAGGCGGACGCATGACGTGCCGTTACTGCCTGACGAGATCGCCGTCTTCCGCGGCCCGATCAACCGCGTCACTCGCACGAGGGACCAGGTCGTGCAGGAAGTACGCGAGACAATTATACACGAGGTCGGGCACTACTTCGGACTCGATGACGACGAGATGCCGGACTGAGTTGGCGCCTGATCGCGCGCCAGCGCGAAGCGAAATCCAACGCGGCAAAGCGCCGCTCGCGAAGCCATCGTCATCACCGTGCCCGAACCATCACCGCTTCAAAAATTGATTGACGGTTCCGGCTGCGAATCGGCGGCAATGGTCTTGCCCGTTTTGTCCACGTACGCCCAGCAAATGTAATACGGGTAGCCCCCAATAGGTCGCAGCCCGGCGGCTACCGAAACGGAGGTATGCGTGTTGCGCTTTGCTCGACTCTTTCCAGCAATGGTGTTGCTCGCCGGATGCGTTGGTTCGCCGGTAACTCCATCGCCAAGCGGTGCGGCGCCGTCGATTGTTACACCGGCGTCCCTCGCCGCGAGCTCCCCGCATTGCCCGCGATATCGCAAAGGTATGGGTATGCTACGTGACGGCGACTTCCATGAAGCGGTCGATCCTGGAGGTGGCTATCTCACGTTCTCCAAAGGCCAGCGCCCCGCTGCGTCCTGGAAGGTAACGCTACTCAACATCAATCTGTCCGGCACGACGTTCTGGAATTTCGATCATCTTTGCAGCGTTGATTTGGACGGCGAAAGTGCCGTGGGCGGTATCGAGCACCACAGTTTTCCGACCCACAAGGGTGCAACTTACACGGTGTCGTTCTTGATGTCGGGAAATTCGTACTGCGCCTCGACGGTCAAGAAGATGATGGTTTCCGTCGGAAATCAGACAGCTGTGTTCAAATGGAACATCTCTAACGGACACAGCGTCGAAAATGGCGTCGTTGAGCCGCGGCATCTAAAGTTCACCGCCGTGAGTTCCACTTCAACGCTGAAGTTTACCAGTCTCGACCGAACCGGCAGCGGCTGCGGTCCGGTGATTGGGGCAATTGGGGTGACGAAGAGCTCTTCTTAGAGCCCGAACGAATACGACGGCCCGCACTGACCGGATTGAAATCCGTATTGGAACGTCGGGCCGGAAGTAGCCGCCGTCGCAGCAGATGTCCCTGCCGATAACTGACCGTAAGAAGGATACGACGTCAAGAAGTTGCGGGATTGCGCGTCGACGAGCGAACCCAGCGTGACGTCAGGCATTGCCGATGTGTTGGTCGGCGTCGCGAGCAAGCCCCACGGACCCCAAGAGCTGCCGTTCGCAAAGCACGGGAATTGTGACGAAAGGAAACCGGGGCTCCATCCCCACCCGAAAGGCTGCCAGGAGTTCCGGTACGGCAGCAACTTCGGAGTGGGTTCCAAAGCCGGCCGCCCAGGCGTTTGAGGAAGCGGCTTCGGACGCACGTTGAGCTCCAGCGGAAGCGTAAAGCTATCTCGGCCTTGCGTAGTCGTATGGTTCGGCTGGGCGGGGGCCGGCGCCGGATGATAGACGGGAAGCGGAGCGTGGTGGACAGGCATTGGCGCCGGAGGTGGCGCGGCGAATGATTGGGCCGGCTGCATCAGGCTCAGTGCAATCGCGCCGGCGAAGAGTAAAAGGCGGTTCATTAGCGATAAACTTCTACCGCAACGGCAGCCACTTGTCCTTGCAACGCACAGGAGGTGCGGTGAACCGCCCGCCAGCGTAGCGGTGTAGCGCGAAGCTCGCCGCGTGCGTCGCATCGAACGGGCCGAAGATCTGTTGAGGAACGCACTAACAATGCCATGCATGTGGCACGACCAGATTGTAAGCTACCTGCGTGAAGCGGATCGAGCGCGTTCGCCTCTACCCGACGCGTAGCCAAACGCGGGCCTTGGGCTTCATGCTCGACGTGAGCCGCCAACTCTACAACGCATTGCTCCAGCAACGCCGCGACGCCTACCGGCGCAACAAGACGCGCGTGACCAGCAGGATGCAGTACGCCGAGCTGACCGCGTTGCGCGCCGAGGATGCGCGCGTAGCCGCCGTCTACCGCGAGTGCCAAGACGCGGTAGTGCACCGGCTCGATCTCGCGATGGAGGCGTTCTTCAGGCGCTGCAAACGAGGTGAGTCTGCTGGCTATCCGCGCTTCAAGCCGCGGGCGCGGTGGCAGCCGAGGTGAGTCTGCTGGCTATCCGCGCTTCAAGCCGCGGGCGCGGTGGCAGCAGCTGATGTTTGCGCACGGTAATCGCGCGCTAAAATTCAATGCTGAACAACAGCGCGTGTACGTCCCCGGCGTTGGTCGCGTAAAGGTGCGTACGGGGCGAGTGGTTCCGGCGTTTCAGCGGGCGTGGATCGTTGAAAAGAACGGCCGGTGGTACAGCGGCTTTGAGGGCGAACGGCTGCCAGTGCAGGGTCCGATCAATTGGCGTCGCGTTACCGGTGTCGATCGCGGCGTGCACGTGCTGGCCGCCACCAGTGACGGGCGGCTCTTGGCCAACCCGCGCCAGCTCGAACGGAAACGCCTGAAGGTCGAGCGCTTGCAGCGTACGGTGGCGCGGCGCCAGCGTGGCGGGAAGCAGCGGCGCAAGGCGGTCGTGCTTCTGGCTCGAGCACACGAACGGGTCGCCAACGCCCGTCGCGACGCGCTGCACAAAATGGCGCGCACCATTGTTGACGGCACCAGCGTCATCGCGATGGAGGGACTTCCAGGTGCGCGCGATGACACGGAGCGCGACAGGCAGCAGCGAGGCACCCGGGCGCAACGTCCGTGCCAAGGCTGGGCTCAACCGCGCGCTGCTCGATGCGAGTTTTAGTCTACTGCACGAGATGATCGTCGCCAAAGCGGAAGAGGCTGGGAAGACGGTGGTGGTGGTGGACCCGAGATATTCGTCGCAGGAGTGCGCGCGCTGCGGGCACGTTGCGGCGGAGAGCCGCTGGGAAAGGCGCTATCGTTGCGTTGGCTGTGATTATCGCAATCACGCCGACGTCAACGCGGCGCTGGTGATCCGGAGGCGGGCCGAGTTGCGGCCCGGAGGGAGAGGCGCGATGTTGACCGACCTCGAGGATCTCCGAAATGTGCCACACGCAAGCGAGGAGCTTGCTCGACGCGATCAGGAGGTCGCGGCGTAGGTGCGTTCAACGAATGGCTACGATGTTGCCTGCCGCGGTTACCGCTACGCCTGAGCAAGAATCGAGGGGCGGAGAGATTGTCAGCGTATCCGCGGGCGCGACGTTGCCCCAGCCGCGAGACAGAGAGAATATCGACACGTAGTCCGTGTTGAAGTCGTAGGTAACGATCGACTGATTTGCGGCATCGAACCACGCGTTCTGCGGGGAAACGAACCCGTTGCGTTGCCCACAATCTCGTGGAGCGGCGCGACGTTACACATACTTCGCACGGTGCGCTTTCGCCGACGGGCTATGGCCGGCAGATGCGGGCGCGAAAAACGGCGACTGCGTTGGGGGGAGGCTCGTCCTCGTGCTGCACGAGGCGGTCGTCACGACGGCAAGGAGCGCTTCGCTCCAAGCTCAAGAGGCGGCAGTCGCGTCGTACAGGAAATCGGCAGTTTACGAAGTAGCACCGCCTTCGAGTTTTCTATAGGAAAGTAGGTCCCAACCGTGTATCGACTTCGCACGTTTGCATTTGTCGCGCTTTTCGTGTGTGCTATCGCCGCAAGCGCCTGCTCCTCACCGCCGTCGTCGCCGAACGCATCGTTCGTTCCGCAAGCATTTCGCGCCACTGCCGTGACGCCGAACGGTTCGGGACACATCCTTATCGTAGGAAAAGGGAAGAACTCCGCGCTCGACAGGCTCGTCGTCGCGTTCATGCAGAACAACCAAGTTGCCAATGCCGAACTAGCGGTCTCCTCAAAAGGGAAAACGATCTTTTCGCACGCCTACACGTATAAGGGCATGGCGAAGTCGAAAACCTCGACGTCCACGATCATGCGTCTGGCAAGCAACAGCAAGGCCTGGGTCGATGCCGCGATGTACGAACTCATCAAAGCCGGCAAAGTCAATCCGAACGAGAAAGTCTTCAAGTATCTCGGGATTACCAAACCCCTGCCTGCCGGCGCTTCGGTCGATCCACGCGTCTACAAGATTACCATTCAAGACATGATTATCCATGAGTCGGGATGGGACGACGCGAAGTCGGGCTACGATCCGACGTTCAGCATGCGCACGATCGCGCAGAACCTCGGACTGAATAAGGCCGTAAATCAGACGCAGTACGTGCAGGCGCAACTGCCCCAGCCGCTACAGGAAGCGCCGGGGACGACGTACGCGTACTGCAATTTTTGCTACTCGGTTCTCAGCATGGTCATCGCCAAAGCGTCGCACATGAGCTTCGCAAAGTACATTTCCAAGACGGTTGGGGGTCAGCTGAAGCTACACAACGTCTTGCAGTCGCCCACGATCGGCAAGCGCCTGAAGGATGAAGTTGCCGAGTACTACTCGGCGTACAGCGGACTGTCGGCGGTCTTCATCAACTCCAACAAGCAGTGGCCGTATCCGTACAGCGGCGACGGCCTGATTCTCGAGATCGCGGGCGGCGCGTCGGCGATTGCGACCAACGCAGAGTCGGAGCTCGCGCTCATGAACCGCTACATCATTTGGGGCGTTGGAACGCCCGAACCGGGGGCGGATTGGTCGCGCGAGGGGTCGATGCCCGGCTCGAACAGCTGGGCCGAGCAACTGCCCAACAGAACGAACTTCGCGTTCATCGTCAATACGCGGCAGTACACCTACGGCTCCGACCCCACCGCGTTCACCGACTTGCAGACGCAGTTCGAGCAGCAGCTCGATCCCGGCATGAAGCCGGACGAGGCGCACCGCTTCTAGCGCGGCGATCCGGTTTTTCGCAGTCTTCCCAGCAGGAGGTGGAAGTACAACATGCCGCGTGTGTCGCCGAGGGCAGCTAGCAATCCGTGGGAATCGACCGTTGAGTTCGCAGACAAGATTTTCATCTTGCGCGCGGCGCCGGAATCCGCCGGTGGGAATACGTCGAGCCGTCCGGCGCCGCGAAGCAGGACGACTGCGGCGCTCCACGCGCCGATACCTCGCATCGCCTGAAGGGCCAGGCTCGCCGCATCGCTCGGCAGCGCCTCAATCGCTCGCGCATCGACGTTCCCGTCGAGAACGTCTCTTCCCGCACTCTTGAGATAAGCCGCCTTCGCCGCGCTGAGCCCAAGCACTCGGAGCGAGCTCTCGCGTGTCGCAACAAAAGCGTGCGGCCGCGGAAACGGATACATGCGCTTCCCTTCAAACGTCACGGGCGTCGACAACCGTTCCACCAACCGATGCATGATGGAAGAAGCCGACGCGATGCTCAACTGCTGGAAGACGATCGCGTAGCACAACGCCTCCCACAGATCGGATAGCGCGGCGGCTTGAGCCCGCGAAATTCTCGTGCCAGCTCCGCTAGCCACGGAATCCTCCGTACGACGCGGTACCAATCGTGAAGATCCACGCCAACGCCGAGCATCGTCGCAACGGTCCGCACGTATCGCTTCGCCGAAGGCCGATCTCCCGCCACGCGAACCTCAATCGCCTCAGGCCTCGGTTGCCGCACGTCTACGACCGCGACCGAAGCACCGTCGTCAAACGCCCGCAGATATCGCCCATCCTCCGTGAAAACGTCGACCGGATTGTCCCGCACCCGTCGCAACGCCTCAACCGTCAGGTCGAGCCGGTACGGCGTGCGGACCTCGAGCAGCGTTCGCGTCACGGTTCCTCGATGGCATACAGCCACCATTGCGACGCACCGCGTCGCGACTCGCGGTCGTAATAGATTTCAATTCTTGCGCCGTCATCGGTTCGCAGTTCGAACCAATGGCGCTTGAGGTACGCATCGCCGCGATCGGTTTTCGTCGTTCGCCACATTCGCAACACCGACGAAATCACCAGCGTGCGGCCGTTCCAGCGGAACGCGCGCGGAACCGGCGGCTCGCTCCCGCTAGCCGCGGTTACAAACCCCTCTCCCGTCGGTACCAAAGGACGGCCAACGAACCTTCGCATAGCAGGGCCCTCGCTGCGTTCGCTTGATATACTCACCCGTAGGAGGGTTTAGCATGAGAAAGCTTCTCGGTCTTTGTGCGTTCGCGGCGCTCGCTGTTGCTCCCGGTATCGTTGGCGCGCAGTCGTCGATGATGTCCTCCGCGAGCATGGGATCGCACGCATATGATTGGCTGATCGGCACCTGGAGCTGCACGAACAGCATTCCCACCGCGTTGGCAGGCCCGGCGGTGCAAACGCTGACGGCCACGCGCAGCAGCACGACCGGCGCCATCGTCTGGCGATACACGGGCAAAGGCTACGATCAGTACGGCTTCCTCGCGTACGTGCCGAAGACCGGCACCTGGTGGTTTTCGTGGGCCTATCCCGGCGGCAGCGTCGGGAACGAATCGTCGACGCAGACCGGAAAGAAAACCGTCTGGACGGGGATGATCTTTGACGCAAGCACCGGCAAGTACCAACACATTCGCGACACGTACACGATGTACGGCGCGACGAAGTTCAACGATTCGGGCGAAGACGATTCAAGCGGAACGATGAAGCCCGGCTACAACGGAACCTGCGTGAAGTCCTAATCCATGAGATATGCGTATCGCGTCGTGTCGGAGAAGGACGGCACGCCAACTGCTCTTCAGAACACGCTTAATCATTGCGCCAGCGAAGGGTTTCGCTGCGTGCACTTTCATTCGAATGACGATGGCTCGTGGATATTCGTTCTCGAAAGCGAGATTCGAGATTTTCTGGTCAGTGACTAAGGTAGCGGCCTAGGATTACAGTCGTTCCTTCCCCCGGCGTGCTGCGGACATTGAAAAAGTCCGTGCAACGCTGCATGATGGCAAACCCCCGTCCCGTCTCGCTCGCTTCCGCGGGTAGTGACGCGGTGCGGAGGTTCCTGTTGCCGAATCCTTGTCCGCGATCGTGCACGGTCGCGACGATCGACGTACCGTTGACCGCAAATCCAATCGCGATGTCATCCTGCGTTTGCGCGTGCTGCATCGCGTTGGAGATCGCCTCGCCCAGCGCAAAGGTCAGGCTTTCCACGTCGCGTGGACGGACGCAATGATAGTGCGCAAAGGCACCAAGCGCTGCCCGTGCCGAACGAGCAAAGCGCGGCAGCGGCGGTATCCGCAGCTGGGCGCTGAACGAGGGGTGGGCGGCTTGGCGCGCCTGGCGACTTTCGACCTTCATGGAGTCTGCAAGATTCTACCGCAACGGCCAATTGTTAAACCGAAGGGGCGTCCTGCCGTTTACGTGCTGCGTTGCCACGACGGCTCGCTGTACGCGGGTGCAACCACGGAACTTTCTCGTCGTTTGGCGGCTCATCGCCGAGGAGCGGCTGCACGCTATACGCGCAGCCGCCTGCCTGTTGCACTGATTGCATGGTGGTATTCGCCTACGTACGATGCAGCGCGTTCGCAAGAAGCGCGCTTCAAAGCGCTTCCCCGCGCCGGTAAGCTCGCCATACTCGAATCGCACGAGGCATTTGGTTCTCCGCTGTGCAAGCCACCCTCGATGTGTCCAAAACGTCATGAGCCTCCGCTTGCCGACGAGCTATCGACGTACGAGCAAGAAGCTCGCACTTCGCAAGTTCGGATTTCAACCGATAAAGGCGACATCGTCTTACGCCTTTTTCCAAAGGATGCGCCCAAGCATTCCGCCGCTTTTTTGAAGTTAATTCGAGATGGATTCTACGACGGGCTCACCTTTCATCGCGTCGAGCCGGGATTTGTCGTGCAGGGCGGCGATCCGCAGGGCGACGGAACGGGTGGCCCCGGATACACGTTACCGGCGGAGTTCAACGAGCGCCCGCATAAGCGAGGAACGCTCGCGATGGCGCGTGCTTCGAATCCCGATAGCGCCGGATCTCAATTTTATATCTGTCTCGAGGACGCGCGCTTTCTCGACGGCCAATATACGGTTTTCGGCGAAATGACCGACGGCTTCGAGGTGCTCGATGCGATTCGAAAGGGCGACGTCATGCGCACCCTTACCATCGAGCCCGCCTCAAATTAGACGCACGGGGCGGCTTAAGGAGCATACCGCTACGAACGGTGGCAGGTCACCGTGAAGTCGGGCTTGGTCTGCGATATGGTCGAATACCCGGTGATGTCAAAGGTGTTCTGATCGGTGCGCACGACTTTGACATGGCCAAGCTTACCGTCGGACGTGACATTATCCACCCATTCTTCCGTGTTCCCGGTAAACGGTTTGGCGAACGAGACCGCCCACATGGCTTGGTTGTCGAGGCTCGTTTGCACGTAACGATTGTTCTTTGCGTCAAACATCGTGACGATTGCAAGCTGGTACGGTGCGGTCATTTTTCCTTGCGGTGGCACGACGACCGAATCACGCATGACGCCGTTATCGATCGCGTAGGTCGCGGTCGCGTTCGAATCCGGCTCGCCGGCGGCCGCGCAGGCCCACGTGCCTACGTAGTATTGCATTGCGGCCATCCCGCCCGGGGTTTGGGCGCCGGCCGGCGCAACGGCCGCCACAATAAACGCAAAGAGCAAAAGAAAACGCATCGGAATACCTCCGGCCTCGCCGTTTCGGGCGCGGGGGATGGCCGCCCTCCGGATGAAGGGCGCCGAATCGGACGGCATCGAAGTTGACGACGCGACCGTGACTTCCAAAAGCTGGCGTCGCCTCTTGCTTGCCGTTTGCGCATTCGGCGTGATTCAACTCGGCTACATGGTCGTGACGGACTTGGGGAGATACGCCGCGGTACCCGGCTTGATCTGTTGCGGACTCCCCGGTCCGACCGCCGAGGAAGAGACCACCGCGACGCCGTTGGTCCATCGCCTAACGTTCGAAAGCTCGAATCCCCTGACGCAGCTCGGAATACGAAGCGGCGATCTCATCGACTTACGAGCGCTTTCACCGGCGCAGCGGTATCGTTTTTCGGTGCGCTGGTGGTGGCTCGGCGAGAAAGGCACGCTTCCCGTCGTACGTGGAGCGACGGTGCGTACCGTGGTGATGCAGCCGCTGCGGTACGATTTCCCGTTCGAGTGGTGGGCGGCAACAATTGGCCAGGCGTGGGTATTGCTCTTTGCCGGCATCGTGTCATGGCGGAGACCGGATCTTCGCGCGACGCGCGTGCTCGCGATGTGCTTAATGCTCTGGGAGATTGGGTTGGAGTTCCAGAGCCAAAACTGGATAACGCCGTTTCCCTCACTCGACGCAATCCTGAACGGCCTCAACGGGTTTCTTTACTACACGGGCGTCGCGCTGCTGGCAACGTATACCACGCTCTTTTCCGGTGCGGCTTTCTTGTTGCGGCGCGTCGCGGTGACGCTTAGCTATGCAACCGGCCTCGCAGCAGCACTGCAAAGCTTACTAACGGCAACGGGAGCATGGACCGGACGATGGGACTTTATTGGCGGCTGGCTTACCGCGACGCTTCCCGCTACGCTTGTTGCAGTTTTGCCCGGAATATTCGCCTTAATTTGCGTCGCACTCACCATTGCAACGTGCGCGCCCTCGGAACGAGCTCGTGTCACGTGGGCCGCGGTACCGCTCGCGCTACTGTTTGGGGTCTTAGGCACCTTGAACGGGTTTCTGGGCAATCTTACGGCTTCTCCCGTCCGCTGGTACGAATACATCGCAAACTACACGATCTTCCTTGCGCCATTGGGCTTGGCGTACGCGTTGCTCAATCGCAGGCTCGTCGATATTGGCTTCGCCATAAACCGCGCGGTCGTCTACTCCGGCGTTTCCATTGTCGTTGTCGGTCTCTTCGTTTTGTTCGAGTGGGCTCTGAGCCAGTGGTTTGGTACCGAGAATCATGCCGAGAATTTGCTCCTCAGCGGCGCGGTCGCGCTGCTTCTCGGACTATCGATTCGCGCAATTCACCTACGCGTCGATCGAACGCTCGACACCATCTTCTTCCGTAAGCGCCACGAAGATGAAAAAGCAATTCGCGACTTCGCCCGTGAGGCAGGATACATCACCGACACAAAGACCCTCCTGGAACGGGCAGAGCAAATTCTGAGCGAGCGAGCCGATGCCGCCAAGGCCGAGTTTGTGCTCGGCGATAGCGCGGGCCGGTATGGGATGGTCAGCGAAAACGATCCGGCAATCGTCGCTTTGCGCACCTGGCATCGCGTCCTAGACCTGCACGAAGTACGGACCGAGCTGCAGGGCGAGTTTGCATTTCCCATGGTCGCGCGCGGGCGCCTGATTGGTGCGCTGATACTTGGTCCAAAACGCTCTGCCGAGTCGTATGCGCCTGACGAATCAGACGCAATCGTACAGCTTTCCCACGGCGTGGGAACAGCACTAGACGTCTTAGCCGCAAAGGATGGACACGCTATTGGCAAGGTCCTCGAAGCCGTGGAAGGCTTGACCATTGCCGTCCAAGACGGCTTTCGAAGCATTGCGGATCGTCTGCCCGCCAAAGAGGCTCAGCCACTACCGTAGACCATGCGTGTTATCGCGTGAATGGCTGCGTACGAAGCGGTATAATCGAACGCGTCCTTCGTCATGATGGCCAAAATGAGCGGCGAATCGCCGAATGGCTCGATGACGGCGACGTCGTTGCGCGTTCCCTCGATTTCTCCGGTTTTGTTGGCAACGGGACTGCCGGGCGGCAGCGCAGCCGGAATGCCATCCCGGTCGGTCTGGCCGAGCATGATTTCGATCATCCTGCGGCAGTTTGCGGCTGAGACGATGCTGCGCGTTCCTTCATGTGCACCGAACTCGATCAACGCAAGCAAATGAGCCATGTCGGCGGGCGTCGATACGTTATCTTCGTGCTTAATGATTGCGTACCAGTCGAGAAATTTGCGCTGTAGGTGGGTTTGCAGCAGCCCGGCCTGCTGGCCGACCTCGTTGATCGTCTTGACGCCGAAGTGGCCAATCAACATATTTGCTGCGGTGTTGTCGCTGACTCGAATCATGGGCACGATGAGTTGCCCGACCGTAAACGTCTGGCCGTTTGCTGCGGTGCTCATGAAATCTGATCCGGCAATTAACTCGCTTCGATCGAACGCGATTGCGGTATCGAGCGTTCCCGGATGCCGCTCTTCCATCGCATAGGCCGTGGTCATGATCAGAAGCTTTATGATCGACGCGGTCGGAAAGCTCTCGTAGGCGCGATAGGTCACGAGCGGAGCGCCGGGCGTAAGGGTTCGCGCGCACACACCGATAGCTCCCGGAAACTTGTTCGCAATCGCTACAATGCGGCGATGCAGTGAGCTTTGTTTCGTGTCACCCTCAGCAGCGCGCGCAAGCGCGCGTCGTCGAAGGGCAACGGAACCCATTGCGCTCGCGATGGCGAGCGAAAGAAACTCCTTCCTTCTCACGAGCCCGTTCCCTGATAGTGGCGCAAGCCGATGCGCCAGAACGCATACGAGACGCCTAACCATGCCAAGCCGATTGCTGGCGTGAAGAGGCCGATAACGGGATCGAGATGCAGTCCCGTTTCGGATTTTTGTAAGAAAAACGTCGCGGGAAAGTAGTTCATGAATGCAAACGGCAGCACGAACGTCAGGATGACCCGCACGCCGCGGGTGTAGATGCTGATCGGATAGCGCGTAAAGTCCTGTTCCAGCGACATGACGACCCACCGGAGCGTGTCGACGCGAATGAACCAAAAGGCGACGGTTGCGACGACGAGGGAAATCCCGAGATCGATCAGCGCACCGCCGGCGACGACCAGGGGAACGAAGATAATGAAGAGCCAGTCAATGCGCACGCCGGCCATGGCGGTGGCAAAAGCTAACGTTGCGATTGCCAGCACGAGGCCGTCCGGCACGGTCTGCTGCGGCACCGTCAGTACTTGGAACAGCGTGTCGAGCGGGCGGACGAGGAAGCGGTCGAAACGGCCTTCACGAATGTAATCCGGCACGATGACGACCGAAAAGAAGAGCGTGTTGTGCAGCTCGTGGGCCGTCATCCAAAGCGCGTAGAGGAAAAACATTTCGCGAAAGCTCCAGCCGTTCATCGACGGGAATTGACGCATCGTGACATAGAGCGCGACGAGTGCGACGCCGTGATAGGCGACGGTAAACACAAACCACATCACGAAGTTGGCGCGATACTCGAGCATCGTGAGAAAGTTGAGGCGCCAATACTGCAAATACGCCGCTAACATCGCTCCCTTGTCACCCTGAGCAGCGCGCGCAAGCGCGCGTCGTCGAAGAGCAACTCAAACCTTCAGCGAACGACTCGCACCCCCCGCCCGTGCAACCAACCCCGTCGTGGACCGGTCTAAGGCCGCATGACGACCTTAGCCTCGCCCGTTTTCACCATCCAGCGCTCGAACGAGCGAGCGTACTTCGAGCATGGCTGGCTGCAGACGTACCATTCATTCAGCTTTGCCGACTACTTCGATCCCAACAATGAAAACTGGGGCGCGCTGCGCGTGTTCAACGACGATACGATTGCCGGTGGAAGCGGCTTTCCAATGCACTCGCATAGCGACATGGAGATCGTCACCTACGTGCTTTCCGGTGAACTTGCGCACCAAGACAGCATGGGCAACCGCGGCGTCGTGGGCCCCGGCGGCGTTCAGTTCATGAGCGCCGGCACGGGCGTGCGTCACAGCGAGTTCAATCACAATGCCGATCGCCCGCTGCACCTCGTCCAGATGTGGGTGCTTCCGGGCAGTCTCGGCACGCCGCCTTCATACGGCCAGATCGAGGCTCCGGCCCAGGAGCCCAATCGGTGGCTGACGCTGGTGAGCGGCGAAAGTACCGTCGAAGCGCCGATTCGGATTACGCAGCAGGCGACGTTCAAGGTCGTCCGCCTCGAAAATGGCGCGATCGTCCACGAATTCGCACCGAAGCGCTACGGGTTTTTGTTCGTCACAAACGGCCGCGTTGAAGTGAACGGCGATCGCATGGATGCGGGCGACTCGATTCGTTCCTACGACGTCGGACGTCTGTCGCTCAAAGGTACGGGCGAGGCCGTCCTCTGGGACCTTCCCGCCGTCGCCTAAAACGCGCTCGCTACTGCATCAATGCTTGCAGTTTCGCGATCGCGGCGTCGGCTTCGGCACGCAGTTGGTTGTAGGTTGACGACTCGGCCGTCGTCGGTGCTTGATACGCCAAGTCGAGCTCGTTCATCAAGAACCCGAGCTGGTCGCGCAGGTACGTCTCGAAGAGCACGTCTCCTTCATCCGACGCAATCTTAAACTGCACCAGACCGTTGATGACCTCGTCCACTTGCGCACGCTTCTCCGGCGAGAGCCGCTGTCGCGCCGCTAACGCCGTGTTGATCGTGCGGTCGAACGAATCCAGCGTCTGGTAGATCTGCGTCGCTAACGCCAAGCGCGAGGCCAACGCGTCCGCTCCGGGATGCAAGCGCGGATCCAGCTCGACGCGAAAGGTCTGTTGCGATACTTGGCCGCCGTAGTTCAGCGCGACGGTGTACGTGCCGGGCAGGATGGTCGGGCCGTTGGTGAACTCGCTGTAGTCGTCGGTCGTTCCCACGCGCAAGCCGTTGACTTCCGTCGCGGGCGGATAGCGCAGGTTCCACTGAAATGAGTTCATTCCCGGATCGATCGCCGTGAGCTTATCCAAATCGTGCGCCATCTGGTCGACACGCGTCATGTCGTCGTAGGCGTCGTCCGAGACCTCCTTCGCCTTCTTGTTGCGCAAGTGCAGGGTGAAACTGCGGATCGTCTTCCCCGCCGCATCCGAGAACGACAGCGTTACCGGCGTCTTTCCGTTGTAGTCGGAGGGTACGTAGAAGAAAACCGTCGCTCCGTACCTGGGATTTTCTCCAGAGGGCGGAATGCCGTCCGTCCCGTCGCCGGCTTCGCCGCCGTATGCGTGGGAGAGCCACGCGGTTTCCGGCGCAAACAGCGGCCCGCGGTTCCCATTTGCGAGTTGTTCGAGCAGCGCGAGGTTGTCCAAAATCCAAAACGACCGTCCGTGCGTCGCCACCGCGACGTCACCTTGACGAGCGTCGATCGCGATGTCGCGGACTTGCGAGCCCGGCAGGTTCAGCGTGAGCGATTGCCAGCTCGCGCCTTCGTCGATGCTTGCGTACACCGTGCTGCGTGTACCAGCCAACAGCACGCGTGCGTCGCGCGGATCCTCGCGCACGGCGAACACGTACTGATCCGCGGGCAGACCGGAGGTCAAAGCGGTCCAATGCGCGCCGTAGTCCGTCGTCTTATAGACGTAGGGGTGGAAGTCGTCCCACTGATAGCGCGAAGCCGTCACGTACGCGGCGGAGACGTCGAAGTGCGACGGTTCGATGCTGCTGATCTGCGCCCATTGCGGCAGGTCCGGCGGCGTAACGTCCTTCCAGCTCGTTCCGCCGTTCGTCGTTACGTGCACCAATCCGTCGGCCGAACCGGCCCACATCACCTCGGAGTTGTGGGGCGAGATCGCGAACGAGGAGATGTCGGGAAACGTTTCCACGCCGGTGACATCGTGGTCGATCGGTCCGCCGGTCGGGCCTTCGCTGCTCGGATCGTTACGCGTGAGATCCGGACTCATGACGCTCCACGTTTGTCCAAAATCGTCGCTCTTGAAGACGACCTGCGCCGTTTCGAACAGTTCGTTCGGCTTGGCGGGGGAGAAGATGATCGGATGCGTCCAACCGAAGCGGTATTTCTGTTCGGCCGACGATCCGCCGGTCAGGTACAGCGGCCACGGCGTGACGATCTTTTCGTCCCCCGTCGTGGAGTCGAGTCGCGCGAGCGAGGTGAAGTAGCCGCTGCCGTACGTGACGTTCGGATCGCGGGGATCGACCGCAACGAACGTGCTCTCGCCCAGCGCAACCGGTAACCATTGCGTGAGCGGCCCGTCAATTGACGCGCTCGGTCCCTCGTAAGCGCCCTCGTCTTGTTGCGCGCCGTACACGTGGAACGGGAACTGGTTGTCGATCGCGATGTGGTAGAATTGGCCGGTCGGCTGATTCCAAATGCTCGACCACGTCTCTCCGCCGTCGGTGGAAACGGTAGCGCCGCCGTCGTTGCCTTCCAGCATGATCTTTGTATTGTTCGGATTGACCCACATGATGTGGTTGTCGCCGTGCGGAATGTTCATCGACGAAAACGTTTTGCCGCCGTCGGTTGACTTAAAGACGCTATCGACCTCGGGCGCGTAGATGACGTTTGCATTCTTGGGATCGACCGTCAGGGCCATGTAGTAGAAGCCGCGCTGGCGCAGCTTCATTTGATTGTTCGTGAGCTTCCAGGTCGCGCCGCCGTCGCTCGAGCGATAGACGCCGCCGTTATGCGCCTGAATCATCGCGTAGACAACGTGCGGATTGCTGGGCGCAACGACGAGACCGATTTTCCCGAACGGTCCTGCGGGCAGGCCGGCATGCGAAGAGATATTCGTCCAATGCGCGCCGCGGTCGACACTCTTATAGATGCCGCTTCCGGGTCCGCCGTCGGTGAGCTTCCACGGCTGGCGCTGCACCTGCCACATCGCCGCGTACAGAACGTTGGAATCGTGCGAGTCCATGACGATGTCGTTGGCGCCGGTCTTATCGTCGACGTAGAGAATTTTCTTCCACGTTTTGCCGCCGTCGGTCGTTTTGAAGACGCCGCGCTCGGGATTGGGCTTGAACACGTGCCCCAAAGATGTAGCGTAGACGACATCGGCATCGTGCGCGTCGATGACGATCGAGCTGATGGTATGCGTCTCGCTCAAGCCGGCATAATGCCAGGTCTTGCCGGCATCGGTCGACTTGTACATCCCAACTCCGGTATCAAAATCGCCGCGCGGGTCGTTCTCGCCGGTTCCGGCGTAAATGATTTTCGCGTTCGACGGAGCAACCGCAAGCGCGCCGATGCTCGTCGCCGTTGTGGGGATCTTTCCGTCGGAGATGCTTTCCCAGGTGATGCCGTAATTGGTACTGCGCCAAATCCCGCCCTCGACGCCGCCCATATAGAAGAGGTTCGGCTGGCTCGGCACGCCGGCAACGGCCACCACGCGCCCGCCGATGAACGGACCGATGCTGCGCCACTTCAGCTTGCTCATCAAGGTTGCCATGGAGGGCGAGGATGCGGAGCGGGCACTCAGCGGCACGATGAACAAAAGAGTCGTCAAAACGACGCCAACAAAACGCTTCATGCCCGCCACGGTTCGCTCCGCGTCACCCCTCGCCTGTCGAAGGGCGTCCCGTTGCCCCGTGTCACCCTGAGCAGCGCGCGCAAGCGCGCGTCGTCGAAGGGCGTCCCGTGTCACCCTGAGCTTGTCGAAGGGCGGCAGAGAGTTAAGTCGCGCTCGTTTGTAACGCTTTGCATCGTGTCACCCTGAGCCTGTCGAAGGGCGCATGTAACCCCCTAGCCTTCGTTTCGCGAACGCTAGACGCTCCCGAGAAGCGATGTCGCCGGCATCGATGTCGTCAATCGCTTCGAACAACTTTCTCGATCGCAGGTTGACTGAAACCGCGGCGGCAAGCTGTTCGGCAATGTCTAGGCCCTGGCGGTCGTTCCAGTGCACGAACCCGGCGACGCGATCGGCTATTGCATCTTCCGGCGTTAACGTTCGATACGAACCATACGCTGTTTCGATTGTTTGAAAATCGTGAATTGGACGCCGGTCGACGTACGGCGTGTCGGCTACGAAGTCCAGCGAAAACTGTGATTTCTCGTGCAGGAACTCGCGGCCGCGTTCTTTGAAACCGAGCCGCTGCAAAGATGCTGAGATTTGTTTTCGGTTCACTCCCGTAAGTACGGCAAAGTCAATGTCGTGCGACGTATAGACTTTCGGAGCGTGGGATGTTATCGCGCTTCCACCGACGACCACGACCCTCATGCCGTCTTTTTCGAGACGGCGGGAGACGATGGCCGCGACTTCGCGCAGCGAGAGGTCTTTCTCAATCACGATGATTTGCCGCTGGCTCTCGGCCGCCGCCGAACGCTTCGCAGTATTGCCCGGTAGCGCGGATCTTCGCTGAGTCGCAACATCAATGGATAGAGTTCCCGATAGGCAAAATAGCGCGGCTCGAGCGATACGATTCGTACCGAACCACGGCGCCGCGAGGAAATCACACCAGCGCGTTCGAGGCCCGCAATTGTCCGCTGCACCGAATACACCGGTTTGCCCAAGAGCCGCGCCAGTTCTGAGGCAAAGGTCTCACCCAATGAAGCGATCAGCACGAGCGCGTCCGTTCGGAGCCGGCTCCCGAAGAGGGTGGAATCCATGACTTAGAGTATAGCAAATATTTGGTAGATCTACCAATAACTTGCTATACGGTCATCTCAACCCCCTTGGATGACGACTTTTCGAGAGGCGGCGCTCCAAACCAACGACGAGAGGCCGGCGAAAAGAATCAGCCACATCATCTGCACTTCGAAGCTCAACCACCACTGACTCGGAGGAATGATGCCCACGTAGATGAGCAACGGCGTCGAGTAAATGGCCGCAAACGGTAAAGCGAAAACGATTCTACCCACCACCCCGGGGAAAAACGTCAGCGGAATGATTTGACCCGAAAGCAGGTCGGAGACCCAGCGGACGATGAGCTGCATCGCAAATGTTTCCAGCGTCCAAAACGCGATCGAGTTCATCAAAAAATTCAGGAAGAAATTCACGCCGTACCCGATGACGAAAGCGACGAGAAAGGCGGCGAACGTCGCCGGCGGCGGAACGTCGATGTGGACGAGCAAGAGCGCGCACAACAGCGACGGAATGACGAGCAGTGCGTGCAACAGCGTTTGACCGATACCGTCGCTGAAGAAATAGAGCGGAAGGCTGATCGGCTTCATAAGATCGGTCGCAATCGTCCCTTCGCGAACCTTCTCGCGAATGAGGCGTGTGCCGTCAACTTCCAAGACGAGCGACATCAACATTGCGATCGTCGCATAGGTAATCATTCCGTGCAGCGGCAGGTTGATCGGCGCGAGATTCTGCGCGTAAAGTGCCGTCCAGAGCGAGCGAAGGATGTAGATACGCAGCACCAGCGAGCCGATTTCGGTGAGGACTTCCAATCGGTAAGTCGCCTCCCGCGCGAACGCCTTCCTCGCGAACTCGACGTACGGCTCCAGCGTCATCCAGCGATCGAGCGCTTGAGCGACGCCGTCTCCTCACCTAAGGTCGCGACCGCCGCGGCCATGGCCGCGAGGGCCGCACGCAGCTCCGCGATCGAATCGTCGGGTTTAGCCGAGAGGGCGTCGAGTGCCGTACCGACGCCGTGGGCGAACTGCGCGAGCGCTTCAACCTCGTCCGGTGCGTAGGCCTCGCCGCCGGCGCGCTCGCCAAGCGCCATTAAGCCGATCAACCGGCCGCGTGCGAGCATGGGCAGCGCGAGCGCTCCATCCACCGCACTTGCGTAATGGTGCGGATCGGTAGGTTTATGCCAGGTTTTCAGCGCGAGAATGAGCGGGTCGTTTTCGCTTACCGTCCGCACCGCGTCGGCACCGAACGATCGCACGGCAACGTACGCATCACTCTCGTGGAGCAAGATAGTCGCGTTCCTTGCATCCGTATGACGTTCGAGCTTCGCGATGGCTTGGTCAAGCAGCGCTTCCCAATTCGTCACGGAGACGGCTTCCTTCGAAAACTCTAGCAGCGCGCGCTCGTTCTCGTGCCGCTCACGGAAGAAGAGCTGTTCGATGAAACCATCGACGCGCTTATGGATGGGGTTGAGCGACAATCCCAACACGAGGGCCAATGCGCCGTTTGCAATCAATCCCGTGGGATGACTCACCCCCGCCATGACCGTTCCCAACAACCATTCGAGGAGCACGAACGCCGCGACGACGATCGCCGAAACCGTGCCGACGACGAGCGTTTGGCTCAACACGAACTCAACGTCGAGCACGCGCCGCTTAAGCAGAGCATACGTCACCGCCCATGCCGCAACGAGCCACATCGCGTCGCTGAGCGCGGCGTCGCCCACGAGCGCATACCACGACGTGACGAACGCACCGACCGTACCAATGATCGTCTGGGCGAACAGCGCCATCGGAAGGGCGAGCACGGTCCAGGCCGCTCGCGGACGCTGCGCGGCCGGCGTCGTAGCGACGGCCGCGATCGCGGTGAGTACCACCGCGAGACCACCGACGAATGACGCGAGCCCGCAAGCGAAGCCGATGCGGTCTACGTAGGGCGACGGATCGATCCACAGCGTGTAAATTCCAACGACGGCTGCAAGATGGTCGACCAGGTACAGCAACGCTACAACCGACGCGACGCCCCCAAGCACCGTTCGCCAAGCACTCCGTTCTCCGAACTCGGATGATAGACGAATCAGCAGCAGGAGAGCGATGGCGTAGCAACCCTGCGAAGCAACGAGGAGTGCGAGCTGCAATCCCACCGACGGCACGACGAAGAAGTCCGGATTCAGTTGGCTCCCGACGATGCATAGCAGCACGAGCGCGAGCAAGCGCCCATCGCGCCGGTCCGATCGGCGTAGCGCGATGAGGACGGCGCAGCCGATAAAAAAAATTGATGCGATCGTCACCGATGTCATCGTGGCAAACTTCCAAAGCGGCTGGCCTTCCCAGATCGTGCTTCCGGTCACGGGAATGGCGAGCTCCGCAGCGCCGCGATGAACGACGAGATGCGTCGGTTGCGTCGCCATGAGTTGGTAGAGCACGGCAATCCGCGCCGCTTCGTTTTGCTCGCGAAGATCGACGAGGTCTCCGCTGAGCAATCCGGCGCGCGATGACGCTCCACCCGGAACAGGCTTTGCGATAGCGACGACATAGGGCCGGACGACACGGATGTTTGTGTCCCACCATCCGTACCATGGCCGGCCGCCAAGCCCGAAGATATCGGCAGCAACGAGGAACGTGACGATCGACGCGATGCCGCAAAGCGCGAGCAACGCGCCCTTCCAGCGAGTGTCCTCCTGCGGCTGCACGCTCACTTTCCCTTTTGTTTGCGAATCGATTCTTGGCGCCGATGTTCCATTTCTTCAAGCTCGAGCATCATGACGTCGACGACCTTGTCGACTTGCGTCGCTTGTGTCGGAGGCGGCTCGTCGCCCGAGCGCCGGGCCGGTTGCGCGACCGTCCGATGTTCGTCGAGCGCCTTGTCCTGCGCGTGCGTCTTGCGTAAAAACTTCGCGTAAGCCTGGGCCGCCCGCGCGCGAACGTCGTCACCCGGCTCGAGATTGAAGACATCTTCGTAAAAATGCACCTTCGCATGGACTTCAGGGGCTTTTTCCGGCGGATAGATCGTTGCCGGATCGCCGAAGGCGATGTGTTGCATCGGGACGCTCGCGTTCTTGCCGAGACGTGACTTCACGTGCACGATGCCGCCAAGCGCAACACCGCTGCCGTCGTCGAGCTTCGCGCCGTTGAAAACCTTGGCTCCGCCGGCTACGAAGCAGCCATTGCCGATCGTCGCTCCAACGACGTACGCCTGCGGACCGACGATGCACCGGTCGCCGACCTTCAACGGGAATTGGAGCGCGCTGCCGCCGCTCGCTTTGAGGACGGCGTTTTCCATGATGACGGTTTCCTTGCCGATCGTGACCGGCGCGCCTTCCGCGACGACGATGGCGCCGTGCAGCACCGCGCAATCGGCGCCGATCGTGACGTCGCCGCTAATCGTGGCGGTGGGCGCGACGTAGGCGCTGGAATGAATCTTCGGCTTTTTCGTTCCGCTCGATACGATCACGTTAGCGTCTCCTGTGGCTGCTGGGCATATCCTTCGACGTAAATTCTCCGGATGATCGACTCGAGGTCGGGCTCCTCGATCGATACGTCTTCGACGCGATAACGTTCGCTTGCTTGTCGAACGAGCTGATCGGCACGCTGCCGGTTGCGGTCGAAACGAAACCGCACGACACTGCCGTCCGCTCCGGCAAGCTCGGCGCCTTCGAGGAACGGAGCCGCAACCGGTTCGGCAAGATGGACGACCAGCGTTCGAAAACGACCGTACTCGTCCTTGATGCGCCCGATGTCGCCGTCGTAAATCAGAGCTCCCTTATCGATGAGGATGATTCGCCGGCAAAGACGTTCTACGTCGGCGAGATCGTGCGTGGTGAGAATGACCGTCGTTCCTCGCTCGGCGTTGATGCGCGCGATAAACTGCCGAATTGCTTCCTTGGCGACAACGTCGAGCCCGATCGTCGGCTCGTCGAGATAGACGATGCGCGGGCCGTGCAGCATCGCCGCGGCGAAATCGCCGCGCATGCGTTGCCCGAGCGAGAGTTGCCGGACCGGGGTTGACAAGAAGTCCTGCATCTCGAGCATCTCGACGAACTCGTCGAGGTTTTTCCGATACTGCAGGACCGGAATGCTGTAGATGGCGCGCAGCAGCTCGAACGATTCCACGAGCGGAAGGTCCCAATAGAGCTGACTGCGCTGTCCGAAGACGACGCCGATGTTGCGCGCGTTTTCCTTGCGGCGCTGCCACGGGACGATGCCCTCAACCCGCACCTCACCCGAGCTCGGCACCAAGATGCCGGTGAGCATCTTGATCGTCGTCGACTTGCCGGCACCGTTGGGTCCGATGTAACCGACGAGCTCCCCAGGCTCTAACGCCATCGTTAGGCCGGCGACAGCAACGCGATCTTCGTAGCTGTGCGAAAAGAGCGTGCGCAATGCGCCAAGAGCGCCCGGCACGCGCTTGACCGAGCGGAAGACCTTGCGCAGATCGCGAGTTTCGATAACCGGCACGAAGCTCGGTGGTTCAACAAAACCTCCATGTCACCCTGAGCCTGTCGAAGGGCAACGGTAATCTCGGCCGAAGGCGCGGCCGTTATCGAAGGGCAAACGTACCCTCAGTGATCGTTACGGTCTCGAATCAGTACGGCTGCGGTGCGCTCTCGATCGCTAAGCGCGTCGCTGACGAGCTAGGCTATGAGTACGTCGACCGCCAGTTACCCATCGTCGTCGCAAAGCGCTTACATGTTTCCCCCGAAGCGGTGGAGGCCAACGAAGACGCGAGCCCGACGCTGGGAGAGCGTTGGCTGGTCGGCCTCGAGCGGGCGACGCCCGAACTCGCACAGGCCTCGACTGTAGAGCCGTTTGACGAAGAGCTCTTGCATGCCGTCCAAGACGCCGTTCGTGAATACGCGTCTCACGGTAACGTCGTCATCGTCGGTCGCGGTGCCGCCGTTATCCTCGGCGCGCGCTCCGACGTGCTGCGCGTCTTCATGCATGCTCCCCGACAGTGGCGGATCGAACGGATCGTGCGAACGCTACGCGTCGATCGCAAGACCGCCCAAGCTGAGGTCGATCGCGTCGATAAAGCTCGCGAGGCCTATCTTCGCGATTGGTACGGCGTAGGGTTCGGCGACCCGAGCCTGTCAGACCTCAGCGTCGACACGTCGCGTTTCGACGAAGCCCAATGCGCAAGCCTCATCGTCGATGCCGTTCATGCTCGCTAGCGACGCTGAGGAGCGAGTATCAAAACGAGCGCCGTCCCTATTCGTAGCGCTGCGCTATCGCGACTTCCGTTTGCTCTGGATCGGTCTGATGATTTCCAATCTCGGCACGTGGATGCAATTCACGGCCATGGGGTATTTCGTGGCCGAGATTGCCATAACGCCGCACCGCGCCGCACTCAACCTCGGCATCCTCGGCGCGGCGCGCGCCGTGCCGGTGCTGCTGCTCTCGCCGCTGGCGGGAGTGGTGGCCGATACGCTCCCCCGCCGCCGCGTTCTTATGGCCACGAACGCGACGATGGCGCTGGCAGCATTGCTCCTCGCGCTGCTCGCGACCGCCCATCGCCTAGAAATGGTGGGGCTCGTGCTCATTTCCGCCCTGAACTCGGCAGCTAACGCGTTTGATTCGCCGACGCGCCAAAGCTGGGTTCCATTCCTCGTCGACCGCCAATACGTCGGCAATGCGGTCGGGCTGAACTCGGTCGCCTTCAACGCTCCGGCCGTTATCGGTCCTGCGCTCGCCGGAGCGCTGATCGTGTGGGTGGGCGTTGCGGGTTCGTTTTACGTCAACGCCGTGCTCACGCTTGCGGTCATTGCCGCGGTTTTGATCATGCGGCCATCCCCGCCGTCGCAGCGCAAGCGTGAACCACTGCTGCTTGCGATGCGTCAAGGAATTCTTTTCACCGTGCGCCATCCGATTTTGCGCTGGATCGTGCTGGCGTTTTTTGTCACGGCATTATTGGCGCGGCCGTACAGCCAGCTCGTTCCCGCGTTTGTCGTCGACGTGCTGCATACGGGCGCACACGGTTTGGGATTGGCCGTTTCGGCAATTGGCCTCGGCGGATTCGGGGGTGCGCTCGTTACTGCATACTTTGCCCAGCGCGAGCGCCGCAGCAGACTTTGGCTGCAGGCAGGCTTAGCGATGTCGTGCGGCGTGCTCTTTCTCGGCCTTGTCCCCACGCTTGCCATTGCATTGCCGTTGTTCTTTGCGATCGGCGTGGGGACGATGTCGCTGCTGGGCGCCACCAATACGATCATCCAAACGCTTTCGCCCGACGACGTTCGGGGACGCGTGCTAGCGGTCTACACGATGATCGCCATCGGCGTCGTTCCTGCCGGATCGCTCATCGATGGTGCGATTGCAGCCGCTCTCGGCATCCATGTCATGTTCGCGCTCGCCGGCGGCATCTGCGCCCTGGTTTTCCTGGCGATTTGGTTCTTCCGCCCGGCGGTCCGAACGGTATAAAAAAAAGCGAGCCGCGGTTTCGCGACTCGCAATAGACGTGCGTCGGGTTTCTTAGGCTGCTGCCTTTTTCCGGCGGCCACCTTTACGAGCGCCCTTACGACGACGAGTCGTCGCTTTGCGGGTCGACTTGCGCGCGCCCTTACGGCCCTTGCGCGAACCCTTTCTCTTCCGTGACGCTTTCTTGCGTCCGCCTTTACGGGAGGCTTTCTTACGCGTCGTCTTGCGAGCTCCGCCCTTACGGGACTTGCGAGCTCTGCGCTTTCTTGGCGCCGCTGCTGCTGTCGCAGATGCGGCTTTCTTCTTACGTTTTCTGACTGCCATTCTGTGTGGAGTCATCCTTTCTCTGGTCGCCAACCGACCAGGGTTGTTGCCTTCCTTATACAGTATTACGGCAATTGATGCAAGTTTCTGAAGTTGACGGCGCGCGCATCGACGTGCTTGTGGAGGGTGACGACGGCGATGCAGTGGTGTTGATCCACGGATTTCCGCTAACGCGAGAGATCTGGGATGCACAGGCCGCAGCACTCGCGCGGACACATCGCGTGCTACGCCCGGACTTGCGCGGAATGGGCGCGTCGAGCGTTCCGGGCGGTCCGTATTTGATGGAAGTGCTTGCGTCCGACATTGCGGCAGTGCTCGATGCGTGCGGCGTCGAGCGTGCTGCGCTGGTCGGTCATTCGCTCGGCGGATATGTGGCGCTCGCGTTTGCGCGGATGTTCAGCGAACGGCTGACGCGCCTCGTTTTGGTATGCAGCCGCATCGCCGCCGACACACCGCAAACTGCGGCGGAACGCCAACAAATCGCCGATCGCATCGAGCGCACGCCCGGCACGTCGCCCGATCTGGACGCGTACGCAACGCGTCTTTTGGCGCCGCAAACGCTTGAAAATAAGCCCGAAATCGTTGCTCGCGTACGCGCGTTGATCGGCCAAATCGATTCGCGCGGAGCGGCATCGATGCTGCGCGGCATGGCGATGCGATCGGCGGCCGACGATATCGCCCCGGATCTGGCGGTGCCAATGTTAATGATTGCCGGGGGCGCCGACGCCGTCATTCCAATAGAAGAAGCCCGCACTATCGCGCGGGCATTCCCGAAGGGCACGCTCGTCGTTTGCGAGCAAAGCGGCCACCTGCCGATGCTCGAGGAGCCCGACCGGGTAACCGAGGCGCTCGAAGCCTTCCTTATCTAGGGCTGGGCAGCTGAGGTCGGCGCCGGAAGAGGGAGTAGAGGAAGACTCCGGCGACGACGACGGCCGCCACGATTGCTGCCAGCAAGAGAATCTTCAAAAGGAAGGCGGCGACGATCAAGGCTACGATTCCGATCGCAACCAGAACCGTGATCTTAAGGAAGATCGCCAAAAGGGGATGCGTCCGTTGTGTCATCTTGCTCCTAGCTACCGTCGCAGGCGCCGGAGGTTTCGCCCCCGTGTCACCCTGAGCAGCGCGCGCAAGCGCGCGTCGTCGAAGGGCGCCGTGTCACCCTGAGCCTGTCGAAGGGCGCCGTGTCACCCTGAGCCTGTCGAAGGGCGCACGTAACCTCTAGCGCCGTGGGCGACCGGAACTTTCGCTTCCGCTGCCCAAGTAAAGTCCGCGTGAGAGTGCTGTTCTCGGCGCTGGTCGCAGCGGCGTTCGTCTCGCCGTTATCCGCGCTCGCGCAAAACGCTACGCCGCAGCGGCATCTCGTCTACTCCTTCACCTGGGGGACGAACAACGACACGCAGATGCAGAATTCGGGCATGAGCGAGAGCGGCGGCACCGCCGGATCGGGAATGGAGAACTTCAACGGAAGCGCTAGCGACAAGGGAACGATTACCGTCGACGTGACGCGCGAACAGCCCGATACCGGACTCGTGGTGAGCATCAGCGAGAGCGCGCAGGCGCGCCGTTCCTCGCCCGCGGCGACGTGCGTCGTCTACAGCGACACGACCGTAATTTGCGATCCCAATAAGCACATCAACGCCGAGGAGTATACGTTGTTGCGCTTTCTCGGCGCCCACTTTGTCGACCCGAATCAGATCGACGCAAATAAGCACTGGCGCATCGAGCGGGAAGGACGTGTTTCCACCGTCGCCGACTACACGATTTCAAGAAACACGTCGGGTGCAATGACCATCGACGAAGTTCGCGTCATCAAAGAACAAGGTGCGCGTTCGCAAGCGACGACGATCGACACGACGATCGGTTACGATTTCAACCACCAGATTCCAACGGGAATCTTAGAGCAGTCAACGGCGCGCAGCCAGTCGGGCGAACAATACGTAACGGTTACTGCGCAGACGGTGCTTACGCTGCAATCCGACTCCATGTCCACGAAGCACTAGCCGACCGGCCGCGTCTTACAGCCTCCGCAAATAATCGAGGACGCGGTAGCCGGCAGCGATCACGAAGCCGGTGTCGATGCGACCGTCTCCAAGCATCTGACGAAACTCATCGAACGTAGCCAGCTCGGTCTGCAATTGTTCGGTGGGGTCGGGGTTCGGATCGCGCGTCTTCGTCGCATCGGCTGCGAAAAAGACGTGCGCCTTCGCTGAGGATCGGACGGGCTCGGGATAAAAGGTTGCGATGTTTTGCCAACGCTGGCCTTCGTAGCCGGTCTCTTCTCCGAGCTCTCGTTCAGCGCACGCAAGCGGCGATTCGTTCTCGTCGAGCAGTCCAGCCGGCAGCTCGAGATGAATTGCGTCGCTGCCGTACCGGTACTGGCGGACGAGGACGATCTCGTCCGCTGGCGTCACCGCGAAAGCGACCGCGAATCCAGCCGATTCGCGCACGTAGTAGTTCGGCACGATCGTTCCGTTAGGCAATTCAACTTCGTCGACGCGCAACCGCATGAACGGCGAATCGACGACATACGACGACGAACGCCGCCGCCAGTGTGGCTTTTTCATGGCCCAATGATGCATCGGGGCTGCGTCGAATCCTTCGGCGCGTGCAGGATCTGATTTTAGTTGCCGGCGGCGGCGCAATGGGTGCCGGCATCGGCTTCGTCGCGGCACAGGGCGGCTACGCGGTTGAGCTCATCGAGCCGAACGCCGACGCTCGACGCCAAGGCCTCGAACGAATCGAACGCGATGCGCGGCGAGCGGGCGATCCATCCATCGCTGCGCGCATTCGGTGGTCGAATGCCATTCCTGCACAGAGCGAAGCCGCAATCGCGATCGAGGCGGTTCCGGAGCGCGTCGAACTCAAGCGCGAAGTATTCGCGGCGCTGGGCGCTGCGCTGGCGCCCGACGCGCTGATTGCCACGAACACGTCGTCTCTTTCGGTCACCGAACTTGCCGACAGCATACCGAACCCACAGCGCGCGCTCGGCTTGCATTTCTTCAACCCTCCGGCCGCGATGAAGCTCGTCGAGGTTATCGGAACGTCGCAGACGAGCGAGGATGCGATCGAGCGCGCTTTCGCGTTCGTCGAGCGCATCGGTAAGACGGCGGTAAAGGCGGCCGATACGCCGGGCTTCATCGTCAACCGGGTAGCGCGCCCGTACTACCTGCAAGCCTTGCGCGCTCTCGAGCGCGGCGCTGCTTCGGCCGAGGAGCTCGATGCGCTCGCTCGCGCCGCCGGTTTTCGGATGGGCCCATTCGAGCTGATGGATCTCATCGGACTCGACGTCAACCTCGCGACCAGCCAATCCATCTTCGAACGCACGCAGCAGCTTCGATTGAAGCCGGTCGAATTGCAACGGCGAATGGTCGAGCAAGGACTGCTCGGTCGAAAAACCGGTGCCGGCTTCTACGTTTATGACGGAGCCGATTCGCGTCACCGTCAGCTTAATCTCTCCGTCGAAGCGCCCGACGGCGCACGGAACGACGACGAGTTCGTCGCGATCGTCGGCTTCGGCGGGCTCGCCGATGAGATCGCGGAGCTCGTGGAGCAACGTTACACGCACGTGCAACGCATCGAAAATGAGGATCTGCTCGACGAACTCTCTACCGATGCAACGATCGTCTTCGACGTCGGCAATGGCGCGGTGGATAGAGGAGACGTGGTCGCCCAGCTCGACACGCTGCTCGGACCCGAAGCGGTGTTTTTCGTCGATGCGTACGCGACCGACCTTGCGGCTTGCACGGCGCGGCTGCGCCATCCCGAGCGCCTCATCGGGTACGGGATCGTCGGTTCGCTATCCGGACAGCATGCGGTTGAGATCGTTGATTCGGAACGCGTTAGCGACGACGCGCTCGAGCTGGCGCAAGAATTCTTTGCGTCGCTCGGCAAGGGAGTGCTGTTGGTGGAAGACGTCCCCGGACTCTTTTTGGGCAGAGTCGCCGGTTCAATCATCAACGAAGCGGTGACGCTCGTCGCGGAAAATGGGGCAAGCGCTGACGACGTCGACACGGCGATGCGCCTGGGCACGAACTATCCGATCGGTCCGATTGCGTGGGGTCGCGAGATTGGTGGCGCGCGGGCGACGCGTATCTTGCAGCGATTGGCCGAAGCCGAGGGAACAGAATTTACGCCGCATCGTTCGCTCTGGGTGCTCGACATCGAACAGGAGGAACCCGTCGACCCATCCGTCGTCACGCCATTAGGAATTCCGAATGCGTGAGGTTTGGGTAATTGATGCGGTGCGCACGCCGATCGGACGATACGGCGGCGTACTGTCGACGGTTCGCCCCGACGACCTCGCCGCAACCGTCCTGCGCGCGGTCGTCGATCGTACGAGCGTTCCACCGGCACTGATCGACGACGTCTACCTTGGTGCGGCCAATCAAAGCGGTGAAGATAATCGCAACGTCGCGCGGATGGCGGTTCTGCTTGCGGGTTTGCCGATCGAGGTGCCCGGCGCAACGGTGAATCGGCTTTGCGGCTCAAGCCTCCAAGCTCTCAACTCGGCAGCGCAAGCGATTGCCTTCGGTGAAGGGGACGTGATGATTGCCGGCGGCGTTGAATCGATGACGCGTGCGCCATACGTGATCCCCAAGAGCGACGTTCCTTTCGGGCGGCGCCAAGAGCTCTACGACACGGTGCTTGGCTGGCGCATGGTCAATCGCAAGATGCCCGAGCGCTGGACCATTTCGCTCGGCGAGACAGCCGAAAAGGTCGCGCAGCAATACACGATCTCGCGCGAGGAGCAAGACCGCTTCGCGTACGGTTCGCAAATGAAGTGCAAGGCCGCAACCGAGAAGGGAGCGTTCGGCGCGGAGATTGCCGAGGTCGCAAGGGACGACGGCACGACGATCTCGTGCGACGAACATCCACGGCCGCAAACGACCCTGGAATCACTCTCGAAGCTCAAGCCGGCGTTTCGAAGCGATGGAACGGTCACGGCTGGAAACTCGTCGGGGATCAACGATGGCGCTGCGGCATTGCTGTTGTGCGAAGCCGGCGCCGCGCGGCGCTTGAACATGCGCCCCATCGCGCGCGTTGTGGCCTGCGCATCGGCCGGCGTCGCGCCAGATGTCATGGGGTTAGGACCGGTTCCCGCGGCACGTAAAGCCTTGGCGCGAGCCGGCATTACGATCAAGGACCTCGATCTTGCCGAGATCAACGAGGCGTTTGCGTCACAGGCGCTCGCTTGCATGCGCGACCTGGAGTTGCCGCCGGAGATCACGAACGTCAACGGCGGCGCGATCGCGCTAGGACATCCCTTAGGCGCATCGGGCGCGCGCATCGCCACGACCCTGCTTCACGAGCTGCGCCGCCGTGGCGGCCGGTATGGCCTCGCCACGATGTGCATTGGCGTCGGCCAAGGCATCGCAACGATCTTCGAGCGCGTCGAGTAATAAGGAGAACGATGAACACTGCCTCGACTGGTACTAAGACGCAACTTCTCGTCGGCGGAAAATGGCGCGACGCCCAGCACGGCGCGACCTACGAAAACGCTAATCCTGCGACGGGCGTCGTCATTGCCGACGTTGCCGAAGCAACCCGCGAGGACGTCGACGCGGCGGTCGCCGCCGCGCGGTCCGCGTTCGACGGTGGGAAGTGGGCGTCGATGGCGGCATCGAGACGTGCCAAGATCGTCTACAAGATTGCGCAACTCATTGCAGAGCGTGCCAAAGAGATTGCGCTGCTGGAAGTCCGCGACAACGGGAAAGCCCTTTCGACCGCTAAGGGCGAGGTTGGGGCAATCGTCGACTGCTTTGAGTTTTATGCCGGGGCGGCAACCAAAAATTATGGGGAAACAATTCCTCCCCCGCTCCCGACCCATCTCGCCAGCACCGTTCGCGAGCCCGTCGGCGTCGTCGGCGCCATTGTTCCGTGGAACTTTCCGCTGCTGCTAGCGGCCTGGAAAGTTGCGCCGGCATTGGCAGCGGGATGCACGGTCGTGCTCAAGCCCTCGCATTCGACGCCGCTGACGGCGATAGAGCTTGGAAAGATTGGGCTCGAAGCCGGCCTGCCGGACGGCGTGCTAAACGTGGTGACCGGTTCGACGTCGCAGCTCGGGCAATGGATCGTCGAACATCCCGGCATCGACAAGATCGCGTTCACGGGATCGACGGCGACCGGAAAGATCGTGGCGGCTACCGCAGCGAAAACGCTCAAACGCGTCACCCTTGAGCTTGGCGGTAAGTCTCCATCGATCGTTTTTGATGACGCCGATCTCGACGGTGCGGTGAGCGGAGCCCTGTACGGCATCTATTACAATGCCGGGCAAACCTGTGAAGCGCGTTCGCGCATACTCGTCCAGAGCAGCGTGTACGATGCGTTCGTTGCAGCGTTCAGCGAAAAATCCAGCAAGTTACGAGTCGGGAATCCGGAGGATCCGCAAACGCACATCGGGGCGATTACCGTGCGCGAGCAATTCGACAAAATCAAGAGCTATTGTGATATTGGCGTCGGCGAGGGAGCGCAAACGATCTTTGGAGGATCGCCGCCGTCGATCGGCGGACCGTTTGCCGACGGCATGTTTTGGAGTCCAACCGCGTTTGCGGCAGAACGCACGCATCGCATTGCGCGCGAAGAGATCTTCGGCCCGGTTGCAACTTTTATTCGCTTTGATGGCGAAGCCGACGCGATCGCGCTCGCAAATGATAGCGAGTACGGATTGTCCGCCAGCGTCTGGACGCAAAACATCGGACGTGCCAACCGCGTCGCGCGCGCGGTTCGCAGCGGCACGGTTGCGATTAATACACCGTACGCCGTCTTTCCCGGCGTGCCGTTCGGCGGATACAAGCAGTCGGGATATGGGCGCGAGCTCGGTATGGAAACGATGCGCAACTATAGCGAAACGAAGAGCGTGCTGACGTACGTGGGGGAGAAACCCATGGATCCATTTGGGGTATAACGGCACGATGGTCGACGCGATCAAGATTGGCGGCGAATACGATACCGCGTACGGAACGCTTTGGAAGGACGGGACGTACTTTCCGCGCGGAACGCGTGTGACCGTTGTCGGTATGCACGTCGAGCAGGGATATTGCGTTCGGTTTCCGGCCGATGGCGACGAACCGCTCGAGACGTGGGAAGATTGGAGCGAGGTGGATTTTCTGGCCGAGGTAGGCTCCATCAAGCCGCCACGCCGGCCCCTCTCACGCGCCGTCCTGACCGAAGCGCGCGATGTGCTCTCTGATGCAGAGGAAGGCAGTCACCTGCACCTGCATGACGACGAACCATAGCCCCGTGTCACCCTGAGCGTGTCGAAGGGCGACGAAATCTCTAGCAACGTGTCACCCTGAGCCTGCTCAGCGCATGGATGCGCCAGTGCCGACTCAGCACATGGATGTGCGTTGGAGTCGGCGCGAAGGGCGCATGTAACCTCAAGCGCTTGATAAGTCGTTAGGCCCAACGATAACCGAGAGTTCTCTGCAGCGCCCGAAGGATTCAGCGACCATCATAAGGGGCAACAAACAGGAACCAAAAAAGCCCTAAAACTTCAGGGCTTCTTTGGAAGGCGCGTCAGCCTCCTTATCTATTTTGTGGTTGCCACCTGGGGAAGACTTGTTAGCGGCGCGTTCTCGTCTATAGCATAATACGTATTTTTCAGAATGCCTGTCGTCGCTGCATCGAGCGCGGTCGAGAGTGCGGCAACCGATTCGGCTTCCCAGATGCAAAAGACCTTCGAGTGATCACGCGTCGTGACGCTAGTGAGTAGCTTAAAGCCCGGAGGAGGGCCTTGCCATTCCGAGCCGAGCTTTTCCCAGGCATCGCGATCCAAAACGTCGTGCGCTACTTGTACGAACATAAGCGTCTCCAATCTGTGTTAGCTCGAAGTAGTCTACTCCCGTGCCTATGACTGTAGCGTGGGCGCGAGTTAGAGGGGGTTAATGATAAGCGTTCTCACCCCTTCTCACCGAGCGTTCGCACCGCGAACATAGCCACTGCGCTCCTTTGCGGCACCACAGGTTGAGCGCGTGTGCCGCGTACTGAACGCGGCTTTACCAGGTGAACTATGTGCCGAGTATGACGGTTGACGTCTGCCAGAATGCCCAGCTTTGGCAGGTCGATGACGTTTGTCCCGAACCAACGAATGCAACCCAGCAATAGGTTCCGCTGGGTTTCAGACCCGCAAACGTTGCGAAGCCCTTCTTATTCGTATTGTTGGTCTTGAATGGCTTTCCCGGTCGGCCGCTCGGATAGGGGTGCGGCGTCGAAATTTCAACCGCAATGTGCGGTGTGGGCGATCCCAAGATCGTCACTTCGACGGTAGCGGTCTTGATGGAAGGATCTGGTGTAAAGCTGACGCTCGGCGCCGGCGTCGGAGCCGGAGTCGTGGAGCTGTTACATGCGGCTAGCGCAATTCCCAGCGAGAAGAGAGCCAGAAGAATTGCAAGGCGGTTGGGCATGGCCCGGTCGGTTCGACACCTTCCGCCCGCCCCCCGTTTCATGCCATAAGACTCCTATTAAAGTAGCGCTGCGAGCGTTCTTCGAGCGCGGCATAATATTCGCGGAAGAGAGCCGCGGCGGTTGTACGCGGCCAATTGGCCGGGACGAGCTCGCTTGGCAATCCCGGATCGATATACGTGATTTTTCGATAATCGTGCACCAGCCACAGGCGTGCGGCGAAGGCATTTTCATCGTCGAATGACGCGCCGGAACGTAGGCGCGCGATTTGCGGGCGATACCGTGCGATGAAGTCGTCGTAGGCTGCAGCGATCGCCGGCAAATCCCAGCAGCGCTCGACCAACTCCCGATCGGAGAGCGGGCCGCGGTATTCGCCGCAAAAAAGGGCAACCGAATCAAGTGCACCGCTGGCTGCGGCGGCCTCGCGTGCAGCCTCTAACGTGTCGCCCGGCGAGATCCACGTTGAGGCCGAAAGTGGTGCCCAACCGAGCACGCCGAGCTCCTTGCGCAGGCGCTCGCGCTCCTCGCGCCGAGACTCACTGACCGTGTAGCTGAGCATCCGCCAAGCCCCGTCCCACTCGATGACGGGCTGATAAATGCGTGGGCTGAGTTCTTCGATCCGCCGGCGGCCGCGTGGAGTGACCGCATAGTATGCGCGGTTCACACGCCGTTGTGCGATGAGCCAGCCCTGGCGCGACATGCGCGAGACGGCTTGCCGCACCGCCGCTTCCGAGACCCCAAAGGGCGCCATCAAACGAATGAGCGCTCCGATCCAAAGCGACCCATCGCCCTCTTGGCGGTGGACGATGTCGCCGTAGAGGGTGAAGATAAAGGAATTGGGGCGGGTGACGATCCGTCCGACAGCGCCTGCTTGATTGACAGTGGCCTGCATCCGCTCTAATATGACACCATTCCGACGGATAGTCAAAAAATCGTTATATAGCCGGAGGGCGCATGGCGCGGATCTCAACTTTCGACGACTGGCTCGTACTCCTCGATCAATGGCAGCGCGACATTGGCCTCGACCGAGAATTGGTCGAGCGCTTCATGCCCGGTTACCAGTTCGAAGCCAAATACGGCGAGCTCAACTCACCGGAAATCTACTTTGGCGATTTTCGGGGCGAGCGCCGCTGGGATAAGGTCAGAGAGATTCCCGATCAGCGCATGCGCGACGCGGTCCTGAACATGGTCGTCTTTCAGGGCGACACCGAGTTTGCTTCAAACGAACAGCAGCGCTTTTTGGTCAACAATGCTCCCAGCGAATACGATCTTGCATCGCTGGTTCGGATTATGGTCGAGGAAACGCGCCACGGCTATCAGATGTGCCACTTGCTCGTCAGTCACTTCGGAAGCGAAGGCAAGATCGAAGCGCAGAAGATGCTCGAGCGCAGAGCCTTTGGGAAGCGTAATCGGTTGCTCAACGCCTTCAACGAAGACGTGACGCACTGGCTCGACTTCTTCGCGTACACGAACTTCATGGATCGCGACGGAAAATTCCAGCTGTCGATGCTGCAGCATTCGAGCTTTGCGCCGCTGGCTGCCTCGATGGGCCCGATGCTCCGTGAAGAATCGTATCACATGGGAACCGGCATCACCGGATTACGCCGGATTGCCAAAGCCGGCATCATTCCTGTTGAGATCCAACAGAAGTACTACAACAAGTGGATTTCCGGCTCGCTCGACCTCTTCGGAACCGATCATTCCGGTTCGGCGCAGTGGGCCTACACCTGGGGCATCAAGGGCCGCGTTGATGAAGACAAAACGGACGAAACCGTCGACAAAGAACATCTCAACGAGCGCGCTCGCGGCCAATTTTACGACGAGATCACGGCCACGATCGCGCGCGTAAACGAAGTAAATCCAAGCGAAACGAAGCTGTACGTTCCCGACATGCGGTTTAACCGCAAGATCGGCGATTTTGCCGGCGGGCACTATGCCGTCGACGGGCGGAGAGTTCCCGACGACCAATGGGAGGCCTATGTTTCAAGCATGCTTCCGACGCCCGACGACGACGAACGCCTCAAAGAATTCTTCAAAAACCCCGACTGGATTGCCCCGAAGGGCAACCTCGCGTCACCCTGAGCAACGTGTCACCCTGAGCAGCGCGCGCAAGCGCGCGTCGTCGAAGGGCGACGAAATCTCCGCCAAGATCTCTACTGAAGGAACAACATGACGACAACCACTGACGGTGCAGCGCAGCAAACACCCTTTGGGCGCGAAACGCGTCCCCTCGATGGCAAGCGTGTCATCAACTATTGGAAGGACGGTCACGTTGCGTTCATCGAGATGGACGACCCTCCGGCCAATACGTACACGCACGAAATGATGCGACAGCTCGATGACGCGATCTTGGACGCGCGCTTCGACCACGACGTTGAAGTCATCGTGCTGACCGGCAAGGGCGAGAAGTTTTTTTCCGCCGGTGCGAACATCAGCATGCTCAACGCGGTAACGCCGGAGTTCAAGTACATGTTCTGCCTGCATGCCAACGAAACGCTGCTCCGGCTGGAACAAACGCCGAAGCTCGTAATCGCCGCGCTGAACGGCCATACCGTCGGCGGCGGTTTGGAGATCGCCATGGCGGCCGACATTCGGCTCGCGCGTCAAGACGCCGGAAAAATTGGGCTGCCTGAGGTTGCGCTCGGCGTGCTTCCCGGAACGGGCGGCACGCAACGGCTGGCTCGGATCGTCGGAAAGTCCCGTGCGATCGAGATGATGGTCACCGGCAAAACGGTGAGCTTTGAACAAGCCCTCGATTGGGGCCTCATCAACGACCTGTACGAGGGAAGTGCGGAAGCCTTCCGCGAGCAGGTAATCGAGTACGCCAGGCAGTTCTGCACCCCGAACAAGGCGCCGATGGCGGTCGGACACATCAAGCGAAGCGTGCAAACGGGCGCGGAGCTTCCGCTCCAGGACGCCCTGGCGCTGGAGCGTGAGCTCCAGTCGCTGCTCTTTAAGAGCGAGGATGCCAAAGAGGGGATTGCCGCCTATTCTGAAAAGCGCGTCGCCCGCTTCAAGAACCGATAGGCTGGTAATAGTACGAGTGGAGCCTTAAGGGGGAATTCGGTGGGAGCTCAGATCGACACGTTCGGTGTGGACGCGTGTAGCAGGGGCGGACATTTCGTTCAGTTCTACGGGAGCGACGATCCGCGGCTGATCGAGAACGTCGCGGCATACGTTGATGAGGCTCTGCGGCAGGACGGCGGCGCGGTTGTCGTGGCGACCCCGGAACACCGTGAAGCGTTACTCGTGGCGCTTTCCAACGGTGCGACAACTGCAATCACTTCCCATCGGTTGGTGCTGCTTGACGCTGCCGAGACGCTCGAGCGGCTCATGGTGCGCGGATTCCCGGACGCCCAGCGCTTTGATGCCATCGTCGGCAAGCTCGTGCGTGATTTGAGCGTGCGCTGCGAAGGCCGTCCCATCCATGCCTTCGGAGAAATGGTGAGTTTGCTGTGGGAAAGCGGCCAATATCCTTCCGCGGTTCGTCTGGAACAGCTTTGGAATGGCTTGCAGCGCTCGATGTCGTTCAGTCTTTTCTGCGCGTACGCGATCGACGTGCTCGACGAACGCTTTCATCCCGACACGCTCGACGCGCTGCTCTGCGCGCATACGTATCTCGTTTCAACGCAAGTCGCGGAGCTCGAGCGCGCCATCGTTCGAGCGATTGACGATGCGATCGGTGTGCCCGCCGTCGAGCTACAGCGGCACGTCCGCGAGTCGGAGCGCCGCTGGGGCCAAGTGCCGCCCGTCGAGTCGCTCATCCTTTGGCTGAGGAAATATCACGGTAACGCCGCGGGCAGCGTGCTCGCGAGAGCGCTAAGCGATAGCGGGCAACCCGCCTAACTCACCCCGCCTCTTCCGGCGATTTTCGTTCGAGCGGCAGAACGACACGCAAACGCGTTCCTCGGCCCGCCCGTGCCGTGAAGTGCACGTCTTTCGCGAGGCTCATAATTAGGAACATGCCTCGGCCGCTGCGGCTCAACGGATCGCTTGGCAACTTGTCGCTCACCGCGGTCATACCCGGGCCTTCGTCCACCGCCGTAAGGACGGGGTGGCGCCCCGTCCACTCTACGCGAACCTCGACCAGGCTGGGCGCGTGGAGAACCGTGTTTGCAAAGATTTCGCCGATGATCAGCTCGGCATCGAAAAGGCCGGGGTCGTTAGGATTGTAACTGCGCAGATACTCCATGATCTCAAGTCGCGAGTCTTGCGCGGCTTGAGGGATGCTGGAATGAAAGCGCCAGATCTTTTCAAGCGGCTCGCTCTGCCACCGCGGATGCTCCGCTAAAGACGAGAGCGCAAGAATTAAGAGCGCGGCGTCGTCGGTAGGGGCTTGTCCTTCGAGCATGATGTCGGCGATCGCTTGCGCGGGTTCGGCGATCGTCGTATCTGCAACCAACAAACCGAGAGCGGCTTGCAGCTTGGCTTCGTTGTCGATGATGTTCCGGTCGAATTCGACGAGGCCATCGGTATAGAAAGCGATGACCGAGTCGTTCGGGACGAGTGCGACGCGTGTCGTGCGCGGGAGGTCGGAACGCAAACCGACGCCCAAGGGAAGCTCGCCCGACTGCAGCAGCTCCGCGAGCGTGCCTCGTTCTCGCGCGATCATCGGCGGCGGGTGTCCGGCATTACAGTAGCTCATCTTCGTCGGGTTCGAGCGGTCGACGATTGCCACGATCGCCGTTGCTATCGTGCCCGGATCTTGCAACGAGAGCGTATGATCGAGCTGCGTTACGATCGCCGCCGGATCGCTCTGCAACAGTGCCAACGTGTAGATGGCTTGCCGCAACCGTGCCGCGGTGATTGACGCGCCCAAACCGTGACCCGTAACGTCACCGATCGAGATGACGAGCCGGTCGCCCGCGAGCTCGAAGGCATCGAACCAGTCCCCGCCAACGAGTGCGTCCTTTTCGGCCGGAATGTAAATCGAGTCCAGTCGACGATCTTCGCGCTGCGGCAACTGTTGCGGAAGAAGCGCCAACTGCAACGTGTTCGCGATGCGGCGCATGCGCTCCACGGCGCTGCGCTGAGCGTCGATATCAACGTTGATTCCGTACCAGCGCTCGACCTTTCCGTCCGGACCGCGAAACGGCGCGGCGCGACTGAGGAACCAATGAAATGTCCCGTCGGCGGCGCGCAGACGAAGTTCCATCTCGAACGGCTCGCCGGTGCTGACGCATTCCGGCCAGCGTTGCATGACTTCGAGGAAATCTTCGGGGTGGTGGACGGTCTGCCAGCCCCAGCCGATCGCTTCGTCGGGGCGTTGACCCGTATAGTCGTACCACTTTTGATTGTACCAATTGAAGGAGCCGGTTGAGTCGGCCGTCCACGCAATAACGGGAAGCGACTCAGCAAGGCCGCGGAATTCGAACTCACCGCGTGGGCCAACGGTTGAAACCCGACTCACCTGCCCTCTCTTATCCACCGCCGCCGCAAACCTCTCTTACACGCTGCAGCGTGTCGATCTCTTCGACCGGCTTGTCATCGCGGACGCGAACGATTCGCGGAAAGCGCAGCGCGAATCCGCTCTCGTGGAGATCGCTTTCCTGGACGACGTCAAAGGCAACTTCCAAGACGACCTTGGGCTCAACCGGAATCTCGTTCCAGCGCGCCTTGGCACGCTGCATCCGCTGCGGAAGGCGATGATCGAGAAACCATTGCGTCAGCTCGGCGATCTCGGCATCGGTCAGGCCGGAATACGCCTTACCGATTGTCACCAGCTCGCCGGAATCGCCACGAACGGCAAAGGTGTAGTCGGAAAGTACGTTTGCGCGCCGGCCGTGGCCCCATTCGACCGCAACGACGACGACGTCGAGCGTCGTCAGTTCCCGCTTGAGCTTATGCCACCACTTTCCGCGCCGTCCGGGAGCGTAGGGCGAATCGGCGCGTTTGAGCATGAGGCCCTCGTTCCCGCGTGCACGCGCCACGTCGAAACGCTCGTTAATATCACTGGCGACGGCTTCGGAGATGGGATCGAAGGAAGCGATCGTTAGATGAGGGCCGCTGGCGAACGCGTCGGCCAAGCGTTCGCGGCGAGCCGTCAAGGGCTCATCGATGAGGAGGTCATCGTCGAGCGCAAGCAGGTCGAACGCCACGTAGGTCAACGGAACGTCTCGCAGCAGATCCGCGTGAGGCATCTTGCGCTGCAGCCGCGCTTGGAGCTGCCGAAACGGCAATGCATTTCCATCGCGCATCGCGACGATCTCGCCGTCAAGGATCGCCTTGCGCCGCACGGTTGAGAGTGCGCTCGCAATCTCGGGATACGAAGCGGTCACGTCGTTAAGCGTACGCGAAAAAAGTTGAACGCTTCCATCTCGCAGATGCGCTTGAGCGCGGATGCCGTCGTACTTGTCTTCGACCAGCCACGTTCTTCCGGCCAACTCTAGGTACGTTTGGCCGTATGGAATCGGCGAGGCCAGCATGAACCCGATCGGCGTTCCATAGATCGCACGCAGTTGATCGAGCGTGCCGTGCTTCGCCGCCAGCGCGACCTCACCGACGTCTCCCGCCGCCATTGTTGCGCGGCGGATGACGGCTGCATCGGCGGAGAAAGCCTGTGCAATCCCGTCGAGCACGAGGCCTTCGCGCAGACCGATGCGCAAATCGCCCGTGATGATTTTGATAACGTAGGTGGCGACTGAAGCACTCTCGCACGCGCGAAGGATGCGCTCGAGAACCGCCTCGCGCCGTTTCGCCGCGTTCTTTCCGGTCGCATCGGCAATCTCGGAAAAGAGTCCATCGAGGGTCGCAGGCGTCAGCTGGTCGGTGAAGAGGGTCGCATTTCGTGCCGGCCGAGCCAATGGACCCAGCGCGGCACCGAGGTCGCCGGTCGCTCGATAACCAGCCTCAAGGTCCGCGGCGTCAAATCCCCAGAGCCTCTGCGCGACCGTGACGATCGAGCGCTCACCAATCGAAAGCGTCCGGTGATCGCGGCTCGCAAAGGGGTTGCCGGTAAAGAACCGAGTGGCCGCGACGAGGTCGGCATCCTCGAGCGAGCGGAAGTACTCCGCGAGCAAGCCGATTTTTTCCAGCTTCCCAGGCCGGCTGCCAATTGCCGCCGCAACGCTTGCGAATCGTATCACCGTGTCGTAGTTCGACGTGACACCTTGCGCCGTGTCACCCTGAGCCTGTCGAAGGGCGCCGAGATTTCGAGCTTCGCTGCGCCGTGTCACCCTGAGCTTGTCGAAGGACGATTCGCAGCATTGCGCCGTGTCACCCTGAGCCTGTCGAAGGGTGGCAGAGACTCTAGCACCGTGTCACCCTGAGCCTGTCGAAGGACGATTCGCAGCATTGCGCCGTGTCACCCTGAGCCTGTCGAAGGGCGCCGAAATTTCGAGCTTCGCTTCGAGTTCATTCGACGTAACAGACGCAACGCATCAAACATATCATCGATGATGAATCGTACCTGGGATCATTCGAGCCTGGGTTATCTTTCGCCGGCCGCATGGCTCCGCCACCTCTGACTACAGTCGCTAGCGTTATCTGGCACGGCATGGGTTGCGTATGGATTTTCCCCAGGTTCGTAGTACTCGTTGCAACTGCCATTCAGAACTTCATAGCCGGGCGCCCATGTCTCACATGGACCGTCATTTGCATTGAAGACGATAAACCGTTGGGTATTCTCGCCGCGATCCACCCAAGCGATCCGAAGTGTCCCGGACGAAACGTGCCGTTGTATGAGGCGTAGAACGCGCAACTGATGCGCTGAAAGCCGCGGAACATCGGCGGCGCCAATGTCGTTGGCCGAATAACTCAGCGGCGGAGGCATGGGATTAGGAGTCGAGCCAGGAGGAACATTGCCCATGCAGCCGATCCCATGAGCTGTTCTGAAACGCACATACGGAAACTGTGTATGCGCACTGCAGTGAGGCCCGTCACACTTCACGCCTGGAGCTACGACCGCTGCCTTCGGACCTGATGTCGGTCGGTCGCTGGTTCGGCCGCTGCACCCTGAGGCGACATTGATGAGTACCAAACCCATCATCACACCTTTCAATGGAACCATCACCCAGAGACTTCGCGCAAAATTCGACCCGCTCCCAATGAACCCAATGTCATTCACCATCATTGCGTTCGTGTCACCCTGAGCCTGTCGAAGGGCGGGGCACGCAGCTGTGGCCTCGGGCTCGGGGGCTTACGCCACGCGAGAACGCCGCGTCGGGCCGTTACGGCGTACTGCTGTAAATCGGGCAAGCCTTTTCAAACAAAAGCAAACCCCGTTCACCGCCGGCCAAACTGTGGGAAAACTGAATGGCCGCTCCGACAACGAACACCAGAACCGTCGCAAGAAACACCGGCGTAAAATCAAATCCACCCGACGATCGCTTCCGCGAATCCGTGAGACGCATACACCTTAAACGCTCCACAGCGCAGCTCGGATGTGCGCCCGCGCCTTCTTGGTTCCGTGCCGCTAACTCGTTTCACCCATAGGCATCCACATCAATCACCGCTTGCGCGAAAGCGTGCGGAGCTTCTTGAGGTACGTTGTGGCCGATCCCCTTGAAGATTCGATGCGAGTATTTGCCGGAGAATTTGTCTCGATAGGCTGTTCCACTTGCGTTCGCGCCATCGAAATCGCTTGCAATGGTGATCGTGGGCACGGTGATCACCGGGCCTTGCTGGAGCTTTGCTTGCATGCGCTTGTATTGCGGATCGCCCTGAACCACGTTTATGCGCCAGCGGTAATCCGAGATCACGACAGCGACGTGGTCCGGATTATTGAAGGCCGCTGCGGTTCGCTCGAACGTCGCGTCGCTGAAGTGCCAGTTCGGGGAAACAATGGTCCAAATGAGCTTTGCAAAATCGTGCCGGTACTTCGTGTAGCCGAGCACGCCGTTTTCGGTGGCAAAATAATATTGGTACCACCATCCCAATTCAGCCTTTGGAGGTAGCGGTAATACGGTCAATTTACGATTGGTAATCAAGTAGCCACTGACGGCGACGAGGCCCTTGCAGCGCTCTGGCCAGAGCGCCGCGATAATGGCGACCTCTCGCGATCCCCAATCAAAACCGCCGAAGATAGCCTTCTTGATCTTGAGGGCATCCATAAGCGCGATGACGTCCAGAGCAGTGAGCCCTTGTTCACCGTTACGGGGCGTTGTGCTTGAAAGGAACCTCGTCGTCCCGTAGCCGCGCAGATATGGAACGATGACTCTGTAGCCCGCGGATGCCAAAATCGGGGCGACGTCGACGTAACTGTGAATATCGTAAGGCCACCCGTGCAACAGAATCACCGCAGTACCGTTCGCGGGGCCGTCTTCGCCGTATCCAACATTTAAAAGACCCGCATCGGTTTGCTTCAGAGAACTAAACGACGTATGGGTCCCCGGTTGAGGAGTGAGAATCGTGGTCGTATTGTTGGATTCCGCGTTGCTGGATTGCGCATTCGCAGAAGCGAGTGTGCCTAACCCAGCGGCTGCAATGGTCATGGCCGCAGCGCCAAAAAATCGGCGCCGATCGAGATTAACGTTTTCCGGCATTAAAGACGCCTCCGGATTTAGAGGACCTCATAGGCACGTGTCACCTGTACATCCGCGCACACCATCCGTCAACGAGCAGGCGCATGGCTGTTGCTGCGTTGCAACGCCGGCCCGCCGCCGGCGGTTAAGCCATATCATGGCACGCATATACGATAACTTAGCCGACACGTTTGGAAATACACCGCTGGTGAAGATTCCGCGGCTGAACAAGAACGTCGCAGCTACCGTCCTCGTCAAAATGGAGTCGTTCAACCCGGCGGGGTCGGTGAAGGATCGCATCGGGGTTTCGATGATCGAAGACGCCGAGCGCAACGGCCGGCTGTTGCCGGGGATGACGATCCTCGAGCCGACGAGCGGCAACACGGGGATCGCGCTTGCGTTCGTTGCAGCCGCAAAAGGATATCCGCTGATTCTCGTGATGCCCGACACGATGACGGTCGAGCGCCGCAATCTCCTCAAGGCGTATGGAGCACAGGTTGTACTGACGCCGGGTGCGCAGGGCATGACCGGCGCCGTCAATCGCTCGAACGAGATTCTCGCGACCGCGCCGTCGAAGTATTTCATGCCGCAGCAGTTCGAAAATCCGGCGAATCCCGAGATTCATCGGCGGACGACGGCAGAAGAAATCTGGCGCGACACCGACGGTGCGGTCGATATGGTCGTGAGCGCGATCGGCACGGGAGGAACGATTACCGGCGTCGGTGAGGTGCTGAAATCGCGCAAACCCGGCGTGCATATGATTGCCGTCGAGCCTGACGCTTCACCCGTCCTTTCGGGCGGCAAAGCGGGGCCGCATAAAATTCAAGGAACGGGTGCCGGCTTCGTCCCAAAGATCCTCAACACGAAGATTTACGATGAAGTCATTCGTATCACCGATTCGGACGCGATTGCAATGACGCGTCGTTTGGCTCGCGAAGAAGGCATGCTCGTCGGCATCTCTAGCGGCGCAAACGTCGTGGCTGCGCTCGCCGTCGCGGCTCGTCCCGAAAACGCGGGCAAGACGATCGTGACGTTTGCGTGCGATACCGGCGAGCGCTATTTGAGCAATCCGGTCTTCTCCGAACAAGAAGCGGTCGTCGTCGAACCGGCACTCGCGTAAGCGAGGCAAGTTCTTGCGCGTCGAGGTTACGCGGGGGGATCTCGTCGAGTCCGTTCACCACGTCGCCGCATGCGCGATTGACGCGCGTAACCAAATTGTGTATGCAACCGGCGACGTCGACTCGCCGGTCTATCTGCGCTCGGCAGCGAAACCGTTCATTGCCGCGGCCGTCATCGAAGCCGGCGCGCGCGAACGATTCTCTCTCGAGCCGCAAGAGATTGCGGTCATGGCCGCCTCGCATTCCGGCGAATCATTTCATATCGAAGCCGTTGCATCGATCCTGAAAAAGATCGATATGGAGGAAACGGCACTGCAATGCGGCACGCATCTACCTTACGACGAAAAGACCGCTACGGCGATGGTTCGGTCGGGCACCGCACCCACGCCGATCTACAACAACTGTTCCGGGAAACATGCGGGGATTCTAGCGCTCTGCACGATCCTCGGAGCCGACCCACGGACGTATTTGAGCGCGGAGAATCCGGCACAGCGCGCGATCCTTGACTTTTGCGCACGCCTTTCCGACGAGGACCCAAAGACGTGGACGCTGGGCGTCGACGGTTGCGGAATACCGGTGTATGCAACCGGCCTGCGCCGGGCGGCGCTCTCGTTTGCCCGGTTTGCGTCGCTCGACGGCATCTCAGAGGCGGATGCGGCTGCGCTGCGCATCGTGCGCGATGCAATGTGCGCGCATCCGGAATACGTCGCGGGTACGGGCCAGCTCGACACGGTGCTGATGCAAGCTGCCCGGGGATCGATGGTCTGCAAGGGTGGAGCCGAAGGCGTTGAGGGCATTGCCGCGATCGACGCAGGCCTCGGCTTGGTCAGCAAGGTGCTCGACGGAAGCGCCCGCGCTCGGGCGCCCGCGACTATGGCGCTGCTTGCGCGTTTGGAACTCCTCGAAGATGCCAAAGCCAAGGAGCTGTCCCGGCTGAGTTGCCCGATCGTGTATAATCGGGCCGGACGCATGGTTGGGGAGATTCGCGCGATTGTCTGAGTACTTACGCCTGCTGGAGAAGCAGGTTCTCGTATTCGACGGCGCCATGGGCACGCAGCTCATGGCGCTCGACCTCTCTGCCGAAGATTTCGGCGGGGCCCGGTATCACGGCTGCAACGAAGCGGTCATCCTCTCGCGCCCCGACGCAATCCGCACGATTCATGAGGCCTATCTGGAAGCGGGCGCGGACGTCGTCGAGACGGATTCCTTTACGGCTTCACGGCTGAAGCTGGACGAGTACGGCCTCGGCGATCGCACGTATGAGATTAATCGACGAGCGGCCGAGGTTGCGCGTGAAGCCTGCGATCGCTTTTCGACCGGATCGCAGCCGCGCTTCGTGGCCGGTTCGATGGGTCCAACGGGCATGTTGATTTCCTCGTCCGACCCCGCGCTGTCAAAGATTACGTACGAGCAGTTACGGGATATTTACGCCGAGCAAGCCCGCGCGCTTGTCGACGGCGGTGCCGATCTGCTGTTGCTCGAAACGATGCAGGACCTACTCGAGCTGAAGGCAGCCATTGCCGGTATCGTTCGTGAGTTCGGCAATGGCATGCGACGCGTGCCGATTCAGGCGCAGCCCACCTTGATATCAGAGGGCCGGATGTTGCTGGGAACGGATGTCCGTGCAATCTGTACGGTGCTCGACGCGCTGCCCATTGACGTTATTGGATTGAACTGCTCGACGGGTCCGGCCCAAATGCGAGACTCGATCCGCTATATGTGCGAGAACTCGCGCTGTTTCGTCAGCGTCGTTCCCAATGCTGGTCTGCCGATAATGGGTCCAAAAGGCGAGACGATCTATCCCGAGGGCCCCGACGAGTTCGCACGCGAGCTGGCCGGCTTCGTCCGTGACTTCGGCGTGAATGCCGTCGGCGGCTGCTGCGGCTCAACCCCGGCGCACATCCGCGCGATCCGCGACGCTCTGTGTTACCCTGAGCCTGTCGAAGGGCGCCGTCACGTTCGAGTCCGCCCAAACAACTCCTCGCAATGGGCTGCCTCCGCGATGACCGCGATCGCGCTCGAGCAACAACCGCGTCCGTTGCTCGTGGGAGAGCGCATTAACGCGCAAGGGTCGCGCAAAATCAAGCGGCTCTTGCTCGAGGAAGACTACGACGGAATCGTGTTGGTCGCGCGCGAGCAAGTGGAAATTGGCGCGCACGTGCTCGATGTTTGCTGCGCGCTGACCGAGCGCAGCGATGAGGACGCGCAGATGCGCGAGCTCGTGCGCCGCCTCGCTCAGTCAATCGAAGCGCCGTTAACGATCGATTCAACGGAGCCGAAAGTCCTGGAGGTCGCGCTTCAAAACTACCCCGGCCGCGCAATCCTTAACTCGGTGCATCTCGAATCGGGCCGCGCGAAAATCGATGCCGTTTTACCGCTCGCCATCGAGCACGGAGCGGCGGTCATTGCGTTGACGATCGACGAAACGGGGATGGCGAAAACCGCCCAACGAAAGCTCGAGGTCGCTCAGCGCATCTACGACATCGTCGTCGGCGAATACGGGTTGCCTGCCGGGGCGCTGATCTTCGACGACTTGACCTTTACGCTGGCGACGGGAGAGGCCGAGTTTCTCAACTCTGCGGTCGAGACGATCGAAGGAATTCGCCTCATCAAGACTGGTTTGCCGGGCGTCCTCACGTCGCTTGGAATTTCCAATGTTTCGTTCGGATTGAAGCCTGCCGCGCGCGCCGCGCTAAACTCCGTCTTCCTTCATCATTGCGTCGAAGCCGGTCTCGACTGTGCGCTCGTGCACCCGAAAGACATCACGCCCTATTTCGAGCTTGACGGTGAGGTGCGCGAGCTTTGCGACGATCTCGTCTTTAACCGCCGTCCCGACGCGCTGGCGCGGTTAATCGAACACTACGAAGCTGCAAGTGTCACCCCGGGCTCGTCGAGGGGCGCCTCCCAAGAAGGCGACGACGAAAACACCCCGATTGGGGAGCGGATTCACAACGCGATCCTGCGTCGGCGTAAAGACGGCATCGAGGCGAAGATCGACGAGGCCTTGCTCGACCGTACGCCCGTTGACGTGCTCAACGAGATTTTGTTGCCCGCGATGAAAGACGTCGGCGATCGCTTTGGCCGCGGCGAACTCATTTTACCGTTCGTGCTTCAATCCGCCGAAGTGATGAAGAAGGCCGTCGCACATTTGGAACAGTTTCTCGAGAAGAAAGAAGGGACGACCAAAGGAAAGGTCGTGCTGGCAACGGTCTTCGGCGACGTCCACGACATTGGAAAAAATCTGGTCAATACAATCCTGACGAATAACGGCTACACCGTGTACGATCTCGGCAAGCAAGTGCCGATGACCACGATTTTGGACAAAGCCGTCGAGGTCGAGGCGGATGCGATCGGCCTTTCGGCATTACTCGTTTCCACCAGCAAGCAAATGCCGGTGTGTGTGCAGGAGCAAGATACGCGTGGGCTGCGCTACCCGGTGATCGTTGGGGGCGCCGCGATCAATCGCGATTTCGGCCGGCGTATTTCGCTGCTCGACGACGGCGGCCGCTTCTTCGATCCGGGCCTGTTCTATGCGAAGGATGCATTTGAAGGACTCGAACTCATGGATATGCTCACCGGCGATCCGAAACGGCGCGGCGAACTGCTCGAACGGACGCGGCACGAAGCCTTCGCGCAACGCGATCGGCAAAGCGGCAAGCCCGTTCCCGTAGCGGTCGCGACGTCTTCAGCTGTGAAGGACGATCGCGCGGACGTCCCGTCGCCGCCGTTTTGGGGCGTTCGAACGGTCGACGACGTCGATCTGCGCGAGGTGTGGCCGTGCTTCGATCTCCGTAGCCTCTTTCGGCTCTCCTGGGGTGCTGCAAACACGAAGGGCGACGCCTACGATACGTTGCTGCACGACGAGTTCGAGCCGCGGCTTCGCGGCTACCAAGACGCCGCACGAAGTAACGGCGTGTTGCAGCCGCGCATCGTGTACGGGTATTTCCCCGCAGCGGGCTTGGGCAACGACGTCATCGTTTACGATCCCTCCGATCGGCGCAGCGAAATCGCGCGCTTCACCTTTCCTCGCCAGATCGGCGGCGATCATCTCAGCCTCGCCGATTATCTGCGCGAACCTGATAACGGCGCCGCTTCCGACGTTGTCGCACTCCAAATCGTCACCGTCGGAACGCACGCAGCGCAGAGGACCGAAGCTTTACAAGCCGCGGGCGACTACAGCGAGGCATACTTCCTGCACGGATTTTCCGTCCAGTCCGCCGAGGCACTTGCCGAGTTCACCCACCGGCGCATTCGGCGAGAGCTTGGGTTACGCGAGGACCGTGGAAAGCGCTACTCCTGGGGATATGGTGCCTGTCCCGATCTCGAGCAGCATGAAATCGTGTTTCGTCTCTTGGACGCGACCAATCGGATCGGCGTAACGCTAACGCCGGCGTATCAGATCGTGCCCGAGCAATCAACGGCAGCGCTCGTCATGCATCACCCTCGCGCGACGTATTTCAACGCCGCCGCCGTGCGCGAACTAGCCGAGAAAAGGTAGGGAACGCCGCACAGGTCGCTAACCGTCGGGTATGACCGGACGAACGCTGCTCTATATCGGGCTGGCCGTTTTGACCGTGGTGACGGTCGTTGCGCTGGGGCGGGTTCTCACGAAACAGCGCTTCGCTGCGCCGACGCTCTTGGAAGTCGGGATCGGCTTCATTACGAATTTCTTCGACACGCTCGGCATCGGATCGTTCGCTCCGACGACGTCGATGTTCAAGCTTTGGAGACTCGTTCCCGACGAGCGTATTCCCGGCACGCTCAACGTCGGTCATACGCTTCCCACGATTCTCGAGGCGTTCATCTTCATCGCAATCGTGCGCGTAGATGCGACCACCATGATCTTAATGATCCTCGCCGCCATCGCCGGTGCATACCTGGGCGCAGGCGTCGTTTCGCGCTGGCCGCGCCGCTTCGTTCAAATCGGAATGGGGGTTGCGTTACTAGCGGCGGCCACGCTTTTCTTGATGAGCAATCTGCACCTGTTTCCGGCCGGCGGTGATGCGCTGGCATTGGAAGGCCCGCGCTTGTGGTTTGCCGTCGCCGGGAACTTTTGCCTCGGAGCGTTGATGACGCTTGGGATCGGCCTTTACGCTCCGTGCCTCATCCTCGTCAGCATGCTTGGAATGAATCCGCTCGCAGCATTTCCGATTATGATGGGCTCGTGCGCTTTCCTCATGCCTATTGCGAGCCTGCGGTTCATTCGATTCGATCGCTTTTCGCTGCGCGCCGCTCTCGGTCTCGCCATTGGAGGCCTGCCGGCGGTTGCCATCGCCGCTTTCCTTGTCAAATCGCTCCCATTGGTTTGGGTGCGCTGGCTCGTCATCATCGTCGTCGTATACGCTGCGGTTGCGATGTTGCGATCCGCACTTATCGAACGGCAGCTCGCAGCAGACTACTCTGTGTCACCCTGAGCCTGTCGAAGGGCGCACGTAACGTCTAGCGTCGTGTCACCCTGAGCAATGTCAGTCTGAGCTTGTCGAAGACCTGTCGAAGCGCGCACGTAACGTCTAGCGTCGTGTCACCCTGAGCCTGTCGAAGGGTGACTGCAGTCCATAGTGTCGTGTCACGCTGAGCTTGTCGAAGCGCGCACGTAACGTCTAGCGTCGTGTCACCCTGAGCCTGTCGAAGGGCGACAGTGACTTAAGCTGTGCCTCCACGAGCTCCGCGTAACACATTGCCCCGGGCGATAGAAGGGCAATGTCAAGGAAACGGATCGGTAACCCTGAAATCGCAAGATGACGTTATGATCGAGGAGTCGCGCATCAATAAGATAGAAAAATCGCTCGACGAGCTTATTAGTGCGGTCTCCGATCTGACAGGCGGCTTAGGCAGCCGCTTTGACTCCATCGATCGGCGCTTTGATGGGATCGATCGGCGCTTTGACGCAGTCGACCTGCGCTTTGACGCAGTCGAGCTGCGTTTCACCGCCCTTGAGGCGGATTTCCGTGGTTTTAGAAACGAGACTCGTGAGAATTTCGAGCGGCTCGCGCGCGATTTGCGCCGGTGGAAGAAGTAACTTAGCCCGCATTCACCAGTTTATGGCTCTCTCAATATCTGGCCGGAATCCATGAAAGGGAGAACGGGTACGTTCGATTCAGCCACTCTGATGTCGCTAAAGCTAACCGTGGCCGTAGTGAACGTGCGATCTGCGCGAAAAGCGAGCGGCGTCTCAGCCTTCTCTGTATCGATATACATCGCTCCGCCGATGTCTTGGAAGGTAACCTCCCAGGGCACCGCATTCATGGGAGCCCCAGTGAAGTTTCCTTGGGTCACGAGCTTAAGGACAAGGTAGCTATAAACATCGATCCATAATTCCCTTAGTCGGTATTTCGCAGGATCGTGGTATGGTTGCAGTCGTAGGTGGTACGCGTAGAAGCCACCGACCGCTTCTGTTCCAACGAGCGTGATGTCGTACGCGTGATCAGACGCGTTGACCGTTGCAATCGTTGGAAGCGCGCTTTGAGGTGTGTTCACTTCCTGCTGAAGCGCAGGTTCCGGCTGTCGCAAAGGTCCTAATCCAAACGAATATTCCGGACTGATCAGCGGCACGCCGAGATAATCCGGCGAGCTTTCCTTGCGGTGAGCGTCTTGTGTCAAAGATCCAACTTTTCCGCCGGCATTCTTATTCCAGCTGAATTCTAGCGTTACCTTAAAGTTGATGCCGGTTACTTGGTGGGGAGCTGCCAACTCTTCGTCGCTTACGCTATCGACACGAATGCCGCCAACGCTCGATGCTTCGCCATTGTAATGGTTCTGCTCGTCCTTATCCCCCTCGGATACATCGATTGTTGTCCTGTATGCAATGTCGTCGGGGTACGTTTGATTACGCCAAACGGATCGCGCGCGGTCGTATATCTGATAGGGATCATTACTTGTGGGTGCCGCTATGCCAAGGCACAGCATTGCGAGCAGGCTACAAGCCGCGACGCGGCATCCCGTCAATCTTAGACCGCGACTTCGGCTCGCGTGTACACGAAGCGGCCGCCAACCATCGTTCCGATGATCGCGTACTCTTTGTCCCAGAGCGAAATATCGGCTCGCATGCCCCGCGCAATGCGGCCCATCGTTCGGTCGTGCGAGATGAGTCTAGCCGGCGCATAGGTCGCTGCAACGATTGCTTGAGCGAACGGAATCTGCGCGTACGACATGTAGTTGCGAAGCGCTTCGTCGATGCGTAATGCGCTTCCGGCGATCGTTCCGTCGGACGAGCGCATCAGTCCGCCCTCGATATGGTAGCCTGGATCGGCCGGCGGCATGATGTCCGTTGCTAGGACGATGCGATCTCCCAGCGTGCGGTGCAATATGTCGATCATCACCGGCGAGACGTGCAATCCGTCGCAGATGACTTGTACCAGCGTCCGGCGGTCTTGTATGAACGCAGCCAAGATGGAAGGATCGCGATGGTCGAGCGGCGGCATGCCGTTGAAGGCGTGCGTCAGCGACCGAAAGCCGAGCCCGATGGCCAGCATCCCTTCGCGGTAGCGCGCGCTCGTGTGACCGGCCGAGCAGACCACGCCGTTTTCCAAGAAAATACGCAACGCGTCGCTGGCTCCTTGGATTTCGGGCGCCATAGTAACGAGCAGGCACGCACCTTTGCAGGCATCGATCATTTCCTGAGCGCGTTGAGTGCTGGCGTTGAGCAGCCATTCACTGCGATGCACGCGACGGAATTTGGGATTGAGGAACGGTCCTTCGAAATGGACGCCCAAACACCGTGCCCCCCGCGGATCGTCTTCCTCCAATTGGTTGGCGGCTTCGACGATCTCGGCAGCCGCGTGCAGCATCGATTCCCAAGGAGCAGTCATGACGGTGGCGACGTATCCAGTCGCGCCGACACGCGCGTATTCTGCCGTTGCGACGGGCACCGCATTTCCTTGATCGCGATTGAAGAGGAAATCTCCGGCGCCGTTCGTGTGGACGTCGATCAGTCCGGGAGCGATGCTGCTGCCGGACGGGAGCGGGTAATCGGTCGGACCGTCGGCGGAAAGCACCGTTTCGATGCATCCATCCTCGACAGCCAGGCGTCCATATGTCGACGTTCCGTCGCCCACGGCGATAAACGCCGGGCCTAGAATCATAAGTGGGTATTCACCGCGCCGTCCCTACCAGCTCCTGCGGCGTTTACAACTTCTTGTCGAACGAGCGTCTGGATGGCTTGCTAGTTGCTGCGTATGAGCGCCAGCGCTTCGTCGCGATGGCGTTCCATCAGCTCAGGCGTGTCGCCCTCGACGTTAAGACGAAGTAACGGCTCGGTGTTCGAAGGCCGAATGTTCATCCACCAGTTCGGATATGAGATCGTCACGCCGTCGAGATGGTCGATTGAGGCATCTTTGTAATGCTCCTCGATCTGCTTTAGCTTGGCGGGGATGTCCTTAACGACGCTATTGATCTCACCCGAACGGAAACGTGTGTCGATCGGCGCAATGACTTCGCTCACGGGTTTGCCGCTTTCGCTGAAAAGCTCTAAGCATTGGAGAAATGCAATCATGCCCGAATCGGCGTACCAGTTGTCGCGGAAGTAGAAATGCCCGCTGTGCTCTCCGCCAAAAATGACGTCCTGCTCGCGCATGACCGCTTTGATGATTGAGTGCCCGACTTTGGAACGGATCGGAACGCCGCCCGCCTTGAGAATGAGCTCGGGAACGCTGCGGCTGCAAATGAGGTTGTAGAGAATCTTTGCGCCGGGATTTTTCTTGAGCGTATTGAGCGCTACCAGCGCGGTCACGGTGCTGCCGTCGATGAGTCCGGCTTTCTCGTCAACGATAAACATGCGATCCGCGTCGCCGTCGAATGCGACACCGACGTCGCACGAGTGTCGCTTGATCGCGGCCTGCAAGTCCGCCATGTTCTCCGGTTCTATTGGGCTGGCAGGGTGATTGGGAAAACTACCGTCTAGTTCGAAAAAGAGCGGAACCACCTCGCAAGGCAACCGCTTGAAGACGTGTGGGACCGTCTCACCCGCCATCCCATTACCGGCATCAATCGCAACTCGCAGCGGCTTAACCTTCGAGCGATCGATGAACGACAGACAATGCTCGGCGAAATCATCGAGAATGGTGCGGTGAGAAACGCTGCCGGTTCGAGCACCGGCCGGCGGGAGGACGCCGCTCAGTAAACGATCGCGAATCTCCGACAATCCAGTATCGAGCGAAATCGCTTGAGCTTGCGGGCCGGTGAACTTCATGCCGTTGTACTCTGCCGGATTGTGGGAGGCGGTGATCATAACGCCGCCATCGAAATCGTACTTCCCCACGGCGAAGTAGAGCGCATCAGTCGAAACCATGCCGATGTCGAGGACGTCGGCGCCGGCTTCGGTTGCGCCACGAGCGAACGCCTCGAAAAGACGCTCGCCCGAAGGGCGCATATCGCGACCGATTGCAATTCGACGGGCGGAAAGCATCGGCACGAAACAGCGCCCGATGCCGTAAGCGACGTCATCGTCGAGCTGGGCCGGATAAATCCCGCGAACGTCGTAGGATTTAAAGATACCGGGGTCCACTCGCGCTTGCACAGCACGAGCCTGTTCGGAGGAGCTTATCTCGAAACCTATCGCACCGCTTGCACGCGTAACTGGCACGCTGGTGCTGACCGCGTTCTTGCTGCTGGCGATAGCGATCGCCGTTCAGGGGGCGTTTCAAACTCGTGCGAGCATCGCTCAGACGTTCGCGCTGCAGTCGCAGATCCAAGCGGTACAGACCGAGATCGCAGACCTTCAAAGCCTGCAGATCGACGAAGAGAACCATCTTCGCGGCTATTCACTGACGCACGACCCCTTTTACGTCACGCAGTACCATGCGACCGCGTCGGAGTTTGACGCCAAGGAACGGGCGATTCGCCAAACGCTCGGAACCGAAGGGCTCGTCAACGCGCAGGTTCTGCTCGATCGGTACGCCCTCGTCCAGAGTAGCTGGCGCCAGGCGGTGGCGACGCCGGTGTTGCGACACCCCACCGCGCGGCTCTCTGAGATCGACAAGCGGAATAAGTTCTTCAGCGATCAGCAAGCGACGATCGTCGACGCGATTCGCGGGGTGCTCGCCGGTGCGATAGGCGTGCTCGCGCATAGCACGCAGGCGCAGCTCGATCGCAGCTCTTGGGTGCGCGCGTTCTGGCTAGCGATCTTCGGATTGCTCGCCATCTTTTTTAACGCGTTTAGCTCGAGCGTCTATCGCGAACTAGAAGAAGAACGCATCACCACCCTTACGCTGCAACGGTCGAGGGCGTTTCGCAGCGAAACGATTGCACTTCCGCACTGCGAGGTTGGAAGCGCTTCAGAATCCGCGCCCAGCCACGTTGCCGTCGGCGGCGACGTCTTTGACATGTTCCGGCTCTCCGACAACCTCGGTTTGTTGCTCATTGCGGACGTCAGCGGAAAGGGCGTTGACGCCGCCGTCTTGACGGCATTCATTAAGCTGCAAATTCGCGGCATCGCATTGCGTAAGCGCGATCCCGCGGCAATCCTCGCAGAGTTCAACACGGCTTTTTCCCAGAGTGTCAACGACCCGTACTTGTTCGTGTCGATGTGGATAGGCGTGCTCAACACGGACACCTTTACCTTACGGTATGCCAGCGCGGGGCACGATTCGGCGTTCATTCGGCGTTCCGACGACGTACAGCAGCTCGAAGTGACCGGTCCGATTCTCGGTGTCATGGAAGAGCCGTTCGAAACGCGCCAGACGCAGCTGGAGTACGGCGACCTGCTCGTCTTGGCGACCGACGGTCTTACCGAGGCGCGCACGCGCACGGGCGAACAGTTGCTCGATGCCGGTGCGATCGAGCTCATACGCAACGGGACGCGACGGGCGCAAAAGCTGGCGGACGAAATCGTCAGCCAAGTCCGCAAGATAAGCCGCAACCGGCTTCGCGACGATTTGGCGGTGCTCGTGATACGGGCGTTGCCGGGAGATCGCGATGTTTCGTAGCGTATTGGCTGCGGCCGTCATCGCGTTGGTATTGCTGTTGAACGTATCGCCGCCGTCTGCGCCGGCGGCCCAGAACGATTGCAAGCTGCATCAAGGGGAACGCGTCGTGTTATATGGTTCGGGCGACGATCCTGATGTGCTCGCCTGGGATTCCCGCTTTCGTTTACGCGAATATCACGCCGCGTCATACGACGAAGCCGAGCAGCTCCTGCCGCATGCGTCGTTAGAATCGTCGGGAACCCGAGCGCAGGTCGTCTCGTGTTTCGCCGGCTTCGTGCAATCGCGGATGCTCATCGGTCCACAAGATGCCGTCGGCGTGATGATATCGAACGGCCCCGATCGCGGCATCGGGAAATGGGTCCTCGGTTCGGATGTGCGAGCGGCGGAAGCGGCGAAGAATCACCAATGAGTCGCGCATATGCTCTGATTGTCATCGTTGCTATCATGTCATGCGGTTGCTCGCAATCGGCGACGCCGGCCGTTACCCCGAACCAAGCGACCTCGCACGGTTCCAGCGATCTGCCGCTAAAGGCTTCGGCGGTTATCAAGCACGTCGTCGTGATCGCTCAAGAAAATCGCTCGTTCGATAATTTGTTCCATGGATTTCCGGGTGCGAATACGGTCGATTCTGGGCCAGGTCACGGCATCGTGTATCAGCTGCAGCCCGTGAGTTTAGCGAATCCCTGGGATATCAGCCACACACACAATCAATTTCTCGAGGATTATGACGGCGGCAAGAACGACGGATTCGACGAGGAGATCCACAAATATAAATCCGGCTGTAGCGATCCGATGAATGAACCGTCGTGCTGGGTTTTTTGGGGATCGCAATATCTCCAAACGGCCTACGCATACGTGAATCCTTCGGAGATACAACCATACTGGATGATGGCTAAGCGATATGCGCTGGCCGATAACGCGTTCGAATCGAACAACGGCCCAAGTTATCCCTCGCACCAGTACATGATTGCGGGCCAGTCCGGAACGGTCGCGGAAAATCCCGGTACGGGACCGTGGGGGTGCGACGCGGCTTCGAAGGTGACGTCCACCGTTCTTCAATATGGCACGACGCAGCCGCCGGTATTCTCGCCGCAAACCGGCATTCAGGCAACCGGACCCTTTCCGTGCTTCGGGTACGAAACGGCGGCGAACCGCCTCGATCACGCGCGCGTGACGTGGGCCTACTACGCTCCGGCCGTGGGCGCAAACGGTGGCGTCATTTGGTCTGCCTTCGACGCGATTTGGCACGTGAGATTCGGTGCGGATTGGTATACCGACGTGAGGTCACCCGAGACGCGAATACTCAATGACATCAAGAGCCGCTCGCTGCCGCAAGTGTCGTGGGTGACGCCGTCATACGTCAACTCCGACCACGCCGGTTCGCGCAGCCTAACGGGTCCCGCATGGGTCGGCTCGATTGTCAATGCGATCGGCAACAGTCCGTACTGGAACAACACCGCCATCATCATCTTCTGGGACGATTGGGGCGGATGGTACGATCACGTGGTTCCACCGCAGTACGCAAACCCCGAGACCGGCGCGTACGAAGGACTCGGTTTTCGCGTGCCCCTCATCGTCGTCTCGCCGTACGCTAAGCACAGGTACGTGTCGCATAGACAGCACGAAATCGCCAGCAGCTTGCACTTCATCGAAAAAATCTTTGGATTGAAGTCGCTCGGAACGGCCGACGCTCGCGCCGATGCGCTCGACGATATGTTCGATTTTAAGCAAAAGCCGCTCAAGTTCAAACGCATCCCGATTACGTTGCCGCCGAGTTTCTTTCTGCATCAGCAAGCATCGTCAAAACCCCCCGACGACAACTAACACGACCATCGCTCGCACCGTGTCACCCTGAGCGCCCGTGTCACCCTGAGCAGCCACTGCGCAGCAGTGGCGTCGTCGAAGGGCGGCAGCCCCCCTGCGGCGTGGCTCATTGTGAGCGGTACTCTTGATCCGGTTCGAAGTAAAGCGTATCCACCTTCCCATGAGCGTTGAGGCCGTACGTTATCAGCATCGAATCCGCACCCTTTGCAAGACGGAACTGCGAGAGGGTCATCGAGGGATCGTCGGACGACGGGAAGCGCTGGACGAGCGTAAGCGTACCGCCGGGCCATAACGGTGCAATCTGGCGCCGAATTTCTCCGGTAGCTGGTGACTCGACGACTTGAGCGAACTCTTTTGAAACGAAGGGGCGAAGATCTGCGCCTGCAACCATGCGATCGAGCAGAGACGCGAGCGAGGCCGCAATGCGAGGTCGAGCATCCGGAATCGCCGTCAGCTTGGGCGGCAGGAGCGGCGGGTCGGCAAGGCCGGCAATGACGTGCACCATGTAGTCGGGCCGTGCCGCGTCAAGATTGGTGAGTACCACGACCGTCAGTGAATCGTCGGGATAGCGCGAGATAGCACAGGTGAAGCCCTGCCACGCCCCTCCGTGCTCGATAAGACGGTGCCCGTTTTGCGTACCGATCGCCCACGCGAAGCCGTAGTTTGCGGCGTTCGGCTTTCCGTCGTTGAGCTTATAGACGGTCCAAATCGTATTTAAACTGGATTGTTTGAGCAGCTGCGTCGTGTACAGTGCGGCGTCCCATTTCGCCAGATCCAATACGTTGAAATACAGCGTGCCATCCGCGGTGGAGTTAAAAGTCGGGGAGACCCAGTCTTGATTTTTTAGGGTGCCGTTTTCCCATTGATACCCGGCGGCGCGGTTTGGGATAATGTCTGCGTCGCTGATGAGCCGTGTTGAGGTCATGCCGAGCGGCTCGAAAATGCGCTTGGCAAGATAATCCGCATAGAACATACCGGTCACGCGGTGGATCAGTATCCCGAGCAGCACGTAATTCGTGTTTCGATAGTTCCATTTCGCGCCGGGCGCATTCTCGATAGGTAATGCTTCAATCTTGGCCAGCAACTGGTTTTCCGTAAAATCGAGCCTCAGATAAAACGGCCCCTTCGGGCCCGTTCTGTCGGGCGATTCATACTCTGCCAGACCCGACGTGTGCGAAAGCAGATTCTTTATCCGTATCGGCTTCCAACTGGCCGGTGCGCCCGGAAAGTATTTGGTGATGCTGTCGTCAAGGGACACGCGGCCTTCTTCGACCAGCATCATGATCGCCGCGGATACGAACTGCTTTCCGACGGAACCTGATTGAAAGATCGTCTCTGGTTTTACCGGAACGCCGAGCTCGACGTTCGCGAGTCCGTAACCCTTGGCAAGCAAAACAGTTCCGCGGCTGTAGATACCGACCGCAGCGCCCGGAACGTGGGAACGCGCCATCTCTGTCGCCACAAAACTATCGATGGACGCGAGCTGTTCGGCGGTCAGCGGCCCACGCGGACCAGTCGACGGCGAGGCCGCGAAAAGAAATGCAAGAACGGCGAATAGCACGGCGGCATGGCGGCTTTTCATAGCCTATGGGTTTCTCGGGCGCGTCACACCACCTTCGCAAACACGCGAATGCCGCCTTCGCCCGAGCGGACGCGTTCCATCGGAATTCGGTAGACGGTTTCTAGCAAATCGCTGGATAAAACGGCGTCGGGTGCGTCCAACGCCGCGAGCCGGCCATTACCCAGCAGCGCAATGCGATCGGCGTAGGCGGCGGCGTCGTTAACGTCGTGAATGGCGCAGACGACCGTTTTGCCGGCGCGCGCTTGCGCGCGCAAAACTGCCAAGATTTCATGCGCCGCGCGCAGATCGAGGTGACTCGTCGGTTCGTCGAGGAGCAGCACCGGCGTTTCCTGCGCGAGCCCGAGGGCGATCCAAACACGCTGGCGCTCGCCGCTGCTCAGCGTCGAGAACAGCCGAAGCGCGAGCAATTCGATCCCGACCGCCGCGAGGGCGCGATCCACGCAATGATCGTCGTCGGCGCGCCGCTGCCATTGCCACCAGCGGTGATGCGGATAGCGCCCGATGGCAACGACGTCGCGCACGCGCAAAGCGTCGAACAAAATGTCGTCGCTGGTAACGAACGCCAGGCGCAATGCGCGCTGCGCCGGGGCAAGAGAGCCGATAGGCTCGCCGTCAATAACAATGCCACCGCCGGCTGCAGCGTGAAGCCCGGCAATCGCGCGCAGCAGGGTCGTCTTTCCGACGCCGTTGGGCCCGAGCACTGCCAGAATTCTCCCGCAGCGATGGACGCGTCGATCTCGCGCAGCAGCTGTTTGCCGCCGACGTCGATCGAGAGGTCGCGCAACGCAATCATGTCGCGCGTTCTTCGCGCAGATAAAGGTACAAAAAGGCCGGCACGCCGATGAATGCGAGAAGCACGCCAATCGGCAGTTCCGCCGGTGCGACGATCGATCGGCAGATCGCGTCGGCAAGCATGCAGAGCGCGGCGCCGATCAGCATGCATGCCGGTAAGAGTACGATCGCATTGGAACCGACGAGCCGGCGGGCAACGTGTGGAACGATCAACCCAATGAATCCAACCAGTCCGGCAAGCACGACGCTGCTGGCGGCGAGCAGCGACGAGGCTGCCAAGATGGTCCACTGCGCGCGATCGACGTCGATCCCGATCGTTCGCGCCCGCACGTCGCCGATGCGTAGCGCGTTGAGTGCCGGAATCGTCCACACGGAAATCGCGATTCCCGCGACAACGTATGGCGCGGTAGCTGCCAAGTCGTGCCAACCGCGTCCGGCCATCGATCCCGCTAGCCACGCGACGATCGCTCCGGCGTAATCACTGGCTTGTGCGCGCACGATCGCGAGCGTCACGATCGCGGCAAAGAAGGCCGACAGTGATACGCCGGCCAGAATCAACCGGTTCGGATCGATGCCGCTTCCGCGCCGCGCCAGTGCTGCCACGAGAACCGCCGCGCCCAATCCGGCGACGAAGCCAACGGCCGGAAGCGCGCCGGGCGCAATGCCCGCAAGCACGCCGATTGCGACCGCGGCCGCAGCGCCGGCGCTGACGCCGGTAAGATATGGATCGACGAGCGGATTGCGTAGCATGCCTTGCAGCATCGCTCCGCACAGCGCAAGTGCGGCCCCGACCGTCGCAGCGATGCATATACGCGGAAGGCGCAGCTGCCAAACGATCGTACCTGCAATCCCGATTGCGCGCGGATGCGCCATCGCAGTCGCGATCTGGTCGAACGATAGCATGGTTCCGCCGACGAGTAGGCTCGCAGCCGCCGCGATAAGGACGACGACGGCGAGCGCGAGCAGTCGCACTACCGCGTTCGGAGCTCAACCGCGAACGAGCGACCCGGCATCGGATAGCCGGCGATTTCAGCGTAGCGCTCGTTGCCTAAGTTGTAGCCGCGTAGGAAGAGGCTCATGCGTGGCGCCACATGCAGATCGACGTACGATGTAAGGTTCGCGTACGCGGCCGGCTGAAAGAACAGCGGCTGCGACACGTCGACCGTTCCGCGGCTGCCGACGACGCGTTCCGAAATCGCCGCGCCGCCAAACAGCCCATGCGGGTCACCGGCAATCTCGACCCCAACGTTGACGGCAAGCACCGGATCGTACGGTAACCGCGTGTCGCTCGTGAGGTCTTGGGCGGTGTACAAGTCGGTGGCGTTTAGCGTGACGCTGATGCCACGGTACGGGGGCGTTCGCGTGTCGAAGGTGAAGCCTCGCACGAGCGTTGTATCGATGTTCAACGGTTCGTACGTGCACACGTAGGATTTCGCGCACTCGGTCGGATCGGTCAGCGTTGAAACGATGAGATCGTGCGTCGCATTCACAAACCAGCCCAGCGAGGTTCCCCCCAGAATAGCTGGGTCCGACAAGGTAACGTCCCCGAGCCGCGAGCGCTCCGGAACTAAGTTCGGGTTACCGTATCCGGGATAGTACAACTCGGAAGCGTTGGGTGCGCGAAAAGCCGTTGCGACATTGACTTTGACGGTGAGGCTATGCGAAAGCAACGCCTTCAATCCTAACGCGGGAGAAATTGCGCCGCCCAAGCCGCCATCGCGTTCCCCACGTATGCCGGCATACAGCTGCGTTCGCGCAGCTACGTCGAACACGTCCTGCGCGTAGATGCCCGTTTGCGCAAACGCGTTGGTGGTTGAGGGGGGCGGCGGCGTCGCCGGCGGCACCACGGAAATGGTGGCTCCGCCGGTGTTGCTCAACACCGTACCGCGCGACAGATCGGCACCGTAGAGCAGCTGGTTGGAGCCTGCGTCCACGCTATTGCGCAGGCCGAGTTCGAGACGTGATTCGTAGCTGAGCGATTCGGAAGGCTGGAAGCATGCACTGTCGATCAGATCGTTGCAATCGTATGGAAGCTGTTGCTGCGTTCCCCCGAGTTGCAACGTTGTGGTCGATTGACTTCCGTGCGTTTGCAGTGTAAGCCCGGCGTTTTCGTCCAATTCGAGCTGGCGGCTCGTATTGGAGACAAACGGATAGTAGCCGGGCGCGCCCAGATTGGACTGGAGAATACCGAGATCGAGATCGGCAGTAACCTTGCCAAAGATTCGTTCACCGTCGTAACGAGCGGTCGTGGCTTCGTAGTCGCTGTTCTCGCGAAACGCCGGCGGTGGCGATCCGAATGACGGCGTGAACGATGGAATCGGATAGCCGTTCTCGGCGTCAGTGCGTTCGAGCGAGAACCCAGCGGCGCTCAGCTGCACCTCGCGGTCTCCAAAGCTCCCCCAGCGCAGCGCAAATGCGGGCTGCGAGTGGGTGCCGTCGGTAATGATGTTAATCACGCCGCCAACTGCATTGGCGCCGAAGAGCGTTGAACCACCACCCTCCACGACCTCGATGCGGCTAACGCCGATGGTCGACAATTGACCTAAATCGACGGTTCCCGACAGCGACCCTGGCGCCGGTAGACCGTCGATCAATACCAATACTTGCGACGAGTTGCTTCCGCGAATGCCGTATGACGCAAGGGCTCCTATTGCTCCCTGTGGTTCGATCTGGACACCAGGAACCCGTAGCAAGGCGTCACTGATCGTTCGGTATCCGTTGCGTACGATTTGATCCTTGGTCACCACGAACGTGACCCGCGTAGCGCGCGAAAGCGATTCGCTCGATCGGTCGCTCGTGATGACGTGCGCGATCTGTGGAATGGGTGACGGTGAAGGCGACGGTGTCGAGGATACGGCGGCCGCTACAGCGACGGCTGCAATCAACGCAAACATGGCAATCCTCTCCTTGGCGCGAGGCGGATGTGTGCAATGGTTTGCAACGGTATCCTGACTTGCGGATCGTAGCGTTGAGACCGAGTGTCTCGATGCTCGAGGCCTTCCAGTCGTTAAGACCGTGACGCTCGAGCGGCTCCCCGCCTACAGTGGCGCGACCGTGCCGGCATCGAACCGGCTTCCCGCGCAAACCTGATCGTATCGTTAGCAGCGGGGCCGCACGCCTCCTGGTCGAACCCGTGTCACCCTGAGCAATGTCAGTCTGAGCCCTGTCGAAGACTTGTCGAAGGGCGGCACGGTACTTTGCATCGCGCTTCTGTTGCTCGCCGCATCACCCATTGCGGCGTCGCAGAACGCGCGCATCGTGACGCTCGTGCCGTCGCTGACCGAGGATTTTTTTGCGATCGGTGCGGGATCGCAGGTCGTTGGCGTTTCAGCCTATAGCGACATTCCAGCCGCGAAGAAGCTCCCCGTTGTTGCCGATTTTTCTAGCGTCGATACGGAGAAGATCGTCGCCCTGCGGCCGGATGCCGTGATTGGCATTCCGGCCCAGGCGCGGCTGCTGGATCCACTGCGACGCGCGGGCGTCAACGTCGTTTTGGTTTCCGACGATACCTATGGCGATATCTTCACCGGCATCGCAGCGGCCGGATCGATCAGCGGACACGAGCGCGAAGCGGACGCGCTCATCGCGCATCTCTCGCACGAGACTGAGAACATCCGTGCGCGAACGCGCGCGTTCAAACGCAAACCATCGGTCTTCGTCGTGCTCGGCACGGGACCGATTTGGACGGTCGGCCAGAAATCGTACATCGCTCATCTCATTGCACTCGCCGGCGGGCGCAACGCGGCCGACGATCTGGACGTCGCGTACGGCCAATACAGCGCGGAGGCGATGCTACGCGCGCAGCCCGATGCGATTGTGACGGATCCGTCAGTCCATCTCGATGCGGAGCTCGACCGGGAACCGTGGCGCAGTTTGCGGGCCGTGATCTTACATCGCGTCTATACGGTCGATCCGGCTGCAATCTTAGAGCGACCCGGACCACGCTACAACGAGGGGCTTCTCTGGCTCGTCGAACGACTGACGCCGCTCGCGACGTAAGGGCGCTAATCGTCGCCGTCGATACGGACGACCAGCGGCGGCCGCTCGAACCGGAGCTGCTGGAATTTGAAGCGCTCGCCCGCGCGGCAGGAGCGCGTATCCTCGATCGCATCGTGCAGCGGCGTGATGCGGTCGATCCGGCGACGCTGGTCGGGAGTGGAAAGGCACAAGAAATAGCCGACCGCGCGCGCGAGCTCGGCGCGACCCTGCTGCTCGTGCTTAACGACGTGCGCCCACGGCAACGCAAGAATCTGGAAGAGATCGTTCCGCTGCCGATTGTCGATCGCACGATGCTCATTCTCGATGTCTTTGCGCGCCATGCTCGCAGTTACGAAGGGAAGGTGCAAGTGGAGCTGGCGCAGTTGCGCTATCGTCAATCAAATCTCATCGGGGCCAGCGCCGATCTCTCTCGTTTAGGTGGCGGAATCGGCACGCGCGGGCCCGGCGAAACCAAGCTCGAAGTGGACCGCCGGCGCATTGGAGCGCGCATCAGCGTGCTGCGCCGCCAACTCGAAAAGGTGCGCCGCCAACGGGCCGTCCGCCGAGCGGGCGGTTCAGGCGAGCCGTTGGCCGCGCTCGTTGGATATACCAACGCCGGAAAGTCGTCGCTGCTCAATGCGCTTGCCCGAAGCGATGCATTTGTTGCAGATCAACCGTTTGCTACGCTCGACCCGACGATCCGCCGCATCTACGTTTCACCGCAAGCTCACATCCGGCTTGCGGATACGGTCGGCTTCATCACCGATCTTCCCAAAGATCTGGTCAACGCGTTTCGGGCTACGCTCGAGGAATTGCGCGAGGCCGATCTGTTGATCCACGTTCTCGATGTCGCCAATCCGGATTGGGCGCGGCAACGGCTGGCAGTCGACGCCATCCTGCTGGAACTCGAGCTGGATCGTAAGCCGCGCTTCATCGTCTTCAATAAGATTGATCGCGTGCCGGTTGCGATGCGTCCCCGCGAAGCCGGCGCCTTGCTCGTTAGCGCGACAACCGGCACCGGCTTAACAGAGCTACGCGCCGCCCTCGCAAAACTCGTGAGCTCCGTGTCACCCTGAGCTTGTCGAAGGGCGACAGTAATCTGTAGCTCGTGTCACCCTGACCCTTCGACTCGCTCCGCTCGCTCAGGACTGCGCTCGCTTCGCGAGCTTGGCCAAAAGGAATTTGGATTGAGGTGGTCTTTGCGTCGTGTCACCCTGAGCCTGTCGAAGGGCGGCTCAAACCTATCGCAAAGGGCGCCTCGCACCTATCGCACCGGTTTGAAAAACTCTCGTGTCACCCTGAGCCTGTCGAAGGGCGGCTCAAACCTATCGCAAAGGGCGCCTCGCACCTATCGCACCGGTTTGAAAAACAGGCCGGCGACTTTTCCGTTTGAATCGAGAACGAGCGTTTCCGTCAGCGAGCCGGTCTTGAAGTCGACGCGATACTCGTAGACCGCTAACCCGTCTTGCGTCTGTTCGCCTTGCGCGCTGAAAGCAACCGGATCGCCTAACGGTGCGAGCTCTGACGAAATCTGCGCAATAAGAGTGTCGGTGAGTGACGCATTCATCTTGTCGTCGAGTTGACTGCGATCTATCTTACCCGCTTGTACTTGATGGAGCAGATCCTTGGCACGAGCCATGACGGCCGCATCCGAGCCTGAGGACGCGGGTGAGGCGTGCGCGGCGGATGCCGCAGACGTGGCGGCGGGAGCCGGCGGAGGGGGAGCCGGCGCGGCTTGCGCGATAAGCGTTGCGGCGACAAGTGCAATAATCATAAGGGACTCCTACGCGTGCGGAATCGCCGGCCCCTTGGGAACCTCTGAAGAAGTCGCTGCACCGATCGCAGCGTGCCGCTGCCGAAGGGTTTGAGCGCTCAAACGATCGGTACATGGACTTTTTCAGAGGTTCCCTTGATGCTGCTTCGATCACCGATCCACTGCAGCGGCGGAATTTCAAAAAATCGTGCCATGGCGTTCAGGTGCCCGGCGTAACTCGAGCGTAGCGACGAGAAGCGTTGCCAGGCTTCGTCTCGGTCGTGCACCACATACCCTACAGCCACCAGGCGCTCGCAGGCACGGTCAAACTCAGCCCGTTCGATGCCGGCGCTCTCTTCGGAGGAACCGATGCGGAAGTAGTTGACCAAATCGTGCGTCGCATGCCGTCCGAGATTGTATGCTAGGCGCGCTTGGCCGTTGGAACTTTCCTCGACGGTGGTCATGAGGAGGGTCGCAGCATCGAGAAGCGTTCCCATCGTGCCGACCCAGGATTCGTAGTCGTGACTCGAGCGAAAAAAGGCGAGCACCGGATATGCCAAGTGTGTCTCCATCACTTGCGCCATCCAGCGTTGCGCCTCGATGAAGAGCCGCGGAAGGTCGTCACGCGTGTTCGAGTAGCTCGAAATGGCGAGCAAATCGACGCCGCTGGACGGTGAGCCGGCTCGTGCTCCGACGGTGACGACGAAGGATTCGCGGTTTTGAAACGCACCGAAGAGCGCAAACAAGTAGGCTGTGGTGATCGAAAAGAGCGAAAAACCTGAAACCGCGGCGAGGATCGAAATGAAACGTGGAGCGGCCGTCCGCCCGACGATGTCGCCAAACCCGATCGTCAGCAAGGACGTTCCGGAAAAATAGATCGCTCCTCCCAACGAGTGGAGTCTCGGAGCCATACCGGCGCGTAATCCCCAGAAGATGAACCCGTAGCCGACGATGAGGACCGCAGTCCAGATGAGCAGCATGAAGATCAATGAAAACGGCGCAAAGACGGCCAGGAAGTCTTCGCGTTTGCCCTCGTCGCGGTACCACGCCCAGGCAAGTCGCGGCCAGAGCATCCACAGTACGCGCCAGACGACGAAGCTAATCCGGAAGCGGCGGCCGACCGCGCGCGGGACGACCACGGACTGAAAAACGTCATTCAGTGCGAGCATGACAAAGGCGAAACCCACCACGATGCTGAGGATGTTCGCGAGCACGATTCGAACGTTCGCCTTCTATGAGCCTCATCTTCGTCACCGGGCCGGCGCGGTCGGGAAAGAGCTCCTTCGGCGTTCGACTCGCCTTGGAGAGCGGGTTGGAGGTGAGTTATCTCGCAACCGCTGCCCACGAGCCCGATGACGCCGAATGGCACGCGCGACTAGCACGTCATTTGCGCGGTCGCCCCGCAGCATGGCGAACCGTGGAAACGGCATCGCTGGCGCATGAGGCGCAGCTTGCGCTTTTTTCCGATGCTGCATCGTCGCAATGTCTCTTGGTCGATGCCTTGGGAACGTACATGTGGGCGAGCATTCGGACCCGCCTGGAGCTGCTCGCAATCGATTATGCGGTGCTGGAGTCGCAGCTCGACCGCAACGCTGCCGAACTCGCCGATGCGATGTTGGCGTCGCACGCGCATATTGTTGTCGTCAGCGAGCAGATCGGTTGGGACGTGCCGCCTTCCGACGCAGCGGCCAGGCTTTATCGCGATTGCTTGGGACGCATGGCGCAACGATTGGCTAAGGCCGCCGATCGCGCATATCTTGTCGTCGCCGGTTATGCAATCGACCTTCAGTCGGCTGGCCGCCCAATCGGTGAGAGCGACGCCGAGTGAGCGACGCGCTCGTTCTCATTACGTTCCTGGCGGTCACCGTTGTCTTCACGGTGCTGGCGAAACGCTTTCACGTTCCGTATCCAGTCGCGTTCGTGTTCGGGGGCATCGCGTTAGCATTTAGCCGAAATCTGCCGCGCCCGCACATCGAACCCGACCTCATCCTCTTGCTCCTCGTTCCGCCGTTGCTCTATAGCGCTGCATGGACCACTGACTGGTTCGCGCTGCGGCGCAACGTCCGCCCGATCTCGTTACTGGCAATCGGCCTCGTTCTCTTTACAACGGTTGCGGTTGCGGTGTTCGTCCACGCACTCGTTCCAGGATTCGGTTGGGCGCTGGCGTTCACGCTCGGCGCCATCGTCTCTCCGCCGGATGCCGTTGCGGCGGAGGCTGTCTTCGAAGAGATCGCGGTGCCGCGCCGGATCGCGTCGATCATCGGCGGCGAATGTCTCTTCAACGACGCAACCGCACTCGTCGTCTATCGTTTTGCGCTGGCGGCGGCCGTGTCCGGTGTGTTTTCGCTGGCGCGAGCCTCGGTCGCGTTTGTCTTCGTCGTTGTCGGCGGAATCGTTGTCGGAGTCGTCGTGGCATTCGCGCTCGAGGGCGTGATGCGGTATGTCAATGCGCGCGAATTCAACGATGCGTCGATCGCCAGCGTTGTCTTCTTGCTCGCGCCATTCGTGTCGTATCTTCTGGCCGAGGCGCTGCACTTCTCCGGCGTCTTGGCCGTCGTTACGGCGGGAATCATGATGAGCCGGAGGTCGGCCCACTTCATCGATTCTGAGGCGCGCGTGCTCGCCTCATCGGTGTGGCGACTGTTGACCTTCATCCTCAACGCATTTGCGTTCCTCTTGATCGGCTTGCAGCTGCCGGTCATCCTCGTCGAGCTCGCTCCGCACGTTCGCGACTACATTCTCTATGGTCTTGCGCTCGGGTTGCTCGTGATCGTCGTGCGCATTCTCTGGGTTTTCCCGGCTACGTACCTGCCGCGCATGCTGAGCGCCCGACTCAGGGCGGTAGACCCCAGCCCGCCGTGGCAATGGGTTGCCGTGCTGGCCTGGTCGGGAATGCGTGGGATCATCTCGCTTGCAGCGGCCCTGGCGCTGCCGTACTCGTTAGGAGAGGCTGCCTTTCCGCAGCGCGGTGTGACGATATTTTTTACGTTTTGCGTGATCTTTGCCACGCTGGTCGTGCAGGGCGCAACGCTGCGACCGCTGATCAACTGGCTGGGCGTCACCGAGACGAGCAAAGCGCAGGCCCTGGAATCAGCGCTTCGCGTGCGCGCGCTGGAGGCCGGCACGGCGCGTCTTCGCGAGATTGCGGCGCGTGCGCCCGACGGCATCGATGCCGACATCGCCGACCGCATCCTCGAGGAATACGATCAGCGAATGGACGTTCTGCGGGGCGGCTCGCCCGGAGGCAACGGCACGCAAGAACAACCTGCCGACGTTGACCGCCGACTTCAAAAAGAAGCGCTCGATGCCGAGCGCCGGGCAATCGTCTCGATGCGTCAAGCCGGTGAAATTCCCGATGACGTCTATCGCTCCATCGAGTACGACCTCGATCTTGCGGCTTTACGATTGAGCTAGTCTCGCCGTGTCACCCTGAGCCTCCGTGTCACCCTGAGGCTCCGTGTCACCCTGAGCTTGTCGAAGGGCGAAACAAACCTCTAGCTGAAATGTTCGAACCGATCATGCGCATCATTGCCGCCGTCATCGTTGCAAGTCTTACGCTCTGGGCGCTTCCGGTCTTCGCCGCGGGCGGTTTATACGGAAACTTAAACGGAACGATCGTCGATGCGGCCACGAAGGCACCGATTAGCGGAGCGGAGATCGTCGTACGGTCGCCGAGCGCCTCCCACACCGCTCGCACCGATGCCAAAGGATTTTTCATCATCCTGGGATTGCAAGTCGACAGCTACACCGTCACCGTCGCCGCTGCGGGTCATGAGACCGTCAGCATTCCCGGTGTTACGGTCTTTGGTGATGAAAACGATAGCATAGGAACGGTGGCACTCCGCGCGGAGCTCAAAACGATTGCGAAAGTATCGTCGCGCAGCGTTTCCAGCGTCTTTCAACCCACGCAAACGACCGACTCCTATACGGTCAACCAACAACAGATGTTGCAAACGACGGGCAAAGCGGTCTCGACCGACGAGAACGCGGTGTTGCTTGCGGTTCCCGGCGTTACGCTAACCAATAACAACAGCGCGGTGGGGTCGACCGTCACGATTCGCGGTGGTGCGGCCGCGGAGGTCGGATATCAGTACGACGGCGTGCCGTTTAAGGAACCGTTCGAAGGCGACAACGGATCGAGCGGCCTCGTCAATGGAATTGGCTCCGTGCAGGTGGTCGAAGGAGCTGGCGATGCCACGCAAGGCGGCGTCGGCTCGGGCGTGATCAATTTGATTCCGGAGCGTGGCAGCGGCCCCGGCTCCGGGCTCCTCGACCTCGAAATGAGCGGCCCGAATTTCAATCACCAAGCCGGCTTCAGCTACGGTTTTTCAACCCCGAACAATCGCGTCTCGGAATATATTGCGTACACCGGCGATCGGCTGGTTCCGTACAATGGCTATAATTTTACGCCGCTCAACCAATACGGTAACGAGTTGGAAAGTAACTACGTCACCGACGATCAGTTCCTGAATAATTTCTTCTATAAATTCGGAAAGAATCTCAACCAGCAAGTCCAGGTGCTGTACTCCAACATCCAGCAGCAGGGATACCAGACAACAACCGGTCCCGGCGGCGTCTACAACCCGATCACCAACCCGGACGCGTTCGTGTACTATCCCTACGATCAGCTTACCCAAACGCAGTGGTCGCAAGCACTGGGGTACACGCCGTCGCAGTATGCGCGCCTGATAGGCCTCGGTCCCGGCGTGCCCGCGCACAACGTCGCGATCACGACGCCGCAACAGAATTTCTCCAATCAAACGCGTTTTCTGAAAATCGAGTACGACAACAATCTCTCGCCGACAACGTATTTGGCGCTGCGGTATTACAACTGGGAAGAGCTCGAGTATTTCGACGATCAGGCCTCGCTGCCGGCCTGGGGTACGAACGATTCGGTATCCGACTGGGTCGTCGGGGGCGGCCCCACCGTCGGCATGAACCTCGACCTCGTGCACCAGTTTGGGTCGCAACTGACGGTAACGCTCAACGGGCAGTACAATGTGCTGCATCCGATCTTTGACGATTACGAACCGCAAGACCAGCTCTTCGCGATCGCTTACGGCACTGGCCTGAACAATCAGCCCGTCGCGAAGGATTGGCTGCCAGGCGGTTATCTTTGTGGCGGAAATCCCACGCACACGGATTATTTTAATTGTGCGGCGCCCGGATCGGTTTCCGACGTGCGCATTCCCAGCTGGGGCATCAACTATAACAAGTCGTATTTTCAGAACTGGGGTACGGGCATACGCTTTCAGTACGATCCGAGCGATCGGGTGAAGCTCGACATCGGCATTCGTGAGGAAGGCCAAAACCAGCACTGGTTCGGCCAGCTTGGAGATTACGGGCAAGGCGCTCCGCCAATCGGCATCGGTCCAAACGGAAAGCCGACGCCGACGTACGGTCCGTTCGACGTCACCGCGTCGCAATGGAATCTGCTCAATCCCACCGCGCTTCAGCCGCGTGGTTCGATTAGCTGGCAGCTCGGCGGAAACAACGCATTGCGTTTCGCCTACGGCCGTTCCGCCGTTTTCTGGAACGCGCTAACGGCAGGAACGCCGTTCTATCTCTTCGGACTTCAACCGTATCTCAACATTCCGGCAAAGCGCGGTTCAACGTGCGGGTGGACGGCGTCGGCAATCTTTCCCTGCAAAACGTTCGCGCAGCAGCTCTACTGGATGGGCGATAACGAGGAGGCCCCAGACGTTAATACCGGGCTTCCGGCCGTCTACGACAACTACGACCTCAGCTTCAATCACTTGTTCAAGGGCGGCTGGGGGATGCGCCTCACCCCCTTCTTTAAGGAAGGAACGAATCTCCCCGCCAACTATCTGCTCAATCCCGTCCTCGGCATCTTCGTTACGTCGAATCAAGGCTTCAACAAGACCAGTGGCGTCGAGTTCGGCGTAACCACGCCGCAGCCGAGGCTCGGCGTCTCGGGTTTCTTCACGGCCACGTACCAAAACGTCTTGAGCACGACACCTCCCTTCACGACCGGTGAAACGACGGTGCCGTTAGAGAATCTCGCCACGCTTTCACTGGGCGACCTCTACCGGGCCGGCTACGTGTCGCCGTTCTCGATCCGCATTGGTGCCCTGGACAACATGAAGAACGGGCTGACGATCAGTCCGCAGCTCGAATATAACATCGGCTATCCATACAGCGTCGGTAATGTCATCGCTGCTTGCGTTGCACCGACCCCGACGGGTTGCGCAAAGTACCAAAACGTCGAACAGGTCGACTTCGGGCAAGGAATCACCGGTGGACAAACGAGTCTCGTGGGCGATAATCCGGGCTCGAGCGTTTCCACGAATTACGCCGATCCGAGCGATCCGGGGACATCGATCGCGCCGAATATTGCGGCAACGCGCGGCACGCCCGCGACCGCGGCCAACGGCGGCGAGCTTTCGCACCCGAATCTCATGGCCGATCTCTCGGTCGAGTGGAAGGTCCACGAAAGCACGTTTGGGTTGCAGGTGTCGAATTTGTTCGGTAACGCGTGGGTGAACTCGGTTCCCGCCATCAATCCGTGGTATCAACCGATCGCCACCGGCATTTCGGGGCCGCAAACCGGTTACAACTCATGCGTTTCGCAAGTTGGAACCGCTCGTGGATGCTATCCGAATATTCCACGCGACAGTTACGCGTTTTCAAACGGCGCCTATCTGTTGTCGAACGGAAACTTCACCAGCGGACCGAGTTTTGGCCCAATCCAGCCGTTCTCTATTCTCCTTTACTACCAGCGCGCGATTTAGGGCGTCGGAGTCGGGGAAGCGGACGGCGTGCTCGACGGTTCCGCCGTGGGCGCCGGTGAAGGCGTCGGCGGGGGCGGAAGCGTGGGCTGGCCTTCGGGATGGATCGTCGGTACCAGCCGCAGGTAACCAACCGAGACCGCTTGGTCTTTTTGGACGGTCGTATCGGCGGTCGCGGAGTCGTAGCCGGGGGCGCGCGCCGTTACCGTCTGGTCGCCCGCCGGCACTTTCGTCAACGTGAAGGCACCGTTCGGGTCGGCTGCTGTCGTGTAGAGTGAACCCACGGAGACCAGTGCGCTCGGGATCGGTCTGTTTGTCGTTGCATCGAGTACGCGCCCGGTGACCCGCCCGTAATCTTGCACGCCAACGACATTTGGCGGAGGCGAGCACCCGTCGCCTAAGGCAAAGAGCAGCAGCATTCCAAGGATCGCGTATCGCATGCGTAGGGATTTACGGGGCATGGAAAAACCGCCTGCCAGGTATAGCCTACCGCATGCCAAAACGTTCTCTCTGCCATGAGCCCGTATGTTCCGGTTGCGATTTACCTCTGCGTCGCGGTCGCGGCCGCACTCCTTTTTACAATTCTTCCCGGCTTGGTTGCACGACGCAAACCAAATCCGCAAAAACTCGAAGCATACGAGTGCGGCGTCGAGCCCACCTCAGCAGTTGCCGGCCGGTTTCCGATACGCTTTTATCTCATCGCAATGCTGTTTGTCATTTTCGACGTTGAGGCCGCGTCATTCTATCCGTGGGCCGTGCAAATGCATGCACTTCGCGTCTTTGGGTTGCTCGAGATGATCGTCTTCATCATCGTGCTCGCGATCGGATACGCCTACGTGTGGAAGAAAGGAGGCTTCGCGTGGAGGTAGGGCCGGGCCATTTCTTGCTGGCGCGGCTCGACGACGTCGCGCGCTGGGCACAGAGCTCGTCCGTCTGGCCGCTGACGATGGGCTTAGCTTGTTGTGCAATCGAGATGATGACGGTGACGTCGTCGGAATACGACATCGCGCGATTGGGCTCTGAAGTGTTCCGCAGTTCGCCGCGCCAGGCCGACCTCATGATCGTTTCCGGCCGCGTTGCGTGGAAGATGGCGCCCGTCGTGAAACGTCTCTACGATCAGATGGCCGATCCGAAATGGGTGATCTCGATGGGGGCTTGCGCTAGTTCGGGCGGCATCTTCGACAACTATGCCGTCGTGCAAGGCATCGACACCATCGTGCCGGTCGACGTCTACGTTCCCGGCTGTCCTCCCACGCCCGACGGCCTGCTGTACGCAGTCAATCTCATTCAGCAGCAGATTCGCGAAGGCGGCCGCGGCGGCATCTTAGCACGTTCGTAAAGCAGGGAACCTAGAATGCCGAGCACGCAAACGCCACCGATCGCCGGCGATGCGATCGATCCGCCGAGCTTACGCCCGCCGATCGACGATGCGATTATCGAACGCATCGAGGCGACACAGCTGCATGCCCGTCTTTCGGCGTTGAAGGCTGATGGCTATACGATGCTGCTCGACTTAGGAGCCGTTGATTATCCGCAACGCACGCCGCGGTTCGACGTTGTGTATCATTTGCTTAAGGTGCCGCGACAGCGTGCAACCGTTGCCGAGGTTGGTACGCCGTCGCGAATGCGCATTCTGTGCGGTGCTGACGGCCACGATCCACGCGTGCCTAGCGTGATGGATCTCTGGCAGTCGGCCGACTGGGCCGAGCGCGAGGTCTACGATCTGTTCGGAATTATTTTCGAAGGTCACGCCGACTTGCGGCGGATTCAAATGCCGTATACCTGGGAAGGTCATCCGCTGCGAAAGGATTATCCGACGCGCGGTCCGGCGCGCGAACGTTCGCCGCGACCTTCGTTCGCCAATAAGAACAACGTCGTTGCCGGCACGCCCCCGTCGGGCCGCACGCTCGAGGCGCTTCAAGAGCAAGTAAAACGAGCGCGCGGTCAATCATGAGCCTGTCGGCACAACCGCTCACGCCGGAGATCGTGAGTGAAGAAGGCAACTCGATGGTGCTCTCGATGGGGCCTCAGCATCCGTCGACTCACGGCGTATTGCAGATCATGCTCGAGATCGAGGGCGAGAGCGTCGTAAAGGCCGAACCGGAGATCGGCTACCTGCATACCGGCATCGAAAAGACCGCCGAGAGCCTCTTCTGGTCGCAAGCACAAACCGTTATCGAGCGAATGGATTATCTCGCACCGGAATCGAATTCGCTCTGCTACGCTCTCGCCGTTGAAAAACTGTTGGGCATCACCGATCAAATTCCGGAGCGAGCGCTGATCATTCGCGTCCTGTTCATGGAGCTCACGCGCATTGCCTCGCATTGCGTTTGGCTGGGAACGCACGGCATCGACCTCGGTGCGATCTCGGTCTTTTTCTACTGTTTCGATCTGCGTGAGAACGTTCTCGATCTGCAGGAGGCAGCCGGCGGTGCGCGCATGCACCCCAACTACGTTCGTGTCGGCGGCCTCAACGGCGATCTGCCCGAAGGTTTCCTCGCAGAGCTTGACACCCTCATCGAAAAGCTTCCCGGACGCATGCGCGAGCTACGCGGGCTGCTCCAAGCTAATCCGATTTTTCAAGATCGCACGATCGACGTCGGAATCTTGACGCCGGAAGATGCGATTGCTTGGAGCGCAACGGGCCCCACGCTTCGCGGAAGCGGCGTTGTCTATGACGTGCGTAAAGCTTTTCCGTACAGCGGATACGAATCGTACGACTTCGACGTTCCGACGCGCACGGAAGGCGATGCGTATGCCCGCTTTCTCGTGCGGCTCGACGAAATGGACCAATCCTTACGCATCGTCGAACAAGCGCGACGGCGCCTCGACAAGCCGGGGCCCGTATTGATTGACGATCCCAAAGTCGTTGCGCCGCCTAAAGAGACGATAGCACTCTCGATGGAAGCCTTAATCCATCACTTCAAGATCGTCAGCGAAGGCTTTCGCGTTCCACCCGGCGACGTCTATCAAGCCATCGAATCGCCGCGCGGCGAACTTGGCTATTATATCGTCAGCAACGGTGAAAACCGGCCGTATCGCGTTCGCACGCGCCCGCCGAGTCTCTATAACCTGCAGGCGCTCAAAGGCATCGCCCCCGGAAATCTCATCGCCGACCTCGTCGTGATGATCGGCTCGCTCGATCCAGTCTTCGGAGAAGTAGACCGATGACCGGCTACCCCCGTGTCACCCTGAGCGCGAGCGCAGCGAGCAGTCGAAGGACGACGCAAACCACGGGTGCCGCATGACTGAGCGAGAGGAGAATTTCGCGGCGTTGCGCGAGCGGCTTCGGTCGGAGTGCAACCGCATAATCGCGCAATACGAAAACAAGCGGTCGGCGCTATTACCGCTGATGCACCTTTTTCAGCAGCATGAAGGCTACGTTTCACCTCAGGCGATGCGGACTGCCGCGGAGATGCTGCAGCTAACGCTGGCTGAGGTCGAAGGCACCGTGTCGTTCTACACGCTCTTGTTTCGCAGGCCGGTTGGGAAGTACGTGCTGCAAGTGTGTCGCGGACTGGCGTGCGCGATCAACGGGGCCGAAGACGTCATGGCCTATTTTCGTGAAAAGCTCGGCGTTGGCCATTTGGAGACGAGTGCCGACGGGGTTTTCTCGTACGAAGAAGTCGAATGCCTAGCCGCCTGCGATCGCGCGTCGTGCATGGAGGTAAACCTCGAGTTCGTCTACGACCTGACGCCGCTGCGAATCGATGAGATGCTGGGGGCGATGCGCGCGGGAACGTATTCCGTCAAACCGATGGTTCAGACCGAAACGCCGTCGCGAACCTGGACGATCTCGCAGGATGCGCAAATTTCGACCGGTCGTAAGTCCTCCGGAGCGATCGGCGTAGAGGATCCGAATAACGCCGGCGGCGTTGGAGACGCCAGCGGCATCATCATGCTCGATCGGATCATCAACACAGAGGTCTCATTCTTCGAGCGGACCTCCGAACGCGCGGTGCGCGATGCCGCTGCGATCGAAACCGTCGAGAGCGATAATAGGCATGCCGGTCACTAAAGTCTTGACCGAGGGCATCGGGGAAGCCGATTTGCGCGATATCGACGTCTATCGCCGGCGCGGTGGATACAAACAATGGGAACGAGCCGTACGCGAACTACAACCGGTCGACGTGCTGAACCTGGCCGAAAAATCCGGGCTTCGCGGACGCGGTGGCGCGGGATTTCCAACCGGCCGCAAGTGGCAGTTTTTGCCCGGGGACAAGAACGTCCGGTACTTAGTCTGTAATTGCGACGAAGCCGAACCGGGGACGTTCAAAGACCACATGCTGCTCGAAGACGCGCCGCACTTGGTCTTGGAAGGAATTCTGCTGGGATCCTACGCGATCGCGTGCCATCATGCGTTCATGTACATTCGCGGCGAGTTCAAACGTGGATACGAGATCTTTTGCGCGGCGCTCGAATCGGCGCGTGCGGCAGGATTCGTCGGCAAAAATCTCTTCGGTACCGGGTACGACTTGGAACTCACCGTTCACCGTGGTGCGGGCGCGTATATTTGCGGGGAAGAAACGGCGCTGCTCAATTCACTTGAAGGAAAGCGCGGCGAGCCGCGGCTCAAGCCACCGTTTCCTGCCGTCGAAGGCCTCTATTCGATGCCCACGATCGTCAACAACGTCGAAACGCTCGCCTATCTCGTCCCCATCCTTGAAAAGGGCCCGGAGTGGTTCGCATCGGTCGGGACCGAACGCAGCAAAGGGTACAAAATTGTTTCGGTTTCCGGTCACGTCCAAAAGCCAGGGAACTACGAGATCGCGCTCGGCACGAGCGTGCGTGAAATTATCGAGCTGGCCGGCGGCTTGCGACCGGGGCGCACGCTCATGGCGGTGCAGCCCGGCGGCGGTTCGTCAGCCTGTATTTTTCCCGAGGATTTGGATCTGCCCTACGATTACGAAAGCATGGCCAAAGCCGGCTCGATGCTCGGCTCCGGTGCCGTCGTCGTTTTCGACGACACGACCGATTTCGTCAAAGCGGCCCACAACCTGGTGCGCTTCTTCGCGCACGAATCGTGCGGGCAGTGCACGCCGTGCCGGGAAGGCGGACACTGGATGGAAATAGTTCTCGATCGATTGGTTCGGCATCAGGGCGTTCCCGGCGATTTAGAAATGCTTGACCGCGTGTCGGGAGCGATCACCGGGATCAACCTCTGTCCGCTCGGCGACTCGATCGAGCCGTTCCTCAAATCGGTCTTGCGCCGCTTCCACGACCAGTTCGCCGCCCGTGTCACCCTGAGCAGCCGCGAAGCGGCGTCGTCGAAGGGCAACGGAACCCATGGCTAACGACGTCAATCTCACCATCGACGGCGTTGCGCTGAGCGTTCCGAAGGGAACGCTGCTCGTTGAGGCGGCGAAGACGGTCAAGCAAGAAATTCCCGTCTATTGCTACCACACCAAACTGGGGCCGGCGGGGCTCTGTCGCGTGTGTTTGGTCGAAATCGAAGGCACGCCGAAATTGCAAATCGCGTGCAACACGGTTGTGACCGAAGGCATGACGGTGCGAACGCGCGGCCCCAAGGTCGAGGCGGGGCGTGCGATGGTAATCGAGCTTCTCCTCGTGAATCATCCGCTCGATTGTCCGATTTGCGACAAGGGCGGTGAATGCGATCTGCAGGATTATGCGATGGCCTACGCGCGTCCTAGCTCCGACGTTGCCGATCCGAAAGACCACAAACCAAAGGCGGTCGATCTTGGCCCGACGATCGTGCTCGACGAAGAGCGTTGCATCGTGTGCCAGCGGTGCGTACGCTTCGACGAGATCATTGCGGGCGAAAAGCAATTGGTCGTCAAGGATCGCGGCGTGCGTGACATTATCGCGACGGCGAGCGGCTTGCCATACCGGCATAACTTTACCGGCAACGTTACCGAGATTTGCCCCGTCGGCGCGCTGACGTCGAAGACGTACCGGTTCAAATCACGGCCGTGGGATCTCGATCGCACGCAGACGACCTGCGTGCAATGCCCGGTCGGTTGCCAGCAGTTTGCCGACGTGCGCTTCGGAAGCATCCTGCGAACGATGTCGGTGGAGTCGGACGAGGAAATTTCCGATGGCTGGCTGTGCGATCGCGGCCGCTACAACATCGGCTTCTACACGTCACCCGAACGCCTCACGCAGCCTCTCTACAAAAAAGACGGCACCTTCTTCCAAATTACGTGGGACGACGCATTTGCGATCTGGGCAAAGGCGCTGCGCCACGCTGTTTCGGAAAAAGGTCCGTCGAGCATCGGCGTCATCGGCGGCGGACGGCTCACGAACGAAGAAGCGTATCTGTTGCAACACGTCTTCCGAAAACTCGGCACGAACAATCTCGACTGGCGTGCCGGCTGGCAACGGCAAGCGACGCCCGGAGCGCGAGCCGGATCGCTTGTCGACATCGAGCGCGCGCACGCGATCGTGATTGCGGGGCAATCGCCGGAGGAATCAGCGCCGGTTATGTGGTTGCGGGTGCGCAAAGCGCTGCGCAAAGGAGCTACCATCATTACCGAATCAGATCCCGATTCGGCCGCTCGTGTCACCCTGAGCAGCCACCGCGAAGCGGTGGCGTCGTCGAAGGGCGACGCGACGCCTAACGTCGCGCTGATTTGGGATGGCGTCGATCTTGCACTAGGCCGCGCTTTTGCGCGTGCGTTTGCCGATGCCGACATGCTCCGCACGTATATCGCCGGCGAGCAAGCCAACGCGCGCGGCGCGGAAGCGATGGGCATGCTGCCGGCGAGTGGACCAGGGTACGCGGCGGTGGCGTCGCGCGGTCGCAATGGACTCCAAATGCTCGACGATGCACGTAATGGCATGCTCGGCGCGCTCTCGATTTTTGGTGCGAATCCGGTTCGCAACGCGCCCGGCGGTGCCGATCTGGGCAACCTGCCTTTCCTCGTCGTCGGCGATCTGTTCATGACCGAAACGGCCGCACGTGCGACGCTCGTGCTGCCGGCCAAAGGCGCTTTTGAAAAAAGCGGCACGACGATCAACATGGCGGGCGACGTGTTACCGGTGAACGCTTCGCTCCTGGCCCCGGACGGCATTCTTTCAGATTTCGAGATGATGTGCGGACTAGCCGAACAACTCGAAATCGATCTGCCGCACTCCGGCGAGCTCGACGAAGCGGTCATCACGCATGCTGCAAGAGCCGCCGAAGATTTCACGTTCGGCGACGACCGCTTCAGCGATGGTGGCACTGCGGGGGACCGCGACCGTGTCACCCTGAGCTTGTCGAAGGGCGGCTCCCAGACTTCTGCTCGCATTCTCTCCGGTGGCGGGACGTGGCAACACGATCCCGCGATGGCGGCGCTGTGATGCCGTTTTGGGCAATCGTCCTCATCAAGTCGGCGCTGTTACTGTTCGTCGTCGTGACGACGTTTGCGTATGCGATGCTCGTCGAGCGTAAGGTCTTAGGCTGGATGCAGTTACGGCCGGGGCCCAATCGCGTCGGTCCGTGGGGATTGATGCAGCCGGCAGCCGATGCGGCCAAGCTGATACTGAAGGAAGATCTGACGCCGAAGACGGCCGATCCATTGATCTACCGGTTGGCGCCTTTCATTTCGTTGCTTACCGCATTTTCGGTCTACGCGGTGATTCCGTTCGGCGCGTCGTCGTCGGGCACGTGGGTGATCGGTAACCCCAACGCGGGGATTCTGTTTGTTCTTGCCATTACGTCGATCGGCGTTTACGGAATCTCGCTCGGCGGCTGGGCCTCGGGATCGAAATATCCGCTGCTGGGAAGCGTCCGCGCGACCGCGCAGATGATCAGCTACGAGCTTGCAATGGCGCTCTCGTTTGTCGGCGTCCTCATCCTGGCCGGAACGACCTCGCTCGACGGAATCGTCAGCGCGCAAGCCCGCTGGTGGTTCGTCATTCCGCAGTTTTTCGGCTTCCTCATCTATATCATTACCGCGGTGGCGGAGACGAACCGGGCTCCGTTCGATCTCGTTGAAGCCGAAACGGAGTTGGTCGCCGGTTTTCATACCGAATATTCGGGACTACGTTTCGGGCTGTTTTTCATTGCCGAATATGTCAACATGCTGACGGTGTCGTGCATCGCGACGTTGCTCTTCTTCGGAGGATGGAATGCGCCGTTCGGTCTGACGGTCGTGCCCGGTGTCGTTTGGTTCGTCATAAAGGTAGCTTGTTTCATGTTCTTCTACATGTGGCTGCGCGCGACGTTGCCGCGCCTGCGCTACGATCGCTTGATGGCGTTTGGCTGGAAGGTGCTGCTCCCTGCGGCGACCCTTAATCTGGTGGCTACGGCCATCGTGGTGGCGTATCGATGAGAAAACATCTGTTTAACCCCGGTGCGCTGCTGCGTGGTTTGTCGATTACGTTTGGCTTCATGTTTCGCAAGCGCCCGACGATCCAATATCCGTCGGTGAAGAAGCAGCACGCCCCGCGTTTTCATGGCCTGCACGAGCTGCGCCGGTACGAAGACGGGAAGGAGCGCTGCATCGGTTGCGAGCTGTGTTCGAGCGCCTGTCCGGCTAACGCTATTACCGTAATCGGTGCCGAAAACGCGCCGCTGGACCGCCGCTCGCCCGGCGAACGCTATGCCGCTCGCTATGAGATCGACGAACTTCGCTGCATCTTTTGCGGTATGTGCGAAGAAGCGTGTCCAACCGATGCCATCGTGTTGACCCCACGCTTTGAAATGTCCGATTACCGGCGCGGGTCGTTCATCTACGGAAAAGAACGGCTGCTCGTGCCCCCGGAAGCCGGAACGGGCACGCCGCCGGACGAGCGTCCGGGCGGCATTCCCGGCGATCTCGGGCGTGTCGCTGATATAAAGTCGACGACGGACATCGCGACCGGGTATTCTGCCACCTGGCGTGGTGAGCTGCTCAAAACCCAGCGCCGCGGCCTTGCAATTCTTCCTCCGTCGCAGGCTGACACGTGATTCTTTTTTGGATCCTCAGCGCGGTCTTGATCGCGAGCGCGATTTGGACCGTTGCTGGCTCCAAGCCGGTGTACAGCGTCGTTGCGTTGCTGTTGAATTTCGCGGCACTGGCGGTGACGTATATGACGCTCTCAGCCGAATTTATAGCGGTGATCCAAATCATCGTGTACTCAGGTGCCATCCTCGTACTATTCGTTTTCGTCATCGCGCTGTTGTCCAGCGGCGTCGCCCCGTTTAGCGCCGGGCCAAACCGGCTGCCAAAGATCATCGTGCCGGCGCTGGCCTTCGTTCTGGTTGCCTTCGGCTTCCTTATGTATGCTGTCAGGAATGCACCCATCTCACGTGTCACCCTGAGCCTCTCGAAGGGCGGCAGTACCCTCGGACCGGTTGGAATCGCCAATGTTTTCGGCAGCGTCACGGATTTTGGCAAAGCCCTCTTTACGGTCTGGCTGCTTCCTTTTGAAATGACGGCTTTGATCTTGATGGTCGCCGTGATCGGCGTCGTGCTCCTCGCGGGCGATCAGGCGCCGTACGTGCCGACTCGCAAACACGCGGCCGAGATTCAGCGCGAAATGCGCGAAGCGATCCTGCGGGGCGGCGACTGATGCCGGTGCCGGTGATGGATTACGTTTCGCTGGCGTCGGTGATCTTTTTCATTGGGGTCGCCGGCGTGGTATTACGACGCAATCCTCTGATCATGCTGATGAGCATCGAGCTGATGTTTAATGCGGCCAATCTGCTCTTCATCGCCTTTGCGCGCTCGTGGCTTAACAATGCCGGGCATATCTTTGCGTTCTTAGTGATTACGGTTGCGGCGGCGGAGGCAGCGATCGGCTTAGCGATTGTCGTTACCGTTTTCCGGTCCGAGAAGAACGTTGACGTTGACGAGGTGAGGGCGTTGCGCGGATGATTCATCACGCCATGGGGGTCGACGGGAGCTATCCGCTGCTCGTTGCGCTCTGGTTGCTGCCGTTGGCCGGCGCGATCGCGTGCTGGACGTTAGGCCCACAGCTGAGAAATTCGGCGGGCTGGATTGGGTCGTCGGCGATCGGTCTGCCGTTTCTCTTAGCGTTGGCTTCTTGGGGTGCTGGAACGCAAATTCACGCCCCGCTTGTCGGTGCTCATCAAGCGCTGTTTTCGTGGATGCGCGGGTTCGATTTCGGTCTGCTGCTCGATCCACTAGCGCTGTTGTGGACGCTGATCATCACCGGCGTCGGATTTCTGATTCATTTCTATTCGATCGGCTACATGTACGGCGATAGGGCGTATGCTCGATTCTTTGCCTACATGAACTTCTTCGTCTTCGCGATGCTGACGCTGGTCCTGTCCGACAATTTCGTAGGGCTGCTCGTCGGCTGGGGCCTCGTGGGGCTTGCCTCGTACTTCTTAATCGGCTTTTGGTTCGAGCGTCCTACGGCGGTGGCCGCTGCGCGCAAGGCGTTCGTCATCAACGTCGTCGGCGACGTCGGCATGATGTTTGCGATCTTCATCTTGGTGGCAAACGTGCACTCGACCAGCTTCGGCGACGTGTTTTCAACTGCGGCCCGGCTGCAAGGCCCGGCGTGGCTGGGAATGCCGCTGCTGTTTTGGATCTGCGCCGCGCTCTTTCTCGGTGCGGCCGCAAAATCGGCCCAAGTGCCGCTGCACACCTGGCTGCCCGATGCCATGGAAGGGCCGACTCCGGTATCGGCGCTCATTCATGCTGCAACGATGGTCACTGCCGGCGTCTACCTCGTCGCGCGTTGCGCACCCCTGTGGAATGCGAGCGCCGACGCGCGGTTCTTGGGCGGCACCATCGGAGGTATCACCGCGTTGCTCGGGGCGATCCTCGGTTGCGCACAATGGGACATCAAGCGAATTCTCGCCTATTCGACGATGTCGCAGATCGGATACATGATCATGGGAGTCGGCGTCGGCGCATACGAAGGCGGCGTCGCACACTTCTTTACGCACGCGTTTTTTAAAGCGCAACTGTTCCTCGGAGCGGGGCTCATCATTCACGCACTTTCTGACGAACAAGACGTGCGCAAAATGGGTGGCCTGCGAACGAAGATGCCCTTTGCCTTCGTCGCGATGCTGGTCGGCGTTCTAGCGATTATCGGCTTTCCGCCTCTCAGCGGCTTTTTCTCGAAAGACGCGGTGATTTACGGTACGTTGGAGCGCGGGCACCCGTGGCTTGGCGCGGTGGGCATTCTCACCGCCGGCATTACCGCATACTACATGTGCCGGTTATTGTTCATCACGTTCCTTGGAGCATATCGGGGCGACGTCGATTCGTCCGAGCTCGGCATTCGCCGGCCGCAAGTCGCGGGTACGATTGCGCCCGAGAGCGCGCCGCAGGTGCACCACGTGCCGGAATGGACGATGAATCTTCCCGTCGCTATCTTGATTGTCCCGAGCATTTTCGCGGGGTGGCTGCTTTTTGGAGCCGCGGGGCAGGCCTCGCCCTGGACTAGATTCTTCGCGGCGCAATTTGCCGCGCTGCCTGTCGGCGAGTCCGCCATTTCCGAGACCGTGACGAGCCTCTTGGTACTCGTCAGCGTTGCGCTGGGCGTCGCTGTCGCGTACTGGAGGTACGCAACGCGTGCGGCGCAGCGTGGGGCCGTGGCGCGTTTGCGCGCCGAATCCGTCAACATGCCGGCAGTTCTGACCAATCTCTTCTATTTCGACGCCGCGATCGAACTGGTTTTCGTGCGCACGTCGCAGCTCTTCGGCACGCTTTTTGGCCGCGTCATCGATCCGCAAGTCATCGACGGCAGCGTGCGTGAAACCGTTTTTGCCTCCCAGTGGCTGGGCACGCTGGTGCGCTCGCTGCAAACCGGCCTCGTTCGGACTTACGCGCTGATTTTGGTCTTCGGCGCAGCCTGCTTCTTGATCTACTACGCCCTGATCGGCGGCGTGCACTGATGCTGGTTCTTTCAAGCATACTCTTGCCGATCGTCGCGGGTGTGCTGTTCTTTGCATTGCCGCGCGAGGATCGAAGGATCTCCCGAGGCGCCGGGACCGTCGTCGCTGTTGTTACCTTCGCGTTGATTGTTTCGGCCGGAACGCAGCAGTGGAGTTTTCGCTGGCTTTCGCGTCCCTTTGAGTCGTCGTTTCATTTCGGCGCGACGCCGATCTCGTTTTGGATCGCGCTGTTGCTGGCACTTTGCACGGCCTGCGCAATCGCCTCGACCCGTATTGCGCGTGCGCGCGACTTCATCGCGCTCATGTTGCTGCTGGAAGGGACGATGCTTGGGCTTTTTCTGGCCCGCGATTTGCTGGTGTTCGCGCTTTTTTGGGATTTGATGCTCGTGCCGGTCTTTTTTGGTCTCGCCGACTGGGGCACTCACCCCGCCACCGCCTGGCGCTACTTCATTTACAACTTTGCCGGTGGCCTTACGCTGTTACTCGCCACGGCGGCGTTCGGCGTTATCAACGGCAGCACTGACGTCATCGGTCGCGGTGGCGTCGCGCTCGTCGGCGCGTGGGCGCCTTGGATCTTCGCCGGGTTCGTGTTCGCGTTCTTCGTGAAGACACCGGTCTGGCCGCTCCACACGTGGATGCCGCCGACGTACGCCGATATGCCTCCTCCGATGGTCGCGGTGGTCGCAGCCGTGCAATCCAAAGCTGGATTGTACGGCCTGATTGCGATTGTACTAGCGTTGACGCCGGAATACGTACGCGCATATGCGGGCATGCTGATCCTTCTGGGAGTTATTTCGCTGCTCTACGGCGCGCTAGTGGCACTGGTGCAGCAAGACACGAAGCGGATCGTCGCCTATTCGTCGCTCTCGCATTTGGGTTTGATCGTCATCGCAATCGTGTCGCGCAACCCGCTGGCCCTGCAAGGTGCGCTCGTCTACATTGTTGCGCACGGGCTCTTTTCAGCCGCCCTATTCCTCATCTTGGGCTATGTTGAAGAGCGCGAAGGAACGCGTTCGCTCGTTCGTTTGGGAGGGTTGGGCTATGCTAATCCACGGTTGGCAGGAGCGCTCTGCATCGCGGCTTTAGCGGCCCTCGGCCTTCCCGGATTGGCGGGATTCGTCGGCGAGCTCGTGATTCTCATCGGCGTCTATCAGGCGGGATTCGTCTGGCCCGCGATCGTCGCGCTGGTTGCGATCGTGCTCGCATCGGCGTATATGTTACGGCTCTTCCAAGATGTCATGAACGGACCCGCAGTCGAAGATCTGCCCGTGCGCCGCGATTTGACGTGGAGGGAAGGTTTGGCGATTGCGCCTTTGCTCGCCGCACTCGTCGTGCTTGGCGTACAGCCCCGGCCCTTGATGAACAGCGTCGCTGCGAGCTTGGCTGGCGGGGCCGTCAGCAGTATTGGCGGTGGCCGTTGATGCCGATACCCTTCACCTCCGCTGATTGGCTGGCGCTGGCTCCGATCTGCGTGCTCGCGGTGACGGCCTTGGTGGTGCTGCTCGTCGACTTAGTGACGCGTAGCTCGGCAATGCCGCGCTACGTTCCAATCGCGATCGGCGTTCTCGGAGCGGTTGCGTCGGGTATTCTCGCGGCACAACAGTTCGGCCACGACCACAATGCCTTTTTCGGCGGTTTCATGACCGGCGGCTTCACCACGGTGTTTGAAGAGGTCGTGCTCATCGCACTGATTGGATCATTAATCCTCTTCGGTTCGATTGGAACGCGAAATCGAATTCCCGGCTTGACGGCGCTCATGCTGTGGAGCACCTGCGGTGCGATGCTCATGGCCGGCGCCGCTAATTTAATGACCATCTTTCTTGGTCTCGAGCTGCTTTCGCTCGGTTTGTATTGCTTGTGCGGTCTGGCCGATCGGCCGACGGCGCGCGAATCGGCGCTGAAGTACCTCATTCTCAGCTCGACTGCATCGGGATTCTTGCTCTTCGGCATGGGCTTGCTCTTCGGTTCAACCGGCAGCGTCATGCTGGCGAGTTTCGTCAATCCATCGCTGGCGGCCAACCCGCTCTTTGCGATGGGCAGCTGCATGTTCTTGATCGGAATCGCATTCAAGCTCAGCTTGGTTCCATTTCACACCTGGACGCCCGACGTCTACGAAGGTGCCCCACTTCCCGTCACGGCCTACATGAGCGTGGCAACGAAGGCCGCAACTATTGCGGTGCTGGCGCGGTTCGCATACGCAGCGTTGCCGTCATCGATGGCCGGGCGTTTGCTGTTGCCCGTCTGGATCGTCGCCGCGCTCTCAATGATCGTCGGTAACGTCGGCATGCTTGCTCAGCACGACCTCAAACGCCTCATCGCCTATTCGGGCATAGCGCAGGTCGGCTACATCCTCGCAGCGCTTGCCGGAGCGTCGCCGTTGGGGCTGCGCTACGCAATCTATTACCTTACCGCCTACGCTTTTATGAACCTCGGTGCGTTCGCCGTTGCCGCATCGCTGTCCGATGAGGCCGAGCAAGGATCGCATCTCACGAATTACCGTGCGCTCGCGCGCCGCCGGCCGTACCTGGCGGCCGCCATGAGCTTCTTTTTGCTCGCGATGGCGGGATTGCCGCCGACCGCCGGTTTTCTCGGAAAGATTCTCATTCTCTCAACGACCGCGAGCGCAGGTTACCTGTGGCTAGCCGCATTTCTGATCGTGGGGACCGCCATTTCACTCTACGCGTACGCGAAGGTCATTCGCGCGATGTACGAAGGCGGCGAACGCCATCGCACTCACGAAGTTCATCCCTTCGTGCCGCTCGCCTGGGCGAGCGCGGCGCTATGCGCCGTCGCACTTCTGGTAATGACCTTCTATCCGCTGGCACCTAGCAACATTCTTCCGCTGGTGAAATGAACGCCGCACGCAAGGTTCGTACGATGTGCGTGCTTGGGCCCCTCGTCGTTGCCCTGGCTGTAGCCCCAGCCCCGCCAGTGCCGACTACGCCGGCGGGGCAGGCATTTATCGCGTGGCAGGCAGCGTTCAATTCGGGCGACCGCGAGGTTTATCGGAAGTTTGTTTTGGCGATGTTTCCGTCGGATTTGAAACATCTCGACGACGAGATGGATTTCCGCCAGCAAACCGGGGGCTTCGATTTGAAAAAGATCGTCGATTCAACTCCGACGAAGCTCGACGTCGTGGTCGAGGATCGTCTCAATGAGATATTCGCGCACCTCACCGTGCAAGTAGAGGTCTCGCCGCCCCATCGGATCGTCGCCCTCGGACTGATGCAAATCTCAACGCCGCCGGAGTTTGCACAGCCGCACCTAAACGAAAGCGACCTCATCACGGTGCTCCGAGAGAAACTGGCAAACGATACTGCAGCCGGTCTTTTCTCGGGCGCGGTGCTCGTCGCGAAGGGCGGAACGCCGGTGTTCGAGCAGGCGTACGGCCTCGCCGATCGCGAGCGGAACACCCCTAATATGCTCGATACGCGCTTTCGGGTCGGCTCGATGAACAAAATGTTTACCGCAGTGTCGATCGTGCAGCTCGTCCAAGCCGGGAAGGTGCGTCTCGACGATCCGCTCGGGAAATACTTGAACGACTACCCGAATAAAGAGATTGCCACGAAGGTCACGATCAGCGAATTGCTGACGCATACCGGCGGCACGGGCGACATCTTCGGTCCCGAATTTGACGCTCATCGGCTCGAACTCAAAACACCCTCCGACTATGAAAAGCTGTACGGCACGCGAGCACCGGAGTTCGCGCCCGGCAGCAAATGGGAGTACAGCAACTACGGCTTCATTCTGTTGGGCTTAATCGTCGAAAAAGTAAGCGGAGAAAGCTACTATGACTACGTGCGCGAGAACGTGTACGCACCCGCCGGCATGACCTCGACCGGGTCGGAGCCGGAAAGCGAGGCGGTTCCTAATCGCAGCGTTGGGTACACCAGCGCCAACGGAAAGCTGGAGCCAAATACCGATACGTTGCCATATCGCGGGACGTCGGCAGGCGGCGGGTATTCCACGGTTGGCGACTTACTTCGCTTCGCGACGAGCTTGCAACAACATAGGCTATTGAACGCTGCGTATACGCAGCTACTAACCTCGGGCAAGGTCGACACGCCTGAGGGTCGCTATGGTTTCGGCTTCAGCGAAACGATTGCAAACGGAACGCACTGCTTTGGGCATGGCGGAGGCGCGCCGGGAATGAACGGCGATCTTGAGATTTGCCCTGATCCCGGTTACGTCGTGGTCGTACTCGCCAACATGGACCCGATGGCGGCGGGGCGCATCTCCGATTTTATTACGGATCGCCTTCCCGCCGATCCGACCCACCGTTGATCGTTCGCCGGATTCTCCTCGTTACGATATGTTGGGCGTTCTTGCCAACGCCGGCATTCGCGGATCGCCTTACCGTCGGTCAAATCATCGCCGCCGATCCGGTTTCCGGTAATCCGCCGAGCAACTTTACGTGGTCGCCGGACGCTACGCGCTTCATTTATACGGTCATCTCTGAGGATCTCAAACGCCCGCCGGTGATCCACCTCTACGATTTGCGCGGCGACACCGACCGCGTTATCTTTCACGCGCGTTCGCAGGAGCGAGGTTCTCGCTCGCGTCCGATCTCGCAAATCGTGTGGTCGCCCGATGGACGGCGGTTGGCCTACCTCGATGGCGTCGATCTGAACGTCGGCGATGCAAGCGGCGAGCACGGGGTCACGCTTGCCAACGACGTCGACGATCCACAATGGTCGCCGGATAGCCGCCGCCTCGCCTACGTGCATGGCAACGATCTCTACGTCACAACGCTGGCAACACGCCGGACGCTTCGCCTCACAACCGGCGGCTCGGAAACGCGAATCAACGGCGATCCGGATTGGCTGCTGAGCGAAGAGATGGACGTCGAGCATGCCTTCGCGTGGGCTCCGAGTGGAAACGCAATTGCGTACCTTTCGTTCGATGAATCACCGGTCGCGCCGTTTCCGATTGTTGACTATTTGCACAGGCACAACACCGTGGAGGAGCAGCGCTACCCGCTCGCCGGCGATCCGAATCCGCGCGTAAGCCTCCACGTCGTCGAAGCCGCGACCGCGCAATCTCGGTCACTCTACGACGGAGGCCCGCACGACGAGTACGTCGTGTCCTTCGTCTGGACGCCCGACGGGCACGCGGTGCTGCAAGAAATTCTCGATCGGCCGCAACACAACGTGCGTTTGGAACTTTTTCCTCGCGATGGCGGTCCGTCGCGCACGATCGTGCGCGAGTCCGATCCCCGCTTCGTCGACGTGCAGCCCGCGCCGCTCTTTCTTCCCGATGGGCACAGCTTTGTGTGGCTCTCGGAGCGGCGCGGCGTGCAGGGCGTAGAGCTCGTCGATCTTCGCAGCGCTGCGGTACGACAGCTCGGCGACGATCGTCCGGTCGGCGACATCTTGCGCGTGACGAGCGACGGGGTCTACGCGAGCGCCTTAAAACCGACGCGTCGCGACCTCGCGCTGGTCTACATTCCGGTTCACGGTGCATCCGATCAGATCGTTACGTCCGACATGGGCTGGAACGAGGTCTCGATGCCGAAGAAGGGTGAGGCTTACGTCGACGTGTTCTCCACGTTGCGCGCGCCTTGGGAAGTGACCATTCGCCGCATTCATTCTCTGCGTCGGAAGCTGCTTTTTGCGACGCCGTCGCCGGCACGCTTCGACGTAGGCAAGACGCTGTCGCTCGAGATTCCGTCGCGCTGGGGCCAGCTCGATGCGGTGCTTACCGTTCCGCACGATTTCAATCCTAGCCATCACTACCCGGTGATCGTCGAAACTTATGGTGGCCCGCTCTCCGTTGGCGATCGACTCGAAAGTTCCGATGCGTGGCCCGGGCTCTACACGCACTTGCTCGCGCAAGAAGGCTTCTTGGTCTTTAGCATCGATGGGCCGGCATCGAATTTCGATCGCGCCGCCAACGCGCGCCTGTTCTCGCATAGCATGGGTGAGATTGCAATGGCCGGACAACTCGCCGGTGTCGACTGGTTGAAAGCTCAGCCCTACGTCGACGCATCGCGTCTTGGCCTTTGGGGATGGAGTTACGGTGGATACCTGACAGCATATACGCTGACCCACGCGCCGGGTGTCTTTCGAAGCGGCATTGCGGGTGCTCCGCCGGCAGATTGGCGCTACTATGACACCGCCTATACCGAGCGGTATATGGGCAAACCACAACAGTATCCGGATGCCTACACGCGGACCTCGGTTCTGCCGGCGGCAAAGAACCTCGAATCGCGGCTGCTCATCCTCCAAGGGAGCAGCGACGACAACGTGCACCTCATGAACTCGATAACAATGCTCGAGGCGTTCATTGCAGCCGGCAAACAAGTCGACTACTTCGTCTTTCCGGGGGCTCGCCACGGCCCAGGCGGGGTTCCGGCCCTGCGGAACCTCGACCAGAAAATGCTCGACTGGTGGGAACGGACGCTCTAGTCACGGCTCCGGCCGCCCCGGCGTTATAATGGAAGCATGCGGAGATTAACCTTCGGAATTCTAGCGGTGCTGGCGCTCGCTCTCCTCTGGACGGGGCCGGCGGCGGCGCAATCGTCGCCCGAGCGCCTGATCACCGATCCGGCTCAAATCTTCAAGCCTGATTTCGCCTCGGACCCCGAAGGCGCCATCCGCGCGGCCCGGGAGCGTATCGCTGCCGGCGATCTCGACGGGGCGGTGCGAGGCCTCGAACTCTACGTCGTCGCTCACCCGTTCGAAATTTCACCCGCCCGCTTCCTCGGCGATCTCTACTATCGCCAAGGGAAATTTGCCAAAGCGGAGGCCGTCTACCAAAAGCTGCTGGCGCATAATCCAAAGGATAAGGAAACGCACAACCGGCTGGGCGTCGTCTATGCCACCGAGAGCCGGGTCGACGACGCAATCACGCAGTTCAATGCGGCTCTGCCGGGAACCGACTCGGTGAAAGACTTAGTCGCCATGCACGAACGCAAGGGCGATCTGCCCGCGTATCGTTCGGAGATGGAACGGCAGGCCTCGCAAGACCCGACCGATGCCGACATTCAAGCCGAAGTCGGTCAGATTTACGCGGCGCTTCACCGCCCTGCCGATGCAATGATGTATTTCATGCGCGCGATCGACGACGATGGAACGTCGCTGACCGCGATCAACGGCTTGGGGCTTGCGTATTTGGATCTGCATAGTTACGACGCGGCGCAACGGCAGTTCGAAAAGTGCCTGTCAATGGACATGACCAACTACACGTGCGAAAACAACCTCGGCGCGGCATTCTTGCAGGCCGGACGCTACGACGAAGCTGAGCCGGTGCTCAAGCGGGCACACGCAATGGAACCCGAGCGGCCCGAGGCGCTCGTGAATTTCGGCTACCTCGCCGACGCGCGTAACGATTGGAAACGCGCGGTCAGCTATTACGTGCAAGCCACGCAGGTGGGACCATATCTGCCTGAGGCCTACGTCGATCTCGGCATCGATTACGAGCACAACGGTCTCTATCCGCTAGCGGAAGCGGCACTACTGAAAGGCGTCGCGGCGGATCCCCGAGACGGCCGCATTAGATATTTGCTGGCCGTCGCTTACGCCACTCAGGGCAATACGGCGATGGCAATCGATCAGCTCAAAATCGCCGAGCAATCACTCGATCCCGACGTCGCACGCATCGCACAAGAGGAATCAGCCCGCCTCTCCAACCATTCCGCCTCCCCGTAAGCGCCCACGAACGTGTCGCGCATCGTGTCACCCTGAGCTTGTCGAAGGGCGACAGTAGCCTATAGCCTCGTATCACCCTGAGCTTGTCGAAGGGCGACGATAATCCATAGCATCGTGTCACCCTGAGCCTGCTCAGCGCATGGATGCGCCAGTGCCGACCCGCGGCGCGTGAGAGCGTGCTAGGCGCGGGCGATGCAGTCGATTTCTAGGCGGGCGCCGCGTGGCAATGCAGCTACCGCGACGGTCGAGCGCGCGGGCTTCGTCGCGCCGAAGTATTTTTCGTAGATGACGTTAACGGCCGCGAAATCGTTCATATCCACGAGGAAGATCGTCGTCTTGATGACGTCGGCAAAGGTATAGCCGGCGGCGCACAGCACGGCGCCCAAGTTTGAAAGCACGCGCTCGGTCTGCGCGCTGACGTCGCCGTTTACGAGCTCGCCGGTGGACGGATCGAGCGGAATTTGTCCGCTGCAATAGAGCTCGTGACCCGTCATCACCGCCTGGCTGTACGGACCGATTGGGCACGGCGCGTGCGGCGTCAAAACGTGCTCGTGTTTGCTCATGGCGCGTTCATACTCCCGACGCAGCTCGTTCCATCGTGCCTTTGAAAGCCATCGCCGGTTCGTCCAGGCCGAAGTTGCGCGCGTACAACGCTTCGATGCGATCGAGTTCCTCGCGTTCCAGCGGCGGCGCATCGGGCGCGCTTGCGAATTCCACGAGCTGCTCGCGGTCGTAGATGTTCGGCAGAACCGTCATGACGCGCGGCTCGGCCAACAGCCACGCTATGGCCGCTTGACCGAGCGTTCGATCGGGCCGTTCCAAGAAACGCAGCTGCTCGACTTTCTTGATTCCGTTGATGAGCCAGGAACGTGGACGATGGCGCCGGTGATCGGTGGGCGCAAAGACCGTTTCTTCCGTGTAGTGCCCTTCCAGCATTCCGCTCGAATGTGGGACGCGAATCATATATCCGGTGTCGGCATTAGCCTCGCGAGCGGCGCGAATCTGTTCGTTTCCCGGATACTGCTCGAGTATGTTCCAAATGATTTGCAGGCTTGGAACGTTGCGTTTGCGCACCGCATCGATTCCTTCGTAGAGCCATCCGATGGCGGGTCCGAGCGCGACGCCGTACGTGCGGATCTTGCCTTCTTGCCGAAACGATTCAAGCAGCTCCCATAGGGCGTCGTCATCGATCTGCGCCATTCGCGCGTTGTGCATTTGATAGATATCGATGCACTCGGTTTGCAAGCGCCGCAGCGAGTGTTCCAGCGCTTTGCGTACGAACGCGGGCGAGAAGTCGTGCGGTAACTCGAACTGACCGCGCCGTTGCTCGACGTTCTGAGGCGAATAAAAGTCGTAGCCGAACTTCGTGGCATACACCACGCGGTCACGCCGGTCCCCAAAGGCTTTGGCAAGCTGCTCTTCGCTGCGTCCGTTACCGTACGTATCTGCGGCGTCGAAAAGCGTAATGCCAAGGTCGTAGGCCTGATGCAACATGGCGACGGCGTCGTCGTCGGACTTCTCGCCCCACCATCCCGTCGACGTGGTCCACAGCCCAAAGCCGACCGCACTGACGGTCACGTCACTGTTCGGGTAGGTCCTGTATTGCATCCAAGCATGCTTCGCCGGGCGGGCTTCCGCCCCCATCCGCCTAACGTTCCTGAAGGGAGCTCCTGAAGAAGTCCATGTACCGATCGTTTGAGCCGCAAAGCCGCCGGATGCGAGGAGACGGCGAGGAAGCATACCCGAAGCGGTATGTGACCGAGCCGGCGACAACGCAGATGGCGGCTTTGCGCTCAAACCCGTTGGGCAGCGGCATTTTTGCCGCATTTCTTCGTTGCTCCCTCGGTCACAGAGCGCTTTGCTATGCTTCCTCGGTCGCGCCTCGATCTGCGGCAAAAATGCACGCTGCGATCGGTGCAGTGACTTCTTCAGGAGCTCCCTAAATGGGGCTTGCGAAAACCGTGAAACTTCAGGTGCTCGTGGAAGGGAGCGCAGAAGATGCCGCCCGGGTCCGCGGACGCCTCGACCCCAAGGAATTCGACGTGCTCCAAGGCCGCGAGCTGACCCACCGTCTCGCCGCAAGCATCGATGAGCTCGAGCGCCAGCGTGCGAGCGTCCTACAGCTCAATCAGCTCAAGAACGATCTGATCGCCGTGCTCGCCCACGACATTAAGGGGCCGCTGACGTCAATCGCGGGCTTTGCGGAATTGCTCGAAGAAGGCTTTTTGGAAGGTGCGGGTGCGATCGACGCGGCGCACACCATTCGAATCAACGCGCAACGGCTCGCGACGCTGGCCAACGACGTCCTCGCCTTATCGCGCGTCGAACACGGCGAGCTCGAGATTGCCGACGAGCGCGTCGATCTCGTTGACTTGATTGTCAGCGCCGCGCAAAGCCATTTGCCCGAGCGCAGCATCACCGTGACCACCTCACTGGAGCATGCCTTTGTGCGAGGGGATGCCGAGCGTCTACGTCAGGTTTTCGACAATCTGTTTCGCAACGCAGTTAAGTACTCAGCCGAAGGGAGTGCCATCGAGGTAACGCTCGAAGCAAACGCCGATACGTTTCGCGTCGACGTTACCGACCACGGTATCGGCATCACGCCCGACGATCTTCCGCGGCTCTTCGGACGTTTCGTCCGCGGTTCCAACGCGCGCCGGGCTAAAATCGCCGGCACGGGGATCGGGCTGTTTATCGTCCGCATGATTGTCGAACATCACGGGGGATCGGTCGACGTCAAAAGCGTGCTCGACCAAGGGAGTAGGTTCAGCGTCGTGTTGCCCTCGTTCGAAGCGCGGGTTTCGCAGCACCCGATGCGCGTCGCGATCGTGACGAAAGACTCGGATCTTAGTCGCTTTGCCGCATACGAATTACGCGCGCGCGGTTACCGCGTGCGCGAGTGCCGCGAGCTCGAAGAGCTCGCCCACGTTGGAGATCTGCGGTCGGGAGACATCGTGTTGGCCGATCCGGCGTTCGTGCGCCCCGATGAGGTTCGTGCCTTTGCGGCTCCCGGTACAATTTCGGTCATCGGCCTCGGCGCGGGCAACGGAGACGGCTTTGATGCGACGCTGGCGCGCCCGTTCTTGGTCACCGACCTCATGAAAGCGATAACCTCGCTAGTCTAGTGTGTCTACGGGAGCGGACTAGCGGGCCGAGGACTCGTTCAACGCGACGGCCTCGCGGACGAGCGCTTTGAACGCGGTCTCGTCGATCTGGTCGCCTTCGTGCAGGTCGATGGCACGTCGCATATTGCCCTCAAGACTGGAGTTGAAGAGCCGCTTTGGGTCCTTGAGCCGCGCACCCTTGGCGAAAGTCAGCTTGACGATGCTCTTATAGGTCTCGCCCGTGCAGATGATTCCATCGTGATACCAGACGGGCACGCCTCTCCACTTCCACTCCTCGACGGCTTGAGGGTCAGCTTGCTTGATGAGCCTGCGCATTTTTGAGAGTGTCTGGCCGCGCCAATCTCCCAGCTCCTTGATTCTCGCATCGATGAGCCCAGAGGGAGACTCACGGCTTTTCGAGTTGTCCGCTTTCTTCATCTCGTACCTCTTAGTTCCTTAACCCTTCGGCACTTGTCGTAACCCCATGATCGCGCCGTTGGGATCTTTCACGCTGGCGACCAGCAGCCCGTAGCCGACGTCCTTGATCTCTTGCACGACCGTGCCGCCCGCGTCCAAGAGCGCTTTCACGCTCGCCGCAATGTCACTCACCGTCCAGTAGGGGAGCGCGCTCGGTTCGCGGTTATCTCGGTTCGGAATGAGCCCGATTTCGATGTCGCCGCTCTTGTAGCCGACGTACTGCGGGCTATCGACGTAGGGCTCGGCTCCGGTAACATACTCCTTCCAACTAGTATAACCGCAAGTATTGCTCGCGTTCCCAAGGGTGCACCGCGCGCCGGTATCGCTCGTATTCCGCAAGCTTGGCATCGCGGAAAGCATGATAGAGATGATCGCCGAGTGCTGCACGCACGACCGCGTCGCTGTCGAGTTCGGTAATCGCCTGCCGCAACGACTTCGGCAGCGTTCGAATCGCCCGTTCGTGCCGATCGCGTTCGCTCAAGTCGTAGGTCGAGCCGGAAAGCGCCGGGCCCGGAAGGGTGGCGCGCGCGATGCCGTCGGCAGCGGCACCGATGAGAACGGCCAGCGCGAGATACGGATTGCACGCCGGGTCGGGGCTGCGCATCTCGACGTGGGGCGGCGATTGTCCCGGCGGAACGCGCACCAGCGCGTTCGCGCTTCGCTGCGACCACACCGCGTAGATTGGCGCATCCCAAGCAGCGACTAAACGCTTGTATGAGTTCACGGTGGGATTGCAGATCGCGGTCATCGCCGGCGCGTGCGCCAAGAGGCCACCCACTGCGTAGAGGGCCGTTTCCTCCTCCGTTCCGTTCTGGAGCGCAAAGTCGACGTGTAATCCGCTGCCGGCGCGGTCCTCAAGTGGTTTCGGCATAAAGGTTGCATCGAGACCGAAGCCTGCGGCGACGTGCTTGGCGACCGTGCGTAACGTGAGTGCGTGATCGGCCGCACGCAGCGGATCGTCGTGCGCGATGTCGATCTCGTGCTGTCCGGCACCGTGTTCGTGATGCGCCGATGCGATCTGCACGCCCATCGATTGCAGTGCGGCGACGATTGCGTTGCGAGCCTCCTCACCGCGATCGCTCGCCGAAAAGTCGAAGTACGACCCGACATCGGACGTTGACGTGGAGAGAGAATCGCCGGCTTGTTTCTCAAAGAGAAAAAATTCGGCTTCCAGTCCGACGCGCAAACCGCCGAGCGCCGTGGCGCTTTCAACCGCGCGGCGGAGCGTCGTCCGCGGGCAGCCCTCGAAGGGCGTCCCATCGGGCATGGCGATGTCGCAAATCAAGCGCGCTTCAACCGCATCGACAGCTTGCCAGGGATAGACGGCAAAGGTACTCGGATCGGGGCGCAAGAGCATGTCGAGCTCTTCCCCGCGGACGAATCCGTCGATCGATCCGCCGTCAAAGGTAATCTGCCCGTCGAGCGCGTTTTCGAGTTGCGCAACCGGAATCGACACGTTCTTGCTGACGCCTAAAATGTCGGCGAAGACGAGTCGAACGAAGCTGACCTTACGCTCCCGCGCGATCTTGACGATGTCGCGCTTATCTGTGGAGAGCATGAATAGCGACCGCCAATCGAAGGGTGAGTTGATCGTGAGGGCTTTCCAGCGAGCAACCGCAAATCTCGCCGATCTGACGCAGCCGATAGAACACCGTATGACGGTGAACGCTTAACTCTGCCGCTGCGGTTTTCACATTCTCTCCGGCTGAAAAGTAGAGCGCAAGCGTCCGCTCCAGCTCGGTCTGATGCTTCTCGTCGTACGCGCGTAACGGAGCAAGAATGCGCAAAGCGAAGGCGTGCAGCTGCTCGACGTCCGCGCCTTCGTAGAGCAGCGGATAACAGCCCAACTCGTCGTGCGACTTCACGTGCCCGTTACCGTAGATTCTTCGACCTACGGCGAGCGCGGTCTCGGCGGTGCGCACGCTGTCGCGCACCGACAGGAGCGGCTCGACCCGCCCAACGCCGCCGGAAAGCCGCAACGGCACCTTGCGCTTTGCAGCGCTCTTTGGAAGGAGCATGGCTGTGGTGCGCGCGTTACTGGCGTCGATTTCCCGTGACGCCGGAACGAAAACCAACAGCGCTGCTCCGCGTTCGAGCAGACCGACGTCGCAGTCGCCGCCCGTAAACGCCTGCGCGACCGCGGCGCGCAATTCGCTCCGCTCTGCCGCACCGTCACTGCCGGACCCTGGTTCGGGCTCGAGCGCAATCGCCAAATAGGCCGGTGCAACGACGACGCCTCGCGCCGCAGCGTCGTCGCGTGCGGATGCGGCATCGTGGTACAGGCCCCCGACGAGCCGTTCCCAGAAAACGCGGCGCCTGCCGCGGCCGCTGTCACCGTTGCGAGAGAGCTCTACCGCGAGCGCCGATGCCGTCAAGCGCATCAAGTAGTCTACGTCGGCGTCGGTCTGCACAATCGACAACCATCCGACAAGCGCGTTGCCGGCAAGAATTTGCGTCGCGTGGCCGCGCGCGCCGCCTTCAACGATTGCGCGAGCGCTGGCCGGAAGACTACCCGCGCCGGCCGTTGCAATGTGCCGCCAGCCGGCGTCTTCGACGAGCACCGCGGTTCCAATCGTGCGTGCGAGATGAGCGGCGAGCGCTTTTGTGCCGCCGCCGGTGACCGCGATACGCGCTAGGCCTTCCGCGAACTCCACAACTTTTTCGGGAGTCATGCCGCGACAGGATCCTAGCCCGAAGAAGGGTGGTGGTGAGAATGGATGACGAAGCGCGGAAGCTTCTTGGCGATATCGTCGGGCATGATTGCATCGATCGCGTCGTCGACCGTGACGATTCCGAGCATTTTTCCGCGATCGTCAACGACCGGGACGGCGAGCAGATCGTACTTCGCGATCGTTGCGGCCGCGTCGACGGCGGGCGTATCGGGACGCACGGTGACCATATCGGTCTCCATGATGCGATTGATAAATGCAGTGGGCAGCTCCAGCAAAAGGGTCCGCAGCGAGAGCGTCCCGAGCAAGTGATCTTCCTTGTCGACCACGTAGAGGTAGTAGATGAATTCCGAGACGGGAGCGATCTCGCGAATTTTACGAATTGTCGCTTCCGTCGTGCGATGCGGATAGATCCAAACGTAGTCGGTGGTCATCAAGCCGCCGGCGGTATCCTCAGGATACTTGACGAGTTCGCGCAGTTCGTCGGCGGTGTACGTATTCATCTCGGCGAGTAATTCCGAGCGCTGCTCTTGCGGTAACTCGGCGAGAAGATCGGCCGCGTCGTCTGCGTCCATTTCCTCGATAATGTCGGCGGCTCGCTCGGTGCCGATGTCCTCGATTAACGTCTTTTGTTTTTGGGCGTCGAGATGCTCGAAGGCGTCGGCAGCGGTTTCGTCATCGAGCTGACGCACGACGGCGAGGGCTTCGCGGGACGATAGATCGCTAATGATCTCGGCGAGTTCGGATGGATGCAGCCGAGCGAGTTTACTCTCCTTTACGGAAAGCCGGACCTGCGAGGGATTCGCATCGTGAATCGGCGCAACGGAATCCCAGGCGATCATCGATCGCGGTACGGCACGATAGATCGTTGGCGTAAAGCGGCGTCCGAATGATTTGAGGCCCAAGCGCCGCAAGAGTCCAGCAACGCCGACGTCGGCTGCGACGATACGCAGTCGTCCTCCGGTATTCGCAAGCTCAATGTCGTTGATTCGCACGACTTTGCGACCGTCAACGTCAACGATCTGCTTGTCGAGCAGATCTTTGACGAGATACAGCTCCTCTTCGTCGGGCGGCGCCGGGTCTTTGGGCGCCATCGTAAGCGCTACCGTTCCATTGCGATCGACGTCGGCGACCGTGTCGATCGCCGCGAAACGCGGGCCTTGCGACGTTTTGATCACCAGGCCGTCAATCTGCGGAAACGTGTCGTCGGGCTTGCTGACGAGAAAGTCACTGACCTTGCCAATTGGAAGGTCGTTGATCGTGGCTTGCCGGCCGACCAGTTCCGAGATGAATCCTTCCGTGAACGCCATGGCACGACGTGCTTCGCGGCGGTGACGCAAGACTCTTCGGTGCCGGAGAGAAACCGTATGACCGTGCCAGGAAGTAGCAGATAAACCTGCCCGATCCATTACATTGCGCGCTCGGCGCTGCAAGGGAGGCAGGCGCGGTTCTACTCGATCGTCTCGGTCATCCGGGTGAGATTGCGGAGAAGTCGCAGCGCGGCGATCTCGTGACGGAAACTGATCGAGCCAGCGAAAGCATCATTCTCAGGCGGTTGCGCGCGGAGTATCCGGCGGCCACGATCGTTGCGGAAGAGAGCGGAGCGCATCGCGGGAGCTCCTCGGAGCGCTGGATCGTCGATCCGCTGGATGGTACGACAAACTTCGCGCACGGTTATCCGTTGTTTTGCATATCCATTGCATACGAGCGCGATGGTGAACTCATTGCCGGCGTGATCTTTGCTCCCGCGATGAACGAATGCTTCGCAGCCGAGCGCGGAGCCGGAGCACGTTTGGCCGAACGCTCGATCGCCGTATCGGCAATCGATCGATTGTACGACGCGATGACGTGCACCGGATTTCACCCGGCCGATTTCGAACGGAACGCCGAGTATTTTCGGGGCGTTTCGCATCGCGCGCAGGCGGTGCGCCGCGACGGTGCGGCGGCGCTGGACCTTGCATACGTTGCTTGCGGTCGTTTTGACGGTTTTTGGGAGTTTGGCTTGAGCCCGTGGGACGTGGCTGCCGGTACGCTCATCGTTCGTGAAGCCGGCGGAACCGTCACGCGCATCGACGGATCACCTGCGGCGCTCGACGCGAGGTCGATTCTCGCCACGAACGGCCGCATCCACGACGAACTCCGTGTCACCCTGAGCTTGTCGAAGAGCTCCGTGTCACCCTGAGCTTGTCGAAGGGCGACCGTAATCTTTAGCATCGTTAACGAGTTCCGTGTCACCCTGAGCTTGTCGAAGGGCGACCGTAATCTTTAGCATCGTTAACGAGTTCCGTGTCACCCTGAGCTTGTCGAAGGGCGACCGTAATCTTTAGCATCGTTAACGAGTTCCGTGTCACCCTGAGCCTGTCGAAGGGCGACCCTCATCTCTAGTTAAGCCGCTAAGGGCGCACGCTTCATCCACGCTCCGCCGCGCAGTTTCCACTCGGTGAGTAAACCCCGCGCAGTCCACGCCGCAATCCATCCCAGCGGCACGCTATACAACCCGATGTGCAAGCGCTCGATGCCGATCCACGAAAACGGAATGACGAGCACGCTGCAGAGAATGCCGACGGTCATCGAAAACCGCGTGTCGCCTGAAGCGCGAATCGGCGCCATCGACACCATCGCCCAGCCTTTCATCGGCAACGTGATCATGTGCAGCGCGAGCGGAAGCGCCGCCAGGCTGGCGACGCTTGCGTTGAGCGTAAAGACGAACGCCAGCGGCCAGGCAAGTGCTGCGGCAATAACCCCTGAGAGGGTCGTGATGCCGAATGAAAGGCGGCGCGCCCGTTCGAAAAATGAAACCGCGCCGGCGACGTCGCGCGCGCCCAAGCGCTGGCCAACGACCGTTTGCGTCGCGCTCTGCAGCGGCGTCGGAATAACGAACGTGAGATCCGAAACGACGTTGAGCGCGCGAAAGGCCGAAATGGCCATCGCGCCGAGCGGCGCCAGCAGCGCGACGATAACGACGTCGGGAATCATGATTGCGAAAAGAAAAGCTGCTTCCGGCAATCCGAGGACGGCGCAGCGCTTCGCGAGTCGCAAGGCCACCAATGGCCCCGCGGAGGGCGTAGAGAAAATGCCGTACTCCTTGCGCCGCGCGACGTAAGCGATTGCATAAATCGCCGCAATCAGCTCCGACACGAGCGACGACCAGCCCGCGCCTTCGATGCCGAACGGATGGTGCGTTCCAAACCCCAACGCGAGCACGAGCAACAGCGGAATGTGCACCGCGTTGACGACCACGAGCGTCCAGATGCCGAAGACACGATTGCCGGCCGCTCCCAAACCCACAATCAGCGTGCCTGAAACGGCGATCGGGATCATTGACGCGCAGCGCAAAATCAAATACTTCGCGCTCGGTCCTGCGCTCTGCAAGTTGCCGACGAGCGCGTGCAGCAGCGGCGTTGCGAAGGGAACGCTCAGAACGAGGCACGCGACCGCGACCAGCATCGGCCCCACGATCCCGGCGCGTACCGTCCGCGCGAAGCCCTCAACGTCATCGGCTCCAATGCGCTGCGCTGCGATGATCGACGTTCCAGTCATCAAGCCCGAGAGCGCGAAGACGAACGTGAGAAAGATCGTGCTTGCCGCTGTTGCCCCTGCGAGTGCGACGGCGCCCAAACTGCCGATTGCGATCGTGTCGACGACCCCGAGCAGTTGATCGCCGAGCATCTGCACGCCGAAAGGCACCGAGAGGCGCCGAAATGCTCCCGCCACGTTGCGGTGGTCGACGACCATGGCGTTCAGCGCGCGCGCAGTTTATCTAGGGCAGTAAAAAACGCATCGATGTCGGCGTCGGTAGTATAGAAGTGCGGACCGACGCGAATTCCGCAGCCGGGACGATAGTCGACGAACACCCGCCGCGAGATTAATTCGCGACAAACGCGCTCCGAATCTTCGAAGTCGAGACCGATCCAACCGGTTCGGCGGTTCGGATCTAACGGCGTGTTCACGCGCAATCCACGTTCGAGCGCAAGCGACGTGAGTTTGCTCGTGAGCCGGATGTTGTGTTCGCGAATGCGCGGTACACCGATCTCGCGAATGAGGTCGTGCCCCGGCTTTGCCACCATGTATCCGGGGATGGTCGGTGTTCCGGTTGCGAAACGATACATCGACGGCGCGTGAACGATCGGCGCCGGCTCGAAAGCAAACGGCTGCGCGTGTGCAAACCATCCCGTCACTGCCGGGCGAAAGTATTCCAAAAGCGACGGCTTAATGTAAATCCAGCCGCAACCTGGACCTCCGCAAAGCCACTTGTGCGAACCGCCGGTGACGACGTCGAGATCCCACTGCGTCACGTCGTACGGAACGACGCCCGTGGTTTGATACGCGTCGACGCACAGCAGCGTACCAAACTCGCTACAGTGCGCTTGAATTGCGCGGATGTCGGCGAGCGCTCCGGAAACGTAGTACGCGTGCGAGAGCACGGCGATCGCCGTGCGTTCGGTAATGGCGTCAAGGATGCGCTCCGTCGGAATCGAGCGTCCGTCGTCGGAAGGGATGATCCGGGTGACGGCGCCGTAGCGCTCCCATTCCTTCCACACGTACGTTAACGATGGGAATTGCAAGCCCTCGTAGACGACCTCGTTTCGGGCTGCTCCGGCAAAGCCGAGGCAGCTCGCGAGTGCTGCTTGCAACACCGAAACGTTTGGTCCAAGAAAAACGCTGCCGGGCGCTGCTCCGATGATCGCACCGATGCCATCTGCAATTTCGCCGATCCGCGGAATCCACGCTTCCCACGCTTGCGGTCCTTCGTCCGCCCACTCGTCCCAATATGTTTCGAGTGCCTCTCGGGCAGTGCGCGGCGCGGCGCCCATCGAGTGACTCACGAGATACGTCGAATTTGCTAAGATGGGAAACTGATCGCGATCTCGGGCCTGCGTCGTCTCGAGCTCTTTCATTGCGAATACCTCACGCGTAACTGTTGCTCTTGCCCAGGAGGGTGCGCACTTCCCACAACTCTGGAAAGAGCTTGTAGTTTAACGTGCTGGCGAGGTACTCGACGCCCGATGAGCCGCCGGTTCCTCGCTTGCTGCCGATCATTCGTTCGACCATGCGAATGTGGCGTGATCGCCACAGCAGAAAACGCTCGTCGAATTCGATCAGTTGCTCCAAGAGCATGTAGAGGTCGTAATGGGTTGATTCGTCACTGTAAATGCGGCGCAACGCCTCAATGAGCTCGTCGTGAGAGCCAATCGCAAACCCGCGCCGTTTCAACAGCCCCTGTACGCGATCGTAGAGCGAGGGCTCGTCCATGCGCCGCTCCAGCCGCGAGCGCTGAGCCGGATCGAGTTCAAGTTGCTTTAGGACGTCGGCGCGCCGCAATCCGCTGAGGAACTCGATCTCTCGGAATTGCACCGACTGAAATCCGCTGGCGGGATTGAGATGGTCGCGGAATTGATTGAATTCTTGCGGCGTCATCGTTTCCAGAATGTCGACTTGCTCTTCCAACAGGTGTTGGATCGTGTGAATTCGGCGGAAGTGCTTGCCGGCGCGCAACACTTCGTCTTTATCGATTGCGGCGGCGGCTGCCTCCAGCTCGTGCAACAGCTGCTTGAACCACAACTCATAGACTTGGTGGATGATGATAAAGAGCATTTCGTCATGATGGGCCGGATCGGAAAGCGGCCGCTGCAGCTGCAGGAGCTCGTTGATCTTCAAATACGAGCCGTACGAGAGAGGGTCGGTCAAGATAACAACGCTAACGCACGCTGACGTTGAACGTCAGCGTCTTGACCGGCGGAGCGCCCGGTTCGAAGGGCCGCGCATAGCTAAATGCGATGGTCGTCGAGCCCGTTCGGTTGGCGTGATAGATGAAGATTTGCTGCCCGCCGGCGCCGACCAAACCGTTGGAAGCGCCCTGGTAGACGTTCCCCTCGTACGCGAGAATTTTTCCATCGGCGATTGACTGGGACCACGTGTACCCGGTGCTCTCGTTAGAGGCAAGCGCGACGAAAAACTCTTCGCCGGCATCGACCGTGACGACGGTGGAGGGATTGGTAAAGACCGGCGAATGCGGCATCAACCCCAGCAACGGAATGCAGAGTACGATCATCGCCAGCGCCACCCGCGCGTCATGCTGACCTTGTCGAATCGCCACTGCCGTGTCCTGCTGAGCTTGTCGAATCGCCACTGCCGTGTCATGCTGAGCTTGTCGAAGCATAGCTCTAATCTTCATAAGTGCTTCCGATCGCGGCGTACTGTTGGTCAATCGTTCCCCGTAAGACGTGCCACGCCATCATGTAATCGGCAGCGAGCGACGAGAATGGCGCCCGAAACGTCTCTGGCTTGTTGCGTTCGATGAAGGCGTGAGCGATCCACGCCGGTCCATAGCCTGCGACTAGTGCGGCTGCCGCGAGTGCGGGTTTGCGGCCGACGACGGCAAGGACGACCAAGCTGGTTGCCGCAAGCGTACCCGCAACGTGAAGTGCGCGGGTGCGAGGATCGCTGTGCGCGAGCAGATAGCGGGGCCAAAACGTTGCAAAGCTCATGTCGTCGTAGACCCTTCGCGCCGAAGCCGACGGTCGTCCTGTACTACCCTGGGTTGCGGCAACCGTTACTGACAGGCTCAGGGTCACGCACTTCCGAAACCGGCGCGGTCATGAATCTTTTGCGCCTCGCGTCGGCGTGTGCCGCCGTTGTGATGTTGATGGCCTGCTCGGGCGGAGGTCGAGGGGCAGGCAGGCCATCAGCTCCGGCCAACCCAGTGGATTTTCCGCTCTTTAACGGTGCCGAAGTGCTGTCGGCGCGCGCTTGGCGGGAAACGGTGCGCTCGAAGCCGGGTGCCGGCGATAATGCGCTCTTGTCGCAAGGTGCCGGGACCTACGTGGGACACGACGTGGTTGCGGGTACGCAGGCGCTGATGCCGTCGCTGGAAGCCTGGCTGCGTGATATCAATGCCAATCCGCCCGAGGGCTACGAGTCCGCGGCGACCGGCAACGGCGTCGAAGCGGTGCGCTCGCATACGCGCGATTTGGGAATTGACTTTGCTGTCTTTGCGCGCAAAGAGGGTGGAAAAGATCACGGCGTCGTGGTGTTGGCCGTCGATCCGGAGACGCTCGACCAAAAGGCCGGCCCGATGTTAGGAATGATCGGCAAGTTCAAGCTCTTGCCGCCGATGCTGCGCGAGCCCATCGACAATCAAGCCAAGAGGCAGACGGGCTTCACCGTCACCGAATTGACCAACCCGAATACGCCGATTGGAGCGGCGATCGCTTCGCTGGATCAATTGCGGGATTTCGGCGGTCGCGGCATCGTCGTCATCGACGCCGTAAAGCAGTAGCGTTGCAAACCAACGCAGCGCGCCGGCGCGAGTTCGGCTCCTGGGCGATGCTCAACGCGTTGTGGATTCCGCTGACCTTTCAAGACGCCGCGTTGATGACGATTGCGGTGCCGGCCTCGCTGCTCACGCTCGCGCCGCAGTCCCACGTCGCCGCGCTCGCAGCGCTGGCTAGCATTGCTGCCGTTGGAGCCATGATCGTTCCGCCTCTTGCCGGTTGGCTCTCCGACCACAAGCGGCGGCGCGGGGGCGAACGGCGGACGTTCGTCGCGGCCGGATTGGCGATCGACGTCGTCGCCCTGATTGCGTTGTCTTTTGCGCATAACCTCGTAGCGTTTGATGCGTGTTTGGTGCTGGCGGTCATCGGTGCGAACGTGGCGCTCGCTGCCTATCAGGCATTGCTGCCGGAGCTCGTCGAACGCGCGCATTGGGGAGCCGTCTCGGGCGTTCGCGGTGCGGCGAGTTTGATTGGAACGGTGCTCGGCCTGAGCATCGCCGGAGCGGCACCCGATCCGCGATTCACGTTTCTCGCTGCCGCCGCCGTCGTGACGCTCTGCTCCGTATCGCTTTTCGGGATTCGGGAAAACCATTGGAGCGAACCCGATAAAGTTCACGTGCGCGATTGGCACGACTTTATGGTCGTCTTCGTGGCTCGTGCGCTCGTCTTCTTCGGCCTGCTTTTGCTGCAAACGTTCGTGCTCTATTACTTCCGGGACATTCAGGGTTTACCGAACCCGTCGGCGGGAACGGCAATAGCCGCCTTCTGCACGATGATCGGAGCAACCGGCTCATCGATCTATTTGGGGATTCTTTCCGATCGCGTGCCGCGTAAAATCGTCACGTCGCTTGCGGGGATTCCAATGGCAGTTGCCGCCATCGGATTTGCGATCGCACCCGCTCCACAATGGATTTTTCTCTACGCATTTTTGTTCGGCATTGGCTTCGGCGGCGTCTTCTCGACCGGTTGGGCGCTGGCCATGGACAGCATCCCGGCGATGCGCGACGTGGCGCGCGATCTCGGGCTGTGGGGAATCGCTACCAACCTCCCCAACGTCATCGCGCCGCTGGTCGGGGGTTGGTTAATCGGGCTCTTTCATGGAACGCGTGACGGTTACCAAGCCGTCTTCGGCCTCGCCGGCTTTAGTTTTGCGCTCGCGTCGCTTGCAGTATTGCGCGTCGGCCGTCAGCCGCTCTCGTCGATGTGGGGAATACCCCTGCGCTTTGCGGCGATCGTCCCGAATTACATCTGGGATCACCTCGCGTATCGCGTTCGCACGTTTGGGCCGGTGCCGGTGGCTCGCGGCTCGACGCTCATCGTAGCCAATCACCAGCACGATCTCGAAGGCCAGACGATCGTCGCCACCTCGACGGTGTGGGGACGGCACTGGCGCCACCCGATCTTCATGGCGAATTCGCGCCGGATGTTCGAGCCTGGATTCCTCGCGATGCGATTACCGTTTCTGCGATCGCTGCTCCGCGTGTACAACGCGCAGGCGCTCTTTGGGGCGTTGGGAATGCTGCCGTTGGAAAACGAACTCGGCTCGCGTCCGATCTCGGCGCTCGCGTGGTCGCTGCAACGGACGCACGGCCCGCAGCGGCTCGACGCCATTTTCGACGAAGCCACCGCGGCGCAATTCTCGCCAAGCACGAAAACAAACGATTTACTGCGTAGCGAGAATTTCGCGAAGTCTCACAAGGTCGTCAAGATGAGCGCCTTGCGCGAGCCGTACCGCCGCGAAATCCTCGACGAAACGCGGACCTTCATCGAGAAAGATCTTGGGCACATGGAAGACGTCGTGCGCCGCGGCGGCACGTTCTACATGTCGCCGGAGGGCCGGTACTCGACCGACGGGCGCATGGGGCCGATCAAGGGCGTCTACGATCGCCTCGCGCCGTGGGCGAAGACGATTTATCTGGTGGGAGTGAGTTACGATCCATTCGTCGCCAAGCGCTTCTCGATGCTCTACCGCGTGGCGATTCTCACTGACAAAGAGCAGATCAAAGAGACGCTGGCGGCAGTTCGTCCGGTCGTAACGAGCCAGCTGCTCGGCGCGTGGCTGAACGAACGGTCGAGACCGTTTACCGCCGAGGAAGCATGCGCTGCCGTCGATGCGTGTCTGCGTGCGTTGCCGCCGTCACTTTTCGTCGATCCGGAGTTGCGCGATGATCCCCAGCGTTTGGTTCGCGCCGCACTACCGCTGATGGTCGAATGGGGAATCCTTACCTGCGCTTGTCACCCTGAGCAGCCACCGCGTAGCGGTGGCGTCGTCGAAGGGCGCCGTCAGTACTCGCTAGCGCCAACGCGCCGCCATCCGCAATTCCCGTTTGTCGACGACATCATTGCGTATCAAGCGCGCTTTCTCCAGGAAACGGTCGAAAACGCGCGATACGCCGTACCTAAGTAGCTTTGTGTGTCACCCTGAGCGAAGTCGAAGGGCAGCGGTAACCAATAGCGTCGCCGACGTCCGCAAACATCCCCATTTTCCGCCTAAGTAGCGGCGCCGATCGGCGCGACCATTGCGCGCAGACGGAGCACCTCGATGCGAACGTACGCCTGCGCGGCCGTCTGGCAGAGCGCATCGAGCACGTCGACCTCATCGGGGTCGAGCTTCGTTCCGTCGCGGTGCAGGCCGTACATGGCGAAGCCGTAGAGCGCGTCGCCTTCGACGATCGGTACTGCGACCACCGGTACCGCGCCCGATTCGCGAAACTCGGCGCGAACGTGCTCGCGTAGATCGCCGATATTGAGCCGGGTGCGCTCGGTAATCAGAAAGCGAACGAGATCGTGGTCGCGCTCGAACGAAATGCCTGCCGCGCAGCCCCATCCCTCCTCCGCAGCCACGGTATACGCTTCGCCCGTATGGCGAAAGAGCGCCGCCATGTCGAGCTGCAGTTTCTCATATGGGTCCGCGACGAGCGCGCGGTCGATCGTCTCTTCGTGCTCCGCGCGCAGCAGGGTCCGCGCCAAGCGCCGCAGATACGTTTCCGCGTCGTGCTTGCGCCGGTAGACGAGAAAATCCACCGCGTTTTCGATTGCACCGTACGTGCGGTGCAGCGCGATACCCAACCCGATCGTGACGAGCGCATCGATCGCGAGCGCGATGCGATGCTGCGAGAGGTACACGCTTGTTGCCCAGTCAACCAACGCGATAATGCCGACGACCAGCGTCGTGATGGCGCCGAAAACGACGGTGCGGCTGATGGCGAAACGCACGTCGATGACGTGCCGGCGCAGAATCGCATACATGAGTGTCAGCGGCATGACCACCGTCACCATGCCCGCGACGTTCGTGTAGTATGCGTTCGTTGCGAGCAAGCGTAGGTAGTTGGCGATGGCCCCGACCACGATCCCGAATGCGACCCAGCCGAAACGTGCTCGTTCGCGGGGCGGCATAGCGATCAAGCGCGCGAGCACCACCACGATCACGGCCCATGTCATCCCGAAATTGAAACCATGCGTAAGCGGATCGGCCGCGGAGCCGGTCGTGATGGATGCTTGGGCTAAGTGGTATTCACGGAAGGCGGCGAGCGCGAGGCTTATCGCGCAGACGGTCCAAAACGCCCATTGTCGCCACCCGCGCGGCAATCGGGGATCGGGTACGAGCAACGTAAAGAGCAAGAGAAACGGCGCGCCAAGGAAGACGGTGAGCAAGTTGACGGCTTGGACCGCGGCGCTTGTTGCTGGCGGCGCCGCCGTGATCGCATCGGTGAGAGCAGCGCCCGGTACGGTGCAGAGACAGTACGCGAAGAGCAGCCACGTCATCAAGCTCGGTCGTAGAATCACCAGCACCGATCCCACGACGAGAAAGACGCAATACGAGAACAGACGCAGCAGCACGAAGCCGATCGCTCCGTAGAGGCTCTGCGCGGGCGGTCCGGGCTGCGCGACGAATTGCACCATATGCACGCTGCCGTTGCGCGTGACGCACGCCTGAATCGGAGCCGGTCCGTATCCCGGAGCTTGGAACTCCGGAAAGAGCACTTCGTAATCACGGTAGTGCAGGCAACCAACTCTAATACCATTTCGCAATCCCGCTCGCGCCGCCGGCGAACCGGGATCGATTGTCACGTGCGCCGCGGACAGCGTTGTACCAAGCTCGCCCGCGTGAAAGCCCGTGTACGCGGACGGATAACCGCCGAACATCGGCGGTGCGGCGACGACAAGAAAGAGCACCGAAAGACCGATGACGATCGTAGCGTTCAAAACGCGCGGCATCGCCGTCTCCCCTACTCGAAAGCGACCACGTACGTGTACGTCACGTCGGCTTGCGGCGGCAATGCTGGCCGCTGTGCGACGTTGCCGGGCGGTCCAATGCCGAAGTCGTCGTAGTCGAATCCGATGAACTGCACGTTGAGGAGATCGCCTTTGCAAAACGTTCTCGCGCCGCCCTGGCCGTAGTTGCCGAGATCGTCCGGCACGCTTTGCGTTCCGCTGCGATCGAAGCGGAGCGTTGCAAAACCAAGGCCAGCCGCGCACGTTGCTCCCGGCGAGGGTGGAACGTTCGCATCGATCACGTTGACGAGAATCTGTTTCACCCGCGCCGGCATCGATACCGTAACGCGCAAACCACCTTTTCCGTCGGATTGGGCGTTTGGAAGCGGAATCTTCGGCAAGAGCGTTGCGTCGTGCAGCGATGCTTGGGCGCTGCGCGTCGTTCGCGCACCGTTTTGTGAATACGTAACGTCGATGGTGTACGAACCTTTCGGGGGACGGCTCGTCAGCGCGACGGCGTAAAATCCCTCGGGCCAGCTCGATGGGATGCTCACGAGTGCGGAGAGGGCGCTCGGCGAAAGCGTCGTGGGCGGATACGCGGGCGGACCGCCGTAAAATGGTTCGGCGCCGCCCGGAAACGTGGCGGACGCAGCCGGATCGGCAAACTGTGGTTGAAATGGATAGAAATTAATTCCCGGGCAGCTGCAACTCGGCGGACCAATCCCAAAGCCGTCGGCCGCGGCAATGGCTGTCATCTGTCCGGCCGGACCGACGAGAAACTGATTCGATGCCGAACCGAGTGGAATCGTTCCGCGCGCACCGCTGCCTGGATCCTTCGAGCCTTTCGGCGCGACGAAAGCGCTTGGCCCGTGAAGCGTTGCGGACGTTATCGGAATCGCGGTGAAGCCTTGTGCGTCGCGAAATGTTTCCAAGACGTTCAGTCCCGCGCTGACGCCGTTGAAGTTCACGGTTCCGACTGACAGTTGTAACGCGACGCTCCCACCGCCGGGCCCACCGCCCGAGCTCACCGGCGGCGTCGTATTCGCCTGCCCCGTAGTACAGCCACTTAGCGCGATAGCGATGAACGCCGAGATGCTGATAAGCGACGGAGTACGGTCATCGGTTGTGAAGGGGCGTGTGAAGGGAGGAGCGGAGCCAGGATGGCGGGAGCGACGACGAGGCGAGCAGCTTTTTCGCACGATGCGAAAAAGCGAGCGTCCCCAAACAGCCGATGACCGTACTCCGTCGCTCAAAGCGAGATCCTAGAGAAGAGCGTGACCTGCCGCCCGAAACCAGACGGTATCGCGAAGAACGGACCGGGCGGATATGCGCGCACGGTTCCTGGCAGCCCGAAGACCGGATTCGCGCCGGATCCCGGGCCGAATGCGCCATAACCGTTGTTGACGTAACCGGGATTGTAATAGGGATAGTTCGCATAGTTGCCGAGCAAGTTCTGCACTTCCAAACCCAGCGTTAAGCGATTGCGCTCGAAACTATGCGCCACGAGTAGGTTGATGAAGAGTGCCTGGTGCGTGAGCGCACCGTTGAGCGTCGCGCTGCAACCGCCGCCGGTGGATCCGATGATCCGTGGATGCGCCGGCGATCCGGGCGCTTGCGGATCGACGTAGTAGCAATACTCGTTGCCGAAGCCGCCGTAGAGGTTGGTATTCGGAACGAACAAGGGCGCGCCGCCGACGTAGACGGGATCCATCGCCCAAATGCCGATCGGATAGCCGTCTTCGAAGCGAAAGATCGGATCGATTTCCCAATCGCGATGGTGGTAGTCCAGCGTGAGCGCGCCCGTCAGCGGCGAGAGATACGATGGATGAAAGAGTGCACCGGTGGCCAGCAAAGCGGGCTGGACCGACGGCCGAAACGCATTGTTGGTGACGTAGTTCACGAACTGGTTGATGTAGGTGGCGTTGAGTTGCACGGAGAGGCCTTGCGGAACCTGACGCGAGAGCTGCAGCTCGACGCCTGCCGTTTGCGCCTTTCCTTGGTTCGTCACCGACGTCGTGCCGGGAATGACGGCTCCGGTGGGAGTGATCGTTACCTGTTGGCTGTTCACGATCACGCCGTAATCGCGCCGGTCGAAATAGGTGAGCTTGAGGCCAATCTGATGCGGGAACGCGTGCTCGAGTGAAAAGTCGTAGTTGTCGGATTGCTGCGGGCGCGAAAAGCTTACCGGATTGACGCCGTAGCCCTGCCACCACGCGTTGACGAGCTCGTCGTAGTAGTTTGCACAGGCCCCGTGAAAGTTTGCCGGCGGTCCGCCGCAGATCGAGAGCGTCGCGGCATGATTCTTGTAGCCGATCGGCGGCGTATATTCCGAAACGAGTTGAAAGAGCGGCGCGAACGTCGCCGCATGCCCGTAGCCGGCACGCAAAACCGTGTCGCGACGCGTACCGACGGTCCACGTCCCGTAGACGCGGGGATCGAGCGCATTGGCTTCGTACGTGCCTGCCTGCGTCGGAACGACCTGTTGGTCGTAGCGCACCCCGGCCTGCAGCAAAACGCGGCCGCTGGCATTCCAGCTGTCGGTTGCGTAGACGGACGTGCGGTACATGTCGTTATCGATCGTTTCGTTGAACGCCGGATAACGTTGCCCGTAGAAGACGCCGGGGGTGGGGTCCCCGTTCGGTTTGGCCGGCAAGTACGGATCGTCCGGAAGAAAATCGGCAATCGTCGGCCCGGCAAAAAACAAAGTCGGTGAGACGACGTATCCCGCCAAGTTGGCGCGCGAGAAGCGGTAATCGTAACCGAACGAAACAATGTTGTTGCGACCGACGACGTCTTGCACGTCGGTCGCAAAGCCGGTGTTTTGCGTTGCGCGGGTCACGAAGTTATCGCTAAAGCCGACCGATGGCAGTCCATACCCGAAGAGCGTGTTATTCGGGTCGTTGAAATCGTCGATGACGCTATTTTGAGTGCGATAGATGCGTGCGTTGACGTACATTCGCGTGCCGATTTGACGCGAGTACGCGACTTTCATGAGATCGTAGGTCGTAATTTCGTTGGGAACGCTTCCAATAGGTTCGTCGACCGCATTCTGCCCCGGAAAGAACGGCATGAGCGCTTGGGCTTGCTTGAGGGAAAGCGACGACGAGGTTGCTCCGGGATTGAGAATCGGAATGCCAAACTTCTGCCCTTCCAAGCCCAAGATCTGGCCGGACGCCTCGTAGATTTGCTGATAGGGCGATTGACCGGTGTAGTATGGATAGCTTTGCGGATCGATGCCGTAACCGCCCACCTCGCGATTGGCGCCCCACACGCCCCAGAGTTGAATCGTGTTCGCGTCGTCTTTGCCGAAGTGGATCAGGCCGTTGACCACCGTGTCGTTGGTCGTTTCGAACTGAACCTGACCCAACGTGTCGGCAAACGCGGTCGTTGAGCCGCCGTAGGTATTTCCGTACGGCGGCGCGGTGACGCCGCCGAAGTCGCGTCCGTACCGTCCGCTGACGAACAACGAGTACCGCTTATTCGGCGTGGCGGTGCCGTATTCGAAGTCAAGGTTGTGCTCGAATGCCGGGCCACCGTCCTCGAGTTGCACGAAACCGCTTGACGGATAGCTTCCCGCCTTCGTGACGATGTTGACGAAGCCCGAACCGGAGCCGCCTTTGCTCGCATCGCCGGGGCCGGCGGTGAAGTCGACGCTCTGCGATCCGTTGAGGATGACGTTATTGATGAAGTAACCCGTGATTGGGTCGGTTGCGTCCACGCCGTCGAGCTGGAAACCGATCTGGTTGTCGAGTCCGCCGCGGATCGATGCGAAGCCGCCGACGAGTCCGCTGCCCGACGATCCGCCAACAAGCGTTGCGCCCGGCAACGTGTTGAGCAGCTGTGCTTCGTTGTCGAAAGCCGGAATGCCACCGAGCTGCGCCTGCTCGTGCGGCGTGACGACGTAAACGTCGACCGGCTGATGTGGTTGAACAGGAAAAGAGGCGGAATGCGTGACGACGTGTCCGATTTCGCGCAGCACGGCGGGCTCGAGTGCCGCACTGATGACGATATTCGAATCTTGGCTGATCGTGATGCCCGATTCGGTGAACGTCCGATAGTTCTTCATCTCGGCTGTCAGCAAATACGTGTCGGGAATGATTCCTACGATTGAATAGAAGCCGTGCGCATCGGTTGTTGCAGCGTAGTTTCCGGACGGGGAGACAATCGCAACGCGCACGCCCGCCAGCGGGTGATGGTCGGCGGCGTCGACGATTGTTCCGTGCAACGAACCAACCGTGGCAGCCAAAGCCGGGACGATAAAAAAGGGTACGGCCAGCGCGAGGAAGCTTTTCCTCATGGAGGCTGCTGTTTGCGGTGCCGCTCGCTCCGCCCCTTGCGCTCGAAGGCAACCAAGCGTAACCGTAGGCTGCCGGGAAGCGCGCCCTTAACCTGTCCATCAGCCCCGACAACTCGATGTGCGGGAATGAAGAGGTCAATCGGCGTCCGAGCCATGGCAGCCGCGACCCCGCGATGTGCCAAAGGATGGCCGACCGCTCGAGCGACGTCGGCGTACGAAACGAACTCACCGACCGCGAGCGCGGCGACGCTTTCCCACACCGCCAGTGCGAAGGGCGTACCGCTCGGCCGTAAGGGCAGGTCGAACCGCCGGAGCCTCCGCGCAAAGTAGGCCTTCGTCTGGGCGGCGGCCTCCGCGACCAGTCCCGGGTACGCCGACCGCGCTCCTCGCGCTGCCCGGTCTCGCCGTACAAAGGAAGCGCACACGATGGCGCCACCCATAATGCCGATACTCAAATCGTACGGCCAGGGTGTGGGAATTCGGGCCGCCACTTCGAAGGGAACGCCCGGCGATTTCAGAGCGTTCTCATCAGGAAAGGCAAGTATGGTAGGTAACGGCATGAGCTTTCGAGCGGTAGTACTTTCTGGCATTGTCGCATTGGCGGCGTGTTCCGGCGGATTTGGTGGCGGGTCCCTCCCGCAAACATTTGCTCCCGGGGTCGCCGACGAGCTACTGACGCCCGCAAACGGCTACTATCCGTTGGCCTCCCCAAATGCGGTGCATGCGGTTTGTCCTCGCGTCACCCGCGCGGGTGAAATGCGTTGCAACGCCTGGGTGCGCACCGATCTTCGTCCGGTCCTGGCGTCGGACGGCATTCCGTCCGGTGTCGGCTACACGCCGCAAGAGATTCAATCCGCGTACGAGCTCAATCCAGCGCGCGGAGCCGGACAAACGGTCGCCATTATCGATGCGTTCGCCGATACCACTGCTGCTTCCGATCTTGCCCATTATCGCAAAGCCGCTAAGCTGCCGCCGTGCGGCGCCGCGAATGGCTGTTTGCGCATTCTCAACCAACAGGGTCACGCATCGCCCTTGCCGCCTCCGAACAGAAACTGGCAACAGGAAGAGACGCTCGATCTCGATGCAGTGTCTGCCACGTGCCCGAAGTGTCACATCATTCTCATCGAAGCGCAGAATGACGGCACAAACAATCTTTTTGCGGCCGTGGCTACCGCTGCACGCCTCGGCGCGAACGTCATTAGCAATTCGTACGGTGGATCCGAAGGCTCGCCGGCCGCGCCCGGTCAGTTCAATCAACCTGGACATCTCAACGTCGCGAGCGCGGGCGATTTTGGCGGCGGGGAACGCGATGGCGGCGGGGCGCAAATGCCCTGCTCGTATGCCGCCGTCGTCTGCGTCGGCGGAACGCGCCTGACGCACCACGGCAACGCGTGGAGCGAAAAAGTTTGGAACGATTTGAAGTCCGACGCTTGCGGCGGCAGCTGCGGCGGCACGGGCAGCGGTTGCAGCGCGATCGTTCCAAAGCCGTCCTGGCAGACCGATAGCGGATGCTCGATGCGGTCCGAGGCAGACGTTGCCGCCGATGCAAGTGTATTTACCCCGTTTGCGGTGTACAGCGTGCAACTGAAGCGGTTGTACGGAAATCCTTGGCAAGGCTATGCCGGAACGAGCCTGGCGGCGCCGTTGATTGCCGGCGTCTTTGGCTTGGCGGGGAACGCCTCGTCTCGTCACGGTGCGCAAGAAATTTGGGCCTCGCATCATTCGCTCAAGAACATTACGGTCGGCGACAACGTTTTTGGGCCCGTAACCGGACCCTGCGCTTCGAGCGTTCACTACATCTGCTTTGCCGGCGATGGCTTTAATGGTCCGACCGGTTGGGGAACGCCCAAAGGAAGTTCCGACTTTTAAATCGATGGGCAAGGCGGCCATCGCGCTTGCCGTCATCGCAGGGCTGATTGCGGTCGGCGCTACGGCAAGGGCAACGCGCGATGGCGCCGTCATTGTTGATTCAGGTTCCACCAATTCGATGGGATACAGGATCGACGTGTGGTCGGACGGCAGCGCACAAAGCGTATTACACAGCCGTGGTAGCGCCGCGCACGGCTCGCCGAAAGCGTTTTCACTATCCCCGTCGCTCGCAACACGCTTCTTTGCCGATTTGAAAGCAGCGCGCGACGGCAACGCACTCGGAACACCGTGCATGAAGAGCGCGTCCTTTGGAACCTCGACGCATGTTACGTGGCACGGCTGGATTTCGCCCGATCTCGATTGCCCGGCCGGGAATAGCCTTACCGCAGCGCTCGTTAGCGACGTCAATGCGATTCGCTCGGCGTCGGGAGTCCAGACGATGCTGCTACGTCATTTCCTGCCGGGACCGCCCCACGTCGAGGTAAGCCCAGCCAGTACGTAACCGTAGTCATCTTAGCCCAAAGATGACGGACCGGCGAGCGGAAGGCGACGCCACTCCTTGAATAGAGAAAGACTTCTTGGAGGTCGTTCCGTGAAACAATTCTTCCTTTCGGTAACCGCCGTGATCGTCGTTGCGGTATTGACGGCGTGCAATGGCGGATCCATTGGACGATCGATGCTTCCCGCGCAGCCCGAACAAATGACAACGCCTGCCATGCCGGCAGCGCAGTGGAATCTGCTCGCGCTTGAGGCACTCCCACATCGCGCCTGCTCTAGGCCCCAACCAGGAGAGTTCGCATGCGACATGATCGTGAGTGTCGTAGCGCTCGGAGCGAGCAAATCAGGGGAGCCGGTATGTGCGCATGAGCCCGGCTGCTATGGCCCGAGCGACATTCAAGCCGCGTATGGGCTGACGAAGCTCGCAAAGACGAAAGGCAACGGGGTAACCGTTGCTGCGGTCGACGCATACGGATATGAGGGCGGATATAAGGGCATCTCAAAGGACTTGGCAACCTATCGCAAGGCTTGGGGACTTCCCGCGTGCGGCTCGGGCTGCTTCAAGGTTGTAAACGAACACGGTACAACGGCGCTCCCAAAAGCGGGAACGGGCGAGAACGCCAGTTGGCAAGGTGAAGAAGCTCTCGACATCGACATGATCTCGGCCGCCTGTCCGAACTGCAAGATTCTTTTAGTTCAGACGAACACGGCGCAAGATCCCGATTTGATTACCGCTGGGATGACAACCGCCGTGAAGCTTGCCGATATTGTGAGCAACTCTTTCGGTGGACCGGAGCAGACAATTACCGGCGCGACCGTCGGCTGGAAGTTTTACGATTCAGATCCGCACAAAGTAATCACCGCAAGCGCCGGGGATGATGGTGCCGGCGCCCTTTCGGGGTCCGGAGCAAACGCACCCGAGGCGCAACCGTGTGGATACGCCGGCGTCGTCTGCGTTGGCGGAACCTCGCTGACGCTTCAACACGGAAAATATATTAAAGAAACGGTTTGGGACGGGCTGAACCACGGGCACGAATGCGGGGACGATGATGCGCCGTGCGCCACCGGCAGCGGTTGCAGCGCGCTCGTCGCCAAGCCATCCTGGCAGACCGACAAGGGCTGCATCATGCGTTCTGCGGCGGACATTTCCGCAAACGCCGATCCATATACAGGGGTGGCAATCGTGTGCAAACCCTGTGGCGCGAATAATGGCCCATTCTCCGTCTTTAACGGCGGAACGAGCGAATCCTCACCGCTGATCGCGGGCATGTACGGCCTGGCTGGAAACTTCAAAGGGATGACGAGTCCGACGAAGACGCTATGGTCGAAGGGCAATACGAATGCATTCCACGCCATCACCTCCGGCTACAACGACAAGAAAGGGATCACCGGACTCGTTTGCGACGCGACGATAGCGTACATCTGCAAAGCCGGAACGCATGCGCACGGCGACTATTCCGGCCCAACCGGATGGGGATCGCCAAACGGCGTCGGAGCGTTGTAACGGCGCACGTGAAGGCTGACGAGTTCGTCGTCGCGCCCAACGCGGCCGGCTTCGACCTCTCGGGCTTCGACCCACGCTCGAAGGCGTGGCTTGAGAACAAGGAGGATGGTCGCAAAGCACTCGAGCGCAATGCCGAGAGGCTCGCGAAGCTGCATGACGTCTTTGCCGCGCAGTCGCAGTACGCGTTGCTCATCGTGCTGCAGGGCATGGATGCAGCCGGTAAAGACGGCATCATCAAACACGTCATGTCGGGGATGAACCCGCAAGGTGTCGACGTCTACAGTTTTCGCCAACCGAGCGAGGAAGAAGAACGCCACGACTTTCTGTGGCGCCAGAGCAAGGTGCTCCCCGCTCGCGGCCGGATCGCGATCTTCAACCGGTCGCATTACGAAGAGGTCGTCATCGTGCGCGTTCACCCCGTGCTTTTGGAGAGGGAGAACACTCGGCTCGTCCCAGAGCTCTGGCAGCAGCGCTACGAAGACATCAATACCTTTGAACGCCATCTTTCGCGCGGCGGTACGGTGCTCTTGAAATTCTTTCTGCACCTGTCGAAAGAAGAGCAGCGTGACCGATTGCTGGCCCGTCTGGAGCAGCCGGAAAAAATGTGGAAAGCTTCCGACGCCGACCTTGAAGGCCACTATCACTGGGACGACTACGCCGCTGCTTACCGCGAGGCGCTCGTACACACGAGCACCGCATGGGCGCCATGGTACGTCATTCCGGCGGATCGCAAATGGGTTGCTCGTGCGGTCGTCGGCGAAATTGTCGTCGAGAAGCTCGAGAGTCTGGATTTGCATTATCCCGAACCGACACCGGAACGGCGCCGGCGGTACGCGCAGCTTGCCGAGGAGCTTAAATTTGAAGCTTCGTCCGAACCGCGGCGGTAAGGTCGACCGCGTTCTTGGGCGCCACCGAGCCAACGCGAAGCGCCGTGATGTGGCGATGCCGCGCTACAGCGCGTGCGTTTGCGGTGATTTGCGTCACGATCGCATGGTAGAGAGCCCGGCGATTCGCTTCGATCTGCGCAAGGCGCTGGTCAGTAGACGCGCGAGAAGATGCGTCGACCCGCTGCAACTGCGAAAACCGCTGCGTCAAGTCGCCGTCCGCGGCACGCAATCCGCTTCGGATATCTGAGGCATCGGTCAAAAACTGGTAGCCGCGCAACGCCTGCACGTCGCGCACCTGCGACGGTGTCTGCCCGGCCGCGATATTGGCCGCCGTCTTTCGTGACAGCTCCGTCGCCATGCGCGCATCGTCGTCCGCTTCTTGCGCGCGCAATTGTCCGGCGTATGCCCCCAGCGCAGCATCGTCCTTCATTCGTAGTGCGTCGATGGCGGCTTGGTTTCGCGCGTCCAGTGCGTGGAGTTGCGAGCTCAGCCGGCTGCGCGTTCCCGCGTCGAGATGGAGGTCGCGCAGCTTCAGGGCCAGCAAGAGCCGCCGTCCAGAGTCGCGCTTCTCGAGATCGAACGCGAGCGTTGACTCGGCTTCGTTGAGCTGTTGGCGACGTGCCGCGATTGCACGAGCGGTGCGTTGCGCCATCGCGGCCCGATAGTTGCGTAAGGTCGTTTGTGCCGCGTCCTGCGCGGTCGCCCGATAGGCAGTTGAACTCGCCGTGTCGTTGCCCGCGATCCGGTCCAGGAATGTCGCTTCGTGATTCTGATACGCGTCGCCAAGTGTATCTTGAAACCCGCTCAGCGAGGCGTTGGCGTTGTTCGTTTGCGTGTGGATCGTTCGTGCGTCATCGCCTACCTGCCGGGCAATAGTGGTCAGGCCCGCCACGTGCTCGGTTGAACGCAGCGCTTCGATTTCACGATCGTACTGCGCGAGCACCGGCGCGAGCGGATGTGCCGCGATGAGTTGCGGAAGATTGGCAAAGCCCGTCACGGCGGCAAGCAGAATTGCACTAATCATGATCGTTACGGAAATTTGTTCACAAAGGAGAAGTCGAGCCCACCGGTCCCGCTCGGATTGGCAATCGCGGTCAGCGGGTTGAGATTGAGCACGTTCATGTCCGCGATGTCGGGCTGTTGCGCGTTCGTGATGCCTACGATCGAAGCGCCCGACGTGCTGTACAGCCGCATCCGTAACGCGGTTGCGATGTTCGGATGTGCTTCCAGAGCGAAGCTTTGGACCTTCGGCGTGCCGAAGGTTTGGTTGAAGCCGGCGGTGACGTTCTTTCCGAACGCCTTGGCAGCACTCAGGCCCATACCGCCTTGCAGAACGTTGGTGATTTGCAAGTCGTTAAAGCCCAGCGCTCCGCCCACCGACGCTGAGAGCGGTTCGAGCAACTGACGCGTGAAGACCGTATTGGCCTGCCCGAGCGCCAGATTTTGTGCCGCGCCCGGCAGAGAGAAGCCGCCGCTGGCGCCATTTCCCGATGAGACGCCTCGCACCGCTCCGATTTGGTTGAGGCCTGTGAGCAGTCCGAGAATCTGCTCGCGATTGTAGGACGGATCGGATGCGAGTCCGAGATTCATATTCGAAACTGGGCCGGTGATGTGTAAGCGAATGGCAGTCGCTGGGTCGGCGATGTAGGTCGACGCAACCGCGTCGACGTACGGAAGGAGTCCCGAGCTAGGCGCAAACGAAATGCTGCCGCGATTCACCGTGAACGTGCGGTAGAAATTTACGCTGCCGCCGGTCGCGTCGAACGCGCCGGCCAGCGTCGGTGCGGAAAGCGTTCCTCCCAGCGTCATCGAGCCGGTACCGCCGACGTCGACCTCGCCGCTTTGCACGCGAACGTCGCGGCCGGCCGTGACGTGCAATCGATCGAATGCAACCGGCGGCAAGTGCGGCGGCGGTCCCTTCGATGCGCTCGGATTATAAAACGCGCTGAGTGGTATGCGCGCGCTCGAAACGGCGACATCCCCTCCGACGGCGATGGGGCCATCGCCGCTGCGCGCAACCGAGACGGTACCGTCAAGATTGCCTTGGAAGTACGCCGGCATCTCGAGATGGGCGTTATCGGCGCGGGCCTGCATGGCAAAACTAATTCCCCGAAGCGCGCGCGCGTCGGTAATCGAGAGCCAGCCGGCAGCCGCCAGCGAACCACCCCCGACGTCGGCGTGAACGTTTTGCACCGTCACGCGCGTTCCGCTCAAAACGAGTTGGCCGTGGAAATTCTTGATCGGTGCCTTTTCCATCGGACCGATGAAGGCTCCGCCGGTCAATGCGAGCGCGCCACTAAGTTGGGGTGCCCGCAACGTTCCGTCAGCGCGCACGGTTCCGTCGATGCGGCCTCCGATATGCGTGCCTTTGGGGAGAATCGCCGCGAGATTCGACGCCTCGACGTCTTGCGCGACCAGCGATCCGGAGATCGGTCCGTCGCCGAGGACGACGCCGGCCGGTGCAATGCGAATCGGCATCGTCGCCGCCAGGGCAATGCTGCCGCGTTGAAGATTGGCCTGTGCGTTTCGCAACGTCAGGCGCGTCGAATCGGCCGCGACTTCACCGTGCGCGGAAGGCACGACAAACTTACCGTATCGCACGTCGCGCAGCGTCACGTCGTCGATGATCTGTGGCCGGACACGCGTTCCGTTGACGTGCAAGGCGGACTCGAAGCTTCCGCCCACGTCGTACGGTTTGCCGGTCACCTCTTTGGCGAGCGTGCCGATGTCGGGACTAGTCGTTGTGACGAGGAGCGCCAGCGGATCGTTCGGATGCAGTCCAAACGATCCGGAAATGGTCGTCGTCAGCGATGGCAGTTGCAGCACTGCGCTTTGAATGCTTCCCCGTCCATTCGCGGCCGCGGCAGCCAACTCAAAGCGCTCGATCGGCATACGCCCGAGCGTTCCACCATAGACGTCGCTGTGCAGTTGCATGGACAGATTCGGATAGCTTCCGGCAACGGTGGCGTCGGCGTCGAGACGGCCCGTTAGGGGAAGGTTGAAGCCGAGCATCGGCAGCCACGTCGCGAGATCCATATGGCGCACGATCGCTCGTCCACGCGTCACGTCGAAGGCGCGCAAGGACGGGGATACCGTTCCGGTGGCGGTGATTTCGCCCGTCGGTCCGCCCATGGCAACGTCACCGCTCAGTGCGCCATTGCTGCCGCTCCATCGCGCCGCGACCGTGCCGAGGTCGATGCGCCGGAAGCGCGCATTGGTGAAATGGGCGTTCCCGGTAGAAGAAGCGAGCTGGGCTCCGTTGATCGTCGCGTCGAGCGCGAGATGGCCCGTTCCGGCAAACATGTCGCCCTCATCGAAGTAGTCGTTGAAATCGGCGAGATTGGCATGCGGAGCAGCAACGGCAACCTGCATCGCGCTCCCGCCCGTCGCGCCGCTGAACGCGATTGCCGTCGATCCGACGGTGACGTGGCCGCTGCTTAGCGCGATTGCCTGCGGCGTTCCGCCGACGGTGACATTCAATTCTCGGAACGCAAGGCCGTTTACCAAGCCTTCCGGCGCGTTGACGTTCCCCGAAACCGCCGGTGCAGCAAGAGTTCCGTTGACGTGGAGGTTCGCGTCAAGGCTGCCTTCAACCGGCGTCGTCAGTTTTGGTTGTGCGAATGCTAGCAACGCACCGGCGTCGGCGGTTTGCACGCGCGTGTCGATGTCATAATGCGGCGAGAGCTGTCCCGGACGCAGCCCGCGCACCGTCCCCTCGGCACTGACGAAGGCCGGTCCAAGTTGCGCCAACGCGTTCCGTATCGCGAGCGTGCCGTTGGCGAAGGCAATCGAGGCGCTGCCGTTGAGACCGTAGTGCGCGTAGCGAGCGCGGTCGAGCGCGACCGTAGCGCGCAAACGCGGCGACGAAGGGGTGCCACCGATCGTTGCCGCGAGACGGCCGGAACCACCGCTTTGCTCGAGAACCCCGCTCAACTGCCCGCCGAGTCGATTGCGCCCGGCTCGAACGATGCCGTCGGCTTGCGCTCGGCCGAGGTTCGCAACGTCGAAGTTACGCGCATCAAAAACGGCAACCGCTTCATCGCGCGGACGGTTCAGCGCAGCCCGAACGTAGAGCTGGTGCCCAGGCACCTTTTGCGAGACAAGCAGTGGACCGATCGAACCGGTACCGTCGGCCGCAACGTCAAAGGTGCCGGCGATCCGTTCCGCCGGCGACGCACCGGCCACGACGCCGCGCAACGCAATCGTCTTCGGGTCCATGGCCGTGGCCAGCGCGAGACCGTGCAGTATCAAATCCGGTGCAATTTGCTGTTCGTAAGGAATCGCCCCAGCCGGGGCTTGTGCAACAAGAAGCATTTCGACGGCATTGGGACGGCGTTGCAGCGCAGCCCGTCCGCGCGCGGTGAGCGCAACGCCATGATAGCTCGTTGCGAAATCCGCGATGTCGGCTTCTTGTCCATCGAACGCGACGAGCCCGCGCGTACCGTCGACGGCCGATGACGCGTACGTGACATGCGGCGCTTGCAACGAGATCCACTCTAACGGCTTATTGATCGGGCCTTCCGCGAGCATACCAAAAGCGATCTGCCCACTGACCGGCAGCCGCGCGCCTTGCGCGAACGCCGAGCGAAGCGCGGTTAGTTGGCCGCTCCCGCGCACCGCGAGCCGTACTTGTATCGTGTTACCCTGAGCCTGCTCAGCGCATGGATGCGCCAGTGCCGACTCAGCACATGGATGTGCGCTGGAGTCGGCGCGAAGTGCGACGGCACCACCGCTGACGACGACCGGTATTCCAGCGATCGTCGCATCAAGCCGCTTAACGAGAAGGCCCCCTTCGTCGACGTCGATGCGTCCATGAACGTTTTCGATCGGTTTGGTGAGACCGCCGATGGCGACGCGCGCTCCGGTGAGCTCGGCGCTGGCGGCAACGTGCGCTTGCATGCCGTTCGGCGCTGGAAACCCAAAGATGCGAGCGTCAAGGTCGCGCAGCTCTCCCGCGGCAACGTGCAGGCTGGGAGAATCGATCGCAAAGTCGACGGCGCCGGCAATCGGCAGCTGCGGTGCTCTCCAGCGTTGCAGCATGTAGCCGCTGGTAGCATCGATGTCGCCGACGCCGTTGACGGCATAGAGCCGGTCCGCACGTTCGCCATATTGAAACGCGATCGTATAGCTGGAGTGGGTAGCGATCGAAAACGCACCGCGCGCTCGTATCCGGCGAACGTACAGATGACGCTGACGCGGGTCGACGTTTCCCTCGTCGATGATGTCGATCGACCCGTCGCGAATCGATCCATTCATCTGCAGCGGCGCTTGCTTCTGTTGCGCACCCGAGCGCAGATTCGGAACCGGAATGTTGAACGTGCCGTCCGGACGCCGAATGATCGTCACGCGAGGCTGGACGATCGCAACATCCTCGAGGCCGAAGAGCCGCCGTCCGGCCAGCAAATCGTGCACGTTGTAGCGAATCGATAGGCGATCGATGCTGGCAATCGGTTCGTCACGCAGCGACGTGACGCGCACCGCGGAAAAGTCAGCGCCGCTCAGAGAGACGTAGGACGAATCCAAAGCAAGGTGCACGTGCGCAACGAGCGGCGCGAGACCGATGATCGCGGCGCGCGCAATAGCCTGGCGCCCGATGGCGGCCAGAGCCACCAGGCAGCAGACGACTGCTAGGGCAAGGCCGATGCCCCACCGTCGCGAACCCCTGGCACGTTGCATCATCCGCAAGGTTGTGCCCATGCGCGCCCGGGACGTAGCAGCCGGGCGTTATGCTGTCTTGGAGGCCGTCTTAATGAAGCTTGAACAACGCGTGGACCGCGCCGCGCTCGAGAAAGCCCGCCTATTGGCGGAATCTAATGAATTTGCGATCTACGACGTCGGCAGCGACACGTACATGCTCGTGCACAGGCACGAAGGCGTCGATTGGCAAGGCATTAGCATTTCCGGCGACGGGCTCTTTCGCGTTGGCGAACTGCTTGCTCAGGCCACGCGATCGCTCTATCGCGACGTTGCGGCGCAGCTCTCCCGCGAACGTAACCGATAATCGTGCGCGTTGTCGCGGCTGCCTTGTGTGCCGCCTTGACCTTCGTACCGTTCGGTGCCTCGGCCCAGAACGCGTCGCCCGCAGCGCGCATCCAAGCACTGGAGCTCCAGATGGCCGGCGAGTTCCTCGCGGCCTCGCCCGAGACGGCGACCTTTCTCGGCGATTACACGCACGACGGCGATTGGAGCGATTCGTCTCCAGCGGGCATCGCACACTTCAAAGGAATGTTCGACACGTTCGAGTCGGATCTCAATGCCATCGATATGAGCGGCTCGACGCTGGCGGATCGCGACGACGTCGTGCTGATGCGTGCATTCATCGTTGGTCAGCGCCGGCAGATCGCAGAGACCGAAGAAGGAAAAGATCCCTCCGGACCGCCGCTGACGGTGTTGGGCACGGTCTTTACGATGATCATGCACAAGGACGAGCAAGATCCGCGCGTTTGGTGGAATAACGTTATCGCGCGCCTCGAGAAGGCTCCGGCTTGGATGGAGGCGGCGCGGCCGAGGATGGTGCATCCCGGCCGACTGCAAGCGCAGGTCGCGCTGCAACAGCTCGCGATGGCGCCGGCGCTGTTCGGCGGAATTTTGACGCCAATGGCGGCACAGCTTCCGCGCGATGAGAAGGCGCGCTTTCAGAAAGCGCGCGACGCTGCCGTCGGCGAGATCCTCGCGTGGATGAAGTGGATGAGCGACAACGCCGATACGTGGCCCCTCAACTTCTCGATGGGCGCGCAAGCGTATAATGCGATGCTCAAGGACGAGCTGCTGCTGCCGTACGATGCCGATCAAATTGCAGCAATCGGCCAACGCACGATCGACGCGGCCGTCGCAGACGAAAACGCGATCAAAGCGCAGGCGAAGGCGCAGGGCGTCGATTTGTCCGATCCTGCCCAGGCGGCTGCCCATGGCGGCGGAATGACGCCGACCACGCAAGCCGCGCAGTTCGCGTTTTTTCAAGCGCAGCTCGACACGCTGCAGTCATTCATTCGCGATAAACAGATCGTGACGATTCCGCCGTACGTCGGCAAGATGAAAATCGTCGAGACGCCGCCGTTCTTGCAGCCGATTCTTCCTGGTCCGTCGATGAATCCGCCGCCGATTCTCTCCAAACAAGTCGACGGTATCTACTACGTGCCGCCGCCCAATCCGAACATGGCTGCAGCGGCCGCGCGCGGGGCGATCTTCGAGGATTTCGACCGCGATCGTGTGCTCATGACGAGCGGGCACGAAGGCTTTCCCGGCCATTTCTTACAGTTCTCGATCGCGAAGCACCATCCCGACCCGGTACGGCGATTTGCTTTTGATAGCACGTTCGCGGAGGGGTGGGCGTTTTACGAGGAGGACCTCATGGCGCGCGAAGGCCTGTACGGCGACGATCTCGACGGCCGCTATGCCGTGGCGCAATTCGAGCGTTTACGCGGCGCGCGGGCGATTGTGGATACGAAGCTTGCCACCGGTGCGTGGAGCTTCGATCGCGCCGTAACCTGGTTCGAGCAAAATGCGGGAGTCGACAAAGGGACGGCAAGCGGCGAAGTGAGCCGCTTTGCCGTCGGCCCGGGTCAAGCATTCGCGTACGCCGTGGGGAAAACCGAAATCGACGACCTGCTCGCGCGATACAAAGCGAAGAAGGGCTCCGCGTTTTCGTTGCTGGCTTTTCACGACGACCTGCTCTCGCACGGTACGGTCCCGGTGAGCATCGTCGCCGGCGAGATGCTCTCAGAGTAGCATTCGTTCTTGCGGAGGGGGCGAAGCGGCAGGCGGTTCGGCCGGCGTGATGACCGGTGGTGTTTGCGAGAAGTCGACGATAAAGAACTGGTAAGCAGTCACCGGCTTGCAGTCGATCATCTTCGGAACGAAGCTGCTGCCGTGAATGAAGCTGTACGCTGCTAGGTCGAGCGCCGAATAGCCGCTACCTCCTGAAATCGTTTCGGTGATCAGGTGGCCATCTTGACCGACGATCGTGCTGATAACCACCTTCGCCGGCGGGACTGGTGCGTTAAACGGCATGACCGGCTCCAACAGATGCGCTGGTGGAATGATGCGCAAGGCGCTGTTGTCGCAGGAACCGGCATCGGGTGCGCTTTGAGCGATGAGCCACCAAACGAGCAATGAAGAAATCACACGCTTGGAAGAGGCAATCCCTAATCGCGTAGATTCGAAAAGACGTGCCGGATTTCGCTGTCCTTTCGATTGAGTTGGCCGTCGAGTGAATCAACCACGTTGAAGACTTTCGTCAAACCGGCCACGTCGAGAAGGCGCGCGATGCGAGCTCCAGGCGGCATGACGACTGTCTCCACGGTGAAACCGCGCTCTTTTCGTGCTTTGTTGAGTATGAGCAGCTCGGCGATGCAGGTCGAATCGAGGTAGGTCACGTTAGAAAAATCCAACACGACGTTCGGCTGCTCATGCAGCCGATCGAATTCGCGCCGTAGTTCTTTTTGACAAGCCAGATCGTATTCACCCGCAAAAACCACGATCACTATATTATCGATGCTGATCTCCGTGCGCGCTGGTCGCTCCCCGCCGCTCCAATGCTTGCTCGCTCTAGCTTGTTCCTCATACGTGAGCTAACCTGCTAGGCGCGGGTGCCGGCCGGACAGTCGGCCGAAGCGGGAACCGTTTGCAAGTTTCTGGACATATGGTGCTTGCCGGTGCGATGATTCGAAAATGTCAACGCACGCTACGCACGAATCCCACACGCATACCCACGGAGAGAATTGCGGTCACTCGCGCGTAAAGCACGATGGGCACACCGATTACCTCCATGACGGTCATCTCCATCACGCGCACGACGGACACACCGACGAGCACGAACTTAATGCCTCCAAGACCAACCCATCTGACTGTAAGCCCGGACACGAGTGCAGCGCACATGATTCAGGTCATCGGCACGAGCGCTCGTGCGGCCACGAGGCCGTTCCGCACGACGGTCACGTCGACTACGTCGTCGGAAAGCATCTTCACAACCCGCATTCGAGCCATTGTGACGACCACGGGCAAGTCGAACGCGTCTAACGTCGAATACGTCTAAATCTTGGCGGCTGCGCTGCTCAGCACGGAGCTGGCATTGTGACCGAGCAGCGTAACCGCAATAATCGCCACCGCGGAAATCAACGCAATGAGGAGTGCGTACTCGACAAGCGAAACACCGTCTTCATTGGCCAATAAGCCCTTGGCGCGCATCATATCCGTCGATGCTACTAGTAGATCGTAAATAAATAGTTAAGAGGGAACCCTCTTTCCGATGCGCATTCTGATCGTCGAGGACGACCCGCGGATCCATCAATCGCTGGCCGAGGACCTGCGTCGCCAGCATCACGCCGTTGACGTGGTTGAAGACGGCCTGAGCGGTCTCGATTTCGCTCGCACAGAGGTTCATGATGTGATCCTGCTCGACATCCTTTTGCCCGGGCTTGACGGCTTAGGGTTGTGTCGTAGGCTGCGCTCCGAAAAGTCAAAGGCGCTCATATTGATGATCACTGCTCGCGATGACGTCGACGACAAAGTCGCGGCGCTCGATGCCGGGGCCGACGACTACCTTGTGAAGCCGTTCGATTTGGCAGAGCTCTCCGCGCGAATCCGAGCGGTTTCTCGCCGACAAGGTGAGGCGAAAGGACCGGTGCTGGAACGTGGGCCGCTTCGAGTCGACCCGAGCCGACGTCTTGTCACGTACAACGGCGCCACGATCCCGCTCACCGGCACGGAGTACGCCATTTTGGAAACGCTTATGCGCAGCCCAAGCCAGGTTTTTAGTCGGGCGATGTTACGCGATAAGGTGGCGACTTTCGACGACGACTCCGATTCCGATTCCATCAAGACCCACATCACCAATCTCCGCCGTAAGTTCCGTGCCGTTGGCGGAGCGCACGATCCAGTCGAAAATGTTTACGGCATGGGCTATCGGCTTGCAGATCTTGGGACGTGAGATCGATTCTGCTCCGTTTGCACTCGAGCGCCGCCTTCTGCTTTCTTATCTTGTTGCATTTGCTGCGGTTTTCTTGGTTGCCGCCGTGGTCGTGCGCTTTGCCTTCGTTAGCGTCATCGATCAGCAGACGGCGACCCGACTTCAGGACGTCGCCCGCGCCGGTCTGAGAAGCATTTTGTTTGTCGGCGACGGTTTTGAGATCGACAAAGCCGAGATATCGAGAAGAGGGCTCTTAACACCGGATCAGGGTCTTCAATGGTTCGACCGGGGCGGGCAGCTCGTAGGCAGCGAAGGGCTCACGCCGGCACTGCAAACTCAGAGACTTCATAGTGTTACGATGCCGGTTCTAAAGCCGAGAACACATCAGCGAATAGGTACGGTCAGAGCTAGCGAATGGAACGAGCGGGAGCGTGCGGACATTCGCTACCTCGACGCTGGCATTTTGGTGGCGACGTTGCTCGCAATTGTCGGAAGCGGCGCCGGCGGCCTCGTGCTGACTCGCAGAGCCGTTCAGCCCGTGGAGCAGACGTTCCAAACGTTGCGCGAATTTACGGCTAATGCATCGCATGAATTGCGCGGGCCACTAACCGCAATTAGCACAAGCGCCGACGCCGCGTTGCGCGACCCGGAGCGAGATCCTAGGCGCGATCGCTCCCGTTTCGAAACCATCGCTAACGGCGCGAGGCAGATGTCGCGCCTATCGAGCGATCTTCTCTTGCTCGCTGCCGCAGATCGATCGCTGGAGCGCGAGTTGTACGTGGTCGATCTGCCCGCGACGGTAGACAGACTCGTCGATCATTATCGGGCGGCGTTTTCGGAGGCAGGCATCACGTTGAGTGTCGCAGCCGACACGGCAGCAACCGTGTATGGGAATCCAGATCAGATCGAGCGGATCATCTCCAATCTTCTGGAGAACGCAAGGCGCTATACGCCGGCTGGAGGCCACGTGTCGGTTCAAACGCAGAGATCTGGAGTCGAGATTCAGGTTGTCGTTCGCGATTCGGGAATTGGAATCGCGTCGGAACATCTCGAACGAATTTTCGAGCGCTTTTGGCGGGCTGATTCGGTGCGTGCGCCCGGGGGCGTGGGACTCGGCCTTTCGATCGCCAAGGCGTTGGCTCGCCGCCATGGCGGCGACGTCGCCGTCACAAGTACCGTTGGTCAAGGAAGCACGTTTGTGGTCTCATTTCCGGTTCGGCCGCCGTCGCGCCGGCTCTAGCCTTGACGATTTCTTGACCATCGGGCGGTACGATTTCGGCTCAAGCCGAGGTGTATATGCAAACGGAATCTGAAACGCGCAAATACGTGGATTGCCGCGAGTACGATAGCGCAAGTGGCTGTTCGCTCAGAATCTCGGGAACCGAGGCTGACGTGCTCGTAGTGGCTATCTCCCACGCAATTTCATCGCACGGCTATCGCGGCTCGGAAGAGTTGCGGCTAGTCTTGCGCGCCGCGCTCAAGAATGAGTGACCGAACACCGCGATTTGGTTGATTTACACGTCGCCGCAGGAAACGTAGTGAGCGAGATTGGCTGCGCTCTGATGAACGTTGATCGCGTACCTAGCCTTCTTGAGCGTTGCGATGGTTAGGCCCGGAATCGTTGTGACGGACACGCCGTTAACGACATTCGATAACGGCTTCCAAGGTGCTGGATTGAGTTTGGCGCAGGTACCTTCGTGAATGTGAGCCGGTTCGGAACCGCCTGTCGGCTCGTTCTTGACCTGTACCTTCACTTTCAAGCCGGCCGATGTGTCGTTTAAGAAGGCTTGACCGTCTTGCTTGGAACCGTTTTGGGCTCCCATATTGATCGTCATCGCGTGGGCGGACATGGCGTTGTTGATGTGATTCATCGTATTGGTCGCGGCAAGACTTTGAGCCATAAGAGCCAACGCGATCCCCGGAATAAGAAAAAGCCGTAGCACTTTCATTTTTGATTGTCTCCTATCGCTTTGATCCTCTGCGTTTATTCCCGGCTGTCGCGCGCTGCTTTGCGCGCATTGCCATGGTGTCTACGAAGTCGGCTGTCTCTTTGAGCACTTCGGCAGCGCCAATGACGGTATCGCCGACCTTGCGGGCCTTGGCTGCCGTTTCGTGAACGTTTTCAGCGGCCTTGCGAACGGTGCGACGCGTGCTCTTCACGACCTTCGTCGCTTTCTTAGCTGCCGTACCCGCCGCTTTGACGACGCCTTTGGCGCCCTTCTTTGCAGCGGAGCTGGCTTTACGAACAACTCCGGTCTTGCGAGCGCCGGTTTTGCGAGCGGCGCCGCTCTTTTTGCGTGAGTTTGTCTTACGCGGCATGCAGTAATCTCCTAAATGCTTCTTGCAGCCTTCCCAAGCTAGGAGTCGCTCAAACCATCCGCCGGGCAACCGCGCTACTGTGACGGTACGATTAACTCGATCGTGTTACGGCTAGGGTCACGCACGTAGAACGACACCGAACGATCTTCGACGCGTTCCTCCATGATGGCGACGTTCGCCGCGCTAAGGTGCTTACGGACAGCTTCAGGGTCGTGCGACTGAATGGCGAGCGCGACATGGTCGACGTTGCGGCCGCCGCCGACCGGCGGCCGGGCCCAGCTGCCCTCCGGTACGGCTACGTCGACGAGGTCGATGTGTGATTCACCCGCGCGAAGTTCTACCATGCCGTAGCTCGGAAAACGGCCTTCTACGGTGCAGCCCAGTACGGTTTCATAAAAAGCCAAAGCATTGGAGAGATCGTCGACCAAGACGACGACGTGATCGATACGCGCGACGTTCAACGATACTTTCCTGTCAGGCGTTCGGCATACCAAGCCGGCCACGGCTGCGATGGAACCATGCGCGTGTACTGTTCGTCGAGCTCGACCAGGTCGCGCGTCAGGTGACTGCGTATCGGTCGTTTGGCGAGCAATCGTGGAAGATCCGAATGTGCGAGAAGCCAGTCGGAATAGAAGGTCGCCCAGTCGTCGTCGCTGCCGTCGGTGTCGGCGAACACCATATGGTGAATCTCGCCGACCTGATGCAATAGCTCCGCGATCTTCGTCGCAGTTTCTTCGGCCATCACGGGGATCCGAATATCTGCAAGGTTTTACTATATTTGATGCCGGCATCGGTCGGAAAGCTTTTGCTCGCGCCCCCGAAGCAGTACAAGTGATCTTTGACAACCGCGGCGCCGGTGCCGACCGTTGCTCGCGGCATCGAAGACCCCCGCGACCAGGCATTGTGCTTGAGCGAGTAGACGTCGAGGGTGCCAATCCGCTTATTCGACGCGTTGTCGCCGCCCGCGGCGTAGAGCGATCCATCAATCACACCCGTGCACGAGGCGACGTGAACGTCGGGTTCGGGTTGCTGGCCGCTCCAACGGTTCTTCGCTATTGTATAGGCTTCGTTGTCGGTCACATCGCCGGAACTGCCGACCCCGCTTGCTGCGACGATCGTTTTGCCAACAAGGCCCGCATCGACGTTTGATCTGGGGACAAGCATTGGCGCAAGTACGGACCAGATGTTGCTTGTCGGATGGTAGCGCTCCACATTTGCCAGCCGGCCGCCTGCGCCCGAATAGCCACCGATTGCGTAGATGTAGTTGCCTTCGGCAATCACAGCAAGGCTGTTACGGGGTGTCGGCATCGTCGCCTTTGTCGTCCAACTATTGTGGGCGGGATCGTAAGCCTCGACCGTGTTGGTTTCGACGCAGCAAGGGGTACCGATTTCACCGCCAATCGCGTACAGCTTTCCCTTGAGTGCTGCAAGACCAAAATAGTACCGGCCCGTAGGCATCGGCGCACCTGTAGTCCAAGTGCCGGTCACCGTGTTGTAGATTTCGTTGGTTGTAAGCAAGCCGGTAGCGTTGTAACCACCAATCACGTAGATTTTCGTACCGATTGCGGCAGCAGCGGCACCGAGACGAGCTGTCGGCATCGATTTTCCTTTACGCCAAGTTGAAGCTCGGCTTGGCGCAAGAAGGTGCTGCAGCGCCGGTGCCGGTTGGGAGAGCGGCGGGGTTGCGCTGCCACCGTTGCATCCAGCCAGCAGAATCGTAGAAACGACGGCGGAAATGAAAAACCGTGCTGATGTCATGGCGGAGGCGTTCCCGTCCCTGTCGCTATCGACCTGGATAGAAATCTGGCTGTTTACCAGTGAAACGGGCCCTTCGGGTGTGGCTTCACCCAAACGATGAGGTCCCAGAGTGTTGGAAACTCGAAAATTGTTGTGACGGAAGCGGTGTTTGGTGCTCTACCAAGTTTGACGACCGTTTCCGGGCTAGGATTCGCGAGGCTCCCGCCGGCGGCGACAAAGTCCTTATTCCAGATCCACTGATCGTATAACATTTTGTCGTCCGGCTGTTTGACGACGAAGTGGACGTGCCCGTTGAACTCGTACCAGCGACCAGGATTGATGCCCCAAATCTGCGGTCGCGGTTCTTCGTTGGGACGAGGAACGGAAAAGTCAGCGCCCATGAGATTACTGTTTAGGTCATACCACAGTTGGCTTGGGTGCGTCGGATCGGACGTCCATTGCTGATTGGCATAGCTGATTGCGCCCGTGTCGTCGACGCCAGTGTATCTTACGTAGCCGGCTTTTTCCGCATCGCTCACGTGCGGAAAGCGCGCGCTTAGATCGCGCTGAACCGATGCGAGAAACTGCGCCTCGCTCCGTGAGAGCGGCCCCGTATACGTTGGTTGCTCGTCGGCGCGGACGACCGCCCCGAGGCCGAAACTGCAAAAAACCGCAACGAGGGCTGCGATCAGCGCTTTCTTCATGGTGCCTCCATTTACTCACCGGTGTCTTGTCGCTAGAGAGGCCGCAGACCTCGGCTCGCTCGCTGCCGCCAGAATCTTTCGCGTCGTATCGAAGAACCGCGTCGTGGCGTCGAGGTTGTAGGTCTTCTCTAAGTAGGCACTCGGGTTGCCGGGCCGCCCGTTGCGCAGGTACATGACGGCAAAGACTTCGCCTGGAGTCGCCCGCAGCAAATCGAACTCGCCGTTCGGCGACGTGAACGGGATCTCGGCGCTTTTCGGAAGCGGTTCGGAGATAAAAATGATGCACGTCCGCATGTCCGCGCTCACGCGGAGTTTCTTGAACGGGTCGAGCGCCAGCGCTTTCGCAACCTCGTCCACCGATCGCAGGAAGACCGGAATCTCGTATCCGGCCGCCGCCGTCAGCAGCTGTTCGAGCCGCTTTGCGAGCGTGGCGCGGTTCACGCGCCCGGGAGCACCGAACGACACGTTGCCGCTCTGAATGTGCGTTCGGACGTCGCCGACGCCGGCGCGAACGAACGCGTCGGCCAACACCTCTTTCTTGACCGTTCGCCCCGCGACGTTAACGCCGCGTAAGAACGCGATGTACCGCCCCATACCCCGGCTATGGACCATTGCGCTCGAAGAAACTCAACGTTTGAGGTCGCGATAATGGCACGCTTCCAATAAGCTGTGTGACTCTCGGGTCCGACCACATAATGAGCGCATGTTCAAGATCGTCAAAGACGCGCCTTCGGCGTGCCGGCTAGACGGAGCACTACGTCGCAAGTGGCGCCGCATACTCTATTTCGGCGCTGTGCCACTTGTTCAGCAAAAGCAGGAACTCAAGCCCGCAGCCGAGCGAACGAGGAGGTTGTGATGACATCTAACCTGCCAAAGATGATGAAAGCGGCCGTCGTCGACAAAGCCGGTCCGCCCGACGTGATTCATATTGCATCCGTGCCCGTGCCTCATCTGACGCGCGACCACGTAATTATCGCACTGGATTATGCCAGCGTCGGCAGCTGGGACGCTCAGCAGCGATCGGGCGCATGGGGAGCGGTAAAGCCGGGCACGATCTTGGGCGCCGATGGCAGCGGCACGGTTGCTGCGGTTTCCTCCGGCGAGACACGTTTACGCGTTGGCGAGCGCGTGTACTCGTTTAGCTACGAAAATCCGAACGGTGGCTTCCACGCGGAATACGTTAGCGTTCCCGCAGACCGGGTTCAGCCCGTTCCGGATCAGCTGGATCAAGAAATAGCGGGTGCCATGCCTTGCGTCGCGCTAACCGCGCACTCAGGCCTGCGAGTCCTAAAGACCAAGCACGGCGAAACGCTGCTCGTCTTCGGCGCGAGTGGCGGCGTCGGTTCGCTCGCCGTTTGGCTCGGTGCACACGCGATAGGAGCAACGGTTATTGGAACGGCACGTCCCGATGCACACGATTATCTTCGAGCGCTCGGTGCCGCTCACGCGATCGATTCGCATTCACCGCGACGCGAAGCGGTGATCAAAGGAACTGCACCCGAAGGGTTTGATGCAGCACTCGTCACTGCAACCGGCGACGACCTTCCTGCGTTCTTATCGCACTTGCGGTCGAATGCGCCCATGGCGTATCCCAACGGGGTCGAACCGGAAATACGTATCGCCGGGCATCCTTCGCTGCCGTTCGATGCGGAGATGTCAAGGCAAGCCTTCGACGTATTGAATAAAGCAATCGGTAAGCGCACGATTCCGCTACGAGTCGACGTGTTCGAGCTCGATCGCGCGGCTGACGCTCACCGCCGAATCGAAGAAGGGCACGTCGTGGGCAAAATCGCTTTGCGCATTCGAGAATAGCCCTAGGCCAGCTACTTTGAAAGCTTGCGCAGAGCTGAACCTTTGTGCATCGCGATATGGTCGCTCTTGTCACTCTTGATTTCGTATTGCGGCTCGTGCTCGCTGGCATGCCTACGGTAGCCCTTGAACGCGATCTCCGAAGTGATCACTTTCACAATCGTGCCGGTGACGCGACCAGCTTCAGAATTCCAACTCACGTGATCGCCAACTTTAAATCGCCGCTTCATCTAACCAGCCACTTTAGGAGAAAGTCACTCGTCGTCATCTTTGCAATGACAATGTTACCATCAAGTATCCCCACCTCTGCGAGCCGGGCGACCGCTAGTTTGGTAAAACACCGCAATATTGTATGGAATCGCTCTTGAAGAGAGAAGGCACGGGCGATGAGCGTCATCAACGTCGTGAAACGCAAGTAATCTGGATATCAACTCATGATACTCTCGCTTCAGCCACAATTCGAACGATACGGTGTCTTTCTAAGACCCAATAAATCGGCGTACGAAGAACTCGGCGTGTTGAATCCGGCGTGCGCGCGCCTACGTGATGGAACATTGCAGCTGTACCCCCGCATGGTGGCAGCCGGCAACATCTCTCGGATCGGATCCTTCCGAGGTTATCCGGATTCCGGCGGCTCAATGATTTTCGAGCAATGCGGGTTCGCCCTCGAACCGGAGGCGCCGTACGAGTTCCGCGACAAGCCTGGCGGTTATGGCTGTGAGGACCCTCGCATCACCTATATCGCAGTACTCGATATGTACGTGATGGCCTACGTGGCCTTTGGGAATCGTGGACCGGAAGTCGCGGTGGCGATCTCCCGCGATGGCTTAGTTTGGGAGCGCCTGGGTTTGTTATGGTTTCGCGGCGGACAAGAGCGCTTCGCGGATAAGGATGCCGCATTCTTCCCAGAACCGGTGCGTGGCCCAACGGGAATCATGTCGATTGCCTTCTATCATAGGCCCACGCTGGATATTTCGGTGCACCAGGGCAGTGATGCGATTGCAGCGCTAAAAGCGTTACCGCCGGAAAAGCGGGAGTCGATCTCGATCGGCTACATTCCGCTCGACGCAGTGCAAGCCGATATAAGAAACCTTTGCACGGTTACCGAAACCCACCGTCTTACTTTGCCGCCGGCTCAGTGGGGGCGAATAAAAGTTGGAGCCGGCACGCCTCCGGTGCGCGTGCGCGAAGGGTGGCTCGCGGTGATCCACGGCGTAGACGAGCTTGAACGCGTTGCCGACGGGCCGTCGCTGCGCTATAGCGCCGGTCTGCTCATTCACGATCCCGAGCACGTAGAACGAATCGTCTACCGTTCGCCGGAGCCGCTCTTCGTACCAAAGCTCGCTGGAGCGATTCGCGGAAGGGTCGGCAATGTCGTGTTCCCCACCGGCATCGACCCGCAAGGCGACCGCGCTTTCGACATCTACTACGGAATGGCCGACTACGAGATCGGCTGCGGTCGCCTCTCGCTGTAAACGATTGTGAAAAAGGCGGAGATTATCCGGGCGGCCAGTCATGAATCGCTGCGTTCTTCCGGCGCACCGCGATCGACTGCGCGATGTTCAACGCCCCCGCAGTAACAGCACCGGACCGCGCGCGTGATCAAGAACGAAACGCGCGGTGTGCCCGATCGACTTGGGACCGCTGCCTTCCCGATGGCTTGCGGAAAGCACGAGCACGTGATGCGGCCGGCTGGCCGCCGCTAGCGCATGTCCCGGATCGCGGCCGCCTAACGTGCGAGGGATCGCCCTGACGCCTGCGCGCTGCAACAAGGCGACGCCGTGGCGAGCAATCGCGTCGGCTTGCTCTGCATCGATTACTGAATGGCGTAGAGGATGAGGCGGATGTGGACCGTGATGGCGCTCGGCGATGTCGTCGATAAACCGCTCGGCGGCATCGCCGTAGGCGCACCACGCTTCGACATCGGTGAAGAACGGCAGAAACTCCCGCACAGCTTCGATTAGGGCTTCATCGTCGACGCCGTCAAAACAGATAGGCGCAGTTATCATTCTTCCACTCCTATCGCACCAACCAGAGCCAAGCGACCGTCACCGCGATCGTCGTGGGAACGACCACCGCCCCGAGCTTGAAATATTCGAACGCGTTCACGTGCACCCCGCGCTCACGCAGCAGTGTAAGCCACAGAATTGTCGCGAGCGACCCAGTCGTTGTCAGGTTCGGCCCCAAGTCGACGCCGACGATCAGCGGATAGGCCAGATGCTCGGTCGGCATCTGCCGAACCACGTACGAGGAGGCAATCGCAACTGGAAGATTATTCAGTACGTTCGAAAAGAGCGCTGCGCCGCCGGCGGAAGCTGCATCGAGGGCAGCGCTACCGAAACGGGAGACACTTTCGAGCCCGCGCAACGCCCAGGTGACAAAGCCGGCGCGCGCGACGGCATCGAGTAGCGCGAAGAGTCCTGCGAGCAACGCAAACGTGCTCCAGCTCACATGTCGCAGCGCGCTTCGCGGCGGAATCAACGCAATAGCCAGCGTGATGCAGGCACCGATGGCGGCGACCGGACCGAGCGGCAACCGTAACGCTAGCGCGATGACGTATGCAACGCCAACGCTCGCCATCGCCAGGAGCGTTCGCAGTGCCGCACCGGACGGCGGTGCCCCGGTCGCGAGTTCGTATCGCCCGCGCAGCTGCGACCGGTACAGCAGCAAGAAGAGCGCGAGGTTGACTCCGATGGCGACGATCTGGGGTGGTCCCAGGTGTATGAGGTACGGCAGCAAGTGTGGGTTCGGCAGGATGATCACGTTTGCCGGATTCGCAAACGGCAATCCAAACGAGGCGGTGTCGGCAACGAACGTACAACCGAAAAGGAACGGCATCGCGTCCCCGCCGCGTTTGGCGAACGCGCGATAGACGATCGGCGTGAGGACGATGGCTGTCGCATCGTTGGAAAGCACGAGCGTCAGCGCCGCACCGGTAAGAAACAACCAGACGAACAACCGGCGTCGCGAGCCGCGGGCACGCTCGAGTAGGACGTCGGTGATCCAGGCGAAAGCGCCGCTTTCCTCTGCCGCCGCGGCTAACCCCATGAGCCCCAAGATGAAGAGCAGAACGTTCCACTGCCGCAAGATCGAAAGGAGCGCGGCGCCGACGGACTCGGCGCCGAGCGCCACGACTACGACAGTCGCTAACGCGGGCCACAGCCACGCCGGAGTCCGCCACGGTCGAACGCTCACGAGTATCATCGCGATAGCCGCGATCACGAAAACCATTGCATCGCGATTTCCCAGCACAAACAAGAAAACCGCTAGCAGAGCGACAACAAAACGCACCACCTAGGGAGGCGTCGGGACCTTCCTGGCTGATTGGCGCCAAAATTCCGTGTAGAAGAAGCGATTTCAGTGGCGGAGATGAGGGGGGCTCGAACCCCCTGGCCTCTTACATGCGAAGCAATTGACTCCGCTCGCAACACTGCTTCTCATGTCGTGCGTTTAGCGATGGGAGCCGGATGCTGTTTGCGAGCTTGGTGCAAGGTTGGGAATCGGCTGGCCGTGATGAGCGTTCCATTGACTGGGATCGAACACCCAATCGGGTTCCGAGTCGGGGAACGAGACATCGGAGATGCGCCATTTCCCTTGGCCGTGATCGTTCGTGCCGATGGCGTCCATATTCACCAAGTGGCCATCGATGACGGCGCAGTTAACGGTGACGACGGAGCTAAAGTGTTCGAACGGAGTGAGCACCGTACGCCAGGCGACGTAACGAACGGGCAGGAAGCTCTCCTTGTCGATCCATATTTGGCGCAACACGTTTCGCGCCGGATCTCGCGTGGGATCGAGTCCTAGGTGGTAGACCGGGCGGCCGTCGATGGTCGTATCGCCGAGATCGACGATGCGATAGGGCGGCGTTTCGAACGCGTAGACGGTAGCAATGACGCGCAGCGCGGAAGCCTGCGGCGACGGATACGGCGCCTCAAAGAAGCCGGCGCGCGACGGCGTACCGTAGCGCACACCGAAATCGGCCAGCGGGAAATCGCCTAGCCGAACGACGTTTGAAACGGCAAGATAATTAATTTCGGTGGTGACGACGCGCGCCTCGGGTCGCGGAATTTCTGCGCCGGATTGGTCGCGCAGCGCGACGACGACGGCGGCACCGTCCGAGAGGCGCACCAGCGTGCGCAGCACCTCTCCGTGCTTGAAGACCGTTTGCGGCGGCTCGGGAGGCGGCTCATTTCCCTCGGGAGCGATCTGATTTGGGGGGCCCATCGAGCGGTTGATGTCGGGAGGCGGCTGATTTGAGTTCGCCGGCAACTGCTCTTCGGGGACGAACGTCGTGCTGCTATTGACGAACGTGAAGGCGATGTAGGGCGCTGCAGGGAGCTGATTGATCGCGGCTTGCGCCTTCCAATAGATCTGCAACGGGCTGAGCGCCATCAGCATCGGAAAAACAAGTACCGCTACGATTCCAAGCATAGTAGGCTATTCCAGACCGCCCGGGTAGTGTGACCCGCCCGTTAAGCGCGTCCGCCAACCGATTTGTGACGTTAACTGCTCAAGCATCGGCAATTTCGTCGTATTGGAGTAGCCCACATGGGAGTATACGCACGCCTTGAGTAGGCACGTGACGCTGATGTGTACGGGAGTGCATGAGGTGCAGTACTTCGACGCCTCGCAATAGCGAAGCGGCATCAGCGATCAGCCGCCGGTGGCAACGCCACCACAGGCTTTCCGAGCACATGATTGCCACTTTGGTTTGCGCCGCAAGTTCCAATAGCTTATCGAGGGCGTATATGAATTCGGTCGTTTGCATGTAGTCCGCATAGCCGCGGAACGAGGGGTGCTGCAAGACAACGTTCGGGCTGTTCAAGCGAACCTTTCGGAAACCGCCGAGCCCGCGGCACCATTCGTACCGTGCGCCGGAAAGATCCGGGACCCATTGCGCCATTCGTTCCGCCCAGACATGTGGGTGGGTGCGGCTCTTTGGAACGCTCCGAACGTCTACGACTGTACTGATACCGTTGCCGCGTATCAGCGCGGCTAGATCGATCTCATTCAGGGTACCGTGCCCGAACGTCTGCAGCTGCATATAATCTTGCTCAGACTTCCCACAGTTTCACTGGCGCCGCAACAAATAATCGCTTGCGGTCATCCATCGCGCTTCCAAACGAACAGGATGACCGCCGCGGCCACGCCGGCAATTGCTGCAACTCCGATTGAACCACGCACGGCGGCTTTGCGCGCCTCGGTTCGTGCGTTGGGCATGTACCGTAACTCGGGACGTGCGTCTTGGCGACCTTGTCCTCGGTCGTCGAACGCCATCTTCAATACCTGGGCGGGGTGCATCGCCTGCCTATTCGTGGTTTGCGATATTTGCTCGCGGCAGCTGAAGCCATCGGCTACGATGATCGTGCTTTCGTCGGCGGTCCGTACTTTGGGCAACAGTGCGCGTTCGCCGACCTTCATCGACACGTCGTAGTGGCTGGCGTCAAAGCCGAACGGCCCGGCCATGCCGCAGCACCCGGTATCGGGGATCTCGTAATCCAGTCCGAGCCCATCAAAGAGTTCTTTCTCGCCCGACGTATCGAGAATCGACTTGTGATGACAGTGCTCTTGGACGAGCGCTTTGCGGTTCAGCCGTGGTAACTCGAGTCGCGGCGCCTTCTCCGCAAGAAATTCGGTGAAGAGGTAGGTTTGCTGCTTCAATCGTTTTGCGTCCTCATCAGGGCCAAGCAAGTTGGTCATTTCATCCCGAAAGACCGACACGCAACTTGGCTCCAACCCGACGACGCAGATGCCGGCGCGAATCTGTGGTCGTAGAACCTCCAGAATGTCCGCCAACATCTTCTTGGCCAGATCGAGCATGCCGTAATCGTAAAGCGGCCGTCCGCAGCAGAGTTGCACGGCAGGGATGGTAACGTGGAACCCAGCCTTTTCCAGCACTTCCACCGCGGCTTGTGCCGTCGTTGGATGGAAGTGATTGTTCCACGTATCCGGCCAGAGGATAACCTGCGGCTTACCGACGTTTTGCGGCGCACGCTTCACAAACCACGTTCGAAACGTTTCCCGAGCAAAAAGCGGAATCGTGCGCTGCGGTGCGATGGAAACAGCCGCTTTGAGCATCTCGCGCATGACGGGAGCTTGTGTGAGTGCGTTCACTACCCCGGGAGCCCGTGCAGCGATCCGAGCCCACCAGTACATGAGGCCAAAGGCGTACGCGGCGATCGGCCGCCGTTTGTGTTCGTAGTAGTGCGAGAGAAACTCGGCCTTATATGTCGCCATGTCGACGTTGACCGGGCATTCGCCCTTGCAGCCTTTGCACGAGAGGCAGAAATCGAGCGCATCCTTGATGCCATCGTCCTGCCAACCCCTATCAATCGGGTTCCCTTCCAGCATCTCGAAAAGCAGTCGTGCACGCCCGCGCGTCGAGTAAGCCTCTTCCTTCGTCGCCATGTAACTGGGGCACATCGTGCCTGCATCATGTTTGCGGCATTTACCAGTTCCTACGCAGCGGTTGGCGGCAAAGGCAAAGCTGCCACGATCGTCTTCAAAGGTGAAGTGCGTTTGGGGCTCCCATGGCTCGTACGCGGTGCCCCAGCGCAAATTCTGATCGATCTGATATGGATGCACGACCTTGCCTGGGTTCATCTTATGCTGTGGGTCCCAGATCGATTTGAACTCCCAGAACGCCTGCACCAATTCGTCGCCATACATAATCGGCAAGAGCTCGCCCCGCGCCTGGCCGTCGCCGTGCTCCCCGGAAAGCGATCCGCCGTGTTCGACACAGATGTGCGCCATTTTCGTGACGAAGTCGCGATACTTCGCGATGCCAGCCGCGGTATACAGATCGAAGTTGACGCTAACGTGCACGCACGCCTGTCCGAAATGTCCGTAGATCGAGCCTTCATAGCCGTACTCGTCGAGCATCTGCTGGAACTTGCGAACGTAGTCGCCCAGGCGCTTGGGGTCGACCGCCGAGTCCTCCCAACCCGGATAGTAGTCCGCCTGGTTAGGGATTTTGGAGGTCGCCCCCAGGGCGTCGTCACGGAAAGTCCAGAAGCGTTGCTGTTGTTGGTGATCGTCGATAAACTTCATCGTCGGCGGATCGGGGCGCGATTTCAATGCGTTCATCAAGCCTCGCGCGCGATCGGCGGCCTCTTCTTTGCGGTCACCGCCGAACTCGCAGATCAGCCATCCCGTCCCCTCGGGGAACATCGCGCGACCGCTCTCCGGCTCTCCCTTGAGTTCCATATAACGAAACATGGAGGCAGAGATCCCCTCGAGCGCAATCGGCTTGTGTTCGTCGCAGAACGGTACGTGATCGGCGGCAGTTCCCAAATCCGGAAACCCCAGGATCACGATCGCACGATACGGCGGGCTGTGGACTAACCGAACTTTCGCTTCGAGGATCGTAACGCAGGTGCTCTCTGTTCCGACGAGGGCTCGCGCGACGTTGAAGCCATTTTCCGGAAGCAATTCGTTGAGCGGAAAACCCGAAACCCGACGGGGAATGTCTGGGAATTTCTCGCGAATCTTGTCGGCGTATTTGTCCCGCAACGCCTTGAGCTTTGCGTAAATCTCACCGCGGCGGCCGCCGCCGGCAATGATACGGTCCAGCTCTTCGTCGGACGTTTGCCCGACGCGCATGCGCAGGCCGTCGTAGGTGACGATGTCGAGCTCCTCGACGTTCTGCTCGGTCTTACCGGCCATCTGCGCGTGCATCCCACACGAGTTGTTGCCGATCATGCCGCCGAACGTGTTGCGATTGTGCGTAGCCGGGTCGGGGCCAAAGGTGAGATGGCGCTGCTCCGCCTGATTACGCAAGTCGTCGTTCACACACCCGGGCTGCACCCGCGCATTCATCCGCTCCCAATCGATCTCCAGAACGCGGTTCATGTACTTGCTGAAATCGATGACGACGCCGGCATTGCACGTCTGGCCCGCAAGGCTCGTGCCACCGCCGCGAGAGAAGACCGGTGCGCCGAACTTCCTGCATGCCGCAAGCGCACGCTCCACATCCTCGGCGTCTTTGGGAACCACCAGCCCGGTCGGCACCTGCCGATAGTTTGATCCGTCGGTGGCGTACATAGCGCGCGTGCTGCTATCGAACCGTACTTCACCCCGTACGTTGCGGCGCAGCTCCGCTTCGAGTCCAGCTGTATCGACAGTGGTGGAATTAACGGAACCGGGCCGCTGCGTCGCTCTTGGTATCCGAATCATGCATAAGTACCTTTAGAGCGCGTAGCGTTCGCTAATACTCACCCGACAGGTTGATCGAGGCCGTAATCGCGGTCACGCGATTGTTGTCGACGACGATGGTGAGAATCTCGTCGTCGGTAATGGGCTTGTGCGGGAGCGATACGGTCGTGTCGGGGATGCCGGCTGCATATCGCACGACGAAGCGAGATCCGTGCTTCGCGGGCGAGCCGCCATAAGCGGCGACGACCTCCTGATACGTGCTTCCGATGCGCAAGCCGCGTCCGGTGCCATACTGCGACAAGTCGGCATCAGGCACGTTCACGCCCGGCGGCGAAGCCTCGAAAATCGCAACGCTGCATTCGTCGGTGCTGGCCGCCGCCAGGCCGATATGGTGCTTGCGGTCGTACTTGACCAGTTCCCACACGCCGCCGATTCGTACGCCGCTCGCACCACAGTGCATCGCGCGCATCGACGTACCGCCGAGATAGTCCGGCTTGATCGAGCCGGCCGAAAGTCCGGAACCTTCGGCCGCGGTTGCCGTGAAGAACCACTGACTCAAATCGGGGGACGCCGCGGCGGATCCAACCACCGACGCGAAAAGAACGACGATCGACAGGCAGGCCACTGGAAAACGCATCGCTGGTCCTGCGCTTACATCGAAGCCGACGTCGTCGCCCAGGTCGCGCTCGTGATCTTCCACGATCCCCCAATCTGGCGCAGGGTCAGCGTCCATAAGCCGCTCGTCCGCGCCGGCTGTCCCTAGCCAAATAAGCGAAGCCGACAGCTTTCAGACAACGCGGTAGTTGGCGACCTTCATCTTCTCGCCGCACTCTGGGCACCGCGGTGGGTCAGCTGGAATTATCCGGCCTTCCCCTTGGGTGCCGTAGCGCGTATCTGTCCTGCGGTGGCAAGGGTCGCACTCGTACTCGTAAGCCACAAGCCCTTTTTCCATGTCTCCATTTTAGCGTACCGGGGTTGCTCCGACCTTTAACGCACGGAAGGTGCGGTGAACCGCCGGCCAGCGTAGCGGTGTGGATGCAGCGTGAGGCTTGCCGCGTGTGTCGCATCGAACGGCCGAAGATCTGTTGAGGAACGCACCGGCAAGGTCGCCGGATACATTTACATGAGTCGGCTTTAGCGCGAGTGCCAGGGACAAGGGAAGGGGTGGGATGTTTGAGTAAGGCGGCGGGATGAAAACGCTCGTCGCTTTCGATCTCGATGGCACGTTGGCGCAAAGTAAATCAGCGATCGACGATGAGATGGCGGTGCTTCTTCGCAACCTTCTCGAAGTGGTTAAGGTGGCGATTATTTCTGGCGGTGCCCAACTGCAATTCGAACAGCAAGTTCTTGGACATCTCCCAAAGGATGCGCCCCTCGCGAACTTGTCGATTCTCCCGACCTGCGGAACAAAATTCTTGCAGTATAAGGAAGGCTGGCAGACCCTCTATTCCGAGGATCTTAGCGACGCTCAAAAACAGAAGATAGAAAGAGCGCTCGAAGACGCGGTCGCCACTGCCGGCTTCAAGGTCGAGAAAGTGTGGGGCGAACAGATTGACGATCGAGGGACTCAGATAACCTACTCTGCCCTCGGTCAGGAGGCTCCTCTTGAAGAAAAGAGCAAGTGGGATCCCGATTTTTCAAAACGCAAGAAGATCAAAGCGCTGCTCGACGTCTCTATTCCGGAATTCTCGGTGGAGTTGGGTGGAACGACCTCAATCGATGTTACGCTTCCGGGCATTGACAAGGCGTACGGCATCCGAAAGCTGCGCGATATCCTCGGCATTACGATCAACCAAATGATCTATGTTGGCGATGCTTTATTCCCTGGCGGAAACGACTATCCGGTTCGATCGACGGGAGCGCTGTGCATTCAAGTTCCCGATCCGAACGGGACAAAGCTCGTGATCGAAACGATCATCGCATGTATAGGGTGAGCGCACGACGTGACGTCTGGACTCTCGACGCTCTAGTCACGCGCCGGTCCGCAGGCGGAGCAAGTCGATCTTCTCGCCGAGCGTCGTCACGATGGCATCGGCCATTTCCGCGATAGACGCTTGCAGTGCGACGATCGCGCCGTCGGATTTGGTCAAAAGCGCGTCGAGCGCGGCACCGAGGCCGCGCGCAACCTCGAGGAGCGATTCGCGCTCGTCGGGATCGAATGCCGAATAGTCGCGCTTGGTTTCGCAGGCGAGAGCACCAACGAGCTTCCCTCGCACGCTCATCGGAAAGGCCATGCCGTCCGGGAAGGCGGTCCTCACGTCGTGCGTATCGACCGGCTCGCTCCAGCGGCGCAGCTTCACGACCAACTCGTCGTCGAGGTTTACGCTTGGCGGAAACTCGGCGTTGCTCGTTCGAACTGCCTTCGCAGACGTGTCGTAGACCAGGTAGATGGCGGCGCCTCGCGCTTCGCTGTGCTCGCTGAGCATCTCCATCGCTCGATCGAGGAGCGCATCAGCCGACGTATAGACTTCCGCCTCGCGTGCGAAACGGCGCAACGCCGATTCGTCGGCGTGCCGCTTCGCGAAGAGGACGCGATCGATGAAGCGATCGATGATTCCGTGCAGATAGCGCCCCGAAAGGCCGATCACCAGCGCGATGCCGAGCTGGATCGCGAGCGATCCGGCGCGGCCGGTTTCCAGGAGCACTTTGCTGAGCGCAAACTCGAGAATGACGAAAACGGAGACGAGGATAACCGAAAGCGCTGCGTAGACCGCGACGCGATTGAGCACGAACCCGATGTCGACGACGCGGCGCAAAAGGACGCCGTAGAAGAGCGCTATCGGTAACGCCAGCTCCATCGCGCGCAGGATGCTGCCGGCGACCAGATAGATTTGAGGGTGCTCGAAGTAGACGATCGAGGTCAGCGTCCAATCGTACGTCGCATTGAGCACACCCACGCCGGCCAAATACGGAAAGAATCCCCAGAAGATCCAACGCAATCGCTGCCGGCTCTCCCCGCGCGCGGTGACATATGCGACGAGCAGCGCAACGGCGCCGGCCAAGAATGGCGATGTGTTCAGCATCCAGTCGTTTGCAAACTCCGCGAACGACCCTGCCATGCCGTTGTGCCGCAGGTAAATACCGATCGGGCAATAGAAGAGAACGAACGCGGTCAACGAGGCGACGCAACCGGCAGCGATCCGGAAGGCGTTGCTCTGCCACCCGATGAGGCGGCCCGCTAAGACGACCGGCAGAAACATTGTCAGCGCGGTGCAGACGCCGTCAATTCCGCCGTTATTTCCGAACAGAGCGGCGCCGACGACATTCGCGGTTGCAGGCGTCCAGGGAATCCGATCGGCAGCGGCATCGAGAACCGTCGCCGCTAAAAACGTCGCGATGAGCGGGCCGTACTCGGTGTTCCACGCGCGAAGAAGGACCAGTAATGCAAAGATAGCAACGCACAACATGGCGAAGGCACGAATCGCGTCGGGTGGATCGAGCACGTACGGCGTGTTCCTCGCCGCGACGAGACGGATGCGAAACGTTTTCGTGCCGAGCCGGACGTCGTACTGCGCAACGTCGCCGGGCAGGACGTAGTTCAGGGCGATGCGAGAGCTGCGATCGACGTTTGCGAGCGGCAGCGCATCGCCGGCGCGCAGGCCGGTGCGCCAGGCCGCTGAGTCCCGCGCAACATCGTTGACGTGCCGCGTAACCGACGAGGCATTTGCGATCCCTTCCTCGGTAACGAATTCAAAGGTTCCCGACTGTCCGACGAGCGTCATTTGCAGCGGGAACAGGATCGCTGAGCCGAGCAACGCGACGACGAGCGCCGCGCGCCAAAGCGTCTTCATTTCTCTACCCCTTCGCTACTCGTGCGTAGGCGCCGTTACCTCTCTGCGGGAAGAGTTCGCCATCGATGCACCACCTGCGCCCTTTCTTTCGGGACCTCCGGTAGCCTATAATGCGGCAGACACTTGCGCGAGCGCTCCTGATAATCGTAACGTTTTTCGTGGTCGTCATTTATTACGTGCCGATCGGACACGTCGATTTTGCGGAGAATTGGGGCGAAGGAACGTTTGGCATCGTGCTTCCCCCGCAGCGTTTAGTCGTTATTGGCGTTGATCCCGGGTCGCCCGCAGGTCGCGCGGGAGTGCGCGCCGGCGATCGTCTGGTCTCGCACGACAACTACGAAATCTTGTCGCGCGTAAGGTCGGCGTATACGGGCGAGCGTGAAACGCTAACGTTCGAGCGCGGGGACGCACTGCGCATCGTAACCTTGACGGCGGTACCCGACCGAAGCTTCGGCATTTGGCGACGCATCGGCGGGGTACTCGCATACGCGCCGCCCACGGTCTTTCTTGTCGTGGCGTTCTTGCTGGTCTTCTTACGGCCGTCGGTAATGTCGTGGGCATTCTATCTTTTTGCTGTCGGGTACTTTGGCACGGGGCCGGCATTCATGTATTGGTCGCATGTGTTGTCTCCATCGGCGTTTTTGGCGCTCAGCTTCCTGCTGAGTACGATCTTCGGACCGTGGAGCGTCTTACCGCTGCTCCCATTCGTGCTGCGTTTTCCCAACGGCGACGTGCTCGGGTGGCGTCGCCGGATCGATCCTTTCGTGTGGATGTTCCTGGTCTTGTCGTACGCGGTCTATGTCGTCGAGTGGCGCATGTACTTCAGCACTGGATCGCTTCCGCAATGGGATGTCATTCCGAGCACCATCATTCCCCTCGGCACCTTTGTCCTCGCCGGATTGATCGTTGCAAAGAACGTCGCGATGGCGACGCCGAGCGACCGGCAGCGCTGGGGCTTTCTGGCAATTGGAACGATCGCGTCTTTCGTGGCATATGCGATTTATTTCGTCCCGGGCGTACCGTTTGTCGTTGGGCAGGTTGTCGGTTTTGCGGTCGTGCTCATGCCGATCTGCATCGCGTATGCCGTCTTCAGGCTGCGCGTGCTCGATGTAAATTTCGTGCTCAACCGTGCCCTCGTCTACGCAGTCTTGTCCCTCGGGGTAATCGCATTCGTCTCGATCTTGGATTGGTCTTTTTCGCGCGTTATCGCCATAGGGCGTCTGGCGTTAGGCCTCGAGCTGCTGGCCACGATTGCTATCGGGTTTCTGCTAGATCGTATCAACCGCGGCGTCGAACGCTTGGTCGAAACGGTCTTCTTCCGGCGAAGGCGGATTGCCGAGAAATACCTACGTCGCGCAGCTTCGGCACTTCCGTATGCGACGGATGAAGGCGCAATAGCGGACGGCCTGGTGCAGGTCCCAGTCGACGCGATCGATCTCGCGGCCGCCGCGCTTTACCGGCGATCCGCCGCCGGAGCGCGTTTCGAAGGCGTCGCGACCGCGCACCAAACGACGATCGCGCCACCGGGATTCGACGCAAACGATCTGCTCGTGCGTATGTTGCTCGCCGACGAAAAGTTAGTCTGGCTCGACGATTTACGCACGCACCTTGATGTCGAGAATGCGGGAATCTACACCCTGGCGATTCCAGTGACGGTGCGCCACGAACTCGTCTGCTTTACGTTATACGGCGCACATGCGAATGGCGCGCAACTCGACCCCGACGAAGTCGCGCTGTTGGAGGAGCTGGCCCTCGAAGCCGCGCGAGCGTACGATCACGTCGAGGCCGTGCGCGTGCGCGAGCGGTACGCGCAGTTCGCGGCAGAGATTCAGAACGCCGCCGTTTAACGAGAGTCTACGGTTTCAATGCGAACGCGGTTCCGGCCCTGTGCGTACCGCCATCGAACGTCGTGCCGTAAAGCGTGCCGTTCACGTCGATTAAACTCGCATGGGGCAGCGCACCATCTTTGATGTCGCCGAAAGCGTGCAGGACGTGCTCTGTGCCCGTCGTGCTCAGGCTGAACACGGTCCCACACCCATCAGCGCTGCTGCTGCTGGTTTTGCACGTAGTGGCGCCACCGTTCATCGTCGTGCCGTAGAGCATGCCTTTTACGTCGATCAAGCTCGCATCGGGTGCGATTCCGTCATTTGCATGGCTTCCGAAACTGTACAGCACGCGTTCCGCGCCCTTTGTGCTTACGCTAAAGACGGTTCCCTCTTCGTGCGTGCCGCCGCCAGACGTTGTGCCGTAGAGTGTGCCGTTCACATCGATCAAGCTCGCTTGGGGATCACTGCCGTCCGTACAACTCGAACTGTTGGAGCAGCCGAAGCTGTGCAGCACGTGCTCCTTTCCGGTCCTGCTCACGCTGAAGACGGTTCCCTCGTCGTAGGTGCCGCCGCTGATCGTCGTGCCGTAGAGCTTACCGTTCACTTCGACCAAGCTCGCGACGGGGCCACTGCCGTCAGGCGTGCCCTCAAAGGCGTATAACACGCGCTCCTTGCCCGTCCTGTTCACGCTAAAGACCGTACCGCACGAGTGGGCGGCGCCGCTGATGTTGCACGGTGCCGCGCCGCCGCTCGCCGTCGTGCCGTAGAGCGTGCCCTTCACGTCGATCAAGGTCGCGCGGGGTTGTTCGCCGTCTTTGGAGCCGCCCTTGAAGCTGTGCAGTACGCGCTCCGCGCCGGACGTGCTCATTGTGAAGACCGTCCCACACCCACCAAGGGCGCTGCTGGTTGCGCACTTACCGACACCACCGCTGAACGTCGTGCCATAGAGCGTGCCGTTCGCGTCGATCAAGCTCGCGTAGGGGAATACGCCGTCACGGATTGGACCGAAACTGTGCAGGACGTGCTCGTTGCCAGTCGTGCTCACGCTGAAGACGGTTCCTTTGAGGACGTTCATCCCGCCACTCGCCGTAGTGCCGTAGAGCGTGCCATTCATGTTGATCAAGCTCGCCGTCGGGTTTGCAGCGTCCGGGTGACCCTTGAAGCTGTAGAGTACCTTGTACTTGCCAGTGTTCGGTCGGCGCGCTAACGAAGGCTGCGACCAAAGCGAGGAGCCCATCGCACCGCTCTGCGTTTGAAGGGGCGGCGAGATGGCTTGCTGCGAACAGCCCGCTGCCAGGGCGCTGAGACCGAGCGTTACGAGCGTCGCAGTGAGGCGCATTTTGGAACCTCCGCTTTGGAAACGTCCGTCATGTTCGTCACCTGCACCGAGAGCACTCCAAACAAGGTCGAAATCAAATGCCGTCATGGCGGGGTCAGCTTTCAGCAAGCGACATCTGAGCGCTACTACTTGACCGTGTAACCCTTCGATTCGAGGCAAGCTGCAAAGGCGCGGCGGAAGTTATTGAGGCTTTGCGATTTCTGCGCTTGTGCGCTCGTTTGTGCGTAGTGCTGCTCGGCATTGTTGAGCGCGCGCTGGTTCCTGTAGCCGAGCATGCTTCCAGACGTTGCACCGATTGCGGCGCCCTGCCCGGCGTTGCCCGCAATCGCGCCGATGGCGGCGCCCGCAGCCGCACCCTTCGCAGCCCCGCGAACGGCACCCCCTGAATGTTGTGTAGCTTGTGGCGCCGGAGCGGCGGGAAGGTTTGCCGGATCTACGCCCGTCTTTGCCTTCGCGGATTTATAACAAACCGATTCGTCGTTGGATTGCTGCGATGCGCTTTGCCCTTTTGCGGGGTAAACATAAACACCGAAAAGTGAGCTGAGTTCTTGCGCTGCCGACGGTAGGGCTGCGAATGTCACAGCGACGGCAAATGTGGCACCAAGGGCGTAAACGGGCGCTCGTTTCACGAGAGGCTCCTTTTTAATTGACACTGATCTTATCAACGGCGTCCGTCTCCACCTATCCCGAAAAAGCAGTCACGACGAGAAAGACCGCACAGGAAGCGGTTACAAGAGCGGTCACCACCCAGCCCGTAACTGCCAGCCAGCCTTGGACCCGGTTCTCACCCATGATGGCGCGGTTTTGGGCTATCGCAATAAGGAAGCAGAGCGTGAGCGGCGTCGCCAGGCCGCCCGCGACCGATGCCCAGTAGAGTAGCGCGATCGGCGAAAGTCCGATCGACGCGAACGCTGCCGCGACCGCAAGCGAACCCAGAAGAATTCCGTAGAACCCTGGTGCTTGACTTAAGGGAGCATCGAGACTCCCGCGCCACCCGAACGTTTGCGTTACGACGTAGGCGCTCGTGCCGGCGAGAACGGGAACGGCGATGGCCGCGGACGCCAGCAATCCGAGCGCAAAAAGCGCCGTCGCCCATTCGCCTGCAAGCGGCTTGAGAGCAACCGCCGCGTCCGTGGCCGTGTCGATTCGTGCGTGCGTTGCGCCGAGCGTCGCGGCGGTGGCAATTAGAATGAAGAGAAAGCAGATTCCGGGCGCAATCGCTCCCCACACGGCGTCGGCCTTCACCGCGCGCAGCTCGGACGGCGGCAAGCCGCGTTCGGAGACCCCGATTGATTCCCAGTAGTACACGTAGCTCGTCAGCGTCGTTCCCAGCAGCGCAAGCGCACCCGTGGCGACCGGAAACGTAAATGCAAAATGCGGGAAAACGAGCGAGTGCACGAGTGCAGCCCAGTCTGGTTTTGCCAGCACAGCGCTTATGCCGTAACAAATGAAGATGAACGGGAGGAACGAGAGATAGCGCTCGACGCGCAAGTACGATCTCGTTACGAGTAGCCATCCGACAACGCCCGCAAACGGCAGGACGAAGTACGCTCGCGGTATGCCGGTGAGCAGCTTCAAGGACTCCGCCGCAGCTTCGAGATCGGCGGTCAGCGTCACCAAGTTAACCGCCACGACGGCAACGAGCGCCGCCAACGCCCAGCCTAAACCATAATATCGCCTGATCGCACCTTGAATGCTGGTTGGGCAAATCGCACCGACCGTTGCTGCGATGGTCTGGACGACAGCGATCATCGGCAGCAGAAGCACGACCAGCCACGAGAGCATGTATCCCGTGGCGGCACCAACGACGGCGAGGCTTGCCACCGTCGTCGGATCGGCGTCGGACGCGCCTGAAACCAGACCCGGCCCAAGTCCGGGCGCTATTCGTCGACTTATTCGTGCTCCTTATTTCGCGGGTTGCAGGATCGTGAGTTGAACGCGTGCCGTCCAGGTCGCGCCGTATTGCGGACGCACCGCGTTCCAAAAGATCGCTCCGCCGACCTGACCGCCCATCCCCTGTCCGAGCTTCACGAGCTGAAAGATCGTTGGACCGATCGGCACGTTCCACTTGTTTGCACCGGCCGCATTCCAATTCGCGGTGGTCGTCGAGGTCAAGCCCACCGAGAGCCCGTGCGGCAAATTGAAGCTGGAAAAGGCTTGAAAGAGCGCTTGATTTACGTTGGGTCGCGAAGGGTCGCCGGCAATCGACCACACGTTGTTGGCGAGCAATCCGTAGACGACGCTTTTTTGCGTGAAGACAATAACCGCATCAGGACCGATCGACCATTTGCCTTGACCCACCCACACACTCGTGCCCGTTGGAAAAACGAAGGTTGGACCGTAGCCGAGCATCACCGGGCCTTGTTTAGGAACGTAATAGAACTGCGGATTGAGATCGCCGAGTCCGATCTGCGGTCCGACGTTCGGTGCGAGCGCAGGGAGCGCGACAAAAGGCGTCACGATGCGCGTGACCAGCGTGCGTCCCCCACCCAGGTCGGTCGGAATGACGGGCTGGACGTTGAGGACTTGCTGCGTCGCGCGATAGTAGCCGTAGTTGAAGTTCATGTTGTACTGGAACGGAATGCTCACCAAACTGGCAATCGGATTGGCAGCCAGCGCTTGCAGTCGCGCAGCCTCGGCCTCGCGTTGCGCGGGCGTCAGCGTCTGGTCTTCCGTCGGCGTCATCTCGGGCGTCGATTCACTTTCGGGAGCGGCCGGCGTTGGTGTGGCGGTTGGAGCGGGCGTCGCTTCTTGCGCCGCGGCACGCGGAATCCACACCATTCCGAGAACTAATGTGAGGCTGAGGCCTCGTACGAAATTCATTTCGTCCGATTTTAGCAGCTACTCTGCTGTCCGGAAAAGGGCCTCGGGCCTGCGTTTTCCGGATAGGTCAAGAAAGATCGGATGTGATAGGTTTGCCGAGTGCTGGCACTGCCTCTTGCCGGTTTGTTGTTCCCGATGACGTGTCTGGCGCAACCGACCCCTACGTCTTCACCCTCACCATCCCCGCGCGTGTACTTGCCGTACGTTTCGGCTGAAGAAGAAGTCTCGCCGAACTACGACGATGAGGTGGGCTCGAGCACCGTGCTCAACGTCCGTGGGCAGCTTCCATATGCGGTCGGGACGACCCAGTACGTGTTCCGCGTGAAAGTTCCAATCGTCACGTCCGCGCCGCAGTCGGCGATCACCGGTGCGGGGGACGTTTCCCTGTTCGATTTCGTGCAGGAAGCCTCGTCGCAGGAGCGGTGGCTCTATGGCGCAACCGTACGCGTTCCGACGGCGCAGAACGATTCGCTCGGCTCGGGCAAGTACTCCGCCGGTCCCGCGATCGGTTACGAAAGCTTTAACGGCCCTTGGACGTTCGGCTTCTTCAATCAAAGTTTCTTTTCAGTTATTGGGCCGAAGTCGCGTTCGCCGGTCGGGCAAACGAAAATCGAGCCGTCCATTTCGCGCGGGTTGGGCGCAGGCTGGTCGGTCGGAACGTCGAGCATGAGCTTCACCTACGACTGGGTCCGCAATGCGTGGACCGAAGTCCCGCTCGGCTTGCGAATCGACAACTCGTTTCCGACATTGCTCCAGCAACTTGACGCATATTTCGAAGCCGAGAAAAATCTCGCGGCCGTCAAAGGCACGCCGGGCTGGACGCTGCGCACCGGGGTTCGATGGACGTTTCGGCATTAGCTCAGCTATCCCAAAATTGAAAGCTCTTACGGGTTGCGCCTTTCGGATAGGCCCTAGGCAATGTCTCGAGATAGAATCGGTTTCGAAAGGATCCGCAAAAAGTGATGATTTTCACGAAGCGCTCTTTCTTGCTGGCCGGGACCTTCGTCTGGGCGTGCGCGAGTACGGCCGCGGCGGTGTACGCGCAAGAGACTCCCGCCCCAGAAACGTCGTCGCCTGCGGCATCGCCTGTGCCCGCAGCAACAGCTGCGCCCGAGGCGACTCCTATGCCGACTCCGACGCCAGCAGCCGCGCAAATGACGTTCATGGATCGGGAGTACGACGGACAGCTTCACGTTACACTCGTTCCTTACGTCTGGCTCCCCCAGGTGAAGACGAACTTGCAATATACGGTTCCCACGCTTCCGCGGCGCGCGGGCGGAACGGTTGCAAGCAGCGTAACAGTTGGGCCGAGCGATTACTTATCGAAGATCAACTCGGCCGCTGTGTTTGCGTTCGACGTGCGCATGGGCACCGTGTCGCTCCTGGGCGACTATATTTACACAAACGTTTCGTCCAGCGCGAGCGTGTCTACGACGATTACTGGACCGTTGGGACACGTCTCGATTCCCGTTTCGTTCACGACCAGCGCGCGCCTCGCTTCGTCGATCTGGGAGCTCGCGGCCGGCCCGACTCTGGCGCACGGTCACAACGCCGACTTGAACCTCCTCGTCGGCTGGCGTCAGTTTCCATTGAATTTTACGGATTCGTACGCGGCCGTCATCGGGAAGAGAGGCATTATCACGCCGTCGGGGACCATCGTGAACAAAGAGCTCGCTAACGACGTAATCTTTGCACTGCAGGGCAAAGCGTTCTTTGGTGACGGCCACTGGTTCGTGCCGTACTACGCGGACGCCGGCTTCGGCTACAATAACGATACGTGGGAAGGCTTCACCGGTGGCGGCTATACGTTCAATCACGGTCAAGCGCTGGTTTTCACTTGGCGCAGCCTCAACTACTACGCATTTCCGCCGACCTCGCCAATTCGAAAGTTGACGATGAGCGGACCACTATTGGGGTATACTTTCGCCCTGTAGAGCCCATTTATCGTTTCTAGGATAAGACCCGCCTGTCAAAAGGGTTACAATTGACCTTAAGACGATGGACGAATATACGGCGCGCCTCGACGGGACGGCGAGCGCCGCGAAGGATAGCAACATCGCGGAGGGCGTCAGTTATAACGCGCTACTGAGGAACATCGTAGAATACACGCTTCGCGCCGCAACGGCGCGGGTGGCCGACCGCAGCACGTGGGAACAGGAAGAGCTGAAGCGCAAAGGACTGTCGGCGATCCATATCTTTCGTAACGGCCGAGCCATCTGGACCGATCCGGCACTTTTCGAGAAGGAACTGGGGGAGGCCCGACGTGAGGGCATCGACGCTGAGTTCAGCAAGAAAAACGAGCTGGATTTGGCGATCTGCCGGAACCTGGACCGAGATCTGCAAGAGTGGTGGCGGCGCGCCGGCTACGAAAGCGGCTGCCTCCTGAGAAACATGAGGCGCCTCTTCACCGAACTCGAGAGGGACGCCAGCGAGCGCGTCGCCGAGGCTTGGGACGGGTTTATCGGCGAAATCCTGACGGTGAACCGGTAGTTCTGACCGGTAGTTGTAGTTAAGGAAGATTTAGTAAGAAGTTCTCTAGATCTTCACGGCTTGTGTGCTAGTCTTGAGTCCCAATGCAAGACGATGCGGGGACACTGCTGGCGGGAAGCCTCTCGTGGTCTCAGCTTGAGCCCGGGCACTTCGAGGCACGTCGTGAGGTCGCTGACCTCGGCGCCGTCCGCGTCGTGCGTCGCGCGTTCAACCTTGGTCTGCGGGCTCAGGGAGAGCTTCAGCCGGGCAAAGTTCTCGTGGGTATCGCTGCCGACTCGGAGACAAAGGCACGCTGGTTTGGCTCCGAAGCGGACTCTGACGACATCGCTGCGACTGGCCGTTCCATCGATCTCTGCACGAGTGGCCCCGGAACGTTTTACTCCGCAACGATCGACGTGCATGAACTCGAGCACTATTCGCGCGACTTGCGCGAAACCGTTGCCTCGATCGCCGAGGGTTGTAATGCTTGCCTGGTGCGCGATCCGGCCTTGGCGGCGCGCCTTCGCCTCCATTTGAGAATGATGTTGAGCGCATACAAACAGATGGCGGAGACGGCGCCGGTCGCGCTGCGAACGAGCCTCGAACGCACGTTTCTTTCTTTCCTGGGCCTTTTACTCGAGCATGCCCAGGGGGAGACGGTGCGCTCCCGTTCGCTTACTCGGCGCGTTGCGGCCGTGCGCCTCTGCGAAGCCTACGTTAAGGAGCACATCGAGAGCAACCCAACGCTGCTGGACCTGAGCGTAATTTCAGGACTCAGGCTACGCTCCTTGATTAATGCGTTTCAAGCGGTTATTGGTTTGAGCCCGATGGCGTATTTGAAGAGAACACGCCTTGGCAACGCTCGCCGTCTATTGCAGCATGCGGACAAAGAGCACACGCGTATCATCGACGTGGCCGCGAATCTGGGATTCTGGCATATGGGACACTTCGCCGCCGACTATCGCGCGATGTTCGGCGAAACACCATCTGACACGCTTCGCGGAAACTAAAGCCTTCCAGAATCCATTGCGGAGTGGAATGGCGACGGTCGCGATCCCACGGCATTTGTTCGCCGCGATCACGCAGAGGCTTTTTGGTGCCCACCGGGCCGGTCGGGGTTTTACTTCGTGCGAAACCGGCGCCTGGACTTGCCGAGGGCTCGGAAAACCGCCGGAATCACCCGGCGGCGACCCGAATAGGCTTCGGTCTACGTCCGCTGCGACCGCCCGCGCACGCGTTCGAAAAAACTGCACGAGCATGTGAGAAACGAAAGGTGATTTCTCATGAAGACGTTACTAGCAGCCGTTTTCATCGCTGGCGTCGCGCTGGCGGCGTCACCGGCGCCGGCACAGCAGGCCGGACTTCCTGCGGTCCGCCACCTCGTCTATCGATTTGGCTATAACACCCCGGCGACGAAATCGGGAACCGGCACCGGCACGACCACCGTCGACATCGAAGGATTGGCGCCCGACGGCGGGATGACCGTGAAGGCTACGGATGACTGGTGGAATACGGTACGGCCGCGCCAAACCTACACCTGCGAGGTCTACCCCAACGGAGGCGTCACGTGCGGGCAACTCCCCAATGCGATATCCCCCATTCAAATCGCCGTCGTTCCGCTTCTTGGACAACACTACTTCAGCGCGTTGTCCGCGGGAGCAGATTCAACTTGGCAGCAGAAATACAACGTCCGGGGGACGTTCGCCCCGAGTGCCTCCTCCGGGTTTGCCGGACAAGTCTACACGTGGAATTGCGCCTACACGCTGACCGGAAAGGGGACGGTTCCCAACAATAACCGTCAGGTCAACGTCATTCACTCGACCGGCGCCATGAAACAGCAAGGCGGCCGGTACATTACCGTCAACCAAAAAGCGAATCTCCTTTTCGATCCCAAGTTGGGAACCCCGGTGTACGTCGACGAGGAATTCACCTTCGTTCCACGCTTAACCGTCAACAAGTACACGGTTCAGATGAAGCTCATCAGCTTCTCGAAGAACCCGTCCTGAAGCGAATCCTTTTCGGGAGTTCGGAAAGACGTGTTTTGCTTCGCCTCGATCGCTGAGAAGACCAATTGATAGACGAGGTGGCGTACGGGCGACGGCGCGAGCGCTGGCGCCAACGTCGGCGCTTGCGCGCTTAGCCCGAGGAGCGCCGCAAGAGCGGTCCGGTCGTTTTTATTTTCTTCTATCTCCGCAGCCAGGCTAACCGTTCGCGAGCGGGGCTTATTCAACTCCTTGCTCGCGCGCAGCCGCTCCCCTTTGCGGTTTTCGGATAGCCCGGCCCTCGTGCTCGCAGTAAGCTATGGTGTACTATGAATGCCCGCAGACTGCTCTTGGCGATTTTCGTTTCAGGAGTCTTAACGGTTGCACCCGGTATCGCGCGCGCCAGCGGAACCGTCTTGGTTCAACAGCGCGACGGGGCGATCAAGACCTACAAGAACGTTCGCATCGGTATAGGAAACGAGCAATTGGAGCTGACCTCGAGTGACGGTCAGGGGACGCTCGTCCTCGGTAAAGCCGACTGCACGAAAGTCGGCGAGCTCGTGCGGTGTTTACCCTACGACGCCACGCTCTACCAAAACGGCGAGAAGAAGCACATCACGCTGGAATCCGGGACGGTGTGGCTCAATCCGACGCAGACGAATCAACCGCTGTCGCTCTCCTCGGCGCAGCTGCCTCCTCACGGCGTGCTGATGTCGGTACACACGAAAGCGGGAACCTACGTGTCGCTTTCCGGAACCGTAGACGAGATGCACAAATGAGCAACAAGTACGTTGCAGCGATCGCGCTGCTCCTGGCGCTCCTTCCCGGCGTGGCCGACGCCGGCCGTGGCGGTTTCGCACGGCCGGCGGGCGGATTCGACTTCCACAACGACGCCGCGGCTGGGCGCCCGCAGAGTTACAGCCGCTCGAGCACCGGGCCGGCCGGCACGAACCGCACGACGACCGCGACCAACACCGGAAACGGCTACAGCCGCAATACCACGGCAACAAACGGAAACTACAGCCGCACGAGCGGCGGCTCCGCGAATGCGAACGGCAATTACAGCCATTACAGCAACGGCTCAAACGGTTACGGTAACCACAGCAGCAGTACGAGTGGAAACGTGAACTCGGGGAATTATAACCACAGCGGTAGCGGCAGCAACCCAAACGGATCTTACAACACGTCGGGTTCCGGGAATACCTACAACCGCACGTACAGCGGGTCGGGAACTGCAACCAACGCGTATGGGCAGACCTATCATTCGAGCACCTATGCAAACAACGGTTACGTGTATCACGGTGCCGTGGTTACCAACCCTGTTTACCGCGGCTATCCGGTATGGGGATGGAACGGCGGCGTCGCTTGGTACCCCGCACCCTACTATTACGGGGGCGGATTTTGGGGGCCGTTCGCGATCGGCGTCGCGTCGGCCGCGGTGTACGGGTCGATCGTGGCGGCGAACAACGCGACGTACACGTCCTATGAAATTCAACCCAGTAGCCCGGGCGCGAAGCTGCTGTCGAGTTACCACCTCACGCAGACGCAGTGTGGACCGCCTAATCTCGTCGTCATCTACGGCCCGAACAACAGCGTGATCTGCGCCCAACCGAACGACCTCGTGGCGGCGGGCAACTATAGCGTCAATTCACAGACGTTGACGATCGTTTCGGAAAAGCCCGCATCGTAGGCTTGCTCGGCCGAGCGGCATTGAAATGAGTTCGATCGGAATCGGCGTAGTCGCCTTCGCGTGTCTCTTCGGCGGAGCGCTACTCGGGATGCGACTCCGGAAGGCACTGCCTGAACACCACCTCAACGACGATTCGCAGCACCTTCTCAACATCGGCCTGGGAATTGTCGGAACGATGGCAGGGCTCGTTCTCGGTTTGCTGGTCGCTTCCGCAACGGGTTCGTATAACGCACAGCGCAACGAACTTTTGGACTTCTCCTCCAAAATCGTTCTACTGGACCGGGTCTTGGCGCATTACGGACCGGAGGCAAACGCTCCACGCCGCGCGCTGCGCGCTACGGTCGCGCAGATTCTCGATCGTATGTGGCCGCACGAGGGCTCCAACGGTCCAGAACTTGATCCGTCCTTGAGTAGAGGAGATGTTGTCTTTGACGATATTGAGGGGCTCACGCCGGCAGCCGATACTCAGCGCTCGCTCAAGTCAGAGGCAATCGGACTGGGAATCGATCTTGCACAGATCCGCTGGCTGATGTTCGAGCAAACCGGATCTTCAGTCTCGATGCCGCTGCTGGTCTTACTGATCTTCTGGTTTGCGATTACCTTTGTTGGCTTTGGTCTCTTCTCGCCGCCGAACGCAACGGTTATCGTCGCGCTCGCGCTCTGCGCCCTCGCGGTTTCAGGAGCGATTTTCGTCATTCTCGAAATGTATTCGCCGTTCCAGGGTGTCGTGCAGATATCGAGCGCGCCGCTGCGGGACGCGCTAGCGCACCTCGGGCACTAGCCACCTCGCTTACGTACTGTACCCCCAATGAGGAGATTAGTCGTGAAACGATTCATCCTTACCGCGCTCGCCGCAGCACTAGGCTTCGCCTCGTTCGCCGGCCCGGCAGCTCCTGTAGCCGCGCAAGATGCCACCGGAGCCGTCAAGCCGATAGATGGGGATTGCCTTGCGATCCAAAATGCGATCATGGCACTACAGCCGATCCATTTGGCTCTCGTTTCCGGGAAGTGGAAAGTTTTTTCCGAGGGTGACTACGCCGTTGTGGAGCAGACACACGCCTCAATTACCTTTGCCGATGCTTGGAAGCAAGGCACTAACCCCGCGTGGGTTCACGTGCACTCGTTCAATGCTGCCGGCGACCAGCGCGCGACGCAGCTCTGTTTTCGCCAATCAGACGGAACGTTAGAGCGCGCTCGTCAGTCGACTACGGTGCCCGGTCTCGGCGCCGCTTCGGCCCAAGCTGCCTACTTTTCGAGCGACGGAACGCTGATCCAAAAAACGACGCTCTTCGAGATCAACGATCCGGCCATGGCAAAGAAAGTAACCGCCCTGCCGTTCTACAACGTCCTGCCATAGAGCAGAAAAAACAACTCGACCTCGCTACGCAGACTTTAATGGGGCGAGCCGCTAAGCTCGCCCCATACCTGTGGTTGTCCCTTCGATATTTCTTCTATAAGGGACGCTGGCCGATGACGCGACCGACAGGCGGCGTCGTGTCGGCACCCTTGCCCCAAATCCCGTTGAAGCTGTTGTTGTCGCCGTTGAACCAAAACGAGAACCAGCCCGAGCCGTTAGGGCCGGTCCAGGTCGCTCGTACCTTGTCCGTCGCCCTGAACTTTCCATTGAGAATAATCCCTCCGGCGTGGCAGACGACTGTCGGCCCGGACTGCGTGCAACGCATTTTGCCGACGAAAGCATCGGGGCCGCCCGCGCCGACGACGTTCCAGGTTCCGGCTGCGGTAATCGGGGAAGGCGGCAGGACCTTGTTGCCGACGAACGACCCGTTTGCCGCGCGCCCGTTGTAGCCCCACGTGCCGTTAAGGCTATGGCCGTTGGGGCTGACGTAGACGGTCAGCCAGCCGGCGCCGCCCGGACCGTGCCACTTTCCGTTGATCTTCCCGTCGGTGACAAACATACCGGTGAACCCGTTTCCGTTTGTCGCGTTAGTGCCGACAAGACTCTCGCCGGACTGCTTCAGAGTTATAGTGGACGTTGTGGTGCCATTCAGGCCGGTCTGCTGAATGGTCCAAGTCCCCGTAATGTTCGGCGGGCTCGCTAGCCCTGCGGCGATCGACAACCCTGCGATTGCGACTCCGCAAAATAGTGAAAGAACAAGACGTCTCATTGAGTTGACTTTCTCCTTTCAAGAGAGAATGTTAACCGCGCGTGCGGCGGCGATTGCAATCGTCGTGAGAGAAATCGTTGCTTCGAGCATCATGTACATGCGCGCGCGTGTCGTAACGGGAGGAGTATCGGTCGCGCTGAACGCGGTTGCGGTGGTAAACGAGAGAAATACGAAATCCAAGAAAGCGATCGGCGTAACCGAGCGTTCGGGCCGGCGAAAGACGAATTCTCCTTCGCCGAGCCAATGATAAGCGATGGCAAAAACGATGACGTTGGAGACCCAGATTGCTAAAGCGGTCTCCATTAAGCGTGTACCCGAGATGGCTTCCGAGTGATAAATGACCAAGTAGACGATCTTCGTCATGGAGGCCACGACGATGAGCGCGAGAATGGCAGCAGCCACCGTCATGGTCGTTCGCGTGAATTTCCGCTCCCCTGTGATCGTCCAGAACACCGAAAGCAGGAACGTTAGGGCTAAGACGACCCCAATCGTCATCTTGAGGGCCGGGCCTCCGATCGTGTAGCGATTCGGCAGACCGAAGAAGATGACAAGCCCTACCAAGAATGCAGCGCTTTCTCCCCAATCGCGATTGTTGGAGCCTTCGGTTTTCATCAAGTGGATCGTTCATTGGCTTCCCAGCTCACCGACGTTACGCCGTCCAGGTGTGATACCGCCTCCTGCAGTCTGTCTGCGGCGCCGTCGTCGCGGCCGGGTTTATTCATCTCGGCGATGACCTCGAGCGCCCCATTCTTGGGTACGGTGCTCGACATCGATGCCAGCGTTAGGGACGTCGTGCCGATCTCTCGCAGTATCCGCTCCCGCACGGCCGCCCGCGCGACTTCGCCGCAGCCGACGTGCAGCGTGTAGGTCGTCTCGAGGTGCTCCCGCGCGGCGCGCGGGATACGTGCAACGACACCCGATAGCGGGAGGCCAACGAGGTTGACGGTCACGATGACGGCGCCGCCAACTGCTGCCTGAACTTCGAACCCTGCGCCGGCCAGTACCCCGACGCCGGCCGTTGCCCACAGCGTTGCGGCCGTAATCAGCCCGCGGACATTGAAGCCATCGCGCAAGATCACGCCGCCGGCTAAGAATCCGACTCCCGTTACGACTTGAGCGGCGACGCGCATCGTATCGTTGATGCCGGCGAGTTCCGGCACCGCGGTGAAGAGGGCAGCGCCGACCGCGACGAGCGTGGACGTATGGAGTCCGGCGGTGCGTTGGCGCCATTGCCGCTCGAGGCCGATCGCAAAGCCGAGCAGCGTCGCAACGGCCAAGCGTTCGAAAAATACCCCCTGGGCGAGGGCCGGTACGTTCACCGGTTCATCTTAGGGCGCGATTCCTCAATCGAACTATCCCGTTATTGCAACATTCCCTTTCGGGATAGAGGCGCGTCGCTTTCGCGCATTATCATAAGGCGGTACCCGACCGGTTAGCGCTGTGCCACCCGTACGTCTCAAGTGGCGTCAATGTTGGGTTTCGTTTTGAACCAACATACGAACAAGAAAGAAAGGCTTCGAAAAGATGGCTGCAAGAAAACCCAATATTCTTATACTCTGGGGCGACGACATTGGGATCTGGAATATCAGCAAGTTCAGCCACGGCATGATGGGGTACCGGACCCCTAACATCGACCGCGTGGCAAACGAAGGAGCGCTCTTCACCGACTATTACTCGCAGCAGAGCTGCACCGCAGGGCGTGCTTGCTTCATCGCCGGTCAAAATCCTATCCGCACGGGCCTCACCAAGGTCGGCATGCCCGGGGCTACCGTCGGCCTTCAAAAGGAAGATCCGACCATCGCCGAGATGCTGAAGCCGTTAGGTTACGCGACCGGGCAGTTCGGTAAGAACCATCTCGGCGACCGCAACGAGTTTCTGCCGACCGTTCACGGCTTCGATGAATTCTTCGGCAACTTGTATCACCTCAATGCTGAGGAAGAACCCGAACTGCCGGACTATCCCAAGGACCCCAAGTTCAAAGCCATGTTTGGGCCGCGCGGCGTGCTGCATTGTCTAGCAACCGACAAAGACGACTCGACCGTCGACCCTCGGTGGGGCCGCGTCGGCAAGCAAACGATCGAAGACACCGGCCCGCTCACCAAAAAGCGCATGGAAACCGTCGACGAGGAGATCACCTCGCGCGCCCTCGCGTGGATGGAGGAGCAGGCGAAGGCCGATAAGCCGTTCTTCCTCTGGTACAACTCCACGGCGATGCATTTCCGGACCCATGTCGCCGAAAAGAATCTCGGAAAGAGCGGCCAGGATCCGTACAGCGATCGCATGGTCGTGCACGACGAGCAGATCGGCATGATGCTCGACAAGCTCGATGAGCTTGGAATCGCCGACAACACCATCGTCATGTATTCGACCGACAACGGCCCGGAGAACGACACCTGGCCGGACGGCGCGAACACGCCGTTCCGTGGCCAGAAAGACTCTAATTGGGAAGGCGGCTGGCGCGTGCCGTGCTTCATCCGCTGGCCGGGCACGATCAAGCCGGGATCAGTCTTTAACGGCATTGTGTCGCACATCGACATGTTCCCAACGTTGCTGGCCGCCGCCGGCAACCCGGACGTGACGAAACAACTGCTCGACGGCTGTACGGTAGGCGGTCAGAAGTATCACGTACATCTCGACGGCTACAACATGATTCCCTATTTCAGCGGCGCAGCGAAGGAAAGCCCGAGAAACGCTATCGTCTATTTCAGCGACGACGGTGACGTTATCGCTGTGCGCGTCGGCGACTGGAAGTTCAATTTGTCTGTGCAACGCGCCAATACGATGGAACTGTGGGCCGAGCCGTTTGTGAAGCTTCGCTTGCCGCACATCATGAGCTTGCGGCGCGATCCCTTCGAGCGAGCCGACTTCAACTCTAATACCTACTGGGATTGGATGGTCGATCACGCGCCCCAGCTCTACTTGATGCAGGCGGTGGTGGCCCAACAGATCGCGGACTTCGAGAAGTTCCCGCCGCGGCAAAAACCCGCTTCGTTCAACCTGGACGCGGTGATGGAACAGGTGAAAACGCCCCACGGCTAAGAACGCGCTTTCCGATCAAACGGATCAGACCAGCTCGCGGGTGAGCGTCTTTTACGACGCTCACCCGTACCCGCAGCCCGTGGACGACCTGGAGGCGTATCGCCGGAACTGGGACGATCGCCGGCGCCGCGCCGAATCGCATCTCTTCTGGCCGGCCGAGCCCTATCGCGAAGATAGGAGCATTTTAGTCGCGGGCTGCGGCACAATCCAGGCTGCGCACTACGCCGCGCGCTGGCCGCGTGCTCAGGTGATCGGTATCGACGTTAGCGAAACGAGCATCGCGTTCGCGCGAGAGGTGAAGCGCAAGCACGCGCTCGACAATCTTGAGTTACACGAGCTTCCAATAGAGCGTGCCCCCGAGCTCGAGCAATCCTTCGAATACATCGTCTGCACGGGCGTGCTACACCACCTTTCCGATCCCGACGCGGGTTTGCGCGCTCTGCGCGGCGTGCTCGCACCAAATGGCGCGCTTCACGTGATGGTCTACGCGCCATACGGTCGCGCGGGTGTCTACGTGCTTCAAGAGTACTGCCGGCGTCTCGGCATCGGCCGGACTGATGAGGAAATCCGCGACCTCGCCGCTAGCCTCAAAGCGCTTCCGCCGGACCATCCGCTCGTGCCGCTCCTGCGGAGTTCACCCGACTTCGCAAACACGGCCGGCCTCGCCGATGCTCTGCTGCATCCTCAGGACCGATCGTACTCGGTACCACAGTTCGTGGATTTCCTGGATCGCGCCTATCTGGTTTTTGGGCGCTGGCTGCGCCAAGCACCGTATCTGCCCTGGTGCGGCGCGCTCGCGTCCTCGCCGCACGCATCCAGACTTATTACGCTATCGCCCGAGGCACAATACGCGGCGATCGAACTGTTTCGCGGAACCATGGCTCGCCACAGCGCGGTGGCTTACCGAAGGGACTTTCCGGCACAGAATCACGCGATTGATTTCGAACGTGATGCTTGGCTCGGCCACATCCCTATCCGCCTGCCCGATACGATCGCGGTGCGCGATCGGCTGCCGCCGGGAGCATCGGCGGTACTGATCAACCGCAATCACACGTATACCGATCTGTATCTGGCCATCGATGCATCGCAAGAGCGCTTGCTGAACATGGTTGATGGGGAACGCACGATTGAAGAGATCTGCCGCGAACGTGGCGATCTCAGTCTCGCGCGCGCCTTTTTCCAGCAGCTCTGGCGCTGGGACCAGGTCGTGTTCGATACTTCTCTAAGTTTGAGCGAAAAATGGCGATTGTAAAAATTCTGGCACTGATCATGATCGTTTCGACCATGATTGGCGCCGGGTTACAGGTCGATCGTCAGCGGCTCGTCGAGACGCTGCGCCAGTACTCGTTACTCGGGCGCGCGTTTCTTACAAACTTCGTACTGGTTCCGCTCGTTGCGATCTTACTCGTTCGGTTCTTTCACGTCGAGAGCGGAGTTGCCATCGGGATCGTCCTGATGTCGATGGCACCGGGAGTTCCGTTTCTCATCAACTTCGGAGGCCGAGCTGCAGGCGGTAGCCTCTCGTTTGCCATCACGATTGCGTTCTGTTTTACGGCCCTCTCGGTGGTCACGATTCCGCTGACCATTGCGCTCATCTCCGTCATCATTCCCTCGGCTCCCGTGCCGCCGATTCCGGCCGCAAAGTTTCTCACCACGCTCGTCGTCTTTCAACTCATACCTTTGATTCTGGGTGCTTTGATCGGCCCGCGGTTGGTGCCGCTTACGGTCGAGAAGCTCGTAAAAGCCTTACATCTTCTCTTTTTGGTTGCGGGGCTTGCCCTCGTGGTTCTCGTCTTTAAGACCATTGCGGACTCCGTATCATCGGTCTACGGTCACGGAAATTTGTTCATTATCGCCCTGATCGGCGTGGTTTCGATCTTGCTCGGGTGGCTTCTCGGCGGTCCGGATGACCAGTATCGACGGACTCTTTCGCTCGCTACCCTAATGCGCAATATCGGCCTGTGTGCGCTGATCGGCACGCAATCGATTTTCGAGGGTACGCTCGTTCTGCCGACGATTTTCGCCTACTTCGTGATTACTTTCGCGCTCAGTCTTCCGGTGCGCGTCTATTTCAAGAGGACCAAATGACGCCGCTTATTTTCTCACCACAGTACGGTCTCTTGACGCTAGGAACGATAGGCTACATCAGCCTGATCGCAGCCACTACCAACGCATTCAATGGCGCGCTCTTGGCGCGCCGCCCGGATCATTACAGACATTTCACCGTCATCGGGATCATCATTCTTGCCTACGCCGGCGGCATTGGGGGCGGAATCGTACGCGACGTCTTGGTCAACAGGGTTCCTTCACCGCTGGAAAATCCGTGGTATCTCATTGCGTGCTTCGCGGCCGCGGCTCTCGCGCTGGTGATCGATTTCAACTCCGAGCAGCGCTTCAAGGACGGCCTGTTTCAGTTCGTGACCGCGTTCTCGCTACCGTGGTACGCAATCGTCGGCGCTCAAGCAGCGCTCGACACACATCTCGGATACTTCGCAGCGATCGTTATCGGTGTCATCGCGACGACCGCCGGGCGCTGGATCATCGATGGAGCTTGTCTGGTCGTGCCGAAGCAGCTAGTTCGAGGCGAGTTTTTCGTTACCGCTGCGGTGCTAACGGTCGTTGCCTACCTTGTATGTCAGCAGATCCTTGGGCTGTCGGTGATTACCGCGACGGCGATCGCCTTTATCGTGGGCTTCGGTTTCCGGCTCACGTCGCAGGCGTTGGGCTGGGAAGAGTGGGAACCGTGGGAGCCGGCCGATCTGCTGGCAGGCGAAAAGGCGCGACATACGTTAGGCGAGGGGCTTAAGGCCGAGCTCACCGACCCTAAAGCGCGGATCTAGTTTTCGTCCAGGCTGCTGACGCAACGGAAGCCGAGATGCGACATTCCCGTATCGATCATCTGTGGCGAACGCGCTGCGGGGCGAAAGCGCAGACAGTAGTTCGGCGCGCAAAGGAACGAGCCGCCTTTAACGACTTTACGAGGAATGCGGATATCGGGAAAGGCGGGATCGTAGCTCCGATCGACCGCAGCGCGAGGACTCTCGATCGCGCAACACGCCACGCGTACAGATTCGTGTTTTTGCGTATACCAATCGCTAGTCCACTCCCAGACGTTTCCCGCCATATCGTACAGGCCGTAACCGTTGGGCGGGAATTGGCCGACTGGTGCGCTGCGTTCGTAGCCATCCCGGCAGAGATTTTGCCATGGAAACTCACCCTGCCACGTGTTCGCCGCAGGCTTGCCGCCCGGTTCCATATCGTCGCCCCATACAAACGGTTTACCGGCGAGCCCGCCGCGCGCGGCGTATTCCCACTCGGTTTCGGTTGGAAGTCGTTTGCCGGCCCAAGTAGCGTACGCTACCGCGTCTTCGTATGCGATGTGAACGACGGGATGCTCTTGTCGCGATTCGATCGAGCTTCCGGGACCTTCCGGATGACGCCAATACGCACCGGGAACGTACTCCCACCACTGGCGCCAGTCGTTCAAATCAACCGACCCCGTCGTTGCGCGGAACACCAGCGCGCCCGGCGGCGTGTCCGCATGGCCGGGAAAATCGTCCGGTGGGAGCGGGCGTTCGGCAACCGTGACGTAGCCTGTCTTGCGAACGAAACGCGAGTACTCGCGATTGGTTACCGTGTGAGTATCGATCCAAAAACCGTCAACGGCCACTTCGTGAACTGGAGCTTCCTCGGGATAGAAGTCCTCGGATCCCATCAGGAAGCGGCCTCCGGGAAGGCGGACCATTTCATCGCGCGCGATCGACTTGGTATCCATGGTTGTCCAATCTTACCACTATCAGGTTCATAGGAGAAATCATGCTCGCATCGTCGATCGGTTGGATTCTTGCAATTTCGGGATTGGTTACGGCGGGCGCCGGACTAGCGGCGCTGCTCTTTCCCGATCCACTCCTACGGTTAGCCTTCGCAGTCCCTGACCCGGGCGACTCCACGGTCTTTTTCGTGCGGCATTGGGGCGTGTTGATCTTTGTAATCGGAGCGTTGGTATTCTACGGCGCGTACGTCCCGAACGTCCGCGCCCCGATTCTGATTGCGGCTGCGATTGAAAAATTCGCCATCGGTATCCTCATCTTTTTCGGACCCCTGAAGCGTACGGCTGCCATGACCGCCATCGCCGCGACGGACGGCCTGTTTGCGATAATCTACGTGGCATACCTGGCCGGAGCATAAGCGGCTCCTCGCGAACCATAGGCTCACCTTGAGTGAAACCGTCCTACCGTCGGCGGCCGCTCCCGCCACGGCTTCCAAAGAACTGCCGTCGGTCCTCGACGTCTTCGTCACGTTCCTCGTCATCGGAGCGACGAGCTTCGGCGGCGGCGTTGTCGCCTATCTGCGCAACGCGCTCGTTACGAAAAAGAAATGGCTTGACGACACGCATTTTCTCGAGTTGATGTCGATCAGCAATACGCTTCCCGGGCTCAATGCAACAAACATGTCGATCCTCGTCGGAGACCGGATGCGTGGAACCGTCGGTGCAGTCGCTGCGATGATCGGGATGTGCTTGCCGGCATTCATCTTCATGACGATTGCGGGAATTCTGTACGGTCATAACGGAGATCGCCCATTGGTTGCGGCGATGCTTCGGGGCGTTGCATCCGCCGCCGTCGGTCTTATCGCCGCGACATGGTTTCAGATCGGCAAGAAGACCGTAAAAGGATTCTACGACGCGCTCTTTATCTTGATGGCCGTCCTGGGAGTGAATCACTTCAAGATTTCCGTACCCGTCGTTTTGATCGGGGTCGGCGCGTTAGCGATCTTTGCCAATCGTCCGCACAAAGAGCGCGCGCAGCGCGCAAAAGAGGAGCTAGGGGATTGGATCAGCTCGCTCCGCTAGCTCGCGTCTTCAGCTACCTGTCGCTACTTACCGTAGGCGGCGGCATGGCGGCATTTCCCGAGATGCAGTCGCTTGTGGTCGACGTCCACCACTGGCTGACGCATCCGCAGCTGATCCATGTCTACAGCGTTGGCCAGATGGCGCCGGGGCCGAACATGATGATGGTTGCGGCTGTGGGCGAGCGCGTGAGCGGCCTCCCGGGAGCGGCTATCGCCGCGCTCGCATTTTTTGTCCCGACCGGATTGCTGACGTTCGGCGTCGGCCGGGTTTGGAATCGACTTGTAAATTGGCCGTGGCGAACGTCGATTCAACTCGGGCTCGCTCCGGTAGCGATCGGTCTCGCCGTTGCGGGCACCATCACGTTTGGCAAAGGCGCGATCACCGGTTGGGTCACGGCCGCCGTCGCTCTGGCCATCTTCACGGCGACGCTGCGCACCAAGATCAATCCGGCGCTGCTCATCCTATGCGGGGCCGTCGTCGGCGCTGTCGCGCTTCGGTAGCAAAATTGACGCATGATTTGGCAGAGGAACCTGTGGTTGCTGCTGGCGCTCGTCGTTGCGCTAACGGCCTGGCAATTAACGCGTTGGATCACGCACGTCGATCATAGCCCGAGGCCAATTCTTTCAATCGTCTTCGACGAGCGACCGCCATTTCAATTCGAGCGGCTTCCACTCGGGATAACCGCCCTACAACGAGAACGCAATAGATTCGCCGAAGCCGCGTTGACGAGCGAGGCGCACATGCTGTTCCTTGTTACGCCGACAATGCGATCGATTGCGATCCAAGGAGTAGATCCGGGTTCGATTTCATGCGGCTCGCTATCCGATGAACGCGAAGGGCCCGCCGCGTTCCTCGTCGACCCGGTGAGAACTGTGGCGCTTACGCCGATCGCGATTGAAAGCGTCCGCGGGAAGGTCACGATTCCGATTCCCAATCGCATCCACCAGGCTCTGGCCCGAAGGCCGGAGATCAGAGCTGGAATCGTGTGCAAAGTAGCGCGCCCGCTGGCGATGGCGCCGACCTTTACCGAGCGGGCGGTCACGGTTCGAGCCGAGACTGGGCCCGGCGGCGCGGTGCTCCTGGACGTCTCGGCGCTCGAGGACGTTGACGACTTGCGTTTCTCCGGTGGCGTGCAGACGCCGCTTGGAGGCGATCGGACGCGACTTCTGTATGACGGCGACGACGTCGTCTCGGCGGAATGGGTCGACGTCACGGCGGAGGAGCAACGGGACATCGTCCTCGTGATCATCGGTGCGCTGTCGGCAATCGCAGCGGCAACGGCAATCGAAGCCATACGTCCAGCCGTCGAACGCCGAACCAAGAGCGGCTAATCCTCCACTTTGCCGTTTTGGGATATGGGCTTCCGCGACGGCGCGGTACGATTGGGCAATGGCAAGCGTTATCACCGCACGTGAATTTAAGCTTTTATTAAAGCCCGGACTCTTTCCCACCAAGCGCTCCGTCTTGGAATTCAACAAGAACCTAGCAAAGATTGCACGCGACCACGACGTGCAGTACGAAGGATTCGATCGAATCGATTCGGAGCTTCGCGAGGTACAGTTCTTTGATACGCCGGACGCAACATTTCGCGCAAAACACGTCATTTTAAGGTTGCGCCGCGATCATTCGAGCGGTTGGCCCGACGAACAGTGGGAGGTCACGTTCAAGCGCCGCTCGCCGGACTTTCGCGAATCCGCCGATTTCGACGTTAATACGTCCATGAAAGATATCGACACGAGATTTAAGTTCAAGGAGGAAATAATTCGTGGCGAAAAACTGGGATCCATCAAGAGCATCTTTTCAAATAATTTGATTGGCTACTATCCGGTTGTCAATTTTGAGCAGCCGATGGCCAAAATCATCGAGGTTTTCCCCGGGCTCAAAGTGCTCCAGCTCGACCCGACCTACACCGTATCGGCGGTAAATAACGCTCGCGTGTTCGAGATCGGTGCGAGGCTAGGATCCTACGTTTTCGGAAAGGACGCCGTCGCACATGCGGATCTGGCCGTTTGGACGCGACCCTCGGTTGACAAGTTCAACGTCCTTGTTGCGGAGTTTGGTTGGTCGTATCACATGAAAGGTGAATCCGGAAAACAGCAAAAGGCGCACGAAACCGCCGACGAGTTTTTCAAAGCGCTTCAGACTCCGCTGAAAGAGTGGCTCTTCGACGGCACGACGAAGACGGCGCTGATTTACGGAGAACCGGAGTTTGCAGCAGCTGCCGCGGTCTGAGATTTTTACTTACTAAAGGGAGATGAGCATGCCAAGTTCCAATGGCGCAGCGAAGGGCGCAACTTCGAAATACGTTCAGCGTGAAGTCTTACCGATTCCCGACCAACCCTACGCCGGGTTTGTCGCCTACGACGCCAAGGATCCAGACTCAAAATTCCCGCCGATCGAGCCGTTACGGCCACCAGAGGGAGCGCCGAACGTACTTGTCGTCCTAATTGATGACGTCGGTTTTGGCGCGTCGAGCGTCTTCGGCGGCCCGTGCAGTGCGCCGACTGCCGAACGCATCGCAAAAGACGGCCTGCGCTACACGCGCTTTCACACGACCGCGCTTTGCTCGCCGAGTCGCCAAGCGCTTTTGACCGGACGCAACCATCATACCGTCGGCATGGGTGGCATCACGGAGATCGCGACATCAGCGCCCGGCTACAACTCGCTGCGTCCGAACTCAATGGCACCACTTCCGGAGATCCTGCGCTTGAACGGCTATTCGACGGCGCAGTTCGGGAAGTGCCACGAAGTGCCGGTGTGGGAAACGTCGCCCGTTGGACCGTTCGATCACTGGCCGACCGGATCCGGCTTCGAGTACTTCTACGGCTTCGTCGCAGGAGAGACAAATCAATGGTACCCGGCGATCCACGAAGGCACAAAGGCCATCGAGCCCCCGAAAACCCCTGAAGAAGGCTATCATTTCATGGAGGACATGACGAATCGCGCGATTGCGTGGGTTCGTCAGCAGCGCCTCCTCGCCGGCGACAAGCCGTTCTTCATGTATTTCGCTCCAGGTGCCACGCATGCGCCCCATCACGTGCCGAAGGAATGGGCGGATAAGTACAAAGGCAAGTTCGATCAGGGCTGGGACAAGCTGCGTGAGGAAACGTTCGCGCGTCAGAAAAAGCTTGGAGTGATTCCACAGAGTTGTGATCTCACCGCACGTCCGAAAGAAATTCCGTCGTGGGACTCGCAGACGCCCGAATTCAAAAAGGTGCTCGCGCGCGAGATGGAAGTATACGCGGGCTTCTTCGAGTATTGCGACAACAACATCGGACGTCTCATAGATGCACTAGATAAGATCGAAGCGCTCGACAACACGCTGATCTATTACATTATCGGCGACAACGGCGCATCTGCAGAAGGCACGCCGCGCGGTACGTACAACGAAATGATCCCTTTCAATGGCTTGAGCGGCGTTGAATCAGATGAATTCCTAATGCAGCGTATCGACAAGCTGGGCGGCCCGGAGTCGTACAACCACTACGCGGTCGGCTGGGCTCACGCCATGGACACGCCCTATCAATGGACGAAACAAGTCGCATCGCATTGGGGCGGTACGCGCAACGGGACGATCGTACGCTGGCCGAAGAACATCAAGGCGAAGGGTGAAGTTCGCAATCAGTTTCACCACGTCATCGACGTGGCTCCGACGGTCCTCGAGGCCGTCGGAGTGCCTCAGCCGTACATGGTCAACAGCGTCGGACAAGTGCCGATGCAGGGCGTGAGCATGCTCTATAGCTTCGACGACGCGGCGGCAGCCGAACGGCACGAGACGCAGTACTTTGAAATGTTTGGGAATCGCGGAATCTACCACAAGGGATGGACGGCGGTTACACGCCATCGCACGCCCTGGATCATGACGGGAGCGGCGCCCCCCTTTGACGACGACGTGTGGGAATTGTATGACACCAACAAAGATTGGTCGCAAGCACACGATCTTTCCAAAGAGATGCCTGACAAGCTTCATGAGCTCCAACGCCTGTGGCTCATCGAGGCAACGCGAAACAATGTGTTGCCGATGGACGATCGTGGGGCGGAACGATTTAACTCCGATCTAGCGGGGCGCCCGGTGCTCGTTCGTGGCACCTCTCAAGTGCTTGCCAACGGTATGGGCGACCTCAACGAAAACGGCCTAATCAACGTTAAGAACAAGAGCCACTCCGTTACCGCGCAGGTCGTCATTCCCGACGGAATGACAGCGCAGGGAGTCATCCTAGCGCAAGGCGGTATCGGCGGCGGCTGGATGTTCTACGTCAGTGACGGAAAGCCAACCTACCTTTACAACTTCTGCGGTATTCGAGAATTCACGGTCGCGTCCACGCAAGCGCTGACCGCCGGCAAGCATCAGGTCAGAATGGAGTTTGCATACGACGGCGGTGGACTTGGTAAAGGGGGCAACGTCACGCTCTACATTGACGGGAACGCCGTCGGAAAGGGGCGCGTCGAACAAACCGCTGCGATAATATTCTCCGGCGACGAGACCTCGGACGTCGGTTTTAAGCGTGGCTCGCCGATGCTCGCGGATATGCCCGCTGCGAAGAGCGCGTTCAACGGGTCCGTCGACGTCGTCGTGATCGAGACGGCCGGTGAAAGCACCGATCACCTTCTCGACCGTGAAGAGGTGCTGAACATGATCATGGCCCGGCAATAAGCACTGGCCGGGCGCGACGGTTATCTAAACGGTCCCAATGGTCCGTTAAGTCGATTCAGGACGTCCTGAAGCTTGTCGTACACTGGATTATTTTTGGTCCCATCATCGTGGTACGTATCCAGACAAAATGGATATTGGCGCACGTACCCGCATGTCGGACAGACTTGTTCACCCATTCTAGTTCGCCGTAGCCCCCTATCCGCTCGGTGCTTGGAGCCTCTTACCCGGTTATCGGCAATTTGGCAAGCGGTTTAGCCGAGGCTCTTACAGGCGCGCCTTACGGCCGTCGGCTCAGCCAACCGAAAGCGCTCGACGCTGGGGACCTTCCAGTTGCAGTCGCCCGTTTTGCCCCTCACGCATCAGTGATAGATCGACTTGTTCGGACTCGGAAGGTGAGGATTTTCCCACGTCGTTCCGTCTTTGTACGTCGCGCGCAATGGAACGCACTGTGCGAGGCCGGTGCCCAGCGGGAAGACATTCGGGCTCAATCCAAAACTGTGCTTGATTTCGGCACCGGGTGAAAACGTCCCGGCGTCACGAACTTCCGCGACCAATAGTCCCTTAGCCACGAGACCAAACTCGATCTGTGCAATCGGGTTATGAGTTACGTTTACGTAGTCGATATCGAGGGTTGGATTGGTCGTGTGCGTGTTTGCCGAAACCGGATATTGTCGGTAGCGATAGCCGTACGGATCGCGCCAATAATATGATCCGCTCGGATAGTAGGCGGGTGTGTAACCAGAGTAGTGAACCGTCGTCTTCGGCCCGATCGGAAGGCATTTGCTTACCTTAACGGGGGCCGTGGTTTGGGCAGTCGCCTGTTCCGATGAGAGGGCTAACATGCCGAGCGCGAGCGAAAAGCAGAGAAATAATCGCATGACACGATGCTAGCACATCGCCGTAAAAAGATAAACTGGCTAGCGTCGCCAGCGGAGCCGGCGCCGCCGATGTAAAAAGCACGTTTGAGGGATGAGGTACGACCTATGGCGCAACTTATTTTTCTATCGAACCCATGCCCTGCTATAATGCTCAGCGTGTTGGGAAACGAGCAAGGCTCGGCTAAAGGTTTGCTGCCGCTCATCGTCGGCGTAACGGGCCATCGCGACTTGGCGCCGGATGACGATTCCGCAATCCAACGACACGTGCGAGGCGTTTTCTCCGAACTTCAAGCGGCCTATCCGTATACTCCGGTCGTGCTGCTTTCGTTGCTGGCAGAGGGCGCCGATCGCCTCGTCGCGCACGCGGCGTTGGGTTGCGGAGCCGAGCTTTTCGCCGTATTACCGATGGAGGCGCAGCTCTACGAGAGCGACTTTGCGTCGCCGGAATCGCTGGAAGAGTTTCGCGGGCTGCTGGCGCGCAGTTGCGGAACTGCTATCGTAGAGTCCCCTGGTCCGGAGCGCGACGAGCGCTACGCAGCGGCCGGCGCGTTCCTCGTCAGCCATAGCGAAATTCTAATCGCGCTCTGGGACGGCAACGAGGATGAGCTGCGGGGCGGGACGTCTCAGATCGTCCGATTCGCGCTGCAAGGCGTGCCCGCAGATTATCTCAGCGGATCGCGTGAAGCGCTTCGCGCGAAGGAAACCGGCGCAGTCTATCACGTTCCTGTGCGCCGTCAATCAGGGTCGCGGGAACCGGACGCCGCACTGCCTGCGACGTGGCGCTATCCCGAATCAGATGCCGGCGATCCGGCCGCCGTGAGCGCCGCGCGCGCCGCATTTGAGGAAAGCCTTCGCAATCTCGATCGCTTCAACCGGGATGCGGTGTCCGCGACGATCGTACAGGCGAGCGCGCGCAGCGCAGCGACGCTGTTGACGCCGCAGCAGGAAACGGCCCTCGGCGTTCGCGGCGTCCTTGATTATACGCGCGCGCTTTTCGGTCAAGCCGACGCGCTCGCGCTGACGTGCCGAAACTGGACGCATCGAGCGACCGTCGCGATCTTTAGCGCGATCGCGGTTGCCGCCGTGATCTTTGCGCTGTACACGAACGTCCTGACCGCGCAACCGGCGCTCTATTTTGCGTTCCTGAGTGCCGTCGCGGTTGCGGTCGGAATCAACCTCGTCATTACGCGCAGGCGCATGCAGGATCGGTTTCAAGATTATCGCGCGCTCGCCGAAGGCCTGCGCGTTCAATTCTATTGGCGCCTCGCCGGGATCTCCGAATCCGTGTACGATCACTATCTCCCACGGCAGGAAGGTGAGCTCGATTGGATTCGCAACGCCATGCGCGCCGAAGCTTTTCGATCGCAGACCGAATCCAATGCTGATGCAAGCGGCGAACGGCTACGCGAGCTGCTTGAGGCTGTCCTCGCAGAGTGGATTAGCGGTGAAGGCGCGTACTTTGCCAAAGCGGCCACCCGCGAACGCGAACTTGCAAACCACATTAAGTGGTGCGCAAACGCGTGCTTGATCGTCACTGCCGTGGTTGCAATAGCCCTCGCAGCAGTAATCGCACGCGGCCAATTCGCTTACCAAGGAATTCTCGTAGCAGTTCTGACGGTGGCGTTAGCTGGAGCGGGCCTTCTTACGGGCTACGCGCAGAAACGAGCGCACGAAGAGCATTCACGCCGCTATGAACGGATGGCGGCAATGTATCGCGTTGCCCGCGACCGGCTAAGGGTTCTTTTGCAACGAGGTGACCTCACAGCCGCCCGCGATGTTTTGGTACACCTCGGTCGTGAAGCGTTGGCTGAGAGCTGCGACTGGCTGCTGCTGCACCGTGAGCGGGAGATCGACGTTCCGACAGCGTGACGTGTCACTACGCTCGACACGCTGTCTTCATGTGACCTATTAGCACTTATGGTATGTAAGTTCGACCGGTGGGGGAGTGGTTAGCGTCTGGTAGACGACGCAGTAGCGTTCGGTTAGGCGTAGGAGCGTGGCGAGTTGTTCCTCTGAGGCGGATGTGTCGAGGTCGAAGGAGAGACGGATCACTTTGAAGCCTACCGGTGCGTCTTTTGCTACTGCGAGGGTGCCGCGGAAGTCGAGCACGCCTTCAGCTCTGATCGTTGCGTCGTGTAGTTCGATGCCGAGCGCGGTGGCGACGGCGCGTAAGGTGACGCCGGCGCACGCAACGAGCGCTTCGAGCAGCATGTCGCCGGAGCACGCTGCGAAGCCGTCGCCTCCGGTCGCGGGGTGAAGGCCCGCCTCGACGAGCGCCTTGCCGGTCTCTACCTTACAAGTAATGCCTTCGCCGATGCGACCCTCGGCGTGGAGGGTGACGACCGCGGCCTGTGCGTCGTTGCGATAGCGTTCTTTGACCGGCTCCTGAAGAGCCCGCAGTTCTTCTGCCTTGAGAGACGTTGATCGCTTCAATGGTAGAAGTATGGATCGAGGACGCTGACCTCGACGATGCTATCCACGGGGAGGCCGTTGCGTTCGGCGGACTGACGGATGGCATTCTCGTTCGGGCCGTCGTAGATGCAATACGTCTTCTTATGATCCTTTGATACAAAGGACTGCAACCACGTTGCACCAGAGTCCGCGTTGTTGGCGACTATCGTGCTGCAGGCTTTTGCTCCTTGGGGTGTCACCGGGACGGACAAACCATCTTTAAACGTGCGTTCGACCACGTAACGCGGCACGGCAATCCTCCATTCATTGTTCGCGAGTGAATCAGCATTCGTTTAGCGAGCGAAAGCCCCTGTGCGCTTCACCGATCTCGGGGTCACACCAGCTCAATTCAAAACGACTAGGGGTCGTCGTCGCGGGAAGGCCTTAGGAAAGCGTCGTAGCAGATGAATGTGAACTCCGGTGGGTACGACATCTTTATCTGTCACGCATTCGAGGACGCGGAACATGCTCGCGCTATCTGCTCCGCCCTTGAGGAAAACGGCGTCCGGTGCTGGCTCGCGCCTCGCGATCCCGTGCCTGGTATACCGTATGGCCGCCAAATCGTCGACGCCATCGCAGCGGCTCGTTTGCTACTTCTTATTTTTTCATCGCACGCCAATGAATCGCGAGCGGTAATAAACGAAGTCGAGCTGGCGTCGAGCAGCGGTAAAGTTATTATACCCGTTCGCGTCGAGGACGTGACGCCATCGAAGGACCTTGCGTTCTACGTCAATGCGGTGCACTGGTTCGACGCTTTTGGGATTGCCCCGAAGGAAGAAACAAGCGCACTGCTACGTCACGTCTCGGGATTCTTGGCGCAAGAACCTCAACTCAAGGACCTTGCTGGAGATTTTCCGCCGCGCCGATCGGTCGCAGCATTTCCCAATAACCTCCCGCTTCAGGTCACGAGTTTCCACGGTCGCGAGGACGACATTCGTGAGATCAAGGGCCTCCTTCCTGATCACCACTTGGTAACGATTCTCGGCGCCGGCGGCGTTGGGAAGACTCGCCTGGCGATACAGTCTGGGGCCGAGTTACTAGACCAGTTCGACGATGGCGTGTGGATCGCCGATCTTGCACCTATCAACGAGCAGCAATTGGTGGCGAAGGTGGTCGCGCAAGCATTGGGAGTGAAGCAATCCGAGGGGTTGCTGGACAATGATTCGATCGCACGCGGGCTCAAGCATAAGCGATTGCTATTAATTCTCGATAACTGCGAGCATCTGCTCGATCCGGTGGCTCGGCTCGTCGATGCCATCGATCGCCAATGTTCTGAGGTTCGGATAATAGCTACGTCGCGTCAAGCGTTGGACGTGAGCGGAGAAAAAGTGTTCCGTCTATCTTCGCTCGCCGTACCGGAGCCGCCAAGAGATCGCATTCCCGATGCCGCGATTCTGTTTAGCGCAGTTGCGCTCTTTGTCGACCGTGCCTGCTTGGCAGATAGTGCCTTCCGGCTCCACCAAGAGAACACACCTGTCGTCGTGGCGATCTGCCGGCGGCTCGACGGCATTCCCCTTGCCATCGAACTTGCGGCTGCGCGCCTGAGGATGATGAGCGTATCAAGTCTGGCGCAGCGTCTAAGCGAGCGTTTTAAGATCCTCACCGGAGGTAGTCGTACCGCCCTTCCCCGGCAGCAAACGCTGAGGGCGCTGATCGATTGGAGCTACGATCTTCTGCAAAACGAGGAACGAGCTCTGTTCGAGCGGTTAGCGGTCTTTGTCGGCACGTTTACGCTCGACGCTGCGGCGAGCGTTTGCAGAGGCGACGGCATTGAGGCCGCAGAGACCTTGAATTTGCTCTGCTCCCTAGCGGATAAGTCATTGGTTGTCATCGAGACGCAAAGCGACGAGGAACGGTACTATCTTCTCGAAACAACTCGGGACTACGCTCGTGAAAAACTGACGGCGATTGGGTCATGCGAAGATTACAAGCGCCGCTATGCCGATTACTATCTTCACGTGGCGGACGATTTTGAAGGCTGTTCGGCCACGATGGAACTTGGTGCTTGGCTGACGCGAGTCACGCGTGAATTGCGGCACTTCCGGGCCGTATTGGAATGGTCCCTTAGTGAACGCAATGATATCGTGCTCGGCGCGTCGCTCGCCGCTGCGCTTGAAACATTCTGGTGGCATGGCGGCGTTGAGGACGAGGGGCGGTATTGGATCGATACCGCATTCGCGGGATTGGACACCACCGCTTATCCGGAGGTTACGGCCCGACTCGCAAAAGCGCAAGGGCGTCTCGCCTCACGCATCCTGTTCTCCTAGGCTTTCGGTTCCACGATTTGCGTCACGCGGCCGCAGGAGTGGCAGAGAGCCTGGTTAAAAGCACCGTTTATTGGCGATGGCGCGAAATTGCCGTCCCCATGAGAGCGAACGTTGTTCCCATCAGAGCCGGAACAGAACTTAGACGAGGCCCAGAGGCCGCTGGAGATTGACGAGGACGAGCTCGACGAGGTCAGCGGCAGCGGCCTACCGGAATTTCGCAAGCGCGGCATGCAACCCGACGGCGGCGGCCACCGCAGCTACGCCTAATTGCAGGAGATAGACGCTCCCGAAACTCCGCGTGCAAAAGCGATAACGTCTTTGCAGGTGGCACAACAACTGGATGTGCTGCGCGAAACGCTTCCGAGGCACGAGTGGCGCGCACAGGCCGCGGCCGAATGGGAGAACTGGCGCGCCGCACTCGGATGGGCCCTCGGTAAACAGGGTAACATCCTCCTCGGACAGCGCCTGGTTGGAGCCCTAGAAACCGCGTGGTGGGTTTTTCCGGAAGACGATGCACGACACTGGGTGCGCGCCGCTTTCGCGCTCGCTGACGAGATGACGCCGCGCAACGTCCTTGCGCGGCTTAACCTTGCGCTAGCGCGCCAGCGTATCGAGCATAATCGGTTCAAGTCGTGTCACACGGCCGCCGAGCGAGCACTGGCGCAAGCGCGCGCGGTCGGTGACGAGCCGGGAATCGCGCGCGCCGAATTCCTCGCCGGCCACTCGCTGGTCGTTCTCGGGCGCTTCACCGAGGGCGAAAAGCTGCTGCAATTGGCGCTCGCCGGCTTTCGCAAACTCGGAGCGCGCAGAAGCATCGGGCGGACGCTGGCATCTCTGGCCTTAGCGCGCGAGCACGCAGACGACATTGCGGCGGCGTGCTCGTTTTGCACCGAAGCGGTTGAAACGCTGAAGGCTATCGAGGGTGATAACGGTGACCTCGATCACGTCAGTTATCTCGCCGAGCTCGAACTCCGCGCCGGAAATGCGGAAGAGGCGCTGAAGCTGAGCGGTGAAGCGCTCGCGCGCCACCGCAAGTTCAATGACCGGCTTCATATCGTCGTCGATCTTAGCAATACCGCGGCCTACCTTATCGCGCTCGACCGTTACGATGAGGCGCGCACACACGCGCGCGAGGCTCTCGAGCTTGCGGTTCAAGAGAAGAACGCGCTTTGGACCGCGTTCACATTGCAGCACCTTGCGGCAGTCGCAGCGCTGCAGGGGGATGCAGGCGGCGCGGCGCGCTCGATCGGCTACGTCGACGCGCGCATCGCCGAACTCCAGCACGAGCGCGAGCACACCGAGCAGCGGGAACACGAACGCATGATGACCGTGCTCCGAAAGCAGCTTAGCGAGGACGAGCTCGAGCGGTTCATGGCCGAGGGCCGTGCTTGGAGCGAGGAAAAGGCGGTCAATCAGGCCACGTTCCGGTAGGGGCGGCCGCTCCCTTCGAGAACCAGTCCAACACGGATGCCCCCTTTGGCGGCATTCGAAGGAGACTCAGATGGGTCAAGAGACCGATAAGGATCTCAAGAAGGCCAAACACGAGCTCGACGATGAGAAGCTCGACAAAGTCAGCGGCGGCCACGGTATGGAGGATTCCAAGCACCTCGACCCAGCCGGTCGCAGAATCGATGCCGAGCATCACCACGACGACGCCTCGCGCCTAAAGTAGCCCGCAGCCCTAGGCTCGGCATAGAATCCCGGACCGTAAGCGCGTCCGGGATTTCTTTTTGGCTCGTTGAATCGAAGCGCATGCCAGCCTATGGCATGCGATGCATCGCCATTATCGGCGCCGCGCTTGGCGGCATGGGCGTGCCGTGCCTTGTATCGGCGCAACCGTTGACCTTGCAGCAAACCGTGGTGTATGCGATGAGCCACAACGCCGCGATTGCGGCAAAGCAAGCCGTACTCGCGCAGGCCGAATCGGACTATACGCGGCAGCGCGCCACCGAATACCCCCCGGTCGTGGGCAGCTTGCAGAACACGGTCGAGAAGCAAAATAACTATGCCGGGACGCTCGCTCAGTACGGCGTCGCTCCGATCCCGAACTTCTCGTTGAACACAGCGCAGATCGGCACGCAGTGGACGCTCTACAACGGCTCGCTCAACCAAATCCTTACCCAACAGAACCTTCGAAAAGTTGAAGAGGCGAAGGCCGAGCTGCGCGAGACGCAGACGGAGACGACGCAAAAGCTCGTCGAGATGTTCTTTGCGATCGCCGATCGGCAACACCATTACGACTTAGCTCAGGCGAACCTCATCTATCAGCAGGCACTCCTTGCCGTCGCGCAAGCAAAGCAAAAGGCCGGGCTGGTCGCGGGAGTCGACGTGCTTCGCGCGGAGGTCGGCGTCGAGCAGACGCAAGCGGCGTTGCTGGTCGCGCAGTCGGACGGCGAGACCGCGCGTGAATTGCTCGCGCAAACAATCGGTGCCGAGCGCAACACGCAGTTCGCGGTTCCCGCTCTGCTGCCGCAGCCGTCGCTTCCGGCGGGCTCGGCGGCGACCCTCGTCGGGATTGCAGAGCGCAATCGGCCGGAAGTCGCGGCGGCGCTGGCCGGCGTCGCCGTCGCGCAGCTCATGGGCTCCAGCATCGACACCGATCTCCTACCGCAAATTAACGTCTTCGCGTTGTTTGGCAACCAAACGTCGCCGACGAGCTTCGTCGACTCGCAGAATCAGATCAACCTCCTGAATCAGGAGTGCGCATCGAACCCGCATCAGATTTCCTGCATCGGCTTTCCGTTTGCGAACGTCGTTCGCGGGACGCCGGGATTCTGGGATATCGGGGCGACGTCGTCGCTCTCGTTTCCGATCGTGGACTGGGGAACGCGCGCGGCCGAGCACCGCGCGGCGAATCAAGCGATCGCGTCGGCACAGCTTGCGCTGCGTTTGGCAAGGGCGACCAGCGAGGATGACGTGACCCAGTCGCTGCGCGAAGCGCAAACGGCAGTGGAGGCCCTCTCCTATCAACGAAAAGCGGCCGATCTGGGCGCCAAGGCGGCACGGATCGCGCAGGAGCAGTATGGGAACGGACTCCTCTCGCTGACCGATACAAAGGCGGCGCAAGCGACCTCGCTCGAGACGCAGGCCGATTTCTACAGCGCGCAGATCACGTACATCAACGCCGTGGTGAAGCTGCGCTCGGCGCTCGGCACGTACGATCCGGCCGTCACCGTCGCGGACCTTTAAACGATGGATGCCGGTCGCAGAAGGCTCATCATCGTCATCGGCGGCGTGCTGCTCGTCGCCATCATCGCCGGGATCGTTCACTTTCGGCGCCAGGCGAAGAGCGTTCCCACGATCGTCGTCACGTACGCGCCGTTTGCAATCGAGCTGCCGGAGAGCGGCGTCGTGCAATATCCGCAAATCCAAACGCTATCAGCGAAAATCGCCGGCAATATCGGCCGCATCAACGTGAAGTCCGGGCAGCGCGTGATCGCGGGGCTGCTGTTGGCAACGATTGAGAACCCGGAGATCCTCTCCAACGCGCAGACGAGCGCCGCAGCCTACCGTTCGGCAACAGCGAAGGCCGAGAGCGCCGACGTCACCGGGGGATCGAACGTCGTGCAAGCGCAAGCCAATCTCGAAACGGCGCGAACGCGGCTCGCGCAAGCACAACAGGATCTCGCCAACGGCTTGCAGTCGGGTCTCGGCTACGGCGAAACAACTGCGCAAGAGCAACGCGCGCAAGCGGATGCGAATAACACGACCGCCACGACGGCCTTGCGCGAAGCGAAACGGATGTATTTCGCCTATCGTGACCTCTACAAAGACGAGGCGGTATCGCGCGATCAGCTCGATCAAGCCGAGATGAAGTACGAGCAAGCCGAGAGCGCATACAATCAAGCGCGCCTCGCGCGTGCCTCGATCGGTTCGCAACTCGCGCGCTCGCAGGCGGTGCTTCAGGACAACCTCCGTTCCGCGCAAGAAGGCTTCGCGCAAGCGCAAGCGCAGCTTGCGGCGGCGCGAATCGAAACCGGAAGCGGAGATGTCGCGGCCGCGCAAGCCGAAGCGGGACGCGCGGGGGCCGAGTATGCCTTCGCGAGGGAGCAGGCCGATGCAACGCAGATCCGGGCGCCGTTCGACGCGTCCGTCTTGAGCGTCGCGTCCGAGAAAAGCGATCCGCTGCGACCGCTGCAGCCCGGGGACGCGATCGACGTTGGTCAGCCGATACTGACGCTTGCTCCTGCGCGCTCTTTCATCGTGCGCACGAAAGTTGACGAACAAGACGTCATCAACGTACGGGTCGGTCAACGCGCGAACATCACGGGAGAGGATTTTCCGGGACGCACCTTGAGCGGTCGCGTCGTCGAGATCTCGCCGATGGTCCAGCGCTCCGACGTGGGCTCCGCGTCGCACACCGTCGCGACGAGCATTGCCATCGATCATCCGCCCGCGTTTTTGCGCGACGGCATGAGCGCGGACGTCGCCATCTTCACGACGGATTTGCCGCAAGCGATCGCCGTGCCGAACGACGCGATCGTACGGGACGGTGCTGGAACGTACGTTTACGTCGTCAAAGACGGGACCGCGCACCGGCAGCCGGTTCGCGCCGGCGTCGCGAACGAAACGAGCTCGGTGATCGTCTCGGGACTTCACCCCGGCGACGTCATCATTTCCCAAAACGTCGTTGGTCTGGCCGACGGTGATGCGGTGTTACCGGCGCGATGACCACGAACCAACCCGAAGGCGGCGGCCTCTTTCGCGAGAAAGCCGTCGCGTCAATCGACTCCGTCGAGCGATTCGACGAAGCGATCGCGATCGTTTCGTCGCGCAGCGTGCTCGCGCTGAGCACGATCGGCGTGGTGCTGTTTTTCTTCATGATTTGGGCGATGTTCGGGCGCGTTCCAGTCGGCTTGCAAGGACGCGGCGTCATCGTTGCCGGCAGCGGCGCGCAGCCGGTGGTCGCGCCGGCCGAGGGAACGTTGATCGCGCTACCGAGGCAGATCGGCGACACCGTAGCACAGGGAGAAGCGATCGCGCGCATGCGCACGACCAGCGGCGACATCGTCGCATTGCGCGCTCCCTCGAGCGGAACGCTCGCGCAACGTTCGCCTCAGTTAGGCAGCTTCGTGCGTCCAGGCGATGCCGTCGCCACGATCCAACCGCCGGGGGCGAGCCCCGTGGCAGTCATTTTCGTGCCCGTTGAGACGGATCGCCGCGTCGCCGCCGGCATGCCGGTTCGGCTTTCACCCGCCGACGCGCAGCCCGACGTCTTCGGCTTCTTGCGCGGTCACGTGACATACGCTGCCCCATTTCCGGCAAGCGCCGATCGCATAAAAGCGGCGCTTCAAAGCGATGCTGTTGCGGCCGAGTTCTCGCCCGACGTGCCGGTGCGCGAAGTCCACGTCGCGCTCGACGTTGATGCATCGGGCAATCTCATCTGGTCCGGACTGCGCAACGCAGGACGCTCGCTCTCGCCCGGCACGCCGTGCTACGGAACGATCGTCGTCGAGGAACGCGCTCCTATCTCGTTCGTGCTGCCGCAAACGCGCGAATGAAATTGCTCGAACGCCGCGCCTCGCGGAACGGTGCGCGCAAGTCGGTGCGCACGCCGACGGTCTTGCAGATGGAAGCCGTCGAGTGCGGTGCGGCCTCGCTCGGGATGATTCTCGGTTACTACGGCCGGCACGTTCCGCTCGAAGAGCTGCGGGTGGCTTGCGGCGTCACCCGCGACGGAAGCTCGGCGGGAAGCCTGCTGCGAGCGGCGCGCTCGTACGGGTTGGAGGCCAAGGGCTATAAATACGACGTGGACGATCTACGAAGTATCGCTCCGCCCTTCATCATCTTTTGGCAGTTCTATCACTTCGTCGTCGTCGAGGGCTTCACGCAAAACGGTGTCGTGCTCAACGACCCTGCTGGCGGGCGACGGGTCGCCGATTGGGAGGAGTTCGATCGCGCATACACCGGCGTCTGTCTGACGTTCTCCCCTTCGTCCGAATTCAAACCGAGCAACGAGGTGCCGGCGACGACGAACATTCTGCGGTCGCAGCTCGTCGGCTCGTGGGGCGCCGTCCTCTTCATCATCCTCGCCGGCCTGGCACTCGTCGTTCCGAACCTCGCGTTGCCGACCTTCACCAAAGCGTTCATCGACGAGGTACTCGTCGGAAAGAGCTACAGCTGGGTCGTTTGGATTGCGTTCGGAATTGCGGGCAGCATCGCGTTGCAGATCGTGCTGCTCGAGCTTCAGGAGCACGCCATCCTGCGGCTTCAGGCGAAGCTCGCGCTCGCCAACGCAAGCCGAATGCTCTGGCACGTCTTGCGCTTGCCGATGACGTTCTTCGCGCAGCGCGCGCCCGCCGAGGTCGCGAACCGCGTCGCGATCTGCGATCGCGTCGCGGAGCTGCTCTCGAGCCGGCTGGCCGCGAGTGCCATCGGCGTCGTTGCCGCGCTCTTCTACCTTGCGCTGATGGCGCGCTACGATCGCTTTCTTGCGCTGGTCTCGCTTGGAATCGCGGCCCTCAATATTCTCGCGCTGCGAATCGTCGCGCATCGACGCTCGGACGCGAATGCGGCATTGCTTCAAGAGGAAGCGATGTTGCTTGGAAGCTCCGTTGGGGGTCTCGAGCGCATCGAAACGCTCAAATCGGGCGGCGCGGAGGGCACGTTTTTCATGAAGTGGCTCGGGCGGCAAGCGCGCGTCGTCAACGCGCGGCAGCGCTTTGCGGTGCCGTCGCAAATGCTCAACGCGGTGCCGCGCCTGCTCATCACGATCAACGTCACGGCGATCTTGGCGCTCGGCGGATTGCGGGTTATCGACGGCGCGATCTCGATCGGAACATTGTTCGCGTACGTGCTCCTCATGCAGCTCTTCATCGCTCCCTTTACGACGTTCGTCGAGCTCGGCGCCGACGTTCAGGAAATGGACGGCGATGTTCGCCGTATCGAAGATGTCCTGCGCTATCCCCTGGACCCGCCGCGCGCGGTACAGCGGATCGAACGTGTGCGGCTTGCCGGCGAGCTCGAGCTGCGCGCCGTATCGTTCGGTTACAACAAGCACGCCGAACCTGCGGTGCGCGAGATCTCTTTCGTCATTGCCCCCGGGCGGCGCATCGCGCTCGTCGGCCCTTCCGGCAGCGGCAAATCGACGATTGCCAAGCTCGTCTCCGGATTGTACACGCCGTGGTCGGGATCGGTGCTGTTCGACGGCGTCGAGCGCGATGCGATCGATCCGGCGCTGCTCGGGACCGACGTCGCCTTCGTCGACCAAGAAATTTCGCTCTACCCGGGTACGGTGCGCAGCAACCTCACGCTGTGGGATCCGGCCGTTCCGGATGCGGCGGTCGAGCGCGCCGCGCGCGACGCCTGCATTCACGCCGATATCACCGGCAGACCCGAGGGGTACGACGCCGCGGTGGCCGAGGGCGGAATTAACTTCAGCGGCGGTCAGCGCCAGCGCTTGGAGATCGCTCGCGCGCTGGTGCGCGATCCGGCGCTCGTCGTGCTCGACGAAGCGACCAGCGCGCTCGATCCGCTTACCGAACATCTCATCGACGAAAGCCTACGCCGCCGCGGGTGCGCGTGCCTGACCGTCGCGCATCGTTTGAGCACGATCCGCGATGCCGACGAGATCCTCGTGCTCGATCGCGGAACGATCGCAGAGCGCGGCACGCACGACGAACTCGTCGCGCGCAAGGGCCGGTATCTCTCGCTGGTGAGGTCGCAATAATGGCCGAGGTGCGGATTGCCGGCGACGACATCCTCGTGCTTTCGTCGCCGTCGGACGCGTATCGCGTGCGCTCGGGCGAGGCGGCGCTGTTCGTCGTCGAGTTGGATGATGCGGGCGCACCTGCCGGGCGGCGATCGTTTCTCGGCGCCGCGGGCCCGGGCGATATCGTCTTGGGGACGTCGTTTACTGCGAACGGTGCGACGGTGACGCTCATCGCCGTCGGCGTTGTCCCGACCATCTTGGAATCGTGGGATCTCGCCACGAGCGAGCCCACGCAACGCGACGAAGCGCTTCGGCGTTATTTCGCAACGCTCGTGAGCGGCGATTCGATCGAACCCGATCCACAGCAAGCCCGGCCCGTTCAGCCGCCGACAACGCTCGAGCTTGCGCCCGGCGAGCACGCACATTCGTCCCGGCGACTCACCTACGTTCGCATCGCGCGCGGCAAAGGATTGCTTCTCGGCACGCATCCCTGCGATACGGAAACCGGAATCGTTCCGGTCGGCGGCCGCGTCACACTGCACGCAGAGGACATCCTACACGTCGACGCCTTCGGCGGTGCCGACCTACACCCGCATGAGATTGCCGGCGGGCTTGACGTCGTGCACGCGGCATTCTGGAAGCGTTGGCAAGCACAAGCCGCGCAAGAAGATCAACGCCGCGAGGCGATGCGGGCCGCGACGCACGCGTTCGACGAGCGCGCCCTGCGCAGCGGTCTCGAAGAGGCGACGCACCTCTTCGAACGCGATCGCCTTGCGACCGAGCCCGGCGACGACCCGATCGTCGCCGCTGCACGCATCGTCGCGCAAACGGATGGAATTACGATCGTTTCGCCGCGCGAATCGCATAGCGAGCCGCAGGCAGCGGTGCAAGCGATCGCGATCGAGTCCCGCGTCTCGATGCGCCGCGTGCGGCTACGCGGCGGCTGGCATAAGCGCGAACATGGCCCGCTGCTTGGCTTCCGCGGCGCCAAACGCGAACCGGTCGCGCTCCTGCCCCATCGGGGACGCGCGCATTACGTGCTCATCGATCCGACCCAGCCCGACACGCGCGTTCGCGTCAACGACGCGATCGCCGCCGAGATCGACACCGGGACATACGTCTTCGTTCGTCCGCTTCCGGAGCGCCCGGTCGGCGTGTGGGATTTGCTGCGTTTCGGGCTGCACCACAGCGGCGTGGATGCGATTCAAATTCTTGGACTCGGGTTGGCTGGGGGTATTTTCGCCGGCACCGTTCCGCTCGCGACGGCGATCCTCTACGGAATAATCATCCCAGGTGCGATGCGCCCGCAACTGCTGACGATGGGCTTTGCCCTGCTGGCAATAGCGTTGACCGCGGCGGTAACCGAGGTCGTGCGCGGCATGACGGTGTTGCGCCTTCAGACACAAGCCGGTTCGACGCTGCAATCTGCGGTTATGGAACGGCTGCTGTCACTCCCGGCTTCGTTCTTCCGGCGCTACGAGATCGGTGACCTTGCCGATCGGCTGATGGGGATCGACCGGATCGAGCAGTACATCAGCGACATCACGATATCCGCAGCGCTCAGCGGCGTTTTCTCGCTCGTGAGCTTTGCGCTGCTCTTCATCTACGACGTGGGTCTCGCATGGCTTTGTACGGTGCTGGCGGTGATCGCAATCGCGGCGGCGATCACCGAAGCGATCGCCACGCTTCCGTTGCGGCGGCAGATCTTCGACCGCTACGGCAGCATTGCCGGCTTCGTTCTTCAAATCTTCAATGGGATCGCGAAGTTGCGCATCGCGCGCGCCGAAACGCGAGCCTTCGTCGGCTGGCTGCACCGTTTCGTCGCCGTGCGCCGCATGACGACTCGCGTGGGTACCATCGTCTACCGGTTCGGAATCTTCAGCGCGATCTGGCCGGCGGCGACGACGCTTGCCATCGTCGGCTACATCTTCATCGTCCGGCACGGCGAATTTGCCGCCAGCACGTTCATCGCGGCCAGCGCCGCATTCGGTCAGCTGCTGGCTTCACTGCTCGGCCTTGGCGACGCGTTCGTTCAAGTCATCCGCGTCATCCCGATCTACGAACGCGCCCGGCCGCTGCTGCGCGAGCTGCCTGAGATCCTCGAAGCACACGGCGATCCGGGCACACTGACCGGCGCGATCGAGTTGCGCGATCTTAGTTTCCAGTACGAAACCGCGACGGCGCTGACGCTCGACCGGCTCGACGTGAAGATCGAGCCCGGATCGTTCGTCGCCATCGTGGGACCATCCGGCTCAGGAAAGTCGACGCTCTTTCGTTTGCTGCTCGGCTTCGAGAAACCGGGTCACGGATCGGTGCTCTACGATGGCCACGACCTCGCTTCGGTCGACCTCGCCGCCGTTCGCCGGCAAATTGGCTCGGTGCTGCAGTCTACTGGCGCACTGCAAGGTTCGATCTTCGAAAACATCTCCGGCGCGCGCTACATCACCCACGATCAAGCCTGGGACGCGGCGCGGCGCGTGGGGATCGCCGACGATATCGCGCAGCTGCCGATGCAGCTGGAAACGTACCTCGGCGCGGACGGCGGAGGACTATCGACGGGTCAGCGGCAGCGCATCGCGATCGCGCGTGCGATCGTGGGGTCGCCGCGCATCTTGCTCTTCGACGAAGCGACGAGCGCTCTCGATAATGAAACGCAAGCGATCGTCATGCAGACGCTGGAAAGACTCGATGCAACGCGCGTGGTCATCGCGCACCGGCTATCGACGATCCAAAACGCCGATCGCATCATCGTGCTCGAAGCGGGCCGGATCGTGCAAGACGGAACCTACGACGACCTCATCGCGACAACTGGTTCGTTCGCCCACCTCGCGCAGCGTCAGTCCATTTAGCCGCGAGGCGTGCGCCGGCGCAAACACGGCGATGCGCTCTGGGAGCATCTCGGGGCATGCCAATCGCTCCGGGCACTTCAGCGCACGAATCAGAAATCCAAGCTGATACGCTGGCGGCGCTTGAGGGAAGTCTCAAGGCCTTCGTGTAAGCGGTCGTGTGTAAGTACCTGTAATGGAGCATGCTGTATGTTGCGTACTTTTGTACCCTACGCTATCATTTTGCTCGGCGCGATGTGGTTCGTTGGAGCGGGTCCGATGCAACCGATGCTGCCGCCGCAGCCCAAGGTTCATCCGACAGGGATCCCCAAAGATGCGGTATTGGTTTCGCCGTGCGTTCAAGGCATGGGCGAGCATTGGGCAAACCTGAAGACCTTGCCGACCGGGCCTATCTACGGAGTGTGGCAAGGCAAGCCGGTCTTCACCGAGATTATGGTCTCGGTAAAGCAGTTAGAGCAGGGCTTCAGCTGGGCGAACATTCGCGCGCTTCCCGGATACACGATCGATCATGTCGATTTCAAGTTCGAACCGCATGGCCACGAAGGCTTCCCGGTGCCGCACTATGACGTGCACGCCTATTACGTTTCACCGGCCGTGCAAACGACGATTTGTCCAAACGGACTTCCGGATCCAGCCATGAAGCCGACGAACGTCTAGCACGCGGCGTTCGCGCCCGCTGCGGTGGCCGGCCCCTTTGGCCACCACGGCGCGAGCAACTCGAGCTTAGTCAACTGACCTTGACTATTTCTTGACTGTAGCGGATTACGATGTCGACCCGTGCAGGGAAGCGGCATCTAGGTCGATCCTGTCGGCAACGGAGACTTGGAGGAATGCCAATGTCCCACTACTTGTCCCGTGCCGTCGCGCCGTCGAGAATTTACATGCTCTTCGCGTGCGCGGTACTCGCGTTTGCCGGTTGTTCCGGCGGAACGCCGTCCGCGCCAGCGCTTTCTTCCGCCAGTTCGCAAGGAGACGATCACGTCGGTGCCTTGTCGTTCGGTGAGGTCTTTAAGGCGCGCCGGATCGTCGTTAAAAAACAGTCGTGTATAGCCAGCCAGTCCGGAGAGGCGACCTTTAGCGCGAAAGGAACGGCGAGCGGACCATTTAGGGGAAAGTTCGTCGCTTCCGGGCAGTGGAACTTTTACAGCGTCGGGGGACAGACTCAATGGACCTTTGCGGAAACCTTCAAGATCACCGGACAGCGTCCCGCAGACGGCACGGTAACGGGGAACGGCTCGCACATCATCGCCACCTGTAAGACGTTCGGTCCGGTAAGCAGTCTGAAGGAATTGCAATACCATCTCGGCATGGCGTCAGGGGCTGCGACGACGAATCTCATGAAGAACGGGGGCAAGTTCATCCAGAGGCTGCACTAGGCGGCGTCCCGTGGACGCCGTTGTAGCCGTGTTAAGAACACTCGCGGGTAATCACAAACATGGCGCGGGAAATCCTAGCGTCGCGCGTCGCACCGCCGGTGATCTCGTTAGCAAATGGCTCTGCTAGACGTTCTCCGTACCGAATGAAGACGATCCAACGAAACGGTGCTCGGCTATTTCGCTGGCCTTCTTGGGTCGCATCCAGAAGTTGACTTCGAGGAGGGTCTGCGTCGAACTGGCCAAAAGCGCCATCCTCAAACTCCACGCTCTCGTGAAAATATGAGTCTCGTCTGGCCCGGACTTTTTCTTCTCGGCTGCTTTCACGGAATCAATCCCGGCATGGGATGGCTCTTTGCGGTTGCCCTCGGATTGCAAGAGCATCGAACGCGCGCCGTTCTTTGGGCGACCCTCCCGATCGCTCTCGGGCACGTCTGTTCTGTCGCTGTTATCGTTTTCGTCAGCCTTTTTGCCGTGTTGGCGTTTCCTCACACTATTGTCCACGGCGTTGCGGGATGCACACTGCTGGCCTTTGGGGCCTACCGCTCGATCCGCGCACGCCATCCGCGCTGGGTGGGCATGCACGTCGGCTTCTGGGGCCTGTCCCTTTGGAGCTTTCTCATGGCGAGCGCTCACGGTGCGGGGCTTATGCTCGTGCCATTCCTGACGTCTTCGCCTACGTTGGTGCCTTATTCGATGCAGATGACAATGCCGTCACACGCAGCACGGGCACCGCTTTTGACGGGATCGCTCATGATCGGCGTACATACGCTCGGCTACTTGCTCACAATGGCCCTCGTCGGGCTCGTCGTGTACCGCAAGTTCGGCGTAAGCTTCTTACGCACGGCCTGGTTTAACGTTGACGCGGTCTGGGCCGTCGCGCTGTTGATTACCGGCCTCATCGCGCTTTTAACGTGAACGTCGCTCGCGCAAACAGCACAAGGAGTAGCGTCGCAGCGCAGACAAGCACTCCGCCTTCCGCGACGGAAAGACCGTTCCAGCATCGAGCGGAGAAAGGTCGTGCGTCATGCTTCTGAAACCCGACCCGACATTTTACGCGTCAGCACACGATGCGATGAAAGCCCCGGCTGAGACATTTGCGTACGTTGCACTTCTCAGTGGAAGCGGGAATGGCAAACGTGACGCCCTGACAGTCGTCGATACCAACCCCTCTTCGCAATCCTATGCCTCGCCGATCGGTCGCATCGATCTGCCGAACACCGGCAACGAGCTCCATCATTTTGGTTGGAACGCGTGTAGCGCCGCGCTTTGCCCGTATGCGCCGAAGCCCCACGTCGAGCGACGTTACCTCATCGTGCCCGGACTTCGATCGTCGCGCATTCACATCATTGATACCAAACCCGACCCCGCACGACCGCGTATCGTGCGCGTCATCGAGCCGCAGGAGCTTGTCGAACGCTGCGGATACACGAGGCCACACACGGTGCACTGTGGCCCGGACGCCATCTACGTCAGTGCGCTTGGAAACGCCGTGGGCGATGGCCCAGGCGGTATCTTCATGATGGATTGCGACACCTTCGATCTCTTAGGTCAGTGGGAGATCGATCGCGGCCCGCAGTACTTCGCCTACGATTTCTGGTGGCACCTCGGCCACGACGTCATGGTTACCAGCGAATGGGGTACGCCGAATATGATCGAAAACGGCCTCGACCCCGAGTTGCTCCTTGGGGGAAAATTCGGGCACCATCTTCATTTCTGGAATCTTCGCGCACGCCGGCACGTGCAGAGCCTCGATCTCGGGCCAGAGCAACAACTTGTTCTTGAGCTGCGTCCATCGCACGATCCGAACAAAACGTATGGTTTCGTCGGCGTCGTCATATCGCTGAAAGATCTATCGAGTTCGATTTGGGCCTGGCATCGCGACAACGACAAATGGAACGTGAAAAAAATCATCGAGATTCCCGCCGAACCTGCCGACCCGTCACAGCTTCCCGACCTCCTGAAAGGGTTTAGCGCGGTGCCGCCCCTGCTTAGCGATATCGATCTCTCCCTGGACGACCGGTATCTGTACGCCTCCTGCTGGGGGACCGGCGAGATGCGTCAATACGATGTGAGCGACCCGTTCGATCCCAAGTTCGTCGGCTCGGTGCACATAGGCGGAATCGCTCGGCGCACGCCGCATCCCAGCAATCCTTCAAAACCCCTTAATGGCGGTCCGCAGATGGTCGAGATTAGTCGGGACGGCCGCCGCGTATATTTCACGAATTCGCTCTACCGCTCGTGGGACGATCAGTTTTATCCCGACGGCATCAAGAGCTGGATGGTCAAGCTGGACGTCGGTTCGAACGGCTCGATTGCGTTCGATCCGAAATTCTTCATCGAGTTCCCCGAGGAATACCGCGCACATCAAGTTCGTCTCGAAGGCGGCGACGCGTCGTCAGACTCCTACTGCTACACGTGAAGCGCGCGAGCAAGACGTCAGGAGAAAAACGAGAGGCGACGCTCGTGTGCCGGGTACTGGCAATTTGCTAACGCGACTCGTACGATCGTGCCGTCCTTTGTCTTGATCTCAACCTGTAGTGGTTCGTCGTTCGCGGTTCAACCTTGCGCCGTCAACCTAAGGCCATATTTGAGTAAGCGCCAACATCGTAGTTGTTGAACGGCTACCGCGCTGTTTCCGAATCTGAGTAGCTGCCGCGTCGTGGCAAGTGTGTGAGCGCCAGCCGCACGTAACTTGCAACGCCTTCAGGGATCGCGTTTTTTCGACCGTGTCGCTGGGTACGCCCATCTATCGAATCGTGCCACGAATCGAACGTGAGGGAGGCCAATGAAAAGGCACCGCGGCTTATCGGCCCTTTGGACCGCTTCAGCATGCACTGCGGCGTTAGTCCTCGCGAACTCCGTGCCCGCCGGCGCGCAGCAAGGCGCCAGCCCGTCGCCCACGACGTCGCCCGTCACGACGCCTCAGGCATCGCAATCCGGGGCTGCGGCGCAGGAAATCGCTGCATTCGCACACGCATGGGGCGTCCTCACCGAATACAGCGCGATGGTCACGATCTTCGACCAAAAGGGTACGCAGACCCAGAACTTGGTTTTCGATTATAAGTTTCGCAAGCCGTCGAACGTGACGGTTCACATCCTCGCGGGCCCGAACGCCGGCGCGACGCTGACCTGGAACGGCGGGCCAACGGTAGTGGCCTGGCGCGGCTCGGGACTCGCCGCGATGTTCAAGAGGACGCTCTCGTTGAACGATCCCCTCGTGACGACGCTCCGCGGATCGTCGATCGATCAGCTCAGCTTCGGCGCGATCCTGGCGCACGGGCAACAGCAAGCCGGCAGCATCTCTGAAGCTCCCGGGGAAGTGATCGACGGCGTCGCAGTCAACGCAGTGACGCTAATCCCAGCCGGGTCGGCAAGCGACGCAGGCTTGACGCGCGAGGTTGTCGAGCTCTCATCGGTGACACACTTGCCGATGCGGGTCCTCGGCTATGATGGCTCGACGCTCGTGCGCAAGATCGACTTCTCGAACATCAAGCTCCAGAGCTGACCATGTTTGCCCCGTCATTTTTTCGAACCGGATTGTCGTAGGTTTGTCGTAAATGCGGCGCTTCGTTATCGAGTGCCGCGAAACAAAAATGCCAAACTTCTTTTGAGAGCAGGGCGTTTTGTAGTGATGAATGGTGGGCGAGAGATCGAGCTGGCCGCGCTGATACGGCGCACGACATTCAGGCGCTGCCATCGCCGGTTGATCGCAGGCGCCGCGACATTGCTGCGCCACGTTGACGTTCGGCATATCATGCATACCGGAGCAGTGACCCCGCGGCATCCATTGATCAAGTCATCCCCGGCGCGAGGGTTACGCACGTCTGCGCGTGCAGGAAGGATCACAACAAAAGATGCCACCCGCCCTTAAAACAAGTCGAATGCGACAAACGCGGCTGAAAGGTTTGCTGGCCCGGCTGCGGGGAAGCGGCGCAGGCATTGTCTCCGCGGCATCGGACAACGATCCGACGACGGTTGCTTCGCTCGCCGTCATCGGCTCGACGACGACATACGGTCTCGGGTGGCTCGTGCTGCTGGTCATTCCGATGCTCGCGATAGTGCAAGCCATTAGCACGCACGTCGGTGCAGCGACAAAATGCGGACTCGAAGATTTGGTCAAGCGCCGCTACGGGTGGGCGCCCGCACTTGTAATGCTCTTTGCCGTGCTCATTGTGAACCTGCTGACATTCTCGGCGGATCTCGAGGGCGGCGGCGCCGCAATCGCGCTGCTCAGCGGCATCGACTACCATTGGTGGATTGTTCCGCTTACCCTGTTTTGTCTCGTGCTGCTCATTTTCGGCAGCTATGCAAGAGTCGAACGACTCCTGGTCTATATTCCGTTGCTGTTTCTCACGTATGTCGCAGCTGCGTTTTTTGCTCATCCGGACTGGGGCGCTGTGTTGCGCGGCTCATTCGTTCCTCACTTCGAGCACACAAAGGACTATGTCACAGGTGCGATTGCGCTGCTCGGTACGACGCTGACCGCCTATGCATACGTCTGGCAGGGGATCGAGATCTCCGAAGAGCAGCCGCCGCTGCGGCGTCTGGGGCTCGTGCAGGTCGATGCAACGTTCGGCGCAGTGGGTGCCGGAATTACCTTCTGGTTCATTGTTATCGCCACCGGCGCAACCCTTGGCGTTCACCACGTGCAAGTCCAAACTGCAGACGAAGCTGCAAAAGCGCTAACGCCGGTCGCCGGACACTTCGCCTCGCTGCTCTTCGGTATTGGGCTGCTCGGCTCGGCGTTGCTCGCGCTTCCGGTCTTACTTGCAACTTCCGCATATGTCGTAGCCGAGATTTTTCGCTGGGTCGGAAAGCTCGACGCCAAGTTTTTTCAAGCGCCGCGCTTCTATGCAACGATGCTCGTGCTGGCGGCAGCCGGGTGTGCGATTGCTTTCGCTGGCGTCGGCCCAATCCAACTGCTCTTCGCCAGTTCCATCGCAGGCGGAATCGCTACGCCGATCACGCTCGTGTTTTTGCTTCTCGTGGCACGAGATAAACGGGTCATCCAAAGCAGAAAATGCCCGCGATGGCTATCCGCAAGTGGCTGGGTTACGGCGAGCATCGTTACCATCGCCGCCATCATATACTTATATCAAACCGTAACCGGACAATCATAGGAGCTACGAACATTACGAACCCGCTGAACCGGTCGAAATGATCGTTGCGTTGACATTGTTACCATCCAAGTCGCGACGCGCCACGATCCGCCGGGCGCAACGGAAGCAAACGCGATCGACGGTTCTCTCGTAGACCCTGGGCAACCAATCCTCGATCGCTTCGGACGTTGCGAGCGTGAGCAATCAGTTGCCAAGGTCAGCTGGCTGCGAGTAACTCGCGAGCGGATGTCGGGATGTCACCCCTGATTTTGGTACAATGCTCCCATGAAGATTGCGATTTTTGGCTCCGACCCTCGCGCGATAGCGATAGGGCGCCTGCTGGTCGACGCGGGGTATCACGTCTGCTTCGGCGACGTCGAGGGCAAGCCGGCCCAGGCGGCCGCCGAAGGGGCTGGCGCCGTAGCGGACACCCCTTACAATGATGCGGCCGTGTGTGACATGTTGATCTTTGCGGGCTCCCGGGAGCATATAGACGACCTGCTCGCGCAGGCAGGCGGCATCTCGCCCCAAACGATCGTAGTCGATGCCATGGAGGGCACGCTGCCGAGCGGCGGAAGCGGTTCCGAACTGCTGGCTCGCAAACTCGATACGCGCAGGGTCGTTCGCGCCCTGATCGTGGCGCCGCAGGCCGGCGCCAACATTCTGTACTGCGGCGACGACGCCGACGCCATGACTAAGGTAGATGAAGTCTTCCGCACCGCCGGATGCTTAACGACCGATCGCGGGCCGCTCGCCAATGCCGCGGAGATCGAAGCCCTTCCGAACGCCACCGGCAAGTCTTCGTTCGAGACCCTCAAGTCCGCGAATACGATCGACTCGAAATAGCGCTCGGCGTTCCGACGTCTGGCAAGAGCCGACGCGCACCCTCGATGCCAACGTTATCGCGATGCTGCTTCGCATCCGTGCGGAACAAGCAGCGGGGCCGTGCCCTCACGACACTGAGCCGGTACTGAAAGTCGTCGCGGCCGTCGCCGGTGGTGCTCCTACGCTAAGCCCTAGGGTAGGCGCGCTTCGCACGCTTTCCAGTCGATGTTTGCGAAGAACGCCTCGATGTATTTGCCTTTCTCGGCTGGCTTGTAATCTTTGATGAAGGCGTGCTCCCAGACGTCGAGGACGACGACCGGTATGGAACCAGTAATATGACCGTTTTCGTGATCGTTGATCCAGTGGTTAGTAATCTCGCCGTTGGTGGTGTCGTAGTACGCGATCGCCCACCCGACGCCGCGCATGCCACCGACGGCCATGAAATCCCTCTTCCACTCCGAGAAACCGCCATAGGCCTCGCCTAGCGCGTTGCTCAGCCGGCCCGAACCGATCGAGCCCGCGTTTCGAGTCATGTTGTCGAAGTATAACTCGTGCAGTCGCATGCCGTTGTACTCAAAGCCCAGGCCGCGAACGAGGTCGGCGTACGTTGGATCCGCACCGGATGCCGTTCCGCGTGCGCGGATCTCGGCAAGACGCTCGTTGAGCAGGTTCGTATTCTTGACGTACCCTTCGTATAGCGAGAAATGCATCTCCAACGTAGCATCGGAGATGCCTTGAAGGCCGGCAAGATCCCACTTCTTAGGGATATAGGTTTTGGGCGCAGGACGGTCGTTCATCCGAATACTTCCTTTGGAAAATCAACGGTGGAGTATGCCTCTTCGGTGTGGAGTATGCCTGTTCGGTGAGGAGATGACGCTCTTAGCGTTGGCGACTCCATAGCCTGCCGCCTACCCGTTCGTGGATGCTAATAATCCCGAAAACTGCGTTCGCGCTACGTCGTAGCATTCACAAGCCGCGTCTTCGAGGCCCGACCGATTTACGATCACGACGTGACCGTGGGCATATCGAATGAATCCGGCTTGCTGTAACGTCGCCGCAGCAATCGTTACCCCGGACCGCCGCGTGCCCATTAATCATCGACAAGAATTCGTGCGTAAGCCGAATCTCGTCGGAGTTAACCCGATCGTGAGTCATCAGCAGCCAGCGTTCTCGTACGTTTCCGTGCGATCGCGCGATGCAGGAAAGGGGACGACGACGCTCGCATTCCGACTCGACGTGCGCCAACCGTCGACGCAAGACTGCAGCACCGGCAACGATCCCTATACGGTGAGCTTTTAGTCAACGCGACATCAATGCACACTCAACGCTAAAACGGAGAACTAATCATGGCAGGCATTCTGTGGGCTATCATCGTTCTGCTCGTCATTTTCTGGATAGTTGGCTTCACGATGCACCTGGCCGGCGGCCTTATTCACCTCGTGCTGGTCATAGCGGTGATCCTTCTGATAGTGAACCTCATCACGGGTCGCGGCGCACGCGTCTAGCATCGCCGGCGCGCCAAGGCATCCACGGTGTGCTCTGTTGCTTCGCACGCAGCAGGCGGGAGCTATTGATTCAAAAGCGGAGTGGAACCAAAATTTTCGCCCCCTTGCGTGCGAAGTGATTCGGGAGCAAAAGACGGCTCCGCCAAAAAAGGCCCGCAACCGGCGAAAAGCCTCATAACCGTCGCCAGAAATTTCATTGAAGCACTGAGTAAGTCGGCCTCATACGTCAGCCGGGTGAGCTGCTACTAGGCCCAACGCCGCGAGAGTGCCAGTGTTTGTCAACGCTCCAGACCCAGTAACGCCGGTCCCATATCGTCATGGGCAAGCATTTGGCTTATCACCCTGATTCCGCGCGTCGGCGAATGGCACTGCTCTTGAGCCTGGTTATTCCAGGCATGAGTCTCGTACCAGGCGAAAATGCGCCCGATGAATTGGGAGGCCCTCACCGCCGTGAGCACCGCCTTCACCGGTGTCGTGATTGCCGTTACTGCGCTGGTGGCTCTCCGTGAAGTCCATGTGACGGCCGAGCACGCACGCGCCGCCGGTGAACAGTTAGAACAACTGCGTAAGGCGACGCAGTTCGAGGGTGCGCTGGAGGTCTTCAAAGAGCTTGACGGTCCCGCTCAGACAGAAGCGCGTCGTTTCGTTCAGTTCGAGCTTCCAGCGCGGATGAAAGACGCGCAATTTCGAGATGAAGCCGCTATGCTGGCAGGTGTTGACGAAGCCAAACACCCCGAGCTTATGGTGCTGCGTTGCTTCGAGCGCATTGGCTTCTATCAAAAGAAGGGCTTCGTTGATAAAGAGGTGCTTTTCATGGTAGCCTCAGGCCGAATCGGTGTTATGTGGAACAACCTACAGCCCGTCGTGGAGATTCATCGCCGCATGCTCGGCGGTCAAGTTTGGAGCAACTTTGAGGAGTTGAATTCCGCCATCCGGTCCTACTTTAAAGAACTCGGTCTCGACACGACCGCAGCGGAGGAACTATACCGAAGCCGTCGCGGCAACTAGCTTACGGCTTTTAGAATAAGCGTCAGCGGGCACTTGGAGAGGTGGCAGAGTGGTTGAATGCGGCGGTCTTGAAAACCGCTGAACGCGATGAGCGTTCCGTGGGTTCAAATCCCACCCTCTCCTAAGTGATACTCGTCGAACCGTCGCTGCAATATCTGCCGTCGTATATTGCGGCTCTGCAACGCGGATGGAATCCAGACAACACGCGCGACGTGCGGTTTGAAGAATTGCGGCGAATACGTGAGGATCCGCAAACCTTTCTTGCGTTGCTTGACAATCCCGAAGGTCGCGACCCTCTGTATCAAATGCCCGATGGCTCGTTTGTACCGCGCCTTCCCGGCTTTCATCGCTGGATGTGGGACGGCGAGTTTGCGGGAGACATTGGCATTCGCTGGCAACCCGGCACGGCAGAATTACCCCCACAATGCTTAGGACATATAGGCTACAGCGTCGTGCCGTGGAAGCGCGGGCGCGGTTACGCGAAGGCCGCGCTTGCTCTCATGTTGGCGGAAGCCCGAACCTGCGGGCTTCCCTACGTTAAAATTACAACCGACCTCGGCAACCTCGCGTCGCAGCGCGTGATCCTCGCGAACGGCGGCGTGCTCGTCGAACGCTTCCACAAGGGACCGGCGTACGGCGATCGCGAGGCGCTGCGCTATCGCATCACGGTGTAACGGTCGGCGCAGGCACCGCAATCGTGGCGCGAGCTTCCAAGGCTTGCTTCGCAAGCGCCGCCAACGCTTCGACGTGCGCGCGCGTCAGCTCGTCAAGCGAACCCCGCAATCCTAAGGCGCAATCGTGCTCGAGATCCTCCAGCTGCAGGCGCGCCAGCGCTTGCGCGTCGGTCGGCGTGCCTTTCGACGGTGCGATCCAGAGCTGCGAGAGGCGTTTTGCGAAGCGCATCTGCGCGTTGCGGCGTACGACGCCGGAGCGGGCAATGCTGCCGTTGGCGATGTCGCCGAAGATGCCCGAACGCGTCCAGTCGAAGAGGTCCGCTATCGACATCGTCGTTCCAGGCGCGTACTTCGTCGAGAGATCGTCGATACGTTGCAGCGTCAACGGCGCAAAGATCTCGTTGAGCACGGTCTCTTGTGCGCCGCCCGCAACTTGTACGACCGGCACGTCGTGGCGGGGGGTGGGATCGTAAACCCAGCTGCCACTAGGGCCCAGGTTGCTCACTTCGCTATACGTCAAGCGATTGAGCACGTTGGGATTGAAGTGCCAGGCAGAGTCGGAGAAGAGGAACGTTTGGATCGTTTCCCACGCTGCTCGCTCGTCGGCGCGCGAAACGGGTTGCAGTGGTGGTCGGCTGTGCGGGTCGCCCGCAGCGGCGCGTGATAGATACTCACCGCCGATGAAGTGCGCCGGCATTACGGCATCGCGCACGTACAGCCGCAGCGGACTGGTGAAAGCGCGGCGGGCCTCGTCGTAGGCTTGGCCGCCCTTTGGGAAGCGTTGGTCGACCACATTCATGATCGCATGGAGCATGACGAGCTGCGTCCGCTCCCACGCCAGCGGGTTGTTCGTCAGCGTGTCTTGCGCAACGCGCGGGTCGATAGCGTGACCGCTTCCGAAATCGACGTCTTCGTCGGAGGCAAACCGGTAGAGCGGATTCGACCACTGCGAAGCGACGGCGTGCAACTCCGACTGTTCCGCTTGCGGCGTCGTCGCATTGGGCACGTACTCGTATCCCCATTTGATTGCGTGGTAGTCATAGGGGCCAAGGACGAGCTGCTCGTAGTCACCTTGCTGCGTTCCCTTCGGCCAGAGGTTAACCGGGTTGTACGACATTACGCTCGTTGAGACGCCATACTTTTCCGTGAAACCGGTGTTTTGCAGATCCTTCGCCGTGTACGCTAGTGCTCCGATAAAATTGTGTTGTAAGCCCAAATCGTGTCCGGATTCATGGAGGATTACGGAACGAATAGCCTCCATTCGGTATTGGCGTTCAAGAGCTTCGCCCTCCGGCAAGCCTCGCGCGGGAGCAATTACATAACGATAGGAATTGCCCGCGAGGCCCATGACCGAGTCAACATTGATCCCGGCGTTGATCTCTTCGCCCGAGCGCGGGTCGTTGATGAGCAAGGCTTCGGCGCCGTACTGCGGTGACGATGCGTCAAACCAGCGCACCATATTGTGACGAATGTCGTCGGGATCGAAAGACGCATCGCTGGGCTGGTCTTGCGCCTGGATAGCATTGAGAATGCCGATGCGCGAAAAGGCGTTGTTCCACGTTAGCAGCGCCTGGCGAACGACGTCGCGGTATTCCACCGGAATATCGTTGCTGAGGGTAAAGATCAGCGGGTTTTTCGCAGCGGAGGGTTGGCCGGGCGTCGCGGGCATGAAATTCCAGCGGCTGATGTAGTACACGTTTCGCGTTGGGTTGCTGTCGTTCTGGAAATCGAGGAACGGTTGCTCGAAATACCCGACGCGCGGATCGGCAATCCGCGGCATGTAGCCGTCTTGGGGCGCGGCAATGAGGTTGTATGTCATCTTGACTTCAATGCTGCGTGCATCGGGTGCGTTGTCGATCGTGTCGGGGGAATCGGTCACCCAGGTCTGACTCACGCGCAGGATCGTATTTTGCGGAAACGCTTTCGCGTCGGTGAAAAACGAGCGCTCGGAGTCGAGCTTATAGCTGTGCTCCGGGCTCGAAACGACCGCATCGAACTGTGCGTGAAGATCGGCGACGTCGCCTAAGAACGCGTCGGCCGGAATTACGACGGCCGTTGGCGATTCCGCCGCGATCTGTGCGACGGCAACGACCGAACTCGGAAGCGAGAGCTTCGCGCCGACCGATTGCGGCGAGTTAGGATCGACCATCGCATACGTGTTGGGCCAACGAAGCACTACGCTGTTGTCGACGCGCTCGAAGTGGATGACGCGAGCCGGCGCGACATACGGCTCGCCCGGCGCCGGGCCGAAGCCGCCCAATCCGGTTGACGGCACGGATGTCTCGATGAAATCGACGCCGAGTTGCGCCTTTGGAATCGAGAGATAGACCTTGCCGTTCTTGCGAACAATGGTGATGAGGCCGGGCGACACCTGTGCCTCCTTGGTAAAAGCGTCGTAGGGCGCCGGCGAGCTCGCGGCGTCGGGTTTTGCGGCGCTCTGCGCAAACGCCGCCGCCGATGAAGCGAAAAAGGCAAAGGCCACTAGGCAATAGCGAAGAAAACGCGACGTACTCAACGTGAGACTCCAGTCTTGCGATGTGACAGTCGTGGAGAGTTACCGATGTACGTCCCCCGCGCCTTCTCCGTCCATGACCGACGCTGGGTACTCGACCAGATCCGGCGCTATCCATTCGGCCTTTTAATCGCATGCCAGGCGCCCGATCCGCTCACCACCCACCTGCCGATGTACGCGACCGAGCGCGACGGAGAACTCTCGATCTGGGGTCACGTCGCCCGTGCCAATCCGCAGGCGCAGGCGATCCTTGCGGGAGCGCGCGCGACGGCGGTCTTTTCCGGCGCCCACGCGTTCGTTTCGGCTTCTTGGTATGAAGAGCCGTACGACACCGTCCCCACCTGGAACTATACCGCCGTCTACACGGCGGGTGCGCTGCGAGAATGCGACCCACGGCCCGTCATCGACGCCATCGCGTTGCAATTTGAAGGCAAAGATGAAAGTGCGTGGCGTGCCGATCGGCTCGACAAAACCTATCTCGAGTCGCAAATGAAAGCGATCGTCGCGTTCGAGCTGCGCGTCGACAATTTAATTCCAAAAGCGAAGCTCAGCCAAAATCGCACGAGCACCGATCGGCAGCGCGTGATTGCAAAGCTCCTGCAGTCAAACGACCCTATCGCGCGCGAATGCGCCCAAGCGATGAAGGATGCGCTAAGGGAAGAACGCTAAAACGCGGCTCGGACCGGCTGCTGCCGATGCGAGGAATGTTCGGCGCCGCATCATGGCAGGTCGACCCGATACATATCAGAGTCGTCGATCCACATGCGTTGCATCCTCCCCGCGGCCGGCGTGTCGAAGCGCACGACGGACCCATCAATAACGAACGTCCCGTCTTTTCGCTCCACGAGTGGTTCTTCACCATCAAATGTCAAGCGCCCCTTAACGAGTACGATGCGCGTAATATTGCCGGTGATACTTTCATAGCGGCCGACAAGTGGATCGTAGCGGGCCGGATGCGCAAAGGCTCTCGGTCCGGTATAGCGCGCGTTGGTAAAAAGAAGCGGACCGTAGCGCATTTCGTCGACAGCTTTCGCTTTGTTTCTTCGAAAGAGAAGATAGAAAATCGAAAACTTCGGATCGTCGGTCCAAAATTGGTCGGTATCGCTTGCAAGAAGCCGGTACGCCTTACCGCCGTCGTTCAGCGTCAACCGTTGGCCGTCGGACTCGATCAGGAACGACAAGGAGTCGCTTGAAAATGTTCCCGCGTATTGCGCGGCGTTCTTGACGATTGCCGGGTCTGGTGGCGGCGACGGCGCCGGCGGCAGCGCCTGGCCGAGACTTTGTGCGCGCAGAACCGACATTGCATACCGAACGATTGCGCACGGGTGAAGCGGTTCTTCGGAGAGATTGGACATCGCAATAACGCCGAATCCGCGCGTGAGGTTGGCCTGCATGCAGGCGGTGTATCCACCGCCTCCGCCGGTGTGTCCGATCAAGTGGTCTCCATCGGTGTTGAACACCGAGAGCCCGTAGCCATATTGGCGGTAGAACTCCGGCCATTCCGCAAGTTCGGTCTCTTTGGAACCGGCCGGTTTTCCGTTCGTCAAACGATCCGGCGACGTCATCGCCGCAAATGTCGGCGGTGCCAGTAATTGACGCCCCTCTTCGGTCTGTCCGCCATTTAAGTAGAACCGAATATACCGCGCCATATCTTCCGGCGTTGAGATCACCGAGCCGGCTGGATCGATGTTGTCCGAGAATGGAACGATTGCGATAAGCGGTGCGTCCACGGGCGGCATGGCTCGATCGTAGTCGCGATATCCGTATCCGACGGCAGCGCCGGCAGTGGAGGCGGGCGTCGAATACGCATCGGTGTCGGTCATCCCAATCGGTTCGAAGACGTCGGCCGCGACGGCGTCTTGCCACGTGCCGTGCGTAAGCGTGGCGAGGATTTCGCCGAGCGTGATGTATCCGAGGTTTGAGTACGACCAGGACGTGCCGGGCGTAAAGAGGACGTGCGCGCTGCGGAGCGCCGCGATGCCGAACGTGACCGTGTTGGCCGTCGAATAGTACGTCGGCAGTCCCGCCGTGTGCGAAAGGAGCTCGTGCACCAAAATCGACGCGCCCTTGGAATGGATTGAAAACCACGGCAAATAGCGCTGCACCGGCGCCTGAAGATCGATCTTGCCCGCGTCGTGTTGCTCCAACAGCGCAAGCGCCGTCATCGACTTCGTTATCGAATAGATCCAAAACCGAGTCTGCTCGGTGACCGGACTCTTGGCGTCAACGTTGGCGTAACCGAAGGTAAGGATCTTCAGCGTGTGCGTGCGATCGGTGATCGCGACCGACATTCCGGGCGCGCCTTGCTCTTGGAGTGCACGCGGACCATAAGCAGCAATGGCCGCGAGGGCCTCATCGATCGAAGGCGGGCTCGCCGCAGATCCCTTCGCCGGTGCCACGAGCGCGCTCGCCGCAATAACCAGCAGCGAACCGGCGATCCAGTTAATCCGCATGCGACTCCTCCTCTACTTGGGTGCGCCAGGGCCGTTTGCAGGGGATATTGAAACGACATTGCCCACTGCAACAGGGAGAGATCGCGATGACGACGGCAGCCAAGGTAGGAATCACCGGTATCGACGCGAGCTACTATACGACTAAGGATCTCGCACGTTCGACCGCATTCTACTCCAGTCTTTTTGGAACCGAACCCAGCATGCATATTCCGCAAACGGTATCGGAATGGACGTTCTCCGGGGGAGAAACGTTCGGACTCTATCAGCCCCAGGATGCGAGTGAATGGAATCCCAGCGGCGGGATCCTTTTTCACGTCGGCGACCTCCAAGCGGCGCGAGCCGCGAGCGAGGCGCTGGGAGCGCGGTTCGAAAGTCACCCCGAGGAGACGCCGATGTGCTTTATGGCCTTCGGTCAGGATCCCGAAGGCAATAATTTCATTCTCCACCAGCGGAAATAGGTATGGAGCCGGCGCTTCGCCGGTGAAAATAAGGCTGTGCAGTCAACGCGGTTGATGCGCCCGCGCATCAACGATCGCCTTGCTCGCGCGACGCAATTCCCGGTCACGCTCATCGTCGCCCCGGCGGGATTCGGCAAAAGCGTCGCGCTGCGTGACTTTCTGCTGACCTCACGGCTCGAGGTCGTGCGCTGCGACGTGCGACCGGAAGACGACACGCTCTTGGCATTCGCGCGCCGGCTCGGCGAAGCGCTGCAGCCGTTAGCGCCAAGCGCCTCCGCGGCGTTTCCCGAGATGCAGCAGCGCATCATGGAAACGGGCGAACCGATCGAGCGGCTGTGCGAGTGGTTCGTCGAGCATCTTAAGCGCACGACCTGTACGATCGTCGTCGACGATTTGCACTACGCCGATCCCGCCGCGATTGCATTCTTGGTCGACTTGATCGATCGTACGCACGAGCGCATTCGGTGGATGATCGCCAGCCGTTCGGATGGCGAGCTTCCGGTAGCATCGTGGCTTGCGTACGGACGCATGGATCTGCCAATTGATGAAAACACGCTGCGCTTCACGGCCGAAGAAGCGCTGGCCGCCGCGGACGAGGCGCAATCCGGCATCGAACCGGACGAAGTCGAAGCGTTGCGCGAATTTACCGAAGGGTGGCCGGTCGCGCTGGCGATCGCGCTGCGAACGCGCACCTATGCATCCGAACTTCGCTCCGCGGCCGGCTCGTACGAAGCGGCGACACGAGAAATGATCTATCGCTACTTGGCCGAGCAGGTCTTCGCTGGACTTTCTGTTGCGCAGCAAAACTTTCTGCTCGCGACCTCGGTGTTTTCAACCTTCGACGTCGGCATCGCTGAAGCGCTGGGCGGAATGCAGGAGTTCCTCAACGATTTGCGCCGCGGCGTTGCGTTCCTCAACGAAGTCGCTCCCGGCACGTACCGCTATCACGATTTATTCGTGGACTTCTTGGAGAGTGAGCTACGCCGGCAGGGCGAGAGCGCGTGGGCCGGCGTTTTGTGCTATGCCGGACAGCTGCTCGAAGAACGCGGGGATGACGCGGCTGCACTTGCCTTGTTCCTGCGCGCTCGCGACGTCGGGTCGATCCTGCGCGTCGTCGAGCGCAGCGGCATTCAGCTTTTCGAGCGCGGCCACGGCGATGCGCTCTCGGCCGCCCTTGACGTCGTTCCCGACGGGATTCGCAATACGCATGCCGCTGCGGTGGGGTTGCGCGCAACGCTTGACACTGCACGGGGGCATTTCGACTTGTGCCGGCGCGGTTTCGTCGCTGCGATCGACTTAGCCCAAGGCGACGAACTGCGCCTGGCGCTGGTCCATCGCTACGCGATCGAACTCGTACGCCACGACCGCGCTTGCGTCGATCTGCTTGAGCCGTACGCCAACGACGAACGCCTTGCGCCCTCGATGCGCGCGCCGCTGCTGGGAGACCTTGCCACCGCGTTTGCGCGCCTGGGACGCGTCGAGGACGCCTTGGCGACCATCGCCCTCGCGCTCGACGCTACCGATGGGTCGACCGATGACGATACGCTCGCGCGGCTCTATCAACAGGCTGCCTTCGTGTACCGTCTCGAGCCAACGCGGCAGCACGCTCACAACTACGCGAATCTTGCGGTCGAATTAGCCACCATGCGCAACCTCAACGAAGTTGCGGTGCGTGCGTACAGCGTGCTCTACCAAATCGCGTACGACGACGGCGACGATCCGATCGATTGTCTGGCGATCCTCGACAAGTTGCTTGAATGCGCGCGCAAAGGGGGCAGCACGCAAGCGCGGTTATACGGTCTGCTCGCGACCTACGGCATCGAGGCCGAGCGCGGTAACGAGGCTGCGTTGGACCGGCTCGACCGAGAGCTGCAATCGATTTCGGGGGGCTTGCCGCGCGTTCGCGCCGAGGTGTTGCTGCCCGCAATGGCATTGCGCGCCGGTTGGGAGCGCGATTTTCATCGGGCGTACGAGCTCCTGGCCGGAACGGCCGAGGTGCAGAGCAGCGACGAACGCCGAGCCCACCGCGCGTCGGAACTCGCGCTGTATGCATTTGCGGCTGGGATGCATGCCGAAGGTGAAGCCGCCTTGGCCGATGCAGTCGCGGCCTTGGCGCTTAGCGCGCCGACGCGGCGCACGATGCGCGCGCGGGTGACGGTTGCGTGCGCCGAAGTCTTGCGGGGTCATTGCGCCGCCGCGCACCGCCATCTCACCGAGGTGGAACGCACGCTCGCGCCGTCGATGCGGTGGTTACGCGCGTTCGCTCATGCGGCCCGCACGCTGTACCGGGCCGCCCTCGGTCAAGCGGATCGGGCGCTCGTCGCGGCTGCTTTCGAACGACTGCGCGCCGAGCACTTGGGCGGACTCGCCCGGCTGTTGGAGGCAATGCCGTTTTCGCAGAGTGCGGAAGGCGGTTATTCCTCGCTCACGCCGGCCGAGCGAGAAATTCTGCACTTGCTTGCGGCCGGGGCAAGTACGAAAGACATCGCAGCCAAGACGACAAGAAGCCCGCGGACGGTCGACACGCACATACGTTCGTTGTGTCAGAAACTGCGCTGCAGTGGGCGCAGGGCTGCAGTCGCGCTTGCTACGGGCTCAGGTTGGGTAAGAAGCGATAGCTAGCTGGCAGTTCGCCGGCTTAGGAGGGTTTCGCATCACCGTGCTACCGTTGCGACACTTCGCCATACTCGTGACCACCGTTGTGATTGCCGGCTGTACCAGCGCGGGTTCCTCGTCTGTTACGCCGTATGCACCAAACGCAGCGCCGCCTGCATTACAACCGCACGGACACATGCATCCAAATGAAGGCGCCAACGCCCTACCGGGCGAGGGCGCTAATGCGCTTCCGGGAGCCGTGCTTGGGTGCACGTTCAATCCCACACCGGGGCAAGGCAACTGTACGATCGCCATCAACACAACGATTCCGCCGATTTCCTCGAGCACGACCCCGGCGTCGCTGGTTCCGGGCCTACACCCCTCCGATTTGCAGAACGCGTACTCGCTGCCGTCATCAAAGGGCGCCCAAACCGTCGCGATCGTTGACGCATACGACGATCCGACGGCTGAAGCGGACCTCGACGCCTATCGGAGCACCTTCGGCGTTGCGCTCTGCACCAGTCAAAGCGGCTGCTTCCGAAAAGTCAATCAAAAGGGACAAGCGTCATCGTATCCGGCACCGAGCACGCCCTGGTCGGAAGAAATTGCACTTGACCTCGACATGGTGTCGGCAGCCTGTCCGAAGTGTAAGATCGTGCTCGTCGAAACGAATTCCGCCTCGATCGCCGATCTTGGCGCCGGTGTTGACGAAGCCGTCGCACTGGGCAACAAGATCGTCAGCAACAGCTATTACGCATTCGAGTGGCCGGGTGAAACGGCCGAGGACGTGCACTATCATCACGCCGGGACGGCCATCACCGTTTCTGCCGGTGATGCGGCCGAAACGTTCTATCCGGCCGCTTCACCGTACGTCACGTCGGTCGGCGGCACGAACCTGACCGGAAGCGACGGTGCGTGGAATGAATCGGCATGGAAGTTTGGCGCGCAAGGCTGTAGCGAATACGAAGCGCGGCCGCATTTCCAAAACGGCGTCGTCCCGTGCGGCACGCGCTCGATCGTCGACGTAGCCGCGATCGCTAATCCGCAAGACGGCGTCGCAACGTTCTCAACCGCCGCGGGTGGGTGGATTGTCGCGGGCGGAACGAGTGTCGGCGCGCCGTTGATTGCGGCCGCATATGCACTTTCGGGTAATCCGCAGTCGCCGGCGTACTCGTATACTCACCGCTTAGACTTCCACGATATCGGCGGTAAGGGTTACGCGCTCGCGACCGGACTGGGCTCCCCGAACGGCGTCAGCGGCTTCTAAAACCCCGTGTCACGCTGAGCCTGTCGAAGGGCGAGGTAACCTCTAGCATCGTGTCACGCGCAAATTACTGCACCGGGCTGGTTGACTTCACGACTCCTTGGCCGTCGGAGCCGAGGTAAAGGTAGCCCGCGTGCCAGCGAATGCCCCAGAAGCTGTGCGCGATGAGTTTGCGATCGAGGCGCCCCCACGTCGTTCCGAGATCGGTCGAAAGATAAGCACCGTTGAGTGTCGTGAGCACGACGTCGGGCGTTCCCTTCGTGACAGTGGGGTTGAATAAAATCTGCCTGGCAGGCGAATAGACGAAGGCCGGCGGTGCGTTTGGCACCGTGCGCCGCAAGTCGGGATCGATTGGGCCGCGCAGGAGCGGAGCATTCGTGACGACCGCAATCTTCGTGAAGTGCAATCCGCCGTCAGTGCTACGCAGGACGAAGACATTGTTCGATGTATCGACGCTGGTCGCCAGCACAACGTTGCCGTTGGTTGGTGAAATGGTAGCGGCATACCAGAACGCGGTCGGAGGAACGCCCACCGAGGTTGCCCACGTCTTGCCCCCATCGGAAGTTTCCTCAATCGACGACACATTCAATCCATCGAGGTTTCCGACCAGGATGTGTTTGGAGTTTCGGTTGTCGACGACGATCATCCCCGGATTGTCGCCCGGCCATGCCAGGTGCGTGAACGTCCGCCCATTGTTATTTGTCGTGAAGACGCCATGTCGCGAGGGTGGGAAACCCGCTCCGACGGTCGAGCCCGTCGCTACATAGACGCGATTCGGATTGACGGGGTCGAAGGCGATCGGTGTTGTCATCAAACGGCTTGAATACAATTTCTTTGCAAAATCGGATGGCGACGTGTACGTATGGCAACCGTCGGTCGAGACCTTAAAGCCCGTCGCTTCGTCGAGAACGTAGCAGATCTTAGAATTGCCGGGCTGCAATTCGTTGAAGCCGTCTTCGTATAAGGAAAAATCCTTGGTGTCCGCGCTCCAGGTAGCCCCCTCGTCAAACGTTTCGTGGCTATCGAAATCCTGCAGTGAAACAACGAGCGTTCGGCCATTGGGAGAAACCGTGAAGCGCCGCGCCAATCCGGTCGCGACCGTCTTGCTCACGACGTCGTCCACCGGCGTTCTTGAATACGTCGAGCACGCGGGAACGTCGTCGAGTCCCTGATCGCTTGCAATCCAGCATCGATCGTCCTGCCCGTTGGGTTCCACCCATACATTGCGGATATCGATCACGGAGAGGTTCGTATTGCCGATCAGCGGTGGACTGGGCGATCCATCCCCGACAATGAAATAGAAGAGGCCATCTTGACCAATGTAGAGTTGATGCGGATGGACTTGACTAAAGGCGATCGCTTGCGTGCCCAAGCCGAGGCTGTAGTACGTGTACTTGGAGTAGTACGGCACAACCTTGATCCAGCGATGGCCGCCGTCGGTCGACGCGTAGAGATCTTGGTCCCATCTGCCGTCGTTCTCGCTGGCATAAATTGTCGTCGGCGTGAGCGGATCGATCGCGATCTGGTGGACGTCGCGCTGAGTACCGTCCGTTCGCGTGTTTGCGGTATACGGAAGCCTGCCGGTCCGCGTCCACGTTCCGCCGACAAGAGCATACATCGTCCCGTCGGACATGCCGGCGAAGAATGCCTTACCGGCGCTTCCGGAGACCGCACCCAATGCGCGCGGATAACGGGTGGCGGTACCGGTGAGCTCTACCCTCCACGATGCACCGTCATCGCGCGACGCAAGAATCCCCGCTGCGGTCGACGCGTACAGTGCGCCGCCGTGCGCGACGAACTGCGTCGCCTCCGTCGTCCTAAACGCGTTGTGCCACGATAAGCCGCTGTCGGTAGAGCGGAAAATTCCACCGTATTCAGTTGCTGCGAGCAATATGCTCGGCCGAGCGGAATCGAGCCAAAGCGCGTTGACAACCGACGAAATGAGGCCTGAACTATCGGTTAAGCCGGTGGAAAGCGATCGCCAGTGGTTGCCGCCATCGGTCGTTCGGTAAATTCCCGCGCTCGAGTATGTTTCTAAACCGGTGCCTCGCCCACTGGCAGTATAGATGACATTGGGGTTGGAGGGATCGACAGCGAGGGCATTGACTTTACCGGACTCCGCGACGCCCCCCGATTGCATGTGCGTTGGGCCAATCGGTGCAAACTCGACGTTCGTCGCCGTGACATGCATAACGCTCGGCATGGCGGCTTGCGGAATGGCGCTAGGAACGCCGCTACCGCGACAGTCTGAAAACGCCAGCGCAAGAACGAAAAAAAGAATGCATCGACGAGGGTGTTGGTGCATTGAGATCCTTCAGTGTCAGCCCAAAACCGAGGCTCATACTGCGGTATCCCGCACGGTTACCCCTGCAGAGTAGATAGAAGTTTCCTAGTGCGACGATACCGGCGTCGCAGCGACGATGTAGCGGGACTGTGGCGCTCCGTAGTAACTCGTGAACCAAACGGTGCCTGCGTTCCAGGCGACGCCGACGGGATCGTACGGTACTGGATAGGACTCAACTTTGCCGTCCGGTCTCACGCGGAAAAGAGCCCCTAAGTTGTCTGCAAAAGCACTCGCGCCGCCGACCCAGAGATCGTTCCCGTCGGTCGCGATGCCGCTCGGCCAGACTGGATAGGTAAGCGGTGGTCCGCTCAACGCGTCGAAGGCGACGCGACCAGTTGAGAACGTCGCGAGAGAGTTCCGCGGATCATTGGAATTGTCGGGCGCGAAGTACAGCGTCGTAAACGACAGCTCGCCTTGCTTATCCAGTACCAGATGCTTGGGAGCAACATTCGTGCAGCATTGCTCGCCGCTGGGATGGAGCTTCGTCTGGTGTTCGACCAGCGATCCGTCAGCGCGGCGCTCGACGAGCCACGTGATACTGTTGCCGCTATTGGCGAGGAACCAGAGTTCACCGCCTGGCGCTGCCACAAGCGACCCGTCAGCCATTAAGTGCGGCAGCGGGAAGTGCGAGATACGACCGTCGGTGGTTATCCGCACGAGGAACGATGGCTTTATCACAAATTTCGGCGTGATCACCTGCTCGATCGACCAGATCGCGTTGTCACTTCCAACGACGATGCCCGCCGGTGAGCCGCGCCTGACGGTGCTATCGCTGAACTCGGTAATCGTTCCGTGAGGTGTGATGCGACCGATTGCTCCCACCGTGGAATCGCTAAACCACAGATTTCCGTCTGGGCCGGGCACGATGCTTGTCGGCTGGGAACCTCTTGGCAACCCCTTGCGAAACTCTTTGATTGTTCCGTCCGTGCTAATGCGGCCGATGGCCGGCGTACAAAAATCCGTAAACCAAATTTCGCCGGAGGGCGCGACGGTAAGATCCCAAGGAGCGGCGCTGGCAGGCAAACCGGGCGTTTTGCCGGCCGTAAATACCCTGAGCTTCAGCTTTTGCGTTGAGCCTCGATCGGGGGCGGCCGCGGCTAGGTTAGCCGCCGGAACGGGGGTGAAGTGAGAGCTCGGAGCGCAAGCCGCAATTGCCAGCAGCGCGAGGAGACATAAAGATTTGGTTCCCATAGCTCATAATACGGCGAGCAACGATGGATTTCCGCGGGTGCGAGTGCCAGGAAAGTGCCAGCTAACCGCCCATGACGTCGAGATAAAGCTCGGTCGCAAACGCGATCAGGAAACCGAGGCTCATCGTTGCGGTGACTAGCGCCGTAAGCCCGGTTCGGCGCAGAACTGCCCACAACTCTCCGATGACAAAAATCAGCGCGCCGACCGCGACGGAAAGGAACAACACCGAAAGCGTCGGCGAGTAAAATTGATATCCGACAATCGTCCCCAGAAACGTCGGGCCGCCCGCAATCAGACCCGCGAGCCCGATTTGCGCCCACGATGGAACGACGCGACCGACAAGCGGCGCCGCGATGCCAAAGCCTTCTGTCGAGTTGTGCAGCGCAAAACCGATGATGAGTGAGATCGCAATCGCGGTTGCTCCGGATGCGGCCGAAGCGCCGATAGCGAGGCCTTCGCCGAAATTGTGCGCGCCGATGCCGATGGCGATCAAGGATGCAAGCACGATGGGATTGTGCGCGTGCTGGGCGGCGGTTTTAGAAAAATGCGTTGCGGCGCTGCCGAGTCCAACCAAACCGGCAAGTAGGCCGAGGATAAAGACGGCAATCAACGCGACCGGAAATGGCGCGCCGCCGCTATGCCACGCGGCGACGGCCTGCGAGATCGGAACGACGGCGTTTTGGGCGATTTCGATGACGAGGTAGAGGAGGATCCCAATTGCAAGCGCGTTGAGCAGCGCCACGGTTTGCGGCGACACGCGGCGCGCGCGGGCGATCGGAAGTCCAAGAAAGATTGTGAACCCGGCGATTGCTCCGAGCAGAACGGTCGGCCAAAAGCCGAGCGCGCCCGAGCGCGGCGCAGCTGCCGGCATCATTGCCGCGTACATCGACGCGAGCGTGTTGGGGGTACCGGAATAATGAATCGCGGTGATCAGTCCGTCGGGCATACCACGGGCGTCTTCGATATGATCCATCACGTGGCAATGCACGAGCCACGTTCCCGGCCGTGCGTTCGCCGTGACGACGACGTCGATACGTTGTCCCGGCCCAAGCAGCACGGTATCTTCTATCTGCCGATCGGCGACGGGCACGGCATCGCGATCCACGATCTGCTGGTAGTGCCCGTGCGTATGCATCGTGTGAAACTCTTCGCCGGAGATGTTCATCCAGCGAATGCGAAACCGCTCGCCCGGCTTCGTCTCGAGCGCCGGGGCAAGCGGATATTCTTTTCCGTTGAGCGTGAACTCATTCTCGGCTGCGCTCTGCACTTGCCAGGATGAGATGACCTCGAGGTAGTCGTGCGCCAGGTGTTGCTCGAACGGCAGCGGATGCGACGGCTCGACGATGATCGCACCATAGAGTCCAGAATTGAGCATCGCCTCGTCGTCGTGCGTGTGATAGAGGTACGACCCGGGTTGATCGGCGACGAATCGATACGTGAAGTGACCGCCGGGCGGCACTAAGGGCTGCGAGATCCCCGGAACGCCATCCATGCTCACTGGAATGTCGTGGATGCCGTGGAGATGAATCGTGTCCGGGACCGTGCCGTCGTTCGTATAGTCGATGACGACGGTATCGCCTTGATTCACGACGATGGCCGGACCGGGAACGACGCCGTTGTAGGTGTTCGCCATCACGGTCATTGCCGGCTTGAGGGTCCACGGCGCACGGCGCTCAACAATGTTAAACGTTTTGACCGTGCCATTGCTTTGTGCAACGGCTTGATACGCACCGTCCGGCCGCCGGAAGACCTTTGATTCGCCTGGAGCCGGCGTCGCGATTGGAATTGGTCCGCTCAGCGGCTGCAGCCCCAGCGATGTCGAGTTGGGTGACGCCCCCTCGTCGGCGTCAGCGAGCGCTGCCACCGGCAACGCAAGCATTAACAACAGCACGATCAGCACCGCACGAACTGTGTCACGCTGAGCTTGTCGAAGCGCAGCTCTAACGTGTCTCATTTCAGCGTCACGTCGAGTGTCACGTCGACGATCTGCCCGATCGTCGGGTCAAGGCGCGTTACCGCCATTCCGAACGCATGGCGATCGACGTGCGCGATGGCGTGGTACGCCGGATGGGCTGAATCGGCGCCGATCGTGACGTCAAGATGCTCGGGCCGCGTGACACCGTGAATGGTTAAGTTGCCGTCCATGCTGAAAGCCCCGGCGCCGTGTGCTACGACCCCCGTGCTGACGAAGGTCCACGTCGGAAACTTCGTGGTGTCGAAAAAGTCTGGCGAGCGCAGGGCGTCGTCACGGTCGGGTTCGTCCGTCTTGAGCCTCGTCGCGTCGAAGACGGCGGTCGCTGCGATTGGGATCGACGAGCCGTCCACCAGCGTTACGGAACCGCTTTGCAGCGGCACCGAGCCCACGACACGTTCGACCCAGATGTGCGTCGCGCTGAAGCGCGCTGTCGAATGGAGCAAATCGATGGCGCGAACCGAAATTGATTGCGAGCGGGCTTCGGCGCTGGCAAGAAGCGTAAACGCAAGAGCAAGAACGCATCCACGCCGCAACATTAATACGCCAACGTCGCCTGTACGTTCATCGTATTTGATGGCCGCGGTTGTTGCGAAATCACGTCCTCGATCGTCAGGCGAGAATTTTCGGTCGGCCCATAGCCCATCATCAACACGCCGTCGCGCGTGAACCCGCCCGTCGGATCGTTCGTGCCCTCATACCGCACTTCGGCGTAGAGCTTGCGATTGAAAGCGTAGCGCAACTGTTCGAATCCTCCGCTCGACGCACAGCCGGTGTGTCCGGGAATTCCGCAGTTCGAATCCCATCCGTCGATGAAGACGAATTCGCTGGAGAAGCGCGTCCACTGTCCGTACTGAAAGCCGAAACCGGTGCGCTCGAAGCGATCGAAGGGCTCGTCGGCAATCGGTCGCAGGCCGTCGTAGCGGAAGATGCTCAGCGCAAACGGACCCATCAAATCTTGCAGGTAGGTCTCGGTATCGACGCCGGTCTTGGGAAGTTCGCTTTCGCGGTCGTAGCCGGGGCCCGCGAAGAGCTGAAGGTTCAGACCATGGAGCGGGTCTCCGACGCCGATGCGCATCCCCATCTTCGGATCGAAGAAGTTAAAGGGATTCGCTCCAACGGTTTGCACGTATGGCGTGTAGTCCTGATAACTATCGCGAAACGTTTCGGGATCGACGGGAAGCGGCAGCGTAAACGATCCGCCTTGAAGGTACACTGGAATGCGCGCCTCCCAGGGGTTCGCGCGTTCGCTGATCCACGCGTCGCGCAAGAGACCGGGCTCGCCGCCGTCGACGACATATTGTTCCACGAAGTAGTTTGCGCGCGAACCAATGGTATCGGTGGTGAAGAGCTCGATCTCGTCGACGATCGCTTTCGGTAGGCCGGCTCCGTTTGGGCCCGAGCCTTGATTCTCGCTCGAGTCGAGCAGATTGGTTTTCGCGGAGATGGGAAACGCCGGTCCGGCTTGGACCCCGGGGAACCGTTCGCCGTTGGCCAAAAAGGCCGCACCGAATTCGTTGAGATGCGGGATGACCGAATGGCATTTTTCGCACGTGACGCCGTACTGGTGTGCGAACAGCGGAATCGCCCCCGCCGCATGCGGCCACGGAGCAAAGCAAGCGAGCGCGGTCGCGAAAATGGGCCATCGAGGCATGCCTAAGAATACTATTAGGCACGCCTAAGTCTGTCAACGAGAGCGGTCGAGATCCTTAGAAGATTACGCTAGCGCTCTGTCTATTTCGGCGCGCAGGTCGGCGAGCCGAGATCGCAGGGTGAAACCTTCGAACTCTACGTCAACGTCTTGTCCGGCCTCCAAGAGGCGCTTGAGCTTGTCCGTGTACTCAAGGACCGCCTTGCGCTCCCAGGCTTCGTCTCGCGACATCATAAGTACACCGAGCATAACAGATACTAGGAGGCGCTGTCCGGCAGCGGCGAGCCGAGCGAGGAATAACAGCGAGGTGGGGTGCCGTGCTGTGCTGTGCACGGCACCCCTTCGCTCCACCGCAACGCTTGTTAGATCTGATTGATGAGTAGCGTCACGTCGAAACTGCCAAGTCCGCCTTCGTAGGTGTAGCCGGGGCCGGCGCAATACAACCCGTCGCAGCCTGCGAGAATGTTGTGGAATGCACCATCAGCTTGCCACGGCGGTGGACCGGTTTGCGTCGAGCCCGCAGTATGCCCCGCAAAGTTGCTGTAGAACAACGGCGGAGCGTACATGTCTCCATGCGCCTGGATGACGCGAGCCCACGTTCCGGCCGCCAGCGGAGACGACAGACTCGTTCCGCCGATCACCGTCCAGTTGCCCGAAACGTCCGAGAGATAGATGTTCATTCCGGTTTGGAGGTCGCCGTCCATGACGACGTCGGGAACACCGCGGAAGCTTTCGCCCTCCGATGCAACGGGCTGCTCCGAAGCTTCCCATGAGGGAGAATATTCGAACTGGCTGACTCCGCCGCCGCTCGAGTACCATCCGGCTTCGCCTTGATACGAACCATCGCTCTGCGTCAGCAACGTGGTCCCACCGATTGCGGCCGTGTACGGCGAAGCGGCTGGATAGTTTACCATCGGCACGCCGGCCGGGACGCCGTTTTCGCCGACGACCTCCGGACAGAATGCCCCGGTGTCACCGGTGGAGGCAAACATGGTCTGCCCCTGCGCCGCACCTTCGTTGAGCAGTTCGTCCATCGCGACCATTGAGCCGTCGAGGAATGGGCCGACTTCGCAACCGCCAAATGAGGAGTTGCCGATTGGTGCAAGATCGTCGCTGACGAAGTGACTGTATTCCAGCGCGATGTCCGAGTCCGTGAGCGACGTCGTGTCGTAGAGATAGATCGTTTTGACCGCGCCGGCCATGCCGCTGGAAGCGAGCATGTCGAGTGTCCACTCGTCGTCACCGGACGTGTCGGTACTGCCCGTGCCGACGGGCTTGACGACAACCGGAACCTGCGTCAGCAAGTCGTGTTGTTCGTTCGTGCGCAGATCGGAGATTGATTGCGTGACGCTGCCTTCGGCCATGATTGCGACGTTGACTTTCTTAGCTGAAGGCTCGTTGCCGACGTCATACGCGCGCCAGTAATCCGCCGGATAGTAGTTGCGCAGACATCCGATTGCTGGATCCTCCGGCGCGGGCCCCGTCGGGAAGGCGAGGATCTCTAAACCGTAGAGCGTGCAGGGCGACGGCGAGGTCGTTGCAGTCGGCCGCGGCGCCGGCGGTCCGCTTTCCGGCGAGAAATGGTACGGATTGAGCTGGAAGAAGGGCGCATTCGTTAGACCCAGCGCTGCCACGACGATTCGATCCAGCGACTTGGGAACGAACGCGGGGGTAATGTTCGCGTAGACGCTCTTTCCATGCTGGACGAACGTGTGAATGGTCGTCCTAAAGGCCTTCTCGGCTTGAGCCGCTTGCCCGTCGGCACTGACGATCACGTTGTTCGGCTCGACTTTGATGTGCGAAAAGCCCTGCGTACGCAAATAGGAAACGACTTTCTGCACGTCGGTCGGCGTCGGCGCAAACCGTGCAACGAACGCGTCTTTGGAGATCACTTGGCGCGAGGCGATTAATGCATGCAGCTCCTTGACGTTGCGTAGCTGCAGTGCGGCGCGTACGGTCATCGGCTGCGTCCGCTTGATCGCCCCAGTGTCGGTGGCCTTCGCCAACGCAATCCGATCGGTGGCGGTGTAGGCGAAGCCCCTCGGGGCGACCCCGTGAATCTGAATCGCACGGGAGGAGTCGACTCCCAGGCCAGTCACCGCCGATACCGCAGTGGGAGCCGACGGTGACGAGGGGATGAACCCTGCCCCGTTGTGACTGGCGCACGCTTGCATCGCGATCCCCGCGGCAAGCCCTGCGACGAAAAGTGCTCTCTTCATTTTTTATTCCTTATTGCTGGTGAAGCAAACGGGCCGGCCGCACCCTGGCGGTCGGAGCCCTGCACTCAGGGTAGGGGTCGGCGGGTAGAGGCGACTATACCGAAAATTGCGTAGACGGGGGATATGAACGCTCGCCTTCAGCGCAATCTCAAGGTCCCGCCGGCGCCGGCGTTCACGGCGCTCGCCGACGTCATTGCCGCGATTAGCGCGCAGCAGGACGTGTGGCAGGGATTTGCTCTCCACATCGACTTGGGCGATCTCCACTTGCCCGACGTCGGCTATGTCGCGGTACCGATTCTCGTGAAGGCCGGCAAGGCGGACGGCACGACGCACGCCATCGAGCTCGAGTTTAGCGCGGTCAAGCATCCCTCGTCGTTTCCAACGTTTAAGGGTTCGGTGGGCATCGAAGCGACCGGCCCGACCGGCACGATCTTATGGCTGGGCGGAGGCTACGACGTGCCGCTGCACATCTTCGGAAAGTTTTTCGATCGCACCATCGCCGCCGGCGTCGCGGATCGCACGCTGGAAAACCTGATCGACGATCTGGCTCAAGCCGTCGTGGCAAGCGTTGAAAAGCGCGAAGCGGAGTTCATGCGTTATCATCTCTACGAGCGCTGATCGACCGCATGGACGTCCTTTCCACACAGGCCTGCGTCGTCGGCGGGGGCCCGGCAGGCACGGTGCTCGCGCTGCTCCTAGCGCGCTCCGGTGTCGACGTGGTGCTGCTCGAAAAGCACGCTGACTTCTTGCGCGACTTTCGCGGCGATACGATTCATCCCTCAACGCTCGACGTGATGGACGAGCTTGGGTTTCTCGACGAATTTCTGGCCAGGCCGCATCAAGAAGTCACCAGCCTCTCGGGGAAGCTCGGAGATACGACGATTTTGGTGGCCGACTTTACCCATTTGCCAACGCGCTGTAAGTTTCTCGCCTTTATGCCTCAGTGGGATTTTCTTGATTTCTTGGTTGGAAAAGCAAAGCGCTATCCGACGTTTCACCTGCGAATGCAAGCCAATGCGGAGAGCTTGGTATGGGAAGGCGACCGCGTCGCTGGCGTGCGAGCTCGTACGCCTGACGGAACGCTCGAGGTGCGAGCGGATTTGACGGTCGCCGCGGACGGCCGCGAATCGGTGTTGCGCGAACAGGCGGGGCTCGACGTGATTGAGATTGGTGCGCCGATGGACGTGTTGTGGTTGCGGCTGACAAAGCGGTCGTCGGATCCGCACGAAACCTTCGGGTACATCCGTGAGGGACGAATTCTCGCGCTCATCGATCGCGGCGACTATTGGCAATGCGCCTACGTGATTCCCAAAGGCGCGTTCGTGCGCGTCAAAGACGAGGGTTTGGAATCGTTTCGCGCCTCGATTGCACGAACCGTTCCATTCTTGAGCGACAGGCTCGGCGAAATAGCGACCTGGGACGACGTCAAGCTCCTCACCGTCCGGCTCAATCGGCTGCGAACCTGGTACCGTTCCGGCTTCCTCTGCATCGGCGACGCGGCGCACGCGATGTCGCCCATCGGTGGCGTCGGGATCAACCTGGCGATTCAGGATGCCGTTGCGGCGGCAAACAGGCTCGTGCCGGCATTGGTAGCCCGCAACGTGACGACTGCCGATCTGCGGGCAGTTCAGCAGCGCCGGGAGTTTGCCGCCAAGGCGACGCAGCGGGTGCAGGCTCTTATTCAACGTAACGTGATCGGCCGCGTGCTCTCCGGCAACCACCCCAGCGCGTTGTCCTCATTGCCAAAGCTGGTCGCGATGATACCGGGTCTGCCGCGCATCCCGGCACGCCTTGTCGGGCTCGGGTTTCGCCCCGAACACGTCGAAACGTACCCCGTCTCACCCTGAGCTTGCGGCAAAGCCTGATGGCTATTGCTTAAATTGCTCTCAGCGAGGGTAATTTTTAGTCGTGAAGGCTACGTGGAAACCTCATGAAAAGCATGGTCGCCTTACCACTCAGAGCGACCTACCTGACAGCGTCTACGCGTTTCCAAAACAGCGTAAGGAGCCGCTGACGGACGCGCGGCATGTCCGCAACGCCGTGGCTCGCTTCGATCAGGTAACCGCTGTCTCCGCCGCGGACCGATCGCTCGCTTTTGCCAACATTCGCAAGGCGGCGCACCATTACGGGGTCGATCTCAGCGAGTCGTCGTGGCAAGAGTTAGGCGTGCATCCGCAGAGCAATCGCAGCGCACGTGCGCGCAAGGGGGCCGCAACGCGTAAAGGCGCCCGCAAGAAAACCACGCGAAAGAGAAAAGCGCGCTAAGCGCACGCGCCCCTCACGTGTGGCACGATGAGCGGTCCGGAAGAGAGCCTCCAGGTTCCTTCGCAGGGCCGCTCACCTTTTGAAGAACTGGTTTATCGCATCCGGCGGTAGATGGGATGGCCTTCTGAAATTTCGCGAAAGATTCGCTCGTGCGGTGTGCCTTTGATGCTTTCGCTGGGTCCCAAGCAGAGAAACCCTAAGCGAATGAGGCTGGCGAGGAACAAGTTGTGTACGCGAAACTGCAGAGCCTTGTTGAACTGCGGCAGAACTCCCGGCGCCAAAATGAGGTGAAACTCGTTGAGTGAGCCGTCGGCGACCAAGCTGTGCTGTGCGAAGATCATGTTCTTGCGCAGTTTTTCGTCGAAGGAAAGGCTGCCGTCGGTCAACTCGCACGATTCGCTCAGCGAAACCTGCGCTCCGGTCGCGCGATGTGCGCCTTTTACTTCCTCGGCAGATCCGATCTCGAAGACGCCTCTTTTTGCGATCGAAATCCCAAGTTCGCTCGTGTCGGTAGCATAGATCATGCTTCGCCTCAGGAGGCCTTCTTCGCTAAGAACGACCGCCAGAGCGTATGCGTCTTCGCCGCTCGCGCAGTTTGGTACCCAAATGCGCACAAACGAATAGGTTTTCAACAGCGGAACGATTCGCGACCGAAAGACTGAATAGAAGGACGCGTCTCGGAAGAGCTGACTGCGTCCACCCGACATCGCAAAGACAAATCGCGAAAGTGCATCCGAGTCGTGCAGCACGCGTTCCTGTAGGCCCGAGACCGTGTGCACGTTCTCGGCTCGCATCCGCTCGATCACTCTGCGTTTGAGCGTCGACTGCGCGAAGTCGCGGAAATCCAGTCCGCTAAAACGCAGCATTCCCTCGAGCAGCAGGTTGAGCTCGAGATCGGTCAGCGCGCCGTTTCGCTCCGGGTCGTCGTCCTTGCCGAGCCCGCGCCACGGCTCGGCTATCTGTTGCACCACACCCGCAATAAGGAAATGAGTTGATCCATGTCGACCGGTTTGCTGATGTACTCGGAGGCTCCGGCAGCAATACAGCTCTCTCGATCGGCGCGCATCGCTTTAGCTGTGAGCGCAATGATGGGCAGGTCGGCGAAGTGCTCGCGGGAGCGAATGCGCCGAATCGTCTCGTACCCGTCGAGTTCCGGCATCATGATATCCATCAAGACGATGTCGATGCCGGGGGTCGTATCGAGCATATCGATGCCCTCCTGGCCGCTCTCGGCGCTAAAGACCTGCATCTTCAACGATTCAAGTGCGGTGCGCAGCGCGAAGATGTTGCGCGTATCGTCATCGACGATGAGGACCGCGCGACCTTCGAGCGAGCCTGGAGCGATGCCCCCGACGCCGACCGCCGAACGTTTCGCTGCCGGCAAGCGCGATTCGATTTGACGGAGGAAGAACTGCGCTTCGTCCACCAATCGCTCCGGGGAAAGCGCGTCTTTCACGATCACCGCTTGACTGAGTTCGTTGAGCTCGACCTCCTCTTGATGCGTTAGATCGCGACCGGTGTACACGATCACCGGTGCTCTCGATCCGTTCGGTGTCTGTCGCATTTGTCGCAGCAACTCTTGACCGCTGATATCGGGTAGTCCCAGATCCAAGACGATGCAATCAAAGTGCCGCTGCTCGAGAGCCGCGAGCGCTTCGTTTCCGGTTCGCACGGCGGTTACGGAGACTTCACCGCTGCCGATCAGATTCACCAACGCGTTGAGCTGAGTGATGTCGTCCTCGACGACGAGGAGATTTCTCGCCGTCTGCGTCGCAAAGCCGAGCAGCGAGTCGAAGGTTTGCGTCAGCGCCTCTTCGGTCATCGGCTTTGTGAGATGTGCGACCGCTCCGGCCTCGAGGGCATGTTGCCACTGCTCCTCGCCCGAGATGACATGCACCGGAATGTCGGCCGTAACCGAATCGCTCTTGAGCACGCGCAGTAACCCCCAGCCGTCCGCATCGGGAAGACCGATGTCGAGTGTGATGGCGTCGGGCCGGAACTGGCGGGCCAGCGCCAGGCCTTGTGCAGCCGACACGGCCACGATTCCCTTGAAGCCGCGATCGCGTGCCAAGCCGAGGAGGATGCGGGCAAAGATCACGTCATCTTCGATGATCAACAGTAGCCGGTCCGACGGTTCCACGTTAGCGCGGTCGTCTTGGATGTCGCTGGGTGAGCGCTCCTCGGCCGGTGCGCGTGGAACCGGACGAACGATGCGCTCCGTCACGCCGCTCGAGCTTCCAATCATCCGTTGCGTGATGATGGGAAGGTTGCGTTCGAGCGGATGGTAAAACGTAAACGTGCTACCGCTGCCGACCATGCTTTCGACGACGATCTCTCCACCCAGCAAGGCTGCGATCTCGCGACTGATAGCGAGGCCTAAGCCCGTTCCGCCGAATTTCCGCGACGTTCCCATATCGGCTTGCTGGAACGCCTCGAAGATTACGTTGAACTTATCTTGGGGTACGCCGATGCCGGTATCGCTCACTTGGAACGCGACCGCGGGACCGGTTATGCTCGAGAGATGGTGCTCGCGCAGGAGCTTGATGTGGAAGTTGACGCTGCCTTCCGTCGTAAATTTGAAGGCATTCGACAGTAGATTCTTGAGAATCTGTTGCACGCGGGTCGGGTCGGTCAGCACCGAGTCCGGTAGGTCCTCGTCGCAGCGAATGATGAAGTCGAGCTTCTTGTCGAGTGCGATCTGATTGAACGTCCGCTCGACTTCGTCCTGAATCTGCGTGAACGTCACCTCTTGCAAATCGATCGACGTCGTGCCCGATTCGATCTTGGACAAATCCAAGATGTCGTTGATCAGCGTCAGCAAATCGACGCCCGCCGAGCGAATCGTTTGCGCGTATTCGATTTCTTTCGCCGACATGTTGCCGGAGGTGTTGTCGGCCAGTTGCTTCGAGAGAATGAGGAGGCTATTGAGCGGGGTACGCAGCTCGTGCGACATGTTGGCCAAGAACTGCGACTTGTATTTGGAGGTGAGCGCGAGCTGCTCGGCTTTCTTTTCGAGCTCTTGACGGGCTTCGTCGATCTCGCGCGTCCGGCGTTCCACTTCGGCGTTGCGCTCTTGCAAAAGCCGGGCCTTCTCTTCGAGCTCGTCGTTGGTTTGTTGCAGCTCCATTTGCTGGCTTTGCAGCTCGATGGTCAGGGCTTGTGACTGTTTGAGCAGCTCCTCCGTCCGCATTGAAGCGGCGATCGTGTTGAGGATGACGCCGATTGATTGCGTCAGCTGTTCGAGGAAGAGTAAGTGGGTTTCGCTGAAGCGATCGGCAGAGGCCAACTCCATGACGGCCTTGACGTCGCCTTCGAAAAGCACCGGCAGAACGATGAGCGAGACCGGGCTCATCGTGCCTAAGCCGGAGTTAATGGCCATGTAATCGCCGGGGACCTCGGTGAGCAGAATGCGCCGCTTCTCGACGACGCACTGACCGACGACGCCTTCCCCCGCATGCACGAGGCGCTGCGCCGCCTTCCGGCGGGAAAGCGCGTAGCTGGCGATCAGGCGCAGCAGCGGCTCGTCGCCGATTGGCTCGTTCAGATAGAAGGCACCGGCCTGCGCGTTGATCAGCGGAGCGATCTCCGACATGATCAAGCGGCTGACGGTTTTGATGTCTCGCTGTCCTTGCAGCATTGCCGTGAAGCGTGCGAGGTTACTCTTGAGCCAGTCTTGTTCGGTGTTCTTGCGCGTCGTGTCGCGCAGATTCTGAATCATTTCGTTGACGTTTTGCGTGAGCTCGCCAACCTCGCCGCGCGCTTCGACCTCGATCGCTCGCGACAGGTCGCCTTTGGTGACCGCGGTGGCAACGTCGCCCATCGCGCGAATCTGCGAGGTAAGCTGAGCGGCCAGCTGGTTTACGCTGTCGGTGAGATTGCGCCACAGACCGGCGGCGCCGGGGACCTCGGCTTGACCGCCGAGCTTTCCTTCGAATCCGACCTCGCGCGCAACGGTCGTCACTTGATCGGCAAACGTCGCCAGCGTGTCAATCATGCCGTTGATGGTGTCGGCCAGCTGTGCGATTTCGCCCGCGGCTTGCAACGTGAGCTTGCGTTTGAGATCGCCGTTCGCGACGCCGGTGACAACTTGAGCGATGCCGCGCACTTGCTGCGTCAAGTTCGAGGCCATGAAGTTCACTGAGTCGGTTAAGTCCTTCCACGTGCCGCTGACGCCGGGAACGAGGGCTTGCCCGCCGAGCTTGCCCTCGGAACCGACTTCGCGCGCCACGCGCGTGACTTCGGATGCGAACGCGTTGAGCTGGTCAACCATCGTGTTGATCGTGTCTTTGAGCTCGAGGATTTCGCCTTTAACGTCGACCGTGATTTTCTTCGAGAGGTCTCCGTTGGCAACGGCGGTTGTCACCTTTGCAATGTTGCGCACTTGCGAAGTGAGGTTTGATGCCATCGTGTTGACCGAGTCGGTGAGGTCTTTCCACGTACCGGCGACGCCGCGTACCTGAGCTTGACCGCCCAGCCTTCCCTCCGAACCCACTTCGCGCGCGACGCGCGTCACTTCCGACGCAAAAGCGTTGAGCTGGTCGACCATCGTGTTAATGGTGTCTTTGAGCTCGAGGATTTCGCCGCGGACGTCAACGGTAATCTTCTTCGAGAGGTTACCGTTGGCGACGGCGGTCGTCACCTCGGCGATGTTACGCACCTGCGACGTGAGGTTCGAGGCCATGAAGTTGACCGAATCGGTCAAGTCCTTCCACGTACCGCTGACGCCCGCGACTTGTGCTTGTCCGCCGAGCTTGCCTTCGGAGCCGACCTCGCGCGCGACGCGCGTTACTTCCGACGCAAATGCGTTGAGTTGGTCGACCATCGTGTTGATCGTGTCCTTGAGCTCGAGGATCTCGCCTTTGACGTCGACGGTGATCTTCTTGGAGAGGTCGCCTTTGGCGACGGCCGTCGTTACGTCGGCAATGTTACGCACCTGCGACGTAAGATTGGACGCCATGAAGTTCACCGAGTCGGTGAGGTCCTTCCACGTTCCGCTTGCGCCGGCAACTTGCGCTTGTCCGCCGAGCTTGCCTTCGGAACCTACTTCGCGCGCGACGCGCGTGACCTCGGAGGCAAACGCATTAAGCTGATCGACCATCGTGTTGATGGTGCCTTTGAGTTCCAGAATCTCACCGCGAGCTTCCACGGTGATCTTCTTCGAAAGATCGCCGTTCGCGATTGCGGTCGAGACTTCGGCAATGTTACGGACTTGGTTGGTCAGATTTCCGGCCATCGTGTTGACGGAATCGGTGAGGTCTTTCCAGGTTCCGCCGACGCCTTTGACGACGGCCTGTCCGCCGAGCTTGCCTTCCGAGCCGACTTCAACTGCAACGCGTGTGACTTCCGACGCAAACGCGTTGAGCTGGTCGACCATCGTGTTGATCGTGTTCTTGAGCTCGAGAATCTCGCCGCGAACGACGACCGTGATTTTCTTCGAGAGGTCACCATTCGCAACCGCGGTCGTTACGTCGGCGATGTTGCGGACCTGAGAGGTAAGGTTCGAGGCCATGAAGTTCACGGAGTCGGTGAGGTCTTTCCAGGTTCCACTAACGCCGATAACCTGCGCCTGACCGCCCAACTTGCCCTCGGACCCGACTTCGCGTGCCACGCGCGTCACTTCCGACGCAAACGCGTTGAGCTGATCGACCATCGTGTTGATCGTGTTCTTGAGCTCGAGAATCTCACCGCGGACGTCGACGGTGATCTTCTTGGACAAGTCACCCTTGGCGACGGCAGTTGTGACCTCGGCAATATTGCGCACCTGCGAGGTAAGGTTCGATGCCATAAAGTTCACCGAATCGGTGAGGTCTTTCCAGGTACCGCTAACGCCTTGCACCTCGGCCTGTCCGCCGAGCCGCCCTTCGGAACCGACTTCGCGTGCGACGCGCGTGACCTCGGAGGCAAATGCATTAAGCTGATCGACCATCGTGTTGATGGTGCCTTTGAGCTCGAGAATCTCGCCGCGCGCGTCGACGGTGATTTTCTTAGACAGGTCACCTTTGGCGACGGCGGTGGTGACGTCAGCGATATTGCGCACCTGAGAGGTGAGGTTTCCGGCCATCGTGTTGACCGAGTCGGTGAGGTCTTTCCACGTTCCGGCAACGCCTTGAACGACGGCTTGTCCTCCGAGCTTTCCTTCGGATCCGACCTCGCGCGCAACGCGCGTGACCTCGGACGCAAAGCCGTTGAGCTGATCGACCATCGTGTTGATCGTGTTCTTGAGTTCGAGGATTTCGCCGCGCACGTCGACGGTAATCTTCTTGGAGAGGTCGCCTTTCGCGACCGCCGTCGTCACTTCGGCGATGTTACGGACTTGATTGGTCAGATTTCCGGCCATCGTGTTGACGGAATCGGTGAGGTCTTTCCAGGTTCCGCCGACGCCTTTGACGACGGCTTGTCCGCCGAGTTTACCTTCCGAGCCGACTTCGCGCGCGACGCGTGTGACTTCAGAGGCGAAGGCGTTGAGCTGGTCGACCATTGTGTTGATCGTGCCTTTGAGCTCGAGAATCTCGCCCCGCGCTTCGACGGTAATTTTTTTCGAAAGGTCGCCGTTGGCAACGGCGGTCGTCACTTCGGCGATGTTTCGTACTTGGTTGGTGAGATTGCCGGCCATCGTATTGACGGAATCGGTCAGGTCTTTCCACGTACCCGCGACGCCTTTGACGACGGCTTGTCCGCCGAGTTTTCCTTCCGAACCGACTTCGCGTGCGACGCGCGTCACTTCGGATGCGAATGCGTTGAGCTGATCGACCATCGTGTTGATCAGCTTGCTAGAACGCAAGAACTCGCCCTTAAGCGGCCGTCCTTCGATATCCAGCGCCATGCGCTTGGAAAGGTCGCCGTTTGCTACCGCGCCGAGCACGCGTCCCGCTTCTGCCATCGGCTGCGTAAGGTCGGCGATCAACGTGTTTACCGAGTCGACGTAGCCGTGCCACGACCCGCTGACGGATCCGAGCGATGCGCGATTCGTAATGCGTCCTTCGCGACCGACCACGGTACTGACTCGACCTAGTTCGCTTGCCAAGCGAGCGTTTTGTTCGATGCAGTCGTTGAACGCTTCGGCGATTTCTCCGTCAATGCCGGAAAGGTTTGACGGTAGCCGCGCGCTAAAGTCGCCGCGTCTGAAAGCACGAAGAACGGCGAGCAGGTCGCGTTGCTCTAAGGAAGTTGACTCCGTCTTACGGGGAGCAATAGCCATATCCGACCTCCACAGGGTAGCCCTTGCTTATTTCCCAGCTGCCCGCGGGTTTAATCTGCAAGGCTTGGGGAAAGAAACTGGCAGTGCGCCCGCTTGACCTTACGGCCGGGCGGCTGAACGTCGTGCTGGACGTATTGGTGCGTGCCGGCCACATATTGACCGCTTCGAGCGAGATACCCGAATCGCTCAATAACATTGCACAACTTTGCACGAGTACGTTCGCAGATCGCTGTTCGATTCGCGTACAGTTCGATGCACTGGGATCTGATGAGTTCGCAGCCGACGTGGGGACTCACGCCGAGCAACCGCTCGACGAACGCCATCGAATCATCGAACCATTATTAGCTGGACGTCGGTATTTCGGCGAGATCTGCTGCGAGACACGTGCATCAGACGGTTTTGACGAAGCGATCCGACAGGCAGCAAGGCTCTTAGCGCTGCAGCTCGCCGCGGTTATTTCCGCACAAGCGGCAGCCTTGCGCGAACGTCGAATTGCCGATCGGTTTCAGCGAGCGCTGCTTCCGGATACCTTACCGAGCGTGCCGGGAGCCGGTTTTCACGCCGCCTATCGTCCCGCGAGTGACGAAGCCGACGTCGGCGGTGATTGGTACGATGCATTTCCGCTTGCCGATGGACGCATCGCGATTTCCGTGGGCGACGTCGCTGGACATGGTGTCGACGCCGCCGTCATCATGGGCGAAGTGCGTCAAGCCATTCGCACCGCCGCCATCGGTGGAAACGAGACGCCCGCAGCGGTTCTCGAATATGTCAATGGTGTAATGCACTTGCGTGAGTCGAGCATGGTCACGGCTATTTTTGCGGTCTACGATTCGGCAACGAGCATACTCTCGTACGCGTCGGCCGGGCATCCGCCGCCAATTCTCGTACTGCCCCAGAGCGGTGCACGGCAGCTTCCGACCGCCGGTCTTCCGCTCGGATGCACGCAACGCATCGATAGCGTCACGTGGACATTTACCGTGCCGCAGGATGCACGCGCTGTTTTCTATACAGACGGGCTGGTTGAAAACGAACGTGATCTCATCGCCGGCGAGCATCGCCTTCTCGAAGCGATCAATGCAGTCGACGGTGCCGACAATCCGGCCGCCGCCGTGCAGGAGCGCGTCTTCGGCACCAACGGGAACCGCGACGATGCCGCCGTCTTGATGTTGACACGTCACGCACCGGTGTCTCGCTACGTTTTTTCAGCGCTGCCCATCGTCGCACCGTTGGCTCGCGCCATCGTGTCGCGTGCCCTCCAACCGCTAGGCCTTTCGCACGATCGCCGTTTCGGCATCCTCGTTGCCGTTGGTGAAGCGGTCGCCAATGCGATCGAACACGCGTACCGCGGCGTACCAATCGGCGTGATCTCGCTACGGCTTGAGCGCTCTACCGGACAACTGGTCATCACCGTCGAGGACTTCGGCCGCTGGCGCCCCTTCGTGCCCCACGAAGCGCGCGGCCGCGGCATCGAACTCATGCATGCCTTTATGGACGGCGTGCAGATTCGCTCCAGCCGCGACTCGACGATCATTACTTTGCGCGCGGAGCTCGACGCAAAAGAAGCGTGAAGCGCCGCACTAATGTAGGATCGGCCCCGTTTCTACCACCTCAAACGCCGAGCCGGGAACCCCCTTGAGCTGATCGAGCTGATTGTCGTTCCAGCACTTTGCCGCCTTACCCCCTTCGCCTTGGAAAAACCAATTGCTGCCGTTATCGGCAACGAACATTCCATAGTGCTTCATCGCCGTGAGGATGATTTGCGAAACGCGATTGAAATGCGAAATGTCATAAGACGCTTTCAGCCGGAGCCGTAGACCCATGGGAGGCATGTTCGGATTCGTGCTGTTGCTTGCATAGTGAGTAGCGGGATGGATGAACCCAGCTTGGGTCTGCCCGAAGGTGACGCGCAGCGCATGATTGATCGCTCCCGCTTTGACCTCCGCGCATTTGATCAGGGCCGGAAAGATCGGTAAGCCGGCAGCATCGGCCGACGTCCAACCGTTGGGACGCAGCTTATTCGAGGCGAGATTGAATTCGGCGCCCGACCCGGCCGTCCAGTATTTCCCGCCGTCGTACTCGTGGCTATTCCACATCTCGTACAGCTTGCACGTGCCCTTTTGAAGAACGAGCACGTGGAGGTCGCCGGTATGATAGAGCGGATATCCCTCGATTTGTGCTTTGGGAGGGATTGGATATGGCCCGGGATTGCTTGACGACGCATAGGTGAACGTTACCCGAACTTTCGGTTGATTGGCGGGAACGACGTTAAACGGTATGCCGTAATACGCTTCGTGACCGAAGTCGGGATGCAAATTACCGGGAAGGCTTGCGATGTAGTTCGCCGAGTTGGGATCGAGCGGATAGTTCGTAACGTCGGTATTCCACCAATTGTTGCCGGTTGGTCCGCTAGGCGGTGGGCTCGGAAAGATCTGACACCCTCCGACCATCGGCGGCGATGCTGAGTTCGGAGCAGTGATGGGGCGTTGCGCGCTACCAGCGTCGAACCCCGAAAGAACGCTGCCATTGCTGCAGCCCGCTAGGAATGCGAGGGTAAGAAAAACCGAAGTCATCGCGCGCATGCTCGCCGTCCTTTAAAGGGCTTTGCGCCGTACCTTCGATGTGAGAATAATCGGACTCTGCCGTCAACGCGTTAACGCTGAGTTACCGGCTACGTTTTAAAGTTGCGTGAAAACGTAATTAGCGACGTCGTGCAGATCTCGCGCCGATAGCTTCCAGCGAGGCATCACCGGATCGAGTTTCTGCCCATCGTTATCGATCCCGGTGGAGATTGCGCGTTCCAACGTCGCGAGCGTGTAGGGATGCTTTTGATCCGTCACGAGCGCCTTGTGGCGTAAGTCGGCGCTGACCGCGCCGTCGGGGAAATGCATGCCGCCCGCGCCGGTGCTTTCGTGGCACGCTGCGCAGCGCGGATAGAGCGGCGGTTTGCTCGCAACGATCTGCACGCCATCGGCATCCCGACCAGTTTGAAAAATAGCCTTGCCGTTGCTTAAAGAGGCCGGATGCGTTTGCGCGCATCCGGCCATCACGATCGCCAGGAGGAGAAAGGCACGACTCACGTGCCGGGGTAGTCTTCCGGGCTCTTCTCGACGGGCTTCGCCGCGAATATGTACTGCTCGCTCAAGCTCGCCGCGGACGCGAGTGGCTGTCCGCCGCCGTTGGTGCTCGTCGCGGAGTTATCGAACGCCGTCCCCGGCGTGTTGGCGACAACCCCGACGCTGCTCGCAGTTGCCTCCGGATAAATCTGGCCGCGGAAGGAGTCGTCGGTACTCATCGTCGCCACGACATGGGCTTTACCGTTAGGGCCGACGAGGAAGCCCATATCGATGAGAACGGGTCCGATGTCGAACCAAAGGTAGGTCCCGTCGCGTCCTCCCGCGACCGGCACGTACGCCTTTTGAAACGCATTGTGGTAGTAGCCTCGTACGATGCCGTCAGGGAAGACCTCGAGGTCGAGATGGCCGGCGATCGGATACTGTGACCCGTAGACCCGCGTGATCGAGGTTGAATAGTGGTAGACGGTAGTTCCCGAGGCCGTTCCTTGGGCGCTAGCCGCCACCGGTAGAAAGGCCGCGGCCAGGAGGAGACCCCACGAAGCGGCGCGCGTAGCGATTGACCGAACCATGCTTTTCAAATCCTCTCGGATAGCTCTTGGGCGTGCATCTAAGAAGTAGAGCGCTTTGGTGGCCGAGAACGTGACCGGCGTGATCGAAACGAGCGACATCGACCTTCGAAACACCCCCGTTTGGGAACGGCCCGCTTTAGTGGAAGCCGCTGTCGATCAGCTTCCCTCCGGGGCTTCTCTTACGTTTATAACAGAAAACGAGCCGCGAGGGCTGTCGGCTCGCCTTACGCAGGAACGGGCAGACGAGTTTTTGTTCGAAACCAGGCGAGTCGCTCGCCGGCTTTGGCGCGCCAAAATTACGCGGCGCGAGGCTGACCCGCATGCCGGCCGCCACCCGTTGCTGCTCCAGCTTCTGGGGTGCGCTCCTTTTGGCGCTTTGGAACCGTCGGTTCTTGAGGAGCTCGCGGCGGCCGCGCTCGCGCAAACCGGAAAGCGCGGCGAAACCCTGGTTCCCGAAAACGAAGAGTGGCCGTACGTCGGCATGGTGACCGAAGGAATCGTCGCTCGCGCCAAAGGCGGCCGAAACGAACGCGAACGGATCTTATACGCAATCTTCCCCAACGAGCTCTTCGGGGTTGCCGAATATTTCGATCGCGGTTTCGAAAACGCGCGGATCGTCGTCTTTTCGAAGTCGGCGCGCATCGTCAAGATGCCGTGGAACGTCGTCGACGACGTGGCGACGCGCCATCCGCAGCTCACGAAGGCACTTGGAATCGTCATTGCTCAACGTCTTCGGCTGATGAACGATACGCTCACGCTGCAAGGTTCACAACCGATCATTGCGCGTATTGCTAGCGTTTTGCTTCCCTATGCGATGCCGGAGCCCGGGTTGGTTGCTGCCCTACCGACGCTCGCGTCGGTGACGCAGTCACAAATAGCTGCGGCCGCCGGAACCGTAAAGGAAGTCGCGGCTCGCGCGATTGCCGAGTTGGAGTCCAGTGGAGCGCTGCGGCGTGAGCGCGGACATATTCGGTATCTCGATCGTCATCGTCTCATGGAGCTTATCCGAGAACCTTCGTGACCGGCGTCACGGCACTCGGTGCCGAACGTTTCGCACTCCTCATCGGTCTTTCTCTCTTCTTCGGGTTCGCCTTTGAGGAGTTTTTCGAAGGCGAACTGCCGCGGCATCCGGGCGGCGTGCGAACCTTTCCACTGCTCGCCATTGCCGGCGCCGCACTTTTCTTGCTCGAGCCCCGCTACGGCATCGCGTTCAGTGCCGGCTTATTGGTCGTCGGTTCGTGGATTTTCGCCTACGTGCGTCACGAGTTAGGCGATCCCGCGCTGCACGACGAGGGAACGTTGATCGTTCCCATTTCAAACGTCCTCGCGTACGCGTTGGGCGCCGTGACGATCACGCAGCCGTTCTGGCTTTCGGTCGGCGTCGCCGTCGCGGCCGTGCTTCTGCTCGGCGGAAAGCGCACGCTGCACGATTGGGCCCATCGCGTTTCCGATCAAGAAGTCATCACGGCCGGAAAGTTCCTCATTCTCGTTGGCGTCGTGCTGCCGCTACTCGCGGGGAAGCCGCCGATTCCGGATACGTCCATTACGCCATTTGGTGTCTGGCTAGCGGTCGTTGCGGTCTCCACGATTTCCTATGTCAGCTATCTGCTGCAGCGCTACGTCTTCCCGCGCGGCGGAACATTGCTCAGCGCCATCCTCGGAGGCATGTATTCATCGACCGCTACGACCGTGGTGCTTGCGCAGAGAGCTCGGGATTGCGGCGTCTCTCCGGAGCTCGAAGCCGGAATCATAGCTGCGAGCGGCATGATGTACTTGCGTATCTTGATCGTTACCGCCGTTTTCAACGCACGCCTGGGGGCATTGCTCGCGCCGCCGCTGCTTTTGCTGTCGGTTATGACGCTCATAGCGGCGTGGCTTCGCTCGCGAAGCGCACCGCGCACGGCGCTTGCGACGACGCCGCCCAACCCACTGCAACTCGGAACCGCCTTGGTCTTCGCGATTCTCTTCATCGTTATCGCGCTGGTCACAAACTTTGTGCAAGCGCACTTAGGTGGCGCCGGCGTGCTCGGTTTGGCGGCTATTGTCGGCGTTACCGATATCGATCCATTCGTGCTCAGTCTCGCTCAGGGTGGGGTCGCGAGCGTTGGGTTGACGACCGCCGCACTCGCGATCGTCATTGCTGCATCTTCCAACAACGTTCTTAAAGCCGTTTATACCGTCGCGTTTTCGCGGCGGCGCGAGAGCTGGCCGGTAGCTGCGTCGCTCATCGTTATCGCGGCACTTGGGCTGGTGGCGGCTGTCGCGTTCATCCGATGAGTTTCATCCTGCGCTGGCTCCGCCTGAGCGCGCGAGCGCCGGTCGGGCTGCATCCCCGGCGCGACGTCGAGCTTGCGGAGGATTACGATGCCGCGTATGCGCGCGTGCTGGCTGCGATTGAACGCGTGTTGGGGGCGAACGTTTCGACCGTTGATCGACTGGGCGGAAAAATCGAAGCGCGTTTCGGCCTCGTCAACAATGAACGCATCGTTTGCGCGCTCGAGCGTCTCGATGCCGCTCGCACGCGCGTGCGCATCGAAGCGCACTTTCCCGCCGGCACGAACGTCACACGCCGTTCGCTAGCCGTCGATGTCCTCGCCGACACGCTCTCTAGCTCCGTGTCACCCTGACCCTGTCGAAGGGCGCGATAACCTCTAGCACCGTGTCACCCTGACCCTTCGACTCGGCGCTTCGCGCCTCGCTCAGGACTGCGCTCGCTTCGCGAGCTTGGCACCAAAGGAATTTCCAGTGAAGCGACGGTGTCCACCGTGTCACCCTGAGCTTGTCGAAGGGCGACTCGAACGCTTCGCCTCCGAAAGGGCGCAGATCAATTTCCAATCGCCGCGAGCTAACGCGCTTTTCTTGGCGTGACTCCATCCCTTCAATTGCTTCTCGCAATTGAGCGCGTCCCAAACTTCGCGAAACTCCGAGACGTGAATAAGTACCACGGGCCCTCGATTGTACGTATAACAGTCGGGATCAATGCCAAAGTTGTGCTCGCCGAAGCGGAGTTCAATATCGGTAGTGACGCCAACATAATAGCTTCCACCGGTGCACATAAGCATGTAGACGTACTAGGTCTTCATGCAGTGCCATCTGCGCGCCACCAAGACGTCGGCTAGAGGTTACCCGGCCCTTCGACAGGCTCAGGGTGACGCGGGCGTAGACGGTATATGCTGGAAACCGGTGTATGGGTGCAGGGCTTTGGGGATGTCGATCGAGCCATCGGCGCGCTGGAAGTTTTCGAAGATCGCAACGATCGTTCGTCCGACTGCGAGCGCTGAACCATTGAGCGTATGCACGAATTCCGGTTTGCCGGCCGCGGTGCTGCGAAAGCGAATGCCGGCGCGGCGTGCCTGAAAGTCGGTGCAGTTGGAACAGGAACTAATTTCGCGATACGTTCCGGCGCCGGGCAGCCATACTTCGAGATCGTAGGTCTTAGCTGCATTGAATCCGGTGTCGCCGGCGCAGAGGGCGACGACGCGGTACGGAATGTCGAGGGCTTGCAGCAGTCCTTCAGCGTCTTGCGTGAGCGTTTCGAGCGCATCGAACGATGCCTCGGGAGCAGCGAGCCAGACGAGCTCGACTTTGTCGAACTGATGCAAGCGCATGAGGCCGCGCGTGTCTTTTCCAGCCGCGCCTGCCTCCTTGCGAAAACACGGCGTGTACGCCGTGTATCGGCGCGGTAACTCCTCCGCCGCTAGCATGTCACCCGCGCGAAGTGCGGTCAGCGGCACTTCCGCGGTCGGAATCATAAAGAGTCCGGCCTCCGGGTCGGAAAACATCGCATCGGAGAACTTGCTGAGCTGGCCCGTCGACCACATCGTCGTGCGATTGACGAGGTACGGCGGAGCGATTTCCTCGTAGCCGGCCGCGAGGTTGCGATCGAGAAAGAAGGTGACGAGCGCGCGCGAGAGACGTGCCGCGTCGCCGCGCAAGAGGGCAAAGCGGCTGCCCGAAAGTTTTGCCGCACGTTCGAAGTCGAGAATGCCGAGCCGCTCGCCGAGGTCGTAGTGCGTTTTTGGTTCGAAATCGAAACGACGCGGCTCGCCCCAGCTGCGAACGACGACGTTTGCCGTTGCATCGCTGCCGTCGGGTACAGAATCGTCAACCAGATTCGGCGTGTTTTCCAATAACGCACGCATCGGAGAGCCGTCGATTTCAGGCGACAAGGCGCGAGCGCGTTCTTGCGCCGATGCAATGTCAGCCGACAGCGCGTCGATCTGCGGACGGAGTCGGCGCGCGGCCTCGGCCTTGTTGGCGGCTTTCCCGATCTCGGCTGAAAGCCGGTTCTTTTCAGCCTTGGCCTGCTCGACCGTCGTGAGCGCGGAGCGGTACTCCGTGTCGTAACGCAGAAGATCGTCGACGAAGGCTGGGTCGAGGCCGCGGCGGCGCGCCGACCGTCGAACGCGATCGGGATCATGGCGAACGACGACGATATCGAGCAAGAAATACCTCGAAGAATGAAAGACGCGCCATTTATGCAGTCAATAAATGCACTCCTACCGGGAAGCGGCTTCGATCCCGAGAAACTGGTCGCTCCGCGTCAGGCGATCGTTACATTTTTTGCGCGCGTTTCCGTAGCGCCGCCGGGGATCGAGCGCGTCAGCCTCGACGATGCTGCGGGACGCATTCTGGCAGAGGACGTGGCGGCCGACGCCGACTATCCCAGCGCTCGCCGTTCGGCCATGGACGGCTTTGCAATCGACTCTGCAGCGACGCCAGGCTCCTTTCGCATTAGCGGCAGCATCGGCATGGGTGCGGCCGCGTCTCCGGCGGTCAATCGCGACGTCGCTCTGCGCGTTCCGACCGGCGGCGTGTTGCCTGACGGCGCCGACGCGGTCGTGCCGATCGAGCAGGCGATCGTTGCCGCCGACCGCGTCGACATCCGTTCACACATTGAGTCTGGTGAGAACGTCATCGAACCGGGCGACGACATGCATCGCGGCGAGCGAATTGTCGAACGGGGTCGGCGCATTGGTTCGTCTCAGGTCGGGGTGCTCGCATCGCTCGGCATGCTCGAAGTTCCGGTGTACCGGCGACCCGTCGTTGCGGTGCTTTCCTCCGGAGACGAACTCGTGGACGTTAACACGCGACCGCGTCAGGGTGAAGTGCGCGACTCCAATCGCTATGCAATCGCAGCCTCATTGCGCGCAATGGGCGCCGCGGTGCGCCACTACCCCACGCTGCGCGACGAAAGCGATGATTTCGAACGAGGACTCGCTGCGGCGGTCGATGACTGCGATGCGGTCGTCGTTACCGGCGGCTCGTCGGTAGGCGAGCGCGACCGTTTGCCGTCGGCCGTCGCGGCGCTCGGACGGCCGGGTATTGTGGTGCACGGTCTGCGTTTGCGACCAGGCAAACCCGCATTGCTCGGCGCGATTGCAAACAAGCCGATTCTCGGGTTGCCGGGAAATCCGACCTCCGCATTGATCGTGTTGGAAGCCGTGGCGTCGCCCATACTCGCTGCCCTGACCGGCGCGCCGCTGCTGCCGGCAACGATTGCAGCGACGCTGGCCGAGCCAGTCCGCAGCCGAGCTGGCTGGACGTACTATCTTCCGGTGGCGATCCGGGATGAGGGCGGCACGAGGGTCGCGCATCCGTTGGCCCTGCGTTCGTTTTCGGTGAGTTTGACGGCGCGGGCGGACGGATACCTCGTCATGAACGAGAGCGATGAAAGTTGGCCCTCCGGCGCTAACGTCACGGTCCACCGGTTCTTTTCGTCGTAGCCGCCGATTTAGGAGTTGTCGTCGTTGATTCGTCCCACGCCCGCAATCGAAGCGATCCCCTCGACCACGCCGTTCATTGGTCCCGAACAACTCATGCGCGAGACCGGACATCGGGAATTGTTGCGATTGGGCGCCAACGAGAGCGCCTTCGGTCCGTCGCCGAAAGCGGTCGCGGCGATGGCGGCCGAGCTCGAGCGCTTGAGTTGGTACGGCGATCCGGAATCGCTCGATCTGCGCGATGCGCTTGCGAAAAAACATAGCTGTCTTGCGGAGCAGATCGTCGTCGGCTCCGGCATCGACGACCTCATGGGACTCGCCGTTCGCGCTTTCGTCGCGCCGCAAAGCGTCGCGCTCACGAGCCTGGGCACCTATCCGACGTTCAACTATCACGTGATCGGATACGGCGGCCAACTCGTCCGGGTGCCGTACAGTGATGACGGAACCCCCGATTTGGGCGCGCTGCTCGCGCAAGCGCGGCACACACGAGCCGCGGTCGTCTATCTCGCCAACCCCGACAATCCCAGCGGACGGTTCATACCGCGCAGTGACGTCGCCGAGTTTTACCGCGCGCTTCCCGACGACTCGCTCTTTCTACTTGACGAAGCCTATGCCGATTTTGTCGACGAAGACGCCTTGCTCGAGCCGTACTTTGAAGACCGGCTCATTCGCATGCGCACGTTTTCCAAGGCGTACGGGATGGCCGGCGCGCGAATCGGCTACGCGCTGACCAGTGCCCGCAACGTACAGACGTTTCAAAAGATACGGCTACACTACGGCATCAACCGCAACGCACAGGTCGGCGCGCTAGCATCGCTTGACGATGACGAATTTCGTCAGCGTGTCGTCGCGCAGACGGCGCAGGCGCGCGAAGAGTATTACGCGCTGGCCCGAGCGCTAGGCCTGGGCTATGTGGAATCGCATACCAACTTCGTCTGTATCGATCTTGGCAGCGCCGAACGCGCGGCCAATGTCATGAACGAACTGCTGCGCAGAGCGGTCTGGATTCGAAAGCCCGGCGCGCCCCCGCTCGACCGCTACGTGCGCGTGAGCGCTGGAACGGCGCCGATGCGCGCCGCGTTCGCCGACGCCTTTCAATCCGTGCTGACCGCGGTGCCGGCCGAGGCCCGCTAAGTGCGCTACGCGATTTTCTCCGACATCCACAGCAACCTCGAATCATTGCAGACTGCACTCTCCATGATCTCGCCGAGCGATGCACTGGTCAGTTTAGGGGACATGGTCGGCTACGGACCAAATCCCAACGAGTGCGTTGCGCTCTTGCGCGAGCGCTGCACCCATGCCGTGCTGGGAAATCACGATTTGGCCGCAACGGAAAATTTCGGCGTCGAATACTTCAACGAAGCGGCCCGCGAAGCAATCCTCTGGACACAGCGCACGCTGGACGAGCCAAGCCGCGAATGGCTCAACGGCCTTCCATACGAGCTGCGTCTGCCGGAGTTTCTGCTCGTCCACGGGGCACCCGTCAACTACTTTGAGTACATTCTCGACAAGCGAACGGCCGCACAAGCATTTGAACGCACCGACGCGCCGCTGGTCTTTATCGGGCACACGCACGTGGCCGAATACTGGGTGCAAGAACCGCAAGGTTCAATAAGCCTGAAGCACATGCAGCATGGCGGCGAGCTCATCCTAGAGGCGGGAAAACGCTACATTATCGACGTCGGCAGCGTCGGTCAGCCGCGCGACCTCAATCCTGAGGCATCGTTCGTTCTGTATGAACCGGAAGCCCGACGCGTCCAGTGGGTGCGTTACGCGTATCCGATCGCAACCGTACAACAGAAGATTCGCGAAGCGGGGTTGCCCGCATACTTGGCCGATCGTTTACAAGCAGGGCGGTAAGGCTCCATGAGCTCTCCAGACGTTCCCTTTGACGACGGGAACTGCTTTGCGTGCGGGCCGGAGAATGCGGCGGGATTACACGTGCACTTCGATCGCGACCAACGCGAAGGCGTTGTGGCGTTGGTGACGTTGGCACCCCAGTTCCAGGGCTGGCGCGGAATAGCACACGGCGGTATCGTGATGGCGCTGCTCGATGAAGCGATGGCACACGCTGCGGGGTTTGCGGGTCATCGCGGCGTGACCGCCAGTGTGAGCGTGCGGTTTCGTCATCCCGTTCCGTTGGAGCGGCCGATTGAAGTGCGCGGCCGAGTTACTTGGCATCGGCGCAACGTGCTCGGGGTGGAAGCGACTATCGGCGATCGAGATGGACGCCTGCTGGCCCAAGCGCAGGGGAGTTTCGTCTCGCGCGGATCGCTCGATGCCGCCAAGGATCGGCGAAATCCGGAGTTTCGGGCGTGAAACAAGATACCTCGCCGGCAATCGACAACCGGCGCGCCCGATACGAGTACCATATCTTAGAGTCGATCGAGGCCGGACTCGTGCTGACGGGCACCGAGGTGAAGTCCGTACGCGCGGGCGGCGTGAGCCTGAGCGAAGCCTACGCTCGAATTCGGGATGGCGAGGCGTGGCTGGTGGGCATGCACATACCACCTTATAAGGAAGGCAGTTTTGCCAACGTCGAGCCAACCCGCCCGCGCAAGCTCCTACTGCACAAAGAACAGATCGTGCATTTGCAGGGGCGCGTTTCCGAGAAGGGTTTGACGATCGTTCCTCTGCGCTTGTATTTTACGCGCGGTATGGCAAAGGTGCAGCTCGGACTGGCGCGCGGAAAGAAACTCTGGGACAAGCGCGCCGATGTCGCCAAGCGGGAAGTCGAACGTGAGATCGCTCGACACGCGCGACGGTGAGAGGCGCCCGGCCGCAGGCAGCACTCGAGCAACTCATCGAGCGAGGGGGCGTCATTCGGCGTGGCGACGCGTTGGTCGTGGCGTGCAGCGGCGGAGCGGATTCGGTCGCACTCGTTGCTGCATTGCAAGCCGTCTCGAAGGCGATGCGGTTGAGCTTATCGGTCGCGCACGTGAACCACGGTCTGCGTGCGTCGGCGTGGCAGGACGAATGCGTGACGCTGCGGATTGCCACGACGTACACCCTTCCCATCGATATCATTCCCTTGCAATCGACGGCCCAAGACGAGCAATCAATGCGCGAAGCGAGGTACGCCGCCCTCATTGCAACAGCCAGGCGACGTCAAGCGGGCGCGGTTGTTACCGCGCATCACGCCGAAGATCAAAGCGAGACGACGTTGATGGCGTTGTTTCGGGGCGCCGGGCCCGAAGGTCTAGCCGGCATGCGCCCGCGGCGGCGGCTCGCGCCGGGGCTCGATCTCGCGCGACCATTGTTACGCGTCACGTCGGAGGCATTGCGGCAGTATTGTCACGCGCAAGCCTTGCCTTATGCCGTCGATCCCACCAATGCCGACCTGACGTTCCGCCGGAATGCGGTGAGGAGTGCGCTGGAGGCGCTGCGCCCCCTTTTCCCCGGTCTCGACGAGGCGGTGGCGCGAGCCGCCGAACTCGTCGGCGATGAGGCGGAGGCGACCGAGCGAGCCGACCTCCGCAACCGCGTTCGCGAACGCTTGGCGGACGAAGCGGCCCTGCGCGACGTGAATTTCGAGCACGTCGAAGCGGCGGTGCGCGCGATGGAAAGCGGTCGAAGCGGAAGCTTCCATATGAAGGCGGGAGTTCGCTTGGATATCCAGGCGGGATCGATCGCGGGTATTAGAAAGGAATGACCGCCCAAAGCGGTGCGACGGTCGGCCGGCAGCTCTACGGACCGAACGAGATCGCCGACGCGGTCGAGCGGCTTGCCCGCGCGATGGCCGCGGATTACCGTAACCGGCCGCTGGTTCTGCTGGGCGTTCTCAAGGGGTCCCTCTACTTCACGGTCGACCTTTCCCGCGCGCTGGCGGCGATCGGGGGCCCCAGCGAAATCTTTGTGGACTACGTCTGCGTTGTCAGTTACGGGAGCCTGGGCCAAGCTCGAGGGCAAGTCCGCTTGCTGCTTGACCAGAGCACATCCGTTGAGGGGCGGCACGTAGTTATTGTCGAGGATCTTGCCGATAACGGTCTCACGCTGGACTTTCTCAGGACACGGCTGAAAGAGCAGCGGCCCGCAAGCCTGAGCACGTGCGTTCTTTTCAACAAGCCGTCACGGAGGGCGCTGGCCATTACGCTTGATTACGTGGGCTTGACCGTGCCCGACACCTTTGTCGTAGGTTACGGTTTAGATTACCAGGAAAGGTATCGGAGTCTGCCCTACCTCGCCGAACTAAAATACCAAGGAAGTTAAACTCGAACCAACGTGAGCAAACATTTCCGGTCGATCCTCCTCGTCATTCTGGCTGTCGTCGCGATCGTCATCATCGTGGAACGCTTCGTGCAGCCGGGCGAAGAAGCAACGCATCTCGATTACGGTGCATTCTACACCAAGCTGGAAGCCGGCCAAGTTCAGTCCTATCGGGCCGTTGGACTTTCCGCCACCGGCGAGCTGACGAACGGCACGAAGTACGTCGTGTCGGTGCCCAACAACGACCAGACGTTTGTCGACGAAGTTCGCAAACGCGTCAAGAGCGGGCAGATCAGCTTCGAGCAGCAGTCAAACTCCGGCATGCTCAATGCGCTGGTCAGCTTCGCGCCGATTGCAATCGTCACGTTGCTGCTCTTCTTTATTCTGCGACAGGCGCAGAGCGGTGGCAGTCAGGCGCTGTCGTTCGGACGATCGCGTGCGAAGATGCTCTCGGAGAATCGTCCCAAGGTAACGTTTGCCGACGTTGCCGGCGTCGACGAGGCCAAAGAAGAGCTGGCCGAGATCGTCGACTTTTTGAAATATCCCAAGAAGTACCAGTCGCTGGGAGCGCGGATTCCCAAGGGCGTTTTGCTGCTCGGCCCGCCGGGCACAGGCAAAACTCTCTTGGCGCGGGCGATCGCCGGCGAGGCCGGCGTCCCATTCCTGTCGATCTCGGGCTCGGACTTCGTCGAGATGTTCGTCGGTGTCGGTGCGTCGCGCGTTCGCGACCTTTTCGATCAAGCGAAAAAATCCGCGCCGTGCATCGTCTTCATTGACGAGATCGATGCGGTCGGGCGGCAGCGTGGGGCCGGTTTAGGTGGCGGTCACGATGAGCGCGAGCAGACCCTCAACCAGTTGCTCGTCGAGATGGATGGGTTCGACCAAAACACCGGCGTCATCTTGATCGCCGCGACGAACCGTGCCGACGTCCTCGATCCCGCGCTGCTGCGGCCGGGGCGCTTCGACCGGCAGATCGTCGTCGGGCGCGCCGACTTCAAAGGACGTCAGAAGATCCTCGAAGTTCACGCGCGCAATAAACCGTTGGGCAAGGAAGTTTCGCTCGAAACGCTCGCCAAACGCACGCCGGGCTTCTCCGGCGCAGACCTTGAGAATCTGCTCAACGAAGCGGCGCTGCTCGCGGCTCGCCGCAACAAGAGCGTCATCGAGATGCTCGATTGCGACGAAGCCATCGACCGCGTGATGGTCGGGCCGGAGCGCAAGTCCGTCGTCATGTCTCAAAAATCGAAGACGATTGCGGCGTTTCACGAGTCCGGACACGCCGTTGTCGGCGGAATGCTCGACAAATCCGATCCGATTCACAAGGTAACGATCATCCCTCGCGGCATGGCGCTGGGCTTGACGTGGTCTCTGCCGGAGGACGACCGCTATCAAGTGACGCGCGAAGAGCTCATCGCGCAGATCACGATGGCTTTAGGTGGTCGGTTAGCAGAAGAGATCAAATTCGGCGACGTCACGACCGGTGCGAGCAATGACTTCGAGAAGGCAACGGAGCTCGCACGACGCATGGTGACGCAATATGGCATGAGCGAACTGGGTCCGATTCAATACGGACGCGGTCAGCATCAGGTCTTCTTGGGCCGTGATATCGGCGAAGAACGCAATTACTCCGAAGAGGTCGCAAGCAAGATCGACTCAGAGGTGCGCAAGATCATCGAATCTTGTTACGGCACCGGCAAACGGATCTTGAGCGAAAATTGGGATAAGGTCGATCGCATGGTCGCGTCGTTGCTCGAGTACGAGACCGTTGAGGCCGAAGAAGTGAAGGCCATTCTCGAAGGGCGGCCGTTCGATCGGGCGGCGGGCACCGAGGTTGCGGCGGCGGAAGCCGATGGTGTACGGCCGGCGGCCGAAGAATCCAAACGCGCCGAGAAGCCCTCGCGGATACCCCCGAAGATTTCACCGGAACCGGCGTAATGCGAGCGGCGTTGCTGCTCTTGTGCGCGTTGCTCGTCGCCGCTGCGCCAAGCCGCGCGAGCGAGTCCGTGCAGCAAAAAGGCACGTTACCGCGCGGTGGCTCGTACGTGATCTCTCCCGATCCCACGCTGGGCGCTGCGGCGGTCGACTTGTGGTTTCGCGCACCCGGCGCAGGCTACGACGAAGCATCCCCGGGAATCTCGCGGCTTGCGGCCACTGCCGCCGCCGTCGCTCCGCTCGCGAGCGGAAAATCGCTCTTCGCGCTCGTTCACAGTTTGGGCGGCGCACTCAACGTTGAAGTTTATCCCGACATTGTTGGGATCGGAGCAATCGTTCCGTCGGGCGCGGTGCGCCGTGTCGTAGCCGCAATGACGGCGGCCTATTTTGCGCCGTCGATCGATGATGCGTCGGTCAAGCAGGCACAGCGCGATTCGGCGGTCCTCGCCGTCGCGGGCCGCTATTCGCCGGACGACACGCTGCACGATATGCTCTTCAAACAGCTCTTCGTCGAGGGGCCGGCTCACTATCCTCCGTTACCGGACTCGGTTGCAATGCTGACGCGAATCTCTCCGGCGCAGGTCAGCGCATTTGCCAAGCGGGCCTTTCGCTCGCAGAATGCGATATTGACCGCCGCGGGTAACATCGACGTTTCGACGATCGATGCGGTCACCGACGGCAGCGGCGACGGACCGATGGATCCACCGTACGATTCGCAGCTTGGCGCAACGCCGAAAACGGCGACGATTCCCGGCTCGGTCGACGGTATCGGATTGGCATGGCCGGGTCCCGCTATTGCGGACGTCAAGGCGGCGACCGCATTGGACTTCGTAGCCGACTATCTCTTTCGAGACCAAACCGGAATCGTTTCCAAGGCGGTTGAGCTTTCGAACGCTTCCACGTACATCAATGGACAGTTCGTGACGTTGCATGATCCCGGCGTCATGCTCGTGACCATCAGTGGCGATGCGGCCGCGAATGCACAGCAGATTGCTTTGGCTGCGCTGCAAAAACTGCAGCAGCCTTTGGACGGCCGAACCTTTAGTGCCGCTCGCGAAGCGTTTCTCTATCACATCGCGTCCGATACGGAAAGTCCGCAAGGCGAAGCCGATAATCTCGGGTGGTACTCTGCCGAAGGCAACCCGAGCTACGCGCCGGGGGATGCCGCACGAATGTACGAGAGTACGGCGCGCGCGCTCGACCCGCAATACGTCGCAAGCGTCGTCGCGCGATATTTAAAGGATCCAGTGGTCGTTCGTTTAGTCACGGCGAAGGAGTCTGCATCGTGATGTTTTGCCGGCTCTGCGGCACGATCGTGGCAGCTGCGCTGGCGACCGTGCCGCTTGCGGCTGTAGCCGCCGCCCCGTCCGTTCCCCCTCCAATCGTTGAGAGCGTCGACGGAACGACGATCGTGCGCCAAGCCGACAATCACGGCACCCTCGTCGGCGTTGTACTGCTCGTTCGCGCGGGTCTGGATCGGCAAACGATCAAACAAAATGGTTTATCGGCGCTCGTTGCGGAAACAATTCTGCGCACGCCGGTCGCCGTCGGCGACGGCCAATCGATGCTCCCGCTCGAAGATGCGATTGCGGCCAACGGCGGATCGATACGGTTCACGATCGATCCCGACGATGCGCGCTTCTACGTTGAAGCGCTGGCTCGCGACGCACCCGCCGTTATGAGCCTGGTACGGCGAGCTTTGGCTCAGCCGAGCTTCGATGCCGAAACCGTTCGTAGCGCGCGCGCCGCGCTCGTGAACCAGATTGCCGAAGGCCAAGAATACGCGCTGCAAGTCGGTTTGGACATGCTCAATGCCGCGTCGTCGCAAGAGGCGAACGCCGGCATGCCGTCGCTGGGCACACCGGCATCGCTGGCGCAATTCGTTCCCGCGGACGCAGCGGCGTTCTATGGGGCATACTATCGGCGCGGAGGCGCGTACGTGAGCGCGGTCGGCCAACTCGACGCACTCGATCCGGATGCCCTGCGCACCTTGGCTGATGCACTGCCGCCCGGGACAACGATGCCGATCGCGGTGCACGTCGCTCAGTTGCATGGCGCATCGCACGAAATCGTAACGCATCGTGACATTGCCTCGCCGTGGCTCATCGCACAATATCCCGCTCCCGGCGTCGGAAGCAAGGACTTCGGACCAATGCTCGTGCTTGCGGCATTTGTCAAACGTACGCTCTCGGACATCGCGCAGGTTCCGGGCGTCGTTTCGGAAACGTTTGCCTCGCGCTCGGTCGGGACCGTCTATGCGTACGATCGCTCGCCGGCGCATCTCGTGCTGTACGTCAACGGCGGCATTGGAAATCCCAGCCGCGCGTTTGCAACCGCGCTTTCAATCGTCAACGTTTTGGCCGCAACACGGCTGCAAGGGTCGATCGACGAATTCAAGGCGGTGGCGGCCGGCGATTTTGCAACCGGTGCCACGACGCTCGAAACGAGGGCGTGGCTTGCGGCGGTCTTTGCCCAGGGGAGCAGATCGCCGGACTACTTGGATCGAGCGCTCGTCGCGATCTCGCAAACGACGTCCGAGGACGTGCAGCGCGTGGCGCGGACCTATCTTGGTAATCCAACAATAGCTCTCATCTTGCCACGTTCCGGCTCGCTCCAAAATTAACGTCGCCCTCGTTCACGATTACCTCAATCAACGAGGAGGCGCGGAGCGTGTTTTTGGGCGCATCGCGCAGATCTGGCCCGACGCGCCGATCTACACGGCGCTTTACGATCGTGCCGCAACCGGCGACCTCATTGCCGCACAGCGCGTGCGCGCATCCTATCTCGCTCGCATACCATTCGCCAACCGGACGTTCCGTTTTTTCGCCCCGCTGTATCCTCGCGCGTTTGAAGCGTTCGATCTTTCCGCGTTCGATACGATCGTCAGCTCGACGACGGCCTGGGCCAAGGGTGTGATTGTGCCGCCCGGTGCCGTGCACGTCTGTTACATCAACACGGTCAGCCGTTTTACGTTCGCGTACGACGAGTACGTCGGGAGCAAGCTCGCCCGCCCGATCGTCGAGCGGCTCGTCGCTTGGGATAAGCGCGCCGCCTTGCGCCCAACGCACTTCGTGGCGAACTCGCGCAACGTCGCCGATCGCGTTCGGCGATACTATGGCCGCGACTCCGAAGTTCTCCATTGTCCCGTTGACGTCGACCGCTTCACACCGGGCAGCGGCGCTGGGGAGTACTTCCTCATCGTTTCACGCTTGTTGCCGTACAAGCGAATCGATCGTGCAATCGCCGCCGCCGCGCTTGCCGGCGTGAAACTGTTCGTTTCCGGTACGGGTCCAGCGGAAAACTCGCTGCGCCGATTGGCGCACGGGACAACCACGACGCTCCTTGGGTACGTCGAAGAAGCGCGCATGAACGAGCTGGTCGGAAATGCGCGCGCGGTGATCGTACCCGGCGAAGAAGACTTCGGACTCGCACCGCTCGAGGCTGCCGCAGCGGGCAGACCCACGATTGCCCTACGTGCCGGCGGCGCACGCGAGACCGTTGTCGAAGGAATCACCGGATGTTTTTTCGATCAGCCGACACCGGAAGCGCTTGCAGCGGTGATTACCTCATTCGACGCCTCACGCTTTCAAGCCGATCGCTTGCGTGCGCACGCGGAACGGTTTGCGCCGCAACAGTTCATGGCGAGATTGCGCTCGATCGTGGAGCGGGTGCGTCGTGAGGCTACCGTGGTCTAGGCGGTCGGCGAACGACGCCGATCCGAGCTTGCCGCGCACCGTGTTGGGCGTGATGCGCGAAGATGGCGAGCGGTTCGCAGCGCTCAGCGGCGTTCGTGCACTCATCTATTGGCCTCATGGCTTCGGTGACTGGGTGCATGTGAGTGCAATTGCGCCGCTGCTTGAATCGACGAACGCGTATGCGATCACGCGCTTTGGCGACGACTACGTGAGCGTCATGGAGGGTAATCCGCATCTCGCGCCGCTCTTCAGCGGCGTGCGCGCACTCGGCGATGGAAGCGACCGCGGGGCCCGTCATTTTGGCTTGAGATTACGCGATTGCAACGGTGGAAAGGCGACGCTCGCGCTTCCGCCACCCGTTGACGAAGCGGTGATGCGCTTCGCACCGGAGGTATTGCTGTGGACGGACTACCCCGAAACCGAAGGCCGAACGCCGTTTCCGTTTCACACCAAAGCACGGAATCTAGCGCAACTGCTCGTGCTCCGCGAGCGGCTCGATGGTTTCGACTTGTCGCAGCCGCTACCGAGCACGATCGATTTCAATCCGGCGCCTGCGGTTCAGGCGCGCGTCGACGAGCGGCTTGCCGAATTTGCTTCTCCCGGCACGCGCCTGTGCATTCTCTCTCGTGGCGGCATCACCGCCGCTGGCAAGAACTGGGGTGACGCATCGCAGACGCGCGACTTCGCGTCGGCGTTACGCCGTCAGGACTCGCGCTGGCGCGTCGTGTCGATGAGCGATAGGTTGCGCGGCGAGGGCTACGCGAGCTTCAGCGCGCTCTTCGGCGGTGTCGACGAACCGTTCGCGCGTTTGTACAAAGCAGTGCTCGCGCGCACCGATCTCATGGTGGGCGTTCCCGCCGGCCCTTTTCATGCTGCGATGGCACGCGGAGGAATTCCGACCGTTGGGTTGTGGCTCGCGCACCATCCGGATTGGTACGACGAACCCAATGCGCTCGCAATCCACCTCGTCGGCAACTACGTTCGCGAGCGAGGATTCCAACGGCGTCCGGCAACCACCACCAAACCGACCTCGCTGCAGCACCGGCTTCTTTACCTCGACACACGGGAGATACCAATCGGCGCCGTGCTCGAGGCGATAGGGAACCTCTGAAGAGGTCGCTACACCGATCGCAGCGTGCATTTTCGCCGCAGATCGAGGCGCGACCGAGGGAGCATAGCAAAGCGCTCTGTGACCGAGGACGCAACGAAGAGATGCGACGAAAATGCAGCTGCCCGAAGGGTTTGAGCGTGAAGCCGCCATCTGCATCGTCGCCAGCTCGGTCACATACCGCTGGTATGCTTCTTCCGGACACGGATGTCCGCAATGCACGCGAGCACAGGATGTGCTGGAGCGTGTCTCGCTGTCTTCTCGCTTCTGGCGGCTTCACGCTCAAACGATGGGTGCACGGACCTCTTCAGAGGTTCCCTAACACGTTACTTCGTGACGTGCGGGCCGAGCAAGAGCGCGCCAATTGAAAGGGCGTTAAACGTTCCGTGCGAGATCATCGACGCGAACGCGTTTCGGGTACGGTAGTAGACGTAGCAGAGAACGATCCCACCCAGCGCCAGCGGCAAGGCGGCGTAGAGATCACCGTGTGCGATCCCAAAGAGCACGCCGCTCACGATCGCACCGGTCCAAAACCCGCCAAAGCGCAATCCCAAGTTAAAGAAGAAGACGCGAAAGATCGTTTCCTCGGCAAAAGGCGCGAAGAAAATCGCAAACGCGATGAAGAGCCCTATCGATGCGGGGTCGTGCAAGCTCTTAAAGATCTCGACGACGTCTTGTTCGTGGGTGCTATGCGCGAGGTAGTCGATGAGCGAAGCGCCACCGTTCGCCACCACGAGCATCACGAGCGAGCCGACCAAGCCGATCCCGATCGCCGATGGTTGCGGCACCCGAAAGCCGAGCTCGCGCAACGAGAACTTTGATAACGGCGGCACCGCGAGCAATACTCCCAGCACCAGCGCGCCCTCGACCACGCCTTGCGCCAAGATTGCAATGATGATGACGAGCGAACTGACGCCTGGGATCTGCATGCCGCTCGTCTTTAACCCTAAAACGAGCGCTAGAACGAAGATTACGACGAGAAATCCGGCGAGCACCCACGTCCAGGGACTGGTGAAGCTATCCCTCGGCCAATGCGTCGGCCAAGCGCGCGAAATCGTCGAGGGCGAGTCGTTCACCGCGTTGCTCCGAGGAGAGATCGCTTTGCGCCATGGCTCGTTCGATTCGCGCTCGATCGAGGCTGAGTGCGAGGATCAAGCTGTTGGCCAGCGTTTTGCGCCGGTACGCGAACGCGCCGCGAACGACCTTCCAGAAGAGTGCGAGATCGCGCGGACGCACGGGCGGTTCGTCGCGGCGCCGCATCGCTACGACGGTCGAACGGACCTTCGGCGGCGGGAAAAAGGAGCGCGCGTTCAGCGTAAACGCTCGCTCGACGTCGGCGGCGTACTGCACGGCGAGTGAGAGGCTCCCGTATGCCGAAGTTCCGGGCTTTGCCGCTAGACGCGCCGCGACGTCTTCTTGCACCATAACCGTCAGCGTTTTCGGGCCGCGCTCCATCTCGAGCAGGCGCAGAAGCAGCGGCGTTGCGACGTTATAGGGAAGGTTGCCGGCGACGCTCCACATCTGCCCGTTCGCCCAGCGCTCGTAATCGAACGTCAATGCGTCCGCTTCCACGACGGTTGCAGCTTGCAATGCATCCTGCGATCGCAGCAGCGCCACTAAATCGGGATCGATCTCAAGCGCGGTGAGGTCGGCACCGTTCTCGAGCAACGCGTGGGTAAGCATGCCGGTACCCGCCCCAATCTCGAGAATCGTCTTCGTCGGAGAGGACTGCAGGCAAAGCTGCGCGATCCGACGCGCTGCCGCTACGTCCGTGAGAAAAGTTTGACCGTAGCGCTTCTTCGGACGCAAGCCCCAGCGCGCGAGCAGCGCGCGTGGGTGCGCTTGCACGTCTAGAGAGTATACACCGTTAGAGCGTGTAAACCGTCACTTCGCGGCGACCAAAAAGCAATGCGTCGCGTCGCGAGTTGAATCCCAAATCGATACGGTTGCCGTGGATCGCGCCGCCGGTATCACCGGCGATTGCCAGGCCGTAGCCGGGAATGAAGAGATGCGTACCCAAGGGGATAATGCTCGGATCGACCGCCACGATGCCGTGGCCGGCCGGACGACCAATCGCCGTAATTCCGCTGCATCCGATGCACCCGGCAGTATACGCGGTCGCGACCATCGCTATCCCACGCCGGGCCAGCAAGGCGCTGCGCTCGAGCCCGCGCGTTTCGATGCCGCGGAAGGCGTCGTACTCGTCGATGCCGACGGCGATAATCCGCGGCTTCGCCTTGCGCAAAACCCGCGAAAACACGAGCAATCGCCGCACCGCACCGCCGTCGCGTTGGGTGAAGTGCACGCGATCCTCGCGCATGCCGTCAACGCCTTTGGCGATGACGCGGCTAGCGCCCGGCACCATTGAGAAGTCGAAGCGCGTGATCGTTTGGCGCCGAATCGTTCGCTTCTCGATGCTTTGCCACGACAGCACGCGGACGATCAGAATCGTTTCATTGGCGGGAATCGGAGCATCGAGCGACGGGCGCACTTCGTCCCCGGGTGCCAGGCTAACGTTGGATTCCGCGAGCAGCTCGCCAACGTTTTCGGCGGCGCTGCGTACCGTGGTGCGCGCATTCGCCGTGGCAATCGTCACTGGCACTGCGGCGCGGTAGACAACCGTTACACCATCAAAGAGCGGTACGTCCGGCAAGGGATAAACGAAATCTGTTGCGGCGGCGACGACATGATGTTCTCGCAAGAAGTCGCCGACCGTTGTCGCGTTGCTCGTATCCTCGGTCGTCGAGCCGTTGTTATCGAAGGTTACGGAGCGAGCAGCCGGCGCTTTCGCCGACGCCAAAGCGGCCGGCGGGTGCGTCATGAAGCTCCCAAACATCAAGCCGACGGAAATCGCGCTCAGACCGAGGACATGTCTGATCCGAAACAGTCTGCGTCCAATCAACTCCGGAGGTCCTTTCCTGATTCCGGCTCGCACCTACGGTTTGGCCACGCTAAAGCGAGCAAACGATACGGGGGAGCCGAGGAAGCACATCATGTGCAGTGAGCGTTGAAGCGCCGATGGGCGCGAGGTGGCACGAAGCGTGCGGGGTTGCCGAGAGGGCAACGGGTTTTGACCCGGGCACTATAGCACGAGCCGTGGCGACGGGCACTATGCCGAAAGTCGCACGGCGGCAGGGGCCTCCTGCCGAACTCGACATGGAGATCGATGCGCGTTTGAGGATTGGCTTTTTTACCGAAATCTACCGCCCGGTCGTCAATGGCGTCGTCGCCGCAGTCGACGCGCTGGCCGAAGGCTTGCGCGGGCGCGGCCATCAGGTCTACTGCTTCGCTCCGCGCATGCCGGGATATGACGACGCCGCATCGGAGCGCGCTCCGCTGGCAGACGCCGTTGTGCGGATGCCGTCGCTGCCGCTCCCAACGCGCACGCCGTACCGGCTAACGTTGCCGCTGGTCAGCCGGCGAAACGTCAACACGGTCATACGGCAGTTGACGCTCGTGCACGCGCACTCGCCGTTCATCACGGGCTGGATGGGGCTGCGCTATGCGCGACGATACGGCATGCCCCTCGTTTACACGTATCACACCCAGCTCGAAGCGTACGCGCATTACGTGCCGTTCGAGCCGAACGCGACACGCTATGCGGCCTCACAGCTCACGCGTACCTTTGCCAACCTTGCCGACGCGGTCGTCGTTCCCACGCAGGCCATGGTCGATCACTTGCGCGAGCTTGGGGTAACCATTCGCATCGCCGTCGTGCCAAACGGCATCGACCTCGCCCATTTTGGCTCGGGAAAACGCCTCGATGGTCTGCGCTCGCAGCTGGGTGCCACAGATGGGGAACGGCTCGTGCTCTGCGTCTCGCGCTTAGCAAAAGAAAAGAACCTGGAGATGCTCTTCGAGGCCCTCGCGCTTTCACAGGATCGCGCGCTGAAGCTCGTCATCGCCGGTGACGGCCCGGCGCGGCACGAGCTTGAGGAGCAGGTGCGCACGCGCAAGCTCGGTGACCGCGTACGGTTTCTCGGAGTGGTGGGACGAGATCAGCTTCCCGATCTGTACGCGAGCGCTGACGCGTTCGTCATGCCCAGCACGTCGGAAACCCAGGGCCTCGTGCAAGCCGAGGCGCTGGCAGCCGGGTCGTTGGTGATCGCCGCCGATGCGGCCCCGAATCGCGATGTCCTCGGGTCGGCCGGCTGGATCGTACCGGCGAGCCCAGCCGCCTTTGCCGCGGCGCTGACCGCGATTCCTCACCAGCCCGACGCGACGACCGAGGCGCGTGCACGCCTTGGGGCGCAGCGCTTTTCGATCGATCGCCAGCTCGACGGGATCTTGGAGCTCTATCGTAGCGTGCTGCCCACGGAGGACGGGGCAAGATCCTTGACATCGAACATACGTTCGATATAGAATTTGGGCAGATGGTGAGCATGAAGCGACGGCCACCCAAAACTACGATTAACGCGGAACTCGGTTACGCGGCTGACGATCGGGGCCGGGGCATTGTCTACGCGCAACTTGGTATTCTTGGCAAAGCCCATCTGATGCGGATCGCTTTTCGCTTGCGCTCGTCCTATGGTGAGCGTGAAGTTGCGTATGCAGCGCTAACGGCAATAGCGCGAACGCTTCATCGGCGCGGAATCGGCATGGTTCGCTTTGTCATCGAAGACGAGCAGCTCATTTCCGAAGTCACTGTCGCGGCGACGGAGCTTCCGGCGGCGATGGTGCTTCCATATGTACGGCTGAAGTGCGCGCTCAATCAGTTTGCGTCGTGGGCACTCGTATCAGCACCGCAAGCTGACTTGACGCAGCGGGCCCGCGCCGAAATCGCATTGAACTCCGTCGCATAAGCACCACGATTTCAAAGGCGCACAGCCTCGCGGCCGGCTCGTTGCCGGTCGAAACGCAGGCATTGGCAGAGGCGTTAATTGGGTGCGTGCTCGTGCGCAAAAGCCGCGATGGCGTCGCAGCCGGACGCATCGTTGAAACGGAAGCCTATCTCCCCAACGATCCGGCATGCCATGCGTATCCAGGCAAGAGCGCGCGCAATGCGACGTTGTTCGGGCCCCCGCACCGCGCCTACGTGTACCTCATTTATGGTACGTCGTACTGTTTCAACATTTCGAGCGAAGAGAACGGCACCGGCGCGGGCGTATTGGTGCGAGCACTTGAGCCGCTGGAAGGGATACCGTTGATGCAGCGCCGGCGTGGCGTCTCGAATATTCGCGAGCTATGCCGCGGCCCCGGACGGCTTTGCACCGCATTGGCAATCGATCGATCCTTCGACGGTACCGATATCTTTACGAATCACGATCTTTGGCTCGCGCCGCGCGGAACAAAGGAACGAATACGCCGTAGCCGCCGCATTGGGATCACGCAGGCCGCAACGCGCCGGCTACGCTACTACGCGGCCGGAAGTCCATACGTCAGCGGGCCGGCGGCCTTGAGTCCGGCTTAAATTCAGTCCATCTTGAACCGAAGTACCTCCTATGGTATAGTTTGACCCGACATTCCCCACGTGCGCGTTACCGATCGATCGCAAAGGCAGCCTCGCCGCGCGAACTCGCTGTTAAACGTGTGCGGCTCTACAAGAGAGAAAATCCTCTGCAAACCGAACATCGACCAAACACCGACATGCGCCCTCAGCAAGGGGGCGGCGGACGGCGTCGCCGTTCGCGTCGCCGGCATCACTTCAATCAACATCCGGCGGTCTTTCACGAACAGTTTCCACAGCCCGAAGCCGGTCCGCCAATACTTACGGCGGCACAACTCGGTGAGAAGACCAAAACAGAGCTGATCGAGGTCGCAAAGGAACTGGAAATCGAAGTTCCTAGTCCGGCGAAGCTCAAGAAGGACGACGTCGTTGCACTCATCGTCCAAGCGCAAACAGCTCGCTCGGGCATCGAGATGGCAAGCGGAATCCTTGACATCCTGCCTGAGGGATACGGCTTCTTGCGCCGCGGCGGTTACGTCATCGGCAACGAAGATATCTACGTTAGCCAATCGCAAATACGGCGCTTCGAGCTGCGCCGCGGCGATATGGTCGAGGGGCAAGTCCGCCGCCCCAAAGAGAGCGAAAAGTACTACGGCCTCATTCGCGTTGACAAAGTCAACGGTTACGATCCCGAAGCGATCAAAGGCCGGCGGCTCTTTGAAAAAGGCACGCCGATCTATCCGCAAGAGCGCTTCAAGCTTGAAGTGCGCTCGACGCAGCTCTCGACGCGCGTCATCGATCTCTTCTGCCCGATCGGAAAAGGCCAGCGCGCGCTGATCGTTTCTCCGCCCAAAGCCGGCAAGACGACGCTGCTCAAAAACATTGCCAATTCGATTTCGATCAATCATCCCGAGGCGCACATCATCGCGTTGCTCGTCGACGAGCGGCCCGAAGAGGTGACCGACATGCAGCGCACGATCGACGGTGAGGTCGTGGCTTCAACCTTCGACGAGCATCCCGAGAATCACACCGCCGTCGCGGAGCTCACGATGGAGCGTGCGAAGCGCCTCGTCGAGCTCGGTAAAGACGTCGTCATTCTGCTGGACTCGATCACCCGTCTGGCACGAGCGTACAATCAGGTGGTTGCGTCGTCGGGCCGCACGCTTTCAGGCGGTTTGGACACGGCGTCGCTGCACAAGCCGAAACGCTTTTTCGGCGCAGCGCGCAAGATTGAAGAAGGCGGCTCGCTCACGATCATTGCGACGGCGCTGATCGAGACGGGATCCAAGATGGACGACGTCATCTTCGAAGAGTTCAAAGGCACCGGTAACATGGAGCTCAACCTCACCCGGAAGCTGGCAGAGTCTCGCGTCTTCCCGGCCATCGACATTAAGCGATCCGGAACGCGTCACGAAGAGTTGCTGCTCTCTCCCGAAGAGATGCGCAAGATCTGGATGCTGCGCCGTGCAACGGCCGTGCTCAACACCGGCGACATCACCGAGATCATCCTCGACAAGATGGCGCAGACGCGCACGAACGACGAGTTCTTGCAGTCGGTCACGAAAGAGGCGCTCTCGATGTCGCGGGGTTATGAGGAAGGTAACGGCAAGTACTAACCCTGGGCGCGAGGGGAACATCCCTCCGAAAGACGCTCGAACGGCCGCATCCAGCGGCCGTTCTACTTGGCGGGTTTTTCGGCAGAACGAAGTTTTGAAGTTCACCTCCGTGTGAAGGCCGAAAAAGTCCGACACGTTCGTCGGGACGCGAAGAATCCGGGTTACAGTGAAAAGACTCGCCTGGAGGAGACGTAATGAACCGTTTCTCATCGTTCGTTGTACTATTGGCATGCCTCACGGCGAGCGCGCCGCAATGGTCGATCGCGGCGCAAGGCGTTGCCACTGATACGCCCGGCAAAACAGCCGACGGAATCGCGTACGTAGTTCCGAAAGAGTGGTCGGCGCAAACGCGACCGCCTTTGGTCGTATTGACCTCGCCGGAAGGCAACTTGCGCGTCGCCATCTTCGACGCGCGCGCGGCGGCGAGCGCCGATGCAGCCGTCGCGGCCGGCTGGAAGGCCTTCGATCCGTCGATGCATCGAAAGCTCGAGATCGCGCAATGGTCGCCGGGTCGTCACGGCTGGGAGACCGAGCGCGACTATGAGTACACCACGTCTCCGAACGAACATCTTCTCGTCATCGCCTTCGCGCTCCGACGCGCAAAGCAGTGGACCGCCGTTCTCCTCGAAGGCGCACAGTCTGCCGCGGACAAGCGCGGGGCGGCCGTTAGCCAGATCATCTCGAGCGTGCTTCCCGGCGGCTACAAGAAGGAAACGTTTGCCGGGCGGACTCCCCACCGGCTTGACACGGCGCGTATCGCCGAGTTGACGTCGTTCGTGAAGACGGGCATGGCGCAGCTCGACGTCCCCGGAACGGCGATCGCGCTGATAGACCACGGCAAGATCGTCTTCCAGGGCGGTTTCGGCGTGCGTCGGCTGGGCGATCCCACGCCGGTTGACCCCAATACGCTCTTTATGATCGCATCGAACACGAAGGGTCTGACGACGCTTCTGCTCGCGCGTTTGGTGGATCAGGAAAAACTGCGGTGGGACGAGCCGGTAACACAGGCGTACCCCGCATTTCGCTTGGGGAACGACAAAACGACGAAGGAAGTCCAGATTCGCCACTTGATCTGCGCCTGTACCGGTGTACCGCGCAAGGACCTCGACTGGTTGATGAACACCAACGCGCAGACGCCGCCGCAGTCGACTTTCGATCAGCTCGCAAACACGCAGCCGACCAGCGGGTTCGGTGAGGTCTTCCAGTACAGTAACTTAATGGCGTCGGCGGCCGGATACATCGCGGGCCACATCATGTATCCGGACAAGGAGATCGGCGCCGCCTACGACGCGGCAATGCAGGCGCAGGTTTTCGATCCGCTCGGCATGACCGAAACGACCTTCGACATGAACGGGGCGCTCGGCGGAAACCACGCGAGCCCGCACGGAAACGACGTCGACGGCAAGACGGCCGTCGCAAGCATGGACCTCAACATGACGGCGATCCCGATTCGACCGGCGGGCGGCGCGTGGTCGTCGGCGCACGACCTCATCAGATACGTCCAGGACGAAATCACCCAGGGCGTGCTGCCAGACGGTTCGCGTTTCGTCTCGGAAAAAAATCTCTTGCAGCGGCGCGCCCACTCGGTACTTGCCGACGAAGACATTTACTACGGCATGGGCTTGATGGATGATCGGCGGTACGGTATCTCGGTGATCCATCACGGCGGCGATCTCATCGGGTTCCACAGCGACGTCATCGCGATTCCGTCGGCGCAGGTCGGAGCCGTCATCCTCACCAACGCCGATCTCGGAGCGGATCTGCGAGGACCGTTCCTGCGGCGTTTACTCGAAGTGCTCTACGACGGGAAGCCGGAAGCCGTCAACGATGTCGCGGCGAACGCGAAGAACGACAAGGACGCGATCGTCAAGGAGCGGGCCTTGATCATGGTGCCGGCGGACCCGGCGGTGGCCGCGCAGCTGGCGCGCCGTTACACAAACGCGGATCTCGGTCGTATCGACGTGAGCGGCGACGCCGCAGGTCTCGTGTTCGATTTCGGCGCGTGGAAGAGCCACATCGCATCACGCAAGTATCCCGACGGAACCGTCTCGCTGATCACAATCGATCCCGGCGAGGCCGGCTTCGAGTTCGCGATCGCCAAGGGCGGCAACCAGCGCGAGCTGATCATCCGTGACGGCCAGCACGCGTACACGTATGTCGAAGCGCCGAGCCCCTAGCGGGAAAGCGCTTTTAAACTCAAATTCCTTCGAAGACAACGGGCGTGCGGCTGAATAAATACATTGCGCAAGCGGGGGTGGCGTCGCGGCGGAAGGCTGACGAACTCATCGCGAGCGGGAAGGTGCACGTTAACGGTCGCGTTACGCGACAACTGGGAAGCATCGTGCAGAGCGGCGATCGTGTTACCGTCGACGGTACGCCAATCGAACCGTCGGACGAATTCACCTACCTCGTTCTCAATAAACCGGTCGGCGTTGTGACGACGCTGAAGGATCCGGAAGGCCGGCGTACCGTCGGCGATCTCATTGGGAAGGCGCGGCGAGTCGTTCCGGTGGGGCGGCTTGATTACAATACCTCGGGGGTATTGCTGCTCACCAGCGACGGTGAGCTCACGAATCGCCTGCTGCATCCACGCTATGGTGTTGAAAAAACGTACCGCGTTACGATTGCCGGGCGATTGGATGAGCCGGCGGTGCGCCGATTGCTGCAGGGTGTAGATGTCGGCGATTTTCGGGCCGCGCCGGTGAAACTACGGGTCGTCGCTGCGCGCCGCGACCATTCGGTCGTCGACTTGACGTTGCACGAAGGCCGCAACCGCCAGGTCCGTCGGATGTTGGCGGGGTTGGGCCACCGCGTGCTTACGCTAACTCGGCTGCGCTTTGGACCGATCGCGCTGGGAGCGCTTCCACCGGGCCACATCCGAGAGTTGACCGCAAGAGAGCGAGCCGCGCTGGAGCGAATTCGCAAGGCGCCCCGCGGGCACGGCGGGCTGGAAGGCAATCCGAGCTGAAAGTGGGTATAAAAGGGCGCTCGCTCTTTGCTCCTTCCGTTGAGGTGATCGATGAAACGCGGTAGCGGAGTTATCGTATTGGTTGTCGCCGGGTGGCTGCAGACCGGCCTTCCGGCAAGCGCGCAGTACGCTACCGAGTTCACCCCCGCCAAACTTATCAAGCAGGGAACGACGAGTGCGCCGATCGCCGGCAGTGGCACCGTGGTCGTGCAGGTTCAAGTCAACGCGGACGGCAGCCACAAAGTCATCAAGGTGATCCGATCGAGCAACTCCGGCGACAACGCCGCCGCCATGGAGATCGCGCAGAATTCCACGTATCGCCCGGCACATCGCGGAACGACTCCAACGACCGCCTTCTACGACTTCACGCTCAAGTTCAACGGAAAGTCCGTCGCCCATACGAACGAAAGTTCGCAGGGAGGCGGAATGGGTGCGATTAGCCCGGCCGCGCAGCAAGTCGCCGCCCTCATTCGCGAAAAACATTATTCCGAGGCAAAATCCAAGGCGCAAGCCGAGCTGCTCTCCTCCCCGGGGGATGAGTCGCTGCATGAGATGCTCGGGATCGCCGCGTTCGATAGCAACGATCCCGTAACCGCGGCGCAGGCATTCGATAAGGTGAGCACGATCGGCAAGCAATTCCAGCCGATCGCCGCGGCCAGCTTTGCCGGAGCTGCGGTGACCACAGCCGATCAGAATCCGAGCCAAGCTTTGGGGTTCGCCCAAAAAGCGGTCGCGCTCAATCCCGACACCAACTCGCGCTTTGCGCTCGGCGTCGCACAACTGGCGAATAAACAGAACGCCGAAGCGCTTGCGACCCTCAAAGTGGTCGCGCAGACGGCGATGAACGATCCGAAACTCAGCCATACTGCGAAGGAGAACATCGCGGCACGGTTGATGGGAGCCTACCTCGCTAATAACGATACCCAAGGAGCGCAAGCGGTCGCTGCGCAGATCAAACAACTCGACCCCAGCAGCACGCTTCCGGGGCGCGTGATGGGCAACTCCTACCTACAGGCCGGCCTCGCGGCCGTGACCGCCAAGAACTATGCCGAAGCGCTCAAAGAGTTCGATCAGGCGGCCGCCCAGGGTGATCCAGCGGTCGCGGTCACAGCGTACGATCAAGCCGCGTTTGCTATTACAAAGATGGATAAACCGGACTACAAGCTGATGCAGTCGTATGCCGACAAGGCGATCGCGCTCAAAGCCGACGACGTGCCGGCGAACTTCGCCGAAGGCATCGCGCTGACGGGTCAGTGGGCAGCAAATCGCGATGACTCGATGAAGAAGAAGGCGCTCGACGCTCTCAACAAAGCCGACGCGCTTGCAAAACAGTCGGGCAATGAGGCTCTCTCTTTGCAAATCGAAACGTTCGTTAAGACGAATCTCAATGCCACGCCGGCCCCGTCCGGCGGCTAATACCAGCTACAGGACTTTGAAGAGGGGTAGGCCAATGGGCGCCCTCACCACTTTTAGCTAAGTCGGAACGGGAAGGGATCGCATTACCGTGCAGAATTTGTTTCAGGGTTTTTCGGCGCTCATGCACCAGGGCGGCTGGGACATGTGGCTGCTGTTGCTCATCTCGATCGTCGGCCTTGCCGTTGCCATTGAACGCCTGGTGTTCTTCGCTGCGCAGCATGGCGATACGAAGGGTCTGCTTCGCTTGATCGGGCAGAAGATCTCCGCCGATGACCTCGACGGTGCCATTGCCGTCTGTCAGAAGCAGAGGGGCATGCTGCCGCGGATCCTCGAGTTCGGGCTACGCCGCGGCGAGAAGAATCGCGCCGACATTACCGATGCGCTCTCGATCGCGCTAATGGAACATCTCAACGCACTCGAGCGGAATTTACCGATCATCGGAACGATCGCCGTCATCTCCCCATTCGTGGGTCTGTTCGGTACCGTCCTCGGTATCATCAAAGCCTTCCAAGACATTGCTCTCAAAGGCAATTCAACACCGGCCGTCGTGGCGGCCGGCGTTTCGGAAGCGCTCATTACGACCGCGACCGGTCTGATCATCGCCGTCATCGCCGTCGTCTTCTTCAACTATTTCAAGTCCCGTATTAAGAACTACAATCAGGAAATGATCGTCGCCGCCAATCAGCTGGCGGAGATGCTGCACTTCCACAATACCGGCTCGCCGATTCCGACTGAGCTCTATCAGCCGTCAAAGACGGGCAAGTAGTTCCGCGTGAGTCTGCTTTCGGCAAAACAAGACGAAGAGGTGATGGCGGAGATCAACATCACGCCGTTTACCGACGTGCTGCTGGTTCTCCTCATCATTTTCATGATTCTGGCTGCCTTGGTGGCGCCTCCCGGTTTCGAACAGCAACTGCCCAACAAAAATCCGAACTCGCAGACCAACCTGAACAAAAACAAGAATAACATTGAAGTCGAAGTCAACAGCAGAGGCCTGATCTACGTTGACGGCGCTAAGACCGATACCGTCGGCATCTATCGGATGATGTACGAGGCCGCGAAGAAGAAGCCGCGTCACCACGTCGATATCATTGCCGACGCCAAGGCGCCGTACGGGGTGATTATTCGGATTCTCGACGCCGCGAAGAACGCCAACCTCCAAGACGTCGGTTTCGTCACTTCATAAGCGAAGGAGCCCAATACCGTGGCCGTTTCAACAGGTTCGGGCGAAGACGATGTGATGTCGACGATCAACATCACGCCGTTTACCGACGTGTTGCTGGTTCTCCTCATCATTTTCATCATTCTCGCTTCGGTAACGAAAGAACCGAAGTTGCCCGACGCGTACAACAAGGATAAGGTGCAGCCGTCGCAGATCGTCGTCATGATCAACGAAAAATCCGAGATCCAGATCGGTTCGAACACGGTGGACATCGGCGATGCAAAGGCCGCCTTCGCGCTGCTCCAGGACGAGACCAATCACAAGTTCACCAGCGTCATCATCAAGGCCGATCCGCACGCCGACCTCGGCGTCATCCTGCAGGTTATGGACGCGGCCAAGTCCGAGGATCTCACGAACTTTGGCCTAGCCAACCACGTTCAGGGCACGCCCGAGGGGGCGATCTCGCAGTAACGCATGGCAAAGAAGGATTCGCCGTTCATCACCACCGGCGAGCGTGTCCGAAATTTTATCGGCATCGCGTTTGTAATCTCCATTGCGGTCCACTTGCTCGTCGGGTTGCTGATGCCCAACATCACGCAGCACTCGGAGGAGGAGCAAGTCGAAAAAGTCACGATGAGCAAGAAGATCGTCGTGAAGATCCCGACGCCGCCACCGCCGACCCCAACCCCGCCGCCGTCGCCCACGCCGCCGCCGCAATCGACGCCGCCGCCCAAGGTGCAACAGCCTCAGCCCAAACCGCTGAAGGTCAACCTCGTGAAGACGACGAGCAACAACGCGAACAGCAGCACCGAAGAGACGGTGAGCCAGCCGAAAACCGGTTCCGAAAACGGTGCGCCGGCAGGTCAGGGAACCGCTGGGCCGACAACCGCTGCGGGAACGCCCAAGCCGGCTTGCGCGAACCCCAATGTCGAAGCTAGCGTTACCAATGCCGTCAACCCGGATTACCCGGAATCCGCGAAAGATTTGGGCTTGGGCGCGGTGACGGTTGAAGTCGAGGTGACGGTCGGTCCATCGGGCAATCTCGTGTCCGCCTCGGTCTATAAGAGCGCGAACAACATGGCGATCGACCAGGCTGCGTTACGTGCCGCGCGCCAGTCGACGTATTCGCCGAAGCTGGTAAACTGCTCGCCGACGACCGGCGATTACCTGTTCCGGGCGGATTTCCAGCCCGACAGCTAAGAGAGACCTTCTAACGTGGACTCAGGCCGCGCGCGGCGCCTGTTGCTCGCGGCCTTTGCAATTTCGCTCTTCATTCATTTCGTGGTGGCCCTCCTAATTCAACGGCCGCACGAGCCGAGCGAAACCCAGGTCGAGGTCGTTTCCATCCGCCATCGTGTCGTTGCGGTCAGTAAGCTCACGACGCCGCCGCCGCAGCCGCAGCGCACGCCGGTACCGCATCCGGCCCAAACGTCGCGTCCGGCGCCGCACGCAACGCACGGTGCGCTGTCAACCGGTGCCGGCGGTGGAACGGGCCGCGTGACGCCCGCTCCAACGCCGCAACCGAGCGTCGTCGCCACCGCTACCGCGGTCGCGCAAGGCTGTGTCGCACCCAATGCGGATGCCGCGGTCGTCGCGACGCCTTCGCCACCCGACATTCCGGTTGACGTTCGCGCGCAAGCAACGAGCGGCGTCGCACTCGTCGATGTACAGCTCGACGTCCAAGGAAACGTTACCGGCGCCAAAGTCTCGCAGAGCACCGGCAATTCGTCGCTCGATCTCGTTGCGGTCGGCATGGCCCGCAACGCCCAATACTCCCCCGCACTGCGTGCATGCAAGCCTATAGCTGCCACTTACACGTTCTCCGTGAAATTCGTAGCCTGGTAACGTGTGGTGAGAGTGTAAGCACTCTCGCATCCGTACAGCGAGGAGTGAGCGGAGATTCCCTAGATCATCCCCATGTCGCGCAGCAAGTGCAGCGTGTCAATGTAACGCTGCAGTTGGGAGCGCGTCTCGTCGTTGAGCTCGAGGAAGGCGATTCCGGTGCGATAGCGTTGCAGCAGCGGGTCGTAGCGCGACCAGCGGGTCACGCCGCGAAGCTCCAAGATCGGGCGACTGTCGCCGCGCAGCTCGAGTTGAACGGAGATCGTGGCTTCGCGGGAGAGCTCCGCCGAGGTAAGCATCGCGAGGCCGCCGAGGGCAATATCGTATGTTTCGGTGAACTCGGGCGCAAAATCGTCGCCGATGCTGTAGGAAACCAATAGCGTATCTCTCACGCGCGGAAAGCGGCGATCATCGTGAGAGGTCGCGTCTCGTGTGCCGTGGACTTTCTCCACAATACATGCCCTTAGTCCGCCCGAGGGGGTCAATCCTTCTCAGAAGGCCGCCTGCGGCGACGGCGCGTAACGGTGCGCCGTGACCTTCACGCAGGCACTTACGCTGGCGCTCCTACAGGGCGTCAGCGAGCTTTTCCCGGTTTCGAGCTTAGGTCACACGATTTTAGTCCCCGCTTTGCTCGGGTGGTCGAACGTCAATCGCTCGGCCCCATCGTTCCTCGCGTTCGTCGTTGTGCTGCACTTGGGTACGGCCCTCGCGCTCATCGTCTTTTATCGCGCGCAGTGGGCGGCCATCGTTCGCGCACTCGTTGCGAGCGTCGTGCGGGGCCGCCTCGGTGATAGCCCCGCCGAGCGCACGGGCTGGCGGCTCGTGGTCGGCACGATACCGGTCGGCGTGCTCGGCGTTATCCTCGAGCATCCCGTTCGTCAGTTATTTGGATCGGCCGCACCAGCGGCTGCCTTCCTAACGATCAATGGGTTGATGATGTTTGGCGGCGAGTATCTGCGGCGTCGTCAACACGAAGCACGCGGCAAAGCGTATCATCGCATCGAGCAGATGAGTTATCCGCAAAGCGTTTTCGTTGGCTTCGCGCAATCGCTGGCATTGCTTCCCGGTATTTCGCGCTCGGGAATATCGATGGTGGCAGGCTTGCTCTGCGATCTCGACCACGAGAACGCTGCGAGGTTTTCGTTCCTGCTGGCTACGCCCGTCATTTTGGCCGCCGCATTACTGGAGATTCCGAAGCTGCTGGCCCCTGAAGCTCACCTCGTTCTGATACAAGCAGTCACGGGCGGAATTGCCGCCGGAGTTGCCGCATATCTCTCCGTTGCCTTCTTGACCCGATACTTTCAATCGAACGATCTCCGGCCGTTCGGTTGGTATTGCGTGATCGCGGGCATCGTTTGTCTCGCTCTGGCACTGTTGGGAGTGATAACGTGAAAGCTCTTGCCATCGTTCTCGCTGTCGTCTTCTTCGTCATCGGCATCCTGTACGGGATCGGAAAGATCGACTGGTTTACCAAGTCCGGGACGACGCACGCGCACCACGTCACGCATCTGATCGTGGCCTGGGCGCTGTCGTTGCTGTGTCTCATTTGGGCTCGTTTCCAAGGGGCTCCGCGGCGCCCGTGACGCACGACCGGCTATTAGAGCGCGACTTGAACGCCGATTCCAATGCGCTGTTGGGGTGGAATCTGCAGATCCTCGATGAGTGGACGAGAAACCATCTGGAGCCACGCGAAGAGCGTTCGCTGCCAAGGCGGCATACCGTCGGGTGACTTCGGTACGATTGCCGGAATCGAGAAGAAAAACGTCGTCTGTGGATCGTCGATCCGTTCGTGCAATCGGTCGCATGCGCGCAAGATCGGTTCGATTCGCGGCTGTTCCATATATCCGAACCGCGCCCGCACGGCGATGATTGTCGGCGCAATCTTTTCAATCGTCACCCGCTGATCTTCTTCTATATACGGACGAGTGGCGAGAATCAGCGTCATTAATACGATTTTCTTGTCGGAGAGCTGGTCCGGCATCCAGGCGTGGTTGCAGACGAACGGTATTCCCGTGGGATCGCGCGTGAGTAGTATGATGCTAGCCTTCACTCGTTGAGGCACCCCGTACTCGTCAATGTAACGCCTCACCGGGATTTGATCGGCGGCCATCGCTTGCGCGAGAGCGCGTCGCCCTCGCAACCACGTGAACGAGATGGTTGCAACGACGGCGCTAATGACCACCGGCACCCAAGCCCCGTCGAGAAACTTCGGGATTCCGGCAAGCACGAAGAGCGTATCGATGGCGATGAAGATCGCCATCGCCGGAAAGACGACCCGCTTGCGCCATCCCAAGTCGGTAACTGCGATGGTGCATACGGTAATCGTCGTGGCCAGCATCGTGCAAGCGACGGCCAGGCCGTACGCGTTTGCGAGGCGTTCGCTGCTGCGGAAGCTGACCACGAGAAGTAGGCAAATGATCGCTAGAGCAACGTTGATGAACGGCACGTAGACCTGGCCGCGCTGTTCGACCGACGTATGGCGGACGAAGAAGCGCGGGCTGAGGTTCATGGCGATGGCTTGTTCGGCCAGCGTGAATGCAGCCGAGATGAGCGATTGTGAAGCGATGACGGTGGCCGCGGTCGCCAGAATGACCATCGGGATCAGCGTCCAGCCTCCGGTCAACGCGTAGAAGGGCGAGTCCAGTGCCTTTGGGTTTCCGATCACGTTGGCGCCTTGGCCGAAATAGTTCAACAGCAACGCGGGGAAGACGATAGCATACCACGCCCACGTGATCGGCAAACGGCCGAAATGTGAGAGGTCGGCATAGAGCGCTTCCGCTCCGGTCAAGCAGAGAATGATCGCGCCGAAGATCAGAAATCCATACCTGCCGTGATGGGTGACGAACGACAGCGCATAGCGCGGATTAATCGCGGCAAGAACCTGCGGATGTCCGGCAATGGCGATCGCTCCACTGATGGCGATTGCCACGAACCAGAGAATCATCACTGGCCCGAAGGCGGCGCCGACGCGCTGCGTGCCTCGCGGCTGCACGAGAAAAAGCGCAAGAAGCACGGCAACGGCGATCGGCACGATGAACGGCTTGGCCGCGCTCGTGGCGACGCCAATGCCTTCCACGGCGGAAATGACCGAGATCGCAGGCGTAATCATGCCGTCGCCGAGCAGCATAGCTGCGCCGATCACGACGACGGGAACCAGCCAGGGCGCATGACGCGGCGACCGCAAGAGTTGCGGCGGCGACGCAATAGCGAGTAAAGCGAGAATTCCGCCTTCGCCTTCGTGGTCGACACGCATTAGGATCGTGACATACTTGATGCAAACGACGAGGATCAACGCCCAGGCGAGCAGCGAGATGATTCCAAGCGTGTTTTCGAGGCCTGGACCGGTTGACGCGGTCTTGTAGCACGCGCGCAGCGTATACAACGGGCTCGTTCCAATGTCTCCGAACACAACGCCGATGGCGGCGACGGCCAGAGCGGCCTTACTTTGCTGCGACAAGGTAGATCTCGGATGCATGCGGTGCGATGATCTCGACGTGGCGACGTGTTTCGCGCAACGGAACTTCAACCTCGGCGACGCGATCCTGGGTCGCTTGAACGACGATTAGCGGATAGTCGCCGGCCGCGGAGAGCAGCGCCGCGAAGGCACGAGAGTACTCCGCCGGATCGGAGGCACCAGCGCCAAACAGCGAATCTCGGTACGTATGCTCGAGCGCTAAATACGGATTACCTTGCCACCATGCTTCCCACATCCAGATGCGCGCGTCGGTGCTGCGGAGCCAATTGCGCGCAGGCGGACAGAGCAAGAGCGCGTCGGCCTTTTGTGCAGCCAGCGTCGAAAGCGCGTCGGCTTGACGCACCGTGTTGCGTTGCATGTTGGCGCCGACGAATAACTCCGTTTGTCGGATGTAGGCCCAAGCCAGCTCCGACGCGGGAATGTCTTGCATGTCGTCGGGATAGTGGGCCTTGTGCAGCCAGTAGCAAAAGGCGCGCCACAGCCCCAGAATCGCGAGGCCTGTTTGGCCGTCGCTGCGCAGATTGCGTACGTTGTCGCGCCAGACCCCCAAATAAATACACTGCTCCTCGGTGAAGAAGACGCCTTCCCATGCCTTGAACGTATCGAGGGAGTACAGTCTCCCCGGCAAGAGCTCGACGATCTCCGCTACCTCACTATCGCGCAGAATGACGGAGTCGTTGACCACAATGCCTTCGCCGACCCGAACGAGCCATTCCAGCAGATCCCCACCATGAACCGCGATCCCGTGGCGCTTGAAATAGTTCAGATGCGAAGGCAAGCCCATGAAGGGGTCGACGACGCTGGCGCATTCGTAGTGCAGAAGGATCTCGTGAATCCGCGACGGTGAGATCCGGCGCGTCCGTTCTTGAAGCTCGATCACGCTGTGATCCTCGCCGCTTCGAGAATTGCGCGCACGATGCGTGGGTCGAACTGCGTACCGGCTGCTGCCTCGATGCGATCCTTGCGATCGAGCAGATCGTGCGCGATGGCAGCTGCCAAAATGCCTGCCGCAACCGGAAAGGCGTGATGCGCGAGACCCTCGGGTTTTCCCGTTCCGTCAAACCACTCGCTCCGAGCGCGAATAACGGTGGCCGTTCCGGCGAACGTGCTAGCGTCCTCGAGTACCGCTGCTGCGGTGAGGGCGTGCGCCGCGCGATTCTCAATTCCCAAACGCGCCAAAGGATCGAAAAGGATCTCGGTGAGCTCGCGTTCGGGAACGTCGCCCACGCCGTAGAGCCGGGTGGCGGCAGCCAAGCATCCTGCGTCGGTTGCATCAAGCTGCACGATCGAAGCGGCGGCTGCCGTCAGTCTCTCGATCCGCCGCCAATGCCCTTGCATGCCATTATGGAGGTCGATCCGATCGGCGATCTCGTCGAGCAACGCCCCGGTTTCGTTTGGCGTCACGTCGTGCAGACGCGCAACCGGCGGATCCAGGCTTTCGATCTTTGCGCCATCGTGGTACCAGGTCGCAATCGTGCGCGCTATTATTGGACTATACGCGCGCCCGCTCTGTAGGCTGACCGCAGCGAGTGCTTCCTCCGGATCGCCGGCCTGAACGACGGCATCGGCGAGTCCGAGCAGCATCGCGCTGCGCGGGATTCCATCCCACCGCAGATGGTCCGGATAGCCGGTACCGTCCCAGCACTCGAACTGCCAGCGAATGATGTCGGCAGCTGGTGACGGTAACGGCCGAATGCTGGCAGAGATTCGAGCGCCTAATGCGGGAACATCGAAGCCCTCGAGACGCGCAACCCGCTCGGGCAGTCGTTCGCCTTTTCGATACCTCGGACTTCCGATTGCTCCGATGGCATGCAAAACGCCGGCGAAGTAGATGGCATCGCACTCCTGCTCGTCAAGCTGCGAGAGTCGCGCGAACGTTACGGCCGTGCGCGCCTTTTGAAGCGCAAATCCGCGCGGATTGCCGCACGCCGCATCGCCAATGGCACCATAGATCGTCAGGAGATCGTTGAATTGCGCTGCGCTGCCCCGAGGATCGCCGCCGGTGTCCTGGAAGAGCGTCATTTGCAAGGCGATTATTCATGAACGACCCGAAACCCTCACACATCGACGTCGACGGCAGCATTTCGATGGTGGACATTTCCGACAAAGGCGAGTCGGCACGGTACGCTCGAGCGCAAGCGGTCGTGCGGATGAGCGCTACCGCTGAGCGTGCGCTAAAGGAAGCGACCTTGCCGAAAGGTGATGCGTTTGTGGCAGCGCAACTTGCGGGCGTCATGGCCGCAAAACGTACCGGATCGCTCATTCCGCTAGCGCACACCTTGCCGCTCACTAGCGTGGACGTCCGCTTCGAATGGCGCGGTTCAGGAATGCTGCGTATTGAAACGGAAGCGAGAACCGTTGCTCGCACCGGCGTCGAATTAGAAGCGCTCGTCGCTGCTTCGATCGCGGCGCTCACGATCTATGACATGACGAAGGCAGTCGACAAGAGCATTGCGATCGAATCGGTCCAATTGCTCGAAAAAAGCGGAGGAAAGTCCGGACGGTGGACCCGGGCGTAAAACGTACGGTTGCCCTTATCGTGCTGTCGGACCGTGCGGCCTCTGGCCAACGCGAGGATGCCTGCATTCCCATCATGAGAGATCGGCTCGGGGAAGCGTACACGATCGTGCGGGAAAAGGTCTTGCCCGACGACGCAGCGGCGTTGCAAGCGGAGTTGATCGAGCTTGCCGACTCGGGAATCGCGCGGCTCGTGCTGACCAGCGGCGGAACCGGACTGAGCTCGCGTGACCGAACGCCGCAAGCCACCGCTGCCATCATCGATTACGAGGTTCCGGGAATTGCCGAAGCAATTCGCGCGGCGTCGGTGCCACACGTGAAAACCGCGATGCTGTCGCGCGCACTTGCCGGCGTACGCCATCGCACGTTGATTGTCAACCTTCCCGGCAACCCAAAGGCCGTCGCAGAAAGCCTCGACGTGGTGCTGCCCGTTCTGCCCCACGCGCTGGCACTGTTAGACGATGCGATGGTCGATGGATGAGCGAGCTTTCATTCGAGCAAGCACAAGAGTATCTGCTTGGTACCATTAACGAATCGATCTCGCCGCGCCAATCCTACAAGCTCGATCGCATGCGGCATCTGCTCGCCGAGCTGGGCGATCCTCATCTCGGCTATCCGACGATTCACGTTGGAGGAACGAGTGGGAAGGGCTCGACCTGCACGATGATCGCGTCGGCGCTCCAAGCAGCGGGCAAACGCACGGGACTTCACACGAAACCGCATCTTCGCTCCGTCACCGAACGCGCGCGTGTCGATGCTGTCCCGATCGATCCGTCGCGCTTTGCGCGGTTGCTCGAGTCGATGCTGCCTGCGATCGAGCGCACCGTATCTGCCGGCTTTGGCCGCGCCACGTATTACGAAACGCTGCTCGCGCTTGCGTTCGTCCAATTTGCTCGCGAGCGCGTTGACGTTGCGGTCGTCGAGGTCGGTCTGGGAGGGCGCCTCGACGGGACGAATGTCATTGCGCCTGAAGTTACCGCGATCACGTCGGTAGGTTACGACCACACCGACGTGCTTGGGAATACGCTCGATGCGATCGCGTCAGAAAAAGCGGGCATTGCCAAGCCGGGTGTGCCGCTGGTCGTGGCTGAGGTCGAGCCGAGCGCGGCACGGGCGATTGAAGAGGTCGCGGCGTTAGCAGGCGCACCCGTCATTCGCGTGCCCGAGCGCGCTCGCGTTGAGGCGGTGCGCACGGCGCGTGACGGTCAACGCTTCGACATCGTCACGACCTCACGTTACCGCGTGAAAACACCGGTGCTTGGTGAGTTTCAACGCACCAATGCCGCGACCGCAATCGTCGTTTTGGAGCAGTTGCCGCAGCGGCTGAGGGTTACGCCGCAAGCCGTCGAGGCCGCCTTTGCGACGCTGGCGCTCCCGGGACGGATGGAAGCCTTCGCAGGTTCGCCCACCGTGATCTTTGACATCGCGCACAACGCGGAGAAGGCAGCTCATTTAGCCGCTTCGTTGCGTGAAAGTTTCGAGCAAAGCCGCGTGCATTTCGTGATTGCCATCGGCGAGAGCAAGGACGCGCGCCAGATCCTCTCGACATTGGCGCCGCTGGCAGCGAGCTTCACCTTCACGTCCTTCGACGTCGCCGGACGCCGACCAATTTTGCCGCAACAACTGGCCGAGATTGCGACCTCACTCGGCCTGTCGGGCAGCATCGTTCCCGATCCGGCGCATGCGCTCGAAACCGCGCGTCGCAGAGCGGATCCAGACGACGTCGTCGTCGTAACGGGCTCAACCTTCCTCGTTGCCGACTTACGCGAGCGGTGGGACCATATTGCGACCGCCGCCGGATAGCCAAACACGCGGTGCGATTCAAGTCGGTGGCGCGCAGCTGATCTGGGGCAAACGAACCTACGTCATGGGGATCGTCAACGTAACGCCCGACTCGTTTTCTGGCGACGGTCTTGCGGACGCACGCGCTGCGACGGGGCACGCTCTCGTGCAATGGGGGGCCGGTGCGGATCTGCTCGACGTGGGCGGAGAATCGACGCGCCCCGGGCACCAACCGATCGACGACGCAACCGAAATCGCCCGCGTCGTTCCGGTAATTCAACAGATTCGCGCGCACCTCGCGCACGCTCCGATCTCAATTGATACGTACAAGCCGTCGGTCGTTCGTGCGGCGCGTGAAGCCGGTGCCGACATCGTCAACTCGGTCTGGGGAGCACCCGACGATTTGCTCGACCTCGTCGCAGAATTACGCATGCCCATTGTCGCCATGCACAACCAGCACGGTACAGACTACGAAGGGGACGTTGTGCATGCGGTCCTAACGTATCTCGACGACAGCGCGACGCGGGCCGTCTTGCGCGGAGTGCCGGCGGCGCACATTGTGCTCGATCCCGGTATCGGCTTCGGAAAGACGGCGGATCAAAACCTTGCGGTGTTGGGCGCCCTTGACCGGATTGTGGGTTTGGGGTTTCCGACGCTCCTCGGCGCGTCGCGCAAGTCGACGATTGGGAAGCTCACCGGGCGCGCCCCGCAGGACCGTGCCTTCGGAACGGCGGCCGTTACCGCGCTCGCGGTGCGCGCCGGCATCGATATGGTGCGCGTTCACGACGTGGCTGCAGCTCGTGACGTCGTCGCCGTTGCCGACGCGATCGTTCGCGATTGGAGGCCTTCCGAATGGACCGAATAACGGTTCGCTCGATCCGCGCATACGGACGACACGGCGCCCATCCGCAAGAGCGATCGCAGCCGCAGCCATTTGACGTCAGCATTTGCGTTGAGCTGGACCTCCGTCCGGCCGCGGCCAGCGACGATCTTGCCGACACCGTCAACTACGCCGAACTCTCGCATCGCGTACGCGAAGTTGTGGAATCCACGTCCTTTGCGTTGCTTGAACGCCTCGCCGGCGTCATGCTGGATGCCCTTTTCGAAGATCCAAGGGTTGCTGCCGCTGAGGTGACGATTGCAAAGCCCGAGATACTCGAAGGTGCGACGCCAGCCGTTACGCTGTCGCGCCGTCGCGAAATGCTGCGTTGACGTCACACCACGCATACGTCGGCATCGGTTCCAATGTCGGCAATCCGGTAGAAAACGTAGAGCGCGCCTTTGAGGCGCTGGTAGAAATCGGAACGGTCGTGCGGCGATCCTCGCTCTATCGCACGCGGCCCTGGGGAAAAATCGATCAGCCCGACTTCATTAATGCCGTGGCATTGCTCGAAACGCAGCGTTCTGCGCATGCACTTCTCGACGCGCTCAAAACAGCCGAAAAAAACCTCGGGCGTATGCCGGGCGAGCGCTGGGGGCCTCGCGCCATCGACCTCGATTTGCTCACCTACGACGATGTAACGATCGAAGACGCGAAGCTGAAAGTGCCGCATCCACACCTGCGTGAACGCGCCTTCGTTCTCGTTCCTTTAGCTGAGATCGACGAACGTTACGAGGCCCTCCGCGACGCACTCGATCCATCCGATCTCTCCGGCGTCGCCCGCCTGTAATGCGGCCAAGCTCGGCGTGACGCATTGCACCGTGACGCATTGCACCGTGACGCATTGCACCGTGACGCATTGCGCCGTGTCACCCTGAGCAGCCGCGAAGCGGCGTCGTCGAAGGGCGGCAGAGACTTGAGCTGCGCTGAGCAAGCTCGGCGTAACGCATTGCACCGTGTCACCCTGAGCAGCCGCGAAGCGGCGTCGTCGAAGGACGGCAGAGACTTGAGCTGCGCTGAGCAAGCTCGGCGTGACGCATTGCACCGTGTCACCCTGAGCAGCCGCGAAGCGGCGTCGTCGAAGGGCGGCAGAGATTGGAGCTGCGCTGAGCAAGCTCGGCGTGACGCATTGCACCGTTTGCAGTTAGCTCGCTTTTCGGGTGGCGGTTAATTCGTAGAGACGTTCTTTGACGAAGACGTCGAGCAGCATCCCGTCAAGCTTCCCACGATCCACGAATTCCTTGTGAAGAATCCCAATCGCGCGTTCCGCGGTCATTCCTCGTTTGTACGGCCGGTCCGAAGCGGTCAAGGCATCGAAGACGTCGCTGATCGTCATTAGGCGTACCTGGGGGACGATCTGCTCGCCGGCCAGCTTGCGCGGATAGCCGGTACCGTCGAGAAATTCGTGGTGTCCGTAGGCCAGCTCGGCCACATCTTTCCAGGGCGTTTCCTTCCACGGAATCGAGCGCAGGAAGTGAAACGATTGCGTGACGTGGTCTTGTATGCGCTTGCGCTCGCGATCGGAGAGTGATCCGCGCGGTATGGTGAGGTATTCGTACTCCTCCGAGCCAAGCAGGGGTCTCGATTCTCTGACGTCGCGGTAACGCCGCGTGAGAGCCTCCGACAGCGCCTCGTCAGCGTAGGTGTCGACGATGTTCGGCTCGTTAGCGGATTCAAGCTTGGCCAAGAGCTCAGTTAATTCGTCGCGCTCTTCCTTACTAACGGCTTGCTCGATTGCAAGGAGAAAGCGCAAGCGGATGGTTTCGAGCCGGCCATCCGGCAGTTTCTTCGTCTTTCCGAAGATGTACTCGGGCACGCTAACCTTCCCGAAGTCGTGGAGGAGCGAAGCGTAGCGGATCTCCCGTAGCTGCTCGGTAGAAAAATGCAGATCGCGCAAGGGGCCGCTTTCTATTCGGTTGATGGCTTCCGCTTGCGCTACGGTAAGCACGGCAACACGCTCGGAGTGGCCCTGAGTGGACTTGTCACGCACTTCGACGGCTTTGACCGACGCGTGAACGAAGTTTTCGAACAGATTCTGAATCGCGCCAACCAGTCTTGCGTTTTCCATGGCAATCGCGGCCTGGGAAGCCAGCGCGCTGAGCACGTTCTCGTCGTGGTCGTCGAAGGGCGTGACGACGTCTTCCGTGTGCTGTCGCGATTCGAGCATCATTCCGAAGGCCGGCTTGTGATTGATCAGCTGGATCGCACCAATGGTGGCTCCGTCCATATTGCGCATCGGCACGCAGAGAATGGATTTCGTGCGATAGTGGTGAGAATCGTCAAAGTTACGATTGAAGTGGTATGGCGTACCCTTCGGCAATGCGTAGGCGTCGCCGATGCGAACGTTGTTTCCCGTTACGGCGACATAGCCGGCAATCGACGTCGTGGAGAGCGGCAGCAAGGCATTAATCAACACGCCTTCGTCCTGCGGACCGGTCTGCGCAACGGCGAACCGCAACTGAAGTTTGTCCGCGCGCTCCTCGATGACGTACAAACTGCCCGCATCAGCATCGGTGAGCACGCGCGCCTTGTGAACGATAAGACGTTGCAACGTGGGAAGGTCCCGTTCGGAAGAAAGGGCGCGAGCAATAACGAGAAGCTCGCTTCCTTCATTAGCCATGCGCTGATAAGCGCGCATCGCCTCGATTCTGCCGGCAGCGCGCAATGCGGCGATCAACGCGTGTTGCGAAACCGGCGGATGCAACACCGCTGCCGTTTCGGGATCCTCGATAAGCCATGGCAGCGACGGATCGTCCTCTGCCGCAATCACTACGGCGGTTGCGGGCGGCGCACCAAGTGACGAAAGTCCACCTTGCTCGCGCAACTCCTTAAAATCCAGCGCAAGGACCGACACGCCCGCGCGCTCGAGCACGGCCGCAAGCTCCCCTAAGTGGGTCTGCTTCGCATAAAGGACCAGCGTCGCCACGGCGAACCCTTCGCCGGGCGTCGCCCGGTTGCCCGCAGCGGGATTCGCAACGGCCGCGCGAAGAGTGGGGGACTCATGTCTTTGGAAGAACGGTCGATCGCCGAGCGCGTTCGAGAGCTCGCGGCGTTTCTCGCGTCCTCGGATGCCGTTTGCGTACGCGTGGAGCGCCCCAACGATGCGATCGAGATTGCGCGCTATCGCGCCAGTGCCGCTGCTGCTCCGCTTGCGGAATCGAGCGCGGATGGAGCGCTCGTACACGAAACAGCCTTGCGCGTCGAGTCCATCAAAGCCGACCTAGTGGGTATTTTCAGGCTGGGACGTCCGGTTCCGTTTGAAGGAGAAGAGTTGCATGAGGATCGCGAGCTGGCGTATATCGAAGCACTAGGGATGCGCAATCCGGTCCACAGCTTAGGGGCTGCACGAATCGTTTCCATCGCCGTTGCAGACGGAGCGCCCGTCGAGTACGGTCAGTCGTTGTTTCTTCTCGATCGCGGATGAGGTTCCAACTATCTTTCGCAAAGTTCTGATCGCCAATCGTGGTGAAATCGCGCTTCGCATCAATCGCGCCTGCCGAGAGCTTGGCGTGCAGACGGTTGCAATTTTCTCCGAGGCGGATCGTGAGTCGTTGCACGTTCGGCAAGCCGACGAAGCGTTCTGCGTCGGTCCGGGTCCGTCGCAACGCTCGTACCTAAATATTCCGAATATCATCTCGACAGCGCTCATCACGCATTGTGATGCGATTCATCCAGGCTATGGTTTTCTCGCCGAAAATGCGCGGTTTGCCGAAATCTGTGCCGATCACGGGTTGACATTTATCGGGCCTAAGCCCGCGGTGATTGCCGCCATGGGAGATAAGGCGACGGCCAAGCGAATCATGCAAGAAGCCGGACTTTCAATAACGCCCGGCACCGGAATTTTGGCGAGCGTCGACGATGCGCGTCGTCACGCCGGTGCAATCGGCTACCCGGTTTTGCTCAAAGCGACGGCCGGAGGGGGCGGCAAAGGCATGCGCGTGGTCGAGCGTCCGGACGAACTGGAGCGGGCGTTCACGAGCGCGACGGCCGAAGCGGAAGCGAGTTTCAAAGACGGCCGCGTGTATATGGAAAAGCTCATTCTTGCGCCGCGTCACATCGAAGTGCAAGTATTGGGCGACGATGCGGGGCATATCGTCCAACTGGGCGAGCGGGATTGTTCCTTGCAAAAGCCGTCCCACCAAAAACTAATCGAAGAGTCTCCGGCTCCCAATCTGTCGGAAAACATTCGTTCGAAGCTGCACGAGATGGCGATACGGGCTTGCCGTCATGCGGGTTATACCAATGCGGGCACCCTCGAATTTCTCGTGAGCAGCGAACACGTCTACTTCATGGAGATGAATACGCGCATCCAAGTGGAGCATCCGGTGACCGAGATGGTCTACGGCATTGACCTGGTGAAAGAGCAAATACGCATCGCTGCCGGCGAGCTGCTCGGATACGGGCAAGGCGACTTGGTTTCGCGCGGGCATGCGATTGAATGTCGCATCAACGCGGAGGATGCCGGTAATAATTTTGCGCCGGAGGCCGGCACCGTTTCCAAGGTCGTCTTTCCCGGAGGGCCCGGGATTCGCGTCGATACGCACCTCTATGCCGGAGCGACCATACCTCCGTACTATGACTCGATGATCGCCAAAGTAGTCGCCTATGGCGAAACTCGGGATGTCTCGATCGCTCGCATGGAACGGGCGTTGAGCGAAACGGTCATCGAAGGCGTGCATACGACCGTCGGATTCTGCTCGGCGGTTTTAGGCACGCCGGAGTTTCGCAGCGGACGATACCACGTCGGCGCCTTGCTCGGCGCTTTGACGGAAACAATCGGCGCGGCGGGTCAGTCCGAGGCTTCGTAAAATGGCGACACGGCGACAGGCCCGCGAGCAAGCGCTGCAAGCGCTCTACTCGGTCGAGATCGGCAATCGGCTGCCCGACGAAGCGGTTGGTGAAGTCGTCGGCGAGACGACCGGCGGCGAACACCTTGAGTTCGTGCGCGACTTGGTCTTCGGCACGCTGGCTTATCGCGACGACGCCAACGGCGCGCTTGGTCCATTGCTTGAGGGATGGAGTATCGAACGGCTTCCAACCATCGATCGTTTACTGTTGCAGATGGCGACGTTCGAACTTCGCTGCCGGCCGCAAACTCCGCCGGCCGTCGCAATCAATGAGGCTGTCGAATTGGCAAAGCGCTTTTCAACCGAGGATTCCGGGCGTTTCGTCAACGGCGTTCTCACCGCGGTGACGCATGCCAAGGTCTAGAGCGCGCAAGAAGCGATTGAAAGTGTGGCGCGGCCTGCTAGTCTTCGTCCTGCTGCTGGTGCTGTTCGTGGCCGGTACGATTGCCGGCATCGTCGCCGCGTATGCGCGAAACCTTCCAGACATTAGCCGCATGGCCGATTATCAGCCCGCCAGCTCCACCCGGATTTTCGCTCGGGACGGAACGCTGCTCGCGTCGGTCTATAAGGAAAACCGCGTTTGGGTGCCTATTTCGCGCGTTCCTCCGATCGTGCGCGAGGCATTCATCGCCAATGAAGACCACAATTTCTATTACCATCACGGCGTCGACTTCGGCGGCATCGTGCGCGCTGCGTTTGCCGATCTCACCCATCAAGAGTTTCAGGGAGCGTCGACGATCACGCAACAGCTCGCGCGGCGGTTGTTCTTGACCAATGAGGTTTCAATCTCGCGCAAGATCCAGGAAGCGCTGCTCGCTATTGAGATCGAGCGCTTTTATACGAAAGACGAAATCCTCGAACGCTACCTCAACATCATCTACCTCGGTGCCGGCGCTTACGGCGTCGACGCGGCTGCACATACGTACTTCGGGCGCAGCGTCGACAAGCTCGGCTTAGCTCAAGCGGCCATGCTTGCTGGCGTCGTGGCCGCGCCGTCCGATTATTCTCCTTTCGAAAACTACGATTTGGCGCGCGACCGTCAACGCCACGTGCTCGACCGGATGGTTGAAAGCGGCTACGTTTCACAGGCCGAGGCGGACGAAGCCTATGACGAGCCGTTGGGGCTCATACCGCAGCGGTTACCGGGGTTGCAAGGGTATCTCTATCCGTATTTTACGACCTATGCAATCGCGCAGCTTCAGCGCCTCTTCGGCAATGCGGCGGTCGAACAGGGCGGTCTGCAAGTCTTCACGACGCTTGACACGCGCATGCAGCGTGCCGCTCAAGACGCCGTCGACTGGGGCGTAAAGCAGGCTATCGCCGAAGGCATCAACGCGCATCAGGCCGCGCTCGTCGCTTTGCGTCCCTCGACCGGCGAAATTCTCGCAATGGTGGGAGGTACGGGATTTTCGCTTAGCAATCAGTTCAACCGGGCCTGGCAGGCTCGCCGTCAGCCGGGCTCGTCGTTTAAGCTGTACGTGTATACGGCCGCCGTCGATTCGGGGTTGCCGGCCTCCACGATCATGGACGACACGCCGGTCAGCTATCCGATGGGGGATGGAACGGAGTGGTCGCCCAAAGATGACGACTACCGCTATCTCGGTGCCATCAGCCTGCGTGAAGCGTTGGCGCTTTCCAGAAATGTCGTCGCCGTCAAGCTTGCCGATCGTATTGGCATTGACAAGGTGATCGAATATGCGCATCGGATGGGAATCGAGTCCCCACTCGAGGCAAATCTCTCGCTTGCGCTCGGTTCCGGCGTGGTCACACCGCTCGAACATGCCAGCGGATACGCGACGATCGCCAATCAAGGGCTACATGTCGATCCGACGCCGTTTCGCGACGTCAAGGATTCATTTGGCCGCACGATTCTTGACGCCGAATATCCTCAGCCGATCGACGTCGTTCCCGCGGGGACGGCTTTCATCATGACCTCGATGCTCGAGGACGTCATCAACCATGGCACGGGCTATCCGAATGCCATCATCGGCCGTCCGGCGGCCGGCAAAACCGGCACAACCTCTGACTTCCGCGACGCGTGGTTTGTGGGATTTACTCCCGACCTCGTGACTGCGGTTTGGCTGGGCAACGACGATTACTCGCGGATGGTGGAATCGTACGGCGGTAACGTTCCGGCGCGCATCTGGGCTCGCTTTATGAAAGCCGCGCTCACCGGTGTCAAGCACCACGACTTCCCCATACCAGACGACGTCGTGCGAATGGCTTCGTGCGGCGGCGGCAACGAGTACTACTTGAAAGGAACCGAACCGCAATGCGGCGGGTCAGGCACGTATGCGAATTCGGGCGCGGCGCTCGCGCTTCCGGTTGCGCCCGAGCCCGCGCTGCCCGCCACCGACACGTCATCGACACCTTCGTCCGACGCGAGCGGCGTTCCAGATCCGGCCGATTCGCTCGCGCCTTTGCCGGCGGACACGGACCCCGGCGCCACGTCGCAGCCGTCAAGCCTTCCGGTTGCGAGCGCCGCGCCGACCGCGCCGATCAATCCGCCGTGAACGCTGACACAAAGGCGGCCGGCGTCTTACAACTGACGGTTTCGCAATTCGCAGATCGCTTTCGCCGCCTGCTCGAACAGCGGATTCCATCGCTGCATCGCATTTCAATTGTCGGTGAGGTCTCGGAATGGAAGCCTCAAGCCAATGGCAACGTGTACTTCACCCTCAAAGATGATCGGGCCGTCTTGCGTTGTTTCGCGTTCTTCGGCGAGGCGAAGAACTTTCCTGAAATCGCCGACGGCGTTGCGGTCGTAGCCACCGGACCGATCGGCATTTGGGAGCGGCGTAGCGAGTATCAACTGCGCGTGCTCGAGCTCGCGCCGTTCGGCATTGGCGCGCTTGCAGCTCGGATAGAAGCGTTACGCAAACGGTTGCAGCTCGAAGGGCTCTTCGACGAGCGGCGCAAACGGCCGTTTCCGCGATTTCCGCACCGCGTGGCGCTGGTTTCGACCAAGGGAAAAGGCGCGGCCGATTTTGAAACGACGCTGCGAGAAAAGGCGCCCAACGTCGTCGTGACGTTCATCGAGACGCGCGTTCAAGGTGAGGGGGCAGAGCTTGACATCGCCGACGCGATCGATCGGGCGTCCCGCGAACGGGTCGACGCGATTGTCGTTCTGCGCGGCGGCGGTACGTACGAAGACCGGTATCCGTTTAACACCGAGGTCATGGTGCGGGCAATCGTGCGATCGAGATATCCCGTGATTACGGCCATCGGACATACGGGCGATCGTCATCTCGCCGATGAGGCGGCCGATGCCGTATTCAAAACGCCGACGGCTGCCGCCGAGCATATCGCCGGCTCCTGGTCGGATGTCGTGCGACGCTTGACGCGCCAACGCGAGCATTTGGACCGTGCCATCAGCTCGATGCTGGCGCGCAACTCGCAACGACGCGACGCCGCCGAGCAAGCACTGCATGCAGCCTGGGAACGCCGTACCATGCGCTTGCAACGACGTATCCTCGAGCTTGCAAATCGTATCGAACGCCAAAACCCGCGCCAGCAGCTCGCGGCTCGTGCGACTCGGCTCGCAAAGCGTAACGAACGCTTCGAGATACTGCGCGAACGCATCGTGGGGCGCAGCTCGAATGCGCTCGCATTGGCAACAAGTCGCTTGACGTCGTCCGATCCGCGGAAGCCGCTCGAACGCGGATATGCAATCGTGTTGCTTGGGGGCCGAGCCTTGCGCGATGCGCGCAAGGCATCCCCGGGCGATGCAATCGAGGCGCGTCTCTTTCATGGAAGTTTGAGTGCACGTGTCGAACGGGTGACGGGAGGTGCCCAAACATGAATGACCGCGTTCCAAAGACGTTCGAGGAAAAACTCGACCGCATCGACGCGATCGTCAAGGAGTTGGAAGGCGGCGCGGACCTCGACCGTGCGATCGCGCTATTCAAAGAAGGCAAAACGCTGGCACGAGACTGCGAAGTGCTGCTCAAGAACGCGCAAGAGCAAATCGATCAAGCGATGGCGCAGCCTTCGCCGCCCGCCGCCGACCTCGAGGACCAAATCCCGTTTTAGAATCGAGCCAAACGGTACGGATGGGATTTCTCGTCTTTCCGGGCATTACTCAGCTCGACCTCACCGGACCGGTCGAAGTTCTTTTCCGGCTGCCTGGTGCGCGGGTCGATCTTCTGTGGAAGACGATGGACCCGGTGCGTTCGTCCAGCGGTCTCCTCCTGACGCCGACCCGACGCCTCCAGGACTGCAATGGCCTCGACATCCTCTGCGTGCCGGGCGGCTTTGGAGTCGAGAAACTTCTCGACGATCGCGAGGTGCTCGAATTTCTCGTGCGCGTTAGCCCGAATGCGCGCTACGTAACCTCAGTCTGCACCGGATCGTTGCTGCTCGGCGCTGCCGGCTTGTTGCGTGGGAAACGCGCGACGACGCACTGGGCTTGGCTCGATCAGCTCGAAAAATTCGGCGCGATACCGAGCGAGGAGCGCGTGGTGATCGACGGTAACGTTGTGACCGGCGGCGGAGTAACCGCCGGTATCGATTTCGCGCTGACGTTAGTGGCACAGATTGCGGGGCGTGACTTTGCCGAGGAAGTGCAGCTAGCGCTGCAATACGATCCTCAACCGCCATTTAGCGGAGGAACGCCGCAGCGAGCTAGGCCGGAAATTCTTGAACGCGCATCTCGACGTTATGCCGAGCGTCATTCATGAGCGGCGCTGCGAGCGCCAGCGGCGGATGCTGTCTTCAACAAACGCTTTGTCAGCGTCGTCGCGCTGCCATGATTCCGAGAAGCGCGCGCTTTCGCTGCGCGGCTGCCGCTCGGGTGGCAGTTCGTCGAAACGAATGCGCATCGGCAAGCGGACGCCTTCACCCGAAACGATAGCCTCACGTTGCGGGAGGCTTGGTAGCGCCGTCAGCATTCCGCGTGCGGCATCGGGTACCGTCTTGGCAATGAAGTTCTGATCGACGTCGCTTCCCAAGCGCAGCGCAAAGACGGTGCCGCACTGGGAAAGCGCTTCGACGGAGATCTCCGATGGCCGTTGCGTAATGAGCGCGAGGGAGATGCCGTACTTTCGCCCCTCCTTTGCGATTCGCGTGATCTCTTTCGTCGTTGCATCGAAACCAACTCGTTCGTTTGACGGAACGTAGCGATGGGCTTCTTCGCAGACGAGGAGCAGCGGTGGCTTGCGCGCTCGATCCGACCAGAGGCTAAAGTTGAAAATGATACGGCAAAGTAGCGAGACGACGACGTCGACGATTTCGGATGGGACGCCCGAGAGGTCGACAATCGTCAACGGTTTCCCGCCAACCGGAATGCGCAGGAGGCGTTCCATAATTTGAGACAGCGTGTCGCGATCGCCCGCCGGGAACATGAAGGCAAAGCGGCGGTCTTCGCGCAACGATTCGATGCGGGTCCGAAGGCGCAAGTAGGGAGCGCTCGTGTCGGGTTTACCGAGCCTGCCCATTTCGTCGTTGATGAAGCGCAGCAGTTCGAAGACGCGGAACGGCGTCGGCGTATCGACGGTGATCGACGGCGTGGACTGCTTGTCGTCAAAGTGACGGCGGGCCCAGGCAATGGCGTCCTTGAGAATCATCGCTTGGGAGTCTTGCTCGAATGCGGTACCTCCGCGAACGAGTGCGCGCACGGATTCCTCGAAATCGAGTAGCCAAAGCGGCAGCTGCAGATTGTCAACCGTAATCACGTCGGCGAGCGAACCGAACGCGGGCGAGTATTCGTTGTGCGGATCCAGCAAGACGATGTGCGCGTTCGGGTTGCCGGCGAGGATTGCCGATAAGATCAACACCACCGCACTTGATTTTCCGGTGCCGGCCGTGCCGAGTATCGCAAAATGCTTTGTCAAGAGATCGTCGATGAGAACGTACGCGGGCGTTTCGGGATTGTTATACAGGCTGCCGATGCGGATGCTCGGTACGTGCGGCCGGTCGTAGATCGCCTTGAGATCTTCGTCGCTCGCGCTATGGAGCGGTGCGCCCGGCACCGGATAGTTCGATACACCGCGCGTGAATAGCAGCGTACCCCCTTCGGCGTAGAGCTCGCCGACGAGGTCCGCCACGAGAACGCGCCTTGGCGGCGAAGTTTCCGTCAGAACCGCGCTAATCGCTCCGATCGCCTGGGTTCCGTTCACCGGCACTTTGACCATCGCGCCGATTCGAAACGAACGCGCCGAGCTCTTTTCCGTTTCAAGGTTCGCGGTCACCTGAGACCCTGAAGCGGAAACCACCTGTCCGAGAAGCTCACTCGCCATATGACGCTCAAATACGCGCTTGGCCGGTCGGCATCATTCACGGAAGCGCTTCTCAAAGCAAAAAAGGTAACAATCGGCCACGCAAAAACGGGGCGCCCCCGATGGCACAGAACCCTATAGCGCAATGACGAAAGGGTCAACTCGTCTGGATACGGTCGTTGCCGAGCGCGCCGGTACCACGCGATCTCAGGCGCGTAGTCTTATCATGGAAGGCCGCGTGCGCGTAGACGGTGCGGTGGTGACCAAAGCCGGCCAAAACGTGCGACCGGATGCGGCAATAGCAATCGAATCCCCACGACGCTACGTGAGCCGCGGCGGCGAAAAGCTCGAAGGCGCACTCGACGCTTTCGGGCTGGATGTTGCTGGGGCGACGGCGCTCGACGTGGGCGCGTCCACCGGCGGTTTCACGGACTGCCTCTTGCAGCGCGGCGTTGCAAACGTGACGGCCCTCGACGTCGGTTATGGCCAGCTCGACTGGAAGCTGCGCAACGATCGGCGCGTTCGCGTCATGGAACGGATCAACTTCAGGCTGCTTTCGGACGACGCGTTTCCCGAAGGCTTCGACGTAATCACCATTGACGCGTCGTTTATCTCCATAATCACTATAGTAAGAAGCGCGCAACGATATCTGCGACAAGGAGGCGCCATCGTCGGGCTGGTCAAGCCGCAGTTTGAAGCGGGGCGCGAGCGGTTGGACCGCGGCGGCGTGGTTCGCGATCCGGTTGTGCACGGCGCGATTTTGCGTGAGGTCGCCGCAAGCATCTTGGAGCTCGGGCTGGTGCCCACAGGGCTCGTCGCATCACTGCTCCTCGGCCCGGCTGGGAACCGCGAGTTTTTCATGCTCGTTCGCCGTGAAGGCGAGCGGGTCGGCGACGCACGAATCGAGGCGGTCCTCGCCGAAGGCGGGAACAGAGGTTCCCAAAGATGACCGCTACGCTTGCGATCCGCAACAAACTGGTTGGGCTCTATTTTAATGCCGAGCGTGAGACCGCGCGCGCCATCGCTGCTCGAATCGCCAAAGAGCTTCGTGGAAGTGGGTTTGGCGTCACGCTCTGCTCCGGACAGCCGGAGTCGCTCCACATCGATAGCGACGGGACGCCGTTGGAACAATCTTCGTTGCTCGTGACGGTCGGCGGAGACGGAACGTTACTGCGCGCCGCACGAATAGCTATTGAAAACGACGTGCCGCTGCTCGGCATCAACACCGGCCGGCTCGGATTCCTGACCGAGATCGATCAAGACGAACTGGTCGTTGACGAACTTCCGCGCCTGATCGAGCAAGGGCTCTTCATCGACGAGCGTACGGCGCTCGAGGCCGAGTACGCGGGAGAACGGTATTTCGCCCTCAACGACGTTGTCGTGCGGAAGGGCGAATTTTCTCGCTTGTTGCCGTTTGCGTTGCGCTTTGACGACGAGGAAGCCACGCTCATCCCCGCGGACGGAATTTGCGTCGCAACCCCGACCGGATCGACCGCGTATTTTCTTTCGGCCGGCGGATCGCTGATTGCACCAAGCGTCGAAGCGTTCGGCGTTGCCGCGCTCCTGCCGCATACGCTCTTTTCGCGACCGCTCATCGTTCCAAGCGGGTCGCGTATCGAAATCAGCTGCGACTCCGAGATCGCCACGGCCCATCTGGAATGCGACGGCGAGCTGCTTGCCGATCTCGCCCCGGGATCTGGCGTGATGATTCGTCGTCACGCAAAGACCGTGCGCTTCGCGCGCCGCTCCCCGTTGCATTTCTTCGAGCGCCTCGAAGCAAAGATGCTCTGGGGCGTTTCCATCAAAGACCCGCGTCGGTAACATCCGTCGTCATGCTGCGGCGGCTGGAGATCGAGGGTTACGGTTTAATTCCCCGCGCCGCGATCGAATTCGCGAGTGGTGCGACGATTTTCACCGGCGAAACCGGATCGGGCAAGACGATGCTCGTCGGGGCTCTGGAGTTTGCGCTGGGAGCGCGCGCGGCGGGCGATATCGTTGCGCGCGGTGCATCGAAAGCCATCGTGTCGCTAACCTTCGAACCGGATGCTGCTTTGCGTTCGCGCTTGGCTGCGGACGGTTGCGAGATCGATCCCGGCGAGGAGGGCAGCATTGTTCGGGAGATGAGCGACGGCGGCAGATCCTCGGTGCGCGTGAACGGAAAACCCTCGACCGCCGGCAATCTACGGGCGCTGGGTGAATCCATCGCAGAGGTCGTTGGCCAACACGAAGCACAACGGCTGCTGGCGCCACGTTACCATCTCGAGCTGCTGGATCGCTTTTCAGGAAGCGAGGCAATGCATTCCAGGGAGAAGGTCGCCCAAGCGCATGCGCGGACGATGGAACTTGAAAACGCGCTCGCGCAACTACAACGCGACGAGGCCGCCGCCGCTCGCCGTTACGAAGATGCCGCTTTCGCCGTGCGCGAGATCGAGCAAGCGCGGTTGGCAATCGATGAAGAGGAGCGGCTCGAAGAGCGCCGGCGCTATCTCGATAACTCCGAGCGCATCGCGCAGGCATTGCGCTCTGCGCATGAAGCGCTGGCAGGCGAGGATGCCGGGGCCATCGCCGAGCTTGGAAAGGCCAGTGCTGCGCTCGCCGCGGTTGCGAACATTTCTTCCGATTTGCATGCGGCCGCCGATCGCGTTGCCGCGTTGCAAAGCGATGCGACCGATGCCGCATCCGTGCTCTCGAAAGCAATGGATACCGGCGAGTTCGATCCCGGCGAGCTCGAAGACGTCAACGCACGTCTCGACGAAATCGGACGGCTGAAACGAAAGTACGGAGGAAGCGTTGAGGCGGCGCTCGTCTTTGTTTCCACGTCGCGCACGATCGTCGAGGAATTCGAAGGACGAGATCGTCGCGTCGCCGATTTGGCGGCGGAATTATCCACGACCCGCACCGAACTGCAAGCTGCCGCGGCACAACTAACGCAGCTGCGGACGAAGGCAGGTGCGCGCCTTGCCAAGCGCGTCGTCGCAGAGTTTGCAGAAATCGCGCTCGGATCGGGCCGATTCGAGGTTGCGCTAGAGACGCTGGATGCGATTGGAACGAACGGCGCCGAGCGAGCGGAGTTTCTTTTCGCAGCAAATGCCGGCGAGCCGATGCGGCCTCTGGCGCGCATCGCATCGGGTGGCGAATTATCGCGCGTGCTACTGGCCTTAGTGGTCGTGCTTTCGGGCGTGCGCGGCGCCGAGAGCGCCTTGGTTTTCGATGAAATCGACGCCGGCATCGGGGGCGCAACCGCCACGGCGGTCGGCGCGCGGATCGGACGGTTAGCGCGCGACGGTCAGGTCATCTGCATCACCCACCTTGCCCAGTTGGCTACTTGGGCGGATCGACATTACGTGCTTGACAAGTCGGAGCAAAAGGGCGAAACGACGATCTCCGTGCGCGAAATTCGAGCGCCCGCTCAACGGGAAGAAGAACTTGCGCGCATGCTTTCAGGCCAAACGCACGAGGTTGCGCTCAAACACGCACGCGCGTTGTTAAAAGCTAAGGTATTTGGTGGATCTTAAGGACGTTCGTGCCGCCCTCTCCAACCGGCATGCCGGTGGTAAATGCAATGAGATCGCCCGAATTTACCAGCCCCGCACGTACCATCTGACGCTCGGTCATATATAAGAGCACGTCGATCGAACCGTAGGAATCAATCAGGAGCGATTCGGTTCCCCACAGCAGCGCAAGGCGGCGCGCGACGCTGGGGACCGGCGTGAGTGCGATAATACGCGCCTGCGGCCGAAAGGCGGCGATATGATGAGCGGTATTGCCGGTAGTCGTCCCCGTAACGATGTATGGAATGTGTAGCTCATCGCTAGCGCGGGTTGCCGCTTCGGCAATCGAGGTTGCAATCGTCGGCGCTACGTTTTCCAATCGGCGGTCGCGCAGCGCGTGGTGCGGATAGTGTCGCTCGGCTTCGCGCGCGATTTCGGCCATCGTTCGAACCGCTTCGGTGGGATACTCGCCGCGCGCCGTTTCGCCCGACAGCATGACCGCATCCGTCCCGTCCAAAATCGCGTTGGCAACATCGGTGGCCTCGGCACGCGTCGGACGCGGCGAGCCGATCATCGATTCGAGCATTTGCGTCGCGGTCACGACCGGCTTACTGGCGCGGTTACATTGCGCAATGATCTGCTTCTGAATGATCGGGACCGTCTCGATGGGGATCTCGATCCCGAGATCTCCTCGCGCCACCATGATACCGTCGGAAACGGCAATAATTCGCGCGAGGTCGGCGAGGGCTTCGTGCTTCTCGATTTTCGCGATGACCGGAATGTGTTTGCCGCGCGCGCCCATGAATGTTTTGACGCGTTCGACGTCTTCGGCGCTTCGTACGAATGATATTGCGACGTAGTCGACGTCGTGATCGAGCCCGAAGAGCAAAAGTTCCAAGTCGCGGTCGGTTACGGACGTAAGATTGAGCGAGCCATCGGGATAGTTTATGCCCTGAGCGGAACGCAATTCGCCCCCGAACTCGACGAGCGTTTCGATCGACGTCGCACTCTTGCCGACGATGCGCAGCGTGATTTGACCGTCTTGCAAGTACAGCCGGTTTCCGATCGCGACGTCGGATGGAAGGTCTCGATAATTCGTTCCGATGGTCTCTGACGTCCCCTCTACGTCCTGCGTGGTGATGACGAATCGGGCGCCTCGCTCGAGCCGGACGGCGCCGTTTGCAAGCTTGCCGGTGCGCACCTTCGGGCCGGGAAGGTCTTGCAGGATAGCGATGTGCACGCGCATTTCGTCCGCGATGCTTCGCGCGTTTGCAAGGACCTCGGCGTGTTCTTGCGGCGTCCCGTGAGAAAAATTGAGACGGAGGACGTTCGTGCCGCTCACGATCAACGATCGCATGATCGCGGGATCCCGTGATGCCGGCCCGATTGTCGCGACGATCTTCGTGCGTTTTTGGAGAATTGGTTCCATGCTGTGGATGAGTGCGGCTTGCGCGAGAGCGGCGGCAGGCTCCTGCGATTGCTTGCGCGCACTCTCGCAATAGTCGCATGAAGTGGGAACGCGATCCGATCGACCGCCGCTATCGGGAACGGCTTGCCGCAAGCACTCTTGCTTCGGTCATCATCCACGCGCTTTTCGCATTGCTGTTTTTCTCGGTCTTGGCGAGTTCGTCGCAAGAAGGCGCGACCGAGAAGAGCGCCGGCGGAGAAGTCGTGACGATAGAACGGCGGACCCCTGTTACCGTCGCCAACGTTGCGGCGGTTCCGCGACCCGCGCCTCCGGTACCGCACGTTCCGCGCATAGCGCCGATCCAACATGCACCACTCGTCCAGCCTCAGGCCCAGCGTCTACCGCAAAATCTTCACGAGCTCGCGCGCAACGTGCCCAACGCTCCGCCCAATCCACGTCCAATCCTGCAGCAAACACCGCAACCAAATCCACAACCGACGGAGAACGTCTACGAACTTCACCCGAGCAACGAGCTTCCGGCCGCACCCGTAAGCCTTCCAACGACGGCACCGGTGGCGGTGTCGGTGAAGCCGCTCGCGACGGCCGTGTCCTCGCCCGCTCCAACTGCCGCTCCCAGCTTGCATCCATCGCCGAGGCCGCCGGTGCCAAGCGCGGCACCGAGCGCGAAGGCGGCATCGCCTGCCCCCGCACAACCGAGCGCGGCGCCGACGGCCACGGCGGTTGCATTGCGAGCGAGCGCCGCCCCAAGCCAATCCCCCGCCCCGGCGTTGCGTGCGTCAGCGCCGCCGGCACCGCGTTCCGGCGTTCCCAGTCCAAGTCCGACGAGTGCGCAAGCGGTGACCAAAACCGCCGGCACCGCCGCGAGCCCGGCACCCAAAGGCGTTGCATCGCCCGGGCCGCGCCCGGGAAACGCGGGACAAACGAAGGCGGCGCCGGCGCGACCGATTGAAGTGCGGCCTACACCCAAGCCTGCGCCGTCACTGCGTCCCGCACCAAAGTCGAGCGTACCCGAGAATCTCAACGAGAAGCTCCGCAGGTTGCTTCCGAATAACCCAGTGAATCCGACGACGAAACAGTACGTTCCAACCTACTCGTTGCAGGGGCGCATGGAGCCGACACCGCCGCCCGACGTGCTCGCAGCGACGAAGTACATCTACCGTACGCGCGGCGGTGGCAGCGAGGGGCGCGTCGTCATGTGGGTAACGCAAACGCGCAAAGAGGGACTGGTGACGCTCTGCACCGGCTGGCTCGTCCGCTATCCGCTGGCCGAGGCAGCGCCTACCGTTCCGGCCGTGCAGCATCCAGGCGACATTGCACCTGCCAACGGAACGCAGATCAGCATCGGAGGAAGCCGCGCGCCTGGGCTCATGCCGCCCATTGTCGACGGTATCGTGACGCAAGCATGCGAGGCTCGATTGCTGGAACCGTTTTCCGGGCCGGCCGCTTCGTCGCCATGACCCGGGTGCATTCCCGCTTGCCCTCCGACATTCGTCGCACTACAATTGAGGCGTGTCGAGTTACGGATCGACACACTTCGTCACCGTAAAAACGAAGGAGGGCGGTTGGAACCGCAAGATCCACCGGGCTGTAAAGCCCGCGATGTACGCGCCGACTAGGCGGGCCGCCATGTAGCGCGCCCACGGCAGCCGGACGAATTACCGGCGGCGCGCCGATCGCACAATCGTAAAGCAGAGCGAGGGGCCGCGCCCACGTGGGGTTGCGGCCCGTCGCAATTTTCAGTATCCTAGGGAAGGTCGTTTTGAAGGAGCGTGGGCTGGTCCCGCGCTTCGTTGTTTCAGAGACCAACTCGGGAGCATCGCAAGAATCTATGCAGCCTTCGTTGGAAATCGAGTTCGCGCGAGAGCTAGAAGCAATTTCGCACGATGCTGCATTTGGCGACGTCGAAATCGTTACACAGCGAGCGCGAACGGTACGCGGAACAACCGAGCTCCTCGTGACCGTCGATCGCCCCGGCGGCGCCGATTTGAATCTGTGCGAACGCATTTCTTCGCGCATACGATCGCGTCTGGAACCGTTCGACGTGCCGTATGCGTTGGAAGTGCAGTCTGCCGGCCTCGACCGCCCGCTTGTGCGTGAAACGGATTACGACCGCTTTAAAGGCAATCGCGTGCGTATCGTAACGTCGCTTACCATCAACGGCGAAAAAACCCATCGCGGCGTTTTGCGCGGCGTTCGCGGCGAAGTGGTCATCTTGGAAACCGAACGTGGGGAACGGCCGCTCCCCTTCGTCACCATTAAATCGGCCCATTTGGAATACGATCCCCGCGGGGATCTGCAACGTGATAAACGTGAACGGAAGGCACATGCCAGCAACAGACACGGCACCTGACGAGAAACTAATAGACGTCCTGCACTCGATCGCGAAAGAGCGAAACATTCCGTTCGAGATGCTGCTCGAAGCGCTGGAGGCGGCATTGCTGACGGCCTACAAACGGCATTTCGGCACCGAATCGAACGCAATCGTCATGGTTGACCGGCAGACGGGGGCGTACCGCGTCTATCACCGCCGGATGATAGTTGAAGAAGTCACCGATCCAAAACTCGAGATTTCGGTCAAGAAAGCCGGCTCGCCATATCAGGTCGGCGACTTCTACGACGAAGAGGTGACGCCGAAAGATTTTGGGCGCATCGCGGCGCAGACCGCCAAACAGGTGATCGTTCAGCGCATCCGAGAGGCCGAGCGAGATACCGTTTACAACAAGTACGTGCGCAAGCTTAACGACCTCGTCACCGGTACCGTTCAGCGGTACGAGCAGCGCAACATGTTCATTACGCTCGAAGGCCGCGATGAAGCGGTCATGTATTTGGACGAGCAAGTTCCGGGCGAATCGTACCGCATCAACGATTTCATTCGAGCCTACGTGTTGGATGTGAAGAAGTCGCCCAAGGGTCCGCAAGTCATCCTTTCGCGCATAGCAGAGGGATTGGTACAGCGGCTGCTCGAGCTCGAGGTGCCGGAAATTGCCGACGGCACCGTCGAGATCATGGCAATCGCCCGTGACGCGGGCAGCCGTTCAAAGGTCGCGGTGAAAACCAATCGCGCCGAGGTCGATCCGATCGGCGCGTGCTTGGGGCCGAAATCGAGCCGCATCGCGAACGTGACGGACAATCTGCGCGGCGAGAAGATCGACATCATCCGGTACGACGCGGATCCTGCGACGTTCATCATGAACGGGCTTGCGCCGGCCAAAGTCATTGGTGTCGAGCTGTTCGACGACGACGGCGTCGCGCTCGTCATCGTGCCCGACTATCAGCTCTCGTTGGCAATCGGACGCGACGGTCAGAACGTGCGCCTGGCAGCGCGGCTGACGGGTTGGCGGCTGGACATCACGAGCGAGACTGAATCGGCTCAAGCCCGCGAGCGTTATATGGCCGAGCGGGCCGATCGGCTGCTCGAGGAAACGCCCACCGAAGAGGCTGCCGAACCGGCAGCGGCATCGGATGTAGATATCGATCCCGAGCTGATTCGTCGGCTCGAAGAGTTCCGGCGCGAGCGCTTAAAGTCGGAGTAATGGCCGTGCCCATGCGGCAGTGCGTCGGCTGTCGCAAGTCGGCGCCGCAGCCGCAACTGCTGCGTTTCGTGCGCTGTCCGACGGGCTGGATTCCCGACCGCTCAGGGCGGCACAAGCGACCTGGCCGCGGTGCGTACCTGTGCTCCTCCGATTGCATACCCTTGGCCGCGAAGAACAAGCGTTACCGGGGTCTTGCAACGGCAGCGGAAGAATATGGTTTAATAAGAAGTTCAAACGCAATGCGAAATGATGTTTAGGACTTAGCGGGGCCAACAACCGTCAAGTTGGAGGCTGCCGCACACTAACTTGATGGAGCTCTCGGAGCGCACTGCGCGCCGCAGAGAATTGGCTACGGGGAAAGTACGGATTTTTGAGCTCGCAAAAGAAGTCGGGCTCACGTCAAAAGAGCTGGTAACGCTCTTCAACGAACGCCTCGGCGGCGTTTTCGAAGCGAAAAACCAGTTAAGCGTGGTGCCGGACCAGATCGCGGACCTGGTTCGAAGCGTCCTAAAGCCTGCACCCGGCGAAAAGAAGCCCTCGGAACAGCCCACGGCCGCGAAGGCGAGCGCGCCGGTCGCGCCCGTCCGGGAAGCCGCGCCTCCCAAGCCCAGCGCTCCGGAGCCGGCGATTCCGCGCTTACGCCCCGTCACCAGCCCTCCGGCCTCGCGTCCTGCCCGCGCAGCAAGCACTCCAGCCGCCGCCGCTCCGACCGTTGAACCGCCGGCACCGGCGCCGGCGGCCCCGGTAGCGCCGACCGCTGTGCGTCCAGCGATTGCGGTTGCGCCCGAAGCGGTGGTCCGGCTCCGTCCGGTCCCGACCGGCCAAACGAGCATTGCTCGGCGCCAGCCGCCACCCCCGACCACCTCGATTTCTGCCTCGCCCGGTCCGCAGACGGGCTTGCCGGGACGCCCCGGCGTTGCGCCGCGCCCAGGGCAAGTCATGCCTGGACAGGGCGGCAAGGGCTCTACGGCGGTGGGCCGCCCATTGCAAGCTCCGTCGGCGGCACCGCCTGCTCGGCGTCATTCCGGCAACGGTCCGTTCCGGCCGATGGGTCCCGCCGGTCAGGGTGCAGCTCGCACGGGTGTGGGCACAACCGTCGAATCGCCGACGCCCTCGACCGGAGGGCGTCCGGGCGACCGCGTGCGCTCGCACGAGGACAAGGCCGCTGCCAAAAAGGACCGCGAGAAAGAGCTGCTTCTTGAAAAAGAGCGTCAGCGGAAGAAAAAGGGCGATCAGGCCGCTGCTCCGCCGCCGCGCACGCTCGAAACGATCGAAATCCCCGACTTGCTGACCGTTCAAGAACTTGCGACGTCAATGATCGTTCCCGCCAAAGACGTGATCACCGAACTGATCAAGATGGGAACGATGGCGACGATCAATCAGAACATTCCGAGCGATGTTGCGATTGCGGTCGCCAAGAAGTGCGGATTCAATGCCGTCGTCAAGGAGGCCGGCGAAGAAGTCACCGTCGAGCAAGAAGAAGACAAGCCCGAAATGCTCACGGCGCGTCCTCCGGTGGTGACCGTCTTAGGACACGTCGACCACGGCAAGACGTCATTGCTCGATAAGATCCGGCAAGCGAACGTGGCGGCCGGTGAAGCTGGCGGCATCACGCAAAAAATCGGCGCCTATACCGTCGAGCGCAACGATCGCAAGGTGACGTTCATCGATACGCCCGGTCACGAGGCATTTACGGCCATGCGGGCTCGCGGCGCGAAGGTTACCGATGTCGCGATCCTCGTCGTTGCCGCCGACGATGGGGTCATGCCGCAAACAAAGGAAGCCATTGCGCACGCAAAGGCCGCAGGCGTTCCAATCGTGGTGGCAATCAACAAAATGGATAAAGCAGACGCGCAACCGGACCGTGTCAAGCAGCAGTTGATCGAACAGGGTTTACAGCCCGTCGATTGGGGCGGTACGATCGAAATGGTTCCGGTTTCAGCCAAGAGCGGCGACGGCATCAAGGAGCTGCTCGACACCGTGCTGCTCGAGGCCGATATTCGGGATCTGCGTGCGAATAAGAATCGCCGCGCCACCGGCGTGGTGATCGAGTCCGCGCTCCATCGCGGGCGCGGCGCGGTTGCGACCGTGCTGGTTCAAAACGGCACCTTGCGCGTCGGCGATATCGTCGTTGTCGGCGGAACGTTCGGCAAAGTGCGCGCGCTCGTCGATGACATGGGCAAGCAAGTAAAGAAGGCCGGACCCTCGATTCCAGTCGAGGTGATGGGTCTGTCCGACGTGCCTGCAGCCGGCGACACGCTCATGGTCGTTAGCGACGAGCGAGTTGCGCGAGAAGCCGCCGATAAACGTGCGACGCGCCGGCGCGACGTTCGCATCTCGGGGACGGGCTCGCAGCGCGTGTCGCTGGAGACGTTTATGTCGATGCCCGCCGAAGGCAAGAAGACGCTCAACCTCATCATCAAGGCCGACGGTCAGGGATCGCTGGAAGCACTTCGCACGCGCATGGAGTCGCTCTCGAACGAGGATGTGGACATCCGCGTGATACACGGCGGCGTCGGCGCGATCACACCGAACGACGTCAATCTTGCCAGCGCCTCGAATACAGTGCTCATCGGCTTCAACATCAGGCCTGACGAAACCGCACGGCGCTTGGCAGAAAACGACGGCGTCGATCTGCGCTTCTACCAAGTGATTTACGAGATCGAGGAAGATCTCAAGAAGGCGATGCGCGGAATGCTTGCGCCCATCGAGCGTGAGGTGACGCTCGGCCGCGCCGAGGCGCGGCAAGTCTTCAAAGTCAGTAAAGTGGGAACGATTGTCGGCTGCTACGTCACCAGCGGAAAGATTACGCGCAATGCCAAAGCGCGGGTCATCCGCGACGGCACCGTCGTCTTTGACGGTGAGATCGAATCGCTGCGACGCTTCAAGGATGACGTTCGTGAGGTTGCCGAAGGCTTCGAATGCGGCATCCAAATTGCGAGGTTCCAAGATCTCAAAGAAGGCGACGTCATCGAAGCCTACGCTCTCGAACGCGTCGCCGCAGAACTCTCTCGAGCCTGACGAAGGAGTGACGATGAAGGCGCAGAGGCTGGCGAAGATCGATCACGAGATCCAGCGGATCTTAAGCATCTTGGTTTCACAGGAGCTGCAAGATCCGCGCTTGGCATTCGTCACGGTGACGCGGGTAGAAGTAACCGACGATTTGCGTCATTGCAGAGTCTTCGTCTCGGTTATTGGGGATCGTCACGCCGCACGACAATCGCTCGACGCGCTCAAACACGCGAGCCGCTTTCTGCGTGGCGAGCTTGGCCGTAAGATCGATCTTCGGCACACGCCCGAGTTGACTTTCGTTGAGGACCGATCGGCGGAGCGTGCGATCGCGCTGGCAAAGACCTTGCAGGACGCGCAGGCGCAACAGTGATCGAGAGCACGAAGGCCCGTTCCACAACGCGCGAAGTCGTTGACGAGCTGCGCCGGCGCAGCACCTTCGTTATGGTCAGTCACGTCAAGCCCGACGGCGATACGCTAGGGGCCGGTCTCGCGCTTGGCCTCGCGCTCAAGAAGTTTGGCAAGGTTGTGTACTACTTTCAGCAAGATCCTGTGCCACGCAACTTGCGCTTCCTTCCCGACAGCGATCGCGTCTCGCGAGAGTTGCCCTCCACGCTGCCGCCTGACACGTTGTACGTCTTCTGCGACATGAGCGATTGGCGCCGGGCCGGAGAGTTTTTGCCGGTCGTATCCAGGGAAAATATGTTGGATATCGATCATCACCTGGGCAATTCGCAATTCGGCAAACTCAACTACGTGCTCGAAAATGAGTGCTCGACCGGCACCGTCGTCATGCACTTGCTACGCGAACTGGGGGTGACCCTCGATCCAGATATCGCCACCTGCATTCTCACGACGATCATGACCGATTCAGGTGGTTTCATGCACTCAAACACCACGCCCGATACGTTGGAGCTTTCGGCCGAACTCATGCGACTCGGAGCTAATAAGGAAGAGATTACCGAGCAGATCTTCCTGAAGAAGCGCGTCGCTGCAACTCGCCTGCTGGGGCGAATCATCGACGCGATGACCTTTGCTCACGGCGGGCGGTATTGCTATTCGTATGTCGATGAGAAGATGCTCGACGACACCGGCGCAGACGGTGAAGACACAGAAGACATGGTCAATACGCTACGCGGCCAGGAGGGCGTCGAGGTTGCGGCGCTCTTTAAGGCGATCGACGGGGAGATTCGCGTAAGCTTACGCTCGAGCGGGCGCGTCAACGTGCAGGCCGCTGCGAAAGCGTTAGGAGGCGGAGGCCACTTCCGTGCCTCGGGACTCACCTGGCAGGGGACGCTCGACGAAGCGTTTCGTGCGGCCGATGCCGCGCTCGTCGCCGAAGGATTGTGATCGGATTCGTCAACGTCTTTAAAGCGGCGGGACCGACCTCCGCACAGACGGTCGCGCGACTTCGGCGAATCTACGGTTTATACGCACGCGATCGCAAAATCGCAGCCGGTCATCTGGGTACGCTCGATCCGCAGGCCGCGGGCGTCTTGCCGGTTGCGGTCGGCAAAGCAACGCGCTTAATTCCGCTCTTGGAGGACCAGCGCAAGGTGTATACCTGTACGCTGGTACTTGGGCGTTCCACCACGACCGCAGACGCGCTGGGCGAAACGCTAGTGTGCGGTGACGTTCCATCCGATTGGCGGCGTCGTCTGGAAGCCGTGCTGCCGAGTTTCATCGGCAAGGTTGCGCAGACGCCTCCAATGTTTTCCGCCGTTCATCACCAAGGGCGCCGGCTCTACGAAATCGCGCGAGAAGGAAAGCAGGTCGAGCGGCGTTCTCGCACGGTAACGATCTATGCATTGACGCTTCTCGGAACCGACGTGCCGGCGATAGCGCGCTTGCGCATTGCTTGCAGCGAAGGAACGTACATTCGAACGCTTTGTCACGACCTTGGTGCAGCCTTGAGCATTCCCGCGCACATGGGCGCACTGGTCCGCGAAGCCTCAGGACCGTTCGTACTCTACGAAGCACAAACAATGGACGAGGTCGCGGCTGACCCACATCGCGCGCTCATTGCGCCCGAACATATCATTCCGTTTCCTACCATTGTGCTCGACCTGCGAGAGTCGGTCGACTTTCGCGCCGGTCGAGCCGTACCGCTGCCCGACGGTGCCGCCGCCCGCCACGTCTTCGTACGTGACGAATCGCGGACGCTGGTGGGCGTGGGCGAAGCGCTCGGCGCATTGCTGGCCCCGCGCAAGGTTTTCGTGTGAACATTGTTCACGATTTTGAGCGCGATCGCGCGCGTCCGCTCGTGCTCGCAATCGGGTTTTTCGATGGATTTCATCTCGGTCACCGGGAAATCGCGCGACAGACGCTGCGCATGCGGCGGCCACGCTGGCGCAGCGGCGTCCTGACGTTTGCCAATCATCCCGCCTCGTTCTTACGTCCGGGCGGCGAGCCGCCGCTACTCAATACTCCGCAGGAGCGCATCGATCTCTTCGCCGCGGCGGGGTTCGAGGAGTGCTTTTGGCTAACGTTTGACGAGCGCATCGCTCGGCTCTCGCCGCGCGCCTTCCTCGACCTTCTCGTCGACCGCCTCGGCGTGCGCGGGGTGACGGTCGGATCGACCTTTCGATTCGGCCACAAACGCGCCGGTAACACCGCCTTCATGAACGAATACCTCACCACGCGCGGCGTCACGGCGGCCTGCGTGTCCAATATCGCCGATGAAGGGGAACGCGTTTCAAGTACGCGCATTCGCGAGCTCATTGCGCAAGGAAATATGTTGGAAGCAGATCGCCTGCTCGGCGGCGTGGGATACGAGATTCGCGGTTCGGTCGAACTTGGCGCCGGTCGCGGACACGAGCTCGGTTTTCCGACGGCAAACGTCATGCCGCCCAGCAAACTCTTGCCAAAGGACGGCGTCTATACCGCGGTCGCGCGTTACGAAGGCCGCGACTATGCGGCGCTCGTTTCCATCGGCACCAACCCGCAATTTAGTGGCCGGCAGCGCACGGTGGAAGCCTGGCTGCGGGATTTCGAGCAGACCATCTACGGACGGGAGCTCGCACTACGTGCTTTGCGCTTCATTCGAGACCAAACGCGCTTTGCGAACGTTCATGAGCTGATGGCTCAAATGCGCCGCGATGCCGAAGCCCTCGCTTTTCCGAGTTACGGCTAGCGTGGTCCGTTCAAGAATTGTGGCGCTGTTGGTCGGGCTTAGCTCGCTCGTCGCATGTGCGGGCAACGCTCGCAGCGCTCACGCCAGTGCGGGGCCGAACGGGGTCGCCCGCGTCGGCCAACGAGCGCCGAGCTGGTCGAAGCCGGCAATCCCGAGTGGAACACCGCTCTCGCTCGCGTCATTGCGTGGAAAATTCGTCTACCTCAACTTCTTCGCGTCGTGGTGCCCGCCGTGCAACGACGAGGCGGCCTCGATCGAAGCGTTGCAGCGGCGTTACCGCACGCAGGGACTGCAAGTCGTCGGGGTCGACGTGGCCGAGAACGCACGTAAGGCCCAAGCGTTTCGCGATCAGCACCATCTCTCGTACCCGGTCGTGGTCGACGACGGAACGCTTGCGCAGCAATACAGTATCGAAGGGCTGCCGGTCCACGTGTTCATCGATCCCCGAGGCGTCGTGCGGCAGATCGAGGTCGGTGGATTGGACGCAAACGAAATCCGGGACAACGTCATCAAGCTGCTCAGGGAATAATACCCGCCCGACACGTAGTATCGGGCGGTGAGAAGGCCATCCGGCTTCCTATTGGCGCTCTCCGTAGCCGCTCTTACCAGCGGCTGCGCGGGCGGTGGCGCCCAGGGCCTCTCCGGGCTAGTGCCCCCCGGCAACGGCGCCATGCTTGGAGGGAGCGGCAGCGGTCCGGTCCCGAGCGGCGCGACCATCGTCAAGGTTCATCTCCCTTGGACGTTTCCGGCACCCGCCCCATCTTCCGGGACGCGCCCGGGCCTCCCAACCGCGGTGCCGTTCATGCCGATGGTAACGCCGCCGCCGCTCGCGACGCCCCCACCGACCAATACTCCGTACGGTTCTGCAGCGCCCAATCCGGTGCAAGCGATGTCGATGAGCGTTGTCGGTGCGTTGTCCGCGACACAAACGATCGCGCTGACCGCCGGATCGAGCGCCTGCTCATCGACCTCCGGCGGAAGCACGTGTCAGCTCGTCTTCGGATTGTCGCCGGGAACGTATACCGCAATGGTGACGCTCTTCAGTGCTGCAAACGCGTCGCCATTGAGCGCCCTCGGACAGCCTCAAGCGATCGGATTTACCGTTTCTCCGGTCGCGGGAACAACGGTTAATCTCGCGATCGGTACGGTTCCGGCGAGCCTCACCCTCGCCGCGGCAAGCCCGTTCGGCGCGCAGAATGCTTCTGGCGGCATCGATCTCTACGGAGCCGGAAAACATCAATTGCTTGCGGAGATGCTCGACGCCAACGGAAACGTCATCCTTTCTCCCGCGTCGGTCTCATACACGGTCGCGTCGGTCGGCGGACAACTTCCGCTCACCGTTGTGCCCTCGTTTTCCACACAACCCGATCTTTTCACGGTCGCGTATACGGGCCCAGCGAGCGGCACCGCCACCGGCGCGTTGCGAATCACCGCCGGCATCACGGGCCCGGGATCAAATGCGTGCATGCAAGCCGGTGCGGTATGCTCCGGGACGGTCAACGTTAACGTGAAGCAGGTGCTTGCGGTTGCCAACTCCAGCGCGAATACGGTCACGCTCTATACGAATCCGCAAAACCCGCCGATCGCGACCGTTGCGAACGGGCTCGTCGACCCGCAAGCCCTCGTCTTTGATGCGAACGGTGACCTCTTCGTCGCCAGCCAGCCGAGCAGCGTTATCGAATACGTCCCACCGTATACCGGCCCCCCGAATACCATCGCGGTCGGCGTCAATCATCCGCAAGCGCTGGCGCTCGACGCGCGAGGCGATCTTTTCGTCGCCAACGGAAACGGCAGCAACACGGTTACCGAATACGTCGCTCCCTACACCGGCGGTCCGATGACTACCATTTCGAATGGCGTGAGCGATCCCGTTAGTCTCGGCCTCGACGCGTCAAACAATCTCTTCGTCGCCAACAGTGCGGCCAATACGGTCACGCTTTACGCGCCGCCGTACAACGGATCGCCAACGACAATTGCCAACGGACTGAACGCCCCCAACTCGGTTGCGATCGATGCACGCGGCAATCTCTTCGTTTCCAATTTGAACAGTACGCCCAACTCCGTCTTGGAATACGTGCCGCCGTTTTCAAGCGGGAGCGTTCCTTCGGCCTGGATCACCAACGGCATTAACGAGCAAGGTGCGATCGCGGTCAACGGCTCGTCCAGCCTGTTCGTGCCGAATCAAGGAGCCAACACCGTCACCGAATACGGGGTGCCGTTTACGGGAGCGCCTACCACGATCAAGGGGGGACAGAGTCAGCCGGTGGCCCTGGCCGTCGATGCGTTGGGAAATCTTTTCGTCGCCAACTACGGCAATAACACCGTCACACAGTATCCGCCGCCGTATGCGGGCGTTTCCTGGATTACGATTGCCAACGGCGTGAACAGCCCACAGGCGTTGGCGCTCTCGCCTGCCACGAATCTGTAAGCCGGGGAACCTAGGCGGCTTTGATCTTCAGTTCGTTACCCTCGAACGTCACGTCGGCGTTCGCGCCTTCGCGCAGTTCGCCGCGCAGGATCGACGTTGAAAGCGGCGTTGAGACGTAATGCGAAACGGTGCGTCCGACGTGGCGCGCACCGCTGCCGGCGCCCATCGAGACTCGTGCGAGGTACCCTTTAGCCTCGTCGGAAAGTCGCAGCGTCACGTTGCGCGCCCCAAGTCGCTTCGCAAGCGCGTCGACATGAATCTCCACAATGGCCTCGATTTGCGCAAGGCCGAGCGGCCGGAAGGCAACGATCTCGTCGATTCGATTGAGCAGTTCCGGCCGTAAAGCAAACGCTACCTCGTCGTCCTCCAGGTTGGTCGTGAGCACGATGAGGCAGTGGCGAAAGTCAATCGTGCGTCCTTTGGCATCGGTAACCCGGCCGTCGTCGAGAATTTGCAGAAGAATCGCCGCGACGTCGGGGTGCGCCTTTTCGAGTTCGTCGAAGAGCACGACACAGTACGGCCGGCGCCGCACCGGTTCGGTGAGCTGCCCGGGTTCGTCGTGTCCGGCGTATCCCGGAGGGGCACCGAGCAGTCGCGACACCGTGTGTGCTTCGGTGAACTCCGATAAGTCGATGCGCACGAGCGCGGCTTCGCTGCCGAAGAGTGCCTCTGCCAACGCCTTGGCAAGTTCCGTTTTTCCGACGCCAGTCGGTCCCCTGAAGAGCAGACTCCCGAGAGGCTTGCGCGGATCGTGCAAACCGGCGCGAGCGCGGCGCACCGCATCGGAAACCGCTGCGATCGCGGATTCTTGCCCGATGACGCGCTTGGAAAGCACGCGCTCGAGTTCGAGCAATCGATTTGCTTGCGATTCGGTCAGCGAGGCTTGCGGAATTCCCGTCCAGCGAGTAACGACCGCTGCCACATGCTCGCGCGTAACAGGCGGGTGATCGACATCGCCTTTGTTCGCCAGCGCTACCGAGGCCGCGGCCTCGTCCATGAGGTCGATGGCCTTATCAGGTAAGAAGCGATCGGCAATGTACCGCGCTGAGAGAGCAGCGGCGGCTTCGATTGCATCATCGGTGATTTCGACGCGATGGTGGCGCGAATAGCCCTCACGCAGGCCGTGTAGAATTGCAACCGTCTGCTCGATGCTCGGCTCCTCGACCATGACCGGCTGGAAGCGTCGTTCGAGCGCCGCGTCGGACTCAATGTATTTGCGGTATTCGTCGAACGTCGTGGCGCCGACACATTGGAGCTCGCCGCGCGCCAGTTCGGGTTTGATCATCGAGCTGAGGTCTAGTGCACCTTCGGCCGCGCCCGCGCCGACGAGCGTATGCAGCTCGTCGATAAAGAGAATCACGTCGCCGGCGCTGCGTTTGATTTCATCGATGATGCGCTTGACGCGGCCTTCAAACTCTCCACGATACTTCGTGCCGGCAACAAGCGGTCCAAGCGAGAGCGCCAATACGCGTTTGTCGTGCAGCGTCTTCGGCACGGTACCGGCGACGATGCGCGCTGCAAGCCCTTCGACGATCGCCGTCTTGCCGACGCCCGGCTCGCCGACGAGCACGGGATTGTTCTTGCTCCGCCGGGCGAGAATTGAAATGACGCGCTCGATTTCTTCGTCGCGTCCGATGACTACGTCGAGCTTGCCGGCGCGGGCCAGCTCGGTGAGATCGCGTGAAAAGCTGGCGAGGGTTGGCGTACCGCCGCGAAAGCGCTTCGTGAGCTCGCCGAGCGGCGATTCGTGGCGCTCTTCCTCACGGCCAAGCCGGTCGGCTAAGAGTGCGCTGCCTGCGATCAGACCGACTGCAGCCAATGCGGCGCCGAGGAACGGTAACGCCCCGGCCACCGCACGCCGTTGCGCGCAGGTCGTACAAAACCGGTGCACTCCTTCGAAGACCTGGGCCGACCGGTAGCCGCACGTCTCGCAAGCCGCGTTCATTGCTTCTTCCTACCTTGAAATTTGGGCCTGGGTTTCGCCGGCGGTTGTGCCTGCGGCTGAGCGACCAACGATATAAACGGGTATAGGCGAGGAGGGAGGAGACAGATGGGAATTCTTGCTTGGATCATCTTTGGGCTTATCGTGGGTCTGGTCGCCCGCTGGATCGTTCCTGGCGAAGCGCCGGGAGGCATCATCGGTGACATCATCGTCGGCATCATCGGAGCGGTGATCGGCGGTTGGGTCTACGGGTTCTTTGGCCATGTCGGCGTCACCGGCTTCAACATAGGAAGCATCATTTGCGCCGTCGTCGGTGCCATCGTGCTGCTTTGGATCTTGCGCGCCATTCGCGGACGTCCCGCGTATTAGTAACACCGCACCAGCCTGTTGAACGGTTGTTCGGCGGGCAGGCGTTGTTGCGTGCAGCGTTGTAGAGGCTCGCTATGGCCTACGTCATTACCGAACCGTGCATCGGCACAAAGGACAAATCGTGCGTTGACGTTTGTCCCGTCGATTGCATCCACGGAAAAGACGAAGACGAGATGCTCTTCATCGATCCCGAGGTCTGCATAGACTGCGGCGCCTGCGTCTCTGCCTGTCCTGTCGAAGCCATTTACGCTGACTCCGACTTGCCGGAGCAGTATAACCGGTTTGTCGACATCAACGCAGCCTACTTCAAAAAATAGCCCTACGGCATAAGCGTCACCGCAAACATCGTCACGGGACGTGCGATGACGAGGTCCGCGTCGTCGAGTAGTTGCGGGGTAGCGCGTTCGACCGGTACCGCCTCTACGTCACGCATGGTCCGAATGCAAGGCCGGCCTTCGCGCGGCGTCGCGTCGCGGTAAAAAACGCCGCTCATCCCTTGCGGCGGTTGCGTTCGTAACTCGATGAAGGCGCACGGGCATGCGCCGATGCTCTGTAGCCGATCCCCTCGCCGCACGAATCCGACCGCATATTCGCCGACGCTCTCAAGCACTAACGGGACGACGATGCGCGCGCCGTCGGGAAGTATCCGCCACCAGGCGGCGGCGATGTCGTCGGTTCGAGCCGTGACCACGAGACGATCGAAAGCCGGCTCGCGTATTCGCGTCCCGTCCTCGACCAGTACTGCCACGTTCCCATAACCAAGCGACTCGATCGTAGAGCGTGCGCGATTGGCAAGCTCTGCATCGAGCTCGACCGTCGTGACCCGGCCGGACGATCCAACAATTTCGGCAAGCAAGGCTGCGTTGTATCCGCTGCCGGTCCCAATTTCCAGCACGCGAGCGCCTTCATTCGCCCCCAGGAGCTCGAGCATTTGCGCGATCATGCCGGGCTGGGAAATCGACGAAAGAATCGTTTCATCATGCGTCTTGATCGCCACCGCGCGATCGGCATACGCTTCCTCAATCGTCAGCTCGGGCACAAAGCGATGGCGCGGAACCTTGCGCATCGCCGCGATGATTCGTGGAGAACGAAGCATGCCGGCGTGCTCGAGATTCGAGATCAGCGTATCGCGCAATGTGGCTTCACTCATGCTACGAGGGTGTTTCGACTCCGACGGCGAGGTGCGCTCCAATGCCGGCGGGAAAAAGAGGGCCCGTATGGAGCCCCGGATCTCGCCGAGTGAGTTCAGTCAGTTCTTCGCTTTTGCGCCGCTTGTCATCGGCATCGTCATCTATCTGGCCTTTTACGTCGCCAAGCGCCACGAAGTGACCCAGCGTCGTATCCCCATCGGTCAAACCTATGCCTGCGCAAGCTGCGGAAGGCGAGGGACTCGGGATCACATGGTTCCACGCGAACACGACGGAGCGGTCAGCTGGTACTGCGCTCGCTGCGCAGGCCACTAGCAGCTACAGCTCGACGACTTGCTTGATCTCGGGCACGTCCGCCCGAACGATCGTTTCGATTGCACCTTTCAGCGTCATCATCGATGCCGGGCAACCGCCGCACGCACCGAGCATCTGCACGTACGCGATGCCGTCCTCGACCTTGACCAACCACACCTCGCCGCCGTCGGCCGCAATTCCGGGGCGAACTTTGTCGAGCGCCGCATTCACGCGCTCCTCGATGCTGCCCGCGTTGTCCGGAGTCATGAGTGCCAACTAGGACGCATCCCGGCGCTTAGAGAGTTGCAACCGAACCGTCGCGGGGTTGCACCGTTTCAGGGGTTTCGCACCGTGTCACCCTGAGCTTGCTCAGCGCAGGATGCGCCAGTGCCGACTCAGCACATGGATGTGCGTTGGAGTCGGCGCGAAGGGCGGCGTTGCAGCGTTAGGGCTACTGGCCGTAGTTTTTCATGATGTCGTGCATGCGGGACGCCATCGTAACCGCGTCGTCCCACGCGCGTTGCCACATGTTCCGTCCGAAGATCAAACCGACGCATCCGGCTTCCATGGCGATGCGCGCTTTGTGAATGGTAGCGTCGTCGCCGAGTTTGCTGCCGCCGGAAACAAGCACTAAAGTGCGCCCCGCCGACTTGACGACTTTGCGAAGCCCTTCGAGGTCGTCGAATTCAAGCGTGTTGTACGGCTTCGGAAGCTTCGAGGCGTCGTCGGCTTTCCACACCGGCTCGTTGAGCTTGACGATGTCGGCGCCCATTTCGCAGGCAACGCGTGCCGCGTAATCGACAGCGTAGAGCGAATCGATGCCGCCCTTCGCGCGAACCGCCGCGCCGCGCGGATACGCCCAGATGACAAGCGGCATGCCGTAGCGTTCGGCTTCGCGCCGCACCTCGTTGCATTGAGCGATGTCGAGCTCTTGCGCCGGACTGCCGACGTACAGCGTATAACCGACCGCGTCGGCACCCAAGCGGACCGCGTCCTCGACCGACGAGGTCAGTGGACTAAAGGCTTCGTCATCGGACGGAACGTTTGTCTTGCCATTGATCTTGAGCAAAAGTGGCACGCGGCCCGCATACTTCTTTTGATACTTCTCGGCCAAGCCGACGTGCAGTGCGATGCCGGAGAAGTTTCCTTCCACCGCGAGACGATAGATCCAATCGGTGTCGATCGAATCCGGATTGTCGAAGAAATCCACCGGCCCATGCTCTAGTCCCTGATCGATCGGCAACATCATCAGCGTGCCGTTGGCGGGACCGTGCTCGTACATCAGCCGATGCAGGCGCGTTCGCTTCCCGATTGACAAATTCAGATCGTCGAAGGTCGGTCGTACGATGGGGACGGTGGCGACAGTGTTCATAGCAATGCCGCCTTCGGCCAGCGCCGAACGCGCCCCTCGCCTGGGGACTGGCCGGCGCGGCACTCCGGCGGGGGAAAGGCTGCACGGCTCGCCCAATGGGGCGGCAGGTGGCTCAGCGGGTCGGTTTTATTGGATTGGGCGCCATGGGTGAACCCATGGTCCGGTCGTTACGTAGAGCCGGCTTCAGCGTCACTGCATGCGCGCATCGCCGTCGCGAAGCGCTCGATCGTTTGATCGAGCGGGATGGCGTCATTGAGGCCCGAGACGCAGCAGGTGTTGCCTCGGCCTCAGAGTGTGTCATCGTCTGCGTACCGGATGCACCGCAAGTTGACGAAGTGCTTTTCGCGGCCCGCGGTGTGGTCGCAGGAGCGAAACCTGATACGCTCGTCATCGATATGTCGACGATCTCGCCGGTTTCGTCGCAGTCGTTCGGGCGCCGGCTCGGCGAACACGCGCTCAACTTCGTCGACGCTCCCATCAGTGGCGGCCCGGCTCGAGCTGCTGACGGAACGCTGACGATCATGGTGGGTGCTAGCGAGGACGATTTCGCCCGCGCCGAGCCCGTACTGCGTGCCATGGGCACGCCGCATCATCTCGGGTCCGTGGGCATGGGTGAGACCGTCAAGCTGGTGAATCAGATCGTCATCGCCAATACTATGATCGGCAACGTGGAAGCACTTGCTTTCGCGCAACGAGCTGGCGCCGATTTGGGGATGGTATGCAAGGTTCTTGCCTCAGCGACGGCTTCGAATTATGTCCTCGAGCGCTGGTTGCCCAAGACGTGGTTTGCCGGAACGTTCGAAGGCGGCTTCGCGCTCGATCTGCTCCGCAAGGATATCGCTGCCGCACTGGACGCGGCTCGCGCCTCTACCTATTCAATGCCGGCAACAGCTCTGGCCTACCAACTCTATACTCTTCGCTCCGCACAGGGAGATGGTGCGCTCGATTATAGCGCCATAGCGAAATCGTATGAACGAAACGTTGGAAGCTAAGTCGACTCGGGGAGACTTTGTCAAGGGTCCGGATTTCAATAAGAAAATCCTGGTCGTCGACGATGAATCGGCGATCCTCCAGACCCTGCGGTTCAACTTAGAGCGTAGCGGATACGCGGTGGTAACCGCCGGCGACGGACGCAGTGCGATTGCCATGGCGCAGCGCGAGCAACCGGACCTCATCGTGCTGGATATCATGTTGCCGATTCTTGATGGCGTTGAAGCGTGCAAGGAAATACGGAAGTTCAGTTCGGTGCCCATCATCATGTTGACGGCCAAGGATCAAGAGATCGACAAAGTGCTGGCGTTAGAGTTGGGTGCGGACGACTACGTTACGAAGCCTTTTGCCCTGCATGAGTTTTTGGCGCGTGTCAAGGCGCGATTGCGCCGCCCGACGCCTATTCAGACCGGTCACGACGAAGCGATTACGCTCTGTGACATCACCCTCGATCCATCTCGGCAACAGCTAACCGTGCGCGGCAAAGAGGTCTCCCTTGCTCCCAAAGAGTTTGCATTGCTGCGCGTGCTCATGGAGAATAACGGCCGCGTGGTCACCCGGCAGACGCTCCTCGATAAAGTCTGGGGATACGACTTTGAAGGCGAGCAGCAAACCGTCAGCGTTCACATCCGCTGGTTGCGCGAGAAAATAGAAGAAGATTCGCGCACGCCGCGACTCATCTTGACGATTCGCAGCCGCGGTTACATGTTCAAAGCTTAGTAGAGCTCACGCGATGAGTTCGCTGCAGTGGGCGGTGCCTGTCGCGACGGCGATCGGCGCAGGCTGCGGCTGGCTCGGGTCGCGCATCTTTGCACGGCGCCCGGAGCCGCCCGCGTCTCTGGCGGTACCCCAAACCGCCGACGCTATCGTTACCGCACAGCTGCCTCTCGAGAGCGCATTCGCGCGCTTAGTGCGGGCTCTTCCAATTGGAGTCATTCTCGTCAATCGCGCGCAGCACGTCGAGTTCGCCAATCCAGCCGCCGGAACGATTTTTGGATTCGATAGCAATCGCGCGACCGGGGCGCATGTGATCGAAGCGCTGCAGAATATCGAACTTGAACGTCGTATCAGTGAGGCCATACAGGGCGAAGGGTCCGTTGCGCCGCTTTCCTTGACCGGGACGCAAGGAAACCGAATTTTTCGTGTTTCGGTCTATCCGATTGACGCCGACGATGCAGACGAGTCGCAACGGCGCGTCGTCGTCTTTGCCGACGATCAAACGTCGCTTGTTCGGCTGGATCGTGCGCGTAAGGAATTTCTATCCAACGTTTCCCACGAGCTTCGAACGCCGCTTTCGTCGATCAAGCTGATGCTTGAGACCGTTCTCGAAGCGCCGGATGAAGAAGCGCGCGATCTGTTTTTGCCGCAAGTGCTCACGCAAGTCGATCGCCTGACGTCGCTCGTTGGGCAGTTGCTCGAGCAGGCGCGAGCCGAATCCGGCCAAATGACGTTGGATCTACGAGAAATCGATCTCGAAGATGTCGCGCGATCCATTCTGAGCTCGTTCGAGCCACAGGCCGCCAACAAGGGGATTTCCCTCGAGCTGATCACGTTGCGCCCGGTACACGTCGAGGCAGATCCCAATCGACTGGCCCAAGTCTTCGTCAATTTGGTCGACAACGCGCTTCGTCATACCGGTGCCGGCGGCCGCGTCAAGATCGAACTCGACGCGCACGGCAGCGACGCATTCGTTCGCGTCCGCGATACGGGCGAAGGAATCCCTTATCGCGACCTCCCTCACATTTTCGAACGCTTTTATGTCGTTGACCGCTCCCGAACGCGAGGCAGCGGCGGTGCCGGTCTCGGCCTTGCGATCGTCAAGGGCATCATCGATGCGCACGGCGGCGCAATCTCCGCAGAATCAATGCTCGGCCGCGGAACGTCATTCACCATTCGGCTTCCGATCATGCGAATTAAGCGCGAGGCATAACCACTTTCACCGACGAACGCAGGGGAGCCCATGGCGATAGCCACCTCAGATATGCCGCAGGTGTCGAATGGCCCAAAGCTGTGCGTCGACAATCTTAACGTGTATTATGGAAAATTCCACGCGATTAAGAACGCATCGCTGAGCGTTCGTCCGAATTGCGTGATGGCCTTGATTGGCCCCTCGGGCTGCGGCAAGTCGACCTTTATCCGCGCCCTCAATCGCATGCACGACCTGACGCCAGGAGCAAAGGTCACGGGCACCGTCTTACTTGACGGCACCGACATTCACGCCGCCGCCATCGATCCCGTGACGATCCGCCATCGCATCGGCATGGTCTTTCAACGGCCAAACCCTTTTCCGAAATCGATCTTCGAAAACGCGGTATACGGACCGCGAATACAGGGCGAGGGAAACAAGCGGATTCTGATGCAAGTCTGCGAGCGCAGTTTGCGGCGCGCTGCCCTGTGGGACGAGGTCAAGGATCGCCTCGATCGATCTGCCCTCGAGTTATCCGGTGGCCAGCAACAGCGCCTCTGCATTGCGCGTTGCCTCGCGGTCGACCCCGAAGTGATTCTCATGGACGAGCCTGCCTCGGCGCTCGACCCGATTGCAACGAGTAAGATTGAGGACCTCATTGTGGCGCTGAAAAAGGATTTTACGGTCGTCATCGTCACGCACTCGATGCAGCAGGCCGCGCGGATCAGCGACTATACGGCCTTTTTTCTCCTCGGCGAAATTATCGAAAGCGACACAACCGCCTCGATCTTCACTAAACCCAGGGACAAGCGGACCGAAGACTATATTACGGGGCGCTACGGCTAGCGCCCGGCACTCCTTGCCCTCCGCCGGGTACCCCGGTCGAGGAGGCGAGGAGAGCTTGTGTCACTTCAGGGCGTGGAGGTCTTCTCGGTGATAAAGAGGCTCATTGCTGGAACCGCGATCGTCAGCATGGCATCGGTTTTCGCGCTTTCGGCGTGCTCTGGTGGATCGCGACTGACGCCAAACGTGGCGCCGCAGGGCCTGTTTGCGTCCCACGGCTACGCCCCATTTGCGTCCCAGGGCTACTCCCCGCTATTTCATGCTAACGGCAGTGACACTATCAAGTCGTTGAAGTGGGGCAAGATGCCCAAAGGCAAAGCGGGCAAAGCCTTCAAAAAGCCGGTAGCGCTTTCGCTGATCGCGCTCGGAACGAACAATAAACCGATTTCAGGTGCCTACGCGAGCCCCGTCACACTAAGCGACGGCGACAACCTCGGCGGTACGCAGTTATTGGTAAACGGCAAACCCGCAAGCAGCAAGAACCCCGTTACCGGTTCCACGTCAGTCATCACGTTGCAATACACCGGCCTCGCCATCGATCCGGCCACGTTAACCGCGAAGGCCGCCGGTGCGAAAGCCGGTTCGGCGAAGTTCTCGCCGAAGTTATTTGCTATCGCGTACGGCGGTCCGAAGAATGGCGGTTCTCCGGAGATCGACCTGTACAGCACGAGCGGCAATCCAGGGTTTACTGCGAACTTCACGGCAACCGAAAAAGGCTGGACCGGCAAGTACAAAAAGGCCTTCACCTACAGGTTCAAGGGCATTAGTGGGAAGACGAACAACTGTCCGGGCGCCGGCGGCGCGTACACCGTCACTCCCGCGTCCAAAAAACCAGGTACGAATTACACCGTGCAGGCGACGAACAGCGCCGGTGCCGGAGAGTGCCTGATGACAATGACCGGTGGCGGCGGTAAGACCTTAGCGATAAAGCTGACCTTTACGACGAGCAGCATCGGGATCAACGGACGGTCTGCACCGTAGCCACAGATCCTCACAACGATTCTCATCCTGTTGTGCCCCTAACGCCCACCAACGGCCTTAAGCGGTTGTTAAGCGGTGCTTAATCGCTAACCGCTAGACTGTTTTTGCAATTACTGGCTCTTTTTGCTTGAAACGGAGACTTTTTATTGTGTCGTTGACATTTGCGCGCGTAGGCACGTTCGTAGCGGCAATGGTGATGGCGACTACCTCTCTTGCGCTGGCGGAAACATCGGCAACACCAGCTCCAAAGATGACGGTCGCCCAAGCTGCGGGTGCGCCGAATTTCGGCAGTCCACCATCCGGACAAATCCCGATTCTCTATAACGATCACCACGTCTATGCGAAGCCGGATACGCTCAAGCAAGGTCGCGTGTTGGCAGCGCTGGTCAAGGGGGGAACGATCTTCGTTCCACTGCGCTCGATGTTCGAGCAAACGGGCGCAACGGTCTCTTACGACGCGGCCAGCAAGACCGCCATCGTCAGCAAACCGGGAGCGGAAGTACGAGTGACCGTCGGTAAGCCGGAGGTCGTCATCAACGGCGAATCGCGTCCGCTCGACGTTCCGCCGATGATCTACCAGGGAACCGTGCTCGTGCCGGTTCGCGTGATCTCCGAAGGCATGGGAGCGTACGTGCAATGGGTTCCCGATCAGCACGTAGTCGTCGTGCGGTATCTGCCCCCGACGCCCCCGCCGCCCGCTCCGCCGCCGCCAGCGCCAGTGCCGACTCCGGCGCCAACCGTCGCGCCGCCGACGCCGAACCCGTTGACGGTAAGCGGATTCTTCCGCTCGTACTACTTCACCCGCGAAAATGCGTCCAATAATCCGGGCGCGCAGTTCAACTATTCGGAAACGAAATACAGCTCTACCGGCGTGAATCAAGCCAGCTGGAATAATGCAATCGGTCTCCACGCCGATTACGTCTTCCCCGACTGGGGTGGCTGGTACGTCGGCGGATCGTACTTCTACGCGCAGCCGTTCAGCGGTCCGTGTTCCATGGCGGCAACTCACGCCAAAGGCGATCCCTGCATTTCGCAATCGCCGCCGAACACAAACCCGGACGACACGCTGCCCGGATTCTCGCTGAGCACGTTTCCCGAAACCTACGTAGGCTTCAAGAACGACAATAGCCCGATCAGGGGCATTGCCGGCGACTTTTTGATGAGCGCGTCTCAGTCGCCGTGGGCGTGGGATTACAATGGAACGCGACTCAAACCGTTTGCGTACCAAGGCATCGACGCAGCATGGACCCTGATGCCCGGCTTAACTCTAGAAGCGGCGAACATCTTTAACATCCAAAATCGCACGAGCAACACCTTCACCCACAATACGCTGCTGACGAGTTATCCCGCCGGTGGCGGCGGTCTCGCTTCGAACATTTTCGTACCGGGATGCTCCGGCGCGACGTGCACGGGCATCAATACGCCGGGCTTTTTCTACGGCAAGCTCGGCTATGCGCCAAAGAACAGCGATTATTCGGTAAACGGCTACCTCTACGGCGTGGCCGACATCGTGACGATGTATTGGGGCGATGGGCGCTACACATGGAACGAAAGCCCCTTGAAGCCTTTCATCGCGTTGCAAGGCGGTTGGGAAAGCAACGCTGGCAACTCCGTCATCGGGAAGATTCAAAGTTCGCTCGCAGGCGTTCAAGTCGGGCTTAACGTCACGAAAAACGTGCAGATATGGGGCGCGTACGACGACGTTCCATGGCGCAACGACTCGGTACCGACGGCCTACCTGACCTCGATCAATTGGAAGTGCAGCAACTCGAACTTTCAACTGACACCGACCGGCAAAGCCGCCACGGCAACGCTGCCGTACTTCCTGCCGATCAACGCAGGACAGTGTTACTCAAATGCGGCCAACGGTACGACGAGCATCTACTACGGCGGTTGGGCGAGCCCGTATACCGATAACTATGCGACCGATCCGATCTTTACGTCGAGCATCGATCAAGGGATGACCGATCGGCGCGCGCCAGGCACGTCGGAGAAGGTCGAAGCGATCTACACCTCCGATAATAGGCGCTGGGTATTCCTTGCCAGCGACGCCTGGTACAACTATGGCAACGCGCTCGTCGGCCAAAACACCAACGACTGGAATCTCGACGGGCAATACCACTTCAGCGAGGTGCCGAAGACCGGCCACTACAAGGGACTACTTTTACGGTACCGCTACATGCAGCGTTCGCTCTCGAACACGTTCTGCGGCGATGCCGGAACGAGTTGCCCACCTGGGTCAACAATTGGCGCTACCTATCTCGGCGGCTTGCCGCTCTTTAAGTACAATCGCGCTCAGCTCGAATACGACTTCTAAACAAAAGTCATTCCTCGTCTGGCCACCACCGCTCGGGTCTGACGTCGAGCGGTGGTTGCTTGTATACCGACGCGGCCCAGGGTTATGGGTATGTCTCTCGTAGAATCGCTACGTGAACCTGGAGCTGATCCTCATCGGGCTCGTTGTTGGAGCGATCGTCGGACTAACGGGCGTCGGCGGTGCCGCAATTATGACGCCGTTGCTGGTCTTAGTGTTAAAGGTCAACCCGCTCGTCGCGGTCGGCAGCGATTTACTCTATAGCGTCCCGACGAAGCTCTATGGCGCATTTCTCCACGACCGGCAAGGTACGGTCAACTGGGAGATAACGAAGGCCCTCTTGTGGGGCGGCGTCCCGGCGGCGGTCGCCGGCATCGTCCTGCTCTTTTGGCTGCGTCGCCATGTCGACGTTGCGGTCATCACGCTCTGGACGCGGCATGCCATCGGCGGGGCGTTGTTCATTGCTGCTGCCGTCATGCTCACGCGCCCCTTCATGAAGAAGGCTACTGCCGAGAGGGGCGCATTCGCGTGGACTCCGCGGCAACGCCGCCGCGTCGTTGCCATCGGCGCCGTTGTCGGTCTCATCGTAACGATCACATCGATCGGCAGCGGCTCGGTGACGCTGCCCTTGCTGACGCTGGCGCTGCCGTCGGTCGGACTCTCCGAACTCATCGGGTCTGACATCGCGTACGCAGCATTTCTTATCCCCACGGCGGCAGCCGGCCGCTGGTCGATGGGCGACGTCAATCTCCCGCTCGTTACAAATCTCTTGATCGGTTCGTTGCCCGGTGTCTACATCGGGAGTAAGCTCTGCGGGAAGCTCGAGACGCGCTGGCTTCGGCCGGCCGTCGCGGTTACGCTTGCCTTCGTTGGCACACGCTTGATTTGAAGGCGTTGCAAAAACGTCGCGCCGAGCCGGGATTTGTCTTGGCCGACGTTCCCGTGCCCGAGATCGGTCCGACCGACGTGCTGATCCGGGTTGAAAAAGCCGGTGTCTGCGGAACCGATTACCACATCTACGCGTGGGACAAGTGGGCGCAGGCCCGCGTGAAAACGCCAATAATCGTCGGGCACGAATTCATGGGCACCGTCACCGCCGTCGGCGACGCAGTGCGGGCCGTGCGCATTGGCGATCGGGTTTCTGCTGAAGGACACATTGCCGACTTGGTCTGCCTGCTGTGCCGGACCGGTCAGGCGCACATCTGCGAACGCGTGCAAATCATCGGGGTCGACCGCGACGGAGCGTTTGCCGATTACATTGCGATGCCCGAGTATAACGTCTGGAAGCTCGACCCGGCGATTCCAGACGATTATGCCGCCGTCTTCGATCCACTCGGCAATGCCGTACACACGGTCATGGCGGCCGGAGTGAGCATCAAGAGCGTCGTCATTACCGGCGTCGGATCAATCGGCCTGATGGCAATCCCGGTCTCCCGAGCTGCCGGCGCCTCTTCGGTCTTCGCCATCGACGTGAATCCGGCCAAACTCGATCTTGCGAAGCGGTTGGGTGCTGACGCCACATTTCTTGCCGGCCAACCGGGTCTCGTCGACGAGATCAAGGAGCGCACGAACGGCGATGGGGTCGACGTGCTGCTGGAAATGTCCGGAAGCGGTGCAGCGATCGATACCGGTTTGCAACTCGTTCGAAACGGCGGGACTGCGGCATTACTGGGAATACCCAGCGATAACATTAACATCAATCTGGCCGAGCGGATTATCTTCAAGGGACTAACCGTGCTCGGCATCAATGGGCGGCGCATGTTCGAAACGTGGTACCAGACGCAGGCATTGGTCAAGAGCGGTCGCGTCGATCTGGGATCGATCATCACGCACGTCTTGCCGTTCGATCAGTTCGACCGGGCTTTTGAGTTGATGCGCAGCGGCGAGGCTGCCAAAATCGTGCTCGACGTCAAAAGGTGAGATGGCTCAATCATGAATACGGCGTTTGAAGAAAAGTTACGAGCCGATTTGGATGCGCTCAAGCAAGCCGGTACGTACAAACGTCTTCGCCATCTGACGACGCCGATGGCGCCCGAAGTGCATATGGAAGAAGCCGGAGACGTCATCGTCCTCTCCAGCAACAATTACTTGGGCCTCGCCGATCAGGCGGAGGTCGTCGAAGCCGGAAAGCGCGGCCTCGATGCGTACGGGGCTGGAACGGCGTCCGTTCGGTTTATCTGTGGTACGTTCGATATCCACCGAAGTCTTGAAAATCGCATCGCTGCCTTTCTCGGAACCGCGGCTTCGCTATCGTACGTCTCGTGTTGGAACGCCAACACTGGATTGTTCCCGACGATCTGCGACGAAGGCTCTGCCATCGTTTCCGATGAGCTCAACCATGCCTCGATCATCGATGGCGTTCGGCTCGCTTCGAAAGCCCGGCGGGAGCGCTACAAGCACAGCAACATGCGCGAGCTCGAGGAGAAGTTACGGGCGGTAACCGGCTGCTTTCCGATCGTCATCGTTACCGATGGTGTTTTTTCGATGGAAGGCGACCTAGCGAAACTGCCCGAGATCGTCGAGCTTGCCGACCGCTACGGCGCGATCGCCGTCGTCGACGATTCCCATGGCACCGGCGTCCTGGGCGCAACCGGTCGGGGAACGATCGAACACTACGGCCTGACCGGGAAGGTCGACGTCATTACCGGGACGCTCGGAAAGGCGTTGGGAGGCGCTGCGGGCGGCTTTGTCGCGGGATCCGCGGCACTGATCGACACGCTCGTTCAGCGGTCGCGTCCGCAGTTGTTTTCGAACGCGCTCCCAGCAACGGTGGCCTGCAGCGCGCTGGCGGCAATCGAGTACGTCGATGCACATCCCGAGCTGGTGCGAACACTCCGCGAGAACACGCAGTATTTTCGTGCTGGCCTGGAACGAATCGGCTACAAGCCGCTTCCGGGTGAGAGCGCGATCGTGCCGATCATCGTCGGAGAAACCGCGTTTGCGATTGCGATGAGCGACAAGTTACTGCAGCGGGGCGTCTTCGTGACCGGCTTTGGTTTTCCAGTCGTGCCGGAAGGAACCGCTCGCATCCGCGTACAGATTAGCGCCGCGCTGAGTAAGGACGAAATGGATCGAGCGCTATCAGCGTTTGAGCTCGTCGGCAAGGAGCTCGGAATCGTCTCGTGATCCGGGGCTTGGTTTGCGCTCGACAACCAAAGCAAACGCGAAGCCGCTTTCAGTTTGGCGTTGCACGACATAACCGTTCGGCATGCGATCGTAGATTTGAAACCCCATGCGAACCGCTTCAGCCAGCGTCTTAAAGACGACTATTCCCGCCATTACATTTCCTCACCACGGCCTCTCCTTATCATCCCTTAGAAGCAACGCGCGAGCCTGAGCAATTGTGCCGATTCTGTTGGGAAAGGCGGGTAAAGCAGGGCGTGGCTGCGTGGCCAATGGAAGGAAGCGCGGTGAGCAGGCTGTTCCCGGCCGCAATAGTCGTATCGGCGGCGCTTTTTGGCTGCATGCCGTCCGGCATTAGTACGCCTGTGCCCGGCCCCGCGTCATTGGCGACGGGACGGTCGGCTGCGATCGCTGCGATGCGCGGCGATTTCCTCAGCGCCGTTTCGCGCGACACGAGGATCGATCTCTACTTGCGGCTTGCGGGCCGGCACGACGATCAGCTCGATGCGGTTGCGTCATCGATCGCCGACGCACGGGCGCCGTTGTCAGCGCATCCCCTCACGCCTGAGGCCTTCGGCCGTTCCTTCGGCGCCGATCCCGCACAGTACGCTCGCGCCATCGCACTCTTGCGAGAACGCGGATTCGTTATCGACGACCTTCCCGCCAATCGGACGGACATCGCGGTGCATGCGCCCGCGGCGACGGTCGAGGCGTTCTTTCAAACGCCGCTCGATCTGCGCAGCGAGCGTGGACGCACCTTTTTCACAAATCGCTTCGATCCGATCGTTCCGCCGCAGTTGCATCTTTTTGCGGTCTCGGGACTCGACGATTACGGGGTGCATCATCCGCTGGGGCGGCGGGCTCCTGATGTCCTCATCGGAGGCTATTTTAGCTGGGGGCCGCAAGACGTCGCTGCCGCCTACGATCTCGCTCCGCTCTACAAGGCAAATCTCGATGGCAGCGGAGTGACCATTGCCAACGCAACGTGCGGAGCGGCCGCGGCGAGCGATTTGGCGATCTTCCAACAGCAGTTTTCGCTTCCGGCCGCGCGATTGGTCTCAACGTCCGAACCCAAGGACAAAGCGTTGTCGGCGTCTTGCGGAAGCGGGAGAAACAGCTATGACAACGGCGAGTCAACCCTCGATGCCGATTGGAGCCTAGCAATCGCGCGTAAGGCAACCTTGCATCAAGTCGTCGCACACGGCCCCAGTAACCACGACTTCGACCTCGCTTACAGCTACATCATCAACCATCTCGGTAAGACCATCCACGTCGTGACCACGAGTTGGGGCACGTGCGAGCGAGACATCCAACATACGCAAAGCTTCCGCATCGACGAAAAGCTCCTCGCCCAAGCAGTGGTTGAGGGTCAGTACTGGTTTGCCGCCGCCGGTGACAACGGCACGGATGATTGCGAAGACGGCGGACGCGCGGCGTCGGTCGATTATCCTGGTTCGTCGCCGTACGTAACCGACGTTGGCGGCACCGACGTCCAGGCGACGATCAGGAATGGCAACGTCACCGCCTGGAAAAACGAAACGGTCTGGCAACGATCGGATTCAAACGGCGCCACAGGCGGCGGTAGGAGCATCATATTTAGTAAGCCCTCGTATCAAAAAGGCGTGACGCCCGAAGACCGAGTGCGTGACGTGCCCGACGTCGCGTTGATTGCCGATGACGTTAACGACGGTCTCTGGATCGTCCAGAACGGTTTCTTGCGCGGAGGGTGGGGCGGAACAAGCGAGGCGGCTCCGCAATGGGCCGGCCTTTTCGCAATCATCGAGCAGCGACTCGGGAAGAAGGCTTTCGTCGAGCCGCACCGCCGGCTCTATCAGCTCGCCGCGTCGCACGACTATCACAACCTGTTCCACGACATCGTCAAAGGAAACAATGGCGTGACGGATGGCTATGGGACTTTTCCCGGATTTAACGCGGGGCCGGGATTTGATTTGTGCACCGGTTGGGGTAGCTTCATCGGTTTGGCGTTGGTCAACGCATATTAGAGCCGCCGCCTCGACATATTCGGCGTGACACGGGCGTAAAAAAGAAGCAGGCCCGAAAGCGGTTGGCGTTTTCGGACCTGTGATGGTTGCGGGGGCAAGATTTGAACTTGCGACCTTCGGGTTATGAGCCCGACGAGCTACCGGACTGCTCCACCCCGCGGTGAGAGAGACCCTAATACTACGAGCCGAGTTTCGGCCCTGCCAGGCGTTCGGTCAGACGCAAAGCGAAAGGCGCGGTGTGGAGACGGCGCTGCGTATTCCAAAGGTTCATCTGCACTGTCATTTGGAGGGCTCGCTTCGGCCGCAGACCTTTGTCGAGCTAGCAACCGAGCATGGGGTGCCGCTGCGCTACGAGCCGTCGGATAATTCAGTTGCCGCCGCGCGGGATGCCGCAGCCGTCGACCCAGCCGATCCCTATCGCTTCAGGGACTTTCGCGAGTTCTTGATGGGTTTTGCCGCCGTAAGCCGATCGCTGGCCGAGCCGGCGGACTACGCGCGGCTAGCGCGGGAATTTGTCGAGGACGCGCGAGACCAGAACGTCATGTATGGCGAGCTTTTTATCTCGCCGACCGTCTGGACATTCTTCCACAAAACGTTAAACGTCCGCGACGCCGTCGAAGCGATCGTGACCGAACTGCGGCGTGCGCGCCCGGACGCAGAGTTTCACCTTATTGTCGACCTTACGCGTAACTTCGGAGCCGAGCGGGCCATGCAGACCGCGCGTTTCGCCGCCACGCTAACGGGCCTCGACGTCGTCGGCGTTGGATTGGGCGGCGACGAAGCTCGCTTCGGCCCCGAGCTTTTCGTCGAACCATTCGAGTACGCGCGCGCGCAGGGTTTTCAATGCGTCGCACATGCCGGCGAGGCGGCTGGTCCACAGAGCGTGCGCGATGCGGTGCTCTTACTCGGTGCGCGGCGAATCGGCCATGGCATCGCGGCATTGCGGGATAAGAGCACGCTCGATCTGCTCGCCACCAACGAGATCGCACTTGAGATTTGTCCAACCTCGAACGTCATCACCGGAGCCGCCCTGGAAGGCCGCCATGCGTTTCTTGAGTTTGAGCGAGCGGGATGCCTTGTGACGATCGACGCGGACGATCCGCCGATGTTTGGAACCTCGATCACGCGCGAGTATGCGATCGTCGAAGCTGTCGTCGGCGCCGCGGGGCTCCAGCGCTACGTGCGCAACGCGATTGACGTCAGTTTTGCCGGCGAGAGCCTTAAAGCTGCGCTCCGGAAGCGCTTAGCGGCGGCGAGCGTGGAACTCGAAGCACCGCGTTGAAGTATTGAACCGATGCCGGGTCACTCGCATTCGCACTTTGCCGAGTCCTTCGAAATGTATATGAAGGCGATTTACCGTTTGGAGCGCGAGGGTTCCGGCGTCACCACCTCCGCGCTGGCGACGGAGCTTGGCGTTTCGGCTGCGTCGGCCTCGGGGATGTTGAAGAAGCTCGCGAGTGACGGTTACGTGGAACACGAGTCGCGCGGCGACGTGACGCTTACCCGAAAAGGTCTCGAAGTCGCCGTCGCCGTCGTACGGCGAAATAGGCTCGCGGAACGCTTGCTCACCGACGTGCTCGGCATGCCATGGGATGAAGTGTACGCCGAAGCGTGCATTCTCGAGCATGCAATCACTCCAAAGGTCGAGCAGCGGTTAGTGCAAGTCCTCGGCAATCCGCAAACGTGTCCGCACGGTCATCCAATCCCTCCAACCGATCTCAGCGATCCGGGACGCACCGGCATTCCGCTGGCGCAAGTGGAATCCGACGCTGCCGCGACGATATCGGGCGTCACCGAACAAGTTCCGGAAATGCTGCGGTATTTGGGCGAAGTCGGATTGCGGCCCGGCGTGCGCGTGCGCGTCGTTGAAAAGGCACCGCTCGGCGGTCCGATGACGATTGAAATCGACGGCCAGCGGCGAGCGATCTCGCTCGAGCTGGCGCGCATGGTGATGGTCGGCGAGTGATCACCCGCTTTCTCATCATCCTCAACGTGATCGGGTATCTCTGGGAAGTCAGCGTTGCTGGGCCTGGAATGCTTTCGTTCGGCGGCGGTCCCGGCATCGAACCCGTGCTGGAAAAGGCCGCGCTCTTTCCCGCAGCCGTGCTGCAAGAAGGTCAGTGGTGGCGCATCATTACGAGCGCTTTTCTACACGGTGGCCTGTTGCACATCGGCGTAAACATGATATCGCTTTGGAATCTCGGCCGCTTCATTGAGTTTGCGATGGGTTCGTGGCGCACGCTGCTCGTCTACATGGTATCACTCGTCGCAGCCGGTCTCGGCGTCGTCTATCTCAGTCCTCCGATGACGCCCACGCTGGGCGCAAGTGGCGCGATCTTCGGTTTGTTTGGAGCGCTATTCGCGATTGGGTTCAAGCTTGGAAAGCCCGGAATGGATCTCGTACGCGCAAACACCGGCATCTTGGTGTTGAACCTGATCATCACGTTTACCGTCCCAGCGATCTCGTGGCAAGCGCACCTGGCCGGATTGTTATCGGGCTTCGTGCTGACCTACGCGATCTATTTTCCGCCGCGCCGCGTGGCGCCGGCCGTCATCGACACGCGTACTGGCGCAGAGCTGGAGACCGAATATCAATCGCCGTACGACCGGCATCCCACGCAGTGACCACTACCACGATCGACGAGGTTTTCGCACCTAATGGCCCGCTCGCTTCAACGCTCGCGGGTTTCGAGCCGCGAGCGGGTCAGCTTCAAATGGCGCAGCTCGTGGAGCGCGGCGTTCTCGAAGGCTTGCACACGATTGTCGAAGCCGGAACCGGTGTCGGAAAATCGCTGGCGTATCTCATTCCCGCGATACGCAGCGGAAAAAAAGTGGTGCTCTCGACTGGAACCATCGCGCTGCAAGAGCAACTTGTCGGCAAAGATATTCCACTCGTGCAGCGAGCGCTGAACGTTCCGATTCGTGTCACGCTGCTCAAAGGTCGCGCACATTACCTCTGCAAGCAGAAGTTCGGACGGATGCGAGCCGATCGGCTCGTCGCGCCATCGCGATCGATGCAAGCGCTGTGGGAGTGGGCTGCGCGAACGCAAAGCGGCGATCGCGCGGAGCTGCCGTATCTGCCGACGGCCGACGACTGGGAGCAGCTCGACGCCGATGCCGACGATTGCGTCGGAGAATTTTGCGAACACTTCCGGGATTGTTTCTTCTTCAAGAAACGAGATGAGGCAAAGTACGCGGACCTCGTGGTCGTAAACCACGCCTTGTTTTTCCTGGATCTCGCCATGGGGGGCGGGTTGTTGCCGCCGTACGACGTGGCCGTTCTCGACGAAGCGCACCAATGCGAACGATGGGCTACCGACGCCTTAACCGCGAGCGTTTCGCGCGCGAGCATCGCACGGATGCTTCGTAAACTGCATCGTGTCTACGATCTGCCCTCCACGTTCGATGCCCAACTCGAAGAATGCGTGCGCGGCTTGGAGTCCGCGCTTGCGCGCGTTCCCGGCGACCGGTACTCGTTGCGCGAGAACGACAATGCGTGGCCCGCTCTCGACGTCCTGCGCGATCACCTCTACCACTTGGAGAATTGGCTTTTTGCGAATTGGCATCAAGCGCTCAAACGCAAACCCGAAAACGATGCTGAAGCGGAGCGCAGGCGCGATCTCGCGATGAACGGGATCGTCGCCCACTCCACCGCGATCGAACGTTGCCGGCAGCCCTCGGAGGATACGGTCGCCTGGGTCGAACGCGCCGAGGGCGACGGCCGCTACACGCTGAACTGCGCGCCCTACGACGTGGCGGAGTTTCTGCGCTCCAGCCTCTTTGCCCACACGCAAAGCGTGGTGCTCACGAGCGCGACGCTGACCATTGGCGGCACCATTCGCGAATCACCGGAAACTGGATTTGGTTACATGCGGCGTTCGTTAGGAATCGACGAAGCACAAGAGTTGGTCGCTCCGTCACCATTTGACTACGTGACGCAAGCGCGGCTGTTCGTGGCGCCGGCGCCCCTTAATCCGAAGTCGGCTGACTTCGCGCGTCGAGCTGCTCCGCTGGTCGAGGAATGCCTCGATCGTACGCGTGGCCGTGCCTTTGTGCTCTTTACCTCGTACGCTCGGCTGCGCGAAGTCTATGCCTTGTTGCGCGAGCGCTTGGCGTTTCCGGTCCGGATGCAAGGCGAAATGCCGCGCGCGCACTTACTGGATTGGTTCCGGAGCACGCCGCACGCGGTGCTCTTTGCGACCGGGACATTCTGGGAGGGCATTGACGTGGTCGGCGACGCCTTGTCATGCGTGATCATCGATCGCTTGCCGTTTCCCTCGCCGACCGATCCGCTCGTGATGGCTCGCGTGCGAGCGCTTGAAGCGCGCGGGCTCGACGGTTTCTCCCACTACATGATTCCGGCCGCAACGGTGCGCCTCAAACAGGGATTCGGTCGGCTTATACGCAGCGAAAACGATCGTGGGGTCGTCGCACTCCTCGATGGTCGGGCAGCCTCAACGCGTTACGGCGAAACGATTCTTGCTGCGCTGCCGCCGGCCACGAGGATCGACACCCTCGACGAGCTCACAGCGTTCTTCAGTGCTTCAGCATGACGCGCAGCATTTCACTCTGTCTTGCGTTGTTGCTGGCCGCACCTCCCATCGGAGCGAAAGCTTGGGGTAGCACCGGCCATCACATCATTAACCTCGTCGCGGTGCGTGAGCTTCCGTTGGACGTACCGGCGTTCTTGCTCGCGCCCCAGGCCGTCACGACCGTTGCGATGTTGGGTTCGGAAATGGACGAGCTCAAAGGCGCGGGATATTCGTTCGATCGCGACGCGGATCCAGGGCATTACGTCGATGTCGACGATGATGGCCGCATCGCGGGAATCGTTGCTCTCGACGCGCTCCCCGTCGACATGGAGGCATACGAAACGGCGCTCGAACGCGCAGGCACCGATCCGTATCGCGTCGGCTACTTGCCATATACCATCGCGGACGGATGGGAGCAGCTGCGTGAAGACTTCGCCTACTGGCGCGCATTTTGGTATCTAGCTGCGCATTCGTCGAACGCCGCGTCACAAAAGGCATTTGCGGAGCGCCGGCGCGTGCGCGAGATGTTGACGATTCGCGACATCGGTGTCTGGGGACACTTCGTCGGAGACGGTAGTCAGCCGCTGCACGTTACGACGCATTACAACGACGGCGGCATTCACGCTCGCTTCGAAACCGGATTCGTTCACGATCACGTAAACGCTCTCGCTGTCAGCAAACTCGTGCCGCCGGGCGGCCCGCGTGCGCCAGGGCTCTTGCTTGCGCAGAACGCACTGCTCAGCCGGATCGGATCGTATCTGTCCGCTACAAATGCGCAAGAACCAACACTCTACGCCATCGCCAAGCGCCGCGGCTTTGCACGCGCAACGCCAGAAGCCGTGGCTTTTGCGACCGCACGCGTTGCCGACGGGGCGCGCGAGCTGCGCGATCTCATCGTGCTTGCTTGGGATAACAGTCTCTACGCGTCCGTCGGTTACCCCGAGATTCGGGTCAGCGACATTCTCGATGGCAGCGTTCGCCCTGCAGCAAAGAACTTCGGCATCGACGCCGTGTCGCGCTAGACACAAGCCGCTTACTCTTCTTGGGTGCCCTCGATCTTGGCGCGCTCTTGCAATTCGTGAACTACGCTGGAGTCGGCGAGCGTCGTCGTATCGCCTAACGTCCGCCCTTCGGCGATGTCGCGCAACAGGCGGCGCATAATTTTTCCGCTACGCGTCTTTGGCAGTTCCTGGGTGAACGTGATGTACTTCGGACGCGTGAACTTGCCAAGTTTTTCCGCAACGTGCTCGCGCAGCTCGTCGGCAAACGCCGGCGATCCAACTTCGCCTGCCTTGAGGGAGACGAACGCATAAATCGCTTGCCCGGTCATGTCATCAATTTTTCCGCAGACGGCGGCTTCGGCGACGTTCGGATGGTCGACCAGCGCACTCTCAACCTCGGTGGTTGAAATGCGGTGCCCGCTGACGTTCATCACGTCGTCGATGCGGCCCATGAACCAATAGTTGCCGTCAAGGTCGCGACGGCAGCCGTCGCCGGCGAGATAGAGCCGCGGGAATTTCGACCAATACGTTTGCTTGTAGCGCTCCTCGTCACCCCAAATGCCGCGCAGCATTCCCGGCCACGGCCGCGTGATGACAATATAACCTCCGCCTCCGAGCGGCACCGGTTCACCCTTGTCGTTGACGATGTCGGCAAAGAAGCCGGGCAGAGGGCGCGTCGCACTGCCCGGGAGCAGCGTGGTGACACCGGGCAACGGTGAGATGACGATGCCGCCGGTTTCCGTTTGCCACCACGTGTCGACGACTGGCGTCCGGTTGCCGCCAATCCATTCGCGATACCAGATCCAGGCTTCGGGATTGATCGGCTCGCCGACGGTGCCTAAGAGCCGCAGCGACGTGAGATCGTGCCGAGCCGGAAATTCGACGCCCCACTTCATGAACGTGCGAATGGCGGTCGGCGCGGTGTACAAGATCGAAACCTTGTAACGCTCAACGATATCCCAGAACCGGTCCTTGTCGGGATAGTCCGGCGTGCCTTCGTATAGCACGCTCGTCGCGCCGTTGGCGAGCGGGCCGTAAACGATGTACGAGTGTCCGGTGACCCAACCGATATCGGCGGTGCACCAGTAAATGTCGGTTTGTGGTTTGAGGTCGAAGACGAGCCGATGTGTCATCACGGCCTGCGTTAAGTAGCCGCCGGTAGTGTGTTTGATGCCCTTAGGTTTGGCCGTCGTGCCGCTCGTATAAAGCAAGAAGAGCAGATCCTCGGCATTCATGCGTTCAGGTTCGCATTCGGTCGGCTCGCGCGCGACCAGTTCGCTCCACCAATGATCGCGGCCCTCGCGCATGAAGACCTCGTCGTCGATGCGCTTGGCGACGATGCAGTGCTTGATGCTCGGCGTACGTTCCATGGCAATGTCGCAGTTGCGTTTCAGCGGCACTTTGTTTCCACGACGCCAGCCCCAATCTGCGGTGATGAGCGCGATGCACTCGGCGTCGTTGACACGGTCGACGATTGACTCCGGAGAGAAGCCGCCGAAGATGACCGAGTGCGCTGCACCGATGCGAGCGCACGCGAGCAACGCAACCGGTAGCTCCGGAATCATCGGCATGTAGATCGCAACGCGGTCGCCTTTGCGGATGCCAAGCTTGCGTAAGGCATTCGCGAAGCGGCAAACGTCATCGAGCAGCTCGCGATAGGTGATCGTCCGGCAGTCGCCCGGCTCGCCTTCAAAGAAGTACGCAACGCGATCGCCGCATCCGGCGCGCACGTGCCGATCGAGACAGTTCACCGACGCGTTGAGCTCGCCGTCCGCGAACCACCGCGCAAACGGTTCGTTCCATTCCAACGTCGTCGTAAACGGCGTCATCCACTCAAGCTCTCGCGCCCAGCCCGCCCAGAATGCTTCAAAGTCGCGCTCAGCCTGGTCGTACAATGCACTTGTTGCGTTGGCTTGGGCAGCAAAATCGGCAGGCGGCGGAAAGCGCCGGTTCTCTTGGAAGAGCGCCTCGATGGCATCGCTCGTCATGGCGAAGACTTTCCTCTAGGCGCCGCTGCGCCGCCTGCCGAACAGAGGCGCGTGTACGTTCTGGCTGCGCTGCTCGTCGCGCTCACTGCACCGACGGCCACCGGTCTTCCGAGAATCGCTTACCACGAAGCGCCGCCGAATTTTGCAATCCCGAGCGCGCGCGGCACGACCTATCTCTGGTCGTTACGTGGCCGCGTGGTCGTGATCGATTTCTGGGCGACGTGGTGCGATGTGTGCACGAAGGAGATGAAGTACTTCGTGCGTGCCCAGCAGCAGTACGGCGACCGCGTTGCCGTGGTCACGATCTCCAATGAGCTGCCCGATGTCGCGGCCAGCTATTTTCGGACCTGGAACATCGATCTTCCGCTGGTCGAAGATCGCGACGGCGCGATCTCCCGCATCTACTCGATCGGCGAAATCCCCGATACGCTGGTCCTCGACCCGCAAGGGCGCGTCTCATACGTTTCCGTCGGCGCACTGAACTGGGAGGAGCTCCAGAGCGCGATCGATCGGGCCGCCGGCCGGGGAAGCAGCCCCTGACTGGTAGGGTCCTTCTAGCACTCAACGCTCAAGAGTGCTAGGATGACTGCGTGAAGGATCCCGGTCAGCTCGACAAGCGCAAGGCGTATATCCTCGCGACGGTGGTCTATGAGTACATCGCGACCGCCGAACCTGTTGGCTCCCAAACGCTAACCCAGAAGTACAACCTCGGCGTCAGCTCGGCCACGGTGCGCAACGAGATGGCCGAGTTGGAGGCGAGCGGCTACTTGGTGCAGCCGCATACCTCTGCCGGCCGCGTTCCCTCCGACGCCGGGTACCGTACCTACGTCGACCAGCTCATGGCCCCCGAAGAGCTAGCGATCGAGGAGCGCCGGCGCATTCGCGACGAGTTGCGTGATGCAAGTCACGAGCTCGACGAAATCATCGATCACACGACGCGGCTCCTTGGACGCCTTTCCAACAACTTGGCGTTTGTCACGCGGCCGCAACAGGAGGCCCAGCTCTTCAAGCACGTGCAGCTCATCTGGCTCTCGCCGCGCACCGGGGTCGCAATCATTGTCACGTCGCTGGGCGTGGCCGCGCAGAGCCTCTTCGAACTTGGTGCCGAAGTACACCCCGATGATCTCACGCGCTTTTCCAGCGCGCTCAACGCACATTTTGCCAATCGCTCCTTGCGCGACATTGCGGATAACGAAGTGACGGCACTCGCGCGCGAGATGGACCTGGTTGACGATTTGCGCAACGCCGTCATCGGGGCATTGCAAAGCGCGCGCTCGAACGAGCTGCCGGCTATTGCCGCGGCGGGAGCGCAGAATCTCCTCGATCAACCGGAGTTCCAGGACTTACGAAAGCTTCGCTCGATTTTGCGCATCGTGGAGGAACAAAAGACGTTGTATGATATCGTCGCCGACGCCGTGACGTCGGATGCGCCTAGCGTCAAGATCGGACACGAGCTCCGCAGCGATGAGCTGGCGGATCTTTCAATCGTGTCGATGCCCTATCGATTTGGGCCAAATGCAATGGGAATGCTCTCCATTCTTGGGCCGCGACGTATGCCGTACGCGCGTTTGCTCGCACTCGCTGCCGGAACGGCTGAAACGCTGAGCGAACGGCTCTCGGACGTCGAATCCACTCGTTAGACAATGCCAACCAAGGATTATTACGATATCCTCGGCGTTTCGAGAGACGCCTCGGGGGAAGAGATCAAGCGAGCCTACCGGACGCTAGCGCGCCGGCATCATCCCGATGTGTCGCACGACAAATCGGAAGCCGAGCTTCGTTTTAAAGACATCAACGAAGCCTACGAAGTTCTTTCCGATCCCAACAAGCGCGCGCAGTACGACCGATTCGGCGTCGTCACCAACGGCGTCAGCTCGAGTCCGGGCGATTTCGGGTTCGGCCCGGGAAGCTTCGGCGACATCTTCGACATGTTCTTTGGGAACGTCCGTACGAATGTGAATCCGCGAACGGCCGGCCCGCAGCGCGGCGCGGATCTCCGCTACGATTTAGAAATTACGCTGGAAGAAGCGTATGCCGGCGTGACCAAGGAAATCTCGTTCGAACATTTGGCGAGCTGCGAGACGTGTAAGGGAACCGGCGCCCAGCCGGGTACGGCGCCCGCGAATTGCGATCGGTGCGCGGGCAGCGGGATGGTACGCAGCGTGCGTCACACGCCGCTGGGACAAATCGTAACGCAAACGACCTGTACGCGCTGCGGCGGGGACGGTCACGTCATCGACCACCCCTGCCAGGCCTGCTCCGGAAGCGGACGCCGCAATATCGAGCGTCGTTTGACCGTCAAGGTTCCCCCCGGCATTGACGACGGATCGCGAATCCGCATCGCTGGCAACGGCGAAGGCGGAGTACGCCATGGTCCCCCCGGCGATCTCTACGTCTACTTAAACATCAAACCGCATCAACTCTTTCGGCGCGATGGGCTCGACACGTTCGTCGACGTTCCGATTACCTTTCCGCAAGCCGCCCTCGGTGCATCGATTGCGGTCCCATCGCTCGACGGTGAGGTGGAGGTTCCAATTGCTCCGGGTACGCAAACCGGTGCAACGGTGCGCTTGCGCGGGCGCGGGATGCCGAGCATTCGCGGCGCACAGCGCGGCGATCACCATGTCACGGTGCACGTCGTTGTGCCGACGAAGATGAACAAGCGCCAGCGCGAAATGCTCGAAGCATACATGCGGGCCGCCGGCGACACAGTTTCTTAAGGAATCGTGCCAGCGCGCCGGTTTTTCGTCGAGGGTGTTCGAGCGCCCGGCGACGTGGTCGAGATTAGCGGCAGCGACGCCCGGAAGATCGTCACCGTCTTACGTTTGCGCGACGGCGCGCGCATCGAGATCGTTGACTCGGCTGGAGCACTCTTTGAGGGCGAGATCGTGCTCGATGGAGATCGCGTCCGCGCCGCGCTGCGCTCGTCTGATGACAATGCGGCGCCCGAGGAGCGGTTGCGCGTCGACGTGGCACAAGCACTGCCGAAGGGACAGAAGATGGATTTTGTCGTCGAGAAGGCGACGGAGCTTGGCGCCACGGCAATCCTGCCATTTTCGTCCGAACGCAGTCTCGCTGCCGACGTCGGCGCCGCAAAGATCGAACGCTGGCGCCGTTTGGCAAAAACCGCATCGCAGCAGAGCGGCCGTCGCAGCGTTGCGCATGTCGACGATCCGCTCACTTTCGAACGATTGCTGGAGCGTTTTGCGTCGTACGATGTGGTGCTCTTTCCGTGGGAACTCGCTCCGCAGCTCGCCCTGCGCGAACGGCTGCCACCACTACTCGACGGCGCGCGACGTGTGCTGGTCGTTATCGGGCCCGAAGGCGGCTTTTCACACGATGAGGCTGCCGCCGCCATTGCTCGCGGCGCCGAGCTGCTGTGGCTCGGCCCGCGCATTTTGCGCACCGAGACCGCCGCAATGGCGCTTTTGGCGATCGTTGGGGCCTTTGGGGGCTAGGCCCGTTGTGTCGTCGTATTAAGGAGCCTCTGAAGCAGTCCATGTACCGATCGTTTGAGCCGCAAAGCCGCCAGATGCGAGAAGACGGCGAGGAAGCATACCCGCAGCGGTATGTGACCGAGCCGTTGACGACGCAGATGGCGGCTTTGCACTCAAACCCTTCGGGCAGCGGCGCTGCGATCGGTGCAGCGACCTCTTCAGAGGCTCCTTAAGGCTGGATTATGGCTCTTCCGTTCTCAATCGTTGTCCCAACGTATAATGAAGCCGGCGGCATTGAAAAACTGTTGCGCGGGCTGCACGTGCTGTTTGAACAGAACGCTCTCGACGGTGAGATTATCGTCGTCGACGATAACTCTCCCGACGGTACGGGTGCAATCGTCGAAGGACTGTCGCACGAGCTTCCCGTTCGCTTATTGCGGCGACCCGGCAAGTTGGGCTTATCCAGCGGCGTCATCGATGGCTGGAAGATCGCGCGCTCGCAAGCGGTGGCGCTTGGCGCCATGGACGCGGATTTCAGTCACGACATTAACGTGTTGCCGAAGATGGTGCGAGCGTTAGAGAGCGGCACGTACGGATTGGCGGTCGGGAGCCGTTACGTTGCCGGCGGGGGCATTGCGAACTGGCCTCGGCGCCGCATCATTACGTCGCGGGTCGCGTGCGCGCTGGCGCGCCCGCTGACGAGCCTCAAAGACGTCACGAGCGGATACTTCTTGGTCAAACGCGAGGCCCTCGTCGGCGTCGAGCTCGACCCGATCGGTTTCAAAATCGGTCTGGAGGTCATTGCGAAGGCGCATTACGGAAAGGCGATCGAGGTTCCGTACGTCTTTACCGACCGGGTTGTCGGCGAATCGAAGCTCAACCAAAAAGAGATTTTCAACTACCTCAAGCAGCTGCGCAAACTCTATGCTGCGCGACTCTTCGACCGCGACCATCGGCGGTTGGAGCCTGCGCCGTCGTCAGAGACACCGCACTAATGCCGATGCCCGAATGGCTGCGCGTGCGCCGCAGCAAAGACGCGCAAACCCGGGATGCGGCATTGTGGAGCAAATGCCCCAAATGCGGTGAGGTGCTCTACCGTCGCGATCTCGCTGCAAATGCCTTCGTCTGCCCGCGGTGCCAATATCATTTTCGGATGAGCGCCTACGATCGCATCAGTACGATTGTCGATGGCGATTTCGCCGAGATCGGTGCCGAGATCGTGACCGTCGATCCGCTCGAATGGTCCGACAAGAAGAGCTATCCAGTCAAAATTCGCGGCGATCGCGAAAAGAGTGGATTGAGCGAGGCGGTCGTCTGCGGTTTTGGACAAATCGGCGGCTTCGACGTGGGCTTAGCGGTGATGGACTTTCATTTTCGCGGCGGCACGATGGGGACGACCGTCGGCGAGCGGATCACGTTGCTGCTCGAAGAGGCCCGCAGACGAAAGCTGCCCTGTATCATTTTTGCCGCATCGGGCGGTGCCCGGATGGAAGAAGGCATGCTCGCGCTCGTGCAGATGGCGAAAACGACGGCCGCTTTGTCGCGCTTTCTCGAGGACGGCAACTTGCTGATTACCGTCCTGACCGATCCGACCACGGGCGGCGTCTCCGCTTCGTTTGCCTTCCAGGCAGACATCGTGATTGCCGAGCCGCGAGCCATGATTGGCTTTGCCGGCCGGCGCGTTATCGAACAAACGATTCGCCAGAAGCTTCCAGACCAGTTTCAAACGGCCGAGTTTTTGCTCGAGAAGGGCGCAATCGACATGGTCGTCGATCGTCATGCGCTCAAAGAAACGCTCGTTCGGCTTTTAGAATATGCATCGGGAGGCGCTCGGGCGGCCTCATGAGCAACAACGTCATCGTCGAGCGCGAGAAAGGCTTGCTCGAACTCGAGCAGCGCATCGCAGAGTTGCGCAGCGTCAACGCTACGCAACCCGTGGACATGTCGTTTGAGATCGCGGCGCTGGAGCAGAAGTATCAAGAAATCCTGCGCGAGGTCTTCGGCTCGTTGTCGCCGTGGGAGAAAGTGCACATGGCGCGCCATCCCAACCGGCCGACGTCGCTTGACTACATTTCGCAGCTCGAGCGCTTTGACGAGCTTCATGGTGACCGCCAATTTCGCGACGATCCTTCGATTGTGGGTGGGTTCGCGCTGCTGCGCGGGCGGGCAATCATGGCAATCGGGCAACAGCGCGGGCGCGACACAAAAGAAAACTTGTGGCGAAACTTCGGTATGCCCGCTCCGGAAGGGTATCGCAAAGTGCGACGCCTGGCCCACTTAGCCTCGCGTCTGCAACTGCCGATAGTAACATTTGTGGATACCAAGGGCGCAGATCCCGGCATTACGTCGGAGGAACACGCACAATCCGAGGCGATCGCCACCTGCCTCTACGAGTTTACAACCGCGCCGGTGCCAATCGTTGCCGCGGTGGTCGGCGAGGGGGGATCGGGCGGCGCGCTTGCTCTTGCCATTGCCGACCGCGTACTCATGCTCGAGCACAGCACGTACTCCGTCGCTTCGCCCGAGGGCTGCGCCGCAATCCTGTGGTCGGATGCCACGAAAGCGGAAGAGGCCGCTGCGCGGTTGAAGTTGACCGCTCAGGATTTGCAGACGTTTGGGATCGTCGACGAGATCGTGCCGGAGCCTTTGGGTGGAGCGCACCGTAATGCGGGCGCCGTGGTAAGAAGCACCCTCGATGCAATCGACGCTGCGCTGGTGACGCTATCGCCGCTGGCCTCCCATCGATTGCTCGAAGAGCGCTATCAAAAGTACCGGCGCTTGGGAACCTGGCAAAAGAAACGGCTCGAGCCGATTGTTGGGAGCAGCCGATGAAACAGCGGCGCACCTCTCCCCGATCGATGCTGCGTTTCGGCGGACGCGTCGCGGCCGTCTTAGTCGCCTCGCTGATCGTCCTTCTCGTCGGCATTCAGTTCGGGCGCGCAATCGATCAGAACGTAGCAATGGGACATGAGTTGGGGGCGATTCGTTCCGACATCAGCGCGCTAGAGGCGCACCGCGCACAACAGCAGCGTGAACTCAAGCGGCTGGCGGATCCGCTGGGGGCAGTGCCGGAGATTCACGATCGGCTGCGCCTCGTGCGCCCGAACGAAGCGATCATCTTTGTTAGTCCGGTTCCTTCTTCGGTGCCGTGAGCGAACCGATCGACGGCATCGTCATCAATCTCAACGCGTACGGCGCGACCGTGCGCCTCGACAACGGCGATCTCGCGAGCGCTCCGGCATCTGACGTGGAAACCCACCGGCCGGAATATCAACGCTCGCTCGTAGGTCGAAAGCGCCTCACGTTCGATCTGCGTCGCGATGGTCGCCGGCCGACCGTCGCTCTCGCGCCGGTGTTGCGCGACGACGCGTTTGAAGCGCAGATTACATCGTACCTCAAGAGCACCGAGGAGTGGGACGCACGTGACGGCGTACCGGCGGCCGAACGGCATTTCTTGCGCAAGAAACGCCGCGCGGCTCTCTTCGAGTCCAAACACAGCGCGTAGCATCTTCGCAACCGACGCTTCTTGAGCAAACGCTACGCCATTATATCGGTCGGGACGAACTCGACGCGTGTCCTCCTGGCGGACGTTGCCGACGATCCTCCACGCACCGACTTTGCAGGCTCCACTGGAACGCGCATTGGCGAAGGTCTCGGCGAGCGGGGAGCATTGGGCAAAGAAGCGATGCAACGAACGCTCGACGCGATCGCGCGGCTGCAGCGCTCGATTCGCGGACGCTACGTGCGTCTGTTTGCGATTGCCACGAGTGCGCTGCGCCGGGCCGACAACGCAGACGAGTTCGTAGCGGCGGTAAGCGACAAGCTCGGCGTTCCGCTGCGCATTCTTTCGGGAGATGAAGAGGCCGCCGCGTCGTATCGCGGTGCTATCACCGCTTTTGAGACGCTTCGCGGGGAACGAGTCGGCGTGGCTGACGTGGGTGGCGGGAGCACCGAGTACGCGATCGGCACCAGCACCGGGCCCGAACGTCACGTTTCATGCGAGATCGGCGCAGTTCGCCTGACCGAAACCGTTCCGGCGCTCGCTGGGCGTGAGGGGAATGTCGATGCGAAAGTGATTGAACGCGCCCGCGTCATCGCGCAGAAAGCGCTCGAGCCGCTGCGCGAGTATCCGGCGATCGAACGCCTCGCACTCGTTGGGGGAAGCGCCACGACCGCGGCCGCCATTGTGCGCGGTCGGAAAGGTAACGTCGAATCGATTTTGATTACCCGCGACGATTTGCAGCGAGTGCTGGAACAACTCTGCGGCATGCCGCTTGAGGACCGCAAGAACGTCGTCGGAATGAAGCCGCAGCGCGCCGATATTTTGTCGGCCGGTATCGTCGTGCTCGACACGGTGCTCGAGATCGTCAAGGCCGATTCCGCGATCGCCACGACCGCCGACCTGTTGCTCGGCTTCCTCTTACTACAGAATGATGCGTCGGCTGCGACGGCAGGACAAGGGCCGCGTGTGCGCGCAGGGTCAGACTCTCGTAAAGGACACCATCAATGAACGACGAGCAGATTCGCACGCACATCGAGCAATTGATCGACGAGGAGCATCGCTTACTCGAACATGGCGATGCCGGCAAGCTCAGCGCCGACGATCGGGCGCGGCTGGAAACCATCGAAGTGCAGCTTGACCAATATTGGGATTTGCTGCGCCAGCGTCGCGCGCGTCGCGACGCCGGACAAGATCCCAACGTCGCCCACTTACGCCCAGGCGAGGTCGTCGAGCACTACCGCCAATAACGGGATGGTGGTGGAATAGGCAGACACAGCAGACTTAAAATCTGCAGCCCGAAAGGGCGTCCGGGTTCGACTCCCGGCCATCCCAAAATTTAGCCCTGTTTTACAGAGATTTCCGCCGTACGGTTTTCGATTTTGTCACATACAGGTCAGGAAGGCACCGGTAAGTGGGAAGCAACTCGACTCGTGTCGGCGCCAACGATCATACGTCGGCCGAGGAGTTATAGCGCTCCTCTATAGAGCGCGCCATCGTCACTTCGTCGCGGGCCAAATGAAGCGCCACCACGTCTTCGCCGGGCGCGTAAACTAGAACATAGTTAAAGTCCAAGAACCTTGCAAGGCGAATCGTAGCCCAGAGGGCTAGGGGGCGGAGCATGCGGACCTCCGACCTCGCCCCGTCAAAGCAGAGGCAAGGACTCCAGACTACCACCGCTGTCAAGCGCGAGCCGAGGGTGTTCGCATGGCGTACGAGAAAGCGGCTAATGGGGTGGAGTTCAGAATTCTGGGTGCAATATGGAACGTCGAGATCATCGCGCGAGGGCGCCGCATCCAGAACCTCAGGCGCCTCAAACGAGTTTACGGCGGGACGCGTTGGAAAAAACTCAAGGGGATCGCGCAAATTCGACTAAGAAACGGCGAGATTCGCCTTGCAGAAGTACATTGGTATGAAGCACATGGAACCGGAAAGAAAGAACTCAAGCGAAAGAGGTATCTCGACTAGGCGCGGTCGCGCCAGCCGGAGGTCGCATTTTCTCGTTTGCATCGACAACCGAGGATACGAGGCGTCGTTGGAGACCAACAAGATATACCTTGCCGTATGTGATGATGATGCCGAACGAACCGGTGACGTACGTATCGTAGACGAAAGCGGCGAGGATTATCTATATTCGAGGAGACGGTTCGTCCCGATCGAAGTTCCTGCGACTGTCAGAGCGTCGATCCGCAGACACTCCGCAGCGTAGCCTGAACACGGCGTGAGGCCGCTCGCGCGTCTCCGAGGCCGCCACGGAGGCGGGTCATTTGGGCGGCGGCGCCAAGGTGTCGACGGCGAAAGAGAATGCCAATGCCAAAGATCCGGAAGCGGGCGTGATGGTGCGTATACACGCATGACGTCGACGATGTGGCGGACTGCCGGCGGGTTCGTGAAGCCTACGGAAACTCGGCGTGATGTGGAAGATTCCGTATAAGACTGATGCGGATACCATCGCCGGTCGCTACGCAACGGACGGGATCGCGTGAGTAGACGTTACGAGTGAGAGCGGGCGGTATCGGCTTACCTACTGACAACCTGTATCGGCTCGTCATCGCATCGACCGATCCCGACTGGTACCGGTTTCTCCGCGCTCGTCCTGAATTAGACGAAGTGAACTTTTGGCGCCCCGGTGTCGCCTCGATGTCCATGGCAAGGGGGACGCCGTGGCTCTTTCTCATTCGCGGGACGAGCGAAATTTGGGGATGCGGCTTCTTCTCGACGTTCGACTTCATGCCCGTTGGCGTGGCATGGGACACGTTTGGCAAAGCCACGGATTCGACGAGTTCACGCTTTTCCTAACCAAGATTGCAAGACTTCGGCGAAAACCAGAACATGCCATAGGAAGTATCGGCTGCGTCGTACTCTCCGACATAGAACATTTCGACAGGCCGATCGATTACGCGCCCTACGGCCGGATGTACGGCCCGATCGCGTCCGTAGATGTACGAACCCGTGACGGTCTAGAGCTCCGACAGCAGATGGCGGCTCGCGTGCAGCGAAATGCAGAAGCGTCCGCAATCATAAAGGGTGGCACCGCGAAACCGATGCTCGTGATACCGCGCCTCGGTCAAGCGACCTTTCGCATCGAACTTGAAAGGCAGTATCAAATACGCTGCGCGGTCACGGGCGAGCGTACCAGGCCCGTCCTAGATGCGGCGCACATCAAGCCGTTCAGTCTGGTTAAAGAGCACTCCCTTTCCAACGGGCTGCTCCTGAGGAAAGACATTCACAAGCTCTTCGACGACGGCTACGTTACGGTCACGCCGGATAGGCGGTTCCTCGTGAGCAAAGCCATCAAAGCCGAATTTGAAAACGGCCGCGACTACTACGCTCTAGATGGAACGGTGATTCGCGAACCCTTGTCGCTCGAAGTCCGTCCGGCAAAGGAGTATCTCGAGTGGCACGCCGCCGAGCGCTTCAAGGGATAGGCAGGGCCGATGTCACATTTTGTCAGGGACGGGTCGGAAACGGTTGGTATGGGCAGGGATTAGCCGGGATCTAGTGCGACGGAAAAGCCTTGCAGAATAACACGTTTCGGTAACGGACGGTATCGGCTGGAATCCCCGAGCGTGGGTTCGACTCCCGGCCATCCCAAAAACGCCTTATTTACAGCCTACGCCGGGCTTCTTTCCGCGAGAGGTGGTCGCCGAGCGCCGATTTTGGTCGATCGTTCGAAGGCGTGCGCCAGTTGCAACACACCCAAATCATCGTGGTATCGGCCGACGAGCTGAATGCCAATTGGAAGGTTCGTGGCCGAAAACGCAGCCGGAACAGAGATCGCTGGGTGTCCAGTCGCGGAAATATAATAGCAAGACTTCATCCAAGCCATATAGTTTTCCATCGTAACGCCGGCGATCTCCGTCGGATAATGCTGTGTCACTGGAAATGGTAATACTTGGTTGACCGGCAAAATAAAGAACTCGTACGTTTCCATAAATCTATACATGCGTTCGAAGGCATCGGCGCGCTTTTTCTCCTCACGCGTAAGATAGGGGCCCGTTAGTTTACGCCCCTCTTCGACGTGCCAATGGACGAACGAGTTATACATGTCAGGTGCCTTAGTGACCGCGTCGCCGAACTCAGCCTCGTATCGCGCGTGGCGCTCGGCCAAGAATGCCTCGTTGACGCCGCTCAAATCGGGCTCGGCATCCTCGACGATGCACCCGAGCGACTCAAACACAGACCGTTGGGCGAGAATGGCTTCGCGGACCGCCGGCTCCCAGGGAAGTCCCAGATCCTTGAACATCGCTACCCGCACGCCTTTGAAGTCCCGCTCTAAATGCTCTTCGTACTTGAACCCCGACTGATCGATGGCAATTGGGCAAGCGCGATCGAATCCTGCCAGCACCGACAGGAAGAAAGCACAGTCGCTGACGTTTCGAGCAACCGGACCGGCCACGCTAAGCGTAAACCAATCGCGTCCGTTTGCTACGCGGCCGGGCGACGGGCGAAAGCCCACTATGTTGCAGAAGTTCGCTGGGTTCCTTAGCGAAGCGGCGAAGTCGCTGCCGTCAGCGAGCGGCACCATGCCGCACGCGACTGCGACGGATCCGCCGCCGGTACTTCCGCCACAGGTCTTGGTGAGGTCGTACGGATTGCACGTTGCGCCGAACACGCGATTGAACGTCTGCGACCCCATGCCGAACTCGGGAGCGTTCGTTTTGCCGATAACGATCCCACCGGCGTCCTTTTCTCGTACGACGACGTAGCCGTCCGTCGTAGGAACATAATCCTTGTAGACGGGAGAGCCGCCGTAGGTGGTTCTAATGCCCTTCGTATCGACGAGATCTTTCACGCCGATCGGCATTCCGTGGAACGGTCCGCGCACGTCTCCTCGCGCGAGCTCGCGGTCAGCTTCGTCCGCTTGCGCCAACAGAATCTCTGGCGGAACGAGTGTAACGATGGCGTTGAGGTGAGGATTGGTGAGTGAAATCTGCTCCAGATGGGCTTCCATTACTTCGCGGCACGAAACTTGCTTCGTCCGGATCGCGGCCGACATCTCGATTGCCGTCATCCGACAGATGTTGGAGGCTGCGCCACCAGCCGGGGCGGCGGAGGCCGGAATGCCCGTTGCCAGGTCAGCGGTTGCGGCGTAAATTGCGGCTGTACTTCCCAGGCGCAAGAGATCGCCTCGGGTGATCGATTGCACAATGACCTCCCTGGTAGCGCGGTCGGAAAAACCGTTCAATCTCAGCGGTTTAGCACCTTGATTCCGGCCTCGATCATCGGATCGTTGAAGTACGGGCACGCGTCCTGTGGGCAACGCGGTCACAGCGATCGCCACATCGTCGAGGGAGACCCCGCCGAACCCACCGGCGACGATTACGGCGTCATCACCGGCGATGTCGATGGCACTCTTGGGAGCGGTAAATTTCTTCCAACGAAATTGGATGCACATCGGATGCAGACGGTCCGCGCATCCAGAGCCCTGCGGCTTGCTACTTGAGTTCTACTAAAATACCGTTAATTGGTTTATTGCCCACGTTCTCTGGAAGATGCTCGACTGCGGGAAACCACATAGTCTGCCCAGCCTTCATCTCGGGCTCTTCCGTCTTTCCGTCAGGGTACGTGAACTTTGCCCGGGCATCGCCTAGGAAGACCGCTACCAAGTTCGGGTGCCCATGCATCACCGACTTCTCGCCGGGGGCGTAACTGACCCGAATAACGCGTACCTTGTCGTTCTCGAACTCCACCTTGTAGTGTTTCGGATCAACCTTCACAGGGTCTTGTGCCATATGTAACTCCCTTGCTAGTTTAAAAGCGTTTTTCTCACAAAGAGCCTTGCCACCAAATGCTCTTGGGCACCTTCTCCGCGCAATATGCGCGACCACGAGTTTCCATTTCGTGCAGTGGTCGCGGGCGCGATGGGCAGCGGCGCACCCCAATATACCGGTGCCCGCAGCGAAACGGCGACCGCGCGGGCGTGCGTTTCGAACGAGCAGCCGCCGCAGACATCGTCGGCAGTTGAAACGATTCCGTCAAGTGGGCCGGCGTTCAACAGATTTTCTGGCTACAATGGATTCCTCGCCGATCCGTCGTTTGCATCGACAGTTTCGCAGCGACTCAGCTTTCTCGACGGCAGCGTCGGCGAAGCAGTCGACAAGTGCGACGTTGGCGACCTCTGCTCGCTGATCCGGTATCGCAACGGGGACCGCCTCGCGATCTATTCAGAAGGAGTAGTGAATTGCGAGCCATACGTGCTGTATCTTAGCCGTACGAATGGCAATCGCATTATCTACGCCTTCTCGCGCAACGTGGATCACGACGCGCGATCGGTCCCTTCGAGGATCGCTGCGCACGTTCGCGAACGACGCACATCTCGATGGACGGCGGCCGCATACGTCTGACGATCCTTAAGAATAGTGACGGCTCACTGAAGTTCGAGTGCGGCACGCCGTAGTGAGTCTGCCACTCCTCGGGTCGACCATGCGTGTCACATTTTGTTACGGACGGGTCGGAAACGGTCGAGATTATCGGGGATCGCTAGGAAAGCGGTGCGGCGGAAGAACCTTACAAACTAACACTATTCGGGATTGGTCGCTGTCAGCTGGAATCCCCGAGCTTGGGTTCGACTCCCGGCCATCCCAAGAAAAACGGCTTTATTTTATGGGCTTTTTGGCGCAGCTAATCTGTCACGGTTGCCATTCGGTTGCCGCGCGCGTTTCGGGAGGCCATCCGCCGCCCCTGGCCGAGCCCGTTCAACGAGCACTTTGACGGCCTAGGCGCTCCGCTTTGTCACGCTCAACGGGTGAACGGGTTTGCCCGCTTCGCGCTTCGTCGATCGGCAATCTGCGCTCTTCGCGCACGCGCGCACGTGTTGGAGGTGGTGTGCCGCGGTTGAGAGACCACGTCGTAAAGCAGGCGTACGGCTCTGCACGTACTTAGTTACTCGTCGAGATCGGCGGCGCGAGCGGCGCCACATTGGTGATCCCATAGTCTGTGCCGAGCCGTACTATTTCAGGAAGATCCTTCGGTACGGCGAGGTGCCGATTTGAAATTGTAAGAAACATCTGTTCGAGGCCGGCCGGCATAATAGTAAAGATCACGGTACCCGTTGTGTTTCCAACGTTGCGAAATTGATGTGGCTCATTGCGAGGCATGTATACGACCGAGCCCGGCTCGGCATCGACGACTTGCTTTCCGTGCCAAAATCGAAAGTGGCCTCGCACGACGACGAACGTTTCGTCCTCGCGTGTATGGATGTGCGCCGGCGGTCCTACGCCCGGCGGGGCATCAAGTTGAATCGTGACGCTCGCGCCATTAGTTTGTTCGGGCGTCACGAGAATCGTCATCATGCCACCTAACAGTGGGAAGGGCGTTGTTGGCGTGCCACCCGCACCCAGCAGCAGGCACCCCGCGACCAGAATCACTGCCTTATGCATGCTAAAATCCTCCATAACCAGCCGCTGCTAAAAGGGAATTGCCGCCGCTTCACCCGTTTCCTTTTTCGCGATGACAACGCGTTCTCCAACCCCACGCCGGGAGAGCGTTCAGGATTCCCCATGGCAATCGCCTGCAGCACGCATCGCTGGCCCCAACACGCAGCTTGCAGGACGGCCGCGACGAAGGGATGCGCGTCTCATGCTGAGGGATTTTCGCGTAACGGTTATGCGTAACGTTATGCTGGCGCGAGCGAGGCGGCATACTGCTTGTCGGCTTCGAGCCATTCGTCTTTGAGTTCGATGCGCCGAGCGCCCGCAGGATAACTTCCTTTGGGATGCGCGGCAAGCCAGTCTTGAGATAGCACCGTTAAGTATTCGAAATTCTTCCAAGCCACGTCGCCCAAGCGGCGGCGGGCTATTGCTGCGACCGGAGCGAGCCTTTCCCAAGCCCCAATCACTTGATCGGCCCAGAATTGAAACACGAGCTGCTTGTCAACGAGACCGGTTTTTACGAGGATCCCCATGCTTTCGTAAAAGTTTCCGAAGATCGTTATTTTTCCCAGAGATGGTCGCACTTCGTCAGTCCTAGCCGAGGGCACGAAGACACGGCAACTCGTATAGCCGAACTCTTGCATCAGGCCGGCGAAACGCATCACATCGTCTTTTCCGATACCAACCGCAGCGACGAAGGCTGGGCGATGTTCTATTCGCATTGGTTGCTGGCGCACACGGATTTGCCCAAACTGAACTTTTTGGCACAACCGCGCTAGAGTATTAGGCAAGCGTCCGCGCGAAACGGTAGTTTGTGTCGCCGTTCTCATCCGACCCTGCGTTTCTCCGCGTATGCGGCGTCAGCAAGGCGTTTCCGGTTTCGTCGCGGGGTTGGCGAAGATTTATGGGAGCGGCGCAACGTTTCATCGTCCTTCAAGACGTGAGCTTCGAAGTGGCATTTGCGGAGGTTTTTGGTTTGCTCGGCGAAAACGGCGCGGGAAAGACGACGCTTCTGCACATGCTCGCCACGCTCGTACAGCCCGATGGGGGTTCCATCGCGATAGCGGGACTTGACCCCTCGGCGCCGGCCGCCGGAAGGCGCAGGCTCATCGGATTGTGCAGCAGCGCCGATCGTAGTTTTTACTACCGGCTATCAATGGTCGAAAACTTACGCTTCTTCGGTTCGCTGGTAAGTTTATCGGGGGATACGTTAACGAGGAGAATCGAGGAAGTCATGGCGCTCGTGGATCTGGGAGAGTTTGCCGATCGAACGTACGGACAGTGTTCCTCGGGTATTCGCCAGCGCGCAAGCATCGCTCGCGCACTCATCGGCGATCCACCGTTGCTGCTGTTGGACGAACCAACTCGCACGCTCGACCCCGTTCACACCGAAGCGATTCACCGGCTGGTTCGCGACCGGCTCGTTTCCGTTCTTGGGAAGACGGTCGTCCTGGCGACCAACGCGCTCGACGAAGCGTGGCAGGTTTGCGATCGCATTGGGATATTAAAGAAAGGGCGCATCGACGCGATTTTCCGACCCGACGCCACACCGCGTCCGCGAGCAGAAGAACTTTTTGGTGAGATGGTGGCGCGCGATGCATAAGGTTTGGGCATTCGTCGTGCGCGACGCTCGTTTAGCACTGTCGTATCCGTTTAGTGTCTGGACGCAGATCGGGAGCGCCCTGATTACGGTTGCCGGATTTAATTATATGGCCGCCTTGGTGAAGCCGTCGGTGCACTTAGGCGTCGCCGGAAAACCGCTCGATTACTTCACTTACGTCGTGGTCAATCTGGCCTTCATGCTGCTGCTGACATCGTCCTTTCTAGCGTTTTCGCAGACGCTGCGACGGGATCAACTCGCGGGAACGCTCGAAGCAATTTTTGTAACGCCGACTGGTATCTGGATAATTGCGATGGCATCGGGCGCCTGGCCGATACTGTACGCGCTGGTGCAGATGCTGCTGTATTTTGGGTTCGCGTTCGCTTTCGGGCTACGCTTTTCGGCAGTGAACTTCGGCACGCTGACCGTCTTTCTCGCGCTAGGAACGGCCTGCATGGCGGCGCTCGGAATCCTTGGGGCAGCAATAGTCATTCGGTATCAGCAAGCCCCGCCTTCGACGTTTCTGGTCGGCAGCGCGGCTTCGTTGTTGTCCGGCGTTCTCTTTCCAATCGGTCTATTTCCGCCGATCATACGGCTCGTTTCTTGGCTGCTGCCGATGACGCACGCCCTCAACGGCCTGCGAGCCGCTCTTCTGGGCTTTACTCCGGCCGCCGTTTTGGGCGACGTGATTTGGCTGGTGGTTGCGACCCTCGTGCTGGTGCCGGTCTCGTTGCTTGTGTTCACGCATGCCTTCAACGTTACCGTGCGCGACGGTACCTTGGCGTATTACTGATGGACCGAACTCCGCGGTACATCGCCAAGCTCGAACTCGTGGGAGCCGGTGACGACGTCCTCGTGCACGATCCCACAACGCAAAAGTTTCACGTGCTCAACAGCACTGCCGGCGCGATACTGCGGTTATGTGACGGAACGCACACCGTCAGCGCGATCGTCGACGAGCTTGCTCCTGGTGCCGGCGTCGATCGGTCGGTTGTCGCCGGCGACGTCGATCGAATTCTCGAGGAGTTCGTCCGCCTGGGACTTCTTCATGAAGGGCCGATAGCACGCGATGGCCAGACCGAAGAGTAATCGCGCGTACGGACGCAGATAACGGCGCGGCGCCCCCCCCCAGTATTGAAAGGCAGCTCGCAGGGCTGCTTGGAGATGGCGACCGTCCGCGCCCAGCCATGCATTGACGCAAGCCGGACGCACGCCGCGCAGCGGGCGAGGAAGGTCCCCGCGCTGCAGCATCCAGCGTGCGAAGCGCCGTGCCGGCGCGCTCGCCGGCCACTGGAGTCCGGCCGCCGTTGCGGCCGCGTAAACGTTGGCTTGCAAACGGATGGGTTCGAGACGCTCGGTGTTGACGATCGATCGCAACGCGCGCCGCTCGCCTTCACTCATCTGGGCGAGTTGCTCGGCCAGCAGGAAGAGGTCGCGCAGCTTAAGACTCTCCAACATGTGAACCGCCAAATGCAGCGCCGTTGCCGTGCGATTCAAAACGTAGACGCGTGCTTGTCCCGCCGGAGCCGCGACCGCGTAGGCGCGTAGCGCCGCGATGCGCGTGTCGAGCGAAATTCTCCCGGGCGGCGCCAGTAAGCGATGCAGCTCCACGAAGGCGCCGCGCTGCGGATACAGCGCTGCTAGATGATGATGATGCTCCCGGCAATACCTAGCGACGTCCTGATCGTCGTCGTCACGATAACCAGCATCAACTAGCGCCGTGCGCGCGGCCTCGAGTTCGGATTCGTCAAGCAGCAGGTCGAGATCTTCCGAGTCGTGGAGGCGCGCCTGCGGAGAGCCGTTCCATAGGCGGGCCGCGCCTTTGAGCAAGACGGGCTCAATCCCGGCTGCGTTCAATAGCTCGACGATGTTCTGGAGTTGATCGCGCAGTTTCGCAGTCCGCGCGGCGGTCGACCAGCGGTCTCGCTGGAGCAGCGCCCGCAACGACGCCGCCTCGGGACCGGGCGTTCTTTCGAGCGCATGATGGAGCAGCGCCGCGCAGCCGTGACGCTTCGCGACTTGCGTCAGATCGAAGAGATCGGCGCTCTCCACGAGCGCTTGCGTGACGGCGCCGGTTTGAACGATGGCGCCGATCGTCGCGTAGAGCGTTGCGAACGTTCGCGGCCGGCTCCACGGAAGCGCCCGCTGCAAGAACGCGCGCAGCGCCCGGGTTTTCGCCCAAGCGATTCCCAGCAAGCGTGAGAGCACGCCGTCGACACGGTGTGCGTCGCTGGCGGCGCTGGACCACACCGCAGCAACCACCGCGACGACGTCATTGCCGTCGATCGACTCGAGACGGTCCGGCTGCGCGTCGCCGGCGCAGAGCAACGCGTCGCCGCGCCGGCCGACGACGCGATGGGCAACGAGTCGTTCGTGCGTGCGAAACACGACGATTTCACCGACTCGTGCCCTGCCGCGAAAACGATCGAGCTCCAATACCATCGGCTCGCGCAATAGCGGCAACATGCTGGTACCGCGCATGGCGATGCGCGCCTGCCTTCCGGCCGCCAAAGCGGTGCGGACTAGCTGAGCTTGCGTGCTCGGCGTTAGCCGTACGGCCTCAGGCGGCATCGCGCTTCAGTTCTTCGATCGTGGCGGCGATCGCGTCGGCGGTTTGCCTCGGAGTTCCCAGCGTCAGTGCAAAGCACGGAATGGTTACAATCAGGTTGACTAACTGTGCAAGACGTCTGACGCTGACTTCGCGCGAATCCATCCAGCGAAGAAGGGTAGGCATGGCTTCGTAATGACCGATGCGGCGAACGATCGGGCGCTCGCCACGATCCGACACGACGAAGATGGCCGTAAGCGCACCCGGCACCCCGATCGTCTTGCGACCAAAAAGCTCGGCGATCGACAAGTACTCCTCCCCTTCGCGCCCGGACGTACCGGAATGTAACCAATCAGCAAAGGCGTCGTGGAGCCCGTCGCGATCCAATAACTGTCTGCCTGCGGCGCGCAGCGAACACGTGCGCTGGAACGGGAAGATCGTCCCCTCTCGCACGAGGAGCCGTTCGTCGGAATAAAACTGCATGCCACGACGAACGCAAGCAATTGCCGTCGTCGTCTTACCGGCCGACGAATCGCCGGCGATGGCGGCGATGCGGCCCTTGTGAGCGACGACCGATGCGTGCAGCGAGACGAGCGATGGATCGGTGCGAATGATGGCTGAAAGCACGGCCGCGTCCGCGAGAAATGCGGTTGCTTCTGGCGTTGTCCGGCTAGGCCATCGCCACGCTTGCGAGCGTTCCGACCAGAAATACTGCGATGCCCGGTCGCCGGCCACGTAGTACGTGAACTCGGGAACTCGAAGGCTCGCGTGATCGCGGAAGCGACCCGCAAAGATATCGCGTGCGCTCTTGTCGGAAAACCGCACGTCGACGACGCGTCGCGCGACGTCGATGACGGTTGCGTTCACGGCGAGTGCGGCAAGCTCGCGCGCGGCACTTTCGAGCTCGATGCGCTCCAGAAGCTCGGCAGAGACCATTACCGCGGCTTGGTGAAGGACAGAAAGAGGGGCTTCGGCTGCCCGAAGCCCCAGCGGGTTAGCCGGACGAGCCGCAACTGCCGCTGCCGATCGCCGGGCATCCACCATAGGCTTCGCCGAGCAGTTCGACCGCATCGAACGACGCCAAAACGGCAGGTGTATTATACATACGGTCCTCCCTTTCAAGGATGCATTCTTAGTCTAGCCGCCGGGAAGCGCTAAGGGCAATGCTTACTAAGGGGGGGTTGGTTGCTGGGACGGGTCCAGTGGGCTTGTCGAACGTGCGTCCAATCGAATAACGATTTGTAAGGCAAGTGTTAGCGCTCATTAAGCCCAACGTCGAGATCTTACGGCGCCCTCACCGCGCTCGGGCAGTCGCGAGAACTCGGGATCTACGTCAGGGCTGCGCTATCGAGCGGAGTCTCGGTCGAGAAGCTTCGTGCCTCGATGTAGCCCGTAGTAACCTTGCGGCAGCGCGTTCGACTTCCGGCCATCGTATACGACTCTCGGCGCTTTTCAGCGAGAAAATCTGCTGCGGTGGCTAGCGCTATGCCGGCGCGAGCGACGCTGCGTATTGGCGGTCGGCGTCGAGCCACTCGTCCCTGAGGTCAATGCGACGCATTCCAGCGGGATACGTGCCCTTGGGATGCGCGGCGATCCAGTCTTGTGCCAACACTGTCAGGTATTCAAACTTCTCCCAAAGCGCGTCGCCTACACTGCGCCGACGTATTGCCGCGTACGGCGCGAGATGTTCCCAGGCATTGATAACGACACCGTCCCACACTTGCAATACGAGTTCTCTATCGACGAGCCCGGTTCTGACGAGCACGCCCATGCTCTCGTAGAAATTTCCAATCGCGTTGACCTTTGCGATCAGCGCTCGCGCTTCGTCGGTCTGGGCCGAACCCGTCGCAACCTGGTAACGGAACGCTGGATCTTGCAGCTTTGCCGATAATTCTCCCTGAACAAAGATTTGTGCCGCTAGAAACTCCGGAGTTTCCGTCGTTTCGCGAAGTTCGTTGAGCGCGGCAATCTGATTGCTGCTTCGAGCGTGGTTCAGTTGCACGATGGCGGCGATAGCGGTTGCTGCGATGACGACGAACGTTCCAAAAGTGGCAAGAGTATTGGCAAGCTCTAACGACATAGAAGGCCCCTCCGAAAGCGGTGCTTTCTGGCCCGTTCGATGGTATGTCGGGCAGTACTAGCTATCGCCTTAGGATGGCCGGGATCATTTGGCACATTTCGTCACGGACGGGTTGGAAGCGGCCGGTATGGGCACGGAATAGCCGGATCTGGTGCGACGGAAAAGCCTTGCAGAATACACTCTTCGGCAACGGAGACCCGCTGGAATCCCTGAGCGTGGGTTCGACCCCAGGCCATCCCAAAAAGTATTGCCCTTATTTTGGAGGCGTTTCCGCCGCACTAGTTGCGCGCCGAAATATCCGCGATCCACGGCCCTTTACGGTTGAATTCGGGGCCCGCCTTGGTACGCACGACACTCTCGGCGATCGTCACGATGCTGCGTTCCAAGTCAACGGTTGAACGACGGAACGACAAAGCTTCGCCGGCTCGGCGCGGCGTGCTTTGGCGCAGACGCAAACGCGGGGTCCTCGGCGGCAAGTCTATAACCGTACGGTCCTTACTTTAAGCTAAGAAGCAGTGGGCACGTACGGTACGCTCGGCGATCTCAGGCGTAGAGGAGAGGCTTTACGCGTTCCGGTAAGCGACGCATATGGTCGTATTTGCCGCCAGCCTTTTCGGTATTATCGTAGCCGTCGTTACGGCATTCGGGAACCTGCAGTATCGCGCCATCGGGCCGGCCATAGCCGGCGGGAGGGCCACGGCAGTTGTCGGCAGCGATTCGGATCCACTGCTGTATTACGCTGGCGGAGCCGGCGGCGGCGTCTTCAAGAGCGGGGACGGCGGTGCGTCTTGGAGGCCCGTTTTCGATCGTGAAAAGGTAGCACCAATCGGAGCGATCGCGATCTCGCGCCGCGATGAGGAGGACGTTTGGGTCGGCACGGGTGAGTCGAATCCGCGCAACGACGTCGAATCCGGCGACGGCATCTGGCATTCGACCGACGGCGGCAAGACGTGGCGCTTTGCGGGGTTGGCCGGTGCCGGGCAGATTTCGGAGATTTCCATCGATCCGCGCGATCCGCGGACTGTCGTCGTCGGCGTGCTCGGGCGTGTCTTTGCCGACAGCACCACGCGCGGTGTCTACACCACACACGACGGCGGCGCTCAGTGGTCTCGCACGCTCTACGTCGGGCCTTCCGGCGGCGTTTCGGATCTCGTGCGCGATCCCGACAAATCATCGACGCTCTTTGCCGGCATCTATCAATTCCGGCGTCAGCCGTGGATGATGGCCAGCGGTGGTGCGAACGGTGGGATCTACCGCTCCGACAATGGAGGCGCGACGTGGCATAAGCTCAGCGGCCGCGGCTTACCGGCAGCTCCGACTGGACGCATCGGATTGGCGGCCGCCGGTGGTGGGCGAGTCTATGCGATCGTGCAGTCGCGCGCCGGCGAATTGTGGCGCTCCGACGACGACGGCGGGACCTGGAAGAAAATGCCGCACAGCCACTACCTCGGCGATCGTCCGTTTTACTTCAGCCGAATCTTCGTCGATCCGCACGATCGCAATAGGCTGATCGACGTTGGTCTGATTCTTTCGCGAAGTGACGACGGTGGCCAAAGCTTCCATGCGATCGCAACCAATGCGGGATGGGATTACCACCAGGTCTGGTGGTCGCACGACGGCCGACGTGTGATCGTGGCCAACGACGAAGGCGTAGTTATGTCAGGCGACAACAGCGCGAATTGGTGGCAACCGTACGACCTGCCGTTCGCACAACCGTACCACATCGGACTCGGGGCCACCGCGCCGAACTACCGTGTCTGCGTTGGCCTGCAGGACGACAGCAGTTGGTGCGGATGGTCGGCCGTCGATAACGGTATCGGCATCCTCAATCGCGATTGGACGACGGTCGGGCCTGGCGACGGCATGTGGGCATTGCTTGACCCACTGGACAGCCATCTAATTTGGAGCACGTCGACCAACAGCGATACCGGTCAAGTCTTCTTGTTTGACGAGCGGACGCAGCAAGTCGCAGAGGTTTCGCCGTACGCACGTTCCAATTCCGGGCCGCCCTACGCGCTGCGATATCGCTTTAATTGGGATTCGCCGATCGCGTTCACTGTGTCGGCGCATCCGCACGTACTCGTCGGCGGAAACGTCATATTCGAGAGTGCCGATCGCGGCCAAACATGGACCGCCATTAGTCCGGATTTGACGCGCAACGAAAAGTCGCACCAACAGTCCTCGGGCGGATCGATCGACCTCGATCTCTCCGGCGCCGAGACGTCGGATACGATTCTCGATATCGAAACGACGAAGCTGGACGCCTCAATGATTTGGGTCGGAACGGACGACGGTCTGGTTCAACTGACGCGCTCCGGCGGAACGCACTGGAGCGACGTCACGCCGCCCGGTATCCAGCCGTGGGGAAGATTTTCTACCGTCACGCCCGGTAGCGTCGGCGCGGGAACGGCGTACGCGGCGTACGACCGGCACATGGTTGGTGACGACCACCCGTACGCGTTTGCGACCGACGACTACGGTGCGACGTGGCATTCCATCTCGGGCGATCTGCCAAACGACGTTTTCTTGCGCGTCGTGCGCGAAGATCCTAAGGATCGTAATCTGCTCTACGCAGGTTCGCAACGTGGCGTCTGGCTGTCGTTCGACCGCGGCGCGCACTGGCAATCGCTGCGGCTCAACATGCCGGCCACCGCGATCTACGATATCGAGATACAACCCCAGACCGACGACTTAACCGTCGCGGCGCACGGCCGCGGCGTTTGGATACTGGACGATCTCCGTCCGCTGCGCCAGCTCGCCCGCGCCCAAGCCTCCGACGTCACGCTCTTTGCACCGCGCGACGCCTATCGTATGTTCCAGTTTTCACCCGTCAATAATTTCCCGTGCTGTGCAGCGGCGACGACGGCAACCAGCGGACAAACGCTTCCCGCCAACGTCTTTGTCGGAAAGAATCCCGAGTATCCCGCGTCGATCAGCTACTACCTACCGCAGCGGGCTGCGCGTCGCCCATCGATCGAAATCGTCGACGCGCAAGGGCGCGCGATCCGTCACCTCGACGATGTCCCGAACCTCGCGGGCATCAATCGCACCGGTTGGGATCTCGCCGAAGATGGCCCGATCAAATGGTACGGAACGTTTAAGGAAAACCAAGGTCCGGACACGGGGCCGGAGGCGCTTCCCGGGGCGTACACAGTGCGCTTGAACGTCGACGGTCGCAGCTACGAACAGCCGCTGACTGTCCTGCCGGATCCCCGCGACGGTGACAGCGCGGATCGCTACGCAAAACGCCACGCGTTTTTGACCGAGCTCTATGCCGAGTACGGCACAATCGATAGGTGGCTCAACGCTATCGACACGAAGCTGAAGAACGCGATGCCGGCTCAATCCGCGGCTCTACGCGCCTTTGCGCGAGAACTCGCGTCGTCGCCGCGCAACGTCGAGGACTTGAGCGGTGCACAGGCTCTGCGCGATAGAATCGGCGACATGTTTGCTCGTGTGAACAATTCGTTCCAAGCGCCAACGGCGGCGCAGCTGGAAGAAGGGGCTGACATTAAAGAAACGTTCGAAAAGTTGTCGGCGAAGCGCGCCGCCCTCGGGCTGCCATGACGAGCGATTGTGCGAGCGAGCGAATCTTGCTTTTCGTTCCGTCAAACGCCGTCTAAACCGGCTCAAACGCTTCAGGGAGGTAGCACCTCGAACGGTCGCGCAGCTCCCGTCGTTTCTGGCGATGCTTCCCCAAAAGGGTTCGACTGATGTCACATCTTGTCACGGATGGGTTGGAAGCGGTCGGGATCGACCAGGGAACATCAGGGAACTAGTGCGACGTTAAAGCCTTACAAAACAACACTCTTCGGTAACCGCCGGGACCGGCTAGAATCCCCGAGCTTGGGTTCGACTCCCGGCCATCCCAAAGAGAAGGCTCTCATGTGACGAGCGTTTTCGATGCGCGTGCTGGCTCCAAGCAAGGTCGGCCGCCCACAGTCGATAAAGATTCCTTCATGCCGAAGGCTGTGCGGCTCTGGCAGACGGTCGTCTTTGGGTTGTGCGCTGTTGGTTTGTTCGCGATTGCCGAAAGCGCTTGGGCAACGTATAATCTCGAGGGCGACATCTTTGGCGGCTCCGTGTATAACCCAATAACGACGGCTCCGTTTTTAGACCGCTTTGACTCAGTCGTTCCCGGCTCACTCGCGGATGGAAGCGGAATGCGTGCCGGCGATGCGATCGATCTGCGCCGAATGACACGCGCGGCGCGGTACTGGGAACGCAACGAGCTGCTGGCCGGACAACCAATCGCGCTGCGGATCGTACGCAACGGCGCGGAGAGAACGCTGATCATCACGCCCGTGCCCTACACGCGGATTCCATTCTGGTCGTCGTCGCAGTGGCTCTTCAACTGGGCGTTCTGGCTGGGCTCCGCGTTGAGCCTTTCCATCGCTGCGCTGCTGATGTGGCGACGCCCCGATAGCACCGAAGTGCGCCTGCTCGCGCTGACGCTCGCCTTCATCAACCTCGGCGAGAACCTGTTTCCGATCAACGGCTGGCTCACGCCGTGGCCCAACTTGGACGTCGCACTTAACGTCGTGGCGCAGTTTATTTTCGGCGCGGGCGTCGCGCTGCTCGCGAGCTACGCGCTGCTGTTCGGGCGACCCGTTTCGCTCGCACGCCGGCTGCTCACCGCGCTTGCATATGCCAGCGCCGCTCTGTCAGTCCTGATCTGGACCGGTGCCGCGCAAGGCGGCCCAGGTCCCGGCGGCGTGCTCGGCATCGCTGGCTTATGGTTCGGGACGCTCGATCTTCATGCGTGGCTCGCGACGAGGCCAGTGCCGCTGTTCGCGGTCGTCGTCGGGCCGCCGGCGATTGCGCTACTCTGCGCCGTCGTCGCCGTTCGTGCGGCAAACGGTGCGGAGCGGCCGCGCGTCGCGTGGGCGACGGGTTCGCTTGCGGTTCTTTATCTCTTCGGCATCGCGACCGTCCAGTCGTATTTTACGACGAACGCAGTTCTCTACTACTGGATTCTCAACACCGCATGGTTCGCGGCGCCGCTGGGTTTAATGTACGCGCTGCTCAGCCGCCGGCTGCTCGACGTCGGATTCGTCCTCAATCGCGCGGCCGTGTTCGCGGGCGTTTCACTCCTCGTCGTCGGCATTTTTACGCTCGTCGAGTGGGCGCTCGGGGGATGGCTCCATTCCGCAGGCCGCGTCGCCAATGTTGCGGTCAGCGCGGCGATCGCTCTCGCCCTCGGACTCTCGCTGCACCAGATCCACAAGCGCGTCGACCGCTTCGTCGACAACGTCTTCTTCCGCAAGCGGAACGAGGACGAGCGCGCACTCAAGCGCTTCGCGCGGGAGGCGGCGTTCATCACCGACCCGGGCGTCGTCGTTGATCGCGCGACGGAAACCCTCGAACAGCACGCCGACGCATCATCGGTTGAGTTTGCGCTGTACGACGGCGACGGACATTACGGTAACGTAAACGAGAACGACGCTGCGCTCGTTACGCTGCGCGCGTCGCACGAGATCGTCGATCTTCATCTTGCGAGCACCGCGCTAAAAGGAGAGTTCGCCTATCCGATGCTCGCTCGCGGGCGTCTCGTCGGGGCGCTCGTCCTCGGCCCAAAGACCAGCGGCGAGCCGTACGCACCCGACGAGTCGGTCGCGATCGCGCAGCTCGCCCATGGCGTCGGCGTTGCACTCGATCTTCTGGGCGCACGAACAACCGAGGCTAACGAGGAGATTCGCGCGTCACTGCGCTCGCTCGAAGTGTTGGGCCGCGCCGCCAACGACGCCTTGCGCGCCCTTCCGGACGCTATTGCCGAGAGGATTCGCCAAACACGCTTCTGACGCTCAGCCCGCTGCGTGTTACATTTTGCCACGGACGGGTTGGGAACGTCGGCTGGAATCCCCGAGCTTCGGTTCGACTCCCGGCCATCCCAAATTTCATTCTTATGCGGGCGCGAGCGCGGCGGCATACTGCTTATCGATGTCGAGCCACTGGTCTTTCAGCTCCGCAGTAACAAACCGTAGTGCGGCTTGGAAATCCGCGGACTCCATTGTTTCGCGAAGTTCGTTGAGGGCCGCAATGTGATTGCTGCTGCGAGCGTGGCGGAGCTGCACGATGGCGGCGATGGCGGTTGCAGCAATGACCAGGAACCTACCAAAGGTGGCAAGAGTATTCGCAAGCTCTAACGACATAGAAGGGCCCCTCCCGAAAGCGCGGTGGTTTCCGAGGCCCGTTCGTTAGGCTATCGAAAGGTACTAGTCGGGAGCGCTACGCCGGGTCGCAGGTGCAGGGAAATTCGCGGTGCGCAAGCCAGGTGCCGATCGCTTCGCCGGTCTGCTCGCCGAAGGCGCGTCGTGGAGCGAGAATCACGCGCTCGCGGCGGCGTCGAAGGTTCTAAGGTGATTGTGCTCGGGATGAAGCGCGACTCCTTGGCGACGATCTTCATGCTGCTTACCGCTGCCACAGGCCGCGCGTCAACGCCAGCAGCCGCGTCGGATGAAGCCCAGTGGATTGCGCCCTATCAGCTCTCAACCGTTGAAATCAACTCCGACCGGATCAATAGCACGGGCCAAAAACCCATCAACGACTCCACCGGCGTCATCGTCGAAACCAACGACGAGCATCGGGCTTTTCTCATCACTGCGCAGCACACTTTTCTCGATGCATTCGCTGGCTTCGTCAGGGTGCGCTTTTGGAACGAACAGATGCTGCCCTTCAATCAGTTCCGTGGAACGCAGCTTCAACTTGTGGATGCTTCCGGTCGCGAACTTTGGATTAGGCCCTCGGACGGGAGCGACATCGCCGTGCTCGATGTCACCAATCTCGTCTCGCACCATCAGCCGCCTTCGGGTGGGCGGTATCTCAATATGTCGGACTTCGGAACGCCGGACGATTTCGTCGATGGGGCACCCGTGTTGGTGATCGGATTTCCGAGCTTTGCCGGCGCGGATGCGGTCGTTCGGCCGCTAACGAGAGCGGGAATCATCGCGTGGACCGACCCGCGCGGCGTATCTGATCGACGGTTCCTTGTCGACGCAAGCATCTTTGGCGGAAATAGCGGCAGCCCGGTCATCGGCGTTCCTCCCGGCGAAGCCAAGCAGAAACTGCTCGGCATCATCGTTGGGATCTATACGCAAGAGGTAACCGCGGATCTTCGTCTACCCGGAACCGCAGGCGTAACGCACGCTCAACTGGGAATCGAAGGACTCGGTTCAGTTGGAATCGCGGAGCCCATATCAAAAATTCGAACCCTCATCGAAGCGGCCAACAAGCGTTGACAGGAAATGCCTGGGGAGGGTAGGTACGTCATGTGTTCCTCCCGCAAAAGTTCGGGAGCATGCGGCGCCATCGTCTGTCGGTTAGGAGATCGCCCTTTCCGTGAACCGCCTACCTCCGAAGCGAGCCGTATTCGTCGTATTCGCGTTCACTGTTTGCATGCTGCTTGGCCAACGCGTATCGGCGACGGACGTCGCTCGGCCACCGATCGTCGGCGCGTGGTTCGTCAAGGTGCCCGGCGCGCCATTCGAATACCAAATGTACGTGTTCAACGCCGATGGTACCATGCAGGAATCAAATCCTGATGCCGGCGACGCCAATGCGAGCGATAGCACGGGTTTCGGGGCGTGGACCGATACCGGCGGTCGCGTCGTCGGGAAATTCGTCGAAGTGACGGCCGATCGAACAACGCGCTCGTTCGTCAGCCGCGGCGAGATTTCGTTTGAAATTACCGTCGACGGCGATGCGTTTACTGGCACGGCGACCGGGCGATTCTACGACGTGAACGGGGCGCTCGTACGCGGCCCGGTCCATGCGTCGATGGAAGGGAGGCGCATTCGACCGTAAAATCCGCAGACCGGCGCGCCCTTCTCCTCGGCATGCGCGTCATTAATCGAAAACTATGATGGTTGGGTATTCGATCGCGTTGATTGCGAACTGAGGGGATGCAAAGCAGCGTTTGCGCTTCCTCAGCGCGGCCTCGCGTAACGTTATGCGGGCGCAAGCGAGGCGGCGTATTGCTTGTCGGCGTCGAGCCACTCGTCCTTAATCGCGATGCGCCGCACGTTCGCTGGGTAGGTGCCTTTAGGATGTGCGGCTATCCAGTCTTGCGCTAACACCGTCAGGTATTCGAAATTCTCCCAAAGCGCATCGCCTACTGTACGTCGCCGAATTGCCGCGACCGGCGCGAGTTTCTCCCAAGCGGTGGTCACGTTACTCGTAAACATTTGTAACACGAGTTCCCGATCGACCAGCCCCGTCTTGACGAGCGTTCCCATCCCCTCATAAAAGTTTCCGATTGTTCCTATCATTCCGAAGAAGGAGCGCAGTTCGTCGGTCCTGGCGCCGGGCACGGCAAGTTGGTATCGAAACGCCGGGTCTTGCAGCTTTGCAGACAGTCGTCCGTGAACAAACTGGCTTGCCACTTGAAAGTTTGGCGTCTCCCTTGTTTCGCGTAGCTCGTTGAGCGCGGTAATGTGATTGCTGCTGCGAGCGTGCCGGAGCTGTACGATGGCAACGATCGCAGTTGCGGCGATGACGACGAACGTGCCAAAGGTGGCGAGCGTATTGACAACCTCTAACGACATGATGGGCCCCTCCGAAAGCGCGGTGCTTTCCTGGGCCGTTCGATGGGCTGTCGGGCGGTACTAGCCATTCCACCCGCTGCTGAATGCTCGAAGTAAGGGTTGTGCGGGCGCAAGCGAGGCCGCGTATTGTTTGTCGGGTTCGATTTGCGCCCGATGCAACCGCGTCTAGGCTGGATGATCGACGGGGAGCCACCGATCCGTGAGCGGAATGCGCGGCACGTTACGCGGGTACTTTCCGCCACTATTGACCTTCAACCACTTGCGCGATCGCACGACGAGGTATTCGAAGTTCTCCCAGATGCCGTCGCCCCCAGTCCGCCGAATGACCGCAACGAGGTCTTCTCCCCGTTCCCAGTCCTGCACCATGACCCAGCTGAATACGTCCATGATTGATTCTTCCGGGACGAGCTGCTGCTTCACCAAACTGCCGATGTAGTCGTACCAGTTGTACAGGTGCAGCCACGGCGCATCGCGCCGGTCGAACGTGCCTTCTTCTAACCTCCTGCGGAATGCGGCGTCCCGTATTTGCTCTTGGGCGACCTTGCGCGTCGCTTCTCGCCATTCGCTGAACTGCGGATCCTCCGACCGTCCGAGGATATTGAGCAGGCCGGTGAGTTGATTGCTCGTGCGCAGGTGCCTCAGCTGTACGATCGCCGCAATTGCGGTCGCCGCGATGACGACGAATGTCCCAAACGTGGCAAGCGTGTCGACTAGCTCTAACGACATAACAGGCCTCCTCCGAAAGCGCCACCGCTTTTCGGGCCCGTTCGATGCTCATGATTTGTCACATTTTGTCAGGGACGGGTCGGAAATGGTCGGGATCGCCAGGGCAAACCTGCGCGGTGGCCATTTGGTGGCCTGCCATTCACGTTGAAGCATTTTCGCGTAACGCTATGCGTAGCGTTATGCAAAAACGCAATCGTTGATCGCACAGCGTCTAACTTCTAACGGCAACTGCGGAGCCTCGCCTCATGATTCGCTGACAGCGCTTCGGCTAGCCAAAGCATCGGAAAGCCTGTCAATCGATCCTCACAGCCTCGCAGTCTCGCGCGTCCGAAACTTTGTCTGCGCTATTTGAAACATCGCGACTCGGCAAAGGGACCTGAGCCCCGCTGCCCTTCCCGCCAGCTGCTATCCGCGCCCGGTGAAGACAGCTGGGGCCATTCTGGGCTTAGGCGGCGGCACGCGACGGCACAACCGGTTCTTGCCTTAATATATAGCATACAATTTACGCAACTATCCTTAATATTGGCTTCCCAGCCACCGATTCCCAAGAGAAATGGCTTCCTCTTGGCTGGCTCTGCGACGGCTCGTTTCGCTCGTCCCGACCGCTTTTGCCGCTTGCACGCTGCCGGTTGCTGCCGCGTTGGCGCCGGGCGGCCAGGAGCTTCAAGGCCGGGTCGTCGATTTCGCGTCGGGCCGCGCGCTTGCGGGGATCGTCGTCGCGGCGGCTCCGGCCAACGACGACTTCGCCAAAATGCTGAAAGGCGATCGCTTATCGGAGAGCGAGCCTGGCATCGTAACGGCGGTAACCGATGTCGACGGCAGATTCGTCTTACCGGTGCCGCTCGGTGAGCGTTTTCTTTTCGACACATTTGGTGAGCCGCAAGCCCACGTTACGTTTCACGGTCTCTTTGCCGTCGGCAGCGCCAACCTCGGGACAGTGCGCCTTATCGAGCCGACGCGGGACGAACGAACGGCTTTAGAGGAACTCAATCGTTTTCGCGGCGCGCCCGGCGGCAGGGGCGGTTACGGCGCGCAGACGAAGCTCGTCTTCGACGAGAATCTCATGGAGAGCGCGCGCTTTTGGGCAGCACAAGAAGTGCGCGCCGAGCGCATCGGTCATACGTGCAACGCGCTGGGAAATCCGCCGAACTGTGTCGAGTTCAACTCTTTCTTGCACAATCTCGCAGGCGTACCGCCAGAATGGTCAGCCGCGCAAAATGCCGCCTTCGACGACGTTTCATCGTGGGCGGACCCGAACACGATGTTCGAGATCGAAGGCCGACGTTGCGCTTCGCCATACAACTGGCGCGATTGCGGATATAATGAGGAAGTTGGACATTTCGTCAATATCATGTCGGCGAGCCGCTGGATCGGACTCGGCGCCGAGGGGGCGCAAAATAGCGGCGTTTACTACGCCATGAACCTCATCTAATCCAATCCTGTCGAAACGCCCTTGCGACCACGCCGCTGCGGATCGCCGCACAGCCGCGGGAAAACGCTTGTCCGCCACGGAATTGTTACTCCATCCGGTGGAACCGCCTTAGTGGAGGGAAATGGCATGTGCGTTGAACGTCGCGGCCTGTTCGTATTTGTGCTCGCGTGCGTCGCTATCGCGGGTTGCTCGACTGGCGGCGGTACGGCGCTTCAAGGCTCCGTCCTTCCTAAGTCGGCGGTGCAGCGCGCAGATCGTCACCGCTGCCGTGAAGCCAACGCCACGTGCATTCAGCACGTGGTTATCATTATCCAGGAAAACCGCAGCTTCAACGATCTTTTCATGGGGTTCCCAGGAGCTAGCACCAAAACGTCGGGCATGGCTGGTGCCGCTCAAGTTGCGCTTCAACCGGTGAAACTCAAGGAGTCCAAGAGGGACATTTCACACTGCTGGGAGGATGGCATAGCTGCCTATGACTACGGGCGAATGGACGGCTTCTACCAGGAGTCGCGGGAAAGGTTAACGGTAGCGCAGTGCCCGAGCCTTCGCCCCCCCGTCGGAACTGGTTTCTATTCGCCGTACACCTACGTTCCAAACGGTGCCCCAGAGTACGTTCAAGAGGCGGGTCCGTACTGGAATATGGCCCGGCAGTACGTACTGGCTGATCAGTTTTTCCCGACGGATTTCGGGCCGAGTTTCACCGCCCACCAGAACTTGATCGCGGGCACCGTTGAGATCGGCAACAATCTGTCAATAGTGAACTATCCGGGAACGCTAGTTAGCTCAGGCGGTATGTCGTTTAAAGCAGGGCCGTGGAGTTGCGATTCTCCGCCAGACATCAAAACAGCTACCGTCAACTTCGAGCGCGTGATCTCCGAGGCGACCGGCCCGTTCCCGTGCTTTACACAGTACCGAACGCTGGCTGATACGCTCGATGCGCGCCACGTTTCGTGGCAGTACTACACGCCAACCCAAGGCGATTATCCAGACGGCAACTATGTCTGGTCGCCATTCGCCGCGATTCACTCGGTGCGATACGGCCCCGATTGGAAGAACGTCATTACGCCCCAGACGAAGGTGTTCGAAACGGCTAAGAAAGGACGGCTCAAAGGGGTAACGTGGGTCGTTCCCGACGGCGTGGATTCCGACCACCCTGGTCCCTACGCAACGGACACAGGACCATCGTGGGTGGCAGCAATCGTGAATTCCGTCGGAACCGGCCCCCAATGGAACTCTACCGCCATCATCGTCCTGTGGGATGACTGGGGTGGATACTACGACGGAGTGAAGCCGCCGCATCGCGACTTCCGAGGACTGGGCATCCGGGTGGCGTGCATCATCATCTCGCCGTATGCCCGCAAAGGCTACGTGTCGCACACGCAGTACGAGTTCGGCAGCATCCTGAAGTTCATCGAGAATGTCTTCCTCCTCCCAACGCTCGTGACGTCGAGCTATGGCTTCGGGTACACCGACCTCCGCGCCAATAGCCTGCTCGACAGCTTCGACTTCACGCAAATGCCGCGCACCTTTGTACCGATTCCGGCAAAATATCCGATCTCACACTTCACCAATGAAAAGCCCTCCGGCGTACCACCAGACACGGAATAGCGGTACGCGCATCCCACGCGAACGGTTCCAATCCCGAGTATTTCTCTCGGCCCAATGGCGTTATCTCGCGATGCTCAACTACGCAGTGGACCCGGAGTTACTCGTTAGCCGCGTTCCCCCCGGCACCGAGCTCGATTCCTACAACGGGACGACCTATGTAAGCCTCGTTGGCTTTTGCTTCCTCGGGACGCGTCTATTTGGGGTACGTATTCCCTTTCATGACGATTTTGAGGAAGTTAATCTGCGCTTCTACGTAAAACGGATTGAAGATAATGGTGAAAAGCGCGGCGTAGCATTCATTCGAGAGATAGTGCCGCGAATCGGGATCGCTACCGTCGCTCGGCTTGCCTTCAACGAAAACTACGTGGCAATGCCGATGTCGCACATGATCGAACATGAACGGGGCGCGGATTCCGAGTGTGTAAGCGCCGAGTACCGTTGGAGCCACCGCGGAGTGCCATATCGAATCGCTTTGAGCGCGACGGGGCCACCCGCGACGGCGGGCGATCAGACGCTCGAACAGTTTATCACCGAGCACTACTGGGGTTACGCCGCGCAGCGATGGCACGGTTCGCTGGAATATGAGGTCGTTCATCAACCTTGGCGAATCTGGAACGCCGCTGATGCTCGTTTCGAAGGGGAAGCGGGCGCGCTCTACGGTGTTGAGTTGGCGCGCGCCTTGAATCGGGAGCCAAACTCGGCCTTTCTTGCGGAAGGCTCGGAGATAACGGTCTCAACTGGTCGGAGGATCTCATAAATGCAGGGTCCCGCCGATATGGCAAGACCTACCCGCCGACGGGGCGTCGTTCTTTACGACGGAGCGTGTCGGTTTTGTAGGCGGTGGGTTCTGTTTTGGGCACCCGTCCTCTTACGCAACGGCTTTGACGTCGACACGCTGCAAGCCCCATGGGTTTCGGCAAAACTTCAACGATCGTCCGACGAGCTCTTAGCGGACATCCGTTTGCTGACCGCCGATGGGAAGCTGATTTCCGGTGCGGACGTTTACCTCACGGTCACGAGAAGTATCTGGTGGGCGCGACCATTTTCCGCGCTCTTCAGTCTACCAGGATTAAATTCATTAATTCATATCGGTTATCGATGGTTTTCGCGGAATCGCTACTGCGTGGCGGGTAGCTGCGATATCGGATCTAGCGCTGTTCCGCGCGAGACCTCGAAGCCGCCACTTAATGCCAAAAGAGTGAAGCGAAATACACGATCGTAGCGATGTTATCGCACCGACCCGCGCGCTGATGACTTGCACGACCGCAAGCATCGGCACGACCAGAATGACCAGCCAGCCAAGTCCGTACACGGTGGTAGAACCGATAACTGCGAGCGTTGCGACGGTGTGGGGTCGTTATCACTCGCGCCGGAAACAATTCCCGCCCCTGCATAATGCCAAATTGGCTTTGGCTTCCGAACCCTCACGGCTACTCCGAAGCTACTATGCCGCAGGCGGCGACGATATTATCTCGAAAGATAGGCTTTAGCGCCTCCGAATACTCGGGTGCGTGCGGCTCCCAGCCTCGGGAGCGAAACGAGTAAAATCATAGAGCCCGTAACCGTTGTCAAGAAGCGTGCGAAAGCCGCTCCCAAAGTGTACGAACCCCACGATCATTTCGGAAGCCCGCTAAATATTTGCCGGATTTGTGGTGAGAAATACACATACGTTCCAAAACCGCTAAACCGAAACGCTCCGTAGCGCCTGAGACGATCCGCTTAAGCGCTTGCACTACGGCTCCCTGGGAACCGGTGAGATCTTGGCGAACAGCACAGGCCCCGACAAGCTGAGAAAGGCGGTCCCCACATGCGGATGATGCTCAAGATTCAACTCCCGGCCGAGACGGCAAACGCAGCCACCAAGGATGGCCGGCTGCCCCGCATTCTCTCGTCCACGCTGGAACGCCTTAAACCCGAAGCGGCGTATTTTACGACGATGAACGGCGACCGGGGCGGATTCATCGTCTTCGACTTACAACACCCAAGCGATATGCCGGCGATCTGCGAACCGTTCTTCAACGAACTCGGCGCCAAGTGCGAGATGACCCCCGTAATGACGGTTGACGACGTCAAGGCCGGCTTAGAAAAGGCATTTGCCGCCTCGCGAAATTAATCCATAATCGCGGCACTCGTAATAATTCGGGCATGCGGAAGCCTATTGGCATCTTCGTCGCTGTCGCAATTGCCGTGTCCTTCACCGGGGCGATGCAACCCATCCGCGCTGCCGACGAAACCGCAGCGCTGCTCGCAAAGCACCGTGCATTCGTCGGTTGGCAACTCGGCGACGGTACCTTCAAGACGCTTCGTCTTAAGCGGGAGTACGTGAATGACGAAGGCGCGACCACACAGCGTGTTGTCGAGTCACGTATTGGCTTGCTGTATCGCAACACGTACACGTATCTGAGACGCGCCAATACCACGGAAAACACCGGCTTTACGGGAAATGTCTTCTGGACCAGCAACGATAACGGCTTTACCACGCCGCTCTATGGTGATTTGGCCAAATGGCGGCTGAGCTACACCGCTCTCTTCAATGAGGGCGTTTCGTCGCTTAGCGCGACCACCCGCGGAACGGCAACGATCGGAGATAAGGTTGCCGACGTTGTACGAATCGACGTCCCTCACGCCGATCCAGTCGACGCGTACATCGACCCGGCGACCGGGGCTTTCGTCAAAGCCGTCATCGATCCGGACGGGGACGAGGAGAGTACGATTCAAATTCTCTCTTACACCGACGCACTGCCGGGGAAAAAGATTATTGGCTCTTTCCGCCTGGGCGCTGGTTCAAAAGGGGCTTGGACCTACTCAAACACCGAGGCCAATGTTCCCATCAGCGACGCCGAGTTGCATCCAGCAATGCCGTCCGCGACGTGGAGCTTTGCGAATCCGAAACCATTTCCCGTCTCCGTAACGCCGAAACGCGTCTTGGTGGATGCCACAGTCAACGGGATAAAGGGCCGCTTTATTCTCGATACCGGTGCCCAGGGAATTTTCCTCAGTCAGAGCTTTGCAGATCGCGCCGAAATCGCGAAACTCAACGTTGGTGGAAACGGTGCGACGCTCTACGGGCCTCAGCATTACGATCTGCGCAGGGCCGGGTCAATCGTGCTCGGCGGCAATACGCTCTCGAATGTCATCGTGGAAGCGACCAATTTCAACGGCGGGGATTACCGTGGTCTAGACCGGGAGAACCTCGACGGACTCCTCGGCTACGACGTCTTCGCGGGTGCCATCGTTCGGCTTGATTTCGATGCCGGGACGATGAGCATTGACGATCCAGATTCGGCTGCCGCCGACCCTAACGGCATTCCGATTCTTACCGACACATCGGGATGGCTTCCCACCATTCCTATGACGCTCGATCATTCACTAGCGGTCAATGCGATGCTCGATACCGGCAACCCCGCAGCGATCGTTATCGCGCCTGACCTCATCTACAAATACCATCTGAGAATGGTGCGCGACATCGCGACAGTCCCGGGGTACGGCTCGATCGAATGCGGCAACATCGAGTCATTGACCATCGGACCAATTACGTATGGCAGCGAAGGGGCGTGTAAGCTCGATTCCGCGAGCTGGTCGGGCCGCAACATTCTCGTGGGGCTGGACTTCATTCGGCACTTTAATTTCATCTTTGATTACCCGCACGGCCGGCTGGTGATGATCCCGCATAAGAACGCTTAGGCGAACAGCGGCGTCGTAACGTAGCGCTCGGCAGTGTCCGCGAGCACGACGACAATGTGCTGGCCCCCGGCCTCTGAGCGCGCGGCGATCTGCAGTGCGGCCGAAAGCGCGGCACCGGACGACGCGCCCGCGAGGATGCCCTCTTCGCGACCGAGACGCCGGGCACAAGCAAACGCATCGTCATCACTCACGGCAACGATTTCGTCAATGATCGCGCGGTTGAGCACCCCCGGTACGAAGCCCACGCCGATTCCGGGGATACGGTGAGGCCCTGCGGGCTTTCCGGATAGCACGGCAGCCCCGGCCGGTTCGACGGCGACAATACGAACGTTTGGCTGGCGCGACTTAAGCAATTCGCCGACGCCGGTTATTGTGCCGCCAGTGCCGACGGCGGAAACGAACACATCGACGTTGCCACCGGTATCATTCCAAATCTCGACGCCGGTTGTGTCGCGATGGAGCTGCGGGTTGACGGGATTGTTGAACTGATCGAGTTGCACCGCCCCGGGAATCTCTTTTGCCAGTGCGGCTGCACGAGCAACGGCTTCGTTCATGAGAATGCCTGGCGTTAATACGACCTCTGCGCCGAGATATCGCAGCAACGCCACGCGCTCGGTCGACATTGTTTCGGGCATCGTTAGAATCAGCCGATAGCCGCGAATGGCCGCAACGAATGCCAGTCCGATACCGGTGTTTCCGCCGGTTGCTTCCACGATCGTGGCGCCGGGGGCTAATCGACCGTGCCGTTCTGCGTCTTCGATCAATGCGAGTCCCAGGCGGTCCTTCACGCTGCCGCACGGATTGCGCATTTCCAGCTTCCCGAAGATGCGTGCCGGTAGACCGCGCGCGATGCGAGCCAACTCTACCAGTGGAGTCTTACCGACGGTCGCGGTTACGTCGGGGAAGTATGGCACTATTTCGGCACTCGTTTGCCCAGGAAGGCAGTCAAAATCACAAGGAGTCGGCGGCGCGCTGTTGTTTTTGGTTTATGTTATCCGACCAGCTGGCGTTGGGTGGGCACGTCTAAAGACTTGGCAAGCGCACGTGCACGAGAGCGAGTTTGGGCAGTGGCGGCCTCGATCCGCTCGGACAACATGGCCAGGCGGCGGCCGCCGTCGTCGCGACGATCGAGCTTCACCGACGCTTCGACGCCGATCAGTTGCGCTTCGCAAGCCCAGGCGTGCATGCCACACCGCGTTAACCGCTCCTGAACATCCTGGGCACGTTCCAACGCCAATACATAATCGCCGTCATACAAAGCCATTTTTGCATAGGCAAGATCGAGCAGCATCTCGTCGCGCAAGCCGAGTCCGGCCCGGCGCACTTGCGATAGTGCCCGGTGCGCGGCAATAGCACCGCCTTCACGCGCGAGTACGGGGAGCAATTCGAGCGTGATCCTCGCTAAGCGATCGCCGTGATAGTAGCGTCGCACGATTTCGAGACCGTATTCGGCGTACTGAGCCGTCTTATGCGACCCCGCTTCGGCGAGCGCAGTAGCATAGGAAGCCGCGGACAATCCCGCACTTCCCAAGCGGCCGGAAGATTCGTCAGCGTGCAGAGCGGTCTCGTTATCGGCAACCGCTCCGCGGACATCGCCGTCGGCGCGAAGCGCCAGCTGTGCCTGGAGGCGAAGTAGCGATTGCCCGGCAACCGCAAACGTGCGCGTCACCTCATCAATGCGGAGACGGGCTCGCTCGGACGCGCGGGCAAGAAGCGAACGCGCCAACTCCCAGTTACCGCAATCGAACTCCATCGACGCGACATACGCCAGCATGATCGCATAGTTGTCTCCACGCCCTAGTAACTCGTCGTCAGCGGCAGATAAGGCGCGCTTGAATGCGGCGCGGGCACCGTCGAAATCCGCGGCTGACCAGCGAAGGTTGATCTCGCCAAGCGCAAGCCACAAGTCTGCCCGTTGCGGACGCTCGCCTTCAAAATGCTCTTTGGCGTTCCGCGCTTTTTGAAGGGCGTCGATCGCATCGTCTGGCCGAGCCAAATGGGTCGCAGCCTCCGATGCAACGATCCAGTGCATGATCTCCGAGATGTTTCCGGCAAGACGCGGCGCCAGTGCGCATGCCTCCCGCCAGACGGTTTCGTACTGTCCGGCCCAGCGTGACGTGTCGACCACGGCCTTCGCGGCATTGACGAGATCCACCGGACCCCAAAGGTAATATGGGCTTCTCGGGCGCGCGATCGACCGGCGAATCTCGTTCGCAAGCCGCAGCAGCGCGTCACGGCGTTCGCGATAGAACTCCCGCCGAGAGATGCCGAGCAACGCGGCAACGCTCTTGTGCGATTCGCGCCGCAAATCGCATCGGACGACGATTTCGTGGAGCCTACGTCTCTTGTCAGAAAAGGGTACTGGTTCAAGCGGCGCTAGTGACGTCACCGCGTCGCGAACGATGGCGCGCAACTCGTCGTGAGGCCGCTCGCGCCACGCGGCGAACAGCAGGTTATCCGCTAATTTGCCGATGTCGTCAATACAAGCAACCGCTTGCTGAGCAGCGCGCGCAAGCTCCCGGTCGGTCATCGTTCTGGTACGTTCGCGCGATTCGATATGGATGACTTCGAGGGGCTCGCGTTCTGTTAGGATTTTGCGTGCGGCGCCATGATCTGCGAGAGCATGTCGGGCACGCCGCCGATGCGCTCGAGATGCGGGAAACGCAAGCCTCCGTGATAGTCGACGCTCAGCGTTTGGAACCAGTTGGTCTGCCTCACAAGTAGCGAGATGGGCGTGTTCGAGCGTTGCGCTTGACGGATGGCGTCGTTGAGCCCCTCGCGTGAGTATGCCCGGTTGTTGACGGCAACGATCTGCATGTCGATCGCGAGACCTGCCTTCCAGGCCGCCGAGCCGTCGCGCACGTCGGTTACCGTTGCCGGCTCTTCGTGCGCGTCGCTCTCGTCTTCGTCCTCTCGGCCCCCGCTCAATTGAAGGCCGAGGTCATACCAATGATCGACGAACTCGCCCGTCCATTCGGCGGCACTTTCGAATTTGTTGGGCCGGTCATTGTAGACGAGACGCCAGCCCGAGCGCTCGATTTCATCGCTGGGCGGATGTGGTGCGATGTGATAGACGTATTTGTCGAAAAAGGCATGCCAATCGTACGGCTGGACTTCATCGAGGAGCGTTTCGATTTGCGAGCGCGTGTACGTCACGACGATCGGTGGCGTGAGGGTCGGTTCGCTGTACCGGTGCAAGAAGGTGTCGAGCGATTTCTTTCCGCCGGATCGTTCGCGGATGATCGTGTCGGCATCGAGCCAAACCAGCTCGCCTTCGTTGTAAAAATCGTCGGCGTTGCGGCGAATCGCGCCATAACTTCCATGGGCCACATAATAATGCGGAGCGCCTGTTGTAATATCGATAAGAGGCGTTGCAGATCGTCCCGTTTCGTAGTCGAGCGCCGCGTAGATGCTGGCGAGATACTCCGGATATTCGTTCGGCTTGCGAATTCCGGAGCGGAACGAGAGCAAATCGCCGAGATACTGATTCATGCCTTCATAGACCCAGAGCAGATCGGTCAGCTGCGGAACTTGGAAGTTCGGGGTCGTGAGATCGGCGGGGCGCCGGTATTTCCCATTCCACGAATGCGAGAACTCGTGGGTGATGAGGTCGCCTGAAGCCAGTGCCTGGTCCGGTGCGGTCAAGAAATCAGCTGCAGCGCGGTTGTCGCTCGACTGATGGTGCTCGATGCCATTGAACCCAATTTCGTCGCTGAGCGTGAGGAGCGCGTGGTAATCGACAAAATGGCGCGAGCCGTAAAGCGCAAACGCCTCGGCCGGAACGCGTTCGTATGCGGCAAGCAGATCGGGTGAAATGTCAAGCGCGGATGGATAGTCGGCGAAGGCATCGAGCTGGACGTAAGCGTTCCCATCCTTCCACAAGTCCCACTTCTTGACGTAACGGCCCATGTCGAGCGGCGAATCGACGAGCGTTGCCAGCGTCGTTTGCGCGAAATCGATGCGGTTGTCGCTACGCATCGGATCGCGCAGCGCGGTTGCATAGTCCCAGCCGTTGGGCAGCGTGATACTGGGTTTGACGAGATAGTCGTGTGCGTTAATGCCGTCTTGATACAGCAGCACCCGATTCCAATTGATGATCGCGAGCGAGCGCGTCGACATCGTATCGGCGTCGGCATTGAGCAGCACGTCGAAATCGACGTCGAGTGTCGTCGTGCCGGGCGGGACGTTCACGTGAAAAGCGTAGAGATCGATCGGATCGCGATGCCAGCCCAGCGCGTCTCCAACGGTGCCGATGCGCAAGGCAGCCAGGTCGGAAAGCGGGCCGGTCGGTCCGTGCTCGCCCGGAATCCACTTCGGATAGACCAACGTCAGACCGCCTGGGTGCACTGGGAAGCGCTCGTGAACGTAGGCGATCCCGCGAGAGGCCTGTGAGGCGTCGACGACGAGCGTAACCGGTTCGGCTGCCGACGCGCGCGAAGCCGCCGCCCCGAAGAGAAGCAACGCGCAACCGAAAACGACGCTCACTTTCATCATTGCAAGGGCCCCGCTTCTAGCAGGTAGCTCTCGCCCCTTGTGCCAATAGCCCCGGGTTCTCGTGAAGCTCCCCTTTCCAGGAGGTCAATAGTCCACGTGAAGATCGTGGTGACCGTTAAACTTGTCCCGGATCCGAACGCCGAAAAACGGATCGATCCGGGCACGAAGCGATTGGTGCGTACCGGCGTCGAGACCGTGCTCAATCCCTACGACGAATACGCGCTCGAGGCGGCTCTCCAATTAAAGGAACGCGGCGGCGACTCAACCGTGACCGTTTTTACGATGGGACCCGAAGCGCTGCGCGAGACGCTGCGCAAGGCGCTGGCCATGGGGGCCGACGAGGCCGTCTTCCTCACCGATGCGGGTTTGGAGGGCAGCGACGTCTGGGCGACCTCCGCCGCCATGGCCAAGGCGCTGCAGAAAGTCGGATTCGATTTGTTGATTGTAGGTGGTCTCACCGACGACGGCAGTACCGGCGCGGTTCCCGGCGCGCTTGGCGAGCATCTGGGCCTGCCGTGCATCACCAATGCGCGCAAAGCCGAAATCGTGGACGGCCAGCTGCAGGTCGAGCGTGAAACGGACACCGGCTATCAAACCGTGCGCGGGCCATTGCCCGCGCTGCTGACCACCGCACTAACCTTTGGCGAGCCGCGTTACGCGTCGCTCAAGGGCATCATGGGAGCGAAGAAAAAGACGATTGCGACGCTGACGTTGAGCGATCTCGCTCTCGACGCGCCCGTCGGCGCGAATGGATCCAAGACCGAGCTCTTATCGTTTGCACCGCCGCCGGTGCGCGGCCGGGGAAAAACCGTCGAAGCGCCTGACGGCGCTGCCGGCGCGACGGCGATCTTTGAGTTTCTCAAAGAAAAGAAGCTCGCATAACAGTGAAAAACGTCATCGTCTACGCCGAACACCGCGGCGGACAGACGCGCAAAGTAACCTTTGAAATGGCGACCGAAGCGCGGCGCTTGGCCGATGCGCTCGGCGGCCAAGTGTACGCTGTAGTTGTCGGGTCGGGTGCGGCAACGCTCGCCGAACAGCTCAAAGGCTATCCGATCGACACCATCTTCGTTAATGAGGATGCCGAGGTCGACAAATTCTTGCTCGATCCGGTCATCGATTATCTCGAAGCCGCGGCGAAGGCCGCCGGTCCTTCCCTCCTGTTAATTCCGAATACGCTTTCGGGACGCGACGTGGCCGGACGGCTCGTCGCTCGGCTGGGAGCCGGCATCGGTGCCGACGTGACCGACTTTAAGATCGAAAACGGCGTCGTCGAATGCGTTTCGCCGAAGATGGGCGGCGCACTCGTTACGACCTGCGCGCTGCGCCCTGCCGACTTTGCGATCGCGACCGTCCGTCCGAACGCGTTTGCTGCAACGGCGGGCGGAAGCGGCACACAAATTCGCAACCTGGAAAAACCGGCCGGGAAAACCTACGAGGCCGCGATCGAGCGCGACGTGGACGAAGAGAGCTCCGGCGAGGTGGCGCTTGAGGAAGCCTCGGTAGTCATTGCAGGCGGGCGCGGGCTCGGCGGCCCGGAACCGTTCGAGACGTTGTTGAAGCCTCTCGCGCACGCGTTAGGCGGCGCCGTGGGCGCATCGCGTGCAGCGGCAGACGCGGGCTGGGTCTCGTACAGCCTGCAAATCGGACAGACCGGAAAGACCGTCACGCCAAATCTCTACATCGCAGTCGGTATCTCGGGAGCGATTCAGCACAAGGTGGGCATGCGTTCGGCGGGCACGATCGTAGCGATTAATAAAGATGCGGCCGCCCCAATTGCCGAGTTTGCCGATCTCATGGTAGTCGGCGATGCCTTTCGTATCGTGCCCGAACTCACCAAGTTACTAGAAGCTTCGCGTCACCCTGAGCCTGTCGAAGGGCGCCGAAACTAAAAGGATCGATATTTTGAAACGTTTTGCTCTGACCATCCTCATCGCGATCGGCTGCGCGATCGCCGCCGTTGCGGTGACCACACCTCGGGCGCAAGCCGGCCTCTTCGGGGGTTCGAAGTCGTCACCGACGCCATCGCCTTCGCCATCCGCGCTGCCGACCGCGAGTCCGGAACCGCCGAGCGTCGCGATTCCACGCCTTGTGGCCAAGCTAAAAGCAAATCCGAACGATCAGCAAGCCATGGCGGAGCTGGCGGCCGAGTATTTGCAAGTTCAGCGTCCCGATTTATCGGTGCAGCTGACGCAACACTTGCTGCAGACCGGGAACAAGACGGCGCAAATCTTCTACTACGACGGATATGCGCAAGAGTTGCTCGGGCACGCTGCTGAGGCCACGTTCGATCTCGACCAAGCCTCCGATCTCGATCCGACCAACATGGGCGTCTTGGCGCAACTGGCGGATCTGTACATGAAAACTAACCGCCCGGCCGACGCTGAGCGCATCGCAAAGCGCGGTGTGACGTTCAATAAGACCGAGCCGCTAGCGCTCATGACGTTAGGCAGCGTTTACGCCGCCGAGCAAAAGTTCGATGATGCGCGCGCGCAGTTCGAAGCAGCTTTCGCGCTCAATCCTAAAGACGCATCGCCGATCTACCAGATTGCGACGACCTACGCGGATCAAAATAACATTCCGATGGCCTTGCAGAGCATCGACCGCGCGCTCTCGCTCGATCCCAAGAGCGTCCAGGCGCTCGTGTATAAGGCCGATCTTTACGCAAAACAGCATGACGATGCCCGCGCTTCGGCCGCCTACGATGACGCGGTCGTCGCGGCGACGACCGACGATGAAAAAGCGCAGATTATGGTGCGCAAAGCCGCGTACTTTATCGACGAGAAGAAGTACACCGACGGCGAAGCGATCCTGAAGCAAATCACGGTATCGTTTCCGAAAGTCCCCGCGGGTTACGTCGCGTACGGTGATTACTACGCGCAGATGAAGCAATACGACAGGGCCGCTGCTCAATGGAAGGCAGCGCTAGCAATCGATCCCGATAACGGGCCGGCCCTCTTAGGGCTCGGGCAGTCTGCCGCGCAAAACGGCAGGACGACGGACGCCATCAACTATCTCAAGCACTACACGCAAGTATCGCCCGACCCGCAAGGCTTTGCGCTTCTCGGCCAGGCCTATTCGCAGGTCCACGATTACACCAGCGCTCGCCAGGCCTGCGGACGGAGTTTTGAACTCTCACGCAGTCCGATGACGCTCGCGTGCGTCGGCGGCGCCGACTACGAGTTGCGGAATTACAAAGAAGCGTCGCAGATCTTCGACGTGCTCGATCACAGCGCGAAGGGCTTCCTCGACGCGAATCCGCAGCTGCTCTATCTCGCGGCGAAGTCGTATCAAAGCGCAAATGAGTGCACGAAAGCCGTCGCTGCATACAAGCGGCTCTTGCCGATGATGAAGAAGGGCACCAGCGATTACACGAAGGTGCAGAAGGCCGCAGCCGATCCGTGCAAGCCTTCGGCGGGGAAACACACCGGCTGAGGTTCGTTACCGACCCGCTTTACGGCGACCATCTCCGCGGCATCGGTCATCCCGAATCGCCCGATCGCGTGGAGGTGGTCGCTTCGCGTTTGCGCGACCTCGGCGTGATCTCAGAAGATATTCCGGCTCGCGACGTCACCGATGAAGAGCTACTGCGCGTCCATACCCCCGACTATCTGGATCTCGTCAACCGTGAAATAGCTGCGCTATCGTGTCACCCTGTACCTCAAGCGCGCTATCTCCCAACCGGCGACGTCGTCGTTGACGGACGTTCGCTCGCCGTTGCGCGGCGCGCGGCCGGCGGAGCAATCGCGGCGATGGAAGCGGCAGTGCAAAGCAAAGCGCCGGTGTTTGCGGTGGTGCGCCCTCCGGGACATCACGCGGAGCCCGCGCGCGGGATGGGGTTTTGTGTTTTCAACAACGTTGCGATTGCAGCACGCGCGTTTCAGGCAGCATACGGCGGTCGCGTGTTGGTCGTCGACTTCGATTACCATCACGGTAACGGAACCCAAGCCGTTGCCGGCAACGGACTATCGTATGTTTCAACGCATGCCTACCCCGCGTACCCCGGCACCGGCACCGAAAGTTATCTCGTCCCTCCGTGTCACCCTGAGCCTGTCGAAGGGCGCCACAATATCGATGCCGTCATCAACGTTCCGCTGCCGGCATCGGGCATCTCAACCGAAGCCTTCATCGCAACGTGGCAAACGCTGTTGCCGGAAGTTGCGGGCGCGGTGCGGCCAGACATCATCATCGTTAGCGCCGGCTTCGATTACGTTGCCGGCGACATCGTCGGCGACCTCGGCGTCGGCGTCGAAGCCGCGGCCGCTCTTGCAGCGGCCATTAACCGAGCCGCGGCCGAGTTCACCGAGGGCCGGATCGTTTACGTGCTCGAGGGCGGCTATAGCCTCGACGCCCTCACGCGCTCCATGGCGATGATTGCCGACGTCAGCGATGCCAATTTCATGGCACCCAGTAGCGCAGAGCTCGCTTCGGCGCCGTCTCAGGTTCAGGCGGAACTCGCCCAAATCTCAGGATTTCTTCAAGGAAGGCGACCTGGGGCTCCGAACTAGCGTTCTTTGACAGACCAAGGGGAGGCCCGTCGGGCGTCCTCGTTTGGTGTGTCTTTGACAAAATCACTAGGAGGTATCAATGATCCGGAGTTCTCTCCGGCACGGACTAACCGCGGTGCTCCTCCTCGTCGCAATGCTGATCCAGGGAACATGGGCACTGGCCAGCACGACAGGCGGCCTCGCAGGTTACGTTCTCGATGCCGATTCTTCAGCGCCGATCGCCGGTGCCACGGTCACGGCCAGCGCGCCGTCCGGAAGCGTCACGTTGACGACCGACGCTGCCGGTCACTTTACGTTCCTGACCCTGGGTCCGGATACGTATACCGTGACCGCATCCAAAACCGGTTATCAAACGGCCAGCGTACCTGGGCAAATCGTCTTTGCCGACACCATTCAAACGGTGACGGTTCGCCTGACCGGTGCACTCAAGACGATCGCGCACGTCACCGCTGCTGGTGCCGGGGCGATTGTTAAGTCCGGTACGACGTCCGACATCTACTCCGTTAACGCGACGACGCAGCAATCCGTGGCTGCACTCGGCGGCGGCGGAAGCTTGAACCAGGCCTACTCGGCGATCGCGACGATGCCGGGCGCTTTCGTTGTTCCGAACCAAACCGGATATTTCGAAACCGTTAATATCCGCGGTGGTGACTACGACCAAGTCGGATACGAATTCGACGGCGTCCCGGTCCTGCGTTCGTTCGACAACTACGGCTCGAGCTCGGCCAGCTCGCTGGGCAGCGCCGAAGTCCAGGTCTACACCGGTGCCACGCCGGCGAACTCGGAAAGCGCCGGTCTCTCGGGCTTCATTAACCAAGTCATCAAGTCCGGTACGTATCCGGGATATGCAACAATCTCCGGCGGCATCGGCACGCCGACGTTCTACCACCGCTTTGCCGTCGAGGCCGGCGGTGCGACACCCGACCGCCTCTTTTCGTGGTACGTCGGGATTGGAGGCTCGAACAACGCCTACCAGTTCGTCAACAATAACAACGGCTCGGAATATCAACCCTGGCTGGGCGTTATATCACAAATCAGCTCATTGGCCCCGTCGACGGGTTTCGGCGGCAAAGCCGGCGTGACGAACTACGCTCCGCAATGTCTGCTGGGAGACGTTGCATGCTTCGGTCCGGCAGAACTGGCCATGGGCCCGGTTCAATACGCCAACTTTTCGGCGATCTACGCGCGCGACAACGTGTTGAACTTCCACATCGGAATTCCACACCGGTTTGACTCGGGTCGCGACGACATCCAGATCCTCTACGACAACGAGTCGTTGGAAAACCAGATCTACGAGTCGCCCGGCGACTTCGCCTCACCCCAATGCGGATCGCTAGGCGGCGCCGCCTGCGCGACGTACCTGTACGGACCGCAAACCTACGGCAACGTGCCGTCATGGGGCTGCTCGAGCAGCATCGGCGGAACCTTCAGCCAGACGGCACTCAACGGGTTGTCGCACTGCGTCACCAACTATGGTTTCCCGAATGCGCCCAATCCCGGAACCTACTCGAGCCCGAACACGATTCCGTCGACCGATCGCGACCACACCTACAACCAAACCGTGATCGGCAAACTGCAGTACACGAAGAACTTCGGGTCATCAGCGTTCCTTCGCGTCTATGGGTACACGTTCTATAGCGCGTGGGATCTCGCCGGCGCACTCGGATTCAGTGATTGCAACTTCACCTGTCTTGTTGCCCCGGATTACGAGCTGTCCACGCACACGCGTGGTGTCAGCGCGAACTTCCAAGACCAGCTCAACGAGCAGAACCTCGTGAGCTTGCAAGGAGCCTACACGACGGCGTCAATCACCCGCGACAACAACCACTTCTACGACCAAGGCGGAAACTCGGCGGTCGTCGTCAACTCGAAGGATCCGTACGGCGGCTACTGTTTCGCACCGACGGGCGGCCCCGTGACCGACTGTGCCGGCAGCACCGTTGGGCTCGGCCCCGGCTTTAGCGTCCCTCCCCTCACCGGGGCGTGCGCCGTTCCCGGGAAACCGGCGTTCGGCAGTGCTTGCACCTACATGGTTGCGGAGAACGGCCTCAACGGCGAAATCACTCCGGGTACGGTGCCGAACTTCTACGGCTGGTCGTTGACCGATCAGTTCCGTCCGAGCGACCGTTGGCTCTTTAACCTCGGCGTCCGCCTCGACACGTTCAACTTCGCAGGCGGCAACACGCTGACACCACCGCTCGGTGGCGGCGGCCCGGAGGCGCGCGCCTTCTGGTGGAACGCGTTCAACCTGGACAATTGCATCAGTACGACGACCGGCTTCGTCTCGCCGAACCCGAAACCGGGTGCGGTCTGTCCGTCCGGTACCGTCTCAACGTATCTGCAAAACCAGTCGAACCAGAACTTCACCTTCAACATCTGGCAACCGCGTTTTGCCGGTACGTTCACCGTCGATCCCAACAACGTCATCCGGTTCTCAGCAGGACGGTACACCGAAGCCGGCAACACGGCGTTCGAACAGTACGGTACGCGGCAAGAGGACAGCGCCGACTTTATCGGCTCGACCTTCTTGCAATACGGCCGCAACACGTCCGGCTATCCGGTTGAGCCGCAGACGTCGGACAACTACGATATCTCTTGGGAGTCGCATCTCAAGGGAACGGATTGGTCCTTCAAGGTGACGCCGTTCCTCCGGCAGACGCAAAACCAGATTCAGGAGTTCTTCCTCAACGCGAAGGAAGGCTTCGTCTCCGGTCTCAACGCCGGTGACCAGCGGAGCCAAGGCGTCGAGCTCCAAGTGCAAAAGGGCGAGTTCTCGCGCAACGGAATCTCGGGCCTACTCTCGTTTGCGTACACCAACTCGTACATTACGTACGGGCCGGTGAACCAGTACGGAGCGACCGTGCTCGCGGGCGTAAACTCGGCGATCCAGCAGTACAACGCCTACACCGCAGCGTGCGTGCACAACCCGAGCAATCCCATCTGCGGCAGCACGTCGAATGGCTTAGCGGCCAACGCGTGCTATACGACGACGGGAACCCCGATGGCGCCGGTGTCGATCGTTGGATCGACGATTAAGTGTCACGCGGGCGATTTCGTCAACCCGTACTGGTTGGCAGCGCCGCAGTCGATAATCTCCTCGTCGACACAGTTCCCGACCTACGACCTCTTCCCGGGCTCGACGTCGTTCCCAGGCGCGTACTCCGCATTCAACGCGCCGTATGTCGCTTCGCTGGTGTTGAACTACAAGCATAACCAGTTTGCGATTACGCCGTCGTTCCAGTTCCAAGGCGGAACGAAGTACGGCTACCCGCTATCGTCGGTTGGCGTCGACCCAACCGCGTGTGCTGGCGTACTTCCGGGCACGCAACGCTACAACGCCGCAACCTGCGGCAGCGTCATTAACATCCCGAATCCGTTTACCGGCGGATTCGACCCGCTTGGCGGGTTCACTCAACCGAACGAGTTCATGATGAACCTTCAGCTTAGCTACGACGTGAGTCCGAAGATTCAACTCGTTGGCACGCTGGCGAACATCGTGAACTACTGCTTCGGCGGAACGCCGGAGCCGTGGACGTTCAACGACGGAAACCTCTGCAGCTACGAGGCTCCTCTGGGCTTGCTCGATCCGGTCGCCCCATACGGGACGCCGGGTGCGAACATCAACCCGCCTGGTTCGAAGGCCGGTGCGTACATCATACAGCCGGAGCAGAAGTTCCCGTACGTCCCGACCTTCGGACCGTACCTCGCGGCAGCGGCGAACTCGTCGACGAAGACGCCGCTCCAGTTCTACTTCACGGCGAACATCAAGCTCTGAGCTCGATGCCGTCGTCACGGTAGACGAAAACCGAGAGGCCTCCGCACCGCGGAGGCCTCTTTCGTTTACTGAGGCGCCGTTGCAGCGTGTCTTAGCGTCGTTTCAGCCTGAGCAGCCGCGAAGCGGCGTCGTCGAAGGGCGGCGAAATCCATGGACCATGTCACCCTGAGCAGCCGCGAAGCGGCGTCGTCGAAGGGCGGCAGAAGACTTGAGCTGCGCTTCGACGAGCTCGGCGCGACACATTGCGTCGTGTCACCCTGAGCAGCCGCGAAGCGGCGTCGTCGAAGGGCGGCAGAGACCTGAGCTGCGCTTCGACAAGCTCAGCGTGACACATTGCGTCGTGTCACCGTGAGCCTGCTCAGCGCATGGATGCGCCAGTGCCGACTCAGCACATGGATGTGCGCTGGAGCCGGCGCGAAGGGCGACGAAAACCTACGGCCCGATGGACGAAGCGATCCTTTTGAGTTCGTCAAGTTGCAATTCGCCGACGAGCGTGTATTCGAGTCCCCCATCGTGCCAGGCGAGAAGCGTCGTTGGACCTTCCTCAGCGTACTGCGCATCGCGTCCGGAGATCGCTGTTGCCGCGGGATGAAGCCCCGCCATATCGGGAGCCATCGTTCCTTCGTTTTCGAACAGCGATACGGTACGCAAACCGTCGGAATAAAGCACGTGCAACGTACGGACGCCCTGCAGCGAGACCATGTTGCCTTCGACGGGCGAGAATCCATCCGGCAAAAATTTTGGTTCGTGCACGTCAAAGCCGGCGCTACCGGCCATGCTGCTCGGGTCGTCTGAGGGTGAGCCAAAGCTCGTCCCTTGCGTAAGCGCGTACCTCTGCGGTAGTGCGAAGTCGGCTGCGGGAATCGTCGAGGTAAACGTGACTTCCTCGAAGCGTGTTTCGGAGAGCAGCGCACCGTCGCCGGCGAATTGCTGCTTGTCGAGAACGAGCTTCGTCTGTGCGTCGATGCGAACCAGCAGGCTAGCGCGATGCGTATAGTTGTTTACCAGTGTGACCTCAACGGTATGCCTGCCATCCATCGTCTCTTCGCCGCGCTGAATGGCTCGGTAGTTCTGCCGGAGCAGTAGGTAATTGTTGTCGATCGCGATTTGATCGTTGATGGCGTCATTGCGAGTTTCAACGATTCGGCGGTGTTTCGCATCAATGGTGAAGCTCTCGTTGCCCTTGCTGAGCACCTCTTCGCCGCTCATGCTCGACGGCGACGTATATACGCGCAGCGTTTGATTGGGAGCGCGATGCTCGATGCGGTAGACGCATGCCTCGGATCCGCTGTTCCCGATGCGCACCAGCTGTACGACTCCCGTGTAGGACACGGTTGCCGGCGCTGCCATCGCGTCGTACACTAAGCCGTCGGGCGACTCGGCGCGCGAAGCGACCGTCGCTACGGAAGCTCCGGCGACGAGTACGCTGCCGAGGGCGAGGAGCTTAAGGCCCGTCATTGCGCGGTTGCTCGACCGTAGTGTCGCTTGAGACAAAGCGTATCGGAAGGGTGGATCCTTCGCCAAACGGCATGTTGGTGGCAAGAGCAGCGTGGTTCTCGATGTAGGAGGCAGCGTCGACCGTCGTCGCCTTGACATTGCCATGCAGCATTGAAAACCCGAAGTATGCAATCAGCGCAACAGCGGCAGCCGCAGGCAGCGCGTAGGCCGGACGAAGCACCCCCTGCAGCGAGCGCCACCATTCTGGCTGCGATGGCGCGCTCGTCGCTGCCGCAACGACGCGCGCCGCAAATCCAGGCGGCAATTCCCGCTCCTCGCTACGAGCCTGCTCGCGGAGCATCTCGTTCAACCGCAATTCGACGTCGCGCGCTTCGGAACACTGAGTGCACCCCGCTACGTGCTCGTGAATTGCCGCATCGTCGCGCGCGGGCAATTCGCCGCGCAGGTAGTCAATAAGGATTTCGGTGCTAGGATGATCGTGCATCATGATGTCTTGAGATGGCGGTTGACGAGTTTGCGCAGCTGGCCGCGCGCGCGGTGCAGGCGCGAGCGGACCGTACCCACCGAACAGCCCACGATTTGTGCAATTTCTTGATAACTGCATTCCTCGACGTCGGCCAGCACCACGATTTGGCGCTGTTCTCGAGTGAGGTCGTCGAGGGCCTTGGCAACTGGTTCGCTGTACAGGCTTTCGACATACTCCTCGATGGGGGTGACCGCCAGAGGCCGGTCGCGGCCGAAAGCGTGCGGTTCGTTGTCATTCGGAATCTCCTCTTGATAACGTCCTCTGCGGCGCCGAAGTTCGTCCCGGTGAAGATTCGTTACAATTCGATAGATCCACGAGAGGAAGGAAGTGCCTGGTTTGAAGCTGCGCCACGCTCGATAGACGCGGATGAACGCATCCTGCGTCAAGTCCTGGGCATCGGCGTCGTTTCGCGTGAGCCGGTAGGCGAAGTTATACGTCGCCTTCCCGTATTGCTCGATCGCCCGCTCGAGGAAGGCAGTTTGCTCCGGCGTCGGTGCGTCGCCAAGCGCCCGTTTCGCAGCCACAGCTTATTGCTGCAATTTAGGCCAGAGAATGCGCGCGACGCCCCACAACGTGACCCCCACCACCGCCGCGATCGCAAAGAAGAGCGCCGTTTCCAAGAGGACGATGCCGGCTGCCTGGCTGCCGCCGCAGAGCGCCACGACGCCGGCAATGAGCGACAACTTGAAGCGCTCGAGCGGATTGCTCGTCAAGCCGGCCACCGCCCGCGCTTGCGCAATCGCCGCGTCGGGATCCCACCCCGCCGTCGCGATGACGTCGGCGATTCGGCCCCTCGGAGAGACAATGAAAAGCTTGTCGTCATGCACGAAGTTCGCGGTGCTCACGCGCAGCGAGTCGATGCCGAACTCATCGAGTAACCGAATGATCGTCGATCCTTTGCCGGTCAGCAGCGTCCAGATCGCCGGATTCGCTCCGTAGCTCGCTGCGTATGCACGCAAAACCTTTGGTGAATCGTACGGTGGGTCGAGCGTGATTTCGGCCAGCGCGAAGCGATTCGGATCGAGATGATTCTGCAGATAGGCGAACTTGCCGCTGATCGCGGGACAGAGCGTCCGATCCGGACAGCGCGTAAAGATAAACGATAGCAGCACGGTCTTGCCGGCAAAGGCGTGGCCGAGCTCGACGAGGCGGCCGTTTTCGTCGACCAGTTGGACGTTTGGAATTTGCGAGTTCACGTCGACGGCGATCACGCGGGCCGCATCGGGCAAGCCGGGCGTGAAGACGCCGGCTGCGTTGACGTTACGCAGCGTCCAGGAAGACGTCGAGCGATCGAGGTACGCATCAATTCCGACGCCGGTCCGCAGACGAACCGGCGGTTCGAGGCGGAAGCGGAGCGTCAGCGAGGGCAGCGTTTGCGTTACGGCGTCGGTCCGAACGATCGCCGCACGATCGGAAAACGGATCCAGTACGATACCGTGAACCGGCAGCAGCGAAAGCGCGGCGATCAGCGTTGCAAACATGAAAACTTACCGGGACGCTTCGCGCAATGCGCTAGCGAGCACTGCATCGGGATCGTCGTCATCGTGCACGGCACGAACGCGGCCGTCGCTGTCGATGAAGTAGATCACCGCGCTATGCGCCTCGGAGTAGTTGGGGCCGCCACGGCCCGGAATGCGTTGCGCCCAGACGTGGTACGCGCGCTCGACCGAAGCAATCTGCGCGGGCGATCCGGTAAGGCCCGTGAGCGTGACCTTTGATCCCGGGTCGAAGTGGGAGAGGAATCCGTGCAGCGCACCGGGCGTGTCGCGCTGCGGATCGACGGTGACAAAAACGACCTCGATGCTGCGTGTGCCATTGGCCGGCGCGTTGGCAAGACGCGTCAGCCTCGCCAGCGTCGCCGGGCAGGTGTCCGCGCAGTGCGTAAAGCCGAACGTCAGCGCGACGGTCTTGCCGCGCTGCTCGCTCAGCGCCCACGGCGAGCCGGTGTCATCCGTGAGCCGAATATTGGGCGCCGCCCATCCGTGGGCGCAGGCCGCAAGCAGCAGCACCGACGCCACGGCAATCGGGCGCCTTAGGAGGATCATGCCTCTATTGTACGCACCACATGGCGCGTGGAGGCTGTCGTATTTGTGGCTCGCGTGCTTCTTGGTGGGTTGCTGGTTACCACCGGCGCCCTCAAGCTCGGCCACGCGACCGAACTTGCGGCAGCAATCGCAGGCTTTCGGCTCCTTCCCGCCGCGGTGGTCGGTCCGCTCGCGCTGGCGCTACCGTTGTTCGAAGTGCTGCTCGGTGCGTATTTGATCCTCGGTCTCTTTACGCGCGTCGCGGCCGTTGTTGCGGCAGTTGCGTTCCTCATCTATGCCGGTGCGATCGCGTCGGCGGTCGTGCGGCATATTCCGGCGAATTGCGGTTGCCTCGGTCCGAACGACAAAGCCATTGCCGACTGGCCGCACGTTGCGTTCGACCTCGTTCTGGTGGCGGCAAGCCTCTTCGTTGCACATCGCGCGCCCGGAGCCGTTGCGGTCGACCGGCGATTTCGGCGAGCGTCATGAATCAAACGCGGCTCGGCATTGCTTCGATCGTTGCGCTCGTCCTGATCCTAGCCGGCGCCCTCGTCTGGTACAAGGTCCATCCCTCGCGGCAGTTGCAGAGCGCTTCGGAGTCGCCGATCATCGGTAAGGCGCAAGTTGGAGATACGGCGCCCGAGTTCGTCGTCTCGACGACCGCCGGGCTTTTCGATCTCGCCAAAACGACGAAGCCGGTCTTTCTGGAAGTCTTTGCCACGTGGTGTCCGCATTGCCAGCGTGAAACCGCCGTTATCGACCGTCTCTACAAGGCGTACGGTCGTCGCGTTGATTTCGTCGCCGTCTCCGGAAGCGATACCGCGATGGACGGCGTGTCGGAATCTTCGCAGCTCGACGTTCTCAATTTCGTGCAGCACTTCAAAGTGCAGTACCCGGTGGGGTACGATCCGATTCTCGACGTGGCGAATCTCTACTTGCAGGGCGGCTTTCCGAGCTTCGCCATCATCGATAAAAACAAACGCGTCGCCTATCTCAACAGCGGCGAACAGCCATACAACGAGCTCAGCGCCGCACTAAACAAAGTTCTCGCATCGCACTGAGCCTCGTGTCACCCTGAGCAGCCGCGAAGCGGCATCGTCGAAGGACGCATCAAACCATTAGTCGTTGGGTGGGAAGATGTATTTCGGCGGCGGCACGACCGGTGTGCCGACTTCGAGCACGATCTGCTGGTGCGAAATGAACGGAATCGAACGAAGGTCACCGGCGTACGGCGCGCCATTGACGTACGCCGTTACGGGGCCGTCAAATCCGGCGACGCCGTTGGATCCCAGCGGCTCGCCCCAAATGTCGAAGAGCATGCCGAGGGTGTACTGGCCGTTGCCCTGCGGCGCCACGACGTCGGGGGTTTCAACGTGAATGATGCCGCTGTAATCGTGCGTATGAATCCAGTAGAGACAGCCGCCGCTGACGGTCGGCTTCATTCCTACGTATTTGGGAATTTGTATCTGCCGGCCATGGTCGAAAATCGCGAGATGGGTGTGAACGTGCAGGGCTTGCCCTTCAACGCCTAGGCACGAGATGCCGTCAACCGGATCGCCCTGTCCGCCCGCAGGAGAATTGCCGTCTTGAAAATGCTGCGTTCCGATCGAGCCGCCGTCCACGAGTTTGATCGGCTTGGTGCTCGCGCTTGGTCCCGGCGTTGGCGTACTCGTGTCGAAGGTTGTCAGTCTGGCCGCCGTGACGTTCTGTTGCCAGCGCAAGAGCGCGAAAATGGCGATGATAACAACAACGAGTACGCCGACGCCGATGTAAATCGAGCGCATCGGATCACGTGGAGGCGGGGTAGCCGCATTGCCGCGCATTTCGCGGCGGCGGTCCGCACGAGACGGTTCAGGCATGAGGCTCCTCTACTAAGACGAGGCGTGCAAAGGCGCTGCAATCGGTCCGTCGGACGGATCGAGGCTGCGGTGCGGCACGAGGTAGTTAGCAACGTAGTCGGTGACGGCATCCGCGAGCGGCGTGACGGGACGATCGTAACCGGTTGCAAGCAAACGCTGCGTCCGCGCGCAGGTCGAATACTGGTATTTATCGCGCAGCGCGTCGGGCATGTCGATGAATTCAATGCGCTCCGGCTGCCCGAGCGCGCGAAAGATCGGGCGCACGAGCGTCAGCCACGTCTGCGCCTCTCCCGAACCGACGTTAAACAGGCCGGTCGCGCCGCACTCGGCCAAATGGATGGTCATGTCGACCGCATCCTTGACGTAGATGAAGTCGCGGCGTTGTTCGCCGTCACGAAATTCCGGACGGTAGCTCTTGAAGAGTCGCACGCTGCCGCCGTCGCGGATTTGTTGATACGCTTTGTGGACGAGGCTGCGCATTTCGCCTTTATGGTCCTCGTTCGGTCCGAAGACGTTGAAGTACTTGATGCCGCAGATCATTCGATCGAGACCCTTGCGCCGCGCGTAGAGATCGAAGAGGTGTTTCGAGTACGCATACATATTGAGGGGACGCAACGTCTGAAGATCGGCTTCATCGGAGAGGTCGTCTTCGAGCGCGCCGTACGTGGCCGCTGAGGACGCGTAGACGAAGCGCACGTCGTTGCTTTGCGCCCACGTCGCTAGGTTCTTCGTGAACTTGTAGTTGTTGCTGAGCAAATACGCCGAGTCGGTCTCAGTCGTCGAGGAGCAGGCTCCGAGATGGAAGATCGTTCCGGTGCTGCCGAAGTCCTCACCATCAAGCGCGCGTCGCTCGAAATCGTCGGCGTCAAGAATGTCGGCAAAGCGCAGCGGAACTAAATGCTTCCACTTCTCGGAGCGATCGAGTCGTTCGACGACGAGGATGTCCTCGAAACCCCGGCGGTTCAACGCCCAGATGAGCGCGCTCCCAATAAGGCCGGCGCCACCGGTAACGATAATGGTGCCGCGGTCCAGATCGTGCATCGTGTCCGAGGGAATTTTGGCCCCGCGTGAGCTGAGCCTGCTCAGCGCATGGAGGCGCCAGTGCCGACTCAGCACACGGAGGTGCGCTGGAGTCGGCGCGAAGGGCGGCTGGCAGGACAGGCGCACGCTTTTGCGAATCATTTGCAAATGATAATTTGCGAATGGCTTGCAAATACGAAGCCCCGGGCGCTCGCGCTTGTCGTGTCGACTACCGTCGGACTCGCCCTTGCCTGCTCTACCCTGGCAAACGCTGGGAATGCCAGTGCGTTCCTGACGGGGACGGTGACGCACGGGGGCGCGCCCGTTGCCCACCTCCAGGTAACGGCGACGGGAAACAACCTTCAATCGAAAACCGTCACCGATGCTGCCGGCCGCTTTCGGTTTGCGCCGCTGGCCCTCGGCACGTATGACGTGGAAGCACAGCAGGGTCAAGTGCGCGGGCTCGTCCGGGTCGACTTGGGCAGCGGCGGCGCAAGCATTACGATCGCCCTCGACCTCACGGAGATTGCGCACACCGTGGTCACGCGATCGCAGGTAACGCGCGGCAGCGGTAGCGACGTCGTTCTCAACGCCACCGATCTTACACAGCTCCCGTTTAACAACAGCTTCGCGGAGATGGAGATCCAGATGCCGGGCGCTGCGCGCGGCGCGAACGGCGTCGTGCATATGAATGGCGATCACGGCGTCATCAACTATTTGATCGATGGCGTCGCTTTGCCGCAGGAGCTCAATCGAGATATCGGCAGCGAGATCAACCTGAACGATTTATCGTTCGTCGACCTCATTGAAGGCGCGTATCCGGCCCAGTACGGCTTGCGCTTTGGCTCGGTCTTCAACATGGCAACGAGAGCCGGCACCGGGCCGCCGGGGGTTGACGGCTATTGGCAAATCGGTTCGTATACCGACGCACAATCGACCATCGGCTACCACGAGCCGATCGCGGGCGGCGGTGGCTTCGACATTGCCTTTAGCGGTCGGCAGTCCACGCGCGGCCTCGACCCGCCAAATTTCGATTCGCCTCACAACGACTGGAGTTCGCTTGGGCAGTTTGCGCGCATTACGTTACCCGCCGGTAGCAATAATTTTACAAGCATCACGCTCATCAACAGCCACAGCACGTTTCAGATTCCTAACGACGTTGCGAACGGCGAGCCGGCGGATACCGACGATAACGAAACGCAAGCCGATACGTTTTTGGCGCTGCAGTTTCATCACGTCCTCGGCGACACGGGGCTCCTCACGTTCGGCCCAGCATATAAAGTTTCGAGAATTCAAGATTTCGGCGATTCGGTGAACGACTGGGCGTATGGGGAAGCTCTCAACGTTGAAGCGCCGCCCTATGGAAACGGCGGAACGCCGACCGACTGTGCAAATGCGTTTACCGTCGCTCCTAGCAATCCGAGCGCCTTTCCCACGACCTGCGGCTATTCACTGGCCGATCAGCGCACGGCCGTCGATTACATCATGCAGACCGACTATAAGCAAAGTTTTGGCCGGCACGAGCTCGCGGCGGGGCTTTCCTACAATCTGTCGCGGGTGCTCAAGTACTACGCGATCACGCTCCAGCCAAACAACTTTCTCGCGCCGGTCCTGACGCCGAATACGCCCGACGCTCCGGTCACGGTCATCGACAATGCGCCGAATCTCGGCAATACGTACCAGTCGTACGTTCAAGACAGCTGGCGTATGAGCAACCTCTGGGAAGCTGACTACGGGCTTCGTTACGACTTTTTCACGATTAAGTCAACCGCTTTCTCGCAAGGCTTCGGTGCGTTTAGCCCGCGCTTGAAGATTACGCGCTTTTTCGGAAGCCGCGCCAGCGTTTACGCGTATATCGGACGGTTCTTCGAGCCGTTTTCGTTGGAGAACGTCAGCCCCGAGGCCGCGCACTTACTCAATCTTCCGCTGCAGCCGTCGCTGGCGCAATTCGACCTGAAGCCCGAGCGCGACACGCAGCTCGAGCTCGGCGGTCACGTTCCGGTCGGCTCGGGGGATCTCGGCTTTCGGGTTTGGCAGAAGAATGCCAATGACCTTATCGACGACACGCAAGTCGGGGTAACGCTGCTGCATCAAGACATCAACTACGTTCTCGGCCGCCTTTCGCAGGAGGCGCTGAATTACGTCCAGCCGCTCCCACGCAATAGCCGCGCCTACTTCTCGATCGCGCACGTCGTATCACTCAACAGCGGTTGCGAGACACAATTGCTCGCGCCGTGTTTCGGACAGCCCACCGGCTACACGCCGGCTGACCACGAGCAGCGCTACAGTATCGCTAGCGGCTATTTGCGAAACAATCTGCACGGCGGCTGGCTTTCGGTCGACGGTGAGTATGGCAGCGGTTTGTCCTCGGATATCTGCCCACCCGATACGCCAGGCTACTGCAAGCGTACGCCGCACACGACGTTTAACGTCGAACAAGGCATTCCGCTCGGCCCGAAGACTGCGCTCACGGTGGGGATTGCGAATCTTCTCAACGATCGCTACTATGTGACGTTGTTAAACGCGCAAGGCAACCATTACGCGCCTCCCCGCGAACTCAACATGGGGATAAGGCTGCAACCATAAGCATCGTGTCACCCTGAGCCTGTCGAAGGGCGCACGTAACCTCTAGCATCGTGTCACCCTCAGCAGCCGGCGAAGCGGCAAGCTCAGCGTGACACGCAACTAGAACGGGGCGGTGAAGCGGAGCAGGTAATTTGTGCCGTTGGCAATTTGGGTCGTATTGAAGCCGTTCGCTACCTTTATCGGATATTGGTGATTCAAGAGGTTCAGCACTTGGAGCGAAATGCCCAGGCCTTGGTCCTCGCCCGCGCGACCCGGAATGACGTCGCGCCCGAGCGCGAGGTCGACGGTTGTGTGTGCAGGCAACGTCCCCGCCAGGTTGAGATTGGCGTCTTCGAACTGCACTGGGAATCCGCTGCCGTAATCGGCCTGGAGCGTCGAGTACCACGGTTTGTGCTCGCCGCCGAAGCGATGCGTGTACCCGGCGGTCGCATCGACGGTTTGGCTATGGTCTTCGAGTGATAGTTGAGCGACGCAGGAGATGCCGACGGGGTTGGGCGGAAAGAGGAACGTCGAACCCGAGATGCAGGCCGCATACGAGCCGGAGTACGTTGCGGTGAGGAACCATTCGTCGCCGGTGAGCATGCGGTCTTGGAGCCGAAGCTCGGCTCCATGGTTGATGCCGATCGAGTTGTTATACACGGCGAAGATCGGCGTATTGAGCAACTGCGACGTATCGAGCACGTTGACGACGCTCTTTTCGAAGATGTTTAACGTGCCCGTGAACCGCGAATTGAACGTGTGCTTCACACCGATCTCGAAATACGCATCGCTTTCCGGCTTGAGATCGTAGACCGGGTTGGTGGTCGAGCACGCCTGTTGTGCTGAGAGCACCACGCAAGCTTGGCGAACGTCTTCCAATAAGGGTGCGGCGTAGAACCGGCCGTAGTAGATATGGGCAACGTTCTTGCCGCCGTCCCAGACGCTCACCCCGATGCGCGGGCTGATCTGATTGCCGCCAACGTATCCGGTCGATGCGTCGTAGCGGAGACCGTAATTCCAGATGACATTGGGCGACATCTGCCACTTGTCTTCGCCGTAGATGCCGATTTGCGATCCGGCTTGGCCTTGCGGCGTCGTGAACGCCGCGTAGTATGGTTTTACGACGGTTCCTTTCGACCCACAGTCGATGTAGTAGCAGGCGAACTCTTGCGAGGCCGTCGCGTTTTCGCGGTTGATGTCGACGCCAATCTTCCAGGCGTGATTCTGGGTCGCGCGAAAGTCCGACGCGCGGATGCCGACATACGACGCATACGAGTTCTGCAGCAAACCGACGAGATGCACGTTGGCCGTGCAGTCCGGCGGACAATTGCTGAAGTTCGGTTCGACACCGAGGACGTCGAGCGGAAGGTCCCCGAGATAATCGACGCGTGTCGAACGCCACCACGGAATCACTTGGAAGACGCCGTTACCATCCTGGGACGTAACCGTCCAGTTCAAATTGGCGAAGCGTTCGTACTCGAGCTGTGTGTCCTGCGTTCCCGGCGCGGCGATGACCGGATCTAAGCCGTAGCCTGCTTCCGTGTTGATTGGGATCTGAAACTGCGCGAACTGATTGGAATAGTCGAATGCAAGGGTGTTGCGACTGCCGATTTGCGTGATGAAGCGAAGGAATTGATTGCCGCTGGAGCTGTCGTCATTAATAGGCGTGTACGTAGGAGCGTCGAGTCCGCGATTGGTGGTATACGAGTTGGCATTGAGAAAGAGCTCGCTCGAGCCGAACCGCGAGGCAAGGTCGAAGGTTCCGATGGCCTGGGCTTGATTGCCGAAGCCCCCGGTGATCGTCCCAAACGTCCCCTGTGGAAGATCGGTTGGGCGATTGCTGATGATGTTGACGACGCCGCCCATGCGATCGCCGCCGTATTCGGCCGGGATTGCTCCCGTCAATAGCTCGATCGAATCAATGGTCTTTGGATCGAGGATTTCGGCAAAATTCGACGTCGTGGCGAGCGGAAGCGGCGCGCCATCGATGTTGTAGGTGACGCCGTGAAAGCCGTTGATGACCGGCTCGTTATAGGAAAACTGCACGACGCCCGGCAGCGTTTCGATGATGCGATTGAGGCTGTTGTTGACCGGCGAGGCGTCGATCGTGTTCTTATCGACGACGTTGACCGAGGGAGGGTTCTCCGCCGCGCCGGCCTGCGCGGTAACGGTTGTTTGCACGATTTGTTTAAGTTGGGTCGAGAGTGCGAGATTCACAACCGCAACTTGACCGCTGGTGACGGTAATGAACGTTTGGATCTCGTGCGCGCCCGTCGCTTGTGCGACGATGCGGTACGAGCCGAATGGGACTTGCGGAAGGACGTAGTCGCCTTTCGCATCCGACGTCGTGGTAAAGCGCGAGCCTTCGCCCTCGATAATGACGGTTGCGCCGGCTACGGGTTTGCCGTCGACGGTGACGGTTCCACGCACCAAACCGGTAACCGCGGCGTTGGCCGGGGTGGCGATGCTAAGTACGATAAACGCTAAGAAGACAGCGACAAGCGCTGGAAATGCACGAGACATGGTTCTCCTCGATCGAGAGAGGTGTGCGAAACAGTAAGGCCGCGGCTAAGCGCGGCAGTTCGCAACGATCGGAGGAGGACGAGCGAAACGGCGGCCGGTGGTGTCGCGTTGAGCGCGGCCCGGCGTCGCGTAGGTGTTGAGGCGCCCCTCGACAAGCTCGGGGTGACAGAGGGAACGCGTGATGCCAAAAACGGCTTGGGCGAGCCAACGCACGATCCCGCGCGCCAATGCCGCAATCGCAAAGGTTGCGATGACGAGCGCGAGCAGGGTGAGTGGGAGCGGCGTTGCTCCATGCTGCGGTTCGATTCGCTCGCCGAGCGAGAACCAGAGCAGTGTCGATGCGGCGAGCATCGGAAAACCCGGGAGTCTGGCCGCTATTCGGGATGCGAGAACCGAGCCGTCGGCGGCGAACTTCGCGCCGTTCACGAGGAGCGCGGCGAGGGTGCCGACTAAGGCAAAAGCTGCGGTGCCGCCCGCTTGGAGCAGCAACCCATTGTACGCCCCGCCCATCGCGTGATCGCCATGAAACAGCGCTGCGTGGCCTAGAAGGGCCGCAGCGAGACCGAGCACGAGTGCGCCTGGCGCCTGCCGGAGGGTCACGGCCACCCTCTTCGCCTGCGAAGGAGAGCCGCCTCTAGTATCGAACATATGTTCGTCAAGGGATTCTGCGGCAAACGCGAATCCCTCCCGTTCACCCGGCGTTTCTTAGTGGAATAGACTTCTCGGAGGAGAGCTGAGTCCGGTCATGGGTCCGCGTGCTTTGGTTGAAAATGCCGACACGGTTAGTCTGGTCTGCGCGCTGCTTGTGCGTTACCCGGAACTGGCCTCGATTCGTTCGATGCCGGCCGATCGCACGGTGCGGCTGACGTATGCGCTGAGCCAGCGGCTCGATCGTCGCGCGCAGTCGGCGGCCATTGAGGCGCTCGGCGATCACGTGACGAGCTTCCTCGTTCTTGGAAAGGACGAGGCGGAGACGCTTGCGGTCGAATGCGAGAGCGATCGCGGCATGACGTTCATCCATGTTACCCGCGACCTGGAAAGCTTCACCAAGGACGAACTCGAGTTGCAGACCGCGTTTTTCACCGAACGCTTCGGCGACGCGCTCGTGCGCAATCCTCTGCCCGACGACCACTTCGATGCCGATCCGGCTGCCCAAGACGAAGCAGCTCTCTATGCCATCGAGGCGCTGCGTGATCCCGATCAATCCAAGAGCTTAGTGGGGTTTCGCGAAGAGAAGCGCGTACTCGTATACTTTCTGAAATCACAAAAGAAAGCGAAGGCCTCGGCTCGCCGATAACTAACGCGACCTTCAATCTCATGCTCGTTGGGGACGTCGTCGGTTCCCCTGGGCGCGAGACACTCAAGCGGTGCCTCTCGCTCGCCCGCGAACAACATCACGTGCATGCCTGCATCGCTAATGGCGAAAATGCTGCGGGCGGTTTTGGCTTGACGGCGCAAACGGCAGAAGAAATGTTTGCGACCGGCGTTGATTTTATCACCAGCGGTAATCACATTTTCGACAAGCGCGAGTTTCGGGAATACCTCGACGCGACCGATCGCGTCATTCGGCCGGCGAACTATGCGCCATCGGTTCCAGGACGGGGCTACGGCTCATTTGCCATTGATGGCGTGACGGTTGGCGTCTTCAATCTCATGGGGCGCACGTTTATGCCGCCGGTCGACGATCCGTTTCGCTGCGCGGACGAGATTGTAAGCGAGTTGCGGCGCCAAACGCCGGTCATCGTCGTCGATGTCCACGCGGAAGCGACGTCGGAAAAAGTCGCGCTGGCACGGTATTTGGATGGCCGGGTCTCATGCGTGTATGGAACGCATACGCACGTCCAGACCGCCGACGAACAAATCTTGGCCGGAGGAACGGGCTACATTAGCGACGTCGGCATGACGGGGCCGAGTGACGGCGTTATCGGCATGGAAGCGGGGCCGGTTCTCGATCGCTTTCTCACCGGCATGTCAGAGCGCTTTAGCGTACAAAAGACCGGAAGCAAACAGTTTTGCGCGGCGGTCGTCGGGATCGACCGCACGTCCGGCAAAGCGACGGAGATCAAGCGGCTCTTTATGCGAGGCATCGCGTGAGAGTCGATTTTCATTCCCATACGAACATGAGCGACGGAACGCTCTCGCCGCAGGCGCTCGTCGATTTCATGGCCGAGCGCAAGGTCGAGATTTTCTGCATTTCCGACCACGATACGCTGGCCGCCTATCAAAACTTCCAAACACCACCGGGTTGCCGCTACGTTACCGGCATCGAGATCAATACGACGTGGAAAGAGAACGAAGTCCACGTCCTCGGTTACAATGTGCCTCTCGAGCCGTCGCCGATCGACGACCTGCTGGAGTTCAATCAGGTCCAGCGCCGGTTGCGCGCCGAGACAATGGTCTTTCAGCTTCGCGCCGCCGGCTACGGGATTACCATCGAGGATATTCTGCGTGAATCGGGCGGATCGTTATCGGTCGGACGGCCGCACGTGGCCAAGGCACTCGTACGCCTCGGCTTGACCGAGAGCGTCGATTCCGCGTTCCGTAACATTCTGCGCCGTGGAAAACCGGGATACGTTCCCCAGATCTATACGACGCCGAAGCAAGCCATTGAAACGATCACGGTGGCCGGCGGCGTGCCGGTGCTCGCACATCCGGGGCGTTTGCGCGACCGCATCTTGATCGACGAGCTGGCCCAGCACGGATTACGCGGACTCGAAGTCTTTTATCCCTTGCACGATAGCGATGACGTCGCGATGTTTCGCGAGAAGGCCAAACAGTACGGACTGGTCATGACGGCGGGCATGGATTTCCACGATATCCGCTACCATACCGGTGGTGTCGGGATCGACGTCGAGGAGCGCGATCTTCGCCCGTTCCTCGACATGGTTGCAGCGTACGCCTAACCGGTGAGTGCGCCAGCGACGGCGTGACGGATGCCCCCCAGTATCGCACGCGCCTCGTTTTCGTAGCTCACGAGGAGTGACGACTGCTCGTGGATTGCGTCGGCATCTTTCATATAGCGGTGATTGACGCGCACGTTGTACGCACACGCTGCGACTGCGGCGAACCCGAATTCCCCTGCGCAACCGACGTCGCTCGCAAGCGTGCGGCTGTGAAAGGCAAGTGTCTGTTCGGCCAGGCGCAAAACGTCGAGGCAGAGCTTGCACGCGGTCAGCGGCGCCTCCGCCGCACCCTGTAAGGCCGTCTCAATCGCGCGCCTTCGTTGGGCGGTTTCCGCCTCGGTACTGCGCGGCAAGTTCTGTGCCTCGATGACGCGCGCAAACGCGTGCTCGTCGCGCTCGCGCGCCCGCGTCAACTCCCCGCGCAGCGCATCGGCCTGCGTTGCGATATGATGCGCCGCGTCGTGATGTGCCGCAAACTTCGGGTTGTTCTCGCAGATGCGCGACACCATTGCGACAAGTGCCGCACCGGTGCTAGCGACGATGGTCGCAGCGCTGCCGCCACCGGGCGTCGGCTCGGCCGATGCGAGTTGGGTGAAGTAGCGATCGAGCGTTTCCACGCGACGTGGCTTTAGCTGTGGTTGTGACCCGCGCCTGGGCGGAGTTTAGGAGCCTCCGGCGAAGAGGCGGCACGCCCACCTCGCCTTAGGAGAAATAAGAGTGCCCGTATTGGATCGGACGACCGCCGGGGACGTCAAAGATCGCAGCTTGGCCGAAGCCGGCCGCTCACGCATTGCTTGGGCCGCGGCTTACATGCCGGTCTTAGCGCAAATTCACGACCGGTTTGAAGTTGAAAAGCCGCTGCGGGGTATTCGCATCGGCGCTTGTCTGCACGTAACGACCGAGACGGCCAACCTGATGCTGGCGCTGCGTGCGGGCGGAGCGCAGATTGCGCTCTGCGCGAGCAATCCGCTGTCGACGCAAGACGACGTCGCCGCCGCGCTCTGCGATTACGGCATCCCGACGTTTGCCATCAAAGGCGAAGACAACGCGACCTACTATTCGCATATCGAATCGGTAGTGGCTACGCATCCGCACATGTCGATGGACGACGGCTGCGATCTCGTAACGACGATTTTCACCAAGCACAAAGACTTGCTTGGCGAGATGATCGGCGGCTGTGAAGAAACAACCACCGGCGTCATTCGTTTGCGGGCGATGGAAAAGGAAGGCTTGCTGCCGTATCCCGTCATCGCCGTCAACAATGCGCAGACGAAGTACATGTTCGACAATCGGTACGGCACGGGGCAGTCGACGCTCGACGGCATCATCCGCGCCACCAATGTATTGATGGCCGGCCGCACGCTCGTAATCGCGGGCTACGGCTGGTGCGGTCGCGGCATCGCCTCGCGCGGCGCGGGGATGGGTGCGCACGTCGTCGTCACCGAGATCGATCCGCGCAAAGCCATCGAGGCCGTCATGGACGGCTATCGCGTGATGCCGATGGCCGAGGCAGCCAAGATCGGCGACGTCTTCGTGACCGTCACCGGCAACTACCACGTCATTCGCGAAGAGCACTATAAGTTAATGAAGGACGGCGCGATCGTCTGCAACTCGGGACATTTCAACGACGAGCTCGATCTTGACGTGATCAAACGCATTTCCAAGGGCAAAGTTGAGCCGCGCGCCTTCGTCGAGCAGTATGAGCTCCACGACGGACGCAAAATTTGTATCCTCGCCGATGGACGTCTCATCAACCTGGCAGCCGGCGAAGGTCACCCAGCGGCGGTGATGGACATGTCGTTTGCGAATCAAGCGCTTTCCGCCGCGCACTTGGCCAAGCACCACAAGCGACTCGAGAAGAAGGTCTATGACGTTCCGCTCGAGATCGACCAAGAAGTCGCACAGCTGAAGCTCTCATCGATTGGCGTCGACATCGACACGCTGACGCCCGAGCAGCAGAAGTACATGGCATCGTGGTCGGAAGGAACGTAAGCGTGGCGTACAAGCGGCTGTTCACCAGCGAGTCGGTGACCGAAGGCCATCCGGATAAAGTCGCCGATCAAATCTCGGATGCAGTTCTGGATCGACTGCTTGCCGACGACCCGATGTCACGCGTGGCGGTCGAAACGTTTGCGATCACCGGCCAGATTCACATCGCCGGCGAAGTCACGACGAAGACCTACATCGATATTCCGAGCATCGTCCGCCAGACGATCCAGGAGATCGGCTACACCCGATCGGCCATTGGTTTCGATGCCGAAACCTGCGGGGTCAGCGTTTCGATCGACGAACAATCGCCCGATATCGCGCTCGGCGTCGACAAATCGCTTGAAGCCAAGGCGGGTGACGACGACGTTTTCGAACTCATCGGAGCCGGCGATCAGGGCATGATGTTTGGTTACGCCTGCCGCGAAACCGACGAGCTCATGCCGCTTCCCATCGTGCTCGCGCACAGCCTCACGCGTCACCTCTCCGCAGTGCGCAAGAACGGCGACATTCCGTACCTGCGGCCCGACGGCAAGTCACAGGTTACGGTGGAGTACGACGGTGACAAGCCGGTTCGCGTCGACGCGGTGGTGGTATCGGCGCAACACGATCCTGAGATTGCGCTCGAGGTGATTCGCAACGAGATCACCGAGAAGGTCATCAATCACGTCATCCCAACCTCGATGCACGATAGGAATACGCGCATTTACGTCAATCCAACCGGCCGATTCGTCATCGGCGGTCCGAAGGGTGACGCGGGTTTAACCGGGCGCAAGATCATTGCCGACACCTACGGCGGTATGGCGCGCCATGGCGGTGGCGCCTTCTCCGGCAAAGATCCCACGAAAGTCGATCGGTCGGGCGCGTACGCCGCGCGCTGGGCGGCCAAGAACGTGGTCGCTTGCGGCTTGGCCGAGCGCTGCGAAGTGCAAGTTGCCTACGCGATCGGGGTGGCACAGCCGATGAGCATTCTCGTCGAAACATTCGGCACCGGAAAGTTACCGGACGATCGGATTGCCCAAGCCGTGATGAGCGTCTTCGATTTGCGCCCGGCCGCGATCATCCATCATTTGAATTTGCGCCGGCCGATTTACAAGCAGACGGCGGCGTACGGTCATTTTGGCCGTCCCGATCTGGATCTGCCGTGGGAGCGCTGCGATCGCGTCGAGGCGCTGCGCAAGGCAACCGGCTTTACGGGCGAGGCACTGCGCGTTCCGAACTTCGCAAGCTGAGAAATCAGTGATGAAACTCATTCGGACCGTGGCGCTGGCCGTCGCCGCCGCTCTCGCTCTGTCGGCCGCGAACGGCGCCGATGCGGCGACGACGATCCCCTCGGGAACGAAGATTCTCTGCGTGCTCAAACACGGTATCAACTCCGCCACGATTACGGTAGGTTCCGACTTTTCGCTTATCGTCGACGATCCGTCGCAGCCGGCGCTCCAAGGCGCGGCCATTCATGGGACCATTACCGACGTTGCCGGGCCGGGCGGCACCACGCGTGCTCGCATCGGCTTCATCGTCAGCTTCATCAAATTCGGCAATGGTACGCGTGCAGGGATTCATGCCAACGTCGTCAGCAAGTACGTCGTGCAGAGCAATACCGCCGCCGCAGCGAAGCAAGAAGCGGTCAAGTTCACCCTTCCCGCGATGCCCTACGGAACCGTCACACCGGGCCCGGTTCTCTGGCAGATGCATTTTCGGCGCGATGCCGCTCCGTCGGTCTCGCCGCCCCCGGCAGGCAATACAAGCGGCTACGTCTACGCGAAAAAATCTAATGAGCCTATAGTTATCCCGCCCGGCTCTCTGGTTACGATTCAACTAACGAGTGACCTCACCGCTCCGTAATAGGGGAAAAAGGTTTTCATGAAAATCGGTACATCAGTAGCCGCGCTGGCGCTCGCCGGCGCGCTTGCCAGCGGTCAGCTGGTGGCCCTCGCTGCCGACACGATCACGCTGTACAGCGGTACGGTCGTCAATGCTAGGCTCAATCAAGGCCTGGACAGCGGCTCGGCAAGTGTCGGCGATACGTTTACGATGACGGTCGTGCCACCATATCCAAGCGGCGATCCAGCTTTTCAAGGCGCGGTGATCAGCGGCGTCGTGACTAAAGTGCAGCACGCCGGCCAAGGACGCAATCCTGAAATCGTCGTCCATCCGCGCTATCTCCGGATGCCTGACGGCTCCGTCACCACCGTGTACGGCGACGTGACCAGCATTGCCGCAAACAAGAGTACGGGTTCAACGGCCGCCAAGGCCGCCGCCGGAGCATTCTTGGGCATGCTCATCGGCAACGCGATCGGGAAAACGGTCTTTCAATCGAACGCGGGCGGAGCAATCGGCCTCGCCGGCGGCGCGATGCTTGGCGCGAATAGTAAGAGCAACTTCACGATTCCGGCCGGCGCGAATGCTACGATTCAGCTGAGCCAGACGGTGACGATCCGCCGTCAGGCTTCGCAGCCGTAACGAAAAACGGAATCGCGGCCAGCTGTAGCGCGACCGAAAAAATTGCCAGCGCGGGGGCGGACTGATCGAGCAACGCTCCGGCAACAGCGCTGCCGGCGAACCAGGCGACGCCAAAGACGAGATCGTAAAGGCCGAACGTCGTCGCACCTTGGCCTTTCGTAATTACCGACGCTACGAGCGCGAGGAGTAACGCGTCTTGAACGGCGGTGCCAAGTCCCCAGAGGCCGGCGCCGGCTTCGGCCACTCCACCACTGCCCAAGAACGCTAGAGGCGCAGCAGCGGCGCCGACAGCGATGGTCGCGCCAATCACAATGTTGCCGAAGCGGTCGTAGAGGCGCCCGAGGATCGGCGATACGATTGCCGCGACGACCATCGCAACCGCGAACCAGAGCGAGATCGCAGCAATGCTCACCACGTGATCTCGCTGGAAACGAAATGCGATTAGCGCAAAATCTACGTACCCCGCGCCGACAAGCGCACCGCCGATCGCATAACGCCAAAACAGAGCCCGATTGCGAATGGCCGGCTCACGCGATCCGCGCACCTTCGGCACCAAACGCGCACCCGCTCGTGAAGCTGGTGCCAAGAACGTGAGCGTCAGTAACGCCGGCACGATGAGAATCCCAAAGCCGCTGGAAAAATTGCCGGTGCGCGCGAGGAGGTAGGCAACGACGAGCGGACCGATCGTTGCGCCGGTTTGATCGAGCGCTTCGTTGAGACCGAACGCAAAACCGCGTCCTCCCATCTCGCGCCCCGCTTCCGCCAGCATTGCCGAAATGACGGGCCGGCGAATGCCGCGCCCCAAGCGCTCGCCGACGACGAGGCCCGCCGCGGCCGGCCAACTTCCAGCCAATGCCAATGCCGGTACACAGAGCATGTTGATCGTGTAACCGACCCAGGCGTCGATCCAATACTTGCCGGTGCGGTCTGCGATTGCACCAGCGACGGAACGAATCGCGTACCCAGCCAGCTCACCGCCGCCGGCGACAATGCCGACGATGACACCGCTTGCACCGAGATGGCCAAGAAAGGCGCCGACTTCACCGCGTCCGCCCTCATAGGTCATGTCGGCAAAGAGATTGACGACGCCCATCAGGAGGACGAATCGAAGCGCGGGCTTCGCCGCAGCGATCACATAGCGAGCTTTTCGGCGTCGAGCAGCCGACGCTTGCGCGATTCTCCCCAGCGGTAACCCCCGAGCTCGCCGTTGCCACGAATGACGCGATGGCAAGGAATAAGCACCGCCACCGGATTGCTGGCCACCGCACCGGCGACCGCGCGAACTGCGTCAGGACGGCCGATCGCACGGGCGACCTCGGTGTACGAGCGCACCTCGCCGCGCGGAATGCTTTGCAAATACTGCCAGACGCGACGCTGGAACGCGGTGGCGGCAACGTCGGTCGGCACGTCAATGTCGGTTACGGCGCCGGTCACATACTGCCGCAGCGCATGCGCCCATGCATTCATCTGATCCTGCTGTGGATCGCGCATGCATTGGACGTCGGCGCGCGGGTACTCCAAGCGGAGTTGATCGACGAGTTCACGTTCGCTCTTGCCGAACTGCAAGAAGCAAACGCCGCGATCGGTGGCGCCGATCATCATCAGCCCCAGTTCGGTCTGCAACGAAACATAACTTATCTGTACGCCGCCGCCGGCGCTCCGGTACTCGTTGGGCGTCATGCCGAGTTGCGATCCCGCGCTTTTATAAACCGTGCTGGACGATTCGTAGCCGGCATCGTAGATGGCGTGCGTGACCGCAGCGCCATCACGAAGCTTTTCCTTAAACCGTTTGACGCGCAGCGCCTCGTGATATTGCTTTGGCGTTACGCCGAGTCGCGCTTTAAACCGTCGCTGAAAGTGAAATCGGCTTAGGCCCGCGCGCCGCGCCAAGAACTCCAGTGGTATCTTCTCGTCGCGATGCCCTTCGATGTACCGACAGGCCTCTTCGATGAGGCGCGCGGTGGGATCGCCGGTTTCAAGCGGGCGGCAACGCTTGCACGCCCGCAAGCCGTCACGTTGCGCTTCGTCGGCACTGCGGTAGAAGCGGACGTTGCGGCGCAGCGGTCGGCGGGCAGCGCAGGATGGGCGGCAGAAGACGCCGGTTGTCGTGACGCCAAAGAAGAAGACGCCGTCTTGCGAGGCGTCGCGGTTGCGGACCGCTTGCCAATAGAGCTCGTGGTTCATGAATACACCGTAGTCCCCAGGAATATGGGGCGCCATCGAAAAGTTGCGCTCAAATCCCCTGGTCCATTCCGGATTAGCTCAGTTGGTAGAGCAGCTGACTGTTAATCAGCGGGTCGTTGGTTCGAGTCCAACATCCGGAGCCAATAAAATAAGGCCCGTTTCACGACGGGCCTTATTCATGGGCAGTAGACCTTCGCGCCGCCGCGGTCATTCGTCGCCAAAGGCATGGGCTCGCTCGCTACATTTGGGGCGCATGGGAGACCGCAGCGGCAATCGTTCGAATGCCGTTGTGACGGTTTTCAGCGGAGAACACGATCTCACGTCGAGCCGCCAATTGCGGGCCGCGCTCACCCCACTTTGCGAAGTGCCCAGAGCCGTGCTCGATTTCAGCAACGTGAGGTACGTCGATTCCAGCATCATTAGCGAATTAGCGCGACTGCACAAAGCCCGCTCAGCGCGAGGATTGGACGGCTTGACGTTCGTGATAGACGCCCTTGGTAAGAACGAGCGCATCGTCGTGCAATACGCCCCCTCGCCGGTTGCCGAGTGAATGAAACTTAAGCGGCTTATCTAAGGGTCGGTCTTGCGCTTTCGTAAAATCAAATCATCGACACTTAATGTGAATCGGGTAATAACAGTGCAATGGTCGTAGGTTTGGCTATATTGTGGCCGCGATTTGGGTATAGGCTTAGAACGTCCTCCGGGAGGCTGAACGTGCAACGGCTTCCGCAAATGGGTAATACTATCGAAATCTAAGGAGGCAACCCGCTTCGGCGGTTTCCTCTTTAGATTTTCGAGGACAACACTTCCGTCCGCACTCGCTTGGCATGGTCGCTCCGGTCCTGCACCTCCAGACTGAGCTAGTAGATGGGTCCCCTTTCTTCTTGCGGGACTCGATAAGCTGGCGTTTCATGTTTGCCCCAATACACCGATCGCACACCGCTGCGACCTCCCTATAATGACCGTCACCGAAAAGCCTTCGCTGTCGCCCGAATCGACGCTCCTGACCCTCGTCGTCGAGTTCTACGACGCAGTCGGAGCGCTCATTTTCACCGAGGGCGTTACGCTGCCGATGAACCTCGACGAACGGCATCCCGTGCTGCGCGCCACCTGGTATCGCATCGTCGAGGAGCGCAGGGCACCTTCATAACCTTCAATGCACGCGATCAAGCCATTTGGTCGATCACACCAGACGCACGAGGCTCGTGTTCGACAAAATCCAGGACGCGGATCTCCTGAAGACAACGCGGTGCGGCGGCTTAACCGAGGTTAAACGTTACCGTCACAGTGTCGGAGTATTCCCCGGCGGTGACCGCGCTCTGGCGATACTGAAGTCTCGCGAAAATCACCGCGTTGAAGGTTGTGACGTTCTGGTTGATTGTCTCGACCGAGCTTCCGCCGGTCCCATCGCCCCACACGATGTTGTAGTTGGACGTCGTGTAGAAGTTGTATTCGAGAACGCGTGAGTTGTCGGAACCGTTCCTCCACATCTCGCGGTACCGTGGAAACTGCTTGGTGTTACCGGGCGAGATCGCGATCGTGGCAAGAAGCTGGGCTGGATTGCACGTCAAGGTCACGACCGTGGTGGCGAATTGCTCGACGTCAGAGAGTGAATTGTAGGTGAAACTGAGTGGCGCCGTCACCGAGGCTCGGCATTGCCGCACGAACGAGCCGGCCCGGTGGACGACGGTCTTAAGGTGCACGCCTTGCGCCAGCGCGGGGACCGTTGACATAGCGAAGAGTGCTGCGCTCAAGGTCAGCGTTCGATGCACGTTTGTACTCCCAGGTCGACCTTGAAGTCATTGGACGTCGGGACGATGAGATCGAACGAGCACGGGGCTTTCGCGTCGTAGGTGATCGTTGCGCGATATTTTCCGGGATTGAGGCTCTCGAAAAAGAACTCGCCGTTCTCACCGATGTCAGAGGAGACTGAGGTCCCGCGCGGGCCCAAGAGCTGAAGCAGGCCGTAGCGCGGTGGGGAGACCTGCGAGCCGTATCGGACGACCAGCGAGCCGACGAACAACTGTACCTTGCTCACGGAAAAATCGACGGCACCGGCACTCCCGTTTCGCGGGACGACGATTTTCTCAGTCGCGTCGGCCTGGAACTCGGGCCTCGTTTCGAGTCCGCCGAGTTCCACGCGGTTATCGATGTACGGGGTCATGTTGGGAACGACGATGAAACCGCGATTATCGGTCGTCCCTTGCATGACGCCGGAGAGCAAAACCGGAAGGCCGGCCGGGCCGCTGACGTCCACGAGCTCGTATGCGTTTTGTAGCGGGCGAGTGAAAAAGACGCCTTGCTTGAAGAACGCAAGTGATCCCGCAAGCCCGACAAACGCACTGCTCCCGCCGGCGGCATCGGTTACCTGTTCCTGGACGTTAAAGTGATTTGCATTGTACTGCGCGTTCTCGAAGACTGAGCTTTGGCCCCCGCCGAGTTGCGCCGTTGCAGTGTAAGCGAGTTGGCCGGGCGAGTTCGAAGCCGAGTTGGTGTACGAGACCGCCGTTGTGGTCTGCCCAGCGGTGTTGGAGGTTTGGGCTTGCAGGTACCCGTTGCGTCCGACGTTGAGCGCAACCGCGACTCCAGCCGTCCACGAGCTTTGCTCCAGCCCGCTCTCATTGATCGCTACGGTACCGGTATTTGCCGGTAACGCATTGAGCGTGAAGAGCGATCCGCGATTGCGCGCGAACGACACGGTCCAGCTCTCTTGGCCTCCAGTGCGGAAGCGCACCGCGCCGGTCAGTTGATCGGACGGTCCACTGTCGCGATTGTGGGTATCGGCGTGCGAGAGGTCGACGTCGACGAGGGGGGATAAGCGGTAGTCGAAGGACTCGAGGGCTGCAGCGGTGGTGCGATCCGATGTGATCGGGAGCGCGATTGTCGCGTAATTATTGCTGCGAAGCAGGATCGCGGCTTGCGCGGAGACTCGGCCGCTGACGAACGAGTATGCCGCACCTTCGGCCTGCCCGTCGACTCCGCGTGCGTCGCTGAATGTCGCCGCGAGGTCGACCTGCCCGATCGGCATTCGCACACTCAAGCTCGGGCCGCCGTCGATGATCCCCTGCGACGCTTCGAAGGCTCCCCCGGCGGTGAACGAGTTGGTGAATCCTAACCGGTACGTGCCCGTTGCTGCGAAGGGACCGTAGACGTCGTTGACGCCGAACGGATTGAGCCGGACGAAGCCGACCTGGTAGTCGTAGTCGCTAACGCCCTTGGCCAAAACTTCCTGCGAACCATAAAAGACCGCCCCGAACTGCGTCTCGTTGCCGTAGGCGTCGCGGAGGACAATCTGAGTGACGTTCGTCCCGACCGGAAGGTTGAGGTTCTGAAGTTGGAATGGGCCCGGCTGCAACTGCACCGTTCGATACAGGACGCCATTGACGTAAATGTCCGCCTCCGTCGGCGAAAGAGCCGTCCCCGAAAACGTCGGAGTCGGGTTGCGGATGAAGTCGGGCTGGAGGTTGAAGTTGCGCGATACGCTCAACCCACCGATCACGAAGTTCGAGCTGAGCTGGTTGCTTGTAGCGGCCTGATAGTCGCCGACGACAAAGGTGCTCATATCTCGATCGTTGTCGAACGTGAACGCGTACAGCCCGCGACGAAACCCCGTCGAGTCGACCTCGTTTGTCGCATCGAAGCGCCCCGTGTTGTTGCTGAAGCCGGCGTCAAAGAATCCACCGAGCTGGCTCGGACTGAGCTGGGCGAGCGTCTCGGTGACGTCGTAGCTGAGGAAGCCGCTTGTAACGGCGTATGGCGGTCGCGTCTGCAAATAGGTGGAACTCAAATCAACCTTGGTGCCAGACGCCGCCAACGAGCTTGCATTCGTGATGCGAACGTTCAACGACAGGTCGGCAGGGTTATACGTGTAAGTCACAGCCGGCGCCAGCGCCCGGAGTGAAACGTACGAAGCGCCGCCGACACTGTGGACGGCGCTCTCAGGGAACGTAATCGCGGCTTCGCGGAGGGCCTCGATCGGAAGCCAGATGTCGTCCTCGAGCACGAGCGCGATGACGACGCCGCGGTCCAGGCCGGCCACCGTTAAGTCGAGCGGCGCACGTTGTGGCGCACCAACCAAAGTCGTGGGTGCGGGTTCGGTGCTGCCAGCTGACGCGGGGCCGGTCGCCGCAAAAGCGAGACTGAGTGCGATTGCGACGCCCGAAAGACGCGCGTTACGCACCGCAGACGCCCGATTCGACCTCGATCTTCTTGGGCGGAACGTTCATGCCGAGCGGTGGGGCGATCGTCACCGAGCGGACGTCGCCGCAGCCGTCTTGCGGTACGTGGAACGAGAAGGCCCGCGTACTGTCGATCGGGACGTACCAGCCTCGAAACGGCTCGGAAAAGATCACTCGGCCCGCGTCAGTGCGGCCGATGATGCGGATTTCGTCGCCGCCCAGATGGGTGTTCCCGGAATTAAGAATTGTGAACTGGACGGTTCCGCGCTTCACGGCCGCGCTCGTGATCTGCCCGGACATCCGGCGTAGCAACGGCTCTTGGAAGATCGGGATTGTAAAACGGGTACGAATGCTCAGCTGTACCCCGGCGCCGCTAAGCCGGCCAACATCGCTCAGCGACGGGAGCACGTCAATGAGAATGCGGTAGGTCTTCTCAACTGCACCCGGCGGGCTTAGTATTGCGGCACGGATCTGTTGGGTTCCAAACAGCGGGATCGTGACGAGTTGTGGGAAGACGATGATGTCTTGCGTCGGTGTCATTTTGCTGCTGCCGTCAGCCGCATCGATCGAGGTGAAAGCGGAGACTTGAATGCGCAGCGGCTCTTCTGAAGGGTTTTTTATCGTGATTTGCGCGGCGCGCGCGGGAGCCGTAAGCGTGACCGTGACCGGCGAAATGTCGATCGGAGCCGCCCGGGCGGGCGCAGCATCGCACAGCGCACAGCCAACGGCGATAAGTGTAGCGGTAAGTCGCCGGACTGCGGATCGCATCGAGTTCCCCGCCGGCGGTTACGGCCCGAAGTTGAACGTGAAGGTAACGGTGTCCAAGTATTTCCCGGCCGGCGCGGTTCTATTTGGGAACCCGGCGGTCGGGATCGCGCAGATGTTATAGGTCTGCGCCTTCCCCGCGCCGGGGCCAAGTTTCTCGGTTACGCCATTCGACAACTGCGAGGAACTTGAGGAACTTGACGAGCTAGCATCGGAGCAAGTCGTGTCGTTCCAGAGCGTGTACAGCAGAACGTTGGCGCTACTGCTGCTACTACTGCTGCTGCTACTGCCCTTCGTGGCCTCCCAGCCTTGGGGAAAGACAGGAGGGGCGAGGTTCGGGCTGGTCGGGGTGACCGACACCGCCGCGCCGGACGTGCAGGCATACGTGAAGGACGACGTCCCCAACGCAGCGAGGTCTTGGATCGGATCGTAACTCATGAGGAGCGCTTTCGGCGACGTGAGTACTTCGCAGCTGTCCGTGACGTCGGCGACAACGTTCAGCACGGCTTGGTTCGTTTGTGCGCCGGCCTGCGCCATGCTGCCGGTGGCGAAGAGCGCGCCGCCGAGAAGGGCCAATGCGAGAGATTTGAAGAAGCGGGCCATGTGGTTTCCTCTGATGTTTCGGCCCCCTTCCTAATAAGAGGACGGCAACCGGGTTATCACCTTCGTCGGCTAAGATGCCCCGAAGCTTTAGGCGACGACGTCTGGAGGCGTGGGGCGGTGGGCGCTGGAGCGGAGCCAAGTAACAAACGGTCACCCCACCAAGGGGTGGCCGTTTGTTACTTCCACGTCGTATGGTGCGACGTTCCGCTAGACTCAGTGTCCTGAGAAGGCCGAGTTCGCGATGTCCTTCTGCATGACGCAATAGTCGATCGAGCCAAGGCCCGTCGGCGTATCCCATCCGGGTGTCGCGGAGCTCGGAATTCCGTTCGTTCCGAACAGAATGTCGTGGAACCCGCCGATCGGAGCCGTCCTATCCGGAGGCAAGGCAGCAGTATCCGAGCCGGGTTCGCCCGACGGTACGCATGCCGTAGATCCTAGCGCGCACGGTTCGTAATGAGCGTACACGCCGTAATACACGGGCGCTGCAAAGCCCAGCCCATTGTTGTAATGCGTCTCGAGGCGTGCCCAGATTCCCATCGACATGGGCGAAGAAAGGCTCGTGCCGCCGACGCCCGTTTGCGCGCCGTCCACGAAGACGTCCATCGGACAGCCATTGTTGTCGGCGCACATCGAAATGTCCGCGATTCCCCGAATCGCGTCCGGACCGCATGCGGCGCAGATGCCGTTTGTCTGCCAATACGGAGCCGTCTCGTATTTGCTGAGTCCCCCTCCGGTTCCAACCCATACGTGTTCGCCATAATACGTGCCGGGCTGAGTCCCCGAAGCGTTGGTGTCTAACGTCGTCCCGCCGACGGCGACGACGTAGGGCGACGCTGCAGGATAACACACTTCGGGAACGCCGGTATTCGGTACGCCCGTTGCGGCAATCACCGGACAACCTTCGCCGTTGTCGCCGGTCGAGGCGAACATCGTCATTCCCTGAGCTGCGGCTTGATTGAATTCCTCATCGTCGAGCGTCATCGCTCCATCGGCGAAAGCGACGCTTTCAGGCTCGCCGAACGACGCGTTGCCCGCCTGAGCCAAATCGTCGTTGACCCAATGACTGAACTCGAGAGCGGTGTCGGAGTCGGTTAGCGAGGTCGTATCGTACACGTACAGCTCTTTGACGCTTTGCGCGATGCCGCTGGAGATCTGCGTATCGAGATCCCATTCGTCGATCCCTGACGTATCGACGCTCGACACACCGACTTTGCGTACCGAGTACGTCACACTAGGAAGGCCCCAAAATGTTTCGGCTTTGCGTAAGTCCGTTACGACTTGGCCGACGTTGCCTTCGGCCATCACGGCGATCGAAGTGTGCGCGCCGGTGCAGGCTGCGGGGCATTGCTTCGTACTGGCGTCGTACGCCGTTTGATACTGCGGCGGCCCATACTCACCGCCAATGCAAATGCCGTTGACGACTTCCAAACACGGCGGTGGCGTGCTGGCAGCCGTCGTCGCCGGATTTCGCATCGTCGGCGCCATTGGCACGAACGCGCGTTGCGTCTTTACGATGTGCGTGCTCATCTGGTAGACGTTATTGAGACCGAGCACCGCTAGAACGAGGCTACGGAATTTCGCAGGGACGAGTGCGGGCGTCACGTTGGCGTAGACGCGCCGTCCGTTCGTACTCGTCGTGCGAATTGACGTATGGAACGCCGCTTCAACGTGCGATGCCGTGCCGGTGGCGCTGACGATCAAACGATTGGGCTCGATGGCGACCTGCGTGAAGCCTTGCTGTCGCAGGTACGAAGCTACGCCATCCGCTTGAGCGAACGTCGGATTGAACATGTCCGTAAACTGTGACGGCGTCATCCACACGTGAAATGAGGAACCCCCCGGCGTGTAAAGCTGGCGAAGCATCTCCTGAGCGTGCTCGCGATCTCTCATGCGCAGGCCGACCACGATCCGCATAGGCACCGACTCGGAGAGGGATGCCGACTTTGTCGCCGGCGAGACGCCGATCGGAACGGCTCGCGTTGCCGTCGCGGCCCACCCGCGGGGGGCGTTCGCCGTATCGGCAATGCTTTTAGAATCCGCGCCCGGCGCAGGCACCGCCGCACTGGGCAGTATGGGCGACGTGGGGCTTTTCGCGCACGACGCGGCCAACACGGCAATTGCTGCCAAGCTGGCGAGCGCAAAGACATTCTTCATTGCAAATCTCCTCGAAGTGGCACCACCAAAACGTAACCGCCTTGGGGCGCCGGAGCCATACGCAAAATAACGTAGGCCGACGAGGGGGCGAGTTAGAGGAGGCCGATGGGGGTGCGACTAGAGCTCGCACTCGCCTTCCATGTAAAAGGCGCAGCTGCCCTCGAGCTCAACGCGGTCACCCTTAAGACGGCAGACTAACTCGCCGCCGCGCTTGGAGGCTTGATAGGCGCGAATTTCGGGTTTTCCGAGCCGCCCGCACCAGTACGGTGTCAGCGCGCAATGGGCGCTGCCGGTGACGGGATCTTCGTCGACGCCCTGCTGGGGGGTGAAATACCGGCTGACGCAGTCGAAGCCGTCAGCACCGGCCGCGGTCACGATGACACCATGTGTGTCAAGCTGAGCGATCGCCGCGATGTCCGGCGTGAGATTACGCACGCCGGCCGCCGAGTCGAGCACGGCGATGAGATTGGTCCCGTCGGTTAAGACTTCGATGGGGCGCGCGCCGAGTGCGGCTTCGAGCCCCGGCGATTGCGCCGGCTTTACCGGACGTGCCGGAAAGTCCATGACGAACCTCTCGCCGTTGCGGCTCACGTGCAGCGCGCCGCTGAGGGTATGGAACGTGGTTTTCTTGCGGCGAGGTTCGAGTCGTTCGGTTACGACCCACGCGCTCGCGAGCGTCGCGTGCCCGCAGAGTGGCACTTCGTTCTCCGGCGTAAACCAGCGGAGGTTCCAGTCCTCCCCATTGCGGACGAGGAAGGCGGTCTCAGCAAGGTTATTTTCGCTCGCGATCGCCTGCAGCACGGAATCGTCGGGGAATTCGTCGAGCGGCATCACTGCCGCGGGATTGCCGCTAAATCTGCGCGACGTAAAGGCATCGATTTGGTAGATTGGCGTTCGCATGACACCCCAGTTGTAGCACATAGTGACAATAGGACCGCCGCGCCGCTTTTCGTTGCAACTGGAATGTGTCGAGGTCGGTCTTGGGCGGCGTGCCGGCACGCTCTCCTGGCGGAACGATTACCATCGACGGCGATCTCACCGTTTCGCGCTTCGGTTTTGGCGCAATGCGCATTACGGGCCCCGGCATTTGGGGTCCGCCCGCTGATCGCGCCGGTGCGGTTGCGCTGCTGCGTCACGTTGTCGACGCGGGCGTCACCTTTATCGACACGGCTGACTCGTACGGGCCGTTCGTGAGCGAGGAAATCATCGCGGAAGCGCTCGCACCGTATGCGGACGGCGTCGTTATTGCGACGAAGGCTGGATTCGTTCGTCCTGGGCCTGACGAATGGGTAATCGACGCGCGGCCCGAGCGATTGCGCGAGGGTGCGGAAGGAAGCCTACGCCGCCTCAAGCGTGACTGCATCGATCTCTTCCAATTGCATCGCGTGGATCCGCGGGTTCCGATGGAAGAATCCCTCGGTGCGCTCGTGGATTTACAGCGGCAGGGCAAAATCCGTCACATCGGCATGTCGCAGATTTCGGTTGCTCAGTACAAACAGGCGAAAAAAACCGCAACTATCGCATCGGTGCAGAATCTCTACAACGTCGAAGATCGGTCCGCCGAAGACGTCCTCGAGGCGTGCGAACGAGACGGCATAGCATTTCTGCCATGGTTTCCTTTGGGCGGCTCGGGCTCGCTCAAACACGCGGCGCTGAAGCGAATAGCTGCCGCCCATGGAGTAAAACCGCTGCAGGTTGCACTGGCGTGGCTTTTGGCTCGATCCCCCTCGATCTTGCCGATTCCAGGCACGTCCTCGATCGCACATTTCGACGAGAACCTCAGAGCCGCAACGCTCGGGCTTACCGCTGCTGAGCTGGAAGAACTGAGCTAGTGCGCCGTTCGAGCTTGCTCGCGCCATCGTTGAACGTTCACCCCCATGACGAGGAGCCACAACATCAGCGATCCCTCCGCCACGATGCCGATGATCTCAACGTAAATAATTATGTGTTTTACTAACGCTGGCGACAGAACCGTTAGCCACGCCAAACCAGACAACGCCATGAGGACGCCGAGCGTGCGTGGCAGGAATGTCGACCGCAAGATGAGGTAGCCGATGGTGAGGTTAAAAAGCCCGAAAATCGGCAGTGAGCCTTGCGGTGAGGTGAGATGAAAGAGGCTCAAAGACTGAACGGTGCATCCGACGAGGCTGATCAGCACAGCAAGTAGGGAAAGGTTCCGGCTCACCGGCTTGAACATCTGGTAGAGAAGCACGGTGAGGACGACGTAGCCCGCATTTGCGACGAGGTTGGCAGCATCGCTATAGGCGATCGGGACGCGGCCGACCAACGAGACGGCGGATATGGCCATGACGAAATACAGCAAGTAAATGGCACCCGTTATTCTCGCTCTGGAACGCGTCATGTTGTTCCCCCCAAAAACTCTACGAATGGGGGCAAACGTTTGTTTCAATCGAAACTGAGGTTACTATGACTGAAGAACCCGTCTTGAGCTTTTCGAAAGACATTCGCCCCCTTTTCACCGATCTCGATGTAGAGCACATGAAGCCGGCGGGCATTGACCTGAGCAGCCGCGATAGCGTCATCGCACATGCCGACGCGATCTATGGAACGGTTAGCTCGGGTGCGATGCCTCCGAAGAGCTCCGGCGAGCCTCCTTGGACGCAAGACATGTGCGCGCTCTTCAAGCAGTGGCAAACGCAAGGCTGTCCTCCGTAAGAAGGGAAAGCGCAATGTTGAAAGCCGGTGACCGAGTATTCATCGATGGTACGAAAGAAGAAGGCACGGTCAAAGAAGTTCATCCTCATGAAATCACCGTGCGTGTGAAGACGACACAAGGCCATGAGGAGCGAAAATACACGTATGAAGACCTACGACTCGATCCCGACGATGGATGAAGCTTCAGGTTTTATCGATCACTAGAAGCCCTGCGCAGTTATTGTCCGATCTTTACGGCCAGCATCGAGATGGAGCCGCCGTCAAAGCCTTCGACGGGGAAGCTCACGGCATCGGCTGATTGACGCGTCCCAAGCACGTAGAGCAGCGGCAAGAAATGCTCGGGTGTCGGCGCGCTGAGCAAGGCGTCTGCGCCGAGCTCTTCATAGTCAACCAACACGCCGTCGTCACCAGCTGCGATTGCATCGCGCAGGCGACTTTCGAAGCGAACTGCCCAGTCCAGAGGCTCGACGGCGCGCCGCCCCCACGCATACGAGTGCAAATTATGGACGACGTTCCCACTACCGGCGACAAGGACGCCTTCGTCGCGCAGCGGAGCGAGACGCTTGCCGATAGCGTAGTGGAATGGCGCCGGTTGCGTTTCGTCGATGCTCAGTTGCACGATTGGAATGTCAGCGTCGGGATAGACGTGCACGAACACGGACCACGTTCCATGATCGATGCCCCACTCCGTATCGCGGCGAACGCTGGTTGGCGCAAGTAGCTCTTGCACGCGGGCGGCCAGCGGCGCGTCACCGGGCGCTGGATAGCGCACGTCATAGAGCGGCGCAGGGAAACCGCCAAAATCGTGGATTGTTGGCGGTGCATCCATCGCCGTCACCATCGTCCCCGGCAGGTACCAGTGTGCCGAAATGGCAAGCACGGCCTTGGGGCGCGGGAGCGCTTCGCCGATACGGGCCCAGGCCTGCGTCCACGCATTGATCGAGAGTGCATTCATCGGATTACCGTGTCCGAAAAAAATCGCCGGCATTCGACGTGTCCCGCGTGCCATCATTACTGCCTTTCTCTGTAAAGGTGCCATACCTGTCCTTGACGGGCCGGGCGCACCTGTGCCATAGTGGCCCCGACCCCCGCGCGACCTTTCGCCCCCTTTTCATGTGTGCGATTGCCCCGCGCACACCAGCGAAAGAGTCTCCCATCACAACCTTCGAACACCTTGGCTTACAGCCGGCGCTGCTTCGTGCCGTGCGCGACCTTAAGTTTACCGAACCCACTCCAATTCAAGTCCTCGCGATTCCGCCGGCGATCGCCGGGCGCGACGTGCTTGGCAGTGCCGAAACCGGCAGCGGCAAATCGGCCGCCTTCGGGCTTCCGATCATCCAAGCGTTGGCGGACAAGCCACGCGGAAAAACCAAAGCGTTGATCTTGGCTCCCACACGTGAGCTGGCAGAACAAATTGCCAGTCATCTCAAAGCGCTCGCGAAATACACCGGCGTAAAAATCGCTGCCGTCTATGGAGGCGTCGGCTTCAAACCCCAAGTCCAAGCGCTACGCCGCGGTGACGACATCATCGTTGCGACGCCCGGCCGGCTGCTCGATCACCTCGAACAAAAAACTGCCCGCCTCGACGATCTGTCGATCCTCGTTTTGGACGAAGCCGATCGCATGCTCGACATGGGATTTCTGCCCGACGTGCGGCGCATTCTCCGCTTCGTTCCTCAAAAACGCCAAACGCTGTTCTTCTCGGCAACGCTTCCGCCGGCGGTTTCCGGCTTGGTACGGGAACTGCTGCACGATCCGGTCCGCGTCGAGCTCGCTCCTAAAGCCGTTCCGGTGAAAACGCTCGCGCAAACGCTCTATGCGGTTCCGCAAGAGAGCAAGACCGATCTTCTCGTCGAGCTGCTCAAGGACAACTCGATCTACAGTGCGATCGCCTTCACGCGTACGAAATCGCGGGCCAACCGGCTGGCGCGAGCGTTGGAGAAGCATCGCATCCCGTCCGATTTAATTCACGGCGACCGCTCGCAAGCGCAGCGCACGCGCGCGCTAGAGAACTTCAAGCGCGGCAAGTACCGCGTGCTCGTCGCGACCGACATCGCGGCGCGTGGCATCGACATCGCTGAACTCGGACACGTCATCAACTACGACGTCCCGCTCGTCGCGCAGGATTACGTCCACCGCGTCGGCCGAACGGCGCGTGCCCAAGCCTCCGGCGACGCGATCACCTTCGTCTCTTCGGAAGAAGAACCGTTAGTCAAGCAGATCGAGTACACGATCGGGAAGCGCCTCGAACGCACGAAGAACCCGCTCTTTCCCGAAGCGAGCATCGAGCGTCCGAAACCGCGCGTTGTTTACCGGTCGCGCCCGCGCCGGCGTTAACGCGCCGGCTAATTGAGGAAGAGCCCAGCAATCGCGCCGTTTGAGTCCAGCACAAACGTAATCGGCTGATTGCCGCCGCTGAAGAGAGCGGTGTAATGGTAGCGGTGGTATCCGCCGACTTCATCATCAGAGACAAACTGCAGTCGTTCCAACGTGCCAGTCGATGCGAGCTTCTGCTGGATTTGGGCAATCAGTGACGGCGTGAGTGCTGCCTTGAGCTGAGGTCTCATTGGGTCGTCGGGAATTTTGCCTGCGAGCAGGCTAGCGAGAAACGCGCTAAAGCGCTTCGTCAGCGGCGCAACCTTCGCCGCAGTGGCTCGAGTATCGGAAACTTGTTGTGCGATCGCAGCTGCAGTTTGAGCCGGATAAGCTCGTTTGAGCGCCGCGCTCATTAGCGCTTCGGTTGGAAAGCTAAAATCGTTTCCGAGCGTAATGACGGCGAAGCGGTCTTTGAGAACCATCACGTCGGCCGCTTCAAATCCAGGGAGCCCGCCGTGATGGCCGACCAGAATGACATCCCCAACGGAAGTAACCTCGAGGCCTAAACCGTAGGCGACGTCTCTTCCGAGAGTGCTCGGCAGTGCGGAATTTATCATCGTCGCCAGGCTCGACGGGCGCAGGAGTCGACCGTTCATGAGCGCGATGTCGAATCGCGCCATATCTTGGGCGGTGCTGAGTATGTCACCGCATGCGTAGTACCAAGACATGTCGCCTGGTGCTTGCGGCGTGGTCCCGCCGGAGAGCATATAGCCCACCGCGAGCGGATACTCTGCTGGAGCGGTTCCGGCGAAAGTGTGCGGCATGGCCGCCGGGCCAAAAATATACTTCGCGTAGTAGGCGTGCAGCGTCATACCCGAGACGTGTTCGACGATGAGTCCGAGCAGCACGTAGTTGGTATTGCTGTACGAGAAGCGCGTTCCGGGAGCGGATTCCGGCGCCAGCTTTGCGACCGACGCGACGATTTGCGCAGGCGTTGTCGGCGATTGGGCGCGGCCGTCGGCAAGTGCTGCATCGAGATAGTTGGGAATGCCGCTGCGATGCATCAGTAGGTCGCGAATCGTGATCGACGCCGCGTTTGGAAAACGAGGTTGGAACGTGGCCAGACGCTCGTCGAGCGAGAGGAGGCCTTGCTCGGCGAGTTGCATGACCGCGACGGCCGTGAATACCTTCGTGATCGAACCGATTCGAAACAGCGTGTCCAGGGAGACGGGCGCGCCGGTCGCGAGATCGCGGACGCCGGCAGAACCGGCCCCGACGAGTTCGCCATTCTGGACAACGGCGTAAGCAACGCCGGGGGTGCGGTGCGTCGTAACAAGCCGTTGCGCAGCCTGCGCAACGGATTGCGCGACCTCGGAGAGTCCCTGCGTCGCGAAAAGAGCAACGGCGATCGCGAGAATAGCGTGGATCACAGCGGTGGAATACCCGGCGCCTCGCATGTCTCCCTGGCCCGGCGCTCGAAGGAGCCATGTCAAAGCACAGCCCTTTTCTAAGAGTGGGGAACGTTGCCATGCAGCAAGTTGGAGCACGCCGGTCGTCGTACGGCTTATGGATTGCGGTTGCGATCGTCGCAATCATTCTCATCTCAATGGTCGCGACGTACAATAGCCTCATTACGCTCGGGCAGACCGTCGATCAGCAGTGGGGGCAGGTCCAGAACGTCTACCAGCGGCGCGCGGATTTGGTGCCCAACCTCGTGGCCACGGTCAAAGGCGCGGCTAACTTCGAAAAGAGCACGTACATCGCGGTCACGCAGGCGCGCGCGAGCGTCGGTCAGCTCTCGCCTGACGTACTAAAGAACGCAACCAGCAATCCACAAGCGATGGCGCAGTTCCAGCAGGCCCAAGACAATCTCGGAAGCGCGCTCTCACGCCTGCTCGTCGTCGTCGAAAACTATCCGCAGCTCAAAGCGAACGAAAATTTCCTGACGCTGCAAACGCAACTCGAAGGCACGGAAAATCGCATTGCCGTTGAGCGCCGTCGGTACAACCAAGACGTGCAAGCCTTCAACACGCGCCGCAACACCTTCCCGACGGCCCTGTATGCAAGCCTGTTCGGTTCCCGATTCAACAATCGCGCCTATTTCCAAGCGACGAATGCGGCGCAAACCGCTCCGACCGTAAACTTCCCGTGAAAGCACTGGAGGGACCGCGTATCCGGAGCGCGATCCGCTCTGCGGAAGACGGCACGTCGGGGAAAATCGGCGTGCATGTGACCAACGATCGCGTCCCGGATGCGCTCGAGCACGCACGCGCAAGCTTTCACCGCGCGCGGTTGCACGAGCATCCCGAAGCGAATGGCGTCTTATTTTTGGTGGCGCCGAAGTCGCGGAAGTTTGCCGTCTACGGAGGCAGCGCAATCCACGCGCTGTTGGGTGACGCGTTCTGGCAGCAGCTCGTCGACGAGATGACGCCATACTTCGCGCAGGGGCAACCCACGGAAGGATTGCTCTCCGGCATCGGTCGTGTGGGCGAGGCGCTGCACACGCACTTTCCGGAGCATCAAGCATGATTGTCGCCTTGCTTCTCGCGACGACAATCGCAATTCCACCGCGTCCCCAGCATTACGTCAACGATGAAGCTCACGCGCTCGGCACCGCCGCGGCGCAGGACATCGCGCAAGAACTGCGCTTGTACGAAACAACGACGAAGCATCACGTCATCGTCTGGATCGGCGAGACCACGGGCGATGCCCCCCTCGAGGATTGGACGATCCGTGCCGCCGAGAGTTGGAAAATCGGTCGTCCCGGGATCGACGACGGCGCGATTCTCTTCTTATTCATGCAGGACCATAAGGTCCGAATCGAAGTTGGCTACGGTTTGGAAAGCGCGCTGACCGACGCGAGCGCCGGCCAGATCATCCGCGATACGATCGTTCCGCGCTTGCGCGCGGGCGATACCGATGGCGCCGTTCAAGCCGGTGTCGATCGAATGTTAGTCACGATCACGCCGGCGTTTGCAGCGCACACGAATTCCATTGCCGCGCAAAGCACGTCCGCGTCGTCCTCCGCGCCACCTATCTTTGGATACCTGCTGATCTTCGCGGGCATCATTTTGTTTTGGGGCTTGATCGCCTTACTGTCCAGGAAAGGCGGAGTCTGGTACGGCGGCTCTTCATCGTTTGGCGGTTTTGGCGGATCGTTTGGCGGCGGAGGGGGCGGGTCGTTCGGCGGCGGCTTTGGGGGCGGGGGCGCGTCGGGCGGTTGGTGAGTTAGGAACTGACGGCGCGGTCGAGCAGCGCGATAATGCGATCGATCCAATCGAGATGTTCGGGTTTCATCAGCACCGATCGCAAGCACGAAATCGTCGTCGCATCAACGCTCATCGTTCCGAGCGATTCGGCGAAAAACGTAACCGGCAACTCCGCCACCGCGAGATAGAGTCCGAGTTTTTCGGCGGTCGCGAATACCTCGCGTGCTCTTCGCGACGCCTCGGAGACACGGGGCGCAGCGATCGCCCAAACGGCGATGTCGAGTTCGGGCTCGAAGGCCGTGATGAAGCGCGCATCGCTGCTAAGGAACCGGTAGAGCTTGAGGGCTGCCTCGTGACCGTCACGCAAGCCGCGAGCGAATTCGCCGTCACGCTCCAGGGGGAACAACTGCTGCGTCGCCCATAAGGCGACGGCCGACGCACCGGCACGCGAGCACTCGAGGCTGATCTCGCCGAGGTGCTGATCGGCAGAACTGAAGTAGGTGTAGGGCGAGTCGTGGCGATAGTGCGCGGCGACCGCCGGGTCACGGAAGAGCACGCATCCGCAGCCGTAGGGCTGGAGCCCGTGCTTGTGGGGATCGATGACGATCGAGTCGGCTTCGCCGATTGCCCGGACCGCGGTCCGGGATCGCGCTCTTAATGAAGAGACGAGCGAAAAATATCCGCCGTACGCAGCGTCGGCATGCACCCGAAACTCGAACTCATCCCGCAGCGCGAGGATCTCGTGAAGGGGATCCACGGAGCCGGTCGCGGTCGTGCCCATCGTCACGACGACCGTTCCCACATCTCCAGCCCTAAGCGCGGAACAAAGCGCATCGACGTCCATGCGGCCTCGTGAATCGGTGGCGACGCTTTGGTACGGCAGACCCAGCACTCCCGAAATGCGCTCATGGGTGTAGTGGGCTTGCGATGAGCCGAGGATTTTCTTGCGGGGATGAAGCCGCCCGGCGACCCAGAGGGCCTCGAGGTTCGCGAGCGTCCCGCCGCCGGTGAGATGACCGAGGGCGTCTTGCCATCCGAACATCCTCCCGATCTCGGCGACGGCTTCCTTTTCCATCGCCGAGCTCGCGCGGCCACCGTCGATGGCATGATTGTTCGGATTGATCCACATCGCCAGCGCGTACGCTAGCCGCGCGAGCGGGTGCGGCGGCTTGAGCATCTGGCCGGCGTAGAGCGGATGGAAGTAGGGGTAGTTGTCTTGCAGCCGCTCCGCAACGCTTGAAATCACCCGCGCGGCGGCATCCAGGTCGAACGGGCGTCCAGGAGACGGCGGCAGCTCAAAGCCTTCCTCGACGCGGCGCAACGCCGGTTCGAGCAAAGCGACGAGCCGGCGATCCAAGAGCTTGCCGGCGGAACGATCCTTCACGCCCTCTTATTGAGCGGCGGCGGAAGCTCTGTCCTTGACGCTTTCGAGCATGGATAAACGGTCGGGGGAGACCTCGAGGAGCTTGTCGAGGTGCGTGACCTCGAAGATCCGGCGACATCTGCTACCCTGAAGTGCGACCTCGACGCGGCAGCCCGTGGGCAGCATGCGGCGCTGAAGGCCGACGATTGCCGTGAGGACCGAAGAATCGCAGTATTTGAGTTCCCGCAGATCGATCAGCACGTCGTGATCGGGTGCGATCTGTTCGAAGGCGTGCACAAGGCGGTCGACGTTGCTCAATTCCCACTCGCCGCGAAGCTCGAGGAAGACTACATTTTCGGCGATGCTCTGGGCGAGCACCGCATCATTGGGGACCATGGGCCCTAATTATGAAGACGCCGACGCCGAATCGCAAGCCGGGAGGGTTGGATTTTCGCCGTCGTTTCTTAAACGACGGTAATGAAGCGCAGCGGACTTTTAATGATTCTAACGCGCTGAAACTATTCGTCACTTCAAGCTAAACAAAACTCACTTCACACTTGACTACGCCTTAAGACGATTGGCAAGGTGAAGAGAGGGAGCGTTTTTATGTTTTAGGAACCCGAGTCGACAAGTTGTGGCGCTCAGCGGTCGCAACTATTCCGACGTTATGTGCTGGCTAATTGAGGAGAATCCATGGCTGTCGTTTCGTTACTCCCTCTCGAAGAGACCCATCCTAAGCATGACATCGAGCATGAAATCAAGCTCGTTCTCGCAGCCTTCGCACTATTAGAATTCGGCATTCTGCCTAAGAGCGCTTAGCCCGAGACCGAAGATTTTTTCGGGGCGGCGCCCAGATCTTCGACAAGGCGCTCCGCTTCCGGCATTTCCATCGCGGCGCCACGGCGCCTTAGGCGATTGAATTCGTTCGTGCCGAGTGCCTCTTCCACGGTGACGCGCCGCGACTCGATTGCCGCGCGCTCGCTGGGTTGTAGTGCGTTTTTTGATATAGACCGATATCGCTCGGCATAGCCATAGAGCATCGCGGCCACCTCAAGTGCTTTGAATTCTGCGGCCAGCTTAAACGCGGCCTCGAAGTAGTACGCCAGATAAAAACGATTTGGTTTGTCACTGAATACCCGCCACGCTGCGCGCAGCTCCGAGAGCGACTCATTCGGTTTGCGCCACTCAACGTAGATTTCCGCAATATTCATGTGTTGGTTGCCCGCGCTGGCTTCATTACCCAACTTTTCAAAGATCTCTAGGCTTTGTTTGGCGTAGGCGATTGCTTGCGTGAAATCGCCCGCCCGCATCTTGGCGACGCTGAGATTGCCGAGGACATCCGCACAGCTGTACGGGATCCCTAGTTCGCGAAAGAGTTCGAGGCTGTGCAGCCAGAGCCGGCTCGCCGTCTCGTAATCAAGATGCTGTTGTTCGGCGATCATTCCGAGGTTGCCAAGCGCGACTGCGATGCCTTTCCGGTTGCCCGCTGCTCGGAATTGCTCAAGAGCCATCCGTTGGTATCTCTCGGCTTCAGCGCCACTGCCAAGCCCAATCTTTGCGTTCGTCAATAACTGTAGAGCGTTACCGAGGAGAGCAGCATCTCCTGAACGTTCATGGATCTCTACTAAGAGCTTGGCAAGCGGATGTAGTGCGGCATAGTCGCGACGGCTCGCAGCCATTTGGGCCGCGCGGTGTAAGAGCTCTCCGCGCACGTTGGGAGGAACGTCGATACCCTCGAGCGCGCGGTTGATCCAGTACCAGCCTTCGCTCGTACGGCCCGTCGCCACCCAGAATTCCCACAGATGGCGGACGGCCCAGCGGCCGCCATCGACGTCCTGGTGCTCCTCGAGCGCGAACCGAAGAGCGCTACGAATGTTATTCCATTCGGCGGTCAGCCGAGCGATGCCGAGTTCTTTGTTAATACTTGGGGCGCTGAGTGCTTGTAGTAGATTGAAGAAATAGGAGCAATGCCGTTGCCCCATTTTTTGCGCCTCGTTTGAGTCGCGCAATCGTTCGCGAGCAAACTCACGCACGACGTCAAGTAAGTAATACCGCGACAGGCCGGCTTCGGTAATGGAGCTTACCAACGACTTGTCTCGCAGCGAACCTAGGAGAACCAATGCGTCGCCGCGCAGACCGTCCTCGTAAGCGACGGTTTCCGCGGCATCCAGGGCAAATGAACCTTCGAAAATCGCAAGACGAGTGAAGAATCGCTTTTCGCTTGGCCTAAGCAGTCGATAGCTCCACTCCAGCATCGCGTTGAGGCTGCTACTCGGGTCGGTGGGATCGGAAGATAAGTGCAGTTGCGAGCTGAGCATGTCATCGAGTTGCGTGACGGACATTGCCGTAACGCGCGCTGCTGCGAGTTCGATGGCGAGTGGAACGCCTTGCAGTTTTGCGCAAATGTTGGAGATCGCAGCGGCGCTATCATCGGAGACGGCAAAATCGGTGCCTAGCGCGCGCGCGCGGTCGATAAACAGGCGAACGGCTTCGTCGATTGGGCCGATGCGCAGCACTTGTTCTCCCACGATGTGCAACGGCTCGCGGCTCGTGACGATCACCGTCAGCTGGGACGTACAATTAAGCAGCCGTCGCACGAACTTCGCCGTTCCCGTCAGCAGATGCTCGGCGTTGTCGATGACGACGAGCACCTTCTTTTTGAAGACCTGGTCGAAAAGCGCATCCTCGAGCGGCTCGCCGGGAACCGCGCGCGCGCGCATCGCATCCGCAACCGCCTGGGGGATCTGCGTGGGGTCGTCGATTTCTTTCAGGCTGACGAACCAGCAGCCGTCCTTGAACTCACCAACGAGCTTGGCTGCCAGCTGAAGCGCCAGGCGCGTCTTTCCGATGCCGCCTAATCCGGTAATTGTAATAAGTGTGTGTTGATGCAGCAGATTGCGCAGCCGTTTGAGATCCCCAGCCCGCCCGACGAACGATGAAATCTGCGACGGCAAATTATTCGGCGTGGAGTCAAGCGACGCGGGCGGCAACGACTCGACCGGCAATCCCGGCGCAATCGCTTGATAGATGCGCTCCGGTTCGCCGAGATCGCGCAAGCGATGCGTGCCGAGGTCGCGCAGTTGCACCTTGTCAAGCTTTCCAGCCAGCGGCGACGCGGTCGCGGCTGAGAGCAGGATCTGTCCGCCGTGTGCAGCTTCGGTTAAGCGAGCGACGCGGTTGACGGTCGGCCCGAAATAGTCTCGGCTGCGCAGCACCGCAGTGCCGGTATGCAAGCCGGCACGAATGCGCAGCTGGCCGGTCGATTTCGGCCACTGTTCCCTAACCATCGCGTACTGGGCATCGACCGCGGCCTGCAGCGCATCTTCGGACTGCTCGAAGACGCAGCAGAACGAATCGCCAACGGTCTTAAAGACGATGCCCTTATGGCGTTCGACGACCTCATGCAGCAGCTCGTCGTGGCGCGCCAAAGCGCGACGCATTGCTTCGGTTGCGCGCTCCCAGAGCCGCGTGCTGCCCTCAATGTCGGTGAACAGAAACGTCACCACGCCGGTGGGGAGCGCTCGGCCCATCGAGACGCTCATCAGCAAGCGAGCTTCGCCGGACGGCCCAAGGCGCCATGCCAAAGGCCTGGCAAGCAGGCGCAAGAGCTCAGAACGATTTCGGTCGAAACAGTAATTGCAGGTCCGCCTGCCACCATGCATGGGTAAATTGAGAGCGATCCCGCCTCGGCGAGCGCCGGCTAACGAAATGGAACTCGGGTTCCGAACCATTGCGGAAGCGATGCCGCAGTTGGTGTGGTCTGCCACCCCCGAGGGCACGGTCGACTATTTCAACCAGCGGTGGATCGACTATACGGGCCTGACCGCCGAAGAGCTGCGCAAGAAGGATGGCGCGGTGGGCGTCGTTCACCCCGACGACTTCGCGGAAACATGGAAACGCTGGAAAGCTTCTCTCGCGTCGGGAGAGCCGTATGAGGTGGAGCATCGCCTCCGTAAGAAAGCCGACGGAGGCTACCGCTGGTTTCTCAATCGCGGCGTTCCTATGGTCGATCAGCGCGGCCGAATCACACGCTGGATCGGCACCGCGACCGACATTGACGAACAGCGCCGGTCGCGCGATCACCTCAGCTTCATGGTCGAAGCGGGAAGCGCGCTCGCCGCGTCGCTCAACGTCGAAGAAATCTGCAATACCCTCGCTCGGGTTACCGTCGAGAAGTTCTGCGATTGGTGTTTCGTCGTTTTGCAGCGAGACGGCGTCTTGGGAGTGGCATCGGCGGCACATAGGAGTGCGGATCTTGCGCAGCATGTTGCTGATTTTCTGAAACGATACCTCGATCAGGCCGAGGATCCGATGGCCAAAGCTATGGCTGCGCGGTCCCCGGTGCTCGTTGAGAAGATAACGACCGACGGCAGCGCACGGAGCTTTATCGTGGCGCCGCTTGCCGCGCCCGACGGTTCCGTCTACGGAGCGGTGAACATGATCGCGGCCGAGTCGGGGCGCATCTTCACCGACACCGACCTGAAGGTCGCGGCGACGGTGGCGTCGCGTGCGGCGGTTGCCATTGAAACCGCGCTCGCAATCAAGGCCGAACGGCGTGCGGCGCAACGTATGGCCTTTGCGGGCCGGATCAATCAGTTGCTACTGGAAACGACCGAGCTTTGGACGACGCTGGAGCGCATTGCGGAGATGATCGCCGCGGACGTTGCGGACGCTTGTGCGGTCGCGAGGGTTGAGGGTGAGGCAATTCGCGCGGAGGTTGTCGTTCATCGCGATCCGACGGTAAACGAGATCGTTTCGAAGCTGCGTGGAAAGCGGACCATGCGCCCCGAAGCCGAGCGTGAGCTCGTCAATCGTCTGCGCAAACACGAAACCGTCGTTCGGACGCCAGAGAATGCTGCGTCGGCGCCCGCTCGCACCTGGTCGCATTTGTCAGCCGAAGTCCAGGCGATCGACGCAAAGGTCACCGTGATCGTGCCGCTCTATTCCGCTACCGCAACCTACGGCGCTCTCGTCGCTTTTTATTCCGAACGCGAGTACGATCCCAACAGCGATCTCATGCTTCTTGAAGAGATCGCCGCGCGCGCTTCGGTCGCCGTCGAGCGCGCGGAAGCGCTCGACCGCGAGCGCCGGATCGCGACGACCCTGCAGCGCGCTTCGTTACCGACGCTCATTCCTAAGCCCGTCGGATTACGGTTCGACGTCGTCTATTTGCCGGCCGGCGAGGAAGGCGACGTAGGCGGCGATTGGTACGATGCCATCGAGCTTGACGACGGTTCGATCGTCATTAGTACCGGTGACGTCACCGGGCGCGGTATCGAAGCGGCGGCGATCATGAGCAAGGTCCGCCATGCGATGGCAGCCGTTCCACGCCACGAATCCGATCCGGGAAAAATTCTCGATTCGGCCGCGTGGTTTCTCGGGAAGCGCTATCCCGACGCGCTCGTTACGGCATTCGTTGCAATCATCAGCCCCGACCGGCGCATGCTTCGCTACGCGAACGCCGGTCATCCACGGCCGCTGCTGCGCCGGAAGGGCGAAGTCATCGAGTTGTGCGCCGAGGGATTGCCGTTGGGCGTACGGCAGCTGGATCGGCCGAGCCAGACGCGCAGCACCGAACTTCGCGAAGGCGACCTGCTCGTTCTCTACACCGATGGTTTGGTGGAATCGGACCGCGATATGGTTGAGGGCCAGCGTGTGCTGCATCTTGTGGTGAGCAGCGATGCGGTCGTCGCGTCCATCACGCCGGCGAAGCTCATTGAGCGTGCGTGTTTACGCTCGATTCCGCACGACGACGTTGCCATCTTAACGGTCGCGGTCGGAATTTCGCCGATCTGGTCGTTCGTTGCCGAAGATGCGCGCGCAGCTGCCGAGGCCCGCTCGCAATTCGCGGAATTCCTTCGCACGCAGCGTGACGACCGTGAATTCGTTTCGCAATCCGAGCTGGTGTTCGGCGAACTGCTCGGCAACGTTGTGACGCATTCACCGGGTCCGGTCGAAATTCAGGTATTCCAGGACGATCGCGGCATCATCTTACACGTTATCGATTCCGGCAGCACGTTCGATTTTTCGCGACGCCTGCCGAGCGACGTTTTGAGTGAGGGTGGGCGGGGTCTCTTTATCGTTCAGCATCTTGCGCGCGAAGTCTCGGTCGAGCACGTCGCCCACTGCGGCAACCACATTACCGTTCGTTTGTAATGGCGCCTAGGAGGCGCGTGGCCGGTTGCAACGCGACATTGCCAAGAACTCACGTCCACGTTAGCGAACGGCCGCTGGAGATGCGCGAAACGTTTCCCAGCGCGAAGATTCGCGACGCGTTCCCCGCCCTGAGCATCCAGGATCGTGGAGTGCCTCGCCTGTACCTCGACAACCCGGCGGGCACGCAGGTGCCGCGTGCCGTTGCCGACGCGATCTCACGCTGTGCGATTGAAACGAATGCCAATCTCGGCGGTTACTTTACGACCAGCGTCGCTGCGGGTGAGATCATGGCCAACGCCCGCGGTGCAATGGCGGATTTCCTCGGCGCTGGCTCGCCCGATGAAATTGTCGTCGGCTCGAGCATGACCGCGCTGACGTTTGCGTTGTCACGAAGCCTGGCTCGCGGAATTAGCGCAGGCGAGGAGATCGTCGTGACCCGAATGGATCACGACGGCAACATCGCGCCATGGCTTGAGATTGCGCGCGAGCGGGGCGCGAGCATACGGTGGATTCCGTTCGATCGGGAGAGTTGGAGCATCCAGCCATCGGCGCTCGCACAATGCCTGTCGGAAAAGACGCGCGTTGTCGCCTTTACGTATGCGAGTAACCTCACCGGTTCGGTCAACGACGTGCGCCGGCTGTGCCAACTGGCTCGGCAATCCGGCGCGCTTACCTACGTTGATGCGGTGCAATATGCGCCACACCGCGCGATCGACGTCGAGGCCCTCGGATGCGACTTTTTAGCCTGCTCGGCCTATAAGTTTTTTGGTCCGCACCTGGGCGTTGTTTGGGCGCGCAAAGAGCTGCTGGCAAACCTCTACGCCTACAAGGTTCGGCCGCAGCCGGCTGAGGTGCCGGCCAAGTTCGAACTGGGAACACCGCAAATCGAGCTCCACGCGGGTCTCTTGGCGGCGGTCGCGTATCTGGCGTGGCTTGGATCGCTCGTCGGCGCCGACGGCACGAGGCGCGCACGGATCCGCGATGCCTTCGCGGCGATTGCTGACTGGGAATTGCAGCTCGTGCGCCGGCTAATCGAGGGTTTGGTGCGCTTGGGCGGCGTCACGATCTGCGGCATCAGCAATTCCGCTGATTTTGACCGCCGCGTTCCGACGGTATCCTTTAGGCACGAACGAATAGCGTCCTCGACGATTGCGCGCGAGCTTGCACGTCGAAACATCTTCGTCTGGTCCGGGCACAACTTCGCCCTCGAAACCGTCCGCAGCCTCGGCATGAGCGAAGACGAAGGCGTCGTAAGGATCGGCCTCGTTCACTACAACACGGCTGCCGACGTCGACGCCGTTTTGGAAGCGCTCGGCACGATTTTTTCGTTGGCAACTGCCTAAAAGGAGCGTCCATGAATCGAATGCGCGTCACCGTCCTCGCCGGCCTATTTTCGCTTGCACTCGCTCTGCTGCCGAACACCGCGCGCGCGATTGAAACGATAGCGTTCACCGACACCGGCGGATTGATGAGCGTACAGGCCTCGGTCGACGGCCAGGCGCCGGTGCCGATGTTGGTGGATCTGGGAGCGGGGATCAATATTCTTTCCGAGCGCCTCGCTCATCTCGTTCCGCTTAGCGGAAAGTACACGACCTTACGATTGACCGGAGAGCGCTTGGACTTGCCGACGGGCAACGTCGTGTCGTTAGCGGCGGGCGGCGTGCAACTTGTCGACACGGAAGTCGGTGTTTGGAACGGCTTATTCGCCGCGCGTGGCGTCGATGGCTTGATTTCAGCGACGGCTTTTCGCAATACGGTGACGACGTTTGACTTTCACGATCGTCAGATCGTCATCGAAGACGCGGTTTCGTTTCCGGATCGCCGTCGCGTTGCAACGCGCGTACCGCTCGTGCTTCAAGATGACCTCGACACGGCGCTGGCCCTCTTTGCGCGATTCGACTTCGGCCATGGCCGAACCGGTCTGTGCGAGATCGATACGGGGACGACCGGCATCGTCCTCGATAACGTATACAAGAATCCGGGCGTTCGATCGGTGACCCTGGTTGGCGCTCCGCAGACGACGATTGAGAACCCGAATGTCAAGTATGCCAACCTTATCTACGACTGCACGATTGGAAATGACTTTTGGCAGGGGCGCACCTTTACGCTCGACATTCTCAATCGCGCGCTCTGGGTCGCCCAGCAGGACTAGTGGGGGTCGCCCGCAAGAGGTCTCAATGATCGACTATAGGTCCATCGCAACCTCAATCGCCGACGGTCTCAACGGCATCCAACGTGCGGCTCGCGCAATCCCAACGGCTAACACACCGGAATTCGATCGCTGGAGACGCGAGATGAGCGAGGCCTCCAAGCACGTTCTCATGGCATTCGGGATCGACCCGGAACAATTGAAAGCGCCGTCTTTTCCGTGCGGCGGCGGCTGGTTTGTCGAGTGGAAGGGCGGCGAGAACGGCGAGTGGCAGGCCGTGGAACGGCCGTCAGGTTAGCCTACGAGCCGGCCGGCGACGTGTACGCATAATGGAAGCGATTTTGCAGCAAACCGACGGTGGCAACCATCGACGGTACTACCGTAACGCCGGGAACGAGGTTCGCGAGCAAATCGCGTAACACGTCCGAAGGAGCGGTGCCGGTTCGTACCGCGCCGGAATCGATGAGCGAACGCGCTTGTTCGGCCGCCGCCGTGTGACACACCATGATCGTGAGTCCGCGGCGCGCAAGCGCTTCGAGCGTGCCGTCTTGGTACATCGATGCCGGGTCGTTCGGATCGGCGGTCGTGACGGCTTGCGAGCGCGCATGGTAGAAGATATTGCTGGTCACGACGTTTCCGCTGGGATCCTTGAAGCTGAAGACCTCGCCGAGCTTGTATTTACTCCACATCGAGTCGTTGTACGCAAAAGCATTCGCGCTGCCGTGCAGGCAGGCGATCATTCCGATTGCATCGGGAGCTATTCCGAACCCAAACTGGTAGCCGTTGTAGGCATTTTTGATGCCGCCTAACGCCGTTGGAATATATCCGTTGACGTCCCATAACTGGCGAACGGCGAACGGGCGATTGACCAGCTTAACGAAGGCTGTATAATCGAACTCGGATTTTGGCTCGATCATTTCGAGCTCTGACGCGCTCTTCGCACATGCGTCGGTGGCAACCGCGGCGAGCATGGCGGTAGCGAGTAAGAAACCTTTTCTTTCCACCGTGCGGCTATTGCCGCGTCTACGGCGTTGCCCCTTTCGTCGAACGCACCTACGCCGCGACCTCCTGATCGCGTCGAGCAAGCTCCTCGCTCGCGTGTGGCACGTTTCGGAGATCCTCGAGGTCGGTCAACATCGCGCCTCTCCCACCAGGCCGCAACTCGGCCCGCCCCCGGATCACCAGCGCCGCATTGACGTCGGCGTGATTGCGATAATCACAGACAACGCAACGATAACGCCTTTCCCGGCGGCTCTCCGCCGCAACGTGCCCGCAGCGCGCCCACTCCTGCGACGAATATCTCGCGTCTACTACCACCACCGTCTTCCCAGCCTCTTCCGCTTTGGCGACGATCATCTCGTGCAGCAGACCAAAACTTGCATCGAGCAGCGCGCGGTTGAGTCCAGCCTTGGCACGGACGTTGCGCCCGGGTGCCTCGCTGCTGCCTGTCGCGCTCCGTGTCATCGCGCGCACCTGGAAGTCCCTCCATCGCGATGACGCTGGTGCCGTCAACAATGGTGCGCGCCATTTTGTGCAGCGCGTCGCGACGGGCGTTGGCGACCCGTTCGTGTGCTCGAGCCAGAAGCGCGACCGCCTTGCGCCGCTGCGTCCCACCACGCTGGCGCCGCGCCACCGTACGCTGCAAGCGCTCGACCTTCAGGCGTTTCCGTTCGAGCTGGCGCGGGTTAGCCAAGAGCCGCCCGTCGCTGGTCGCGGCCAGCACGTGCACGCCGCGATCGACACCGGTAACGCGACGCCAATTGATCGGACCCTGCACTGGCAGACGTTCGCCCTCAAAGCAGCTGTACCACCGGCGGTTCTTTTTAACGATCCATGCCCGTTGAAACGCCGGAACCACTCGCCCCGTACGCAGCCTTACCCGGCCGATGCCGGGGACGTACACGCGCTGTTGTTCAGCATTGAATTTTAGCGCGCGATTACCGTGCGCAAACATCAGCTGCTGCCACCGCGCCCGCGGCTTGAAGCGCGGATAGCCCGGCGACTCACCCCGTTTGCAGCGCCTGAAGAACGCCTCCATCGCGAGATCGAGCCGGTGCACTACCGCGTCCTGGCACTCGCGGTAGACGGCGGCTACCCGCGCATCCTCGGCGCGCAACGCGGTCAGCTCGGCCGTACTGCATCCTGCTGGTCACGCGCGTCTTGTTGCGCCGGTAGGCGTCGCGGCGTTGCTGGAGCAATGCGTTGTAGAGTTGGCGGCTCACGTCGAGCATGAAGCCCAAGGCCCGCGTTTGGCTACGCGTCGGGTAGAGGCGAACGCGCTCGATCCGCTTCACGCAGGTAGCTTACAATCTGGTCGTGCCACACGCATGGCATTGTTGGTGCGTTCCTCAACAGATCGTTCGGTGCGACGCACGCGGCGAGCCTCCGCGCTGCATCCACACCGCTACGCTGGCGGGCGGTTCACCGCACCTCCTATGCGCCCTGCGGAAGGCGTCGGTGAAGGTGCGCCGGCCGACGGCGTTGACGATGGTCGGGGCGATGCCGACGGCTGCGGCGATGCCGAGGGTGCGGCCGATGCTGCCGTTGCCCAAGCGGGATACGGACGAACCGGAACGCCGCGATGGAGTTGCGTTCGGCTCGATGCCGCATAGCTTGTGTGCGGAAATCGCGTCGTCACAAACTTTAGCAGGGCGACCGCGCGATCGTGGGCTTCGGTTCCGGGCAGCAGTCCGTATAGTTGCGCGAAATTGTAGGCGGTCGAAGCAAGCCAATCGTCTTTCGGATATCGTCGCGCCCAGTCGTCAAACGCATCTTCGGTGAGCGACGCGAGGTGCATGGCATCCGTGGGCAAGATTTTGTGCGTCCAGTAGCGGTCGCGGATCGAGACGATCTCGTAACGGATGTGCACCGCGCTCATTTTCAGCTTTCCGAAGTACTGGTCACCCGGTGCCGCCGTAGACCCTAGGATGGCCATGAGGCTGAACGGCAGCAAAATCGCTCGGAACTGCATGCACGCTCTATTCCACGCCGGGGTTGCGGCTATTCCGAATTGTCGAAGAAAAGTCTGCCGCAAGCGCGAAAGCACTCGTCCTCATGACCTTGCCACACAACGCCGTGCTTGTCGCATTCGAAGGGCCGGATCCGTATTCGATGGTTGGCGGGCTCGGCACGCGTGTGACGGAATTGAGTGCGGCACTGGCGGCGGCAGGCACTGCGACCACCCTCATTTTCGTGGGCGATCCCGAGCGCGCGCCGGTTGAGCGGATATCGCCGAACTTAGAATACCGCCGTTGGTGTCAATGGATTTCGAAGTATCATCCCGGGAACGTGTACGACGGCGAGCACGGCAAGACCAGTGATTACCGCGTAAGCGTTCCGCCTTTCGTCGTTGATTCAGTCGTTGCGCCGGCAGCGCAGCGCGATGAGATCGTGCTGATCATCGCCGAGGATTGGCAAACCGCTCCCGCCGCGATTGAGCTCGATCGTCTGCTCCGCACGCGAGGGCTCCGCGACCGCGTCATCCTCACGTGGAACGCCAACAACACGTATGGATTCGAAGCGATCGATTGGAGCGTTTTACGGCAAGCAGCAACCATTACGACGGTCAGCCGTTACATGAAGTTCGAGTTGCGTGCGCGTGGATGCGAAGCGCTGGTGATACCCAACGGCATCGGCGAGCGGCTCATCGGTGGCCCGCCGCAAGAGCTGGTGCAAGCGATCTCCGAAGCGCTGCCGTCGCGCCCGCTCCTCGTCAAGGTCGGGCGCTACGACGAAGACAAGCGTTGGATGCAAGCTCTCGATGCGTTTGCGCTCGTACGTCGCCGCCGGCCGCAAGCGACCCTGGTGATACGCGGTGGTCGTGAGCCATACGGCGAAACGATCTTTGCGCACGCTAGAGCGCTTGGATTGGCGGTGGAAGACATCGCGGTGCGTTCCCGTGAACCGCAACCGTTACTCGATGCATTGTCGTCGGCTTCTGCGTCAATCATCAACATTCGCAGCTTCGTGCCCGAGGAGTTGCTCTTCGCACTTTATCACGTTGCCGACGCCGTGCTTGCCAATAGCGGCAAAGAACCGTTCGGGCTTGTTGGGCTTGAGGTGATGGCCGCCGGCGGTCTCGCCGTAACGGGATCGACGGGCGAAGATTACGCGCAACCATTCGAAAGCGCCATTGTTTGCGATACGTCCGATGGCCGGGAGCTAGCCGCGTATTTGGAAGTGCTGCAAGCCGATCCAGCACTGGCGCGGTCGATACGCGCCGCCGGCGAAGCGGTCGCCGAACGCTTTACGTGGCCCATCATTCTCGACATATTGTCACGCAAGCTGGCGTTTTAGTCGTGTCACGGGTTAGCCGCGGGCTAACTCCTCGATGCGCGAGGCGATCTCGTCGACGTAGCGGTGGGCCTCGTCTTCGGAGCGTCCCTCGGCGTAGACGTTGAAGAGCGGATCGGAGGCATCGGGAATGACGAGCACCCACCCGCCCTCGCGCCCGACGCGGATGCCGTCGGTGAGGTCGACGTTTTCGCCGTGCGTTTCGTCGAGGAGACGGCGCATGATTTGGCCTTTGCGTTCCCACGGACAATGATCGCGTCGCGTAGCGAGGTGCCATTGCGGAAGTTCGTCGACGATTTCGCTGAGGGGATGTCCGGCCGCGGCGATGAGTTCCATGACCTTCGCGCTGGCGTACAGTGAATCGAAGACCGGTTGGAACTCGGGGAAGATCAGCTCGTAATTCGCTCCGGCCGCAAACGAGAGCGATGCGCCCTCTTGCACCGCAAGCGACATCAGCGAGCGGCGATCGGTGCGGGTACGGATAACCGACGCGCCGTACGCCTCCGCGACCGTCTCGATCGCGGTCGGGGCCATGACCGGAACCGCGATTCTCGCCTTCGGAACGAAGCTGGCTACCAAGACGGTGAGCAGCGCCAGCAGCCGGCTCTCCTCGATGATCCGGCCGCGATCGTCGACGAGTGCCAATGACTCACCATGCTGGTCGAGGAGAATTCCTAGCGTCGCTCCAAGCGATGTCGTCACGTTGCTGAGCTGCTCGAGATGGCGGCGCCGATTCTTTCCGAACGTCAGCACTTTTGCGTTGTCAAAGAATGCATTGAGCGCAATCATTTCGATGCCAAGGTTGCTCAGGATGCGAGGCAAAATCAACGACGCATTGCCGTATGCATAGTCGATGACCACACGTAAGTTTGCCGTCGAGATGGCACGCGGTCCGAGCGCGCTCAAGAAGCCGCTGCTGTACGCCTCGATCGTTCGCTCGGGGAATTCCAGTATGCCGACAGCGGCCATCGGCGTGCGCCGAAAATCCTCGCGGAAGAAGATGTTCTCAACTTTGCGTTCGGTATTTTTGTCGATGTTGACCCCATGAGAGTCGAAAAACTCGATGAGGAACTGGTCCGAATCGTGGGGTGAGATACCGGTGTGAACGCCTGCATGGCCGGAGGTGCGCACTGCATAGCGAGAAACCGGCGTCGGATTTTCGCGTAAATCCTGGACGTTGATGCCAACCGAAAGCAGGCCGGCGATAATGCAGCGATTCGTCAAACGCGACGCCGGATGGGCGTCGCGGCTCGTCATCACGTTTTGCCCGGGCTGCAAGATCGAGCCGAGTGCCTGTCCGAGCTTGAGCGCGAACTCCGGCGTAACTTCGATGTTCGCGAGTCCCGAGACGCCGTCTGCGGCGAAGAGCGAGCCCGGCCATTTGATCCCGTAAATGAGCGACATCGAGACGATCGATCCCGACGCGACGGATTTGTCGGGCCAGAGCTTGATGTTCGAGGGTACGGTCGAGCCGCTGCCCAACGTGCTGCCGCGTCCGATGACCGCGCCTTCCATCACCGTCACACGATCTTTGACGATCACGCGGTCGGCGAGCGTACACCCCGTCAGCGACGCATTTTCCCCGACGTAGACGTCTTCCCACGCAATGGTGCGGTGCAGACGGGCATTCTCGGCAACGATCGAGGAGGCACCGATGCACGTGAGCTCCTCTACGACTGCGCCGCGTTCGATCGTTACATTACGCCCGATACACACAGGTGCATGCAAGTGCGCATCGGGATCGATTCGGACGCCTTCATCTGCCCAAATCCCGGGCCGGATCTGCGTTCCGGGAATTTCAACTCGCACCGTGCCCATGAGTGCGTCGTAGTTCGCCTGCACGTATTGCTGCAGGTTGCCGATGTCGCTCCAATAGTCGTCGCAGACGTGGCCGTAGAGCGGCTTCGCGTCGCGTAGCAGTAGCGGAAAGATATCGCGGGAAAAATCATAGTTCTTCCCGGCCTCCATGTATTCCAAGACTTCGGGTTCGAGGACGTAGATGCCGGTGTTGATCGTGTCGGAAAAAACTTCGCCCCAGGACGGCTTCTCCAAGAAACGAGTGATTCGCCCTTGACCATCCGTGACGACGACGCCGAACTCCAATGGATTCGCAACCCGTTGCAATGCAATGGTTGCTGCGGCCCCCTGCCGGCAGTGATACGCGATCAGTTCGCTCAAGTCGATATCGGTCAGCGCATCGCCCGAGATAACGATAAAACGCTCGTTGCCAAGCAGCGCTTGCGCGAGCTTCACCGCACCCGCGGTACCCAGCGGCGTATCCTCGACGACGTAGGACATTGAGAAGTCCAGAGCGGAGCCGTCGCCGAAATAGTTTTCGATCTCGTCGGCGAGATAATGCAGCGTGGAAATGACTTCGGTTATTCCGTGGCGTTTCAACAAGTCCACGATGTGATGCATCACTGGCTTGTTGGCGACGGGTGCGAGCGGCTTCGGTCGGCTCGAGGTCAAGGGCCGCAGGCGGGAACCCTCGCCGCCTGCCATGACGACGGCTTTCACGGCGTGGCCTTAACAAGGTTGAAACTTCGACCAATGCGTTGCAACACGTCGTCGCATTCTAGCTCTTCAAGGGTGCGACGATGCTTGCGGCGCCAATTCGGATGTTCCGTGGCCGTGCCCGGCACATTGACCGCTCCGGTTGCGCCTTCGATGTCTTCTAACGCCAGGATTGCCAGCACCGATGGCGTCTTCGCCAAGAAACGGTGCACGGCTTCCGCCAGCTCTCCGAAAACGGCCAGCGTGCCGCCCGCGTGCGCATCTGCTCGTAAGCGGGCAGCAGTTGCCGCTTCGACGGTCGCATCCCGCTCGAGCGCTTCAATAAGGGCGATTCGCGCTTGATACCGTTCTACGATTGCTGCGCGGACGCTTGACTCATTCGAAAAAAGGCCGATCCGAGCGCGAAGCGCGATGTCGTCGCCGGTCCACCAGCCCGCAAGCGGTGGCAAATCGTGCGTTCCGACGCTTACTGCCGCCAGCCGAGGATACTCTCGTGCCGGTCGGAAGGCTCTGGCAGCGCGCTCAAAATAAAGCACGCGTGAGGATAGCGCGCCGGCCTCGCGCATGCGTTCGCGAAAGCCCTCAGGAACGGTTCCAAGATCCTCGCCAACGACGGCGCAGCGATTACGCACGCTTTCCAGCGCCACGACCGCGAGCATTTCGTCAAATGGATACCGTAGATACGCACCTTCACGCGGGGGGTGACCGACGGGAATGCAAAACGCTCGCCGTAATGCCATGACGTGGTCGACACGTAAGATCGTCGCGTGGCGCATATTGGCGCGCAGCAGAGCGACCAGCGGAGCATAAGCGCGCCGCCGCAGTGCCAGCGGCGAGAGAGGAGGTAGTCCCCAATCCTGTCCGAGCGCGTTGAGTGAATCGGGAGGAGCTCCAAGTGAAATGTCGTCGAGGACCGTCGTTCGGTCGCTCCACGCATCGGCGCCGTTGCGGTCGACGCCGACTGCCAGGTCTCGATACAGCCCAACGCCCAGCGCCCGCGCTGCGTTGGATGCAGCGGCGAGTTGTTCGTTAGCGAGCCACTGCAGGTAGAGAAAATAATCGACACCCGCTCGGCGCTCGTGCGCGAATCGTTCGACGTGAGGTGACTGCGCAGAGCGGTACTCTGCGGGCCACTGCAGCCAGCCGTAGTACCGCTCGTCTCGAGCGCGCCAGTACGCTGTAAGCGCTTCATAGCGCGCCAACCTTTCGAGCGAAGTGCCGCCGTCGCGCACGAAGGATCGAAACCGAGCGGCTCTGCTATCGCCGGGCCGCTGAAGATGCGCGCACGAAAACGTGCGGAACATGGCCTCGAATACTGCCTGTTTCACCTTCGCGACCGCGCCATAGTCGACGAGATCGGTGCGGCGCAGCCGCTCGAAGTCGAACGTTCGTGCGAGTGCTTGCGCTTGCGGTGACTCGGCATATTCCGGTACGCGGGTCACGTCGACGTAGAGTGAATTGAGCCAGTGACGGCTCGACGGCGCGTACGGACTGCAAGCCCACGGATTGCCCGGGTGCAGCTCGTGCAGCGGATTTAGCGCGACTGCGCACGCGCCCGCTGCACCTGCCATTCTCGCGAGACGTTCCAAATCGGAAAAATCGCCGATTCCCCAGTTCGTTGCCGATCGTAGTGCATACAACTGGGTTGCGACGGCCAGCACGCGCCCACGTTGCATCTCCGCAGACAGATAACAGCCCTTGGGAGCAACGATCAGGGTGGTGGAGCGGCCGTCGTCGAGGATTCGATGATATCCTAGCGGCAAATCCTCGAGCTTGCCGGTGTACCGCTCTCCGCTCTCGAGTTCGATGTGCAATTCGGGCTGAGCTTGTAGTACTGACGATGGGTGTGCAGCGTCCGTCACGACGATAACAGGCGGTCGCTGTAATTCGGCGTCGATGGCATCGATCGCCGCGGCGATCGATCGTTCCGAGGAAAGATCGAAACCCATCGACGCAAGCAAAGCACGTTTTGTCGCATCGCCGACGCACGTTTCCGTTCCGAAATAGTCGCGAAAGCTCGGCTCGATACCGGCTAGCGACGCGAGTCGCTGCAGTCCATCACTCACGAGGTTCCCACGAGCAGCACGAACGAGCGCGCCGCGATTCGCAACGTTGCGAGCGGTTGCAGTCCGCTATGAGTCTGAGGCGAGATCGTCAGCGACGTATCGAGGAGCGGATTCCAGGTCGCAACGCCGCTCACGAGGGGGAGGGCGAATTCAACGGCATCGCTGTGAGCGTTGAAGACCGCCAAGAACGTGTCGTCGACTTCAGGATAGCCCTGCAGACTGATGTAGCGGTCGCCGGGATCGCCTCCCAGCAAGGCGCCAAAGCACCGGCGCGCAGCGTCTTGCCAATCCCCTTGAGCCATTTCCCGCCCTTCCGGAGCAAACCAACTGATGTCTTTGAGCGGAAGATCGGCAGCCGCAACGCCGCGAAAGAATCGTGGGCGCCGAAAGACGGGATGCTCGCGCCGGATTGCGATAACCTCGCGCACGAAATCGACCAAATTGCCGCCTCGCCAATCGATCCAGCTCAAGTCGTTGTCTTGGCAGTACGCGTTGTTGTTGCCCTGTTGCGTGTGCGCCAGCTCGTCGCCGGCCAGCAGCATCGGCATGCCTTGAGAGAGGAGAAGGGTCGCTAAGAAATTCCGTTCCTGCTTCTCTCGCAACGTCTCGACGTTCGGATCGTCGCTAGGGCCTTCAACCCCGCAGTTCCAACTCAAGTTCTCACCGGCGCCGTCGCGATTCTCTTCGAGGTTCGCTTCGTTGTGTTTGACGTCATACGAGACGAGGTCGTGCAACGTGAATCCATCGTGTGCCGTAACGAAGTTAACGCTCGCGCGCGGCCGCCGTCCGCGGCGGTCGAAGAGATCGCTCGATCCCGTTAGTCGGGTTGCGAGGTCGGATATCGAGCCGTCTCCGCGCCAATACCGTCGCACGCCGTCGCGAAAGCGATCGTTCCATTCTGACCAACCGGCGGGAAAATCCCCGAGATGGTACCCGTCAGGCCCCAGGTCCCATGGTTCGGCAATGAGTTTGACGCGCGACAGAACCGGATCTTGCTCGAGCGAGGCTAAGAAGTTGCTGTTCGGACTAAATTGACCGTCACGGCGCGCGAGTGTCGTCGCGAGATCGAACCGAAAGCCGTCGACGTGCATTTCGTTGACCCAATACCGTAATGAATCGGTAACCAGCTTGAGCACGCGTGGGTGGTCGAGATTGAGGGAGTTGCCGCATCCGGTGTAGTCCACATACTGGCGTTCGTCGTGCGGAGTAAGACGGTAATACGACTTGTTGTCGATGCCACGGAAACTCAGCGTCGGTCCAAGCGCATTTCCCTCGCCCGTATGGCTGTAGACAACGTCGAGAAACACTTCGATTCCGGCCGCGTGCATGCGCGAGATCATCGTCTTGAATTCGCCCAGATCGGGACGCGAAAGATAGCGTGGAAATGGTGCGAAAAAAGAAATCGGACTATAACCCCAATAGTTTCGTAAGCCCTTTTCGACGAGATGCCGTTCGTCGACAAAATTGTGGACCGGCAACAGCTCAATCGCCGTAATGCCTAGGCGCGTCAGATAGTCAATGACCGCCGGCGAGGCCAGTCCGGCAAAGGTTCCGCGCAAACCGGGTGCAACCCCCGGATGCTTCATCGTGTAACCGCGAACGTGTAGTTCGTAGACGATCAGCTCGTGCCAGCGCGTATGCAAGAGGCGATCGTTCCCCCAGGTGAATGCGGTGTCCACGACAACGCACTTGGGCATGCCGGCGGCGTTGTCGCGGCGATCGAAGGACAAATCGCCACGCGGCGAGCCCACGCGATATCCAAAATGCGCATCGCTCCAAACAATGTCGCCGGTCACCATCGCTGCGTACGGATCGAGCAGCAGCTTATAATGATTGAATCGATGCCCGTTCGAGGGATCGTACGGTCCGTAGACGCGGTATCCGTAGAGTAGGCCGGGTCGAGCATCGGGTAAGTAGCCGTGCCAGACGGAGTCGGTGTATTCCGGCAGCGCAATGCGCTCCATCTCGCGCCGGCCTCGAGGATCGAACAACGAGAGCTCGACGCGCTCCGCATGCTCGGAAAAAAGCGCGAAGTTTACGCCGGCGCCATTCCAGGTTGCGCCCAACGGGTACGGGCGTCCGGGGAGAACGGCGGCGCGCTTACGTGTCAGCATCGCGCATAAGATAAAGCGCGCCGAGCGGGGGAAGCGTAAGCGCTAAGGAATGCGGCCGCCCGTTAGCCGGAATACTTTCACTGACCACCGCGCCTTGGTTGCCGACGTTGCTTCCGCCGTAGTGCTCGGAATCAGTATTGAGCAGCTCACGATACGTCCCGGCGGTCGGGACGCCGATTCGGTACGCATAGTGCACGACCGGCGTTGCATTGAGGACGATCACCATTTCATCGGCCGCCGTGCGACCCTTGCGCATGAACGCAAGCACGCTGTGCGTAGCATCGGAAAAGTCGAGCCACTCAAACCCCGCTGCTTCGGCATCGAGTTCGTTGAGAGCGACCATAGCGCGGTAGAGGCGATTGCAGTCGCCGACGAGCCGGCCAATGCCGCGATGGAATGGATCGTCGCAGAGTCGCCAATCGAGTTGGGCATCGTGATTCCATTCGTTGACGGCCGCCAATTCGTCTCCCATAAAGAGCAGCTTCTTGCCCGGATGTGCGAACATCAAAGCGAAGAGCATGCGAAGGTTTGCGAACTGCTGCCAGCGATCGCCCGGCATTTTCCCAAGCAGCGAGCGCTTCCCGTGGACGACTTCGTCGTGAGACAGCGGCAGGACGAAGATTTCGCTAAAGGCGTAGACGAGGCCGAACGTCAGGTCGTTTTGATGGTACTTGCGATAGATTGGATCGTAGCTAAAGTATCGTAGGGTGTCGTGCATCCAGCCCATGTTCCATTTGAAGTTAAACCCCAAGCCGCCTTGCGCAACCGGCCACGAGACCTTCGGCCACGACGTCGATTCTTCGGCGATCGTCACGGCGTCGCCGCGGACCTGCGCGATCGTTTCGTTGAGATTACGCAAGAATGCAATGGCCTCGATGTTTTCGTTTCCGCCGAACTCGTTGGGGAGCCACTCGCCGGCGCGGCGGCTGTAGTCGAGATAGAGCATCGATGCAACGGCGTCGACGCGCAGGCCATCGACGTGAAACTCTTCGAGCCAATACAGCGCGCCCGCAATGAGAAAGTTGGCTACCTCGCGCCGGCCGTGATTGTAAATCAACGTATTCCAGTCGGGTTGAAAACCCTTACGCGGGTCGCCGTATTCGTAGAGATGCGTTCCGTCGAACAAAGCTAAGCCGTGGGGATCGTCTGGGAAATGACCGGGCACCCAGTCGAGGATCACTCCGATATCGAGCTGGTGCGCGCGATCGACGAATTGCGCGAATTCCTCCGGGGCGCCGTAACGGCTCGTCGGCGCGAACATTCCGGTCGGCTGGTATCCCCACGATCCGTCAAATGGGTGTTCCGTCACCGGTAAGAGTTCTAGATGCGTGAACCCCAACTCGGCGACGTACGGCAAGAGCTCGTCCGCGAGTTCGCCGTACGACAAGAACCGGCCGTGCTTCCCGCGCCGCCACGAGCCGAGGTGCACTTCATAGATGGAGATTGCGCTGTCGCGCAGCTGTCGTTGCGATCGGCGTTGCATCCAGCGGCTGTCGTTCCACTCAAAAGCGCGATCGTACACGATGGAAGCGCTCGCGGGCCGAACCTCCGCGTAACGTGCGAGGGGATCGGCTTTGAGCGGAAGCAGTGCGCCCTGCGCCCCTTCAATTTCGTACTTGTAGTGCGCTCCCGCGGTCACGGCCGGCAGAAAAATCTCCCACACGCCGCACTCCACGCGCTTTCGCATCGGATGGCGCCGTCCATCCCAGGCATTAAAATCCCCGACAACGCTGACACGCCGGGCGTTGGGTGCCCACACGGCAAAGCCCACGCCGTCGGTGCCGTCAATCGTGCGGCGATGCGAACCCAAGGCCTGCCACAGCTTTCGATGCGTGCCCTCCGCGATAAGATGCGCGTCGACGTCGCCGAGAAGCGGGCCGAAGCGATATGGATCTTCGAGAACCTCGTGACCGCCGGCGTGCTCGGCGACAAGCACGTAGTCGAATCGCCACTTGCGATCGCGAAGGCGCAACTCGAACAGGCCCTCGTCGTCGATTCGGCACATTTCGTGTTGCGTTGGATCGTTTCGTTCACGCACGAAGGCGCGCGATGCGTGCGGAAGCGATGCGCGAACGACGATGCCCTCTCGGTCGAGGTGCATGCCGAGATAGGCGAACGGATCAGCAAGAAAGCGATCCACGTTTATCCGAATGGTCGCGTGTCGAGCGGGTGTTTATCCTGATATTCGCCTCGTTGAAGGATGAGCTTGGCGACCAATGCGGTCCAACCGGTTTGATGGCTCGCCCCGAGCCCTGCTCCGTTGTCGCCGTGAAAGTATTCGTGGAAGGGCACGAGATCGCGCCAGAGCGGATTTTGCGCGAAGGTCTGGTTTCTGCCGTACACCGCGCGCGATCCCGCGCGATTACGGCGAAAGATCCCGATAAGACGGTCCGAAAGGTCCGCGGCGATTTCCCAGAGCGTCAAATACGATCCCGAGCCGAAGGGCATCTCGACCTTGAAGTCGTCACCGTAGTAATAGTGCAACTTTTGCAATGCTTCAATGAGGAGAAAATTCAGTGGGAACCATACGGGTCCGCGCCAGTTCGAGTTTCCTCCAAAGGTGTTGCTTTGCGACTCGGCCGGCTCGTAACCGATAGTGTAATGCGTGCCGCCGAGGTCGAGCGTGAATGGCCGCTCGAGGTGAATACGAGAAAGGGAACGCACTCCATACGGGCTTAAGAATTCGGCGGGGTCGAGCATGCGGCGCAAAATGCGAAGCAGCTTGTCATTGTCCACGAGGGCGAGGAGATAGCGCTGTCCGATGCCCGCGCACTCCATGTAGGCGATCGACTCGGTGAGATCCGGGCGATTTTCAACAAACCATCGGACGCGTTTAGAAAAGTCCGGCAGAGATGCGAGCGTCGGGCTCTCGGAGACCGCGCATGCGATCAAGGGAATGAGACCGACCACCGAGCGAACGCGCAGCGGAATCGAGTGCGCTCCGTCGTGGAGAAAGTCATAGTAAAAGCCGTCGGCATCGTCCCAGAGACCTTCCGCGCCGATCTCGTTCATGGCTTTGGCTATATAGAGGAAGTGTGCGAAGAACTTCGAGGCGATGTCTTCGTAGGCTGGAAGCTCGGGAGCAAGCTCGAGGGCAATCGCCAACATGTTGGACGCAAAGACACCCATCCAGCTCGTGCCGTCCGATTGGTCAAGCTCAATGCCATCCGGAAGCGTCATATCGCGATCGAAGACGCCGATATTGTCCAAGCCCAGGAATCCGCCCTGGAAAATGTTATTGCCGCGCGCGTCTTTGCGGTTCACCCACCACGTAAACGTCAGCAATAGTTTTTGAAAGACGCGTTCCAAGAAAAGCTTGTCTTGCCGTCCCTCGCGTCTTGCTTCGATCTGGTAGACACGCATCGCCGCCCAGGCAAAGAGCGGAGGATTGACGTCGGAAAAAAGCCACTCATATGCCGGCAACTGGCCGTTTGGGTGCATATACCATTCGCGCGTCAAGAGCATGAGCTGCTTCTTCGCATACTCTGAATCGATGAGGGCGAGCAACACGCAGTGAAACGCGAGATCCCACGCGGCAAACCATGGGTATTCCCACGTATCGGGCATCGACAGCACGTCGCACGCGTGGAAGAACTGCCAGTCCGCGTTGCGACCGTGTTTCCGTTCCGGCGGAGGCGGCGGCATCGCGGGATCGCCGTCGAGCCATTCCTGCACGACGTAATAGTAGAACTGCTTGCTCCACAGCATTCCGGCGAAAGCCTGGCGCGCGATTGAGCGGTCGTCGTCGCCCAAGGGTGCGTCAAGAACCGAGGCGTAAAATTCGTCGGCTTCAATTCGTCGCTTTTCGAAGACGTTGTCGAAGCCCGCAAATGGCTCAGAGACAGCTTCGCCCGATTCGGGATGGAGCGCGGTGAGACGAAGACGAATCGCGTACGATTCGCCCGGAGCCAGCAGCCGTGAATAGTGCGCGGCTACCTTCGTTCCGAACCCGAGGGCGTTGACGGCGTCGCGCTTTCCCGACACGATCGCGTCATTAATGCCGTCCTTGACGAACGCGCTCCCATTGGACACGCCAAATAGGCGCTCGTAATTCGTTTCGTTCTCGGTAAACAGGAGTTCTTGCGCTCCTTCGCATGAAAGTTGATAGCGGCCAAGAGCTGCATGCTCGATCGAGATCGCATTCAACCCTAACCGATGCGTCGATTGGCTCTGCAGCGAGGGCTTATAGGATCCTTTTCGCCACGACCACGTGTTGCGAAACCACAGCGTGGGCAACAGGTGTATTGTGGCCGGATCCGGCCCATAGTTGATGGCCGTGTATCGCAGGAGAATGTCATCGGGTGAAGCCTTAGCGTACTCGATAACGACGTCAAAGAAGCGATCGCCGTCAAAGATACCCGTGTCGATGAGCTCGAACTCCGGTTCCGCCTTCGTACGACGCGCATTTTCGCTTACCAGCCGCTCGTAAGGAAATGCAGCGTGCGGATAGCGATAGAGCATCTTCATGTATGCGTGAGATGGGACATTATCGAGGTAGAAGTAGTACTCTTTGACGTCTTCACCGTGGTTGCCCTGACCGTTCGTTAGCCCGAACAGCCGCTCTTTAACAATGGAATCGTTGCCGTTGTACAGGGCAAGCGCGAGGCACAGAAGTTGTCGGTCGTCGCAAATTCCGCCGATGCCGTCTTCGCCCCACCGATAAGCGCGCGAGCGTGCATGATCGTGCGGAAGGTAATCCCAGGCCATTCCGTCACGGCTATAGTCTTCGCGGACGGTCCCCCATTGGCGTTCGCTGACGTACGGCCCCCAGCGGGACCAGTGCTCGCTCTTTTCGCGACGTTTTTCGAGCCGCTCGCGCTCGGCTGTCATGAGGGAGCCTCCGAAGAAGTCGCTGTACCGATCGCAGAGCTGCCGCCCGAAGGGTTTGAGCGCAAAGCCTCCATCTGCGTCGTCGTCGGCTCGGTCACATACCGCTGCGGGTATGCTTCTTCCGGACACGGATGTCCGCAATGCACGCGAGCACAGGAGGTGCTGGAGCGTGCCTCGCCATCTTCTCGCATCTGGCGCCTTCGCGGCTCAAACGATCGGTACATGAACTTCTTCAGAGGCTCCCCACGCTAATCGTTCGGGTGGTCTTGGCAACGTTCGACCGACGGATCGTCACTCGGGAAAATCGTGAAGACTAAGCCGCGTGGAACCACGACGTTTTTTCCGCGATGAAAGTAATTAAAGACCCCAATCGCGGCGCCGACGGCCGGCACCGGCAACGCCCCGAGATATCCCGGAATGTTTTCGGAGGCGCCGGCTTTTTGCAACGCATCGGTGTTGTGATTGAGCACGACGCCGACGTGGCCGCCGTTGGGCATGACGAGATAGCGCGGTTCCAAGACGAGCAATCCGGCGTGGCCGCCTCGACCCGCCGGCGACGCGATTGCGACGAGTCCGTACCCCATCGTCCGTGCGGGAATCACGACTTTCTCTTTATCCGTCACGGCATTGATGGTTTCAAAGCGAAAGAAGTCTCCTGGCCGAGCGTCGGAGGAGTCGACGCTATCCATCATCTCGACCGCGACAATGGTGCACGGCGGTAACGACAGCGCGCTGCTCCGTCCCGGAAAGAACGCAAGTGCGCTCAATAGGGCGAGGAGCAGCTTGGCGAAACGTTGCGAATCCACCGAGCGTCGGCTTGGCGCGTACAGGCGGCGTTCCCTTGTCGGCGAAAGCGAGTTCTGCTTTATGAAGGCATACATGCTGCTCGTTGAAGAGAACCAAGGCGATGCCGAGTTTACGCAAGCGACGTTTAACAAGAATCGCATCGTCAACGAGATCGTGGTGTTGCGCGACGGTGCGCAAGCCTGTGCCTTTCTGTTCGACGAGGATCGCGGCGGACGGCCAATGCCGCAGGTCATTCTTTTGAATCTCAAACTGCCGGCGATTTCCGGCCTCGAGGTGCTGGAGAGAATTCGGCGTGACGGGCGAACGCGTCTCATTCCGACGCTCGTGCTGACTACCAACAAGCAAGAAGAGGATCTCTTAGAGGGCCGGTTTGAGGATCATGGCTACGTTCGAAAACCGGTTGATTTTGACGAATTTGTCGAAGCACTAGGACACATGGGACTCTACTGGCTGCTTCTTCGAGAGCCGGCTCCGCCAGACACGTCCTTCTGATCGCTTCTTGGAATTAAGTGAAGCTCGCCGGCCGTGTAATCGAGCTGGACATCGAACTGTTTGAGAAAACTGGCGCCGAGGTGTCCGAACGCGGTGCCTTTCAGGGTCTGGGTCGTGCCGATCGTCTGCGGTCCGGTCGTATAGCTGCCGACCGTCACTTGCGCAATGGTTCCAAGCAGCTCGATCGAGCTACCGCCGACTCCCCGTACACTTCGGCGTTGCGTGATGGAGAAGAGCGACGGGTGTTTGGCGTAAAAATCGTACGCAAGATTGATGTTTGATTCGTCGCCCGTGTCGACGGCAAGCCTCGCGTCGACGTCGCCCAAGTGAACGTCGACGACTGGCACAAAGTTTTCAAACGATAGGGGTATCGTGATCTGCGATGGCGCTGCTACTGCTCCGAAACGGATCGTGTGCGCCGCCGGATCGAGCGCAACGCTGGTGGAAGCGAGCACGTCCCCGCCCACGACAACGTCGTAACCGTACGAATGGATGTCTCCAAGCACGACGTAATAGGCTTGGGGGAACGTCGCGTTTCCGATGCGCAGCGGTCCGGCTGGGACGACTTGTGTGGAGTAATTACCGAGGCCGCGGACGTCGTACGCGCCCACTACCGGCGCTCCCAATCGCGCGGCCAGCTCGGCGCTCATCGAAATTCCCGAGTTTCCGGTGTCGAGCAGGCAGCGAACGGTTACCCCGGCGACGTCGCATGGAAAGACCGGCGTCACGTGGGACGGATCGGTTGAAACCGCCTCGGGTTTTCCGGCGATGCGTGCGACCATTCCCCGCGGTGGAGCGAATGGTGTCGCCACTGGGGTGCGGTCCACGTAGCGCTCCAGCACGCTCCCGTTATGGAGAATAAGGAACGGTACGGCGTAGCCTTCGACGTGGCGGTAATCGCGATACTCAAAGGTATCCTCACCGTTGATATCGCGCACGTAACGAATCAGCGACGTTTCGGGATCGACGTAAATGCGCACCGGTATCGATTCCGGCTCAACCACAAAGAGCGTGCGGTAGCGCTTGCCGGCCACCGAGGCAGTTTCTCCGTCTTCGATGCGGCCGCCGGAATGGACAAAGGACGGGGAAAGGAAGCCGAGTGCAGCGATGAGGCGTAGCGAACGCAAGTAGGGCTGGGGATCGTCCGACCTTGGCAACGCGGCATCGTTGATGTCTACGCTGTATAGGCGGTTACCGTCGAAGTACGTGCCGTCGCAAAGTTCGCCTACACACCGGCGCACCACAAAAGCCAGCCCCTCGCTCTCGGTGGAGACCGTGGTGATCTCCCCCTTGATGCTGACCCGCGAAACGGAGACGAAGTGCGTGTTCCAAACGGGGCCCGCGGCACCGCGCATTGCGTCGAGCAAACGCGTTACGCTCGCCGGCGCTGCGCCCAGCGTGAATAGACCCAGTGCGCAGAGCACGAGCGTCCGTTTGGCGAAAGCGGCAATCATGATGGTTTTAGAGATTTCCTGATGTCCTTCGAGTTGCTCGACGGCTATCTTCTCGACGCAGCCCCTTCCAAGGCCGAAGTCGTGCGCAGGTTGCTGGAATCGCCGGTTGGCGGGCAAGGCGCCGCACCGTTTTACGAGGGTATGCGATTGCTTGGCGCGCGCACGCCTGAATTAGCGCTGGTGGCCCTTCGGCTCACACTTGCGGGAAAACGGCCGGACGACGCGGCGGTCGTGCGCTTGCGTGGGATCGTCGACCGTGCTCGTGCCGGCGATGCGAGCGCGCGAGACGAGTATCGCGCGCTGCTCGCTCCCCCTAGCGGAACAAAAGCGTAGTGAGCCTTAGCGCCCGCTCGTTGTTCGTCACGTACCCACGCTCGCGGATTCCCGCACTCGACGATGTGTCAATCGATGTTGCGACCGGCCATACCTTAGCCGTCGTTGGGCCGTCGGGCGCGGGAAAGACGACGCTATTGCGGGCGCTCGCCGGACTCTTACGACCGAAATCCGGCGACGTGCTGCTCGAGAGGAAAAGCGTTGCCGATCTTCCACCCCAACGGCGCAAAATGGCGCTCGTCTTTCAAGACGATGCACTCTTTGCCAACATGACGATTCGCGGGAACTTGCGTTTCGCGTTGCGAGATCATCAGCCGCGCAGCGAAGAGCGGGTGACCGAAATGGCCGGCGCCCTACACGTGGGGGACAAACTCCATCGGCGGCCGCGAGAGCTTTCCGGCGGCGAGCGTCAGCGGGCTTCGATTGCGCGCGCGTTGCTCTCGGATCCAGCGGTACTGCTGCTCGACGAACCGCTTGCGCATCTCGATCCCGCCCTGAGACGTTCGGTGCGTGATGAGGTTATCGGCGTGCGGGAACGTTTTCTTGGGCCGATCGTCTACGTCACCCACGATCACGCAGAAGCGATGGGAGTAGGCGACGAGCTTGCCGTCATCATTGACGGCCGCATCGAAGACAACGGCAAGCCCCAGCGCGTCTACGATCGGCCGGGCACGGTAGGCGTGGCTCGATTCTTGGGAGACCGCCCCATGAATCTGCTGCCCGACGGCGCAACGTTGCTTGGAATACGACCGGAAAACGTCCGCGTGATTGCGGGTGGCCCGCTGCCGGGACGCGTCCTTCGCCGTGAATCGACGGGCGCAGACGCCTATCTATATGTCGAAACAGCGCGTGGCGGCGTCACGGTTCGCGTTCCGTTGCACGTGACACACGGACCCGGTGATTCCATTGAGCTTGAGTTTCCGCCAGAATCCGTTCGACACTTTGAGCGCGCGTCAGGAATCGCGCGCCCGTGACCGAGACCGGCGATCCGAAAATTCTCGCGTACGGCGTCATTGCAGCCGGCTTCGAGAACGATCGAATTGCCGACGTACCGCTTTTCGGTGGCTACTTGATCTTTGCGCGAAACGGTGTTAGCGCAGCCGAGGTTCGCAACGTCACCGACGCTTTGCGCGAGCGCTGCGGGACGATTTCGCCGGTCTTCGCGATCGATCAAGAAGGTGGGCAAGTTGCGCGGCTTCGCAGCGGCATCGAAGTGATGCCGTCGATGATGGCACTCGGGGCGGCAGATGATCTCGAGCTCACGGGCCGCGCCGGAGAACAGACGGCATTCGATTTGCGGCGGGCCGGCTGTACGCTCGACCTGGCACCCGTCCTCGATTTGGCGCTCGAACCCAGAAACGTCGTGATCGGCACGCGGTCGTTCGGCAGCGATCCGCAGCGCGTCGCCGCACTTGGTTTGCAGTTCGCGCGTGGGCTGGAACGATACGGCGTGCACGCATGCTACAAACATTTCCCGGGACACGGATCGACCGCGATCGATTCGCACCAAACGCTTCCCGTCATCGACGATGATGAAGAGATGCTGCGTAACCGCGATGTCATGCCCTTTTCAGCGGTCGCAGGGGAGGCTCGCGCGATGATGGGAGCTCACGTCGTGGTGCGTGCCTTCGATCCCGATACTCCGGCAACGATTTCTGCGAAGCTGATTGAAAACGTGTTGCGCCACGAGTTGGGTTTTACTGGAGCCTTTCTTACCGATTGCTTGGAGATGAAAGCGATTGGCGGCCGCGACGCGAGCCCGCAGGTCGCCGTTAGCGCGTTGCGCGCGGGTGCGGACCTCCTATTGATCAGTCACGACCTCGACGCGGCCGTCGAGGCGGCCGGTGCAATCGTGCATGCGGTCGACAGCGGCGCTCTTTCGCTCGAGCGTTTGCAGCAAGCCTACGAACGGGTAAGGCGTTTGCGCGAATCGCCGCCCCCGCTGCCGCTCGAAGCATTTCCGCCGCATCCGGGAGCCGGCAGGGAGATTGCACGACGCGCTATTACGCTGGTGCGCGGATTTTCGCATGCCGATCCGACGGCCTGCTGCACGGTGGAGTTCTTCGAGGAGGACGCGCCAGGCGAGTATCGCGAGCTCCTGCGCTCTCAAGCCCCGGTTCTGCAAGAGATGCGCCTCGCCGTCAATACGTCGGGCGCCGATGTTGATGCGGTGATTGATCGCATTGAACAAAGCCGGCGGCGCCCTATCGTACTCACTCGACGTGCTCATCTCTATCCGGCGCAAGCGCGCGCGATTGCACGGATCGTCGATCGTTTCCCTGACGCCGTCGTCGTGTCGACGCTCGAGCCCTTCGATCTCGATCTTTTTGAAAACGCTCGGCATGTGCTCGCTGCTTACGGCGACGATGAGGCGAGCATCGGCGGCTTGGCCGACGTACTTTTCGGCGGCGTTATGCCCCAAGGCCGCTTGCCGATTGCGCGGGCGTAGCGCGTTTGGCCGCGCGGAGGCGGTGTTACACGATGGATGCGGCACCGCGTTCACCGCAGCCGTTGCGCGGATCGAGCATCGCGGGCGGCTCGTCTTCGAGCGAGCCTACGGGCGGACGCGTCTGGACGGTGAGGGACGCGACGTCTATGCCGATACGCGCTTCGACCTCGCTTCCATCACCAAACTTTTCGTTGCTACGCTCGCGTTGGAGGCCGTCTCGCGCCAAGCTTTGGCGCTCGACCAATCGCTTGTGCCAATTCTTCCGGAATGGGCAGGCGAGGAGCGCTCATCGATTACGCCGCGCATGCTGCTCGCGCACAACTCGGGTATGAACTCCGGCGCAGACTACCGCCTCATTCTCGGGCAAGACGTTCTGCGCTACACGCTCGAGCGTCCGCTGGTTGAACGGCCAGGCGCTCGTGTCATCTACAGCGATCTTGGATTCATTGCGTTAGGTGCGATCGTCGAGCGGATTGCCGGCCGATCGCTAGCGGCGGTGATGCGAACGCGCTTCAACTCGCCAACCCTCGGGTTTCGTCCACGCGCTTCGCAACGAGGAGAAATTCCGGCAACTGAAGACGATGGCTGGCGGGGTCGTGTGCAGGGCTTCGTTCACGATGAAAAGGCATTCCTGATGGGCGGCGTTGCGGGTCATGCCGGTCTTTTTGGCACGGCCGCGGACGTTGCTGCGCTGATCGAGGCGTATCTCGGTGTGTGCTCGGGGCGGGATAGCGTGTTGCCGGCGGAGATAGTACGAGAAGCGATTCGTGAACAAGCGTACGACCCGGTGCTACGCCGCGGCTTGGGATGGGCATTGAAGACGAGCGACGAGAACTCGGCCGGTCGCCTCATGAACTCGTCGAGTTTTGGTCATACCGGCTTCGTCGGCACGAGCGTTTGGGCGGACCCTTCTCGCGACGTGCAAGGCGTTCTCTTGACAAACTCGGTCTACTTTGGACGAAACGATGCGCGCGATCTTCGCGCCGCATTTTACGAGGCGATGATCGAGGATCTTCAATGATTGAGGCTCCTAAATGAAAGCGCTGGGCTTGATGAGTGGCACGTCGTTGGATGGCATCGACGCGGCGTTGGTCGACATTGCACCCGCTGTAGGCGGGTATGAAATCGAGCTTTTGAAGTTCGCCACGAGTGCGTTCGAGCCGGACGTCTTGCGTGCTTTACATGCGGCGCTTCCGCCAAACGACGGCAGCGTCGCCGTAGTTGCGGCATTGCACCGTGCCCTCGGAGAAGCTTTTGCGGCGGCTGCGAAGACGGTGGCCGGCGCGGAAAAGATCGACTACGTCGCATGTCACGGTCAGACCGTGTGGCACGACGGCCTGCGCCGCGTGACCTTGCAGCTTGGTGATGCTTTCGCAGTTCGGGAAGCTGTCGGCGCGACGGTTTGCTACGATTTCCGCAGCGCCGACTGCGCGGCCGGGGGACAGGGCGCCCCGCTGATTCCGTATGTGGACGCGCTGCTCTTTTCAAGCGCGACGGAGGATCGCGTCGTGCTCAACGTGGGTGGGATCGCGAACGTCACGTTGTTGCGTAAAGGTATTCCGCCGGCCCAGATTGTCGCCTTTGATACCGGTCCGGGCAACATGCTCATCGACGGTCTGGTGCGAGAGCGCAGCGATGGCGCAATGCTCTACGATTGCGATGGGTCGCTCGCGGCGCGCGGAACCGTCGACTTGGCATCGCTAGACGTGTTGCTCGCCGACGAATACTTCTACGCACCAGCACCCAAAACCACCGGAAGGGAACGTTTCGGCTCGCATTTCTTGGTTCGTCATGGCGAACGCCTCGCACGGTTGCGGTTCGAAGACGCCGTTGCGACGTTGACCGAACTCACCGCCGCCACAATCGCAGCTCAAGTCGAGGAAACCGGATTCAGCAGCGCATTGGTCGTCGTCAGCGGCGGCGGCGCTCGCAACAAAACACTACTCGCGCGTATCGCGGCACGGCTTCCGTCCGCCCGCGTCGAACTCTCGGACGCGATGGGAATTCCGGCGGAAGCAAAAGAGGCGATCGGCTTTGCCGTCTTAGGATATGAAACATTGCGCGGGCGTGCTGCGAACATCCCGACGGTGACGGGCGCTTCGCACGCCGTGTCGCTGGGCGCGCTCGCTCCGTATCGCTTACCGGAGTTGCTCGCGCGCATCGAGGCTGAATGTCAACGTCGCGCCCCTTGACCGCTGTCGGCATCGACGCTGGGGGAAGCCGTACCGTTGCCATTGCAATGCGGGGCGGCGAACTGCTGCGTCCATACCGCGGCGCGGCTGCAAATCCGATCCTCTACGGTATCGAACGTTCGGCTCGCAATATCGCCGAAGCGATCCACGCGGCATCCAGCGGAGAAGCTCCCGCGGCGATCGCCGTCGGCGTTGCTGGGGCGGGGCAGGTTGCGACGGCCAACGAGCTGCTTGCGGCTCTCGCACTGCGATTCCCCGGCTCACGCATCGCTGTTACCGACGACGCACATATCGCGCTGCGTGCCGCGGTCGTTGCCGGCGATGGCGTCGCCGTAATCGCTGGAACGGGCTCGATAGCCTACGCGGAGATTGGCGAAGGCCGGTATCGTTCAGGCGGATACGGCTACCTGCTCGGCGACGAAGGATCGGGATATGCGATTGGTTTGGCGGGGCTGCGCTCGCTGCTGCGAAGCTACGAAGGGCGCGCACCGAGCGATGGGCTCGCCGAACAAATTGCAAAGCGCATCGGGGCATCGCGACAGAACGACGTGCTTGCATTTGTCTACCAAAGCGAAGCGCCCGTTGCAAGGGTTGCGTCATTGGCGCCGCTGGTGCTCCAGTGTGCAAACGAAAGCGATCGCGTCGCCAATAGGATCGTGCAGAATAGCGCGCTCGAACTCTTCGAGATGCTGCGCGCACTCTTGCGAATGGCAGGCTGGGCGACAACGAGCGGAAAGGAACTTCCACTCGTCCTGTGCGGAGGCTTGCTAACGGAACGATCGCTGCTGAGCTATCTGCTGGAAATGCGCATCGCTAACGAGCTGCCGGCAGTGCGCATTGTCCGCGACGCGACGCCGCCGCATTTCGGTGCCCTGGCCGAAGCGCGGGCGCTCTTGGAACAGGATCACTCATGACGAACGATCTGCCGCTGACGGAGCGCGCCAATCCGCGCAGCACGGATCTCGATCGCCTTGAAACCGCTCCGCTCGTCGAGCTGCTGGTGAGCGAACAACGCGGCGCGGTCGAGGCCGTACTCGCGCAAACCGCCGTGCTTGCCGCCGTCGTGGATCGCATTGCCGAGCGTATTGCGCGCGGCGGATCTTTGCATTACGTCGGCGCGGGTAGCAGCGGTCGCCTCGGCGTGCTCGACGCCTCCGAGATGGGCCCCACGTTCGGAACGGAACCACACTGCGTTTGCGCACACATCGCGGGCGGAAACGCTGCTCTGCGGCACGCGCTCGAAGGTGCAGAAGACGACGGTGAGGCGGGCGACGCTGCTATCGCCGGTCACGTCACGGCCGCCGATGCGGTCGTCGGTATCTCTGCCGGTGGCCGCGCAGAGTACGTCGTGCGGGCCGTCAAGCGTGCAAAACAGCTTGGCGCATTCACCGTTGCGATGGTGAACGTCGAGCATTCGCCGCTGGCACTCGCCGCCGACGCCGCAATCACGCTGTTGACGAGCCCGGAAGTGCTGACGGGATCGACCCGCCTAGCAGCCGGTACGGCTCAAAAGATCGCGCTCAACGCGCTCTCGACGGCGGTGATGGTGAAGCTTGGAAAAGTGTACGGCAACCTCATGGTCGACGTCGTTGCAAACAGCCGGAAACTGCGCGCTCGCGCGCTCCGTTTGGTTTGCACGCTGACGGGCGCGGAAGAAGCACGAGCATCCGAGTTACTCGAGCGCGCGAACGGACGAGTAAAGGTCGCGGTTGTGATGCACCGGCGCGGCGTTGACGCGGTCGAAGCATCGGAATTGTTGGCTCGTCACCGCGGATCGCTCCGTGACGTGCTTGAGTAGTTTGCGATGATCGCTGCGATTGCAGTATTCTTCTCCGCGATCGCCTTCGTTCCGATGGACGACCGGCCCGTCACCAAGCAACTGCCGCTTATGCTCGGTCAAATCGCAGGGGTACGTGTCGAATCGCCTCCGCCCAGCCTTCTTGGCCATTATTTCGTTGCGGGTAGGCCGGATGACATCGTTGCGTGGCTGAACCACGAAGCGGCAGACAGAGGCAACAACGCGTTCGTTATTTCGAGCGACATGCTCGCCTACGGCGGGTTACTGGCCTCACGAATACCTGGGGTCTCGTACGCCGACGCCTATTTTCGCTTGAAGGAACTCACGTATCTGCGGCAACGGCGGCCGAATGCGTGGATTGGATCCTTTGGGACCATCATGCGGCTCGCGCCGACCGCAGCCCCGGCGAACCTCGCCTATTTCGCCGCGTATCCGCTTTGGAAGTATGTCACGCAGTACGCCAACCTTCACGATCCTCCAACCGCACTGGAAGCGGCGCAGGCTGCGCAGCTGGAATCGATGATTGGCCCCGATGTTCTCCAAGCATATCTTGCGACGAGGGCTCGGAATCTCGCCGTCGACCGTCTGTTGATAACGCTTGTGCAAGGCGGAGCGATCGACCGTCTCGTGCTGGGCCAGGACGATGCCGGGCCGATCGGCTTGCACGTGCGTGAGGTCGCATGGCTGCAGTCCATCATCGGAAATGATGCGTCGCTGCGGTCGCGCGTGGCGGTCGAACCCGGCGCCGACGAGCTTGGCATGGCAATGGTCGCGCACGCGATCGCGCGTAAGGCCGATTGGATACCGCACATCGGTGTTACCTATTCAACGCCTGAGGGTGGAGACTACCAGGATCCGCTCGAGTATGCGCCCGTCTCAACGGCGATAGAGGGATTGATTCGCCTGTGCGGGGGCATCCACGACGATGTTCATCCGGAGATCACGCTCTTCGTGCGCCTTCCTCAGAGTACGCCGTCGGAAGATTCGTCGTTTGCTGGAGCGATAGCATCGAGCGCTTCGGCCGGACAGCGCGTCGCGTTGGCGGACCTTTCGTATCTCGCATCGTACCACTCTCAGGCAACCTTTGCAGAAACGATCCTGGGCCGGGGGATTGCGGCGAAGCTCGATGCCTATGCTTCGTGGAACACGAACGCAAACACCGTCGGCACCGCCCTGGCAGAAGCGGTTGCAGCCGAAGCGGGGCGGCGGATGCACACCTATAACGCGCTCGCGCACAAGGAATTCACGTTTATGCGGTTTCTGGACGACTACGTGTACCACGATTTCGTTCGTCCCGATCTCAACGCCGCCTTAAGCGCGCAGGGCGTGAGCGACCACATGCTGCTTGCGCCGACCGTGGCAGTTGCTTACGTCCAGCGAGATCGCGCCCTGCTCTGGGCGCGTGCGCAATCGCTCGTCGATCAGCTTGACCCGGGCTACCACATCGCGGCGCTAGAGATCGGGTTGCCGTGGGGACGCACGTTCGAGACGTCCGTTGAGATTGGTCTAGCCCCGAATCTCGCTTCGGAACCGATGTCGCAATGATGGATGTACGCTTCATTGCAACGGCATTTGCAACCGCCTTTACGATCATCGATCCAATCGGAATGATCCCGCTGACGATTGGGGCGACGGCAACGGACACGCCCCAGCGCCGGAACCAGATCATCGATCAGGCCGTGCTCGTCGCCGGCATCGTCATGCTGTTTATGGGCGCCCTCGGACGTGCGTTCCTGAACTATCTCGGCATCACGCTTCCGGCCTTCATGATTGCGGGTGGCGTGTTCTTGTTCTTAATAGCGATTGACATGCTCTTCGCTCGGCCAACCGGTGCGAAGCGAACCGACGCCGAGGTGCGCGAGGCTGCCGAGGTTGAGAACCCGGCCGTCTTCCCGCTGGCGATTCCGATGATTGCCGGTCCGGGTACGATCGCGACCGTCCTTCTGCTCGTGAATCTCGCGCACGGTGATCGCATCGAGCTTGCGATCGTTGCGCTTGCCTACGCTTGCGCTTTGGCGGCGACATGGGTCTGCATGCGCGGCTCCGTGCTGCTGCTGCGGGTGATGGGGAACACCGGAATCCACGTTATCACCCGTTTGCTCGGCATTATTCTGGGCGCACTTGCCGTCCAGTTTGTGTTGAACGGTCTCGTCCAAAGCCCGCTTTTTTTGCGCTAGGCAACGAGCCTCGTAATGAAACGAGCGCTTCCGATTACCGAAAGCGCTCGTTAGGTTTCGAGTGAAGAAGAGCCCCTTTACGCCGGCGGTCGGTGATTGCCGTTGTTGTGGTCTTGGCGTGCGCCACTGGCGGCCGGCGCTTGCACGCGCGGAGCTTCCGCACGCGGAGCGGCGGCAGGCTGGGCGTAGTGCGGCTGAGCTGCATAGCGCGGCTGCTGATACGAGGGCTGCGCTTCGTACCGCGGCTGCGCTTCATACCGTGGCTGCGCTTCGTACCGTGGCTGCGCTTCGTACCGCGGCTGCGCTTCGTACTGCGGCTGCTGATACGAGGGTTGCTCGGAACGCGGCTGTTCGTAACGCGGTTGCGTGACGTAGGAGTCGGGCCGCTCGAGCTGCGGCTCCGCTACCGGCCGCGTTTGACGCGGCGCGAACAATTGCTGCGTTTGACGCGGTGCGACGTCGTTGCGAGCCGGGACGGCGCGCGGAGCGAACGTGTTCTCTCGCGGTGCGAACGTATTCTCGCGCGGAGCCATGCGATTCTCGCGTGGCGCGACCGTGCTCTCGTGGGTTGCGAACGTCGTACGCGGAGCAATGGCTTGTGCCCGGACTGGGGTACGTGCGATTGAACGCTCCACGTGCTGCGGCGCGACGACGTGCTGGGCAGCAACGATGTGACGCGGCGCGACGACATGCTCGGCAGCAACGATGTGGCGCGGCGCTAAGACGTGCTGTTCCTGACGGATCAGAGCCTCACGCGCAATCGACCGTGCAGCAATCGGCCGTGCAGCAACCGGTACCGTGAGCGGCGATCGTAGGATCGGCGTATGCAGGCGTGGATCGCGCACGATTCGACGCACGATGACACGGTGGCGGTAGGTGTTGTACGTGTTATAGACGTTGTAGGTGCTCCCGCCGTATCCCATGTTGTATGGATACGCTCCGTACGGCGAACCGTAGCCGGAATAGCCATAGGGTGAGGAGCCATAGGGTGAGGAGCCGTAGGGCGAATACCCGTAAGGGGAATAGCCGTAAGGTGAGCCGTAGCCGGGTTGTAGGCCTAACGCGCCACCGCCCAGGAATGATAGCAGCGCAACGCCGAGCAGTGCATCGAGCATTGGATTGCCGGTGATCGATGATCCAACGCCGTAGGGCGAAGGATATCCATACGGCGACGGATAGCCGTAAGGCTGCTGGCCATACGGCGACGGATAGCCGTAAGGCTGCTGGCCATACGGCGACGGATAGCCGTAAGGCTGTTGGCCATAGGGGTACGGCGAGTAGCCATACGGCGACGGATACGGCGAGTAGCCATACGGCGACGGATACGGCGAGTAGCCGTATTGCGACGGATAGCCGTAAGGCTGTTGGCCATACGGATACGGCGAGTAACCGTATTGTGGATACTGCGGGTAACCGTACTGCGGATAACCCGGATACATTTGCGACGGATAGAGCGCTACCGTCGGCGTATACGCGATGGGCGCTACCGCGATCGTCGGCGGCGGTGGGATCGTTCCCAACCCGTAGTAACCAACGAGCGCCGCTTCACCAACTTGCGGCATAAGCGCGACTGAAGGGGCCGGACACCACTGCCAGCCGGTTCCAACCCAAAGCCACTCACCATATCCGTACGGTGGGCATCCGGGCGGCTCGACGGCCGCGACCATCGGCGCATAACCGGGCGCGGTCAGTGCCGGCGGATAGGCGACCTGCGCGGCTGCGGGAGCAGCCGGCAACAAAAAGACAATGCTCATGGCCGACGTCGTGACCAGAGCAAGAAGACGCTTGATCATGGTTTTGTTCACCTTCATCACCATTTGATTGTGGCGCACTTCGGCGGTGCCTACGCGCAATTCCGATTAGTCGACCCTTAAATCGCGATTAGAGGAAGGCTGACAGAGTTCGATGAGCACTCCGCCGGTAGAGCTTGGATGCAAAAACGCGATTCGATTTCCATGAGCGCCATTGCGCGGCCGCCGATCGATCAGTTCGACGCCCTTGCTCGCCAGCTCGGCAAGTGCAGCTTCAAGATCGCTCACTCGATATGCTGTGTGATGCAACTTACTTTCGGCGTGTCCGCGAAAGCGCGCGATGGGAGAGTTGTCGTCGAGTGCCAACAGTAGCTCTACAATTACATCGCCCGCTGCGAGCCCGACTGCCTCCACGCCTTGGTCGTAGATGACTTCACGATACAATTCCTTAAATCCGAGCGTTTCGGTATACAGGCGGAGGGTCGCTTCGAGATCTTTGACCACAATCGCGACGTGGTCGATCTCCATTATGCCACCGTTTCCTTGGCGCGATAGACTCCGAAAACGCCGCGCAGAACGTCGCACACCTCGCCCAGCGTCGCGCCGTCGTCGACGGCGTCGATAAAGTGCGGCATGAGATTCTCGGATCCCGATGCAACGCGCTGAAGGCTTTCAAGGCGACCATGCACGGCAGCGTCGTCTCGTGCCTGGCGAAAGGCCGTGGTACGAGCGATCTGCTCGCGCTCGACGCGCTCGTCGATTCGCTGGAGCGGTATGCTCGTCTCGACGCCGGCTTGGGAGAACTTGTTGACGCCGACGACGACTGCTTGACCGCGCTCGACGGCTTGCTGCGCGGCGTACGCGGAATCGGCTATCCGCCCTTGCATCCAGCCGCGCTCGATGGCAGCGATGCTTCCACCGAGGGCGCCGACCTCGTCCATCAGTGCCTTGGCGCGCTCGATGAGCTCGTTGGTAAGCGATTCGACGTAATACGAGCCGGCAAGAGGATCCACAACGTCGGCGACACCCGACTCGTACGCGATAATTTGCTGCGTGCGCAGCGCAACTCGAGCGCTCTCTGCAGTGGGCAGCGCAAGGGCTTCATCCATGCCGTTGGTGTGTAGGGATTGCGTGCCTCCCAGTACCGCCGCAAGCGCTTGCAACGAAACGCGGACGACGTTGTTTTCCGGTTCGCGAGCGGTTAAGGTCGATCCACCCGTTTGCGCGTGGAAACGAAGCATCATAGACCGAGGATCCTTGCAGCCGAATTCGTCGCGCGTGATGTGCGCCCAGAGATAACGTGCGGCACGAAACTTTGCAACCTCTTCGAAGAAATCGTTGTGTGCGTTCCAGAAGAAGGACATACGTGGCGCGATGGTATCCAAAGGAATCCCGGCTTCGCGAGCGGCGCGCAGGTATTCTTTCCCGTTGGAGAGGGTGAAGGCGATCTCTTCAACCGCGGTCGAGCCGGCCTCGCGAATATGATATCCCGAAACGGAGATCGTGTTCCATTGCGGCACTTCACGGGCGCAATACGCCATCACGTCGGTGACCAAGCGCATTGATGGGACCGGCGGATAAATGTAGGTACCGCGCGCGACGTACTCCTTGAGCACGTCGTTCTGAACCGTGCCGCGCAGTTTGCCAAACGGTATTCCGCGCCGTCGGGCAACCGCAAGAAAGAAGGCGAGCAGGACCGATGCCGGCGCGTTGATCGTCATCGACACCGTCACCCCGTCAAGTGGAATGTCGTCAAAAAGCGTCTCCATGTCGGCGGTCGAGTCGATAGCGACGCCCACTTTGCCGACTTCGCCGCGCGCCTGGGGTGCATCCGAATCGTAACCCAGCTGCGTTGGAAGGTCGAACGCGACGGAGAGCCCGGTTTGCCCGTGATCTAAGAGGTAGCGGTAGCGCGCGTTCGATTCGGTTGCGGTAGCAAAACCCGCGTACTGACGCATCGTCCACAAGCGACCGCGGTACATATCGTCGCGGATGCCGTGCGTATAAGGAAACTCGCCCGGCTCTCCGAGCTCGTGCGGCGGCCCTTCGACCTCATCGTAATGCGGTTGTATCGGGATTCCCGAGGAGTTTAGATCGCGGGACATCATGACGTACTACGCCGCGCGAGGGCAGGGCTCCGCTGGTCGGCGGAAACGGCTCACGGGACGATCTTCGAAACGCGGTGAAGCGCCGGTGCCAGTGGACGAGACGCAAGATTTCAGCCTCGAGCGAACCGACCGCATCTCGTATGCGTGCTCGAGAGAGCTCAAAGGAGTGTATAAACTTAGTCCCTACGTCTGGTGGGAAACCGATCACTTCGAACTTCTTTTACGCGTCGTCAACCACTCGAACAATCCCGCGGAGAAATAGGCTCACGTCCGGTTATTGCGCCGGAAGATCCGACGGTCGTTTGCGTCGATGGTTTGTATCGAGTGCCTCGAAAAGCGAGGAGTCGCGCTGACGTCGACAGCAAGAGAGGGCAATCCGAAGGAAGCCGAGATCGTCCCAGCAGCTGACGGAAGCTGGCGGCTCTTCTTCGAGTATGCGAACGACGACCGATCGAAAATCGGCATCGCTTCCGCAAGTCGCGTCGATGGACCATGGACCGTACAGCAACCGCTTTTTGAGGCGCGGCCGGGATGGGACGAGTGGCACTTAAGTACGGGTCCAGTCATTTGTGGCGACGATCTGTTGCCCGTGATGTTCTACAACGGCGCAACACGCCTTTATTACTCAATCGCAGATCGCCGTGTGATGCGCGCGATCGTGCGTCGGAGGAAGCCTTAGAGTCCTGTCGTTGGCGCGACGATTTTAGCGCTCGCTGAGTTTTGCGCAGGCTTTTTGTATTCGGCGCAGGCGCGTCTCAGGTTTCTTGGCAGCTTCGATCCATTGGACGTACTCTTTGCGGTGAGTATATGACATCGCGTCGTAGGCGGCTCGTTGCGCTTTGTTCAGCGTCTTCGCAAAATCCGCCGGAACGTCGACGGTGCGTTCTTGCGTGTCCAACTCGATCGAAACGGTAACCCCCTCGCCCCGCTCGATTCCGGCGGCTTTGCGCGTCGCGGCCGTGACGCCGATCATCGGTCCGGCACCCATATTCGTAATGGTCGTTCGCCACGTGACGCCGTTAACGGTCGCGCGGATCGGGACTCGAATCCTTCCGCCGAACATCTTTATGATGTTGGATGGGACGAGAACGTAGGTTGCCAATGAATCATCCCGGCCCTCAAGCTTTGCCCGGAATCTCGTTGACATCGCCTATCCGATCGTGAGCAGCGGCGATCCGGCTTCGACGGTTGCTCCGGCTTCGGTTTGAACCTTGGCGATCGTTCCGCTCTTGTGCGCGCGAATTTCATTCATCATCTTCATCGCTTCGATGACAGCGACGACTTGCCCCTCGCTTACGCTGTCGCCTGCGCGCACCGATAACTCGACGACAATACCGTGCATCGGCGAAATGACGTCGTTACCGCTTGCCGTTGAGGTTTTCTCCTTCGAGGCAACGCGGCGCGGCAGCGGGGTGCTTTGCCTTCCCGTGTGACCCTGCGCCTGCCCAAGGGCGTCGCCAACAAGACGAACGCGATACAGTTTGTCGTTGACCTCGACGCTCATGATTTCGCCGCCCCTCGACGACGCACAGGATATGCTCGTGGCGCCGGAGCGCATGGATGCGGAAGAGGCGGCCAAGCTCGGGGTGACACTACTATCCGTCCCATCATGTGCCGCGTGAAACGTTTGCGCGAACGTTTCGAGCGTCGTCGTGTCGAAGCTGCCGTCCACAACGGGCGGATAGTCACAGAGCGCGCGCAAGATGGGAAGCGTCGTAGGAACGCCTTCGATTTCAAACTCGTCGAGCGCGCGCCGGAAACGCGCGAGCGCTTGCGGGCGAGTGGGCGCCCAAACGACAAGCTTAGCAATCATCGAGTCGTAATCGGGCGAAATCGTCACGCCGGCGTTTGCGGCCGAGTCGACGCGAACGCCGGGGCCGCCCGGCTCGCGATATGCGCTGATGGTACCGGGCGCGGGCCGGAAGCCGCGCGAAGGATCTTCGGCATTGACGCGCCCCTCGACTGCGTATCCGTTAAATGAGACGTCTTCTTGACTGATGCCGAGCGGCTCGCCGGCAGCGACGCGAATCTGCTCGCGAATTAAATCCAAGCCCGAGATCATCTCGGTAACCGTATGCTCTACCTGAATGCGTGTGTTCATCTCGAGAAAGTAGAACTCGTCGCCGGAGACGAGACATTCGATGGTCCCAACCGAGTCATAGCCGATCGATTGAGCGGCCCGAATTCCGGCACTGCGAAGTTTGGCGCGGAGCTCCGCCGCAAGTGCAGGCGGAGCTTCTTCCCACAGTTTTTGATGACGTCGCTGCAACGAGCAGTCGCGCTCGCCGACGTGAAGCACGGTACCGTGTTTGTCGGCCAGAATCTGTAGCTCGATGTGTTTAGGATTGGTGAGATAACGCTCGGCATAGATGGTGCCGTTCTTGAAGTAGGCTTCGGCTTCGCGTCTCGCGGTGTCGAAGGCGGACGCGATCTCGTCGAACGTCCGAGCAACCTTGAGCCCTTTGCCGCCGCCGCCTCCCGACGCCTTGAGCGCTAGTGGAAGCCCATACTTTTCTGCGGCTCGGCGAGCGGCGTGGGCATCTTCAATAGGATGGATGCTTCCGGGCACAAACGGCACGTTGGCTTCCTTCATCGCCTGGCGTGCTCGCAGTTTGTCGCCCATCGCATCGATGGCGTCCGGGTGAGGGCCGATCCACGTTAGTCCAGCGCCAATGACGCGCCGCGCGAACGCTGCATTCTCCGCAAGAAAGCCGTAACCGGGATGGACGGCATCTGCGCCGGCTCGCCGCGCGACGTCGAGCAGCTTGTCCGCATTGAGATAACTCAGCGCCGGCGCCGCCGGTCCAATGAGATATGCCTCGTCGGCCATGCGGATCCCAACGGCATCACGATCCGGCTCGGCGTACACGGCTATGCACGCAATGCCCATCTCATGTGCCGTGCGAATGATGCGAACCGCGATTTCACCGCGGTTCGCAATTAAAATTTTAGAGAACACGGTGCTGTGTCATCCTGAGCTTGTCGAAGGGCGCCTGAACACTAAAGCTTTCCGCCGTCCTTCGACTACGCTCGCTGCGCTCAGGATGACACAAAAATGCGGATTCCAGTCTCATCGCCAGGCCCCATGCCCCTACGCTTTGACGAGGTCCGACTTCGCGTTGCGACAGCTTAAGGCACAGAATAGCTGCAACGACCGCAACGATCTCTTCGTCGCTGGGAGCCGAATGCAGGAACTCAATCACATGCTGAAGTCCGGCGGATACATGCCCATTGCATGATAGCCCGCGTCGACGAAATGGACGTCGGCTGTGACCATTCTCGAAAGATCCGAGGCGAGGTAGACGGCAGCATTCCCGATGTCTTCGGCGGTAACGTTGCGGCGCAGCGGCGCGACCTTCGGCACGACGTCGAGCATTCGGGTTGCGCCACTCACTTGGCGCATGCTCGCGGTCTTGATCGGACCGGCCGAGATGGCGTTGACTCGGATGCCGCGCTCGCCGAGGTCGTAGGCGAGGTAGCGCATGCCCGCCTCGAGCGCCGCTTTGGCAATCCCCATTAAATTGTAGTTGGGCACGATTTGCGTGGCACCGAGGTAGGTGAGCGCCACGATCGACGCGCCGTCGTTGAGTTGCTCCTGCAGCGTCCGGGCCAGCGCGATCAGCGAGTAGGCCGAGATCTCTAGGGCGAGCGCGTAGCCGGATCGCGAGGTATCGTAAACGTTGCCGCTGAGGTCTTCCTTGTTCGCGTAAGCAATCGAATGCACGATACTGTCTAGCTTGCCGAAACGCGCAACGATTGTATCTCGCATTGCCAGCAACGATGTTTCGTTCGAAACGTCGCACTCCACGATCGCGGCACCGCCGAGCTCCGTAGCAAGCTTTTCGACTTCATCGCGAACGCGGTCGCCTTGATACGTTAGTGCGAGGCTTGCGCCGTGCTCGTGAAACTTACGCGCGATGCCGGTCGCGATCGACCAACGATTGGCAACGCCGGTAACAAGTGCGTTCTTTCCCTCTAGTAATTTCACCTCAACTACATACCATTGACGCTAAAGCGTCGCCTGCAAATAGGTGTAATGCCGCTCCTGAATCGCGTGCACCGCCCACACGCCGGAAGGCGTCAGCATAGCGTTGGGAACGAGATGCGTGGCTAACGTCGCGTACACGGCGAGCGGGTCGAGCTTCATCGAGTGGGCGATATAATGCGCGAAGCCCTTCGTGGCGTTGTTGCAGATGAAAAAGCGGGCATCCGAATCGCGCACCAGAGACTCAATCGAGGAATCGTCTTTCTTTCCGGTCGTGTGCAGGCAAGGATTGCCGCGCTTTTTCGGATCGTAGACCGTATCAAAGTCCTTCGCATAAGCGTTGAGAATTTCTGTGCCCTTGGGGTGAAGTCGACTAAAATATTCGTTCCACATGGCGTCGTCAAACCCCAAGACCACCGATGGTCCGTGATAGAAAACGCCAACGGGACGAACTCCCGTGGCCGAGACGGCGATTTCTTTGTAGTCGTCAAGCACGCCGCGCATTTGGCCGAACACCAATCCGCCGTCGATCTTCGTCGTGGCGAAGAGATGCCGGTGTTCGGCCGTGGTGGCGAGCGCCGCATCGAACGCCGCAACGTCGAAATGCAGCGGCGGAAACGAGGGTTGCGGCGAAGGCAACGAAGTAGGAGCCGGGCTGGCCACTACCGATGGAGCGGCCGTCGCCAGCGCCGCACCGGCTAAGAATTCACCACGTGTCGCCATTGTTTAGGGCTCCTTCGACCGGCTAGAGCGGAATGTTACCGTGCTTGCGCTTGGGACGTTCGACTCGCTTATTGTTGAGCATTTCCAGGGCCGTCGCGATCTCGCTCCGCGTCCGGCGTGCCTCGATGACGTCATCGACGTACCCGCGTTGCGCGGCGATGTATGGATTGGCAAATCGTTCGGTGTACTCGTCGATGAGCTCTTTCATCTTTTCGTCTTTACGAGCAGCGGCCGCAATCTCGCGCCGAAAGATTGTCTTGACTGCGCTTTCGGCTCCCATCACCGCAATTTCCGCCGTGGGCCAAGCCAGATTGACGTCGGCCCGGATATGTTTGCTGGCCATGACGTCGTAAGCGCCGCCGTAGGCTTTTCGCGTGATGATCGTAATCTTCGGCACCGTCGCCTCGGCGAAAGCGTAGAGCAGTTTTGCGCCGTGTAGGATGATGCCCCCGTACTCTTGATCGGTTCCCGGCAAGAATCCAGGAACGTCGACGAAGGTCACGAGAGGAACGTTGAACGCGTCGCAAAATCGCACGAAACGGGCCGCCTTGGTGGACGAGCGGATGTCGAGCACGCCGGCAAGCACGTTGGGCTGATTGGCTACGATGCCGATGGCGCGGCCGTCGATCCGGGCGAAGCCGCAGATGATGTTCTGCGCGAACTGGGCTTGAATTTCAAAAAAATCGCCGTAATCGACCACCGCTTCAATGACGTCGTGCATGTCGTATGGTTTATTCGGTGAGTCGGGAACGACGTCATCGAGCGATTCGACGATCCGATGCGGATCGTCGTCGCAATCCAATCGAGGGGAATCCTCGAGATTGTTCTGCGGAAGAAACGATAGCAACAGCTTGGTCTGATCGACGAGATCCTCTTCGTCCGCAGCGACCAAGTGGGCAACGCCGCTTTTCGTCGCGTGGGTCGTCGCGCCGCCGAGCTGCTCGAACGTCACGTCCTCGCCGGTGACGGTCTTGATAACCTCGGGGCCGGTAATGAACATCTGAGAGATGTTCTCGGTCATGATAATGAAATCGGTGATGGCGGGAGAGTACACCGCGCCGCCGGCACACGGCCCCGCGATCAAGCTGATTTGGGGAATGACGCCGGACGCGGCGACGTTGCGCCAAAAAATTTCTGCGTAACCCCCTAGCGAAACGACGCCCTCTTGAATGCGCGCTCCACCCGAATCGTTGATGCCGATCATGGGCGATCCCGTGCGCACGGCTAAATCCATGACCTTGCAAATCTTTTCGGCGAACGCCTCGCCGAGCGAGCCGCCAAGCACGGTAAAGTCCTGTGAGAAGAGAAAGACTTGACGACCATCGATCGTCGCTCGGCCCGTGATCACGCCGTCGCCCAAGAATTCCTTCTCGTCTAATCCGAACGCGTTGCTGCGATGGACGACGAAACGATCGAACTCGGTAAAAGAGTCGCGGTCAACCAGCGCGAGGATGCGTTCTCGAGCGCTGCATTTGCCGCGCGCGTGTTGACGCTCGATTGCCGCATCGCCGGCCGGCGCCTCCGAGAGCGCTCTCTTTCGCTCGAGCTCCTCGTACTTTTCGCGGTGGGTCTTCATCGGAAGCGAATTGGGCGTGCCGGCAGCTTCCTTCCTCCTAAATGCAAGGGCGAGGCGATTCTCCTGCGAACTCCAGCGGCGGAGGTTCTTGCATGTCACGTCTGTTTGCTGCGTTCCTCGTGTTATCGGCGGCGTTCTTTGGAGCCGTCATCCATTCGGCGGCGTCGTCGTTTCCCGCACCGCCCCCGCTCCCACAGCCCAGTCCGGTGAGCGAAACGTTTTACGGCGCCACCGTCATCGACCCGTATCGCTACTTTGAAGATATGCAGAACCCGACCACAGTGCAGTTCTTTAAGGAGCAAAATGCATACGCGCGTTCCGTGCTAGGCCTATTGGGTCCGGCGCGCGACCGGCTCTTCGAGCGCATCAAACAACTGGACAACGCCGGTACGAGCGTCAGCGACGTCAACCGCGACGGTCCGTACTATTTCTACGAGAAACTTCGTCCGGGCGAAAACTCTTCCAAGCTCTACATGTGTAACTCGGATGGGAGCGGTGAGAAGTTGCTTGTCGATCCCGAAAAACTCGCCGCCGCCGGAAAGCATTTCACGATCAACTACTTCCTCCCGTCGCTCGACGGCAAGTACGTCGCGTACGGCATTTCAGAAGGCGGCTCCGAGGCTGCGGTCATTCACGTGGTGGATACGGCGACGGGCGAAGTGCTTCCCGACGCGATCGACCGTGCGTATTTTGCCGGCGCAACGAGTTGGCTTCCCGACGGAAAATCGTTTTACTACGTTCGTTTTCCGAAGCTCGCGCCCGGCGAGCCGGAGACCGACAAAGAGACGCGTGCGGTCAATTACCTGCACGTGCTGGGAACCGATCCGGGTAAAGACACGCCGGTCTTTGGTTACGGCGTCGATTCTCGACTGCCGTTTGCGGCGACCGACTTTCCGATCATCGTGCTAACCCCGGCGTCACCCTACGTGCTGGGCGTAATCGCGCACGGCGTGAAGAACGAGGTCACCATTTATGCCGCTCCCGCCGCTAGCGTAACGTCGGCTCACGTGCCTTGGAAACTCATTGCTACGGACGACGACGACGTTACGGGGTTCGATCTCAAAGCCTCGACCATTTACCTGCAGACGCACCGCGACGCACCGACGTTTAAGGTGATCGCGACGTCGCTGAGCACGCCGAACATATCCGGAGCCCAAGTTCTCATTTCGCCCACTAAGCAGATCGTCGAGCAGATTAGCGTTGCGCAGGACGGTTTGTACGTCCGCCTGCGTGAAGGCGGCTTCGGCCGAATCACAAAAATCGCGCTCGCCGCTGATGGAACGCCGGGAGCGCCGGCGAACGTCGGATTGCCGTACAACGGCTCGATCGATCTCATGTCGACTGACCCGCGCGTTGAAGGTGCGGTCTTCGGCCTGACGGGCTGGACGCACTCGCTGCTGTACTACGCGGTAGATGCAAACGGAATCATCAGCGATACGCATCTGAAACCACTCTCGCCGGTCAGTATGGCCGCGTACACGTCGGCCGAAGTGCAGGCTCGCAGCGCGGACGGCACGCTTGTGCCCCTGTCGCTCATTTATCGAAAAGGCCTAAAGCTCGACGGTTCTCATCCGGTCGACATGGACGGGTACGGTTCGTACGGCATCACCGAGGAACCGTCGTTCAGCACCACGCGCGTTGCCTGGATGGAACGCGGCGGCATTGAGGCGATCTGCCACGTCAGAGGCGGCGGCTGGTACGGCGAAAGCTGGCACCAGGCGGGGATGATCGCCACGAAGCCGCACACGTGGGAAGATTTCATCGCCTGCGGTCAATGGCTGATTGCTCACAAGTACACGAGCAAGCTGCATCTTGCCGGACAGGGGACAAGTGCCGGCGGCATCACGATCGGTCGCGCGATCACGTCGCGGCCCGATCTCTTTGCGGCGGCGCTCGACGTCGTCGGCGTGAGCGATGCATTGCGTTCCGAATTCTCGCCCAATGGGCCGCCGAACATTCCCGAGTTCGGTACGGTCAAGAATGAAGAAGGCTTCCGTGCGCTCTACGCGATGGACGCGTATCAGCACGTCGTCGAAGGCACGGCGTATCCGGCGGTCATGCTCGTCACCGGTTTCAACGATCCGCGCGTGCCGTCGTGGGAGCTGGCGAAGTTCACGGCACGGTTGCAGCAAGCGTCGTCAAGCGGTCGCCCGATTCTGTTACGCGTTGACTATGATGCCGGCCACGGTTTCTTGGCGGCCTCCCGCACGCAATCCGAACAACTGCTTACCGATGAGTACGCGTTCTTGTTATGGCAGTGCGGGGATCCGGCCTTTGCCTCGATTCCTAAACGGACAGTCAAGCAAGCGAGGAGATGAGGACTACCAAATCCCGAGCATTGCTTTGACGTCGTCGGAGGCCATCGTTTTCGGATCCCAAGGCGGCGTAAACGTGATCTCGACGTTGGCGCTCTTGACACCGTCGATCGCCCGTACGTGATCCTCCACCGATTTCTTAAACATCGGCCCAACCGGGCACATTGGTGACGTCAGCGTCATCATCACCGTGACGTGTTCGCCGCTCTCACCCTCGACCAAAATATCGTACACCAAGCCAAGGTCTAGAATGCCGAGATTCAGCTCAGGATCTTTGACGTCAGTTAAGGCTTCGCGAACTTGTTCGGCGGTGGGCATGGGCCGGGATTCCGCCTGCCCGAAGGCAAACCCCTTGCCTGGGGTAACGAAACTGGGCCCTCCCGGGTAGAGTTATATAGCCCAAAGGATGCATTAAGACCAATGTCAATGTGGGAGCCCTTCACGGAGCGGGCACGGCGCAGCATCGTTCTCGCTCAGGAAGAAGCCCAGCGACTCGGCAACAACTACATTGGAACCGAGCACATCCTGCTGGGCATTATTTCGGAGGGTGAAAGCCTGGCTGCTAAAGTGCTCGAATCGCTCGGCGTCAATCTGGCGAAAGTTCGTCAGGAAGTCGAAGCGATCGTCGGGCGCGGCGGCCAGACCGTGCAGCAAGAGATGGTCTTTACGCCGCGCGCGAAGCGCGTTATCGAGCTCGCCTTTGAAGAGGCTCGCCAGCTCAACCACAACTACATCGGAACCGAGCATTTACTCCTGGGACTCATCCGCGAAGGTGAAGGCGTCGCCGCACGCGTGCTGACCAACCTCGGCGTCGATCCGGCGAAGGTCCGCGTTCAGACGACCTCGCTGCTGGGTGCCGAGCAACCGCCCGCGCCGAAAGGCAAGAGTAAGACGCCGACGCTGGATGCCTATGGCCGCGATCTCACGCAGCTCGCGCGTGAGAACAAGCTCGACCCAGTGATCGGGCGCAACAACGAAATCGAGCGCGTAATTCAGATTCTCTCGCGGCGTACAAAAAATAATCCGGCGCTCATTGGCGAGCCCGGTGTGGGCAAGACCGCCATCGCCGAAGGCCTGGCGCAACGCGTCATTAAGGGCGACATTCCCGAGCCGCTACGCGACAAACGGGTCATCACACTCGATTTGGCGGGACTCGTTGCCGGAACGAAATATCGTGGCGAGTTCGAAGAGCGCATGAAGCGCGTCATGGACGAAATCCGGGGCGCGGCCGGGGAGATCATTCTGTTTATCGACGAGCTGCACACGCTGGTCGGTGCGGGTGCTGCCGAGGGCGCGATCGACGCCAGCAACATTATCAAACCGGCGCTGGCTCGCGGCGAGCTGCAATGCATCGGCGCGACGACGCTGAACGAATTTCGCAAGCACATCGAAAAAGACTCGGCCCTCGAGCGGCGGTTCCAGCCGGTCATGGTCGGGGAGCCGAGCGTCGAAGAGACGGTCGAGATCCTCAAGGGACTGCGCGACCGCTACGAAGCGCATCATAAAGTGCAAATCTCCGACGAAGCGCTTTCGGCTGCGGCGAGGCTCAGCGACCGATACATCACGGACCGCTTTCTGCCGGATAAGGCCGTCGACTTAATCGATGAAGCCAGCTCGCGCGTGCGCCTGCAGGCGACGCTGCCGCCGCCTGAGATTCGCGACATCGACGCGCAGCTGCGCACGGTGATCGCTGAAAAAGAGTCGGTCGTCAAGAATCAAGAGTTTGACAAGGCCGCGTCAATACGCGACCGTGAGGAGAAGCTGCGCCTCGAAAAGGGCCGTCTCGAACAAGAATGGCAAAGTAAGCGCCTCGCGGGCGAACGCATCTTACGGGTGACGGCTGACAATATCGCCGAGATCGTATCGGCCTGGACGAAGATTCCGGTGAGCCGGTTGGCTCAAGCAGAAACCGAGAAGCTGCTCAAGATGAAGGAGCTGCTTCACGAGCGCGTCGTTGGTCAAGATGAGGCCATTTCCGTCGTCACGCGTGCCATCCGTCGTTCGCGAGCGGGGCTGAAGAATCCAAGCCGGCCGATCGGCTCGTTTATCTTCCTCGGCCCGACCGGCGTCGGAAAGACGGAAGTCGCGCGCAGCGTTGCTGCATTTCTCTTTGACGACGAAGAGTCGATGATTCGGATCGACATGTCGGAGTACATGGAAAAATACTCGGTTAGCCGTCTGGTCGGCGCGCCCCCGGGTTACGTCGGTTACGAAGAAGGCGGCCAGCTCACGGAAGCGGTGCGGCGTCGCCCATACTCCGTCGTGTTGCTTGATGAAATCGAGAAGGCGCACCCGGACGTGTTCAACCTGCTTCTGCAGATGCTCGACGACGGACGTCTGACCGATTCTCAGGGCCGGCAAGTCGATTTTAAGAACACGGTCATCGTCATGACGAGCAATATCGGAGCGGTCGGCATGACCACGACGACCGACATCGGTTTCCGCCCGCAGCGCAGCTCGGGCGAGGACGAGCAGCGCGCTTACGAGCGCATGAAGACCAAAGTGCTGGAAGAAGTGAAATCGACGTTCCGTCCGGAGTTTCTTAACCGCGTCGATGAAATCGTCGTCTTCCATCAGCTCACGCGCGAGCAGATCGAAAAGATCGTCACGCTCGAGCTCGATAAGGTCATACGCGAAGTGAAGGCGCAAGAGATGTCGCTCCGCGTCACCGAGGCCGGGAAGGCGCTGCTGGCCAAGAAGGGCTGGGATCCGCAGTTCGGCGCGCGTCCGTTACGCCGCGCGATTCAGCGTATGGTGGAGGACGAACTCGCCGAGGAGATGCTCAAAGGCATGTTTACCTCCGGCGACCACATTCTCGGCGACATCGACCCGGACGATCCGGAAAAGATGCGCTACTCGAAGATTCCGTCGGTGGAGCCGCCGCCGGCGACGGCGCCGGAGCCGGCTGTAACCTGACGGCTGTTAGCGAAGCCGGCCCGTTGGCCGGCGGTTAACGAGGACCTGGCCCAAGTTGTTACGGACGATCACCCCCAGATGATCGCTTTCGCAATTCGTTACCAGGAATGCGCGAGCCCACCAGGCCTGATTGACGGCTTCAGGTAGCTCGCGGGCTTTGGCGGCGGTGATCCCGTCACAGTCGATGATCTCGGTTTCGTAGCCTTGTTCGCGTAGGATCGTGGATACACGCGATGCGTACGGTTCAGACTTAAAGGCGATGACTCGCATCAGGCCCTCCGGATATTGCTTCGTCTGGCGAAGCGAGCGGCCCAATAAGCAACGCAAGGCTACGAATCGGCGCTCGTCTCGATCTCGATTTCAGTAAACGAATCCTTCGCCGGATGCGTTCCCGCTGCGGTGACGCCGTCCTGCGAGCGCGTCAACTGAACGGTCTGCATCCCGGCGCCACGGGCCGCGTCCAACTCGTGCGGGTGATCGGAGAAGAAGACGATTCGATGCGGTGCAGCACCGATCGCGGAGGCAATGCGCCGGTACGACTCCGCTTCGTGCTTGGAACCGGTCGTCGTATCAAAATAGTTTTCAAATAGCGGCTGCAAATCGCCGGCAACAGAATGACCAAAAAGCAGCCGCTGAGCTGCGATCGAACCGGACGAATACACGAACAATCGCGTTCCCCCATCGCGAAAACGGCGAAGCGCTTCGACGGCGTCCGGATAGAGATGGGCTTGGATTTCACCCGACCGAAAACCGCTCTCCCAAATCATTCCCTGCAACTCTTTAAGGGGCGTAATTTTCACGTCGTTGTCGCTCCAGAGATGGAGCGCGTGACGAATCGCCGGAAGGTTGTGCACGTCGACGCCGGCATCACGAGCGGCCGAATCGAGAACAGCGCGGACGGCGGGATCGTCGCTGTGACGTTCGATGAAGGCGTCCATCCGAGCGCGTGCGTACGGAAAGAGAACGTCGCGTACGAACGCAATCGAGCCAACCGTCCCCTCGACGTCGATGAGTGCGGCGTCTGCTCGTATGCGCAGTGGGCGTTACTCCAGCGTTGGGAACTGCCGGGCAATGCGGTCGCCGGTGAACTGTGCGACCCACCCATCGGGATTGAGGAATAGGCGAATTGCGGTGAGCTCGGGATCCGGACCCATGTCGAACCAGTGTTTGGTTCCCGCGGGCACGCTGATGAGGTCGCCTCGCACGCAGACAATTTGATATACGCGTCCACCGAGGTGCAGATAAAACGAGCCGCGGCCTTCGACGAAGAAGCGGACCTCGTCTTCGGCGTGCACGTGTTCGTCGAGGAACGTCTCCCGCATCGCTTGCACGTTCGGTGCGCCGCGCTCAACGCGCACGACGTCAACGGATGTGTAGCCGCACTCATTCATCAGGCGGTCAACGGACGAACGGTACGCCGAGATCACGGCATTCTGGTCGGCGCCCGGTTCGAGATCGACGTCGGCATCCCAGCGCTCAAAACGAACGCCGATATCGTCGAGCTCGGACGCGATGATATCCGGATCGGTCGTCTCCAAGAGCGAACCGCGCGGGTCTTCCTCGGAAAAGATGCGCATCCAGGTGGCGGCGGTGGTAGCGGTCATCGAAGCCTTCTTTCCTCAAGAGCGCAGCGTAAGAGAAACTCTAATCCCTCGGCGTGCCGTCGCGCAACCTCCAAGCTCTCGCCCCAGGTGTACAGACCATGACCCGCCAGGAGATATCCGGGCTCGGCGCCGAGACGCTCTTCGATCGACGCAGCAAGAGCGCCCGTGTCTTGAGCGTTGCCAAAGATGGGCAGGCGTACGCTGCCTTCATGCGTTGTGACGCCGGCCAGCGCCTTTTGCATTTCAAACCCCTTCAGCTTCACGCAGCCACGTTTCGCACCGGCCCGCGACAGCACGGTCGCGGCGACCGTATGAATGTGCACCACGGAGCCGATTGCCGCATTCGCCCGATAGCGCGCTACGTGCAGTGGTGTCTCGGCCGAAGCGCCTGCGGGAAGGGGCGCATCCAGTCCGACGACGGCCAGGTCGGACGGCGCTAAGTTTCCCTTGTCGGTACCCGACCGTGTAATCGCAATGCTACGCGCATCGAGGCGGCGCGAAAAATTTCCGCTCGTAGCGGGCACCCATTCATGCTCGGAGGCGAAGCGACCAAAGGCGATCAGCTCGGCTGCCACCGCCGGGTCGATATCGTGCATCCGACCATGCTAGCACGAAATCAGGTTCCGTCGAAGCGCGTCAGGCGATGCTGACGACGATTCTCTTCGGAGCGCTGCTGGCGCAAGCGACGCCCGCGCCAAGTCCAAGTGCTAGCCCGAGCGCCAGTCCCAGTGCGAGAAACAGCGCCGCGTCGTTCACGTTGTCCGCATCTGAAGTGAACCTTAATCCGGCTCAGCAGCGCGTCGTAACGGTGACCGGCGCTACGCCGCCGCTGACCGCGACGCTGGAACGTAAACTGGTCGCAGTGTCGGTTGACCAGCCTGCGACGACGATTACCATTACGGCTTCGCAGGCAACCGGCAGCGACGTCATCCATCTCGCCGACGCAAACGGTGCAACCGCCGATATCAACGTTCGTGTGGCCTTTAACGCCGGTACCATCGTTGCGCAGGCAACCTTGAAGGTTACGGGAACGCCGGCCGATCCGGCATGGGTCGAGGAACAAGTTGAAGCGTTGGTTGCGCGCTTGACGTTAGCGCTGCCCGACACACAAATCCAGTTCGGCCAAGTGCAAGCGCCCGTCGCTCCGCCTTCACCGGGAACGGAGGCGCAGTTTTCCGTGCCGGTGCAGATTACCAGTCCGAACGGCGAATACTTCGACCAAACGGGCGTCACCATTGTTACCGTGATGAACGTCGCACTGGCACCATTCGTTCCCACGCTGCTGCTCTACGACGACGATCCGGAACGAGTCGTGCAAGACGGGGTGCTCTTTCGAGCCACGGTCACCGGCGAAAACCCGGCGCGCCTCTATTATTACCACGATGATTCCACCGACCCGCGTCATCTCGCGGTGGTGCTCGGCAGCGATTCGCAGGACCCAACCGCGGTGCAGCTCGTCGCTGTAGTAGCCGGTCCGAATTTCGACGTGATGCACGTGGGCAATACCGCGACGCGGAACTTCCTCTTAACCAAATCGCACAATGAAGGCGTCGTTGCCGACCTCGCGCAAGACGTCCCGTATCTCTTGCACGACGTTCCAATGGGCGCGGACGAGCTGGTGGCAGGGACGGTCGACATCCGCGTGCTTTCGGGGGGCCCGGTGACCGTTAGCGTGGTTGCCGTGTCGCCCGGCATCGATCCGCGCAGCGTGCTACAGAGCGAACCGGTGCCCGGCGACGGGCATCACCGTACCGGAGTTTTTCGCCTAACGGGGTTCGGCAACGATGTGTTGCAATACGCCGCCGGTGCAGCCGATGACCCGAAGCTCGTCATCGGAGATCGCGATCCAACGCTTCCGAGCATCGATCCTCAGGCGACCGGGCACGATTACGGCGATTACGGCGTGCTGCACGATATCAATGTCACCTTCGACAACCCAACCAATGCGCCATCGACTGCATATCTCTACTTTCGGCCGCTGGCCGGCGTTGCGCGAGCGAGCTTCCTGCTCAACGGTAATCCGATCGAGCTTGGCTGCATGCGCGAGCCCGTTCCGTACGAGATAGCCGCATACACGCTCGCGCCGCACCAAACATCGCAGGCTCTTCTCCAGACGATGACCGACGGCGGCTCATTCTACCCGGTCGAAATCGGCGTGACCCCGACCCCGCCACAGCCGTCCGCACCGCCGATAACGGCGCCCGATGGGTGCTTTCCCAAGCCATGAAACCTTCGCGGCGCCGTGACGTAGAACGTGACAGAATGGCAGCCACGATCACCGCCGCGGGGAGCTCGAACGAGCCAAAGATCGTGCTGCTCGTCCGGCTGCTCAACGCGATCGACGAAGGCAGCCATTCCTTCGAGGCGCTCAAGGATCGAATCGCCGAAAATGGCCGGCGCCCAAGTACGCGCAGCTTACGGCGCTATCTTGCGGTGCTTTCGGAGTCGGGCTTTCCGTGGTATTTCGATCGCATCGCCAACGCTTATCGGTTTAGCAGCGGCTACAGCCTCAAGCGGCTCGATCTCTCCAATGGCGAGCTCTTCGGATTGGTAGCATTGCGATCGCTTGGCGCGAGCATTGGCGGCACGATTGGCGCGTCGATCGACGAAGTCACGGAAAAACTCGTCGGCACCGCCGGCCGCAGCGCGCAAGCGCGCGTCGATGCGCCGCCGTCCGTCGCTTTTCGTTTGTCGGAGATCCAACTCGACCGAGCCGGAGAGCGTGCCTTTGCGCTGCTTTCATCGGCCGAACGGTCCTCACGCAGCGTGGCGTTTTCGTACCTGGACAAAGATGGAAATCCAAGCGCGCGCACCGTCGACCCTTACGGCTTCATCATTCACGCTGGACGAATCTATTGCATCGGCTACGATCATGGGCGCAAGGACAAACGGACGTTCGCAATCGACAGCGTCAGCGACGCCGTCGTGCTCGCAAAGACGTTCGTCAGGCCCGCCGACTTCAACATCGACCAATACGCCGGCGGATCGATTAGCGGCGTGCTGCATACCGGGCCGGTTAGCGACGTTCGCGTGCAATTCGCTTCGCGCGTGGCCAAGGCCGCGGTAGCGGCGCGCGTCGTCACCGACCGGCGCGTCGATCGGGGCGAAGACGGTTCGGTCGAGATTACCTATCGCGTCGCCGACGTTGACGAGCTCGTGCGCTGGGTGCTCGGCTGGGGCGCACAAGCGGAAATTCTGTCCCCCGCCTCCGCCCGCGCCCGTATCGCTGAACTCGCCGCAGACATCGCCGCCAAATACTGAGCACGCTTCGCGTCGTCTTTGGAACGGCTTTGGATCAGGCTTAGGAGCTGAAGAACGACGTGTACTATACGGTACACGAGTTCTTCAGCGACAACAGCCTGAACCAAAGACGACCAAAATGACGAAAGCGGGTAAGGGCAGAACCCCTACACCGCTTCCGACGTATTCACTCACCGTGCCTCGCCTGTTTGGCTCCCGGGTGGGAGAGCCCTACTGACGTCGACCGGCGGTTTGATCGGTGCCTCGGAGCGCCGCTCATCGCGGCGGTTCACGTTTTGCATCCGATCGCGACCGATACGTTTGTCGCCCTTCGAATGAACTTCGAAGTGGGTGAATCGTATCACGGAAATGTAGCTCGAAACAAGCAGACGGGTGGCGCAATTCACAAGCTGTCCACAGTTTTTTTTTCTTATACACAATCACGCGGCTCGCTTATCCACGGCGTCAAAAGAGTCCGAGAAATTTTGGTGAAACATGCGCTTGTATGGCGGTACTCTTTGCGATTGCTATGGTCATCGCTCAAAGTTTCTTTGGCGGCCTGCCGATCGATGGGATTCGTTGCGATCGCATGGAGGGCACGATCGAACACGAGCACATCAATCTTCAATTATACGATCGCGGCCATATGGTTGCGGTACCGGCCGGCGTCGGTATCCCACAAGACGCGGAGTGTCTGTACTGGTTGCATACCCATCGCGCCGACGGAATCATCCACATCGAATCTCCTGTCCGCAAGCCGTTCACGCTCGGGCAGTTCTTCGACATCTGGGGGCCGGATTTGAGCTGGACGCAAGCTGCAACGCTCCAAGCACCTCACCATAAAACGTTATCGATCTGGATCGACGGCGTGGCGTGGCATGGCCACGATCCACGAGCGATCGTATTGCACGACCGTGAAACGGTCGTCATTCAGAACGGTCCGCCTTTCGCCAAGCCGACGGTTCCGGACTGGTCTAAACTGTAGCAGGCCCTAGGGCGCCGTCCCGGATGGCCGGAAGTACGCCCTATGGCTGTCACGACGACAACTGCTGCGGTCGAACTCGATGGGCAGCACCTTACGCTGGAAGCAATCGAGGCAGCGGCCAACGGCGCGCATGTGAGCATCGCGCCAGAGGCCCGCGAGCGCGTTGCCCGTTCGCGTGCGTTTGTCGAGGAGCGCTTTGCGAGCGGAGAAGCAATTTACGGCGTGACCACCGGCTTTGGTCGTCTGGCCAACGTCCACGTCGCTCCCAGCGACGCGGAACTCTTACAGCTCAACCTCGTGCGCAGTCACGCATCGGGTACGGGTACGCCGCTTGACACGCGCTTCGTTCGTGCCGCGAGCGTTTTGCGTGCCAACTCGCTCTCGGCCGGACACTCGGGAATCAAAGTGGAGACGCTCGATTTGATCCTCGAGCTGCTCAATCGAGGCGTGACCCCGGTCGTGCCGTGTCAAGGATCGGTAGGGGCAAGCGGCGACCTCGCACCGCTTGCGCATATGACGCTCACGCTCATTGGTGAAGGCGAGGCGCTGTATGGCGATGAGCGCTTGCCCAGTCTCGTCGCTCTCGAGCGCGCTGGACTGCGTCCGGTCGTGCTCGGCGCCAAGGAAGGTTTGGCCTTAATCAACGGCACGCAAGTGATGACGGCAATTGCGGCGCTGGGGCTCTTGCGTGCGCAACGCTTGGCGGCGGCTGCCGACGTCATCGGAGCAATGTCGCTCGAGGCATATCTCGGCACGGATCGGGTGTTCGATCGGCGTCTCAACGATTTGCGTCCACACCCCGGTCAATCGCGCGTCGGTGACAACCTGCGCGCGCTGTTGGCTGATTCCGAGATCGTTCAATCCCATGCGGAATGTGGCCGCGTGCAAGACCCGTATTCGTTCCGGTGCATTCCGGTCGTTCACGGTGCCGTCCGCGATTCAATCGCCCACGTGCGACGCGTCATCGAAACAGAAGCAAACTCGGTGACCGACAACCCGCTTGTCTTCCCGGACGATGGAGAGTTTCTCTCCGGTGGCAACTTTCACGGCGAGCCCGTCGCTCTCGTGATCGATTTCCTAAAGATTGCGATTTCGGAGCTCGCTTCGATCGGCGAACGCAGGCTGTACTTGCTGCTTAACGCCGAGGACCGCGGCCTGCCGCTCTTTCTCACCGGGCGAACCGGCCTGCAATCGGGGTTAATGATCGTCCAATACGCGGCCGCGGCGGTCGTCAACGACAACAAAGGCTTATCGTGGCCGTCCAGCGTCGATTCAATTCCCACCTCGGCCGGCCAAGAAGATCACGTCAGCATGGGAATGACGTCGGCCAACAATCTCGTGCGCGTGCTCGACAATGTCGAGGGTGCGCTCGCGTGCGAGCTCTTAGGAGCGCTCGCCGCCACCGACATCCGACGACCGCTGAAATCAGGAATGGGAACGCAAGCTGCCTACGACGCCGCGCGGCAGGTCATCGCGCCGTGCGCCGAAGACCGATCGCCGGCTCCCGACATCGAGGCAGCGCGCGAACTCATTGCTTCCGGTACTTTGGTCGGTGCCGCAGAAGAAGCAACCAGCGTTCAGCTCTAGTCGCGGTTCAGCTCTAACGTTCCGAATCGTGTGACCGTGTCACGCTCGCTACCTAGATTTTGATGTTGAAGTTGACGTACATATTGAACGGCTGGGGCAGCACGAATGAGTTGGTGTCGGCATAGGCAGGAATGTACGACGGTGCAAAGGCCGGATTGAGCGGAACGCCGTTGGCTCGAACGTCATTGGGCGACGAACCGTTGTAGAAGTTCGAAACGTAGTAGTAGTTCGCGATGTAGCCGCACGTATAGCTGTTGGGCGGGAACTGTTTCGTCCAGGGCTCCGACGAGCCGCCAAAGCACGCGCTGAGAAGGTTGGCAAACAATGCCGTTACCTTCACGCGCGGACTGATATCGTAGCCCATCGTGAGGCTTAGGTTGAGCTGGCTCGGTTGGCGGAACGCCCCGAAGTTGTCGAAGACTCCCGTCTGCGGATTCGGGATGTACAGGCTGCCCGGCGAGACGCCGCTTTGTGTCGCAGCTAGGCCGCACGAAATCCAATTCGCCTGATACCGGCTAGGTGCCGTCGGAATCTTCGCGGAGTTGGCGCTGCAGGTGCGAGGATCGAGTCCGTAGACGTCGGCAGGGTTGCCGTACGGCTGCCCTTCGTTGAACTCGAGCGCGGGCGTGACGCTAAAGCGATTGTGCTTGTAATTGACGAGCAAGCTCGCAACGTTCGGCGAGAGATACGAATAATCGAGACCGACGGGATACCAACCGCTGCGATCGAGCAAAGGCTGCGGGCTCATGTTGTAATACGGATTGAGGATCGGCTGCTGGAAGCCGTGGACTGTCGCACAGGTTGGATCGGCTCGATACACGCTGAAGTTATTTACATAACATTTCGATCCGCCGCCCGCCTTCGTCAAGCCGTTGAAATTCGCGATGCTTTGATTGTAGGGGTCGATGGGATTGACGCTCGTGCCGGGGTAGTTCCCCCAGGTTTCGGCCGCGTTGGTATAGGTGTACGAGAAGAGCAGCGAGAGCCCGTTTTTATCAAAGTCGCCCTTGGTGAACTCAAACTCGACGCCGTCGACGCGTTCGATTCCGCTGTTGAGGCCGCCGCTGAGCCCATACGGCAGCGCTATGCTATAGATCTGATTGGTGGCGTAACGATAGTAGGGCGTCAGCTTGATCGACATGTCGGTGCCTTTAAAGCGCCGCTCGTACGAGGCGTCGTAGTTGTTTGAGTATTCGACGAGCGGATCGTGCCGCGGCGTCGTGAAGCCGTATTGCCAAAAGGCTTGAAACAGGTCGTAAGCGAGATTGCTGTCTCGAGCATTGTACTGAACCTGATACGTTTCGGGCTCTTGTGCGAAACGCCCGGCCGAAAAACGCAGCACCGTATCGGGATTGAGCGTGTACGTTAGTCCGAGTCGTGGCGTAAACGCGTTATCGGTGACCGTCGGGCTATAGTTGTTACTCAGCAACAGATGTCCGTCAATGCCGTCGGGATGAACGGTTTGCACCGGATGCGTCGGAATCGAGTGATCGACTGGGCAAGTGAAGCCGATGAACGGCGCCGGCGGAAAACCGCTCGCCGGCGGCGCTGGAATGAAATACGGTACCAGCGTCTGCGGGTTATAACAGAATTCGTGTTGGCCGGCCGTGAACCAGAAATTCTGGCCGTCGCTGGACGTGTTGGCAAGATCGTATTGGTAAATCTCGTCGCGCACGCCAAGCTGCAGGTTGAGTTGGTCGGTCGGATTCCACTGGTCGACGAGGCCGAACGATGTGAAGTTCGGGTTAACGGTATTGAGAAATCCCGAATTGCCGCTGGACGTGATCTGCCAAGAAGCGCCCGGCGGAAGTGTTTTCAGACAACCTGTATATAGGGCGCAGTAGTGTGCGTCGGTTGGATCTCCGTAGGTGCCGCTCGTAAGCGGGCTGTTACATGGCGCCGGCGACCCGGCTTGGATTTTTGGATTAAGCGGCCCCGGAAACGCAGCCGGGTTGACGTACCCCGTATACGCAGCAAAACAGCGAGTGCCGTTCGCTAGATTGGTTGCGTCGGTGTCGAGCGTGTTATTGAACTGCGTGTTGTTGTAGCGATTCGTTCCGGCGGTCGTGTAGTTCGTATCGAACGTAAGCAAGTGCTGCGAACTCAGCTGATCGGCGAAGGTTAACGAAAGCCCGCGGGTATGCGATTCAAGCTCGTAATCGTAGCTCGTGATGCCGAACCCAAAGAGTCCCGATGCGTAGCTCAACGGGCTCGTCTGCAGCCAATCGGAGTAAAACGTATAGCCGTAGATGCGCAGATAAGCGTTTGAGCCCATGTTGTGCTGGTATTGAATCTTCGCAATTGTTGCGTCATTCCAAACCGAGTCACGCGAGTCGTTCGGCACCGTCGCGTAGGTTTGAACGCCAGCGGCGTTGACGCGGCAGGAGCCGGGCGGAAGCGGGACGTTACTTAAAGCCGAAGGCGTGATGTTCGCGCAACGATTTTCCGGCGAGCTCGGATCGAAGTACGGCGCCGCGGAAATGCCTTCGGCGCTCTGTCCGGGGTGCACGCTGCTCGGCCAGGTGACGAAGTCGCCCCAAATCTCCGGTGGCGCCGCATCGACGAGCGCGCGACACCCGGGAGTACCCGGCAAGGGGCCGTATGGTGGCCCCGTGCAGTCGTACCGATAAACGTTGTTTTGGTTGAGCTGGCGGACAACGTTTGGTCCAATATCGTCGGGCGAACTGTAATATTCAGTGTGCAGGCCTACGACGTTGTAGAGCACCTGGACGTCGTCGCGCCCCCCGTCGCGTTTATGCGGAATACCAATATGAAAATTAAAGACGTTTTCTCGGTCGGCAAGGCTCGCCGTTTCGCCATAGGCGGGCGTTATCGTGTTGTAGCATCCCGGATCGCCTCCGGGCGGCGTTGGAATATACCCCGGCTGACCCGGCTTGAGCAGAAACGGATCGTATACCGGTGACGCGTTTGGGCCTTGATAGAGATTGTTGTCGGCCGGAGGCGTGTAACCGCACGTGGGATAGGCGCCACCGAAATACGTCACCGTCGTGTTGTAGGCGATGTTTGGATAACCGAAGACGTCGCCGAGGGACGCACCATTGAACTGATCGAGATCGCGGAAATCTTGATTGTAACCGCCGATGCCAAGGTAGTATGAAAAGAGACGGTCGGGTGTTGCGCCGCCGACCTCGATCTGCAAGTTGTGGTAATACGCCGGCGATCCAACGCCGGCCGTGACGTTCGCGTAGCCGGGATAGGTGCCGGTCTTGATGACCTGATTGATGAAGCCGGAGAGGCCGCTCGTGCTCTCGCCGACGGTGCCGCCGCCCGCGTAGACTTGCAGCTCTTGTTGCCCAAGCGTTCCCGCGGTGCTGCCGGGATAATTGTCAAACGACCGGTTGACCGGAACGCCGTCGAATTCGTAGCCGACCTGATCATAGTCACCGCCGCGAATGTAAACGGTTTGAAACCAACCCTGTTGATTGGGCGGGACGAACGCGCCCGGAACCGTTGCAATGGCGGAGTACGCATTATTCAACCCACCGCCGCCGCCGACACCGGCAGCCGCTTGCGACACAGTGGCATTGACGGAATACACGTCGCCGGTCGTCCCCGGCTTGACGACGTCCATTGAGGAACGGGTCGTTACCCGGGCGATCGTCCGAAGTGCTGGCCCGAGGCTAATGCGCAGCGTCTGTACCTGGTCGGCGAAGATGCTGATGCCGGTGAGGGTGGATGTTTCAAAGCTTTCCTTCGACGCCGTAATCGTGTACGTATCCGGAGCCAGCGACAAGAACGCAAAATGACCGGCGGAATCGGTGGTCACCGTCTCCGATTGCGATGGGCTGACCGCAACGAGTCGGGCGCCGGCGATCGGCGCTCCCGACGTCGAAACGATGACGCCGGTGAGGCTTCCGGTGGTTCCGGCCACAACCGCGGGAGCATTTGACAACGCAATGGCAACGAGCGCGACGGCGCAAAACGAACGCATCCACATGCTAGGCGCCTTCGCTCCAGGCGTTGAGCAGCCCTCGACGAAGCGAAGCCTATGAGCACCACGATTTCGTCTGCGCGTACGGTTCGCGCTCCGCGCGGCAGCGAGTTGAGCTGCCTTGCTTGGCCGCAAGAAGCCGCGCTGCGTATGTTGATGAACAATTTAGACCCCGACGTGGCTGAACGCCCCGAAGATCTCGTCGTCTACGGCGGCAACGGGCGCGCCGCGCGGTCGTGGGAAGCGTTCGACGCGATCGTACGTGTGTTGCGGCGGCTGCGAAGCGACGAGACGCTCGTGGTTGCGAGCGGTAAGCCGGTCGCGGTTTGGAAGACGCACGCGCGCGCGCCGCGCGTACTGATCGCCAATGCCAACTTAGTGCCAAAGTGGTCGGATTGGAAGGTCTTCCGGGAACTCGAAGCGGCGGGCTTGACGATGTACGGCCAGATGACGGCCGGTTCGTGGATCTACATCGGCACGCAAGGTATCGTTCAAGGAACGTACGAGACGTTTGCCGAGCTTGCTCGCCAGCATTTCGGCGGCTCGCTCAAGGGCCGCGTTAGCTTGACGGCCGGCATCGGCGGAATGGGCGGGGCGCAGCCGCTCGCGATCACGATGAACGACGGCGTCGCGCTCGTTGTCGACGTGGACCGCGCTCGTCTCGATCGCCGGCTCGACTTGCGCTACCTCGACCAGGTGGCCGATTCACGCGACGAAGCGCTGCGAACGGTCGAACGCGCGCGCCGCAGCGGAGAGGCGCTATCGGTCGGCTACGAAGGCAATGCTGCGATTGAGTTTGCCCAACTCTACGATCTCGGGTTCCGGCCCGATGCGGTGACCGACCAAACGTCGGCGCACGACCTGCTCAATGGCTACGTTCCCGCCGGCGTCACCCTCGAGCAAGCCATGAACCTGCGCCGAACCGATCCGGCCGAATACGAACGACGCGCTTTGGAAAGCTGCGGCGCTCACGTCGAGGCAATGGTGCGTTATCTCGACGCGGGCGCGATCGTCTTCGATTACGGGAACAACATTCGCGCGCAAGCGCAACGCGCCGGTTTTGCACGCGCCTTCGCTTTTCCCGGATTTGTGCCCGCGTTTATCCGACCGCTGTTCTGCCGCGGTTCGGGCCCCTTGCGGTTCGCCGCCCTCTCGGGCGATCCCGACGATATCGCGCGCTGCGATGAGGAGCTGCTGAAGTTGTTTTCGCAGGATGCGTCGCTCGCGCGCTGGATTCGTCTCGCGCGCGAACGCATTGCATATCAAGGCCTGCCGGCACGTATCTGCTGGCTCGGTTACGGCGACCGCGCGAGAGCCGGAGTGGCGTTCAACGAGCTCGTGCGCACCGGTGCGGTCAAAGCGCCGATCGTCATCGGGCGCGATCATCTCGATGCCGGCAGCGTCGCTTCGCCCTACCGCGAGACGGAATCGATGAAGGATGGAAGCGACGCAATTGCCGATTGGCCGATTCTCAATGCTTTGCTGAATACGGCCGCCGGAGCGCACTGGGTGAGCGTGCACAACGGCGGCGGCGTCGGGATCGGTTACAGCACGCATGCCGGCATGGTGGTGGTCGCCGACGGAAGCGATGACGCTAAAGAGCGGTTGCAGTGTGTCCTGACCACGGACTGCGGCATGGGCGTCGTTCGGCACGCAGACGCGGGATACGAACTCGCGATCGAAACAGCCGACGGTAAAGGCATCGATTGGCGGATGTAACCCCGCAGTAGCATTCTACGGTCCGGTTGCACAACCGTGTTGCTTATTCGAGTACATCGGTTGCAGGTTGTAGACGGTGCCTTTTAAGTTCACGCCGCTAACGAAGAACTCACACTCGTCGGCGATTTCGCCGCCGACGAAGTTGTACCAGGCGAGTTTTGGTCCCGGATCGGTAATTGATTCAAACGTCTCGTGTGCCAGCGTCGAGATCGTCGAGTTGGTAAGCTTGCTCGCACCCGACGACTTCGGGGTCGAGCAACCCTTGATGTCTTGGTACGGCTCGATGGAATAGATCACGGTTCCCAGATCCGAAAATCGCACCCAGCCATGGTAAGCGCAGAATTCAAACGTTGAGTTCTTGTCGGGAGAATAGCAAGCCCTGGTAAAATCAAAGCACGTATCGGTGCCCTTTGGCAGGAACACGTGGTAGAGATTCGTGTAGCCGGTTTTTCCAACCGCCGATGCGACGGTGTGAATGATTGCGAAGAGGTCGTTTTCGTACAGCGCGGTGCCGCGATAAACGGTGTACGTAAGCGACGTCGAGCCGGCGAAGGTAAACGAACTTGGTCCGGTGCCGGTGTACTGCTGCAGCAGTGCCGCAAATCTGCTTCCGGTGAGCTTGGTCTGGAACGCCTGCGGCGCTCCCCAGCAGCTTTGATTTCCGGCGCGGCAGTTCACGTAGATGTTGTGCGCCGCCTCGGAACGCATGATCGGACCGCCGTAGTTGGTGACATCGTCAGGATAGATTACTTTACGAGCGCTCGCGGCGGAACGGTCGGTTCGCAGCGGCATGACGTGATACGTAAAGTTGACGACGCTGTACTCGGCGCGCATCGCTTGTTGCGGGACGGACCGGGGTGGTGCGAATCCGGCATTTCCTGAAGAACACGCGCCCAGCACCACAAGAGATACCGCCGCTAGCAAACTGCGATGAATCAACATGAACGTTTACCTCCAACGAATTAGATTTCAAGGGGAGGGGCTGGAATACCATTCCGCGCATCTCGCCTTCTCAATGCAATCGAACGAATACCCGCTCGTTATCCGAGCCCGAACGATCATAACGTGTGATACCGCCGTAGCCCAGTGCGGCCTCGATTTCGATGCATTAGGTCGTGTCGACGATGCCGTCATCCTTCTGGAGAACGGACGGGTTGCTGCGGTTGGAAAGCGGCGCGATCTCGAACCGGCAATCGCGAAGCGCGAGGCGATCGAGCTTGACCTCGGCGAGAGCGTCGTCGTACCGGGCTTCGTCGATGCCCATGCGCATCCGCTCTTTGCGGGCGATCGCGAGCAGGATTTTTCCGCCCGCCTGCGCGGCGAAACGCCGCCGCTTGGGATGCAGTTTACGGTGGAACGGACGCGCGCTGCGCTTCTCGATCCCGCGCAGTTTTATGAACGTGTCGTGCGGCCGCGATTACGGACGATGCTCGCACACGGCACAACGACGCTGGAGACGAAAACCGGATACGCCTTGCACAAGCCGGGTGAGGCGGAGTTACTCGATCTCATCGCCTCACACAAGGACGACGCCGACGTCCCGCGGTTGGTCGCGACCTTTCTCGGGGCGCACGCGCTGCCGCCGGAGTTCACGCGTGAAGAAGCTTTTATCGACTACCTAATCGACCAAGTGGTTCCGATAGCGCACGCGCATGGCGCGGTCTATGCCGATGCGTTTTGCGAACCCGGATTTTTTTCGCCCAAACAAACGCGGCGGTATCTTGAAGCAGCTCGGCTGCACGGCATGCGATTGCGCGTCCATTGCGACGAAATGGCATTTGGCGCCGCCGCCGAGATGGCAGCCGAGGTCGGCGTCGATGCCGTCGATCATTGCAATTACATTCGCGAGGCCGATGTCGAAGCGATTGCCCGCCGCGGCATCGTGACCGTCGCCTGTCCGGCGACCATCGCCTATCTCGATCTGCCGCGTCGCGCGCCGGTGCGCGCTTTGCTCGAAGCTGGAGCAAACGTGGCGCTGGCCAGCGACTTCAATCCCGGAACGTCGCCCTGTTTCAATCTCCAGACGGTCGCGTATTTCGGACGCAAGCTATTCGGCCTCTCGGCCGCCGAGGCACTCTACGGCGTTACGCGGGCCGCAGCGCACTCGCTTCGCGTCGATGCCGGGCGCATTGCGCACGGTCGCCCGGCCGACTTCGTTGCGCTGGAGATCGCATCGCCCGACGAGTTCGGCTGGCAGTTCGGGGGAAACGTGGCGAAGCACGTATTTAGAGACGGTGTCAGCCAGTGAGCATCAACGAGCTGGTCCGTTGTAAGCGGGCAATTGCTGGCGGCGAGCTGCGCCACGACTACGCATTTGCCGTGCGCGACGGGGTCATCGCTGCCGCCGGCGGATATGCAGCGCTCCGCGAAAGCGCACGCGATTTGGACGCGCGCTCTTTCCCCGAGGATCGGCTGATCGTTCCCGGCTTTGTCAACGGTCACAGCCATGCGTACCAAATTCTCCTGCGCGGCTGGGCAGATGACTGGCCCTTCGCGAAGTGGCGCAAAGACGCACTCTATAAGGTAGTGCCCGAACTGACCCCGGGCGACGTCTACTGGACGTTCGTAGCGGCCTTTTCCGAGATGTTGGCGGCCGGTATCACCACCGTCGCCGAATTCTTCTACCTCAACGGCGATGGCAACGCACACGCTGAAGCCGCCATTCAAGCGTGTAACGACGCCGGCATTCGCCTCGTCTTTGCGCGAACGTGGATGGACGCGGAGTACGCGCCACGGCGGTTTCGTGAGTCGGTGGGCGTTGCCGCCGAGCGCACGCGCGAGCTGATGGCGCGCTATCCCGAGGCGAACGTCTGCGTTGCGCCGCACTCACTGCACGCTGCCTCACCCGATATGATACGCGCAGCTGCCGCGTTTGCGAAGGAGTTCGATTGCATGCTGCACGTCCACGTGGCCGAAGCCCAATACGAAGGCGAGCAAACGATGGAGCAATTCGGCGTGACGCCGATTGCGCTGCTGGAGCGCCTCGGGGCGCTGGACGAACGCACGGTGGCGATTCACGCAATTTACCTCAGCGAGGCTGAGAAAGAACTCATCGCGCGGCGCGGGGCGCGTGTGATTACGAACCCAATGACGAATCAGTACTTGGGAGACGGCATTTGCGACGTCGCAGGGTTACAAGCCCTCGGCGTGACGATGGGTTTGGGAACGGACGCCGACGTCAAGCCCTCGCTGATCGATGAGATGCGCGCCGTCGCGCTCTTGCAAAAAATTAGAAGCTTGGATGGCAGCGCGCTGGATGCCCGCGCCGCATTTTCGCTTGCCACCGAGCAAGGAGCTCGAGCGCTTGGCAGACCGGCTGGAGACCTGACGCCAGGGTGCGCGGCCGATTACGTCGTTCTTGATGGCTCGAAGATCGATGCTTGGTCTCCGGCGGTCAACGCGCTTGTGTATCGCGGCGAGGATGCCTGGGTGCAAGGAACGTTCGTCGGCGGGCGCCGGGTTTACGTCGGCGAGCGTTCGCCGCTCGCGCGGCGCGCCGATGACGAGGTGCGAAAAATAGCGCACCGTCTCATCGCGTGAAGGCTACCTCGGCGTGAGACAGCCTTCGAGGGCGGCTAGGGCCTCGGGAAGATTTTCGCGCCCAAACCCGATGCGAACGCGCTCGTTTCCCGCATCGAAGATGCTGCTGGGTAACAGCAGAACGCCGGCGCGCTCGACGAGCGTAGCGCACAACTCGTCGGTATCTCCGCGGCGATACCGTGGAAACGCGGTCGTTCCGGCACGTGGGCGTTGCCATTCCCATAGTTCGCCGTTACGCGCAAAGTAGTCATCGAGCAGGTCGAGATTGCGCGAGGTGATTTGGCGCGCGCGCTCGCTCAATGCATCGCCGTGACGCAACGCGAGAAGGGCCAGAAATTCGCTGGGCGCGCTGTTGCAGATCGACAAATAGTCTTTAAAAGAGGCGAGCCGCCTGATCAACGCCGCATCCGTGGTTGCAGTCCAGCCGATGCGCAGGCCGGCTAGCCCGTGGACCTTCGCAAGCCCTCCGAGGGAAACACCGCGCTCGTAAAGATCGCAGACCGATGGATGGCGATCCCCGGCGTTGCGCTCGGAGCCACGGTAGACTTCGTCTGAAAGCAGCCACAGGCCATGCTTGCGTGCAATTTCAACGGTGCGCTCGAGTCGTGCGCGGTCGAAAACATAGCCGGTAGGATTGTTTGGCGTCGTCACGATTAGCGCTCGCGTCGTTGGTCGGATGAGCGCTTCGAGCCGGTCGGGATCGGGCGCGCCCTCGTTAGAAAAATCGACGTTCCACCGTGCAACCGACGCACCGGCGGCTTGTGCAACGGTGTAGTGCGACTGGTAGGCGGGAAACTGAACGATGACATGATCGCCCGGCTCCAGTACGCAGTTCATGAAACTGAAGACCGCTTCTTGCGCCCCGGCATGCACCAAGATGCCGTCTGGGCCGATCCGGTCGTAGAGCGCTGCGATCGCTTCAAGAAGCTGGGGATTGCCGCGGGATTCGGTGTAGCCCAGCCAGAGACGCTCGAAATCGGTCCGGGCTCCTGGCTGGTAGGTGAGGAGCTCCGCGAGCGGCATCGACTCGACGTCGCTCGAGCACAAAAGCAAGCGTATGTGAAACTCGTAGCGCGCGAAGTAACGTTCGAGCTTGAAATCGGCCGGCCTCATGGCTCTAACGCCTCGCTCAGTACAAGCTCAGCCGTATCTCGCATCATGGAGCTGTTCGCTGGGTGCGTGTAAGCACTTGCATTCACCGGAGGCCCCATGCTACACTCTGCGTGCAAGTACCTACTTGCAAGAAGAAATAGCCGCATGATGGAGACTGCTACCCGTTTTGCCACCCCTCTGCTCGCCGCCGTCCTCACGGCGGGTGCCCCGGCAATGGCCGCCACCCCAGTCGTTCCGAGTGACGCGCACACCGTCATCGAACGGATGATCGACCGTAACCCCTCCCTCGGTTCCTACCGGGCACGCGTCCACGTCGACGTTCGGATGCTGAACTTCCCGTTCTTGGCGCCGAAGCTCGACGGAACGTCCTTCTACCGCCGTCCCGATACGTACGAGGTCGTTTTCGATCGTGTCCCCAGCTATGCGAAGGGCTTTCAGCGACTCTTCGACGACGTTGGGGATCCCGGAGTTTGGGAGCGGGACGAAAACGCGGTCGTCGACGGTACGCGATCGCTGTGGGGTCATCCGATGATCGTCCTTCGCTTGACCAAGAAGATTCACAGCACGATCTTAGACCACAGCTTGGCCTACGTCGATCCGTACAGCTATGCGCTCGTGCAGATGGAGTGGTACTACGTCAGTGGTGGCAAGATCACGATGACGCAGACGTACCGCCAGCAGGGCCTGTATTCGGTCATCTCGGCGCAGCATGCTACCATCGACATTCCTCACGTGCATGCGATTGCCGACGCGTCGTACAGCACGTATCAAACAAACGTCGCCGATAACGGCCCCAGCCCAAGTGATCCATGATCGAAGTCAAACGCGCTGCCGATAAATCGGCTTCGCCCGAAGATACGCGCGAGCGAATCCTTACCGCGGCGCGGGAGGTGATTGCGCGCAAGGGCAAGCGCGGTGCAACGACGCGTGAGATCGCCGAAGTTGCCGGCGTCAATGAAGCGACCCTCTTTCGCCACTTCGGAACGAAAGAAGCGCTGATCGTTGCCGTCGCCCAACATTTCTGCGGTTTCGTCGCGCTGCGCGAGGTCGCGTCACAGCTGCACGGCGATCTTGCGGAGGATTTGCTCGTGGTTGGGCGCGTGATGCTCGAGCGCATGGAAGCGAACATGGACATGATCCGCTGGTCACTGGTTGAGGCGGATTACGAAGCCGACATTTTTGCAGCGACCGCGTGGAGGCCGCAGCTCGCCATTCTCGCCGTGCTGGTTGAGTTCTTAGAGACCCGCGTCGAGTCGGGCGAAGTACGCGGCGACCCGAAGAAATTGGCCTTGATGTTCATGGGCTTGGTGTTCATGCACGTACTGGGTCGCAAGAAGTTTCCCGACTCCGAGCTACATCGTGACGGTGACGAGGCGGCCCTCCGCTACTACATCGGCGTGCTACTCGATGGGGTACGAGGCAAGTGATGGATACCCGGGAAGCCGATCAAAAAACTGCCGAGAAAGCGGCCGTTCCGGCGAAGGCCGCCAACGGTGCCGCCGAAATTCAGGTTGAGCCGGACGAGGAACATGAAGAAGGCCGTAGAGCGCCGCGCAAGCGCGTGTTCTTCATCGCCGGCAGCGTTGTGCTGCTCGTGCTGCTCCTTATTTTCGGCATCCCGTGGATAAAGTATGTGCTCTCCCATCAGAGCACCGACGACGCGCGCGTCGACGCCGACGTTGTGGCCGCCACGAGCAAGATTCCCGAACGTGTCGATCGGATTCTGGTCGATACGAACCAATCGGTGCGACGCGGTCAGCTGTTGATCGTCCTCGATGATAAGGACGAGCTTGCGAGACTAAAGCAGGCGCAAGCGCAGTACGATCTTGCGGTGGCAAATCAGCGCACGTTGACCGTGCAAAATCAAGGCGGCGTCACGCAAGCATCGGGAACGGTCGCGACGCAGCAGGCGCAGGTTCCGGTTGCCCAGGCGGGGGTGGATCAAGCGCAGGCACAGCTGAAGGTTGCCGCATCGCAGGTGCCGGCCGCTCAGCAAGCCTACAATCGCGCGCAATCCGATTACGAGCGAACGGTATCGTTGGTGAGCACGGGTGACGAGCCGTCGCAACAGCTCGATGCCATGCGCGCAGCGGATGCTCAAGCCGCCGCGCAGCTTCGCTCCGCGCAGGATCAGGTGGCTGCCGCCCAGGCAAACGTCGACGCGACGCAGGAGCGCGTTTCGGCGTCGGTCGCCGGAGTCTCCGCCGCCCAAGGCGGCCTCACGATGGCCCAAGGCAAGCTGGAACAAGCGTCGGATCCAAGCCAAGTCGAAGCGGCAAAAGCGCAGCTCGACTTAGCCAAACAGAATCTTGCGTACACGCATATCTACGCTGCCATTAACGGGTACGTCGGCGAAAAGAGCGCGGACGTCGGCCAGACCGTCAATGCCGGCACGACGCTGATGACGCTGATTCCGCAACACGTGTACATTACGGCAAACTATAAAGAGACGCAGATGGGGAACATGCGTATCGGACAGTCGGTCGATATTCACGTGGACGCCTACAAAGGCGTGACGTTCCACGGCCACGTCGAATCCATCAATCCCGCATCGCAAAATACGTACGCGCTCGTTCCCGCGCAAAATGCAACCGGCAATTTCGTAAAAGTGACGCAGCGCATTCCGGTACGCATCTCGATTGACGACCAGCGCGCCGATATGCCGTTGCGTCCCGGCATGAGCGTCGAGACATCCGTAAAAGTGAAGTAACTCTATGTCACCCTGAGCGTGTCGAAGGGCGACGAAACCAAGGGACTCGTACATATGCAACAGAGCGTGGTCGTGGAACACGGCCTGCGCAGGGTGATCGTCAGCGTTGCTGTGATCGCAGCGACCCTGTTGGAGATCATCGACACCACGATTGTCAACGTCGCCCTGCCGAACATCCAGGGAAACTTCGGCGTGGCGATCGACCAAGGTGCGTGGATCGTCACCGGCTACATCATCGCCAACGTCGTGGTGATTCCGATCACGCCGTGGCTGGCGGCTCGGTTTGGACGTCGTCAATATTTCGTTGCATCGATCGTGATTTTTACGATTGCGTCGCTCATGTGCGGATTGTCGGGAAGCTTCGGTCAACTCGTCTTTTGGCGGATCGTACAAGGCTTGGGCGGCGGCGGCTTGATCTCAACGTCTCAAGCGATCTTGCGCGACACGTATGCCTTGAGAGAACAAGGCAAAGCGCAAGGGATCTTCGCAATGGGCGTCATCGTCGGTCCGGCGCTTGGACCGGTGCTGGGCGGTTGGATTACGGATAACTGGAACTGGCATTGGGTGTTCTTCATTAATTTGCCGGTCGGCATCGTCGCGGCGACCTTGATTTGGCTCTACCTGCGCAATCCGGCAGACCCGCAGTATCGAAAGCTCGACTGGATTGGCCTCGGGCTTCTTGCGCTCGGATTGGGCTCAATGCAGTACGTGCTCGATCAAGGACAACAGTACGATTGGCTCGACGATCCGAACATTCGCCTCTTCAGCGTGCTGTCGATCGTGGGACTCGCGGCCTTCGTCTGGTGGACGCTGCGCTCGACCATTCCGGTGGTCGATTTGCGCGTGTTGCGCTTGCGACAAGTTGCCGCGGGGAGCGTGCTCGGCGCGGTCCTCGGCATCAGCCTGTACGGATCGATTCTCGTGTTGCCGCAGTATCTGCAGAACTCGCTCGACTTTACGGCGACGCTTTCCGGACTGACGGTCTTGGTGCGTGCGGCGGCGATTATGGTCTTTACGCCGATCACGGCGGCGTTGGCCGGCCGGGGAACGATCGATCCGCGGATCTCAACGGCGGTCGGCTTCATTTTGCTGGGTGTGTCGAACTGGATGCTCGCCTCGGTAACGACGCCCGAGTCGCAGTTCGGCACATTTGTCGCGGCGCTGATCGTGAGCGGCATCGGGCTATCGCAGATTTTCGTGCCGCTTTCGATTGCGGTGCTGGGCGGCGTTCCGGATAAGGAAGTTCCGGCGACGTCGGCGTTCTTCAACCTATCGCGTCAAGTCGGCGGTAGCATTGCGACGGCCATCCTCGTGACGCTGCTCGTGCGCGGCATAACCGTGCACCAGACCGCACTCGCTTCGTCGCAAACGCTGCAGCACGCCCCAACCGCCCAATATCTGCAGGGAAACGCCGGATCAAGGAACGCGCTCGTGCATTTAGGCAACATCGTAGCAGGCCAAGCCGCGGTGCAATCGTATGCAGACACCTCGCGCTGGGTGGCGATCATTACGATCGCGTTAACGCCGCTGGTCCTGCTGCTCAACAAACCGCGCCTCCGTGGTGCGGTGACGGAATAATGGAGGGAGTGCCCGTGAAGAGTGTGAGACCGTATTTGGCAACTGCGGCACTTATGTCGCTCATTGCCGCACTGCTGCCGGTCGGGAAGGTCTCGGCGCAGAGCAACCCGCCTCGCGCGACGCTTCCGACTCCGGTTCCGTCGCCGATTCTACCGGCGGTACCGACGGTCGCACCGGGCTATCAGGCCCCGGAAGTCGCGCCGAGCGCAGCGCAGATCATCGGCGTGACGCAGCAGCCCTTCGTCGGACTCATGCTCCAAGACGCGGTCGGCATGGCATTGCTGAAGAACCCGAATCTCGCGGTCTCAGCATCGAACGTCAAGGTGGCGCACTATCAGGTGGTGGAGGCAAAAGGCCCGTTCGATTTACAATTGCGTGTTGAGCCGTCGTCGAGTTTCTCCGTGCAACCGCCAGAGAACGTGTTCTTCGCGGGTCCCGGTAGTACGACAGTAGTTCCGTCGCCTGCACCGCTCTTCAGCTTCATTCCGGCGCCAGGGGTGGTTCACAATCCGGGCAACATCATTCAAAATCAATACGGCCTTCAGTATGGGCTTGGAGGACAAACAATTAGCGGCACGACCTACAGTGCCGGAATTCAGCAGACGCGAACGTATAACAACATCACGTTTAACGCGTACAATCCGTATTACCTGGCCTCGCTGAACTTGTCGGTGACGCAACCCCTGCTGAGAAACCTCGGCATGAACGCGAATAAGCGGCAGCTGAAGTTGGCCATTCTTAACGCCGATAACAACGAAGCCCAAACGCTCGTGGACGCTTCGAACACGATTTCACAGGTGGAAGACGCCTATTGGAATCTCGTCGCGGCATGGCGAAATGTGGCAATTCAAGAAGATGCGTTGAAGCAAGCAATTGCGCAGCAGCAGAGCAACGTGCGACTCGCTAGGCGTGGTGCGGCCGCACCAATCGAGGCGGTCGAATCATCGACGCAAGTCTCGAATTTTCAAGATCAAGTGTTCTCGGCGCTGCAGAATGTTGCTGAACTCCAGAATCAGCTCAAGGGTCTAATCGTTACCGATCCTGGCGACCCGATTTGGGTAGCCAATTTGGTACCAACCTCGCCGGTGCAGCAGTTACCGAGCGCGTCCGATCTTGCGACGATCGTCAAGGTCGCCGATCAGAATCGTCCGGAGGTGCGTCAGGTAATGGACAAGCGGCAGCAGGCAGACATCGATCGCGCCTACGCAAAGAATCAGTCGCTCCCACAAGCGGATGTGCAGGCAACGTATATGAGTAATGGTTTCGCTGGACTGCCCATACCTCTGCCCGGAATTTTCGGATCACTTTCATGCGAGACCAGCCTGTCGACGGGGCTTAAGTATTGCCCGACCGTTCCCGGTTTCACGCAGGGCACGATGGCACAGGCCTATCACAACCTTTGGACCGGCGCGTTCCCAACATTCAATGTTAATCTCACCGTTAGCTTTCCGTTGCAAAACGATCTCGGGAGGGGCCTGCAGGGCGCCGCTTCCGAGGAAGAACGGCAAGCTACTATCCTACAGCAAGGCGTTGCGGAGCGAATCGGCTTTGAAGCGCGCAACGCGCTCCAAACCTATCAAGCAGCGCTCTCCCGATTGAACGCCGCTCGGCAGGGGCGCGAAGCCGCAGAGCAAGTGCTGGCCAGCGAACTACGCAAGTTCCACAACGGCGCTTCGACAACGTTCTTGGTCCTGCAACGGCAAGTGCAACTGCAGCAAGCGCGAGGAAGCGAACTGCTCGCGCAAACCGACCTCAATAAATCGGTCGTCGAGCTTCAACGCGTGGAAGGCACGATCTTGAGCACGAATGGTGTCAATTTGCAAACCCTCGGCACCCAAGCCTTGGCGACGCCGGCACCGAAATAGCGGCTTTAGTCAGAATAGTCTCGACCCAAGCCAGTCGAGCCGATCGCGCAACGCCATCGGTTTAAGAACTCGATCCCTCAAAGCGCCCCCCTTGGGTGACCCTTCCGCCTATCTCGCGCCAGCGGACGGAGCGACCGAAAAGGCTTGCGAGCCAGATCGCAATGCTGAGAAAATCGCGCGCTGGAATCAGCCACCAATCGGATGGCCGGCGGACGCACAGGGCATTGCGTGCGGCGGCGTGCACGCCGACGCGCAATGCAATAATAAAGGCGAGCACGATAGCGCTCAACATGTTACGAGCCACGGCAACGTAGAGCAACGCCAACGGTAATGCGTACATAATAAAGGAGAAGAAGTAACCGGCGGGGGCTTGCGCGCGATGCGTGCGTGCCCAGCGCAGTTCGTGCGACCATAGGGCCGCAAGGCTCGATTCGGAGACGTCCGTTTCAACGACGTATCGCGAGAGCACGACGTCGCCGAATTTGCTCGCCCGTTCGCCGAGTTCGTGGTCGTCGGCGAGATATGGGCCTAGCGCTGCCAGGCCGCCAATGCCGTCCAGCACCGTTTTGCGCACGGCCATCGTTGCCCCTAAACAAAAGCGCAGCGGACCCAACGCGAGAGCGACTAATACCGAGGGCGCGAATTCCCCTTCAATGTGAGCCGCGCCCAGCCGCGCGACGATCCCATCGCTCGGCGCGCCGCGATACAAACAGGTGGTAGCCACGGTGCATTCCGTTGCAAATTCCGCACAGATCGTGCGGAGGTAATCGCGGCCCACTCGCACGTCACTGTCGGCGATCACGACGATTTCGCCGCTCGGTTCGGCTCCGGGCTTGGCGAGGTTGGCAATTTTTGGGTTGGCCATCGCAGCGTTGTCGCCCATTGCGATTCGCGGGCGCGCGTTTGGGAAGTCTTGGGCGACGCGTTCCACCGCGGGTAGTGCTGGATCGGCATCGGCGTGCAGACAAAAGACAACCTCGAACTCGGGATAGTCCTGGTTGCAAAAAGAAGCTAGGTTGTCGTAGAGTTGCGGCTCGTTACCGGCGATCGGCTTGAGGATCGTGACGCTAGGAGCGAATTCATCATTCGCATAGATGATTCGCCGGGCACCAAACGCGCAAAGCTGAGCGATCGCGAGCGCAAGGTAGAATGCGCCTGCGATGGTGATAATTAGAAGAAGATCGGGGATCATTTTTGTCACCCTGAGCTTGTCGAAGGGCGGCAGAGTTCGCTGTAAGTGATGCTGGCGATGTTGTTTGCGACGAGCGCATTGCGAACGCGTTGACTGGTAAGCGCGGCCAGCTCTTGCCGCCAGTGGAACTGCTCGGTCCCGCTATCGGCACCGGCGAACGCGGCCGTGGCGGGATGAAAGAAGAGCTCGGTCACGCCGTCGGGCAGGCGGTCGAGCAGCTGCAAGAGACGCGTCTCGGTCATACCGCCGACGTCGTTGACGCCGTAGACGTAATCGTTTGAAACGACGCCGTTGCGGTGCGCGCGAGCGCGCATCAGGGCAATCCATGGCTCGATCGTCCGCGTGCCGCCGAATGGTTCGCGCGGAATACGGACCGCACGCATGCCGAACGATCGACCCACCTTCAACATGAGGCGAAAGACCGTTGGATGCACGTGCATGTGTGACTGGGCATCGACGTGATCGAGCTGCAGTCCCGTCGCCGCGAAGCGTTCGAACTGCGCACGAATTTCCGTTTCGATCTGGCGGCGAATGCCGGGGCGAAAGAAGAAGCGCACGCCAGTGCGCACGAGGTCGTTCGGAAATGCGCCGTTCGCATCCACGAGATCCGGCACGCGTTCCGCCGCGAGCACCGGCCGCCCGTTGACGAGCACGACGTGCAAACCCACCGCCAGAGTCGGCAGCCGCTTTGCGCGCAAAACGGCGTCTTCGAACGCGGGAGCGCCGACCATGAGGCTGGCAGAACGCAAAACGCCGTCCCGATGCGCACGCTCGACGGCTTCGTTGACTTCGGCGGAAATTCCGAAGTCGTCAGCATTGAAGATGACGCGTTTAATTTTGTTTGAGCATGCCGGCGGCGAGTTTGTCCACGAGCCAAATCAAGCGTCCCCGTTTTGGATGAACGATTTGGGCGGGACATTTCGTCGGATCGATCGGCCCTTCCAGAACCTTAGCAAGAATCTCCGCTTTCTCGACGCCCTCGACGGCAAAAGCGACGACGCGTGCCGAGTTAATCACGTGGGGCGTGACCGTAACGCGCCACATCATCTGCGACTGTGCGTAGACCGCGCGTACGAGCGCGCCGCCGTCCGCATCGGGTGGGGTTCCGGGGAAGAGCGAAGCCGTGTGACCGTCGGTGCCGAGGCCGAGCAGCATGAGGTCGAAGCGGGGCGGCTCAGATAAATCGGCGCGCAAGATCGAAGCGTATTCGTTGGCGGCAACTCCCGGGTCGGCTTCGCCGCGAATGCGATGAATGTTTGCTGCCGGAAGCGGAACCGCATCCAGAAAAGCCTTCTTGGCCATTCGGTAGTTTGATTGCTCGTCGTCGGGCGGTACGCAACGTTCGTCACCAAAGTAGATGAATACGTCGCTCCATGAAAGGCTTAGATTTCGCGGTTCCTGCCCGAGCAGCTCGTAGGCTCGTCGCGGTGTGTTGCCGCCCGCGAGCGCAACTCGAAAGAGCCCGTGGTCGGCCATCGCCGTCTGCGCAAGGTCGACGAAGAGATCGGCGAGCCCGGCGGCCAAGCGATCGGAATCGGAATAGACCTGAAGCTCTCCGCCTTCGCTCACGACAATCGAGCTGTTCTGCGGGCAAGAATTTCACCGGCGGCGAGAAGCGACTCCTCGAAGACTCGGTCCTGATGACCGGTGAGAATCGCGCGCTCGACGAGCGTGGCGACGTCAATGTCGTTGATCGGTCGGCATCGGTCGGGGTGTTCTCGTGCACCCGAAACGCGCAGAAGGATTGCATCGCCTTCGTCGCCATCGGTCTGTGCCAAGAATTGGGTTTCCGACGAGGAGAGCAAGATGCGTCGTATGCGGCGCTCGCGTCCCTCGAGATGAATCGAGAAGTCGATCTGTACCCCGAACCGGTTGCAGAACGCGGTAGCGGCACAAGGCGTCCATTCCAATCGGCTCGCCAGCCACCCCAGCAGATAGTAGGCTTCAGCCTCGGAGCCGCAGGTGATTTCTACGCGCCGCAGATCGAAAAGCTCGCGAATAACGTCTTTGGCATCGAAGAAGAGCGCGATGCTGTCCTGCCACGGGGCGAGCCGCAAATACGCGAGATCCGCAATGCCTGCGTCGCGGTTGGCGTTGACGAAACGCACGAGATCCCGCAGCGGCGCATCGCCGGGGTCGAGGACGGAGCTATTATAGACAACCATCCGCATGTGCGGGCTCAGCGTCGCAAACCGTTCGTCGTTTCCAATACCCGATGCGCCCCAAACGAGCACGACGGGTGCCTCCGGCAACGACAAGGCTGCGATGGCCGAGCGCAAAACTTCGGGCTTTGTTTCCTTTACTCCAAGCTCGATCCAGTCGCCCCGCGTCTTCAAACAGTCGGGGTGAAGATCGCATTCGGAGGAAATGTCATGCAGGCTGTCCGGTTGCGTGCCGTCGAGAATAATGACACGCGAGGGGTGCTTAACCGCCAGTGCATGGATGCGGTCGCGCGTCCACTGTCCGACAGCGCCCTGGTCAAAAAAAACCACGAGCGTCATCGTGGCCACGTTCATGTCGCCACGGCTGTTGCGCCGCTGCGAAATTTCGCCCAGCATCGAGCCGAGATCAATGCTCATAGCTGACGCCATTGCCCGAAGAGCGTCAGCGCGCTTTGCGGCCCCTGACTCCCCGCGGCGTAGTTCGGAAACGAGAAGTCGCGCGTGTTTTGCCAGATTTCAAGGATGGGCATCACGAGCTCCCAAGCGCGTTCGACGGCATCCCAACGCGTAAACAGGGTCTGGTCGCCGCGCATGACGTCGCCGATCAAGCGTTGATATGCGGGGGGCGAAGCGACGCCGAAACCAGATCCATAGTTGAAATCCATATACACGCTGCGCACGCGATCCTTGGGCCCGGGAACCTTCGCTTCGAAGCGCATGGCGATGCCTTCGTCGGGCTGGATCTTGATGACGAGCAGATTCGGCTCTATCGTTTGGGTGGTGTCCCCATAGAAACGATGAGGTATGGGTTTGAACGTGACGACGATCTCGGAAACTTTGCGCGCCAAGCGCTTCCCGGAGCGCAAGTAGAAGGGGACGCTGGCCCAACGCCAGTTGTTGATGCAAAACTTGACGCACGCAAACGTTTCCGTATTCGAATCCGGCGCGACGTCCTGCTCCTGGCGATAGGCTTTGACGGGTTGTCCGTCAATCGTGCCGGCACCGTATTGCCCGCGTGCCGACATCTGCGCGACTTCCTCGTGCGTCGGTGGGCTGATCGCCGAGAGCACCTTGTACTTTTCACCGCGGATGTCATCGGCCGCTGAGCTGACCGGCGGCTCCATCGCAACCAGCGCGAGCAGATTGATGACGTGGTTTTGGATCATGTCGCGTAGCGCGCCGGCGTGATCGTAGTATGCGCCCCGTTCTTCGACGCCGAGTGTTTCCGCTGCGGTGATCTGAACGTTTGCCACAAAATTGCGGTTCCAAATCGGCTCGAAGATCGTGTTGGCAAAGCGTAGCGCGATGATGTCTTGAACCGGCTCTTTGCCGAGATAGTGATCGATGCGATAGACTGCACTCTCGGGAAAGACCCGTTCGATCGTTCGCTGGAGTGCGCGCGCCGATTCGAGATCGGTGCCGAACGGTTTCTCAACCACCAGCCTCGTCCATCCGGTTTGATCCGAGTGGGGCTCCAGGCCCGCCTCTTTGAGGTGCTTGACGATTTCGGGAAAGACCGGCGGCGGAGTCGAGAGATAGAAGATGTGGTTTCCGCCTGTTCCAAGCTCCTTGTCATTCTTTTCCAGTAATCCGCGCAACTCGATGAAATGGCGACTGTCCTTGAAGTCGGCGGTGACGTAGAAAATGCGGCGCGCAAAATCTTCCCAGAGCTGGCCCTGGGGCTTTTGCCCGTCCGGCATGAACTGGTCGAGTTGCTCGCGGCAATAATTGCGGAACTCATCGTTACTGTACTTCGTGCGCGCGAACCCGACGAGTGCGAAGTCGGTGGGCAGCGTCCCGGCCAATCGCATCGCATAGACAGCCGGAAGGAGCATCCGTTTGAACAAATCGCCGCTGGCACCGAAGAAGACGATGCTGCACGGGTCGAGACTGCGCTCGCTGGGTAAGCCGGCTCGAAGCGGATTGGTAGTCGCTCCATCACCGGGTGTCTGGGCTGGAGTTTGAATCATGCGCGTACGGAAAGGGCTTCGTCGACCCCCCCGATCAAGGCGCGTAAACCAGCTTCAACCTCTCCTTTGAGGTGAACGCGCACGCCGCGCCGGTGACGCTTGTCGAGCGACATCCAGTCGCCCAGTGCTTGCGCGCCCAGCAGCGTGCGGAAACCGACGTTCATGCCGGGAATCATCGGATCCTCGGGATCGTCGGCGGTGATCTGCAGCACGACGCACGTATCGGGACCGCCTTTGTGCAGCTGGCCCGTTGAGTGCAGAAAGCGTGGTCCGAAACCGACGGTTGTTGCCACCTTGTGTGCGTCGCGTATCTTTAACCGAAGATCGTCCAGTAGTTCCGCGTTGCTCTCGTTGCGTGCGATATACGCGGTGATCGCATTGTAATCGTGCGGACGCAGTTGGGCAAAGACGCCGGCTAGTGCTTGTACCGGGGTTTTTGCCGAGATGCCGGCACTGCCCGACAAGAAGGTGATGTCAAAGGCGGCGTCGCTCACGTTAGGAGTCGGTTCGTCGAAGCTACCCTTCGTCGCGTACTGCTTGAGCAACGCGACCGTATTGTCTTTGGACTCTTGCACGTTGGGTTGATCGAAGGTGTCAATCCCCAAGATCACGCCGGCCGCGGCAACGGCGATTTCCCAAAGATAGAACTGCTCTCCGAGATCGTACTCGTCATTCATGGACAGACGAACGATTGGATGACCCGCTTCCTCGAGGGCGCGCAGTTTCTGTTCCACGTCCTTGTCTGGATCGGGTAAGCCCGCTCCGACGTAGACGAAGACGCGATCGTCGGAGTAGTCGTCGGGCGCTCCAAGCGTTTCACCTTCGACCGGAACGATGCCCGTGCCAAGCTTGCCGGTCGATTCCGCGATCAGCTGCTCGGCCCACGCCCCGAAAGCGCGCACGTCGGGATGCGTCACGATCGTGAGCTTGTCGCGGCCGTTGACCGCAAGGCCGCCGATTGCAGCGCCAAAGCGCACGCCCGGAGCTTCCTTCGCCTCCACGGTCCGGTCGTTTGCGTGCATCGCTCCCAAGGCGCGGTCGAGTAACAAGGTAATGTCATAGCCGGCGATTGCCGCCGGCGCTACGCCCACGAACGAGAGTGCCGAATAACGTCCTCCAATATTGGGATCGTTATCGAAACAAGCACGGAACGAATTTTCTTTCGCTTCTTTTTCGAGTGTCGTACCGGGATCGGTGACCGCGACGAAGTTACGCCCGGCGACCGATGCGCCCAGCTGCTTGCTCACTTTTTCGTGGAAGTACGCGTAGAACGCGTTAGGCTCGGTCGTCGTACCGCTCTTGCTCGAAATGACGAAGAGCGTGCGGGCTATCGCGATCTTCTCTTCCAGCTCACGAATTTGCTGCGGGCAGGTTGAGTCGAGCACGAAAAGCTCGGGATAGTCGTCATACTCTCCGAATGTATCGGCAATAATGTCCGGTGCCAGCGAGCTCCCGCCCATCCCGCATACCACGGCAGAATCGAACTCCTGCATCGCTTGGTCCGCAAACGATTCCAGCTCGGACACCGACTCGAGCATGCGCTGCTGGATGTCAAGCCACCCCAGCGATTTCTTGATGATCGCGACGTGGTCAGGGTCGCTCGACCACAACGTCGCGTCGTGCGACCACAAACGCTTGAGAAAGTCGGCCGATGCGAGCTTTTCGAGGGCGGCGTCGTAATGGGCTTGCGACGCCCCGAGCGCAAAGGTTACCCGTTGGGCGCCCCCCGACTCCAGCAATTTTTGTTTGTAGACGATCGCTCCGAGCAGCGCTGCAAAGGCATCGGCGAAGAGCGTGACGCCGTCGGTCTGCAACTGTTGGGTCACGTCGAACAGTGAAATGCGTGCTTCGGCAAGGCCGCGCATGACGTCTCGTGCGCCGGCGAGATCGGACTCCGCCGTATCGGGAACGATTTTCCCATGATCGAGAAGTGCGTCGAGGGTTTGCGGGGGCATTGTGTTGACCGTAAGCGGCGCGACGACGCTGTCAACGTACATGAGATCGGGATAGTTCGGATTCTTCGTCGACGTTGACGCCCACAGCGGCCGTTGAGCCGTTCCGCCCGCAGCTTTGAGTGTCGCAAAGTCGTCGCCCTCGAAGATTTCTCTGAACCGTTGGTACGTCAGCTTGAGGCCGGCAACCCCGGTCTTGCCCAGAAGATGCGAAAGGTTCTCACCCTTCGCGATCCGTTCTTGCAGTAGCTTATCGACCTGCGTATCGATGCGGCTAACGAAAACGGAGTTCACCGAACGAATCGTATCGATCGGTTTGCCTGCGTCGATGCGCCGTTGGAGTCCCTTGATGTACGCTCGCGCGGCGTTCTCGTACATGTCGACCGAGAAGACGAGCGTGACGTTGATGTTTAGGCCTGCGTACGTGCACTCTTCGATGGCCGGCAGGCCTTCTTTGGTGCCGGGAATCTTGATCATGACGTTTGGGCGATCGACACGTGCCCACAGCTCTTTGGCCTTCGCGATCGTGCCTTCGGTGTCGTGGGCGAGCAGCGGGGAGACCTCCAGGCTAACAAATCCATCGTTGCCCCTCGATTGCTCGAACACACCTGCAAAGGCGTCGCACGCTTCCTGAATGTCGGCAATCGCCAGATCCCAAAACAGGGCTTCCGCGTTCTTTTCAACGTTGACGAGATCGCGAAGCTGATCGTCGTAATCCGTCCCGGCGCCGATCGCCTTTTCAAAAATCGACGGGTTGCTCGTCATGCCGCGAAGGCCTTGGTCGATCAGGCGTTTGAGCGCGCCCGACGCAAACATGCTGCGTCGAATGTTATCGAGCCACACGCTCTGGCCGGCGTCGAGAAGTTGCTGCAATTGGTTCTTCACGAGATTCCTTTCTTGGGACCCTCTAACGAGGCGCGAGGGCGAATTTGTCCAGCGCGACTTTGGCAACGTTTTCAGGAGTGAATCCGAAGGCCTTCGCAATCGCGGCCGCCGGCGCCGACGCGCCGAAGTGATCGATGCCGAAAGCAAAACCACGGTCTCCGACGTAGCGTGACCAACCCAGTGTTGCGCCGGCTTCAATCGACATGCGTGCGGTTATCGATGGCGGCAAGACCTGGTCCTTATAGGCTTGCGGCTGCTCGTCGAACAGCTCCCAGCAGGGCATCGAAACGACCCGCGTGCGAAGTCCCCGCGCTTCGATGATCTTCTTTGCGTCGACGGCGAGTGAAACTTCCGATCCCGTAGCGATCAAAATCAGATCGGGCGATCCGTCGTTGGCATCGGCAAGCACGTAGGCACCTTTGGAAACCGCCGCGTCGCGAACGCCGAGAAACGGCACCTTCTGACGCGTCAGCACGAGGACCCACGGCGCGCCGTGGCGCGACACGGCGAGCTTCCAGGCTTCCAGAACTTCCAGCGCATCCGCGGGACGGACGAGCATGCAGTTGGGTGTTGCGCGCAATGTTGCGAGCTGCTCGATCGGTTCGTGCGTCGGGCCATCTTCGCCAAGAAAGACCGAGTCGTGCGTGAAGACGAAGATCGAGTGTATTCCCGAGAGGCAAGCAAGACGAAGCGACGGCTTGCAATAGTCGAGAAAATTGAAGAACGTCGCGGCAAACGGCAGCAGGCCACGATGAAGCGCAATACCATTTGAAATTCCGGCCATCGCATGCTCGCGCACGCCATAATGGATATTTCGGCCGGCGTAGTTCCCAGGCTCGAAGTCGCCGCAGTTCTTGAGATACGTCTTCGTTGAGGGGTCGAGGTCGGCCGACCCGCCGACGAGTTCGGGGAGCGAGGCCGCAATCGCGTTCATCACCGTCCCGCCCGCGTCGCGGGTTGCGACGTTGCCGTTCTGCGCGTCGAACGACGGCCACGGGAGATCCGATGGTATCGCACCGCGCAACGTTCGCTCGAGCAGCGCCGCCAAATCGGTATTCTCGCGCTTCCAGGAATCAAGCGTCTGTTGCCAGCGCTGCTCGAGTTCTGCGCCCTTTGCTCCACATTGCCGATAAAACGCAAGGACGTCGTCGGGAACGTAGAAGTCCGGTTCGAGCGGCCAGCCCAAAAATTCCTTGGTCTTCTTGACGTTGTCGGGTCCGAGCGCTTCACCGTGAGCGAGAAAGTTATCTTGACGCGGCGATCCGTAACCGATGTGCGTGCGAACCGCAATGAACGAGGGCCGGTCGGTCACATTCTTCGCAACGGTAATCGCCTGATCGATGGCGCCAACGTCGTTGCCGTGAGCGATGTTGATAAATTGTGTGTGCCAGCCGGATGCATCGAAGCGCGCGATCGGATCGTCGGTCAGCGTAATATCGGTTGGACCCGCGAGCGAGACGTTGTTATCGTCGTAAAAGACAATGAGCTTCCCAAGCTTGAGATGGCCGGCCAATGAGAGCGCTTCTTGACTGATGCCTTCCATCAAATCGCCGTCGCCGCAAATACAATAGGTGAAGTGATCGACGATCGGCTGATCGGAACGATTGTATACGGCGCCAAGGTGCGCTTGCGCAATCGCCATGCCGACCGCGTTGGCAATGCCTTGTCCCAACGGGCCCGTGGTCGCCTCAACGCCGGGTGTCCGTTCGACTTCCGGGTGCCCGGGCGTCTTGCTTCCGAGTTGCCGGAAGTTCTTGAGATCTTCGAGGCTCACGTCGTAACCGGTGAGATAGAGGAGCGCGTAGAGGAGCATCGATCCGTGACCGGCCGAGAGAACGAAGCGATCGCGGTCGGGCCAGTTTGGATCCTTTGGATTGAAGCGCAAATGGCGCGTCCACAGCGTATACGCCATTGCGGCCGCCCCCATCGGCATGCCGGGATGGCCCGAGTTCGCTTTCTGCACCGCATCGACGGCAAGGAAGCGGATGGCGTTAATGCGTTGCTCGTCTTGAGGCGAGTTCGGCACGGCAACTCCTTCGTTTGAAAGATCGAGCACCGGGGAGCAGGTCACTTCGCTCTCCGTCTTCTCATTCTTACCCGCGATTAAATGGGGTACATTTAGGGAAATAACAACCAAGCAACCCTGCTTTCAACAAGGAGCGGCAATGCGAGCACGCAATTTATTTTTCTTTTTGGCCGCCGCACTACTTTTTGCGGCAATTCCCGCGCCGTCGAGCGCACAGCTCATGGTCGGCTTTACGGTCGGAGTTCCGCCGCCGGAACTGCCCGTCTATTCAAGCATTCCGGTCGCGCCGGCGCCAAACTACATCTGGACTCCAGGCTATTGGTCCTGGGGACCGGCCGGCTACTACTGGGTGCCCGGCACCTGGGTAGCGGCGCCGCAAAACAACTACCTCTGGACGCCCGGATACTGGGGCTATAACAACGGCGGTTATGGCTGGAATGGCGGCTACTGGGCGCCGCAAGTCGGCTACTATGGCGGGATCAACTACGGCTTTGGCTATCCCGGCAGCGGGTTCTACGGCGGCCAGTGGTCGCCGTCCGGATTTAGTTACAACACCGCCGTTTGGCCCGTCAACACCAGAACGGTGACGAATACGTATATCAATCGGACCGTCATCAACAAAACCGTGATCGTCCGGCGCGTTGCATACAACGGCGGACCGGGCGGAGTCGTCGCGCATCCCACCGCCCGTGAGCTTCAGGTCCAGCACCTGCACCACATCGCCATGACGTCCGAACAGACTGCGCACGTACGGGCGGCTGCGCAAGACCGCCGCCTCCTGGCGTCGGTCAATCACGGTCACGTCTCGTCCGACCTCGTCGCGACGCAGAAACCGTTCCGCGACAAACCACCGGGAGCGGAGCCGATCACGACCGCCGACCGTCACGCTGCAGAGGCGCAGGTACATCACGCAACGCCTGCGACCGAACACAAGCCGGCTGCGGCCGCGCCGGTGCATCATCCCGAAAACACGATGAACACCGAGCACAAACCGCCGGCAGAGCACAAGCCGGCTGCCCCACCGCCGGCAGAGCACAAAGCGGCAGCCCCACCGCCGCATCATCCGGCTAACACGATGAATGCCGAACACAAACCGCCGGCCGAGCAGAAACCGCCCGCCGAGTCGAAACCGGCAGAAGAACATCCGGCTCCGAAGAAGACACAGACGCCGGGTTAGTGTGAAAACGCCGCGGTCCAGGCTCTCTGGGCCGCGGCGTACAAGCGGGGGTTTCCTTTTAAGGAATAGCGCGCGTCTTCTCCCGGCTGCGCGCGATACTCGTAAATCGTAACGGCCGGAGTGACGCGCACCAGCTCGACGAGCGTCTGGTAAAGCGCCTCGGGCGACGACTCACCTATTTCGGTGACATATACCGAAGGAAGTGAACCGACATCGGATGCCGCTGCTTTGCGCATTGCCAGCAACGCTTCACTCATCTGCGTCGCAGGCACACCGTATGGATGGTAGCCGAAACCGTCGACCGGCGGCGGACCGGCTAAGGTTCGCAGGATCGTCGCGAGGTTGTGCGTCCATGGCCGGTCTTCGCCCGAGCAACCGCTCGTAATAACGCGAATGCCGAAAGACACGACGATCGGTGCGACGCGCGCGTAATACGAGGCATAGGAGCGAACGTCGGAGTAGCCGTTCGACGGAAGGTCATTTTCGTTGCCGATTTCCGCCCAAGCAATGCACCCAGGCTCTCGGCGGGTGTACCGCTCGAAGAAGAGCCGAATGTTTTGGAGCAGATGATCGGTGCCGCGTGCGTCCTCTCCCTCGCGCGGAACGACGATCATCGCGTGGAGTCCGGAGCTGCAAATCGAATGCATCGCTTCGTCTTCGTTGTGCCATGCACGATGCCGTCGCTCTTCGCGCGCAACCCAATCCGGAATCCATCCCGTGCGCACGTAATCCGCATGAAGGTCGTCGCGAATCTCTTTCATGACCTGCGCGTTGAAGTACGTATCGAACGTGACCCGCCAGCGCCACCTGAACTCGCGAAAGATAATGCCGATCGTGGGTAGCTCGATTCCGAGGGCCGCGACCCCGGATTGCGCTGGTTGGGGCGTCCCCGGGGATGTGCCAATCAACGCGAGCGTGCTTCCCGCCGCGATTGAAAGCAGCAAGCGGCGGGCCACCACTGAGATCGCCACCCCGCATTTTTCCTGCGACAGAGAAGAGGGACCTTGAGCCGTGCGCAAAACTCGACACGCCATGCAGGACATGATGAAAACGCTCTTCGTCAACCCTCCGAGTTTCGAAGGGTTCGATGGAGGAGCCGGCGCTCGATATCAGTGCCGTCGGGAAGTGCGGTCGTTCTGGTATCCGACGTGGCTCGCGCAGCCGGCCGCAATGATTGCGGGAAGCCGGTTGGTCGATGCGCCGCCCGACGATCTCACGGTCGATCAAGTCGCACCGCTCGCAAAGGAGTACGATCTCGTCATCCTGCACACGAGCACGCCTTCATTTCATAATGATGCGCGCTTCGCGCAGCGGCTGAAGGAACAAAATCCAAGCGTCGGGGTTGGAATGGTCGGCGCGCACGTTGCCGTCTTGCCCGAACAGTCCCTCCAGCAAGCTCCCGCAGTCGATTTCGTCACGACCGGAGAGTTCGATTACACCTGCGTCGACGTTGCGCAAGGCAAGCCGCTGAACCAAATCGGGGGCCTCGCGTATCGGGAAAATGGTACGGCCGTTCGCACACCGGATCGTCCGCTCATTACCGATATGGATGCCTTTCCGTCAGTTCTCGACGTGTACAAGCGCGATCTCACGATCAAGAATTACTTCAACGGATATTTACAGCATCCTTACATCTCACTCTATACCGGTCGCGGCTGCAAGTCACGCTGCACGTTTTGCATCTGGCCCCAAACGATCGGCGGTCATCTCTATCGCGCCCGCAGCGCCGACAGCGTCGAGGCCGAAATGGCTCGCGGAAAAGAGCTGTTTCCCGAGGTCAAGGAGTGGTTTTTCGATGACGACACGCTGACCGATAACGGACCGCGCGTCGAAGAGATCGCCCGGCGCTTGGGCAAGCTTGGCATTACATGGTCGTGTAATGCGAAGCCGAACGTACCGCGCAGCACGCTCGAAGTGCTCAAAGCCAATGGCCTTCGGCTGCTGCTGGTTGGTTACGAATCGGGCGTTCAAGAAATTCAACAGCATGAAGAAGGGCACGCGGCTCGATCACATCCGCAAATTCACGAAAGACTGCCACGAGCTCGGCATCAAGATCCACGGAACGTTTATCCTTGGGATTCCGGGGGAAACGCCGGAGACCATCCGCCAAACCATTGAGTTCGCCTGCGAAATGAATCCGGAGACGATTCAGGTATCGCTGGCCGCACCATATCCCGGAACGTTCCTCTACAACCAGGCCAGGGAGAACGGTTGGCTGGAAGCTCAAGAAGACGATTTGGTCGATGGGCACGGCATCCAGCATGCTGCGCTGAGCTATCCGTCCCTCACGTCGACGATGATGTTTGCATCGGTCGACGAGTTCTACCGCAAGTTTTACTTCCGGCCGAGCAAGATGTTCTCGCTCCTGGGCGGCATGATTACTGACCCGCACGTGATGAAGCGCCGCCTGCGCGAAGGCGTCGAGTTCTTCCAATTTTTGCGCGAACGCAAACGCTCTGAGGACGCCGGGCAGAGCTCGGCTCCGCTCGCCGTGTAAGCCGCCGTCCTAGGGCAGCTCTTTAAAGGATTGCTTGACGCGGTACTCGCTGGCCGGATAGCGAGAACGTAACTCTGCCCATTGCTTGAGCAACTCGTCGCTATTGGGATCTCGCCGGTAGCGCGTCACCCCAAGATAGTACTGTGCTTCAGGCGCTGCGTAGGCCGTTGAAAAGCGAGTGAGCACGTCGGCGTACAGGGCTTCGGCGCGATCGAAGCGCTTCAGGCGCAGCTGTCCCATCGCAAAGCCGCATAATGCGCGCGCCATGAACTCGGGCGGGGGCAAAAAACCGTCCCAGCGGTAGAGCTCGAAGCCGTGGCGATCCAAGATCCGGATATCGGGCGTCCAGATGTGATGGATTCCATGCAAGAACGTGTTGTTTTCGGATTTGGAATTGTCAAACTGTACGGGGATTGCGTTTGCGGTGATGATTTCGACGACGGGTGGTTGAGGATACGTCACGGTATCCAGCGCTTGGCATCCCCCTCAACCAGGATTGAAGACGTCCACGAACACGAATTTGTTTTCTGCACCTGCCTTCTCAAGGGCGGCGGCATAGTCGTGCATCCAAAGCATGTCGGCCATAGTGTCATCCTCCCAAGGTAGGTCGTTGGCGCGCGGCGTCGGAAAACCCTTAATGCTGCTTTCGCTCGTTTTCACGCTCTCGATCGCGGCGCTTCCGGCCGTGTGGCCAATGTACCAGTTTTCGCCCGGCCATAACGCGGTCTTCGCAGATCGCGAGCCCGCCTATCGTTGGCGCTATTGGGCGGGTGCCAAAATCAACGGCGGATTGGCGATCTCTGACAACATGCTGTATGTCGGCACGTTCGCACCGGCGGTCGTCGCGCTCGATCGGCGTACCGGCCGCGTCGTCTGGAAGGTCGTCATGCCAAATCTCGTCATGACGACGCCGATCGTCGCCAATGGACTAGTCATCGTCGGCACCGGCAGGGACGAGGTTGCTCTCGACACGGGTGCTCGTCTGGTCTGGGCGCGACCCGGCGGGGACGAAATCGTTGCCCTCGACGCGCAAACGGGCGCACGGCGCTGGAGCTATCGCACGCAAGGAGAAGATATGCCCAGCGCCGCGCTTGCGCGCGTCGCGAACCAAAACGAAATTGTGTTCGCCAATGGCGACGATCGTGTCCGCGCCCTTGCGGTTCGCAATGGGCACCTGCTGTGGGCCACTCGTCTCGAGGGCGTAGCCACGATGAGTTCGGCCGCCGCATACAACGGAATCGTCTACGTTTTGGCGGGCTTGTCGGCGAGCTCTCATCTTCCGGATCGCGTGTATGCCGTCCGTGCGTCGGATGGAGCGATTCTTTGGCGAGCGCCCTACGGCAACGCCGACGTTTCGCCCACGGTTGCAGACGGCATCGTTGTGGTAGAAGACGCGCAAACGATCAGCGGGCCTGCCGATCGAAACGCGTTTAACGACGTGCAGGCCCTGGATGCGCAGACGGGCCGGTTGCGCTGGAGCTATGAATCGGAGCTTGGATTTCTCACCGGCGCCGGGACGAATGAAGAGGCCGTGGCCGGCGTCGTCGATGGCCTTATACTCTTTGCGTCGTTGCCGGCGGCGCGCCGTTTTGCAGCGTTCGATCTCCTGACGGGACGCGTGCTGTGGTCGGTGCGAACGCATGCAGCGATAAAGATGAGCGGCGTGGTTGCGGGCGGGCGCGTCTACGCGGGCGATACCGGAGGGTCATTCTATACGCTGGCGGAAAGCACTGGGCACGTTCTTTCGCGGCATGATTTTGACGAGCCCTTCACGTGCAGTTCCCCGGTTATCGTCGGTTCAACACTCTACGTCGCCGATAGCGATGCGGTGGTTGCGCTTGCGCTGAGAACGTGAGCGAAACGAGTTTCCTGAAGGGCAGGCTACCCTCGGCCGACGAAGGCGCAGTCGTGTCTCGGAGCTGTCGCTAACGTGAAGCGGTTCGTTCTCTTCTTGTGCGAACGGTTCTCTTTTGCAATCGTTGCCGTCGGCGACGTGGTGATGATCCTCATCTTCGTCGTGGTCGAAGTCAATACCGCGCACGTGAACGAGCTGGGCTACGGTTTGCAGTTTCGTGGTAACTCGAACGTGGTCGACGTCAGCCTTCCGCAAGGCGCACTCCAAAGCGGCGATCGAATCGAGCTTTCTTCGCTTACGCCCGAACAACGGTTTTCGCTCGCGTACGCCCGAGGAGGAGCGCAGCTGGCGGTACGCGGTATCCACGACGGCAAGACGTTCCCGGTCACCCTCAGATCGGCATTACCGGAATACTCGCGCACTGCCGAGCTTCTGCGAGACGTCGCCAATCCGATTTGCTTTATCTTATCGCTGGGCTTCGCATCGGCACTCTTCTTGATGCGCCCACGGCCCACCACGCTGGCGTTTTACGTGTATGCGATCTTGATGCTGCTCAAGATTTATCAGACGCCGTTACAGATGGCGTCGTGGCCGATCAACCTCGTCAGCTATCTGCTGCTTCAATTCGTCTTCCCATTGGCTCAACTCGCAATTCTCTTCTTTGCGCAACGCCTGTACGGTCATAAAGGGCGCACGTGGTCGTTCATCATCTGGCCCGCGGTGGCGGTGTCGGCCGTCGTCTTCATCGTATGGACCGATCAGATCGTCTGGCTCACGACGCAGCAATTCGGCATCGTCGGACCCACCCGCTTTTACAAAGATATGTCCGATACGCTACTTCTCTGCATCGTCATCGCTGGACTGGCCTACATTGCCTCCGGTGCCGAGGGGCTCGAGCGAAGACGCGTTACGTGGATCGTGGCAGGCATTGCGCTGGCGCCGCTCATGGACCTGGCCTGGGCGCTCACCGACATGGCAAGTTCTGCGGTCGGCGATCGTTCCATCGCCCTCCTGATGGCAACCGCGTGGATAGACGTTCTGATTCCATGGGTTGGGCTGTTCGGCGTCATTGCCGTCTGCTACGGATTCTTGTCGCGGCACATCATCGACATTCGCATCGCCATTGGCCGTGCGGCAATCTACGGAACGATGACGGCGATATTGGTTGTCATCTTTGGAGCGATGGAGTGGTTGGCGGAGCAAGTCTTCGAAAGCACGCGGCCGGCGATGTACGTCAGCCTCGTCGCCGCCCTCGGCATAGGCTTTGCGATGAAAACGATGCACGAGCGCTTCGAAGGTTTCTTCGACAACATCTTGTTTCGAGGCCAGCGCCGTGCCGAAGAGCAGCTGCGGCGTGCGGCTCGGGCGCTCGCGAACACGACGTCGGAGAAGACGCTGACGCAGTTCTTGGTCGACGAGCCCGTAGCCATTCTCGACCTGACGGCTGCGGCGTATTTTCGCGAAACGGCGGAGGATGCGGCGTTTGAATGCGTTGCGGCGTGCGGCTGGGACGGCCGTACGGCCGGCCCATTCGATTCGCAGGACGCGCTCGTCGTTACGCTGCGCGCCGAGCTTGGGCCGGTACAGCTCGATCCACGCACGCGCGAAGCGATGCGCTTGCCGGGCGGCGGTAAACTTGAGTCGCTGGTCGTTCCATTAATTGTGCGGGGCAAGGTGTTCGGCTTTGTCTTCTATGGCGAGCGCAGAGATGGCGCCGCATTCAGCGAAGACGAGCGCACGCTGCTCGCGTCAATCGCTGCCAACGCGGCTGCGGCGTGCGATCACATCGACGCCGATCGTTCGCACGAGCGAATTCGCGAGCTCGAAGCGCGGCTGGCGCAAGCGGGGCTACTCGAAACGTAGCGCGTCGATGGGATGCAGACCGGCTGCTTTGCGCGCGGGAGCGTAGCCGAAGAAGATGCCGACCAGTGATGCAAAGCACACTGACGCCACCACCCACTGCGCGGGAACGGACGTTGGCCAATTGGCAAGCAGTGAAACGAGCACCGTGCCGACCAAGCCGATGACGACGCCGGCGATTCCACCGATTGTCGCTAGAACGATGGATTCGGTGAGAAACTGCTGCAAGATCGTTTTCCCAGGGGCGCCGACCGCCATGCGAAGGCCGATCTCGCGCGTGCGCTCGGTGACGGAAACCATCATGATGTTCATGATGCCGATCCCGCCGACGAGCAACGAGACCGCCGCGACGCCCGCCAGCAGAAACTCCATGACCGCGCTCGTCTGTGAAGCGGCTTGCGCGATGGACTGCAAGTTGCGCACTTGAAAATCGTCGACTTGCGGGGGCACGATGCGATGGCGCTGCTCGAGTAGCTGCGTGATCTCTTGCTGCACCGGATCGATCGTGTCGGCGCTCGTGGCCGAGACGAGCAACGAGCTCACCGTCGTCTGGCCGGTCAGGCGCTCCATCGCGGACGTGTAGGGAACGAGGACGACGTCATCCTGGTCCTGGCCGAGCGCGCTTTGCCCCAGCGCCGTCAACGTGCCGATCACGGAAAACGGCGCGCCTTTGATGATGATCGTCGCGCCGATGGGCGAAGCACCGTGCGGAAAGAGTTGCTCGACGACCGTTTGCCCGAGGACCGCGACCTTTCCCGACGATGCGACCTCGCTTTGCGAGAAGAAGCGCCCGGTGGCAAGGGTCTGCGAACGAACGTAGGTGTAGGTCGGCGCCACGCCGCTCACCGACGTTTGCCAGTTATTTGTTCCGGCGACCACTTGCGTTCGCAGGCTCACCACGGGCGACACGCTCGCCACGCCCGGCAGTGCCGCGATTGCTAAGCCATCGTCCGGCGTGAGCGTCGAGGCGCCTCCGAAACCGCTTCGCGCACCGGTAAGCGTGACGCTGCCCGGCTGCACGACGATTAAGTTCGAGCCGAGGCTGCTGATCGAGTTTTGTACGGAGATGCGCGCGCCGGCACCGATCGCGACGGTGACGATGACCGCCGCAACGCCGATGACGATACCGAGCATCGTGAGCATGGAGCGCGCCTTGTTGCGGATCAAGGCCTGGAGCGCCAGCCGCAGCGTTGCGTGAATCGTCATGCTGCTCTCCGCTCGTTGCGCACGTCGCTGAGAATGCGCCCGTCACGAAACGTGACGATGCGGCTCGCGTAGGCAGCAATATCGGGTTCGTGGGTCACGAGCATAATCGTGCTGGCGTGCTCTTCGTTGAGCCGGGCAAGAATTCGCATGACGTCGGCGGATGTTTTCGTGTCGAGGGCGCCCGTGGGCTCGTCGGCAAGGATCAATGCCGGGTCGTTCACGAGTGAACGCGCAATTGCCACGCGCTGCTGTTGACCGCCGGACATTTGATTCGGATTATGACTGGCAAGGTGCTCGACGCCGACGAGCGCCATCTTTTCCAGAGCAATGCGCTTGCGCTCGGCCTCGGGAACGCGGGCGTACACCATCGGTAGCTCGACGTTTTCCAACGCACTCGTGCGTGGCAACAGGTTATAGGCTTGGAAGACGAAGCCCAAACGACGGCTGCGGATCGCTGCGCGTTCATCTGCATCGAGCGCGCCAACGTCGGCGCCTTCGAAGCGATAACGCCCTGAACTGGGTGTGTCGAGTAAGCCTGCGATTTGCATGAAGGTCGACTTGCCGGAGCCCGACGGTCCCATGATCGCAACAAACTCGCCGCGCTCCAGCGTCAGATCGATCCCGTCAAGCGCCCGAACTTCGGTATCGCCGAGCACGTAGCGCTTGCGCAGATCGCTGACCTGTAAAACCGGATGCATTAGTGGATTCCGCGCACGGCTGCGCCCATCGGCGAAGCGGACATCGGCGAGCGGGCGGAGCCCGTTTGATTCGAGCGTGAATCGCCGCTCGAAGACACGACCGAATCGCCAACGCCCAGCGCTGCACTCTGGGTGGGAACGACCGCTGCCTGCGTTGGCGTGACCAGTGCAACGGTTACCGCAACGCGTTGCAGCTTGCCGCCGCTCTCGACGAAGAGCGATCCACTCGATCCGCTGGTGATGGCCGTGCCGGAACCCGCGGTTGCGCTGGTCGCACCCCACGGTGAGCCCGGCGTGGCAGAAGCGCTTACGGCCGTCGTGCTCGAGGTACGATGCGTGCGGACGGACGGCTTCCATTGCAGTGCAGAGATCGGCACCACGAGCGCGTTCTTCGCGGTGGCAACGTCGATCGAAGCATTTGCCGTCATGCCCGGCAGCAACGCCCCGTCCTGATTGCCGACGAGTACCACCACGTCATACGTGACGACGTTATTGACCGTTTGAGGATTGATTCGGACTTGCGAAACCGTTCCTTGGAAGGTTCGGTTCGGATAGGCTAGGACGTTGAAGCCGACCGTTTCCCCGGGCTTGACGTTGCCGATGTCCGGCTCGCCGACGTTGATGTCGACTTCCATCTTGCCGAGATTTTGCGCGATCGAAAAAAGCGTCGGCGTTTGCAATGAAGCCGCGACCGTTTGGCCGACGGAGACGTCACGCGCGACCACCGTCCCATCGACGGGCGATGTGATGACCGTATGCTCGAGGTTGAGTTCGTCCTGCTGCACGACGGCTTGCGCCGCGGAGATATTGGCTAGCGCCGCTTGCGCGTTGGCTGCATCTGCCGCCTGCGTGCTTCCGTTCTGATTCACGGTCGCAGCGCCGGCTTGCGCCTGAGCCTGCGCTTGTGCGATTGCTGCTTGCGCTGATGCCAGGTCGGCTTCGTCTTGGGCTGCATTCGAGCGGTCCGTATCGACGGTGCTTTGCGGCAGATACCCTTGCGCCAGCAATGAGGAGTCGCGTGTAACGGTGGTTTTGGCTAAGCTCAGCGCAGCCTGCGCCTTAGTAGCATTCGCCTGCGCCGCAACGACGGCGGCTTGCGTTGCGCGAGCGTTGGCCGCAGCGACATCGGTGCCGGAGGCCGCGCCGTTCGCGTTTGCATTCGCCTGGGCGTATTGCGCCTGCGCCTGAGCGAGTGCGGCGCGAGCCTGGTCGAGCTGGGCTTGAAAGGTGCTTGGATCGAGCCGTGCCAGCACTTGACCTTGCTTGACGCGGCTATTGTAATCGACCGCGATCGAAGCGATCGTGCCGGAGACCTGCGTTCCCACCGAGATGTTGTTTTGGGGGTTGACCGTGCCCGAGGCGGTGACGGTCTGCACGAGCGTTTGCTGGCTCACGGGAGCAGTAACGTACGTTACGGCCGAGCGTGCATGTGCGATCGTGAGGGCAGCTCCGATCGCGCCCGCCACGAAGACGAGAAAAAGAAGAACCCAGCGTGACTTGCCTTCCGCGAAGGAGCGGATGGCGCCACGGATATCGGCACTGTTCGGGACTGCAATGGTTGACATGACGCTGACATCGTAGCGCACGTGCAGCAAGGCATTTCTGAGAAATTTTTGGGTGGCGTTAATCCCAGATTAGGCTCGGGAGAGGGAACGGTAAAAGCAAGGGTTCACCCGTTTTGCCGACGTATGCAGCCGGCGATGCGGCCGTTGCTCTGGCTTGCCGTCTGTAGCGTAACGCTCGCCGCGGCTCCCGTGTGCACGCCGACGCTCTATCCACCGGTCGGCCACTTGGCCGCGACGGACGTTTTGCGTGGTCCCGGACTATTGCTCGACGGCGGTGGTGAAATCGTACCGGCAGCTTTGGTTTGGATGCACGACCGCATGACCGCAAGCAGCAAACGCGGCGGAAACGTCGTCGTTTTGCGCGCATCGGGCGATGATTACGACGACCCGCTCTTCTATAAGGAAGGAAACTTCGGTTCGGTCCAAACGCTGTTGATACCGCCGTGCGCGCAGGCGCCGCAGCTGAACACTCTTGCGCCGTTGGTCGCGCGCGCCGGGGCCGTCTACTTCGCCGGCGGCGATCAATCGAACTACACCGCTTGGAAAGGAAGCGCACTGATCGCCGCGGTCAAGGAGGTCTACGCACGGGGCGGCGTCGTCGGAGGCTTGAGTGCGGGTCTTGCGGTTCAGGGTGCGGTGGTCTACGATTCGGCCGCTGCCGATCGGCTGAATGTCGAAACGACCACGAGCGATGCGGTGGCCGATCCGCTGGAAGCGCGCATCAGCTTTACGACGAATTTTTTTGCTTGGCCGACGCTGCGCGACACGATTACGGACACCCACTTCGTTCGGCGTAACCGCTTTGGGCGGCTCGTCGTCTTCCTCGCACGCATACTGCACGACAACGTACTCGGCAAGGTGCAGACCGTTTATGGCCTGGGAATCGACCAAGGAAGCGCCGTGGTCGTCGATGCCCACGGCGTGGCGACGGTTCTTAACGGCCCCGGCGGACGTGGGGCGTATCTCGTGCGAGCGCGCGCCCCCGTTACGCTCACCGCCGGACAGCCGCTGCGCTACGCGGTCGACGTCTCGCACATGGCACGCACTGGCGAACGCTTTGATCTGCTGCGCAAGATCATGCCGGAGCCGTGGTACCAGGTCGAGGTTGACGGGTCTAAGCACCCGCCGTACAGCCGCAATCCGTACGACAGGTAAGTAATGGCGGCTTGTCCTAATCTTCGCTGCATGAAGTTTATAGCAGCAGGCCTTTTGGCCGGGCTGATTGCCGGGTGTTCCGGTGTTCCAGCCATTCCGACGTCCAGCGCCCCCTCCGGTGCTGCGTACAACGCAGCCGCCGGCCTAAGCCCTGCCGCAGCCACAAAGTGTCACGTTACGCAAACGATGAAAGAAGGCGGCGGTTGGATACATCTGCCGAGCTGCGACGGCTTTTCCGGCAGGATGGAATATCCGAAGTCCTACGTCCCCGGAATCTCGGTGACGGTTACGGTGAGCGCGAAGCCGCTGCCGCACGTCTATTACAAAGATCCCAACACCGTTTATTACATGGAGTGGGTCTTCACGGGGGGCGGTTACTCCAAAGGATCGACGATCAACTTTTATTCAACCGTCACCGGGCCAAGCGACGGAAGCAAGATTAAAGGACCGTTTAATCCCAAGTCCAGTTACTGGGCTGTTTTCCAAGATCCAAATAGCACGGATCCAAAACCGCATGGCGGCATCACGATCTCCGGGACTACAAAAGGTCATGCCGTACTGGGGATTCCGTTCCCCGGCACTGACGTGCTGGCGGGCGCGAAAAACTTTGTGCTGTTCACGTCGAAGAATCCTTAGGGATTAGATCACTCATAGGAGCAGCGCTGGTGCTGGCCTTGACGGCCGGCTCGGCCTCGGCTTCGTCAGGCGATCCATTGGCGTCGCTTCACGGGCTGGTCGGCACGTGGACGTGTACCTATGCGATTGGGTCACAACGCGTAACGTACAAAGCATCCTTTGCATACGACATGCGAAACAATTGGATGCGCGAGCGCGATGCGTGGAGCGGCGGCGGGAGCGACGAAGACCTCTTTACGTACGATCCGAAAGCGCACGCATGGACCGCGATCGTCGTCGAGAACGAGCGTAACGCGGTTGTTTTTCGAGCGTACGGCAGTAGTGCAGATCACGTCGTCTACCGCAGCGTCTACCCCGATCCGAGCATGACCGACGTCTTCGACCGGCTTTCGCCTACGAAATACACGCTGCATTTTTCGCAACGCGCGAACGGTAAGACGACGAACTCGAGCGATACCTGCGTGAAGGACTAGCGCGACTTAGCGGAAGCGCCGATTTTATCCCCCGTTAAACTCCGTAAACCAACTCGCACCGTCGGACCCAATGGTAACGAAGAATGGCTGGCTGGCGAGGGTAGGAACGCTGTATAAGTAGTGAACTACGCGCGCGGCGGACAAATCCGTCGCGCGCGTCATTTACGCTGTTCGGGAATTGAAGTTAACCGGAACCGCCGGATCCGCCGGAGTCTGTGGGTGACGGGCGTGGTGTTGGCGGACGGTGATGTCCGCCTCCGCCGCAACCGTTGGGATGAATTGCACGCAGTGACGGCGCGGCGTTCGTTGTGGCTGAAGGCAGCGCGTTCTGCCCCATGCCTGAACAACCGGCCGCAACGAGGCCTGCGAACGCAACGGCCACAGCCAATGCGCGCGGTCCCGAAACAAGAGATGAGACTCCGCTTAAAGCGGTGCCGAGGGATTTGGACACGACTCTTTCCTCCTACGTCTAAAGAATCGTAGAGTGGTGCCAGCCTGTCTGGGCCCTTATCTTAGCTCGCAAACGTTCCCTGCACGGTTGCTTGAAATTTTACTAAAAGGCAATCGTGCGTGGCGCTAGGTTAGGTGGTGCCGCCGGATGGATTGCACGTCGCACGTGAAGTTGGCGTCGGTGCGGCCGCCGCGCGGGGTCGTGAAAGTCTCATCATGAAGTTCTACCTCTTCAGGAACGGACGTCCTTCGTGTGCGACGAGCAAATCGTGCATGTCGTTCGCATGGTCTTCCTCTTGCGCGAGAATGCCCTCGAGCATAATGCGCGTTGTCGGATCCTTGTCTCCAAAGAAGCGCACCAGCTCGCGATAGTGTTCGACCGCGATGCGCTCCGCCACCAAGTTCTCCTTGATCATGTCGATGAGCGTCTCCGCGCTTCCATACTCGGTGGCCGAGCGAGTGTGCAGCCCTTCAGGATTCAGATTCGGCACGCCGCCGAGCTGATTGATCCGCTCTGCGATTTTCTTCGCATGCTCGCGCTCGTCGTTGGCGTGTTCGGTAAACTCTTTGGTGACGCTTTCGCTGTCGATGCCGACCGCGGAGACGGCGTGCATCGTATACCGAAGCACGCAGACGACTTCGGTCGCTAACGCCGTTTGAAGCAGATCGATCGCTTGCTGCACTTGCCCTTCGTAGTTGTCGGTTACGGGTCCGCGCTCCATATTTTCTTTGGCGCGGCGGCGGAGCTCGGTGATATCGGTAACGAAAGGTTGCGCGACGGTGGTCATGATCAAACTCCTTTTGCGAAAGCTGCTGATAGTCTACCGCCTGAATCGACGATCACAAGCGGTCAGGCGTCCGTAAGGTTTTAACGCTCTACGGATCGGCACGGTACGACGACCGCTGCGTAACTAAATCAAACCGCTCTTGGCCGCGTAAACGGCGGCTCGAGCGCGACCGCAGATGTGGAGCTTCGAAAAGATACGGCTGACGAGATTCTTGACCGTTTTCTCCGAAAGGCACAAGCGGTGGCTGATTTCCTTGTTTGCCAGACCCAAAGCGATAAGGCGAACCACTTCGATTTCGCGGCCGGAAAGTTCGCCGAAGCCGGTGCGCTCTTTCGACAAGGAGTGCCGTCGCAATAGGTTCCCGGCCACTCGGGGATCGACATACGTCTCGCCTGAAGCAACGAGCTTGACCGCTCGCAAGAGCCCATCCGGCGTAATGTCTTTCACAACGAAACCTTCCGCGCCCGAGGCGAGACATCGCTGCATGATTTCGGGTTGGAGACGCATGGACAGGACGCAGATGCGGGCTGACGGCGCGCTTTGGCGACACAGTGACAGCGTCTCGCTGAAATCCGTCATTCCATCGATGTCCACCACGATGATGTCCGGGCGAGCCTCGCCAAGCGCCTTTTCGGATACGACTGCGGAATCGCCGGCAAGTACGATGGAGGGCTCCGCTGAAAAAACCTGGCAAAGGGCTTTGCAGAAAAGCGTTTGACTCTCGACGACGTAGAGGCGGATCGCGTGCGGTGACATTGTCATATCAGCATCGGCACGGAACTGCCGCGCGCGCGGCATCGTCGTAGGAATCGACCACACGGAAAAGCCCACGGAGTTTGAGAAGATCGAACAGCCTGCGGACGATCGGGTGACCGAGAATGACCGTTTCGCGCTCGAAGCCGTTGGCGGCGCGCAGTTCGTGCAACGTGAGAAGCTCCAGGACGCAAGAAACGTCGAGATACTCGACATGTTGAAGATCGATGATGACGGAAGGTTCTGCGTACAATTTTTCGAGCGCGGAGCGCCACTGCGCGTGGGAAGCCAAATCGTACTCTCCGGTAAATGTGACCAAGGCCGCGCCGTCTGTCATCGTTATCTACTTTCTTTCAACCGGAATAGACGAATGAACCGAGCTCTAAGCCGCAAAAGGAACAGCGCTTTCGGTCAAAGCCCATCCTGCAAGGAAGCGAGCTATTGCACCGTTGCGTCTGCTAATGGTACGGGCAAGATGGCACTAAGTCAATACGACTCTAGACCTGTATGCCCGCGTCGGATGTGAAAACGTATAGGTCTTCCGGCCCTCCCGCGGATCGCTCGGTCGGGGAACCGGCGAGCAGTTCGACCGGGCTGGGTGGGCGAAAGTCGCGCCAGTGTTGCGTGGATTCATCCGCTACGCTCTGATCGCAGTGCCGGCGCTCATGCTCGTCGCCGCGGTTCCGTTCGTTAATCGCGTCGAGCCTCGTATTGCGGGTCTACCATTTCTTTTCGTTTGGTTAATGTTCTGGGTGCTCATGACGCCGCTTTTTCTCGTCGCCGCTGAGCGCGTGAGGGATTCATCCTGAGCTCGGTTGCCGTCCCATTACTCATCATCGCGATCATCGTCTTTGGGACGATCCTCTTTGCCTTGAGCGCGGTCCGGCGCTTTCGGATGGATCCGCAAGAGTTCATCGTGGGGAACCGCTCGTTTGGCCCGTTGTTGCTGTGGATTCTTATGGGCGGCGAGATTTACACGACGTTTACCTTTCTCGGCGCCGCCGGCTGGGCGTACGGCAAAGGCGCACCGTCGTTTTACATCCTGGCTTACTCGCCTCTTGGCTATATCATCGGCTATCTGTTTCTCCCGATGGTATGGCGCTTGGGAAAGAGTCGAGGTTATATGACCTGGCCGGATTTTCTCATCGACCGTTATGGCAGCAAGCTGCTCGGTGGATCGGTGGCGTTGCTGCAGTTCGTCCTCATGGTGCCGTACGTGACTTTGCAGTTGACCGGCTTGCAGATTCTCCTGACGATCGCCGGGTACGGACGCTACGGCGGTAACGTTGCCGTTAGCGTCGCGTTTGCCTTGATGTCCCTTTTTGTGTTTAGTGCCGGCCTTCGCGGAGCCGCTTGGGCCAGCGTCATTAAAGATACGGCGGTGTTGGGCGCTGCAATCTTTGCCGGAGTGTACCTGCCAATCCATTTCTTCGGATCGCCGGCAAACGTCGTAACGCACGTTTTGCAGATCAGGCCGCACTGGTTTACGCTTGCGCCGGCCGGCGCGTCGTACGGTACGATCTGGTATGCCTCGACCGTGATCCTCAACGCCTTAGGTTTCTTCATGTACCCGGCAAACATTCAGTCCGTCTTTTCGGCAAAAGACGAGCGGACCGTCAGGCGCAACCTCACGTTTTTACCGCTGTACACCGTGCTGGTCGTGCTGACGCTGCTCGCCGGATTTACCGCACTCTTGGTCTTGCCCGGACTCAGCGGACCGGCTGCAGATCAATCATTCCTCTTAGTGCTGCAGCACTATTTCGCGCCGTGGGTCGTTGGGTTGGTCTGCGGAGCGGGATGCTTGGCGGCGCTGCTTCCGGCATCGGTGTTATTGCTCGGCGCGGCGACGGTCGTCTCTCGCAATGTGTTCGGGCACACGCGGTGGGTGCGGCCGATGGTGTTGCTTTGCGCCGCGCTGTCGCTCGTGTTGTGGCTTTTTGCCAAGACGACGTTGGTCGATTTGCTGCTCCTGATTTACAATGGAATTACTCAACTGGCACCCGGCATATTGTTAGGGCTGTTCTGGAAGCGCGTGACGGCGTGGGCGGTGGCGGCTGGTTTGATCGTTGGTGAGACGATCGCCATTTATACGCTCCATTCCGGTATGGGGTCATGGGGAATAAACAACGGCATCATCGCGCTGGCGATGAATGCCGCCGTATGCGTGTTTGTTACGCTGGTATGGCCTCAAGCTGCTCGACAACGCAGCAATTTCGACCCGACTCTTTAGCCGCATACAGGGCACGGTCGGCGCACTGTATCACTACCCTCGATAGGAAGCCACTGCTTGCCTGCGAATGGCCGGGCCCTGAGGAGGACTGTGATTCATGAAGAGATCCCATCGTTTTTCTTTCGGCTTGACCCTCGCGCTCGTCGTCACCGGCGCAACCACGTTTGCGGCCACGATGAACGTTGAAGGAACGCCCGTCCCTATGAGTCCCAAGCCGGACTTTTCCTCGATGAACTTTCTGATCGGCACGTGGACATGCACGGACCTCAGTTCGCGGCGCCCGGGGCCGTTCACCACCACCGAAGTCTATTCAATGGATCCCAGCGGCTATTGGATTCTGCGCGACGACACGATCCACAAAGCATCGTGGATTCCGCGCGAATTCCATAGCCAAACGAAGTACACGTATGACACCGTCGCAAAGCGCTGGGTGCGCATTTCAACCGGCGACCGAGGAGGCTACGCCGTCGCGACGGCACCAATGCCCGCCGGCAGCCACAAGACCTATACCTACGTGATTCAAACCAAGGCAGCCGACATCGCTTCGTACGCACCCGAAGTGTACACCAAAGTGAGTGATACGAAGAAAACGATGACGACGTCGTTTACGGAAACGAGCGGTCGCGTCGTAAACGTCAAGGAAACGTGTACGAAGTCGTAAGGCAGCGCCAAGAATAAAACGAAGGTTTTTTCACGGCTAATGACCCGCCGGATTCAGTTCCGACGGGTCTTCGTTTTTGGCAAGGAGCGGCGCCCTTTACGATGCACTCTAAGGCGTCCTCCCCCAGCCTCTTGCTCAACCTCGTTGCGACGGGCTATCCGTACGCAGGTGTACCGTGTTTCTCGTGCGTGAAGAAGGTGAAGACCACCGACGATATCGGACTTCCGGGTCCGTACAATTACGTGCTGACCGGAGATACGGAAGCAGGTCCGCGTTGACTTGATCCTTATGGGTCGAGCAAAGACCGTGGGGCGGCCCTTTGTAGATCTTCAGTTCCGCGCCGTCAATCATCTTCGCTTGCAGCAACGCAGCATCGGCGTAAGGAACGATCTGGTCGTCGTCGCCCGGCAATGATGAGCGCCGGAACGTCCAGTTTCTTCAGATCCTCGCTAAAGTCGGTCTCGGAGAAGGCCTTGATCAAAGTGCGGCGATGCTCATCGAGGCTATCACGACAAGAGGCGACTTACAAGTCGCTACCTTAATCTAATGATTGTGGTACGTAGAAACGATCGGGGACGAAATCGCCCCGATCGTATCACGCGTGCTCGCAAGCAGTCTTGGCTTGAGGATTACTCTGTTACTGTGATGCCCAATGGGTCGGAAAGTTCCGTGTCAACGCCGGCGATCGTTTGGACCGGAGCACTGTTGCCGGTCGCATTCGCTGCAAAGACAAGGATTTCGTTCGGTCCCGGATTGGCGGCGAATATCTCACCGCTGTTTTTGCTGACCGCGATGGAGTCGTTGAACCCGGTGCTTCCGCTTAACCCGGTCTTCGTGCCCGAGATGGTACGGATTGGTGCGACGTTGCCGTGCGCTCCGGCCGCGAACTCGCTGATCGTGGAAGTCTGCGTGTCGAAGACGTAAACGTTGCGCGATGCGTCGAGAGCGACCCTATCGGGAGCTTGCAGTCCGGTGTTGCTTCCACCGATCTGCGCCTCCATCGTGGTTGAGCCGGATGCGAAGAGGTCGACCGTGTGGGTCGTGCTGTTCGCAACGTAGAGAACGTTGTTGCTGTCGATGGCCAGGCCGCCCGCATCGGGGATCGTCAACTTCGGTTTGGCGCAGTTTTGGGCGCCGGATGCGAAAACGAGGATGCTGCTCGATGCGTTTGTCCGGGAGACGAAGAGTTGGTTTTTGCTATCGAACGCGACGGCGTTTGTCTGACCGCGGTTCAAGCACGTAACGCCGCTCACGAAATCGCCCGTTGCGAGGGCGAACGTTTCGGCGCCAAATTCGCCGGCCGAGTTGAGGTTACCGTTCGCAACGCCGATCTGCTGGGTTGAACTTAGGGCGATGGCAAACGGTCCGCCGTTATGGTTGGTTATAACCGAAGTGGGTGCAACATTTCCGCTGGAGTTCTCTGCGAATTCGAGAATCGAACCGCCGGTCCCGGCACCTTCGTTGGCAACGAGAATGAGTGGCGTGGTCACCGTGCTTGCCGAGGCGCGAACGTGACCGATTTGCGACGCGGCGACGGGCGGAACGGCGTTCGCAAACGAGCCGCTCTGCGCGCCGGAGCACGCTGCGAGCGCCATCGCGAGGCACGCGCCCGCACCGTGAAGGGGCAACTTCATGTGATTCTCCTACAAGGGAATAGGTTAGTGTGATGTGTTGTGAGTGTAACTTCGCGATATGAAGAAAGTGTAAATGCGTTTGAACATTTTGTGATTCGCTCGAATCTAATTAGCGTTCCAGGTTGCTCCATCGGCGAACGTGACGGCTGTGACCGTACACTTTGTGGCCTCGGTGCTCTCTAATGATAAGCTGTTATTGATTGCAACACCGAGACTGAACGTTCCAACATCACTGACAGTCGCGCCGTCGTTGAGCGTGAACGTCACCCGCGAGATCGGCTCGGAAGCGATATCGGAGAAACGCACGCGTAAAGCATATCCACCGATCAGAGTCGGTTCGAGATCGCCACTCAAGTCCGTAATTGGTGTTGAGACGTCGCAGCTCGCGAGCCGGACCGGGGATGTTGAGGCAAGCCCGACGAGCGAACTTAGCACTAGAGGAATAAGCACGGTAGAACTCCTTATGATTGTTTTGTCGGTGTAATTGTTACGTTTGCAGCGAGCGGTCTGCGATTGTTGCCAGGTTTCCGGCGATTTCCACGCTGCGATAGCCGAGAACGCTCAATAGTCGGCTGTCCGGAACTTTCAGCGGACCTGGTTTGTCAGCGGTACCGGGTGCGGGTTGTGGGTATGCGGTCGAAGCGGCCGTCGCGAACTGAATGTTGCCGTCGCGATGCTGAACGATTTGATGGATATGACCGTTCAGCACGGTTACCGCGTCGAAGCGGCGCAGTGCCGCCATCACGCGCGATCCGTCTTCGGTCGTCCAGCCCCAGGGCGGGAAGAGCGCATAGAGAGGAACGTGAGCGAAGACAACGATCGGACGCGATTTTGGCTGCGCCGCGAGGTCCTTTTCGACGAAGTCGATCTGTTGGGCGCCAAGCTTTCCATCGATTTCGAAGTTGAAGACGTTGACCAGTGACAAGAAGTGCACGCCGCCTTGATCCCACGAGAACCAGCCATTAGGCGCGTCGCTCCGGCGGAAAGCTGCAAAAAAGGCATCGGTTGAACCGATGACGTCGTGTTCTCCGGGAAGCACGATAAGCGGGGCTTTTAGCGTACCGAGTATTTGCTTCGCGGTATCGAACTGGGCGGCCTTGGCGAGGTGCGTTACGTCGCCCGTATGGACGACAAACGTGGGTTGCACCGGCATGGCGTTAATCGCATCGATCGTCTTTTGGAAGGTTCCGACCACGTCGTGGTTTTCGGGCCGGGAAAATCCGATGTGACTATCGCTAATCTGAACGAACGAAATGCCGCCGTCGTCGGCTAGTGCCTTTTGGGCGCTAAAGAGACCCGTACTCGACAAAGACCACGCAATGCCGGTTCCTGTCCAGGCAACGTGCTTGAGGAAGTCGTCGCGTTTCATTATTGCTCCTTTACTTTTGCGCCGGCAGGACGACGATCGTCGCCTTCATGTACGGGTGCAATTCGCAGAAATAGTGGAACGTGCCCGGCGTCGCGAATACGTGTTGCCACGTACCTGCGGTGTCGAGGCCTTCGGAATCGAACGATTTATCGGTCGAGGTAACGGTGTGCGCTTCATCGTCGTCGTTCACGAACGTGACGCGGTCACCAACGTGGACGGTAAGCGCCGGCGGCCCATACTTGAAATCCTTGATATGGACGGTCGCCACCGCCGGAAGAAGGGGTGGAGTCGACGCACTTGCGCCGGCGGTCAGAGCGGTGGCCAGCAGCACGGACTGCAGGCCGGCTAAGATTTTATTCATGTCGGGGATATGCCGCTGCAAGCCTCGGTGGATGACCGGCGTCATCCGTCTGCCCCTCCGGCGGCATATCAAGGTCGTGGAAACCACAAAACGGTATGTTAGCCCGTAGATGGACGAGCTCGTCGATGCCTTTGCCGCGCGCAGGACGTCGGGTCTAGAGCAAGTGTACGCGCTGTGGTCGCGGCTCTTTTATAGCGTTGCTCGCCACGCGATCTCCGATAGCGCCCGGGCGGAAGACTGCGTACACGACGCGCTGCTGCGCGTTTGGCGCGCGCCAAACCGCTTTTCCGGCAATCGCGACATGTTGAAGGCCTATTTGATTACCTGCGTGCGCAATGAATCGTTGACGATGCTTCGAAGCGACAGCCGGCGCGATGCGCGCGAGCTAAAGGCGGCACGGCTCGCTCCCGCTTCCACAATCGATCCGCCGGTGGTCGACCCGGTGGAAACGCAGCGCTTGCAAGGCGCCCTTGGGCGTCTCCCGGAGGAACAGCGTGCCGCGCTGACGCTGGCCTACTATGGAAATAAAACACACGTTGAGGTCGCAAATGAGCTGGGCGTCCCACTGGGCACGATCAAGAGTCGCATCTCTTTAGCGATGCGAAAACTGCAGACGGAGCTGGCAAGCGCAGGAGGGAGCCGCTCGTGAACCAACACCTCGGTGAAGATGCCGAGCTTTATCCGCTCGGCATACTCGACGAAGATGCGGCTCGCACCGTCGAACGGCACATCGAGCATTGCTCGGAGTGCGCGGATCGTGTAACGCAAGCGGAGGCGGTTGCTGCATCGCTTGCGGCTTCGCTCCCGCTCGCCACGCCGTCGCCGGCGCTCGAGCGCAGGCTGCACGAATCTCTACGATCGCAGCGCCGCACGCGCATATTCCCCGCGAGCGCTCTTCGACTCGCGCTCGCAGCTGCGTTCGCGCTCGCCTTCATTGCGCTCGGTTGGCAGACGCTCGTGCTTCGCGGACGCCTCGCCGGCGAGGACGTTGCGCTCGTCACGATGGTTCACAGTCACTTCAATCACGTTTCGATGGCGCCGCAGTCGGCCAGTCCGGTCGCAGCAAAAATCCTCTACGCGCGCGACGGCTCATGGGTCTACATCATTGCGGATAAGCCCGGCGGCGAACTGCACGCTATCGCGCGCACGGCCGCTGGTGTTACCGATCTTGGCGCATTGTCGAGTGCCGGCCAAACGGCGACGCTCTTCGTGCGTCCAAGCGAGCGCATCCGGTCGATTGTGTTGCAACGCGCCGGCACGAACGTCGCTTCGGCTAAACTCGTCTATTAAGGTTTCAGATATTCCACCCGTTCCGTATCAATGTGTGCTACACTGTGTCTTACAGCGACTCTAGGCGCCTTTGAAAAGCTGCCCACCGTTACTGCCGCATTTTAGCGGTATCAAAGTACGAAGGCAGCTTCTTTATTTATTGGCGATCAATGGGTTGGTGAAAATCGAAGTTGGAAAGGATCAATAATGATCAGCACTCAGAACGAGCAAGAGAACATCGACCAGGTGCGTCGCGGCTATGAAGCATTTAGCGCCGGCGATACGACGACGCTTTCCGAAATGCTTACGCCCAATGTAACCTGGCGTCAAGCTCCTGCCGGAGTGATCGCAGCTCAGTATACCGGCCGAGATGAGGTCATGGCGTTTTTCAAATTTATTCAGGCAGAGACGCAGGGAACTTTCAAAGTCGTTCCTGTAACTTTCGCCGCCTCGGGCGACAGAGTGTTTGTCGAAGAGCACGCGAGCGGCATCCGGAAGGGTATTTCGTTTAAGAGCGAGATCGTGCAGCGCTTCACGTTGTCCGATGGAAAAATTGCAGCATGCGTTCACTACACCAGCGACTATCCAAACTGGCTGAATGCCTGGAAGTAGCGTTCCGATACCGGATACGCAGCGGGAGGTTTGGCCTGGGAGCCGCGAAGTCGAACCTCTCGCCACGGGCGCGGACGTTGTTCTGACCGCCTGGCTCCGCCCGAAGAGTGGAGGCGATCTCGATGAAAAACGGGCGCAGACGCTCGCTACGACGCCCTTAGCGCATCGTAACTACCGCGATCGCAAAACACTCGCAGCGCAAACGGGCGCGGATCCGGCAGAGATCGAGGTGTTACGCCGATACTGCGAGGCTTTCGACCTTAGGATTGTCGATTCGCACTGGAGATCGGTCGAGATAAGTGGCTCGCTCGAACGATTGGTTCAAGCCTTCGGCGCGAACGTCGCAATCTTCGAAAACGATGAGCAGCAGCGGTTTCGCCATCGATCTGATGCGCTGCACGCTCCGCCTGAAGTTGCGGCGGTGGTTCGTGGCGTCTTCGGCCTGCATCAATGGCCTCGCTCCAGAAAGCTTGGGTCGCTGCAGCGGCACACGACACCGCTGAAGGCAAATGAGGTCGCAGCACGCTATCGATTCCCCGATGGGGACGGTTCGGGCCAAACGGTCGGCGTCGTGCAGTTGCGGGGCATATTCAAATCTAACGATTTCGAACAGTGCGTGCGCGCGCAAAATCTCGCACCTCCGCTGCCGGTAGTAAAGCGAGTCGATGACGCGGTGGTCGCGCGCGAAATCGCAACGACCCAGGATCTCGAGGCAGCACTCGACGTGCAGGTTATCGCCTCCCTAGCGCCAGGCGCCCGTATCGTTGTCTACGAAGCGCCCGACGACGAGCGCGGTTTCATCGATGCGATTCGCGACGCGATTTTCGACGAGCAAAACGAGCCATCGGTGCTATCGATAAGTTACGGATGGTCCGAATATCTATGGACGCCCGCGGCACTGCGAATTCTCGACGATTTATTCAGGGCTGCAGGCCTTGTCGGCATGAGCGTATTTTGTGCGTCAGGAGATAATGGGGCCGAGCTCGATGGTGCCGGCAAGCCTCACGTGCTGGCGCCGGCTTCGAGCCCTTTTGCGATCGCGTGCGGCGCAACTGCAATCGATGGCGCAGAAGAACGAGCGTGGGAAAAAACCGGTGGCGGGTTCAGCGAACGGTTCGACATACCCCAGTGGCAAGATGTCGCGCGAACGGCGGCATCGCAATGCGGCATGCGCGCCGGGCGCGGCGTGCCCGACGTCGCCGCGCAACAACAACCCGGCTATTACGTCGTGATGGACGGCGCCGAACTAGCGATGGGCGGGACGAGCGCGGTCGCGCCAATGTGGGCGGCGTTGACGGCACGTATCAACCAACGGTTGGGCATTCCCGCGGGCTTCTTCGTGCCGGCGCTCTACAAAGAATCCGGCGACCATCCCTTTAGCGAGATCACTACCGGAAGCAACGGTCGTTTCCAGGCCGGTCCCGGTTGGAATCCGTGCACGGGTCTCGGCGTTCCCGTCGGTGTCGCCGTCGAGAAAAGGCTACGCGAGGCGTCGCGTTAGTTCATGCACGCGAGCGCATCGCTGCGGAATTGTTGATGCGCGGTCTTGAGCTTGTCGACGGCCTGTTGCAGCCGTTCCTTATTGATGCCCGGCGTGACGGCTAATTTGCTGTGAAGCTCGTCGATCGAACGTGCGTGGGCGTCAATACTTCCGGCGACTTGATCGTGGGTGGCGTTGGCCATAATCGATCGTTTCCTCTAATCGGCGGCGGTCACCGCCGGGCTTGGTTCGGTCTGTTGGCTTATCGCCGCGGCGTACTCCAGCGCCTGCTCGTCCGTTAGTCGCGCCCCCGTGCTCATTCGCCGCGCGAGCTCCGCCGGATCGTAGATTTGCGAGAGCAGCGTAATGAGGCGTTCATAGCCGCGTTGCTCGGTTCGTTGCCGTGGAGCATTGGCGGAATGCGCGTCGGTGAAGCCGAGAAGCACGCTGGCGCGTTCGTGATCGCCCAAGAGTCCGGCTAATACGGCGTGATGTTCCAGCGCGGTGATCATCCATCGAGAACCCGATTGTCTAAGGAGGAGAAGGGTTTCTCGAAGGAAGTAACGCGCCTCGTCGAAGTCGTCGATGGCCATCGCATAAGCCGCTAGGTTGCACGAAACGAGCGTTAGCGGTGCAGCACGAAGTCGCGCCAGTGTTTCTCTGGCTTTGCGTGCGGCCGTGCGCGCTGCCTCGACATTACCGACCTCGAACTCTAGTTCGCCCAGGTTGAGCAGTGCGCTCGCGTGTGATTCGCTACCGGGTCGCTCCTTGTCCGCAACTTCGGTAAAGCGTCGCCGCGCCATGTCGACGTCGCCGTGCTGAAGATTCGTTACCGCCCAGTTGCGCAGGACCTCATTCGCGGCAATCGGCGAGAGGTTTTCGGGCGATCGATAAGCCTCTTGGAACAGCGGCTCGGCATCGTCGAAACGTTCCGCGTCACGGTATGAAGCGCCTAAACTCGCCAGTGCGCGGGCGATTTCGTCCGCATCGCGTGATGCTCGTGCGGCCGCGATCGCATCGGTGGCGGTCTTCATGAGCTCCGCGATCGGGCGGCCTACGAGCCATTTCAGCCGAACGTGCTGACGAAGGATTCGCGCTTTGGTCACCGCGTCTCTTGGAACGTCGAGGAACGTTGCCGCTGCATCGAACCAGCGAACGGCTTCGGCCGGTGTGGTGACCAATTCGGGCCATTCAATCTCTGAGAGCAAACGGAGACCGGCGTCGACGTCGTGACCTTGAAAGATTGCCCAGTCCAACGCAGCTCTGATGTTATCGATTTCGGGAGCGAGCGTATGTTGCCATTTCACGTCTTCCAATGACGCCACGAGCGGAGCGAGATCGCAAACGAGCTCAGCATAATACCGGGCGTGTTTTGCCTTAACGTCCTCGGCCTCGTTTTCCGCTGTCAGGCGCTCGTCACTATAGTCCCGGATCGAGTTTAACATGCTGTAGCGCAAGTCGCCTCCGCGCGGTTCCGCGACGACGAGCGATTTCGCGACGAGAGCGGAGAGCAGGTCGAAGACCTGCCATTCATCGATGCCTTCGCCGGTGCAAATCGCGGCGGCGGCCGGCAGCGTCCAACCTCCGGCGAAGACCGATAGGCGCCTAAAGACCGCGCGCTCGTCTTCACTTAACAGATCGAAGCTCCAGTCGATCAGCGCGCGCAGCGTTTGCTGGCGAGGCAGACGATTGCCGCCCGTCTGAGACAGGAGTCGAAAGCGCTCGTTTAACTTCTCTGAAATATGCTTCAAGCTGAGCGCCGACGTTCTCGAGGCTGCTAGCTCGATCGCAAGCGGAATGCCGTCGAGTCTGCGGCAAATTTCAGTGACATGCGGCGCGTCGTCGCCGCTTAACGCAAATCTCTGGTCGACGGCAACTGCGCGTTCGACGAAGAGAGCAATCGCAGAGGCTTCCTCAAGGGATGGCAAGCGATACGCATATTCGCCCGCAATTCCGAGCGGTTGGCGGCTTGATGCAACCACGCTGATTCTTGGGCAAGCCCTCAGAATTGCGGCAATGACGCCTGCGGCGGAGTCGACGAGGTGCTCGCAGTTATCAAAGATAAGCAGTGCATGCTTCAATTTGAGTGCATGCACGAGATTTTCCAGCGGATCACTCTTGGATGCTAACGTAAGTCCCATGACTTGCGCGACGGTCGAGGGAACGAAGTCGCCGCTCGACAGCGGAGCAAGCTCGACGAGCCATACACCGTCGGCAAACTTCTCAAGCAGTTCGCTGCCGATTTGCAGAGCGGTCCGCGTTTTGCCGACCCCTCCTGCTCCGACCAAGGTGACGAGACGGTGCTGCTGCAAGAGCGCTCTAATTTCAGCAAGCTCGTTTTCGCGACCGACAAACGATGTAAGCACGTGCGGGAGGTTGGTGCGTGGCTGTTCGCGTACGCGCAGCTGCGAGTCAAGCGCGAGAAGCGCCACACCCGCGGCGTCAGCGAGTGCTCCCAGTGCGTGCCGGTCCTCCGCCTCGTACTCGATGCGATTGGGGATGAGCGTAAGAAAGCCGATCAACTCGCCGCCCGCCATCATCGGAAAGGCCAACTCTCCATATGCGGCCGAGCGCAGGACACGCGGATCGACGGGCGCCGATGCCGAGCGCAACCGGACGACGAGTGCGTCATTGATGTCCACACTCTCGAGCGGAACGTCAAACGACGAGGCTTCGGCTACGAACGTTCCGCGACGGAGATAGACGGCGGAACCGGCCGTGCTCATGTGACGATCGACCGCGGCGACTAAAGGGCGCAGCACGTTAGATACGTTAGGATACGACGTCAACTCTTTTTGCAAATGGAACAAGGCCTCACGCGCTTCTCGCCGGCGTTTCGTAAAGGCCGCCTCAATGAGCGATTCGATGCGGCGATGCAGTGGACGAAACGCTAGTGTTGCCAATAGCGCGATGGTGATTTCGATCGCTCTGCCGGCAAGGCGCGAGCGGTCGGAGACGTACATTTCGGTTTCGCGCTCGGCTAGCGCAAACACGAGGACGAGCGCGGTGGTCACCAGACCGTACGCGTAGGCTCGCCAACGACCATGGACCATATAGGCCATCTTTCGCCAAGGCGAGAACGCCCCCGCCGTGAAAGCGCTCGCATTGGCCCTCGTGTTTGCCGCCATCGGCGTTCTTTCGCGCGTCGCTACCCTCGCGGATGCTCCAAACGATTTGCAGCAGCATCCGTGCACTTTCGCAAAATCCCTCGCCTACTGCGGCACACTACGAGTCCCGGAAAGCCGCACGCCTCCCCGCGGCCGCACGATCCTGCTCCACTTCGTCCGCATCCCCGCCTTGCACGGGTCCGCGGCTCCTATTTTCCCGATTGCGGGCGGCCCGGGACAGAGTATCATTAGCGCCGGCGACGACCCACAGGATCCGTCCGCCTTCGGCATCTTCAAAGCGCTGCACTCAACCCACGATTTCGTGCTGCTCGATCAACGCGGTACGGGGCTGTCGCATCCCCTCAACTGCGAACTGTACGCTCACGGCAGCGATGTCTTTGCCCAAATATTTCCAACCGGCGCCGTCACCAGCTGTCGCGAGGTGCTCGCTCGGACGTCCGATCTTAGCGACTACGGTACGGATGCCGCTGCTGACGACCTCGATGCGCTACGCGCGCGTCTTGGCTATCACAAGATCATCCTCGTCGGCGGATCGTACGGCACCATGCTGTCGCTGGTGTATTTGCGGCGGCACGGAGATACGGTGCAAAGCGAACTGCTCGAGGGTGTCGCTCCGCCCTTCTTTAAGCTACCGCTGCCGATGATCCAAGGTGCGCAAAAGGCGCTCGACGATCTCGTGCGCTCGTGCGCCGGCGACGCGTTCTGCAGCGTGCATTTCCCGCGCTTCCTCGCGGACTTTAACCGCGTTGTGTCGGAAAGCGAACGGGGTATTCCAATCGATTACGCCGTTCCGCATAGGCACCAGCACGTTCACGCCGTCATGTCGCACGCCGTTCTTACCAACGCAACGCGGTTGCTGATGTACGCCCCTGAATCGGCCGTCTACCTTCCATTGCTCTATCACGAGGCTGCCCTCGGCAACACCACGCCGCTTGCCCGAGCCGTGGCAGCCATTTCCTTCGCCATCAACGGCAGCCAGGCGATAGGTGACAACATCGGCGTTGATTGCCAAGAAGGCGTCGCATTCATCAGCGATAACGAGGCGCGCTCCCAGACTCACGGCACCTTCATGGGCATGGACCTGATCAACGCCCGCCGCGAAACCTGCAAGATCTGGCAAGTCATGCCTGCCGAATCAACCTTCATCGATCCGGTAAAATCAGACGTTCCCGTTCTGATGATGTCGGGGCTCGACGATCCCGCGACGCCATATCAGTACGGCATGCGCGAAGTCGCCTATTTGTCACACGGCCGTCAAGTGCTTATCCCAAACGGCGGCCACAACAACGACAATCCGTGCCTCACGAACATTGAGTTGCGGTTTTTACAAACCTCATCCGCCAAAGGGCTCGATGCATCGTGCGCCGGGCACTTCAAACGGCCTGCGTTCGGAACGGCGCTTCCAGACTGGCTGCAATAACGTGCGAACCGACAATTCCGTGCCCTTCTCCGCGCCGATATAGCCAATCCATTTCAGGAACAGCGCCGGCTCGGTCGATAAGTCGTTGGCGTCACCGCAGACGACATAGAACTCATTCTTCGATGCAATGTCGAGCGAACTGTCGTCTTGAGCGACATAGACCTCGGTCGGCTCGGCGGCGGCCCTGCGGTAAGTAAAATCGCTGTCGAGCGAGATCCTAGCGGCGTTCGACCATCCATCGCTAATCGTTCCGTCCATCGGCGGCTCCGCGGTTAGCGCGGGAACCGCGATGCTCGCCGGTGCGACCGCCGCGTATGCTGGGGGCGCGCACGTTAAGAGAGCGAGCGCAAGGGACGGCGCTCGCCGCGCGCAGGCCAGCCATTGCCGTACTATACGGCGAGCTATACGGGATGTTTCAAGAAGGCCGCGCCTTCTTGACTGCATCAATGAAGGAACGGTCCGTCGGCATGCGCGGGACTCCTTTTGGGTAGGTCCCTTTTGGATGCAGTTGATTGTACTGTTCGGAAATCACGGCCATATATTCGAAATTCTCCCAGATTCCCGGTGCGCCGAGATCTTCTCTTACGAACGTTACGATGGGTAGCAAGGCGTTCCAGTTTCGCAGAATGACGTACGACCACGTGTCGCACGCGAGAGTGCGGTCGATGATGCCGTTCTTGACGAAGACTCCCATATTTTCAAAGAAGTTCGCTACGGTGTCTATCGCTCGATACTCGCCCTCAAACTGTGATTGGGGTTGCGCGATCCGCAGAATTTCCTTGGGATCGTTGAGGCGGTTCGGCAGATCGTAGCTAACGAAGCGCTGGGCTTCTTGGAAGTCTTCCGATTCCAGCGTTTCGCGGCACTCGGTGAGGGCCACGATCTGATTGCTGCCACGCATGTGGCGCAGCTGCACGAGTGCGGCGATTGCGGTCGCTGCGATGACGATGAACGTGCCAAAGGTCCCAACGGTATTTAACAGTTCGAGTGACATAGAAACCCTCTGCGATGACTCAGTGAAAAAGGCCTGGAGCTCTCAATTTCGAAGCCAGGGCTTTCGTGAAAAATGCTTGCGAGCACTGTGGACGCGAGATCGGCGTCGAGGACGAGGCCTATGTCTGCTCGTACGGGTGCACGTTCTGCGATGAGTGTAGCGCGGCTTTGAACCGCACCTGCCCGAACTGCGGCGACGCTCAAGTACCTCGTGTTCCCGGTCAGGGCCGGTAGGCTGCGAGGCTTGGGCGGTCTACGAGGGGCAGGGCAGCGGCGTCGGCGTGGTGGTCGGCATCGCCGCGCTGTACGTTGGGATCTGGTGAATAGTGATGTGAAGCGTTTTGCTCGGTACCGAGTTGAAAGTCGGTGCGTAACCGCCCGGCTCGTCATATTGCAGCGCGTACGACCGGTTTCCGATCATGTACGTATGCACAAGCTTGGCGTAGGTGTTGTTGATAGGCTCTTGATAGAAGTCGCTGAATGGCGGTAACGTTGTCGGCGATGTATTCCAGCCGCCGACTGGATGTGTAGACGTTGACAAGACGGTTCCGCGGGCGATATCGATGACCATCGCTTTCCAAAGATAGAACTCGGTTTCGTCCGTGAGCGGGCCGCCGGCGCCGCCGTACGGCATCGAGAAAATCGCGCTGTAGCAGATGCCGCTGCTCGTGACGCCGTCGCCCTCAAGCGTGTTTGCAATAGGCATCGTATATGTCGGACTCCCTAGAGACGCGCATGTCATGGTCGATCCCACTGAATAGAAGAACACGTTGCTGGTGCCGTCCGAGCTCGCGCAGTAGTTTCCGCTGTAGCCCGCGATGCCGCTGAGCGTATAGAGCCGGGGCGTCGACTGGTATTGCGACAGGACGTAGCCCACGTAACCTTTGCTCGCCGCAGACGACGTTGCGCCGGTATACGTAGGGTTGTACCACCAATCTTGCGGGAAACCCCAGACGAGACCGTTCGGCGGACTAAGGATTCGCGAGAGAACGGAGCGGTTGTTAAGCATTCCGGAGACCGCCAGCACTTTGTAGTATGGCGTCGCGGTGATCGCGTTCAAAAGGCGCTGATACGTGCTGCCCGAAGCGAAGCCGACGGACGTCGTTCCCTGAGTGACTTCGATCGGCAGGCCCACTTTGTCAACCTGCGTGACGTCCGTGATGCCGTTGGGCAACGTGTATTCGACGTAATCGAACGGCGTCGAGACGTATTCGGAAGCGCCACCTGGCAGTTTAGCCGTCCAATCGAGTGAGGGTCCGTCGTATCCTCCGTTCTTCGTGCCGATGAACGGAAGAGGATTGGGAACACGGCCATTAGGAAGCGGTGTAGCATACGCGATGTACAGATTAGCGCTTTGATTTGCGTTCGTCGGCGGCGGAAGCTCGAAGCTTTGTCCTTTTCCTCCGGTGCTTCCAGTGAAGCACGCCAGCGGAAATGGCGGTGCCGTCGCACTCTTGGTGAAATTCGTTAATTGCCCGTTGGTCGCCAGGTACTGCGTCTGCGTTCCGCCCAATGGTGGCGCACCGGTGACGACGTACAGGTAAATCTGCGCGCCGGTGTCGGAACCGTCCTGGATCGCGATCTTTTGCGGCGCGCTATTGGAGTTAGGCGAAGGAGTGTGATAGGTGCTGCAGTCTGCCGGTGTTGGGGGCGACGTTGGCGAGGACGATGGCGACGTTGAAGGGGACGGTGATGGCGTCGGTGCCTTTGCGCATGCGAAAGCGAAGTATTCCGATCCGCGGGGTATGTTGCGGTCCGTATCGACCGGAACGTCGAAAGTCAGCTTGCGGTCGGAGAGTACGCCTTTGACTGGCAACGTTCTCCATTTCTCCTGTTGCAGGCGCGCGATGTTGCACGCCCCTCCCAGCACCGGCGATGCGGTGACGATGTCGAATGAGACTTTACCGCCCTTGGTAAGCCGAATCGGCTTTGCAGAATCGACGGTCTTCAAATAGAGAAAAGCTTCAGTGTACCGCGGGAATGCTTTACCCTTATACCGGCCGATGTCGCCATTGTCGATCGCGTCGACGATCCGCAGCTTCGCGTCTCGCCGTGCATCGTTTCGGGGGACACGGAGGACGATCGCGTAGTCGCTATATCTCGGCAAGCGAAGGATCGCACCGGACCGCTTGATGACATGAGCCCTACAGTTGCCGCGGAAGATCCAGCCCGGCTGCACCTTCTGCCGGGGGCAGCGCACGTCGGGGGTGAGTTCTGACCCGGCGTCTTGAGAAACAGAGTCTGCGAGGCTTGAGGCACCGGGCACGGAGGGTACCGGTGCAAAGCTGCGGTTCGTGCAAGCGTCGAGCCCCGCGACAACCGCCGCCAGAAAGACCACGACTACCCAATACCGCGGCATACCATATATTTCGGCAGGCCGGGCTTCCTTATGAGGGTTAAGGCAATGAGACCGTGGTTTTAGCTATACCGCGGCCTCGATTTTAAATGTAGGCTTTAGACAGACTCCGGAAAGGAAGTTCAATAGTGAAACATTCCGTTTCCCTTGCCATGGCGTGCGGCGCCATGGTTCTCAGCGTTTTCTTTGGCGCAAGTCGAGCCAACGCCGTAGCCTCGCCGGCGCCGACGCCGGTTCCGCATACAATGCCGGATTTTTCTTCAATGAAGATGTTTCTCGGCGCATGGACCTGCAATCAAATGGTGCGTGGAAAGAACCGACCAGACATGAGTACGACCACAATGGGTCTGGATGGCCAGTATATGGTAACGCACGACGTCGCGCCCGCATTTGACAAGTACCGTAGCCAGGCGGTAGTAGGCGACTCATACACTACCTACAACTCCATCAGCCATCAGTGGGTGACCGTGGCAGTCGACAGTTTCGGTGGTTATTCCGTTAGTACGTCGCCGGGTTGGGTGGGAAATACGATGTCCACCAAAACCGAGATGACGAATGACGGAAGTACCGGCTCAGACGTTCTGACGAAAATCAGTGATACGAAAACGAGCGACGCATCTGTCTCCACCGATCCCCAAGGCAACGTCACTCACGCTACGATAAGCTGTACGAAGACCGGCCAGGGGTAGCACCTACAGCCTTCGTCAGCGATCGTACAAACAAAGCACCCCGCCGCACCGGTGGGGTGCTGCTTTTTGCCTGCGCTAAGGGCGGGATAATCCGGCGCGCGTTGGTATCTTGAGGGTATGAGCACCGTAGCTTGGCGGCGGCTCCTCCTGGCACTTTGCGCATTGGCCATAAGCATATTTGCGGTCAACGCATGGACGGCCGTGAACGACACCAGCATCCTCCGAATCGACGCTGCCCCCACCGGCACTCCGTTCGTGCAAAAGCTTACCGTACGGCCTACGAGCTCTGCGCATCATGCCGGATTGCGAACCGGCGATCTGATCGATCTGCGTCGGCTTTCGGCCGGTAACCGCTTCCGGTGGTTTACAGGTTGGTGGTGGGCGGGCGAGCGCGTGCAGCTGCCTATCGTGCGCGGCAACGGCGTGAAGCACGTTTGGCTCGCAACCCAAAGCTTCAGCCCCGGCTGGGACTGGTACGTTGGTTACGCAGGCATCCTTTGGATGCTGCTGTTTGCTGCTCTTATTTCATGGCGTCGTGCGGATAGCGCCGAAGCTCGCACGCTCGCACTGCTGCTCATCTTGTTTAACGTTGGAGTTCTGCTCTCGGGAAATAATTGGGTCACGCCATGGCCGAGCGTTGACGCGGTGGCTGCGACGCTTTCCCAGCCGCTCCAATTTGCCGGCGCAGCGCTGCTCGCGACATATGCGATGCTCTTTGCTCGTCCGGCCACGGCTCTGCGGCGCATTCTGGCATGGCTCTCGTACGCGAGTGCAGCCGTCGCTGCGCTTTACGGCGTCGCCACGATCGTCGGCCCTTGGACTCTAACCGCCGATCCGACCCAACCGTGGAATGCCGGCCCAGTTCCGCAGCTCGTATCGATCGCCATGCCGTATGTCTTTCCTCTACTTTGTTTGCTTGTGACGATAGCTCAGACGCGGGGCGCAGAGCGAGCGCGGATCTCTTGGGCCAGCGCGTCGCTCGGCCTTTTCTACATCTACTGGGTGGTATGGGGTGCCGTCCCCGCATTCGATCCCACCTTTTCCTCGCGCTTGATCTTGTACGCAGGCAACGTCGTCGCGTTCGTCGCCCCGATCGGGCTCACGTATTCTTTGCTCAGTCGGCGCCTGCTAGACATCGGCTTTGCCATCAATCGGGCGGTCGTGTTTTCTGGCGTATCCATTATCATCGTAGGAATATTCGTACTCGTCGAGTGGATGCTGAGCGAGTGGTTTAGCCACGCTAGCCATACCACGAACCTGTCGATTACTGCGGCGGCGATCCTCGGCCTCGGCTTCTCCGTGAGCGCCATCCACCGTCGCGTGGATCGCGTTCTCGATCAGCTATTTTTCCGCAAGCGTCACGATGACGAAAAGGCAATTCGCACGTTAGCGCACGAAGCCGGCGACATCACCGAAGTGGCGACATTGTTGTGCTTGCTAAGGAAAACCCTGGAACTGCGCGCCGGCGCCTCCTTTGTAGTCGTCGCATTGAACGACGGTGCCGGCCGTTATGGCGACGTAAGCGAGAACGATCCGGCGATCCTGGCATTGCGTTCGGGGCGCAAGGTGCTCGATTTGCACACGTTGTCCACGCAGGTGCATGGCGAGTTTGCCTATCCGATGGTGGCGCACGGTCGCCTCATGGGAGCGCTCGTCGTAGGGCCGAAGGTTTCGGGCGAATCGTACGCCCCGGACGAATCCGACGCTATCATGCAGCTTGCTCGCAGCGCCGGCCTGGCGTTGGATAGCCTTTCCGCGAAAAACGGTCGGTCGGGAAATGCCTCCAACGAAGCGATGACCGCGCTAGCCGATTCCATATCTGAAAGACTGGCCGAATTGTCGGATGCGATTCGGGCGCTTTCCGATAAGCTAGACAAAGTATCCGAGCGGCTTGAGGGGCTGCGCACCCGCTTGGGATAGCGAACTCGTAGCGTCGAAGAGGCATGCTGTGAAGCGATGGTTGGTTGTATGGGTCCTGGCTGTTGGGGCGCTGACCGCATGCGGCGCTGCGGGGGTAGATGTCAACCCTTCTCTCAAGTCGGTTCTTGAACGCTCCAGCACCGCGACGCGCGTGCAGCACGTCGTCATCGTCATTCAGGAAAATCGCAGCTTCGACAATCTTTTTGCGACGTTTCCCGGTGCAGACGGAACCACGCGGGGCGCTCTGCATGGCGGCCAGCAAATCGCGCTGACGAAAAGCAATTTACTCGACCGGCAGGATTTGCTTCACGGTCGCGCCGCCTGGGTGATGGATTACGACGGCGGAAAAATGGACGGCTTTGATTTGCCGCCCGGAGCCGACGGCGTGCCGTTGGGAAGGCGCCCCTACCAATACGTAGATCCGGCACAAATCGCGCCCTATTGGGCGCTTGCCAAGCGCTACGTGCTTGCCGATCGCGCATATCAAACCCAGGGCAGCGACAGTTTTACCGCACATCAAGACCTTATCGCCGGCGGTACTGCGATTACGCCGAAATACAGCATTGTAAACTCGCCCACGTCGAACGTCTGGGGCTGCGACGCTGCACCCGGAACGGTGACGTCGCTCATCACCGCAAGCGATGACGTTTTGTGGAATGCGGGACCATTTCCATGTTTTAGGTATGCCACGCTGCGCGATTTACTCGATCGAAAGCGGATATCGTGGCGTTACTACACGCCACTTCCCCGCGGCGGCTGGGACGCGTTTGAAGCCATCGCATCCGTACGGAAAGGTCCGCAGTGGCACGCCAACATCTCGACGCCGCAAACCAATATCTTGATGGATGCTAACGCCGGCAACCTGGCCGCAGTATCGTGGGTGGTTCCCGATGCCGAAGCCTCCGATCATCCTGGTGTGCCGCGCGATCTCGGTCCGGCCTGGGTCGGCAACGTCGTCAACGCGATCGGACAAAGCGCAGCGTGGAAGTCAACCGTCATCATCGTCGTGTGGGACGACTGGGGCGGCTTTTACGATCACGTTGCTCCGCCCCAATTCGGCTTCGGGAGCCTAGGGTTTCGCGTTCCCATGCTGATCATTTCCCCATATGCGCGTACGGGATACGTCTCGCACACGCAATATGAGTTCGGAAGTATTCTAAAGTTCGTCGAGGATATTTGGGGGCTCGGACGCTTAGGCACCAGCGACTCGCGCGCGAACAGCATTTCCGATGCGTTCGACTTTTCACAAGCACCGCATAAATACGTTGCAGTGAAGGTCGACTATTCCCGGCGCTACTTCTTGCGATTGCCGCCGTCCAATCTTCCGGTCGACAATTACTAAGTTCATCCTAAGACGGCTCGTAACGGCCGCCGTCATCCCGGTTGCAGCTTGCGCGCGCGTTACCGCGCCCGTGCCTTCGTCGCCGGAGCCTCACGCCGTGAGGAACATCGTTGACCGAAGTGCTGCTCCGTGCACGGTAAGCTACGATGGGCTGATCTGGTATCGAATCCCAGCAGGCGGTTTCCCGCCGATCGACGTCCGTTCTGCGAAGTGCAGCTTAAGAGTTCTGGGCAGAAACTTGTCTCCGTATCGCCCGCATTGGTCGATACCATCCGCAGCGACGCAAACGCGCTTCGTCTTTACCTCTTTGCAGCAGGCGATCTCGGTGGAAGGCGCCCGCAATATCGAGCGAACGGCGGCCGCGCACGGGGTGCCGGTATCGTGGATGGTGGGTGACGTCCGTCACATGGCTTATGCCGCCGATTACAATGCGTTTCACGCAGCAAACGGCGACGATGCCCAGGCACAGTCCTACGACAACCTGCACGCCGCCATGTCGGCAAAGCTACCGTGGTACGTTCCGAGCGTAAGCGTTTTGACGGCCGGCGAAGAACGCGACGTGCGACGCGCTCTTTCATTTGGGGAGCACGCGTTCTGGGGCATTGCGTGGAACAGTCGCGGTACCGACGGGACGTTCGACTACGGCGCGCCATGGGGCACCTATTGCGCCGATGTACATTCCTACAAGCGGCCGCAGCCGGATGGCGGTTGCGCACTACTCGCTTTTGAGTGGACCGCTCGTGATCTGACCCGTGCGTACCTCAGTGGGCGTGAAGCCGCTTTCTCTACGGATCCGGACGACCTGCTGCGTCGCGGAGGCTTTTCTCCGACGAGCGCTGCCGCGTACGTGCGAAAAATTGTCGATGCCTATGCTGCGGCAGGCCAGACTCAGCCGATTGCGATGATCGTGCAGCAGGAGTCAGGTGACGGCCTTATTGCGGCCAATTCGGTGGTCATGAATGCCTTGTTTGATGAGGCCGTGCGTGACGGAATGAAACTGGAAACGCTACGGCAGGCGGCTCGTGACGCTCGCACGTTCTCTGCTGCACCGCGCGCGGTCGCTTTCCCCTATATCTTTGGAGGTACGCAAGTCCGGTCGGACGTGCTCCACGGCGACACGTTATATCCGGCGACGATCGACTATCACGACTCCCGCGTCGGCATGACATTTCTTTCGGGGCACACGTTGCCGAGTCGGGTGTTCCGATACTCGGATTATCCGGTCTCGCGTTTCGATCGTCCGCTACCCGAAGTGCCTGCCCGGGAGATGCCATCGCTTCTTGGCGCTCGCACTAAGAACGGTTGGCTCGAGCTCGCGCTCACAGCGCCGCGAGCGCTGCGCTTCGGAGTGGCAATCTGGAGTGATCCGTCGCAACTGAAGATTATCGGTCCCGGGGAGATCCGCGCCGGCCGCGCTGCTGCCGTTTTGGTCTTTGATCTCAAGGCCGGCACGAACAACGTGCGCTATCGCTGTGGCGGCTGTCGTAGCGCGACCTTTACCTATTCGCTGTAAGCAAGATCTCGCTGTTCAGCGGCGTCCGTTGCCTGCGCTTCGGCTGGGGCGGCTTCTTCCTCGGGATCTTCGTCAGAAAGCGCCGCATTTTGCCGGCTGGCTGCGTGTTGTGCGGCCTTTTCTGCTTCTCGTCTCGTTGATTGGGCGATCCCGGCGTCAAGCTGGGCCATGACGTCCCAAAGGTGGCTCGCGTCGGGTGAATCGCCGTGCTTCGGTTCTTCCGGAATGCTTCGAGAGCGACTCCAAAACGGCAATTTCCGAGCTTCGAACATATAGACGTCCCCCAGTGCACCAGAGGCGGTGCCCTCTTAAAGGGACCGCTATATCCGGTCTATTTGAAATTATCGAGCCTTTTACCTATTGCTTGAGACGTTTGAACGACGGTTGACTAAAACTTGGCAGTTCCCCGGGGCTGTAACTCCTAATGGCATAGTCCGGTAGTCCATTGCAAACAAAACCAAACCAAGCAGAAACGAGCGTACCGCATTTCAGCGGTTTGGGGTCTTCACCGATTCCCGCCGATCCAAGCGCCCGAGCGCCAATTGCGACGAATGCACCCAGAGGTTCTGTCAACGAGTGGGCGCTGGGCGTGGGCGATCGTTGCCCGTCGAAGGCTGAGACGATCGCGATCACGCTTGACGCCCTTGACTCGAACGACCGGATTGACCCGTACTCGAAGTGCATCAACGCGAGCCCGGCAATCGTGAAGATTCCCGAGACGAGCGTAGGCACGGTCGTGACACTGAGCGGCAGTGCGAAACCGCCGTTCGATCTACGTTCCCACGACCCAGCAAACGACCGAGGCTGCCAGTACAACATCTATATCGCCAGACTAAGCTCGACCTCGTTTAGGGTGGAACCTGTAGATCCGCCACAGCGCGGTGTATGCGCCGTCTACGCTGTGTCGGAGCGACACCGTTTCCAAATTAACGTCGCGCAGTTCAAATGAGAACTAAATGGTTCTTAGGGATGTCCGGCGCGGTTTGCCAGACTCCAGAGATTGCGCGTGAAGATCGACCGGGGGAGTGAAAGCTGCGGCTCCGAGTCGTGAGCGACGTAGATGTTCTTCGAGGCGACCTTTTTGGAAATCGAGTACAGCGCTTGCGAGTGGCAGCTGATGCAGTTCGTCGTGATCCCGAGATTAACGACGCTTCCGGGCGTGCCTTGAGCGGGCCAGTAGGGCCTTCCGAAGGTCGCCGTCCCAAAGTTCGCTTCGAGATATGGATTGAATGCGTAACGCCAGCCATAGGGAGGTTTATTCACCGTCCAGTACGCGGTGGCGTAGTCGAAATGCTGGAATCCCTGGCGCGCGCCGGGCAACGGCTTGATCGTGGGATTCCACCAGAACGTCTGCCACGTCCAGGTATTGAGCTGCTCCGCACTGACGACATGCATGCCAACTAGTGCCGCGACGGGGTTCGACGGAATCACCGTGGGGCACGCTTTTGCGCCGGCAGGGTGTTGGCGCGCGAATGCGACGCGCTCAGATCGAATAATTGAAATCTCTCGCGAGGTGACAGGAATCGCGTAAAACTGATTGAGTGGGATTACGCGATAGGTTCCCGCGGCTGCCGTGTACCTGCGCGACGATACGATTGCGCCGGTCGGGTCCATCGTGTTCGCGCAGAATGTCCGCGGCACGGTATTTGTGGCTTTGCCCGTTGGGTCGATGACGGCGATACTGAGCCACGTCGGCGGGGCGGGAACGAGCGGCGAGGTCGATGCGCCTAGCGGCACGCGCAACCCGGGGCCCTTCCAATAGCCGATGACCGTCGGCTGTGTGCTGGAGAAGAGGTCGTACGTCGGTTTGACCATCATCGCGCTCGGTGCGGTCGTGTCGGCGAGATCGTCCTTGCCGTCGTCGATTGCCTTGACCAACCCGGTGCCGGTCGTGTACGACGAACCCTTGTATCCGATATCGACGAAGTTTTTCATCTCTTGGTTATACCGAACGCTACTGAGGATGTCGCTGCCCGTCACCGACGGGTTATGGAAGAGCTGCTCGGGCAGTTCGAGATCGAGGAACGTCGGAGAATTGATGATTTGGCTCGTGCACGTAGTCTGGCTCGACGGCGGCGGAATCGGATAGATCTGACAGGGCGTATACCAGGTGTCGTAGACGGCGAGCGGCTCGCCGTGGAATTCTTCATGTGAGGGCGCCGTGAGGCCGTTCCACAATGCAACAGCATGCGCGGCGACGGCAGCTTCGTTGTGCACCTTGACCCAACCGGCTACCGTCTTACGGCTGACGAATACGTTGGGGTTGATCGGCACGTAACCGATGCCGACGGTGTCGGCACGCTGAGCAGCCGTGCGTTGAGCAGTCAATGAAAACGGGAGCGGCGTCGTTGCGTGACCACCGCAGGCCACCGCAAAGCCCAGGAACGCAAGAGCGACGATAGGCCGTCTCATCAAAACATCAATTCTATCGGCCAGGGTCTACGCGAGCTTTAGGCGTGGCCCTCGCGGTTGGCTAATGATAGCTCTGGGTGAGGTTGAACGTCAGTCCAAACCGGTCGCGCAGATAGCATCGTGGAAGCGCCGGATCCTCCTCCACGAGTGTGCAGCCCAGTGACAGTAGGCGTTCCTTTTCCTCTTTCACGTCGTTGACTTCAAACTCGAATACAGCCCGATTGCCCTCGCCTCGTTCAAAATAGAACGTAATACCGCCGGTCTCGAAGCCGACCAGCCGTTCCGAATCAGCAGCTATTGGGAAACCGAGAGCTGCATGATAAAACGCCTTCGCATCTTCGAGGTTCTTGGTACGCAGAATCACGTCGGTAGTCGAGTTCATCTCGTTGTCCTTCCAAAGCTGCCAAAGATATTCAACAGTGATTGGAGAACTAGCCTTCGGATCTCTCACTCGGTTTTGAGGAAGGATCGTTCATGAGGCGTTTTATACGTTTTCTAACAGCCTTGGTGTCCGCGGTTCTGCTTAGCGCGTGCAGCGCAGGCGTCGGCACTGCACCGATCTCGAGCGCGCCCAGGTCTGGCGACCTGCAGTCAAGTACGACTGCCGTCGATACAACGTTCCTGACGCTAACAACCGGTGACGCGTCGAAAAAGTATGAGATTTACGTCACCAACACTGGTCCCACGGGGAGCGGAGGGAGCGTGGCGGTCTATCCGAGCCATGGAGGGAAGCCGAAACGACTCGTTCCCACCGGGTTGGATTATCCGGCGGGCATCGCGTTTGACAAGCACGGCAAGATCTACGTCACCAACTACCTCTCGAATAGCCTTAAAACATACCGATCCGACGGAACCGAGACCACGCCGACCATTACTGCCGGGCTCGATCGTCCCGTCGGCGTAGCGGTCGACAAAGCCGGGAAAATCTACGTTGCGAACATGATTGGGGGCGCCTCTTCGTCCGCCGGTTATGTGTCGACGTACAAAGCCGACGGAAAACCCACGACACCGATCATCGAGTCTGGGATCTATGGAGCGTGGGGTGTGGCGGTCGACGCGAAAGGCAAGATCTACGTCACGAACTTTAACGGCCTCGACGTTACGACTTATACTTCGAAGGGAAAGCAGACCACGCCGACGATCGACGTTGGGGTAAATATCACAGGCATAGCCGTCGATGCGCACGGGAAAATTTACGTCAACGAACCCACTCTCAACGCCCTCGCAACGTACACGTCGGCGGGTAAGCAAACGACACCGACGATCACTAGCGGATTAGACGACAATCAAGGCGTAGTCGTAGACTCGAGCGGCCAGATCTACATTGCCAACTACGCCAACAATACCATAACGACGTACACGTCAAAGGGAAAACGTACTACTCCGAAGATCACACGTCACCTGAGCGCACCTATCGGTATCGCGCTTCACTAAGCCTAAAAGCGGTCGTACGTTTACATACCGGCGCGCAACGCAAGGCTAGCAGCCCGGATAACAGGGAGGGGGCGGCGGCGGCGGATAGGGCGGTTGCTGCGGATATTGCGGATATGGTTGCTGCGGATATTGCGGATATGGTTGCTGCGGATATTGCGGGTACTGCTGCGGATATTGCTGATACGGCGAATATTGATGTTGCGCGACCTGCGGCGGTAACGCTAGCGGGGTTGCGCTCGCGACGTCGTTATTGAACTTTCCAAACGTCGCTTTGTCGCTTTGGAACAACGCGACGAGATCGGCTTCGCGCTGCTCGTCGCTTGGGTGATCGGCGCCGCCATCGTTGCTCACGCCCATCGTTTGACGGTGCTGCCTGAAGTTCCACACCATCCCCCACGGATTAAATCCAGCCTTCGCGCACAGGTAAGCACCGGCGCGATCCGCGTTCGTCTCGGCAGCGCGTTCGTAGGCTATCGCGTTGGGATCTTGTGCCGATCGACCGCCCTGCGTCGCTTGAAAGACTGCATACATGTCGTGATGGATGTCGTGATTGACCTCGTGGCAGATCACGCCAGCGAGCTGGTCTCTATTCTTGAGAAATGACAATAACGCGGTCGTCACGTAGACGTTGCCGCCCGGCATCGAAAATGCGTTTGGGGTCTGTTCGTTCAGTAAGACGAATTGAAACGGCGTAAAGTACTGCGGGTTAGCAACTGCCGCGATGGCTTCTCCGATCGGATCGAGCGTCTGATAGAGCGGCGACTGCTGCGGGACGATCTCGCCGCGCTGCACGTACTCCATGTAACGCTGCTGGCCGAACTGGGTTTCCCAGCTCTCCTCTTGCGAGGACGTGTCCGGCCGCGCGGCTGCGGGCCAGAGACATAGGATTGCGGCAAAGCCGGCAAGCGCTCGCAGAAAGATCGTCATCGTGACTCGGGCCCTTCGATAATTCCATCGGCATTGCCCCGCACAATTCGCCGCAGAACGGCTAAGAGTCGATGAGATTCATCCCGGATTCGCGGTTGAGGGCTCCCAAGTCGATTGTCGCGATCCCTACGTCGGCTTCTGGTCGTTTTTGCAGTTGGTACGGATAAACGTCGATGAAGAGTTCAAGCGTGGGCCACACTCGACCCATGATGAGGTGGCCGCCGGCGACCGTACCATCGCGACGCCCGACCAATGCATGTGCATGCAACAGCGGTTGGCCTTCTCGCAAAGCAATGTCACCAACGAGCGAGAGAAGCTCTACTTGTCCCTCAATCGCGAGCGGTTCATATTGCTTCTTATCGCGGTTGAAGTAGCCGAGCGTCGCTTGCGAAAATCCGCCAATACCGGTAAGCCGCGCCGCGGTTACGTTTTCTCGTTTGGCGAAGGCTGTGATCTCGGAGACGGCTTCGTCGTCTACAGCAAGAACCAATGCGTAGGTCTTTGCCGGCCCGTGTGAGATCTGAGCATATTGCATTGTTGCTTCTTGCCGTTCAGCTCGTGTAGCCATCGACGAGAATCATGTCCGTCACACTCAAGCGTTGTCGCAGCGTCTTTGCCGGCGCGTACTCAGCGGAGGCCCACCATTCCCGGGCTCGATCGAACGAATCGAATTCCACGACGACGATTCGCGTTGGCGTCCACTCACCCTCGAGAATTTCCATTCGGCCGCCGCGCACGAGATAACGTCCCCCGAACTGCGCGACGGTCTTCTGGGCGATCGCCTTATATGCTTCGTATTCGGCTGGGCGATCGGTGTTGACGTTCACGATGACGTAGGCTGCCATGAATGCTCACCTTCTCCAGAGTATCTTGAGCGCAAACAACGACACGCTGAAAACGTTAGCTATGGGAAGCGGTTGGCCTCTATTGCGCGCTGGACTGAGCACTACGATGGAAGTGACGTCGCATACGCCAGGTCGACGTCATGCCGCTTGTTCGGCAGATCGAGCCGGCGAACGTTTTCCGGATACGTGCGGGATGGGTGTCGTGCGTTCCAGGATGGAACCTTTGAACGGAAGGACAATCTCCGGTTAAACCTCGCGAACTCGTACGACTGGGTAGGCAGTCTCGTGAAGCACAACCTTATTCCTGAAGAGTCATTGCTCGACGTCTATTACAGTCGGGTAATCGGGGCGTGGGACATCGTAGAGGGCATTATGCCGCTCGTACGCACGCGCGGAGGGCCAGCAGTGTGGGAGAATTTTGAGTTATCCGAAAGGCGTGCCACGGCTGCAGATTGATGTTACTTGGCCCGAACTCGCGTAGACTCCAAAGAGTAGTCCGCGAATGGATCGGACTGAACCTCGTCAACGAAGTTATCCAGATGAAAGCCAGGAACGCGCCGGTACCCGACATCGGTAAGCCAGGAGTTACCGGTCGCAAACGGCTTGCGCTTGACGTATTCAGCGACCTCGTCGAGAAAGACGGGGATAAAGCCCTTCCGGGGGATGGCGGAAAGGACAGCGATCACATCGTCGCGCTTCAGGACCTCGAGGTTGGCCCCGAAATCCGTGCCGACGCCGGCACTGACCAGCATTACTTCGGGTTGCTTCCAATGGGCAATTCCACCTTGATCGTGAAGTGCAACGGCGTCCCACACGAGATCCGCTCGCGATACGCTCGCGCCGTGCTTGACGAGTAAGTCACGCGCGATAAACGCGCTGTCAACCTCGAACCGCCGTTTCTCGCTCATGTATGTCGGAACCAGTCCGACGTCGTGCAGAATCGACGCCACGTAGACCGCTTCGGCGTCGTGAACGATAGCGTGGGCGTGCGCGACCATTTCGGCAAAGAAGAACGTGCGCAGAGAATGAGCAAATACTTCGGCTGGTTCCGCTGCCGTGGCGATCAAAGTCGCCTCGCGCGCAAGATTAGAAGTGGGAACCTCGATCCCCGCTACCGCGGGTGGGGTCGTTTCCAGCCGCGTTGCGACGAGTGGAAAGGTTGCCGCAACTGCGTAGACGGAGGCGAGGAACTCCGACCGAAACATGACTTCAGCATAGCGGCGAAAACGCTACGCGGTCAACAAATGTACTCTTGATATTTTTTTAGATTTGAGCTTAGCGCCGCGGCCGACGCACTTGCTCGCCGCCACAGTTCGGACAGATGTGTTGGGTGGCATCGCTGCAGGGCGGGCAAAACGTGCATTCGTAGGAACAGATGAATGCTTCGTCGGATGGCTCGATAACGCGACGGCACCGTTCGCAGGAACCTTTCATCGACAGTCCGACCTTGGTTTCGACCGGCACGGCAAAACGATAGCCCTTACCCGGCACCGTAATGACGTAATCGTTGTCGCCGCCACGCTCGCTGAGAAGCCCGCGGAGCATGAATATGTGTTGCGTAAGCGTTGCATCACCCACCGGCTCGTCGTGCCACAGGCGATCGAAGAAGACGTGGCGTTCGATAACCCGGCAGTTTGCTTGCAGAAGTAACATCAGGATCTGAAAGAGCTTTTCCGGGATCGGCTTGCCCTCCGAGCCGGAGAGCAGGCGGCGCCGAGACGCATCGAGCAGATATCGACCAAACCGGTACGTCATCGCCGCCCCAGACTCAAACTGGGTGGAAGGTTCGGGCAAAGACATCATGAGATGTTCGAATACGCTGGCCCGGCTTCCCCGGAGCACATTTTCATAATCGAGATTCAAATACAAATGGAAATACCCGGCGTCGGATGGCTCGCCCAGGCACAAGCGGCTCGCAAACTCGCCGCGGCGATCGCCTGTCTTACCCTAGCCGGCGTTGCAGCTAGCTCGGACCTCGTTGCGACCTTAGCGTCCACGGCAGCCGCGTATTTCCACGACGTCGCGTCAATCGCTAAAATTACCGGCAGAGATACGACGATGGATTATTACCAGCGCTTGATCGACGACCAGGAGTTATTGAACGATCCCGCTCCGCCGGACTATACGCAGGCAATGTGGCAACACTCGGTTGCAACGATCACACGCCTCGATCTCAGCGTGGCCGATCAGCTCTTGCAAAATTCGTTCACGCCGATGTCCTCAGTTCGGGGGCTCGAAGAGACTTTTGTCCGATCGTCCAAGGACGGAACGATGCAGCCTGTTGCGGTCTACGTGCCCAGCAACTACATTCCCGGCCACCGAACACCGCTCGTCGTCTTCTTGCACGGTCGGCCCCAGCCCGAATCGCAGTTAATGGCGCCGCAATTCCTCACCGATCTCGCCGAGAAATCCGGAACGGTTGTGATCGCACCTTACGGTCGAGCGTACTACGACTTCGTTGGGTCGGAGAGCGATGTGTACGATGCGCTCGATGCGGCCTTTCGTGCGTTCACGATCGATCCGCGCAAAACGTACTTGGCCGGCTATTCGATGGGTGGGTTTTCCGTCTTCGACGTTGCGCCGATTCATCCAGATCGCTGGAGCGCCGTAATGAGTATTTCGGGCTCGCTTCTCGGCTCGCGCGCACATAAAGTCGTCGCAACCCTCCCACGCACCCCGTTTTACGTGCTCACCGGTGCGCGCGATCAAAGCATACCGACCCAGTACCCAACCGCCACTGCCGTCTACCTTCGCGACATGGGACTGCCGGTGACATTTTATTCCGAACCTGAAGGGACGCACCGGCTTTTTACGTTGTTACCGATTCTCAAGCAAGCCTGGAGCGATATGCTCGCCGGTATCGTCCGCACTCCGGCAGAGTTGGGTCAGGGCTTTACGCTACCGAACAACGCACCAGCAATGAGCGTGAGACCGTAATCAATAAGGCAGAGCGGGAGAGACGGCGCCGCTGCTATTGCCGCGCCGCTCGCGAATCGAACGATCCAAGCATCGAAGATGGAGCGGAGGCCCCCGCGGTCACTTAGCAAATCTCCCGACATGCAGAAGACCGGCGAACGCTCTCTCAACGGTCCGCAGACGACCGGTCGCACCTATCGCAACCTGTCGCAGCCAACCTACGAGATCGACGACTCCCTGCGCAACCAGCGAGTTCCGGTGCACGGCGGTGTCGAGTTACTAGCCGACGTCTATTTGCCGCACGGTGGCCCTCGCGCTCCGGCCATCTTTTCTGCCTCACCCTATCCGCGCCAAATTCAGAATAGCGGGGCACCGCTCGGGTTCGTTGAGGCGGGCGCCACCGATTTCTTCGTCTCGCGGGGATACGCGCATGTCATCGTCAACGTGCGCGGTACCGGCGGCTCGGGCGGCGTCTATGACCTCTTCGGCCCCGACGAGCGTACCGATATGGGCGAGTTGGTCGAGTGGATTGCCGCCCAACCCTGGTGCGACGGCAGCGTCGGCGGAGTGGGCGTTAGCGCGTTCGCGATGACGCAGCTGGAAGCCGCGCTCGAAGCACCGCCGCATCTAAAAGCGCTCTTCTCGCCGCTTAACTCAGCCGATGTGTACGAGTTGTACTACCACGGCGGCGTGATGAACACGACCTTCGACATTGCGTGGGTTCGAAGCGTTGCCAAGCTCGGCAATCTCGACGACGCCAAGCTGCGCAGTGTTGCCGTGGGGCTCGTCGAGGCGATCCTCCGCAACCCGCGCATCCATGCGAAGTTTGCACACTTCAACGGCGAAGCTGCGCTTTCAGCGCTTAAGCTCACGATGCGAGGCACGCTTCGTCCACCGTTTTCCACCCTCGCGATGGCGTGCTCCGTCGAGCATCAAGTCAAGGACGATTTTTGGGAGGCGCGCAACATGACAGCGGGCCTCGGCAACATTCGGGTTCCCGTTTACCTCGGAGCCGACTGGCAGAACGTTCCGGTGCATCTGCCCTCGACGTTCACGATCTACAACGGCCTGCCGCCGAGCGTTCCGAAGCGCATGTCGCTCCTTGCCCAATACGGCTTCACCTGGCCGTGGGAAAGCCTCCACGTCGAGGCCTTGGCGTGGTTCGACCACTGGCTGCGCGGGCGCGACACCGGCATTATGGACGGTCCACCCATTCGCTACGTCATTCCGGGCGAGGCGGGCGAACCGTGGCATGAGGCCTCGGCATGGCCGCCGCCGGAATGTTCGACGCTAACGTGGTGTTTGCGCACCGACGAAACGTTCGCAGAAGATGAAGGCCCCGACGGAGAGCGCGCGTACACGTACGTCAGTCCGGCACTTGCGCCGCTGATAGAGACAGACGAAACGTTGCTTTCGTGGTCGACGCCGCCGCTGGGGAGCGACTTGCGCCTCGTAGGCCCGGTCGAGTTGATGCTCGACGCGTCGAGCACGGGCGGCGACGTCGCATTCTTGGTCACGCTGCAAGACGTCGCGCCGGACGGTACGGCGACCGACGTGACCATGGGATACCGCCGGGCGGCCATCTCCGACGACTACACGAAACTTGGCGGCGTTCCGGCCGGCGTCATTAGACGCTACACCATAAAGTTGGTAGACAACGCGCGGTGCTTCGCTCCTGGCCATCGCGTGCGTCTCCTGGTGCGCAGCGACGACACGACCGGCCCAGCGCCGATGATGGGCTTCCACCACGCGCAAATCGGCGTCTCGTCTCGGATTAGCGTCGCGTCGTCGTCGCGTCTGAAACTGTCGGTCGTACGAACGCGGAGCTGAAAATGAGCAATCAGTCGTCGCTATAAACAATGGGAAAGCGCGCTTGTCTTTCTCAATAGGCCTGCGCGGCGCCGGGGTGAGGTAAGGAAGTACGAAGGGCGTCGACGTTCGCGCGAAGCTGCGCGAGTTGGGGATGATCGCCGGCGAACGTTTTCGAGCCGATGTCCAGCGCGCGCTCGTAGAGGGCTATCGCTTCGGTGGTGCGCCCTTGTTCAGCCCGCAGTGCGGCAAGTCCGACGAGTGGAAAGACCGTTTTGGGATGATCGGGTCCGCCGGCGCGCTCCCGAATCGCTAGCGCGCGCTCGTAGAGCGGCTCGGCCTCGGCGTACCGGTGCTGCCGAACGTACACGTTTGCAAGGCCGAGCAGGCTTTCCGCTAAGTCCGCGTGATCGGGCATCAACGCGCGTTCGCGAAGAGCTAGCGCGCGCTCGTAGAGCGGCTCGGCTTCATCACAGCGGCCTAATTGGAGGAACGCGTTCGCAAGGCCATTGAGACCGTAAGCTACGTCAGGGTGATCGGGTTCGAGAGCGCGCTCTCGAATTGCTAACGCGCGCTCGAAGAGCGGCAACGCCTCGGCGTAACGCCCGAGATCGACGAGGACGCCCGCGAGGTTGGTGAGTCCGCCGGCGACATCGGGGTGATCTGGCCCGAGTTCGCGCTCCCAAATCTTCAGTGCTCGCTCGTAAAGTGCTCGGGACTCGTCGTACCGACCCTGCTCGCAATATTGGTTTGCTAAATTGATGAGCGTGCGCGCGACGTCGCGGTGATCGGGCCCGAACGCGCGCTCGCGAATAGCCAGCGCGCGCTCGTATAATGCTTCGGCTTGCGCGTATCGCCCTTGATTTGAATGGATAACCGCGAGCGCATTAAGGATGCTGGCAACCTCCGGGTGGTCGGAACCAAGCGCATTTTCGCGGATCACCAATGCGCGCTCGTTGAGCGTGCGCGCTTCATCGTATCGACTTTGATGCCAATGGACGAGTGCCAGCAGATTGAGGCTGGTCGCAACGATAGGATGATTCGGCCCAAGAGCGCGCTCACCGAGCGACAACGCGTACTCGTGCAGTCTCTGCGCCTCGGCGTAACGGCCTCGTTGGAGCAGATACTGCCCCGCGCGGCCGAGAACCCGACTGGCCGCTTCAGGCTGCGCGTCATACGAGTCAAGCCAACCGCAAAGCGCCGCAATGTGGGGAACGAAGCGCTCGCACTGCGCCCAGTGCGCGTACTCGACTTCGGGGAACGCCGCGTCGAATGCACAGACGGCGCGCGCGACGTAGATCGGGCGCTCTGATTCGGGGACGGCCAGCCACACGATCTCCTGCACCAAACGATGCACGCTAAAGGCGCGTAACGCCGAATCGGAGCGAACCAGTGAGTAGCGCGTCAGCGGCCGTAATACTTCGGCCATCGTGAGGTCGTCGGGATCGCTGAGCGCCGCTGCAATCGAATCGCCCAGCGATCGCGCGCCATCTAGGAAAAGTTCGAATGGGATCGCATTTGCTCCACACAGCGCGCTGACGCGCAACACGTCGGCCGCGGCCGGCGACTCGCGCTGCACCGCCTCGAAGTTTGCCGCCCAAGTAACGGCGACCGTCTCGTGCGAGACGAGTCCGCCGCTCTTTTCCAACAGTGTCAAACGTCGTGTGCGAAACGCGTGGATGTAGGCGGAGAAGGCGCTCGTTTCGGCCATATAGGCCGCAGCCTGCTCGAGTGCGAGCGGCAGATTCCCGAGTTCAGCGGCGAGCTCGGCGGCGGATGCTCGTACCTCGGGCATGGCGTCGTCATGTCCGGTTCGCCGGAGGAGAAAACGTACGGCAGCCTCGGGATCGAAGTCACCGACTTCGATCCCGTGCGGAATCCCTAGCTCCCCAAACACCGGCTCGCGTGACGTGATTAATACGTGGCCTTCGTGCTGCGGCACGAAGCGTCGTACTTCGCGCCGGTCTTCGACGTTGTCCAGGATCAGTAGCCAGCCATCGTTGCCGTTGAACCACTCGAGCACAGCTGTAACGATGTCCTCGTGATCGTTCGATTCGGCGGCCGGCAGGCGCAGCGCCGCGGCGATCGCGACAAAACCACTGATGAGTCCGCCGGTCGATTCCGCATTGATCCAAAAGACGCCCGCTGGATAGTCGGCCCGGTGACGCACGGCGTACTCGAGCGCGGTTTGGGTTTTGCCGATTCCGCCCAACCCGCACAGGGCTGCGCGGTTGGATTCTCCGAGTTGCTGACGTAGGCGCTCGAGCAACTCGTCGCGTCCCGTGAAATAGGGCGTGCGCTGCGTATCCGGAACGAGCCAAGGCCGCAGGTCCAGAGGCCGCAGTCGCGGATCCACCGCAATCAGAGCTAAGCCCGCCGCTTCGGCAAGTGCAGCGATGGCGTGACGATCTTCGGCATCGTACTCGATGCGCTTTGGCGTTAGCGTAAGGAAACCGATAAGCTCGCCACCGGCCATCATCGAAAAGGCCAGCTCGCCGTGCGCTACCGAGTGCAACGAACGCGGATCGGCGGCTACCGCTGCAGAGCGCAAACGAGTGACGAGCGCGTCGTCGGGTTCGACGTTCGCAAGCGGAACGTCGAACGACGAGGCTTCGGCCACGTACATTCCGCGGCGCAGATAGATGGCGCATCCGCCAGCGCTCATGTGACGATCGACCGCTTCGACCAACCGGCGCAGCACTTGCTGCACGTCGCGAAACGACGTCAGCTCCTTTTGCAAGTGAGATAACGCTTCTCGCGCCTCACGACGACGTTTGGTAAACGCTGCCTCGATGAGCAGCTCGATGCGGCGATGCAGCGGACGGAACGCGAGCGCCGCCAGCAGGAGGATCGTGATCTCGATGGTCCTGCCCGCAAGACGCGAGCGATCCGTGACGTACCTTTCGGTCTCGCTCTCGGCCAGCGCAAACACGAGGACAAGCGCCGTGGTCACCAGACCGTACGCATAGGCGCGCCAACGACCGATCGGGCTGAGCGCTCTCATGCGATATCGCTCATCTCGGGGAAGATTTGCGTCCTTGGGTTCTTAAATTCCCTCGCAGCGGCTAAAGGGTTAGTCCGCCAGAACGTATCGAAGCAGCTACATCAGGAGGTATTTCAATGCCGAAATTCTTAGTTGACGCCACCTACACCGTCGAGGGCACTAAGGGCGTGCTGAAGAGCGGCGCTTCCGCGCGCCGAAAGGCTGTCGAGGAACTGCTCGCGTCGGTGGGCGGAAAGCTCGAGGCCTTTTACTTCACGTTCGGCGAAGATGACGCGATCCTCATCATCGATCTTCCCGATAACGGGACGGCTCTGTCGATCGCGATGGCGGTCCGCGCCTCCGGAGCGCTGCGAAGCCGCATGACGCTCTTGATCCCGATCGACGAAGTCGATCGGGCGGCGAAGAAGGAGATTCACTTCCGGCCGCCCGGCACATAGCACGCGTAGTCGAACATTGAAACTCGGGCGCGGGCTAGATCAAGCGCGTACCGACGAAGACCAGCGTGACGGCGACCGCCGGCCGTAGCCACTGCGTCTGCAGCTTCCCGCAGAGTTTGCTACCGACGTAGATCCCGGGCAGCGAGCCGAGCAACAGGTTTGCAACCAGCAGCAAGTTCACGTCGCCCATCGTCCAGCGCCCCACCGCTGCGGTCGGAATCAAGAATGCCGCGTAGGCGATGTCGGAACCAACCAGCTCTGCGAGTCCGACCGAGGGCAACGCAAGCGCGAGCAGCGGCAACGTTACCGACCCGCTGCCGATCGACGTGATCGTGACAATCAAACCGACCATCGCTCCGATGGCGATTACGTAGGCGCGTTGCCGTCCGTGCCACGCGAAATTCTGTTTCGAAACCAGCGCCACGCTCTTGAACAGCGGCCGCGCCAGCATCACCGCCGCGGCGATGAACAGCGCGACGCCGATGGCGTGGCGCGTCCACAAGGTCACCAGCTTGATGTCGACGTGCCCACGCAGCCAATATAGCAGCGCCACGCCGGCCACGGCGGCGGGAACGCCGCCGATCAGCAGCGCCTTGGTGATCTGCCAGTTGACGGTGCCTTGGCGATTGTGTAAATACGCTCCGAAAAGCTTCGTGGGAACGCTATAGAGCAGATCGCTTCCGACCGCGACGAGCGGATTGACTTTGAGCACGAAAACCAGCAGGGGCGTCATGACCGTAGCGCCACCCACGCCGGTCATTCCGACGATCGCACCAACGCCGAAACCGATGAGAACGAGCTCGACGTTCATTAGAAATCGTACTCCAGCATCGCGCGATTGTATTTAAAGAGCGGAATGCCGCCCAGGAATGTTTCGCCGGGCGTCAGCCCGGACGGGCAGTACGAGCCGGCGGCGCCGCAGTACGTATTGCTGTACGAACGCTGCGCGTAGCGATAGCGGAATTGCAGACCTTTGTACGGCCCCGACTTAGGAACCGGCATGAAGCGGTACGTACCGTCGAGATTCCACTCGTTGGTATTCTGACCGACCAGCGTGTTGCCGTAGTTGTACCAGGCATCGGCTGCAATGAAGACGCCGCGACCGTTTTGCGATGTGTACGTGGCCGCGATCTTGTACGCCTGCACGCCGGCGCGCCGGTCCGGCTCGCCTTGCGACACCTCCGTCGTAAAGAGCGGATTGGTCGCGTAATTGTCGGTGTACGGGCTGGCCCATCCGCCGTACGCAATGGTCGTCAAGCCGCTGGGGTTGGTAAAGCATTGCCCGGCGTTGACCGGCAGGAAGTACGCCAGCGTGTTGCCCGGCTGCGGCGGCGATTGCTGCTGCGGCGTTTTGATTTGGAACGTGGCGTTGCTGCACGAGAAGCCCTTGGGAAGAACGACGTTGTCGTAGTGCCACGGCACCCCGTCGTAGCTCGCCGCGATCACGACCGTCTTCGTCACGTTGAAGCCGAGTTGCGCGCCGAACATGGAGCTGCGAATTTTCCCGACGTAGGACTCGCCGGTGTTGCTCTCCCATCCGCCTTGCAAAGCGACGTAGGGTTTCCACCGGCTCTCCTGCACCGTGTAACGTGCGTCGCCCCAGTAGATATTGACGATGTCGTCGACCGACCACAGATAGCCGTTCGCCGAATAATCCGCGCCTTTGGGTGCGTAACCGACGCGGCCGTACAGGAAGCCGTCGGTGTTGACCCCTCCGCCGCCGGGGAAAAAGATGTTGGCACCCATGCCTTGATTGCCGGCTGGAAAGCTGGTGATCAAGGTGTTGCTTTGGAACGTCGAGCTGGTCCGCGGCTCGAACTGCAGCATGCGTGCGAGTTCGAACGTCCAGCCGTTGGGCGTGTAGGCAAAGTCGCCGCCTTGGAATGCGGCCGGCTTGACGCGCGTGTCCACCGGGCCGGCCCAGGGCGAGTTGAAGATCTGATCGCCTACCTTGGCGGCAAACGTAGAATCTTTATACGCGAGATACCCTTCGTAAAACGTGTTGAGGATGAATCCGGGCACGGTGTCGTCCGGGTTCGTGTTGGGCGGCGCCTGCGTCACGCACGGTTTACCCTTCGCGTGCGTCGGCGCGATCTGGCACGAGTCGTCGAACGGATCGGCGTAAAAGTACGTACCGCCCACGTAGAAGCCGTCGAACGGAAGCTGGTAGTCGGCGTGCAAGCTGATCGCGTTGTTCAGCGTCGCTTGATTTACCGCATTCGCGTTGTACTTGCTGGGGTTGAATTGGACGCCGGGATTGTTGCTGGCGTTCTGCCGAGTGAAGTAGTACGAGCGGAAAAAGCCGCTAATAGAGAGCGGGTTCGGGGTCGTGGACGCCGCCGGAACAAGCGCTGGGGCCGCCGTCGGGGCGGGGGCAGGCGACGGGGTCGCCAAAGCCAAAATAGTAACTAATGTCAACATTCCATGGAATGTTAACCTAGGTCATAAAAATGAGCAAGGGGCAGGCAAGGTCACTGCGGCGTGCTTTTGACCGGCCCGGCAAAGATCTCCCAGGCCGTTGGGTTTACGTGGTTCGCCCCCTCGAGCGGCGATTGGAGATCGAAGATGGTGACGAGCGAGATTGCGATCATCGCGGCGAGCGCCGCCGTCATGATGAGTTGCACCAACCGGTTCTCCAGCCCAATCAGAAAGGTGATCGCGAGCAGAACCACCCCGCCGAAAATCAGTACGCCCCAAAGAATTCCCGGTATCCGCGGGTGGAGGTACGTGAGCCGGCTTCGGCGATCGTCGAGGAATTGGCCGAGCGCAGCAAGCATGGCGGCGTGGAGATTCGTTTCGGCGTACGTCGTGGGCTTGAGATCGACGACTTCGTTTGCGATCTCCCGGGCGATCGCGCCGGTCTGGCGATCCGAGTCCCCGGTACTGACCATGCGCGGCCACTCTTTCGTCAGCACCGCTTGCGCGTAATCGCTGATGTGCCTGCGGATCGTGCTTCCGGCGGGTTCCGATATGCCTTTTGCCAGCCGGTACACCTTCGCCGATGCGTTCGCCTCGCTTGAGACCACGTCCGACGCCGTCGTAAAACCTTGCCACACGACGACGACGACGAAACCGAGGATGACCGCGTACAGCGTGCCGATAACGGTAAGAATGACGCCGGCCACCTCATTGTGCGGGGTGAGCGTCTCGTGCTTAACGATGCGCTGCACGATTGCGTGCAGCGAACAGGCCACGACTACCGTGGCGAGCGTTGCCACGCATGCTAGCCACCCGGCCGGAATCTGCAACAGCGTGTTGACGTTCACACTCGCGACGGGATCAGCCTTGGCCGAGCAACGCGAGCGTGTTGCGATAATCCTCGACGGAGATTCCCGCGAAGGCGCCACCGTAACGCTGCGCGACCTCGGCGGCCGTTGCGTCGATGTTGGGGAAGAACTGGTTTGCGGGCAGCGTTGCATAGGACGTTCCCGCCGGCGCGCCGGTATGCGTGATGACGCCGAGCCACCAGGGTTTAGCCAGCGCCGCCAATTGTTCCATCGCCACACCGCCGAAACTTTCAAGCGTATTCTCGGAATTGCGGTACGCCATCAAGTCGGTCGCATCGACCGCGCGCCCCACGGCCTGCAAGAGGGTCGCACCGTTTGCGGCTGGCGGTGAATATTTCGCATACGTCGGGTGCACGGTGGCCAGCACCGGAAGGGCCAATTCCGCCGCGGCGGATCGAATCACACCCAGCGCCTGGAGGTAGTTCTTGGCGAGCTCCGTTTGCTCGCTGCCGTTTTTCCACTCGGAAAGCGTGTGCGGTTCGACATCGAGCGCGATGCCGTCGAAGACTCCGTGCTGCCGACGTGCGCCGAGCAAGTCACGAACCGAATCGGGCGGCTCGCTGCGTTCATGCTTGACCCACGACGGATCCCCGGCCACGGCGTAGACCGAGCGTTCGCCGCCCTTAAGTAAGTGCATCGCGTCCAGCGACGCGGCATCGCCCGCCGCCAGCGCGCTCCGCTCCGCGGACGTAACCGAAAGAAAGATCGAGCGAAAGCGGTTCCGTTGCGCAAACGACGCCACCGAGCTCGCTTCGGCAAGCGCCGTTCGCCACACCCACAACGACCGGCTCGGGGTTGCGGCGCGAGCCGTGGACGCGCCGCTCGCCAGCGCGAAGGCCGAGGCGGTGCCGACGAACTGCGCGCGATTCATTGAGCCGACTACGTCGCAAGTGACGCCGCATACTCGATGTCGGCAACACGCCATTTGTTCGGCAGGTCGATCCGACGAACGTTCGCAGGGTACGTGCCCGACGCGTGCTGTGCAAGCCACTCCTGCGAGAGGACGGCGAGGTACTCGAAATTCTCATAGACGCTGGCCCCTTGCTGCTCCCGAGTAACCGCCGTGAAGTCGCTAAGTGTCTCCCAGGCCCTGACGATCTGTGCGCTGTGCAGATCAAGCAGAACATTGCGATCAACGAACCCGAACTTCACCAGCACGCCCGTCTCTTCATAAAAATTGCCGACAGCGTGAACCTTGTCGATCAGCGCGGCATTCTCCTCAGTCCGTGCTGCCCTATGTGTAACTTGATAGCGAAACGCCGGGTCTTGCATCTGCTCGGGCAATCCGATCGACACAACGTGCCGCGCCGATACAAACTCCGGAGCCTCCGCCTTCTCAAACAAATCGCTCAGTACGGTGATCTGGTTGCTGCTGCGCATGTGGCGCAATTGTACGAGGGCGGCGAGTGCGGTTGCCGCGATGACGAGGAACGTGCCGAAGGTTCCAAAGGTATTCAACAGCTCGAGAGACATAGCAAACCCCTCCGCGGATGAGGTAAGGTGTGTCGCTCATTCTTGCAGCGATGAGGCGATACGCCCCTGCGGCGTGGCGGCTACGCTACGCCGATTCGTGTTCCTCAAGCGCGAGGGCGATCGCAGCCTCGGGTGTGAGCGCAGCGCCCTCTGCGATCAGTCGTGCGAGTTCGCCGGGCGCGAGGCGTTCGCGCAGCAGTGCGGTGAGGCGGTCGTGGGACGTCGTCTCGGTGAACTCGCGCTCATATCCGTGTCGCGCAAATGCGGCGTCGGCGTAGCCATCGAGCGTCGCCGCGCGCACATGATCGCCGTGTAGCGCGACGACGAGCGCCAGGTGCTCGATCGCCATTGCGGCGTGGACGTGATCCGGTTCGCGCTCGGCCCGGATACCGATCGATTCGCGAGCCGCCGCCACCGCGCCGGGAAGATCGTCCGCGGCCGCGAGATAGCCCGCGAGGTTATTGAGCAGCAGGGCGAGCATGGCGTTATCGGTACCGGTCCGCGCCGTCACAAGCGTCTCGCGAACGATCGCAATCGCTCGCTGCGTTTGGCCTCGCATGTGTTCGATCTCCGCGAGGTTGATCGCCGAAATCTGCTCGCCGCGCGCGTTTCCGAGCGAGCGGTGCTCATTGCGGAGTTGCTCGCGCATGCGCGCCGCCGTTTCAAGATCGCCACGAAACTCGCCCAAAAGTGCACGCGTCCCGAGCAAGTTAATCCGTAGGTTAGCCGAGATCGCCGGAATCGCCTCGGCTTCAATCAATGCCCGTTCCGCATCGTCAAACCGACGGAAGAAGACCGCACCTTCCGCGTACCGGCGCAGCAGTTCAGCGAGCGACGAGGCGTCGCCGCTCATTCGCGCCTGCTCGATCGCCTGCGTCGCCAGCTCGAATCCACGCACTTTGTGGCCCGAATCACTGAGCAAATACGCCAGCGAGCTTAACAGCCGAGCGCGCAGCCGAGACTGTTCCGCGGGAAGGGTCGCGAGAAACGACCCGCACCGAGCCATCCCTTCCGCATCGAGTCCGATGGCTTGCCAACTCCCGTCAGTGTTGGCGAGCAAGTCGGCACCGTCGAGGATCTCCGAACGCGCCAGCGCGCCGTCGAGCGCCGACCGAACGTCGTCCAGTTCTGTCCGCAACGCCGCATCAAGGTCGGCACGCCGAGCAGTACTCTCGCGCTGTTCCCACAGCTGGGCGAAGCGCCCGCGCAGATAGCGCAGGTGGCGCTTCGCAAGCAGATCGCGCTCGCCCGCATCAACGAGCTTCTCCGACGCATACGCGCGTGTCGATTCAAGCAACCGGTAACGCAGAGCGTCACCCTGCGGTTCGGCCAGCACGAGCGACTTATCGACCAGCGACGCCAATACGTCGAACACGTCGCTTTCGCCGAGTTCCTCACCGCTGCCGACCGCAACGGCCCCTTCCAACACAAATCCGTTGACGAAGATCCCTAACCGTCGGAACAGCATGCGCTCGCGTTCGTCGAGCAGGTCGTAGCTCCAATCGATGAGCGCGCGCATCGTCTGATGGCGCGGCAGCGCGCTCCGATCGCCGCCGGTGAGCACGCGAAAGCGCTCGTCGAGCCGCTCGCGCAGCTGTTTTGGGCTGAGCACCTTCACCCGCGCTGCGGCCAGTTCGATCGCCAAGGGAATGCCGTCGAGCCGCCGGCAGATGTCGGCGACGATCGGCGCGTTCTCGTCGGTTAACGTAAACTTCTTATCGACGCTTTGCGCACGCTCGGCGAACAGCGACGAACCATTCCCAACCGCGAGCGACGGCATCCGGTAGCTCTCCTCGCCGTCGATCCCCAGAGCTTGGCGGCTGGAGGCGAGCACGGTAACGTTGGGGCAGTTGCGCAGAATGCCCGCAAGCGCCCGTGCTGTAGGTTCGATCAAATGCTCGCAGTTGTCGAAGACGAGCAATGTCTGCTTTCCCTTGAGCGCGCGAGCGAGGTTCTCGACTGGATCGCCGTCGCTCGCAAGCGTAAGTCCGACGGCTTGTGCAACGGTGGTGGGAAGGTAGTCCCCGCTGGTCAGCGGTGCGAGTTCGATGAACCACACGCCATCGGCGAAATCGTCAAGCCGATTCGTCGCGACCTGTAACGAAACGCGCGTCTTGCCCACACCGCCCGAGCCGGTCAGCGTCACGAGCCGGTGCTCTCCCAACAGCGCGGTGATCTCGGCGATTTCCGTCTCGCGTCCGACGAAACTGGTGACCTGCTGCGGCAGGTTCGTTTGCGCTTCAACGACGCGCAGGCGCCAATCGAGGGCGAACAGCGCCACACCCGCACTTTCGGCCAGCATGCTCAGCGCATGACGGTCGTCGGCATCGTACTCGATGCGCTTAGGTATGAGCGTGAGAAAGCCGACCAGCTCGCCTCCGGCCATCATCGGAAAGGCCAGCTCGCCATGCGCTACTGAGTGCAACGTACGCGGATCTGCGGGCGCCGTTGCAGAGCGCAAGCGAACGATCAGCGCGTCATCGTGTTCCACGTTTTCGAGCCGAACGTCAAACGACGAAGCTTCGGCCGTATACAAACCCCGCCGCAAATAGATGGCACATCCGGCCGTGTTCATGTGACGATCGACCGCTTCGACCACGCGGCGCAGCACTTGTTGCACGTCGCGAAAGGACGTCAGCTGCTTTTGCACCTGGGATAACGCTTCACGCGCTTCCCGTCGGCGTTTCGTAAATGCCGCCTCGACCAACATCTCGATGCGGCGATGAAGCGGCCGAAACGCGAGAGCGGCCAGCACGACGATGGTGATCTCGACAGCCGTACCCGCGAGGCGCGACCGGTCCGAGATATACTTTTCAGCGGTATGCTCGGCCAAGACGAGGACGACAAAAATGAGCGTGGCAACGAGACCGAACGCATACGCGCGCCAACGGCCGATCGGGCTGAGCGCTCTCATTCGATATCGCTCATCTCGAGGGACGATGTGCGTCCCCCAATCGGAGGTCTCCTCGCTCCGACCACTCAAACCTGTGCGCCACACATTTGGAGGGCTATATTCATGACGCAGGAGACCTTAAGCACCGTCGCCGCCATCGGCACATTTATCGTAATTGCGGCAACCGCCATCGCCGCCGTCGTGCAACTCCGTCACTTGCGCGCTCAGAATCAACTTACTGGCTTGCTCACCGTCTTGGCGCGAGTGGAGGATCCGCGATTCAACGCGTGGGTGGACGGAGCGAGAGAGACGCTCAATTCGCGCATGACTGACGCTGCCTACCGATGCTCGATCATCGACGGAACGGTTGAACGAAAAGACAATCCGTGGCTAAACCTCGCGAACTCCTATGACTGGGTCGGCAGCCTGGTGAAGCACAACCTCATCCCCGAAGAGTCGTTGCTCGACGTTTATTCGACTAGGGTCATCCAAGCGTGGAGCATTATCGAAGGTGTGGTGCCGCTGGTCCGCAGTCGTTCGGGCCCAGGCATATGGGAGAATTTTGAATTCTTGGTCGTTCAAGCGCGCAAGTGGGCTGCGCAACATCCGAAGGGGGCATACCCCAAAGGTGTGCCAAGGTTGCAGATTGATGTTACGTGGCCCGAACTCGCGTAGACACGGATTAATTATCTGGAACGAAGCCTTGCCGACGCACACACTGAAATGCCCTCAAGCTCCGGCAAGATATCGCGCTTGAAATCCACGTCATCAAGCGATCCATCATCGCGCCGTGAGACGACCGCTTGCCCTTTGAGCGGTAGCCGTTGCGGAGTACGGCGGGTGGCGTTGCGAGGCCGCAATGCCGCCCTCCGGCAGGCATCCCCGAACGTAGAGTTTCATACTAGTCCCGTGTCATCTTGAACCTTCGACTCGGCGCTGCGCGCCTCGCTCAGGACTGCGCTTCGCGCAGGCCATAAGGAATTTGAAAAATGAAGGGATGACCCGATGCTACACTTTCTTGGAGGTAATACATGAAGAAAACGCTGCTGCTTCTTACGCTTACTGCCACCGCCGTCGTCTGCGGTGGTCTCTTCGCGGGGCGCGCAAGTGCCCAAGCCGACGATAACGCGCAGATAAACGCGCTCTACCAGCAGTTCGCTACGGCGCTTCGGCATAAGGATCTTAACGCCCTCATGGCTTTCTACCCGCGTGGCAACTCGCTCTTCGTCTTCGACGTCAGCACGCCGCGCGAGCATGTAGGCTGGCAGAGCTACTACGACGATTGGAAGGGCTTCTTTGCGTCGATCAAGGGAAATCCGGGATTCTCCATTAGCGAGCTCGGCATTACGATCAGCGGCGACGTCGCCTACACGCACAGCATCCAATCGCTGACTGGAAACATGGGCAACCTGCACGCCCTCACCGTGCGCGTTACCGACGTTTTGCGAAAGACCAACGGCAAATGGCTCATCGTGCAAGAGCACGTTTCCGTGCCGATCAATTTCAATACGCTCAAACCCGACCTCATGTCGAGACCCTAGACCTGGACGTACGGCCGGTCGAGCGCGCCGGCATCGTGGCATCTCAGCAATCGCAGCGTGCGAATGATATCGCTGAACACAAACGGCGCTCGCGCAAGAAACCGAAGAAATAGATCGCGGCAGCAACGCCAATGATGCGTAACGTCGTATTCATAAATGGTAGTGGTTCATCACAAACCAGTCTCGCGGCGCAGGGTCAACATCAGTTTTCCGCGCACACCGGCGGCATCGCACGACCAACGAACCTCCTGGCTGAGGCAGCAGTCAGGGACGGCTTCGACGATGTCGGCTGCGACGACGCCCTCCTGTTTTAAGTCTTCCCTCCGGTATTCATGGATTTTTCACCCTTGCGAGCCATGCTAAGCGAAGGGGAGCGCCTAAAACGATGCAAGATCATTTTGTGCGAATCCACGGATACCCGCGCCGCGTTCGGCTCGATGATGACGTTGCGAATCAGGTTCGGTCGGTTCTTACTGGACAAGCCGTGACGCCATCCCATATCATCATCAATCGACAAATCTTCCAGCTTGTCGTGCCCATTCGCAGCATCGTCGCGCTCGAAACGCGCCCCAAGGGCAGCCGCGCAACTATCGAGGACGTCCATCGCTGGTAGCAGTCAGGCAACGGCCTTAGTGAATCATCCGCCACGTCTCCTTGCGGTCGCAACGGCCGTGCCGCCCTTTCGTCTCGATCAGGTCGATGTTACACGCCGCATCGCCCTGATGCTCGGCCCGCGCTCGCGTGAGGTCGCGCGGATGATTCCCCTGTTCGGAAACACTGGGATCGAATACCGCTACTCGTGCGTACCTATGGAGTGGTACGAAAAGCAGCACGATTGGCCAGAGCGCAATCGTATCTACCTAGCGTCATCCCTAGACTTGCTTGAGACGGCTACGCGTAGCGTCCTGGCGCGCGCCGGGCGAACGGCCGACGAGATCGACGTAATCGTCGCAGTCTCGACGACCGGCCTCGCCACTCCCAGTCTAGACGCACTGCCGATCGAGCGCATGGGCTTGCGCCGTACGATCCAACGACTGCCGATCTTCGGCTTAGGATGCGCAGGCGGGGTTATCGGACTTGCGCGTGCTGCGACCCTGGCGCAAGCACGGCCGGGTGGGTTGGTGCTCTTCTTGGTTGTTGAGCTCTGCGCACTTTGTTTCCGGCGTGACGACTTCTCCAAAAGCAATATCGTGGCCACCGCCCTTTTCGGTGATGGCGCGGCCGCAGCGCTACTTTGCTCGGAGGGTGCCGGACCGAGCATCACCGCGAGTGGCGAATACACTTGGCCAGATTCATTGGACATCATGGGCTGGGAGGTCACCGCCGAAGGTTTTAGAGCGATCTTCTCGCGCGACATCCCCGAGTTGGTCTCCACGCAACTGCACGACGTTGTCGCCGCCTTTCTCGCCGAGCACGCTCTGACGCTCCCTGACGTCGACCGCTTCATCTGCCACCCGGGGGGCGCCAAGGTGCTGGATTCGCTTGAGATTGCCTACGAATTGATGACCGGCACGCTCGCCGATTCGCGCGAGGTACTGCGCCAGTACGGGAACATGTCAGCTGCGACCGCTCTTTTCGTCTTGGAGCGCGCGTTGACTAACGGAGAATCGGCATGGAATCGCGCTCTGCTGAGTTCGCTCGGCCCTGGCTTCACCGCTGGATTCACCTTGCTCGAACGGTGACAGCGTGAAACAATTCCCGGAAGCACTCAATATTTGGGCTAAGCCCTTCGTTCCGGCGCCTCGTTTCGAAGCCGAACCACGAGATCGGCCGCCGGCATCATCCCGACTCTCGCGCGCCGATGCGGCCACCCCATGGCCGGAACGCCGGTAACGCCGGCCATGCGGGCCTCTTCGATGAACGCGTCAACTGCAGGAGAAAACCGGCGCTCGCGCCAGTCGGCTTCCCCGTCTGAAGCGGAGATGCCGAAGCGTGCAGCGATCGGGACGATGACCTCGCGTTTCGAGATATCGGCGTGTTCGGTGAAGAATGCGCGCGAAACGTCGTGATAAAAGGCGCTGGCAGCGTGGTCGCCCTTTTGGACGCGTACGAGCTCGGCCGTCTCGAGCGCGAAACGCGAGTTCACGTTGTGTTTCGGCGGATCGATTGGAAGCCCGACTTCTCGAGCCAAACGCTCGAGCCTCGCGCGAACCTGCGGCCAGTCCTCCGGCGGAAACGGCTTCGGTGCCCCTGCGGGCGGCGTCTCCGGATGAATCTCAAAGGGAAGCCAACGCAGATCAGCTTGCAATTCTCGCGCAGCTTCTTCGGCCCAAACTGAGCCGAGATAACAGAACGGTCAAATAACGTCGGACCAGATGTTGATGACGCGATCCATGGTCGGCTTATCGTAGCACAGGCGAAGCGCGGCGCGCGTTTTGGATTCGAACTGCACCGGCCGTAGGCAACGCACGCCGTCGACTGGCACAACGATCTGCCGAAGGCAATCAAGGTGAGCGTCAGCAATGGCTGGCTTACGCTTTCCGGAGCGGATTGCTTCAATGCGCAAGATTAACCAATCGGCATGCTTTCATCTACTCGCCGGGATGGTAGGTTCGCTCGGTATGCCCTGCCAGCTCGTCGGGATAGAAGTAGACGGGTCGCAGATAGCCGGTGCTATAGCGAACAGCCTGGTCGTCGAAATGCGGCGAGTGCGGGTCACCGCTTTCTCCGCCGGCGGAAACCGCGATCGCGCGAACGCGCTTGCCGAACTCAACGACCGCAACAAAGGTGTTCCCGTTGGTACCGTACCACTTCTTGGTGTGCGGGCCGGGCGCGGCGTCGAACGCCGCGAGCGACCCCCAATCGCCTGAAACGAAGGGAACGGGAATGCTCGGAGCCGCGTCGTCGAAGCGCGGCTTGATGTCGTCGTTCAATCGTTGGAATCGATTGATCTGTCCCCATGGCGTTTGCCACGTTCCGAAAGCGGCGGAGATCTGGTTTACCGCGAGGGCGAATGATTTGAGTTTCCGTTGCGACGTGGTTGCGAGTAAGATTTGCAGGTCGACCGAGCCCGCCTCGCGGGAGAGTTCCTCCGCCCAGAACGCGGCGAGCGCGGTCGGGACCGATTCGTTCGACCAGCAATCGTCCCAGGAACGCAACGCGTCGATCGGCCCGGCAAGCTTCGTTTTGAGCGCATCGGTCGCGGGCAACGCGTTGTAAGCTCGAACCAACGACGGCACCAGCGAACGGAAGAACGGCAGATGTCGATCGAATGCGAGCGCGCGCAGCCGCTCGAGCGTGAAGTCGTGACGCCCGATGAGCAGCATCGTCGCGTGAACGCCGCGCGCGTCTTCGCCCGCAGTATCCATATACTTCGGATAGCGGTTCCGCTTCGGACTAGCCGGACCGGCTGCCGAATAGGGCCAGTCGTTGGTGTTAAAGACCCAGCCCGTAGACGGACTGACAACATCAGGTTCTTCGTCCAGGGATAGCATTCCGTGCCAGTCGGTCGCCGGATTCGACCCGTCGACCGGTTTCGTGTAGTCGAACCGATCGTCGCGACGCGCGACGAACTCGGTCATCATAAACGCAATCTCGCCTTTGTCGTCGGCAAAGATTGTGTTGTTGGACGAATTGGCGCGCAGTTGAGCGATGCGATAGAAGGAAGCGTAGTCGGTCGCCTTCGTTCGCAAGAACCCCGACTCCAGCCCTTCCACCGGACGGTACATCAGCTTTTCCGCAATCCACCTGCCGTTTTCCGACGCGACGATCGGCCCGTGCTGGGTGCGGTAGACGGTAAACGTTTTGCGCGCGAGCGATCCACCGGCGGTACGATATGGGACGACGATCGTCGATACCGTTACGGGGCGCAGCTTGCTGCCGTAGCGGTAGTAGAGCAGCCCGTCGCGCCGGACGATCGTCTCGGCATACTGATCGACGTTGTTCACACCGCTCGACGTATGCATCCAGCCGGCGTGCGCGTTGAAGCCTTGATAGATGAAGAACTGTCCCCACGTTACGGCACCGTACGCGTCGAGTCCCTGGTCGCTCGACATCTGCAGCTCGGAGCGGAAGAAGAAGGACGTGTGAGGATTGATCAGGAGCAGCGCGTGACCGTCGACGGTGTTTTTCGGTGCGACCGCAATGCCGTTCGATCCGAAGCGGCCGAGAAACGACGGACGTGCGAGCGCCGGGGCTTTTGAAACGCGCACGGAGCCGTAGAACGCGCGCAACTGCGACAGATCGACGTCTTCGATGTCGGGGCCGATCGTGCCATCGGAGAAGCTGAGCGCCATCCACGGTTCGAAGTGGCTGATGACGCGCGCGTGAACGTTCGGATGCGTTAAGAGATAGAAGTTGAGGCCGTCCGCCCACGCGCCCATCAACACGCGCAGCCATCCTGGGCTGGCGCGATATTTCGCCTTGAGATCGTCGGGGTCGATAAAGAGCTTCGCACGCAGATCGTTGTAGATGGCGGAGGCACCGTCGCTCTCGGCAAGTCTCCCGAGATCCTCGAGATAGTTGGTTTCTACGCGATTGAAATCGTCTTCCGCTTGCGCGTACGCCATCCCGAACACCGCATCGGAATCGGTCGGTCCATGCACGTGAGCGATTCCCCAGTCGTCACGAACGATCGTGACGCGCGTGGCTTGTGCGCGTAATGCAGTCTCGTCATCGCCTGCACTCGCCGACGCGGTGAAACCGGCTAGTGCCAACAATACGGCAAGAAAGAGACGGTAACTCACGGCGGTCCAGTACAGTCCAACTGTGGTGCAGCTTCGGCCACGGACGCAACTCAGCTCGCCGGGCGCGATAGCTCGATCTTCTCGCCGCCGAGCATGCGTTGCGCCTCGTTGAAAACGCCGAGCGAAAACGGAGCATGCGGACAACGGCAGCTAAAATTCATATAGGAAGAACCTTCACCTTGGGAATCTCCTACCCCTGAAAGCACGAAACGACCCGTCGGCTGCTTCGTCGGGGCTTCGCTCCCACGGCCATGGGCTGGCCTGGTGCGGTGTCTCTCGTGACGGACGGCATGACCAACCGAGACCAACGAGCATGAGCCCGACCTAGCGCCGTGCAAGACAACTATGAGACTTCTGCGACGCCTGAAGGCGTCAACGCCCTTTCCTCGGACCGGAGACATAAGAAGATGGAAAATACGATCGTTGAGCTGTCGGAAGCCGATCGAGGCTGTCCGGTAAAACACGTACCGCTGCGCCCACGAGTGAACATCGATTGGTTCCCCGAGTTGTTGGACCTCTCGGTCCTTCACCGGCCGTCGGCACTGTCGGATCCGATGGGCCCCGACTTCAACTACGCTCGTGAGTTCAACAGTCTCGACCTCAAAGCGGTCAAGGCAGACCTTTTCGCGTTGATGACTACGTCGCAGGAATGGTGGCCCGCCGACTACGCCCACTACGGGCCGCTCTTCATTCGCATGGCGTGGCACAGCGCCGGAACATACCGGATCGGCGACGGCCGCGGCGGCGCGGGCACTGGTCAGCAGCGTTTCGAACCGCTCAATAGTTGGCCGGACAACGCGAATCTCGACAAAGCGCGCCACCTGCTCTGGCCAATCAAGCAAAAATACGGCCGGAAGATCTCGTGGGCCGACCTCATGGTGCTGGCTGGAAACTGCGCCTTGGAATCGATGGGATTCAAGACCTTTGGATTCGGTGGCGGCCGCGTAGATGCGTGGGAAGCCGACGAAAATATTTACTGGGGTCCGGAAGACACGTGGCTCGACGACAAGCGCTACACGGGCGAACGTGATCTCGAAGAACCGCTTGCGGCCGTGCAGATGGGCCTGATCTACGTGAACCCCGAGGGCCCGAACGGTAAACCCGATCCGCTCGCCGCCGCTCACGACATTCGCGAGACGTTCGGGCGCATGGCGATGAACGATGAGGAGACCGTCGCGCTCATCGCCGGTGGTCACACGTTCGGCAAAGCGCACGGCGCCGCAGATCCTGCGCAGTACGTCGGCTTTGCACCGGCTGGTGCCGGCATCGAAGAACAGAACCTCGGTTGGCGCAATTCGTTTGGCAGCGGTCACGGCGATAATACGATCACCAGCGGCCTCGAGGGCGCCTGGACGACGACACCTACGAAGTGGAATAACGAGTATTTCGACAATCTCTTCAACTACGAGTGGGAGCTGACGAACAGCCCGGCCGGCGGTTACCAGTGGACGCCGAAGGATGGCGCCGGCGCTAAAAGCGTTCCCGACGCGCACGATCCGTCGAAGAAGCATGCGCCGATGATGTTTACGACGGACCTCAGCCTGAAAGTCGATCCGATCTACGGGCCGATCTCGCAGCGCTTCCACGAAAATCCGCGCGAGTTCGCCGATGCCTTTGCCAAGGCGTGGTACAAGCTAACGCACCGCGATATGGGTCCCATCTCACGCTATCTTGGCCTAGAGGTTCCGGCTGAGCAGCAGATCTGGCAAGATCCGCTGCCCGCGGTTGACCATCAGTTGATCGACGAGCAGGACATCGCGGCGCTGAAGAGTCGCATTCTTTCCTCGGGCCTCACGGTTTCGCAGCTGGTCACGACCGCGTGGGCGTCGGCATCGACGTTCCGCGGCACCGACAAGCGCGGCGGTGCGAACGGTGCTCGCATTCGCCTCGCGCCGCAAAAGGATTGGGCCGTCAATCAGCCCGCGGAGTTGGCGACGGTGCTGCAAACCCTCGAGAAGGTCCAAAAAGAGTTCAACGCGTCGCTCTCCGGCGGCAAGAAGGTCTCGCTGGCCGACGTTATCGTTCTCGGCGGTTGCGCGGCGATCGAGCAGGCTGCAAAGAGCGCCGGTCACGATGTAAAGGTACGCTTCGCGGCCGGGCGCACGGACGCAACGCAAGAGAACACCGACGCGCATTCGTTCGCCGTGCTGGAACCGATCGCCGATGGCTTCCGCAACTACCTCGGCAACAGGCACTCACGCTCGCCGGAACAGCGGCTGCTCGATCGTGCGCACCTGCTTACGCTAAGCGCTCCCGAGATGACCGCGCTCGTCGGCGGTATGCGAGTCCTCGGCGCGAACGCCGAAGGGTCCAAGCACGGCGTCTTCACGAAGCGGCCGGGCACGCTAACGAACGACTTCTTCGTGAACCTGCTCGATCTGACGACGAAGTGGCAGCCCGCCGGGAGCGACTACACCTATGAGGCTCGCGACCGGCGCACCGGTGAGGTCACCTGGACCGGAACGAACTGCGACCTCATCTTCGGCTCGAACTCGCAACTGCGCGCGATCACAGAGGTCTATGCCATTGAAAGCGATCACTTCGTGCGCGATTTCGTCGCCGCGTGGGAAAAGGTCATGAACCTCGATCGATTCGATCTTCGCGTAACCGCCTAGCGATAACGAAAGCGGGTGCGAGATATCAGCAAAGGCGGCGTGTCGCTCGGCACGCCGCCTCGCGGCTTCAGTGAGTCGAACATTCCGTGACGATTTCTACTGTTAGGGGCTCGAAAGGGTCTGCGAATTCCACAATCGCTCGACCGCATGGATTAAGGCCCCTGGCAAGGCGGGAATCCTAGTTACGCCATGCCTTCCCACGCTAGTCAACCGTCAACTCGCGCGCCGGCCACGCCCAACGACGATCTATCGCAGGTCCGCATGCTCGAAAGAACATTCGTGACGGCAATGAACAACAAGGATCTCGATGCGGTCATGGCCGTATATGCGCCTGGAAAATCGCTGTTCGTCTTCGATGTCGTCGGACCGCCGGACGTCCACTTTGGCTGGGACCAATATCGCGAAGCCTTTAAGCAAATGTTCGCGGCGATCAGCGGACCGCTGCGCCTCACTATGAGTGATCTAGACGTCGAAGTAAGCGGGGATGTCGGCTATAGCCGGAGCCTGCAGCGCGTTTCCGGAGTCCGTGCAAAAGACCGGAAGCCGTTCGACTACACGGTGCGCGTGACCGACGTTTACCGGAAGATCAGCGGCAAATGGCTGATCGTACAGGAGCATTTATCTCTCCCGATCGACCGCGACACGTTCACACCGATGCTCCACTTGTCGTTTCCGGCAAATCAAGCCCACTCAAACTAGACTCGAAAGGTTCGCAGGCGGCTCAGTTGTCCTTCAGTCAAAGCGAACTCTCTCGAAGTCTCGAGCCGAGGTCTTGGTATTTATCCTGATATAATAGGGTGATGAAAGCCGCTTCACGCGCCGCCATCCCCGGTCCGGCTGGCAAGGCCCTCGGCGACGAGCTGCTTGCGAAGGCCGTGCGGGGGCTCGGCGATCCGACTCGGCTACGGATTCTTCGGTATTTGCTGGAAGAGCTGCGCACCGTCGGCGACGTCGTCGCGTACAATGCTGCGCACGTAGCGAGTTGCACGCGCATCGGGCGAGAAACGTGAGGCGCGCGAACGAAGTCTCAGCTATCGGTGCAGCCGGGCTCGGGACGGGGGCGGCCCTCACTGCAGGAGTCGCAAGTGCCTGCTGCGTTGGGCCAACGCTCGCCCCGATCTTTCTTTCCGTACTCGGTGCAAGCGGTCTCGCAACGGTTTCTGGGTTGCGCCCGTTTACTCCGTGGCTACTGGTGGGCTCTGCCCTAATGCTTGGCGTCAGCTTCTGGTGCAGCTACCGCCGACCGGCATGCGCTGATGGCCTCCCTCCACCGATTTCGCGCGCGCTCTACGTTGCTCGCGTTGTGACCTGGCTGGCCGCAACGCTGTGGATCGTTTCAGCGGTATATTCTATCTACGGGTTTCTCAACGAGTGAAGATCCATGCGCCGTAATGAGTTCCTTGCATCGGCGGCCGGCCTGGCTATGAGCGGCTGCACACATGTGGCGTCGAGTGCGCGCTTTCGCGATATCGAAAAGGGCGGCGAGCCGTTTCGCGCGGCTTTCAACCGTGACGCTGAGAGGGTTCGGATCGTCGCGCTCGTCAGTCCGACTTGAGCGTTCTGTCTTCGGGGGTCTCTCGAAGTTCAACAAACGATCCTGGCGCACGAATCGAGCAAGTCGTTCGCGCCGTACTTCGTCTGGGTCCCTCAACTCGGCGCTCAACGGCGCGACGTTCCCGAGGGAATGTCGCTGATTACCGACCGGCGTGCTCGCCAATACTGGGACGGCGGCGGCTGGCTGGGTGACGCCTACGGCAAGGTGTTGCCTACGCTTGGATCAGCCTGGGACGTGTACTTGCTCTACGCACGCGGACGATCGTGGAACGGCGTCCTTCCGCCCAAACCCGACTACTGGATGCACCAACTTTCGGGAGTCACCACCGCGCCGCACCTCGATCCAGACGTCCTCTATCAGCACGTCGAGCAACTCTTGCGAGGCTAAGCTTGCACATTGAAGCGTTGACCTTCGAGGGATGTCCAGATGCCGCAAACCTCCCATCGCGATGATTCGCGCTGCGATTCGCCGCAGAATCACAGCAGATCTCCCAAGAAAGGATTCTGACCATGCTTAACGGTGCGAATCAGCGTGACATCCTTACGAGCACGGCGTTGACTGCGCTGCTGTTCTGGCTCCCGATTCTCGTCCTTTTAGTGAGCGGGTTCTTTCAGATTGGACAAGGTTGGAGAACGGCCGTGTGGGTGGTCGGCTTGGCGATCATGGGCGCCTCATGCGTAGCTAACGCGCTACGCTGCGGTCGAGTGCACTGTTACGCCACTGGGCCGTTCTTTCTAGGAATGGCCATCGTTGCGCTTTTGTATGGCCTTGGCGTCATTCCGCTCGGTACAAACGGTTGGAACTTCATCGGAGCCGCCGCTATCATCGGCGCGGCTGTCTTGATTTATGTTCCGGAAGCGCTCCTTGGAAAATACCGTTGGGCAGGCGAGACTGATCGGTAATTGCGTACAGAGTTTCACACCGCCGCGTGGTTGAATGCGGCGGTCTTGAAATGTTCGCAGCTAACCTAAGGCGTTATGCAAAACCTTCCCTTGGGCATGGTCAAGAACGCGAAACACAATCGAACGGAGAGTAAGTGAAGCGAGGAGTTGAATGAAGTCAGTTAATTGGAGTACAGTTATCGTCGCATTCTTGCGGTTGGCCATTGGCATAACTTTTTGAGTTCTGTCGCCGATAGATTTGGCCTTGGGGTCCGCCTGGTGCACGTGGAGTCTCATGGGGAGATTTTGCGAATTTTGCAGCGTTCGCGGGCCAACTCAACTGGTTTTTGCCCGCTTCCGCCGTCTCTTTCCTAGCTTGGGTTGACACGCTCCTTGAAGTGATCGTGGGCGTTACGCTTATCATTGGTGTCCAGTTGCGCATATCAGCGATAACCGGAGGTGTCCTGCTTCTGTTTTACGCGATGGCGATGTACATTGGCACTCGGAGTGGAGGCTCCGCTGGATTACTCGGTCTGGTCGGCATCGGCTGGCGCGTTTGCAATCGCGGTGCTCGCGAAAAGGCCGTCAAAGTAAATCTCAGATAACGCTGACGGCAGGGTGTTGCGCCGTTAGAGTCCTTAATTAAGTTCCTGCGGAAAACAAGGCACCTCCGGAGAGGTGTTATTCGCGATTTTGGAATCGATGACGGACGAAGAACCGCTCCACTTCCTTGCCGCGCCGCACACAATGGAAATAAAGGCATTGCGACCCTCATGAAGCGTGAGCCCGTACCCACTCGTTCCGCTTACACGTAGCCGGTCGCCCGGTCCAAGAAGTGTCCCCCCGCGTTGCGTGAGTATCCGTAACGCATCTGTTTGAAATGCATCTCCGTGATCGTGTGCCACCGCGGTAATAAGTTGTGATGCGCCGGGGTTCAGTACCAGCGCATGGTGCGGCCGGGGGCCGCCGCCCATGTGCAGAAACACCAGGCATGACGCTGTCCATTCTCTTGACGTCGCCGTGGGACGTGCGCGTTGATGCGATGCCGCACGCGCTCGATGTCCCGAAGGTGGCGCTGCATCGCTTTTCCTGGAAACGGGCCGGGATGGTCGGCCATCCGCGCGGGCCGTGGAAGGTTTTTCCTCAGCGGCCGGACACGAGCGACGGCGGCGCCTCGGACGAGGCCGAGGTCATCGTGCCGGGCACGGACGAGGACCTCTTCGCGGACCTCCACGGCGTGCTTGCGCGGGACGCGGACTACGATGCGGTTGCTGCGCGAATCGGCGAAGACGACGGCTACTCCGGAATCGTCGACGCGCTGCGCGCGATCGGCGCGCAGCATCCCGATGCGATGTGGCTGGTGCACGCATGGTGGGTCGATAGCGTCGTTGATTAAGGCCCCTGTGGCGGCGCAGCCGAATCTAGGGACAAGCGCCAGCACACTTTAACCCCTTCCCAAACGCACCGCGCTTTGGGGAGGGACCTTATGTCTTTGGAGCTTGTCAACACCCTTGCCACCTTTGGCACGTTCTTGGTCATCGCGGCAACGGCGATCACTGCCATCGTGCAACTGCGACATGCTCGAAGCAGCAATCACATCGCCGCGTTGAACGAGCTTCGCGAAACGACGGAAACGCCGGACTTTCGAGCCGCGCAGCATTTTATCATGACGGAGCTAGCGGGGAAGCTGCAAGACCCGGCGTTCCGGTACCAATTCGGAAAGCCGGCAGCCAGGACCGACGAAATGCGGCCGCTCATCGCCAAGGCAAACGCAATCGGAAATTTTTACGAGAACGTAGGAGTGCTCGTCAAGACCGGACTGGTCGATAGGGAGCTCATAAATCAGATTTGGGCTGATAATGTGGCGGCGGCTTGGGAAAGCCTCGCTCCGCTCGCAGCAATACACCGGGGCAGAGCAGGCGACGCCGTTTGGGAGAATTTCGAATACCTGACCGTGGTAGCACAAAACTGGCTGGCCGCACATCCCAAAGGCGCCTATCCTGCCGGCGTACGGCGCATCGAGATTAGTTACCAATGGCTAGAAGCCGACAAGCAGTATACCGCCTCGCTCGCACCGGCGTAGCAACCGGAACCTCGCACAAAAGGCTAAGCATTACGTCGCAAGCGACGCCGCATACGCCAGGTCGGCTTCACGCCACTTGTTCGGCAGGTCGATGCGACGAACGTTCGCAGGGTACGCGCCGGATGGGTGCTTTGCGATCCAGCCCTGTGCAAGGACGGTGATATACTCGAAATTCTCGTATACAGCGCGCCCGTACCGCTCGCGCGCAATCGCCGTGAACTCGCTCAGTGCATCCCACGCTTGTATGATGGTCTGACTGTGCATATCACACAAAAGATCGACGTCAATAAATGGCTCTTCGCAAGCAGCCCCATTTCTTCGTGATAACTGCCCACCGCACTAATTTTGGCGCCTATTGCAGCGTTCTCGTCCGTACGTTCCGCTCTATGTACGGCTTGATAACGGAACGCTGGATCCTGCATCTTCTCGAGCAATCGTTTGACCACAAACTGTTGCGCGGATACAAAGTCCGGAGCCCGCATTTTCTCGTATAGATCGCTCAGCGCGACGATCTGATTGCTGCTACGCATGTGGCGCAACTGTACGAGGGCGGCGAGCGCCGTTGCCGCGATGACGATGAACGTGCCGAATGTGCCAAAGGTATTCCACAGTTCTAGAGACATAGTAAAACCTCCGCGGATGAGGTAAAGTGTGTCTCTCGTTCTTGCAGCGACGAGCGATACGGCCCTGCGGCGTGGCGGCTACGCCGATTCGTGTTCCTCAAGGACGAGTGCGATCGGGACCGGCAAGGTTCAAGCCACAGCTAACGACAAACTCTTCGAGCTCATGATCCCATTCCTGGGTGTGTTCTTTGTGGCGACGACCGCATGCGTCATTGTTGGTATCTTACCGTTGCACTTCATCAGTGCGCTCTTGTGCTGGGCGCTCGTTGTCGGGTCCGCTTGGCGGTATGTGTTGGCAATCGGGAGCCAAGTTAGAGCTATGTTGGACCGGCTCGGCTACTCTATCGCCATGGGGACCCTGATGGGGGGATCCGTAAATCTAGCGAGCGTGATCGTCAGGATAATCTACAATCTCGTGGCTCCCCACTTAGGGTCGTCCTTGGGACATTATTCATACACTGACGTTGGGGCGCTTGCTGCTCTGGGCGCTACATTTGTTTGGGGCATGCTGCTGGGCGCGTCTGGAGGACTGATCGGTGGTTTCCAGCTCCAGAAGTCTAGCGTGGGAGAGCCAGTAAAGTCGGGTGGCGACACGCGTTTCATCTGGCTCGCGATAGCAGCGGTGGTCTTGTTGTGCGCAGCAATCGTTCTCTACGTCATATCCTTAGCGAACGGCATGAGTGACCTCCCAGGTTAAACGCGCGATACAATAATCCCAACGTTCTAGCGGCTCATGGCTTGCGAGCACATTTCGCTTCCCCGCCATTCCCAAACGATCAGAACCTCTCGGTACGCACGATCGCCGAGGCGGGCCATTACTCACGGCTCGGAGGTGCGGAAACGGGCATCTGATAGGGCGTCGTCGCGCGGTTGCCGGTTGTCCTTCGGGAAGCTGACGAAGGATTCGCAATCTAGGCCTTAGTGTCCGCGAAGCGGCGCGATGAGCGTCGGTGGGAATCGAACTCCTTGTCCCTCGTCACGGAACGTCGCAGAACGCAACGGAATGCCTCGTGAACCCACGTGAAATCGAGGTTGCCGCTAGGGAGCGGTGACTATCGGCAGATCTTCTCAATAATGTGACCGTGCTTCATCACGAAGCGAACGCGCTCGAACGCGGTGATATCCTCGAGCGGGTTGCCGTCCACCGAGCACGCTTGAACTAGGTGGCAGAGACGGACCGTTGAAGGTGACCTCTATGACAACTCCAACAAAGTGGCCGACGTTTGTGTCAGCGCTGATAGAGCGTCGGCAAGTCGCCGAGGGCACGATGGCCTTCGAGTTTGAGAAGCCGCCCGATTGGACGTTTGTCGCCGGGCAGTTCATCGACATCACGCTTCCGAATCCGCCTGAAACGGACAGCGAGGGGAATAAGCGAGGGCTCTCAGTCGCGAGCGCTCCGTACGAAGCGAACATTATGATTACCACGCGAATGCGAGATTCGGCGTTTAAGCGAGTCCTGAAATCAGAACCGTTTGAGAGCGGAGCGAAGATCGAGGGACCGTTCGGGGATCTGACGCTGCACGAGGATGCTTCTCGACCGGCGGTGTTGCTCACCGGAGGAATTGGCGTGACGACGTTTCGCAGCATCGTCTTCCAGGCTGCGCACCTTAAACTGCCCCACCGCATCGTGTTGTTTTACTCCAACCGCCGCCCAGAGGATGCAGCCTTTTTGGCTGAGCTGCAAGCGTTGCAACAAACCAACCCCAACTACACCCTCGTTGCAACGATGACGGACATGAAAGATTCCAAGCAGCCCTGGGACGGCGAGACGCGACAGATCGACGCCGAACTGTTGGCAAAATACGCCGACGCGACGAAGAACGCCATCTATTACATCACCGGACCGCCCGGGATGGTGAAGGGCTTGCGGGCCGTTCTCGCCGGAATCGGCGTTCCAAGCGAGGACGTCCGCGTGGAAGAATATACCGGCTACTAGGTTCTTCCCTTAAATATACGGCAAGAGATCGAAGTACTCATCATCTTCGTTCTTTCCGCCATAACCTTTGCCGACCGAACTGGCGGCTTCGACAAAGCGGATTTCGCGGATCCACTTGACCATCTTGAAGCCGAGCTGATTTTCGACACGAAGGCGTAAAGGCGCGCCATGAATTTTGGGAAGCGCCACGTCGTTCATCTCGTAGGCCAGCAGGCATTCGGGCTTGACGACGTCTTCAATTCGTTGCGTATCGTAGTAGACGCCGCCGAAAATGCCATCGCCGAATGAAATGAACTCGACGGCGCGCGCAGTTGCCAGCGGCTTCACGAGATCAATCAGCCGCACCATCGAGATGCCGCCCCATTGTGCGATCCCGCTCCAGCCTTGGATACAATGGTGCAACGCGATGTGCTCGTCGTACCCCAGCGCCCGCAGATCGTCGAGGCTCAAATCGACGGGATTGTCGACGCAGCCGCTGACGCGCAGGCGGTATTCACGGAAGTTGCCCTCGGCAAGCCGATTCCATTCATCGGAATCCGGCATCTTGCCGTTCGGCCAGAAGTACGGCGAAATGTCGTCGCGGGTATAGCGCTCCGCCGGATTGAAGCGCTTCGATGCGCTCATGCCCAGTTCAAGCGGCAAGATCAGCTTCTTGTGCAAGCGTTGAATCGCACGGGGATAGCGCCAGGCGACGACGTAGACAGCGACCCACGATCCAACCACGACGGCAAGACCGATGCAGCCGAGGATCAGCCCGAGGGGCCGCGCGTTATCGGTGCCCAGAACGATATGGTTAAAGTTTCGTTGCGCTCCGGTCGAGAGAACGAGGCTGACGTGAACGATCGTGAACGCGATATAACCGCAGAGCAGCAAGAAATGGATTGACCGGGCTCCCTGTCGCCCGCCGAAGATTCGCGGGTACCACGGGAAGGCACTGTCGAGGGCCGGCGACATTGCAATGCCGGTCAGGATCGAGAGCGGCGCCATGATGAAGACGACCGCGAAGTACGCAAGCTGTTGAAGCGCATTGTATGCGTAGAAACCGTCCGGCTCGAGCGGAAAGTGGAAGGTCGCGTAGTGGACGAAGGTCTGCCACGCGTACGGAAAGATCGCCCACGACGTTGGAACGAGCCGCGGCCATTGTCCGCTGACCAACAGCATCATGACGTAAACCACACCGGTGAGAACAAAGCCGTAATCGGTGACGAAATGCCAAGAACGGGCCATTCCGATCGTGTGCCGGTAACCAGGTAGGGCGATGAGCGGCGAGATGTAGCGCGCGTCTTCTTTCGCCGTCCAAACGCGATCGTTGGGAACGTTCAGCGGCGTGAGACGCAACCATTCCGAACCCGGCGTGCAGTCGTTGTTCCAGTACATACGCGGATGATCCATGAGGATCGAGAGGCCGCTGCGCATCAGCAAGAAGAGGAAGAATAGGTTCGCAAAATGGGTCCAGCGGATCCAGACCGGAAAGCCGCGTGGTGCGCCGTTTGGCTCACTGCCCGTGATGCCCGCGACCGGCGACCATGCCGAGTGGATGCCGAACGTCAGCACCTGTAGCCACGCGAGCCCGATCGGTACGGCGACGACCACGATAAGCCAGATGACATACCGCCGTCGCAAGATGACAACCATTCGCCGATCGTCTGGCAGATGAACCCGTTTGTGCGCGTCGTCGAAATGAACCACGAGCCCTCCCGCCCGTCTACGGTATCTGCCGTCGGTGTGCCGCGATCTCCTCGGCTTGGGTCAGGATGCGGAACTCGAGATCGTACGTGCTATGCGATGGTGAACGCTTCCGACCCGTGCCGGGGTCCCCAATTTAATGAGGAGAGCTGCTCGGTGGCGAAGCGTTTTCGCAACTCGGCGATTGCATTCGTGCCCGGCGGAATGAAGACAAATCACCCAGGTTTGGCGTGAACGACGTTATCTCCGGCGTGAAGTTCGCACTCGCCTTCGAATACGTAGAAGAACTCCTCCTGAACGCGGCGGACATGTGCGTCCGTCGTAAATCCGGTCGCGGCCGTAAATTCGAAAAGCGCGGTGTGCGAAGAATGTTCGCCGGTCGCTAGAGAGCCGTCAGAGAGGCAGTCGCGAGTAGAATCCAAGCGACGGATCCTCGATCGCCCAGGTTCATAGCGAACTCGCTGCGGTCGAAAGCAGGGCGCTGGTATTGTGCCCCAACAGCATGATCACCAGGACGCAGACTGTGGCGATGAGGGAGAGGAGCAGGGCGTACTCGACGAGGGTTGCGCCGGTTTCGTCTTTGGTCAGTTTCAGAATAGCGCCGTTTTCCGCTAGCTCTCGATATAAAATCCGCAGCTGTTCAACAGTCAGGTTGCCGCTGTGGGCCGGGTGGCACCGCCTTGCCGTCAGGGCTCTCTCTGACCCACATTTTGTCGCTGACGCTCGTGAAATAAACATGGTATCTTTTGATTCGGCGGGCTTAGTGGCGTAACTTAGGCGGAATCCACCTCGAGTTCAAGGGCGCGGCGCTGGGAGTTCCGACCGCTACGAGGGAGGATGCGAGGCGGCGCGGCGGTTGAAAAAGCTCGAAAATGGAACCCGCTAGGCTCATTTTAAACTTTCTTCATTTCTTGGGGGTAGTGCTCTCGGACCACCCTTCTACAGAATACGTGAGGTGATTCGATGGGCTTACGCACGCGAGAACGATTTATCTTGGGCGCTGCGATCGTGGCGTTGGTCGCAAGCGGCTGCAACGGCGGCCAGGGAACGGCTCCGAGCATGCCGTCAACGACAACGCCAATGCAGCGTCAACTCCCGGCGGGGACCCAGTCAAGGGGCCGCGGTCTTCTGCACCAGCTTCGAAATCAAGTGGTCATCGGCTCGACGATCGATCCGACCTTTGGACAACTCAATCCCTACGGTCTCGACGTCGCCCCCTCGACGAATGGAGCGTTTACTAAGGGCGATCTTGCCGTCTGCAACTTCAACGACAGTAGCAACGTCCAAGGGACGGGCTATACCATCGTCGCGCTCCATCCCACGCCCGGTTCATCGCCGGCATTGGTTGCCGCTGACCGCACCGCGCTGACAGGTTGCGATGCTTTGGCGTTAACGCCTGACGATACTATTTGGGCTGCGGCGTTCTCCTCGGACGACAATCCCGAATTCTCGTCGAGCGGAACGCTGATTACGACTCTATCCGGTAGTCCGTTCAACCATCCCTTTGGCCAGACATACGCCCAACCCATGAAAGGAAGCCCGGCTATCTACGAGAGCAATGCCGGCGACGGATCGATCGTGCGCATCACCCTAGGCGGTTCGTTGAGTACTGAGGTCGTCGCCACCGATTTCCCGGTTAACGGCGGTGCGCCTGGGAGCATTCTCGGTCCGTCGGGACTACAATACGATCGGCGACACGACACACTTTTCGTGGTTGACGGCACGAACAACTCGGTCACCGCGATCACGAAGGTCTCGAGCCTTCACGCCGGGTGTCTCAACGCTAAATCCAATGGCACGCGATTCGGCGGTCGTTGCGCTTCGCGCGCTCGCGTCCTCTTATCCGGACCGCCGTTGAATGGCCCGATCAGTTCGGCGCTCCTCTTCAACGGCAGCCTCGTCATTGGAAATACGCTCGATCCTAACGGCGAGAACCTCATGATCGAACTGAATCCCGCCGGAAAGGTGCTCGAAATACGCAACGTCGATACCGGCGCCGCCGGCGCTCTTTTCGGAATGGTGGCCACGGGTACGAACGCAGCGAACACCAAGATCTACTTTAACGACGATAACGACAATAATCTTCAGGTGCTCGAGCGCTAATTCTCCAATGGTACTCCGCTTGCTACAGGGCGCTTCGATGAACGAATCGAAGCGCCCTGACGTTTTCTTAAGTGTGGTGGGGCCGCGCGCGGCGTGATCGTTGCGGCGAGATACGAAGTGTCTGGTTGAAGTCGTTAGTTCAATGCTGGAGACTCACGCGTTCTGCAGCGTTTCTAAATAGCCGTTCCTCACTTTGGCGTCAGAAGGACGACCGCTTCTGCTTCGAGCTATTAATAACATCGACCGCGATTTGTCCCGTCGGTGGGATCAACGTGTTCAAATCTACCGCTCTTGCTACTCGGTAAAGATCACGGCAATCCAGTGGGGCGGAATTCGGTAATCTGTTCTGAGCTATTGATACCCAAAGCGGCGGTCCCCACGGCTCCGGGATAGCGGCCTAGATCGCGGTCCAAGTGCCGTTGCTGTAAAGCGCCCCGTGGTTCGAGGTATTTTGCCCAACAATCTGACCGCTGTTGTTGATAAAGATGTCGCTGTTTGTTTACGATATCCCGAGGCGCTTTGCTGCTATGAAGAATTGTGCCTCGATGCCTGCGCGTTCTTGACGACCTGGGTGAAGTCCAGTTTCGCAGTTGCGTTGGTAGTTGCACCAGGCCAAGACGACTTCATTCTTGGTGTTGAATCGTCAATTCCAGAGGAAAGCCGGCCAAGATGCTGATGGGCGTCTCACCTTGGGACACGAGCACTACTTTGAAGAGCTGGCAAGACTTCTCGCGCGCGCGGGATGCCGACGCCATCGCAAAGTGCGCAAGCGATTCGACACCGAGCAGCTCTCGTCGCTAAAGACCTAGTCGTAGCGCGTAAGGTCAGCGCGCGCTCCTGTAGATCGCTCTGATCTCCTTCCGCGTTAAAGGCCTGTTCCAGACCGCAACGGCATCGATCGAGCCCTGGAAATAACGGCCGGGAAACACGAGGCTCTCGCCGATGTTGAACTGCGTCGTCTTCGAAGCGTTGTCGACCGTACCCTTGAACGGCGCGACCAGCGTTCCGTTCCAATAGATGTTGCGGAAACCGTTCGTTCCGCCTTCGTACGACACGGCGATCATTATCCATCGATGCAAAAGCTTCGCGCTAGCGGTCGTGTATTCGTTATGCTCGCCGGCCCCGGTATAAAAGTACAAATTGTTGTCACTTTGAAATTGCAGGTCGAAATCGTCACCGTCCTGCGACTCGCCCGATATATAGAAGTACTCGCTCGCCTGGCTTGGGAGTTCCGAAAGGTTTACCCATGCCACCATGCTGCCCTTGCCGGGGATGCCGCCGCTGAGCGACGTCGTCGCGTACGCCATTCCCCGTAAGAAGAGCGACTTATCGTGCTTTTGGCTCTTGATGGGACCGCCGCGTTTGAGCCGCGCGCCACCGACGAGCGTTATCTGGTACTTATCTCGGATGCTCTTGAGGTTGTCGAGAGAAAAGTACGCGATCGGCTTGGTCTTGAGAATCTCTTTTTGGTACTTCGACGTCGTGAACGGAGCCATGCTCGAGGCGAATGAGTTCGCGTCGGCGGTCGCAGGGCCGGATGCAGAGACCTCTCCCGGCAGGGCCGACGTGCCCGCACAACCGGAGAGCAGCGCGCCGGCAAGCAGACCGGCCAATAGAAAAGACAGAATGCGCATAGGTGTATTCTCCTCGACAAAACGTCCGACGAGTTCCCTTCCGGGCCGCTTATTCGGTCCGCTCCCGAAGGCTTCCCACCGATCGAACGGCTACCTTTCCACGGGCCGTGCCCTCACGACACTGAGCCGCTACTGAAAGTCGTCGCGGCCGTCGCCGGTGACGACGTAGTAGCCGGCGATGCAACAATCGGGTGATCGTGAAATGCAACGTGCTTGACAACCGACAGTGCCAGCACGCAGTGTGAGTCGCTTTCAAAGTAGCGGGCAGCCGATGCTGCCCCACGAGGGCGCGTAGCCGTAGTAGGCGTAGGACGGCTCCCAAAACGTGCGGTTTCGCACTTCCTCGAGGTTCGGGTCGTACGCGCGGCTTCGCCAAGATCACTAATAAAAGTACGAGACTTAAGGTGTAACTGCTCGCGTCCCGGCGCGAGCTGAGCTGGCCAATCGAGTGCGGGGGCACCGCCAAGACTCGTTGAATACTGCGTTGCCGAGTACTGATGTGAAACGCCTTCTGTGTACCGCTCTCGTTTTCTCGTTCGGGCTTCTGGCGCCGATGATCGCGTACGCGCAAAGCGCGCCTAGCCACGCCTCGGGCTCGGCGCATGCGTCAAACCACCCGTCGAGCCATGCCTCTAGCTTTCATTCCGTCAGTCATCCGCCGATCGCACCGCCCGCCGTCGCTCCGGCCGGCGCACTTCAAGCGGCAGCGCGCGATTCGAGCACGCAGCAGCGTTTCGAGTCTCGCGCGAAGCTCGCGTTGTTTTCGAACGGACCCCTGCAAGGCTTTCTCGGTCCGACGATCGGCAATCCGCGCGGCTGGAGCGAATGGGAATGGAACGATTGGGAACCCTGGTCACCACAGCCGTTCTATTGGGGCGGCTCGTTTTGGGGACCGTGGATGTTCGGCACGATCTCACCCATGTTGCAGTACGGTGCGGTTAGCGGCGTTGAAACCAACGTCAGCTATCCGTCATACGAAATCGCGACGGGCAGCCCAGGCGCGCAGCTGCTAGCCGACTACGGCTTGGAACAAACGGCGTGCGGCGCTCCGCAGCTCGTGGTGATTTGGGGACCGAATAACAGCGTGGCTTGCGCGCATCCGAACGCGCGCGTACCGGCCGGAAACTTTGAAGCCGATCCCGCGACGCTGACGATTCGTGCCGTCGTAAGGCCCTAGAACGTGCTGGATCGCGTCGTGCCTGCATGGCGATCGATACGAATGCCTGGTTCAGAAAAGATAAGCAACTCGTATTGGAACGCGGCCGCTCTACGCCGCGCCTCGCTGCGCTTCCCAACGTGGTCCGTTCACGCCGACAGCGAGCAGCCACAATGTCAGCGCGCCCTCACCCACCAGCCCAGTAACCATTAGATAGGGCACGAAGAGATGCGCTCCGAGCGCCGGCGACAGGTAGGTGAGCCAGCCCAGACCCGTAATCGCCAGCAGCACGCTGAGAAAGCGCGGCAAGAACGTCGACTTGAAGATGAGGAACGCGAGCAGCAGGCAGTAGAGGCCGAAGAAGACGAGGCTGCTGACGTGCGGCGTCGGCACGCTAAGCGAGCTTAGGATGCTTTTCGCGCAGCCCGCCAAGCTAAAGAGCGCCGCGAGCAGCGAGACGTTCTTATTCACGGGTGCGAGTAAGTCGTACAAGAGCAACGTCACGATCACGTAGCAGGAGGTGCCGGCGAGGTCGGCCGCGAGGGCGACGCCGCCATCCGGAAGGCTCGCGCCCGCGATGCCGAGCACGATGCAGAGAAGATAGAAGGCACCCGCGGTCCTCGCCTTCGCAACCGGCGACACCTCGGCAAATCGTTGGATCACGTCATCGTCTCCCCCGAAGCAGGCGCCACACCCGGCCCGGGATACGCGCGACTGGGACACTTTGTTTCGCGGATTTGAATTGATTTAGAAGACTGTCGTTGCACGTCGCTGTTCCGCTATCACGCGCACAAACTCGGCCTGCCGATCTCGCTTCACGCGTTGCGACACTGTTGGTCGACCCTCGCGTTGAGAGCGGGCGTGCCGCTGAAGGTGGTCTCCGATGCGCTCGGTCACAGCACGATGACGCTGACCGCCGACACGTACTCGCACGTCTTGACCGACCAGGCGCACGAAGCCGCCGCCCGTGTCGGCCAGGCGATCACGGCTGCTCGACGGCCGGCATCGTCGCGACGTTTTCGCCAAAAGGCGGAAGTCATAAGCCGCCCTTGTGCCCCGCGGCCTCGAACATCTAAGATGGAAATCCGGGCGATTACGCGAGTCCTGATTTGAAGAAAGGACCCACCAATATGGCAACAGCTACCAAACTCGAGAGAGATGCCGTTAGGGTCGATCCCAAGCATTACACCGTAGAGACTGAAAACGAGCGCGTTCGCGTGGTGCGGATTCGTTACGGACCGCGCGAAAAGTCGGTCATGCATCAGCATGGGCCGGGCATCGTGGTAGCCTTAACGGACACGCACTCTCGTTTCACCTTCCCAGATGGGAGGGTCGAAGAGGTCAAAGTGAAACGAGGCGAGACTCTTTGCTTCGAGGAGACTTGGGAGCACGAACCGGAAAATCTGGCCGATGCGCCTTTTGAGGCGCTCTACGTGGAGCTGAAATCCTAAGGGACCAACCCTCCCTTGCTACCGGATAGATGGAATCCCGGTCGATTACGCCAGTCGCTGTAATGAAGAAACCCACCGCACCGAAGACGCCCTCCGATACGCGGAGGGCGTCAGCTTTCCGCTCTATTCCCAACGTGCCCGAGTTGAATTACAAAAGGCCAACGTCTCGCTGTCGTGAAGTGGCCGCCTTAAATGCTCAGCGGGACCTTTGAGCTCCTAATGCGAGCGCGAGCACATTAGCTCCGCCCGTCTGAACAAACTGCTACTCAGAGACGAGCTGCGCCGAATGAATCGACGCCCGCGACCGCAGAGTCCGGTCGGCCCCTTGGCCATCGCGTGCGACCATATGACCCGGGGGAGTCGCAAAAATCTAAAAATTGATCTTAGCGACGATACGCCGGCCTCACGGGATCGTTCACAAGCGGGTCCCCGCGGCTAAATATCTCGCCGCCGGTTCCTGTTTCGCACAGCGAAACTCGGTCAAAAGCCACGCTTTCCGGTTTTGAGGGACCCATTTGTTCCATACTGATCGCGCCACGGTATTGTTTGTATTGTTCGAAACGTAGAGGTTGCCGGTAAGAAGAACTACGGGGAGGGCAGCAACTCGTAGTAGATGCCGCCGGTGCGCGAGACTTGCTTCAGTCCGCGTGTCGGCGACGTGGGGGGCACGCCGGCGAACGCTGCCGCGGCGTCTTGGAGCACGCGGGGATCGAGCAAATAGCCGTGCCCGGATTTACCGCCGCTCTTGAGGTAGCTCACGTCGATGGTGTCGACGCCGTTGCACAAGATGAGGTCGCCGCCGGCTTGCCCGGCGCGCTGATTTCCATGGAACTTTTCCGATTGTCTCAGCGCTCGGTCGTTGTTCGAAACGTACAAAAGCACGGGCGCAGAAGCGATGGGATTCGTTAGGGGCTTTCCCGAGCACAGGTTTGAGGCCGTGAGCGCGCTGCGCAAGTCTGCCGTGAAAACGTCCGGCGCGAACAAGACGGCACGCCCGAAACAGTTGTTGCAGCCTTCCCGACGGAAAAATGCGATTCCCTCGGTGACAAAACGCGAGCCCAGACTATAGCCGGCCAGAGAGATGGGCATGCCGGGGAACGCCTTGTTGATGTTGCCGAGGAAGTTGGTGAAATGCGGCATCGACCACTTCGCATTGTCCTCGTCGGTGCCATAGGCTAAGGCGCTAGTCTTCCGCGAGGGCCACGAAAAGACGATGACTGGGCCTGGAAACTGCAGCCCCTTTTTCAGAGCCAGCGCAGTTTCGACCGCCGTTACGAACGACGTATAATAGCCGTGTACGTAGACGAGAACTTGACGCGGACGCTTTGGAACGAACTGCGAACGTATCGCATTGATGAGCGCTTGTTTCGTCGAGCAGCGCGCTTCGTTGGCTTTGTCCACCGGCGCCGATATGACGCCAGTGGTGATCAAGGGATTGTGATTGGCATCGGTGCCCCACTCGCCGCTGAAGAGCTGGTTATCGTCCAGCGGCTCGCGATCGGTAACGAAAAAGATCGATCCGGGCTTCGCGACGCACTCGGCCTGCGCGGGAGCGCAGAGGAAGAGCGTAAGGCCTAGCGCGCAAAGGGCGAACAGCGCGACGCGGTTCAATCGACACGGCATAGATTGGCCCCTCGATCTGTGGAAGGCAGCGATCTCCCTTACTGCGCTGCGAACGTCTCGGTGCCCTCGCACGCCGTGGCTGCGCACGGAACGGGCCAAGTGAAGAAATTTACTCTGTTCGCGAAAATCGCGGCGGCTACGACTTGCCGTTCGCATTTACCGGTTCAGATGACCGTTGCGCACCTTTCGAGCCACGCGAGATCGATGAGCCGATCGCTTGCGCGATCGCGCGCACTGAGAGGCGCTGAGGCTTGGACAAGCCGTCCTTCAAGGACGAGCTTCGGCAAACGAATCGCTGTTCGTGGCCAACGGCTGCGGTCGGCCCCTGTGGCCACCGCGCGGACGTAGTACCCGGAGGCGCCCGCAAAATTAAAAATTTGGCGCACGATTCGTGTTATTTTGTAACGTCTTTTCGTCACACTGACTCCCGGCCGTTCCCCGCGCATTCCCGACCGTTCCCGACCGCTCCGTTAGAAAATGTTAGAAAGCCATGCGTCCGTGAGCCCCAACGGTGCGACTCCCCGCGTTTGGCGGAAGATTGGAGGGCGGCGCATCGACCTCAAAGACGAGTTCTTCGAAGCCGACAAGCAGTATGCCGCCTCGCTCGCGACGGCGTAACCGTTACACGTGGAGCGCTTCCTCGACGGCCCGATCTTCGGACCACGTCGCGTCTTCTGTTAACAGTGGTGCAAGCTCGTCTTCGCGCAGCCTCTCGCGCAATGCTACGAGGAGCTTGTCGTAGCCCCATTGCTCCGTGCGTCCGCGTTTGTATCCCAGTTCGGTGTAGCGCGCGTCCACGTAGTCCAACAGCGCAGCGGCGCGCCGGCCATCGCCGTCCAGCCCGGCGAGCAGCGCCAGATGCTGGAGCGCAATGGCGGTGCCTAGTTCGTATCGGGCCTGGCGAGCAACGCGCAGTCCCTCGCGGGCCGACTCGCGCGCGCCGGCGAGATCGCCAAGCGCGAGGCGGTACGCGGCTCCGTTGTTGTAGGCGTTGGCGATGGCCGTTGCGTTCTTGCCGCGCACATGGACCTCCAGCGCTTCGCTGAGCGAGCGCAGCGCCTGCTCGGGATGCGCGTCGGCAAACTCCAGCTCCGCGACGTTGCTCAGCACTACTGCAGTCCCCGACTCGTTCCCGAGCGCCTTGAAGGCCGCGAGTGCCTGCGCATAGCGTTCCCGAGCCGCGCCGACATCGCCCCGTTCCTTCTCGATGAACGCCTGCACGTTGAGAGCGTGTGCTACGTTCCACGCGTCGGCGCACGCACGCGACGCTGCCAGCGCCTGCTCGCCAGCGGTTTGCGCCGCATCGAACTCGCCCATCTGATACAGCGCGAACGCAATCATCAGGTGCGCCCGAGCCGCTCCGCGGGCATTGCCCACCGCAGCGTACAACCGCATCGCCTGCTCGGCCGCGTCGTACATGCGCTTGCCGGAAGAAAGGCGGCTCAGCGCCAATTGCAGGCGGGCCACAACGCGCGGCTGCTCCGCTTCGCTCACCCCTGCGAGCGCACGTTCGATCCAGTAGCGGCCCTCGACGGTCAAGCCGGCGTTCGTCCAAAGCCGTTCCAATGCGCCGGCGATGGCGCCGCCTAAAACGGCATCGTTGCCCTCCGTCAACGCCCACGTCAGCGCCGTCCGGTAATTGTCCAGCTCCAGCTCCACGCCGGTCAGCCACGCTAATGGCGAACCCGTGCCGGAGCGTTCGTCGGCGGCGTCCGCCTGGTCTCGAAAATACTCGGCGTGACGGCGAGCGAGCGTCTCGTGCTCGCCTGACGCGCGCAGTTTCTCGAGTGCGTACGCTGCGGTGGATTCGAGCAACCGGTAGCGCTCGTGCTCGCCGCTCGTGTCGGCAACGACCAGCGACTTGTCGGTCAGCGAACCGAGTAGATCGAAAGTATCCAGCTCGTCGAGCCGTTCGCCGCCGCAGACGCTCGTGGCCGCATCGAGAGCGAAACCGCTCGCAAAAATTCCGAGCCGCGCAAATACCAGTTGTTCTTGCGCGGTGAGTAGATCGTAGCTCCAGTCGATGAGCGCATGTAAGGTCTTCTGGCGCGGCAGCACGTCGCGACTGCTGCCAATGAGCAACTTGAAGCGTTCGTTGAGGCGCTCCGCAAGATGGGGAATCGAAAGCACCTTCACCCGCGCGGCAGCGAGCTCGATCGCCAGCGGAATCCCATCGAGCCGACGGCAGATGTTGGCGACGATGGGCGCGGTCTCATCGGTGAGCCTAAAACGCGTATCGGCGGCCATGGCGCGATCGACGAAGAGCGCAGCCGCACCGTATTTCAGCGTCTCGTCGAGCTTCAGACCGGCAGCGGCTTCCGGAACCGCAAGCGATGGAACGCGATACGCCGCTTCGCCGTCGATGTTCAGTCCCTGCCGCGAGGTGGCTACGATCCGAACGTTCGGCGCGGTGCGCAAAATCGCCGCCGCGATCGACGCGACCGGCTCCAAAACGTGTTCGCAGTTGTCGAAGACGAGCAGCAGTTGCTTGCCTTTGAGCCAGACGGGAATCGCCTCGTCGACGCGGCGACCTTCCTGCTGGCTCATGCGCAGCGCCTGGGCGATCACGCTGGAAACTAGCTCGGGATCCGTAATCGGCGCCAAGTCCACAAACCACACGCCGTCGGGATAGCCGTCGAGCAGTTCCGTGCCGACCTGCACCGCCAGTCGCGTCTTACCGACGCCGCCCGCACCGACGAGCGCGACCAACCGGTGACGCTCTAAGAGTTGCTTTACCTCGGCAACGTCGCGCTCGCGACCGACGAAGGTCGTGCTCGCAATCGGAAGGTTATTCGGCTTGGCGCCGTGCCTGTACGCGTGGAACTTTCCGACCGGCGGTTCGGCGTGACGCTCAGCCTGAGGCTGCGCTTGCGACTTCCAAGAACGCGGCGTAAAACTCGACACTGAACTTTCTAGATCCGCTGCTATGTCGCGAGGTTCTTGTGCAACCGCCCGAGCGCGTCTTGGAAGGTCATGTTCACGCGAACATCCGCATCGTTATCGGGTAAAGTTCGGTTCTTTTCGTGGATGTCGAATTGATGCGGATCTTTCGACGGTGGCAGCAACCCCAAGTCTTTGCTCCCAAGTTTTTCGGTGATCTGTTCACCGGAGATGGGATCGCTCCACGTGACCGTAACGTCCCATTTGTAGACCGGATATTCGGTGCTGTTCTTTATGTAGAGAGTCCCGAATGTAGCACCGGGAGCGCGCTCGAACCAAGCAAACACCGAAGCGTACTTGTCCTTAAGCCGTTTTTTCTCGATATCTAACGATGTCCACAAGGCGACGAGCACCGCCGCCAAGGTGCCGATGCCCGCGACCCATTCGCTAACGGGGCCCCAGAATGCGACCCCATCCGCAGCAATCATGATTTCTGCTTAGTCTAGAAGGAAGCGATTCCTCGCGGACAGCAGAACTACGTAGACTGCCTAGTTCTGTTGCCGCGACGAATCGCTTCCTCTAATTCCGTCGCAACATCCACGCGAGCAACGCCGCAAACACCTTGACCCAAGGATTCCAGGGCCACATCGCCGATCGGCGGCGCCTCGTCAATGAAAAGGGCTCGCTGTTGCACTTTGGTTAGACGGAACCTGAAAGTGTTGCAAAATCCGCGGTAATGATGGTCATGTTGGACTTACGGCGCTCGCGCAGTCGATCGGCGAAACGGCGAAGCGGTGGATTGTATCGCATCGCCGAGATTGCCGGAAAGTAGAGCGCGGTGCGCAGAGGTGAGAGGCCGGCATAGGCAGCGACGGCTTTAACATCGCGAAACTCGGTGATGTTCGGCATCTCTCCCAAGATACGAGCCGCCGTCGTCTCGCCGATTCCAGGAATCGACGTGAGCAGCTCACGCTGTCGACGCAATGGCGGGTAGCGGTCGAAGAGTTGGTTGATTTCACGCTCAACCGTAGTGATTTCGCGATCCAGGTGAGCGAGCGTCGCTTCAATCGACGCCTTACCACGGCTCGAAGCCCAAGGGGTTTTTGGGATGTACCGACCCGCCCTTTCGGGTTACAAGGGCCGTTCAACGCGGCCCGCCCGGTACCATATCAGGCTTTTTCGCCACTCTGGCTCCCGGCCGTTCCCGTCCATTTCCGACCGATACGCGGCCGCCAGGCGCGCGATTTAGGGTAAACGGGTTTTAGCTAACAAACGTACATCGCGTGATCTCAGTCACACGTGGAGGCGAACAGAAAGCATGGGCTCGGTTGAATCGAAACCTCGTCACGATGTTGTATCCCCCGACGCGTGGCTCGACGCACGTAAAGCGTTCCTTGTCAAAGAGAAAAAGTTTACGAAGCTGCGGGACGAGCTCTCGCGGGCGCGGCGCGATCTACCGTGGGAGCCGGTCAAGGAAGACTACGTGTTCGAAGGGCCCCAAGGTCCCGCAAAGCTTTCGGATCTGTTCGAGGGGCGCAGCCAGCTAATCGTCTATCACCTTATGTACCCGCCGGATTGGGATGCAGCTTGCCCATCGTGCTCGTTTTGGGCCGACGGCTTCGACCCGATAATCGTCCATCTCAACCATCGCGACACGAGCATGGTAGCGATCTCACGCGCTCCGTATCCAAAGTTGGAGGAATACGAAAAGCGCATGGGCTGGTCGTTCAAGTGGTTTTCTTCGGGTAACAATTCGTTCAATTACGATTACGGCGTTTCTTTTCCACAAGAAGACGTCGACCGAGGTACATGCCACTACAATTACACGGTCGGTGATTGCGGCGTGACCGATAAGGAGGGTATCAGCGTGTTCTTCAAGGCCTCCGACGGCACCATGTATCACACGTACTCGACGTACGAACGCGGAATCGACCTGATGAATACGTCATACAACTATCTCGACCTCACACCGAAGGGCCGCGATGAAGATCTCGTGAGCATGCGCGAGTGGCTGCGGCGCCACGATGAATACGATAAGCCTTAGTTGCAGATTATGGATTTATTCGGAGGAAACGCCACGATGAATACACCGCAAATCGTATCGCCGCAAGAGTGGGCGGAAGCGCGGCAAAAACTGCTTGTGAAGGAGAAAGCCTTGTTCCGTGCTCGCGATGCGCTAGCTGCCGAGCGTCGCCGTATGCCATGGATGGCCGTTGAGAAGAACTACGTGTTTCAGGGGCCTGAAGGTAAGGTGAGCCTGCTCGATTTATTCGAGGGTCGTCGCCAGCTCATTCTCTACCGCGCGTTTTTCGAGCCCGGCGTCTTTGGCTGGCCGGAGCATGCCTGCCGCGGCTGTTCGATGGGCGCCGATCAGGTGGGCCACATCGCGCACTTGAACGCGCGCGACACGACGCTCGCATACGCGTCGCGGGCACCTCAGCCGGACATCCAGCGACTGAAGGAACGCATGGATTGGAAGTGGCCGTGGTACACTATGACCGACAGCTTCGATGCCGACTTCGGCGTCGATGAATGGCACGGCCACAATGTGTTCTTCCGCGATGGCGACCGCGTGTACCGCACGTACTTCGTCAACAGCCGCGGCGACGAGCAGATGGGCAGCATTTGGAACTATCTCGACATAACTCCGCTCGGGCGCCAAGAGAAGTGGGAAGATTCACCCGAAGGGTATCCCCAGACCGAACCTTACAAGTGGTGGAATTGGCACGACAATTACAATGCCGAGCCCACGGCCGACCCGCGGTGGAGCGGTGTCGTGGATGCGGCAATCGGCACACCAACGGGGTGACATAACGTGATCGTGCTCGCGCACATCCCCGGTAACCAGTAAAGGAGTTCTTGATTCCGTGGGTCAGCGGCGGCGCGGGGCCGGAATGGTACTAGTACTCGCCTCGCGCATCGGCTGCACTCGCACTTTTGTTAGACGGAGTCTGAAAGTGTTCGGCAACATGCACCGCGGCGACGTGTTGGCACAAACCAAGAAACGAAAGTCGCTAAGTCAGAGGAACACTTAACGCGACGATCTCGGCCGCGATTACAATGATGACGGCCGCTGCGTAAAGAAAGAAAGCACGGCGCAGAAACATCGACTGTCGCCAGCATTCATGGGTCATCGCGAGCCATACGATCAGCATCGCGGCACCCAGTGTCGATGTCAAGGCGAACAGAAGACGCGCCTCAGCTAGAAGTAGATGTGCTTCGACAACCGCCAAGACGAAGAGCAGCCCTAACAAAAGCGTTTGAACGGCGACAATAAACGGATGCATGCCAAGCGGCGCTCCAGTAACGTCGGCCTTGCGAGTCTCCAATGCTGCACCGGCGAACAACAAGAATACTATGTAGGCGATGGCTACCGCGACGCCCAGGGCGATAAAAGGAGGCGCCGGAAACGTGCCGCTGACCGATTGCTGACTAGGATCAACGTCGCGAGGGAGCGCGTTTATAGTGCGTGCCAACGGCGGATACGTGCTGGATCGCAAATCGATCACTTGATCGGCCTCATATTGGTGGCGCTCTTTATAGAAAGTAGTTTTAAGTGGATGCTCGAGCGATATTTGAACCTCCGTGAACCCCTTTTGCTTCAGATACGCAATCGCCCGGGCTCGCCAACGATCGCGTGCGGCTTCTGCTTGCCGCGCGGTGGGAGCGGTCCCTTTGGCCCATACGGTCGTTTGCAGCGGGCTAAGCCGAGGTTCAGTCGCAAAAATCGTCCCGCGTAGCAGCACGATCACGAGAACGCCGACAAGCGTCAAAGTGCCGACGACAGCGATAACAATAGGAACGACCCGCGATACTGGGCGCAAGGGGTCCTCCTCTGCAGCCGCTACCTGGACGTCGGCGCAGGTGATGGCGTAGACACTTCGACGCGCGGGAAGCGGCCTACTAGCAACGCGGTTTGCAAAGCTCGCGGCGCGTCGGAAACGCTATATGGCATAAGGCCTTTTCGCGCTAGCCAGCGATGCAGGTCCATGCATGGTGCACTGGGTGTGCATGAGCGTGGTCAGCGGTTTGCCAGTCCCTCTGGTTCGCTGAACCCCGAGCCCAGCGTGTTGATCGTGGGTGATGCCGGAATGCTCCCGCCCACCGCGAGCATCTCCTTCACCGCGTTGTGGCCGCCGCCGCCCACAAAGACATTCCCGTCCCCATCGACCGCGACGCGAAAAAGCCTTAAGGTATAGGGCCCTTTGATTTAGCTTCAGCGGGATTCGAATCTGAATTCGCTGATGACGACCAGTGACGTTTCCGTGTCGAAAAGTACTGTCCTATAAGGGTTCTCCGTAGGCGGCCGTTCCGTCTGGTGTCGTCACGCTACGGCCCGTAACGCACCGTTCGTGCCACAACGGTGCCACGCCCCGGGGGCGTGCTAACCCCACGGTTGCGATCCCGACAGCATACCTTAATAAACGTCTGACCTTCTCGGCGTAGCTCCACAAAATTTTGAGAGAAAAGAACCAAACGCCCCTGACAACCGCAGGTAAGAGGTACAAGAAATGCCACGGTGTCGCAGCGTAGCGGGCTATACGCTAGAGTCGCAAAACCGTACACTTTTGCAGCGCATCGCGCCGGCGGGCCGATCCCTCAAAAACGCCTGTAAAATAAGAGTTGTTTTTCGCTTCGCGCTCGATCGACGTGCTGGATGCAATATGGCGTAAGGGGTTTTCGAAAGGTCCGGCCATGCATGGTCGAGGATGCTGCATTCACTTAAGGAATCTCCATGCGAATGCAATGGGGCCGCGCATTAGAGCCCGGCCCCATATTCTGTAGTTCTGGTAGAGGTCGCACTACGTTGCTTTGGCAGTCTCCGGAACAACGCCAAGTTGCTCGAACAATCCGTGAGCGTCCCAGTTAATCCAGCCTTCTACCATCTTGTCACCAGCAAATCGAGCAACGCTCACGCCGGTGATTGTAATCTGCCTTCCCGTAGGTGCTATCCCAGCGAGATCTCCTCGATGGGTTCCGCGACAAGACCAACGTACGGCGACGGTGTCGCCTTCGGCAATCAAATCCTCTATCGTCAACCGAAGGTCGGGGAAGGCGCTGCGGTAGAGAGCCGCTCTCCTCTTCTCACCCTCGGGACCCTGTCCTAAATCGGGTGTTGAAGGGTCGTGGTGGGTGTAGGTCGGGGCAAAGCACTGCTCTGTTACCGACAGATCTCCCTTGTTCCACACTTCGTCAAACAAACGACGGACTACAGCCTTGTGATTCTCTGACATCGAACCTCTCCTTCGGGCCCTCCGGGGACCCAGCGGTTAGAGCGCTTTCACGAAACCAAAATTGCTGCGTTGAAGCAACGCGCTTGCAGAGTTTCAGGGTTGCGGTATTGGTGGCTAAAATGACACTTCGGCAGCGTCATGGCGGCTGCCTGGTAAAAGCTCGTCACCGCATGCGCCATATGGCGTAAGGGTTTTCGCACCGACTCGCGATGAGGCGGCACGCTGGGTGCATGGAGGTGATGCGTCATCCGTTGATCGAGGGCACGGTCACGCGGGGATGAGAGATAACGCCGCGCAAAACGAGTCCCCCATGTGCTCAGGGGTAAGCGCGCAGTGCGTCGACGACAAATGAGGCTAGCGCCAACGTGCGCGCACTGCGGGCAGTCTTTGGCGGCTTCTCGTGCCGCTCGCCGTCAAGGAGTTCGATGCAGCGTGGGGATTCCGCTATACGAAAAGCGGGAAATCCTCGGAAGCGACGACGGATTCAAAAGCGTCGTGCTCCTTTGAAACGGAGGCCTGATCTACTTTGGGCGTCGGGCTAACCGCGCGGCTGTGGCAGCGTCGCGCTCGCGCCCGACGAAGGTGGTGCTCGCAATGGGAAGATTATTCGGCTTGCCGTGTCTGTACGCGCGGAACTTCCCGCTCGGCGATTCGGCTGGGCGCTCCGCCAGAGGCTGCGCTTGCGACTTCCAAGAGCGTGGCGTAAAACTCGACACGTGAACAGCCTAGTTCTCTTGCCGCCACGAATCGCTTCCTCTAATTCCGTCGCACCATCCACGCGACGAATGCGACAAACCTTGGCCCAGGACTCCGTCGTCACGGGGGCCGGCCCTCAACGTCTAGCTTGCGTCCGTTCCTGATCGCAGAGCCCTCCAGCGAGCCAGTTCGTCTCGCGTGGGGTTGGAACGACCATGTAACACATCTTCAAATCGCTTCCATTCGCACGCGCCTAATCTCATCCTTAGCCGCGCACAGTCTCTGCGAGTAAACTCTTTTCGCATTCTAGACTTTAGCTGGGTTGAATGATGACCACGCTCATGCGAAATGAATTCGGTGCATTTCGGGGCGGCGCCGTTTACGGCGCGGATCGTCCGATCGCGACCGGCGAGGTGACCTTCACCTCGCCATTCTTCAGTGCGTAATAAATCGTCATGTTTTCACCCTTCACCTTGGCCCATGCGCCCGCTGCGCAGGCGTTGTAGTCTTCCTTGGGTGTGACGTACGTCGCCTCCGACTGGGCGAAGAATCCGGTCTTGCCCGATCGTTGCAAGGTGTCGATCGACAGCACACGCGGCTGGTACTCCGACAGCGCACCGCAGTGCCGCGATCCATCTAAGAGCATTGGATTCATATTCCGCGTATCATCGGCGCTGATCAGGAGGCGAAAGACGTCCGGGCCGGCCTGACTTTGAACGGGCACGGCGCTATCCCAGCTTTCACGCGTCGAGGCCGGCACGGCTCGCACCGAAACCATGGTCAACAGTTCGCCCTCCTGGGTGTATCCGCTCAGGCACAACATCCGCACAATCCCTGTCCCTGGCAATGCCACGCAGCGATCCATTTGACCGCCGCGATACCAGCGAACGAGCTTCCACCCGTTGCCGCTCCGATCGAATAGGATGCCACCGCCGAAGTCAAACATGTGTGCCTCCAGCAGGGTGTCGTACGTCACGTAGGCCTCATCCGCGCCGGCGCGTGTAAAGGCGCCGTACGCGACCGTCGACAGGCGGAAGTCGGGCGCGGTGATGTTGCGCAGATATCCGATCAAAGGCGAGCAGCGGTAGACGCCGGGTTCGATGCCTTGCGCCACGTTGCCGCACGTTAATCGCATGAAGGTCGCGCGCTCGGTCGGCGTTATCGGATGCGGATCGTTGGCGGAGGTAGCCCCGGCGGCGGGCGCGGCGGCGAGTCCCAGGAGGATGCACAGCGCAGTACGAGACCCGCGCGGGAAAATGCTCGACATACGTGGACGTTTGTCGCCAGCACCGAGCCCCTCCTCGCCAAGCTCGTTGGCCGCGGCGCGTAAGGTGTAAGCCCCGTTTACGCCAGCGCAAGGGTTCACGTCCGTTGGACGGTAAGGTCGTCCGGAAGAAACGGCCTTAATGCCAAGGTTTATATCTTTGGCTTGTAACCGAGGTTTCGTCAATGAGACACGTTATCGTTCTTGTTTCCACAATCGCCATTGTCACGTTGCCCGCTCAAGCCGCGAACTATCAGATCAAAAGTTCGGCGAGCGTTAACAGCGCGAAGATTCTTCAACTGGGGGCGGTACTCTATCCCTCGCTCACAATTCAATGCACCGACGATGCCATCTTTGCAAAGGTTCCGGATCCTAACCTCCCCGAAGCCGAACGGGATGCAGCAGAGAAAAAACACGTTGCGTTGATCGAGACATTACCCTACATCAAGCGCCACACGTCGGTTTTCGTCACCAAGATCGCTGAAGTGACCTGCAGCGGTCCTGACGTCGACAGTCCAGCTCCCATTGCCTTCATCCGAGTTATCGATGGGAACTACCGTAATGAAATCGGCTGGATATCTGCGGAGGCAATCCCAAAATAGCCTCCAGACGGACCTGAGGTGACGGCTTTCCCCACGGCGGCTAGCGCGGCATCGCGCCGATGCGCATTCATTTGCGTCGTTCAGATAGGCACCGACGAGTTTGCGCGGCGCTTCCCAAAACGGTCTTGTCGCCTACAACCCATGAAGCAGGAAAACCAGCGCGCAGCAGGTCCGTTCCGGTCGTGCAGTCGCGCAGCTGGCCGAACAGCCGATCGAACGGTCGACTCGTACTAGCAAGCATGCGGTTGTCAAAGGCCGGGGCCAGGATTTTGGCGTGCGAAAGAGTGAAATCACCGTTAGGTTATCACGAGCGCGGGCGGAGGCAGAAAAATGCTGAAGTGGGTCGGCCTCTTTGTTATTCTCTCCGTCGTTTTTGGAGCTTGCTCTCGCGCGACTCCCGATGCCTTGCCGGGAGCGGCCGGCGTTTCGCCTTTGATACTCGGCGCCAGCACTCATTACAAGACGTTATTCAATTTCAATACATCGGACGGCGCTCGCCCCGAGGCAAATTTGATCGACGTCAAAGGCACTTTGTACGGTACAACCGACGCCGGTGGGGCCGGCGTTGGGACCGTGTTCAGCATAAGCCCAGCCGGAAAGTATCGCCTGCTCCACACTTTCAACGCAAGCAGTGATGGAGGCGCTCCGGTTGCAGGTTTGATTTTCCTGGACGGTCTCTTTTACGGAACAACCTCCGCAGGCGGCAAGTACAATGGCGGAACGGTGTTCAGCATGACCGCGGCCGGCAAGTTCCGCGTGTTCCACACCTTCAACCCGTTAATTCACGATGGCTCGGCTCCGGAAGCAAGTCTCACCGCGCTGCACGGGGTCCTCTACGGCACCACCGTCAATGGCGGCAATATCGGTTTTGGCACCGTATTCAGCGTCACCAAAAAAGGTAAGGAAAAGGTCATCTACAGTTTTGATTCGGGCACGTATGGCCAGGGTCCGGAAGGAAGCTTAATCGCTTTGCACGGCGTTCTCTACGGCACGACGTTCGCTGGTGGCGTGTACAGCAGCCAAGGAACGGTGTTTAGCCTTACGACCCACGGAAAAGAGAGCGTGCTTCATAGTTTTGCGCCAACGGAGACGGCTGCCAGCCCCAGGCTGGCCTGATCCTCGTCGGCGGCATGCTGTACGGTATGACGCGCGGGGGCGGCACGAACGGGCTCGGCACGGTTTTCCGCATCAGCACATCAGGCGCAGACAACGTCATTCATTCTTTTGATTCGAGCGACGGAGAGTATCCGAGTTCCCATCTGATTGCTGTCAAGGGTACGCTGTATGGCACGACGTTCGAAGGTGGCGCGCACGGCGTCGGCACGGTTTTTCGCATGAGCACTGCCGGCAAGGAGCAAATGCTCTACAGCTTCGAAAGCTCACCCAACGGCAACGAACCGTACGCCGGAGTAACCTATGTAAAGGGTGCGTTCTTCGGCACGACCGGCGACGGTGGTTCTAACTACGCAGGAACAGTCTTTCGCTTATCTCCGTAAAGGTATGTTGCTATGTTGAAAACGACAATCGTCACATTGATCTTAGGCCTCCTTATGGCTTGCAGCGCTCGGAGCGTATCGAGTCCGGCGCTTCCGCTGAGCGCGGCGCCTCTTGGGCAGCCGGCGAATCAGACGGGACTCTGCATCAAGCTCACCCATGGAGTAGTAGAGGGGGGCGGAAGCCCCGGTCCAGACTGTAGCGGAGGACCCGGAGGGCCTACCGCGGTGCTTTGTTACCCGAACCACGACAATCCGTGCACCCATCTGCCCAAAGTTGCGACGGTGCTGTTAACGGAGAAGGGATATAAAGGAAAGATCTTCGTTGGTCTTGAGTCGAAGAAACTGCCGGCGGCGGTGCTTGCCAGTCCCTATTATCCCGGCGCACTTTGCGGGGACAAGGGCACGACCGCCTTCAGCGAGGACGTCCTCGCCGTCAAGCCGGCCTACGGCCACGGTCCCAAAAGAAGCTTCACGATCACGGATAAAGGGCGGCGCCACGTAAGCGTGGAGATTTCCAACGATTGCATCATGCTCTTCTACGACCAGTTGAACAACGTCGAAACGTTGGGGATCAATATGCTGACCGGAGGCGAATAGCCGCGGCCTCCTACTAGCTGAAGTGACCTCTTACGTGCAAAGCAGCGAGATCGAATGGGTAAGTACCTCGCAACATCCGTGGCGCGATCGCAGGAGCCATCTTGGACTAGAGCGCCGCGCCGACGGAGCCGATCGGCGGCGCCTCGTCAACGAAAACGCGCGAAGCCTTCCCTGACAAGTATCTTCTCACGTGCCGAGAGGTGCTGACTAGGAATCCCCGTGCAATAAGCGTAGGGATTCCGCTATACGAAAAGCGGGAAATCCTCGGAAGCGACGACGGATTCAAAAGCATCGTGCTCCTTTGAAACGGAGGCCTGATCTACTTTGGGCGTCGGGCTAACCGCGCGGCTGTGGTTGAACGAGCAGGACTCAAACATAAGCGGCTCGCTGAAATAGCGGATAAACTGCGGGGTTGCCTTAGTCGCCCAGCAGCCGCAACGCCACTCGATAACTCGCGCGACAATGCGGCCTCCAGAAGCGCCGACGGGGACCGCGCGAGTCTCGTCTACTGCCGGCGCTCCGATACGGTTGATGAGCTCGGTGACGTCCTGGTCGTGGTCGCACATCGTATACGAATCGTACCCTGAAGATACGTGAGGACCTTCAGAGTATCCACCGTTTTCTGATTTTAGCCCCAGCGGGAGTCGAACCACTGCTCGGGGGTTCCAGAGAGTCCCGACCGTTCCCGACCGCTCTGTTAGAAAGTGTTAGAAAGCCACGCGCCCGTGAGCCCCAACGGTGCGACTCCCCGCGTTTAGCGGAAGACTCGAGGGCGGCGCATCGACCTCAAAGACGAATGGCTCAAAGCCGACAAGCAGTATGCTGCCTCGCTCGCACCGGCGTAACCGTTACACGTGCAGCGCTTCCTCGACGGCCCGATCTTCGGACCAGGTTGCGCTTTCTGTCAAAAAGTTGTGCAAGCTCGTCTTCGCGCAGCGTCTCATGCAGTGCAACGAAGAGCTTGTCGTAGCCCCATTGCTCCGTGTGTCCGCGTTTGGTTCCCAGTGCGGTGAAGCGCGCGTCAACGTACAGCAACGGCGCGGCGCGTCGGCCATCGCCGCCAAGCCCGGTGAGCAGCGCCAGATGAGCAGCGCAGGCAGAAGAACGTTCGTCCGTGGACCCATGGAACTTCCTGCGCTAACGCGGGCGTCCCCCTCGAAGTCGTAAGTCAGCGCCTCGGCCACGCCTCGATCGGGATTACGGCCGAGCGCTATTTGCACGTGTACTCGGACCGAGACGCCGACGCGGCGGACGCCTTCGGAAAGCTCGTCGGCTAGTGATGAAAAGGGTTCCGCTGTTGCACTTTTGTTAGACGGGGGCTGAAAGTGTTGCGGAAACCCTTGTAAAATCAGGAGAATTTTAGCCCCCAGTGGGATTCGAATCTGAATCCGGTGATGACAACGAGTAGCCTCGCGTGCCAAGAAGTCCTGTCCTGTAAGGCTTGCTCACGCCTCACTGTTGACAAGCTCTAACGACATAGAGGCTTCCTCCAAAAACGCGATGTTTTTGAGGCCGTTTCGGCGGCGAGGGAATTCGCCAATGCGGGAGCACCAATCGTCGGAATGGGGCGGCTGCGAGCCTCTGCGGCCGCGAAGCACGTGCAACGTTGTCGCGATTGCGGTGAGAGTTGACGTCGTTTAGTGAGGTGCCACACGCGCTGCGCCGAGTGATCGAAACGGTCGACAAGCAGATGACCATGGCGGTGTAAGTATTAGACCATTCCAGGGAGCTCTACGAGCAAAAGCAGAAAGCCTGGGAATGACCGCGTGCGACGCGCCGAAGGCGTACCGAGCATGGTGGTTACTCGCCATTTGTGCGCTTGGCTTTGTACTGGTTGGCGTTCTCGTTTGGATGAAAATCAACACCGCAGCCGACCCTGGCTTCAACTACCCGACACCGGTCAAGCCGTACGTCGTTCGGCTCTCGATAAATCCCGGAAGCGACGCCACTCGCGCCGGCCTGCGCACCGGCGATTTCGTCGATCTTCGGCAGCTGCGACCGGCCGCGCGGTATCGTTTCCTCAGCTGGAACGGCAGATTCGTCATCGGCGAGCAGCTAACGATCCCGGTGATGCGCGACGGCCGGGCGCTGCGGTTTATCTTAACCCCAACGACTCATTCTCCGATCCCACGGGCATGGGACGCTTGGTTAGCCATTGCCGGCAACCTTTGGGTGCTTATCTTTGCCGCCGTCATTGCGTGGCGGCGTCCGCAAAACGCCGAAGCCCGGCTGCTTTCGCTCTTCTTGAGCACGTCGATAATTGGCATAACGCTGAGCTCCAATAATTGGCAGACGTACTGGCCGGCGATCGACGTGTGGGTCAACGCAATAGGCTCGCCGTTCATCGCCAACGTTGGGCCGATCGCCATCTTTTTCTTCGCGTCGTACGCGATGCTTTTCGCCCGCCCGCCGGGCCGCCTGCGCCGCCTTCTCGCCTGGCTGGCGTACGTGAGCTGCGGATTAGCGACGCTCTATCTCATGGCTGGTTATTTTGTTAACTGGACTGCGGCCGTAGATCCGAACAGCCGCTTCGGAGACGTAGGCGAATTGATTTTCATCGCCCCCACGGTAGCCGTGTTCGCTTGCGCAATCGCGGCGCTGGTCGCAGCCCGTGGCGGGGAGCGCACGCGAATGAGTTGGGCGATGGCGTCGGTGGGCTTGTGGAACCTTGTATACGTATTTCGGTATGTTGCCATTATCGTGTCACCTGCGATCGTCACGAATGTGATCGTCATGAGAATCGCGCCCGACGTTGCGAACTTCATACTTCCCCTGGGGTTGACGTACTCCGTCCTCAATCGCCGGCTGCTCGACATTGGCTTCGCGCTCAATCGCGCGACGATTTTTACCATCGTCTCCGTGATCATCGTCGGCACCTTCATGCTCGCCGAGTGGCTCATGGGCAGCTGGCTGGCAACTCAAAGCCACACGACGAATCTGGTCGTAAACGCGGCGCTCGTGGTCGCCTTGGGGTTTTCAAGCCGCGCCGTTCATCACCGGGTCGACCGCTTCGTCGACGCTGTCTTTTTTCGCAGGCGCCACGAGGATGAGCAGGCGATCCGGGAATTCGCCCATGAGGCGCTCGACGCCACGGATCGCGCTTCGCTGCTAGAGGACGCGCGGGAAATTCTTCAGAAGCGCACGGACGCAGCGTTCGTGTCCTTCGAGATCAATGATGGGCGCGGACGGTACGGCAGCGTTGAAGGCGACGATCAGGCAATTCAAGCCTTGCTCACGCGCCGCAAGCCGCTTGACCTTCACGGTATGCACACCGCGTTGCACGGCGAATTTGCCTATCCGATGGCGGTTGGCAGGCGGCTCGTCGGCGTGCTCGTCATCGGTCCCAAGCGCTCTGGGGAGCCTTACGCTCCCGACGAGTCGGCCGCGATCGCCGAACTTGCGCACGGCGTCGGAACAGCGCTGGCGCTGCAAGCGCTTACCGCCGAAGACAAACTGCTGTCAACGCCAATGGCAACGCCAGCGTATCGCGTTAACTAACGCTTACGCAGTTCGTCGAGGATAACGGCGAGCTGACGCCGATCGACTTTTTACGATTCTCGCGACGCTACTAGACGGACGCGGACTTGGACCGCACCCTTGACGCGCCTTATGTCGTAGCCGTTTTCTCTGAACGGAGACTGCTCCGCCCCGCGAGGGACTGCGCGTTGCACGCCAGGCCCGATACGAACTATCCATCGCCATTGCGCTCCAGCATCTGGCCCTCCTCGCCGCACTTGGCGGCGATGGACGACGCGCCGCGCAGTTGCTGGGCTACGTCGATGCGCGCTACACCGAGCTGGGAAACAAGCACGAATACACGGAGCAATGGAGCTACGACAAACTTCTCGGTGCCCTGCGCGAGATGCTGCGCGAAGATGAAGCGTTGCACGTGTAACGGTTACGCCGGCGCGAGCGAGGCGGCATACTGCTTGTCGGCTTCGAGCCACTCGTCTTTGAGATCGATGCGCCGGACGCCGGCCGGATAGGTCCCGTTAGGATGCGCCGCGTCCCAGTCTTGTGACAAGACCGTTAAGTATTCGAAGTTTTCCCAAAGAGATGGGTCTCCAGTTGCTCGACGGCGTATTGCCGCGACCGGTGCGAGTCTTTTCCAATTCCCAGAATTTGCGACCAGAAGATGTCGAGCACGAGGTTCCTATCCACGAGTCCGTTCTTTACAAGCGCCCCCATGGTCTCGTAGAAGTTTCCGACGCGTCTAACATCTGTCCATGCCGGCTGGTTTTCGGCGGACATGGCCTCTGGATGAGCCGTTTGATAGCGGAAGATGACGTCTTTCAGCTTTCCGTTCAATTCCCACGTAACAAATCGCTGCGCGGACTGCATTTCGGAACTATCCCTTGCTTCGCGAAGTTCCGCAAGTGCTTCGATCTGGTTGCTGCTCCGAGCATGACGGAGCTGAACGATAGCGGCGATCGCCGTTCCTGCGATGACCAAGAACGTGCCAAAGGTGGCTAGGGTGTTGACGATCTCCAAAGACATAAGGCCCCTCCCCAAAGCGCGGTGCGTTTGCGAAGGGATTAAAGTGCGATGTGGCCTGTCCCTAGATTTGGCCTAGCCGCCACGCCCCAGGGGTGTATCGACGCGTCGCTGCAAGAACGAGAGACACACCTTACCTCATCCGTGGAGGGGTTTGCTATGTCTCTCGAGCTCTTGAATACCATTGGGACCTTTAGCACGTTCTTAGTCATCGCGGCAACCGCGCTCGCCGCCCTCGTCCAGCTCCGTCACATGCGCGGCGGCAACCAGATTGCAGTGCTAACCGAGCTTCGTGCAAGTGAGCAAGCACCTGAGTTCTTGAAGGCACTACATTATGTATACAGTGAGTTACCGTCGAAAATGCAAGATCCGGCGTTTCGATATCAACTCGCAAATAGGAGCGCTCGAACCGTTGAAAACAACCAACAGATTTCCTACGCTGAAATTGTTGGTGACTTTTACGAAAATATGGGGGTGTTTGCGAAAACCGGTTTGGTCGATCGCGGACTCCTGATGGACATCCACTCCGCTATCGTACTCGATGCTTGGAACGCGCTGTCTGAGGTGACTGCGATTCTGCGAGCGCACTACGGAGGCGCAATATACGAAAATTTCGAGTACTTGGTGGTTCTGTCCCAGGACTGGAATGCACAGCACCCATCTGGCACGTACCCCGCGAACGTTCGTCGCATCGACGTGCCGAACAAGTGGCGCAGCGCCGACCTGGCGTATGCGGCATCACTTGCGACGTAGTGCTTTAATAGACGCCCGCTGCAAGCTGGGTAGGGCGGCGAAATTTCGAAGAAAAAATTCGCGATCGATCGAGGTAATGCGTCATCCAAAGACGAGACGCCCGGCGGCGTGGCGGCTGATGCTCGCAGTCTCGCGTTCTCGATCGCGCGGCGCTTTAGACTCTAGCGACTCGCCGCCTCCGAGCTCCGGCTTCAGCAACAGGAGTCATCGTAATCTACCTAATAGAACGACGAGGCAGGGCGTGCCGTGGGGACATGAGTTTGGTTTGAACACGCCTCCCGCCATTCCAGACTCCACGTCAACAGGTGGTTATCTATAGGTTCGCCGATTTCATCATATGCCGATCTCATCATATAGTGTAAACCACGGTTTATTGAGGAATCATCATGCTGGGTCTGGTGGACGTGGTTGGCAAAGGGAGCAGCACGGCAACGTTATCGGGCATCACCCTCGGCGACCTGCTCAAGGGCAAGTACGCCATCGACGTCGACGAGAGCAGCGCCGATACAAAAAGGTATGTGGCCCGTGCGGACGGGTTCGGGTTAGCGCGTGTAGTTGATGATGAGATTTGTCTCCCACGTCGCTCCACTATCGGCAGAAAATCCCTGTTCGGAGTGAGACTAGTTATGGGATACGTTCGTGAAGAGCCATCGGTCTAAGATTGCACGGCGTACGCCGAACCTGCTCCGTATTCATCGTGAGCTTGCTTCACGAACGCGAATTCGTGATACCGCGAAGGCGGTCTTTTGACCGTCCCACCGAAGTACGCAATGAGGTCCGAGAGTCGACTCTTTGGAGGCTACCATGAAGAAGCTGTTTGCAATTCTCATACTCTGCGGTTGTGCGGGCTCGCGCACCGTGGTTCCCGGTGTGCCGAACGAATCGTCAGCCGGCCTAAGCGCACACGGCGCAAAGTTCTATCGGCTTTCAAGCGGCGCCGGCGCCATGGGCATTACTGCCGGTCCGGACGGCGCACTCTGGTTTACCGAATACGACGCGAGCAAGTTTGGACGAATCACGACGTCGGGGAAGCTGAAGATCTACGCAACGTTGACTGCGAACGAAACCCCGTGGGGAATCACCATCGGCCCGAAAAAAACACTCTGGTTTGCGGAAAGCAACGCGCATAAGATCGCGCGTATCACCACCTCCGGCCACATCACGGAATTCAACGTACAACACGCACCGACGAACATCACCGAGGGCCCAGACCATGCTTTATGGTTTATCGAACAGGACGGTACCACGATCTACGTCGCTCGAATGACGACGACCGGAAGATTTAAGGAATACCGCGTGCCGGCGAAGGACGGATTTACCAATAACTACATCACGACGGGTCCCGACAAAGCCCTCTGGTTCACGCTGGAGGAGTCGAACAAGGTTGGTCGGATCACAACCTCCGGGAATATGGCGCTCTTTAGAAATCACGATGGCGATGACCGGCCGACGAGCATCGTAGCTATCGGCGGTTCGCTGTGGGTTGGTGAAAGCGCGGGCCTTGCCAACGTTTCCGCTGCGGGACATTTTACCGAGTATCCGCTCACCAATCCGGGCGCAGTCATGGCCGTCACGTCCGCGCAAGGCTCACCCTGGTACGGCGTCAGCGAGCTTAGCGAAATCGGAACCGTCTCCGGCGGGAAGACCGTGGTCTATCCGGCTGGCGCGCAAGGCGCGCAGATTTGGGGAATTACGGAGGGCCGCGACCGCGCGCTGTGGTTCACGGAAACGAGCCAAATCGGCAGGTTCGTTCCCTAGTCGGATCTGGGGCGTTCTTTGGCACGAGAGCTACCGCACGGGCGTTCCGTCAGACCAATGCGCGACGGGAACCATGAAGATCGTCTCCGGTTCCGGCACGACGCGGTGCAAGGAATCGAAGATCACCGGAGAGCCCCGCCTAGATACTGATCGTTCGACATCATGTACGAGATCGAGCCTGATTCCGGCGTCGGCAGCTGTTTATCGGCAACCGCCGCCTCGATGCGAAAAAGGGCTCCGCTGTTGCACATTTGCTGCACGGAGCCTGTAAGTATCGTCGAAACCCTAGTAAAATAAGGAGAATTGTAGCCAGCGGGATTCGAACCACTGCTCGGGGGTTCCGGCCAGTCCCGCCCGCTACCGAACAGTGTTATTTTGTAAGGCTTTTTCGTCACGCTGGTTCCCGGCCGCTACCGACCGTTCCCGGCCGTTCCCGACCGCTCCGTTAGAAAATCTTAGAAAATCTGACGGGTGGCCCGAAGGAAATCTTAGTTGTCGCTGGCTCCCGATTCTGGGCCGACGCCACAACCAGCTTGGATCTAACCCTCACAGTTATCAGCTGCCTGAAATGCACCTACAGGTCAGAGTCGAAGTGAGATTCTAATGAACACGCGCCGGATGGGGGCGGCAGCGGACACAATATTTCATATTAACTTACGGCCGCCGTTCGTAGGCGGAACCGCTATCCTGTTCCAGGAACGATGCAGCGTTCGCTAGCCAGTGTGATTCGGTGGTTGTTCGACTCGCATCACGGCGCCCACGCCAGACTGATCCCGCGATGGATCTTTTTGCGCGCGCTGGCCGCCATCTATTTCTCCGCGTTCTACTCGCTGCTGTTTCAGATCAAAGGACTGATAGGGCCGGAGGGAATTCTACCCGCGCAGCATTTCCTGGCTGCGGTCGCGGACTCGCTGGGCGCCGCGGGCTGCTGGTACGCGCCATCGCTCTACTGGATCTCCGCGAGCTCCGGCATGTTGATGGCTGTGACGTGGATCGGGTTGGCTGCTTCGGTGGCTGCGTTCTTCAACCTGTGGCCGCGGATAGGCTTCTTTGCCTGTTTTGTCTGTTTCCTGTCGTTCGTGACGACGGCTGGTGTGTTTTCTGGCTACCAGTCGGATGGAATGCTGCTCGAAGCGGGCTTTCTGGCGCTGTTTTTCGCGCCGCGCGGGCTGATGCCGGGGTGGGGTGCGCAGAGCCCGCCCTCGCGCGTCAGCCTCTTCCTGTTGCAATGGGAGTGGTTTCGCATCTACTTCGAGTCGGGGATGGTGAAGCTGCTGAGTGGCGACCCGGAGTGGCGGCACTTTACGGCCTTGGACGAGTATTACCAGAACGGACCGCTGCCCACATGGATTGGCTGGTATGTGCAGCACCTTCCACACTGGTTCCAGGCAGCGACGGCGGGCGCAACGCTGGCAATGGAGCTGGGGCTGGTCTTCATGCTTTTCTTCCCAAGGCGCGTGCGGCTCATCTTCTTTTGCATCGTCACCCCGTGGGAGATTGGCGTGATCCTTACGGGCAATTACACGTTCCTGAATTATTTGGTGCTGTCCCTCGGGTTTTTACTGCTGGACGATCGGGCGCTGATGCGGTTTGTGCCGATGCGGTTCAGACTGCCTGAGCCTGTTAGAGAGCCCCAGACTGACGTGACGGAAGAAGCGCCTTTGTCAATCCTGAGCGTCACGGAGCCGCGCGTGCCGGTTCAAGCGCCGAGTATGGAAGAATTGCGAGCGCGCAGACCCTGGCGGCAAAGGCTCGACAAACACTTGAGCGCACTGGGGCTTGCGGTGAGCATGGTTCTGCTGACGTGGGTAGCGTACGACACCACGGCGGAGCTAATCGCTATGCCGCTGGGAGGAATGTCGCCGGTCTTCGGTTTACCGGTGAGACTGCTCGATCCGTTCCGCATCGCTAACCAATACGGGCTTTTCGCGGTGATGACGCGCGGGCGGTACGAGATTGAATTTCAAGGGTCGGACGATGGCAACCAATGGGTTGCATATCCGTTCCGCTATAAGCCGCAAGCGCTCAACGAACCGCCGGGCATTTACGCGCCCTATCAGCCGCGCTTCGACTGGAACCTGTGGTTCGCGTCTCTGGGCGATTGGCAGCAAAACGATATTGTTCCGTTGACCGAGGAGCGGCTGCTCGTGAACGATTCCGACGTGCTGGCGTTGTTCAAGAGCAATCCGTTTCCCGAGACCCCGCCCCGGTATGTGCGCGCGGTGCTGTGGCAGTACTGGTTTACAACGGTGGTCGAGAAGCGGCAGACGGGCAATTGGTGGCGGCGCCGCCTGATCGGGTTGTATGCGCCAGAGCTGACGATTACGCCGGACGGACATTTCGCGGTTGTCGAATCGCCGCCGGTGCTGCCGCCGCACGGCTAAAAGGGCTGGATGAAGCGCATGTACGTGATTGGGCGCGGCAGCGTGGAACCGCCCGGCTCTTGCACCCGGCCGGCTCTCGCACCCGAACGGTGCTGAAGCGATTTTCGAGCACGAAATCATTCCTCGTGACGGGGTTAGAAGTGTTCGACACCCGTCAAGGCGACTTCGGGGCGAAGATCCCAACGAAGGCCGGCGTCGTGGATACCCGCAGTTCCAGAAGCCTCCCGCTGTCGTCTGCGAGGTAGCAGCGTTCGAGCGGTGCGATCTGCGGAGACGCTGCGAGCGGAAACTCCAGGCCGAAATAACTGCCTGAAGTGTCCAGAAACCGGGGTGTTACTTCAATCCCGTTGGCGGTTGCTTTAGCGATATCCGGCATCGGCATGACGCTTCCGTCGCTCTGCTTTAGCGATATCCGGCATCGGCATGACGCTTCCGTCGCTCGTCTCGAGCCCTCCGCCGTCGCCGCCGCCGTGATCAACGAGTTCGATCCAGGTCTGCTTGGCGCCGCAGGCTTCCGCGTTATCGAGGTTCTTGCGACGAACGAAGCAAGAATCGCTTCGTTGCTCATGTCGAGCGGATACTTCCTGTTCACCTGACCAATCCGCCCGTCCGCGACCTTAAATTCGTCGGTGTGTAGTTTTGTGTCGCGTTGAGCTTGTCGAAGCGCCGACGGAGAGTTATCCGTAGCGGTGGTGTCTTCCACGGTGAACTGAATTCGTGGATCGCGTGCGCTCGTGTCGACGGCTTGCGACACAACCTTTTCTTGAACTGCGTCAAGGTTATTGTCGCCGTCGCGGTAGATGCCGACTCGAGCGTCCGGCGCGCGGGCGTAAGGGTTACGCTCTGCAGCATGAAGCCTCCTGAGATGTGAAGTCGGCGTCCCTCTGCGACGAACGGTCGGAATGACAAGGGCAGAGCGGGCCGCTGCGGGAACGCCTCGCTATGTCGGTAACGTCGTGGCGTGCGATACTGCTGGCGCTTTGCTTTGGCGCCGCCGTCGTCAACGGGATCAGCCTTTTTACCGATAGCATCGAGGCTTCGTCGTCGCTCGGATTCGAAGTCTCGCGCACGGCTAATCCCGCGCTCGTCCGCGTCGATGCGGTCGATGCCGGCGGAGCGGCGGAGCGGAGCGGCTTGCGCTCCGGCGATCTTATCAACGTCCGTGACCTCGCTCCCGGGGAGCGCTATCGTCTATTGACCGGCGTCTACCCCCACGAGAAGGTCGCGTTCGTCGTTACGCGCCGGAGCGCTAAGGTGCCGATCGATTACGTCGCGGGAGGCCCACCGATTTGGCGATGGGACACGTTGTTGTACGCCTTCGCTTCGTTTTGGATGCTGGCGTTCGCCGCGCTAATCGGATGGCGTCGCGCCGATTCAATCCAAGCGCGTGTGCTCTGTGCGTTGCTCGCCCTCTACCCGGCCACGAATGCATTGCTTCCGGGTGCGTGGATCGGTCCCTCGCCGTTAGCCGACGCCGTCGCTGCAGCGCTCGGCTGGGGCCTGTACTGCATCCAGATCGCGCTGCTGGCGACGTATGCGTCCCTTGTCGCGCAACCCTTGTCCCCCATGCGGCGCGTATTAACCGCGCTCACGTACGCGTCCGCCGCCGCGCTCGCGGTTTTCGTAATCGCGCGGCTCGTCGCATTATGGAACGGATCGCTGCCCTGGGTAGCGCAAGGAGTCGGTCCGGAATGGAACATGATCTACGCCGCGATTCCGTACCTGCTAGCGATCTTCTGCGGGTGCACGGCCCTTGTTGCGGCGCGCGGCGCGGAACGCACCCGCGCTGCCTGGGTCATCGCACCGCTCATCGTCTTTTACGTTACTGGAGCGATTGTGTACGTCGTTCCGGTGCTGTTGCCCAGCGAACAGCACGGCACTGCGCTCGTTATGGCCTACGGGTTTGCAAACCTTGGCGTATTTTTGGCGCCGCTCGGGATGACCTACGCACTGTTGAACAGACGGGTTCTCGACATCGGTTTCGCCCTCAACCGCGTCGCGATCTTTTCCGGTGTTTCGATCGTCGTCGTCGGCGCGTTCATGCTGTTCGAATGGGCGCTTGGTTCGTGGCTTCAAGAAACGAGCCACACCACCAGCCTCATCCTAGGCGCTGTCGTAGCATTGCTGCTCGGGTTCTCAATCCGGTTCGTGCACGATCGCGTCGAGCACGTGCTTGATCGCGTCTTCTTTAGAAAGCGGCACGAAGACGAAGAAGCGATTCGGCGCTTCGCGCGTGAAGCCGCGTTCGTCACGGACCCAGCTGTGTTGATCGGCCGAACCGTCCAAGTGCTGGAGCGCCACGCCGATGCATCATTTGCTCGGCTCGCGCTTTCGAACGGCAACGGAAAGTATGCAGAAGTGAGTGAGAACGATCCGGCGATCATCTCGCTGCGCACGTGGCATCGCAAGCTCGATCTGCATGACGTCGAGACGCAGTTTGAGGGTGAGTTCGCCTACCCCATGGTCTCGCGTGGACGGCTGATCGGCGCGCTCTTGCTTGGACCCAAGCGCTCGCAAGAGTCTTACGCACCGGATGAATCCAGCGCAATCGAAGATTTGGCGCACCATGTGGGCGGCGTGCTCGACGTCTTGGATCACGCAACTTCCGCCGGCGAGCCTCTCTTAGCCGAGCTAAAAGCGGTGCACCGAGCGATTGCCGACGGCTTTGCGTCCCTTCAAGAGAGAATCGGCGAGCGGGCGGTCTAAGCTATATCTCGAGAGCGAACGCTTCTTTAATTTCCTCGCAACATCCGTGCGGCAAAATGCGGCAAACGCCTTGACCAGGGATCCCTAGGTCGACGGCGCCGATCGGCGGCGCCTCGTCAACGAAAAGGGTTCGCTGTTGCACTTTGGCCGAACCTGCCCACTACTGAAACGTCCGATGCTATTAGGGTTTTCCGATACCTTAGGGCCTGCCCGTTCCGCTCCGATTCTGCCCTTTTCGGACCTCTCCGTTGCACGGCTGTTGCACGGCGCCGAGCCCATCCCGAATGCGTCACACGCGAAATGCAGTCCTTGCGCAAGACGGAGCTGAAGCGTCCAGAGACCGAGGTGTCACTTCAATCCTCCTGCGAGCAGCGTCCAAGAGCGGTTTGATTTCGTACTCCGTTCCGGTCCATTTTGACGTGCACATGCATCGGCCGTTCGGCCTGAAGTCGGGCGGGTTCATCCTCGGGGCCGTTCTCGCGAGGTTGTTTGAGCGTCAACGCGCACTCGACTAGCGGTAAGCTAATCTTTCAATTTCGCATCCATCAGTTCGGTGAGCGTCAGCCAATGACGCTCGGCGGCTGCCGCATCGTAGGCGGGCGTATCGCGCAACACCCAGCCATGCTTTGCCGGGTACGTCTCGATTGTGTGATCGATGCGGGCTTTCGTTAGCGCTTCCTCGAGTCGTTCTTTCATCTCGTCGGGAAACGATGGATCGTCGATCGCGCCGGCGACGTAAACGCGCGACCTCATCTTGGGTGCGAGCAGGTGCGGGCTGTCCGGTGCGTCGGTTGCGAGACGGCCGCCGTGATAGGAGGCGGTAGCGGCGATGCGATCGGGATATGTGCCGGCGGCGGTCAACGACATCAAGCCGCCCATGCAATAACCGGTCGTTCCGATCGGTCCGGGCTTCACGTCGGGGTGCGCGGCCAGATAATCGAGGAACGCGCTCGTGTCCGACATAACGTTGGCCGGCGTAGCGAGAGCAAAGAACTTCTCCGCGAGAACCTTGCGTTTCTCAGGGTCACTGAATACGACGTGGGGGTCCATCGGGTCGTACCTCCCCGACCGGTAAAACAAATCCGGAAGCAAGACAAAGTAACCGTAGCCGGCGAGCCGCTCACCGATTTCGAGCATTGCGGGGCGAATGCCGATCCCGTCCATGAAGACGAGAACGGCAGGCCAAGGAGCGCTCCCGGTTGGCCGATACACGTAGGCGGGGCAGATGCCGTCGCGCGCCTTGATGTTGATTGGGGTCATGCAGGCTTGGATTTCTGGTGACGGCATTCTATGATGAGGCCTCCCGCTCTAACGCGCTGAAAGAATGTATCCGGTGAGGCGCGACGCAACCGGGTAGCTCCCAGCCGTTTCGGGCGCATGTCCCTTAGGCCGGTGATGTAAACGTTCCGGGACTCTTTTCTGTGCCGCGCCATTCGGCGGCCCGTTCCTGTTTGGCTTGCGAAAGTGCGCGTCTGACACCCTCAGCATCGTAGTCCCTAGCATACACGGGCGAACCGGGCTGTTGCCGCCACGATTCATCGATCGTCCCTGCATCCACCGCATCGGCTCTCCCTGGCCCATTTGTTCTCGGTGACGCTTAGTGAAGTGGACATGACCGTTTCTAAGCGACCCGAGCCTTCACGAGAAACCACCCAATGCCCGCGATTGTTACGATGATAGCTTCGCGCGTAAGAGCCGGGTCTGTTATCTCGACGTGGAGGCGGTGATTGACGTCGTAAGCGCGCATCTTATCGTAAGATGGGCCGCCATTGCCGCAAAAAATGCGATCTAATGTGCTTGCTCCGGGTGAGCAAGATGGCTGCGGCTGTGGATACAGCGCAGTATAGATAGCGTCATGCTGCTGCTTCATGGCAAGAAAGTTTACGACGGATGCGCCTATCAAGACTATCAGGATGACCATGCGGAACGGATGCACTTGCATAGCGTTCTAAGGCTTGGCCCTGGTCACCCACAATCTGGGAGATCCGACTCCGAGCGGCTGGGTTGCGTCGCCTCACTCGAGTAGGCCCTTTTCTCGAGCGTAGTCGAGAAGGTTTTCCGATGCCTCGCGCCGGCTTTCGTTGGTGCTGTTTTGGGATCCGGTGACAGCTGGTGCGTTCGTCCACAATTCCTCAGTTGGCTACGGCCCTAGCGCGTCGGATACCTCATCAGTCGAACGCTCGCACCAGGACCATCAAATCCCACACGTCGCCGTTTCGCCGCACGCAGTGGTTCGGTTGATACGCAACCTCGCGAAAGCCCGTCTGCCGATACATCTCGATGGCCGCAGTGTTGTGAGCGTAGACCGTGAGATGCAGCTCGGGTAGCTTGCGCTGCACGGCCCATTCGATGGCTGCGTCCAGCAGAGCTGTACCGCGGCCCTGACGCCGAAGCGCTTTTCTGACCATCATTCCAAAATGCATGTGGCCATCGGCCTCTCGACGCAGTCGCAGTAAGCCGACGATCGCCTCATCGCGGACGGCTACGAACAGCGCACTGTCAGCATCTGTTATAGCATCGAGGAAATCACTCGCTTCGAACTCCTGTCCGGGACCGCGCGTAACCCACATGTCCTCGGCGACGACCTCGTTGGCAACATCGAGAATCGCCGGCAAGTCACCCATGACGGCCCTCCGGGTCTGCATCATTACTTCATTCAACTCACGTCTGCAGCTTGACTGCGGCTTGGGCAGACCTCCCGCCTTCGGGAACTGCTCTATGACGGAAACTTGATTGGCCCGGCCCACTAAGGCGAGCGAAGCCTTGCGCACTAGATGCGTCAGTCGGAATCACGACCGAGCGGTATCTGCACGTCTATTCCGATCGGGATGCCGAGGCGGCAAGCGCCTTCAACAGGTTGGTCGAGCAGGGTCCAAAGGAAAGAAACGCGACCCCGATGTTACACGAATGTTACACGGAGTCGCAAAGTGTCGCGAAAACCCTTGTAAAATCAGGAGAATTTTTAGCCCCAGCGGGAGTCGAAGTCTAACACAGCGGTCCTGCCCGTTCCCGCCCGATGCTAAAAGGTCCGATGCTATAAGGGTTTTCGACGCACCGCGTTACTGTCGTATACTGAGCTATCCGGCTCATTTCTAACCCGTCTGTTACAGGGACGTTACACGCTCACGGCGCGCGACTGCTTACCTGAGTGGGAACTGGCCCGCTAAAGTCGGACGTTTTCCAACCCTAGCGCGTAGAGGTGGCGGAGCGGTAGAATGCGGCGGTCTTGAAATGCCAATGTTGATGGTCTTGGGTGGTTACCGACGCCTGCAATCCTTCGAAAATCGCCGAGTTTGGCCACCGATAGTCGCCCCTGGTTCACGGCTGCTGCACCGCAATTGCACCGCATCGTTAGTCCTCTGCGCGTACGAAAGCGATAGACCGTCACCGACTCCAACCGGCCCGCATACTCCGTGCGGGCGACGAGCGGATAACGCGCTTTCATCGAGTCTAATAGCTGCCGCACGTACGAGCGGTAGAGAACGCCCCGCGACACCTTTTGCACGTCGGCAAAATCGTTGACGATCAAATCGAGGTAGCCATAGGCGCGCGCGCTGCTGTCCAGCCTGATGACTGCATCGCGAACCGCGCCAGGGAGGTAGGTACCCTCGTCGTTTGCGTATCTGAATATCTCCGGATGATCGGCCTGAACGAATGCAGTATAGGCAACGGGCGCGCCACGCGCATAGAAGGCGAACGTCGCCGTCATGTTATCCGGTGCGATTACGTAGAGCGTTGCCGGATCGAGCCGCTGCGATAGGACAAACGTTCGAATGCCGGACTCGGGCATGGTCGCGGTATGCGCAGCAAAGATGACGTCCTCAGTCGCAATGAAGACGCAAACCGTCGCCGCGGCTGCGACTCGCCATCGCGCCCACCGCGACCGGTATTCGAGCGTGATTCGTTCGAACCAAGCCACGACGGGCCACGCGAGGAAAACGCAGCAGAACCCTTCGAAGGGGGGGATGTATCTGACGTCCAGCCGGCCCGCGCCCGAGATCAGCGCCAGCATTATGATGTACATCAATCCCATCGCGATTGCGTCGGCATTGATCCTGCGCGACATCACGACCCTTACCAACGCGGCGGTAAAGAACAGGCCGAGTACGATCGCCAGCTTTTCCGGCCACAGCGGCATCGCCCGCACGATCGTCCATGAGAAGAAACCAAGCTTCGTCAGCGCACTGGGTGGCGGTGCGAACAACGGGACGGGGCTCCACGGCGGCTTGATGAAGTAGGGGTTGGGTTGGCTCAATAAGGCCGGCAGCCAGAAGAGAAACGGCAGCGCGCCGAGCAACAACGCACCGGCTAACACCGCACCGTGCCGCAGTCCTCGGGGCGAAAGAAGCGCCCATGTGGCAAGCATCGGGACGTAAAAAAGGGCCGCATAGTGCGTGTACATCGTCAGCGTCGTCACCGCCGCGATGGCAACAAATCGCGCCGGCAGTAGCGGTTCACGCCGTCCCGCCATAACGAGACTCGCCAATACCGTGCAAAGCAAACCCATGAGCGGATAGACATAGTCGCCCGACTCCAAGATCGCGAGGGGACTCACGGCATACATCGCGGCTGCCAGAAGCCCGATGGCAGTCGAACCGGCCACCGTGCCGAGACGATAGACGGCCGGAATGGTTAAAACGCTGCAGAGAAACGGCAGGACCTTGAGCGAGAGCTCGCTGTTGCCCGCGAGCCGCAACCAGACGTAACTAATCAGAAAGTAGAGCGGCGGATGATACTCCGTCTCAGTGACGCGGTGCAGAAACGCTCCAAACGTCGGCGCGATGACGTCGACGTAGACGTAGGCCTCGTCTCGCCACAGGCCATCGTGCAGCAAGCCCGGGATTCGTATCAGAACGCCGGCCGTCATGATTCCCGCGAGGAGGACGCGGGCGCGTTGGGCTCCGGTCGACACGATTTCAGCGTAACGCACCGAGTGCCCGTCGCATCTGAACGCGGATTAGGAGAAGGTTAGATCCTAATCAAAATGCCCGGATCTGATTTGTGGAGCGCCGCCGTAGTTGCCCGCAAACAGATCGCTGGCGGAATCTAGGGCTATTGAAACCGGACCATTCAACTCACATCAACCGATTTCATCCGGTGAATCCGGGCTAAGAACACAAACGAAAGGCAACGGGACGACCTACTCTCAGAGCAGCAGCGTGATACGATTCTCGCACACATTTGGATATTATCAAAGCGTGATTACGGACTTCTATGCAAGCTATATTCGCAGGCAACGATCGGTGACATCGTATCGTGTGGTTCACATTCGCCAAGCGATCGGCACGATCGTTCACTGGTAAGACGTGGCCGAGCGCCCTCCCAAGCGCAGGTCGATCCCTCGGCAAAAACACATTCTGCTCATCCAATTGGCGATTACGGCCGTCCTGGGCGTTTGGCTCTATACGTGATTTTGTCCAAGTACTACGACGAGGGTGCAAAGTGCCCGGCGAACGTGGTGATCGCGGGACTCGATGGTTACTGGATTAGATGAGGGTGACAATATGGAAAACCTTCCCGGCCGGAAAGTGACGCTCATGCTCGCGGACAGTGCTCAGGCAATCGGTGGAAAACTGTACATTCTCGGGGCGGATGGGAGTTCACAGCGGAGACCTTGCCATCGTTGGCGCGAGCGCTCGCTAAAAAGGCGGACGCCTTTGTTATAAATACGAGGCCTCGCAGCTCGGCGAGTATTGGGATCGCGTGAGAGTCCTGCCTCCGTAGTTCGGCGCTCTCGCAATCGCGTCATCATGCGTGGCGTCGGGCGCGTTCTGAGGCGTTAGTGTCGGGTTACACCTTGAAAGCGAAGTAGACCGCTCCGACGATGAAGAGGTAGCTCACCGCGTAGTTCCACTTTGGAATTTGTCCGAAGACGACGAAGGCGAACAGCGTGAAGACGACGACCGTAATGACCTCTTGCAAGATTTTGAGCTGCATGAGGTTCAGCGCCCTGTAGCCGATGCGGTTGGCCGGAACCTGAAAGCAATATTCGAGAAAGCAATCGCCCAACTGGCAACGATGGCGAGGATTAGCGGCGTCTCGACGTTCTTCAAGTGGCCGTACTAAGCGATGGTCATGAACAGGTTCGGACACGCAAGCAGCACCACGGTAGCGACCACCGGATAACGGACAATGAGCTGGCTCATGAATCCATCCTTCCCTTACCGGATTACGACCACAGCCATGCAGCCTATGACGTTCTCCCGATTCCAAACAATGGGCAAGTGTTTTACCGCTTGGTTATTTGGGGATAATAATAGGAGTTGAGAAACGGAGCTCCTAAATGGCGGGATTACTTTGGGCTATTATCAGTGTGCTCGTGGTCCTCTGGTTACTTGGCTTTCTACTGCACATCGGCGGGGGGCTGATTCATCTTGTGTTGCTTGTCGTTGTCGTGCTGGTGATCATCAACCTCGTTACGGGACGCGGAGCGCGAGTTTGAATCACCTCTAGCGGACGTCCGAAATATTGAAAGGGGTCGATCTTCGCCGATCCCCGGTCCGCGCAACGCCTAATGGCTTTTCGTTCCATGCTTGGGCCGCTCTCCGTAAGGTCGTCTTTGCCAGTTCCCCTGTCTGAAACCGTACACTTATGAAGATTGCGATTTTTGGCTCAGACTCTCGCGCAGTAGCCATCGGGCGTCTGCTGGTCGACGCGGGGAGAATAAGGAGAATCAGATCGTGCCTTTAATTCAAGTCCTCATAGTCCTGATCGTCGTCGGAGTTGTGCTCTGGTTGATCAACAACTATCTACCAATGGCCGCTTCAATAAAGTCAATTTTGAACTTCGTCGTTGTCATTGTCGTTGTTGTCTGGTTGCTCAAGGTTTTCGGACTTTGGAGCTATATCACGCATATTCATGTTGGCAGGTAGCGTAAGCTCCCCGCCTAATGGCTCGTTCCGTCTATGGCAAAAGCTGCGAGGGGGTGAGCCGAACGCCGAAGAAAACAGCCACGCATTCGACAGCTATAAGCGCGATGCGGATAAAGGGAATGTGCGGCCCACCGATGGTTGAATTTGCTTCTGTGCCAAGAGGCAGCCAGAATGCATTCGTGCTATACTAGGGCACTACTAAGGTTTCGAAGCCCGCATGGTTTACGTCTGACGTACTAGCGAGTCGAATCCGGACACTAATCCTGAGTTAGGAGACTCGCACATGTATCAATACGAAACGCTGGCCTGCGTGGACTGCAATCGATCATTCACCTTCACGACAGGCGAGCAGGAGTTCTACGCGCAGAAGGGCTTCACCAACAAGCCGACTCGCTGCACCGACTGCCGCGCCGCCCGCAAGGCCGACCGCTCCGGTGGCGCTGGGCGTGGCCGCAGCGGCGGTCAGCGCGAAATGTTCAAGGCAGGCGACTGCTTCACGAGTTCGCGTTGCGTGACCGCATAGTACCGCTTACGCACCGATTGGTCGTAGTTCGTAAGCGCATTCCGTTCGGCGGCATCGAAGGTCGGATCGCACCAGAAATCATAGTTGGCGCTGGCCGGAGGCATCTGGTCGCACATAAAGACTGGAGTTGACCCGCTTTCGTGGAGAGGTTTGATTTGACATCAGGCCGCCTCAGCCATGCGGCGCTCGAAGTTGTTGGGCGAGAGATAGCCGAGAGCTGAATGTCGGCGATGCGGGTTGTACCATCCTTCAATGAAATCGAAGATCGCGGCTCCGGCGTCGCGCTGATTCTTGAAGCGATGAAACGCGAGCAGCTCGCATTCGAGCGTTGCGTTGAAGCTCTCGCGTTATCGTAACAATCGCCAACTGATCCCATCGACGGTCGGATCCCGGCCTTCTCGCACTGCTTTCCAAACGCGATCGACGTATACTGGCAGCCTTGGTCTGAGTGATGAATCACGTTCCTGGGTCGTCGGCGGAAGACCGCCATGTTGAGGGCTTCGAGAACGAGTTCAGCGCGCAGATGATTTGCCATTGCCCAACCGACGACGCGCCGGCTGTAGACATCGAGAACGACGGCCAGGTACAGAAAGCCTGCCCACGTCGGAACGTACGTGATGTCGGCGACCCAAATCTCATCCGGACCATCGGCGCGGAACTTGCGGTCGACGAGATCGGGTGCCGGCCGAGCATCAGATCGCGTAACGTCGTGATGATGCCCTTTCTGCGAGAAGCGCCTTTAACTCCGCGTTCACGCATCAACCGCGCGATCCGCTTGCCGGAGACGTTGATCCCTTCATCCCTGAGATCTGCATGGATGCGTGGCCTTCCATACGTGCGACGCGACGTTCGGAAGATCGACTCGATCCGATCACCAAGAACGACGTCGGCTTGTCGGCGCGCCGACGGCGGACGCTTGCACCATGCGTAGTAGCCGCTCGCGGAGACTTCGAGCACGCGGCACAGCATGGCAACGGTATACTTGGCCTGATACGCCTTCACGAATCCGAAGACTTGTTCGGAATGGCGTTGGTCTCCCGAGCGAACCAGGCCGCGGCTTTTGAAAGTATCTCGGCTTCGAGTTTCAGCCGCTTATTTTCACGACGTAGGAGCGTGAGCTCCTTGCGCTCATCGGTCGTTAGGCTGCCGTCGTCACGACGACCGGAATCGACATCATCCTGCTTGAGCCAATTCTTGATTGCTCCGCGCGAGATGTCGAACTCTTGGGCAACGGAGAGGACGTTTCGGCCCGATCGGACCAGCTCCAAAACTCTACGCCGGAACTCCGGCGGATAGGTGGGACGCTTTGCCATGTTGGACTCCTTCGCTGTGAGAACGAAAGTGTCCACGGAACCGGGTCAACTCCAGACTGTCGAGTCGTCGGGATCGATGCCCACATCGTCCGCAACAACAGCGAGGTCGTAGTGACCCCCTGACAGCACGAGTCCGCCCTTACCTATGGTTACCGGCCTGCAACTACCGCAAATCTGTCGTTTGCGCTATTCGGTGACCCTTCGCGATCGTTGCGAAGCGCTGGGAACTGGGCAGCGCGTGCGGTATGTTTTCCAGCACGGCGAGCTCGTCGGGACGTGCGGCGCGAACGCGCATCGATCGCGTCACCGCTTTGCACCGCTGGTCACGACGACGAATGCGATCACGACAATAATGATATTGAGTACGACGAAGGCGATCTTGCCCTTGGCCTGCGGAAACTTCGCAGCTCCGCGAATCAAAGCGGCCACGATCACAACGGTCATGAAGACGAGGACGGCAACGTTAGCCCATACGTTTTGAAAGTGCGGCGCATGGACAAGCGTAACGGCGATGACGTGGGCGTTGATCGCGTTCACGATAACGTGCAGAATCGGTTGCATCGGGCCCTCCCGCGTGCACTCTTGCCGAGCGCCTGCTTACCTTCGCGCAACCATTGAATGTCACCTTGACCAGCCGCCTCCGTGCTGTTCACGTGCGAAAGGACCCGAACGGTTTTCCTTTCGGTAGCAGCGGCTGCGAAACGCGACTCCGGGAATTGCTTGGCTGAATGCGCTTAATCACAGCTATGACTGTACCCTTGTCAGTGGGTTGCGCAGAACATCACGTCGATCGTAGTGCGCTCGAATCGGTCCGCTTCTTTATCCGCGGTTGCGTGTTGCCTAGCAAACATTCAATCAAAGCGCTCGTAACGAAGGCGGCTGCGTAGTGGCGTCGATTAATGCTGCGCTTTGATGCAGATGTCATAAACACTCGCTGCAATTAGTTGATCGCTTCAGTCGCCAGCGTGGTTCTGTTTTTATATTCATGAATTGTAAACGCGCAGCAAACGCTTAAACGCTTTAGTAACGAAGCTAAGTAATATTCATGCGCCGCACGTTTGGGAAAGCATCGGAAAAACTTTTTCTTTGTGGTGGAAAGAGGCTCGTACCCAAAACGTTCGCAGCTTTACTGATACGGCGGCGGGATGAACGCGTCGTTGGGGATGGTGCGCGGGAACGCGAAGTTGCTGATGCGATAGCGCCAGATGCCGTGGCCGACCATCATGCCGAGGTGACGGACGGAGGTTTCGATGACGCCGCCGGTTTGCAGCCAGTAGCCGTTGACGTCGGCGAAGTCTTCCTCGACCGAACCTCCGAAACCCGATTGCGTTGCGTTAAAGCGCATCGTGCAGAAGTGCAGGTTGCGCACGTCGACGACGACGTCGGTGAGCTGGTGGCGTTTGTCGCGATCCTTAGGGGTGAGGTGCAGCGCGTGGCCTTCGTCGCCGTTGTCGCAGACGGAGGGGCCGCGGTCTTCGACTTGATAGATGTTGCTGCCCATGACTTCGACGACGGCGATCGTACGCAGGTCCGGCGCCGGACCCGGCGTCGGCGTGGCGTAAGCGGACACGGGCTGGTCGGTCTGTTGAAAGAGCAGCATCCCGTCGCGCAAGGCGCGAAACGCTCCGTACCACGTGGGATCGAAGAAGGCGCGTGTGCTCACGAGGCGGCGGCCGGTCTCGTCGTCGATCTCGGAAGCGTAGTCGTTGGTGCGGTGGTGGAGCGCCCAGAGGACGGGCGGCGTCGGCTCGCTATCGCGGGACGTACCCATGTTCAGCCAAACCAGATGGTCCCTGGTGATCAGCAGGATCATCAAGCCTTCGCCTTGGCCCTCGATCGTATACGTCAAGTATTCCGGTTGCGAGAGCCCGCGCATCGACGCGACGGCGGTGCCGTAGAAGGCGTCGGGACTGAGCGGCTTTGCGGCGTTCTGTGCCCGGGAGGGCGTTGCGGCGCAGACGGCGGCAATGGCGGCAACGAGGAGGGCTAACACTGGGCGCATAGCGGTATGCTAGCGCCTAGGGTCCGTTGGGAGGCGCAGATGCGATGAGAAGCTCGTTAAGTTTAACAATCGCCGCACCTTCCGCGACCGGACGTAGCGGCACCGATGCTCGCACCAATGCTTTAGCCTCGTAGTGGCCTTAAGTGCCGCAAACCAGCGTTTGCGGGGTGCACCCAGATTGCAGCGCGGCGTGTATATCGTCGAAGGGTCGGAAGATTATTCAGCTTGCCGTGCTGGTACGCGTGGAACTTTCCGACCGGCGGTTCGGCGCGGTGCTCCGCCTGAGGCTCGACCTGCGACTTCCAAGAACGCGGCGTAAAACTCGACACGTCACTGCCTAGTTCTGTTGCCGCGACGAATCGCTTCCTCTAATTACCGGGCAACATCCGCGCGGCGATCGCGGGAGCCATCGCGGATCAAGGCACCGTGCCCACGGCGTCGATCGGCGGCGCCTTGTCAACGAAAAGGGCTCGCTGTTGGACTTCGGTTAGACGGAGCCTGAACGTGGTGCGAAAACCCTTGTAAAATCAGGAGAATTGTTAGCCCCAGCGGGAGTCGAACCAACGCTCGGGGGTTCCGGCCAATCCCGTCCGCTACCGATTCGTGTTATTTTGTTAGGCTTTTTCGCCGTCTGGTTCCCGGCCGATCCCGCCCGTTTCCGACCGTTCCCGACCGCTCTGTTAGAAAATGTTAGAAAACCGTGCGCCCGTGAGCCCCAACTGCGACTCCCCGCGTTTGCGGAAGACTGGATTGCCGCACATCCGAAAGGAACCTATCCTGCGGGCCTGCGTCGCATTGATCTGAAATATCCGTGGCTCGAAGCCGACAAGCAGTACGCCGCCTCGCTCGCACCGGCGTAACCGTTACATCTGCAGTGCTTCCTCGACGGCCCGATCTTCGGACCACATAGCGCCTTCGGCCAACAGTTGTGCAAGCTCGTCTTTGCGCAACGTCTCGTGCAGTGTAACGAGGAGCTTGTCGTAGCCCCATTGCTCCGTGGGTTCGCGTGGCATTCCCAGCGCGCTGTATTGCGCGTCCACGTAGCCGAGCAACTGCGCACCGCGTCGTGCGTCGCCGCCAAGGCCGGCGATTAGCGCAAGATGCTGGAGCGCATTGGCGATGTACAGCTCGTTTCGTACCCGCCGTGCAAGGCGTAAGCCCTCCTGCGACGAGTCGCGGGCTCCGGTGAGATCGCCAAGCGCGATGCGATACGCAGCGCTATTGTTGTGGCACTCGGAGATATCCATGTACAGGTACTCAGCGTCATAGTTGTGGCCCTTGGAGATATGTACGTCCGCTGCGTTCTTCTCGCGCAAGCCGATCTCGAGCGCTTCGTTCACAGCGCGCAACGCCTGCTGGGGATTCCTGTCGGCAAATTCCAGCTCCGCTACTTTGCCCAGTACGACAGCGGCACCGGACTCGTACCCAAGCGCCTTGAAGGCCGCAAGCGCCTGCGCGAAGAGTTCCCGCCCCGTGCGAAGATTGCCGCGACTAGTCTCGATCATCGCCAGCCCGATGAGGCAGTGCGCCTCCCCGCCGTCCCGCGCAAGTGCCTGCTCGATCGCCGCCCTCGCCTCATCAAGCAGCCCCATCTGATAAAGAGCGAACGCAAGGATCCTCTGCGCATGAACCGCCAATCGCGGTTGGGCTTCGCTGATCTGTTCGAGCGCAAGCGCGATCCAATAGCGGCCTTCGACGGGTAGGCCGGCGTTCGTCCAAAACCCTGACAATGCGCCGGCGATGACCGCGCCCTGTACGGGATCGTTGCGTTGCGTCAGCGCCCACGTTAGCGCCGTTCGATAGTTATCCAGCTCCAGCTCCACCCGGGCGAGCCACGCAAACATCGAGCGCGTACCGAAGCGCTCGTCGGCAGCTTCTGCCTGCTTGCGAAAGTACTCAGCGTGGCGACGCGCAAGGACCTCGCGCTCTCCCAACGCGCTGAGTTTCTCGAGCGCATAGGCGGCGGTGGATTCGAGCAGACGAAAGCGTTCGTGCTCGCCGCTCGTGTCGGCGACGACCAGCGACTTGTCGGTCAGCGACCCGAGCAGATCCAAGATGTCGATTTCATCGGGGCCATCACCGAAGCAGACGTGCGCCGCGGCATCGAGGCCGAAGCCGCCGGCGAAAATGCCCAGCCGCACGAACAAACGTTGTTCCTGCGGCGTGAGCAGATCGTAGCTCCAGTCGAGCAACGCGCTCAGGGTCTTCTGGCGCGGCAGCGCGCTGCGGCTGCCGCCGGTAAGGAGCTTGAATCGTTCGTTGAGCCGCTCTGCGAGGTGAGGGATCGAGAGTACCTTGACGCGCGCGGCGGCTAGCTCGATGGCCAAGGGAATACCGTCGAGCCGGCGGCAGATGTCGGCGACGATGGGCGCGGTGTCGTCGGTCACTGCGAATGACCGATCCACCGATGTGGCGCGCGCGACGAATAACGCCACCGCAGCAAACTCCATCACCGCCGCGGCGGTGAGATCGGCGATGGTGTGCGGAACGTCGAGCGAAGCAATCCGCACGATCTCTTCGCCGCGGATATCGAGCGCTTGGCGCGAGGTCGCCACGATGCGAACGTCTTGGGCGGTTGCCAGGATGGCATCCGCGAGCGACGCCACCGTCTCTACGACGTGTTCGCAGTTATCGAAGATGAGCAGCAGCTTCTTGCGTTCGAGCCACGGAGGGATCGACTCGTCGACGCGGCGGCCTTCCTGCTGCCGCATACCTAGGACTCGAGCGGTGACGCTGGAGACGAGCTCGGGATCGCTAATCGGGGCCAGGTCCACAAACCACACGCCGTCGGGATAGCCATCGAGCAGCTCCGTGCCGACCTGCAACGCCAGTCGCGTCTTGCCAATGCCGCCCGCACCGACGAGCGTGACCAAACGGTGACGCTCCAGGAGTGCTTTCACCTCGGCAACGTCGCGCTCGCGCCCGACGAAGGTGGTGCTCGCAATGGGAAGATTATTCGGCTTGTCGCCGTGCCGGTACGCGTGGAAATTTCCAACCGGCGGTTCGGCGTGGCGCTCCGCCTGAGGCTCGGCCTGCGACTTCCAAGAACGCGGCGTAAAACTCGACACGTGAACTGCCTAGTTCTGTTGCTGCGACGAATCGCTTCCTTTAACTCCCTCGCAACATCCGTGCGGCGATCGCGGGAGCCATCTCGGCCCAGGGCCGCCGATCGGCGGCGCCTCGTAGTCGGACACGGACTGGCGAAGCGCGGGCATTCTCACTCGGTCGGCCCCTTTGGCCACGCCGCGCTGACGTAGCGGCCCCCGAGGCTCTCGGTGGAAGCGTTCGTTTACGCATGGGCGAACGTTGGCAGTATGGACCGGGGCCGGAACTTTAGCGATTCTCCGACGGGGGCCCTCATCGTAGGGATTGTTGCCGGTATACTCGCCTCGGTGGCATTTCTGTGGCTTGCGTCGTTCGGGGTGGTTTACGCTTTGGCCCGGATTCCCCCCGCAGGACCCTATGCTTTTGCGGCCATGGTCGTGCTCGCAATCGTGACCGGCATGCTTGGCATCGTCGTGGCATTCAGGCGTGTCGGCTTTGTGGGAGGTCTTTTGATCGGCGTAGGAATCGGGGGAGCAACTGTACTGGCGGTTGAGGTATACGGTTTGACCCACCTGTCACCGTTCTAGACGTTATGCCGGCGTTGACGTTGCAACTGTCGCGAAGGTTCTCGGTCACACGACGCCGAGTACGACGCTCGGCATCTACGCGCACGCGATGCCCGCGTCCGAATCGAAAGCAGTCGCGACGATCGACGAACGGCTGAGCCGCGCCAAGAAGGGCGCGTAAGGCCGCCGGTTTGTTTTCGCACGGCAACCGTTGACGATTCAGTGCCGGGAAAAGCCTTGCTGCTTAAGGGTTTTCTATGTAGCCCCAGCGGGAGTCGAACCACTGCTCGGGGGTTCCGGCCAGTCCAGTCCGTTACCGAATCGTGTTATTTTGTAACGCCTTTTCGTCACACTGGCTCCCGGCCGTTCGGTTAGAAAATGTTAGAAAACCGTGCGCCCGTGAGCCCCAACGGTGCGACTCCCCGCGTTTGGCGGAAGACTGGAGGGCGGCGCATCGACCTTAAAGACGAGTTCTTCCAAGCCGACACGCAGCATGCCGCTTCGCTCGCGCCGGCGTAACCGTTACCCTTGCAGCGCTTCCTCGACGGCCCGATCTTCGGACCACGTCGCGCCTTCGGCCAAGAGTGGTGCGAGCTCGTCTTCGCGCAGCATTTCGCGCAATATAACGAGGAGCTTGTCGTAGCCCCATTGCTCCGTGTGCTCGCGCTTGTATCCCAGTTCGGTGAAGCGTGCGGCTACATAGCCCAGCAACTGAGCGGCGCGCTGTCCATCGCGGTCAAGCGCGGCGAGGAGGGCCAAATGCTGGAGCGCAATGGCGATGAGTAGTTCGGCCCGCGCCTGCCGTGCAACGCGCAGTCCCTCCCGGCCCGACTCCCGCGCGCCGACGAGATCGCCAAGCGCGAGGCGATACGCAGCGCCGTTCGTGTAGTCACGGGCAATGGGCGTTGCGTGCTTCCCGCGCACATGGATCTCCAGCGCCTCGCTGACCGAGCGCAGCGCCCGCTCGGGATGGCCGCCGGCAAACTCCAGCTCCGCGACATTGCCCTGCACCACTGCCGTCATCGACTCGTTCCCAAGCGCCTTGAAGGCTGCTAGCGCTTGCGCGTAGCGTTCCCGAGCTGCACGAACATCGCACCGACTCCACTCGATGATCGCTTGCACGTTGAGAGCCTCTGCCACGTTCCACATGTCCCCGCACGCACGCGCCGCCGTGAGCGTCTGCGTGATCGCTAACTGTGCCGCATCGAACTCGCCCATGTGATTCAGTGCGAATGCAAGGGTGAGTTGCGCACGAGCCGCTCCGCGGGCATCGCCCACCGCCGCGTACAACCGCATCGCCCGGTGGGCTGCGTCGTGTTTGCGCTTCCCGGAGGAAAGGTAGCTCAACGCAGACTGCAGACGGGCCGCAACGCGCGGCTGCTCGGCTTCGCGCACCGCTTCGAGCGCGAGTTCGATCCAATAGCGACCCTCGACGGCGAGGCCAGCGTTTGTCCAAAGGTGTCCCAATGCGCCGACGGTAGCCCCGCCCACAACAGCATCGTTGCCCTGCGTCAGCGACCACGCCAGCGCCGATCGATAGTTGTCAAGCTCCAACTCCACGCCCGCCAGCCACGCAAACGTCGCGCCGGTGCCGAAGCGTTCGTCAGCGACCTCTGCCTGCTCGCGATAATACGCGGCATGACAGCGCGCGAGAGCCTCGTGCTCGCCTGACGCGCGCAGTTTTTCGAGTGCGTACGCGGCGGTGGATTCGAGCAACCGGTAGCGCTCGTGCTCGCCGCTCGTGTCGGCGACGACCAGCGACTTGTCGGTCAGCGAACCAAGCAGATCGAGCATATCGAGCATATCAAGCTCGTCGAGTCCTTCACCGCCGCACACGCTCGTCGCCGCCTCCAGCGCAAACCCGCCCGCGAATATGCCGAGCCGCGCGAAGAGCAGTTGCTCGTGCGCCGTCAGGAGGTCGTAGCTCCAGCCGATGAGCGCATGTAAGGTCTTCTGGCGCCGCAACGCATCGCGGCTGCCGCCGGTCAGTAGCTTGAAGCGTTCCTTGAGGCGCTCTGCGAGATGGGGCATAGAGAGCACTTTCACCCGCGCGGCGGCCAGCTCGATCGCCAGCGGAATGCCATCCAGCCGGCGGCAGATCTCCGCGACGATCGATGCCGTATCTTCGGTAAGCGTGAAGCGACTGTCGGCGGCGGTAGCGCGATCGACAAAGAGCGCCGCCGCACCGTACTTCAGCGTCTCGTCCAGCTTCAGACCGGGTGCGGCCTCAGGGACCGCAAGCGATGGAACGCGATGCGCCGCTTCGCCGTCAACGTTTAATCCCTGTCGCGACGTGGCAACGATCCGAACGTTCGGAGCGGTGCGTAGAATCGCGGCTGCAATCGGAGCCACAGTCTCGATGACGTGTTCGCAGTTATCGAAGATGAGCAGCAAGTGCTTGTGCTTAAGCCATCGTGGAATCGCCTCGTCGACCCGCTGACCTTGCTGCTGGCTCATGCCCAACGCTTGAGCGATAACGCTGGAGACCAGTTCCGAATCGGCGATCGGTGCCAAGTCCGCAAACCACGCGCCGTCCCGGAATCGGTCGAGCAGCTCGGTACCAACCTGCACCGCCAGTCGCGTCTTGCCGATGCCGCCCGCACCAACGAGCGTGACCAACCGGTGACGCTCCAGGAGTTCTTTCACCTCGACGACGTCGCGCTCGCGCCCGATGAAGGTGGTGCTCGCGATGGGAAGATTGTTCGGCTTGCCGTGCCGGTACGCGTAGAACTTTGAGACCGGCGGTTCGGCAGGGCGCACCGCCTGAGGCTCGGCCTGCGACTTCCAAGAACGCGGCGTAAAGCTCGACACGTCAATTGCCTAGTTCTGTCGCCGCGACGAATCGCTTCCTTTATTTCCCTCGCAACATCCGTGCGGCGATCGCGCGAAGCATCTCGGGCCAGGCTTCCGTGCCTACGGGCGCCGATCGGCGGCGCCTCGTCAACGAAAAGGGGGGCTCTGCACTTTGGTTAGACGGAGCCTGAAAATGGTGCGGAAACCCTTGTAAAATAAGACCATTCTAGCCCCAGCGGGATTCGAACCACTACTCGGGGGTTCCGGGCAATCCCGCCCGCTACCGATGCGTGTTATTCTGCAGGCTTTTTCGCCGCGCTGGTTCCCGGCCGTTCCCGTCGATTCCCGACCGCTCTGTTAGAAAATGTTAGAAAACCATGCGCACGTGAGCCCCAACGGTGCGACTTCCCGCGTTTGGCGGAAGACTGGTGGGCGGCGCATCCCAAAGGCACCTTCCCAGCGAACGTGCGGCGCATCGACGTCAAAGACGAATGGCTCGACGCCGACAGCAGTATGCCGCCTCGCTCGCATCGGCGTAAGGATTACACTTGCAGCGCTGCCTCGACGGCCCGATCTTCTAACCACGTTGCGCCTTCTGCTAAGAGTGGTGCAAGCTCGTCTTCGCGCAGCGTTTCGTGCAATGCGAGCACGAGCTTGTCGTAGCCCCATTGCTCCGTTTGTTGACGTTTCAATCCCAGCCCCGTGTAGCGCGCGTCGACGTAGCCCAGTAACTGCGCGGCACGCCGTCCGTAGCCGTCAAGTCCCGCGAGGAGGGCCAGATGCTGGAGCGCAATCGCGATGAATAGTTCGTGTCGAGCCTGCCGTGCAAGGCGCAGTCCCTCGTGTGCCGACTCGCGCGCGCCGACGCGATCGCCAAGCGCGATGCGGTACGCGGCGCCGTTGGTGTAGCCGATGGCGATATGGGTTGCATTCTTGCCGCGCAAATGAATTTCTAGAGCTTCGCTGACCGAGCGCAGCGCCTGCTCGGGATGCCCGTCGGCAAACTCCAGCTCCGCGACGCTGCCTAGCACCACTGCGGCTCCTGACTCGTTCCCAAGCGCCTTCAAGGCCGCCAGCGCCTGGGTGTAGCGTTCCCGGCCCGCACGAATATCGCCTCGACTCCACGCGATACCCGCCTGCATGTTGAGAGCGTTTGCCACGTTCCATGCATCCCGGCACGCGCGCGCCGCCGCCAGCGCCTGCTCGATCGCCGCGTGTGCCGTATCAAACTCGCCCATCTGATACAGCGCGTACGCAAGGCTCCGCTGCGCACGTGCTGCTCCGCGGGCATCGCCCACCGCCTCATACAACTGCATCGCCCGCTCGGCCGCGTCGTGTTTGCGCTTGCCGGAGGAAAGCCAGCTCAGCGCCAACTGCAGCCTGGCCGCAACGCGTGGCTGCTCGCCCTCGCTCACCCCGTCGAGCGCGCGGTCGATCCAGTAGCGGCCCTCGACGGCGAGGCCGGCGTTTTGCCAAAGTTGTTCCAATGCGCCGGCGATGGCCCCGCCCAGCACGGCATCGTTGCCGTGCGTCAGCGCCCACGCCAGCGCGCTGCGGAAGTTGCCCAGCTCAAGTTCCAGGTCCGCCAGCCACGCCGCCGGTGAGCCGGTGCCGTAACGTTCGTTGGCAGCTTCCGCCTGATCGCGAAAGCACGCGGCGTGGCGGCGAGCGAGAGCGTCATGCTCGCCTGAGGCGCGCAGTTTCTCGAGCGCGTACGCGGCGGTGGATTCGAGCAACCGGTAGCGCTCGTGCTCGCCGCTCGTGTCGGCAATAACCAGCGACTTGTCGGTCAGCGAACCGAGTAGATCCAAGATATTGAGTTCGTCCAGTCCTTCACCACCGCACACGCTCGTGGCCGCATCAAGCGCGAAACCACTCGCGAAGATGCCCAATCGCGTGAAGAGCCGTTGCTCGTGCGGCGTCAGGAGGTCGTAGCTCCAGTCGATGAGCGCATGCAACGTCTTCTGGCGCGGCAGCGCGTCGCGACTGCCGCCGATAAGAAGCTTGAAGCGTTCGTTGAGGCGCTCGACAAGATGGGGAATCGACAGCACCTTCACCCGTGCGGCGGCCAGCTCGATCGCCAGCGGAATGCCGTCGAGCCGGCAGCAGATGTCGGCCACGATGGGCGCGGTATCATCGGTGAGCGCAAACGCGTTGTCAACCAGCGATGCGCGATCAACGAATAATGCGACCGCGCCAAAGCCGATGGCCGCCAAGGCGGTGAGATCGCCGCTAGACGTTGGGACGTCGAGCGATGCCAGCCGTTCGATTTTTTCACCGGTAATATCGAGGGGTTGGCGCGAGGTAGCCACGATCCGCACGTCTGGCGCCGTGCGCAGAATCGCCGCTGCAATCGACGCGACCGGATCCAAAACGTGTTCGCAGTTATCGAAGATGAGCAGCAAGCGCTTGTGCTTAAGCCAGAGTGGAATCGCCTCGTCGACCCGCCGACCTTCCTGCTGGCTCATGCCTAACGCTTTCGCGATGACGCTGGAGACGAGCTCGGGGTCGGCGATGTGAGCCAAGTCGACAAACCACACACCGTCGGGATAGCTCTCGAGCAGTTCGGCACCAACCTGCACCGCCAGTCGCGTCTTGCCGACACCGCCCGCACCGACCAGCGTGACCAACCGGTGACGCTCTAAGAGTTGCTTTACCTCGGCAACATCGCGCTCGCGACCGACGAACGTGGTGCTCGCAATCGGAAGATTATTCGGCTTGCCGTGCCTGTACGCGTGGAACTTTCCGACCGGCGGCTCGGCGCGGCGCTCCACCTGAGGCTCCGCTTGCGACTTCCAATGGCGCGGCGTAAAACTCGACACGTGAACTGCCTAGTTCTGTTGCCGCGACGAATCGCTTCCTCCAATTCCCTCGTAACATCCGCACCGCGATCGCGGGAGCATCTCGGGCCAAGCTTCCGTGCCCACGGCGCCGATCGGCGCCTCGTCAACGAAAAGGGGTCGCTGTTGCACTTTGGTTAGACGGAGCCTGAAAGTGGTGCGAAAACCGTTGTAAAATAAGGAAAATTTTAGCCCCCAGCGGGAGTCGAAGTCTAACACAGCGGTCCTGCCCGTTCCCGCCCGATGCTAAAAGGTCCGATGCTATCAGGGTTTTCGACGCACCCCGTTGCTGACGTATACTGACCCATTCGGCTCATTTCTAACCCGTCTGTTACACGGACGTTACACGCTCACCGCGCGCGACCGCTTACCCGAGGGGGAGCCGGCCCGCTAAGTCGGGCGTTTTCCAACCCTAGCACGGAGAGGTGGCGGAGCGGGTTAAAGCGGCGGTCTTGAAAATCACTAAAGGCGTCCCGACAAGTCACTGGTAGCGTCGATTGAGCACGAAAACACGTCGATGATGACCTTCGGGTTCCTATCGGTACGTATTCCATTAGCAAATCGTTAGCAAATTTAAGATTTGCTAACGTGGCTTTGGTGTCGCCAGGAGCAACAGTCTTCGGCCGAGGACTAGCACCTTGCGTACGGGAGTTGAAAAACCGTTGCCATGTAGGTCATCTCGGGAAGCACACGACGCAGTCCGTCCCAGGTCGCGAATCGCTGATGTGTCGAGCTCGCGTGATGAGACGCGTAATCTCATAGGCGAGGGCGAGAAAGACGGCGATGATCGAGACGCGGCACGTCGTTGACATCGCGAAGACAACCGGGTTAGCTTCCGTCGCTGTGCATGGACCCATCGGCGCGGCCATCTCGAAGTGTTGAAAGGCGAAGCGGTGCCGCTGTTGCTCCTCCTGTGCGGATGCCGTAGCCCATCGTGCTTTTCCATTCGTATTCCATTGCTTCATAGCATTCGCATGATGCGGCCTCCAGCCCAGCACGGTTCTTGACGGTAATGTGGCCTCGTGAGTACGAGATAAAGCCTGCGGTTTGCAACTCCGATGCTGCCAAAGCGACGCTGGCGCGTCGTACACCAAGCATTTGGCTCAGAAACTCTTGCGTTAACAGAAGCAGCGAACCGCCGACGCGATCCTGGGCCATCAAGAGCCATCGCGCGCAGCGTTCGTTCACCGGATGCAACGCATTACAGGCGCTAAGACGCCCAGAAGCGATGAGTACCGCCTGCGCATAGCGCATGGCAAATGATCTCAGCTCTGGTTCGTGTTCGATCGCCGAACGGAAGTCCTCAACTGAGATGCAGTGCGCACTATCGGGGACTTGTACGATACTGCGCTGATTAACGCTGGGGTGCCCGAGTGCAACGCCCAAGCCGCTCATGCCCTCGCGGCCGATGATTCCGACTTCAGCGGTAGCGCCGTCTGACATGTCGACGACAACCGAGATAATACTGTTGATTGGAAACAGCACGCGATCAGCCGGCGTGTTATCGTCGTTGACCAACTCATTATGCTTTAGCGTGACGGTCGCCAGCGCAGGCAACGCCTTCATGGCGCGGTTGGGCAGATAATCTAAGAAGAGGTTGCCCGTGGAATGGCCGGTCTTAACCGACGTCGACGTCGAGAGCCTCGGTTCTGCCGGGTCATAGAACGCCGGCGCGTGAGGTCTTTCTCGATGAGGAGCAGCCAAAGAGTCTATGGGGAGATCGGCTGACCGACGCAATGGGTAATGCGGTCGAGTAGATTTGGTTCTTCGGCATTACCCCCCGGGGGCCCCAAAAGGTACCGGGACCAGCCTCTATGCGCGGTACATTTGGTGAATCCAAACGCGAAGGACTCCCGCCTCGGCGGGCTCAGGCAATGCGCCGGCCCCAGTCGGCAGCGTCTCTGTATTCCAAATACCGTACGGAAGGGCGGCTTTTTGCGCATTATAATTCGGAACGAACTCGGGTAGATAAGGTCAGCCACAATGAAGAAAACCATCCAGTCCCCTTCGAAAACCGTTGTTATGGTTTTTGAGGGAGAGTACGACCTTAGCTCAAAGCAACAGCTGCGGGCAGCATTCGACTCGCTTTCTGGAGCATCTCGTGTTGCTTTGGATTTCAGCGACGTGACCTACGTCGACACAACGGTCATTGCGGAGCTCGTACGTCTGCACAAGGTACGCGCGGACAACAATCTGGAGCGCGAAGTCCTCGTAATGCGTAACCCGAACCTCGTTAGATTATTCGACATAACGCATCTAAGCTCGGCTTTTCGTATTGTCGAAGCTTTGGATGAAGCCATTGGCAAGAATGGGGAGCAAATTGTTGTGCAGTACGCTTCCTCTTTCGACGGCGTAGCGGCGCCACGGCGAAATGGCTCCATTACGAGCGCAGCGGGCTAAACCAAGTTGTGTCCGGCGGGAAGGCTCCCGATGCGCGTCGGCACATCTAAGCTCTCACTGAGCGATGAAGCGAATAGTGGCTCCGGATCAGATTCGCTCGATTCAGCGTAACGCTAAAGGCGATAACGGCAAGGTTGAGTTTTTCAATATCCAGCGGGCGGCCCGGTTTCACTGCTCATTTCGAGGAGATGGCTGAACCGCCGGCTTTTGAGGGGGCCAGTTTACTCTGGGTTTTTCCGCTGCCGTATCCTCGGTGTCGCGAAGGTTGGGGAAAGTCCGATTATCCCGCGTATATCACTGTTATGACTGAACAATTTCCAGATGATAAAAGAGAGGGCAAAGCCCGAACGGTCTTTCATATCCTGTCTGCCGCGCTCGATCCGCACCAGAGTTCGGAATTTGCGGATCGAGCCACCGCCCTACTCGAAAACGTCGTTGCTGAACTTGAAGGTTTCGTCGAAGGCCGAGTCTTCGAGGCGGATGATCGGAAGGCCGTGATCCTTATAACAGCCTGGAAAACGCGACATATGTGGGCCAAGGCGCACTGGAATCAGCAAGTCCAGGCTCTTATAGCTGGGTACGCTGAATCGGGGGCAGCATTCATCGATGCTATGTGCTACGGGCGGCCGAAAATTGCCGCAAGGGGCCGTTAACCGGAACCAGTCTACGACGCACGCTGTTATGGCGCGCCGGCGGAACGTGTCAATACGCTTGAGACCAGGAACATCTGACGGTTCCACGCCGTTGAGCCGGTTCTGCCCGACTCGTGGTAAGTATTTCGGTGCTCGGGAGGTCAAGGCTACGCGAGACCTCGTTCGCGGCTGGTAGTGGCGCCTTTTAATTCCCAATCGACTTACGCGATCAAACGGTTTCGTACGTCAATCGGACCGCGTCATCACCGACCCGGTCGCTGGCAACGAGGCGGAGTGTCGGACGAGCGCCTGCGAAGTACGGCTTCCCGCCGCCAAGCACGACTGGGCGAAAGTAAAGATGGTACTCATCGATTAGGCCTGCTTTGGTGAGGCTCCCCGCCAACTCGGGCCCGGCGACAGCGATGTCGCCGTGAATTTCCGACTTCAGGCCGCGCACGAATGCTACAACGTCGCGATCAACGAGTGTGGCATTGGGGCCGACCGATTTGAGCGAACGTGTCACGACCCATTTCGGATGCGCTCGCCACGCCCTCGCAAAGTCGTGCTCGAGCGCGCTCCATTCGGGCTGATCTTCATCCCAGTAGCGCATTATCTCGTATAGGCGACGACCGTACAGACCTCCGGCCAAGCTGCTCTCATGGTTGGCGAAGTGACGAAAAAGCGCGACGCTGGGTGGGTGAAGCGGCGGCTCTAGCGCGCCATCCACCGCCGCGACGTAACCGTCGAGGGACTGTAACATCGCGAAAATCAGTTTTCCCATATGTTCAACCTCCGCTGCAGTGCGGCTTTCCCACACCCCAGGGTCCTATTTAAGGCGAAAAATGGCAGTGATGACAGAGCTGGCGCAGTTCCATCCGGGCCGCGATCAGACCATAAGGTGCCACGCAAACAATGGTCTCGGGCAGCGCTTGCCTCCTGGGGCCTATTAATTTTGATCTGCTAGTTTCGGAGTTCGGATCGTTTGCCCGTCACAGCGTTTGTAGATGTATCCGGCGACCTTGCCGGTTGTGTCGCGGTAGAACGTTTCGATGCCTAGATCGTCCGACTGCGTCGTGGTGTTTGGGTTAACAAAAATCAATGGGTCCATCGGACCCCCATCCAGACCGACGTATTCAGTCAGCCCCCTCGACTACGGTCACTCATTAAGCGCTCGTAGTTATCGACCAGAGCACGATAACACTCGCATGACGCTGACTCAAGCCCTTCACGATCGAGGACCCGAATGTGGCCTCGGCTGTAGGCGATAAACCCAGCTTGCTGCAATGCACCGGCGGCAATGCTGACTCCAGGACGCCGTACGCCTAACATGTACGCCAGAAACTCCTGCGTTAGGGAAAACTCATCCTTACCGGCGCGATCGCGAGTCATTAACAACCAGCGCGCGCATCGTTCAGTCAATGTATGCAACCGGTTGCAAGCGATAGACTGGCTTTTGAGGTCCATGACGAATTGAATGTAGCGGTTTATAATTACCCGGAAGCCCTCAAGTTCCGCAACGGCAGAAACGAATGAAGCTCGGGGCATCGCAAGCGCCTCTCCTTTAACCTGGCAAACCATCTCGCCAGCGATGCGTCTCACGCCGAGCGCGGCATGAACGCCGCCGACCCCTTCGCGGCCGATGGTTCCGGTTTCTACGCCGCCGCCATCCTGCATAAGTATGACCGCGGAGAGCACGCAGGTAGTCGGGAAGTAGACATTCTTTAGTACAGCGTCCGCGCGATAGATGACCGCTCCTTGGCCTAAGGTCACAAGATCCAGGAGCTGTGAGATGTTCGCCAGTTCGTGGGCCGGTGCGCGACCGAGCAAGAAGTTTTCGCGTAGTTGAGGCAATGGAGAAGTCACCCATTACTCCTTGCTTCGCGGCGGAAAGGCCAAGCAGTGTGGCGCTGCAAGGCCTGCAGTGCAGTGCCTTCAGTATAGCAATAGCACGTTCTTCTGGCTATGTGTCCGCGACCGTACAGAGGGCGGGTGCAACTCGGCTCTATGCTCGGATACACCCCAGGGCTGGAGGGTAGACTCTGACCGAAAAACGTGCCCGCGTTCCGACGTCGATCGCCGTCGCATTTTCTGGCGGGTATGACCTAGCGTGCAGGGCGCAGCTCCGCGATGAGCTTGCATCGCTTGCGCGCGTGTCGCACCTTATTTTGGACCTCACTAAAGTGACGTATCTTGATTCGACCACAATCGTAGAACTCATGCGGCTGTCCGTGCTTCGATCCGAGCATGGATGCAACGAAGCGATCATCGTGGCAAATACCATTGTGGCACGACTTTTTCAGCTCGTTAAACTGGAGACCTTTTTCCATATCGTAGACTCTTTAGAAGAGGTCGTCGGCGCGAATGATCACACAGAGTTCCGATGCGCATTTGCAGGCTTAGTTCCATAGCTCTACATCTCTGTTGAACCCTAATATCCACCGTACAACCGTCGACGCAAGACTGCAGCACCGGCAACGATCACTATACGCTGACCTTTTAGTCAACGCGACATCAATGCACACTCAACGCTAAAACGGAGAACTAATCATGGCAGGCATTCTGTGGGCTATCATCGTTCTGCTCGTCATTTTCTGGCTAATTGGCTTCACGATGCACCTGGCCGGCGGCCTTATTCACCTCGTGCTGGTCATAGCGGTGATCCTCCTGATCGTTAACCTCATCACGGGTCGCGGCGCGCGCGTCTAGCGTCGCGAGCATCTGAGGGATGAACCCGTAGTCGTAAGGCCATTCAAGCGCCTTTGGAAGCACGTCGTGAAAGGCAATGATACCGTACTTGGATCCGGTGCGAACTTATGGCAGCTCCGCTTGGGGGGTCTCGATGATGGCGTTGACCACGTGTTCGCGTGCCTTCGCGCGGCTCGGATACGCCGGAATCCGATCGTAGTGCGTAGCGTTAATGCCCTTCATTCTAGCGCTGAGCTTACCCCCGCACTCTTTTTCTAAAGCAACGAGGCCCCGGTTTTTGAAACGACGGCGCCTCGAAGGAGCTGGAGTGAAGAGGGACGCTCAGACCCTAGCACCTCGTCCGGTCAAGAGATTGTAGATGACGAGGATGATCACGACCAGCAGCAGCAGGTGAATGAGGCCACCGCCGACGTGGACGAGAAAGCCGATCAGCCACAACACGAAGAGAATAACGATTATCGTCCATATCAATCCGGCCATAGTGCTTCTCCTCTGTGACAGCAACAGGTATCTCGCATGATGCGATATGTGCGCAAGGATTTACCCAGGATGAAAAGGCAATCAAACAGCCACGGCCCCGTTTGATCGTTTCCAATCGCGGGCAACCTCCCGTGGGGACGCAAAAGACGTGAAGGCTGCTGCTCACAACGCGCCGCAAATTTCACCGGTCGAAAACGTGCGGCGATTTTTTCGCATCCTCGGTCCCGGACTGATTACCGGCGCGGCAGACGACGATCCTTCGGGCATCTCGACGTACTCGGTCGCCGGCGCAACGACCGGCTTTTCCATGCTCTGGCTGACGCTGATTTCGACGCCGATGATGGCCGTGATCCAGGGTATGTGCGCGCGCATCGCAATGGTGAGCGGCGAAGGTCTTGCGGCCGTGATGCGCAAGCGGCTGCCGCTAACGCTTGCCTATGGGCTGGCCGTCCTCGTCATCGTCGCCAACACGTTCAATCTCGGCGCGGATCTCGGCGGCATGGCCGACGCCGCGCATCTCGTCGTTCCGCTGCCCGTCGACGCGTGGGTATTCTTCTTCGGCGTCGGAATGGTCGCCGCGCAGACATGGCTTTCGTACGGAACGATCGCGCGCATATTCAAATGGCTGACGCTCTCGCTTTTCGCGTACATCATTACGTCCTTCGTCGTCCATCCCCACTGGCCCGACGTGCTGCGGCGATTCGTCGTGCCGCAACTGCATTTCGACGCAGGCTGGCTCTCGACGATGGTGGGCGTCCTCGGAACGACGATCACGCCGTATCTCTTTTTCTGGCAAGCGTCGTTGATGGTCGAGGAAGAGAAAGAGGCGGGCAAGGTGACGCTCGCATCCCGGCGGGGAACCAGCGAGCGCGCCGTCAAGGACATGCATACCGACGTCAACTCCGGCATGATTTTTTCCAACCTCGTCGCCTTCTTCATCATCGTGACGACTGCGGCGACGTTGGGTGCGCACGGCAAGCACGATATCGCCACCGCCTCGCAGGCTGCCGAAGCGCTTCGCCCGCTCGCCGGGCCATTCGCGGAGCTGCTCTTTGCGCTCGGCATGGTCGGTACGGGCATTCTCGCCGTTCCCGTGCTCGCCGGCTCGTCGGCATATGTCGCCGCGCAAACGTTCAAATTTCGCGAGGGCCTCGGCGAGAAGCCGCGCCGCGCCCCGAAGTTCTATGGAATCCTCACCGCCGGCGTCGTCATCGGCATCGGCATGAATCTGTTGCGCATCGATGCCATCAAAGCGCTCTTCTGGTGCGCGGTACTCAATGGCGTGGCAGCAGTTCCCCTCATCGCGGTCATCGTTTGGCTCGCCTCGAGTCCAAAGATCATGGGCGAATGGCGGAGTTCCGCACTGGCGCGCGCCTGGGGCTGGGCCACCGTCGCGCTTATGAGCGCGGCAACGGTGGGTATGTTCTATTTCATGGCCCGCGGCTTATAAACGCGTGGCGAAAGATTGGAGTTGAACGAATGGACGTACTATCCATCATCAAGCAAGAGCATCGTCAGGTGGCGGCACTCATCGACGAAGCCGATCGCTACGAACCCGGAGACGAGCGGTTGCGCGAACTGGCCCGGCAGATCGAAAAAGATCTCTCGACGCATCTCGCAATCGAGGAGCGATTGTTCTATGCAAAGTTGCGCGACCGCGCCGAAGAGCAAGACGAGCGGGTCGACGTCTTCGAGGCGTACACCGAGCACGCCGCGGCCAGGGCGCTCATGGCGATGCTCAAGTCCGGTAGAAAACCAGACGAGCGCTTCAAGGCGGAGTTACACGTGCTCGGTGAGAGCGTGAAGCATCACGTGGCCGAGGAGGAATCGAAGGTTTTCAAGGTCGCGAAGGACGTGCTCGACCGGGAGCAGCTCGACGAGATCGGCGAGGCGTGGCAGAAGGCGAAGCAGCGGGCAAGCCGCGGTTCAATAAACGGCACCCGCAAAGGGGGACGCCGTAAGAAAACCGCTGTGCGTGGCTAGTGCCGATGGACGCCGGCGCGGCCTTGATCATCGTCGACGTTTAACGGGGATTCATAACGGATGCAACCCGTCATCTTCCGGCGGCAATCGAGGCCATTCAAGCGCGGTTTGCTCGCGTTGTCGCAACGCGCTTCTACCACCACCCGGTGCGCTCGAGCGTCGTCGCTCCGACCCTGCTGTAAAAAATCCGTACCTACAGGCGATCACGGTCTACGGCCCGCGAGCAGGATGGGATTCCCGCTGACGACGTCGACGTTACCCTTCGTATTGACCGCGTTAATCGTCGGGAGACGCAACTGTGTAGTTTGAACGAAACATGTGCTGGCTCACAAGCTCTGCTAGCCCTGACGAGGGTAGTAACGGCCGCGATAGCGTGAGGTACCTCGGCCCGGAGCGCTGCGGCTGCGGCGCCGATCGGCCGGGTCTCGTCGCGATGGAGCCGCCTATTGGTGGGCTGAGCGGGCCGTAGGCCGCGCGACCCCGCCTTCTTAACTGGTTGTGTGCGTTTGTGCGCACAACCACCGGCTTGCCAAAACCGATCGGATCGATGCTTCGATCCTCGCGCACTTTGCCGAGGCCGTTCGTCCGCAAATTCGACCAATCGCGGATGAAGCGCAGCGCGGCCTCGCGGATCTCGTTAGCCGACGTCGACAAATCATCGAAATGCTTGTGCGTGAGAAGAATCGCTTGAGCCAGTCGACGGGCGCGATCGCCACGGATATCCGCGCTCACATACGCTGGTTGGGAAATCGTCTTTCGCGGATCGACGACGAGCTTGCGCAGGAGATTCGAGGCAGTGCGGTCTGGCGCGGTAAAGATGATTTACTACAAAGCGTCCCTGGTGTCGGCCCGACTCTGGCGATAACTCTGCTCGCAAACCTCCCAGAACGTGGGCAGCTCGACCGCAAACAGATTGCGGCTTTGGTAGGGGTTGCGCCGATCAACCGTGACAGCGGGAGAATGCGAGGGACCCGTGGCACCTGGGGAGGTCGTGCCCACGTAAGAACCGTGCTGTACATGGCGGTCGTATCGGCTATCCGGTGCAATCCCAGTATTCGTAGATTTTGGAATCGCCTCAAAGAAGCCGGGAAACCAGGACGCGTTGCACTCGTCGCCTGCATGCGAAAGCTTCTGACGGTCCTAAACGCTATGCTGCGATCTGGCTCCTCATGGCATGCCGAGGCGGCAACATAGTTGCAGGTCACTCGCAAGCCCTTCGGTCCGGCATTGACAGCCGCCCGAGAAATACATACAATATGCATAGGGTGGAAGTACGGTGGGATCCGCAGAAGGCTGCTGCGAACTACCGAAAGCACGACGTTCGGTTCGCGGATGCTGCCACGGTCCTCGACGATCCACAAGGCTTAACCATCGAGGATCGGCGTTTTACCGAGCAGCGCTTCGTAACGGTCGGCATCGATGCATTGGGTCGCGTGCTCGTCATCGCATACGCCTACCCGGCGGGCACCGACGTCATTCGGCTCATTTCAGCTCGCCGAGCAACTCTAAGTGAGAAACAGCAATACTATGGCAAGAAAAACTAAGCGCGCGCCTACAAGAAGCGGGCCGAATCGGAAAACTCGCTCCTACAGCTTCAGCGGTGGCCGGCGGGGATCGGTAGTTCCGCACGAAGGCAAAACCCGCATTACCATGTGGGTGGACGCCGACGTTCTGGATTGGTTTCGAGCGCGTGCGGAACGCGAAGGCCGCGGCTATCAGACGGCAATCAATGACACCCTTAAAGCCTTTGCGAGAGAAGATCATCGCCCACTACCTGAAATCGTGCGTGACGTGGTTCGCATCGAGCTACGTGCCGCGCTGAAGGCATCCTAGGCCCGCGATTAGGCTACGCTCTTCCGCACGCCGATTTGACATCTGGCTCGGTTGTAGGAGACAATTGTGTAGCGATGCTGTAAACGAGTTTCACCCGCATTATAATGCGGGCGAAAGCTTACACCTTCGAATCGAGAGCCTTCGGGCTTTTTTTCTTTTGGACAACAGGAGCCAACTAAGTGTCTGCCGAGTCAACTCAACCGGAAAACGCAAGCGCAACTAACGCACGTTTTGCAGAGCTGCCGGAGATCCTTACGCCAAAGCATCTCATCGAATACCTACCGCTTGGCCGAGATGCAATCTACGCCGCACTCAACTCACAAATCATACGTAACGTCCGAGTCGGACAGAAGTTTATTATCACGAAAGGCGCCTTGCGGGAGTTCCTCGGAGGCGGCGTAGAATGAATGTTCTGCCAGGACCCCAGGAGGTAAGCAAATGGGGTACCTAAAGCGATACGGCGACAAGAAGTACCGCATTATCTACGACGTGCTGCGCTCGAATGGCAAACGGCGTCAGAAACGCGAGACACTCGAAGGCGTATCAAAAAAACAAGCTGAGACGATCCTCGCTGACCGCGAGGCCGCAATCCTAGCGCAACGGAAGGCGCTAGAAAACGGAGATCAACCCAAGGACGAAGTCACCCTTTCGACGCTGTTCGAGGCGTTTCTCAGGCAAAAGCAAGGGCAGAAGGAGGAGACTACTGTTCGACGTTACGAGACGCTCATTGCGCTCTATCTCAAGCCGAAATTTGGTAACATGCAAGCCAAGCACCTTAGACCGCATCAGCTGATGTCGGCATATACCGAATGGTCACGACATGGACGCGATGGCCGAGCTCTTTCCGCCAAGACGATCCGCCATGCGCACGAACTCTTGCGAAACGTCCTGAATTGGGGACTTCGGCGCGAGCTTCTCAGTCGAAACGTCGCCGCACTTGTATGCGACGACGACCTTCCAAAAGCCATCAAGCCTAAACCACTCGCCCTAACGGACGATGAAGTTCGAAAGTTGCTTGAGCAAGCCCGGAACCCGACGAGACGAGCCAAGAAACGGGGCACGCTATCGTCGCAGCTCTGGTTCTATCCCGCTGTCGCGTTCTCGGTGTATACCGGGGCGCGGCGGGGTGAGGTTGTAGCGTTACGGTGGACCGACGTAGACCTGGAAAAGAAGTCGGTCACAATCGCGAGATCGCTCACTGAGCAGATGACGTTCAAGGCCCCGAAGAGTGATCGGGAAAGGACGCTCATCGTCAGTGACACGCTCTGCGCGATCCTCCGCACGCACAAGGCGAAACAGGCGGAGGAGCGGCTAGGCCTGGGCGCGGCGTATAAGGACGAGGACTTGGTCTTCGCCCACGCTGACGGCTCACCAATCGACCCGTGGAACTTCGGGCGCGCAGTTGGCGATCTCATTCGTCGCAGCGGCGTGACGCCGATAACGCTGCACGGGCTGCGTGACACGCACGCCAGCCTCTGCGCTAAGGCGGGCGTCCCGCTCGAAGTCGTAAGTCAGCGCCTCGGCCATGCCTCGATCGGGATCACGGCCGAGCGTTATTTGCACGTGAACTCGGACCGAGACGCCGATGCGGCTGACGCCTTCGGAAAGCTCGTCGGCTAGCGATGAAAAGGGCTCCGCTGTTGCACATTTGTTGCACGGAGCCTGTAAGTATCGTGGAAACCCTTGTAAAATCAGGACGATTTTGGTAGCCCCAGCGGGAGTCGAACCAACGCTCGGGGGTTCCGGCCAGTCCCGTCCGCTACCGGTTCGTGTTATTTTGTAAGGCTTTTTTCGTCTCGCGGTTCCCGGCTAGTCCCGCCCAGTCCCGACCGCTCCGTTAGCAAATGTTAGAAAACCGTGCACGCGTGAGCAAGCGGTGCGAGTTCGCGCGCGGCGGCTTAAGAGTGTTAGATGTACGCCACGGTGATGCTCGGGCAAAGATACCGACGAATGCCGACGCGAGTCACCGTCTTTCGCGCGCTGTACGAATGTTACCCGGCTGATGCTTGTCGTTGACGGACGCTCCAAAACCCGCCAAATGAGAGAATGAATTCTTCCTTCTTAAGGCGTTCCGCACCTGGGTCTGTTCCCCCAAGACGCTGCCCAAGCCGTTGCGCCATCATAAAGCCTGCACGCCCTTATACTAAAAAGCGACCGGGCCGATAGATAAATCATGCTCCGCTACCTCTCGCTCGTACTGGTCGCCGCGTTGCTCTCGGCGTGCGGAGGCGGCCGTTTCGTCCCCGGGGTAACCGTGCCGTCAGGAGCTGCGAGCTTCGGCGCCGTCGCCCGTAACGATATTCCGCCGCGGCTGCAATGGATGTATAACCATGGCTACTGCGGCGAGACCTCGCTCATCAGCGCCGGTCTGTACTACGGTCAGTACCTATCGCAATACGATGCGCGACGGATTGCCAACCCAGGGATTCCGCAGAACGATAAGGCGAGTCAGCTCCTGCTCAGCGCAAACGCCGAACGGGCCGCACGGCGCATGCACTTACTGACCCATGCGTACGACGGGGCCAACCGGTCGAGTCGCGAGTTCTTAGCGTGGGTGGGGCGCAATGTCGCGCGCGGCTATCCGGTCGCCATCGGCGTCTATATGAACGAATACTATTTCTACCACAAGCGACGGGCGGGCGATCGGACTTACGATCATATCGTCCCGATCGTTGCCGTCGGCAACGATACTATCACGTTCAGCGACAACGGCCTCAACGCTCCCGGAGCCGGACCCATCGGTCCGCACCCGGGCGACTGGCGCCCACTACGCAAGTACCTTTATACGTACAGGGTTTCATCGTTTGTCAAGACGCGCGAGCAAGCCAACGATCCCAGCGCGCCGCCTTATTCGCTCCCGCGTGCGGGACGAAGTCCGTTGCCGGCCGACTACGCCGTTGCTGTCACCGGTGTGAGCGATCCCGAGCATGAGACGCTGCCCGTGCGTGTCGCGACGAACAAGTACTACGAATGGCCGCCGATCGCGCAAGACTCAAACCACAGGCCGACGGCCGAAGCGTTGACGTTAACCGTCACCGTGTCCGGCCTGACGCCCGGCGTTTCGTACACGTTATACCGCTACGATGACTTCGGTGCCGTCCCCGACGTCAATTTCAACGCCCGCGCCAGGCAGGCATCGCAGCATTGGCGCTTTCGGATACGCTTCGGTAATAGCTATACAGTTCGCCAAGCCATCGAATCGGATCAAACTGTCATCTACCGTGCCGTCCCGTCCTCGGGACCTTAACGTCCGGCGCTCGCTCGCCTACGCCGTTCCAGTCGCGGCGCTCCAGCCGCTCACTTGATCGGCCCGCTCACTAAGGCGAACGAAGCCTCGCGCTCTAGATGCGTCAATCGGAATCACGGCCGAGCGCTATTTGCACGTGTACTCAGACAGAGACGCCGACGCGGCGTACGCGTTCAGGAGGCTCGCGGCTAGTAACGAAAAGGGATCCGCTGTTGCACATTTGTTGCACGGAGCCTGTAAGTATCGTGGAAACCCTTGTAAAGTAAGGAGAATTTTAGCCCCAGCGGGAGTCGAGCCACTGCTCGAGGATTCCGTCGAGTCCCGTCCGCTACCGATTCGTAATATTTTGTAACGTCTTTTCGTCACACAGGCTCACGGCCGTTCCCGCCCATTCCCGTTCGTTCCCGACCGCTCCGTTAGAAAATGTTAGACGATTCGGCCCCGTTCCGACCGTCCGTTACAAATGTGTGACAGGTCGTCGCGGTAAGTTCAGACGCGAGATCACGGCGGGCTAGGATTCGTCCACGTCGTGCCGTCGCTGTAAAGCACTTTCGTGACGATGCACTTCACGGACTGCAAGCCAAGCGGTGACACTTCGATGGGAAGCCTGAAGACCTTGTCGATCGGCTCTCCCGGCGCAAAGCTTCCGCGGTCGGCAACGGTTTCGATGACCCCAACGTCACCGAGGATGACAAAGTGGACCTCAGTGGCGGTTACCTTCGCCGTGTTACTGTATGCGATGCGTAACGGTGGTGGATCGAGTTGTGCGTGGCATGTCGTGATCGCGATGCTCGAGCCCGGGGTCTGCACCGGCGGCGTCGTCGGAGCCTCCGTCGGCCGCGAAAACAAACCGGCAAGAACGACCGCGCTGACTGCCACCATCCCGTAGTAGTTTCTGCGTCAGGGTTGTACTGCCCGTTCGGTTCGCCGACTCGTTGCGCCGGACTACCCGGGCTTTGGAAACTCGGACATGCCGGATCCTTCGGCGTTTGCCAACACGTTCGACAAAACGTCCGAGATAGTCGAGGCCTTCCTCAGGAGGGTTGGCTTCACGCGCTTCGGCCTTTATATCCAGGATTATGGCGGGCCGGTCGGCTTTCGGATCGTCGGGCGCAATCCGTCGTGGCTCGAGTGGCTCATCATCCAGAATACCAACGCCTATGAGGTTGGCTTTACGGCTGCCTGGGATGGGCTGCGGGGCGCGTACTGGGTGAATAAAACGGCAGAAACGGAGAAGCCGCTCGAGGCGTTCCTGCAGCCGGAGACGGTAAAGGCGATCTATCTTCACGGGCATCCAGATCCGGACAAAATCGCCCCCGACAATTGGATCGTCGACTCACATTATCTCGAGCGGCCAAATGCGGCGCGCGTGCAGCTCGACTTCTTCTACGATTACCGGACCAATCCGCAGAACTATCCGAAGTGGCAAGACTTTTTGCGCTCGCATCAGCCGAAAACGCTCATCTTCTGGGGCCAAGACGATATTTTCTTCACCAAAGAAGGTGGCGAAGCGTACCTCAAGGATCTGCCAAATGCGGAGATGCACCGCCTGAATTCAGGCCACTTTGCCGTCGAGGATAACTTGGACTACATCGCGCAGCACATGATTGCGTTTCATAGCAAGATGTGAGCGCGCCTCGTGCTCCGGCCGCCTGACGCGCTGATGGATGAAGGAGCACAGCCGCCCGCGGAGCATGCACTCAAGAAGTTGCAGAGGGTCGAGAGTGCATGAAGAACGCCGACGCTATCATTATCGGGAGCGGTCAGGGCGGGACTCCGCTCGCCATTGAGCTTTCTAAACGCGGGCGCCGAGTCGTTTTATTCGAGCAGGACAGCATCGGAGGCAGCTGCATCAATTACGGATGCACGCCTTCGAAAGCGTTCCTGGCGGCTGCTCATCAGGCGGGCCGCGCCCGCCGCGCGCAGAACCTGGGCGTGCGCGCGACCGTGGACGTTGACTTTGCGTTCGTCATGAACCGCCTGCGAGGCATCGTCAGCTCGTTTCGTGAGGGCACGCAGCGACGACTGGCGCAAGCCGGCGTCGAAGTGATCCGCAGTGAAGCTGCGTTTACCGGCGAGCGCAGCGTAAGCGGAGGCGGCATAGAAGTAGCCGCGCCGCTAATCGTGATCGATACGGGCACATCCGCCACGATTCCGAACATCTCAGGGCTTGCAAGTACACCGTTCTTAACGAATAAGACGTTCTTTTTGCAAGCGACGCTCGCGAAGCGGTTTCTTGTGCTCGGCGGCGGATACGTCGGATTGGAACTCGGACAAGGGATGGCCCGCGTGGGTAGCAGCGTGCACATCTTTCATCACCGCGACCGCGTGCTCAACAACGAGGAAGCCGACGTCAGCGCCTTGTTGAGCGAGTCGCTGAAAGAAGACGGGGTTGAAATACATTTGAATGCCCAACCGTCGCGCGTAACGTTCGCGAATGGCTTCTTCACGCTCGAACTTGAGGATGCCACCCGCTTCCAGGGCGATCAGTTGCTCGTTGCAACCGGCCGTACACCGAACACGAGCTCACTGCAACTCCAGCGGTCGGGCATTGCTCTAGATCGGCGCGGCTACGTTGAAGTGGACGCGCAATTCCGAACGTCGTGCGAAGGCGTTTATGCGATCGGCGACGTGAGCGGGCAACCTGCGTTTACCCACGTCTCCTGGGAAGATCACCGGCGTCTCTTATCGATACTCGACGGAGGCAATCGCACGAGAGACGACCGCGTTTTAGGATACGCGGTATACACTGAGCCGCAAGTTGGACGCGCCGGGCTCACGCACGAGCAGGCGTGCGCGCAGAGTACTAACGCACGCTGTGAGGAAGTGCCGCTGAGCTCGGTGGCGCGCGCAATCGAATGGGGACAGGAGCGCGGTTTTTACCGCATGGTGATCGACCGCGACACGGATAAGATCGTGGGTGCGACGCTAGTCGGCTACGAAGCGGCCGAACTTGTGCACGTCTTTATCGCGCACATGCAAAGCGGTTCGACATGGCGCACTCTCGATGAATCAGTGCACATTCATCCGACGTATTCTGAAGCGTTTCCAGGTCTCGCACGATTGTTTGCACCTGATGCGAAGCCCGACGAACCAGTCTGCGCGGCGACGGCTCCGTGAAGTGTAGCGACAGATAGTGTGCGCTTGGGCCTCCCGAGCCTAGAGGCTTGCTCGCCTCGGTCTTTTGAGATTTTTCCGGTCAAAGGTGTGACGGATGGCCACCGCCCGCGATGTTCGTGGTGGAGGGCCAGAAAGCCGATGCACACAGCAATCACAATTGAGATCAACGGGCGCCGCCACGAGGTGCACCATCACGAGCTGACCGGCGAGCAGATCTGGAAGCTCGGTCACGCCATGTGTCGATCGGAATCACGGCCGAGCGCTAATTGCACGTGTACGACGACAGAGACGCCGACGCGGCGGACACCTTCGGGAGGCTCGTCGGCTAGGGACCAAGAGGGCCCAATGTTGCACGAATGTTACACGGAGTCGCAAAGTGTTGCGAAAACCCTTGTAAAATAAGATACGGTGTTCAATGTCAAGGGCTCGCATAGGTCGGATCAAAGAATCGACCCGACTTGAGCACGCCGTAGGCCAAGGTCAAGAGTTTACGCATGACAGCGGTAATGATGGTCATGTTGGACTTACGACGCTCGCGTAGTCGATCGGCAAAACGGCGAAGCAGTGGATTGTAACGCATTGCCGAGATCGCCGGAAAGTAGAGCGCGGTGCGCAGACTGGCGTTGCCGGTTTTGGCGATGCGGCTCGGCCAACGAATTGATCCCGACTCGTAGTGGCGAGGTGAGAGGCCAGCGTATGCGGCGACGGCTTTAACATCGCGAAACTCGGCGATGTTCGGCATCTCTCCCAAGATGCGAGCCGCTGTCGTCTCGCCGATTCCGGGAATCGACGTGAGCAGCTCACGCTGTCGGCGCAGTGGCGGATAGCGGTCGAAGAGTTGGTTGATTTCACGCTCAACCCTAGCGATTTCGCGATCCAGGTGAGCGAGCGTCGCTTCAATCGACGCCTTCACCACTGAAGCGATCATGGGCGCCTGGAGCCGATTTTGCACTTCCGTCCGCATCTGGACCAAGCTCTGGTACCGCCGAATTAACCCTTGTAGGGCGCGGATTTCTGGCGCGGGCAGCGTCCACGGCTCTGGCGCGTGCGTGCGGCAAAACCGCGCAATGAGCGCGGCGTCGATGCGGTCGGTTTTTGTCCGCAGCATCTCACTCTTGGCGAATGCTTTGATGCGCATAGGGTTAACGAGGCTGACGATATGGCCGGCCTCGTGCAGCGCGAGCGCCAGATCTTCGCTCCAACCGCCGGTGGCCTCGAGACACGCGTGTACTCTATCGACTTTGCGATTGCGCAACCAGCTCTGTAACTGCTTGAATCCGGCCGCTGAATTCGGAACGCTCTTCGATGTTGCGCGATCGTTCTGCAGCAGAACCGCATGCATCTCGTGCTTTCCGACATCGATGCCTAGGATCTCCACGCTCACCTCACGCGCCGGCAGGCTATCCCAAGCGATCACCCTGATGCATACAGGCTTCGCAACGTACGCGGCCTAAGATACGGTCCGATCTCAAAGGGATAGCGATCATCGGGTCGGCCATCGCTCTTATTTCCGGGCTCGAAGCCCAAGGCGATTTAGGATGTACCGACCCGCCCTTTCGGGTTACAAGGGGCTGTTCAACGCGGCCCGCTCAGTAACATATCAGGAGAATTCTAGCCCCAGCGGGATTCGAACTCTCAACCAGCGGTCCCGGCCGATCCCTGGCAATCCCAAAAAGACTTATGCGATATGGTTTCCGGCGCATCGCCATCCCGTCCGCTGCCCCCCGATTCCGGCCGTTTTCGACCGCTGCGTGACAGATCTGTGACAAATTTTCGACTCCCAAGCCTGGCGCATTCAAGAAGAACGAGTCCCCAGCAACATCTCGCGCGACGGGAGACGGCTTTTCTGCTCATAACCGTCATCTGCGAGGTTGCTCGAAGTCTAGACCTGGACGCCCCTGCATCGATAGCAGCTGTCGCTTCATCGGGTTCAGGTTGATGGTTACGAACCCAGTGCCCGGCCGATCGTAATCGACCATCATTTCGATGACGATTACGTATGCCAGCACATAAATGGCGCTTAAGACGAGCGGTCTCGAGTTATCGCGCGCAAAGCGCAGGCCGGTCGCCAACGTCCCCAGTGCCACCAAGATCAACGTCAGGACGACGATAGCCGTAGGTACATGACTCGTGGCCGCTTGGAGCGCCTCGGCCGAGACGTCGATCGTATCGTTGAGCGTCTGCATCAATAGCGAGAGTCCAAGATTTGATCTCCGCGCGCGCAACGCCGATGAGGCCATCGACCAAAGCAGAACTTGATCCCGGTCGCTCCGCGCGATCGCTTGCCGGTACAGCGCTGGCTCCGCGCCCGGCGTTAAATACGCGTTCAGCCGCGTGGCGGTGTAGTCGGTCAAGATCCGCCGGAATCGCCGCTCCGCATTTGCGTCGAGCTGGTCCGCTCGAAGCCAAGTTGTTCCGATGGCGTTTGCCTCTTTCACGACGAGTGCGCGCCTGCCGTCATAACGCGCCGAAGCCTGGGCAAACGACAAGCCTAAAACGAAACTCGCCAAAGTGAGGAGGCCGGCTTGCACGATGTTCCAGGCGTCGTCTTTCACGAGCTCCCGGAGAGCCAGCAGCTTTCCGATGCGATATGGCAGCTCGATCAACAGCGCCATTACGACGAGCATGACGGCCGGAAGCAACCACGGAGCGGAATAGAAAATGAACTGCGTCACTGCCCGTTCGGAGTAACACTCGACGATAGGCTTACCGTAACCATAAATCCGCTTTCAGGCGCAACACGGTTTGAAAAAGAGAACGGATCAATGCCCTCTCTTCTTCATAACGGCATGATTTAGACGAAGAGCGCTTTCTTCATACGCAACTCCGCGAGAGCCTTCTGGGCCTCCTCGCTGAGATTGGACTTTCCGACCGCGACGGTCACCTTGTGAATCTTGCCGGTGAACTTGTTATCGCCCTCCTTGTAGTCATCGCTGACGCACGTGTAGAGATTCTCACCCACGTCCGTCGTTTCACCGCCAAATGCGAACGGCTGCGTGTGCTCGACGCGCCCTGCAGCGACCTCTTTATCGTTGACGAAGATCACACCGTTACCGCCCGCGCCCAAACCGCCGTCGTAAGCGAACTCGAACCGAAGTGAGACTCGTCCCGCCGGCAAACGATCGGGGCTCGCGATCTTGTAAATCTCGCGGCCGAGATAGTTCCAGGCAAACCGCGGTGCGCCATCCTTAACGTAAAGGGCCCAGCCGCCCATCTCCCCGCCTTGGGCGATGACCACGCCCTTTGCGCCGGCCTGCGGGACTTCGATGTCGGCCGTTACCACAAAAGAGCGGTTCTTGATGTTGATGAAGCCGTTTTCGGGAATTCCCTTCATTCCCTCATAGACCGTGATCTCGGTGCGACCTTCCATCAGATCCGGACGGCCCGCCAGGGCGGCGTTGAAGCGCTCCCAAGCGCGGTCGTCAAGCGGAAGCACGTGGTACTTGGCGGCCTCTTCCAGGAAGACTCCCTTTAGCTTCTCAAGTTTGTCGGGAAACTTCGCGGCAAGGTCGTGCGCGCAACTGAAATCTTCCACTACGTTGTAAAGCTCCCACTTGTCGTTCTCAAACGTAGCCCGTGGCTTGGGCTCCCACGGCGGGCGGTGCACGGTGGTAGCGAACCAGCCGTCCTGGTAGATGCCGCGGTTACCTGCCATCTCGAAGTATTGCAAGGTGTGGCGCGACTTCGCTTCTGCGTTATTCAAGGTGTCGAGCACGCTCACGCCTTCGAGGGGTTTCTGTTGGACGCCGTAGACGACGTCCGGCTCGGACACGCCAACCGCCTCCAACACCGTCGGCGCAATGTCAATCATGTGCATCCACTGCGTACGCAAGCCGCCCTTCTCTTCGATGCCCTTCGGCCAGTGGACTACCATGGATTGGCAGACGCCGCCGTACGAGGCCACCTGGTGGCCCCACCCAAACGGCGTGGCGCCGGCGAACGCCCAGCCATTGTTGTATAAAGGGTGGGATTTGGGACCGCCGATCTCCTCGAAGTTCTTCAGCGGAACGTCCAGGGGCTCCGGGAGACCGTTGAAGACGGACAACTCATTGAAGGCGCCGTTGAGGCCGCCTTGGAAAACCGAGCCGTTGTCGCCGGTGATGTAGAAGATCAGCGTGTTGTCCGTTTCGCCCAGGGCCTCGATCTCATCGAGAAACCGCCCGATTTCGTAGTCGGTCACCTCGGCAAAAGCCGCATAGATCTCCATGTACCGCGCAAAGACTTTTTTCTCGTCGGCCGTCAAGTCGTCCCATTCCTGGATTCCCGGCGGCTTTGGCGCAAGGTCGGTGCCCGGCGGCACGACCCCCAACGCGATTTGTCTGGCCAACGTTTCCTTGCGCACCTGGTCCCAGCCCTGATCGAACTTGCCCTTGTACCGGTCGCGCCACGCCTCGGGCACGTGGAATGGGCCGTGTGTACCGATCGCCGAGTAGTAAACGAAGAATGGCTTGTCGGGGGCTAACGAACGCTGCGAACGCAGCCAGAGGATGGCCTTGTCGGTGAGGTCGGTGCTCGCATAGTAATTGGCATCGGGGTGCATATCCAACCGGGTCATATTGTCGTACATGACGGGATGAAAGAGGTCTGCCTCGCCGGACATGAAGCCGTAGAACCTCTCAAAACCGCTATGCACCGGCCAGCGGTCGAACGGCCCTACGTCGCTCACTTCCCAGGGCGCGAATTCATGGCACTTGCCGAACATGGCGGTGCTGTAGCCATTGAGCCGCAAGATCTCGGGCAGATTCGTGACGCTGCTGGGACGCACCGCAGTGTACCCCGGGAACCCGGTGGCAATTTCCGAGATTACGCCGAAGTTTGCGCTGTGGCTATTGCGACCGGTAAGCAGCGCCACGCGGCTGGGCGAACACAACGGCGGGACTTTGAGATTGTTGTACCGCAGCCCAGTCTTCGCCAGACGGTCCAGCGTCGGCATCTGGATCGGTCCTCCGAACGTCGATATGTCGCCAAAGCCCATGTTATCGAGAAGGATGACGACGACGTTGGGCGCACCTTTCGGCGCCTTGACGTCGAACCGCGGTGGCGCTTTCGCGTTGTGCACGTCAAGCGTGGTGATTGGCGGATACTCGGGCGGTGGGATGGGAAGCACGGTACGATCCATCATTGGGGTTTCATTACTATTTTGAGTCTCTGACTGGTTTGTCATGATCTTTTCCCCTGTCGATGGCTCGCCGCGACCGCGATCACTTTCTGGTAACGGAGACGTTCTGAAAAGTCTTGTGCAGTTGGACACAACTCGCGGGAATCCGCCTCATCAACAAGAACTCGGCATCTTCTGCGGTGGCCTAAGTGGGTACCCGTTCAGTTGCTCTATTAGCGAATTATTAACAAGTCAGAGCTTTGCTAAGGTCGCTGCAGTCCCAGCGATACTCATTGCTTCAGGGTGCCCGCTGCATCGCTTCCAATTGCAACTTCAGCGGGTTCAAGCTGACCGTCACGAAGCCGGTATTGGCGCGATCATAATCGATCGTCATGGTAATGACGAGCACGTAAGCAACAACGTAGATCGCGCTCAAGATCGCTGGCCGCGACTCGTCCACTGCGAAGCGCAAGCCGAGCGACAAGGTTCCAAGAGTGACGAGGCTTAGCGTGAGCACAACTACCGCTGTCGGCACGTGACTCGTCTAGCATTCCCTGCGATTGAGCTAGCGACGCAGGCGAAGCTCCGGGATTCGATCAACGCAGGTCAAATCATGAGATAAATGAAACGATTGCAGATTTTAACGCCGCTCGCCTTATCGCTTGTTATGGCTTTGCCAACCGGTGCGCAAGAGCTCAGCTCGCTGTTCGGGGTGCATGTCTACCCCGCGAAGGGTCAGAGTCAGAACCAACAGGCGAACGACGAATCGGTCTGTTACAAGTCGGCTAAAGAGAGAACCGGCGTCGACCCCGCTAGTATGCCGCCCGCACAAGCAGCACAGGCGAAGCAGCATACCGGCGGAGGAGCGCAGGGCGCTGTCCGCGGCGCAGCGGCGGGCGCCGCCATCGGTGCGATCGCTGGCAACGCCGGCACGGGCGCGGCCATCGGCGCCACTTCGGGCGCAATGCTAGGTTACCGCAATATGCGTGCGGTCAACAACGCCGAGCAGCACTACGCCCAAGCCAACGCCCAAGCGCAGCAATCGCAAAGCATCAACAACTTCCAGCGTGCCTTCGCAGCCTGCCTCGAATCCAAAGGCTACACCGTTAAATAGCATGACCGCTGCCGCGGCAAGCGCCTCAGTGGTAGATGGAGTGATTCGGGTTAGGAAGGTGTGGATTTTCCCACGTCGTTCCGTTTTTGTACGTCGCGTGAAGTGGGACACATTGCGAGAGCCCCGTGCCTAACGGAAAGACGTTGGGGCTTAAACCGAAGCTGTGCTTGATTTCGGCCCCCGGTGAAAACGTTCCGACATCACGAACTTCTGCGACGAGCACTCCCTTGGCCACCAGACCGAATTCGATCTGCGCGAGCGCGCTTTGGGTCACATTGACATAGTCGATATCGAGCGTCGGATTGCTCGTGTGCGCACTTGCCGAAACCGGATACTGACGGTACCGATAACCGTAGGGATCGCGCCAATAGTACGGTCCGGCTGGATAGTAGGCCGGCGTGTATCCTGAATAGTGCACCGTGGTCTTCGGGCCCATCGGAAGGCATTTGTTTACTTTAACGGGAGCCGAAGTTTGCGCAGCCGCTCGCTCCGGCGATAAAGCCAGCATCACGCAGGCAAGAGCGCAACAGAGGCTTGCTAACAGAGGACGCATTTCCTTGTTCTCCTTTTCTGACTCCTGGTGTAACTCATTGTCGCGGCATCGCGATGCGGTAGAGATCCTCAAAGGTAAACTCGACGTCGTCGAACCACTTTTTCTTGCGCACCAGGGCATCGCGGCGATAGCCTACAACGCCTCCGCCGAAACTGATCGCGTCGATCGTCAAGAAGGTGAGAAAGATCTCGATGTGAGAGGTCTTCCGCGTCGGCGCAGCCGCTAGAGATTGAACGTGTACCCGAGCAGCGGACCGTTGAACCCGAGTTTTTGAACGGGCGAAGTACCGGTGAACGAGTCATAATCGAGACTGCGATAGAGCAACAAGATCGACTGTCCGTGGTCAAAAACGTATCCCGCTCCGGTATAGGCTTGCCAGGATTGATTGTTCGCACCGACGCCGTAGTCGAAGTAGTACGGAACGACCCAGTGGTCGCCGCCGAAAAAAGCCTTCCCGCGTAAACCAAAGATTGCGTCGGCTGTAATTGGTCGCAGTGCGATCGTGCCCGACGGCGCAATGATGCCTCGTTTCCCGATTATCGCGTTGTAGCCCAGCGTAAGGTTGATGGGAAACTCGCGTATGCCGGCAAATGCGTTAACGTCGGCATCGTGACTATGGCCTAACGAAAGCCCCGCATTGACCTCCCAGATCGAGGCCGCAAGACGGCTGTTCGTATTGAACGACACGGGGATCGTCACTTTGCCTTTCGGGCCGCTGATCGTCGTGGTAAGCGACGAACTGGTCGTCGCGTTTGTATAGATGTAATCGCCGTAAAAATCAACGATTCCCTGACGCGCTTCCATCGCAACCATCGCCGCCGCATTGATCTTGCTTAGATAACTCGTCGGGCCGACGGAAACGGTGGTTTGCGTCGTTATCGGTCCTCCGCCGCGCACCGGCAACGTCGGCAACGTGTACTGGAGGTTCTGCGTAAGGGTCGGCAGCCATCCGTAGGGGGCGAAGAGCACGTGCAGTTGCCCGTCGTATTCGCGGTCCATCCTCGTTAGCTGTCCGCTCGTCGCGGGCGTTGGCGAAGGTGTCGGCGTCGCTTCCTGAGCCTGCGCCAAGGTCGCTGCGGCGAGGCTTGCGATCGGCAACGCAGCCAAAAATATGAGTACCCGGAGGTTGATCATTCCGAGATCCTTTCCGAGCGATTGTACCGGGCCTCTTCCACATCAGCTATCCGAAATGCGCAACCTTGGGGCCTTTTTCACTTCTCGGATAACGGCCGCTTCCGGAGCCGCGGCAATGAAATGAAATGGCATCGGATCGATATAGCGCTCATATCGGGCCTTCCATTATCGTCGCCGAGGATGTTCCCTACGGGGCCTTACTGCGGAAAATCGTCCGCTTTACCCTTGACGCGGCCGTCGCGCGCTCGGCGGACGAGGCCCGTTGGGAACAGGAAGAGATGGGGAAAAAGAGCCTGACAGTCCTCGAGCTCCCCCACGATAACAAAGCCGTTTGGAGGGAGCCGCGGTGTTCGATACTGAGTTCGCCGCTGCGCGTAACGCGGGCGCAGCCGCCGACTTTTCGTCGGGAACTCAGCTCGACCCGGAAATTCTCCGCACGTCGCGATCGCGATCTGCGCCAGCCTCTGGCGCCAAGCTGGCTACGACGCCCTGCCTCATCCATAACGTGAAGCGGCTTTTTGCGGAGCTCTAAGCCGATGCAATCGCGACGGGGGATCTTTAGCAATTCCGGGACATCGGGCTGAACCCAGCGGTGCTATAATTTGTGCCCTTACGCTAGTCAAGATTTGGGGGTTTCCTTGTGAGTACTGCGCGACCGGACGGTGAAGTGCTCGATCGCACCGTCCTGCCTATCCCCGACCGTCCGTTCAAGGGTAAGGCAAATCGAACGCTTGCTGGCTGCGTTCCCGACTTTCCGGTACCGGTGCACGCGCCCGACGGCGCTCCCAACGTGTTGCTCGTGCTCATCGACGACGCAGGATTCGGCAACCCCGCAACGTTCGGCGGGCCGATCGCGAGCCCGACGCTCGAGCAGCTTGCCCAGCAGGGTCTTCGCTACAACCGCTTTCACGTCGTCGCGCTGTGCTCGCCGAGCCGCGCGGCGCTCCTCTCGGGGCGTAACCATCACGCCGTTGGATTCGGCTCGATCGCCGAGGTGAGCGGCGGCTGGCCGGGCTACAATTCGACCTGGCCCAAGAGCGCCGCATCGATTGCAGAGATCTTGCGCAACAACGGCTATAACACGGCCGCTTTCGGTAAGTGGCATATGACCCCAGACGACCAGCAGGGCCCGGCCGGACCCTTCCGTCGCTGGCCCAACGGTATCGGCTTCGATTATTTTTGGGGATTCCTCGGAGGTGAAGCAAGCCAGTACGACCCGGTGATCACCGAAAACAACACCGTGCTGGGGCCGCCCGACGACGACGACTTCTATCTTCCCGATGCGATGGCCGACAAGACGATCCAGTGGATTCACGGGCAGAAATCGCAGGATCCGGATAAGCCGTTCTTCATTTATTACTCAACCGGCGCATCTCACGCGCCGCACCACGTCGCCAAGCAGTGGGCCGACAAATATAAAGGGAAGTTCGATACGGGTTGGGATGCGTTGCGCGTGCAAACCTTCGAGCGACAAAAGAAGCTCGCCATTATCCCTCCCGACGCGCAGCTGACGCCGCGCAGCGACGCGATGCCGGCGTGGGACTCGCTCCCCGCCGCACAAAAGCAGCTCTTCGCACGCCAGATGGAAGTGTACGCTGGCTTCGCGGAAAATGCCGATTACAACGTCGGCCGCGTCGTCAAGGCGATCGAAGAGATGGGCATCCGCGACAACACGTTGATCTTTTACATTTTCGGCGACAACGGCTCGAGCATGGAAGGCACCAACACCGGATCGTTCAACGAGCTGACGATGCAGAACGGCATTGCGCTCACACCAGAACAGCAGCTCGCGCTCATCGCACAGTACGGCGGACTCGATGCCTGGGGCGGCCCCGATTTCGACCCGCACTTTGCTGCCGCTTGGGCTTGGGCTGGGAACACGCCCTTCCAATGGGGCAAGCAGGTGGCGTCGCATTTCGGCGGCACACGCGACCCGATGGTCGTCTCGTGGCCGAAACGCATCACCGACAAAGGCGGCCTGCGCTCGCAGTTCACCCACGTGATCGACGTGGCACCGACGATTCTCGAAGCGGCGAACATTCCCGCGCCCAAGCTCGTGAACGGCATCGAACAAATGCCGATGCACGGAACCAGTTTCGTCTACACGTTCGACGACGCGAAATCTCCGGAGCGGCATACGCAGCAGTACTTCGAGATCTTCGCCAATCGTGCGATGTACAAAGACGGGTGGATCGCAAGCTGCAAGCTGGATCGTATCCCATGGCAACTCGATCCGCCCACGCTGGCACGGTTCGCACCGGGCGTCTGGGATCCGGACAAGGACGTCTGGGAGCTGTATAACACGCTGGAAGACTTTTCCCAGGCGAACGACTTAGCGCAAAATCATCCCGATAAGCTAAGCGAACTCAAGGCGCTCTTCTGGAAAGAAGCTGAAAAATATGACGTCTTCCCGCTGTTGGGCGGACTCGCCGCGTTCTACGGGTTCCTGCCCAGCGCCGGAGCGTCGAAGAGGAAGTTCACGTATTACTCCGGCGTAGAAAACGTCGGCCCGGGAATGATCCCGCACGTCTACGGCTCGTCGTATACGATCGATGCCGACGTCGTCATTCCGGCCGGCGGTGCGCAAGGGGCCATCGTCGCCAACGCCGATTTCATGGGCGGTTTTTCTCTCTACGTTCAGAACGAGAAGCTCTGCCATACGTACTGCTTCATGGGCATTCACAGAGATACCATTACCTCGGCGGATCCATTGCCACAGGGCTCGGCGACGCTGAGATTCGAGTTCGTCGCCGACGCGCCCAAGCCGGGCACCGGCGGAACGACGCGATTGTTCGTCAACGGCAAGATCGTCGCCGAGGGGCGGCTGGAGCACACCGTACCGCTGCGCTTCTCCGGATACGCCTGCATGGACATCGGCAAAGATAACCGGAGGCCTGTCTCGCGTAGCTACGAGTCGCCGTTTCCGTTCACCGGCACCATCAAGACGGTAACCTTCGATCTCGAGCCGACGCCCAAGAGCGAATCTGAGAAGACCGAGCAAGAAACGGCGAAGCATCAAACGCGCACGCTGGCGGGCGTGAACGGTTGAAACGCGCATCGCTCTCGCTGGCAGCGGTCCTGATGTTGGTAACGATATCGGTTGCGCGAGCGGCCTCACCGCTTGCCGCTATCGCAATCGGTACCAGCGTAGCTTACCATCTGACCGTGGAGTCAAATTCCCCGGAGAGCGGCCCTCAGAGCGCCAGCCACTTCGTGAGCTTCAAACGTATTTCTGCTAACGCGTTGCAGCTCAGCGTCGACGGCGCGGCGGGTGGAACCGTCACCTTCATGAGCGACGGCACGGTTCAGTACCCACCTGCGCTGAAGCAGCTCCTGGCGCCCTTTGGTGCGATTGGGCTTTTTATGCGCGGTGCACCGCAGCCGCTGAGTCCGGGCGCGAGCTGGGCTGCGAACTTCCCGGTTCCGATCAAGGATCAAACCGACAACGTTCCGTTGGTCGTAAGCGTCACGCAGATCGGACCCGGCGGTGCGACGATCGTAGCCAACGGCACGAATTCCACGACCGCTCAGCCGGCCGTTCGAAAATTCCCAGCCACAGTAAGCGTTAAAGCAACTCTAAGCTTTACTGCGGCGCATATGCTTAGCTCGGCGAACAGTACCGTATCGATTACGGTTCAGACGGGTCACTTCGGCGTTCGCGAGAAGCACTTCGGCAGTTCGTGGACGATCGCGCGCGCGAATCAGTAACCATGTCGATCGGGTGAGGGCTAGCCGAACGCCTATGCACCTGAGTAGCCTTATCTTTTTTCCGGACTACGGGGTCGACAGGGTTCGGATGTAGCCCCAGCGGGAGTCGAACCAACGCTCGGGGGTTCCGGCCAGTCCCGTCCGCTACCGATTCGTGTTATTTTGTCAGGCTTTTTCGCCGCCTGGATCCCGGCCAGTCCCGTCCATTCCCGACCGTTCCCGACCGCTCCGTTAGAAAATGTTAGAAACCAACCATGCGCCCGTGAACCGCAATAGTGCGATTCCCCGCATGACCGGGTTAGAAGTGTTAGACATCCGTCGAGGCGACTTTGGGGCGAAGATCCAGACGAAGGCCGGCGTCGTGTGTACCCGCAGCTCCAGAAGCGGCGCCAGCGTATCTTAAGAAGGTGAAGATGCGGGTCGAGCGCTGGGATCCGTTACACAGTCGCTATACGTGCGTGGAACCTCAGGCTTGAAAAAACCCACGCGCATGGGTTAGTATGAGGCGTGGCCCCGAGGATTGACGAAGCGTTCGGCTTCGAGATCGTGATCAACATCAGGGACCATCCGCCGCCGCATGTGCACGTTCTGCGCGACGAAGCAGATCTTCGGGTCTACTTAACCGGGAATCGTCCCGCCGAGCGCAAGTACGGCCGCATGAAATCCGCGGACGAACGCCGCGCCATTGCGTTCGTGCGCAAGAACCGGGCCACGGACCTCGCAAGATGGAGGGAGATCGATCCGCAACCGTGATTGCTGCAGTCAAGGAAAAAAAAGATATCATCGACGCGCCATACATCCTTCGTGCTGTGCGCGCGGATGCAAGCCGGAAACGCTTGCGGATCGCGTTGGCTGAAGGTGTTGCCGTGGAGATCCCGATAAAGGCGCTCGGCTCGCCATGGACCGAGGCAACTTCTGAACAGATCGCGCGCGTTCGATTGCGCATGGGGGGAAGCTGGCTATGGTGGGATGCCTTGGGCGAAGGACTCGTTCTCGACGAGTTGCTGTCAACTGCGTTCAAACTTAACCCCGCCATGCTGCTCGCGCGTCGAGCACGCGGTCGCCGTGCGTCGCCCGCGAAAGCCGCGGCGGCGCGCAAGAATGGAAGGAAGGGTGGTCGCCCGCGAGCGGCCGCAGCATCGAAGCGATAAACCGTAGTCGACGTCACCCCACGACGGCCCTCCGGATCTGCATCATTGCTTCATTCGTCCTTACGTCTGCTGCTTGACCGGTGCGATCTGCGGTAACGCTGCAGGCGGAAATTCCAGAACGAAATAACCGCCTGAAGTGTCCAGAAACCGGGGTGTCACTTCAGGACGTCGCTACGCAAGTGCTATACTCGGGCCATGGCCGACGCTCCAAAGAAGCCGTCCCGGGTAGGGAGCGTCCATGCGGCTCACGCTCTTGTTGATTTCCCGTGATCGACTGCCGCGCTTTATAAACTCGCTGCTGCGCTGCTCAACATCGTGCTGGCATGCTGGCCGACCAGCTTTACGGAAACGATGCAGACCACGGCGATCAACGATAAGAGCAGGGCGTACTCTACGAGCGTGACACCGTCATTATCGACGAGGACTCTGAGCATGCTTTGGGTTTTGAGGGCGCAGCAATGCAGGACGGACAGCGATCTAATCACCATAGCTGTTCTTATCGGCCCTCGACGCTAAAAAGTTAGGCGACTTGCAATGCAAAGGCGCCCGCCTGTAACGAGCGCCTCGGGTTCAATTAGTGGAACCGTGTAAGCGCAAAGCGGTAGTGTCGCCCCTCTGCTTTGCTCCTACAAAGGTTTTTTGAAATCTTGCAATAAAATTTGATACGTGCTTTTAGTCATTGCAGAAGACATCAGCAAAGGTGACGCTTTCCAACTCATCGGCATTTGGCTTCTTCTTATGGTCTTAGTTGTGGTTGCATTTAAATACAAGGATAATGTAGGGCGGGCGGGGTCCTTTTTTTTCGTTGCGGCCTTTGTGATATGGCTCGCCGTTTTGCTCCTTATGGGCGTTCACATCATCCCCATCCGGTTTGGCACGTTCTAGCCCTCGTGAAGTAATAGTAAATAATCGCCGGTCGGCAGGTTTCCTGTAGCGCAAAGCTCGTGCATCAGTTAGTGGAACCGCTAGCGAAGATATCAAATTTTACACAGGGACGGCAGCCGTGGTGTGATCGACTGCCGCCCGTTCTGTAGAGTGCCCAGTGTGTCGCGTAATGAGACATCAGCGCCTGGCGGGCAGCCGAGTCTAGGGACAATCCACATCGCGCTTTAATCCTTCCAGCAAACGCACTGCACTTTGGGGGAGGGGCTATGTCTTATGTCTTTGGAGCTTTGACGGGTACCCACTTACGCCACCGAAGATAGGTGGAGAGTTTTCGTAGATTGGAGGTCTCCCCGTTTTTACTCCGCGACCTCTCCAGAAATGGCGACGAGTTGAGTGCTGTTCTTCGCTCGACGGGCGTACTCTTCCGGTGAGAGATTTCCCAGCGAGCTGTGCGGGTGATTGGCGTTGTAATCGCGCCGCCAGGCCGCAGCCTGAATGCGCGCGTCTGTGAGCGATCGGAACCAGTTCGGATTGAGCAGTTCCTGTCGCACGCGATTGTTGAACGACTCGCAAAAGGCGTTATCTGACGGGCGTCCCGGCCTCGAGAAGTCGAGCTTTACGCGGTTCCAGTAGGCCCACTGATCGAGCTGCAAGGATACGAACTCAGGGCCATTGTCGCAGTGGATGCGCTGCGGCGCTCCGCGTTCGGTAACCAGCCTGCGAAGGACCGCCACGACGTCGGTCGATTTGAATCGGGCGGCAACCTCGAGCGCTAGGCTCTCGCGGCTAAATGAATCGACTACGGTTAAGAGCCGCACTCTGGTACCGTCAGCGAGCACATCGTGCATGAAATCCATCGCCCAGCTCTGATTTGGCGCGGTCGGTACTATGCGTTCCTGGCGGACCAAGGCGGCACGCCGGCGTTTGGGCGTTTTGGTCCGAATCGTGAGGTTTTCTTCGCGGTAGAGGCGTCGCACGCGCTTACGGTTGACTAGCCATCCTTCACGGCGTAGGAGTACGGCGATGCGCTTGTACCCGTAGCGGATTCGATTCCATGCAATCTCCTTGATCCGCGCCCGAAGCACCGATTCGTCGCGCTTGACGGGGCGATAGAACAGCGCCTTGCGGTTGATGTCGAGAACCGCGCAGGCTCGACGTTCGCTCAAGCGCCACAGCTCTCGAATCTTCGGCAGCATCGCGGTGCGGCGCACGTACCTCACCACTTTTTTTAACGACGTCCTGGAGGACCTGACGATCCAACGTCAGATCCGCCACGAGCCGCTTGAGCCGCGCGTTCTCTTCGCGCAGTTGCCGCAGCTCGCGGATTTCGGGCGTCCCTAAGCTGCCAAAGCGTTTCCGCCAGGCGTAGAACGTTGCTTCGGAAATGCCGAGCTTGCGGGTGATGTCGGCGATCGGCGTGCCGGCTTCGGCTTGGCGCAGCGCGGCCGCAATCTGCTCGTCGGAGTAGCGGGACTTGCGCAACGGACGAACCTCCTTCGGTCGGTGTTCGCCGCCATTTTTTAGTTATCCGTGGCGTAAAATCGTGGGGAGAAGACCCCGCAATCAACGAGCGGTTCGGGTGCGTTGGAGATTTTGCATTGGAGGTGGGAGTGGGACTGGAAGAGCTCCCAATTACTCTAGAACGCGTCGGTGAGGCGCGCGGGGCCTGTAGCGGCGATCGTGGCGAGGGACTAGGTGAACTCGAAAAACCATTTTGTGTATTCCGGTTTTATTGGTCGTTCCGTGGGGTGCCTTATTGTTTGGCTTCGCTAGAGCGCCTGGCGATATCGACGGCCGCGGCGTCGCCGGCTCTTGAGGCGGTGGTGTCGCCGGTGAAAATAATTTCAGGGTGCCGAATGCAAAGATGCCGATGGTAAATAGGGCGAACGCAACTCGAAGCGGATTGCTGAACCACCGCGGCCAAGCGACAGCGTCGAGAGTTATGTAAAGTGCCGCAAAAAGTACTACCAAAAAAGGATCGTGAGCCCAAGACGCACGAGCCCAGGGAAGGCAATCGCTGCCAACCCAATTATGATTGGTATTAGATAGGCTATAAGGGTGAGCGCCCTTTGATGCGACACGTCCCAACGTCGAATAGCCGCACGCCATCGAGACAGCGTTAGCCTTGACGCAAGGTCGCCCTTAAAGTCTAGAGTGGCCGAAAGGCTGACGTTATGGTGCTTTGGTCCGAAGCCGAACCAGGCGATCAGTCGTCTCCAGAAAGGCTGCGTTCTAGGAGGCGGCGGGTTCGAGGACATCGGCCCTACATGTTCCCGACTGCACGGCTCCTTCCGGCTCAGCCCTAGCCTATTTCCAATAACCGATCCTGTAGATTAGTCGTCAATTGGTCGTCAAAACGACTGATCGGGGCGCCGACGGCGGGAGTGAAAAACGTCGCAAGTCCTGGCGGCGTCGGCGTCTCTAAATGGTGGATATGCGGGGACTCGAATCCCGGACCGCTTACATGCGAAGCAGGGAGATCAATTCGACCGAGCCTTGCTCCGTCGGTCTTTTCGCCGTGGTAAGCCGCTTTCTCCCCATTGTTCTCCCCGCGGAGAACCGCGTTAAGGATCGTCTCTACAAGCTGACCTCCAACGGAAGGCTTCATTGTGGCGGGCGGTCCGCTCGGCGGTGAGGACGATGCCGCACGCGTGATGCACGTTGTGGAGGCGCCCAAACCGGATGTGATCGAGGCACGCTTGGCAGAAGATCCTTGGGAGCCGATGGGCATGCTGAAGACCGTTATTATCGAGCCTTGGATCGTGCTCTTAGGAGGATTCAACTAGGACACTGCGGTGTAGATCTTGTGCTGCGGTAACGCACGCAAGCTATTTTCGAAAACTTAGTTCGCATCGAATACTTGCTACAAAAGGAACTGGGACGGCAAACGCCTTACCGCAACATCCAAATCGAACGTTTCTTTAACGCGCGAAGGCCCCTTGAACGCAATCGTCATCGCTTTGGTTGCGGCGGAGACGTAGGCCGGGTTCTCCTCAGCGCGGGGTTTGCTCTTGGGAATTTTTGAAGCGGATGACGAACGTCGCGTCGCCGCTCGTACTGGCTCCGAGGCCGTTAGCCGTCGGGCCGGTCGGGAGCGAGGGCGGCAGGATTCGCCCGCTTATGCTGCGAGCATCAAGGCGAACGCACCCACTTGTAAGCGATACAACAATTGCGTCATTGGTTGTTCCCTACTGCAATCTTCCGATGTTGTTGCCCCGACACTCGGTAAACCAAAGCGCGCCGTCCGGACCCAAGGCGATACCTTGCGGCTCGCTGGCGCTGGTCGGTACTGCATAGCTGTTGCTGATCGAACCGCCGGTGGTGATCCGTCCGATGCTATTACCGTTGAGTTCCGTGAACCACAGGGCGGCATCCGGGCCGGCGACAATTCCAAACGGCACGCTCTCAGCGGTCGGAATCGCCATCTCACGAATTGAACCGTCGGTTGCGAGCCGGCCAACGTTGTTACCGGCTCCTTCAGTAAACCACAATGCACCGTCCGGACCTGCACCGATGCCGATCGGCGAGCTGCTGGCAGTCGGAATCGGATACTGGTTGGTAATCGTGCCGCTCGTGGTGATCCGCCCGATCTCGTTGCCTTTGCATTCCACAAACCACATCGCCCCGTCGGAGCCAGCGGCGATCCCCTGTGCGCTAACGTTGGCCGGAATATTTGTCTCGGTAATCATACCGGAGGTACTGATCCGTCCGATCTTGTTGGCGCCGGACTCCGTAAACCACAGGGCGTTGTCGGACCCCGCGGCAATCGCAAACGGATTACTCCCAGCGGTCGGAATCATTGTTTCGCTGATCGAGCCGCCGGTGGTGATGCGACCGATTTGATTGCCGGACGATTCTGCAAACCACATCGCCTGGTCCGGCCCCTCGGCGATCCCTAGCGGTTGACTTCCACCGGTTGGAACCGCCGTTTCGGTAATCGTGCCGTCGGTGGTGATTCGGCCGATTTTATTTCCGCCTCTTTCTGAAAACCACAACGCACCGTCGGGGCCGGCAGCAATCCCGGCCGGTTGACTGCTGCTAGTCGGGACCGGATACTCGCTGATGACGCCGCAGACGTCGCCGTTAAACGTTACGTCGCTCTGCGAATTCACCGGTTGCAACACGCCGCTATGTTTTAACGGCTTTACGCTTGCCGTCAGCGGTACGACCGTCCATGCATTAGGAATCGTCGCCGATTGTAACGACGACGCTGGAACTAGTTCGAATGTATTGGATCCCGGTGCAGGACCTGCCACGCCCAAATGCGTGGCGTCGTTGGATTTTAGCTTCGGCGAGGTTGGCGCCCCGGCTCCCACGATGTCGTTACCGTCGGCGTCAACGCCTACGACGCTTACGGTCTGCGGCGTGGTAATACACTTCGAAATCGCAAAGCTGTTCGGCGAGTTTTCAACCAGCGCAGAGGACGTCGAAGGCTGCAACGCTACGGATGCCGGAACCCCGTCTAGAACGAACCTCAGCGCGCTCACACCGGAACCGACGGAAAAGCCAATATCTTGGTTGACGGAAAGCTCGTGCGCGCCGGCCGGAATGCTGCAGGTCGAATGCTTGCACGACACGGAGTCAAAGGTCGCAATCGCACCTTTGTAGCAGTTTGCCTTCGACGAACATGGTTTTAGCGAAACGTCTTCCGTACATTCAAAGCCTCTTGCGGTACGTTTGCAGCCCGCCGGCAAATGACTTGCCGCGACATTTAAATCGAAGGTTTCTTTGAGCTTCGATGGGCCTCTGAACGCAATCATCATTCCTTTAGTCGATGCGGAGACGTACGCCGGCCGGCGCTCGAGGAGATCGGGTTTGCTCTTCGGGATCTTGATGTGGATGACAAGGTGAGCTGTGGCGTTATTCGCCGCCGCGGAGCCGTCTGCGTTCAAGTTTGTTGCCGGCGTTAATGGCAGGACGCGTGCGGTACAAGCGCCCAACAGCAAGCCAAGGGCGGCCGCTTGGCAGAGGCAAAAAACGTGGGATCTATTCTCTTCCCTAGCCGGGGGATGCATCTCTAAGGAGTATCGGCTCGGGCGCGCTTTCCTTTAAGTGGAAGTAAACGGGACGATTTGATTCTGCTCGCGATGGTTCGTGGTCGGCTTTTTAGTTCTGGCCATATAGTACGAACTAAACGTACAGCATAAACACAGGAGTCGTCAAGCTGGCAGGGCGCCCAGTAGGACGACTTCTTAGTTAATTTTGGAGTCCGTCTATCTTCGCCGCGTATTCAGGGCAATAGCTATTAGCAACCTGAAGACAGCCAACTTAGCGACGGCGTACGGACGCTGGTCGAAGAAGAAGATCGGTGCTAGGACGGTGAGGCACGCGGCGGACCTGATGCGTAACGTCTTCAATCGCGCCGTAAAATGAAACCTCATCCTGCGTAACCCCGCTCTGTTGCTCGACGCCGACGATCTGCCTCAACTGCGGAAGCCGGCTTCAACCGCGTTATCCGAAGCCGAACTGCGCCCGCTACTCGAGGAAGATAGGCACCCGACGCAACGCTCGCGTAGGCGCGGGATTCCCTCAATTGGGTGCGGCCCTAGCGCGTCGGATACCTCATCAGTCGAACGCTCGCACCAAGACGATCAAATCCCACACGTCGCCATTTCGCCGCACGCAGTGGTTGGGTTGATACGCAACCTCGCGAAAGCCCATCTGCCGATACATCTCGATGGCCTCAGTGTTGTGAGCGTAGACCGCGAGACGCAGCTCGGGTAGCTTACGCTGCACGGCCCAATCGATGGCCGCGTCCAGCAGGGCCGTACCACCGCCCTGATGCCGATGCGCTTTTCTGTCCATCATTCCAAAATGCATGTGGCCATCGGCCTCTCGACGCAGTCGCAGTAAGCCGACGATCGCCTCATCGCCCGACGGCGACGAACACCGCACAGTCAGCATCTGTTATAGCGTCGAGGAAATCACTCGCTTCGAACTCCTGTCCGGGACCGCGCGTGATCCACATGTCGTCGGCGACGACCACGTTGGCAACATCGAGAATCGAACGAACCGCACCAAATCATCAACAATCGTGCCGACGACTTGATCCTCTACATCGTCGCTGACAATCCTGTTGGCGAATCATGCCACTATCCCGATAGCGAGAAGTGGGCCGTCAAAGCGCCGAAGTACCGCATCATGCGCGGTGAGCCGCTTGACTACTATGACGGCGAGGAGTAGACGTCTTCACGTTTATTTGAAGCCATTGCGCCGAGCGATCCAGCAGTTGCGTGGAGCGCGCAGCTGGCGCGTTCAACCTCGAAACCGACAACGTGTACGGACGCCATTCTTCGGAACGTCGCCGCTTGTGAGCGTCTTGAACGCGGATCCGCCGGATGAGAGTTCAGATCCTGCGCGCGGCTGCTGCGCCGCTATCGTCAGGACGTGTGTTGAACGCGATGGCCGATTGCGGCGCCCCACGGTGGATGGCGTTGATCACGGCCTCGAACAAAATCAGGCGGCTCGGTGGTAGGCGTACGCCAGCGCCAACCACTACGCAGTCGTAGGTCTTACCCACTAAGCAGCGTTCAACGGTCGGCACCGCGCTCTCGTCGGGCTTGATACTGCAAAGTTCGGAATCCCAGCCCCTTGCGGCAAAATCGGCCAGCGCGTCATCGATTCCGGCTTGGATTTTCTCCACGGTCATGCCCGGCGGAAGTGCCGGGTCCGAAAAATCCACCGTCGCAGGATCAAAACCAATAAACAGGACGCGTTTCATCTAGCCTCCTTAACTGAATTGAATAGTATCATCAGGCCGTTCCGCGGCTAACCGCTCAAGTTCTTCCGGCATATCTTTCCACGTCGGATCGTCCTCGTTTCGCGCAGACTAGCTTCGACGAAGGCACGGGGAGGAATGCCGTTCACGCAATTCGCCACCGCGGATCTGGGAATCTTGATCTTTCTGTCGGACTGGAGTAGCCCCAGCGGGAGTCGAAGTCTAACACAGCGGTCCTGCCCGTTCCCGTCCGATGCTAAAAGGTTCGATGCTATCAGGGTTTTCGACGCACTGCGTTACTGTCGTATACTGACCTATTCGGCTCATTTCTAACCTGTCTGTTCCAGGAACGTTACACGCTCACGACGCGCGGCCACCTACGTGAGTGGGAACCGGCCCGCTAAGTCGAACGCTTTCCAACCCTAGCGCGGAGAGCGGCGGAGCGGTTGAATGCGGCGGTCTTGAAAATCACTTGAGCCGTCCCGACAAGTCACCGCTAGCGTCGATTGAGCACAGAAGCCGGAGTCGTCGTGAGCTCCAGATACCTGCCAGGACCTATTCCGTCAGAAAATTGTTAGCAAGTCCAGAATTGGCTAACGCACCCGCTAATGCGACTGCGAGGAGGACGGTCCAATCATTTCAGCGCCGAAAGGTTCGGGCTTATTGGGACGGTTTTAGGAGGAACGCCCGGCGTTCTCCCTGGCGCGTTCCCCAGCCGACGATCCAGCCCCGGTTGTTGATTCCGGTCGCAGCCTGTAAGACCCAACCTTCGTTTGGCGAGACGAGCGAGTTCAAGTCAACGACGCCTTTTCCAAACCATCCAACGGCGCGACCGTCCGACGCGCCAACGATCGATCCAGCGTCGTTGACCGCGAGCGCGGCGCTGGCGCGAGAGAGCGCTCCCAAGTCGTGCACGACGCCGCCCTTCCAAGAAAAAGCGTGTCCGTTCTTGGGCAGCATGGCGAACTCCAGGCTGTCGGGATCGCGGCTGCCGACCCACCTGCCGTCGATCGACGGATCGGGATCGTCCTTGTTAGGGGTCTCCCCCCTACTCGTGAAGCCGACAATCTCACCGGGATTGTTGATGGCCATGGCGATGCTGTCGCGATAGCCCGGAAGCGAGCCGATATCTGAGATTTTCTCGGCTAGGGGATCGCGCCACAGGAACGCGTGGATCTGCGGAAGCGGCGACGGCCTGCGATTGTAGGTGGTCGCGCCGACCACCTGACCCGAGCCGTTGATGGCCATCGCGACGGTCCCGTTGCCCGCATCCAGCGTGCTCAGCGGTGATACCGAAATCCAGTCTCCGTTTCTTAGAACGAATCCGTGGTATCCGGCGATACCGACGATGATCCCGCTATCGTTAATGCCGAACGCCCGTTGCTCTTCGACAATCTCGTTAACCGCGTGCGCGACAATCGGCTTCATTGACCCATCGTAGATGAATGCCTCGACGAACGATAATCCATCCATAGGGCCGGTTCCATTGTCGCCGCTCGATCCGACGAGCGTGCCCCGGTTGTTGATTGCGAACGCGACGGAGGATGGAGGATCCAAAACGGTCGGAAGCGTTCCGAGCGTTTTCATCGTACCTCGCTGCCATAAGAAGGCGCAGCCATTCGCGCCGCGTCCCGCCTTTCCCACGATATCGCCCGCTTCGTTGATCGCGGTCGCGAATGACGGATATGGACCCCCAAGGTCAGTGACGGATAGAGAGCCGACGACTTGGGCGTTCGCTTGGAACAAAGACCCAAGGCTCAGCAAAAGCACCAAAGCAAAAGATTTCATTTTCGCGTACGCGCCGAGCTGGATTCTGAATCTGCCATTGAGCTTTGCTTCGCCGCGTAGGTCAAGAAACCAATCAAAATAGGTCCAGAAACCTTTCGATTTCCGGACCTGTACACGTCGTGGAATCGAGTGTTCGATTGGTGGCGGCAACGGCAATCGAATCTGAATCCGATGATAACGTCGAGTAGCCCCCCAAGCGAAAAGTATTATTCTGTCAAGCTTTTCGCATTGCATCATGACGGCTCATGTCGGCCAGAATCGTCGCGTACGCGCACGTTGGGCCCAAAACGGGCCCACGCGCGAGATCCGCCGTTACCCGCTCGTCACGAATCGGAATCACGGCCGAGTCGGTATCTGCACGTCTACTCCGATCGGGATGCCGAGGCGGCTTCGACAGATTGGTCGGGTAGGGTCCAAAGGAAAGAAGCGCGACCCCGATGTTACACGGATGCTACACGGAGTCGCAAAGCGTCGCGAAAAGACTCGTAAAATAAGGAGAATTCTTAGCCCCAGCGGGAGTCGAACTCTCCAGCGGTCCCGGTCGATCCCTGGTAGATACGAAAAGGCTTGTGTTGTGTGGTTTCCGGCGCAACGACATCCCAACCGGTGACGCGCGATTCCGAGCGCTTTCGACCGCTCCGTGACAAATTTGTGACTACCCAGCTCTTCGCGGCCGGTCAAATTGGCGGGTCGACTTTGACGGAGCGATTGAATGCGGCGGTCTTGGATAAGACGCGCAAAACAAGGCCCCCCGGCGCGGGCAGCGGAGTGCGAGGCTGTGCGCTATGCGATCGGCGCGCCGGAATGGACGGCGTATTAGACCTTGCACGGCTGGTACAGCGGCCCGCGCAGGAACGCACTCACCGGTCTAAGCGCCGGTTCGGGAAAGCTCCTCATTGAGGATCGGGACGCCCATATTAAGCGCTTGAACGCCCTGAGCAACGCAGAGCTTTAGGACGTCCATGATTTCTTCGACCGTTGCGCCGTGCTCGAGTGCGGCCTTGATATGGCGGCGCGTCCCCGGAGCGTACATGTGCGTGATCGACGCGTCAAAGGCGATGCTGAGTAACTCGGCCAACTTCGGCGCAAGAACGCCGCCCGCGTACACGGCGGCGCCGCAGCCCATGACTGTATCGGTCCACGCTGGATCAATCGCATAGAACGGATCCCACGCGGTATTCCACTGGCCGGCGGCTCGCATCCGATCGCAGTTCGGAGTTGCGACGCTTTTTTCGCTTGAGGATACACCGGCGTTCTTCGCCTCTTCCAGGAGAATCGGTGCACCGAGACTACAGGAGTGAATCGATAAGAACGACGCCATCGTCAGGACGGTCAACAGTTCTTCTCGCGTCGCACCGGCTTCGAGTGCTTTTCGGATGTGCCGGCGCGTCCCATCTTCGTTGAGGTTGGTGCACGCTGCATTGATCGCCACGCACACGAGCTCGACGGTTTTGCGGTCGAGCGCTCCCGCCCACGGATCGTTGGCGATCTTCTCCGCCGCTGCGCTCAAGGTCGGAGCCATGCGCTCGAGTATGTCAAGGGTTGCTGCGTTCCACGGCCCGGCAATATCGCTCGTCGGCATTTCGTCTACTCCCGTTACTCAGTTGTCGGGCGCGGAGCGCCCTCGCCGGCCCATTCCTTGAAGTCCTGGACGAACCGCTCGTCGCTCATGGGCGGCGTCAGACGGTTGTCGCCATTCGGGCGACTCCCAGGACTCCATCCCCATAGCACGAGGTGATCTGTTTCAATGTGATGCTCCAGCGCAGCCAAATCACGATTCCCATTGTGCGCTTTGTCCTTGAGCTTGGCACAAGGTGCCGAACTATTTAGGGCAACCCTTGGTGCCGACTCCCAAGCCACGCTCAGCGGCGCTATATGCCAGCCCCGGACCCCGGAATACCGGTAACTGGGTTATTCGTCGCTCCGTGGCATGAGTCACAGCGTAACTGCGGCAACCCCCGATCATCGGGCCCACGCATGACGCCGTAAATGTGTGCATAGCGAACATCCGTCTGGCGCGGGAAATCGGTCATCGTGTGGCAGTTCAAACATCTTGGACTTGTGAGAACGGAGTGAATTTTTGTCCAGTCCGAACAATCGATCCTAAGAGACCGGAAACGTTGACTCGTGTACATCCTATTGAAAACCCAATTCACCAGCTAAGCGCTCACATTGGTTGTTAGCCTTCATGGGCGCAGAATCATCGTAAAGAGAGCGAGCAATCCCAACAGTCCGACAAGCCCTGCAAGGATAACGGCTGAAGAGCGGTGCTTGCTTCCGTAGCGCAATCCTAGGTCGTGAATGTATCGACGGTGTTCGATAACGGCCGAGACAAGGGACGCAACGCCAAGGCAAACCATGACGAACCCGAGTTGTGGTGCGCCAAGAACGTGATAGCTCCTGTCGGCATCGGGTCGCAAGATGTTAGAGAATTTCGCGATGCCGAAACCAAACGTAATCAAAGACGTAGCGGTTCTAACCCAAGCGAGCATCGTGCGCTCGTAGGCGACGCGCGTCCGTTCCACCGCAAGGGCGGTGGACTCATCAAGTTTGGGCATACCAAACGGTTCGGTTTCGCTCAAGGCGCGTCGCTGTGGTGAGCGGTTAGCCGAGTCGATTGGCTAAACGGCTGACTCGTCTGCATCTTCCCATAGTCGAAGCAACTCGCGCGCTTCCTTCGATGCGAGCATGCGGGTCAGGCGCGCCACTTTTCGCCCAACCTCTTTCAGTCGTTGTTCGGAAGCGGGGTCAAGTAGGCTCCCGTCTGCCGCGAACGCGGTAGCTGCATCGTACACCCAGGCTTCCCAAGGAATCACCCAAGCGTGTAACGTGCGCCCGATTGCACGCAAGGTGTTCAGCGTGGACGCGCCGCCCATTCGTCCACCGGAGACCCCTACGAGACCGACAACCTTGCCTTCGAACTCGCGCATGCTCATCAGGTCGAGAGCGTTCTTCAGCACGCCGCTGAGCGTCCCGTGATAGTTTGGCGTCGCCAAGATGACGCCGTTAGCCTCCATGACGTTCTGCCGCAAACGTTGAACGCCGGGTTCATTCTTGAACTCATCCTCGCCGGTGCAGAATGGAAGGTCGTAGTCGCGCAGATCGATGAGTTCCGCGGTTGCGCCCTTTTCTTCCGCACCGGCGAGAGCAATCGTTAGAGCAACTCTTGTCCAACTTTCAGCTCGGAGGCTACCACACAGTCCAACGACACGAACCGCATCCGATTCCGTCACCGGTCACTACTACGCGAGTAGGTGCCCGTCAGAGCCTGCGATGACGGTTTCGCGCAGCTTTCCGTCCGATTTGTGCACCAGGAAGCCCTGATGGCCCGCTTCGCGATTCGGTGGCAGTCCAAGGTTCGCGAGCGTCTCCTCAGTGCTCTTGTAGGTTACGCCGATTTTCAGCATTTGCCGAGCTTGTTCGGGCGTGGCGATATCGCGGCCGATCTCGCGAGCCATCCGCACGTGCTTCTCGATCATTTGAACGGTGTTCATCCGCACGCCCTTCTTGACGTCCCAAAGGTTGTCTTCGATCCCGGCGCGCGTATGCTGTCCGAGCGCAATCATCATCATCGAAATGGGGTGCGTCAAACGAAACGTCGTTTGATAGGTGAAGAACGATCCATGCGGCGTCCGGCGGACGAGCTCCATCAGGTCGAACGGGTTTGCACCGCAGATGCCGCCGCCGCCGGTGCTGAAGAAGCCGTTCATTGGCCCCATGTACTCGCCACGGCGAATCATACGCTCCACGAGTTCCAGCGAGTGGATGTGGCCGAGCGCGAAGTACGGCTGGATTCCGTGCTCGACGCACAGCCTGGTCTCTTCGACGTAGAAGTCCGGCGTCGAATCGGCGACCATGTTGGAGATCCCGTGCATCGCGTCTTCGTTGCACAGGTGAGTCCCCTCGAACGCGTTCATCGGGTGCAGGGCCGTCAAGTCGTAAAGCGAGGTACCGCATGCGACGGTGATCTGATCAGGCTTGGGATCGATCGTCGTCAACTTGTGCCGCTGCTCGTACGTGCCGAACGCCCCGACCTCACCCGGCTCGGGCGCAAATGAGATCGAGCCTCCCACTTGAAGGATCATCTTTGGAACCGCCTCACGGACGCGCCCGATCTGCTCGCCGTATTCCTTGAAGTTCTTCGAGATGTGTCCCGTCTTTGGGTCGCGCACATGGATATGCAACAGCGTCGCCCCGGCGTTGTAGCAATCAACTGCCGCCTGAACTTGCTCGTCCCAGGTGAGCGGAATGTATCCAGGTGGGCCGTCCTGGGGCATCCACATCGGCCCGTACGGCGCAGCGGTGATCATCAGCGGCGCCATGTTCTCGGGGAGCAACGAATCGTCGGTGAAGTAAGCCATGATCTTAGCTTTCTGTGGTGTGCCGAAGAATGTTCAGCAGGTGGAACGCTCAAATCATAGCTGGCCTAGGTTGCGTTGACAATCCCAAAGGGCAACGGCGCGGTGAAGACGTCTGGCAATCCTGGGCGTCCAATACCCGAGAGTAAGCAATCAGCTCCCTTTCGATGAAAAAAGCCCGTAAATACGGGCCGAATGTTGTAGCCCCAGCGGGAGTCGAATCTGAGTCTGAAGATCCGGACTAATAACGGGAAGTCACGAAAAGTTCCGTGAAATATGATTTTCTGCTCACGTTGTCTCCCGGCCGCTTTCGACCAAACCCCGCCGGTTTTGCAGAGTCCGTGCCACAACGGTGCCATGGGCCGCAGCCGTTGTGTGCTAAGCCCCGGGGATCGCGGAGATCAGTGCACATTAATAGAGCCAGACCGTTTTCGCTAGCGCGAAGAGAATCCAAAGCCTCCTAGGCGCAGCATTGTTCTTCGAACCCGACCATGATCTAGCCGTCGCTCCTGTGAGCGTTGTGACCTGAGGGCGCATTTCAGGCAGCTGACAACCGTGAGTTTTGGTTGATTTTGAAAGCCTCGGCGAACTCCTTGGGCGTTCGATACGCGAGCGCCGAATGAGGTCGCACTTCGTTGTAATCCGTCCTCCATGCCTCGGCTCGCCGACGCGCTTCGAAGATTGTCGTAAACCGGTGCATGTTGAAGAGCTCGTCGCGGATCTTGCCGTTGAGCGATTCGATACTGCCGTTCTGCGTCGGCTTTCCGGGCGCGATGAAATGCAACTTCATGTCTCGCTCTGCGCCCCAGCGCAACATCGCGTGGCTCGTAAACTCTGCTCCATTATCAAAACGAATTGTCTCTGGAAGCCCGCGCTCGAAGGCGATCCGATCGAACTCGCGGATGACGTCGGCGCTCCCCAAGGAATGGTCGATGTGCAGCGCCAGGCATTCTCGGGTGAAGTCGTCGACGATTGCCAAGGCGCGGATCGATCGGCCGGTCTCGATGCGATCGTGTATGAAATCGATTGACCACCGCTCATTGGGCCGGCTGACCGGCTCGATGAAGTTCCCCCGAACGTAGTTGACCTTGCGCTTGCGACGTGGCCGCACTTGCAGCTCCAGGGCCTTGTAAATCCGTCGAAATCGGGTTTCGGCAACACTGATCTTATCGCGCCGAACCATGATGAGCAGCCGCCGCCATCCCCAACGCGGCCGTTCCTGCGCGAGATCCTTGAGGCGGGCCTCGATTGGTTCGTCATCAAGCGGCTTGCGTCGGTAATACAGATTACTGCGGTTGTAGCCGATGAGATCACAAGCTCGAACGATCGAGAGTCCGCGGTCGGAGAGCGCCCTCACGGCTTCTTGTTTCCGCGAGGGCCCCAGGCGTTTTTTTCGACCAGCTCTTTCATCGCATCGATCTCGAGCGCCATTCGGGCGATGATGCGGTCTTTGCGGCGGTTCTCGTCCTGCAGCTGCTTCAGCCTCGCGAGATCGCTGGTTTCCATGCCGCCGTACTTGTCGCGCCAGAGCCGAATCGTGTTGGCATGAATGCCGTGCTTTCGCGCTAGCTCCGCAGCTGGTATGCCGGCGTCGAGCTCCTTGAGGATCGCGACGATCTGCGCTTCAGTGAATCGAGTCTTCTTCACGTGAGTCTCCTAACTGGGCTTTACGCCCGGAAACTCACGGTCTCCGTCTGTCTGGATTCACGCCCTCAGGTCAATGCGAAAAGACAACGCAGACAGGCGCATAAGGATCGAGCTTTTGCATCAATGTGCACTCCGGAAACTTCCACGGACTTCCAGGCCATTTCGTGAGAATGGTCGTCAAACGGTCGTCAAGACTAAGGGGCCAGTGGGAGCGTGAGCCTGATCGTATTGCTGCCGTAGGCGCTCAAGCAGCCGAGCCAGCTCATTTAGCTGCCGAAGTTGCCCGGCTGCCAAAGCTGCAGGCCGCTATCTACGCAATTTTAGGTATCCTCCTCGGCCCTCCACCGACGTACGCTGAGGCAGGGTTACTCTACCGCTATCGGCTTGAACGCGCGCGCCGGGTGGCCCGTCGTTGTTGCATTTGGAGGAGACGTTACGAATGAAGAACTTACTGTTGCTTGCCTGCCTAGCCGCGATCGGCATTTTACCGGCAGCCTGCGCGAGAACCACGACGTCCGCGCTTCCGCCGGTTACGGCAGAAACAAGCGGGGCGTCCCAAAGCTCTACCCCTGCCTCGCATGTCCCAGCGGGCTGGGCCGCGACGGCCACGCAGGCCGTTCGTATCTCCGGAAACGAAAAATCATCGGCCGCGCTGTCCGAGTCGACGCGCCTGCGAATCGTGGTCGGCTTGAACATGAGAGACCGCAAGGGCGCCGAGGAGTTCGTGCGCCGTCAATATACGCCCGGGTCGACGCAGTTTCACGCTTGGATGACGCCGGCGCAGTTTACCGCGGCGTTCAATCCAACGTACCACCAGGCTAGCGACGTGGCGTCGTACCTGCGCCAGCAAGGCCTGACGAACGTCAGCATCGAGCCCAACCATTTGATCGTGAGCGGCACGGGCACGGCCTCGCACGTTGAGGCAGCGTTCCATACCGCCATTCGGACGACGAATGGAGGGCAGGCCTACGGCAACGTCACGCCTGCGCTCGTTCCCGAAAAGTTTCGCGGACTCGTCGCGGCCGTGCTTGGTCTCAACAACATCTACCGGATGCACACGCACATTCTGCGGACGGACCATCCGCGCATGATGGCGCCGGCCCTGATGCGGCCACAAGCCGCTGGGACGCCGCCGCCCTGCGTTACTGTCACCGCCACCAACGTGTGCGCCTTCGGTGAGTATGGTCCGACCCAGTATCAAATCGCCTACGACATGCCACAATGTAGTTCCGACGCGATTCGGCAACAACAGAACGCGATGCGGCCGGCATGGGCAAACTGCACCGCCATCAACACGTCGATCGCCGTCATGGCCGAGGGCAACGTCAGCCAGGTCGTCACCGACTTGCGGACGGCCGAAAAGTTCTGGGGTCTGCAGCAAGTGCCGTACACCGTTGAGAAGGTGGGCGTGTCGAGCCCTGATACCTCAGGCCTGGACGAATGGGATCTCGATACGCAGATCTCCAGCGGAATCGCAGAATACGTCAAACATCTGTACGTCTACGACACCACGTCGCTCACCGACTCCGACATCGCGCTCGAGTACAGTCACTGGGTGAACGACAACCTCGTGCAGGCGGGCAACTCCTCGTTCGGCGAGCCCGAAACCTTGGCGTACGCCGACGGATCGATGACCGTCGACGATGAGGAGTTCAATCAAGCTGCTTCTCAAGGGATGACGATGTTCGCCTCGACTGGAGACAACGGCGAAGGCTGTCCGGTCGAGGCCGCAACCGGCGTGCCGAACACCGGAGTACCCGAAGTCTGCTATCCCGCCGCTTCGCCGTACGCCGTTGCCGTCGGCGGCACGACGCTCGATACGAATGCCGTCGGCGCGACCGGTCCGTGCACCGATTGCGGCGAGCCGGGGAGCTATTACGGCGAGCACGTGTGGGTCGGTACCGGCGGCGGTTACAGCAAGTGGGAAACCGCACCGTATTGGCAGGTCAACGGCATCTGCGCAGGATGCACCGTCGGCCGTGGCATCGCCGACGTTGCGATGTGCGCCGACAACAACGGGTGCCCGATGGACGTCTTCGTTAGCGGCGCGCAAACGGGCGTCGGCGGCACGAGCCTGTCGTCCCCGATGTCGATGGGCACTTGGGCGCGCTTAGAGTCGCACTACAGCAACGGGTTGGGGTTTGCGGCGCCCGTCTATTACGGCGTCTACGCGCACTACGAACCGTGCCCGCTCGGATCGACGGCTTGCGTGCCGTCGGGCGAACCGGGCGACGATACGTCTGCGCTGCCGCCCGACACCACGGCGCCCATCGGCGGCTTCCACGACATTCTAATCGGAAGCAACGGCGTTCCCAGCTCGGCGGGTCCGGGATGGGACACCCCGACGGGACTGGGGTCGACCGATTATCTCGTGATGCAGGCGGATATCGCGAACTCGGCCTTCTCCGGACACTGATCGCCTGACGTCTCGTTAGCGCTCTTGGAGCGGAAGCCGCCGGCTTCCGCTCCAACTCTGCCTGCGGCGCACCTCATTCACATGTTGCCGAGCTGCCCGGAGCTAGACCTCAGTTCCACTCCGCGTTTCTGGAGAATCGCCTTCCCTTCACCGTTCAAGATCAACTGCTCGAACGTCGCTCCGGCGTCAGGATGCGGGGCGTCTCGCAGCTCAGCGATCGTATAGGTGATCTTATCGTCATTGAGGCCGTGCGAGAGCGACCCCTTACATGCGACGTAAACGACGTTCGAAGCCTCGAGTGCGTACGAAACGCAAGAAATAGCCCATTTCCCCTGCTACGTTTCGGATTTTTCGACGCTCACTTTTCGTCCGCTAGCGTCAGCGCTTTCCGCCAGCTTCCGCGAGAATTGTCATAAGATTGTCGTACGCGTCTACGCGCTCACCTGGCACCCCTCAAGCGGCGTCCTCGATTGAACCGCGCGCGGGCTTTCTCTCAGCGCTATGGAAGGGAAAATGGTCATGCCGGCCGACGGCGTCCACGAATCACGCGACCTGCTTTCGGACCGACTTGCGACGATTGCAATCTACTGGCTTCCGATCGCCGTTATTCTCGCGAGCGGGTTCTTTGACATCGGCAATGCGTGGCGGGCCGCAATATGGGCAGTTGCCCTGGTGGCGATGGGGTTCGGGTGCGTCGTCAACGCGCTGCGCTGCGGGCGCGTTAACTGCTATGCGACCGGACCTTTCTTTTTACTCGTGGCAGCGGTGGCGGTTTTATACGGGCTTAGAATTGCGCCGCTCGGCCCGCGTGGCTGGAACACGATCGGGCTCGTTACCTTGATCGGTGGAGTCGCACTCTACTACTTACCTGACGTCTTCTTCGGAAGATAGCGCCCCCTTACATGCGAAGTAAACGACGCTCGAAGCCCGGCATGCGTACGAAACGCAACAAATAGTTTCGGGGGCTATTTTTCATCCGCGAGCGTTCGCGTTTTGCGCCAAGTTCCGCGCGAATTGTCGTAAGAATGTCGTACGCAATCAGCCGGTTGCTTTCTGGCGGCGAGGAAGCATCGGTTTTGTGTCGTTCTCGCATTATGAATCGGCGAAACCGTCGGAAACGCTCGTAGCCATCGATGTTTTCGATGCGGGCGAGACGCCGACGCGGCGGAGGCTTTTGGGAGGCTAGTCGGATAGGCTCGATGTTCTGTTGCACGTTTGTTGGGCGGAGTCTCAAAGTGTCGCGAAAACCCTTATGGTATATGACGTTTTAGAATAGCCCCAGCGGGAGTCGAAGTCTAACACAGCGGTCCTGCCCGTTCCCGCCCGATGCTAAAAGGTCCGATGCTGTAAGGGTTTTCGGCGCACCCCGTTACTGTCGTATACTGACCTGTTCGACTCATTTCTAACCCGTCTGTTACAGGGACGTTACACGCTCACGGCGCGCGTCACCTACCTGAGTGGGAACCGGCCCGCTAAATCGGACGTCTTCCAACCTTAGCGCGGAGAGGTGGCGCGGAGGTGTGCTTACCCCAGGTCGGTTGGGCGCCCGCCTTCATTATATAGACGCCCGCTGCGAGCAGGGTAGGGGTCGAAATTTCGTCGAAAAAATTTCGCGCAATCGATCGAGCTAATGCGTCATCCGCTGGAGGCGGTCACCGTCGCGCGGGGATCGGAGCTAAGTCAACGCAAATGAGCCCCCGGCGTGGCGGCGCGGGGACTGTCAGCGTTCTCCGATCGCTTCCGGTCGAGCAACGAGCGATTCGTACATTGCTCTTTGCGTTTCGCATATCGCAGCGAGCGTCTCGCGTATCGCACTCAACTGTTCGAGCACGGGATCGTTCGCGCCGTCATGTGCGAGCACGTCGAGCGCCGCGCCGACGCCGTGCGCGAGGCGCAGGATGACCTCTAGCTCGTCGGGTGCGTAGTGCTCGCCGGAGCGTTCGGGGCCAAGCGCGAGCACGCCGAGTACGCGGCCGCGCGAAACCATCGGAAAGGCGTAATCGCCGCGGATGTCGCTCTCAACGCCGTGCAGGTCGAGGACGTCGTGCTTTGCCCGCAGCGCAAGCACGGCCGGATCGTTCTCGCTTACCTCACCGTAGCGGCCGCGCCGGTCGTCGAGCAAGATCGCGATCGACGACGCATCGGCGTGCTTGAGAAGCGTCTCCTCGGTCCGCTCGAGGAGCACGTTGCGATCGGTGATGTAGGCCGCTTCGCGGGAGAACGCTGCGATCGCATCCTGATCGCGCCGGCGCTTGCTGAAGAAGGCGCGATCGACGACGTTGTCGACGCGGCCGTGGATGTGGCGCATGGAGAGACCTAACACCAGCGCCAAGCCACCCGCGACCAAAAGGTTTGTCGCGTGACTCGCCGTCGAGAGCCACCCGCTCAGCGCCCATTCGACGAGGATGAAGGCGGTAATAACGACGATCGAAACGACGGAGAAGACGGCGGCGTGGTTGAGGACGAAGCCGATGTCGAGCAGGCGCCGGTTCAAGAGCGCATAGCCGATCGCGAACGGCGTGAGGAACTGCGCTCCGTTTTCGATGTAGCGCAGGACGTCGAAGAGTGCCCCATTCGATGCGAGCGCCGGAATATTTCCCGCAATGATCCCTACGGCGCCCGAAAATAAGCTAAGAAACAGCGCTGCCGTTGTCCAGACCAGAAGCGATCGCTCGCGGGCGCGCGCGGCGGCGACGGCCGTCGCGATCGCGAGAACCGGCAACGCGGACACTGCTAACGGTTCCCAAACGTTCAGCAGCGCGCTCGTCCCGATGGGTCCGCCAAAGACGTCAAACGCACCGCTCCAAATTCCGGCATCCGCCGCCAGATTGTACAGCAGGTCGAAGCCAAGAACGAGGAATATGAGGGTCGCGAGCGCCTTTCGCAGTGTGGAAAGCGGGCGCCCGAACAGTAACGTATAGGCGACCAGCAAAAACACTACGAGTTCAGCGATTGCTACCTCTGCTATCGCCGCCCCAAAATCGAGTGCACCCCAGGGGGTAATGAAATTATTCGGGGCGAGGCATGTCTCGATGACGACCGTGATCAACAGCAGGCACAACAGACGGGCTCCCACCAGCCAAGGGCGCCGCCACGCAATGATCGTGGCGAAGATCAGCGCGCCGAGCGCCCCAACGTACCAGCTCCACGAACTCAGATCTATCGGCGTGCGCTCGGATCGCAGGGTTATGCGTTGTTGGGTCGCCCCGCGGAGAAACACGTACGTGTATGAGCCGTCGGCCGCCAACCCATTTCGGAATCCCCAACGGTCCGTTGGGGACGCTGTGCGAAGATCGGCGACGTCACCGGCCTTGATGCCGGCTTTGGCAGCCGGCGAGCCAGGGTTAACGGCCAACATGACATCGTGAAAGGGAACGCTAGTGGTTGTGTGATCGAGGCCTACCAGCCCCCACCACGTGCTGGCCTGAAACATGCTGAAGGCCCAGAAGATAAACCCGATCGCACAGAGCGCCAGCAGTCCGCGCCGCCAACGAAGCGTGCTGGAGTCGCTATGCTCCATGGTGCCGGTTTCTCGCAGCCCGCATGCGTTACGGCGCCCGCAGCAGGTCGGGACGCTTGACGGCATAACGTCGGCTCCATGGCACGCGCTGGCCGTCGCGAAGTATTGCCACATGATCGCCATGGAAGGTTGGCTCGATCGCGGCCACGGCGTCGATGTTGATCAGATGCGAACGGTGAATGCGCACGAACTGCGCGGGGTCAAGTCGCGCTTCGAGCGCCTCCATCGTCGCTCGCAAGCGAAAGAGGCCGCGCCTGGTATGCAGTTCGAGATTGTTACCGTCGGCTGCAACGCGCACGATCTCGTTTATCGGTAAGAAAAACGACCGGCCCTCGTCCGGAACCAGCAGTCGCTTCGTGAAGCCTTCCTCGTTGCGAGCTTGTTCCACGATGCGCGCGAGCAGCGCGCTTGCACCGGCGCCTGACGTCGCGGCACGCGCCATCGCACGCTCGATCGCTCGGTCGAAGCGTCCGCGGTCGTACGGCTTCAAGAGATAATCGACAGCGTTCATTTCGAAGGCGCGCAGGGCATAACGGTCGTGCGCGGTGACGAAGACGATGAGCGGTGGTGAGGGCATCCGGGCGACCGCCTCGGCGACGCCGAGCCCGTCGAGGTCGGGCATATGGATATCGAGGAAGACGATTTCGGGGCGCGTCGTCGCGATTAGGTCGACTGCTTCGACGCCGCTTGAGGCCTCGCCGACGATCTCCAGATCGTCGCGCGCCTCGACGAACCGGGCGAGCTTGCGGCGCGCCGGAGCCTCGTCGTCGGCGATCAGAACGCGCATCAGGACGCCGCCGCCGCAATCGGTACGAAGGGAATCCGCAGCGTCGCTTCGGTCCCGCCGTCGTTAGCCGGAGCGATTGCGAACGTGGCTGCATCGCCGTACATGTGCATTAGGCGAGAACGCACGTTGGCGAGGCCGTGGCGTTCGGCAGTCCCGTTCCCACGTAATCCGACGCCGTTGTCGCGAATGGCGATAACGGTCGCGGTTCCGTCTCGCCGGGCGCTGATCGCGATGTCGAGTGCGTTGCAATCCGGAGCGAGACCGTGCTTGATGCTGTTCTCGAGTAACGGCTGGAGCAGCATGAACGGCACCGCGGCGTCGCGCAGCGCCGGATCGATGTCAAAACTGAGATTCAGTCGGCTCTCCAACCGCGTCTTCATAATCGCGACGTACATGCGCTCGACCGTAAGCTCGCGTTGAAGTGGCACTTCCTGCACCCCACTGGAATCGAGCACGAGGCGAAGAAAATCGCTGAGCTGCGCTATCATCGCATCGGCCTTGGCGACGTCTTCGTACATGACCGCCCAAATCGCGTTGAGCGTATTGAAGAGAAATGGGGATGCAGCTGCAGCTTGAGGTTCTCGAGTTGCGCCTGCGCGAGGCGCGTTTGCAACTCGGCGGCGGCGCGGT